>CAVUQT010000010.1:0-100822 GCA_963743645.1 uncultured Solirubrobacterales bacterium | reverse complement strand
TGCGTCGCATGCAATGGGACCGACGCACCCCAGAAGAAACCTGCGCCCGCCAGCGAGAACCCGGGCGGCAGATGATCGCGCACCACGACCGGAGCGCCTTCGAGAACCTTGTTGCCTGCATTCCTGACCGTCACCAGGTAGGTCTCACAGGCGCCATTCCCGTTCGAGGCCGCACACGCAACATTCCTCGCCTGGGAAAACCCCTGCAACGGAGCGACCGTGTGAATCGTCAACCCACCGGTCCCCGCCAACGCCGCCGCGGGTGAAGCCGCGACGCCCAGCAGCAGCACCGAGACGACAGCGAGAAGCACCCGAGGAACCCGCCACCCAGGGCGCAGGCACAGTAGCGGTTCGCGAACGAACGCCCTGATCGCGGGCCTGTGCGCCCATGAACGGCGTGATGTCATGGCTGGACGCATCAGCTGCTCCTCCGTCTCTGGTTAACGCTTCTCCGTCTTTGGCCAACCGTCGATTCACCGGTCGACCTGTTTGCCCTGTGGCTCGCAGCGAACGCCTTACGCGCCGCGCGTTCGCAAGCCCTGCGCCTCTTGCCGTGTTTCCTGCGGCATACCCTCAGGGCTCTGGCGAGCTTCTGCGCGTTCGTCAGGACCTTCGGTTTGACGAGCGAGGTGGTGGGTGGCGGCGCGAGGTTTCCGGCACCGTTGAAGGTCGAGCTCGACGGCGGCGCAAGGGTCGGCGCAGCCCCCGCCGGCGTCTGGCAGGAACCTTCCAAACAGGCCCCACGCGGTGGTGGCGGCGCGAGGCACGGGTCCGCTTCGCGACAGACACGGGCGTCGTAGATGTCGTACTGGGTGTCGGTGTCCTGCGGCGTCAGCTGTGCGCCGGTTTCGAAGAACGCGTCAGAGCCCGACCCGTCGGATCCGAGGAACCTCGCGTTCGTCGCGAGCAGCGACACGACGCCTTCGTGAAACTCGAACAGGTTCTCGGCGAGGTGGTTTTCCACCCTGACTTCGTTGAGCGCTCCGGGAGCCAGCGCGACAGGGCTCAAGAAGAACACGTCAGAGCCATCATCAGACACAGCCGGGCCAGCCCGCCCAGGGCCGACCCCGAGCGCCCACCCGAGCTGGGCGAACGGGAGTTCGGCTTCAGCGCTGCCGGCGTTACCGTTGTCGTTGTAGCCGTGGCGACCGACCGAGACACGCACAAGCCCGCCGGTGTCTGCGTCATAGCGGTAGATCTGCTCCGGGCCTTCCGGACGCGTGTCATCCGGGGTCAGCGCGCGATCGCTC
The DNA here is from genome assembly GCA_963743645.1 of uncultured Solirubrobacterales bacterium. Taxonomy (GTDB): domain Bacteria; phylum Actinomycetota; class Thermoleophilia; order Solirubrobacterales; family Solirubrobacteraceae; genus Palsa-744. Next base: position 99,572 of record CAVUQT010000010.1, on the reverse strand, counting down.
ACAAACACGAGGAAGCGCCCGTCGGGCGTCACATTGGCAAGTTCAATGCCGCTTGTCCACTCACTGACTGTCCGCCCGCGCTCCGGTTTGTCATCGGCTGGCGAGAGCGTCGCAATGAACTTGGGCGCATGTCCCTCGGCGGAGACGTAAAGGTTGTTCTGCCCGTCGGTTGCCCTTTCGTGGCTCTGGTTTTCCTGTTCGCCGCTGAGTACGCCGCGGGCGACGAAGTAGACGTGCGAGCCGTCCGGAGAGATCGCGAGGACCCCTTGCACGCGCGGGCCACCCGTTTCCTTCGCACCAGCGGAAAGGTCGATCAGCTGGCGTTCTTTGGCCGCGGGTTCTTCGGCGGGCGAGCCGCACGGCTCCGCACACACCGACTCATACAGATTGCAGCCGCCGGGCGCCGCCGTCTTGCTACATTTTAGGCCGGCTTCGCCACTGCCCTGGGTGGCTTCGTCGGTCAGCTGCTGGGTGCTCGTGAAGAACACGCGTGAGCCATCACTGGAAGCGCCCGCGAAGTCCGCATCCTCGGGTGCCGAGGTCTGGCATTCCGCGCCTTTACACGTCGAGGGCGTGCTTGCCGAGATCGCGAGCGTGTGGGCATCGGAACGTTCACCATCGACACGTGCGAACAACTCACGGACCGGCGGAGCGGACTGGCCCGGTGCGCATGCGCTTTGTTCATCGTGCCCCGTTACGTCGAAGTACACCGTGCGGCCACTGGAAGACAGCGACCCGTACTCATCCGTCTGCGAACTACCGTTCTGCCCATCACCCGGGTATGTGCCGCATTCGCTGATCAGGCTCGTACTGCCGCGAGCGCCGGTGACCCCCACCGCGATGGGAGCGCTCGCCCCCGGCCCGGCATACTCATACAGCGACAGGGCTTCTTCGGGCTGGCCGTCCAGCGACCAAAGGTGTTCCCCGCTGAAAAGGACGTGTGAGAATCCAGCGCTTGCCACAATCGGGGGTCCGCTTGGGTTTAGGTGTACGATGCTCGCGCCGCTCCCTGGGACTGCGCCTTCGGGGCCTTCGCCGAGCGGTCCGACGCTGGTCAATGCCCCGTCGGAATTGCGAGTAAAGAAGGTGTCTACTCCTTCCGGCGGGACCGGGACACTGAACAGCGCGGCGTGTTCGTTGGCGTCGACGGACCAGAGCGTGTTGACTGCGAATTCTGAGGTCGATGGCGCGAGGGGGTGGGTCACCCACCCCTGGCTCGTGCGCGCGAATTCAAACGGCTCACCCTGGCGTAGCCGATCCCCAGTGCACGATTCGCTGGCGTCGAAGCACTGGGTGCTGTGCGTGATCATGTCCATGCCGTTGGCAGCGATCCGAGCGGGCCAACCGCTGCCCGACCCGAACGCGGCGCCGATCTGCGCCCCGTTCTTCTGCGGCGGGGTGACGAGTTCATAGGCACGGCAGTCCGGCAGGCCGGAGGAGCGGTCCAGCTGGCGCACCGCTTCGTTCGGGCATGGCCCGCCCGAGGCGCCACCCGCGGTGTCATCGATGAACGTGTGATCGACGCTCGTTTCGCTGCCCGCCGCGTTGCTGGCCGTCAGGCGCCAGTGGTAGGTGACGTTCGCGGAAAGCCCGGCCAGCGCCACGGACACCCGGACGGGGGCGTGCCCGGCGCCGAGCTCCGCGGCATCCGGGTGCACACACGGGAGGGTGTGCCCGTAGGCGGTGTCGGTGCCGTATTCGAACGTGCAGGCGGTGATCTGCGCGCCGTTGGGATTCACGTTGCCGGCGAGGGTCGCCGAGGTTTCCGTGACGTCCGTGGCGGCTTCGCCTTCGAGCGACGGCTTCACGGGCAGCGCGGCGAAGGTCACCTTGTTCCCGACTGTCGTTTCGCCGGCTTCGTTGCGAGCAAGCAGACAGAACGTGTAGGTCGCGTTCGGGAGCAGTTCGCCTACGGGCGCTGTCACGATCTGTCCTTCGGCTCCGGTCATTGCTCCCGCACCAGCGGCCTTTTCGCCTTCACATTCGGTCGACGATTCGCGATACAGGAATTCATACGTGCCCGGATTGCCAGTGCCGTGCGGGTTCAGCACCCCTTCGAGCACCGCGGATTCCGTCGTGATCGACCCAGCGGGGCTCCTCGTCTGCGGCGCTTCAGGCGGGATAGCCGTGGTGAAGGACACCGCCGGGCTGACCGTGACTTCTTTGGTGCTCGCGCTTTCAATACGCAAACACACCGCGTACTCCGTGCCCGGGGTAAGACCGGACAGCCCTTCAAAGACTTCTTCACGTTCAAAGCCAAACGACAAGCCAGGCGATCCAGGCGCCTGAGAACCACCTTCACATTCCCCCGCAGTGGACGCTTTGTAGAGAAAGACGTACGTGCCTTCTTCGCCCGCTTTCCCAGGGTTCAAGACGCCATGCAGCGTCGCTGAGGTCGCCGCGACCGGAGCTTCCACCGTCACTTCCGGGGCTTCCGGGGCAGCCGCGAACGCCACCGCGCTCGTAAAGGCCGATATCGCACACGTCGCGATGACAACGACAACGGCAAGCGTCAACCTACGAGCGTTCATCAGAACATCTCCTCCTCAAGACAGACGGGACATGAGCGCTTGGTGATCAAGTCGAGCCTCCAGACGCGAGACAGACCACCGGGGCGCCACTACACGCGCGACGACGTACACAAGCGCCGGAGCGGGTGCGAGCATCGGAACGCGTGGCAGAAAAGAAGCTCGGCGTGTATTCAGCTACGCCTCCAGGCGCGCGACAGACCACCGGTGCGCCGAAGCGAATACAAGCGCGAGAACAGGTGCAAACACCAAAACGCGAGGCAGAAAAGAAGCGCGGCATGTAACCCGCTACGCCTCCAGGCGCGCGACAGACCGACTCGCAGTGGGCTTGCCGGCCGATCGTTACCGTGCAAGCTAGCGTTCGGTCTGACGCGACACTACGCGGATGGCAATCGTTATTGCTCGCGCGGCAACAGTTGATGCTCCCCAGAAAGGGGGCTTCTACCCCACGCTTCTGGGTGGTTAGGTCAGTAGCGCTACTGGGCCAAGAGAGAGTCACTGTCATCCTGGCTCTCCCCGGCTGGCGGCGGTGGTGCTGTCCGGCCGGGGGTGTTGGGTGTCTCGGGCATAGGCGGCGAGCTGACTCCAAGTGAGAGAGTCGACCCCTCGGGGGCCTGACCAGTCTCTGTTGTGTCGCTCGCCGCCGCCCAAGAAGGACCGCTGGCTTGACCTGATAGGAGCGTGGCAAGACGCCCCAAGTGACTCGTGTCAGCCAGCGATCCGCCCAAACGACAGATCCAATGATGAATGGACGGTAAGAATGATCCTGATCGGAGCGGACGTACACAAGCACACCCACACCCTCGCCGCCATCAACACCCCCAACGGACAACTCCTGGACGACAAGACGATCCCCGCGAGCAAGAACGGGTTCATCGAGCTGACCGACTGGGCCCGCAGCCTGCCAGACCCCGAACGGGTATGGGCGATCGAGGACTGCCGGCACCTCACCGGCCCCCTCGAGCGGTTCCTCATAGCCACAGGGGAGCGCGTCCTGCGGATCCCGCCCAACCTGACCGCCAGAGAACGAGGCACCGAGCGAACCCGCGGGAAGTCCGACCCAATCGACGCGCGCGCGATCGCCAGAGCCGCACTCAGGGAGGGCATCGACACCCTCCCCGCCGCTCATCTGGACGAGGACTCCCTGGAGATCAAGCTGCTGCTCGATCATCGCGAGGACCTCACCAAAGCCTGCTCACAAGACCAACAACGACTGCGCTGGCACCTCCACGACCTCTGGCCAGACTTCAAGATCCCCGTGGGAGCACTCGACCGCACGGTGTGGCTGGAGCGGATCGCGCGCAAGCTATCCCGCGCCGAGCACTGCGCTCGCGTGCGGATCGCGCGCGAGCTCGTGCGCTCACTCAAACAACACACCCGACGAGCACGCCAACTAGCACACGAGATCACGACACTCGTCGAATCCAAGGCACCACAACTACTGCAGCTCACCGGCTGTGGAGCACTGACCGCAGCAAAGATCCTCGCCGAGACCGCAGGCATACAACGCTTCTCTTCCGACTCGAAGCTGGCACGCCTCGCGGGAGTGGCGCCAATACCCGCATCCTCCGGGAAAAACAACCGCCACCGCCTCGACCGCGGCGGCAACCGCCAACTCAACTGCGCACTACACCGAATCGCAGTCGTCCAAGGACGCACCCACCAACCAGCACGAACGTTCCTCGCCAAGAAGGAAACCGAGGGAAAGACACGCCGCGAAGCACTACGCGCCCTAAAGCGACACCTCGCACGCGCAGTCTGGCGCGCACTACAACAAGCCGCACAAGGCCAAGAGCCAACCAAGCCCCCAGCAAAACCCCTCCCTACAAGACCTAGACCAGAACCAGATTTAACTCCGGCCTTGACATAGGAGCAAGAGAGAGAGAGAGAGAGAGAGATGAGTCAGCGCTGCTGACGCATCTACCTACGGGCGCACACAGGCGCGCGGCGATCCCTGTCACATCTGTCCCCAACGGACTCACGCGAAAACCACTGCCCCTCATCATGCGACCCGGTTCCCTCTCCCCTGCATTCCTGCACAAGCGCTTGAAATCGATCCAGACGACCGACCCAAACCCGATCTATCGTGCCCGGCACCCCACCGTGGGAAGCCATGACCACAGCAACATAACGCCTAAAACTGGGGTTGTCAAGAGCGAACCGCACACGCGCATACCGAACAACGCCAAACCCCACGAGCACAAGCTCTACAGGCCGCAACCAAGGCTCGCTCGCGCTGTCCCGTTTTGGCCCCACTGTCGGAACAGAGAGCAGTGCCGAGGATCAGCTGCTTCTACGGGATCACGATCACCATGTACTGGGATGAGCGCCGCTGCCCTAGCATTACGATCATGGACAAGCTCATCGATGTCACCGATGCTGAGGTTCTTGGTGACCACCGTCTACGCCTGACCTTCGCGGACGGGCTTATCGGCGATGTCGACTTCACCAAACGCAAATGGCGAGGAGTCTTTGAGCCTCTCGCCGACCCCAGCTACTTCATCCAGGTCCGTGTCGACCCGGAGATCGGTACGATCGCTTGGCCCAACGGTGTCGACATGGCTCCTGAGACACTGTACGAACGTGCCCGCCGCCGCCAAGTTCTCACACCTCAGTGAGCGCTTAGCCTCGCGAAGAGCCCGGACTGCCGCTCTCCATCAGGACCGCCACCCTAAGCGCTCACGCAACGCCAACCAGTGCGATGAGCGGCGCCGGCAGCATCCGATGCAAGGATTGGCTCCCGGCTCACCCATCAAAAGCCCGAGCTCGTACACGCGAACTCGGGCATAAGAAACACGCTCAGGTGATCTGATAAAGGGGGCCGTCGCCCCCCTCGGGCGTGGTGAGGCGTCCCCCCTTGGCGGTGATCGCCCCGCACTGCACGCAGTTGGTGTAGTTGACGATCACGTCCACCTCTCCGTGCTCGGGGGCGTCCTCGGGGATCTCGTACACCCCCGCGGGACACATCCAGCGCCACGTCTCGGCGATCTCGCGCGGGACGTGCTTCTGCACGCGGATGTGATTGGGCGCATCGTCGCGCGTGGCGTTGCCGGTGATGAACACCGATGAGAGCTTGTCGAACGTGTACTTGCCGTCGGGCTTGGGATAGGAGTCCTTGGTCTTGCCGATGAACATCGGCTGCACGTCGTTGCGGTGCAGCGCCCAGCGCCCGCCCGGAAAGCGGCCCTTGGTCGCGATCATCAGGTTGATGATCGGGCCGCCCCGGATCAGGCCTTTGGAGAACGGCTGGCGCGTGTTGCGCTGTTCCCACAGGTCCTTGCCGATGATCGAGTCCTCGACGGCCTGCTCGTAGGGCTCGAAGCTGGATTCGCCTCGCTTGAGGGCGGCATAGATCGCCTCGGCCGCGAGCATGCCCGACTTGATCGCATAATGCACGCCCTTCAGCGACGCCAGGTTCACCATCCCGCCGGCGTCGCCGACCAGCACCGCGCCCGGCATCGACAGCTTCGGCATCGCCCAGTAGCCGCCGGCCGGCAGCGCCTTGGCGCCCCAGGCGACGCGCTCGCCGCCCTTCAGCACCTTGCGCACGAGCGGATGGGTCTTGAACTCCTGCAGCAGGTCGTGCGCGGAGGTCGTCGCGTCGGCGTAGTCGAGGTCGAGCACGAACCCGATGCTGACCAGGTCGTCGCCGGTCTTCTCGTCCTTCATCGGATACATCCACGACCCGCCGATCTGGTGGTACTTGGCGGAGATCTTCAGCGGCCAGCCCGCGATCGTGTGGATCACGCGATCCAGCGGCTTGGGCACCTTCCAGACCTCCTTGACGCCCAGCTCCCACACCTGCGGCTCGCGCCCCTCGGCCAGGTCGAACTCGCGGATCGCGGCGCCCGTGATGTGCCCCCAGCAGCCCTCGGCCAGGACCGTGGCCTGCGCCTTGATGTCCGTGCCGGGCTCGAAGTTGCCCAGCGGCTCGCCGTCCTTGCCGCGGCCCTTGTCGCCCGAGCGCACGCCCACGACGCGGCCATCCTGCACGATCAGCTGCGTGGCCGAGGTCTCGGTCAGGACGTACGCGCCGGCCTCCTCGGCCTGCCTCTGCTGGTAGCGCGCCAGCGCCGAGACCGAGACGACCTCGTTGCCGTGGTTGCGCTGCGGCGGCGGCGGCGGGATGCGGACCTTGGTCTTGCCGTTGGGCAGGACGTAGATCGCCTCCTTCTTGACTTCCCCGTAGGCAAACCCCTCGCTGCGCCACTGCTCGCGGGTCAGGTCCGGGAACAGCTCTTCCAGCGGCCCGGGGCGCATGACCGCTCCGGAGAGGTTGTGCCCGCCGCAGGTCTTCGCCTTCTCCACCACCGCCACGGGCACTTCGCCCAGGCGCTCCATCGTCTCCGGATCGTCGGCCAGCAGCTGCAGCAGGCGGTTGGCGCAGGCCAGGCCCGCGGTGCCGCCGCCGACGATCGCGACGCCGACCTCGATCAGCTCGTCCTCGGCATCCAGGCCGTGCTTGACGAACTCGTGCTGAGAATCCACCGGCGGCGGCCACGCCGCCGGTATCACCTTGCCGTTGCTCGAGCCGTTATGACTGGACATCGCCGATCACGCTCCTTCTCGCTCGGGCATCCGCATCCGCCCCGTCCTAGCCAGCCTTCTTGGCCTTCACGGCCTCGGTCAGCTTCGGCAGGATCTTGTTCAGATCGCCGACGATCCCCAGGTCGGAGAACTCGAAGATCGGCGCGTTGGAGTCCTTGTTGATCGCGACGATGTTCTCCGAAGCCTGCATCCCGACCTTGTGCTGAATCGCCCCGGAGATGCCCGCGGCCAGGTACAGCTTCGGCGCGACCGTCTTGCCGGTCTGACCGATCTGGGCCGCATACGGGTACCAGCCGGCGTCGACCACGGCGCGGGTGGCGGCGACGGCTGAATTGCCGCCGAACGCCGCGGCCAGGTCCTCGGCCAGCTGAAAGCCCTCGGCCTTGCCCAGGCCGCGACCGCCCGCGATCAGGATCGAGGCGCCCTCGATGTCCACGTCGGCGCCGCGCTGTTCGCCGCGCGTGACCATCGTCGCCTGCTGGGCCTGCGGGCTCAGCTCGAAGCTGAGCGGCTCCACGACCGCATCGCCAGCGCTGGACTCGCTGATCTCGAACGCGTTCAACCGGCCGATGATGATGCCGACATCCGAGCGGTACTTGATCTCGGAGATCGCCGAGTCGCCCAGGATCGGGCGCTCCGCCACGAGCTCGCCACCCTCGGCGCGAACCGCGGTTACCTCCATCGCGACGCCCGCCCCCAGCCGTGCGGCCAGGCCGGCGCCGATCTCAAAGCCGAGCAGGCCTCCGCCGAACAGCGCGTACTTGTAGTCGCCGCCCGAGATCGCCGCGGCCATCGCGTCGACCAGCGGCTGCGCGAGTCCTTCGGGCCCCTCGGCGACGAGCACCTTCCTGGCGCCGTACTTCCCGAGCGACGCGGCCAGCTCCTGCGGGACGTCCCCGAGCATCACCACGTGCGCCTCGCCGCCGAGCTCGGCTGCGAGCTTGGCGCCCTCGGAGACCGCCCCGAGCGAGTTCTTGTTGATCGCGCCGTCGTAATGCAGCGCGTAGACCAGAATGTTTGCCATCTAGATCAGCTTCCTCTCGTCGAGCCAAGCGACGATTCTCTCGACGGTCTCGCCGGTGTCCTCGTCCTCGATGATCTCCCCCGCGGCCTTCGCGGGCGGCGCCTTGGCGGCGGTCCACTGGGCGGCGGAGTTATCGCCTCCGACCTTGCTCGCGTCGATGCCGACATCGGCCGCGGTGACCGCGTCCAAGGGCTTCTTCTTGGCGCCCATGATCGCCTTCAGCGAGGGATAGCGAGGCTCGTTGATCGCATCGCCGACGGAGATCACCGCGGGCAGCTTGATCTGGACCGTGTCATACCCATACTCGGCCTGGCGCTCACAGCGCAACGCCTCAGGGTCGATGTCCATCTTGATCACCTGCGTCAGCGAAGGCATGCCCAGATGCTCGGCCACGACCGCGCCGATCGTGTAGCACTCGCCGTCGTCTGACTGCTGGCCGAGCAGCACCAGGTCGGGGCTCTCGCGCTGCAGCGTCCGGGCCAGCGCGTAGCCGGTCGCCGCCACATCCGAGCCGGCCACGGCAGGGTCGGAGAGGTGCACCGAGCGGTCGGCGCCGAGCGAGACGGCCTTGTGCAGCGCGCGCACCGCGCTGTCGGGACCCATCGTCACGGCGACGATCTCCTCGACGGGCACGGCGCCGCCCTCGCGGATCTGCATCGCCGCCTCGATGGCGTGCGTGTCATACGGGTTGAGGTTCTTCTCCCCGCTGCGGTCCATACGCCCCGTCGAGGGATCGATGCGCTTCTCGACGGCGGCGTCCGGGACCTCCTTCACCAGGACGCATATCTTCATTTCTTGGGCTACTCCTTGGGCTGTGTTGAACTCAATCCTACCCGGTTCGTTGACTGACGGGTCAATCGGTCGAGATTTGGCTCTGCGATGCCGCTTTACCGGATGTCCGGGCGCCCGCCGTCCGTTGCCGGGCAGCCGGGCAGCCGCTCAGCGCACGGCGGAGCGGATGAAGTCGACGATCGACTGGGTCGAGGCGCCGGGCGTGAACACCTCCGCGACGCCCAGCTCCTTCAGCTCGGGGATGTCCTCGGCGGGGATCGTGCCGCCGACGGTGACCAGCACGTCGTGGATGTCCTGCTCGCGCAGCAGCGCCACGATCCGCGGCACGAGCGTCATGTGCGCGCCCGACAGGATCGACAGCCCGACGGCGTCGGCGTCCTCCTGGATCACGGTCTCGACGATCTGCTCGGGCGTCTGGTGCAGGCCCGTATAGATCACCTCCATGCCGGCGTCGCGCAGCGCGCGGGCGATGATCTTCGCGCCGCGGTCATGCCCGTCAAGCCCCGGCTTGGCCACGACGACGCGGATCTTGCCGTGGTTCGTCTCAGACGACGGCGCGGAGGCGGTGGGAGACGTCATCAGCAGGCAGATTATTGCCGCGCGCCGCCCGGCGTTCCCACGTGGTCTGAGATGAGCCGCCCCAGACCGCCCAGCGCCGCCGCCCCGGCGAGCCCGGCGAGGACCTTCAGACGGCGCCCCAGACGGTCCAGGCGCAGGATCTCCCAGCCCTCCTTCAAGGCGATGCGGCGCAGATCCGGGTCGGGGTTGACGACCACCGCGTGGCCCACGGCGCGGAGCATCGGCAGGTCCGACTCGGAGTCCGAGTAGGCATAGGAGCAGGACAGATCGATCCGCTCGCGCTCGGCCAGCTCGCGCATCGAGAGCACCTTGCCCTCGCGATAGTTGAACGGCCCGGCCGCGCGCCCCGTGTAACGGCCGTCGACGACCTCCGAGCGCGAGCCGAGGCCGCCGTCGAAGGCGAGCACGTGCGCCAGCAGGTCGGCCATCTCCTGGGAGGCGGCCGTCACGATATACACCAGCCTGCCGGCGTCCTGATGGGCGTAGGCGCGCTCGAGCATCTGCGGATACAGGCGCGGCAGCACGCCCGCGAGCACGCGCGGGGACAGCCGCTGCAGGTCGCGCACCGGCACATCGGCGATCATCTCCCCCACGCGCCGGCGCACCTGGTCGGCGCGGTCGTCGGTGGAGCCGCGCAGGCGAAAGCGCAGGTTCTCATACGCGTCCCGCGCCAGGCGACGGCGCGTGATCATGCCCGTCTCGAACGCCGCGCGGGCGAAGAAGATGCCCGACGATCCGGCCATCAGCGTGCGATCGAGGTCAAAGAACGCCGCCTCGCGCAGAGCTGTAACGGAGGGGGCCGTCGTCGACTCGCCGGTCATCTCACCGCTCACCGCGACCCCCGACTCGGGCCGATCAGCAAGCGGACGGTCGCAGGAGTGTGGTCAGGTTGGGTCGCATCCGCGCAGGTCACCTGACCCACGAGGCCGCGGGCGCGGGACGTCCGGTCCCGCACAGTGACGCCGGGTGCGACCGTGGGCGGGCCCATGCGGTCAGACGCGCAGGATGACCGCGTCGCCCTGTCCACCGCCGGAGCAGATCGCCGCGCAGCCGTAGCCGCCGCCGCGGCGGCGCAGGTCGTGCACGAGCGTGCCGAGCAGGCGCGCGCCGGAGGCTCCGATCGGATGGCCGAGCGCGACGGCGCCGCCGTTGACGTTGACACGGTCCTCGTCGATGCCCAGCATGCGGATCGAGTTCAGCGTGACTGAGGCGAACGCCTCGTTGATCTCCCACACGTCGATGTCGCCCGGCTGCAGGCCGGCCTTGTTCAGCGCCTTCTTAGCGGCCGCCGCGGGTGTCCTGGCGAGATAGGCGAAGTCGTCGGCGGACTGCGCGTGGGCGACGATCTCGGCCAGCGCCTCGCGGCCGTTGGCGGTGGCCCACTCGTCGGAGGAGACGACCAGCGCACCGCCGCCGTCGTTTACCCCCGGGGAGTTGCCGGCTGTATGCGAGCCCTCCTTGCCGACGAGCCCCGGCAGCGCGGCCAGCTTCTCCAGCGACGTGTCACGGCGCGGGCCCTCGTCGATCTCGACCACCGTGTCGCCCTTGCGACCGGGGACGGTGACCGGCACGATCTCTTCGGCCAGGATCCCCTCGTCGATGGCCTTCAGCGCCAGCTCGTGCGAGCGCAGCGCCCAGCGGTCGAGATCGGCGCGCGTCAGCTCCAGCTCGTCTGAGACCTCGGTCGCCTCGACGAACATCTGCTTGTGAGAGAACGGGTTGGTGAGGCCGTCGTGGACCATCGCGTCCAGGGCGGTCACGTCGCCCATGCGAAAGCCGAACCGCGCGCCCGGAAGCAGGTAGGGCGCCTGGGACATCGACTCCATCCCGCCGCCGACGCCGACCTGGACGTCCCCGGCGCGGATCGCCTGGTCAAGGATCACACACGAGCGCAGGCCCGAAGCGCAGACCTTGTTGATCGTCTCCGACGAGACCTCCTTGGGGATGCCGGCTTTGATCTGAGCCTGGCGCGAGGGGATCTGGCCCTGGCCGGCCTGCAGGACCTGACCCATCACGACGTGCTCGACCTGCTCGGGAGCGACCTGCGCCCGCTCCAGCGCGGCCTCGATCGCAGTGGCGCCCAGGGCGGGCGCGTCCAGCGTTGACAGGCCGCCGCCCATCTTGCCGATAGGAGTGCGCGCGGCGCCGAGGATCACGGTCTTGGGCATGGGAAAGAGGCTCTCCTGAGGGTCGGGGAAAACGACGAGAGATCGAGAATGCTAGCGGGACGGGTATCGTGCCCGGACCCGTGCAGGTATCGAGCACTACACAACCAGGCAGCACCACGGATGCCGACACCGTCGCGATCGGCGTGTTCGAGGGCGAGAATCCGCCCGGGGATACGCCCGAGGAGCTCGACCAGCTGCTGAGCTCCGGCGAGGCGAGACGCTCGTTGAAGACGCTCGGCCTGACGCACGCGCAGGGAAGACGCTGGCTGGTCGTGGGACTGGGCGAGCGCGCAGACCTCACACCCGAGCGCGCCCGGGTCGTCGCGGCGGCGGTGCACGCGCGCGCGCTGGAGATCGGCACGCACGCGCTGTGCGTGCAGCTGCCCGACCAGGTCGCGGTCGAGATCCCCGCCGCGCTCGTGGAGGGGACGATCCTGACCGACTATCGCTTCGACCTGTACAAGTCCGCGCCGGCCGAGACGGCCGTCCGATCCGACGGCGGCGAAGCTGCGCCCAAGCATCTGGAGCGCCTGATCGTGTCCGCGCCGGACGGGCCCGGCGGCGAGAGCGACAGCGAGGGTCCGCTTCAGGCACGCGTGACCGAAGCAGCATTGGTGGCCGAGGCCGCGAACAGCGCCCGCGACCTGCAGAACCGCTCCGCCAACGACCTGACGCCGACGGCGCTGGCCGAGTACGCGGTCGAGCTGGCCGGGGAGATCGAGGCTCTGTCGGTCGAGGTGGAGGGGCGCGCCGGGATCGCCGCGCGCGGCATGGGCGCGTTCGCCGCGGTCGCGTTGGGCTCCGAGCAGGAGCCGGCGCTGATCACGCTGCGCTACGAGCCGCCCGACGGCGCCGCCACGGACGGTCCGGTGCTCGGGTTCGTCGGCAAGGCCGTGACGTTCGACAGCGGTGGCATCTCATTGAAGCCCGGAGCGAAGATGGCCGAGATGAAGTTCGACATGTCCGGCGGCGCCGCCGTGCTCGAGGCGGTCGCGGCGATCGCCCGGCTGGGGCTGCCGGTGAAGCTCGTGGCGGTGGTCGGAGCGACGGAGAACCTCCCCAGCGGACGCTCGGTCAAGCCCGGGGACATCGTCACAGCCGCGAACGGCAGGACGATCGAGGTCAACAACACCGACGCCGAGGGACGGCTCGTGCTGGCCGACTGCCTCTGCCATGCGGTGGGGCTGGGGGCGGAGCGGATCGTGGACCTGGCGACGCTCACCGGCGCGGTGATCGTCGCGCTCGGCTCGACCTACGCAGGGCTGATGGGCAACGACGACGACCTCGCCGCCGAGATCTCCGCCGCCGGGCAGCGGACGGGCGAGATCGTGTGGCGGCTGCCGCTGCACGAGGAGTACGACGAGCTGATCAAGGGCACCTACGGCGATCTGGACAACGCGCCCGAAGCGCGCAAGGCGGGCACGATCGTCGGGGCGGCGTTCCTGTCGAACTTCGTCGGGAACACGCCCTGGGCACACCTGGACATCGCCGGCTCGGCCTGGGACCTCGGGCGCGCTTACGTCGGCAAGGGCGCTTCCGGGTATGGCGTGCGGCTGCTGGTGGAGCTCGCGCGCTCCTACTGCGCCTGATCTCGCACACCAGCTAGGCTCGCCCGGTCATGGACTTCGACCTATCCCCCGACCACGAGCTGATCCGCCGCACTGTGCGCGAATTCGCCGAGGGCGAGGTGGCGCCCGTCGCCGAGGAGCTGGATCGGACCAAGTCATTCCCATATGAGATCGTCGCGCAGCTGGGCAAGCTCAACCTGATGGGAATTCCGTTCCCGGAGGAGTACGGCGGGGGCGGCGGGGACACGCTGGCGTACGCGCTCGCAGTGGAGGAGCTGACGCGCGTGGACAGCTCGGTCGCGATCACGCTGTGCGCGCACACCTCGCTGGGGACCCAGCCCGTGTACCTGTTCGGGAGCGAGGATCAAAAGCGCGAGTGGCTGCCGCGCCTGTGCTCCGGGGAACGACTCGGCGCGTTCGGACTGACCGAGCCCGAGGCCGGCTCGGACGCCGGGAATGTCAGGACACGTGCACAGTTGGCGGATGGCGAATGGACGATCGACGGCGCCAAGCAGTTCATCACCAACGCCGGTACCGATATCTCCGGCATGGTGTGCATCACCGCGCGCACCGGCGAGGAGGAGATATCGAACATCATCGTCGCCAACGGCACGCCCGGATACGAGCAGGGGGAGCCCTACCGCAAGATGGGCTGGAACGCATCGGACACGCGGCCGCTGACGTTCAGCGACTGCCGCGTCCCCGAGGAGAGCCTGCTCGGCCCGCGCGGCGCCGGCTTCAAGCAGTTCCTGCACATCCTCGACATCGGGCGCATCGGCGTCGCGGCGATGGGGGTCGGTCTCGCGCAGGGGGCGCTGGACGAGGCGCTGAAGTACGCCCGCGAGCGCAGAGCGTTCGGCAAGCCGATATCCAAGTTCCAGTCGATCCAGGCCAAGCTCGCGGACATGTCGGTCGAGATCGAGGCGGCGCGGCTGCTGGTGTACAAGGCGGCGCGCGAGAAGGACGCCGCGCGCAACTTCACCCTGACCGCCGCCCAGGCCAAGCTGAAGACCGGCCGCCTGGCGGTGCGCTGCGCCGAGGAGGCCGTGCAGATACACGGCGGGTACGGCTTCATCGAGGAGTACCCGGTGTGTCGCATGTACCGCGACGCGAAGATCCTCACGATCGGCGAGGGCACCGACGAGATCCAGCAGATGGTGATCGCCCGGGCATTGGGAGCGTAGAAACCTTCGGAACGCCGTAAGCTGAGCTATGGCCGATACGGCGCTTCAGGACGACCGCTGCACCGCTCCGGCGGAGGCCGTGCCGAGCCGGCACGAGATCGTGTCGCTGGGCGACTGCGTCAGAGCGTTCTGGCGCCAGCCATCGCCGCCGTATCTGTTCGGCGCGGTGGCTATCGTCCTTGGTCTGCGCATCGCACAGGGTGCTTGGAGCTGGCGCGACGCGGTCATGGTGGCCGGTCTGATCGCGGCGACGCCGTTCGTGGAGTGGGCGATCCATGTCTATCTGCTGCACGCTCATCCGTTCGTGCTGCGCGGGCGCCGCATCGAGATGCTGACCGCGCGCGAGCACCGCGCTCATCACGAAGCGCCGGGCGTGCTCGACGGCGTGCTGCTGCCGGTGTACGGGGTGCTGGTGTTTCTGCCGATGATCGCACTGGTGAACTGGGGTCTGTCGTTTCCAATCGCGCTCGTGCTCGGAGGTCAGCGCCTGGCGTACGCGACCACGGGAGCGCTGGCGAGCTTCGCGATCCTGGCCGGGTATGAGTGGACGCACTTTCTGATCCACACTCCCTACCGGCCGAAGCGGCGCTACTTCAAGGCCGTATGGCGCAACCACAGATTGCATCACTTCAAGAACGAGCGCTACTGGTTCGGAGTCACTTCGACGGTCGGCGACCGCGTGATCGGCACGCTGCCGGATCAGCGCTCCGTCGAGCGCTCACCAACCGCTCGCTCGCTGCGCACCGAGCACTGAGGCTGGCCGCGGCTCGCGGCCTTGCGTCTCGCAGCCTTGTGGCTCGCGGCTCGGGTCACAGCTCGCGGTTCGCGGCGCGCAGCCCGTGGCTCGGGTCGCGGCTCACGGCGCGCGGGCTGGGTCGCGGTTCGCGGCTCGCGGGCTGGGTTCGCGGCTCGCGGCTCGCGGGCTGGGTCGCGGTTCGCGGCTCGCGGGCTGGGTCGCGGTTCGCGGCTCGCGGGCTGGGTTCGCGGCTCGCGGCTCGCGGGCTGGGTCGCGGTTCGCGGCTCGCGGGCTGGGTCGCGGTTCGCGGGCTGGGTTCGCGGCTCGCGGCTCGCGGGCTGGGTCGCGGTTCGCGGCGCGCGGGCTGGGTCGCGGTTCGCGGCTCGCGGGCTGGGTCGCGGTTCGCGGGCTGGGCTAGCAGGGTTCGAGCACGACGAGCGGGATCTCGCGCTCGGTGCGCCGCTGGTAGTCGTCATAGCCGCTGTACACGCCGATCATCAGCGCCCACAGGCGAGCGCGCTCCTCGGCGGTGGCGACCCGCGCGCGCACGTCCCGGCGCCGCGAGCCTACCTGCACGGTCGTGTCGGGATGAGCGACGAGGTTGTGGTACCACGCCGGATTCTTGGGATAGCCGCCCTTGGAGGCCACGAGGATCAGATTCTGCCCGTCCTCGCCGTAGACCAGCGGACTCGTGCGGTGGGTGCCGCTCCTGGCGCCGACATGGTCGAGCAGCAGCACGGGCGGGAAGCCGGGCGTGCGATGGCCGACCCGCCCGCCGGTGGCGCGGTAGATAGCGGTGTGGCCATCCATCAAGCGGCCCAGCAGACCCCAGTTGCCCTCTACCCAGTCCAGGAACGCCATTGACAAAGACCCTATACCCCGCCACGCTCCAGCAGGGTCGTGGCGGCGCTGGCCGGGTCCAGGCGCCGGGCGACGACCTCGTCAAGCAGGCGCTTGAACTCGGCGTCCTCCCGCAGCTCGGCCTCCAGACGCCTGCGCAGGCGCGAGGTGGCGATCGCGAGCACCTCGTTGCGCAGGTTGCGCCGGCGGCGCTCGTCGAGCTGGCCGGCGGCGAGGATGTGCGCGCGGTGCTCGTCCAGACGCTCCACCAGCTCGGGCACGCCGGTCCCGTTGACGGCCTCGGTCTTGACGATCGGCACGCGCCAGCTGCGGGCCGCCTCCTCGGTCGAGCGGTCGAGGTTGGCGAGCGACAGCACGCCGCGGATCTCGCGCACCATCGTGTCCGTCAGCGGATGGTCGGCCTTGTTGATCACGATCACATCCGGGATCTCCATGACCCCGGCCTTCAGTGCCTGGATCGAGTCGCCCGAGCCGGGCATCAGCACGAGCACGATCGTGTCCGCGTGGTCGATGATGTCGATCTCGGCCTGACCGACGCCGACGGTCTCCACGAACACGTCCTCGCGCCCGGCCGCGTCGAGCAGCAGCGCGGCCTGCAGCGCCGCCTCGGACAGGCCGCCGAGCGCGCCGCGGTTGGCCATCGAGCGGATGAACACGCCCCGGTCGAGAAAGTGCTCGCCCAGGCGGATGCGGTCGCCCAGCAGAGCGCCCTGGGTGAACGGCGAGGAGGGGTCGATCGAGAGCACCCCGACGGTGCGCCCGGCTTCGCGGCGCGCCTTGGTCAGCGCGCCGATCAGCGTGCTCTTGCCGACGCCGGGCGGTCCGGTGAAGCCGACCACGGCGGCAGCGCCGGTGTGCGGGTAGACCTCGCGCACGAGCTCCCAGCCCTCGGGACGATCGTCCTCGACGAGCGAGATCGCGCGCGCGAGCGCGCGCTGGTCGCCGGCAAGCAGGCGTTGGGCGAGCGTGGTGTCGGTCATCGCGGGCGCATCATCGCAGGGCCGAGCCCGCCGAACCCTGACGGGACAAGGTCCCCAATGCCTAACCTCGAGGCCAAACCCTTACGATGCGACGCGATGGAGCCGTCGCTCGCCGATCCCGCCACTCGGGCGCCCGTCGAGAAGCTCGCGGGCACGCTGCGCCGTGCGCCCGAGCCGCTGCACGGCGGACCGGTGACGCTGCTGCGGTTCATGCGCGCGAACAACATGCTGGGCCGCCACTACGTGCGTCTGCTGGTGCGCTACGCCCTGCTGAAGCTGCGCTACGGCAAGCGCCTGCAGACGGAAGGGATCTGCTTCGTGTGCCCGGGCGTGAAGCTCGAGATCGGGCGCAGGGCGACGCTGCGAATCGGCCGCTGGGCGTGGATCGGAGACGGCACGAAGATCAGGGTGCACGAGGGCGAGGTCAGCATCGGCGCCAAGACCGTGATGGGCCAGGAGTGCACGATCTCCGCCTATCAGCACGT
This sequence comes from uncultured Solirubrobacterales bacterium, assembly GCA_963743645.1. GTDB lineage: Bacteria > Actinomycetota > Thermoleophilia > Solirubrobacterales > Solirubrobacteraceae > Palsa-744. Next base: position 82,119 of record CAVUQT010000010.1, on the reverse strand, counting down.
GGCGATCGGCCGCGAGTGCATCCTCGCCGACAGGGTGATGCTGATCGACTTCGACCACGGTGTCGTCGAGGTCGAGCGGCCGATCAGGCTGCAGGGCATCTACAAGCGCGACGTCCACGTCGGGCACAACGTGTGGATCGGCTACGGCGCCTGCATCCTGCGCGGGGTGAGCGTCGGCGACAACTCCATCGTCGGCACGAGCACGGTGGTGACCCATGACGTGCCCGAGAACGCGGTCGTCGCCGGTGCGCCCGCGCGCGTCATCCGCATGCGCGACGCACCCCACTCCCTGCGCTGGGAGTAAGTCACCGGGGTCGTCAGGCGTCCGACGGGTCCGCCTTAGATCGAGACCGGTGAACCGCCGAGTGCCGCCTACCGGCGGCGCCTGCCGCGATGCTTCGCCGGCACCTGAACGAGCACGACCTGCCTGTACTGCGTCGTCGTACCGATCACAGACACGCGGGCCGTGACCGACAGCCGGTGATGCCTGGCCCTGGCAAGCGCGCTCCTGCCCGTCCTCGTCAGGCGGACGATGATCGTGGCGCTGTGCCCCACCATCAGCGCGTACGCGCCCGTGCCCAGGACGAGCGTCTTCTTCCTGGAGATCGTCCTCCTGCCCCTGCGATGCCTGACGAGCACCTGCTCGGTCAGCTCGATCGTCCCCGCGCAGGTCGCGCTCGCACAGGAGATCGACACCCTCGCCAAGCTCCCGGACACGAGGATCTTGGTGCTCAACAGCTTGACCTCGGGCTTGGGCGGATGAGGAGGCGGCGGCGCCTTGGCGGCCGGCACCGTCAGCGTGCCGCTCCCCGCCGCGGCGCTGCCGTATCTGTTCGTCGCCGTCACCTTGCAGGCCAGGCCCGTTCTCTGGTCGTTCGCCTGAACAACGTAGGTGCTCGCGCTCGCGCCCGCGATCGCGCTGCCGTTGCGCGACCACATATAGGCATAGGTGGGGGTCGGACTGCCCGTCCACGACCCTTTCGAGCAGGACAGGCGCTGCCCGACGGCGACCGAGCCCAGCACGACCGGCGCCGCCGTGTTGACCGGGGCTTTGCGCACCAGCGCAGCGTCGATGCCCGGCACGGCGCTTCCCTGCGTGACCGGCACCGGGTTGGCGCTCGCCAGGGTGGGCTCGTTGTCGAAGTACTGCGGGATGTAGGCGATACCGCTTTCCAGGCCGGCGAACTCGATCTTGTAGGAGCCGGTGGCCAGACCCGCGATCGTGTAGTGACCGCTCGCATTGGTGCGAGTCACTGCGGCGAGAGCTTCGTCTGCTCCGAACGCGAACACGTAGACGCTTGCCACAGCCGCGTGTGTCGAGGCGTCGGTCACCATGCCTTCGATCTCGCCGCCTCGGCGCAGTTCCGCGTCGATTCCCGACGTGGTTGCTCCCTGAGTGACCAATACCGGATTTGCGCTCGCCAGAGACGACTTACCTTCGTAGTACTGGGTGACGTAGTTAAGACCGCTTTCCAGGCCCGGAGAGAACCTCACCCTGTAGGAGCCGCTCGCCAGCCCGACCATCGTGTATTCACCACCCGCGCCGGTTGTGGCGTACCCAACCGGAAATTCGGCGCCGCCCGCTTCGTACGCCGTCACTTCGATATTCCCAAGCGGCACGATGTCTTCGCTTTCGGTGAACGCGGTCACCGTACCTGTGATCTTGCCACCTTCCTGCAGTTCCGCTTCAACGTGTTCGGTCGTCTCCCCCGAGACGACCACGACGGGTTCGGCCGCCGCCAGTGATGCCTTGTCGTGGTAGTACTGGGTGATGTAGTTGACACCGCTTTCATGGTCCGGCGAGAATTCGACCTTGTAAGAGCCGCTTGCCAACCCTTGCACCGTGTATTCGCCGCTCGCGTTGGTGACGGCAAACCCCACGGGAAGTTCGCTTCCCCCCGCTTCGTACACGACGACTTCGATATTTTGCAGATCCACGTGAGATCCGGCAGCCGTCACCGTCCCTGAGATCTTGCCGGTGCCTTCCGCGGCGATGGCGCCCGGCGCGAAGACGAGCGCCGCAACGCAGCCCAGCAGCACGGCGAGCGTCCAGCCTCTCCTGCGTCCTTGCCATACACCCATCGACCGGACCGTACCAGGTCGGTGGCCGTCGAACGTTGCATTTATGTCTAGGATGCGAGGATCGAGGGGTCGGCGCCGATCGCCAGCCTGCGCAGGGTCCCCTCGTCCGCGCCAAGCCCGTCCTCCAGCGTCTGAGCAAGCGCGGCGCGATGTCCGTCAAAGCGCTCGTGGGCGTAGGGGACAGCCAGGCCGCGAGAGATCATAAAAGCCCAGTCGCTGGCCTGCAGCGCCAGCAGCTCGCGCACCGCCGCAGAGCCGGCGCGCCCGGCGGTGACGGCGGCGAGCGTCTGCAGCTCGGCCGCCCGCGTGGCGAACGCCTGCTCGGCGACCGCCGGTCCCGACCATGTCGACAGGTCGCCGTCCTGCCCCCAGCTGCTCGCCGGCCACTCCTGCGAGGGCGGCAGCGACGCGGGCTCGAAGCGATCCGGGGCATCGTCGAGACGCACCAGCTCCAGGCCCTGCGACGCGCACTCGCCGACAACCGCCTGCAGCCAGGCGAGACCCTCATACCACCAGTGGCCGAGCAGCTCCGTGTCCAGCGCGCACACCGCCAGCCCGCCCCCCGGCAGACCGTCGCCGTCGCGGCGCAGACGCTCGCGGGTGCGGGCCACGAAGTCCGCGGCGTGCTCTGACGCGCACGCGAGGGCCAGCTCGTGGTCATACGCCTCGCCGTCGTTGCGCCAGGGTTGGTGATGGTGGACGGTGTGGCGGTGATAGTCGCGGTAGACGCCGTCCGCGGGATAGCCGCGATCGCTCCATACCAGCGAGATCGTGGCGCGGTCGATCCCGAACAGCACGACGCCGGAGTCGCTGCGCAGCGGCCGCAGGTGCTCGCGCGCGCCGAGGCCGAAGCGGCCGGTGAGCTCGACGCAGGTGCAACGCACGCCGGCGGCGGCGAGGATCGGCTCCAGGTGGGACGCGTGGGCGCACTCTGGCAGCCAGAACCCGCCACGCCAGCCGCCGAGGCCATCCACACCACCGCCGCCCCCCCGCCCGGAGCCTCCCGGTCTGAGACCTCCCCATCCGGCGTTCCCGTCCCCGAAGCGGTCGATATGCGAGGCGATCCCGGCTTGGACCTGCAGCCGTGCACCGACATCGGTCGCGATCAGAGGCAGCACTGCGTGCGTCGCCGAAGACGTCCACCGAGCGTGTGGCGCGAACGCTCCCAGCAGATCTCCGCCGCGCGCCGCCAGGCGCTCATGGGCGCGCTCGTAGTCGGACTGCCACGCCCGTTCCAGCTCGGACGCCAGCTCGGGGTGGCCGCCCGCGCGCAGCCCGGCGGCGTCCTCGGCGTGGGTGAACCGGCGGGTGTCATCGATGAAGCGCCCCAGTCGCGCGGCGAGGTCCGGTGCGCCCAGCTGGTCGGCAAGGACCGGCGTGATCGAGAGCGTCACGGGCGGATCGGCCGAGTCGAGCAGGTCGAGCAGCGGCAGGTAGCAGCTGCAGATCGCCTCCCACAGCCACTCCTCGCCGAACGGCCATGTGCCGAAGCCCTCGACGTAGGGCATGTGCGTGTGCAGCACGATCGCGAGCGCGCCACGCGGCTTGCCGGTCGTGCTCACGGAAGCGCTCACGGAAGCGGCGAGGCGCCGTCGAGCGAGCTTGACAGTCGGCTATCGATGTTCATGCCTCCCAGGCTGAGCACCTGTGTGTGGACAGGCTTCACGGCCGGCAGACCGCGACGAAGTCCAGCGCCCTGTCCAGATCGGCCTCCCGGCCGGCACGCAGCGCGAAGTCCGACGCGGCGATCGCCGGGGTGAAGCGGTCGTAGAAGAGCTTGGTCAGGCGCAGGCGGGAGTGAACGGAGTCCCAGCCGGCGCGCAGGGCGAGCTCGTGGACGCGCAGCTTGCGCGCGTGATACAGCCCGTACAGCTCGACCGAGCCGAACGTGTCACCGCAGAGCTGCTCGAACTCGCCGGCACGGTACTCGTGCACGTGCCAGGGATTGTCCGAGCGCGGCGCGCCCGCGGGCGCGAGCGTGAGCACGTTGGGCGTGGACACGAACACGGCTCCGGCGCTCCCGGCGGCGACGAGCGAGCGGAAGTGCTCCAGCACGGATGCGGGGTCCTGCAGGTGCTCGATCGTCTGCAGGAACACGACGGCGTCGGCCGGCGCCGAGAACGTCTCGACGAGATCGCGCTCGAAGCGCAGGTTCGAGCGGCGGTAGCGCAGGCGCGCGTGCTCGTGCGCCTGCGGGTTGGCGTCCACGCCGACGACGTCGGCGGCCACGCCGGCGAGCACGTTCGCGCCGTAGCCCTCGCCGCAGGCCATGTCGATCACGCGCAGCCCGCGCACGCGCGCGGCGATCCAGTCATACACGGCGAGATGGCGACGAAACCAGTAGTTCTCGGCCGGGACGTCGGGCAGCGTGCGCTCGCCCGTGAGCGCGAGCGGCGGCACGCCGGGAGGCTGGTCGCCCTGCTCGTAGAGGGGCTCGGCGCCCTTGGAAGCGGCCACGGCGGGCGAGTATACGAGCGCAGGCGAAGTCGTACTCGGCGCGCGAGTGAGATTCGCTCTCGGCGAGAAGGCGTCGGCGTCGGTGACACCCACCCAGGGCGGTGTCACGGTCGGAAGGCGTCGGCCCGCGTGGGCGCGAGCCTGCTCAGGCGTGCAGCACGATGCTCTTGGTCATGCTCACCGGCGCGGCGTAGAAGGGTGTGAGCACGATCCGCACTGTCAGCGCCAGCCGCTTGTGACGGCGCAGCGCGGAGCGCCCGCGCGCTGTCAGCCCGACCGTGAACGACACGACCCCGGCCCGCACGGAGGAGCGCGAGAAGCTCCCGACGCGGACCTGCGACGGACGGTGGGTCTTGGCCAGCGATGCGGTCGTGGCGAGCAGGTTGACTTCCAGTTCGCCGTTCGCGCCCGCCGAGGAGACATCGATCGACCCGTGCACGGAGCGCCCGTGCTGGACGGTGGCGAGCTTGAGCGCGTGAGCGCCACCCACGAACGGCGATCCGCCGGCGCTGGGGGAGCCGGACCCACCGGGCTGCGAGCCGACGGGCGGCGTGGATCCGCCGGGGGATGGCATCGGCGGCATTTCCGTGGACGTGCTGCCGCTGGCGCTGACCGTGATCGTGCCGGTCATCGCGGCATGGTGGACGGTGCAGTAGAAGGTGTAAACGCCCGCTTTGGCAAACGTGCAGGTGCCACTCCACTTCGTCCCGGACGCGCCTTCGCTCGTGCCCACGGGGACCCCGGCGCTGCAAGCCGGTTTTTCCGGACCACCGACCCATTCCACACCATGCGGAACTTCGCTCGGATTGCTCAGCGTGACAACCCCACCGGCGCCGACGGTGGCCGTTGCGGGCGACCAGGCGTGCGTTTCTTCCCCGTAGAGGCCACCCGCGGGTTTGTTGACCGCTTCGATCGTCGGGCTCGTTTCCGAGCCGGCCACGGCCGGAAGCACGACAAGCGCCACGGCGAGCGCCGCGAGCGTCAGGATCGACTGACGCCTGCGCAGTAGCGACACGATCATGCTGGACACCCGGCGACCCGCCTTTCTGGATGGAATGAACTGCGACTTGGATCGAAGATCGACCCCGAGCAGCCTCGCACCCATGCGCGAAGCGCCCCTCGAAGACAAGGACGCCGTCCCGCGGCGATCCTTCCCGGCGGACGGGCGCGGTGGCTCGAGAAACGGCGCGCCGACCCACGGCGATCGTCGCCGGCGCTAGAGTCGCGGGACGGGAATGATGAGCCTGCCCCCGGTCGCACAGCCGGGGGCCGCCGTCACAGACCCATGAGAACGCTCGACCCGCAATCGCTGACGCAGCACGTCGACCGCATGTACCGCGCGGCGTGGGCGCTGTGCGGGCGCAGGGAGGATGCCGAGGACCTCGTCCAGGAGACATTTGCGCGCGTGCTCGCGCGCCCCCGAGTCGTACGCGGCGAGGACGACCTGTACTACCTGATGCGGGCGCTCAGGAACACGTTCTTCACCGCCAGGCGCACGGCGAGCCGCCGACCGATGACGGGCGCCACGCTCGAGGATGTCGTCACGGCCGACCCCCGGCCGATGGGCCGTCCCGAGCAGGCGATCGAGGTGCAGGAGCTGTATGCGGCGATCGCGCAGCTGCCGGAGGACTTCCGGTTGGCGCTGGTCGCCGTGGACGTGCTCGGGCTGTCCTACCGGGAGGCCGCGCGCGCGCTGAAGACGCCCGAGGCGACGATCACGACACGGCTGTTCCGCGCGCGCGGGCAGGTCGCGCGGAGGCTGACACCGGACGAGGACCAGGCGCAGCGCGACCAGCCCCGGGCGCGAACGGCGGCCTCGCCCGACTCCGAGCTGACATCCGACCGGCCCGGCATCACCCGCGCGGGGGCACACAAAGAGCAGGCCCGCCGGGAAGAGACACGGGCGGATGGAGTCTTGCCCAGTAGAGGAGCACCATGAGCGATCCGCACACAGACCTCCGACCGGAACCGGCCGAGCGGCACGAGCACGTGGCCGAGCTGCTGCGCGCGGTGGATGTGCGCGCGCCGGAGAGGCTGCATCGCCGCGTCCGGGAGATGACGGCCCCGCGCAAGCGCGGGGCCGGCCGGTCCTCGATCGGTCGCGGTCACCTCGCCGGCCGGTTGAAGCCAACGCTCGCGGCGATGGCCATAGCAGCGGTCGCGGGCGCGGCGATCGCGCTGCTGACGGGCGGCGCTACGCAACAGGACGTGAGCGTGAACGCAGCCTCCGGGCTGACCATGCGCGCGGCGACGATGGCCGCTCCGGCTGAGAGCAATGGGCGCAGCGGCCAGCTCGACGTTGCGGTCGACGGTGTCCCGTTCCCGTACTGGGAGGAGCGCTTCGGCTGGCACACGACCGGCGCCCGCACGGACTCGATCGGCGGGCGAAGAGTTACGACCGTCTTCTACGCCGACACGGGCGGCAGCCGGATCGGCTACGCGATCGTCGCCGGCACGCCGGCGCCCGCGACAAGCGGTGGGACGGTCGTCGTGCGCGGCGGCGTGCCGTACCGACTGCTGCACGAGCACGGCGCGCCCGTCGTGACGTGGCTGCGCAGCGGCAGGCTGTGCGTGCTGTCGGGCACAGGTGTCAGCGGCGCGACGCTGCTGCGGCTGGCCGGCTGGAGCGACAGCGGCCCCGTCCCCTCATGAGCTTCGGAGTAACAGACTCAGTGGAACCGAGGCGTACAGGAGCAGGCTCCGACTCCGCGCACACGCGACTCGGCGGGAAGGTCTTCGGCCTCCCGGCGTCTGGGCAGGTATGAGCAAGAAGACGCTCGCCATCCTGGCGGTCCTCGCGGTGGCGCTCGGAGCGGCGATTCCAACGATCGCGCTCGGCGGGGCGAGAGCTGCCAGCACGCATACGGTGACCCTCAAGAACATCCGCTTTCACCCGGGGACGCTGAGCATCAATCGCGGCGACAGCGTGAGATGGCTGTGGGAGGACGGCGAAGAACACAACGTCACCTTCCACGGGCCGCACTCGCGCACGATGACACACGGCTCGTACACGCTCAGGTTCACGCACAGCGGATCGTTCAACTATCGCTGCACGATCCACGAAAGCGAAGGGATGAGGGGCAAGATCGTCGTCCACTGACTCACCGCAGGTGGGGGTGCCTCGCGCGCGGGCTTGCTCGCGGGTGGGTGCGGTGAGAGCACCTGACAAAAGGACTTGTCAGATGCTCTCAGGGCTTGAATGGACCAGAGAGGGACTCGACCAGCGCACACCCTCGTCCAGAGGGAGCGCCGCCAGCGCGTCGGCGAGCCTGTTCCCGGAGGGCGCGGTCAGCTCGAAGTCCAGCTCCAGTGCGGGAACCAAGACGAAGCGTCGCACGAGCAGCTGCTCGTGCGGGAGTGTCATGCGGGGATGCTCGAGGACCAGATCGCCGAGCAGCAGGATGTCGATGTCGATCGCACGCGGGCCGTGGCGGATGCCTTCGGTGTCACGCCCCAGCGTCCGCTCCAAGTCCTTGACCGCGTCGAGCAGCGCCAGCGGCTCGAGCGAGGTCTTTACCCGGACGCACGCGTTGAAAAAGCTTGCCTGGTCGGGCACGTCGCCGACGGGGTCGGTGTCGTAGACCGACGAGCACTCGAGCACGCGTACCCCGGCGCTGGGCAGCGCATCGACGGCGCGCTGCAGCTGGGCGCGGCGATCGCCGACGTTGGAGCCAAGGCCTAGCAGTCCGATCCGGGCGGTCATGCCCGGGACCGTATCTATGCGCCGGTGGGCTCGCTGAGCCCCTCGCGCAGGCCGATCCGCGCGTGCAGGCGGCGCAACGGTTTGGGCGCCCACCAGGTGCTCTCGCCGAGACTGCCCATCAGCGCGGGGACGAGCAGCGCGCGCACGAACGTGGCGTCGATCAGAACCGCCAGCGCGGTCCCCAGGCCAAACTGCTTGATGAAGAAGATGTGCGAAGTCACGAACGCACCGACCGCTACGCAGAACAGCAGAGCGGCGGCGGTGATCAGACGGCCGGTGCGCTCCACGCCGTACGCGACCGCCTCGCGCGTCGGCATGCCGTCGTCGTGAGCCTCCTTGATACGGCCGAACAGGAACACCCCGTAGTCGGTGGACAGCGCGAACGCCACCACGAACAGCAGCACGAGATTGGACTCCTCCAGGCCGCCGATCGGGCTGAAGCCGAACAGGCTCGACAGGTGACCGTCCTGGAATATGAGCACCAGCAGACCCGCGCCGACGGCGACCGTGAGCAGGTTCATCAGCAGCGCGATGAACGGCAGCACGAGCGAGCCGGTCATCAGGAACAAGAACCCGCCCGTGACGAGCGCGAGGATCAACAGCGCCAGAGGCGTATTCGCGGAGATCGCCGCCTTCTGGTCGACAAACCACGCGGTGGCGCCGCCCACCAGCAGCGCGGGTGGGCTGGCGAGCGCGCGGAGACGGTGGATCAGCTGCTGGTTGGCGGGCGCTCCGTCGATGCCGCGAGGCAGCAGTTCGATCTCCCACACGCCGCGCCCGAGGTAGCGCGGGGGGCCGGCCAGGCTCGCCTGGCCGCCGGCCGTGACCTGCGCGCGCCGCGCGAGCGCGGCGACCGTCCGGGCGCCATGATTGGGCCCCCGGGCGGGCGGGCGGACCACCATCGTGACCGTCTGCGAGCCGTCGACAGCGAAATCGCGAGTGATCGCTTCCGCGACCTGGCGCGGCTGCGCCGAGGCGGGCAGCACGTGCGCGTCAGCCGGGGTGAGCTGCAGGCGCAGGGCGGGCAGCGCGATCACGATCAGCACCAAGGCCGTGCCCACGGCGATGAGGCCCGGGCGGCGCATGACTCCATGGGCGAGCCGGTACCAGGCGCCGTGCTCGGCCGGTTGCGCCGCCTTCGCGGCGTTGCGTTGCAGGCGCGCGGGGGCGAGCGCGTCGATGCGCGGGCCGAGCGCGACCAGCACGGCGGGCAGCACGATCAGCGAGACGACCCCCGCGGACAGCGTCACGAGCGCGCCGCCGATCCCCATCGAGTAGAGGAAGCGCAGGGGAAACACGAGCATCGAGGCGAGCGCGCCGGCTACTGTCAGCGAGCCGAACAGCACGGTGCGCCCGGCGGTCTGCAACGTGCGCCGGATCGCCGCGTGCGAGTCGAGGCCGCGTGCGAGCTCCTCGCGGTAGCGGGACAGGATGAACAGGCTGTAGTCGATGCCCAGACCCAGCCCGATGCCGGTGACGAGGTTGACGGCAAAGACCGACAGCCCCAAGAACTGGTCGATCAGGCGCAGCAGCAGGAACGTGATCACGATCGCAAACCCGCCCACCAGCAGCGGCAGCGTGGCGGCGACGAGCCCGCGAAACACCCAGAAGGAGAGCAGCAGCAGAATCGGGAGCGCGAACATCTCGGCGCGCGCGAGGTCGGAGGAGGTGCGTTCGTTGATTTCGTGGAAGGCAACATCGTTGCCTCCCAGGCGCACGTCTGAGCCGGCGAGCTGGGGGCGCACGTGCTTGACCGCTTCGGCCGAGCGTTCGCGAGTGGCGAACGCGACCAGCACGAGCGTCTGATGCCCGTTGCGCGAGACGAGCACCGGCAGATGCGTGGCCGGGTAGTCGAGCGCACGCTGAAACCCGGGCTGGTGGGACAGCAGCGCGACCACGTGCGCAGCCCGGGCCTGAGCGGCGGGGTCGGTGCGGACGTCTGTCTGACTGGACACCAGCGCGGCCACGCCATAGGAGGCGGACTGTCCGGTGGCGTGTTCGACCGCTCGCAGGACCTGCTGGTTCTGGGCGTGCGGGTCCTGGAAGTCCGAGGATTCGCTCTTGAGGATCGTAACGACGGGAACGCCGATCGCCGCGGCCAGCAAGAACACCGCGCCGGCGATCAGCAGGATGCGCCGCGTGCGCTCCGTCGCGAGTCGTGCAAACCGGTCGATCATGGCGCCTCCTGATCCTCGAACATTGCAGTTATCAGCACCACCCCTCGGCGGGGATTATAAGTGAGTGCTAACTAATGTCAAGGAAAATCTCAGAATCTCCACGCGACGGTCCCGGCGACGGGCTCGGTTGGCGACGCGGCTCGGGTGGCTACTCCTCGGCCTCGCGCCAGACCTCGACGGACACCTCGGCCACCGACAGCGCGATCGGCGGCTCCGGCTTGGTCGCCTTGACCCAGACGCCTTCGAGCTCGTAGTCGCCGAGCAGCCGGTCGGCGATCGTGCTGCACAGCCGCTCAAGCGTCTTGTGTGAGCGCTGCTGGGCGATCAGCGCGACCAGCTGGCAGACCTCGCCATAGTCGACGGTGTCCTCGATCGAGTCCGTCACGGTGGCGTCGGTTTCGCCGAGGTCCAGGCGCAGGTCGAGCACCAGTCGCTGGCCGACCTCGCGCTCGGCCTCGCTCACGCCGTGGTGGGTGTACAGCGACAGCCCGGCGATCTCGATCGTAACCGACTCTACGCCCGTCTCCTCGCGCTCGCCGTCGAGATCCTCGTCATCGTCATCGAGCTCGTACGGGTCGCCGGACTCCTCGGACTCATCCACGTAGTCCGGCTCGTCGCCGTCGCCGCCGCCAGGCGAATCCGCGCCGGTCAGCTCGTCGGGGTCCTCGTCGCGGGGGTCCATCGCGGGTTCAACGTAGCAGCCGCCGTGGCGAGCGCATCGCGCACGGGCGCGACATCGTGCACCCTGAACACGCTCGCGCCGCGCTCGAGCGCGAGCACGTTCGTGGCGATCGTGCCACCCAGCCGCCGCGCGGCATCCACCGGCTCGGCCTGGACCGCGGCATCCGCGAGGATACGCCCGAGAAAGCTCTTGCGCGACGTGCCCACGACCAGCGGGCGCCCGAGCGATGCCAGCTCGTCCAGGCGGCGCAGCAGCGTCAGGTTGTGCGCAACCGTCTTGCCGAACCCGATCCCCGGGTCGAGCATGATCCGCTCCTCGCGCACCCCCTCGCGCACGGCATGCGCGAGTCGCTCCTCCAGGAACGCCCTGACATCGTCCACGACGTCTGCATAGCGCGGGTCGGCCTGCATCGTGCGCGGCTCGCCGAGCATGTGCATCAGGCAGCACTCGCATCCGCTCTCGGCAACCAGCCCGGCCATCTCAGGATCGGCGCGCAACGCGCTGACGTCATTGACGATGCTCGCGCCCGCACCGAGCGCGGCACGCGCGACCGACGCCTTGGACGTGTCGATCGAGACCACTGCGTGCGCGTGCGCCGCGACGATCCCCTCCACGACGGGCAGCACCCGCCGCAGCTCCTGCACCGCCGGCACGGGCTCGGCGCCCGGTCGCGTGGACTCCCCGCCGACATCCACGATGTCCGCGCCTTCGGCGATCAGCTCCCGCGCGTGCGTGACCGCGGCGCCGGCGTCCAGAAACAGGCCGCCGTCGGAAAACGAGTCCGGGGTCACGTTCACGACCCCCATCAGTCGGAACGGCCGAAGGTCAGGCAGGTTCGGGGCGTTCCTGATCGCTGGCTCTCAGCTCCGCCGTGCCACCGGCAAGTCCCGGACGAGGCGTAACGCGCGGGGTTTCCCGCTCGGGCCTGTCCGCCGGCGCCGGGGGGCGGGAAGCTCGGGCTTGGAGGAGTCCTCCACACCGAACACCTCCTCCTCGCTCTTGCCGTCGAGCAGCGCCAGGAACTCCTCCTTCTCGATCGTCTCGCGCTTGACCAGAATTTCGGAGATCTTCGTGAGGTCGTGCTGGTGCTCGGTCAGGATGTCCCGAGCGCGCTGATGCGCAGACTCGATGATGCGCCTGACCTCGTCGTCGATCTCGCGAGCGATCTCGTCGGAGTAGTCGGGCTCGGTCGAGAACTCGCGGCCGAGGAACGGCTGGCCGTGGTCGTGACCGAACACGCGCGGGCCGAGCCTGTCGCTCATGCCGAAGCGCATCACCATCTGCTTGGCCGTGGCGGTCACCTTCTCGATGTCGTTCGAGGCGCCCGTCGTGATCTCGCCGAACACGATTTCCTCGGCGGCGCGCCCCCCGAGGGTCATCGCCATCGTGTCGTTCAGCTCCGCGCGCGTGGTCAGAAACCGGTCTTCCTGGGGCATCGAGATCGTGTAGCCGAGCGCCTGGCCGCGTGAGATCACAGAGATCTTGTGCACAGGGTCGGAGTGCTCCAGGAAGTGGCCCACGAGCGCGTGACCCATCTCGTGGTAGGCGGTGATCAGCCGCTCTTTCTCTGACATCACGCGCGTCTTCTTCTCGGGGCCGGCGATCACGCGCATGATCCCCTCCTCGAGCTCGTCCTGACCGATCTCGCGCTTGCCCGTCCGCGCCGACAGCAGCGCAGCCTCGTTGATCAGATTGGACAGGTCCGCGCCGGTGAACCCCGGCGTCTGGCCGGCGAGCGCGTCGATGTCGATGATCTTCGCCAGCGGCTTACCGCGCGTGTGCACCTCGAGGATCTTCGCCCGACCCTTGCGGTCGGGGCGATCCACTGCGATCTGGCGGTCGAAGCGCCCGGGGCGCAGCAGCGCCGGGTCCAGGATGTCGGGCCGGTTGGTGGCCGCGATCATGATGATGTTGTCCTTCGCCTCGAACCCGTCCATCTCCACGAGCAGCTGGTTCAGCGTCTGCTCGCGCTCGTCATGGCCTCCACCGAGCCCGGCGCCACGATGGCGCCCGACGGCGTCGATCTCGTCCATGAAGATGATGCACGGGCTGTTCTGCTTAGCCTGCTCGAACAGGTCCCGCACACGCGATGCGCCCACCCCGACGAACATCTCGACGAAATCCGATCCCGAGATCGAGAAGAACGGCACGCCCGCCTCGCCGGCGACCGCGCGCGCGAGCAGCGTCTTGCCCGTCCCCGGCGGCCCGTACAACAGCACGCCCGTGGGAATCCGGGCGCCGAGCGCCTGGAACTTCTTCGGGTTCTCCAGAAACTCCTTGATCTCGTGCAGCTCCTCCACCGCCTCGTCCACGCCGGCGACGTCACGGAACGTGATCTTCGGCGAATCGGCCGACAGACGCTTGGCGCGCGACTTGCCGAACGACATCACTTTCGAGCCGCCCCCCTGGACCTGGTTCATCAAGAAGATCCAGAACCCCAGGAAGATCACGAACGGCAGGATGTACGTCAGCAGCGACAGCAGCACGCTGCTCTTTTCCGATTCGATGTTGAAGCTGACCCCGGCCTTTTCGAGCTGGCCGATCAGCTGCGGCGCGGCCTGTTCGACGAAGCCGATTTCGTACTTTTCCTTGTTGCCCTTGCTGTTGAGCTTGACTTCGAGCGCCTTGCCCTTGTTCTTGAACTCGACCGACTGGACTTCGTTCTGCGGGATCTCTTTGGCGACCAGCGTCTGATAGCTGTGTTTACGGGTGTTGCCGGAGTTCGGACTGACCAGTTTCACGGCCAGGAACGCCAGCACCAGCACGATGAGGATTGGGAACGCAGCGCTCTTGAATGAACGGCTCATGGCGATATCACAGGTGTCCTGGCGCCGGTTGTCGTCGTGGCCGCCAGTTTCCTAGCGTACCATGCGACGCCCCATTTTCCGGCTGTTGCTACCTCTGCAACGCCGCCACGAACGGAAGGTTGCGGTGGCGCTCGGCGTAGTCCAGGCCATAGCCGACCACGAACCGGTCCGCGATCTCGAAGCCCACGTACTTCGCCTGCAGCTGCACCTTGCGCCGCGCGGGCTTGGTCAGCAGCGCGCACACCTCCAGCGTCCTGGGGTTGCGCGAGCCCAGGTTGCGCAGCAGGTATTGCAGGGTCAGGCCCGAGTCGACGATGTCCTCGACGATCAGCACATCGCGATCCTCGATCGCCGCGTCGAGGTCCTTCAGGATCCGCACCACCCCCGAGGAGTCGGTCGCCGAGCCGTAGGACGCGACGGCCATGAAGTCGACCTCGACCGGGATCTCGATGAACCGCATCAGGTCGCTCAGGAAGAACACCGCGCCCTTCAGCACGCCCACCAGCAGCAGCGGCTGGGACGAGCGGGTCCGATAGTCGCGCGAGATCGCCTCCCCCAGCTCGCGCACGCGCGTCTGCAGCTCCTGGGCGCTGACCAGCACCTCGCCGATCTCGCCCTCCGCGGCGACCGTGGAAGCGTCGCCTGCCTGGGTGGTGGCCGGGACGGTCACGCGCCGGAGTGTACGCCGCGGTTGCTCGTCGCGGACGCCGCCGTGAAACCGGTATGGCGCATGTCAGGGGCCGGCGCCGCCCGGAGCCCGTCGCGGCGGCAGCTTGACCATGCGCAGCTCTCCCCCTGAGATCGTCGCGCTCACATTCCCGCCGACGTGCACTTCAGCCACCCCGCCGACCACCCCCTTCGGCGGCGATCCCCCCGACCCTCGATTGGCCAGCGCGAGGATCTCCCCCACGTGCCGGCCCGCCTGCGGCACATAGGAGCCCGCGGCATCCTCCGCGAGGCGCACGACGACCAGCCGCGCCAGCGCCGGGTGCAGCTCGGCCAGGCGCCTCACGGCAATTGACTCTCTCCCGGCGAGCTCGGCCTCGACCAGCCCATCCAGCAGCTCGGTCTCCTCGCGCAGCAGCTCCGCGGTGCGCAGCACGCTCTCCCGGGCCGCCGGATGCACCGCGAGCAGCGCGGGCACGAGCCCGTGGCGCACGCGCGCACGCGCGTACTGCTCGTCCTCGTTGCTCTCGTCCTCGCGCCACGCCAGTCCCCGCGCCTGGCAGTACGCGCCCGTCTGCTCGCGCGTCACGCCCAGCAGCGGTCTCACGATCGCACCCTCGCGCGGCGCCATGCCCAGCAGCGCCCGCCTGCCCGGCGAGGCCGCCAGGCGATACAGGATCGTCTCGAGCTGATCGCTGGCCGTGTGCCCTGTCGCGACGAGCGCGTCCAGTTCGGCCGCCAGCCGCCTCGCCACCCCGTAGCGCAGCTCCCGCGCCCACGCCTGCAGGTTGCCCTGCCCGCGTTCGTCAGACCCGACTCGCACGAGCTCCAGCACGACCCCCAGCTTCGCGCACAGCTCCACGCACAGCCGCTCGTCCTCGTCGGAGGCCCGGCCCCGCAGGCCATAGTTGACGTGCAGCCCCCGCACGCTCTCCGCCCCGCGCACGGCCACCGCGACATCCAGCAGGCACACCGAGTCCCGTCCGCCCGAGACCATCGCCACGACCGGGCGGGCGGGCAGACCGTCTCCCCCGAGCAGTCCCTGCGCTCGCACTCGCTCCTGCAGCTCCCGTGGTGTCACCGCAAATCAACGCTCCCTTCGCGTAGCCGGCAACGGAGAGCGGCGCCGGCAGGGGTGTTCGGTGAACTGGCTTCCGGCTCACCCACCCAACCACACACCACCTCCTGGCACACGGCGCCGCCTACTCCCCGCGCGCGCCGGCCAGGAACAGCTCGGTCGGATGGCCAAAGCCCTTCAGCACCACCTCGCCGATCAGCTCGAACTCGAGACCGTCCAGCCTGCTCGCGGCGTCGACGACCGGCCGCGTCACCAGCACCTCGCCGCCCGCCGCCCGCGCGACCACGCGCGCCGCCCGGTTGACCTCGCGGCCGTAATAGTCGCCGTCGCGGTATATGCGCCGCCCCGCTGTGGATCCCGATCCGCGCCGGAGGCGAGCCCTGCGGCAGCTCCCCGGCCAACCCGACCGCCCAGCCGGTCAGCGCGCCCGCATCGGCCCCCACGACCATCACCTCATCGCCGAGCGTCTTGATCACCCGCGCGTCGATCGGCAGGGTCTGCTCGACGACCTCCACGAACCGCTCCACCGCGTCGACCGCCTGCGCCTCGCCCTGCTCCTCGGTCAGCTTGGTGTACCCGGCGAGGTCGGCAAACGCGATCGCCACCCGCATCCGCCCCTCCTCCGCGGTCTCCTCGTCGTCGAGGTCGGACTCGATGTGGCCGATCACATCCTGCTCGACGAAGTACCCCAGCATGCGCCCGTGCAGGTAGTTGATGAACGGCACCGCGAACGGCAGCATCTCGCGCGTCATCCCCTCCATCGCCTGCGCCACCTCCACGCCGGGCACCCCGTCGCGCATCAACGGCTCGTGCAGATACAGGTGAAACAGCCTGACCTCGGCGTCTGCGACCTGCGCCATCGCCTGCCCGTACACGCGCACCAGCTGCAGCAGCGCCGGCAGCGGCAGGCCCGCCGCGAGCACCTCCGCGCCGTAGCGCAGCACCTGCAGGTCCTCCTCTGAGATCTCCTCCGTCGAGAGCGCGTTCTGGCCCATCGCGGCCACCAGCCGCTCGATCAGCGCCGGGTCCAGGCCGATCTCGCGCGAGGCCTCGCGCAGGGTGTAGCGCGCCTCGGTGCTGGGCAGCAGTTCGTCGATATACCCGAACGCGAGCTTTCCGCTCTGGCTGGCCTCTCTGATCCGCCGCACCGTGTGTCCGCGCTCGCGCAGCCGCGCCACGATCCGCACATCCGATGCCGCCGCGGGCGTCCACCTCCCCTCGTACTGGGGCACCAGCCCCTCCTGCACCCAGCGCCGCACGGTGGCCGGCGTCACGCCCGCGCGCGCCGCCACCTGCTTGAGCGTCAGCTCGCCGGCGGCAGGTTCGCCGGGGGGCTGCTCGGACGGGCTGTCGGACGTCGCCATCGGCGGGAGTCTAAAGTCGCGGCCCGTGTCGCAACCCGAGCCCGTATCCGACCCCGCCGGCGCGCCGGCGCATCCCCAGGCGCTGCATCTGCGCCCCACCGCGGAGCTGGCCGAGCGCGTGCTGCTGCCGGGCGATCCCGGTCGCGCGCTCGCGCTCGCGCAGACCCTGATCTGCGAGCCGCGCATGTTCAACCACCATCGCGGCCTGTGGGGCTACACCGGTCGCGCGCGCGCCGACGACGAGCCCCTGACGATCCAGAGCACGGGCATGGGCGGCCCCAGCGCGGCGATCGTCCTGCACGAGCTGATCTCGCTCGGCGCGCGCCGAGCCATTCGTGTCGGCACCTGTGGAGCCCTGGACCCAGACCTCGCGCTCGGCGACCTCGTGATCGCGCGCGAGTCCATCTGCCTCGACGGGGCTTCGCGGGCGCTCGGGTCCGCACGGCGTGTCCCGGGCGACCCGTCGCTCACCGAGGCGCTGATCCGCGCCGCGCCCGGGGCGCACGCCGGTGCGGTCGTGAGCGTCGACCTGTTCTACGACGCATCCCGACCCGATCGCGCCTCTGGCGCGCTGGCGATCGAGATGGAGTCCGCAACCCTGTTCGCGGTCGGCGCCCGCGCGCATGTCCCCGTCGCCTGCGTGCTCGCGGTATCCGACACGTTTGACCCCGACGGCACGCGCACACGCATCGACGACGACCGGCTGCTGGCCGCTGCCGAATCGATGGGCGCTGTCGCCGTGGCCGCGCTGGGTTGACAGGGACGCGGCGCCCGCATAACCGCCCATGCGGCCACACGATCGGGCTACTCTCCAGGCCATGACCAAGCGTCCGCTTTTTCTCGTCCTCGCAGCGACGCTGGCTTTCGCCGTCGCGCCCGCGCCCGCGCCCGCGCTCGCCGGATCCGGGGACGTTGCCGCGACACGAGCCTACATCCGGGCCGACTACGCACTGGTGCATACGGCCAGGGTCAACCTTGCGACCAGCAACGCGGCCCTGCAGCAGCTCCGCCGCCAGATAGACGCCGAATGTCCCCACGCAGCCGCGGGATCGCCTCAGGATCATGACTCCGAACAGCTCAGCAACGAGCTCGTCGGCGCGATGACGGTCGCCGTGATCGTCCCCGACGTGCAAGCGATCGCGCAGTTCACACGCACGGTGAAGAGCCTGCACTGGAGCAACAGCGCGCTCACGCACAAGGTCAGCACCTACGCCGCCAAGCTCAAGACGCTGTCGGTCCTGCCGGCGCCCAACATATGCGCCGATGTCAGGGCGTGGTCAGCCAGCCATTACCAGACGCTCCCCGCCAGCAGCCTCAGTTTCGACAGCAGCTACTACCGGGTCGAAGTGGCGATCGGCGAGGTACCCGCCGCGCTGCTCGCCCCCTCCGTGCGACCGGACGAGCGCGCCACCCTCGCGCACGCCGAGCGGATCGAAGGCCAGCTGACCGAAGCCGAAGCCAACGCGGTCTACATCTGGGGGCACATCATGGAATCGCTCGCCCTGCTTCCGTAGTCCGGCCGGTCAGCCCTTCTTCGGTTTGGACGAAGCACGCGAGCTGGGTTTGGGCGAAGCACCGCGCGAGCTGCGTTTGGGCGAAGCGCCACGCGGACTGGGTTTGGGCGAAGCACCGCGCGAGCTGCGTTTGGGCGAAGCGCCACGCGGACTGGGTTTGGGCGAAGCACCGCGCGAGCTGCGTTTGGCCGAAGCGCCGCCCGAGCTGGGTTTGGCCGGCTTGGGCCCCCCCAGCTTCTTGGTGAGCGTCCCCAGCTGCTCCTCGATCTTCGACAGCCTGGACTCGACCCCGTGCGAGACCAGCGCCCGGTCCAGGCGGTGGACGCCGTCCTCGATGCCCTCCAAGCGCTGGGATACCGAGCGCAGCCTGCGCGTCAGCCGTTCGATGTCGGCAGCCGACGGGATGTTGAGCGCGCCCATCGCCAGCTCCTGCGCCTGGGCGGCCTTCTCGCGCGCGTCGAACGCCCGCCCGACCGCGCCGGTCAGCAGCGGGTTGTCCAGCAGGTCGGACAGCGCCTTGCCGAGGCGGTCCTCGCCCGCGCCGGTGAGGCGCTCACGCAGGTTGTTCACGGCATTGCTCGCGTCGGACATCTGACTCCCGGGTTGGTCGTGACGGACAGGAAGGATACGGTGCAACCGTGGCCGAGCGTCCCGAGCGACTGTTCCTGTTCGTGCAGTGCGAGCTCCCATGGGCGCTGGGACCGCCCGACGGACGCTACCTGCTGCGCTCTGAGATCGACGGCGAGCCCGAGCGCGTGATCGTGCTCGGCACGCTCGGCGCCGTCAGGGCCGAGCTCACGCGGGGCTCCGGTCCGCTGCGACGCCGGGCGGCCTCGCGCCGGCGCAGTGCGCCCCCCGAGCCCGAGCCCGCACCGGTCGCGATCGCGCGCGCCACGATCATCGACCCGGTGTCGCTGTCCGCCGAGCGCCAGGCCCAGGCATGGCTGGCTGATTTCGACTCAGAGCGCGACGTCCCCGCGGCGTTCGCCGCGCTCAACCGGGTCCTGCACGCCCAGCGGATCGCCGCGGCTGACCCCTACGCGCGCGAGGTCTCCCCGGCGCAGGCGCTCGTGATCAGGGCGGGCTGGGGCGAGGGCGAGCAGGTCGCCGAGGGACGCTGGCTGAACGCCGTCGAGCTGCCCTGGACGGGCTCGCGAGCGCGGATACGACGCCGCGCCTCGGCGCTGCGACCCGACGAGCGCCTGGCCGAGCTGCTGAGCGCGCGTAGGCAGCCGCTGCTGTGCGAGGAGCTGGTCCTACGCGCGCGTCTGGATCTCGACCAGGGGCGCCTCGCGCACGCCGCGATCGAGCTCGACCGTGCCCTGTTCGCCGCGCTGGCCGAGCTGGCGGACGAGCAGCGCGCGGATTTGCCGCTGCGCGTCGATGAGCTGAAGACCCTGCACCCGGGCATCGCGCAGGCCGCGCGCGCAGTGCTGCCGCTCAGCGCCGCGCCCAGCTCGGAAGTGGACGGCGCGACGGGCGCCGGCGCCAGGGCAGGCACGCCGGGAGATGGCACGACGGGAGATGGCACGACGGGAGATGGCACGACGGGAGATGGCGGGCCGGGAGACCGCGGGCGCGCGACGCCGGAGGAGCTCGACGAAGAGGCGATTCGCCACGCGCTAGGACGATTGGAAGCCGCGCTGCGGGCGCGCACGGCCGCAGGGCTAGGCTGAGGCCATGGACCCGACGAGCACCGCGATCGGCACCTGGAGCGGCGGGCGCTACATGCGCTTTGGCGAGCCGCTGCAGGACGCGCGCCTGCAGGCACTGCTGACGCCCGGAGAGGGCATCGACACGGTGATCACCGCTGACGCCTACGGCGCGGGCGAGGCGGACAGCCTGCTCGGCCAGGCGCTTGCGGGTGTCAACCGCGAGGCCTACTGCCTGATCGGCGCGATCGGACACGATTTCTACACGGGCGAGCGCGAAGGCGCGAAGGGATATCCGCGCTTCACCGACCCCGGCCTGCGCCGCGAGAGCGAATACGCCGACTACATCCGCATGGCCGTCGAGCGCAGCCTGGAGCGCTGCGGGGTCCAGCAGTTCGACGTGCTGCTGCTGCACAACCCCGACCGGATCGGGTACACCAGCGAGGCGGTGTGGCTCGCGGGCATGGCGGCCGTGCGCGAGGCGGGCCTGACGCGCATGCTGGGGGTCGCGCCAGGCCCCGCGAACGGGTTCACGCTCGATCTGATCGGCTGCCTGGAGCGCTACCGAGAGCTGATCGACTGGGCGATGATCATCCTCAACCCGCTGGAGCCATGGCCAGGAGAGCTGGTGCTCACAGCCGCGCAGGCCAACGACGTGAGCCTGATCGCGCGGGTCGTGGACTATGGGGGCCTGTTCCACGACGACGTCCTGCCGGGACACGAGTTCGCCGAGCACGACCATCGCAAGTTCCGTCCCGACGGATGGATCGAGGCGGGCCGGGACAAGCTCGAGCTGCTGCGCCCGTACGCGCGCCGCCACGGCCTGACGATGCTGCAGCTGGCGTGCGCCTGGGACCTCGCCCAGGCCCCGGTGCGCTGTGTCGCGCCGACGCTGATCCAGGAGCCCGGTCCGGGGGCGATACCGATCGAGGACAAGCGCGCCCAGCTGGCCGCGGTGGGAACACTGGGAGCGCTTGGGACGTCGAGCGTGCCGGCGTCGGGCACGCCCGGAGCAAGCTCGCCGCTGCGCCCACAGGAGGTCATGGAGATCAGGAAGATCGGCGACAACACAGGCTGCATGGCGCTCAAGGGCGCCAACCCCGCGCACGAGGGGCCGGCACGCCCCGACCGCTGGGGGCTGGACGACGAGCTGGAGCAGGTCGCTGAGCGCTGGGCCATCGACCCGCGCCGCGCTCTGCGTCACGCGGCCTGAGCCCGCTCAGAACCAGCGCCGTGTCCAGGGACGCATCGGACGTGCCGATCTTTTTGAAAGGGGTTCTCAGAACCGCGTCGCGGGCGAGCGCGCGTCGTCGATCTTCAGCGCGGTGGTCAAAGCCTGGAGCTCCTCGACCACATCCCCACCCAGCCGCACCGTGGCGAGCTCGTCCAGGGGAGTCGGGCTCTGGGTTATGATCGCGATCGCCCCCCCCGAGTCATGGGTGAGCAGCGGCAGGGCGCCCACCGGCTGGACCTCCAGCGAGGAGCCGATGCACAGGATCAGGCTCGCACCCGCGCACAGCTCGCGCGCGCGAGCCATCGCCCGCTCGGATAGCGCCTCGCCGAACAGGACGATCCCCGGCCGCAGCGGCCCGCCGCAGATCCGGCAGCGAGGGATGCCGTCGGGGTCGCCGAGCCGGCGCGCGCGCACCTCCAGCTGGGGGATGTCCCCGCCGCAGTCCGGGCAGGTGCAGCGCGCGATCGAGCCGTGCACCTCGATCAGCTCGCGGGTGCCGGCCTTGCGGTGGAGCATGTCGACGTTCTGGGTGATCACCCCGTCGAGCATCCGCCGGCGCTCCATCGCCACGAGCGCGCGGTGGGCATCGTTGGGACGCTTGCCGCCGAGCGTGGCGAAGCGCTCGCCGTAGAAGTGCCAGAAGCTCTCGGGGTCGCTGTGGAAGGCGTCGATGTGGGCGACCTTCGTCGGGTCCACTTTCTGCCAGATCCCCGTGCCCGGCGAGCGGAAGTCGGGGATGCCCGACGGCACCGAGATGCCGGCGCCGGTCAGCGCCACGACCGAGCGGGCGCCCCGCACGAGCTTGGCCAGGCGGGCGATCTCCGGAGACTTGGCGCTCTTGGCGCCGCGCCCACCGAGCATCCCCTTGGCTCCCCGCAAACCCGCCATCGGCCTAGCGTCCCTCGAATCGCGGCGCGCGTTTGCCCAGGAACGCGGAGATGCCCTCGCGCGCGTCGGCGCTGGCGAACACGCTCGCAAAGCCGGCCTGCTCGGCGAGGATGCCTGTGTCGAGGTCGCCCGCCCCGGAGACGCGCTTGATCTGCTCGATCGCCAGCGGCGCCTGGTCCGCGAGCCGGCGCGCCCAGGAGAGCGCGGTGTCGAGCAGTTCGTGATCCTCGACCACGCGAGCGACGAGACCCAGCTCGAACGCCTCCTCGGCCAGAATCGGATCGCCGACCAGGTTCATCTCCAGCGCCTTGCTCTGTCCCACCAGGCGCGGCAGGCGCTGGGTGCCGCCGAAGCCGGGGATGATCCCGAGCTTGATCTCCGGCTGGCCGAACAGCGCCGAGCGTGCGGCGATGCGAATGTCGCAGGCCATCGCCAGCTCGCAGCCGCCGCCGAAGGCCAGACCGTTGACCGCTGCGATCGTGGCCACACCCGAGCTGCCGATCTCCCGCATCAGCGCGTGCGTGCGCTCCAGCAGCTCGCGGGCGGGCGGGCCCGAATCTCCGTCCATCGTCGTGAACGCCTTGATGTCCGCGCCCGCGCTGAACAGGAACGGGTTGGAGGAGGCGATCACGAGCGCGCGCACGCCGCTGTCGTTGACCTTCGCCCAGATCTTCGCCAGGTCTTCGACGACCTGGGGAGAGATCGAGTTCATCTGGCCGTTCGCCAGCCACGCGATCGCCACACCGCCCTCGCCGGCGGAGCCCTCGTCCCCGCCTCCCCGGCGCGTAGCGCTGCCGAGTGTCTCGAACGTGATCACCTCGGCCGGCTGCTCGGCGTCTGCCCGCGGGTAGGCGTAGAAACCCTGACCGGTGCCCTGCCCGAGCCGGCCCTGAGCGACGAGGCGGCGCAGGATGGTGGGCGGGGCGAAGCGCTCGCCATAGCGCTCCTGCGCCTGCTCCATCCGCTCCAATACGGTGTCCAGCCCTTCGCTGTCGGCGCGCATGAACGGCGGCATCAGCCCGCGGCGCGGGTCCAGGCCGGCGCCGGCCATCATCCCGAAGTCGATGTCGCGGTGGGTGGCGACGCCCTCCTCGAGCACCAGGCAGGCCTCGATGAACGTCTTCAGCGACAGCATCTCGACGAGCTCCTCGATGTTCGGCTCGGCCTCGCCCGGCACGTTCGGCTCGCCCTGGGGGTCGTAGAAGCCGTCGCCGCCGGTCTTCGCTCCGAGACGGCGCTCGGACACGAGTCGCTGCATGTGCTTGGGCACGTAGAAGCGCTCGTCGCCGTAGGAGTCGGCGAGATGCTCGGCGACGTGCAGGACCGTGTCCAGGCCCAGCAGGTTCACCAGGTGGTAGGGACCGACCGGGACGACCCCCGCGGCGCCGACGCCCTCGTCGATCAGCTTGATCGACAGGCCCTGCTCCTCCTGCGCGCGCCACACCTCGGAGATGCCCGAGTTGAGGATGCGGTTGACGACGAACCCGGGAACCTCGGCGCAGGTGATCGGCTGCTTGCGGATCGACTGCGCGAACGTAACGGCCGCTGTGACGGTCTCAGCGGAGGTGTCCTCACCCTCGACGATCTCGATCAGCGGCATCAGCGAGGCCGGATAGAAGTAGTGAAAGCCGACGACCTTGTCTGTGCGCAGCGTCGCTTCGCCGATCTCGGTGATCGACAGCGAGGAGGTGTTCGAGGCGAGGATCGCGTGACCGGGCGTGGCGGCATCGAGCTCGGCGAACACGTTCTGCTTGATCTCCATCCGCTCCGGGACGGCCTCGATCACGAAGTCGACGTCGCCGAAGTCCGCATATGAGGTGGTGCCGTGAATGCGGTCGAGCACCTCGGCGATACGGGCCTCGCCCTGCTCGGAGGACAGCTTGCCGCGCTCGATGAGCTTGCCGACCTGTCCCGAGGTAACACCGCGGGCCTCGTCCAGTCCCGCCTGCACGAGCGCGTCGTCGATGTCCTTCAGTACGACTGGTATCCCGGCGGCGGCGATCGTCTGGGCGATCTGCCCACCCATCGTCCCGGCGCCCACGACGGCGGCTCTGAACACGAACATGCTAAGTCGATCTCCTCTGGTCTGCGCAGTGACTATCTCAGCTCGCGCAGACTAGTGCACGCGACCAAAAGCGTCTCCGCAACGCCAACCGGTGCAATGAGCGGTTTCGCCGGCAACGGATGAAGGACGGGCTCCCTTCTCACCCAAAAAAGCCCGCCCGTGCAAACAAAAGATCCGTCACACGAGCGGCGAGGCGCCCTTGGAGGCGCCCTCAGAAGCGCTCTCGGAGACAGAAGTGCCATCGCCGATCCAGTCGTGCAAGAACGAGTCGCAGGCGTCCACGTCCAGCGGACGCGCGAACAGGAAGCCCTGACCTGAGTCGCAGTGCTCCTCGCGCAGCAGCGACAGCTCCTGGGACTGCTCGATGCCCTCGGCGAGGGTCTCGATCGCCAGCGACTTGCCGAGCTGGACGAGCGTGCGGATCAGCGTTTCGCCTTCGGGGTCCTGGCCCATGCGCGAGATGAACGAGCGGTCGATCTTCAGCGCGTCGACGGGGAAGCGCTGCAGGTATGCCAGCGAGGAGTAGCCCGTGCCGAAGTCGTCGATCGCGATCCGCACGCCGAGCTGCTTGGCCTGCCTCAGCCGGTCGGCGGTCTCCTCGGCGTTGCTCATCAGCGTCGTCTCGGTGATCTCGAGCGTGAGCGCGCTCGGATCCAGGCCGCTGCGCTGCAGCGCATCCGCCACCACGGGCACGAACTCTTCGGTGTCCAGCTGCAGCGTTGAGACGTTCACGGCGATGCCGATCTGATAGCCGACCTCATTCCAGGCGGCGCCCTGGCGGCAAGCCTCGCCCAGCACCCACTTGCCGACCTCGACGATCAGGCCTGTCTCTTCCAGCAGCGGGATGAAGTCGTCGGGCTGGACGACCCCACGGGTGGGGCTGCGCCAGCGGATCAGGGCCTCCATGCCCGTGGGACTCATGTTCTGCAGGTCAAACGTGGGCTGATAGACGAGGTAGAACTCGTCTCGCTCGAACGCCAGCCGCAGATCCATCTCCATCTCCATGCGAGTCTGGATCGCGTCCTGCATGCCGGTCTCGAACACGACATAGCGGTTCTTACCCGACCACTTGGCTCGATACATGGCGATGTCCGCGTCGCGCAGGAGCTCTTCGGCGGAGACCCGGTCGCCGGTCGCGATCCCGACGCTCGCCGTGACGGTCAAAGGAGTCTCGGCGCACTTCAGCTCAAACGGCTGCTTGAGCGCTTCGAGCAGGCGCTCGGCGATCAGCTCCGGGCCCGCGGAGAGGGACATCCCTTCGGCGACGATCACGAACTCGTCTCCGCCCAGGCGCCCCAGCGCATCGATGTCGCGCACCACGCCCTCCAGTCTGGAGGCGACCGCCCGCAAGAGCTCGTCGCCGGCGCCGTGGCCGAGCGTGTCGTTGATGGACTTGAAGTTGTCCAGGTCGATGAATAGGGCCGCCACGGGCGCCTGGCTGCGGCGCGAGCGCACCAGCATCTGCTCGACGCGATCGAGGATCAGCGTCCGGTTGGGCAACCCCGTCAGCGGATCGTGAGTCGCCAGGAACGCGAGCTCCTCCTGGCGGCGGGTCAGCTCCTCGTGCGCGCGCTGGCGCTCGGACTCGAAGGACTGGCACATACGCACGAGCGTCACATCGAGGCTGCGCTGCAGCATGCCCAGCGCCCACGCGAGCACCTCCGGCTCGAGCGCCAGCTGCGCGGCGGTCTCGCGCACGATCTCTTCCGCCGCGTCGCGCCAGCGCAGGCAGCGCTTGGTGACCTCGTTCAGCGGCGCGGCGCGCTGGGCCGCCAGCTGGCCGAAGATGCTCCAGGACTCCTGACCGACCTCGCGAGCGACGTCAGGACCCTCGCCGGCCATCCAGCGAGCGACCGCGATCGTGGAGACAGCGCCCACCCGGGCGAAGCTGTCTTCGACGACCGCATCCAGCACCGGCCCCGACCGCTTGGAGCGCGTGAGCATGCCCGTGACCACGTCGTCGGTGCGCGCGTTCAGCGCCTCGCCGAGACGGAGCAGGCCCCCGTCCTCGCGCGGCCTCCCAGCCACTGAACCTGCCTGTTGCGCCGACATAGTGGGACAGATCGGCAGCCGTAAAGCTCTTCTTTAGTTTTTATTCGGATATGTAAGCGCCACGCAGCTAAACGGCGACCGCGGTCGGCTCCTCGGCCCGGCGCGGCAGCAGCGTTTCGCGAGCGATGACCAACCGCTGGATCTGCGAGGTGCCCTCGTACAGCTGCATGATCTTGGCGTCGCGGAACAGCTTCTCCACGGGGTACTCCTTGATGAACCCATACCCGCCGTACACCTGCACGGCGTCGGTGGCGATCTTCATCGCCGCGTCAGCGGCGAACCGCTTGGCGTGGGAGGAGACCAGCGTGTTGCGCTGGCCCTGGTCGAGCAGCACCGCTGACTTCCAGGTCAGCAGACGCGCGGCTTCGATTTCGGTCGCCATGTCGGCGATCATGAACTGGATCGCCTGGTGCATCGCGATCGGCACGCCGAACTGGACGCGTTCCTTGGAGTAGTCGGTCGCGAACTCGAACGCCGCGCGGGCGATGCCCGTGGCCATCGCCGCGACGCCGGGACGGGTACGGTCGAGCGTCATCATCGCGAGCTTGAAGCCGGCGTTTTCCTCGCCGAGCAGGTTCTCGGCCGGGACCTCCACGTCGTTGAAGGAGATCGTCGCGGTGTTCGACGCGCGCTGACCGAGCTTGTCCTCCTTCTTGTCCACCACCACGCCCCAGTCGCGCTCGACCACGAACGCGCTGATGCCGCGATGCCCGGCGTCCTTGTCGGTCTTGGCGTAGACGGTGTAATAGTCGGCGTAGCCCCCGTTGGTGATGAAGCACTTCGAGCCGTTGATCACGTACTTGTCGCCCTGCTTGACCGCCGTCGTGCGCATGCCGGAGACATCCGAGCCCGCGTCCGGCTCGGTCAGGCAAAAGGAGGCCAGCTTCGGAGCTTCGGTGAGCATGCCCAGGTACTTCTTCTTGGTCTCCTCCGAGCCGCCCAGCGCGATCGGCGCGGTCGCCAGGCCGTTGCAGCCGAGCGAGGTCTGGATGCCCGAGCAGCCCCACGAAAGCTCTTCCTCGATCAGGCAGCCGTCGAGATAGCCCGCGCCGGCGCCACCGTACTCCTCCTCGATGTGGCTGTTCATCAAGCCGACCTCCCAGGCCTTCTCGATGATATCTCCAGGCCAGGTACCGTCCTTGTCGTACTCCCAAGCCACGGGGCGAATCTCTTTCTCGGCGAAGTCATGCGCGAGCTCGCGCAGGTTCAGCTGCTCGTCTGTGAGCGTGAAATCGACCATGTCTACGTGATCTCCTCGGGGAGCGGTGGATTGACTGACCAGTCAATCACTGTCGCATGACAGGGTAGCGAGCGCGGTGAGGGAATGCGTCGATGTCATACGGGGCGAGACCGCGCGCGGAGCGGGCCCGCGACCCGTGTCCGTCGCCGATCGCGTGCGTAACGCGACCGCGCTTTCAAAAGCGGGCCCATCCCCGCCGAGCAGCCTTGCGAGGTCCCGCCCGGCCAACCGCAGCCGAGCGGCCTGATGAGCGCGGCCAAATCCGCAACAATCCAGAGATGCAGAGCGCTTTTCCGATCGTGGTGTTCGGTGCAGTGGGACTGTCGGTCGTGATGTCGATCGTGTTTCTGGTGAGCAAAGGCAGCTTGTATGACCAGATCGGGCAGGGCGGCCTGCCGGGCGAGGGCGAGGGGCCGGACGCGCCGCTGGGGTACGACAAGCCCGACTACGACTCGCTGGCCGGTCATCTCGAGCGCGAACGAGCCGAGCGAGAGCGGGAAATCAGGCAGATGCTGCAGGCGCGCAGCGAACGGCTGGTGCGCCGAGGCGAGCCGGCGCTGGACATCGACGCGGAGGTCGCGCGACTGACCGCGCCCCAGCCCGCGAGCACCGGTCACGATCCGGGGATCGCCGAAGAGGTGCTGCAACTCGTGGTCGCCCGCAACGAACGGCGTGAACGCCAGGGGCTGGAGCCGCTGGACATCGAGGCGGAGGTGCAGCGCACCCTCGCCGAGCTGGACCCCTGAGCACCATGGCGGGCGCTGGATCGGCCAGCACGCGTACGTAGGGTACGCCACGCGGGGTGGGCGGGCCTTCCAATCCTTGCCCTGCGTGCTCAGGAGCGCAATTACATGCCCGGCGAGCGGCGGGCGTGCATCGGTGTGGCGCTCTCGGGTATAAACGCGCCATGGCCGAGCACCGCACGTTCGAGCTGGACGAGCTGACGATCCGTCCGGGGACCTACTTCAACCCTCAGACCGAGGTGCTGCTCGTCGTCGACGACTCCCCTGACCTCGACCACGAGATCTTCAACATGGAGGACTTCGAGGGCGACGAATGGGTGCTCGTCTCCGACGAGTCCCCGTCGACGAGCACCGCCGCGACGAGCTCATCGAGCGCTTTCAGGTGACCTACCATCCCGGCGGCGAGCACTCGATCGAGGGCGACGCCGAGGAAGACGAGGAGGACGTCCTCGAAGCGGACGATCAGGAGGTCGGGCGGGAGGACCAGTAGTCGCGCCCGGCTCAGGCGGGCGCCCGCTACCCTACGTCGCCCGCGACAGCGTCGCTGGAGCCCGAGTCCGTCTCCTCTGGAACCATCTGCGCCGACTCGATCAGCTGTCGCGCCCACCCGGCAGCTCCGGCGGCCCAACGCAGCGCCTGACTGCGATCGAGGTCGACCGTCACCCGTGACCCATACCGCAGCGCGACGCCGAACACAGACAGCCGACCGACCCCCGCCAAATCCTCCGGCACCTCGATCTCGTGTTTGCGGCAAAGCTGGATCAGACCATCCAGGTCATGCGAGAACGGATAGTCAACTCCCCTGAGAGCAAGCACCGCCTTCAATGACTTCTCCACCGCTTGCTGAGCGTGGAAGCCAAAGATCGCATCGGTTACTCCCTCAATCGATAGCACCGACTGGCGGCAAACTCGTCGTCGGCAGCAAGACCGAGCAGAATCTTTGCCTCATCAGTCGAATCGGGCATCAGGCAGCCAGCGCCCGCCCCTCTGACAAGGCAGCGTGAATCACCGTCCCGTATACATCCCCCCAAGCCTGGGCTTCGGCCTTGCTCACGACCACGAGATCAACGAACACATCGAGCCCGATCAACGCCTGACGCAACCTGTAGGTCTCCTCGACCACGTTCTCGACCGATGGCTCGATCACTAGGAAATCCAGGTCGCTGTACTTACCGGCGTCGCCTCGCGCATGAGATCCGAACAGCACGATACGGGTGCTCGGCGGCGCAGCCTCCCGAAGCAGGCAAGCGGCCTCGGCGATGATCGCATCGTCGAACACCTGCTCACAGTAGCGCGATCGGATGACGACAACAAGTCTCGCCGGCATAGCGCAACTGTGGGAGCGCGGCCGGTTTTGAGGGACATGCGCACGCTTGTCGGCGAACAGCTGCAAAGGGCCGTGCAAATGAGGACGGCGGCGGCCGTGACTCGTAGCATCCGCGCGATGCCCGGCCTGCATGTCCGGCGCGCTCGCGCGCGTCTGCTCCCGATGCTCATCCTGAGTGGGTCGATCGCCGCGCTGCTCATCCCCGCCCAGGCGGGCGCGCGCGGACCGAGCGTGACGGCGGCGCTGGCTGGCCTCAAGGGTAGCGGTCAGATTACCGAAGCCGCCTACGCGCAGTACACGGGCGCGTATGCAGCGGCACAGCGCTCACTGAAGCGGCTGAGCGGAACGCGGCGCGCCGAACTGGGTAGCGTGATCGCAAACGTGCAGGGGATCGCCGCCGCGGGCGGGTTCACGCCGACACGCCTGCCCGCGCTGTTCCTGACGCTGGAAAGGAACAGGCAATGGTGGACGACCGAACCGCTGATTGCCAGCCGCGAGCGCGTGGGCTTTCCCCCGAGCAGGATCGTGTGGGAGTACTACGCCGGCCAGGGCATCCAGATCCAGTGGCTGGGGACGTTCGGCGAGGCCAACGGGTACTACCTGTCGGGCCATGAAAACGCGAACCTGCGCCAGCTGCTGAGCGAAGTCATCCCGCTGGCGACCAAGCGCGCCGGGGGCATCGCGTGGGAGTACATGTTCCACTTCGACGGCGGCGCTCCGCCGTGGACGAGCGGGCTGTCGCAGGGCACGGCGCTGCAGGTGCTCGCGCGCGCGTGGTCGCGGTTCAAGGAACCTCTCTACCTGATGGCCGCCCAGCAGGCGCTAGGCATCTACGAGACGGCACCGCCGACGGGGGTGCGTGTGAAGACGGCCGCAGGAGCGGAGTACGCCGAGTACACATACGCCCCCAGCGACAGGATCCTGAACGGCTTCGTACAGGCCGACGTCGGCCTGTACGACTACACCTCGATCACCAAGGACCCGCTCGGGCTGAAGCTGTTCGAAGAAGGCGACGCCGAGGCGCGCGCGGAGGTCCCCCACTACGACACGGGCGCATGGTCGATGTACGACCAGTTCGGTGAATCGGACCTGAACTACCACGAACTGCTGACCGAATTCCTGCAGCACCTGTGCGAACGCACACGCAAAGGCCCGCCTGTGACGACCACCGCGACTCCGGCGCCCTCGCCGGCGCCGACTCCCACGCCAACGCCGTCCAGCCCCGCGCCCACACCGCCCCCCACGGGCGGCTCGGGTACGGGCGGCTCGGGCACGGGCGGGGCCAGCGCGGCCGCCGTGGCCGGCGCAGACGCGGCGAGCAGGGTCCCGGAACACCTGGCGAGAACAGCCGCCACAAGCACGCAGACGCCGATAGCGGGCGATGCGATCTACTGCACGACCGCACAAAAATTCACGACCGACCTGCATACCCCGCCGGCCGTCTCGCTGATCACGAGCACGCTGCCGACCGGCTCGCGAGCGGGCGTGCAGGTGTCGCTGTCGAAGATCTCGACAGTGAAAATCAGCATCAAGCACAGCGGCAGGACCGTGTGGAGCAACGGCGCCACGGTGGAACACGGCAAGCCGAAGCTGCTGTGGGTGACCCCGTCTCAAGCGGGCGTGTACTCGGTGACGGTCACAGCGACCGACCTGGCCGGAAACTTTGCGACGGCGACCGGCACGATCACGCTGACCAAGCGCTGAGTGACAAGCGCCGCGTGCCGACCACGCGCCTAGACTGAGAGCCTATGGCGTACGACACCACCAGCAAGCACGAGAGCAAGCCAGCCTGATGGCGCGGCTGACGGGCGACTGGCGGGCGTTGGCCCCCGAGCAGCGCCTGGCCGGCGGCGCGGCGGTGGCGCTGTTCGTGACGATGCTGCTGCCGTGGTATCAGCAGAACGCGGTCGTCAACGCCCCCAGAACGACACCGCTGCAGAGCAGGAACCTGAGCGCGTTCGGAGTGTTCTCGTTCGTCGAGGCGGCCGTGCTGCTGGTTGCGCTGGCGGTGGTGTACCTGCTGTACGCGCGGGCCGAGGGTCACAAGTTCCACCTCCCGGGCAGCGATGGCGCGATCGTGATGATCGCGGGCCTGTGGACGGCGCTGCTGCTGGTGTTCAGACTGTTCGACAAGCCGGGGATCTCACACCACGGGATCGCGGCCAACGTGGGGGTGCAGTGGGGAATCTTCTTCGCCCTGGCGGCGGCGGGCCTGATGGCATACGCGGGCTCGCGCATGCGAGCAGCGGGCCACCCCGAGCCGCCGCTGGCTCGAAGCGACGTCCATTCGGAGCCGCCGCTGGCTCGGAGCGACGTCCACCCGGAGCCTCCTCTGGCTCGGAGCGACGTCGAGCCGCGCGACCGTCCGCGTTACCCACCCTCCCCGTCTGCATCTCGTGCGCGCGCAGACTCCCACCCGGATCCCCCGGCGCCGACGCCGGCACCCCGCCCGGCTGGCCGATCTCCGATCGGTCGCCGCCAGGTGACCGCGGTCAAAGCGACAGAGCAGCTGTCCTTCGAGGATCAGCCGCCCGAATCGGACTGACGCCTATCATTGCGCGGACGATGTCGAGCCCGTCCCCGTCGCCAGCCTCCGTCAGCGCAGTAGCCGAGGGGTTGCGCGCGGTCGGATATCTGCCCGGCGAGTCGACCGCGCTCGTGGCGTATCTGGCAACCAAGCTCGGCAAGCCCGTGCTGGTCGAGGGACCGGCGGGAGTCGGCAAGACCGAGCTGGCCAAGTCGCTCGCCGCCTATCTGAACAGAGAGCTGGTGCGGCTGCAGTGCTACGAGGGCCTGGACGAGGCGAAGGCGCTGTACGAGTGGAACTATCGCAAGCAGCTGCTGCGCATCCAGGCGGAGGCCGACGGCGCCGGGTGGGAGCAGGTGCAGGACGACATCTTCGGCGAGGATTTCCTGCTCGCGCGGCCGCTGATGAGCGCGATCGCCTCCGAGCAGCCGGTGGTGCTGCTGATCGACGAGATCGACAAGACCGACCAGGAGTTCGAGGCGATGCTGCTGGAGGTGCTCTCGGACTTTCAGATCTCGATCCCCGAGCTGGGTCGTGTCGAGTCGCGCACGCACCCGGTGGTGCTGCTGACCTCGAACAACTCGCGCGAGCTGACCGAGGCGCTCAAGCGCCGGTGTCTGTACCTGTGGCTCGACTACCCCGAGCTCGAGCACGAGCTGGAGATCGTGCGCCTGCACACGCCCGACCTGCCGGAGACGATCGCGCGCAGGCTGGTTGAGGTGATCGGCATGGTCAGGGCGCTCGACCTGAAGAAGCCGCCGTCGATCGCCGAGTCGATCGACTGGGCGCGAGCGCTGCTGCTGCTCGGCGCGGAGGATATCGACGAGGAGACGTTCACCGACACGATGTCGGTGATCGTCAAGCACAGGACCGACATGGACCTCGTGGCCGAGCGCGTCGGGCTGAAGCTCCGGGCGCCGGCCGATGCCCTCTGAAGGCCGGCCGAGCCCCGAGCGTCCATTCGTGGCGCCCGGCGCGGGTCCCATGCGACCAGAGAGTCCTCCAGCCCCGTCCGTTCAGGAAGGAGCTGCCTCTGCGCCGCCGGCTGGATTCGCCGCGCGAGTGCTGGAGCTGGGTGAGGAGCTGCGCCGCGAAGGCGTGGCGGTCGGGACCTCGGAGCTGCTGGACGCGTTCGCGGTGCTGCGCGAGGTCGACTGGACCGAGCCGGCGCAGTTCAGAGAGGCGCTGGCCGCGACACTCGCCAAGAGCCAGGAGGACCGGCGCGTGTTCGAGCTGGTTTTCGACCGGTTCATGTTCCGTGCGGTCGAGCTGGCCGCGATCAGAGAGGACGTACGCGAGGCGGATGACACCGCCGGCGGACTGGACCTCGACGAGCTGACCGACGAAGAGCTGGAGGGACTGCGCGCGCAGATCGCAGCGGCGCTGAGGGACGGCTCGGAGGGGGCGATGCGCGACCTTGCGCGGATGGCGATCGCGGCGTTCGCACGCCGGCAGGAGGGCTCGGGCGTGATCGGCGTGGACGTGCAGCGGATCCGCCGAGCGCTGGGTCTGCGCGCCGAGCCCCAGCCGGAGCTGCCCGCGAACGACCCGCGCCGCGACGGGGTGCCGCGCGAGGCGCTGAGGCGATTCGAGGCGCTGCTCAGGCGCGAGCTGGAGCGGGCTCAGATCGAGCGCACCGGCAACCTGCCGCCCGCACGGCCGCTGGGTGAGCTGGACCGGGCGCTGCCATCGGGCCCGCTGCAGGATCTGGCCGCGGTGCACCGGGTCGTGGCGCAGCTGCGCCGGCGGCTGGCAACGCAGGGACTGCAGGCGCGCGGGCACAGACGCCACGCGCATGTTGACGTCAGGCGCACGATGCGCGCGTCGCTGCAGACCGGTGGCGTGCCGGTCGTGCTCAAGTACCGGCCGCGGCGGCCGCGGCGGCCGGAGATATACGTGCTGTGCGACGTCTCGACCAGCGTGACCTCGGCGTCGGTGTTCTTCCTGTCGGTGCTGCACGCGCTGCACGACAGCTTTCGCAGGATGCGCTCGTTCGTGTTCATCGAGCGGATCAGCGAGGTGACCGACATATTCGAGCACGAGCGCGACTTCAGCGCCGTCAGCGAGCGGATCGGCAGCGACGCGGGCGTGGCGGACATCTCGGGATATACCGACTACGGGCGCGTGTGGTCGGAGTTCCTGGTGCAGGTCGAGGACGATCTGCACCCCCGCGCGACTGTGATCGTGCTCGGCGACGCGCGCACCAACGGGCGCGATCCGCGCGCGGACATCTTCGCCCAGATCGCGGCCCGGGCGGGTAGGACGTTCTGGCTGAACCCGGAGCCGAAGCTGTACTGGAACTACGGCGACTCGGTGATCGCCGCATACGCTCAATACTGCACCGCGTTCGAGTGCTGGACGACGGCCCAGCTCGAGGACTTCGTGCGCGCGCTCGCGCGTCCGGGTGTGGCGATGACGCAGTAGCATCGCCGTAGAGATGACCGAGGGGAGCTGGCGGGTCAAGCCGGCTGAGATGGCGCCCCGCACGTGATGCCCCGGCGCCGACCCGTTGAACCTGTGGGGTAATGCCCGCGAAGGGAGCAACGTGCAGACAAGTCTGATGTCGGGTCCACGTCAAGAGCAGCAGGACCCGAGAGCTGGGGCGGTGCTCGTCAGGGCGGTCAGCCGCGCGTACGAGGCCCGCGACGGCGCGCCGGTTCAGGCGCTCGCGGACATCTCACTGCACGCCGCTCGGGAGGAGCTGCTGGCGGTGGTGGGGCCGAGCGGCTGTGGCAAGACGACGCTGCTGGAGCTGATCTGCGGTCTGCAGGCGCCCGAGAAGGGCTCGATCGAGTGTGCTCCCGCGGCGCTGATGCCCCAGCGCGACCTGCTGCTGCCGTGGCTGAGCGCGCTGGACAACGCCGCGCTCGCGCTGCGGATCGCACGTGTGCCGCGCACGCAGGCGCGTGCGCGCGCGGCGGAGCTGTTCGCCGAACTGGGCCTGCACGGATTTGAGCAGGCCCATCCATATGAGCTGTCGGGTGGAATGCGCCAGCGGGTCGCGTTCGTGCGGACGCTGCTGTCGGGCAAGGAGCTGCTGTGCCTGGACGAGCCGTTCGGCGCCCTGGACGCGATCACCCGAGCGGAGATGCACGCATGGCTGGTGGACGCGTTGCGCAGAGAGCCCAGGACGGTGGTGCTGGTGACGCACGACGTCGAGGAGGCGATCGTGCTGGCCGATCGCGTCGCGGTGCTCTCGCCTCGGCCGGGGCGAGTCGTGGAGGAGCTCGAGGTGGGGCTGGAGCGTCCCCGCAGGCGCACCGATCCGCGGGTGGTGGCGCTGCGCGAGCAGGCATTGAGGGCGCTCGAACAGGGCGCGAGCTCGTTCGCGCGGAAGCCGGCATCGTGAGCAGGACCGGTCTCTCGGCTCATCCGCGCACGGATAGAGCCGCCCGGCCGCGGGCATCGGCAAAGCCGCAGACGGGCTCCGTGACGCGCGTGCGACTCGGCGCGATCCTGCCGCCGTTGCTGCTGCTGATCGCGCTGCTGGGCGCGTGGGAGGCCTACGCAGAGCTCGGGAGCGTGGACAGGTTCGTGCTGCCGGCGCCTCACGAAGTCGCCCTGGCGCTGTGGAACAACGCCGGCCTGCTCGCCTCCAACCTGAAACCGACCGCCGAGGAGGTGCTGCTCGGAATCGCGCTGGCGCTGCTGACCGGGTTCACGCTGGCCGTCGCGATCCACCTGTCCCCGGTGTTGCGTCGCGCTGTGTACCCGCTCGCCGTCGGCTCACAGGCGGTGCCGATCGCGGTGATCGCCGTGCTGCTGATCTTCTGGTGGGGCTTCGGCATCCTGCCCAAGCTCGTGGTGATCACGCTGATCTGCTTCTTCCCGGTGCTGGTCACGACCGTGGACGGGCTCGCGGCGGTCGATCCCGATCAGCTGAAGCTGCTGCGCACGCTGGACGCCTCGCGCTGGCAGGCGTTCCGCTTCGCCGAGCTGCCGGCGGCGCTGCCCGCTGCGATCAGCGGCGCACGGATCGCCCTGACAGTGGCGGTGATCGGAGCGTACATCGCCGAGTCCCAGACCGCGACGACCGGCACGTACGCCGGCCTGGGACACGAGATCGACGCCGACCTCACCGCGCTGCAGACTCCGCGCGCGTATGCCGCGGCCGTGGTGCTGTTCGTGTTTGCGATCGCCTGCTTCTATACCCTCGCCCTCGCAGAGCGCCACCTGGCGCCATGGGCGTACCGATCGAGAGGAGAAGTCCGTTGATAACCGTGCCGGCCGCCGGCCGTCAGAGCCGCCGCATGCTGCCGGCGACGGCCTGGACAGCGCTCGCGCTTGCCTGCGCGCTGGCGCTGTCGGCATGCGGGTCAAAGCAGGATGTGACCTCAGCGCCCGCGGTCAAGCCGTTCACGGTGATGCTCGACTTCTTTCCCAACGCCGACCACGCCGCGCTGTACGCGGCGATCGCGCACGGTGACTTCAGGGCGGTCGGCCTGGATGTGCGCCCACAAGTCCCCGCCGAACCGGCCGACCCGCTGAAGCTGCTGGCGGCGGGCAAGGTGGACATGGCGATCTCCTATGAGCCGGAGCTGCTGCTGGCGCGCGATCAGGGGCTGAAGCTCGTGTCGATCGGCGCGCTCGTGCAGCGCCCGCTGACCTCGATCATCGCGTTGCCCGGCCAGCACGTCCAGAAGGTCGCCGACCTCGCCGGCAAGCGGGTGGGCACAGCCGGCATCCCCTACCAGGCGGCCGAGCTGCATACGGCGCTGCAGGCCGCCGGTGTAAGTCAGAGCGCTGTGCAGGAAGTGAACGTCGGGTTCAACCTCGTCCCGGCGATGCTCTCCGGCAAAGTGGCAGCGACGCTGGGCGGGTTTTGGAACTACGAGGCGATCCAGCTGCGCCTGCTGCACAAGCACCCCGTCGTGATCCCCGTCGACGAGGCGGGGGTGCCGGCATACGACGAGCTGGTGCTGGTCGTGCGCGAAGACGAGGCGCGCAGCCGGGGCCAGGACCTGCGTGCGTTCATGCAGGCGCTGACACATGGCGAGCGCGAGGTGCGCGCGAACCCGCGGGCGGCGGCTGCGCTGGTGGCCAAGGCCAACCCGTCGCTGGAACCGACACTCCAGCTCGAATCGATCCGCCAGACGCTGCCCGCGGCGCTGCCGAGAAACCCAAGCGACCCCTACGGCTGGCAGGAACCGTCGGCGTGGGCGAGCTTCGGCGCGTGGATGTTCGCGCATGGGTTGCTCACACACGACCCCAACGGCGGGCTGCCGCCGTTTACCAACGAGTTCCTGCCGGGCCAGGGAATCTAGTGGTTCGTTTTGAAAATTCGGTGAGGGTTTGCCGGATGGATGGTCTGCGTCTGAGGTTCGACGGACACGGTCTTCGTACCGGTAGTACGGGGGCAGTGGACGGCGAGACTCAGACGCTGGCCGATTGGAGGTCCTAAGCCTGGATCCACCGGTGTTGTCCGGGTTGGGGCGTTGAATGACCTCCTGAATCGGGCTTGGTAGCGACAGATTGAGGCTGTCGCGGCCCGGGATCAGGAGGTCACTCGTATGGTGCAGGATGACGAGCGGGTCGGACTGGACGGTGTGCGGGTTGTTTTTGACGATGATCGTGTGGTTTCGGACGCGGGGATCGCGTTGGTCGCGACGCTCGCGGGGCGGCTCGGGATCGAGGCTCTCGTGGGCCGGTTCGTGAGGCTTCGTCGTGACCGGCCGGGCGCGACGAACGCTGGCAGGAAGGTGATGGCGCTCGTGTTCGCGATGCTGCTAGGCGATGACTGCATTGATGATTGTGATGTGCTGCGGGCGGGCCGCACGCGCCGATTGCTGGGTGGCTGGCTGCCGGCACCGTCGACGTTGGGGACGTTTTTGCGGGCGTTTACTTTTGGGCATGTGCGCCAGCTCGACCGGGTGCTCGCAGAGTCGTTGACACGCGCGTGGTGGGCGGGTGCCGGCCCGGGCGTCGAGCGGCTGATCGTTGATGTGGACAGCTTCATCGGGCAGACCTACGGCAACCAGAAGGAGGGTGTCGGTTTCGGGTACACCAAACAGCGCGGGTATCACCCGCTGCTCGCGAGCCGCGCAGGCACTGGCGAGGTGCTGCACGTTCGGCTGCGCAAGGGACAGGCGAATACGCAGCGCGGCGTTGTGCGCTTCGCCGAGGAGCTAATCGCGCGCGTCAAACGAGCAGGCGCTGCCGGCGAGAAGCTTTTCAGGGCCGACTCGGGGTTCTGGAACCGCAAGCTGATCGCGAGGCTCGAGCAGGCGGGCTGGCTCTACTCGATCAGTGTGCGCCTGCAGTTCTGGGTTCCCGCCGCGATCAAACAGATCCCGGAGTCGGCGTGGCAGCCCTTGGAGGACTACTCCCAAGACGGCGAAGCGCAGATCGCTGAGACGACCACTCACGGACGACGGCTGGTCGTGCGTCGCACCCGACTCATCGGCGCGCAAGCAGAGCTGTGGCCGGACTGGCGGTATTTCCCGTTCATCACCAACCGCACCGAGGCGTTGGGGGTCGTGGAGGCTGAGCACCGCCAGCACGCCGTCGTGGAGCTCACGATCCGCGACCTCAAAGACCAGGCGCTCGCGCACTTTCCCTCCGGCCAGTTCAACGCGAACAGCGCCTGGACAGTGATCGCCTGCATCGCGCACAACCTGCTGCGCTGGACCAGCGCGATCGGGCTCTCCGGCGAGACCGTGCGCGTCGCGCGCACCATGCGCCGCCGGCTGCTCCAGATCCCGGGCCGGCTGACCCGCACGGGACGCCAATGGACACTTCACCTTCCCGCTCGATGGCCATGGCAACACGACTTCACCAGTGCGCTCGCCCGCATCCGCGGACTCCCAGAACTCACCTGAGCGCAAACCGCCGCGATCAGAGAACCAGCTGAGCCGCCACTCAACACCGAAGGCTCAGTGCTGCCCAAAACACGTTGCCAGGGGCCTCCAAAAGGACGCCATCGCTCCCACACACCGACCAACACCAGCACGGCACCCGAAAACCACGCCAACGACACCAATCACCCACAACCAGGTCATCCCGCGGTGGATCCAGGCTAAGACCCCCAATCGGTAGGCGCCGGGAAACACCAGCGAATTTTCAAAAGAGACCACTGGACCCGCACCAGGCGCACCGCCTGGAATTCCCACCATTGAGCCGATCAAGCCGCTGAATGCGCTTGGGGGCGCGACGCGAAACGCCTGGAATCCGTATCGAGCCGCGCGAATCACCGTACTTTCCCCCGTAGGCGAGCAGGGCCGTCACGCGATACGTTCGTCATCGCCCATGCCAGATCAAAAGACACGGTCGGCACAGGCCGGCGCCAAGTCCGACGAGGGGCCTTCCCTGGAAACCGTCAGGATCGTGCTCGCCGACGATCACGCCGTCGTGCGTAGCGGTCTGCGACTGCTGCTCGACGGCGAGTCCGGCTTCGAGGTGGTGGCCGAGGCCGGTGACCTCGACAGCGCGCGACGTTACGTGCGCGGCCACAGCCCCGACGTGCTCGTGCTCGATCTGAACATGCCCGGCGGCTCGAGCCTCGAGGCGATCCCCGATATCCGCGCCGAGGCGCCCGCGACGCAGATCGTCGTGCTGACGATGCAGCAGGAGCCCGCGTTCGCGCGTCACGCGCTCGGCGCGGGCGCGATCGGGTACGTGCTCAAGGAGGCCGCCGACGACGAGCTCGTTGAGGCCGTACGGCGCGCGGCGCGCGGCGAGAGCTATTTGAACCCGAGGCTCGGCGCGCGCATGGCCTCCGAGCCGCCGCCCGGACCGCCCGACGACCTCTCCGAGCGCGAGCTCGAAGTCCTGCGCCTGATCGCGTTCGGGCACACCAACGCCGAGATCGCCGAGCAGCTGTACCTGTCGGTGCGCACAGTCGAGACCCACCGCGCGCACATCCAGCAGAAGCTCAGCCTCTCCACCCGGGCGGAGCTCGTCGGCTACGCGTTGCGACGCGGGCTGGTCAACGCCTGAGCCCGAGCTTCGCTCCAGAGCCGGAGTCCGGGCATGGGCGCCGGATCGATGCACTCAGGCTCGTCGGGGCATCGGCCAAACGAGGAGACACATCCGGGACAATGCGACGCGATGGCACGAGTAGGGCTGCTCACCGGTGGAGGCGACTGTCCCGGGCTGAACGCCGTCATTCGCGCCGTGGTGCGTCGCGGGCTGGCGGACGAGGGACACAGCTTCCTCGGCTTTCGTCATGGCTGGGCGGGCGTGCTGGCAGACGATGCGATCGAGCTGACGCTTCAGAGCACAGCGGGAATACTTCCGCGCGGGGGCACGATCCTCGGCACTTCACGCACCAATCCGTTCGCGGGAGACGAGGACGACCACGGGCTTGACGCAATCCGCGGGACGCTTGCGGCCCGCAGGGTCGACGCGCTGCTGCCGATCGGCGGCGAGGACACCCTCGGCGTGGCGCTGCGCCTGCACCGCGAGGGCATACCGGTGGTGGGAGTGCCGAAGACGATCGACAACGACCTCGGCGGCACAGACGTGACGTTCGGCTTTCAGACGGCGGTGCAGATCGTGACCGACGCGATCGACCGCCTGCATACGACCGCCGAGTCGCACAACCGGGTGATGGTCGTCGAGGTGATGGGCCGCCACAGCGGCTGGATCGCAACGCACGCGGGGATCGCCGGGGGCGCAGACGCGATCCTCGTGCCCGAGCGCCCGTTCGACATCGAGGAGGTCTGCGTCCATCTGCGCCGTCGCCACGAGCGAGGGCGCAGCTTCTCGATCGTGGTCGTCGCCGAGGGCGCGACGCCAAGCGACGGGGGCCCGCAGGCCCGCGAGGGCGACGCCCCCACCGACGCCTTCGGGCACGCCCGGCTCGGCGGGATCGGCGTGACGCTGGAGGGCGAGATCGAGCGGCGGACCGGGTATGAGACGCGGGTCACGATCCTCGGGCATGTGCAACGCGGCGGCACGCCGGTCGCATTCGACCGCGTGCTCGCGACCAGGTTCGGCGTGGCCGCGATGGACGCCGTGGCTGGCCGGCGCTTTGGCACGATGGTGGGATTGAGCGGCACAGAGATAGTCGAGGTCGAGCTGCAGGAGGCCTTGCGCAAGCCAAAGCTGCTCGACCCGGCGCTGTATGAGACGGCAGCGCTGTTCTTTGGCTGACGACCCCGACGAATCGCGCGGCAGAGCTGCTCTTGGGCTGCTGACCGCCGACGACCGTGCTTGCGGGGCGGCGTCATCGTGCTCGCGGGACAGGCGATCGGGTCCACGGGGCCGGCGTTTGCGTGCTACGGGGCAGCGTCCGCCGCGGGCGCCGCGGCGCCGCAAACCACCACCATGGGCAGCGCGATCGCCGTCCGGAACGAGTCCGTAGATTCCCGAAGCTTCGAACCTAGACGTTCTACAATCGGGGTGGGTCGCAAGTCAGCTCATGAGAAGGGGATGAGCATCGAGTCCGAGCAACCGTGGATCCGCCGTCCGCTCGACGCGGGCCGTGCCCTCCTGGCGGAGAAGACCGGCGGCGAGCCCAGCGAGGCAGACGTGGAGACGACGAGGACCTCCGTCGGCTGGGCCGCGATCGCGATCCGGTACGCGCGCCTGTACCAGACCAGCGAGCGCCGCCGCCGTGAGCTGGAGAAAGCTTTTCGCGGCCTGCAGGCAACCAGGGACGTCGTGATCGCGATCGGCGAGGAGATCTCGCTCGAGCATGTGCTCGAGATGATCGTCAAGCGCGGCCGTGCCCTGGCCCACGCGCGCAGCCTGGTGATCATGCTGCGGGAGGGCAACGAGCTCGTGCTCGCGGCTGGAGCCGGCCACGTGCAGGACGTGCACGGCACTCGGATGCCGATCGCCGACTCGGCCTCTGGGCACGTATTGCGACACGGTAAGCCCGAACGGATCGCCGACGTGACCAGCAGGCTGCGGCTCGCGCCGCAGGAGTTCGGCGTGCCCGACCCGCATACGGCGCTGCTGGTTCCGATGATCCACCGCGGCGAGGCGCTGGGCGTGCTCGCGGCGTTCGATCGCAGCGACGAGGGGGCGGCATTCACCGAGGACGACGAGCAGTTGCTGCAGATGTTCGCGGCGAGCGCCGCAACGGCCGTGGCGCTCGCTCAGGGAGTGCGATCCGAGCGGCTGCGCAGCTCGCTTGCGGCAGCCGATGCCGAGCGCGGCCGCTGGGCGCGCGAGCTGCACGACGAGACGCTGCAAGGACTGGGCGCACTGCGCGTGCTGCTGTCGTCGGTGTTGCGCCGCAAAGACCCCGAGCACACCGAGCGATCCCTGCTGGAGGCAGTCGGACACATCGAGCGCGAGATCGAAAACCTGCGCGCTGTCATCACCGAGCTGCGGCCGGCGGCGCTGGACGAGCTCGGCTTGCAGCCGGCGATCGAGGCGCTGGTCGAGCGCCATCGCGAGCACAGCGGGTTTGCGATCGACAGCCGACTGGAGCTCGTGCGCCCACAGCCGGGCGTTCCGCGACTGGATCCGGAGTTACAGACAACGGTCTACCGTCTGTTGCAGGAGGCGCTCACCAATGTCGCCAAGCATGCGCGGGCGAGCTATGTGCGGGTGGCGCTCGAGCAGACGGGCCAGGAGCTGCGGATCGAAGTTCGCGACGACGGCACGGGCTTCGCGGTGGGTGCGCAGACCACGGGGTTCGGGCTCGAAGGGATGCGCGAGCGCGCGAGCCTGGCTGGCGGCACGCTGCAGATCGTCTCTGACGAGCAGGGGACACTCGTGCGAGCACATCTGCCCGCATCCGATGCGGTTGCCGTACCTCGCGTCGCGCATATGCAGCCCTGACCCGCGCACCGACCATGGTCTGCTGCTGATCGCAATTTTTAGAATTGTTCTGCACGCGTCGCCGGTGTGCGGTATCGTTCTTGCAGCTGGACGTAGAGGCGAAGGAGAGATGGTCCGAGCAACAACGAACACGCGGGGATGGATGCGGGGCGCCTCAGCGCCTCTGCGCGGAGCGTTGCTCGGCCTTGCCCTCGAGCGACCGGGCCATGGCGGCGAGCTCGCCAACCGCTTGGTGGCGAGACTTGGCGAAACCTGGCGGATCGACACGAATGACGTGTATCGCCTGCTGGACCAGCTTGTCGCCGACGGCCTCCTGGCGGCACACGAGGAGCCTCGTCGCGAGAACCGGCGGCGGACGCGCATGGTGTATCGCCCGACCGAGCAGACCGAGCAGGCGTTGACGGCATGGATGGAGACGTTGCTCCCACGCGAGCCGGTAAGGCTGGGGCTGCACGCCAAGCTGGCGGTAGCGCGCGACGAGGATGCTCTGCGGCTGGTGGGGGCGTTGCGGGAGTACGAGCGCGAGTGCCTGCGACTGGCCCAGCTCGTGGCGCCGACGAACGGCGAGACGACGCACTCATGGACCGCGCTCGTCATGGATTGCACGCGAGACGCGGTGTGGAGACAGCTGCAAGCCGACATCGACTGGGCTGCGCAGACGCGACGGCGAATCAACGAGCGCATGCAGGCGCAGGAGCGATAGCGTCACAGGCGCCATGACGCCGCTGCTCTCATTCGCAAACGTCGGCAAGCGCTTTCCGGACGGCGGCCGCGAGATCGCGGTTCTGGGCGGAATCTCGTTCGAGCTCGAGGAAGGGGTATTCGTCGGGCTGTACGGTGCGCGCCGCTCGGGCAAGTCCACGCTGCTGCGACTGGCAGCCGGGATCGAACAGCCCGATGCGGGCGAGGTGCGCTTCGATGGCCGCGCACTGAACGCTATGACTGGCAGCGAACGCGGTCATCTGCTGCGGGGAGAGCTGGCGTTCATGGCCTCCGGCGACTGGAGGCCGAATCTCGGCGAGAGCGTCGTCGACCACGTGGCGACCTCGCTGGGCAGTGAGGGATTGACCGTACGCGATGCGCGCAGGCGCGCCCTCGGAGCGCTCGAGCGGGTCGGTGTGACCGCAACCGGCAGTGAAGAGTCGACGGGATCGCTGTCGCTTGCGGAGCGTACGCTCGTGATGCTGGCCCGGGCGCTCGTGCACGAGCCCCGGCTGCTGCTGGTGGATGAGCCGGCGGTGATGCCGAACCTCGGCGACCGGGACAGGTTCTACCTGTTGCTGCGCGAGCTGGCCGCCGAACGGAATATGGCGCTGCTGGTGGTGTCTGAGGAAATGGGCGCCCTGCAAGGCGCTGGGGTGATGATGTCGATCTCCAGCGGCGAGGTTTGCACAACCGAAGAGCGAGGGACGGTGGTGCAGTTGCCGAGGCGCGGCGCCAGCGGGTCGGAGCGTCAACGACGGTGAGCGCCCTCGAGCTGCGCGAGGTCGTAAAGCACTATCCCAGCGGCGGCGGCGAGACCGTACGGGCGGTCGACGGCGTATCGCTGACAATCTCCCCGGGCGAGTTCGTGGCGCTGT
The DNA here is from genome assembly GCA_963743645.1 of uncultured Solirubrobacterales bacterium. Lineage (GTDB taxonomy): Bacteria > Actinomycetota > Thermoleophilia > Solirubrobacterales > Solirubrobacteraceae > Palsa-744. The sequence continues at coordinate 37,547 of CAVUQT010000010.1, read as the reverse complement.
ACGGGCCGAGCGGCTCCGGGAAGACGACCCTGCTGCTGCTGGCGGCGGCGCTGCTCGCTCCCGAAGCGGGGAGCGTGCTGTTCGACGGCCGGGATGTCGGTGGCCTGTCCGAGCGGGAGGGCTCTCACTATCGCCTGCACGACGTCGGGTTCGTGTTTCAGTCGTTTCATCTGATGCCCAACACCTCGGCGCTGGACAACGCGACGATCAAGCTGACCGCGGAAGGCTGCAAGCTGGGCGAGGCGCGGCGGCGGGCGCGACCGTGGCTCGATCGCTTCGGCATGGGCATGCGTGCACAGCACACGCCCGAGCAGCTGTCGATGGGCGAGCGCCAGCGAGTGGCGATCGCCCGTGCGCTGGTGAACGAGCCACGACTGCTGCTTGCCGACGAGCCGACCGGCAACCTCGACTCCAAGCGCAGCCGCGAGACGCTGGCGCTGCTGCGCGACATCTGTCACGAACGCGACATCCCCGGACTGCTTGTCACGCACGATCCCGACGCGAGGGGATTCGTGGATTGTGCGTACACGCTCCGTGACGGACGGCTGGCCAACAGTGTGGATGCCGCGGAGCCGGCTGCGATCGTGTCGTGAGGGACTTGCTGAACCCCAAGATCTTCGGGGTCCGACTGAGCATGCTGTTCCACCTGTACCGGCGCCGGCTGCGCTCACATCTGGCTCAGGAGCTGCTTGCGGGCAGCGGTATCGCGGTCGGGGTCGCCCTGGTGCTGGGTGTGCTGGTCGCCAACGCAAGCCTCACGAGCTCCGCGGGCGCGCTGATCCATCAGGTGATCGGCTCGGCGCGGCTCGAGCTCACATCACGCTCGCCGGCGGGGTTCGAACAGCGATTGGCCAGCACGATCGCACAACTTCCGGGCGTGCAGTCCTCGGCGGCCGTCCTGCGTGAGAACGTGTCGGTAGTTGGCCCGAAGGGCAGAGAACCGGTTCAGATGCTCGGCTTGACACCCGGGGTCATCAGCCTCGGCAGCCTCGACACCAAGGACTTCGGCACGGACGGCTTCAGCTTCTCGGGCGGGCTGATACTCCCGGCGGGAGTGGCGAAAGCGATCGAGGTGAAGCCGAACGACTCGATCACGCTGCTGGCCGCCGGAGCCGCCCATCGAGTGAAGGTTGGTGCGGTGCTGGACGGTTCCACGTTCGGCGCCCTGACGTCGAGCCCGGTGGCGATTGCCCCGCTGGGAGTCGCCCAGCAACTCGTCGGCCTGCCGAGACGGGTCACGCAGGTCCTGGTCGAGCCGCGCCCGAGAGCCGACCGGCTCGTAGAGCGGGAGCTGCAACAGATCGCCGACGGACGCCTCGATGTCCAGCCAGCGGACAACGAGCTGCGATTGCTCGACCAGGCGATCAAGCCGAACAGCCAGTCGACAGAGCTGTTCTCGGCGATCAGCGTGATGGTCGGGTTCCTGCTGGCGCTGAATGCGATGCTGCTGACGGTGCCCGAGCGCCGCAGGTTCGTCGCCGATCTGCGCATGCAGGGCTATGACCGGCAGCAGGTTCTGCTGTTGCTCGCGTTTCAGGCTCTGGCCCTAGGTATCGTGGCCTCGCTTGTGGGCATCGCGCTCGGCGACGCGCTTTCCAGCGTGTTCTTCCATCGCGTTCCCACATATCTGGCGTCCGCATTCCCGATCGGGACCGAGCAGATCGTGCATATGCAAACGGTGCTGACGGCGTTTGGGTGCGGCGTGCTTGCGACGGTACTAGCCTCGCTGACGCCTGCCTTTGACCTGCGCGCGAACAAGGCCGTCGACGCCGTGTTCCGTGAGTCCGGCGGGCAGGGCGAGACCATGGGGCGGCACGCGACCAGAACGCTCGGGATCGTGGGCGTGACATCGATCGCGGTCGTGACAGCACTCGTGCTGATAGCGCCGAGCCTGACGATCGTCGGCGGTGTCGCGCTGGCCCTTACGACGCTGCTCCTGATTCCGACGATGTTCGCCGGAGTCGCGCGAGGGCTGCCGTGGGCAGGTGAACGCATTAGCAGCAGCGCACTGGTCGTCGCCGTGTCGGAGTTGCGTGCGACAAGCATGCGCTCAGTCGCGCTGGCGGGCATCGTGGGGCTGGCGGTCTACGGGAGCATCGCGATCGGAGGCGCGCGCGGCGACCTCATACGCGGCATCGACCGAGCCACCGCCCAGTACTTCAAGACCGCGGACATCTGGGTGGGAACCGGCGATGACATCTTCAACGTAAACGGATTTCCACTCGACGGCACGGCTGCTGCGATCGCACATGCACCGGGCGTTGCGTCCGTGCGCGCCTATCAGGGGAGTCTGCTCGACACGGGGTCGCGCAGGCTATGGATCCGCGCCAGGCCGCCACAAGATCCCACGATGATCGAAGCAAGCCAGCTGTTGCAAGGGAATCTCGCGCAGGCGACAAAGCTACTGCGCCAGGGCGGGTGGGCGGCTGTCTCGAACGGCTTCTCCGAGGAACATCATCTGCATGTGGGCGATTCGTTCTCGCTGCCGACACCATCCGGCGTGGTGACCCTCAAGGCAGCGGCGATCATGACCAACTCGGGCTGGCCACCCGGGACGATCACGATCAACAGCGACGACTACACCCGTTACTGGCAAACCACGAATCCCTCGGCTCTGGAGATCGAGCTCGAGCCGGGCGTGGGAATCGCTGCGGGCAAGAGATCGGTGCTTGCGTCGCTCGGCGATCAACGAGGCCTGTCGGTATTGACAAGCAGCGAACGCACCGCTGAAGCCCGGGCAAGCGCGCGACAAGGATTGGAGACACTCAGCGAGATATCGACGCTGCTGCTGATCGCCGCAGGGTTGGCCGTGGCGTCGGCGTTGAGCGCTGCCGTCTGGCAACGACGGGCGCGCTTGGCCTCCCTGAAGATCCAAGGTTACGATTCGGGACAGCTGTGGCGAGCGCTGCTGCTGGAGAGCGCGATTACGGTAGGAGTCGGCTGCGCTGTCGGCGCAGCCATAGGCGTTTACGGACACGCGCTCGCCGGACGCTGGTTGAAGTTGACAACCGGATTTCCAGCGCCGTTTGCGGTGGCGCCGGCACAGATGGCACTGACGCTGATATTGATCACGATCGTCGCGCTCGCGGTGATCGCGATTCCCGGGCTCGTCGCCGCACGGGTTCCGGCCCGTGTAGGCCTTCAGGATTGAGAACAAGGCGACCCCGTGGCTGCGTAAAGCTGTTCGCGTGGGTGGGTGGATCGGTAGTGATCACACCGCGTTCGCGTTCACATGCGCCGCGGGCAGCTACTGGCTGAGCGTTTTCCCCGACGCTTGCAAGGAGGCTCGCGCCTGGCGCATACGAGCGAGCGCGATCCCCGATCCAGCGCTGCGCCGGCTGGCGCTCGAGGCGCACAGCAACAAGCGCCGCAACCTTGAGGGGGCGGCCGCGTTCGCGGCCTTCGTGCAACCGCGCAATCGCCAGGCCACCGTGCGCGCACTGGTCGCCTATCAGGCGATCTTCGACTACCTCGACACTCTCTCCGAGCAGCCCAACGACAACCCGATCGCCAACGGGCTGCAGCTCAATAGGGCGCTGCTGGCCGCGATCGCGCCGGACGAGCCGCATGTCGACTACTACGCGCGTCAGCAGCACAACGACGACGGCGGCTACCTGGGGGCGCTCATCGCAACTTGCCGCACAGCGCTGACGACGCTGCCGTCGTTCGCAACCATTGGCGGGCCGGCATGGTTGACGACCGAGCGCCTGGTCGCCTACCAGAGCCTCAACCACGGGGACGGCAACGGCCGGCATGATTCCTTCGATCGCTGGGCACAGCGCGAGGCACACGCGCATCGCGACTTGCGCTGGTGGGAGACAGGCGCCGCTGCCGCCTCGACGCTTGGACTGTTCGCGCTGATCGCCGCCGCGGCAAATCCGGCATTGGAGTCCGATGTCGCCGACGCGATCGAGCAGGCCTACTTTCCATGGACGGGAGCCCTGACCTCGCTGCTCGACAGCCTCGTCGACCAGCAGGAGGACGCGATCACAGGAATGCGCGGCCTGATCGATTACTACGCATCGCCGGAGGAAACCGCGGGCCGCATGCGGATGATCGCGATCGAGGCGATGCGCCGCGCAAGGGCGTTGCCCGACGGCCACAGTCATGCGTTGATCCTTGCCGCGATGACCAGCTTCTATCTGTGTGAGCTGTCGATCTCCTCTTCCCCTTACGCTCGCCTCACTGCGCCCGCGGTGCTCGATGCGATGGGCGATCTCGCCAGGCCGACGATGCTCATCCTGAGCGCGCGGCGAGCGGCTGGCCGTGTGACAGACCGCATCGCGGAGTGTCTCTGTGTGCGGCTCTCATAGTAGGAAACACTCAGCCTTGCGTGCTCGAGTCGATACGATTCGTTTCAATCTCGAAAGTCAAGTATTCGACTTTCCTCTTGTATGGGAATACGAATCAGGGAATCATATGATCAGCGTGATAAAGGAAACTGTGCCCGCCGCGTCCTGTGATCCCCACAGGACGGAGCGCGAAGACGGCGCTCCGATCGGGGCCTGGCAGGCACATCCGGAATCTCGCTTTCGTCTCGCCAGTGGGCGAACCGGAAACCCCTCGGGGTTTCCGGTTCGCGTCAAGCAGGATCGCCACTTCCGAAATGCCTGAAAGCGACGACATCAAGATCACGCTGTCCAAGACGCAGGTCAAGCAGGTGATGCGCGGGGCCGCCGATGAAGAGAGTCTGGCGAGACTGCTGGAAGGGGTCGGCGCGCTCAAGCTCGCGTCGTACCGAAAGAGCATGGATGACGACCGCTTCTCGCGGTCGCTGCTGCGCGGTCTGATGGTTCTCGCCTCATTCCCCCAGGACGGCAGCGCCCGGCAGATCACCGATGTGGCCAAGCAGCTGGGCTTAGGCGCGAGCACGACCCACCGCTACGCGGTCACGCTCGTGGAGCTCGGCCTGCTCGAGCGTGACCCGGTCTCGCGCCACTACAGGTTGCCGACGGGCTAGGGCGACGGCGGAGAGACCAGAGGCGCACGTGCCGAGAATGAGCTCCAGAGCCCCCGCCCCCGGCCTCGTCGGCGCCGAGGAGGACGACCTTGCACCATGGGCGCTGCCCGTCCTGCGCGGACCGCGCTACTCGCAGTCGCTGGAGCGAGGCCTGGCGATCCTCGGCTGCTTCACCTCCGAGCATCCGGTGCTCGGCATCGCCGACATCGCCGAGGAGCTGGGCATGAGCCGCTCGACGACGCACCGCTATGTGACCACGCTGCTCGCGCTCGGTTACTTGGAGCAGGGCAGATCGCGCAAGTACCGGCTCGGCCTGCGGGTGACCGACCTCGGCATGTCAGCGCTGAACTCGATGGGTCTGCGTGAGCATGTCCATCCGTTCCTCGAGGAGCTGCGTCAGCGCACCGGCTACACCATCGGTCTGGCGATACTCGACGGAGCGGAGATCCTGTATGTCGACCGCGCGCGCAGCTGGCGACGGGGGGAGCGCGAAATCGACCGCGGCCTGCATCCAGGCTCGCGGATGCCGGCGTACTGCACGGCGATGGGCAAGGTCCTGCTCGCTTACCTGCCCGATGAGGTGCAGCGCGAGCTGATCGGGCAGATGACGCTGGAGCGCAGCAGCCCGAGCACGATCACAAGCAAACAGGCGCTGCGCGCGGAGCTCAAGCAGATCACAGAGGACGGCTTCGCCATCAACGACCAGGAGCTGAGACCCGGACTGCACGCGATCGCCGTGCCGGTGCGCGATGAGTCCAGAGAGGTGATCGCCTCGATCGGCATAGCCGCAAGCCCGGGAGCGATCTCGCTTGCGGAGCTGATCGATGCGCTCGGGCCGCACCTGATCTCCACCGCCGCCCGCATCTCCTCACGTTTGGGCTACCGGCGCGACGATGAGCTTCAGACCGCGCCCGGGCCTCCTGAATAGAGACTCGGATCGTCCGCGCCTCGCGGCGCGCCGAGCTACAGCCCCGCTGCGTGCACGGCGGCCAGCCCCGCCCACTGTCCGTACGGCGCGAACAGCTCGCGCACCTCATCCTCACAAGCGCGCGCTCGCGGGTCACCGCCGCTGAGGATGCGCCCGGCGAGCTTCAGCAGGCCGAGGTCACCCGCGGGCAGCTGGTCGTAGCGGCCCTGTCCACGCAGTGCCAGCATCTCCACCGTCCATGCGCCGATTCCCGGGATCGCCCGCAGCCGCCTCCAGGCACGCTCAGGCTCGCGGTCGTGCAGGTCGATGCGCCCGCCGGCGACCTCGCACGCGGCCCTTCTCAACGCGATCGCGCGCGATCCGGCGAGATCACAGGACTGCAGCAGCGCCGGCGCCACAGCGCCGAGCGTCGCCGGCGTCGGCAGGTCGCACAACCCGCTCGCCCATCCTTGCGCCGCCGGGCCCGTCCAGCGCCGCCCCAAGCGTATGACCAGCCTGCTTTGAATCGCCGCCGCGCGCTCGTACTCGATCAGCTGCTCACACACCGCCCACACCAGCGCCTCGAACGGCTCCGGCCTGCGTCCCACGCGCAGCCACGGCCGCCGCTGCAGCGAGCGCCCGATCAGCGGGTCCCTGGTGAAGCGCTCGTGAAACGCGCGCAGGTCGTCGTCCACGCCCAGCGCGAACCGCATCCGCGCGATGCCATGCTCGGCTCCCCGTCTGTTCGGCGCGCGCGCCCCGAACAGGACCGTATCCGGAGCCGTCTGTGCCACGCGCACCGCCACCGGCGCGCCGCACCCGTCGTGCAGCAGCCGCTCGATCACGCCTCCCCGCCGGCGTGTCACGCCATCCCGGCCCAATCGTCGCGGCAGCCTGAACGGGCTCGCCGGGCTTACCTGCACGCGCAGCTCCACCTGCTCGCGCCCGGGCCTGCTCAGAGCCGGCGTGGCGCCCTCACCGGTCTGCGCCGGCGCCGCCCAGCAGGTGCACATCCACCAGCAGCGACCTCGTCCCGACGATCTGCACCAGCTCGCCCGTCCTGCCGCCCTTGCGCGCACCGCGCCCGCCTTTGCGACCTGCGGCCAGCGCTCGCGCACCCCTGGCGCGCCGGCGACCGGCCAGGCCAACGACCGCCGCTCCCGCAATGAACCCCCCGGCTGCAACCACCATCGCCTGTGTCGCCGGAGCGACCGATCTGATCAGTGCCTGTCTCGGCTGGGATGCCAGCACCGGGACCGCATCGACCTCCTCGATCTCATCCGTTTCGAGCACGCAGGCAAGTGTAGAGGGCTGTCCAGACCGCTCTCTACAGCAGCTGCTCGTACACCCGATAGCGCTTGACGACCTTCCCGCCCATCGCTTCCATGCCGCGGTTCATCGCTGTGTTCGTCTCGAGGATCCAGCCCATCTCCCCGCCCTTCTGCGGCCGTGCTTCGGCCGCGTCGAAGTGCATCTGGTACAGCTTCGCCGCCACGCCCGTGTGCTGATACTCCGGCTTGACGCCCAGGAAGCCGACGCGCACCCGGTCGGTGATGCGGCCCTTGCGCAGGAAGTGCCACCAACCGAGCGGCAGCAACCGGCCCTTCATCCGTTCGAGCACCTGGTTCAGATCGGGGATCGTGATCGCCATGCCCACCACCTCGCCTGTGTCTTCGCGCTCGGCGATCATGAACCAGTGCTTGTCGAAGGCCAGATGCATGTCGAAGGTGTAGGCATCGAGATCCTTCTTGGAGTAGGGCACGAAGTCCCAGTTCTTCGACCACGCGGCGTTGTAGACTTCGGCGAACGCGTCCATGTCTTTGCGCAGCTGCCTGCGGCGCATCGGGCGCACGCGTATCCCATGCTCTGACTGCGCCTTCTCGGCCAGCTCCCAGATCACGGGCATCACCTTGTCGCGGTTCTCGACCTCCAGGTTCCACATCAGCAGATCCATCGCCTTGCTCATCCCCGCCTGCTCCATCCGCTGCTGGTAGTACGGCGGGTTCCAGAGCTGAGCGATCATCGGGCGCACGTCATACCCCTCGATCAGCACCCCGCTCTCGTCGTTCAACGCAAAGCACGCGGGTCCCACCATGCGCTCGCAGCCGCGCGCTCGCAGCCAACTCTCGGCGGCGGCCAACAGCGCGTCGAGCACCTCCTGGTCGTCCTCGAACTCGAGAAAGCCAAACCAGCCCCAGCTCTTCTTCTGGTAGTCGTTGAACGCATCGTTCACCTGAGCGCTCACGCGTCCCACCACCCGTCCGTCGCGGCGGGCGAGGAAGTACTCGGCTTGGCCGTGGGTGAAGAACGCGTTCATTCTGCGGTTCAAGAACAGCCTCCGCTCCAGCTTCAGCGGTGGCACCCACAGCGGGTGGTTAGCATGCACTGCGAACGGCACGTCGATAAATGCCTTCAGGTCCCGCCTGCCCGACACCGGCGTGACTCCGACGCTCGTTCGCCCTGACTCGCCCACGAGCCCAGACCATATATGCCCACTTCCACCGACGTCTTCGCCAAGGTCCGCGGCCATGAGCGCGAGCAGCTGTTGCGCGCCGCGCGCGAGGCCGACCTGATGCCGTACTTCCGCACCGTCGAGTCCCCGGCGATGCCGGTCGTCGAGATGGAGGGCGCGCCACGGATCATGCTCGCGTCCAACAACTACCTCGGGCTCACCGCCGACGAGCGCGTGATGACCGGCGCGCAGGACGCTCTGCACCGCTACGGCACCGGCCTGACCGGCTCGCGCCTGCTGAACGGCACCACACCGCTGCACCTGGAGCTCGAGCGTGAGCTGGCCGAGTGGATGAACACCGACGACGCGATCGTGTTCACCACCGGCCACCAGGCGAACATCGGCACGCTCGGCACGCTGCTGAGCCCCGGCGACACCGTGATCGTCGACTCCGGCGACCACGCGTCGATCCTCGACGGAGCGCTGCTCTCGCGAGCGAAGCTGCGTCCGTTTCGCCACAATCGCATGGACAAGCTGGAGCGGGCTCTCGCCCGCGCCGAGGGAGACGGCGGCGGCGTGCTGGTGGTCGTGGACGGCGTGTTCTCGATGGAGGGTGACGTCGCGCCGCTCGTGGATATCGTCGAGCTGTGTGCGCGCCACGGCGCGCGCCTGATGGTCGACGAGGCCCACGGCGCCGGTGTGCTGGGCTCGCGCGGCGCCGGCGCCGCCGAGCTCTTGGGAGTCGAGGACCGCGTCGATCTGCGCATGGGCACCTTCTCGAAGTCGCTCGCGTCCTGCGGAGGCTTCGTCGCCGGGCCGGCCGAGGTGATCGACTACCTGCGTATCTCCTCGCGCCCGTTCCTGTTCACCGCCTCCGCGGTCCCAGCGGCGCTGGGGGCGGCGCTGGCGGCGCTGCGGATCCTCCGCTCAGACGAGGGTCCGGATCTGCTCGCGGGCGTGCTCGAACGCGCCCGGTACCTCGCCGACGGGCTGGACGCGCTCGGCTATCGCACGCTCAGCGGCGAGCCCGTGCGTACCGGTCCAGCCGCGGATGCGCCCGTGCAGACCATCACCACTCCGATCGTCCCGATCCTGGTGGGCGACGACTGGCGAGCCGCGCTGCTGTGGCGCGCGCTGTATGACGGGGGCGTGTTCACCAACTGCGCTCTGCACCCGGCCGTTCCCCCCGGCGGCGCCCTGCTGCGCACGAGCGTGATGGCGACCCACGACACCGCGACGCTCGATCGCGCCCTGGAGGTGTTCGCGCGAGTCAAGCGCGAGTTCGAGACCGAGCACGGCCCGTTGCCGGACTCGGACGGACCCTGAACCCCGGCTCGGGACTTGTCCAATTCTTCACAAGTCGATCGGGCAACGAAAAAGGTCGCTTCTAGCGCACGAACCGTGCGCGCGCGGTTGACCGGACGCCCCTCCCTGGCGTAGCTTCCTAGAGCGCTCTGCATGACCGTTCGGGGCCTCGCTCCGGCAAGGACAAATAACCCGGGAGAGGGCCCCTGCCTGGCTTCTCAGGGGCTGGATATCGCTGAAATCGCTGCCGCGTGCTGTGTCGCGGGCCGGTTTCAGACGGCCATGGCGAGCGTGCACTCGTCTAAAAATTTCAAGCATCGATGTCGCTCGCTGCGATACCCGCGGCGACGACGGGGAGATTCTCATCATGAACGCGACCGCGACGCTCGCCCCTGCCGATCGGGAGGTCGGGCCCCAATACATGCGCGCCCTCGAACGCGCCAACCAGGTGCGCCTCGCCCGCGCGGAGCTCAAGCGCAGGGTCGCGACCGGGGAGATCGACGTCGCCGCCGTGCTCCTGGACTGCCCCTGGGAGGCCGACAGCATGGCCGTCGCGGACCTGCTGATGAGCCAGCGCCGCTGGGGCCAGACCCGCTGCCGCAAGTTTCTGGCACAGCTGTCGATGTCCGAGAAGAAGACGATCGGGTCGATGACCGACCGTCAACGCCAGACGCTGGTCGCGATGCTGCGCGGGGTCAGGACCACGCCGGAGCGTGGCCCCTGGGTAACGGACAGCCTGATGAGAGCTTGACCTGCCACCAGCCGGCGAGCATCCCCAGCAGACCCAGGCGCGGACGCACCTCCCACACGCCACAGCCGTGTTCTCCGAGGTCTCGCACGGGTAGGCGCACGAACTTGTAGCGGGCCGGCTCGCGCTTCATCCGCTCCAGCAGCTCGCGCGAGCGTGTCTCCAGCTCGGCGCGCTCGACGGTCGCCCGCTGCACCAGCTGCACGCGGCCGGCCAGCTCGTCGCGCATGCGCTCCAGCTGTCCCAGGTCAAGCAGACGCGCAGCACCGCCGGTCCGGCGATGGCCCGGGCGCGCTTGCGCAGGCGGGACGATGTGGGGGAAGCCGTCGGCGACGATCCCCGACAGCTCGCGCTCGAGCTTGGCGACTTGCGCGCGCAGAGCGCGTCTCGCGGCGCGCTCGTCCGTCCCCGAGATCGAGACGCGATCGACACGATCGATGGTCAGCTGCTCAGCCACTGCTCAGCCACTCCTCTGGACGTCGTCTGACCTCAGAAGTCTACCAGCGCCTGGTTTTGCCGGCGGGGCTTCAGTCGAGGAAGCTCTCGAAGGAGCGTGGTTGCAGGCTGCAGTTGAGGACTTTCCATTAAGGCTAAAAGAGAGTGTCTCCCAGATGCCTGCCCCGTGAAGAAAGAGCGCCTCAGGGGAGAGCCTCCCTACCGAGCCCGTTCCAGCCCGTTGCGACACGCCCACAATGCCTCCTCGACGTACAGCGTCGGCACCCCCGAGACCTGCACCGCGAACAGCGCCACATCGCGCGTGCGTCCGCCCGGCTCGCAGTCCTTGGCCAGCTCGCCGAACAGCAGCCCCAGCGCCACCGAGTCGTCGGCGACCACGAGCCGGCCGGCCGGCAGCGACCAGGCGTCGGATGCTCTCCCCAACGGCTCGCCCTCGTGACTGAGCCTCACGCCGAGCTCACCGTCTACCGCCTCGGCGTCGAGCGCCCATACCGGCACACCCGTGTCGACCAGGGCGATCAGCAGCACATCCTGGAGCAGGCCTTCGGACAGAAAGCCGCCGTGCAGCATGCGCTCCAGCACGGCCGCCTCGATCGGCGTGCGCGCGACCTCGGGATCGAGGCCGATCTGGCGGTAGAAGACCCTGTACGCGGCCGGCACCGGTTCACGGCGCACGCCGACCGCGCGCGCGCCCCTGTATAGGTTCGACAGGCCCTGCAGGCGCCGCTCCACACCCCGTGGCGAACGGCGCTTGCACGCGCCCGCTCTCGTCAGGAGCGCGCGCGAAGTAATCAACCGCAGCTGCGGCAACTCCTCCTCGACCTCCTTCGCGCGCCAACCGACCGTCGGCTCGTGGGGCTGGGTCGCGGCGCCGGCGCCTGCGGCCACGGAGCCGGCGGTGCTGGACCGCGAAGCATGATCATGATCGCGCGCGCCGCCGCTCATTGGCGCCCCCCGCCGCTCATGGCTTCGCGGCGCTCGACGGTCTCGGCGGCCTGTATCCGCGCGCCGCGGCCGCCGCCACGAGCTCGGCCACGCGCGCGCGCAACGTGGCTCGCGACGGCGCGCCCAGCAGCGCCGGGCTCTGCACGACGCCCCCGGGCAACACGAACGTCACCTGGGGGCAGGTCGCCATCTTGTACAGGCCCGTCAGCACCCCGTCGCCGTCGAAGCCCACGTGCACTCTGCTCAGGCCGCGCTCGCGCATCAGCGTCAGCAGCGGCCTCCGTTCGCCCTTGATCGCCACCGCGGCGAAGCTCACCCCTGGAAATGTGCCGGCGAGTGCCTGCATGTCGCTGAGCACCGCCGGGCATGAGCCGCCATCCACGAACAGGGCCAGCACGACCGGTCCCCGTCCATAGAGCTCACAGATATTCAGGATCTGCGGGCCACGCTCGGCGCACGCCGGCACCCGCCCCGCGGCGCCCTGATCGGCGCCCGTGGCGATATCGACGTCGCCGGTCAGGCTTCCGATCACCAGCGGCGCCGCGAACGGCGGGATTGTGCGCCCCGGCGCGATGCCCTTTGCCCCATTCGGCTTCGTGACCGCCGTATTGATCGTGATCAGAACGAGAATCGCCAGCGCCAGCAGGCCGACATAGCGTCCGTACCTGCGAGGATCGACACCGAGGAACGGCCCCATGCCCTCACGCTGAGCGCCCGCGCCGCCCTGCCCCGGCCACCGTCCCGATCCGCCCGCGTCTGGCTCAGACGGGTTCATGGCCTGCCCGGCCACGCGCACGCCTGCGCATCGCCGTCGCAGTCGACCCGCCCGCCGCCCGATCTTTGATCGGCAGCCGCGCCCTGCCCTCGCGCTCGGACAGCATCAACGCCGCGGGCAGCGCAACGAGCACGCCCACCAGTGAGACGCTCAGGTCGATCAGCGTCACCAGGCCGAAGTCCCGCAGCATCGCGATGTCCGACAGCACGAGCACCCCAAAGCCCGCGATCGCCGTCACCCCCGACGCGGCGACGGCCGCGCCGGTGTGACGATAGGTGCGATGCAGCGCCTCGACAACGCTGTGCCCGGCCAGGCGCTCCTGACGGTGGCGCTCGGCCAGCAGCACGCTGAACTCGGTCGAGATCGCGATCACCAGGGCTCCGAGCGTGACCGACATCGGGTTCAGGGGCACGCGTACCGCGAACAGGATCAGCGCCGACCATCCGCTTGCCAGCACGATCGGCGCGAGCGGCGTCAGCGCCCGGCGGCGGTCTCCGCGGAAGGCGATCAGCAACACCAGCGCAACCGCCGCCAGCCCGGCGAGCAGCGTCAACAGCCGCCGCCACGGCGAGGCCACCTGTGCGTTCGCCTGCGCCGCCAGCACCGGCAGCCCCACCAGCTGCGCCGTGACGCCCTTGGGCGGGTGCAGACCCGCGCGCATCGCTTCGATCACCCGTTGCTGTTCATCCAGGCCCATCAACCTGATGCCGAACGCGAGCGTCGCCACGCGCCGTCCTGGCGCGATCACCGCCTGGGAGAAGTACGGTGGGATCGTGTTCAGCAGGCCGCTTACCTGAGCCTGTGTCAGCTTCGGTTTGGCGCTCTCCGTGGAGCCCGCGCCGGCCGACTTCGCGCCGGCCTTGCCATGCGCAGCGCCGGCGGCCCCGCTGCTCGCACCGGGCGCCCCTGCACCTGCTCCGGCGCTCGTCGCGCCAAACGCTGTCGTTGCTTCGCCACCGAACAGATCTGGCAGCGAGAACGCAGGGCACAGGCGTGCCTTTCCGCATCCCCGCGTCGTGGTGTAGCCGAAGCGCTTGAGCATCGCGCTCTCGTACGCGCTCATCCATTCGATTGTCGCCGGCTTGACCACATCGCGTCCACCGACCATCAGGTCGATCTCACCGCCGACGCCGCTGAGACGCTCCAGCGCGTCGAGGCTCTGCAGCGAGGCCGTGCCCTGCGGCACTAGCTTGGTGATGTCGGTCTGCACGTGCGTCTGCGTGTCCAGACCCCATCCCAGCGCCGCCAACGCGAGCCCCACCCCGAGCACGCGCCCCGGCCTGCGGACCGCGTGTGTCAGCGCCGCGCTCGAGACGCCGCGCGTCAGCGGGTTGTCGAGCAGCAGCTCGCGCGCTCCGCGCCAGGCGGGCGCCAGGCGCATCGCCGGACGGGAGGCGCCCAACGCACCGGCGCTCATCCCACCGCGTCCGGCTACGACCAGCCCAGCCGACCCGACGGTCAGCGCACATACGAATGCGATAACGATCCCGACCGCCAGCAGCGCGCCGAACCCGCGAACCATCGGCACGGGCGAGAGCAGCAGCACAAGCGTCGCCGCGGCGCTGGCCGCGCCCGCCGTCGCGATCGTCGGCGCGCCCACCCTGGCCGCCTCGCGCACAGCGGCGCGCCTGTCGTGCGCGCCCGCGGCGAGGATCTCTCCCGCGCGCGACTGGAACTGGATCGCGTAGTCGACTGCCAGCCCGACGAGCACCGGAAGCACCGCGACCTGGGCCACCGTCAGGGCGGAGCTCACCAGCGACAGTACGCCGAACGTCAGCGCCGCGGCCAGCAGCGCGGACAGAAGCGGCAGCAGCCGCGGACGCCCGCGAAACACCAGGCTCAGCACGATCGCCATCACCGCCAGCACGGCGAGCGCCAGCAGCTCGATCGAATGGCTGATCGAGCTCGTCAAGTCTGAGACGATCGCCGGCTCGCCGGTCACCAGATAAGTCTCGCCGTGCTGCAGCCGCCACTGCTTCATCGCTACCGCCCGGCCGACCAGCGCGATCGTATGCGCGCGCGCGGCCTGCGACAGGCCGGGCCGCATCCGCACCGAGATCAGCGCCGCTTCCGGGCTCGGGAACAGGTAGGCGAATCGCTGCTTGGGGGTGCCGACCGGCTTTGAGGAGTCGAACACGAGCGTCGACACGAACCCGGGATCGTCGGGGCTCGGCTTGGAGGTCAGCCCGTACTGCAGCGCGAGCGTCGCGATCCCCTCCTGAAAGCGCGCCATCGTGATGGAGCTCGCCTGCTTGCCGAGCGTCTGGGCTTCCACGGCGGAGTGCCCGTGTGCCAGCGCGGCCTGCGTCACCACCCGCTGCGCGGTGTGTGCCTGGGCTTCGGCCTGCTTGGTCTGCGAGGTCAGCTGTTCGTTGATCTGTTCGGCGGCCTCGTTCACGAACGTCCCCGGGCCGAGCACGACCTTCACCGTCTTCGCCTTCACCAGCTGTCCGCACGGTCCGCTCGGCCCGCCCTCGGCGCCCAGGGCGCTCGCCGGCACGTTGCCCGACAGGCATCCCTCCAGCCCGATCAGCCTGTCGATGTCCGAGCTCAGCAGCAGCTGCTGCAGGTTGCCCTTGACGACGACATCCACGGGCTCTTCGCCGAAGCTCCGGTAGTAGTGCTGCGTCGCGGTGTACTGAGGGCTGGAGCTTGATACGAACGTGCTCGTCGCAGCGCTCGGGCTCAGCCCCAGCGCGAGCGCGGCACCTCCCAGCCCGAGCGCCGCCGCGACCGCGAGCGTCAGCCACGGTCGACGGGTCACTGCGTCGACGAGAGCGGTGAATAGCCTCGTGGTGCTCACGGGTTGAGGCTAGACGGTCGGCCTGGTCTCACGGCGCGCTACCCGGCGAGGCGAGGAGACACCGATCCCCGGCTGCGCCGGCGGCGCCCGTTCACTCCATCCCCAGCGGCCCGGCCGAGTCGCCGGCAAGGAACTGCCGCACAAAGGGATTTTCGGACGCGAACAGCTCGGCGGCGGGGCCGGATTGCACGATCTCGCCCTGCCACAGGACCGCGATGTGCTCGGCCACGCGCCGTGCGCTCATGATGTCGTGCGTGATCACGACATAGCAACCGCCGTTCTCGGCGTGGATTTCCTTGATCAGCTCGCACAGCAGGGCAGTGCGCACTGGATCAAGACCGGAGTCGGGCTCGTCGAACAGGACGATCTCGGGTTCGAGCACGAGCGCGCGCGCGAACCCGGCGCGCTTGCGCATGCCTCCGGAGAGCTCGTTGGGCATCTTCTCGCCCTCTCCCCCGAGCCCTACCTCGCGCAGACGTCCGTTGACGATCTCGGCGATCTCCTCTTCGCCCTTCTCGGTGTGCTGGCGCAGCGGAAACGCGACGTTGTCATACAGGTTGATCGAACCGAACAGAGCGCCGTCCTGGAACAGCACCCCGAACTTCTTGCGGGTCTCGAACAGGTCGGCGTCGGACAGGCTCGGTATCGACTGGCCCTGCACGAGCACGTCCCCCTGATCCGGGTAGAGCAGACCGACGATGTGCTTGATGCAAACCGACTTGCCCGTTCCCGACGGTCCCAGGATCATCGAGATCTGTTCATCGGGCAGGCTCATGTTCAGCCCGCGCAGCACGTGGTTGCGCCCGAACGCCTTGTGTACGTCGATGAATTCGATCGCGTCGTTTTTGACCGCCGGCTCGGCGATCGCCGACGCGGCGCCGGGCGCGGATCGCTCGCCGCGCTCGCGTTCGGCTCCCGGCGCGGGCTCGACGGCGGCAAAGTCGGCCTCTCCGCCCGCCTCCACGGGCGCCGGGTGATGCTCGATCTGCTCGTAGGACTCCTCAGGCAGCTCGCTGCCGGCCTGCCCAGGCCGATCTTCAGCCATCTGAGTCAACCTCCGATCGGGGCTCGAGGGTTCGAGCCCCAGAAGACTTGTGTGCCGAGCATTCCGATGATGTGCACGAGCACGATGTTGAGCACCATCGACTTGGCCGTGGCTCTGCCCACGCCCACGGGCCCACCACTGGCGTTGTAGCCGTAGTAACACCCCACCAGCACGATCGCAGTGGCCATGAACATCGCCTTGACCAGGCTGTACAAGAAATCTGGTGGTCCCTGGAACTGCCAGAAGATCAGCAGGTACCCACCCGAGGATACGTACCCGATCTGCTGCACCACCGCCAGGTAGGAGGCGAGGAATGCCGCGCCGATCCCGGCGAGATACATGAACGGCAGCACCAGCCATGCGGCGAGCAGGCGCGTGCCGCACAGGAACGTCATCGAGTCGATGCCCATCACCTCCAGGGCATCGATCTCCTCGGAGATGCGCATCGCGCCGAGCTCGGCCACGATCCCGGTGCCGACCTTCGCGGCCATCATGTAGCCGAACGCGTACGGGGTGATCTCGCGCAGGTCGCACCACGCGCTGAACACGCCCGAGTACGAGGGCGCACCCTGCGCCTCGGTGAAGTAGGCGCCCTCGATGCCGCACTCCAGGCCGAGGATGAACATCAGCGCCCAGATGATCAGCGTCGAGGAGACGATCAGGATCCCCGACTGGCGCAGCGCCTCGCCGAAGAAGCGAAACACGCGCAGGCCCCATACGTCGCGCACGACGTTGCCCGTGAACCCCGCGATCTCGCCGGTGGCGGCGATCCATTCGCGCGGCATGGCCAGCAGTTCGTTCATCGGACTCGCTCGGGAGATGCCAGAACGGCCATCACTTGATGACGAGGATCTGCGGATGGGTGGCGAGCAGCATCTGGGTGAAGACGTAGTCGAACGCGAAGATCGACAGGAACGTGACGACCACGGCCTGGTTGACCGCCCGGCCCACGCCCTCGGCGCCACCGGAGGCGGTCATGCCCTTGTAACAGCACACGATCGCGATGATCGCCCCGAACAGCGTCGTCTTCAGCACGGACCCCCACAGGTCGGTCGTCGAGGCGTTCGCGAACAGCGTCGCCCAGAACGGACCCAGCGGCTGGCCCTTGACGATCTCGGCGAGCAGCCCTCCGAAGATCCCGAACAGCAGCGCGTAGATGTTGAACAGGCCGGTGACGATCATCAACGCGAGGAAGCGGGGCACGACGAGGTTCTTGATCGGGTCCACGCCCAGCACCTGCAGCGCGTCGAGCTCCTCGCGGATCTTGCGCGCGCCGAGGTCGGCCGTGATCGCGGTGCCGGCCACGCCCGCAAGCACGATCGCGGTCACGTTGGGGCCGATCTCGCGGATCGCGGCGAGCACGAAGATCCCACCGAGCCGGTCGAGCGCCCCGAAGATTTCAAAGAAGTTCGCCGCCTGCAGCCCCGGAGCGGCATAGCAGAGGCACACGGTGGAGACGAGCAGCGGAAACCAGCACAACCGCACCGCGAACAGGAACTGGGACACGAACTCGCCGCCATAGGGGTAGGGCGGGCGCAGGGCGGACACGATTGTCCGGCCCGTCAGGATCATCATGTCCCCGACTTCCTCGAGCAGGTTCCTGGTCGGCAGGAACGTCCGCTCCGCTGCGCTGCGCACCATTTGCTGTGACACCCCTCCTGGAGTGGCGGTCTACGGTCTGATGAACTCTACGCGATGCGATGGCGGCGCGCCACTACGACCCGCACCGTGGGCGCCCAACCGGCCGCTGCCGGCGCGTCACCCGATAACCCGGACGCCCGCTTCGCTGGTATCGTGGCCGCCGGTGTGGGGGAGGCATGACAGCGTCCTGGGGCAGGGCTCGCGCGGTGTGAGATGCTCAGCGCTTGCCGCGATCGCGCTCGGCGGTCTGCTCTTGGCCGGCTGCGGCGGAGGGACGCGCCAGAACGCGGACGAACCGACCGCGACCTATACGGTCGCGGTCGAGCACGCGAGCTTCCCCGCCATACAGGCGGTCGCGCGCCCGGAGGTGATGGCGTTGCGGGTGCGCAACACGAGCACGGGCACGATCCCGAACGTCGCGATCACCGTGGACTCGTTCAACTATGTATCCGACTACCCCAACCTGGCCGCGAACAAGCGGCCGATCTGGGCCATCGAACAGGGCCCCGGGGCGATCTCCAAGCTCCCTGTGCAGAGCCAGGTCGTCAGCCCCCCCGGCGGCGGTCAGACCGCCTATGTCAACACCTGGGCGCTCGGCTCGCTCCCGCCTGGTCGCGCGCGGACGTTTGCCTGGCGCGTCACTCCGGTCAAGCCCGGCGTGTACACGGTCCACTACACGATCGCCGCCGGGCTCTCCGGCAACGCGAAGGCACGCCTGGCCGACGGCTCGATCCCGCATGGCCACTTCACCGTCGCGATCGCCCCCCGGCCCCCGGCCAACTACATCGACCCGAACACGGGCCAGGTAGTGCCAGGGAAATACCCGCAGGCGCCGTACCAGCCGAGTTCGCCCTAAGGGCCCCCGCGATCCTCCGACCCCCGAATCGGGGGTTTGCCGGCAGGCCGCCGGCCGGCGCGTTTGGCCCGATGTCGAAAGAGCCGAGCGCCGATTTCGCCAGGCGGTGACGACAGCGAGCCGCGCGAGCACTACGATTGCATTCCGGCTCCGCGTCAAGCGTCCGGCTCAAGGATTGGTGCCCCACCCACTCCCACCAACTCGCCCGACAAGCCGCCAAACACGCCACAGGAGGAATCGCCCCGCCCATGCCCAGGACCCGTCAGCAGAACGTCACCGCCGCTCAGTGGAGCGCCAACGGCACAGCGCTCGGCTCCCCCGACCTGACGCTGCCGGGAAACCAGGTGTTCGCGTCGAACGTGTTCAGCGCCAACCTCCAGCGCCATCGACTGCCCAAGCACGTGTACCGTGCGCTGCAGCGCACGCTCGAGCACGGCGAGGCGCTGGACACCTCGCTCGCCGACGCGGTCGCGCAGGCCATGAAGGACTGGGCGATGGAGCGCGGCGCGACGCACTACACCCACTGGTTTCAGCCGCTGACCGGCTCGACCGCTGAGAAGCACGACTCCTTCTACGCGCCCGCGGGCGACGGGACCGCGATCGCGGAGTTCTCCGGCAAGGAGCTGATTCAGGGCGAGCCGGACGCGTCCTCGTTCCCGACCGGCGG
Source organism: uncultured Solirubrobacterales bacterium (assembly GCA_963743645.1). GTDB lineage: Bacteria > Actinomycetota > Thermoleophilia > Solirubrobacterales > Solirubrobacteraceae > Palsa-744. Next base: position 17,987 of record CAVUQT010000010.1, on the reverse strand, counting down.
CATCAGGGCTACGTTCGAGGCGCGCGGGTACACCGCCTGGGATCCGACGAGCCCGGCGTTCATCCTGGAGAACCCCAACGGCGCGCTGCTGTGCATCCCGACCGCGTTCACGTCCTGGACAGGCGAGGCGCTGGACAACAAGATCCCGCTGCTGCGCTCGATGGACGCGCTGTCGGGAGCGGCGATCCGGGCGTTGGAGCTGCTCGGCTCCGACGATGGGGCGGATCGCGTGTTCACGACCGTGGGGCCCGAGCAGGAGTACTTCCTGATCGACGAGCAGTACTACTTCGAACGTCCCGACCTGCTCACCACCGGGCGCACGCTGTTCGGGGCCAAGCCGCCGAAGGGCCACGAGCTGGACGACCATTACTTCGGCTCGATCCCGGAGCGGATTCTCGCGTGCATGATGGAGACCGAGCTCGAGCTCGCCAAGCTCGGCGTGCCGGTCAAGACGCGCCACAACGAGGTGGCTCCGAACCAGTACGAGCTCGCGCCGATCTTCGAGAACTCGAACGTCGGCTGCGACCACCAGCAGCTGACGATGCAGGTGATGCAGAACGTCGCCCGCCGCTACGGGCTGGTGTGCCTGATGCACGAGAAGCCGTTCGCGGGCGTGAACGGGTCGGGCAAGCACAACAACTGGTCGATGGGCACCGACACCGGCGTGAACCTGCTGGAGCCCGGGGATACGCCGTCGGAGAACCTGCAGTTCCTGTTCTTCTGCACCGCGGTGATCCAGGCGGTGAACGCCCACCAGGCGCTGCTGCGCGCATCGATCGCATCGCCCGGCCAGGACCATCGGCTTGGCGCGAACGAGGCGCCGCCGGCGATCATCTCGATCTTTCTCGGCGCGGAGCTGGAGAAGGTGTTCGCGGCGATCGAGTCAGGCAAAGCGCAGCAGTCCAAGCCCGGCTCGTTCCTCGGCCTGGGCACGCAGGTGCTGCCGCCGCTGCCGCTGCACGGAGGCGACCGCAACCGCACGAGCCCGTTCGCGTTCACCGGCAACAAGTTCGAGTTCCGCGCGCTCGGCTCCAGCCAGTCGCTGGCGCTGCCGAACACTGTCTTGAACACGATCGTCGCGGAGGCGATCGACGATCTGGCGGGCAAGCTGAAGACGGCGCTGAAAGGCTCCTCGGGCAACCTCGAGAAGGCCGTGGCGAAGGTCGTCAAAGAGAGCTACGGTCAGAACAAGCGGATCGTGTTCGGCGGTGACAACTACTCGCCTGAGTGGCACGCGGAGGCCGAGAAGCGGGGGCTGTGCAACCTGCGCTCCACGCCCGACGCGCTGCCGTGGCTGGTGGACAAGGGCACGGTGGCGCTGTTCAAGAAGTACAAGGTCCTGTCCAAGCGCGAGCTCGAGTCCCGCCACGAGGTGTTCCTGGAGCAGTACGCGGTCAAGATCAACATCGAGTCAGAGACCGCCGCGGCAATCGCCCGCACGGAGATCCTACCCGCGGCGGTGCGTCACCTGAACGAGCTCAAGGTGGCGGGCCTGGACGAGCTGATCGGCGAGGTCGAGCCGCTGATCAAGGAGCTGCATTACGCGATCCTCAAGCTGGAGGACGCCAACCTCAAGGAGAACCAGACCGACTCGACGGCCGTGAAATGGGCCGCGTACATGCACGACAAGGTCATCCCCGCGATGGACGATGTGCGCGATGTCGCCGATCGGCTGGAGGCGCTGGTGGCAGACGACCTGTGGCCGCTGCCGAAGTACTCGGAGATGCTCTTTATAAAGTAGGCGAACGAGCGGGTACACCGCGCGCGGGCGGGGCGAGGTTCGTGTCCCCGACGGGGCTCGCGAGCCTACGCTCGAGGTCGGTGAAGGCCGTGACGATCTCCCGCGCTTCGAACGCGCGGTTACGGCGTCCCATGCTCACCTGCCGGATCATCCCGGCATCGAGCAGCCGTGCGATCGCGTCGTTGACGGCGACGAAGCTGCGATCGATCAGTGCCGCCGCACCCGTGACCGTGAAGAGAGGCGAGCCGGGCAGGGCGCGCACCAGCAGGTCCAGGGCGGAACCCTCGCGGACCGATCCCAGGCGCTCGCGCCAGTCCTCCTGGATGCGGGCGATCCGCGCTTCGAAAGCGACGGCGTCGGCAACCGCGCGAGTGCAGGCCGCGGCGAAGTGGGCGATCCACAAGTTGATCCCATCGTGCGCGGCGCGCGCGGATGCCGGACCGCGATAGCGGAAGGTGGTTAGTCCGTCGATGTAGTCCCGCGCCCACGTCGCCAGAACGAGCGAGACCGGCACGAGCACGCGCGTCGCCAACCCGCGGCGGCGCAGGACCAGGTGGATGAGCGCGCGCCCGGTCCGACCGTTGCCGTCAACGAACGGGTGGATCGTCTCGAACTGCGCGTGGGCTATCGCCGCCTGGGCGACAGCCGGCAGAGAGTCCTCATTGCAGAAGGCGCACAGATCCTCGAGCAGATCGGATACGTGCTCGGGGGGCGGCGGCACGAACGCGGCAGCGCAGGGGTTGTGGCTCGAGCCACCGATCCAGTTCTGCTCGGTGCGCACGACGCCGGCGTGCTTGTCGAGCCAGGTTTCCCCCAGCAGCCGTCGGTGGACCTCGAGCAGCTGCTCCAGCTCGATCTGGTCTCCCGGGCCGAATCCGTCGAGCGTAAACCGCATCGCGTCGATGTTTGCGAGCACCTCCGCGGCGGTGAGGTCTTTGACGTGCCCACCGAGCTCGCGCGTCGCCTCAGCGCTCAGCAGCCTGCCGGCGCCGACCTCCAGACCCTCGATGCGCGAGGACGCGACTGACTCGGCCCGCAACAGGATGCGTGCCAGTGCCTCGGTTTCGATCAGCGCGGATGCCTCGACGTCCAGACGCGCTATCGCCACCTCGGCGTCGGTGACCTCGGCCGCAACGTCGCCGTCGAGCGCGATGCGCCGTCCCGCCAGCAGATCCGGGACGTATGCCTCATAGTCGCACGAGCGGCGGTCTTTACGGGACATGCCCGACCCGATGTCGCTGCTCCAATGTCGTTTGATGAGTTTGGACATGGCTTCATAAACCTGAATATGACTCGCCCTTACTATAGGTTATACAACAATCCATAATAAGCTCTACTAATAAGCTCTACCTATGCCAACCTCCGGGGAAGTCGCCGCCACCGAAGGATCGCCGATAACCTTCGCTTGGCAGCGTACATGCTGAAGATTAGGAAATAACCCTAAACATGAGTCCCCGCCGGGTATGCGCCAAGGCTCCTCCATCCGCGTCCTCACCGCTAGCATGACCTGCAAATGCCCGCGCAACGCGACTATCTGCAAGCCATCTCCGAGCGCGTCGTCGTTTACGACGGCGGCATGGGCGCCACGCTCGAGCAGTTCGAGCTGACCAGCGAGGACTATGGGGGCCTGCAGGGCAAGTGCCACGAGGCGCTGGTGCTCAACCGGCCCGACGTGATCGAGGGCGTGCACACCTCGATGCTCGAGGCCGGCGCGGAAGTGATCGAGACGGACACATTTCAGGCGTCGCGGATCAAGCTCGAGGAGTGGGGCCTGGCCGAGTACACGGTCGAGATCAACACAAAAGCGGCGGAGATCGCGCGCAAGGCCGCGGGCGAGGAGCGGTTCGTCGCGGGCTCGATCGGCCCGACCGGATACCTGCCCGCCTCCGAGGACCCCTCGCTCGGGCAGATCAGGTTCGGGGAGCTGGTGGAGGTGTTCGCCGAGCAGGCCGCGGGCCTGATCGACGGCGGGGCGGATCTGATCATCATCGAGACCGCGCAGGACATCCTCGAGGTCAAGGCGGCGGTGTTCGGGGCGCGCGAGGCGTTTCAGAGCACCGGACGCACGCTGCCGATCCACACGTCCGTGTCGCTGCTGCCCAACGGCGGCAAGATGCTGCTCGGAACCGATATCTCCTCGGTGCTCACGACGCTCGAGGCGCTGCGCGTCGACGTGATCGGTCTGAACTGCTCGACCGGCCCGGAGGACATGCGCGACGCGATTCGCTTCCTCGGCGAGCATTGCCCCGTCCCGGTCGCGTGCATCCCCAACGCCGGTCTGCCGCTGCAGGGCCCGGACGGCGAGACGATCTTCCCCGAGCAGCCCGAGCCGCTGGCCGAGGCGCTGAAGGAGTTCGTAGAGCGCTACGGCGTCGGGATCGTCGGAGGCTGCTGCGGCACCACTCCCGCGCACATCGCGGCGATCGTCGAGCGGGTCCACGGACGGCCCGTCGGACAGCGCCCCGCACCGCGCGCCCCCCATCTCTCTTCGATGATCGCCGCCACGCCGCTGCAGCAGGAGCCCGCGCCGACGATGGTCGGCGAGCGCGTCAACTCGCAAGGCTCGCGCAAGGCCAAGGAGCTGCTGCTCGCCGAGGATTACGACGGGCTCGTGCAGATCGCCGAGGATCAGGTGACCGGCGGCGCTCACGTGCTCGACCTGTGCGTCGCGCTGACCGAGCGCACCGACGAGGACGAACAGATGCGCCTGGTCGCCAAGAAGGTCTCGCTGACCCAGCCGGCGCCGATCCAGATCGACTCGACCGAGCCCGAGGTGATCGAACGCGCGCTCGAGCAGGTCCCCGGACGCGCGATCGTCAACTCGGTCAACCTCGAGGCCGGTCGCGCGAAGCTCGACCGTGTCGTGCCCGTGGCGCTCGCGCACGGCGCGGCGCTGATCGCGCTGACGATCGACGAGGTCGGGATGGCCAAGACAGCCGAGCGCAAGGTCGAGATCGCCAAGCGGATCCGCGACCTGTGCTGCGATGAGCACGGCCTCGACCCGCAGCTGTTGATCTTCGACTGCCTGACGTTCACGCTGACCACCGGCGACGAGGAGTGGCGCCCGTCCGCGGTCGAGACGATCGCCGGCATCAAAGCGATCAAGGAGCAGATCCCCTCGGTGAAGACCTCGCTGGGCGTGTCGAACGTCTCCTTCGGCGTCTCCCCCGGTGCACGCGCGGTGCTCAACTCGGTGTTCCTGCACCACTGCGTGGACGCAGGCCTGGACCTGGCGATGGTCAACCCCAATCACATCACCCCCTACTCGGAGATCCCCGACGCCGAGCGCGAGCTGGCCGACGATCTCGTGTTCAACCGCCGCGAGGACGCGCTGGAGAAGTTCATCGAGCACTTCGAGTCCAAGGGTCCGGAAGACGAGGCCCAGGGAGCCGCCGACCCGACCGAGGGGATGGAGCCCGAGGAGGCGCTGCACTTCCACATCCTGCGCCGCCGCAGGGATGGCGTCGAGGGGCAGATCGATCGCAGCGTGCAGAAGATCGGCGCGGTGCCGACGCTCAACGAGGTGCTGCTGCCTGCGATGAAAGAGGTCGGCGACAAGTTCGGCGCCGGCGAACTGATCCTTCCGTTCGTGCTGCAGTCGGCCGAGGTGATGAAGCGTGCGGTCGCCCAGCTCGAGAAATACCTCGACAAGATCGAGGGCTACACCAAGGGCACGGTCGTGCTCGCGACCGTGTTCGGGGACGTGCACGACATCGGCAAGTCGCTGGTCAACACGATCCTGACGAACAACGGCTACACCGTCGTCGACCTCGGTAAGCAGGTGCCGATCCAGACGATCGTCGACGCCGCCCAGGAGCACGACGCGACCGCGATCGGGCTGAGCGCGCTGCTCGTGTCGACCTCCAAGCAGATGCCCGCGTGCATCCAGGAGTTGCACGCCAAGGGCCTGTCCTACCCGGTGCTGATCGGCGGCGCCGCGATCAACCGGGCGTTCAGCTACCGCACGCTGTATCCCGGCGGGAAAGACTCCGACGAGGTCTACGAGCCGGGTGTCTTCTACTGCAAGGACGCCTTCGAGGGTCTCTCGGTGATGGATCAGCTCGTCGATGACGATGCTCGCGGCGCGCTCGTCGAGAAGCTGCTCGCCGGCGCCACCGAGTTCCGCGCCAAGGGCGATGCGCCGGTCGAGGAGGTCAACCTCGCCGACGATTCCGTACGCTCGCCCGCGCGTACCGACGCGCCGATCCCGACGCCGCCCTTCTGGGGCGTGCGGGAGATCGACGTCGATCTGGAAGAGGTCTATCGCCATCTCGACACGCACGTGCTGTTCAAGCTGCACTGGGGCGGTCGCGGCGTCAAAGGCGAGGCGTGGCAGGCACTGCTGCGTGACGACTTCCGACCGCGCCTGGAGCGTATGTGGCGTGAGCAGACCTACCTGCACCCGCGCGCGCTGCTCGGGTTCTTCCCGTGCTACTCGCTCGGCAACGACATCGTCGTGCTCGACCCCGAGGACCGTCAGACCGAGCTGACCCGCTTCGTCTGCCCGCGCCAGCCCAAGGGCGATCGCATCTGCCTGGCCGACTTCTTCCGCCCCGGGGAGGCGGGCGGGTCCGGATCCACGGGCAAGACTCCGGAGGAGCTCGACGTGATCTCCATCCAGGCTGTGACCGTCGGCAGCGAGGTAACCGAGCTGATGGCCAAGCTGGAGGCCGAAGGCGAGTTCGCCGAGCAGCTGTTCGTCCACGGCCTCGGCGTGCAGACCGCCGAGGGCCTGGCCGAGTGGCTGCACTGCGAAACGCGCAAGATGCTCAGCATCGACCCCGCCCAGGGACGCCGCTACTCATGGGGCTACCCGGCCGTGCCCGAGCAGTCAGAGCACCTGAAGGTCGAGCAGCTGCTCGACCTCTCCCAGATCGGCATGAAGATCACCGACGGCTACGCGCCCGAGCCGGAGCAGTCGACGCTCGCGCTCGTCGCCCACCACCCGCAGGCGATCTACTTCGGAACGCGTCAGGGGCGGCTGCTGCCCGACGGCTCTCCCGACGATCTGATCCGCGGCTCCGCGCGGGATCCGTCGCTGTTCGGCGAGCTCGACGACGCCGACCCGCCGGACGGAGCGGTCGAAGCGGAGGACGAGCCCGCTCTGTCGGCGTAGCTACCCCTCTACGCGCGAGAGCCCGCGACCACCGTCGGGCAGCGGCCCGAGCGTGACCGGCGCGGCGTGCATCGTGCGCAGGCGCACGTCGCGCCAGGAAAGGCCCTCGTTGAGCAGCGCCGGCACCCCCATCAGGAGCGCAGTGGCGACCTCGACGGCTTGCAGGACGATGCCGTAGGCGATCGCTTCAGGAGTGGAGACGTGGTACGCGCCGACGAGAACGGCGACGCACGCGGCCTGGAATACGCCGACGTTGGCAGGTGTGGCGGGGATCACGGCGGTGACGTTGACCGCGAACAGCACGGCCGCGGCGGCGCCGACGCCCGCTTGGGAGTCCAGGCCGAGCGCCATCAGCAGCAGCCAGCAGGACATCCACTGCAGCGCCCACGCGCCGAGCTGGGCCACGGTGGCGACGGCCGCGCGGCGGGGCTGACGGAACACGCGCAGGCCGTCACGCAGACGCAGCAGGACGTCACGCAGGCCCGTCAGCAGCGCCTGCAGTCGCCGCGAGCGTGAGACCGCGGCGGGCGGGATCAGCACCGGCGCGAGCAGGAGCGCCAGGAGCGCGGCGAGCGGCGCCAGAGCGATCAGCAGCAGAGCACGGTCGTGACCGTCGAGCACGCTGACGCTCGACAGCGTGACGCAACCGAGGATCAGCAGCGCGAGCAGGTTGAGCAGCGTCTGGGAGACCATCGTGCCGAGCACGACGGGCAGGGTCTCGCGCGCACGGCCGAGGCGCCGGGCGACGATCAGCGCGCGCGATGGCTCCCCCAGGCGCGCGGGCAGGGTCGAGGACATGAGCACGCCGATGAAAGTGCCCTGCATCGCGTCGCGGCGTTTGGCGCGTCGCCAGGTGGGAGCGGCGACGAGGATCGCGTGCCACGCCAGCGCGCGGACGAACATCGCCAGGCACATCAGGGCCAGACCGGCGACGAGCAGGCCGGGCTTGGACGCGACCAGCGAGGCGGCGACGCGCGTGACACCGACGCGTTGCAGGGCCAGAGCGGCAAGCCCGACGCCCACGAGCGAGCTGGTCGCCAGGCCGAGCCTGCGCAGCGCGCGCACTCGGCGCGCGTGGTCGGATGCGGGCACAGCCGTGGCTGAGACGGGTCGAGCATCGGCCTGAAGCGACGGCAGGCGCTGGGCGGGAATGCGAGGCAACAGGTCAGCGGGCGTGAATCCGTGGCGCACAGCGGCACGGGCCAGGCGGGTGGCGGGCTCGCCGACGGCGAGCGCCTGCTCGTAGCAGTCGAGCACTTCCGCGGCTACGTGCGGCCACGCGAAGCGCTCGGCGCGCTCGCGCGCCGCGGCGGCCATGCGCGCGCGGCGGGCCGGTTCGAGCGCGAGCCGGCGCAGGGCCTCGGCGAGCGCAAGCGGGTCGCCGGCCGCCACGAGCCGCCCGTCGATGTCGTCGCGCAGGACGTCGCGGTATCCGGGTATGTCAGAGGCGAGCACGGGCGTGCCAGCCGCCAGGCCCTCGGTTATGACCATGCCGAAGCTCTCGCCGTGCAGGGAGGGCGCGCAGAGCACGTCGGCGCGCGCGAGCTCGGCCAGCTTGCGCGACTCTGAGACTTTGCCGAGCGCCTGGATGCAGCGGTCGTCGAGGGTCATGTGCGCCACCTCCTCGGCGGAGGCGCCGACGAGCGTGAGCGTGGCCGGCACGTGGTCGCGCAGCGCCTCGAACGCGCGCAGGAGCACGGCAGGCCCTTGCGCTCGACGGCCTGGCCGACAAACAGGATGCGCAGCGGGCGGCCCTTGCGCTCGACGGACTCGGCCGACGAACCCCCCAGGCATGCGCCAGCGGGGCCGGCCGCGTCGACGGTCCGGCGTCTGCACGTCGCCGAGATGGACGCCGTTGGGCACGATCCGGTAACGCCCACCGTAGAAGCGCCGCGCGGTCCAGGCCGCTGCCTCGGATACGGCGATGCGCACGCGCAGGCGATTGACGCGTCGTCGTCCGCCGAGCGCGACGGCGGCGATGCCATTGGTTATCGGGTTCTCGGAGTAGGTGTGAAAGGTGCCGACGAGAGGCATCTGCTCACCGGCGCTGAGCAGCGCGTCCCAGCAGATGACGGGGACGATCGGCTCATGGATGTGCACGACGTCATAGCCACCGTCGCGCAGCTCCCGGCGCAGGGCGAGGATCGCGCCGGGTCGACCCGTGATGTTCGAGACGGCGCCGTTGGCGGGCAGCCCGAATGTGCGCCCGAGCGACACGAAGCGCTCGGGCGGCTGCAGGCGCTGCGGGCGCGCCCCCCGGTGCAGATGGCGTGAGAGCGCGTCGTCGGGGTCGTACGGCGCGAGGATGCGGGCGTCGTGCCCGAGCATGTCCAGCTCGGACGCAAGCGCCTCGATGTGGCGCGTGACGCCGCCGGGGTAGGTCCAGGAGTACGGCGAGATCAGCGCGATCCGCACGTTGTCGAGTCTAGCCGCTGGGGACGATGGGACCTCGGCCCGTTGGAGGCGATCGAAACTTCGGCCCATAGGTGATGGGACCTCAGCCCAACGAGGACAACGAGACCTCGGCCCGCTGGGCGATGAACCCACCCGCCGGGGCAGAGGGACCTCAACCGCCGGCGCGAAGCACGGCTGCGATAATCGAGTCGTGGCTGCCAGGCATTTCGTCAAGTACACGTTCCTGAAGCTGGACCCGGCCTGGCGACGCCTGGACTCCGAGCGCCGCGAGCAGGACAAGCGCGAGCTGCTGGCCGCATGCGAGGACTTCGCCGACGGGCACCTGCTGCAGGCGTTCTCGCTCGTGGGGACGCGCGGGGACGCCGAGCTGCTGCTGATCTGCGAGGCCGAGAACCTGCAGCGCATCCACGAGCTGCACGTCGTGATGGCGCAGAGCGGGCTGATGAAGTGGGCGGACATCCCCTACTCGTTCCTGGGGATGCGCAAGAGCTCGGAGTACTCCGAAGACGAGCGTACGACCCCGCGCGGCTTCGAGGGCAGGTATGTATTTGTGTACCCTTTTGTCAAGTCCCGTGAGTGGTACGGGCTGCCCGCCGACGAGCGCTGGCGGATCATGCAGGGACACATCCAGGTAGGGCGCGAATACCCGAGCGTCGACAACCACACGACGTACTCGTTCGGGCTGGACGACCAGGAGTTCGTGGTCGCGTTCGACACCGACGACGTGGGCACGTTCCTGGATCTGGTGCAGCGGCTGCGCACGACCGAGGCGTCGCGCTACACGGTGCGCGACACGCCGAGCTTCACCTGCATCAGGATGTCGCTGGAGCGCGCCCTGAACGCGCTCGACGGCGAGCCGATCGGCGCCGAGGCGCTGCCCGCTGCCTAAGGGTCTTGCCCACCTGCGCCGGGCGGACCCGGTGCTCGCCGAGGTGATCGCCGCCGTCGGGTCGCTGCCCAACGCACGCGATGGACGACCGGATCCAGACGACCATTACGGCGCGCTGGTGCGGGCGATCGTCGGCCAGCAGCTGTCGGTGAGCGCGGCGCGCGCGATCTACGGGCGGCTGACGGCGCGCTTCGACGGCAGGCCGCCCACGCCGGAGCAGATCCTCGAAGACGACCCCGAAGAGCTGCGCGCCGCCGCGGGGCTGTCGCGCGCGAAGGTGAGCTATCTCAGATCCCTCGCCGAGCACGCGCTCTCGGGCGAGCTGGAGCTCGAGCGCCTGGACGAGCTCGACGACGACGCGGTGATCGCCGAGCTGGTGGCCGTCAAGGGGCTGGGGATATGGACCGCGCACATGTTCCTGATGTTCCATCTGGAGCGCCCCGACGTGCTCCCGGTCGGCGACCTCGGCATCCGCCGGGCGATCGAACGCGCCTACGGGCTGGACGGATTGCCGGATGCGGGCGCGATGGAGGAGATCGCGCAGCCGTGGCGCCCGCACCGCACGCTGGCGTGCCGCTATCTGTGGCGCTCGCTGGCCAACGAGCCGACGTAGAGCGCCGCCACGCGCACGTTTGCGCCGCGACTATCGCGAGGCCGATAGGACATCCGTCGATAAGCGCCGCGCGCGAGGCACGATCTCGCCGGCGCAGCCGAGGTAGCGGAATGGTCCACCGGCGCCATGCCCGTCCACGCGCAGGTACAGCGCGGAATCGATGAAGACGAGCTCCACATCGGCGGGACGCTCCGGAGCGGGGGCCCGCTCGCGCGCCGGACACGAGGAGCATCACAAGGCCAAGCATCACAAAAAGCACCACGAGAAACACGACAAGCACCACAAGCGCCGGCGCAAGCACAGAAGCACAAGCACCGCAAGCACGTTCGCCACGCCGCGACCAAACCGCGGGGCACGCTCGCGATCCCGCCGCCGAGCGCCCCGGCCTCCCCTCCCGCGCCCTCCCCCGCCCCGGTCGAATCGCTGGGCGCTCCGATCACGCTCGCCCAGGCGCAGCGGCTGTGCTGGCGCGCGGGCTTCGGACCGACGCCCGGACAGGCCGAGGCGCTGGCCGGACAGCCGCTGAGGCAGGTCATCTACGGCCTCACCCGGCCCTCCGGAGCGGCGACGCTCAGCGGCCCGGAGCCGACCGACGACGAAGGCAATCCGCTTGCCCCCGCCGACGCCTGGGGCGAGGATCACTGCTGGTGGCTGGACCGCATGGTCCGCTCCGACCAGCAGCTGGTGGAGCGGATGACGTTCATCTGGCACGACTGGTTCGCCAACTCCAACGAAAAGGTCAACAGCCAGCAGATGATGCTCGACCAGAACAACCTGTTTCGCGGTATGGCGCTCGGCAGCTTCCACGACCTGTTCCTGGCGGTCACCACCAACCCCGCGATGCTCGTGTTCCTCGACGGGATCTACAACGAAAAGGACGATCCGAACGAGAACTACGCGCGCGAGATGATGGAGCTGTTCTCGCTGGGCGCCGACCGCGGCGCCTACACCGAGGACGACGTGCGCGAAATGGCCCGCGCGCTGACCGGATGGACCGCGGAATGGTCGGAAAGCAGCGGCCTGCACAACTTCCACTTCGATCCCTCCCGCCACGACAAGGGCACGAAGACGGTGTTCGGGCAGACCGGCAACTGGAACTGGGAAGACGCGGTGCGCCTGTGCGTCAACCATCCGCTGCACGCCTCGTTCTTCGTGACCAAGCTGTGGGGCTACTTCATCCCCAGCCCGCCCGACGAAGCGACGCTCGCGTCGCTGCAGGGCTGTATACGAGCTCGGGCTACAGCATCCGGGCCGTCGTCGAGGCGATCCTGCAACACCCCGACTTCTACGAAGGCCCCGAGCTCGTGACGCCGCCCGTCGTCTACAACGCGGGGCTGCTGCGCGCGATCGCCCGGCCGATCGACACGACCGCCTGGGCGTGGCTGTCGGCGGGCGCCGGCCAGCAGCTGTTCTACCCGCCGAACGTCTCCGGCTGGGACTTCACCGCTGGCTTGACACCTCGACCGCCAAGGCGCGCTGGGAAATGGCCAGCTACGTCACGGCAGAAGACCTACCCCAACCCGTGGCCCGCGAAGGGCGAACCCGAATACAGCGCCACCGAGGACCCCGCCACGGCGCTGGCGAGCGCGCTGGCCTACTGGGCCAACCCGCTGCTGTCCGCCGAATCCGAGCAGTGCATCGCCGCCTTCGCGCAGTCCTGCCTGAGCGAACCGCTCGCCGGTGGGAGCAGAGTCCCTTCCGGGCGATGCGCCAGAACGCGCTGCGCATGCTGATCGCCACCTCTCCCGACATGCAGGTGAGCTGAGGAGCATGAGCTGAACATGGCCAAGAGCTGCTCGTGCAACGACTTCAACCGCGCCCAGCTGCTGCGCCGCGGCGCCGCCGTCGCGGGCAGGGGCCTGCCGGCGATCGAGCCGGGGATGCCGCTGCCGGCCGGCACGGGCCTGGACCGGCGCACGTTCCTGCTGCGCTCCGCCGGCGCGGCGCTGTCGGTGTATGGCGCCTCGATGCTCAGCCCGCGCCACTTCGAAGAGGGCATCGCCCAGGCCGCGGCCGCCGCGCCCGAACAGCCGGTGCTCGTGTCGATCTTCATGGAAGGCGGCTGGGACGCGCTGTCGGTGCTCGCGCCCGTCGAGGAAGCCAGAGTACCACGAACTGCGCCCGCAGCTGGGCCTGCACCGAAGGCAGCCGGACGAGGCCGTTCACCGAGGACGAAGAGCCTGATGTGGCATCCGGCAGGCCGAGCGGCCTGGCCGAACTGCACGAAGAGGGCAAGGTCACCGTCTTCCCGGCCGTCGGCTATGACCCGCCGGACGAGAGCCACTTCACCAGCCGCCACTACTGGGAGGTGGGCGAGCTCGACACCGCAGACGCGCTCGGGCTGGATGGGGCGCCTGCTCGACGCGATCGGCGAACCCGGCAACCCGCTGCAGGGACTGTCGCTGGACTACTCGCTGGCGCCGGCGCTGGCCACCGCGAAGATGCCCGTGGCGGCGGTGTCCTCGCCGGCGACTACAACATGTGGGCCTACGGCCTGGACGAACCGCTGACCGACCCCGCGCTGCGAACCTTCGGCGAACTGGGCGCGCTGACGCCCCCTCGCCCGCCTACGCGCAGGCCCGCGGCGCCTCGCTGGACACGAGCATCGTGCTCAACCAGATGGCGGCGTTCGTCGCACATCGAAGGCAAATCCGCGTACAAACCGACCGTGCCCTACCCGACCGCGGGCGGCGAATTCCCCGCACGGCTGGCCGCGCTCGCCGCGATGCTCGACGCCGGGCTGCCGATCAAATGCGCGTCGCTGAACGCCGTCGGCTCCTATGACACGCACTCCGACGAGGCGGACACCCTGAGCACGAACCTCGGCGAGACGGTCGCATCGGTGCTCGCGTTCCAGCGCGACCTCGAACAGCGCGAACTGGCCGATCGGGTGCTGATCCAGCTGTGGTCGGAGTTCGGCCGCCGCCCGCAGGAAAACGGCTCGGGCACCGACCACGGCGCGGCCGGCGTGGCGTTCCTGATCGGGACCCAGGCCGCCGGGCAAGATGGTCGGCGAATTCCCGGGCTTGAGCAAACTCGACGAAAACGAAAACCTCGTCAACACCTCGGACTTCCGCGCGATGTACTGCCGCTGCTGGAGCAGTGGTTTCAGACCGAAGCCGGACTGGTCATCCCGGAAGCGGCGCCGTTCGCACGAATCCGCAGCTGATCAAGAGCTGATGTGCGCGCGGCGAAATCCCGGCGAGCGTCGCCGGCGAATCGGTGCGCTGGCTCGCTGCTCATGGTCTGCGTGCTGTGCGTGGCCGCCGCACGGCGGCCGCGGTGGCACTCGCCGCGCCAGGGAGCTCGCGCCATCGCTCCCTCCCATGCGGCGAGGGCATGCCGGCACACGAGACATCACCGCTGCCCGAAGGGCGCCCGCAAGGCTCCCGCAAGCACAAGCGGCGCACCGCTCAAGCCGCTCCGGCACACGCCAGGAGCGCCTCCACCGGCTCGGGCTCGACGGGCGCTCGACGCCCGGGGGCGACTGGCGACGGCGCCGGGCACACCGGCCGACGCCCGGGTCCGGACGACGCCCCCGGGCGCGGCCGGCGGAGCTCCCCCCCGGAATCCCCCACCGGCCCGGCGGCGCCGGCGCGCGTGCAGGTGACCGCCGAGGACACCGAGGTTCAGCTTCGTCCTCTCGCGCACGAGGTGCCCGCCGGCAAGGTGATCATCGAATTCGTCAATCACGGCCAGGACGAACACAACCTGCACGCGATCGAACCGAGCGAAGGCTCAGAAGCGGGCTCGCTGCCGAACACCGCGCCGGGCGCCCACCCGGACCTGACGCTCAACCTGCGTCCCGGCAGCTACACGCTGTTCTGCTCGCTGCCCGAACACGAGGCGAAAGGCATGAAGGCCACGCTCGTCGTGCAGTGAGTCAGGCCAGCCGCTCACGGCGCGTCGCACGGCGACCGTGCGGTCGGCCTCGGCGGCGATCTCCCAGCCGGGCGTGCCGCATCGGAGCGGAAATGGCGTGTGACGACCGCGGTCGGGCCCGGCAGCCCGCGCCCACCGGGCCGGTCGGCGCGAGCGTCGTGGAAGACGACGTGGCCGCCGAGCGGCGACGAACGATGCCACTCCGACCAGTCCAGCTCGCATCCGGACTCGGAGTGATCTCCGTCGATGAACACGAGGTCCGTCCTCGCCCTGCCAGCGCGAGGCCAGCTCCGCGGAGAGGCACGCGTGCCAGTGAACGGCGGGCGCCTCGGCGCCGCGCCGGCGCAGCGCGCGCGCGACGGCGCGCCGGGTCGCCCACTCGGTGGCGCCCCAGCCGGAGGGCAGCGCGTCGGGATGGCGGCCGAAGGGATCGACCAGGTGCAGCTCCGCGTCCGAGCGCAGCGCCCCGCACAGCGCGACCGCGGAGGAGCCCTCGTACACCCCGATCTCGACCACGCGCCGCGCGCCGCGCGCGGCCTCCAGCAGCACCGAGGCATCCTCGGCGGAGTGCATCGTGCGCGGCGGGATCAGCCCGAGCCGACCGCCAGCGCGCGCAGGCGCACGTCGTCGCGCAGGCGAGCAGGCGTCAGAGCTTCGCAGACGGGCGGGTAGGAACGGACACCGGGAGCGCACCCTACGCGCTCCGCGCCATCAGACCGCGGAGACCTGCTCCTCCTCGGCAACCCGGAAGGACGAGCCGCAGCCGCAGGCGGCGACGACATTGGGGTTCTCGACCTTGAAGCCGGCGCCCTGGAGGCTCTCCTCGTAGTCGATGACCGAGCCGCGCACGAACGGGAGGCTGTCGTTGTCGACCAGCAGCTTGAGGCCGTGGGTCTCGAACACGGTGTCCTCGTCGCGCTGCTCGTCGAAGGCGAGCTGGTACTGAAAGCCCGAGCAGCCGCCGCCGCGCACGCCCACGCGCAGGCCGGCCAGGCTCACGTCCGCCTCCTGGGCAGCCAGGAACTCGTGGACCTTCTCGGCACCCTTGTCGGTGATCGTGACCATCGCTTTCCAAAGTATAGCGAGGGGTGAAGAGTGTTCTAAGCTTGGCTGAGCATGCCGAACGCCGAGGAGATCAAGCAGCGCATCGAGGCCGCGATCCCGGGAGCGCAGGGCCGAGGTCGAGGACTGGACCGGCGGCGGCGATCACTTCAAAGCGACCGTCACCGCGGCGGCGTTTGCGGGGCGCAGCCGCATCGAGCAGCACAGGCTCGTCTACGAGGTGTTCGGCGCGGAGATCGGCGGCCCGATCCACGCGCTGTCGCTGAAGACCCAGGAGCCAGATCCCCCCGCCAGCATAGCCCGAGGTGAGCCACAGCCCGATTCCCAGAGCCCAACAGCCAGGAGCAGCCATGTCAGACACCGAGCAGAGCACCGAGATCCGCGACGCGATCGCACAGGCGATCTCCGAGCACGAGACGATCCTGTTCATGAAGGGCACGCCGGACGCGCCCGCATGCGGGTTCTCGGCGCGCACCGTGGCGGCGCTGCAGGCTCTGCAGGCGCCGTTCGCGGCCGTGGACGTGCTGCCGGACCCGCGCATCCGCGAAGAGCTGTCGGCGATCTCACAGTGGCCGACGATCCCGCAGCTGTTCGTCAAGGGCGAGCTCGTGGGCGGGTGCGACATCGTGATGGAGATGTACGAGTCGGGCGAGCTGGCGCAGACGCTCGGCGTCGAGGGAGACGGCGCGCGAGGCTGCCGCGGAGCTCGCGGGCGAGGCCGAGCCGTCGCGCCGGACTCACGCAGATCGAGAACCGTCTCGGCTGAGAGCCGAGCGCCCCGCGCAGGCTCGCCGTTGGTGTAGCGTCCGCCGGGATGCCCGAGTCCGTCGCGGTAGTCACCGACAGCACGCAATACCTGCCGCGCGAGCTCGCGGACGCGCAGGGCATCCGTCAGGTCAGCCTGTACGTCGGCTGGCAGGGCCAACCCGAGCGCGAGCTGGAGATGGACGGGTTCGACGACTTCTACGGCGTCTGGGCTCAGACCCCGAGCTGCCCACGACGTCACAGCCCTCGATCGGCGATTTTCTCGCCGTATGGGAGCCGTTGCTCGAGGAGGGCAGGGACATCGTCTCGATCCATCTCGCGGGGGCATCTCGGGGACGTGCGAGGCCGCCAGGCAGGCGCACGGGCTGCTGAGCGAGCGCGGGCTGGGCGAGCGGGTCGAGGTGATCGACGGCGAAACCGCGTGCGGCGGGATGGGGCTGCTGGTGCTCGCGGCCTGCGCGGCGGCCAGGGCGGGGGCCGACCGCGACGCGGTGGCGGAGCGGGTGCGCGAGACGCGTCGGGCGCTGAAGATCTGGTTCTGCCTGGACACGTTGGAGTACCTGCGCCGGGGCGGGCGCGTGGGCAAGGCGCAGGCCTGGCTGGGCGGGACGCTGCGGATCAAGCCGATCCTGTCGATGGAGTACGAAATCGTCCCGGTGGAGCGCGTGCGCACCGCGGGCAGGGCGTTCGAGCGGATGGTGCAGTACGCCCAGCAGCTGCACGACGAAGGGTCGGACGGGTGGGTGGTGCAGCACATCCAGGCGACCGAGCAGGCCGAGCGCTTGATCGAGCGCTGCCGCGAGATATTCGACTCCGAGCCGGTGTTCACCTCGGAGGTCGGGCCGGTGATCGGCACGTACACGGGCCCCGGCCTGATCGGCGTGGGCGCGATGCCGCGACGCTGCTGAGCTGATCAGCGACGACGCCTGCGGCGGCGGCGCAACATACGCCCGCCGATCAACAGGCCGACGACGGCGGCCGCGGCGGTGACCTCGCTGCGGTGGCGCTCCAGGTGGCCGCGCCAGTCGGTGAGGTAGGCGACCTCGCCGCGCAACTGCACGATCGAGACGGCGAGCTCGTTGCGGTTGGCCTCGATCGAGTCGCGGATCTCGGCGGGTGAACGCTGGGGCATCAGGCGGCAGCTCCCTCTCCGCCGCTGGGTGCGGGCGGGTCGACGACATGACGGGCGGCGGCGCCATAGGAGGGGGCAGCGGGCGATCGGAGGGGGCGATCCGGCGGTCCCGGCGCGGTGGGGGCCGCGGCCGCGCTCGACTCTGAGGCGCTCGCGCTGGGAGCTCCCGAGGAGACGGTGTCGCGGATACGACGTGCCTCCTCGATCGCCATGTCCGGTGTCGGGGGGGCGCCCCGTTTGACCGCCCGGGCCGCGATCAGGCCGGCGATCACGCCAAAGATGATGAGGATCAAGGACATGGCGAAGAAGCCCCAGAAATAGGTGAACTGGTTGCCGATCGGCAGGTAGTAGTAGAGCAGCCAGGCGCAGCCG
>CAVUQT010000009.1:0-127965 GCA_963743645.1 uncultured Solirubrobacterales bacterium | reverse complement strand
GGCTGCGTTCACGCTCAGGCGTCCGACAGCGACCCGTGGCGAGGGCGGGGATCGTCGAGGTTGAGGTGTGGCCGCCGGGGAGCACCGCGTGCCCGCGCTCGACGAGGCCTGCTTGGATGTGATCGTGGCAGACATGGCTCGCCTCCCAAGGTGGCCATCGAGATCCTGCCGGCAATCTGGGTAATCGTGGTGCGCTTCGTCGGTGTATGCGCACAGCACCGTGAGGATCCGCTTGGTGGGCTTGAAGTCGGTGTTGATCGCCTGGGCGTAGATCCGCAGCGTCGTGCGCTCGTCCGCGTGCCCGGCTTCCTCCTGCACCGACTTCGGAGGGTTGCCGTGGGCGAGCATCATCGCGGTGTAGGTCCGCCGCAGCGTGTGGGTCGAGATCCCTTCGTCGATCACCGGCAGGTCTCGAGCTGGCGCACACGGTTGGCCTCGCGTAGGGCGGCCAGGACGACGCGGGCGCGAATGTTGTCCTTGGTGCGCTTTTTGCCCGTGGCGCTCGGGAAGACGAGGTCGTTGGGCCCGGTGGCAGGTGCGGCTCGCTTCCAGCGCAAGAGCTCGTCGCGTAGGAAATCGACGATCTTCACCGACCGCTGCGCCGCGTCGCTCTTGGTGCCGCGAACGTTGATCTGCCGGTTGGTGAAGTCGATGTCGCGCCAGCGAAGCTCGCACAGCTCGCTTGCGCGCAGGCCCGCGAGCGCGAGCGTCGCGACGATGGCACGCCGGATGCTCGGCCGTGGGCTGGCGAGCCGCAGCCCCGCGTAGTGCGTCACCGTCGACAGCGACAACTCCAGTTCCGCTGCGATCTGTTTGAGCGCATCGAGGGTCCCGCGCCGCAGCCGCTGCACCCGTTCGACGGCTTCGCGGGTTTGCGGCCGGTGTGGCTGGTCGATGCGCGCAGTCGCCTCGATCAAATCGAGCATCTGGTCGGGCATGCACCACGTGCGCCGCGGCTTGCGTGCGCGAGCTTGACGTCCTCGTCGGCCGCGGAGTTCTGGGATCAGCTTCAGTTTCACGGCTCGGCGGAGCACGCTCGCGAGCACCTCGAGCGTTTTGTTGATCGAGGAGTGCGACAGCGGCCGGATCGCACGGCCTCGCTCGTCGCGCGCCGGCTCGCCCGCGGCGATCCGCTCCTCGATCTCCTCGGCCTCGGTGAGCTTTGCCGCTTGTAGCGCTCGATCAGCTCGAGGTCGATCGCTCGCAGCGGATAGTCGCCGAAGAACGGCAGCAGGTGCACTTCGAGCGCCCAGCGCATGTAGCGGCCTCGTCGGACAGCTCGCGCTTCTTTGCGGCGTAACCTCGTCGCGAGGACTCGAACAGCCGTCGCCCCCGGTTGGCTCGGCTGGCCGGGGGTCCTTGCCATTTTCCCAGCACGACGAGGGCCTCCTGGCGGCGCAGCTCGTCAGCGCCTGCGCTTCGCTTGTGCCTCGCGACTGTAGCCGAGCGTGACGCGGCGCCGATCGCCGACCGCGACGGTCAAGTTGGCCCAGGAGCACGATGCTGCCGTCGCCGAGCGTCTCTTTGCGCACGCTGCTGCTGCGGGGCCGCGCCATCGCTAGCACCTCCCCGTTGGCGCGCCGGCGCTCGCCCGCGAGCGATCCCCGTGGCCCATCGCCTCAGTCCTGGCGCAGGCGTCGCGGCCTGCGCCGCAACGGCGTCTCGACGGTCGAGCTGCGCTCTCGGGGACGCGCACGAGGGACGGTGCTGGCCGGCAGGCTGGGCGCGCCCGTGCGGTGCTTGCAGGCGTCGACGGCTGAAGCGCCACGGCCCGCGCTCGCCGAGAAGCCGCCAGCCGCCAAGCTCGTGCGCGTTCGCGTAGACCCACTCGCGTCTGACCCGCAACAGCTGGGCCACCTCCTGCGCCGTGAGCAGATCTGGCGGCTCGCCGCGCAAAGCCGGCTCGTCTGAGGGGTGTCGCTCGTCGCGGGAATCCACTCCCGCAAGTTTGCGTGCGGGTAGGGACTACTGGCGGGTTCGAGCTGGCGGTGCGACCCTAGCGGCGCCGGGGTTTCGTATGCGGTTTCGTATGCGTGCCGGTGCGCCGCCGTTGTGCGGAACGGTCTCGACACAGAGAATATGGGCATTTGCGGGCCTTTCGCTCGATTGAACGAAGGGCATGCCTACGCCTCGTTTTCCGCGTGCGATCCAGGCGCTCTCCCAACTGAGCTATAGCCCCGTGCGCCCGCGCTATAGCTCGGGCAGGGACCTGCAAGTGTAGTGACGAGGTCGCGAGGCGGTAGCGAAGTGCTGCGGCCCCGCGCAGTATGGTTTGCTGGCGCATGGGATTGCTCGACGACGCTATCCGCGAGCACCTGGAGCTCAAGCGCCTGCGAGGCGCCGATCCGGGGATGGTCTCCCGCGAGGAGAGCGAGGTGCTTTGGACCCGTTCGAGGCGAAGAGGCCGGAGACCGACGATGGCGATAACGCCGCCCCGGAGTCTCCTGCCGACGAGGACGCCCCGCCCGCGGGACAGGCCCCGGCGCAATCCGAGGGCTTCTCGAACGTCGGGCAAGAGACGGCCGAGCTGGACATGCGGACGGTGCTGGAGGACGAGTCCGGTCAGGATGCCACGCCAGCAGGACCCATCGCTGCCGCGCCGATCGCGGCCAGACCTCCGTCGAGCGGTACGTCTCAGGAGCGGGGCGCCGCCGATGACTCGCTCGAATGGGAGATGCCAGGAGACGCCGCAGCCGGAGGGTCCGATGAGCGACGCTGAGGGCGATCTGCCCGGCAGTGAGTCGGAAGATGAGCCCGTTGAGGACGTGCTGGAGGAGACTCCCGACTTCCTGCGCGACACTCCCGAGCAGGAGCGGCTCTGGTTCGAGCAGCGCCCGCCACGGGACTTCGACTTCGACAAATAGCCGTCTCGCCCCCGACGTTGTCCTGCCCTAAGATCGGGGCCTTGGGGCCATAGCTCAGCTGGGAGAGCGCCTGCTTTGCAAGCAGGAGGTCACCGGTTCGATCCCGGTTGGCTCCATCGCAGAATATCCTGCAAATCGACGGGTTTTGGTGGGTGTGATGGCCCGTCGAGTGCGCCTCTTGGAGGGCGATTTTGGCCCTTCCGTCCCAATCGCCGTCCCAATGGGCTCGATCTGAGGGCGCCTTGGGGCGCTTGTGGAGCAGGGTGCGGGCCTCGCGGACGAGCTCGTCGAATTTGGCTCCGTGGTCTCGCTTGGCTCGCTTCTGCATCTGCGCGTAGATGTCCAGGGTCACCTTCGAGTCGGCGTGGCCGACCTGGTCCATGACGTACTTGACGTCCCATTCGTAGGCCAGCAGCGCGATCGAGATGTATGTGCGCCGCAGCGTGTGGGGCGTTGTGTTCGGCAGCGGCGGCATGCCCCTCTTGACCAGTTCCTCGGAGGCCAGCTCGGCGGCGTCTTGCACGATCTGCTCCACCCTTCCGTAGCTCATCCGGCCGCCCTTCAGGTTCGGCACCAGATAGTCCTCGGGACCTGTCGGCGCGCCGAGCCTGCGCAGGCGGTCGATGTGCTCGACCACGACCTCGACGAGGTCGGGGCTCATCTCGACCTCGCGGATGCCCGTCTCGGTCTTCGAGTCCGGGATGTTGAAACGGGCGCCCTCGGGGTCGTGCAGCCGTACGTGCCCGATCTTGATGTCGCACAGCTCGCTCGCGCGAGGGCCTCCGCGGCCGAGGATCTCGACGACCACCCGCCGACCCACGTATCCCCTGCCGACCTCCAGTCCGAGGCGCCCCAGGTGGTGGCTCACGGTGGACTTGGCGAGGCCGAGCCGAGCGGCGATGCGCTTGGGTGAGTTGCCCTGAGCGAAGAGCTGGGCGACCATCGCGGCCGTGAGCCCCAGCTCGATCGGGGCAAGGAGCTGGCCGAGGGAGACGTCCTGGGCCGCCGCCGCGTCGATCAGCGCCGCCAGCTCGTCCATCTCCAGGAACGTCCGCTTGGGCTTGGGGACATGGACGCGCATCCGCTTGCCGCGGGCCGGGTTGTATTCGAGGTGGCCGTCCTCGACGGCTTCGTCGAGGATCGTCGCGAGGGTGTCGATCATCTTGCGGATCGACACCGGCGAGAGCGGCACGACCCGCTGGTTGCGTCCGTCGCGTAGAACGGCGCCGGCCGCGATCGCCTCCCGTCGCTCGCGGGCCTGCTTGAGCAGGTGAGCCTTGAACGCGAGGCACAGATCGCGGTCGAACTCGTCCATCCGGTAGTCGGCGAAGAACGGCAGCAGATGCGACTCCAGGCGCCAGCGATAGTTCTCCTCGGTGTTCCTGCTGATCGGCTTTTCGCCGTTGACGCCGTCGATCTTCGCCTGCAGCCAGCGCGAGCTGTAGGCGTGAAAGAGCGGTACGCCGGCAGCGATCGGCTTGCTCGTCCGTGCGGCCCGTTTGGGCGGCTCCCAAACGCCCGACTTCACCCGAGCGATGATGTTGTCGAGCTCCACCGCGGCCGTTCGCTCGTTCCAGCCGCCGCCGCACCGATAGTCGCAGTCGCAGTCACGGGCCTCGTGCAGATAGGCCGTCTGGCGTTTGCCATAAGCGCGGAAACGGAGGCGGAACGCGAGGGTCCCATCAGTGAGCGTCTCGACGGTGATCCCGCCTTGGGTTGGGGCGCCATCAGCAGACCCCGATGCTACGACGCCGCGCCGGAAGAGCAGGATCGGGTTCGTCGAATATCCCTGCGGCGGACCTCGAGCAGCTGAGCGTCGTCCGTCGCAGGCGACCGTGTCGGCTTACGCGTCTTGACGCCGGCCGGCGCGGGCGCTTGGCCGGCCTGATGTCGCCCGAGCGCGGTCTTGGCGGTGTGCAGGTCGAATCGCAGGCGGGCCTTCGGGCCATCTCCGAGTCTGATCGCGCCGAGCTCGTCGGCGTGCTCGTAGACCCATGCGCGGTTCAGGTGCAGGTGCTGGGCGAGCTCGGAGACGGTGAGCATCCCAGTCGGCTCGCTCACCCGCTGGCGCTCGCGGTCTTCCTGCTGGCGGTGGAGCAGCTGCGCGACGCGGCTGGCGACCTGCTCCACGGCTTGGGGTGTGAGATCGACGGCGACGTGGCGTGCCATCGCGCCGAGTCCGCGCTCGTCGTCGTGCTGGTCGGCGGTTGCGGCATCGCGATCGTGGCGTGGCGCTGCGGGTGTGCATGGCGGCTCCCTTCTGAGGTCATGGTGCGGTGTCGGGCGGGCTGGGTGGGTGTGCGCGGAGCTTTGCGATGCGGGGCTTGGTGTAGGGGTGTGAGGCGCGGGAGAAGCGCATGTCGTCGGATCGATCGCTCGTAGGGGAGGGAGCTGTGTTCGAGGAGTTCGTGCGAGCGCTGGTCCTTGGCCGAGGCGCGCGGCGTACTGGTCGGCGGCGAACTCGCGGGAGCGCCAGTACATCTCCCATGCGTTGCCGATGAACCACAGCACGGCTTGCCCGGAGGCGATCCACAAGAGGCCGCGGAACGGCAGCGACCGCAGCGGCTCGGATGGCGGGTGTGTCCATCGGGACGAGCAGGAGGAGGTTCAGGGCGCTGGTGAGGTGCGCGTCGCTGGTGCGTAGGTGTCCCAGCTCGTGTCGCGATGACCGCGGCGGCGTACGGGCTTTCCAGCAGGCCGCGGTCGACGCGCAGCGAGGAGGCGTAGGCGGCGGCGTTGTGTCCGGGCTCTTCGGCGACGAACCAGTGTCGTGGGGGCGCAGCGCTGGGGTCGATCTCTTGCAGTTCGTGGATGGCGTGCTCGAATGCTTCTTGCTCGTCTTGCTCGGGTGGGCGTCCCCCGGTGCTGATCTCCCACCAGCGCCCGTTGATCGGCGCGATCAGCGGCGGGGCAAGCAGTGCCAGCAGCGATACTGCGAGTGGTGCCGAACGCGATCGCGAGGGCGATCGGTTCGACTGGTATCGGCCAGCCCGTGATCGAGGCCGATCAGCCCCAGCACGATGTAGGGATCAGCCCGCGCGCGAACTGCCGCGAACCAGTTGCGCGGCGAGGGTGATCGCGTACAGGCCGATCCCGACGAGACTGACCGCGCGCATGGCGCCGAGCGTCCGTGTGGCGGGGTTGGTGTTGATGCTGTTCATCAGAGGTCTCCTTGTGTTGCAGCTTGCCCGCCTTGGTGCTGGGTCAGTGACCAGCGGCTTGCGGTGCTCTTCGGAATTCCCCATCCTTCTTGCCGTTGCTGAGGTGCGTCCCGACGTTCGTCGCGGGGCACGCCGAGGGCTTCGGCGATCTCGACCGCGAGCGACTCGGGATGCTTGGCGAGATAGTCGCGGATGTCTTGCGCGCGCGAGACGGCGCTGATGCTTGCGCGGCACGGGTTCGCCGCGCAGCGCGGCCTGCGCCGCGAGCAGTCGCTTGACGCGTTGCGCGGCCTCCTTTTCCTCCGTCTGGCTTTGCGCAGCTCGTTGTCGATCTCGCGCATCGCGCCGAGCGCGTACCTGCGGGGCGGCATTCAGTCGCTCCTCAGTGAATATGCTTAGCATGTTCAGCAACCATAGTGTATGCTGCCGGTCATGTCAAGGAGGATGGAGAATCGTTCGTGGGGGCCCTCCCACCAGCACATGGAGCCCGCCGTTCCGGCGCTCGCACCCGTTCGCGTCGTGCATGGGGGGAGTGTTCGCCTTGGTGCTCCTGTTCTCGCTGGTTGTTCTTGCGCATCGCGCTCGGATCCGGGTTCGGGGAGCGTGTTCGCCTGGACGATCGGCGTCGTGATCGCCGTGGTGGTGTTGCGGATCGCGCTCACGCTCGGCGTGGACGTGCTCACGCGCACCCCGCGCACGCGCGCTCTGCCACTCCCGCGCGCACCAGCCGCGACGACGGGCGAACCGGTCACGCGCCGGCCCGTGAGCCCAGCAGCAGCGTGTACGGGAAGGGCTCCTGCGCGTGGGGGGCGGCGCGTACCTCGGCGCGAACGAGTACGGAGAATGGGTCGCGGCCGATCCCGAGAGCGCCGTGATGATCCTCGGCCCGCCACGCAGTCGGGAAGACGAGCGCGGTGATGATCCCCGCGCTGATGGCCGCCTCGGGAGCGGTCGTGAGCACGTCCACCAAGCCCGACGTGATGCGCGCCACGATGCGACGCGCGCACGGAGGTCGGCGAGGTCTGGCTGTTCGACCCCTCCGCAAGCGAGCCCGTACCCGAGGGCGCCCGCCGATTGTCGTGGTCGCCCGTCAGCGCGTCCGCCACGCTGGGACGAGGCGCTGATCATGGCCAGGGCGATGACGACCGCCTCCCGCGCCGGCGCCGGCACGACGAACGAGAACCACTGGTCCGAGCGCGCCGCCGCGCTACTGGCGACCGCTGCTCTACGCCGCGCACCTGAGCGACCGACCGATCGAGGAGGTGCTGCGCTGGACGTTGCGCCAAGACCTCGCCCCGGCCCTTGAGATCCTCGCCGACGCCGAGACACGAGATCGCAGCCGACGTCCTGGTCGGGATCGAGCGCACCGACGCGCGAGAGCGCTCCAGCATCTTCTCCGCGACCGCCGGAGTGCTCAGCGCGTACAACAGCGACAGCGCGCGACAGACCGCGGCCTCCCCGAACTTCGACCCGGTCAGGTTCGCCGCTTCCACGGACACGCTGTACATCACCTCTCCCGAGCACCGCCAGGCGCGTGTTCGCGCCGTTGATCGTGGGCCTGTTGGAGCAGATCCGTCACGCCGTCTACGAGCAGGCCCGCACCGATCACACTCGCGGACCGGGGATGCTGTGGCTGCTGGACGAGGTCGCGAACATCGCTCCCGATCCACGATCTCCCCGCGCTCGTCTCCCAAGCCGGAGGACAGGGCCTGCAAGTCGTGATCGGCCTGCAGGACCTCTCCCAAGCCCGCACCCGCTGGGGCACCGACGCCGCCGACGGGTTCCTGTCCCTGTTCCAGTCAAAGCTCATCCTCAACGGCATCGCCGACACCCGCACACTGGAAGCCGTCTCCACCGCGCTGGGGGAATACGACCGCGACATGACCAGCCAAGCCCTTGGCCACAGCGAACCACAGGAGTGGCTCAGCCACCCCACCCACAGCGACACCGTCAGCTACCAGACCCAACGCCAGCGCGTCCTCACACCGGGCGACATCGCACGGCTCCCCGACGGGCACGGACTGCTGCTCCGCGGGACCGACTGGGAGCTGTTGCGCCTCACCCGCTGGTATGAGAGCGAGCCCTGGCGAACCGTCGCGAGGCGCGCGGAATGATCTGTGTGAGGCCGGCCTGCATCCTCGTCGGGTTGGTCTACAATCACGTTAGGACCCTCACCAGCGAAAGAGCCCCTGGGCTCTGCCGTGCAAGCGGCTAGCTGACGAGGGTCTTATTCGTTGCCGGGAACAACATTGATCTCGGTTTCTGAGGCGATCTTGTCTGCGAGCAGGATCTGGGAGCGGGTGTCCTCGCGCTCCCACTTGCGTTGGATCGCCCAGGTGCAGTAATCCGCTACCACGAGGCACGGCTCGCTCATGTTCGGCCAGAACGCGACACGGTGGACGCACTGGGCGGAGGCGCGAACGGCGTCATCGACCGCGATGTGGAAGGCGCCTCTGCGCTTGCGGGTCCCGAGATCCGATGCCACGGCGAGCAGCCGGTCGCCCGGCTGCGCGATGTCTCCCGCGATTCGTGCAAAGTGCTCATGCCATATGTGGCGGTAGAGGTCTTGCGGATTGCGCATGGCGTGGGGTATCGAGTGTTTGCTGGCGATCGTGGCGTCGATCCTCATCTCACAGAGCGCGAGCATTACAAACACCTCGTCTCGAACCGGTTGAGGGTCCTCTGTGGCATGAAGGACGGCACCGAGATGGACGCCTTGCCAGGCCAAACGTCGTCGGAGCGCCTGCAGCCTGTCGCCGGCTTGGCAGTTACCCATCGTTACCGTCGTGAGGATGAAATATCGCGTGGCGCCAGGACCGTCCGAGAAATCGAAGTTGCCGGCCTCGTCGCCAAACAAATACACCGTGGACATTGGCAGAACCTACCGCGCGAGGGCTATGAGGGCTGGGAGGCACGACCGTCCAGTTATCGGGACGCGCGAGCGGCCTGAGCGGTGGGGACGCTCAGGCCGCGACGGGCAGCGCGAAACCGTCTTGCACGGCGAGCGCGTCGATGCGCGCCTGAGCCTCGGCGGTGAAATGCCACAACGTCCCTACCCGCTCCACCACCGCGTCGGGCAGCCGCTCCAGATGCTGCGCGGCGTGCTCGCCATCCTCGCCGACGTGGTCACCGACCTCCTCGTCGGCGAACTCAAGCGCGCCCTCCAGTGCTCGCAGCAACGCCCAGCCGTAGTCACGCAACTCGATCTGCACCGCGAGGGGCGGGACCGTCTTTGACCAGCCGATCCGATCGAGCAAGGCGTAGCTTTCGCGCAGATTCGCGGCAGGTGCCAGAAACCACTCGGGGTGCGCTTCGCGATCGCTCGCAAACGCGGCCGTGTCGAGCTTTTCAGCGGCCAGCCCGATCTCGGCGTAGGTGGCGCGGCGCACCCAGTCCACGATCATGGCCGGGATCGTGATGCGAAAGCCGCTCGACGCCTGGGCGTGAGGGGGAATAACATGGTCCTGCATGGGAGCTGTACCTCCTGTGCCGTGACCCCCGGCTGTTTGCGCAGCGCGGGGGTCAACTCTTATCTATTAACAACCTCAATTATAAGGGTATTACAGCTAAAAGTCAATGTTTTTGGGAAAACTTGGCGCGCATTCGACCTCGGTTTTTCGCCATCATTTTGGTGAACTCGCCGCGTGCCATCAGCGTAAGCGTTCAAGGTGAGCCGAGTCGGGGTCAAGGCCGTCCCGGAGGGCTGCCCCGCAGGGGCAGAGCGCCTTGAGGCCGACGGCGCCCGCACCCTCCACCCAGCCCATCATCTTCTCAGTCGGCAGCTCCGCTGCCGACATGACCGGCCCGTCTTTTAGCGTTTGCGCTCTCGACCGGCTTCTTTTGCCACCGGCGTTCTTGCTCACATGGGGTACGGTGTACCTCGTAAGCGATGGCGCAAATCTTTGCGATGCAGCCGCTGCGCTTGACTGTCTGAATGCCCAAGCAGCTCTCTCCTTGGAGTGGTGCGCATTGCAGTCGTGCGCCGCGCTTCGGGAGATGCGTCCGCTTCGGCCGTAGCGGGGGGTCGTTGGCGTCGACGGTCCAGCTGCTCTCGCGGCATTGCGTAAGCGACAGGGTAGAGAGTCTGGTCAGCCCAGCCTGCGCATGAACCTCGGTTTCGGTCCGCCCCATCAGTAACACTGTTCCGTGGAATGGGAACGCCGGACAAAACTTCTGCGCAGGCCATCGGCGCAGCTGCATCCGAGCAGCCGCCAAAGCCACTCGGGAGTGGGGAAAGCCCGATGTCCCCGGAGCAGCGCAACGCCGTCATCGGAGCCGCCGTCGCGGTGACGGTGTATGCAGCGATCTGCTTGTGGCTCGGATGGGACCATCCGGCCTACACGTTGGCACTCGTGTTCTTCTACGTATTCGCGGGCGTGCTTTCGTTGCTCTACTTGGCCTCGCAATGGCTCGGTCACTCCGCGAAGACCCCGACCGGGTTCCGGGTTGGTGGCGCCACCTATCTTGCTCCCCGGAAGGCCACAGAGCGTCAACGGGCACCGTCAAAAGCACCCAACGGCCTGGCGGCGAAAGTCGCGCAGTTCTGCGATTGGATCCCGTGGCAGCTGAAAGAGCCGTTCTTCCGTCTCCCAGTCCTGCTGCCGGCAGTGTGGGGAGCCGCCACGTTCGCTTCGGTGGAACATCGGGTCCCGGGGGACATCTACGGTCAACTGGCGCCGACCCTGATCGCCCTGATAGCTGCTGTGATCGCGATCAACGGGTTCCTGGCCGTGCGCGGCCAGCGCACAATCGACTTCCTGGGTGCGCTGGCAACCGTTCTTGTACTCATCGCGGGAACGACGATCTCGCTGGTTCAGATCGCCAGCGAAAGCAAGGATCAGGTTCAGTGGGTCGCCGCGGCGCTCGTGTTTAGCCTCGTCGCGATCCTGCAGACAGGGATATGTGGCGCGAACTCGCCGGACAACGGTGAACCCGGCTCGAGCCAACCGCCCCACATGCACCATCGTGCATCGGCAGAGGTTCTAGACAAAGACAAGTCCGAAATCGAGCAGTCACCCTCTAGACCTTGTACCAAGCCACCACACTGTTCCCCGCCGCTCCAGCCGCGCGAGATAAACCTCCTCGCGGCGGCCGGCGCCCTCGCCGTGCTCGTGCTGCTCGTATCGGTGTTGTGGCTCGCGCCGCTGGTGATCCGAGGCGCTGCTCTCGGCGCCGGGGGCCTGCATTTGGCGTCTGTACTGTTTCTCTTCGGGTCCGCGGCCTGCCTGGTTGCCTGGGCTCGCCTACCCCCGGAGCAACGCGAGCCATGGCTTCGCCGTGCGATCATTGGCGCAGCCATCGCTACGCTGTTCGGCATTGGAGGATCGTTTGTGCAGAAGCATGTCGAAAGAGCCGCGGAAGCCGACTGCCTCGCGTTCGACACCCAATTCGCACAGCTCGCCGGCTATCAGACGCCGACGATCGCGCTCCGGTTGAGCAAGAGAGATCAACGCCGGCGAGTCTGCATGTCGGCGCTGAAAGGCCTCAACTGGTCGACAACAAAACCCGACTGCCTCGCCTTTGACGGTGAGTTTGCACAGCTCGTCCGCGACGAGTCGCTGGCGTTCGCGCTCCGAGCGATGCAATCCGATGGCCGTCGAACCGCCTGTGAACCGACTCTGGGCCGAATCGAGAAAACTCCGCAGATCACCGATTGTGTGGCATTCCTCGCCGAGATTGACCAGCTCGTGGACGACGAGCCAATCAGGGTCGCCGCAACCGCCATCGAACACTACCCTCGCACTAGCATCTGTCATCCACGGCTGGGGCTCCTCGCACGGCGTTAGTTACACGGCCACTGCGTGCCGGGTCAAGGCCTGCCCGCCTGCGCCGCCTGACAGCGCCAGCCGCTCCTCTCGTCAAAGGCGGGTGCGCGTCCGGCTCCATCTGCGACGCGCTCGTTCGCGGTTATTGCAGAGGTGACACTCAAGTTCGCCTCCGCCTGCATAACGGCAGCGCTCAGTGTCTTCGGCGTAGCCAGGCCGAGCCTGCAGCGTAAACCGCCCCGGCATCCTTGGAGGCGATGGTCTGCCCTGGCTGCATCAGCCCACGCCCGCGTCTCAGCTGCATCAGTCAGAATGCAGATTTGTTGCTCGCTCGGGCACGATCGTCTTTACTGGCAATTTAGAACGCTTCTTTCGCGTCTTTGACGACACATGTGCGTTACTTATCGCATCTGAGAGAGCCCCTATGAGGTCCGGTGTCGACCCGGCGCTTGATTCGGGCGTATTGTCGTCGCGACTGGCGCCAGCAAGGAGATCCCTGACGGCGACGTCAATATGGACCACGACACCGTCTTCGTGTAGCGCTTCGCGAAGCATGCGACGTGCGACCTCGAATCTTCTTGAGTCGAACACCAGCTGCGCTGCGATATCCTCCGCATGAGCTGCGAGTTCGACAAGCTCGCGATGGCGCTGATCCTGTGGATCAAACGGTGGGAACACAACATCCAGCGGCAGGAGGTGAAAATGTCGTGGGTTGTGTTCACCACGTGCCTGCAGTGGGCGGACAGCCTCAGCAAGCGTCCCGCTGTTGAGGATCGCTGTAAGGTAGCGACCCTCGTCTATACCGGCAACCTCCGCCCAATAGAGCGACGAGTCTACAACGGCGTTCCTGTCCTCGAGACGACATGCAGCGAGATACTGACCCGAGGTAGTGTAGACCACTCGGTGTTGTGCAACGGGAAACTGCTGCCCGAGCCCACGTTGATAGTCAACTCGCCCCAAGAGCGAGAGTCTCGACCCTTTCGTCTTGTGGTTCTCCCACAGTTGCTCAGCGTTCGCCACCACTCTGCCAAGCCTGGATATTCATCTAGAGTGTCGTCATCTCCGGATAGAAGTCGCGTGCCGTCGTACGGGATCACTGCGAGCCACGGGTCCCGCGATCGGTACGCGACCATTGTTGCTCCCAGATGCATAGGATAGACAAACTGCTCCTCAACGATCCCCGTGAGATCTCTAAGCTCCTTCCAAGGCGGCTTCTCGACTGCGCTACGAAGGCTTCGCACAGCACGGCGACCTACTGGGAGCCCGACAGCTGGCGTCGGAGCCGGCTGAACGGTCAGTAGCACTCGTGGGACAACAGTCGCGCCCTGCCGGAAGTGCTCGCGATAGGGGGACACTTCAGCATCTTGGGAGTGTTGAATCACACCGTCCTCGGAATGTAGAGATCCACTAATAGCCTCCCATCCGAGATGATGGTCCGATACATGGCCTGTCCACCGAACAGCCCCTGAAGGCATGGGCGCGGGTTGCGGCGATCGGGTGCCGGACACCACGCAGGAAGGCATTAGAAACAGCGGCGGCTTGATGCGTGCAAACTCTTCCGGACGCTCAAAGGCAACTGCCTGGACCCCCGCGTCATGCGACGTAAAGTCCCCCGACCGGAAGCCTGCATACTGACGACGCGAGAGAACCGCAAACGGCATTACGAATGCAAACCGTCCACCGAGTCGGAGATATTGCTCGACCGCACGAGCGACGAACAAGTCTGAGAGATCCTGGTGGGTGGCAAACCTTCCTCCGGACCAAAGTCCACGCGCCTTCGCGAGCTGCTGATAGCGCGTTTGCAACGTCTCGCTCATGTGGCGGTATGCAAGCCATGGCGGATTACCAATCAGCACATCCGCCTGAGCGCCAGCACGAGCGAAGGACAACGGTCGGGCGAGGTTGCGGATGTAGTATCCCCAGACATGGTTCCGGCCGGCATCGTGAAGTCGACACAGCTTCTCAAAGACGAGCTCGACTGCCTGACGGTCTACCTCGGCGACCTTGTGAGCATTCATCACACCGACGATCGACCCGTGGGACTGGCCGGACGACTTCTTCGCCGCAGTCTTTCGTCTGGAGGCTGGCGGTCGCGATGCGGCGCGGTCGGCGAGCGCCGCGACCAGCCTATCGAAACGCGCTGGATCTTCAAGGACGGTCTCAGGGAAATGAAGGTCTTGGGCAAAAAGCTCTATGTTCTCACTTGTGTGAATCGTGATGCCATCGGATTGGAATAGGTCGGTGTCGTGATCCCATCGGACGCTGTCACCCAAGAACACGGGGATCGTCAGCTCATTGCGATTACCAAGTCGGTTATGTCCGATCGCCAGCAGATACGTGACACGCGCAAGAGTGACCACGACAGGGTGGAGGTCAATCCCGGACACGCGATTGACAACGAGCTCAAGGGCCTCCCGATTGCTGAGACCCTCCCTGTCGGCTGCCTGAAGCACGTGTCGTACCGCCCAGAACAGGAACGTCCCTGAGCCGCACGCCGGATCAAGTACCCGTTCATTGAGTGGATCGGCGACGTTTTGCTCCACCATTCTCTGGGCGAGCCAGTCGGGCGTGTAGTACTCCCCGAGCTTATGGCGGGTTTCGGCATCGATCACGGACTCATACAAGGCCTTGAGGATGTCGTGCTCGACGGTCGACCAGTCGAAGCGAACGAGTCTCCGCACGATCGCTCGCACAACGCGCTCTCCCTCGGGGCGGCGCGCCGGCCAGTCGAAGAAGTCAGCCTCGACCACCCCGTGCAACCCGGCCAGCTGGAACTGCTGCCCCTCTAGGAGCGCGCGCACATCCTGGACATCATCGAGAGAAACGCGCGCTACCGCGTGCGCGATCAGCTCCGCCGTCAGCACTAGATAGGTGTGAGTGACGAACAGCTCGTCGGAGTCTTCGAAGTTCGTGCCCAGCGCGGCGATGAGCAGTCGCCCCCACAACTCGCGCTTGAGCTGGACCTCTGGATCGGTCCTGCACGCGATATACAGGTCGCGTAGCTCATCGAGATCCAAGGCGAACGCGGGTGAGTCTGCACCGAGATTCGGTATCCCCTGCTCGTCACGGTCTCTTGCCAGGCGACTGGTCGTGTGCAGCGACTTGACCGCGAGCAAACGGTCCGCCCGCTCGAAGCGCACGACGCCGTCGCGCTTCCGGCGCACGAGCGCGACCTCCCGCTCGGTGCGCTCCAGCGCGCTTTTCACCGCCCTGCGGTGTGCAACCTCGATCTGCGCACGACGATACGGGCCCGCCGTGGCCCACAACGCGGACACGCTCTTGGGTGGGCTGAACGTCAGATCGATTCCGGCAACCCGCGTCCCGTTCGACCCCACCGGACGGATCGGCTCACCATCCACCGGGGAGTACCCGTGCATCAGCGAGCGCAGGTGCTTCAACTCGACAGGCCTGCTCGGGTCGATGCCGTAAGAGCGCAGCAACCCCTCCGGACCATGCCACTGAGTCGGCGCCGCCTGGCCGTCCTGACCATCGTGGGTGTAGTAATCACCACGCGTGGCCTGCGAGACCAGATAACGCGACCACGGCGTCGCCGAGCTACCCGGAATCTTGTGAGTGCTCTGCACCCCGCGAACGTAACGCCGCACCAGTCATCCCACAACACCCACCCAACTACAATCTGAACTCTCTGGAAATAAAGATAACCCTCGATAATTATCTTTATCATTAGCTCCCTTGGGTGCGTTTAGTCTGCGCCGTTTTGGAGGTGACTGTACCAGCAGTCACCGTTCTTGGCCCGAAGGGCCGTACCTTGCTTTTCAGCCCCGCAGGGGCGTCCTTTATCTTCAGTCCACTTGGGCGTTCTGACCACGGTCTTCGATCTGTGCTTGCAGGCGGAGGTTTGAAAGCAGCACGGGTGTCGAGCGCATTCAGCCGGGGCGACGTGGAGAATGTGCGCGGTGTCGAACGTCGATTGGTCAAAGTCCATCAGCATCGCCTGGGATGAGAAGCAGCGCGAGAACTCGGTGGTGGCGGTGCCCGGTACGAAGGTCCCCGCCGGCCCGCCGGCCGTGCAGTCCCGGCGCACGGTCTGGGAGATCAGCAGCGTCTACCCACGCGTGTTCGGCGCCGCCTACCGGTTTCCGCTTGACACCGTGGCGGTCAACCGCGGCCTCAAGGACGGGCGCGGCCGGACACTGGTCGCCCGCGCCGTGGACGAACCCAGCGGGCAGATGCCCGTCGCGGTCCTCGGCTGGCATCTCTCCCAGCACCTGGACGACCCGCTGCTGGTGATCGCGGCGAGCCCGCGACTGTCCTCCGGCGCCTCTCCTACGCAGGAGCTCATCATCGAGACCGGGTTTCGGCTGCTCGTCGACGCGCTGCTGTATGTCGCAAACGATCACCGCGCGTGGGCCCTCGCACGGCTGCCGGCCAGGTCACGGGAGCGCAAACGGGCAGAGGAGCAACTCGGCGGGCTGCTGTTCGACGTCGAGGGCCAGGGCGCCCTGGCAAGGTATCTGCGCGAGCTCTATGGCACGCGGCTCAGCGTCAGCGCGCGGAAGGGCGGCGCTCCGAGGCAGCTGCGCCTGCGGGCGTGATCCCGGCGCGCGCCAGGATGTCCTGCGCGGCATCCGCCCCGATCGCCTCGCGCATCGTGTCGATCAGGGCCGCGAGTCGATCCTCTGATGGACCAGGGGCCTGCACCGCCTGCTCCGCGAACCAGGCGCCCATCTCTTGCTCGGTAGCCTCGATTAGAGGCTCGGCTACGCCCGAGCGCTCGGCGATCGCCATCGCTTCGTCGGCGACCTTCGCTACATCGGCGCCGTACTCGACGGCGAGGTCGAGCAGGGCCACGGGCGCGATCTTGCGCGCACGGCCTCCGAGCCGGTGCTTGGGGATCTGCTTTGCGTCCATCGCGCGTGAGAGGGCCGACAGCGAGAGGCCTAGCACCTGTGCGGCCTGGCTCAGTGACGGCCATGCGCGCACGCGCTCCCGTGAGGGCGCGGCGCTGGCGGCAGCGCTGGTGAATGTGGAGGGGGCGGAAGCGGTCATCAGCACAATTTAGCAAGTAACGCAAGATAAGCAAGCTAACTCTAGGCCACGTTCTTCCTTCACGCACACTGCGGATGAACTCCTACCCGCGCATGCGCGATCCGCTCGAGAACAAAGAGCTGCACAAGACGCTGCGCTTTGCTGGCGGCATCGAACCGGACGGTCTCTCGCTCGACGAGGTGCGGGAGTCCGTCGGAGAGATACGCGTGCCTTTCGGCGACTGTCTGCGCGCAGTGATCTCGGTGAGCGCTTCGGTTCGGCGTTACTGCCTCGCGCTCGACGGCTCGCGGCCGAGCTCGGTGTCGGTCTTTGCCGCTTGGAGTGGACAAGCGGCCGTCCAACGGTCTCTGTCGTGCGCTGAAGCAGCCCGAGCCCGATCTTGGCGTGACTCGGGGCCATTCGCCGAGACGACAATGCACGGCCATGTCTGGACACCGCCGCGGCCGAGGACGCGGCCTGACGGCGCGCGGCGTGATTACCTAGTATCCCTCATATGGAGAGTTCGGCTGTTCGGCATCTCTCGATCCGCGTTCCATGGCACGACACTGGCTGGGAAGGCCGGATTTGTGCTGCACCGAGCGCGAACGCCTCCTGTCTTGCGCTGCGGCGGATACACGAGACGCGGGTCGATGGCGAGGAGGACGAGGTCGCCGGCGCCGACTGGGACGAGCTGCCTGCGGCCAAGCTTCCACCATGCGTCCGTGAGACGCGCGGGGTTCATGCGCAGTCGGGAGTTCACGACCACGCTCACGCACCCGTACGCATCGCTCGGCACTCAGGCTCACGAGCAGTTGGAGCGCTCGCTGCTGCGGTTCCCCGAATATTCCGCGCCGTGCGTGCCCGTTTCGCTGGATGCTTCGCGAGGAGGCCGAGGAGATCGCGAGCAAGCCGGGATCTCGACTATCGCCCGGAGCTCGAGGACGAGGCCGACGAGCTGATCCCGTTCGACGTCGGGCTGGATTCAGCACGGCGCCAACCAGCGCGGCATGCTCGACGGGTTCTTCGCGAACGTCGGCGACTCCGCGCTGATCTTCTTCTACGCCAAGCGCGTGCCGCATGACCGAGAAGGAGGGTCGCGTGCTGATCGGAGTCGGCGCGCGTCACGCACGTCGAGCATGCCCGAGGAGTATCGCGGGCGATAACCCCCTCGGCACCATCGCCTGGGAGTGCATGGCGCAGCACTCAATCCGCCCCGACTTCAAGGACGGGTTCCTGCTGCCCTACCACGAAGCGCTTGAGCGCGGCCGACAGCCGACGAGACTCTCGATCCCGACCGAGCTCGTCGCCTTCGCCCCCGACGACGCCTGGCGTGAGTTCTCCTACGGATGCGGAACACGTCAGCCACGATGCTGCCATCACCGCCTCGTCGCCTGCGAGCATGCCCTCCAGGCGCCGGAGCGCATCTGCCGCGGGCAAGGCGGACAGGAGCTGCAATGGTTGAGCGATCGGCTCGGTGAGCTATGGAAGCTGCGTGGGCCCTGCCCGGGTCTTGGCTCCGCGCTCGAGGCGTTCGGCGTCGAACAGGGCGCACTGTTGGTCCGCAAGCTGGCGCCGCTGATGGCAGAGAACGAAGATCCGTGGGCGCTTGTCGAGCGTGCGATGGAGGACCCGCGGCGAGTGCGGCCGGGGCTCGAGCAAACCTGGGGATCAATCTCCGGCGAAGTGGCAGGTCGCTCGACGAGGAGCGGCGCGCTCTGCTCAAGCTGGTCTCCCGCTTCGACCTGACCCCGGATCAGGCCGAGCGCTGGTATCAGCCGGACCCCGAATGGCGGCAGGCATCGACTGCCCCGACGGCGAGATCCTCGGCAACCCGTATCTGCTCTACGAGGGAGACCGCTACTGCGCAGGATTCGATCGCCGTGCGGACGATCGACCACGGCGCGTATCCGGCTCCCATCATTCAAGACGCACACCCGCTGCCGGCGCCCAGTGCGATGGAGGACTCCCTCGATGTGCGCCGCGCCCGCGCGCTGATGGTTACTCGGCTCGAGGCGGCGGCCGAGCGCGGAGATACGCTCGCGCCCGCCAGCCGCGTGACCCGCGCCGTTCGCGAGGCCGAGCTCGATCCGCCGTGCCGGCTCGACGCGGATCAGCTGCTGGTCTACGGCGACGGCTGAGCCCCACCATCAGCGCGGTCCACGATGGCGACGGCAGGCGGCGTTCCAGCTCGATCGGCTGCGCGACGTGAGGCAGGTCATCGGCAGGTTCGTCGACGCGCCGCCAGGGGGCGGCGCGCCATACGGAGCGCGTCGACTGGCGTCCGCGTCGTGGACGAGGCGCTGGGCGCTGAGGTCGAGGCCGGCGACCAGGACGAGGAGACGGCGCGTAGCGAGAAGGTCGCGGCACTGGAGGAGCTGTTCGCCAGCGCGCATCTCCGGTGCTCATCGGGCCGGCCGGCACCGGCAAGACTACCCTGCTCAAGGTGCTCTGCGATGAGCCGTCGATCGAGGGCGCGAACGTGCTGCTGCTCGCACCGACGGGCAAGGCGCGAGTGCGTCTCGCGAGCGCACTAAAGCGGGACGCCCAGACCGTCGCGCAATTCCTCCTCCAAAGCGGTCGCTATGTGCCCGAGACCGGCCGGTACCGCTTGTCAGCAACGCCGCCCGCGGACGGCTACGGGACCGTCGTCATCGACGAGGCCAGCATGCTCACCGAGGAACAGCTGGCCGCGGTCATCGACGGCGTCAAGGGCGTCACCAGGTTCATCCTCGCCGGCGACCCGCGCCAGCTGCCGCCGATCGGTCCTGGACGCCCCTTCGTCGACATCGTCAACCGCCTGCGACCCGCAAGCCTCGATGGGGCCCAGGCTCCTCGCCATGCGCCGTGCTGTGGGGAGCTCACCGTCCCGCGCCGGCCGACCAGGATCAGCGGCCGAGTGACCAACCAGGCCGCAGCGGCGCGCCGATCTGATGCTCGCCGAGTGGTTCAGCGGCCGCGAGCCCAGCCCGGCGGCGGACGCGATCTGGAGCCGGCTCGCCGACGGCGATGTAGATGACACCCTGAGCGTCAGACGGTGGGACGGGCCAGACGATCTGCGCCGCCAGCTCCTGGATGTCCTGAAGCGAGATCTTGAGCTGGACTCGACCGATGACGGCCATCGCTTCGAAATCGCCTGCGGCGCAACGGAGTAC
This sequence comes from uncultured Solirubrobacterales bacterium, assembly GCA_963743645.1. GTDB lineage: Bacteria > Actinomycetota > Thermoleophilia > Solirubrobacterales > Solirubrobacteraceae > Palsa-744. The sequence goes on along the minus strand of CAVUQT010000009.1, from coordinate 108,034 downwards.
GAGGAGCGCGCCTTCTTCTGGCCCGCGAGGCACGGCAAGCCGAGCCCGGCGCGCAAGGTCGAGGACTGGCAGATTCTCTCACCTGTCCGGGGCGCCTCCCACGGCGTGCGAGACGTCAACCGCTTCATCCAGCGCCACTTTCGCTCGCAGACGTTGGACTGGGCGAAGTCGAGGTCCCGCAAGATCCCGAAACCACTCGGCGACGAAGAGATCCTGTGGGGAGACAAGGTGATCTCCGTGCAGAACGAGAGCTGGCGCAAGGTGTTCCCCGTCGAGGGGGCCGCTCGGTATATCGCCAACGGCGACATCGGCGTGGTCGTCGGCCAGTACAAGACGAAGAACTTCAAGAAAGCGCCGTGGCTCGGGCAGGTCGAATTCGCGGGCCAGGAGGGGTTCGTGTACGACTACAGGGCCGGTGACTTCGGGGAAGCCGGGAGCGCGCCGCTCGAGCTCGCCTACGCGCTGACGGTCCACAAGGCGCAGGGAAGCGAGTTCGGCCAGACGATCCTCGTCATCCCTAACCCTTGCCGCAACCTGACCAGAGAGCTTCTTTACACGGCGCTGACGCGCCAGCGCCGGCGCGTAACGGTGCTCTATCAGGGCGACCCGCTTGAGCTGCTGCAGTTTGCCGCGGCAGAGCGCTCGGAGATCGCCACACGGGTCACGAACCTGCTCGAGGAGCCGGACCTCTACGAGACTCAGCCGGGTACCTTCCTGGAGCGCGGCCTGATCCACACGACCAGCCGGGGAGACATCGTACGATCGAAGTCCGAGGCGCTGATCGCAGAGCTTCTGTTCGCTCGCGATATCGACTACGCGTACGAGCGCCGTCTCGGCTTTGCGGACGGGACCTTCCGCTACCCCGACTTCACGCTGGAGGACGATGATCGTGGACGCACGATCTACTGGGAGCATCTGGGGCTGCTCGCCGATCCGGTGTACGCCGAGCGATGGGTCGCCAAGCGCAAATGGTATGCCGATCATGGCGTGGTCTCGTACCCGGCCGACGGCAGCACCGTGCTGGTCTGCTCCAGCGACGACGCCGGTGGCGGGATCGACAACCAGGCAATCGTCACGACGATCGAGGCGCTGTTTGGCTGAGCGGTGCGTTTACGCCAATCAGCCGAAGTCCGACCGGAGGGCTTCGAGCCGTATCGAGCGCAGCTAGTGGACGTGTCCGGAAGTGATGCGGCTCAAGCGGCGAGCGCCAGGGGCTGGGGTTCGTGGCGGGTGATCTTGTCGATGACGGCGTCGAGCTTGGTGCGGGTGAAGGTCCACTCGAATGGTCGCGCGAACGTGCGGTAGTGCTGCCCGAAGTCCATCAGGTGTCTGGCGAGTTCGGGCAGCGTCGCGAAGTCGTTGGGGGTCAGCGCCTTGCGCTGCACGATCGAGAAGTAAATCTCGATCTGGTTCAGCCAGGAGGCGTGGACGGGGAGGTGGATCAGCCTCGCGTTTGGGTATGCCTCGGCCATCCGCTTGACGGAGGTCTTGCAGGCGTGGCTGGAGCCGTTGTCCACGACCCAGTAGACGGTGCGGGCCGACCGGTAGGGCTCGACCTTCATTACCTGGTCCACGAGCCGGCCGAACGGGACGATCCCGGTCGTCTGCTCGATCCGGTCAAACAGGTTGGCGTGATGCACATCCCACGCAGCGAGGTAGGCGAGCGTTCCACCGCGCAGATACTCAAACTCGACCAGCCCGGGGCGCCCCGGGCCCGGGGCGATCGTCTCATGATGGCGGCCGAGCGCTTGCAGCTGGGTCTTCTCGTCGGCCGAGATCACGTACTCGTCGGGTCGCAGCCGCTTACCCTCGAAGGTGCGGGCGTAGAGGTCCAGCGCGCGGGCGGCCTTCTCGGCGAAATCGGGGTCGCGCGGGAAGATCCAGGAGCGTGTCTGCCACGGCTTGATTGCGTCTTCGTGCAGCCAGCGCCAGATCGTCGAGGCCGACGCCTCAGTGACGCCGCGCTCGATCACCAGACGGTGCAGCTCAACCCGGGAGAAGCGCGAGAGCGCCAGCTCGTGGATGCGCGGCAGCTCGCACGCGATCGCCTTGACCTCGGCGACCTGTTCCGGGGGGAAAACGACGCGGTCGACCCGACCGCGCTTGATCCTCAAGCCCATCCAGCCGTTCAGCGCAGAACCGGGATCTTCGCCGAGAAACGCTGTCGGGCGAGCAATCCAGCCGGGCGGCGATATCGATGTCCTGCATCCCCTCCGCCGCATACAGGATCACTCTCGCCCGCTGCACCACACGGAACGGCATCGTGACCGTGCAAGCCCGCCGCTCAAGCTCAGCACGCTCCTCCTCAGAGAGTTCGATCACATGCTGGCTGCTCCGGGGCACAACACACAATTCTGTGCTCCCGGCGCTATCCCTCCCGATAATCCGCAAGACTTGCGGACGCGTCCACTAGCCTGGATCGCGAAGGCAGCTCCAGCCGGGTATCCGATCCGTTCCGCCCTCAAGCGGGAGTCGAGTGCCGCTTCATAGCCAGCCTCCAGATCACCTAGCTTTGCCAGGGCGATGCAGCGGGCGGCGTCGCACTTTGCGACCTCGATCTCGTTGCCCAGTATGCGATTGCTTTCGATCGAGATCTCGGCCTCCTCAAGCGCCCGCCTGGGTTCGAACCAGCAGCGCGCGAGGATGTCCCGGTCGGCGTGGAACTTCGGCGGCGGCCCGGGTGAATCTTTTAGGCGGTGATGAGCGTAGTGGTTTCCTGGGTTGAGTGTGTGACGGCGGGCTGGGTGATCTCGCGTTCGACGGCGAGGGCGAGTTTGGCGAGGTCCTTGTGGCCGACGATGCGCCGGAACTGCCGTTCGGCCTCGAGCATCCCGGCGGCGGTCCAGCGCAAGGACATCTCCCCGTTCTGCCAGCGCTTCACGTTTCGTGAGCTGCGCCTGACGCACTCGATCATCGACTCGATTGGGTTTGTGCTCTGCAGCGTGCGCTTGAGCGCGCCGCGGGCACCCAGGCGGGTGACGGTCAGTGTCTCGACCATGCCCTCTCTGAGCGACGCGGCGGCGCCGGGATGTGAGCGCTCGAGTTCTGCCGCGAGCGCCTGAAGCTCGCCGAGTGCCTGGCGGTGGTCGTCCTTGGCCCAGGCCGCGCGCAGCCTGCGCTTGACGGCCGGCCGGTCGCGCTCGCTCAGATGCTCAAGGACGTTTCGCTCCTTGTGCCTGACGCAGCGATGGACCGGGGTTCGTGGTCCGAGCACCGCGTTCACCGCAGCCCGTAGCGCCTTGGAACCGTCGATCACGACCAGCACGCCCTGCTCGACATCAAGGCCGCGATCGACGAGGTCTGCGAGCAGCGCGGTCGCGACCGTCTTGTTCTCGGTCGAGCCCTCCCACAAGCCAAGCGGGATCTTCACTCCTTCGGTCGTGATCCCGAGCGCCACGACGTTCGTGTGGTCCTTCAAGACGATCCCATCGAGCATCAGCACCGCCAGGCGCACGTCCTCCAAGCGACGAGCCATCAGATCCAGCAGCGCCTCCCTGGTGCGCGCGACAAACGTGCGGGATACCGCTGACTTCGACGTCGACCGGGCCTGCTGCTCGACCTGCTCGCCAACCGGCTCCTGCAGCCGGCGGTAGCGGCGCGTCGAGACACCCGCGAGCATCCGCTCCAGCACGACCCGCGAGAGCGGATCACGGCTGGCGAAGTGCTCGTAGGTCCGCACCGGCACCTCCTCGCTGCCATCCTTGGTGCGCATCCGCGGCCGGGGGACCTGCACGCGCCGCCCGCCGAGCGTGACCTCTCCTTCATCGCTGCCGTGCCGGTACGCGCTGCGGCCCGGGTCGTGCTTGCCGAATGGGCCGCACACCTCCTCGACCTCCTCGCTCATTAACTCCTCCAACACGCCCAGCCCGACACCGACGCTGAGCGCGAGCAACCCCTCCTTCGCTGCCCCGACGAGCTGCCCAAGCGCCTCCTGGATCCGTGCCGGGAGCGCCTCCTCGACGGCCTCCCGCGCAGTGACGACCTCAGGTCGCGATACGGTCTGCATGGCGGTTCCTCCTGTTCTCGTCGCCGGAGCTGGAACTCCGACAAATGGACTTGAATCGCCCTACACGCTCCCAACCGGAGCGGACGAGGGCGGGAGGACCGCCACCTCAAGTTCTACGCCAGACGGGACAACCTCCAGCACGCCTCCGCGAGGTTTGAGTGCAACTTGGCTTTGAGTGCGGGGGCCTCAGCGGTAGCCTGCATCGCGTCGGTGTAGATCTCGCTCGCTCGCTCAAACATGAACGAGAAGCGATACGCGTGCGCGCGGAGGCGAACCATTTCGCCCCAGTCGACCATAGCGCCTGCCCCGATCTGCTCGTAGGTCTCCTGAAAGAGTCGGGCCGCCTGCGGGAAGTCACCGTCCATGATCAGCATGTCCGCGTGGTACATCACTGAGCGGCGTTGCGTGCGGTCGTTGGGATCGAACATGACCACCGCGCTAGCAAGCTCACGGAACTGCCTGCGGGCGCCGTCATAATCGCCCGCGATCTCCCGCAAATATGCGAGCTCCAGCTCCAGTGAGCGCCTATGACGTCCGAGCCTCGTCGCGCGTGGTTCGAGCGCTTCGAACCTCGTGATCCCCGCCGGGATGCCGTCGATGCGCCGAGTCGTCAGCGCTGCGATAAAGGCAGACACTGTGGCGATCTCCCGGCGACCGTCGCGATCAGCGTCGGAGGCGATCAGCGCCAAGGCGTTCCAGTGACCGGCGTCGTAGAGGAGATAGACCGCGTCGAGCAGCGTCTCGACCGCTGACTGTGGCATCTCGTCCACCGATTCCCAGCCGTCGATCACCGCGCGAAGGATCAGGAGCGCCCCATTCGCGTGCTTCCGCGCGCCGTCTCCGCAGCGCAGAAGGAGCGACAAGGTTGCAGCCTGCATGCATCGTCGCCGAGCTGGCGCGTGGTCGCTGGAATCCCGAACGTAGGCTGTCAGCAGATCGTGAGTCTTGTAGAGAGCTAGCAACTCGCCTTCGGGCGAGATCTGCTCGACGAAGAACCATGTGACGAACTCATCGAATCGGAGCCGGCTGATGTTCAGGCCCAAGCGGTCCCCGAGGTCCACGTAGATTCCCTCATCGAACACCTGGATCGTGGCCATCGCAAGCGCCAGATCCTGTTCCTCTCGCTCGAGATGCTTGAGGAGATGCCTGACCGCCCCCTTTGGAGACGAGGGGAGATCGTCAGGGTGAAGTCCAGGTCTGCTGGCCACCTTCTTGTATACCTCGATGACTGCTTCGAGGAAGAAGGGAAGCTGGCCGGAAGCCACGAGTAGGCGCTCCAGATGGGCGGGGGGGATGGCGCCGAGCTCGGCCTCGATCATCTGGCGTGCCGCATCCAGGGGCAATTCTTCGACATTCACAGTTTCGATTGCGCTGCCCCAATCCTCCTTGTCCCAAAGCAGGGGATCGCGGCTCGAAACGAGGTGGACCCCACGATCAAGCGTGTCGAGGAACTCTCGAAGCCACGGTGCCTTGCACTCCTTCGTCTGCCGCGATTGCCTGTCGTAGCTATCGTAGAAGGCAACGAATCGAGGAGTGGGCTCGGTTGCCTGCTTGATGTCGAGCCCCAGCCAATGAGGGAGTCCTTCGCGCAGTGGACCAGCTTCGTTCCCGAATTCATCGATCGCCTCGAACTGATCGGGCGTGTAGCGGGAGAGCTTGACGCCTCTCCGCCTGAGGCGCTTGAACACCTCGATCGCGAAGCCGAGCGGGAGTAGCGGCAGAAGCCCGCTCGCGCCTCCTGCGATTTCGATCGACTTGACCACGAGCGAATTCGCGATCGCCGGTGCTTTCTCCGATGAGAACTGCTGACCAGAGGCGCGACCGTAGGCCAGCAGGGCGGTGTCGAAGAGAAGGCATTCGATACCTATCTGATTGCGGATCGCGACAAGGGGGCCAATCTCGGTGCTCGAACCCTCCTCTTCGAGCGAAACGGCGATGACGCGCGCGTCGGTTTCGCTTTCTCCGATGGCGGTTTTGCGTACATGCTTGAGAAGACGAGACTTGCCGGCGCCGCCTATCCCGATCACCTCGAGCACCCTGAAGTGGTCAGGGTCCCGCTCAAGCGCTCCGAGGTGGCCCTCGATCTGCTCAAGCTGCGCCTCGCGGTTTCTAAACGGCCCCTCCCGCTTCAGCAGCCTCGCACTGAATTGACTTCTGGACAAACCTGGGCGTCCTCGTAATCCCGCCGATGCGCGATAATTCCTAGTTATCCGAACAGCTAGACATCGACGCGGAATCGTAGTGCATGTCTGTGTTTCATCGCGGTCTGGTCTTATCAAGCAGGCGAGTTCCGACCATACGGCATCGGCTGTCCTACGGCGGGCATCGCGGCGCTTCCGGCGGGCAGGTGACCCTGACCTTGCCGAGTGCGCCCATGCAGCCCGTCGACGAACCAGCCGGCGGTTGACCAGCATCGTCGTTAGGTTGCAGGCTGATGCTCTGGCCCCCCATACCCTGGCCTCTTCCACCGGTCAACGGCTGGAACATGGTCATCGACCGCCACCGTGGACATACCCGTGTGACGGTCGACGCGCCGCTATGGAAGGCGCGCGCGGTCAGCGTTCGCGCGTACAGTTCGGCGATCGAGGGTCGGGCATTGATCGCGGAGGAGTGGCCCGAGGGGCTTGCGGGTCGTATTGCGCGGCGGATGGCCGACAACCACGGTGGCGAGAAGGGCCGTGTGCTCTACATCGGCCGCCGCGCACGGGCCGAGGAGCGCGCGCCGCTCGCGGTTGCAGCATGGCATCTGCCCGACAGCGGCCCGTTGGAGCTGCTCGAGCTCGACGTCGCCCAAGCCGTCCGCGTCGAGCGCCCGGACCTGGTTGGTCCCTGCGGCGCATCGCTGCTTGCTCTCCTGCGCGCCATAGCCGCTCATGCGAAGCTCGATCGCCCCAACGACCGACTCGCCTGGATCACCGACGATGACGAGGTCGCCCGGCGCGCTTATGAGCAATGGGGATTCGTGGGCTTGAAGCCCTCAGCCCGGCCGGCAGCCTGCACAAGCCGCCACTACCTGCGCCGGATCGAGCGCTAGCCAAGCGAAGCGAGAAACCCGGGGTCGGCGTCCGGGTCTGGCGCTGGCTCGGGAAGCTCGGCCGGCGTGATACCCAGATCTCCGGTCGCGGGCAGGTCGGAGATGTCGCCGACCGAAACCGGCTGTGCCTCGCGCGCTATCAGGCGCAGAACTCTCTGGTAGGCGCCCGGTTCATGCCGGACGAATGCCGCCGGGTCGACGCCTCCCAAGCCGATATGTGGCGCAAGCAGCCACTCGCCCACCAACTCCTCACGCGGCAGATAGCGTGTCACCTGTTCTGCTACCGCGCAGATCGTGTTCACCCGCTCGATGGAACTGTGGCGCAGGCGAGTGGAGTCACCGTGCTCCCATGCACGGACCGTATCTCGATGGACACCAAGCGCACGCGCGAGCGCGGTCTGCGACGCGAAGAAGCGCTCGAGCCGCTCGAAGTTGGGGGGTCTGCCGACCACGGTCGTGACGCGTCCTGTGCCCGTGAGCTTGCTGCGCGCCGGGCGCTTGGTGCGAGGCTTGGCGGGCTCATTCTTGGTTCTTGCCATCGTTGGAGCATAACAGCAAACTAGGCAGAAGCACGCCTAGTTTAGAAGGGCCGGGAGCCACGGAGCCCACACGCTCAGCGTACGCCGAAAGCTCGGCCGCGATCGGCCTTGATTGGGACGGCGCGCCCATTCGCCGTCCCAATCAGCCTAGAATCGGCCGCAAATAGCGGCTATTTTTGGAGGACGCCGTGACGCTCAACTACCAGTAAAGGCCCTCCAAATCGGCCCCTTTCCACACGTCCTCGGAGGCACTTTGCAAGCAGGAGGTCACCGGTTCGATCCCGGTTGGCTCCATAAACCGCAGTCAATGCGAACCCCTGGCACACGGAACAACGAGCAGTCGCTAGCTTGAAGCGTTGGGTCATTAGGGATTAGCCCGACAAGACAGTCCTCCAAGCGAGAGCGAATGATCCCGTCGAGGCCCGTTTCGTCTGATCCCGGGCAACAAAGCCACGTCAGCCGTCACCTATCGCCGGTGCTGCTATCAGCGCTTGGTTTGCGCACAGCCAAGTTTCGCCCATTGGATCGCCGTGCTCTTGACGCTGGGGATCGACGGGGGTTCAATCGCGTAAGTGCTCAGTCGGCTCGCTGTTCCGATTCAGTCCAGTCCTGGCGCTTGTGATCCCAGCGACCATTGGCCGTGCCTTGCAGGAGCGGATTGACGAAGGGGCGCACGATCGCGAGAGCCCCGTCGAGCGTGGACGCATCAGTCAGGCGGGACTCCGCTGCCTCTTTCGCGTAGCCGCCCTCCCACTGTTTGCGGTCTGGGACGTCAAACGACTGCGGCAGAGCGACACTCCGACGCTCTGCCTCCGAGTGCACCGCCGCCACAGCTTGCTCCGCTTCGACAGATACACCGCGCGCGAGAGCAACGAGGTCCACGAGGTCGCGAAAGCGTGTGGACGGCTGCTGCGACTCCCCGTAGCGGTCGAAGGTTGCCGCGACCTTGTCCGCGATGTGATCGACGAGCGGGTAGGCGCGATATCCCGTCTGTTGTAGCTCAGGCATGTCGACCTTCGCAATGGCGGACACATCATCAGGCTCGCCCACCATGCGCATGTCCGACCCGACCAGATCGATCCGGAAGCGCTCCCACTGCTGCTGTCCGATATAGGCCACGACCGCAAAGCGCACCGCCTTCGAGCCCTCTCCGACGGTCTGCCGTGGCCCGATCTCGAAACGAAACCAATCGCCGATGTCGCGCTCTGCCGCCTGACGCAAGTCGGCCTCAGCGGCGTCGGCAGCCTTCGCCCGGTACACGTCGATGTCAAGCGAGGCCCGCACTCCGATGTCGCGGGCAAGTAGCGCAACCGCGCCCTTGATGATCCAATCGTCGTCCAGCATGTAAAGCCGCTCGAGAAGGCGGTCATAGGCGAACTGACGTCGGAGCTGCGGCACCGTCCACGGACTGCTCTCCGACAGCGTGCGCAGCTTGGCGCTCAATGCGGTCCGGAATGCGCCCGGCGACGCGTACTTGCTCATCGCAGCGGATTGCCACCCACCGTGGCCGGTGCGCGCTCCTTCTCTAGGCCGCTCACGAGATGCCCACGTGCCTCAGACATCCAGAAGTCCGTCTGCGGATCCTCAGCAAGATCGAGCATCACCTTGAGAAGGGCCACACCGTCGCCGCGGCGCAGCCCGTACTTCGCGGCATGCGGCGCCAGAGACTCCGCGACCGTACTCGGGTAGTCGTAGACATTGCGCAGTGAGTCGCTGATGATCTGCGCGACGCCACTCGGATCTTCCTGGGCGTAGAGCAGATCCGATGCGATCCGCGACGGGCGGGTCACCGGAAGCCCGCGCAGGATAATCCATTCTGTGTCCTCCAGTGCACGACGGTACAGCCGCACGTCGTCGCGCCGCGACTGATGCCGCACGGCGATCGTGAATTCATGCCGTTCTTCCGGCAGGTGACCCAGGCCGTACATGTCGGCGGCAGAGCGGTGCGAGACAACGCCTCGCTCTTCGACACGCTCCCAGACTGGGACGCCTGGAGCGAGCTGCAGCCACACAGCCCGGAGCTGCTCGTGATCCGGCGGCGGAGCGCCGCGAAGCCGATACACGCCGTGAGCGACTTTCTGGAGGACGTCCTCTTTAGCGGTGAACCGGTCCAGCGTTCGACGTGAGACACCGAGGCGGAGCGCCTGCTGGCGGGTAACAAGGCCCCACTGCTCTTCGGCCATCTCGGCGAGCCGGCTAAGCGTCGAGGACATATACTGCATTATACGCTAATCTTGGCGGAAGACATAGCATGTCTTGCGCAATCACGCTGCAAAAACCGCCGATACTGGCGGAAGACGCATCCATACCCTCTTCCCCAACTACGCCCTTCCTCATCCTCAAGCGACATTGGCCCGCCAGATAGCCGCGCAAAGCGGTTCGCGTTGACTTCGACTGGCTCCATTTTTCTTGTCGGCAAACAAACCGATCGCCTGAACAGGAGGGTTTGCCTACTTCGTCGGCGCGTTACTGGGGCGTCGAGTCTCGGATACCCAGTGTTGAGGACGCATCGGACTGTGGAAACCCTTGTGCGGCCAGTTCGCGACATATCAAGACGGCGAGCACCGCCGCGTCGGAGTCCTTCTCTCTAGATACCAGCGTGATTGCTTCCCAGATGGCCCGGCTTCGAGCTTCAGCGGCGCCTTCCGTGGTGCTGTCGGAGGGGAGAATGGGCCGCTCCAGAGCGGCGCTTTGGAGCAGTCGCAAGGTTCCAGCACGGACCGCTTCGTTGGTGGACGAGAGCTGACCGATCAGCGTCGATAGCCTCTCTAGATATTGTTGGGCGCGAAGCTCGCGGACCGTTACGCTGGCGTAGTAGAGACCTAGGATGAGTACAAGTCCGCCAGAGATTTGGATCACATGGCTCCGAGCTTCGTGGTCGTGCGGGAATATCTGTGACGAAAGCAGGAGGGCACCTGCTGTGGATGCGATGATTGCCAGAAGTACGGTGGCGACGATTGGGTCTGCGAATTCGCCGACTATCGGGATTCGATCAAATAGCGAGAACACACGCGTTTTGGAGCCCGGCGTTTGCGGCATGTCTGACAAGTTCGTGGTGCCTCAACTAGGACCTGCGCGCATCGATCAGTACGGGCGCTGCTGACATAAGTACGTGGTTTGCGCGCCGACAAGTTTCGCCCATTTCGTCCCGCCGGTTGTGTTTGCGTGGGTTGGGCATCTCGCCGGCAAGCCGGACGATCAGTTGGCGGTCTCACGCACGTCAGGCTACGCACCGGCGGCTATCGCATGCCTGGGGCAGACCGCTTAGATTTGATCTTCGTTGGGCTGCGCAGCATCGAGGTCATCCGAGTCCACTAGATCTCGAGGGCGTCCGGCAGCACGCTTCATTGCACGAAGGTGATCGAGCGAGCAGATCGCAATCGTCATTTCGCCGATTTCAACGTCAATAGAAGGTCATTGACTAAACGCTACCGAACCGTCAATCGGAGGGGGACAAGATCAGAGAGCCAGCGCTCGCCGCAAAGCTCAACCCCGCGCTCGACGGTTTGGTCTTGGCCCGTGAGCGTCCATGAAACCCGACTCAATGCGAACCGCAGGTACGGGGTGTCCGCCTGTTCGAGTTCATCGGCTACGACGTGAGCTCGGCGACGCGACTACTGGAGCTCCGCGGCGGCTGGGGCAGTCTCTTGCAGCCCGATACGGTCGTGCAGGCGTCGCAGCGGTCTTGGCGCCCACCAGTTCCACTTGCCCATCAGCGCCATCAGGGAGGGCACCAACAGCGCCCTGACGATGCTCGCGTCGACTGCGACCGCGAGCGCAGCGCCGAGGCCGAGCTGTTTGGTGAAGAACAGGGCTGAGGTGGTCAGGGCGCCAATCGCTACGCAGAAGAGCAGCGCAGCGGCAGTGACGATCCGGCCAGTGCGCTCGATGCCGAGCGCGATCGCCTCGCGGTCGGGCAGGCCATGGTCGTGGGCCTCCTTGATGCGAGCGATCACGAACACCTCATAGTCGGTCGCCAGCGCGAACGCAACCACGAGCATCAGGATCAGGCTCGACTCTTCCAGGCCGCCGAGCGGCGTGAACCCAAGCGGCCCGGAGAGGTGGCCGTCCTGAAAGATCAGCACCTGCAGCCCGACGGCGACGCTCACGCTCAGCGCGTTCATCACCAGCGCCTTGATCGGGATCGTCAGCGAGCCCGTCATCAGGAACAGGAACACCCCGGTGAGCGTCAGCAGGATCGCGAGCGCCAGCAGGATGCGCGCGGCGATCGCCGTCTTCTGGTCGGCAAAGAACGCGGTCGTGCCGCCGACCAGCGCGCCGTAGGGATGCGCGAGCGCACGCAGCCTCACGAGCAGCCGTTGCTGGGCGTTCGAGAACGGAGAGCCGTGGGGCAGCAGCGCGATCACCCACGTGCCGCGACCGAGATAGACCGGAGGCGAGACGCTCGCCAGCCGGGCCGCCGTCGCGGTTGCGGCCGCGGCGAGCCCCAGCACGGAGGAGCGCGGTCCGTGCAACACGATTTCGGTCGCTTCGCCCGCATTGGCGGGGAAGTCCTTGGCGAACGCCGTTTCCACCTGGCGGCTTTCCGCCGAGGCGGGCAGCAGGTTCGCTCCGGGCGAGGTGAACTGCAGACGCAGTGCGGGTATCGCCGCGGCGAGCAGGACGACCGCGCTGATCACGGCGACGGGAGCAGGCCGGCGCACCACGCCGCGTGCCAGCCTCCCCCAGCCGCTGTCGTGCCCGGCCGACGCCGTCGCCGAGCGCTGTGCGCGACGCTGCAGCCATACCGGCGCGAGCGCATTGATGCGCGGTCCGAGCACGACCAGCACCGCGGGCAGCACGATCAGCGCGACGGCGCCGTCGCACAGCGCGACGATCGCTCCGCCGATCCCCATCGAATAGAGAAACCGGATCGGGAACACGAGCAGGCTCGTCAACGCAGCCGCCACCGTCAGGCAGCTGAACAGCACGGTGCGACCCGCGGTCCGTTGCGTACGCCCGATCGCCTCCCGGGTGCTTGCCCCGCTCGCGAGCTGCTCGCGGTAGCGGTAGAGCACGAACAGGCTGTAGTCGATACCGAGACCGAGGCCCATGCCGCTGACGAGGTTCAGCGCAAACACCGAGATCGGCGTGAACTGATCGACAATGCGCAGCAGCAGGAACGCGAGCACGATCGCAAAGCCCCCGACCAGCAGTGGCAGCAACGCCGCGACCAGGCCCCGGAAGAACCAGAACGAGAGCAGCAGCAGAAACGGGAACGCGAGCAGCTCGGCGCGCCCGAGGTCGCTGGTCGTACGTTCGTTCAGTTCCTGGTTGATCAGCGCGACCCCGCCGAAGCGCACGCGCACCCCGGCGAGCCGCGCAGCGAGCGGAGGCCTGGCCAGCGCGACGCGCACCCGCGAGATCGCCGCTGTGCCGTCGGCCGTGGTGGCGTAGGCCACGAGCACCGCCGTTCCGCGACCATCGCGCGAGAGCAGCGTAGTCGCCGCGTGGGAATCGGCTCCCGCCTGCCCATAGTCCGCGACGCGCTGAAACCCATGCTCGGCGGCGAGCAGCGCCGCGATGCTCGTGGTCGCGCGCCGAGCGACCGTGTCGCTTCGAATATCGCGCGGAGCGCGCAACAGGGCGACGACATTGTAATAAGGGCTCTGCCTCGTCGCGGCGGTGATCGCGGCGTTCGTGCGTTCGTACTGCGAGGCCGGACTCTCGAAGTCCTGACTGGAGCTGCCGAGCGTCCCGGTCACGGGCAGGCCGAGCACAGCCGCGACCGCGAACAGCAGACCGGCCCCGACCAGAACGCGCCGCGGACGAGCCGTGGCAAGCATCGTCAACCGCCCGATCACCGCTACTCCTCGACCAACCGCCGGTGCACCGCCCAGCGGGTCAGCTCGTGGCGGCTGGAGAGCTGGAGCTTGCGCAGAACCGCGGAGACGTGCGCCTCGACGGTCTTCGCCGAGATGCCGAGCTGGGCGGCGATCTCCTTGTACATATACCCGCGCGCGATGTGCTGGAGCACCTCGCGCTCGCGCAGCGTGAGCAGATCGAGCTCCGGGTCGACCTGCGCGGCCGGAATCTCACCGGCGAAGGCCTCGAGCACAAAGCCCGCCAGGCGCGGCGAGAACACGGCATCGCCGTCGCGCACGCGGCACACGGCGTCAGTGAGCTCGGGACCGGAGATCGTCTTGGTCACGTAACCGCGCGCGCCCGCGCGGATCAGCGCGATCACGTCCTCCGCGGCGTCGCTGACCGACAGCGCGAGAAAACGCACGGCCGGGCGACTTTCGCCGAGTCGCCGGATCACTTCCGCGCCACCGCCCCCCGGCATGTGGACGTCCAGCAGGACGACGTCGGGCTCGAGCTCCTCGATCGCGCGCACCGCATCTTGCACCTCGCCGCTCTCGGCCACGACCTCGACCCGTGAGCCAAGACTCGCGCGCACCCCGGCGCGGAACAGGTCGTGATCGTCGACGATCACCACCCGCGCGACCGATCCCGATGCGCCGCTCACGGCCGACTCCCGAGCGATCGCCGGCCTCGCCCTGCGGCTGGTCCCACACTCACCCTCACCGCCGATCCCCGCGATCGATCGCGATCTCGACCTCTGTACCCCCGCCCGGCAGGGCACGCACCGTCGCGCCACCGCCGGCACGACGCATTCGTCCGATGATCGACTCGCGCACGCCGCGTCTGGCCGGCGACACCGCCGCCGGGTCAAAGCCGGCGCCACGATCGCGGACGAACACCCTGATGCGCTCCTCGGAGAGCTCGGCGTACACGGACACCGGCGCCTGCCCGGCGAACTTCGCGGCGTTGAGCATCGCCTCGCGAGCGGCGCCGAGGACAGCGTCGGCGGGCTCATCCAGCGAGCAGTCACCGACGGCCACGACCTCGACCGTGCCGCCCGCCGTAGCCTCCACTTCGGCGGCGGCCGTCTCCAGGGCGCCGGCGAGCCGCTCGCCGTCCTCACGCGAGTCACCTCCGGCCAGCCAGCCGCGCAGCTCGCGCTCCTGCCGGCGGGCAAGCGCCGCCACGCGCTGCGGATCCTCGGCGCTGCGCTGGATCAGCGCCAGCGTCTGCAGCACCGAGTCGTGCAGGTGCGCCCCGACGTCGGCGCGCTCCTGGGAGCGAATCCGCTCGGTCCGCTCGGTCGCGAGGCTGCGCGCCAGACGACGCCAGGAGGGGGCAAAGATCAAAGCGAGCGCGATCAGCACCGCGAGGCCTGCGAGCACCGTTTCGCCCGCCGGCCGCAACGCGCCGTTCGCCCACAGAAACGCGAATCCACCGGCGAGCACGAGCGTGACGCCGAGCCCACCGCGACTCACCTCGGGCCGACCGAGCGCGCGCATCGGCGCCGAGGGCTCCCGCGAGGGCACCGCAGGCGAGGTCTCGGCCGGGCGATGGGCAGCCCAGCCGCGACGGCGGGCGGGCGGGGCGCCGGACGCCCGCCAAATCAAGAGCGCACCCAGCGCAGCGACCGCCGCCGGCCAGACGATCGCGTCTCCCGGCCAGGGCCCCGCCGCGCGCACGAACAGCAGGCCGCTGGTGACCAGCAGGCCCGCGCCGATCGCGATTCTCATACCGCCGCGCGGCCGGTTCAGCCGCGCGGCAAGGCGCCGGGTGGGAGGACATCACCGCTCATGATCTCAGCCGCGACCCCGGCCACGTCCGACCAGGCCGCTGGCGAGCAGGATCGCCCCCAGCGCGCCGACGAGCACGGGCGCCATATAGGCGAAGCGGAGGTCGATCGTGCCATCCGCATCGAGCACGAGCAGCACGCCCAGCGCAAAGACGGCGACGCCCGTCAGCAGGACGGTGACGTTCGGCGAGCGCATCAGCGACTCGCCCCCGCCGGGAAATTGCAGGCTTCGTTGGTGCCGAGCTCACCTGCATGGGAGTGAGCGCCGAACCAGCCACCTCCGCCGCTCCAGCCGTTCCAGCCGTGTTCGATCGGGATGGTCGGCCACGAGCAGCGCGCCGAGCCCGACGTCCCCGTTCAGCACCAGGCGCGGCGTGTGCGGCGGGGGCGAAGGACGTTCGGACCAGTCCACGTCGAGGCCTCCGGACCTCTGTTCGAGCGCCCCGGCATAACCGCCGCCGATCTGCGCGCTGGTCGCGACGCAGACGCCGCGGGGCACCAATACGACGAGCTCCCCCACGCCCAGCCGGACGTGCAGATAGGTGTCGCCCGGCGGGAACGCGACCTCACGCAGGTCGACTTCCAGGCGGCCTGCGCCGAGCTGGTAATCGTGACGCACCTCGCTCAGGAGGTGCGGACGATAGGTGCGTTCGCCCACGCCGCCGTGCAGGTCGACGTGGGCCGCGGCGATCACGGCGACCGACACCGCAAACGCCACGGCCGGCAGCACCAGCCGGCGAGCCCGGCCCGTGAACGCGCTCAGCACGAGCGCCGCGCCGATCGCGACCACCACCCAGGCGGCGAGGCGTCCATTGATGCCCGCGAGCCACGCGCCCGCCACCGCGAACAGGACCGACCAGACGGCGATGGCCGCCACGAGCGCGAGACAGCCGAAGCAACCGGCGATCGGCGCTCGCGTGTCCCTGCTCCCCGGGGGGCCTGCGCAACCACAGCCAAACCAGCGTGGCGATGCTCCCCACCAGCACGAGCGACCCGATCCCCACACCGAACCCCCACGCGCCGCGGTGTCCCGCGTGGCCGGCCGCCTGGAGGGCGATCCCCACCGCCACGACCACCACGACGACGCCGAGCACGCTCAGCCAGGACGAGCGGCCGAGCCGGATCGGCGCCCGGCTCGCACCCTCCTCCGGCACCAGCAACAGGATCGCGAGGTACAGCGCGATTCCCACCCCGGAGAAGACCGCGAGTCCCACGAACACGATCCGAAACAGGATCGGATCGACATCGAAGTGAGCCCCCAGCCCGCTGCACACGCCGCCGATCAGGCGCCCGCGCCGTGTGCGGACGAGTCGGGGGCGACGGGGGCGCTGCTCGCGCCCGCTCTCAGCGCTGGACATCGACTGCGCCGCGGGTGACTGCGCGGAGATCGGTGATCGTCTCGAACATGGGCACAGTCTCGCCCCGAGGCGGTGCCAGCGCAATTGGGAATGTCCCTTACCCGTGCCTAGTGCCGACGAACTATGAGCAGCGAGCCGTTATCGAGCGTGTTCCGCAGTGCCACCTCCAGGTGGCTGATCGGTCCGCCGCAAAGTCGCTATCGCACTGGGGAGGTAGGTGCTCAGCCGCTCGGCGCTGAAGGAGACGTCGGTGCTATGCCCGCGCCGGCTCGACTCTTGTCACCTAGTGCGTATCCGGTTAGCTCCGTCTGATGGGATGATGCCCTTGAAATCGCACCATTGAGGGGTTCCACACCCACTGGGCGGCAATTTCGGGCATCCCCACCGGGACTCATCTCCCACTCACGCGGCTTCCCGGAGTAAACCGGATACCCATCTGTCACCTAGATGATTGATTCCACGGTGTTAGGCGCAGTAGTTGACGAGTGCGCGTGTGGGGCGGCCGAGTTGGTGGTTGAGGGTGACGGCGGCGGCGAGGGTGAGTAGGCGTTGCACGATGCGCTCTCTGAGACCGGGGAGTGTTCTTGCGCCGTGGCGCTCCAGTGTCAGCAGGTCCTTGCAGGTCCAGAAGATCGACTCGATGCGTTGGCGGATCGGGGCGAGGTTGGGACCCGGGCCGGGCTCGTCTTTGCGGGCGGGTCTGAGGATCGTGGCGTCGAGTTCTGCTACGCCAGCAGCGAACGCTCGCCCGACATAACCCTTGTCACCGATCACGGTCTCTCCACCGATGCGCGGGGCGCGAGCGAGCAGTTTCAGCGCGACCTCGCGCTCATCCTGCTTGGGGGAAGTCAGCGCGAGCGCCCTTGGTGTGCCGTCGGGTGCGAAGAGTGCGTGCAGGCGAAAGCCCCAGAAGAAACGGGAGTGGGAGCTGCAGTAACCGTAGTCGGCGGCATCACCGAGCGCCGAGCGCTTGACCGTCTCGCGGCTGCGAGCGCACTCCACGGGAGTGGAGTCCACCAGCAGCGTCTGGCTGTGGGAGGTTGTCCCGTCTGGCGTAGAACTTGAGGTGGCGGTCCTCCCGCCCTCGTCCGCTCCGGTTGGGAGCGTGTAGGGCGATTCAAGTCCATTTGTCGGAGTTCCAGCTCCGGCGACGAGAACAGGAGGAACCGCCATGCAGACCGTATCGCGACCTGAGGTCGTCACTGCGCGGGAGGCCGTCGAGGAGCCGCTCCCGGCACGGATCCAGGAGGCGCTTGGGCAGCTCGTCGGGGCAGCGAAGGAGGGGTTGCTCGCGCTCAGCGTCGGTGTCGGGCTGGGCGTGTTGGAGGAGTTAATGAGCGAGGAGGTCGAGGAGGTGTGCGGCCCATTCGGCAAGCACGACCCGGGCCGCAGCGCGTACCGGCACGGCAGCGATGAAGGAGAGGTCACGCTCGGCGGGCGGCGCGTGCAGGTCCCCCGGCCGCGGATGCGCACCAAGGATGGCAGCGAGGAGGTGCCGGTGCGGACCTACGAGCACTTCGCCAGCCGTGATCCGCTCTCGCGGGTCGTGCTGGAGCGGATGCTCGCGGGTGTCTCGACGCGCCGCTACCGCCGGCTGCAGGAGCCGGTTGGCGAGCAGGTCGAGCAGCAGGCCCGGTCGACGTCGAAGTCAGCGGTATCCCGCACGTTTGTCGCGCGCACCAGGGAGGCGCTGCTGGATCTGATGGCTCGTCGCTTGGAGGACGTGCGCCTGGCGGTGCTGATGCTCGATGGGATCGTCTTGAAGGACCACACGAACGTCGTGGCGCTCGGGATCACGACCGAAGGAGTGAAGATCCCGCTTGGCTTGTGGGAGGGCTCGACCGAGAACAAGACGGTCGCGACCGCGCTGCTCGCAGACCTCGTCGATCGCGGCCTTGATGTCGAGCAGGGCGTGCTGGTCGTGATCGACGGTTCCAAGGCGCTACGGGCTGCGGTGAACGCGGTGCTCGGACCACGAACCCCGGTCCATCGCTGCGTCAGGCACAAGGAGCGAAACGTCCTTGAGCATCTGAGCGAGCGCGACCGGCCGGCCGTCAAGCGCAGGCTGCGCGCGGCCTGGGCCAAGGACGACCACCGCCAGGCACTCGGCGAGCTTCAGGCGCTCGCGGCAGAACTCGAGCGCTCACATCCCGGCGCCGCCGCGTCGCTCAGAGAGGGCATGGTCGAGACACTGACCGTCACCCGCCTGGGTGCCCGCGGCGCGCTCAAGCGCACGCTGCAGAGCACAAACCCAATCGAGTCGATGATCGAGTGCGTCAGGCGCAGCTCACGAAACGTGAAGCGCTGGCAGAACGGGGAGATGTCCTTGCGCTGGACCGCCGCCGGGATGCTCGAGGCCGAACGGCAGTTCCGGCGCATCGTCGGCCACAAGGACCTCGCCAAACTCGCCCTCGCCGTCGAACGCGAGATCACCCAGCCCGCCGTCACACACTCAACCCAGGAAACCACTACGCTCATCACCGCCTAAAAGATTCACCCGGGCCGCCGCCGAAGTTCCACGCCGACCGGGACATCCTCGGCTGTGGAATCCCGGGCTCTGACTGGCGAACACGCCGATCAGCCACTCCAGCGTCTCGGCCAGACGCCGACGGCGCTTGAAGTAGCCGGGCTGGGCGGGGATCTTCAGAAACAGGTGGCGCAGGTGCTTGGAGGCGACCGCGAGGAAGCGCCGGTCGGAAGGGATACCCATGATCGCCTGGGCGACGCAGAGCGTTATGACCTCCGCGTCTGTGACGCTTCGTCTGGCGTTCTTCGGTCGATCGGGCAGGAGATCGTCTGCTGTGACGTAAACAGCGGTGAGCAACAGGTCGAGGTCGGCGTCCATCGAGGCCCCCTTCGGTCGGCGATGCTTATGAGCACCGCCGACTTCGACCCTGCTGCTCAGAAACCCCCCAAAACCACGACACCAGCCGTGGAATCAATCATCTAGCCTTGCCCGGCCTGCCTTCGGCGCGCGCGCGGTAGATCGTGCTGCTCTGAATCGGAGCTGTCTCGGCCTTGGGACTGGATCTCGAGATAGATCTCCATTCGGTGAACCGATACCTTCGAGGGTGCCTGGATGCCGAGGCGCACCTTTGTACTGTCGCTCGACAGCACCGTGATCTCGATGTCGTCACCGATCATGATGCTCTGTCCGGCCTTCCGCGTCAGGACGAGCACGAGCCTCGGTTCCCCAACTCGATCCAGCTCGCTCGGACTCCGAGTCCAAGGCGGACACGTCGGTCAAACACGCGGCGCACGAACTCCCTCTGCGATGTCATCATCCCATACGAGCTTAGCGCTGGAATAACGATCGGGAGCCACCGGAATCAGGACTTGGAGGCGAAAGCTCATATGTTTAGGGAAGCGAACATGATCGAGCTGGTCAAGAGCTCTTCGACGCGGGTCCTCTTCAGGGGCCGCGTCGCTCTTCGGCTGGCTGTCCTGCTCGTGTTCGCGGCGCTCCTCTTCGCCGCCGGCGCCCAAGCGCAAGAGACGAACGCGCCCGAAGGCGCCACGGAAACACCAACGGGCGAAACAGCGACGGCACCACCCGCCGCTGAAGAACGCCCTTCAACCGCCGAACAAGCGCCTCCCGCCACCGAAGCACCCCCTCCCCCTGCCGAACAAACCCCTCCAACGATCGAACAAGCGCCACCCCCTGCCGAACAGGTCCCCCCAACGACCGAACCAGCACCACCCCCCGCCGAACCAGCCCCACCCGCCGCCGAAGCACCCCCGCCCCCCGCCGAACAACCACCTCCAACGATCGAACCAGCACCACCCACCCTTGAAGATGGCCCTCCCACGAAGCAGGCGCCGACCGTAACGGAAGAAGCCCCTCCTACCGGCGAAAAAAAGACCACCGAACAGACCGCCGGCCAAGTGGCCGCTGAAGCGGGCTCCGAAGGGCATACCCAGGGGACGAGGGAAGGCTCGCGGGCGGAAGAAGTCGCGCCCTGGGTCTCAGCGGTGACGGCTGCTACCACCCCCGGCGCCCCGTCTGCAATCTCAGCGGCATCCGTGCAGAGCCAGTCGTCTCTTGCGTGGTGGCCGCAAACGATTTCAGCACGCCGCGTCGAGCAGGCGAGCTGCGAGCTCGCCGGGATCGGGGCATCGATGACAGCGGGCTACGTCAGTGGTTGGTTGTACATATCGGCCGGTTCGCCGGTCTCGGTCACCCTCCTCGCGACCGCCGGCTCCTCGCCGGCGGGGACCGCGACAAGCGCGCCTGCAGGCAACCAGGACGGTCGTCCCGCGGTCGAGAACCATCCCTCCGCCCCCATTCCCGGACCTGGGCCGGGCGGATCAGGCGGCGGATCGGCCGCGGGAGGCGGTTCGGGCTCCGCCTCCTCCTCGGCATCCGTCACGCTCGTGGGCGCTCTTCTCCAAGCGACGCCCAGCGCCGTACGACGGTTGCACCTTGCGCAACCGTCGTGGCGTACGTCGTTCTTCGTTCTGATCCCAGAGCGACCGGACTAGCTCCTTCCCGGTCTCTCTCCACCTCGGCCTGGATCACCCGATCCAGGCCGGTTTGCCGAATCAGTTCGAAGATCCGTTGAAAGGAGCTGTACCAGATATGAAACTTCATCTGACATTGTCAACGACGAACCATGAGATGAGCCTGTCAGAGGCGCCCCGCCTTGGGCAGCATCTGACGCTCACGACCGCGCCCGTCTGGAGGCACAAGCTGATCCTGACAGGCAGGTTGGATCACCGCTCGGCGCCCGAGCTTGAGGAGGAGATCGAGTGCCTGTGCCAAGAAGGCGTCACAATCCTCACGCTCGACCTTCGTCAGCTCGACGCGATCGATGCAACCGGGGTCACGGCGATCACATCCCGCGGCGCCGTCTGCAAGAGGCAAGGACATGACTTCGCGGTGATCCCCGGGTCACGCCTCGTCCATCGTGCACTGGCTGAGGCGGGCGCCGCGGACCTGCTGACGCCCGATCTAGACGAGACCGTCATTCATCGTTTCTCCAGCCGTTCTTCGGACGGCTCTTTCCCAGATAGGTCTACCGCAATGACCAAGAGCCTGTGACTGGAGCGGATATGCAATAGCGCCGGTCCGCTACCGGCTGACTCCCATAGATAATCGTCCGAATGTCGGAGGTGTTTCCGAACAGAATTCCCTGTCAATAGTGAGGCGCCATGCTGAAGCCGAACCGCTCCATCCCGCAATCGACCGTTGTGCCTGTCCTCATCTATCCGGACGTGCGCGCAGCGGTCGACTGGTTGGGCGCGGCGTTTGGCTTCGTCGAGCGTGTGCGGATCGGCGAGCACCACCGCGCGCAGCTGAGCTTCGGTGACGGTGCGGTGATTGTCGGAGATGTGCGTCAGGAGCGCCGCCCGCCTCGGCCGGGCGAGGTCACGCACTCGGTGATGGTGCGCGTGGACGACGCGCACGCCCACTGCGGGCACGCCCGCGAGCACGGTGCCCGTATCGTCATGGAGCCGACCGACTTCGAGTACGGCGAGCGGCAGTACACCGCTGAGGACCTCGCCGGCCACCAGTGGACGTTCTCACAGACACTCGCCGATGTCGCCCCCGAGGAGTGGGGTGGCACGTCCGTCACAGCTGGCTGAAGGCTCACCTTCCAGCCGCACGCGTCAGAAAGCGCCGGTGCCGCACGGTGCTACACTTGCTCGATGCCGACCACCCACCCGCGTCATACGATCACCGAGACCCCGCCCGTGCACGAGGCGCTTGACGAGCTGCGCGCGAAGCTGAACGGCGACCGGATCGATTTTGCCGAGCTGGTGATTCTCGGTGCCCGGGCGAAGGCGCGCCGGCTG
Source organism: uncultured Solirubrobacterales bacterium (assembly GCA_963743645.1). Classification (GTDB taxonomy): domain Bacteria; phylum Actinomycetota; class Thermoleophilia; order Solirubrobacterales; family Solirubrobacteraceae; genus Palsa-744. The sequence continues at coordinate 85,704 of CAVUQT010000009.1, read as the reverse complement.
CCCGATCAGAGCCTGAACGCCCGCCAAGCCCGTCACGAGCTTGCCGAGTGGATCCTCGCAGGCTCCGGTCCCCAGATGGACATCGCGGCGGCCGAAGAGGTCAAGCACATCGGGCTGGTCGCAAACTACGACGAGTAGTGTGCTGCTGCTCGATAACTCGGCGTGGGTGCGCCTGCTCGGAGGAGCCGTTCCCAAGGATCGTGCAAAGACGATCGCCGACTGGATGGAGTGGAGCGAGATCGCGGTCTGTCTGCCGTTCCTGCTGGAGGCAGGCTACTCCGCCCGTTCGGCAGCTGACCGCATAGCGTTGATGGCCCGCTTCGACGAGTTGCCCCGAGTCGCGATCGACGGCGAGATCGAGCTCGTGGCGTTGCAAGCGCAGCGGGAGCTCGCCGAGATCGGTCACCATCGCCTCGCGCCGATGGACGTGATGATCGCCGCGTGCGCACACAGGGCCGAAGCGGGCGTGCTGCACTATGACGGTGACTACGACATCCTCGCCGAGCATACGAGTCTCGTGTTCGAGAGCGAGTGGCTGGCCCCGCCAGGCACTCTGTGATTTGCCGCCGTCGCGGCCGACCATGCAGGCCCCCCGCACCGGACCTAAGCTCTATCTACAGACACGCGCGTCACGCGATCCTGCGCGGCGGGACGCCGCGGATGCTCGAAGCATTCCGCCACAAAGACGAGAGGAAGAACCATGACCACAACGACTGGCTCTGGAGCACACCTACCGGCGCTCGGAGCACACGAGCGAGAGGAGATCGGACGCGAGCTGCAGGCCACGCTGCTCGAGCTGGTCGACCTGTCGCTGCTCGGCAAGCAGCTGCACTGGAGCATCGTCGGTCCGCTGTTTCGCCCGCTGCACCTGTATCTCGACGAGTTGATCGACTCCTGGCGCGAGCTCGCCGACACGGTCGCCGAGCGGGCGGTCGCGGTCGGCTACTGGCCGGACGGTCAGGCGGACACGGTCGCAGCAGGCAGCGAGGTCGCGAGGGTCGAGCGTGGGGCGATCGAGGATCGGCATTTGCTGCGCGAGCTCGTCACCCGGGTCGCCGAGGTGGATGAGCGCACCAGAGAGCGCATGGATCGCCTTGCCGAGCTCGACTCGGCCTCGGAAGACGTCCTGGTGGGCGTCGTGCGCGCGCTCGAGGAGCAGCTGTGGATGATCCGCGCTCAGCTTCCCTCGGGCGGAGGGTCCTAGCCACCCGCCAACCGGCGCCCACTGCCGGTGCACTGCCGGCCCCTGAGAGTCAGACACCCACAGCGGCGGCGAGCCTTCCGCTCGTCGCCGCCTGCTGCAGAGCCCGATAGTCGTGTTCGTTCTGGTCCGCGTAGGCGGCGGCGAAGTCGGCGATGGCGCGGTCGAAGACGTCCGACTTGCCCAGATAGGCCGCGATCGCGATGCGGTCACCGGACCGTGCGTGGCCGCGGGCGAGCGTCCAGCCGCACATGCGCGCCCACAGCTCCATCCCCGCCGGTGTCATCCCGGCGACATCCGCCGACCCCTTCCAGTCGCGCAGCTGTCGTATGTAGTAGTCGCGCTTGCTGCCGTCCCAGTCGAGTCGCTCCCAGCCGAGAAAGATGTCGCTGGCCGCCTGCATCAGGCGCTGGCCGGCCACGACTCGCTGTCCGTGGTTGGCGAACTTGCTCTTGGACGTGAACCGCTCTAGCACAGACGTTTCGGCCTGCTTCACCTGGAGTATCAGGGGCGAGCCGCGATCGTCGAGCAGCAGCAGGATCCAAGCATCTGTCCCGACGCTGCCGACACCCACCACCTTGCGAGCGAGATGCACGAACCGATACTGCTCGAGCAGGTGCCGCCTGCTCGGCGCGAGCGTCCGCCGGTACGTGCGCATGATCCTACCCATGCCCTCCAGAACCAGAGTGGGAGTCACCCCCTCCGCGAGCTCCTCGACCGGCAGGATCAGCGGAGGATCGCTGATGATCCTGGCCTGGCCCTCCTGAACGTGGCACAGCTTGTCGAACGCCTGATGGCTGTCGTGCGCCCTCGCCTTGGCGATCGCCCGCCACACGCTCGGCGTCCTCTTGGGGTTCAGCAGCGAGCGAAAGCGAGGCAGCAGCTCGTCCATGTCGAGGTGCGCGTACCACACGTCCAGCGTCGACATCCCCGCGAGCTCCTTCATCGTCTCCCGGTATGAGCGAACCGCCCGCAGCACGATCCCGGTGCGCTGCTTGCTGGTCAGCTCGTTCTCCCGACCCGCCACCTCGAGGCTGGCCGCCAATCTCTTGACGTCCCACTCCCACGGTCCGGGCGCGGTCTCGTCGAAGTCGTTCACATCGAAGAAGAGATGCCGCTCGGGCGAGCCGAAGATGCCGAAGTTGGACAGGTGCGCATCTCCGCACACTTGAACGTTCAGCCCCGAATCCGGCATGCCGGCAAGATCGGCGGTCATCGGCAGAGCCGCGCCGCGAAAGTAGGTGAAGGGCGACACCAGCATGCGCCCATGCCGGATCGGCACCAGCTCCGGAACACGGGTCTGCGCCTGGGCCTCCAGCAGGCCGATCGGGTCGCTCCTGTCTGGCGGCGCCTCCCAGAGTGCGTGGCTCGAGCGAGGCGCCCGTGCGCGGGCATCCCTGCCGAGCGCTACACGCTCCTCTGTCGAAAGCACTGTGCTCACACAGCAAGTATGACCACGCTCGCTCGGTTTGGCCACGTTTCGCGGCATGCGATCAAGTCGATGAACGAGGCGGCAGCGCGAAACCTGTGCGACCGGCCCCGCAATCGATCCCGGCTATCGGTCCCTTACCCGGGGCACGTCGCCGGACGCCGAAAGCGCCCGCGACCTGAGCCGCCGCGCCAGGCTTGCACGGTCGATTGTTAGGGCACCCTAACTCGTGTGCTAGCCTGCCGACGCAATCCCGATCTGCTCGATCGGATATCGACGACAAACGCTGCCTCGGCGAGACCTGTAAGGAGACTGACATGCGCAACATCAAGCTCTCGATCGCGTGCGCGGCATGCCTCGCCGCGGCACTCGCGCTATCCGCCTGCGGCTCTTCCGGGGACGCCTCCACGGACGCCACGAACTCGGGCGCCGCCACCGCACCCGGCTCGCTGGCGGGCCAGTCGATCACTCTGTACAACGGTCAGCACGAACAGACCACCGCACAGCTCGTGAGCGCGTTCGAGAAGCACACCGGGGTGCACGTGAACGTGCGCTCAGACGACGAGGCCGAACTCGGAAACCAGATCATCCAGGAGGGTTCGAGCTCGCCCGCGGACGTGTTCTACACGGAGAACACCCCCGTGCTGGAACACCTGCGCGAGCAGAGCCTGCTCGCGCACCTCGACCCCACCACGCTCGCCGCCATCCCCGCTCGGTTCAGCTCGCCACAGGGGGACTGGGTCGGTATCTCCGGGCGCATGTCGGTGCTCGTGTACAACACCAGCCAGGTATCGCCCGCGACCTTGCCGAGCTCGATCCTGGCGCTCGCCGGGCCGCAGTGGAAGGGCAAGCTGGGGGTGGCGCCGTCGGAGACCGACTTTCAGCCGCTGATCACGGCGATTACCAAGCTCTACGGCGCACCCGCCGCCGAAAGATGGCTGCAGGGCATCAAGGCCAACAGCAAGATCTACCCCGACAACGAGACGGTCGTGGCGCAGGTCAACAACGGTGAGAGCGCAGTCGGGCTGATCAACCACTACTACTGGTATCGCCTGCGCGACGAGGTCGGACGGAGCGGTCTGCACTCGGCGCTTCACTACTACGCCCCGCACGATCCCGGCGCCCTGCTGAACGTGTCCGGGGCGGCGGTGCTGCGATCCAGCTCCCACCAGTCCGCGGCGCAGGCGTTCGTGGCGTTCCTGGTGAGCACCGAAGGCCAGGAAGTAATCGCCCACAGCCACAGCTACGAGTACCCGCTGCGCCCCGGGGTGAGCCCCGCAAGCGGGTTGCGTCCGTTCGACCAGCTGCAGCCGGTGGCGATCTCACTCTCAGAACTGGGGGACGGCAGCGCGCCGCTGGCGCTCGAGCAGAAGCTCGGCCTGCTGTGATGGGACTCCCCGACACGTACTTCTCCGATGCAGGCTCTCCATGCAGGCTCTTTATGCAGGCTCCACCGATGACCCCGGCCGCGATCCCGATCTGAACTTCGGGCCGTAATCGATGCACAGCCGATGAGCACGTTCGCGCCTCCCCAGCCCAGCGTCGAAGGCAGCTGGGCGCGCACCTGGTCGCGGCGACGTCGCCCGCCGCTGGTGACCTTCCTCGGCGCGACGATCGCCGCCGCGCTCGTGCTGCTGCCGCTCGCGTTCCTGGTGATCGAGGCCCAGCAGGCGGGGTGGGACGCGGCATCGCGCCTGCTGTTGCGCCACAACACCGCCGTGCTGCTGTGGAACACGTTGCGTCTGGTGACAGTGAGCACGGCGCTGTGCGCGATGATCGGAGTGGCCGCCGCGTGGTGCGTGGAGCGCACCACGATCCCGGGGCGGCGCGTGTGGGCTGTGCTGCTGGTGCTGCCGCTGGGCGTTCCCGATTTCGTGATCGGCTTCGGCTGGGTTTCGGTGGATCACAGCCTGCACGGATATACGGCGGCGGTGTTGATCATGACGCTGTCGCTCTACCCGCTGGTGTACCTGCCCGCGGTCGCCGGCCTGGCCGGCGTGGACCCGGCGCTGGAGGAGGTCGCGCGCAGCCTTGGCCTGGGACCGTGGAGGGTGTTTTGGAAGGTGACCCTGCGCCAGATGCTGCCGGCGGTGCTCGGCGGCTGCCTGCTGGTGACGCTCGGGCTGCTCGCCGAGTACGGAGCGTTTGAGATCGTCCAGTATCAGACTTTCACGGTGGCGATATTCACCGAGTTCAAGCTCGGGTTCGACACCGCGGCCGCCTGCGCGCTGTCGCTGGTGCTGGTGGCGCTCGGGGTCGCGGCGCTCGCCGGCGAGCTGCCCCTGGTCCGTCGCGGCCGCTGGACACGCAGCGGCCAGGGCGCCCGCCGCGCCGGCGTCAGGGTGCAGCTGGGACGTCGTTGGACGATCCCCGCGCTGGGCGGCCTGCTGGCGCTGTGCGGCCTGGCGCTCGGGGTCCCGCTCGGCTCACTGGTGTACTGGCTGATCCACGGCGGCTCGACGACGCTGCCGCCCGCGTCGATCCTCACCGACGCGGCGCACACGGCGGAGTTCAGCGCGGCCGCCGCGTTGCTGGCGACGGCACTGGCGATCCCGGTGACGGCCGCCGCGATGCGCCACCGCAACAGACTCACGATCCTGATCGAGCGCCTGGCCCTGCTGCCCCAAGCGCTCCCCGGCCTGGTGGTGGCGCTGGGCCTGGTGTCGTTCACGGTGCGCTATGCGCTGCCTCTGTACGAGAGCGCGCTGGAGCTGATCGTGGCCTACGCGATCCTGTTCCTGCCGCTCGCCGTGGTGGGAGTGCGAGCGGGGATGGCGCATGCTCCGCCACGCCTTGAGGAGGTGGGCCGCTCGCTCGGACGGCGCCCGGCGGCGGTCTGGCTGCGCGTGATCCTGCCGCTGATCGCCCCGGGCCTCGGCGTGGCGTTTGCGCTCGTGTTCATCTCCTCATGTACGGAGCTCACGGCGACGCTGCTGCTGAGACCCACCGGCGTGGATACGCTCGCCACCCAGTTCTGGGCCTACACGAGCGACTTCTCCTATGGCGCCGCGGCGCCCTATGCGGCGCTGATGGTGCTGATCTCGGCGATTCCGGCGTACGTGCTCAGCCAGCGCATGGCCGCGCTCGCGCGCAGGGGTCGACCATGAGCGCCTCGAGCAACCCTGCGGCGCTCGAGCGGTCGGCCAGCGACCTGTGGGTGCTGGACCTGTGGAAGGGCTACGCGGGGCAGTCACCGGTGCTGGCAGGCGTGAACCTGAGCGTCCCCACAGGATCGCTGGTCGCCGTGCTGGGACTGTCGGGCTGTGGCAAGACGACCCTTCTGCGGGCGATCGCCGGCCTCGAGCGCGTCCAGCGCGGGCGCATCGCGCTCGGGACGCACACGCTCGACGATGGGCGTCGCAGCTATGTGCCACCCGAGCGCCGGGGGATCGGCTATGTGCCCCAAGAGGGAGCGCTGTTCCCCAATCTCAGCGTACAGGCCAACATCGCATTTGGTCTGTCACGAGCCGAACGGCGCACGGACGTCGTGCAAGAGCTGCTGGAGCTGGTCGGGCTCGTGCCCCTGGCGCGGCGCTACCCGCACCAGCTCTCAGGCGGCGAGCAGCAGCGGGTGGCGCTTGCCCGAGCCCTCGCACGGCGCCCGGAGGTGTTGCTCCTGGACGAGCCGTTCTCCTCCCTGGACGTCTCCCTGCGGGCCACGGTGCGCGAGGAAGTGAGCACGCTGCTGCGCCGGCAGGGCGCGACGGCGGTGCTCGTGACGCACGACCAGGAGGAGGCGCTGTCCCTGGCGGACTCGGTCGCGGTGCTGCGCGACGGAGTGATCGTCCAGCAGGGGACGCCGGCGGAGCTCTACAGCACGCCGGTCGACGCGCCCCTGGCCAGCTTCCTCGGCGCGGCCAACCTGCTGGAGGCGAGGTTCGACGGCGGCTGGGCGTACACCGTGCTCGGACAACTGCAGCTGCAGCCGGACCCAACACGCGCGCCGGGCCTTACAGGCGGGGTCGTGATCGTGCGCCCCGAGCAGCTGCGGGTGAGCCTCAGCCACGAGTCCGCCGAGGGTCTGCGCGGCACGGTCGAGCAGTGTCGCTACTACGGACACGACGCCCTGCTGCACATCCGCCGCGATGAGCGACCGGACGCGGCGGTGCTGATCGCACGGGTGCGCGGCGAGCAGGCGCTGGCGGCGGGCACAGCGGTACTGGTCAGCGCTCGCGGGCGTGTCAGCGCGGTCGGGTAAACCCTCGCTGAGCGGGCGCCGCGCTACTCCAACCCAAGCGCGCGAGCAACCTCCGGATCGCCGAGCGTGTCAGCCAGTAAGTCGCTGCCCGGCAGCTGCGAGCCGGTGAAGTAGGGCACCCCGATCACGAACATCCCCGCCGCGGCGGCCGCGGCGACGCCCGTGGGGGAGTCCTCCAGCGCGGCGCACGCCCCCGGCTCGGCGCCAAGACGCCGGCACGCCTCCAGGTAGATGTCGGGAGCCGGCTTGGGGTTGACGACATCCTCGACGGACACGACCGTCGCGAACGGCCCGTCCAGCAGCCCGGCGCTCGCCAGCGTACGCTGCACGAACTCGCGCTGCGAGTTCGACGCCACCGCGATCGGCGTGCCCGCTGCGACCAGCCGCTCGACCAGCTCCAGGGCGCCCGGGCGAGGCTCGACGCCCGCGAGCGCCTCCTGCATCACGAGCCCGTGCAGCTCGTCCATCAGCGTTTCGCCCTGTCCCGCGAGGTCGAGCATCGCTTCGAGCTTCATCGCCGCCGCCACGCGCGCGGAGCCGATCAGCGAGCGCTTGTGGTCCAGCGTGAACACCCGGTCGCGCCGCTGGAACAGCGTCTCCTCGGCACGCGTCCACGCGTCCTCGGTGTCGAGCAGCAGCCCGTCGTTGTCGAATATCACGGCTTCCGGGCGGGCCATCGGACGCGGATGTCTACCACACGGCCCGGCACGCATCAGCCAAGCCCTGGGCATACCCGCCCCCGCCCCGTCGCACGACCGGGCCGGTCAAAGCGCGACCCGTCGCGTCTCTCGAGTGCGCCCGTGCGATCATCGCGCAGTGTCGAACGGATCGCTCATCCCGCGCTACGGCCGCGCGCGGCGCGACCCGTCGCTGGCGGTGCTCGAGGGGCTTCATCCGCTCAAGCACGCTCTGCGCTTCGGCGCGACCGTCCTGGAGGTCGTCTGCGCCGACCTACCCGGGCTGGAGTCACTGGCATCCCAGCTCGCGCCCGACGTCGCCTCGCAGATGCTCTCGCTCGCGCGCGAGGTCCCCGCGGATGTGTTCGCCCAGCTCGCCCCGCTGACGCCGTCCACCGGCGTGATCTCACTCGCCGAGCGCCCATCCGTCGATCCGACCGCGGTACTCGCCGGCGCGCGCGACCGCGCGCCTGTGGTCCTGCTGGAGGATCCGCGCGACCTGGGCAACATGGGTGCCTGCGTCCGTGTCGCCGCGGCCGCCGACATCGCCGCCGTCCTGACCGTCGGCGGCCACGACCCGTGGCATCCCGACGCCCTGCGCGGCGCCGCCGGCCTGCACTATGCGCTGCCGGTGGCCCGCCTGCCCGAGGGTCTGCCGCCCGTGCTGGACCGGCCTCTGCTCGCGCTCGACCCCGAGGGCGAGCCGTTGGATCCCGCCGCGCTGCCCTCGCGCGCGGTGCTCGCGTTCGGCACCGAGCGCCACGGGCTCACCCCCGCGCTGCTCGCGCGTGCCGACGCGCGGATCGCGATTCCGATGCGCTCGGGCGTGTCCAGCCTCAACCTGGCCACATCCGTCGCCGCAGTCCTGTTCGCCTGGCGCCTGTGCACCCGTCCGGCGCGCACGCCCGCATAGACGCACGCCGGCCGGTCTGCGCGTCGCCGGCTCAACACACCGGCGCCGCGCAGGAGACCGTGCCGCCCGAGCTACGCCTTCACAGCGATCTGCGATGCGGATTCCACGCCGCTGAGCAGCTCCCAGTTGCCCGCGAGCGCCGCCTGCGCGCGCGCGACCATCCTGTCCGCCACCGCCTCGGCGTCGGCGCGACCCTCGAGCAGCCCCTCGATCAGCTGGCCCGCCTGGCGCGCGTGCTCGACATCGAGGCGCTCGTGCAGCGTGAAGTACTCGACCGCCGGACCTTCGTCGGTGTACCCGTAGTGCTCGCTCAGCCCCGCGAGCTTGGTCTGTGCGATCTCCGGCTGGCTCGCCTCGATCGCGTACAGCACCGCCAGGCGCTCCAGCGCATCCTCGCCGGCCGTCCATGCCTCGGCACAGGCCTGCGTCTGCGCCAGCGCTCGCTCCTGCCCGCTGGGGGTGTCATCCGCCCACGCCGGCTCATCGGCGCCGCGATCGGACGCCGCGCTGTCCGTGCCCGCCGCGCGTGTCGCCCGCGCGAACTGGTCCCACAGGGCCACGTGCGCCAGCTCCTCCTCGGCGTGCCGCTCCAGGCCCGCCCTGTGCTCGGGCTCAGCCTCGGCCGCCAGGAGCGCCGACGCCTGTGCGAGCGCGACCACCGCGTGGCGGTACTGGCCCGCGTAGAAGCTCAGCTCGCTCGCGCTCAGCTCACCGGCGCTCCAGCGCGCGTAGAACGGGTGTTCGAGCACGTTCGTCGCACTTCGCGCCTCGTCGAGCCTGGCCAGTACGTCCATAGGGCTGATCCTCTCTTGGTCTGCGACGGCGATGTTTGTCGTCGCCGCTCGGGGGTATCTCGATATGTGCGTCGAAGTATTGCGGACGTAGCGGAACCATCCAGGCATTATCGGTGGACGCCGGTCCCCGTCTATGCGAACGTTCGCGCGGGAGAGCCAACTGCGGAGGGGTCAGCGCGGTGATTTCGTCAACAGCCATCCTCATCGCGGCGCTCGGCGTCGTCGGCCTGAGCGCGTTGTTCGCGGTCGCTCTGGGCAGGGCCGCCGCGCGTGGCGACGCCGAGCTGGAGGAACGGCTGCCCCCGCGCGAGACCGCTGAGCCGGTCGCAACCTCGCGCCAGAGCTACGCCGGGTTGGCGCGCGCCCAGTCGGCGATCGCGGAGGAGCCGTCAACCACCGTGCCGTCGTCGAGCAGGAGGGCCGGCACCCAGCGGTTACCGGTCAGCTCGTTCACCTCGCGCCGGCCGCGCGTGCGGTTGAACAGGCCCGGCAGCAGCGCCAGGCCGTAGGACTTCACGACCTCCGGGTCATACCCGGCGTCCTTCAGCGCCATATGGGCGTTGCGGCAGGGATGTCCGCCGGGGCGCGGAGTCGCGAACGTGCCCCAGCAGACGTACAGCTTCACTTGCCGCTGCTCCCGCCGACTTCGACCGCGCCGGCGCTGGCCGGGGAGGCCGCCTTGGCGGGGGTGCCCGATGTCAGGACCGCCATCGACGCGGCCGCCAGCACCAGCACCACGGTGACCGCGATCACCGCCCGCTCGCCGGACGCGCCGCCGGGGAAGCCGGGTTTGCGCATGCCCAGCCCGACCGACAGGACCAGCGCCCACAGGACCAGCGCGCCGCCGGCGATGTAGAACGGGACCTTGCTCTTCTCCGCGCCGATGATCGGCGCCAGTTGGATCGCCACCGCGTGCATCGTCCTGCGAGCCTATACGATCGCGCGATGGCCGATGCCGCCCGCACGCCCGAGGACGCGTTCGCCGACCTGCCCGACTTCCCGTTTTCGCCGCACTACCGCGAGGTCGAGGGCGTGCGCCTCGCGCATATCGACGAGGGCGAAGGCCCGCCGGTGATCTTCATCCACGGCGAGCCGACCTGGTCGTTTCTCTGGCGCAAGGTGATCCCGCCCGTGCGCGATGCGGGGTTTCGCTGCATCGCCCCCGACCTGGCCGGGTTCGGGCGCTCGGACAAGCCGCTGGACGTCGACTGGTACTCCTTCGACCGCCACTGTGAGATGACCGCGACGCTGCTGGCGGATCTCGATCTGCGCGGCGCAACGGTCGTCGTGCACGACTGGGGCGGCGGAATCGGCCTGAACATGGCGGTCGAGCACCCGGAGCTGATCGACCGCATGGTGATCCTCGACACGGGGCTGTTCACGGGCCGCCAGCGGATGGGCGACGCTTGGCTGGCGTTCCACGACTTCGTGCAGCGCACAGAGGACCTGCCGATCGGCATGCTCGTACGCCGGGCGTGCAAGATCGATCCGGGCGACGAGGTGGCCGCCGCCTACGAGGCGCCCTATCCGACCCCTGACTCCAAGGCGGGCGCGCGAGCCTTCCCGCTGATGATGCCTCGCTCGCCCGAGGACCCGGGCGCGGCGAGGGGCCAGCGGGTGCAGGACGCGCTCGAACAGGACCACCGCCCCAAGCTGGTGCTGTGGGCCGACTCGGACCCGATTATCCCGCTGGAGGTGGGCCGGCGCCTGGCCGCGAAGCTGAACGCACCGCCGCCGCGCACGATTGAGGACGCGAGTCATTTCCTGCAGGAGGACCAGGGCCCGCTGATCGGCGCGCTGATCGCCGAATGGCTAACCGCCGGGTCTGCCGGTTAGCGCCCCAAGCATCGTCGGCCGCGCGCGCGTGCGACGCGCTCGCGTGCGAGACTTTGGCCGCGGTCGGGAACGACACATTTGGCGTCTGCGCTCGGCGCCTGACCCTGGGCCGCAAACTGCCACGGCCGCGGGTCTCGCGCGAGCAGACCCCACCAACCGGCAAACGGGCGATCAGGGGCCCGTCTTCTCCGCGATCCGCGCCGGCTCGGACGCGGATTCCAATTTCGGCTCGGACGCGGCCGCGCGCAGCTCGTAGGCAGCGCGCGCGTTTGGATCGGCGTCGGCGAGCACCCTGTCGGCCCGCATCGCCCGCGCCATCCCCTCCGCCAGCCTGCGCGGCAGCAGCGTGGCCATCATGCTCGTGCGCTTGGTGGACTTGGGCACCCACACATCGACCGTCCCGTGCTGCAGCGCGTCCACGATCGCGTCGGCCACGTCGGATGGCTGCAGGCTCTTCAGCCCGCGCGCCTGACCCAGGCCGCCGCCGAGCTCGGTGTTGACGACGAACGGCATCACATAGCTGAGCAGCACATCGGTCACGCCCATCAGCCGCAGCTCGCCGCGCACCGCCTCGGTCAGTCCGACGACGGCGTGCTTGGTCGCCGAGTACGTGGCGCCCCCGGGAGCGCCGAACTTGCCCGCCTGGGAGGAGATGTTCACGATGTGCCCATGCCCGCGCGGGACCATCCGCTGGAGGGCGAGCTTCATGCCGAGGATCACGCCGTGGATGTTGATGTCCACCATCCGCCGCGCCGTCAGCTCGTCCTCGTCCATGAACCTGCCGACCTGCATGATCCCGGCGTTGTTGATCAGCACGTCCACCGGCCCGAGCTGCACTGCGGCGTCGTCCAGAAACCGCGCAAACGACTCGCGCTCGGTCACGTCCAGGCTCAGGGCGACCGCGGTCGGCCCCAGCTCCTCGGCCGTCCGCTGGGCCGCCTCGAGGTCGAGGTCGCCGATCGCCACCCGCACGCCCACGCGCGTCAGCGCCTGCGCGGTCGCGCGCCCGATCCCGCGTGCCGCACCGGTGATCGCGGCGGTCTGGCCCGCCAGGATGCGCGGCTGTTTGGCCATTCGGCTAAACCTAGCGCACCTTCGCGGCTCGTGGCGGGTTTCAATAGGCGGTCACCCGCTCGACGACCACCTGCCGGTCGTCACCGGGCACAGACCAGGAGAGGGATCGGGGGAGCACCGGATCCGGGCGAACCACGGCGTCGCCCGGATCCGTGTCTCGGTCGATGCGCTCGCCCCGCTGGGCCGACCGATGCATATCTGAAGGCATGCCGGGGAGTAGGCTGATAGGGCGATGCCCAAGTTCGAGTACGACGGTCAGCAGATCGCCTACACCGAGTATGGCGGCGGGCCCGCGGCGGTTGTCACCTCCTCCGGCCAGCGCGCGCGGACGGCCAAGAGCGCGCCCGCGGCAGGCCGGCCGCTGATCCTCGTGCACGGGCTGCTGCTCTCCCAGGAAATGCACCGGCCGCTGGCGAAAGCGCTCGCGGCGCGCGGCAATCGCGTGATAACCGTCGATCTGCTGGGTCACGGCCAGTCCGACCGCCCGCGCGACATGTGGCGCTACTCGATGGGCTCGTTCGCCGAGCAGCTGCTCGGGCTGATGGACCATCTCCAGCTGGAGCAGGCCGCGGTGATGGGCACCTCGCTCGGCGCGAACGCCGCGCTGGAGGTCGCCTCGCGCGCGCCCAAGCGCCTGCGGGGGATGGTGATCGAGATGCCCGTCCTCGACAACGCCCTGCTCGCCTCCGCGCTCGCGTTCACGCCGGTCCTGGTCGCGCTCACGGTGGGTGAGCCCGCGATGAAGCTGCTCTCACACGGGGCGCGCACCGTCCCGCGGCGGCTGCTGCCTCACTACGGCAACGTCCTGCTCGACCTCGTCCGCCAGGAGCCGGGCCCGGGCGGCGCGCTGCTGCAGGGCCTGTTCTTCGGGCGCACCGCGCCCGACCGCAGCGAGCGGCGCACGTTCACGATGCCCACGCTCGTGCTCGGACACAAGCGCGACCCCGTCCACCCGTTCTCCGACGCGGGCATGCTCGCCGCGGAGCTGCCCGCGGGACGTCTGCTGGAGGCCAACTCGCTGGTCGAGCTGCGCCTGACCCCCGAGCGCCTCACGAACGAGATCGCCTCGTTTCTGGACGAGATCTGGCGCCCGCAGCGCGCCCGCCGGGGCGCCAAGAGCGCGGGCTGACGCCTACTTTGCGGAGAACAGTTCCAGTTCGTTGACGCTCACATGCCCCGGGGCGGCAGCGGTGCCGACCGAGGATGCGGGCGCTTGGCTGATCCACAGCGTAAAGAACCGAAACGCTTCCCCCGCATCGCGCAGCGCGATGTGCGTGGTGCGCTTCTTCGCGTCGAGCGACGGGCTCAGCGCGACCCACGCGGAGTCGGTGATCGATGCCGGCAGGGTGGCGCCGTTGGCCCCGTACACCTGCACGGTCATGCCCGGCGTGGAGGTAATCAGCTTGAGCGCCTTCACCCGCTGTGCGGTCTTCAGGTCGATCGCCAGGCCCTCCGCCATCTTGGGCGCGACGGCCGGGTTGACCTGCGCGGTCCAGCCTGTGCCCGTTTCGCCGTCGATCGCCAGGCGCGGATCGCCGAAGTAGCTGGCGGGATAGCCGTACGGGTTGTAGGTGCTCGCGGCGTTCGTATCGAGCAGGATCGGCGTCGGCTGTTCGCCGGTGGTCGTACCGCCGCTCGATTTGGGCGTCGCCGCGGGCGCGCCCGGCGATTCGTTGGAGCCGGCGTTTGTGTTGCCCGTTCCGAATCCGGTCGTGCCCGACGATTTCGGCGTCGGAGCTGTCAATGGGATCTTCGGCGGCGTGGCCGTGCCCCCGAGCGGTTTGATCGTCGTCGGGGTCCCCAGCGTGCTCGGCGCCGTCGGTGTCGCCGGAGTGGTCGTGGTCGGCGTCGCGCCGGGCGACGCGGTTTCAGGGGTAGCGGTGGGCGGCGGCACGATCGCGACTACTTTGGGCACGATCGTGTGAGAGCTGGGCTGGGTGAGCGCCGCGTAGGCGGCCGCGGCCGCCCCCAGCACCAGCGCCGCGGTAACGGCGAGCACGACCGTGGCCGAGCGCCAGCCGGGACCGCCCGCATCGAGGCCGCCTGGCGCGGCGGCGCCGCACTGCAGGCACCAGTCCTGCCCGTCGTCCAGCGCCGCGCCGCAGTTGGCGCAGGCGCGAGCGGGCTCGGGCGTGGACGCGACGCCCGGTGCGGTGCCCTGCCCGGGACCGACGGGACCGGACCCGTTGGGGGCCGGCTCGGGTCCGGCGACGGGCTGGGACGGCTGCTCTGACTCGGGCGCCGCCGGAGGATCGGCGAGCAGTGTGGGGTTCACGACCATTGATTCTTGCACGGTCGCCGGGTTTCTTCGACTGGCTACCGCCCGGAGGGCGTTTGGGACGCCGCGGGCGAGGCGGCTCAGCGCGGCGCAGGCGGGCCGCCGGGCACGATCTCGCGTCCGGTCGGGCGCAGATCCCGGTCGAGCTCGAGCTGCCAGTAGTAGCGGGTGAACGTCATCCCCGCGACGAACTCGCCGACATGCGGCGCGACGGTCTCGCCCGCGGCGAGGCGTACGATCAGCTCGGGGTAGGTGCGGCCTGGCAGCGCGGCGCAGGCGGGCGCGGGGAATGCGCCGCCGAAGCGCGTGTTGACGTCGGTGATGCCCAGGCCGAGGTCGGGGTCGCGGAACACCTGGATCGTCGCCGGGCCGCGCACGCGCAGGGCCTCCATGACGCGCCGCCCGAGCTCGATCAGCTCGGCGTCGTCGATGACCGCGCCCTTGATCGACTCGCCTCCGCGCGACTCGAGCATCGTGCGCGGGATCGCGTTCAGGCAGCGCCCGGACAGGTCGCCCAGGCAGTCGATCGACAGCTCCGGGCCGCGCATCGCGCGCTGGACCATCACCGGCTCGGGGATGTAGTCCACGAAGAACCGCGCCTGGGCGCGATCGTGGGCGAGGTGGATCGAGCGCGCGCCCGAGCCCCGCCGGGGCTTGACCATGACCGGATAGTCGAGCGCGTCGAGATCCGCCTGCGGCAGGACAGTCGGCGGAGATGGCAGCCCGAGCCGCTCGAGCAGCAGGTGGGCCTCGTACTTGTCGTACGTCGCCCGGGCGACCTCCGGCGATGGCACGAGCGCCGGCAGCCGCCCGTCGGCGCGGGCCAGGGCCAGCGCCTCGATGTCGAGGTCGGTCAACGGCAGCACCGCGCCGACGCCGTGCTCGGCGCACAGGCGCTCCAGCGCGGGCACATAGTCGGGATCCTCGATCAGCGGCACAGCCGCGCGCACGTGTGCCGCGTACTGCGCGGGCGCCAGCGGCGAGGGATCGGCGACGATCGTTCTCGTGAGCTGGGCAAAGCAGGCGACGATGTCATACCGCTTGCCCGCGCCTGTCAGCAGGATCGCGGGGCGCTCAGGGCTCGGGCGTGGCCCGGGGCTCGGGGAGCGGCTCACAGCTCGTGCTCGCAGCCACCGGTGGGGGGACTCGCGGAAGAGGAACCCGTCCGGTCGGGCTGCCGCGCGGGCTGGCGCGCAGGGGTCGTGGGCGGGCTCACAGCTCGTGCTCCCACCCTCCGGTGGGGCCCTTGTACAGGCCCGAGCCGCCGAGCACGAGCGCGGGCGTGCGCCACAGGATGCGCAGGTCGAGCGCGAGCGAGCGGTGGGCGATGTAGTAGAGGTCCAGCTCGATCCGCTCAGACCAGGGCAGCGACGCGCGGCCGTTGACCTGCGCCCAGCCGGTGATGCCGGGCCTGATCTGAAGGCGGCCGCGCTGGCGCTCGGTGTACTGGGCGACCTGCACGGGCAGCGTGGGGCGGGGGCCGATCAGCGACATATCCCCGCGCAGCACGTTCAGCAGGTTCGGCAGCTCGTCCAACGAGGTGCGGCGCAGCAGCGCGCCGACACGCGTGACGCGCGAGTCGTTCGCGTCGATCGCCAGGCCCGCGCCGATGTGCTCGGCCCCGTCGACCATCGTGCGCAACTTGAGCACGTCGAACGGGCGCCCGTGCAAGCCGGCGCGCCGCTGGCGGTAGATGACGGGACCGGACGACTCCAGCCGGATCGCGACCGCGGCGGCGGCGAGCATGGGGGCAGCGAGCAGCAGCGCGAGCGCGGAGATTGCGATGTCGAGTGCGCGTCTGATCATCTTGTGCCCTCGGCAGCTTCCCAGGATGCGTCGGTCCCGTGACGCAGCCAGTCCCACAGCCCGGCCGCGGGCGAGGCGGTCGTGAGCACGTAGTAGCGCGCGATCAGCAGCGGGCGAACGCGCAGCGCGCCGCCGAGCAGCGCGCCAAGCAGGAGGGCCAGCTGGAGCGCGAGCGTGACCGCGTACAGCGCGCCCGCGCCGCCGGCCAGCAGGACGATGTTCGTGGCCAGCGCCAGCAGGTGCAGGAAGGGCGTGAGGTAGCGCAGCAGGCGATGAGAGAAGATCATCAGCGCATACCCGGGGGGGTAGCCGCTCGGGGAGAGCATGCCGCCGCGCACGAGGATCGGCCAGGTGTGACTCATCATGCGTCGCTTGCGCGCGAACTCACCCATGAGCGAGGGCACCATCTTCTCGGTTGCTCGCGCATCCGGCACGTAGGTCGCACGCAGCCCGCGTCGGACCATGTTGAACGGGAGCGACAGGTCGTGACCCATGATCGGGTCCACGACGATGTACGCGTCGCGTCGCGTCGCATAGATCGCGCCGTTGCCGGCCGTGATCGAGGACAGGCGCGACTCGTACGCGCGCACCGCAAGCTCGTAGCGCCAATACACCCCCTCCTGGTTGGGCAGGGCGGGTCCATCGCCATCCCCGGCGGGGGCCTTCACGAAGCGAACCTGCCCGCACGCGTAGCCGACGCACGGGTCGGCGAACGCGCCGACGAGCATGCGCGCGGCGTCGGGGTCCCACAGCGCGTTGGCATCGGAGAACGCCACGATCTCTCCGCGTGCGCATGCCACGGCGGCGTCCTGGGCGCGGATCTTGCCGCCACGAGGCAGCTCCAGTACGACGTCCGCCCCGGCATCGCGCGCCAGGGCGGCGGTCGCGTCGGTGCAGCCGTCGCAGGTGACGATCACTTCCAGCAGATCGCGCGGGTAGTCGAGCGCGAGCGCGTTGGCGACGCGGGCGGCCATGACCGACTCCTCGTCGTGCGCGGCAACGATCAGCGACAGCGAAGGCAAGGGCTGAAACTGCGCGGAAATCTGTGTCGGGGCCCGCCCAAACAGCCGCGTGAGGACAGCCAGCGTGGCGGCGTAGCCCACCTGGGTCCATACGATCAGGCTGGCGCAGGTCCAGAACACGATCTCCAGGGCGGTCATCGGCAGGAGCCTTGCGTCTCGCCGGCAGCGTCGCTAATCTTGTAGGTGGCCAAAACGCTGACTGTGTCAGTCAGCTCTCTTTGGGGAAATCCCTGGTGGTCGCCGGAGCCGTCTGAGCTGCGACCACCAGGGCACCCCGCTATCTTGCCAATCGGTCGATGACCAGCATGGCGATCAGCAGAGCGATGGCCAAAACGCTGATTGTGCCAACCATTTTGTACCTCCTTTCTCCGGGACGTACGGCCCCGGAACGGCCCGGATAGGAGGGCCTGCGACACGCAGCGATCAGCCATGTCGATCACTCTACGGTCGGCTTGGGATGTTTTTCTCGGGAGACATCAGCGAGCCGTACAGCTCAAGTGTGCGGTGCGCGATCTCATCCCACGAGTACGGGCCGGCCGCGGCGGCGCGGGCTCGCTGGGCCATCGCCGACAGGGCGGCGGGGTCTGACAACAGCTCCTGAAGTGCGCAGCGCAGCGCAGGGACGTCCCCTGCGGGGAACGTGCGCGCGGAGCCGGTCGATGCCAGCTCGGGGAAACCCCCGACGTCGCTCAGCAGCATGGGCACACCCGCGCCGAGCGCGGTGAGCGCGACACCGGACTGGTCGGCCTCGCGATAGGGGAGCACGACGAGATCGGCACGGGCGAAGTATGCGGCCATCTCGGCTTCGGCGACGAAACGACAGACAAAACGAACGTTCGGCGGGGCGGCACGGCGCAGGGAGGAGATATCCATGCGAGGCATCCCAACGATCCACAATTCGGCGTCGTCGATGCTTCCCCACGCGTCGAGCAGCAGGTCCAGGCCCTTGTAGGAACGCAGCAGCCCGAAGAACAGCACGACAGGCCGATCGGTCTGAAACTCTGGCGTTCGAGGCGACGATCCGGCCGCGACGAGCGAGAGCGCCCCGTGCGGGATGATGTGCACGCGCGCAGGGTCGACGCCCAGCTCGCCGGTCAGGCGGGCAGAGCCGTGAGCGGAGTGGACGACGATCGCGTCGAAGCGCTCGTACAGCCGGCGTTGTGCGGATAGCTGTCCGGGGCGGGGCTCGCGGGGAAGGATGTCGTGGGCGGTGAGCACAAGGGGAGGTGTGGCGCGAACGGAGCGCCGCCTCGCCCGCGTCGAGACCCCCGGCCATGTCGAGCTCCGGGCGGGCAGCAGGCGCGCGTCGAGATGCTGAACCGACAGCCACTGGAAGTGCACGATGTCGGCCTCGCGGGCGAGACGTCGGTAGCGCAGCATGTCGGGGACGTGCTCGGCGAGCTTGACGGCCGCACGCAGGCGCGAACCGGGGGCCCCGAGCGCCGCACGGTAAAACAGCTCGCGCCGTGCGTACCCGTCGGCGGGCGGCGCGGAGCCGTAGGCGAAGCGACTGGTGACGAGCGTGACCTCGACCCCGGCGCGTCCAAGCGCGCGGCAGAGCGCGTCGTCGTACGGCGGCGTATAGGCCGAGGGATCGACGATGTGAACGCGCACCGCAAGGACAATAGGCGCGGGTGCGGAGACAATGCTCGGATGACGCCTGCGACGACGCGCCCCGACCCCACCCGAGAAGCCGAGCCGAACGGGCGCGAGATCGAGCTGACGTACTGCGTGGTGAACACGTCCCAGCGCGAGCTGCTGCTGCGCGGACTGGACGCGCTCGCGCGCGAGCGCGCCTCGGGGGAGCTGCCGTTCGCGACGGAGGTGGTAGTGCTCGACAACGGCTCGCGCGACAGCTCGGCGGCGGCGGCGCGGGCGCACCCGGCGGTTGACCGGGTGATCGCGCTGGAGAAGCGACGCGGCAAGGCGTTGAACGACTCCGAGCTGATGCAGCGCGCGCGCGGAAGGTATGCGCTGCTCTTGAACGAGGACTCCGAGCTGCGGCCGGGGGCGACGCTCGCGCTGTGGCAGGCGTTGGAGTCTCGCCCGGATGCGGCCTGCGCGGGCGCCAGGCTGCTGCGCCCGGACGGCACGGCGCAGGCGTGCGCGTGGCGCTTTCCGACACCCCTGACCGCGCTCGCGGGGGCGCTGTTTCTGCACCGCGTCTATACGGTGCAGAGCACCGGCGGGCACACGCGCACGGTCGACTGGTGCCAGTCGGCGGCGCTGCTCGTGCGGCGCGAGGCGGCGGCGCAGGTCGGATATATGGACCCGGAGTTTTTTGTCTACTCCGACGAGGTCGACTTCGCCCGCCGGCTGCGCGACGCGGGCTGGCGCAGCCTGTACGTGCCCGGCGCGCGCGCGATCCATCACGAGCAGCTGTCCACGAGCGCGGTGCCCGAGCGACGGATCGTGGAGCTGGCGCGCAACCGCGATCTGTACATGCGCAAGCACCATTCGCGCGCGGCCGCGCGCGCGGTGCGCTGGTTGACCGCATGGCCGTACGCGCTGCGCGCGCTCGTGGCGGTGGTGCTGCCGGGACACTCGGCGCGACGGTACTGGCGACATGTCACCGCGACGCTCAGGCCCGCACGCGGCGAAGGGCTGCGCGAGGCCGCGGACGCCTACAACCGCTCGGCCTGATCAGAGTATGTGCAGCCGCAGGTCGTCCATGCCGGACGGACTATGCAAACGACGAAGCGAAAGCACTGCCGCAAGGCAGTGAGTTTACGGCCGGCGGTGAGCACCGGCCAACGAACGCAGTACTCCGTCAGAGATCTCGCAGCGGATCCTCGGCGTACGCCTCCACGTCGCCATGCCCGGCCCGGAACGCCGCCACGCGACGGCGCCCGTCGACCACCAGCGCACGGGCCTGGTCGCGCTCGTGGGGATGAAAGAAGCGTGTGGCGAGCAGCAGCGCCGGGATCAGCGCGAGCCACAGCACGCGCAAGACCAGGCCGGCGAGCCCGCTCGTCGGCAGCAGCAGCTCCCCGGAGACGGCCACGGCCGCGAAGATCCCCGTCAGCTGGGCCAGGCGACTCCATTCGAACGCGACTCCGAACAGGCGGCGCGTGAGCAGGTGCATGACCGCGAGCATCGCCACGTACGCACCGCACAGCGCGATGCCCGCACCGGCGATGCCCAGGTTCAGGCCGCCATGGGGAACGAGCCACAGCAGCAGCGCGACGTTCACGACCAGCCCGGCCGCGGCCGCGGGCAGGTTGCGCGTGGTCGCGCGCGCGCGGCCGGTGATCACAATCAGCACCTGGTAGAGCCCGTACAGCGTCCACCCGAGCGCGAGCCACGGCAGCGCGGTGTGCGCGCCGAAGTACTGCGGGGCGGCGAGCAGCCGCACGATCCAGCGCCCGAGCAACGCGACGGCCGCCACGACGACGCCGGTGGACAGCACGAAGTAGGTCGTCACCAGCGAGTACAGCCGCGAGGCCTCGGCGTCGCTGTCGATCGAGTACGCCAGCGGCGGCCACGCGTACTGAAACCCGCGCACGACCACGAACACGACGGTGGCGAACTGCAGCGCTACCGAATAATCGCCGGCCGCATCGTGGGAATAGACGCGAAACAGGTAAAACCGGTCGAACACCTGCAGCGCATATACGCTCGCGTCCGCGGGCACGGTCGGCAGGCCGAAGCGCAGCATCGCGCGCAGGTCGTGCGTGCGTACACGCAGGCTGAAGCGCGCGCGCAGCATCCACCACAGCCCGAGCACGACAACCGCCGATGCGCCGAAGTTGCCGAGCAGCAGCCCGCGCGCGCCCTGGTTGGCGAACACCACCAGGGCGACCGTGAAAGTGACCGTCATCGCCACGTTCGCCCCCGACGCCCATACGTACGCGCGCGTGCGCTCGTCCACGCGCAGCTGCGCGTAGGCCATCTCCAGGTTCGTGAACGCCCACAGACCGACGATCGCGCAGTCGATCAGAGCTGGGTCTTCGAACCCGAGCAGCAGCCGCGAGATCTGGCTCGCGAACACCACCGCCACGAGCGACGCGACGGTAGTCGTCCACGCCACGGTCGCAGTGGCGGTGCGCGCGATCCGCGTGCGCCGCGCGGGGTCGTCGTCGTCGAAATAGAATCGGATGAACGCCTCGCCGACGCCCACGCGCAGGAAGATGCTCGCCAGGATCACCGCCGTCAGCAGCGAGGCGGCCGCGCCATAGCCCGCCTGAGAGACGTGGCGCGTGTACAGCGGGATCGTGATCAGGGCGATGCCCTTGGCGAGGATGTCCCCGAACTGGTACGCCGCGCCCGTCGTTACAAGTCGCTTCAGATAGCCCAGCACGGTCGCAACCTATCCCTCAGGACGATCGGCGGCCTTCAGGCGCAGGGGATCTGCCATCAGGTGCGGTGACCGGCGCCGGCAGCTGTGGGCGAAGGGACCTGCTCGCGGGTCTCCCACCAAAAGGAGCCCGCCCGTGCGAACGCGACTCCGATACCCAGCAGGGTCCACGTGATCGGGTCCTCCAGGAAATCGGCGTACGTCCACGTGTGCAGCACGAGCGCGGTAAAGCACGCGGCCAGGGCGATACGGGGGGGCGAGAGGCCCGCATCGCGATACAGCACGGCGAGCGCGGCGATCAGCAGCGCGACGTACACGGCCAGGCCGAGGATGCCCTGCTCGGCGGCGACCGTGATCGGGATCGTGTGCGACGCGGAGGTCGCGTTCGCGGCGCTGCGCGTCCGGCCGTGGCGCTTGTATTCGGCTTCGAACGAGCCCGAGCCGTACCCGTACAGCGGGCGCTGCGTGAACAGTTCCAGGCCGCCGGAGATCAGCGACGTGCGCCCGCTGGTGGCGTTGCTGGTCGAGCCGCTCGAGCCCTTCAGGCCGAAGTGCAGGCTCGGCGGCGCGGCGAGCACGATCACCGCCGCGATCGCGATCAGCGCGCCGGTCACGTACACGGTCGCGCGCACGTCCCAGCGGTAGGCGGCGAGCACCGCCAGGCCGAGCAGCAGCGCCGCGATGCTCGACTGCGAGAAGCTCGTAACGAGCCCCGCCAGCAGCCACGCGAGCACGCCCGCGCCGATCAGCACATCGCGCCGACGGCGACTCCACAGCACCACCGTGGTGACGGCGATCATCACGATTGCCAGAAATCGACCGTAGATGCTCGGGTCGAAGAACAGTGAGTTGACACGAAAGTAATTGTCATACTGATTCGCCGCGACCACCTTCGGGTTCAAGAACAGCTGCTTGCGCGCGTACTCGACGAACCCGACGCCCGCGAATACGACCGCCAGCACGACCGCCACGCCCAGGCACGCGAGCACGAGCTCGCGCGTCCAGCGCACGTCGCGCAGCAGCATGAACAGCAGGCCGAACGGGATATAAAAGAACGCGACGTTCTCCGCGGCCTTGGCATGGTCCGCCGAGTACACACCCTGCAGCGCGTACAGCACGACGGCACCGAGCAGCAGCCATTCCAGGCCGCGCGGCGACAGCCAGGCGGTTAGTTTGGTGGGTGAGCCGTGTGCCGGCTCTTGCATACTGTGCTGCTGGCGCCGCTCACGGCAGCTGTCGGCGTTGCGTGAGCCTTTGACACCGCGGTTCAGCCAGACGGGCACGAGGTGGGCCAGCGTTCCCGCGGCCACCACCAGGTAGAGGGGTATCAGCAGGTTGACCGTGCGGCCGTCGGCGGAGATCGGAAGCCGGAAGGGGAGTGCAAAGATCGCCAGCAGCGGGAACGCCTCGGGGAGGCGGCGCATCAACAGTGCAAGCGCAATGACGATCGCCAGTGTCACAACTGTCACCGCCGCGATTACACCGGGACTGGGCAAGGTGGTCGCGACCGTGGACGATGATGAGACCAGTCCGATCACCTGCGCACCAGCGTGAAGTTGCGAGGTGAATAGACCGACCGGTGCTGTTCGCGCAGGCTGACACGCACGCGATATTCACCCGCCGGCGCGGCCCCGCCGGCGGTTGTCACACCGGTCCAGTGCAGTTTGAACTGTTTATAGCGAGGCACCGACCGGTTGCGCGCGAGCGTGGCGACGGTGGCGCCCGCGGAGTTGACGATCGTGACGGTAACGTGGTCGGCCCGGGAGAGCTTGAACGAGAGGTGCTCCTGTTTGATATGCCCCGACGGGGTGGGTGAAAAGAACGGGGTCAGCTGAAAGCGCTGTACCGCAGTGGGGGTGTGCTTGAGCCGCTGTGTGACGAAGAACGCGGCGAAGCAGGCCAGCACCAGCAGCACGAACACGAGCAGCGCCAGCCTGTCTACGGTCGACTCGCTCGACCTCTCTGGCGAGGTGCTCAATCGCCCCCGCCTGGCGCGAACCGCTCGACCGTGTCCGAGCGCAGTCCCAGGCGCAGCGTCTCCAGCGAGAGCACATCGTCCGGCACGATGTTGCCCAGGTTGCACTCTGTGCCGAACCGGTGCAGCAGCCACACCTGCTGCTCGCGCTGGGGCGCCTCGAATATCAGCCGGTCGGGGTCGATCGCGTGCACGATCTCGTCGATCAACCCGGTGCGCACCTCGCCGTCGGCGCGGTAGATCCCAGCGGTGCCCGACTCGCGCGCCTCGGCGATCACCTTCCACGCGCCCGCCTGCAGGTCGCGTTCGATCTGCTCTACCCATACGTACGGCGCCATGATGAAGTCCGCATCCTTGCTGCCGACCTCCGACAGCACGGTGAATTCGCTGGAGAGGCTGCGTATGAGGTAGGTCTTGACCTCCGGCTCGAGCGCGATCGTGCCGTCGGAGATCTCGACGTGACGCAACCCCAGCTCGTGCAGCCACGCGACCAGCCCCTCGACGCGACCCTGCCTGATCGCCAGCTCGGTGAGCGTGCCCCCCAGCACGACGGGGATGCCGTGCGCGGCGTAGCGTTCCAGCTTGGGCTCGAGGTTCGCGCTCACCAGCGCGGTGCCCCAGCCGAGCTTGACGATGTCCACAGCGTCGCCTGCGACCTCGAGCAGGCCGTCGACCTCGGCGACGGACAGCCCCCGGTCGATCACGTGCGTGATGCCGCGCTCGCGCGGCTTGGCCGAGCGCTCGGGAATGTCGAGCCAGCCGGTTATGGGACGGGTGCTCCGCCGGCGGCGCCCGACGAAGCTTCGCCCGGGGAGCCCGCCTTGTCCAGACCGGCGATCACGACGACGGTCGAACCCCCGGCGAGCGTGGACACGGACGCTTCCATCGGCTGCACCCCGGAGACGCCGAGCGCCTGTGCCACCTGCGCGGCGTCGGCGCGATGGCCCGAGGCGTACTCGATGACCGTCGTCTGATGGCTGCCCGGCGGGGTGCCGTTCAGCGGGGTCGCCTGCGAGTAGCCGCTCTGCTGCAGGCTCGCCGACAACCGGTGCGCGAGCCCGGCCGTGCTCGTGCCGTTGAGCACCGCCACCTGCGTTTCCGCCGGGCTGGCGGCCGGAGTCGAGGATTCGCCGGAGTGAGTGCTCGCGGAGGAGGTGCTCGTGTGCGTGTGATTCGCCGGCGTGCGTGTCGCGGTCGAGGAGGCGGCGGAGGTGCTCGTCGCGCTCTTGCCCGCGGAGCCCCCGAGTGAGCTGACGACCAGCACGACCGCGACCAGCCCGACGATCACGGCCCCGACGATCAGCGCTGTCGCGCGGGCAGGAGATCTTCCGCCGTCCGCGGCGCTGCCCGCCCGTGAGGCGCGCGCGGGCGCAGGCGGCGGGTCGTTTGTGCGTTGCGAGCGCGAGGACGCCGGTGGCGGGGCCACCTGCGCAGAGGCTCCGCGCGCCGAGCTCGATCGGGCTCCGGAAGCCCCCGATGCCGTTCTGACGGCGGCGCTGGCCGCGCCGCTCATGGCAGCCGTCGCGGCGCGACTCTGCGCGGGCGCGGGGGGTGCAGGCGGGCGCGAGGTCGAGGGAGCTTTTGGTGTCGCCGCGGCCGGAGTGACCGCGGCTGGAGTGACCGGCGGGGGGGCGCCGGCGCCCGGGGAGGCGCCGCTCATGGGAGGCAGCCCTGTCCCCATCCCCCCGGGGCTCGCGGCCGCATCAGGGGGCGGCACAGGCGCGCGCGGGACGGCGGCAGCAGCCCCGGCCACGGTCGCGGGCCCGGGAGATCCCGGCGCCGAGGTCGCGCCGGCCGGCGCGGGCGCAACCGCCGAGGCGGGCCCCGAGGACGAGGCGGGCGCGGAGGGCACAGATGACGATGCAGGCACACTCGCCGAACCCGGCGCGGCGGTCGAGGGGGCCGGCGTGCCAGCAGTCGGGTTGGGGAGCGGAACGCTCCCCGCGGAGGCCGCCGAGGGCGCACCGGAAGCCGGCGTCGGGGCGTTCTCAAACCCCGAGCCGAGAGGGCTCGCGCCGGCTGCGTGCTGGGCCGTGGGCGCACCGGCCGTCAGCGGCGCGGCGGCGGGCGGCTTGGCGGGAGCGCCCTGTGGCGTCACGCCGGGAGCAGGGATCGCGGGGGTCGCGGATGTCGCGGATGCAGGGCTCGCCAGGGGAGTCGCGCCAGCCGGTTGATCAGCGCCTGCGCCCGGCTGGGCGGCGGCTCCGGCCACAGCGGCAGCGGCGGCGATCTGCGCGGGAGACGGAGTCGCCGGCTCGGCGGCGGGGACGGGGCGCGCGTTCAGCGGGGTTGTGCGCGCGACCTGGCGCACCGGTGGGGCCACGCCCGGCGTCGAGCGTTGCAGCCGTGCCGCGGCCTCGGCGCTGACACGCTGCTCCTGTTCGGCCGCGCGCTCGGGTGCGCGGCCCGCCCACTCACGCAGGCGCTTGAGCTCGCGCGCCTGGGCGAACACCAGCAGCGACAGAACCGCGATCCCGACGAGCGCGACGAACGCGGCGATCGCCCCGATCTTCGTGAACGAGTTCGACAGCGATAGCGCCAGCAGCGAAGCAGCGGTCATGAATCCTGGGAGTGTACGAGCGGCTCAGGCGTCCTGCGCTGCCCTGGAGAGCGCTCGTCCGGGCTTCCGGTCTGGGGGCGCCCGCCGGCGGAGCCTGTGACGTCACGCGTGTATCCCCCATCGTGCGCGTCCTTGCCACCCCCGCCCCGCATGTCCCCGCCGTGCGCGGGCGACAGCGCGGACACCTTCGCCGCGAGCCCGGCGGCGTCGCCCTCCAGCACGAGCAGACCGATCTCGGCGAACATCGCCTCGACCGCCTCGGCGCCCAGCGGAGGGCGCTCGGCGAGCATGATCTTCTCCGCTGACGTCGCCAGGGCGCGCTCGTAGTCGTTGAACAGCTCCTCGGTCAGCTTCTCGCCGGCGCGGCGGCCGACGATCTCGATCTCGATGTCGCGGTCCGGGTCGAGGCCGGACAGGTCGATCATCGCGCGAGCGAGCTCGACGATGCGCACGGGCTCGCCCATGTCGAGCACGAACACCTCCGCACCCGGGGCCCGCGGCTCGTCGAGGTCGCCCGCTCCGGAGCCATCGCGACCGTTTGCCCGGGCCTCCGTGCAGACCAGCGAGCCGGAGCGGATGATCAGCTGGACCGCCTCGGGGATCGTCATGAAGTAGCGGGTCATCCGCTCGTCGGTGACCGTGACCGGGCCACCGCGCGCGATCTGGCGCTCGAAGATCGGCACCACGCTGCCGGAGGAGCCGAGCACGTTGCCGAAGCGCACGGCGTTGTATCGAGTCCCCACCCAGCGCGCGGCGGCGGCGTCCAGGGCGAACTCGGCAAGCGCCTTCGATGCGCCCATCACGGTCGCCGGGGCGACCGCCTTGTCGGTCGAGACGAGCACGAACCGCCGCGCGGCCAGCTGTCCCGCGACGTGTGCGACGACGCGCGTGGCGATCGCGTTGTTGCGGACCGCCTCGACCGGGTTGGCCTCCATCAGGCCGACATGCTTGTAGGCGGCGGCGTGGAACACGACCGTCGGGCGGTGCTCGGCGAAGACCTCGCGCATGCGCTCCTCTTCCTTGCAGTCCGCCAGCACCGCCGCGAGCACCGACGGCTGGATGTGGCGCTCGTCCAGCAGCTCACGCTCGATCTGAAACAGGTTGTCCTCGGCGTGGTCGAGCAGCACGATCTTGCGTGGCCCGACGCGAGCGATCTGGCGACACAGCTCCGAGCCGATCGAGCCGCCCGCGCCCGTCACGAGCACGACCTCCTCGGCCAGGTAGGAGCCGACGCGGTCCAGCTCCATGTGCACCGGCTCACGTCCGAGCACGTCCTCGACGCGCACCTCGCGCATCTGCCGCGCGATCGCGCTCTGATCCTGAAGCAGCTCGAACACGGTCGGCAGCGTGCGCACGGAGATCCCGCGCGAGCGGCACTCGCGCACCACGCGCGCGCGTGTGGACCCCGGCGCGGAGGGGATCGCGATCAGGACTTCGTCGGGCTGGGACTCGTCGAGGATGCGCGGCAGGTCTGCCTGCGTGTCGCCGCGCACGCGCACCCCGTCGATGCGCAGCCCGCGCTTGCTCGGGTCGTCGTCGAGGAAGCCGACCGGCGCCAGGCCGAGACCGCGGTTGCGAGCGATCTCGCGCAGCACGAGGCGCCCGCCGTCGCCGGCGCCGACTATCAGCACGCCGCGCTCGCCCTCGCGGACACCGCGCAGCGCCGCCAGCGGGCGACGCTCGTAGACCATCCGCGCGAGCACACGCACGCCGATCAAAAACAGCAGGCACAGCAGGCCGAACAGCACGATCACGCCATTTGGCAGCCCGACCGTCGCGCTCGCCACGGCCCTGGTCCCGTGCACGGTGTAGCGCTGCACCGGGCGCAGCGCCTCTATGCCCACGACCGTGAGCAGCACGATCGCGACGACCGCGCGCGCGACCGCCTCGAAGTCGCGCTGGCCGGAGTAGCGCCAGCGGCGCTGGTACACGCGCGAGAACACGAGCACGACCAGGCTGCCGCCGAGCACCCACCAGATCGTGCGCGAGCGCAGCTCGGCGTAGTGGCCGCTCGGACCATTGTCGAAGCGCAGCTGAAACGCGAGGTAGTAGGCGAGCGCGACCAGCGCCCCGTCGATGGCGAGCTGGGGGATGGAGCGGCGGTGCAGGGGAAGGGCGGCCGATGAGAGCCTTCGGCGCATCACTGGGATTCTACGGTCCCAAGCGGAGAGAGCAGCAGATCGACAAGCACGCCGGGGTCGCGGCGCGTTCCAGGGGACGCGGCGGCGGGGGGACGCTTGGCGAATACCAGCTCGTCGGGGCTGGTGAGCTTGCGCAGGCGGTGTTCGGCGATCAGGCGCTCGTCCACCGCTCCGAGGCGGCCCTCGAACGTGGTGTGCACGGGGGTTCCGAGCGCGACGGCCTCACGGTTCATGGTGCCGCCGGCGGAGATCACGAGGTCGGCGTGGGCAATCAGGGACTGGGCGTCGATCGCGTGGGGCGGGACGATGAATCCGGGAACGCTGCTCAGCTCGGCACGCTGGTCGGCCGTGCGGGGCAGCAGCACGACCTGGACACCGTCGCTTGCGGCTGCGTCGCGGGCGCGGGCGAGCACGTCCGCGAAGAGGTCGTTGGCGAAGCGGTGATACAGCGACACCTCCGGGGGCGTGCGAATCACCGTCAGAGGGCGGGCCGGGTCAAGCGCCAGCTCCGTGAGGATCCCCGAGTCGGGGACGAAGTCGGCTAGGTAGTACTCCTCCTTGAGACCCTCATACGCGCGAATCTTGCCGTCCGCTCCATACGCGCGCAGACGCTCGGACGGAATCGCGTCGGGCACGACGACCGCGCGGGCGAGGCGGCAGTTGACGTGGTGCTGGACCGATGCCCACTCGTAGTCGAACATCGTCGACGACGGAATCCGCAGCGTCGCGGCCGCGACCGACACGTCGTTGGAGCCATGCCCGAGGGCGATGTCAAACCGCTGCCCGCCGGCCACGCGGGCTTGCGCGAGCGCCCAGCGGACCAGCGCGGTCGAGCGCGATGCAAGCCCGCCTGCCTTGGCCGCGAGCCGCTCGCCGCGGTGACGCCCGATCGCGGTGTGAGCGATGTCGAAGCGCTCGCACAGCTCGATTGTCTGCGCGAAGTCGCGCGCGGTCACGCTCACGTCGTGGCCGTCCGCGCGCAGGCGCTCGATCACGGGGCGCATGACGAGCACGTGCGGGCTGTTGGTGAGGTCGATCCAGACGCGCATTCTCAGCAGGACGGTAACGCCCGCAGGCACTCCGTCCGGCTCTGGCGTCATGCGCCCCGGGACGCGGCTTCCTCGCCGTCCCCCCTCGAGGTCCCCGTGCCGGGCTTTGCAGCCAAGCGCCCCGGGCGCCGGTATCGTTGGCCGCCCGATGCTGGTGCTCGCCTCGATCTCCGAAACGCTGGTCAACGAAACGTCGCACTTCGTGCGTGAGGCGGGGTTGCCGGGGATATTCGCGCTGATGGCTATCTCCAGCGCCTGCATCCCGATTCCCTCGGAGGTCGTGATGCTGTTCGCCGGATTCGCCGTCGCCGATCCGGGGCAGAGCGCCTCCCAGCACCACATGACGATGGTCGGGGTGATCCTGGCGGGCCTGCTCGGGACGATGGTCGGCTCATGGGTCGCCTACGGCGTTGGTCGCGGTGGGCGTCTGGAGCTGCTCGAACGCCACGGGAGCAAGGTGCATATCGGTCCCGGACAGATCGAGCGCGCGGATCGCTGGTTTCAGCGCTACGGCGATCCGGCGGTGCTGTTCGGACGGCTGATCCCACTGGTCAGGGCGTTTGTGTCGCTGCCGGCGGGGATCGCGAAGATGCCGTTCGGGCGGTTCACCGTGCTGACACTGATCGGATCGATCCCGTGGGTGGTCGCACTGGCGTTCGCCGGGCACGCGCTCGGCAGCGATTGGACAAGCGTGCGCAAGGGGTTTGAGTACGTCGACTATGTGATCCTCGCGCTGATCGTGATCGGGATCGCCTACGTGGTCGTGCGCCGGCGGCGACGGGATCCGGCGGGCGGGGACGCGGACACGCCGCCTGTCGCCGACGCGGGCTGATCGGGGAATGCCGGCTCGACAACGGCTCTCGAGTCGTCGAGCGCGCAAACGCCGCCGCCATGCGCCGCCGCCGCGACGGCTTTCCCTGTGCGAAGCGATGACATTGGGCGCGTTACAGGGTCCGACCGAGCTGCTGCCGATCTCCTCCTCGGGCCATACGGCCCTGATCCCATGGCTCGCGGGATGGTCTTATGCCGGGCTGGAGCCGCAGCTGCGCAAGTCCTTCGAGGTCGCGCTGCACGCGGGCGCGGGAGCGGCGCTGGCGATCGACATGCGCGGCGAGCTGGTCGAGGCGGCACGGAAGCTGGATCGGCGACGAGTCGCCGTGATCGCGCTGTCGCTGGCGCCGCCCGTGATCGCCGGATTCGCGCTGGAGCGGCCGATCGAGCGCCGGCTGGGCGGTCCGCGCTCGATTGCCTGCGGGCTGATCTTGGGCGGGGTGGCGATGGCGCTGGCCGACCTGCGCCCGGGGCGCCCAGAGCACGCGACGGGAGGTGGCGACACGTGCGCGCGAGATGGGCGCGTCGCGGGCAGCGCGCTGGGAGAGGCCCGAGCGCGGGGTGCGCGCCGCCAGGAGGAGGCCGGCCCGGGCGACGGGCTCGCGCTCGGGCTCGCTCAGGCCGCGGCGCTGATCCCCGGCGTGTCGCGCAGCGGGGCGACGCTGACGGCGGCCCGCGCGCGCGGGTTCGCGCGCGCGGACGCCCAGGCGCTGTCCTGGCACGCGGCGCTGCCGGTGATCCTCGGTGCGAGCGCGCTGAAGGCCTGGCGACTGCGACGCAATCGCGTCGACGACGAGCTCGGGGCGACGCTGGCGGTGGGCGCGAGCAGCGCGTTCGTCTCGACCCTGGTGAGCGCCGGGCTGCTGCGACGCACGCGGTTGCGTGGGCGCCCGCTGCTGCCCTACTCCGTGTATCGCTGCGCGCTCGCGCTCGCGACGCTCAAACGCCTGCGCGGCGCGCACAATAGGAGCAGATGAACCTGACCCCGCTCGGAACCCTGCTCGGAGGGCGCTACCGCCTCGACGCCGAGATCGGCCGCGGCGGGATGTCGACCGTGTACCGCGCATTCGACACCGTGCTCGAACGGCCGGTGGCGATCAAGCTGATGCACCGCGAGATCGCCGCCGACTCCGACCAGCTGGAGCGCTTCCGGCGCGAGGCGCGCGCAGTGGCACAGCTCAACCATCCGCACATCGTCACGGTGATCGACGCCGGCGAGGAGCCCTCCCCGCACGGCGGTGCGGCGCAGGGCCTGGAGCCGGAGGTCGGCACGCCATACATCGTGCTCGAGTACGTCGAGGGCGAGACGCTCAAGCAGCTCATCCGGCGAGAGGGACAGTCGCTGCAGATCACCCAGGCGATCGCCTACGCGATCGAGATCGCACGTGCGCTCGGCGCCGCGCACGAGCGCCTGATCGTGCACCGCGACGTCAAGCCGCAGAACGTGCTGATCTCAAGCGAAGGCTCAGCCAAGATCACCGACTTCGGGATCGCCCGCACGCTTACCGAGGAAGGTCTGACGATGGACGGGCGCGTGCTCGGCACGACCGACTACGTCTCGCCCGAGCAGGCGCTCGGACAGCCCGTGACCGGGCAGTCAGACCTGTACTCGCTGGGGGTCGTGCTGTACGAGATGCTGACGGGCGTCGTCCCCTTCAGCGGCGAGACGCCCGTCGCGGTTGCGATGCGTCACGTGCGCGAGCAGATGCCCGACGTGCAGTCGCGCCGGCCGGAGGTCTCCGCCGCGACCGCGGCCGTGGTGGAACGCGCGACCGCCGCCGACCTCGCACAGCGCTATCCAAACGCCGCCACGATGGTCGCCGACCTCGAGGAGGCGCTCGCGATCGAGACCTCGCGCTCCGGGCAGGTGACGGGCGAGGTGACAAGCGTGCTGCGCACGCTGCCGCGGAGCTCGCGCCGGCGACTGCCCTGGCGCATGCGCCACCCCGCGCGCTGGGCCGTGTCGCTCGCGCTGCTCGGTGCGATCGTCGCGATCGTGCTGGTGCTCGCCGCCGGGCACACCCACAGCGGGGTGGCCCCCAACGTGCCGGCCAGTCACGGCCTGCAGCCGATCCGCCTCAGCCAGACTGCCGCGCACGACTACAACCCGTTCGGCACCGGCCCCGAACACCCCACGCAGGTCTCAAACGTCGTCGACGGCGATCCCAACACGACCTGGAGCACCGAGCACTACGTCGAAGGTACGCTCGCCAGCAAGCCCGGCGTCGGTCTGTACCTGGACGCCGCCCCGGGCGTGGTCGCCCGGGGGATCGAGATCCAGACGCCGACACCCGGGTTCACGGCCGCTATCTACGCATCGAACAACTTCCACCAGAGCCTGCCCTATGGCGATGCGACACCGCTGGCCCAGCGCGGCTGGACGCAGCTCGCATCGGCGCGGACCGTCGGCGCGAGCACCACGATCCCGCTTGGCAATCCGGGCCGCGTCCGTTACCGCTACTACCTGATCTGGATCGTCCGACTGCCGCCCTCCAGCGAAGTTGCCGAAGTCTCGGAGGTGACGCTGTTTGAGTGAGGGCTAACAGGTGCTTCGAGCCCTCAGGAGTCATAGAGAGCATCCGCCGACTCGCCGAGTGGATTACCGACAGTGGTCGAACACAGTCCAAAGCGCCCAGCGTTAACACTGGTAAATGATGTCTCGGTGCGCTGATTAGCCGAAGTCTTAAGATCTGTTTCCGTCTCGCCTTTTTCGATGCGTGGAGCAAAAACCCGCCACTTCTGGAAAATCCAACATTCGAATTTCCGGCAGGTGATTAGTACCGGGTTGTAGAGCTTGTCCTTATCTTGCAGATATGCTAGACAGCATTTTGCCCTGGAGGGTTAGAGGTCCTGGTTGACCTCTAACAGCGAACTATGCGATCTCTCTCATATTTTGCAGAGCAAAGGAGCAACTGACCATGAAACAACCTAGAATTCTAGCTGCAGCTCTCATGATGCTATTCATACTCAGTGCACTCGACGTTACCACAGCGTTGGCTATGATTGAAAAAGCGGAATTTAAACAAGCGGCGGGAGCGGACCGCGGGTTCACAGGAGTAAACAGGACGGGATTAAAACCAACATTGACCACTGCGAGCACCACAATAACCTGTGAAAGCGATAGTTCCACCGGTGAACTTCACGGCAATACGACAATGTCAGTCGAAAATGTCGTCGTTCATTTTTTGGGATGTAAAGCAGAAACCTCAAGCCACGGAACATGCGTAGTACATAGCGAAGGTGCGCCCCAAGAATTTAATAATTACGAATACACTTCGTGGGACGCTGGCTAGAAGTCTTAACAAAAGAAGCGACATCCGAAGTTGGCCTTGTGCTAGAAGGACCCAATGAACATTTCGTGACAATCTTAGGCGCCTGTCTACCGGTTACCCCCGCTGCGATCGTAGGTAAAATCGCGGGAGAAGTCACACCAATCAACAAATCCCTAACACAGGGAGAAATTATCTTTCAGACCTTAGGTACTAGTTTATCGAATACCTCACAGCAGATCAAAAAAGCTTGCTTATTAGGAGCGGGGGGAACCTTTGGTGTATTACCGTGTAACGGAGGCACGACGGGCTTAGATAAATTGGAACTGCTCACCTTCGGTATCGAAAATGGTTTCGTGATGTCTGCAGAGGTAATCACCTTTAAAGCGGCGACTGAAGTGTCTGCTAAATAGACGTAAGGATAAAATAGCAAGAAGAAAATACAAAGAGACTGCTTAGTCGAGGAGGCTGTGCGGACGACGATAGGCCCGCACAGCCGGTAAGCTCCACTTTTTCATTGCGGCTGCGAGCTAAAAGGAGTTGCGGCGAGTGGCCCGGGCTCGAACCAGGCTCCCGTACACGCAACTCAGGACGACCCGGATAGGGTAGGGAGCACACCGCGCAGAAACGGACCACGGGCCTCCGGGTCACCGTCTGGCGCAGACCTGTTGCAATCCCTTGCGCCTCTCAGTGCCGGCGCGTGCGGCGCTGCTCGTGGCGCTCGATCCCGAGACGACACAACCGGTCGAGCAGCTCTGGATAGGCGACGCCCGAGGCGGACATCAGCTTGGCGTAGACGCTGGTCGGAGTGAACCCGGGCATCGTGTTGAGCTCGTTGACGAGCACCGTCTCTCCGTCCACGAAGAAGTCGACGCGGGCAAGCCCCTCGCAGCCGACCTGGGCGAACGTCTCGACGGCAAGCTCCTGCACCCGCGCGCGCGCGGTGTCGGAGATGCGTGCTGGGACGATCAGCTGCATGCCGCCGGGCGTGTACTTCGCGGCATAGTCGTACCACTCGCCGGCGAACACGATCTCACCCGGCTCTGAGGGGAGCGCCCGCGCACCGCCCGCGGACTCCCGCTGCGCACCCTCCAAGCCGAGCACGCCGCACTCCACCTCGATGCCGGGCGCGGCCGCCTCGACTATCGCGAGCTCGTCGTGCGCCAGCGCCTGCTCCATGGCGCCTGCGACCAGAGCCGGCTCTGTGACTCTCACGATCCCCACAGACGAACCGAGGTGGGCGGGCTTGACGAACACCGGCAGCCCAAGCTCGGCGATCTCCGAGAGGACCCGGGCGCGCTCGGTGCGCCAGCGCGGCTCGTGCACGCCCACGTAGGCGACCTGCGGAACGGCGGGGACGGTCGCGGACAGCAGGCGCTTGAACAGGACCTTGTCCATGCACAGCGCCGACGCGGCAACGCCCGCGCCCACATAGGCGACGTCGAGTGTCTCGAGCAGTCCCTGCACGGTCCCGTCCTCCCCGTACGGACCGTGCAGCGCGGGAAACGCGACGTCGACGTCGAGCAGGCCGCTGCCCGGCCGCGCGCTCACCGGCTCGCCCTCGTGCCGCCACGCGCCGTCGCGGTCGATCTCGATCGAGATGACCTCGTGGCCCGCCGCCAGCAGACCCTCGCGGATCGCCGCGCCGGAGGAGAGCGAGACGTCGTGCTCTGAGGAACGTCCGCCGCAGAGCACCGCGACGCAGAGCATGTCCACCCGCGGGCCGAGCGCGGCAGCAGTCGTTGTGGAGGGATCGCTCATCCGGCTCACCCGCTTGCCGCCGGAGGGGTCGGAGTCGCCGGCGGGACCGGCGTGGTGGTCGTCGTCGGGGTCGTCTGCGGGCTGAGCGCGCCGACCGCGATCATGACCGTTGTGCCCTTGCGAGCCTTGTGGCCCGCCCCCGGGCTCTGCTTGAGCACGATGCCCACCTGCGACGCTTCGGTCGTCGTCTGAGATACCGCCTGGGGGGCGAACCCGGCCCGGCCGAGCGCAGCGGAGGCCTGGGCCTCGTTTTGGCCGACCACGCTCGGGACCGCCACTTCGGTGGGCGCCTGAGCGACAGTCAGGTCGACCTTGCCGCCGTCGGGCAGCGAGGAGCCCGCGGTGGGAGATTGTTCGAGCACGGTGCCGGGGGACTGTTCGGTCGAGGTCTGCTGCACGATCGAGCCGGCGGTCAGTTTGGCATTCGTCAGCGACGCTTCGGCGGCGGCGCGCGATTGGCCGACCACGTCGGGGACACTGGTCTGCGCGGGCCCGCCGGAGACAAGCACCGTTACCGAGCTGCCGGCCTGGGCCACGGTTCCCGCCGGCGGGTCGGTCGAGATCACACGCCCACTTGCGACCGTCGCGCTTGGCTGGGCTTCGGTGGTGGACTTGAACCCGGCCGCTTTCAGCTTGGACATGGCCTGCGCCGCGGTGAGACCGGCGACGTTCGGCAACGCGGAGCTGCCGGGTCCGGTGGAGACGGCGATCGTCACACGCGCGCCCTTGTCCACGACGCTTCCCGCCGGTGGCGTCTCGCTGATGACGACACCACTCGCGACCGAGGCGTTGGCGGTCAGCGCAGGGACGGGGATCAGGCCGGCGCGGCGCAGCATCGCGCCGGCGATCGCTTCGCTCTGTCCAACCACGCTCGGCACCGTCACCCGTCCACCCGCGGACGGACGCGTCAGCAGCAGCGCTGCCGCCACCGCCGCGACCAGCAGCGCGGCTACGCCCAGACCCCAGAGCAGACGCCGGCGACGTCTCGCAGCGTCAGCCTGCCCATCTGCGCCATTCGCCGTCGCAGAGCCGAGCGAGGCTCCGTCGGGGGGCAGCAGCAGCGCCGCGGGAGGCACGCCGGACGGCGCCATGCCTCCTACGGCCCCGTGCACGTCTGTTCCAGGCGGCGCCGCGTCGGGGGGCTGCGTGGCAAAGATGGCGGTCGCGGCGGAGATGGGCATTCGCTCGCGAGCAGACCGCAGGGCGAGGATGAACTCCTCCGCGTCGGCATAGCGCGCGGCCGGGTCCTTTGCGAGGGCGCGTAGCACGATCTGATCGAGGACGGCGGGCACCGCCGGGGCGACCGTGCTGGGGGGCAGCGGCTGCGCGGAGACCTGCTTGAACGCGATCGCCACGGCCGTGTCCCCGTCGAACGGCACGACGCCGGTCAGCAGCTCATACAGGATCACCCCGACCGAGTACACATCCGACGCGGCGCTGACCGCATGGCCCTGGGCCTGCTCGGGGGAGAGGTACTGGGCGGTGCCCATGATCGAGCCCGTCAGCGTCATGTCCGACGCGCCCGCCTGGGCGATGCCGAAGTCGGTCACGCGCGCGCGCCCCTCCTCGTCGAGGATCACGTTGTGCGGCTTCAGATCACGGTGGATCACACCGCGCGCGTGAGCGAACCGCGCGGCCTGAAGAATCTGCGTGACGAGATCGATCGCCACCACCGGATCGAGCGGACCCTGCTCGCGTACGAGCGCCTTCAGCGAGCGCCCGGGCACGTACTCCATCGCGATGTAATAGGTGCCGTCCCACTCGCCGCGGTCGAAGATGGCGACGATGTTCGGGTGCGACAGCCCGGCGGCGCTCGAGGCCTCGCGGCGGAAGCGCTCGACGAACTCCTGGTCCTCGGCGAAATGGTGGTGCAGCACCTTGACGGCCAGGCGGCGGCCGAGCAGCTGGTCTTCGGCGAGATACACGTCGGCCATGCCCCCCGAGCCCAGGCGCGAGAGCACCCTGTAGCGGCCGTCGATGATCGTGTCGGGCTCAACCATCGGATGACTCAACCATTGAGAACCGTTTCCATGACCTGGCGAGCGATCGGCGCGGCGAACGCCGCGCCCTGGCCGGGTACGTCCTGCAACGTCACAGCGATCGCTACGCGCGGGTTTGACGCGGGCGCGAACGCGATGAACCAGACGTTGTTCAGCGCGCTGCCGATCTGTGTCTCGGCGGTGCCAGTCTTGCCGGCCACCTGCACGCCGGGGATCTGCGCGGCCGTGCCCGTGCCTTCGTTGACGACCGCTTCCATCATGCCCGTGACCGCCGTAGCGGTCGAGGGCTTCATCACGACCGACTGCACGCGCGGCTTGACCTGCAGGACCGTGCGCCCTTCGGGGTCGACGATCCGTTCGGTCAGGTGCGGGGTCATCAGCCGGCCGCCGTTGGCGACGGCCGCGGCGACCTCGGCCATCTGCAGCGGCACGACCTGCAGTTTGTCCTGGCCGATGCCCATGCGCCCGACGTCGACATAACGACTGGTCGGCGCAATCAGGCGCTGGCCGAGATACTCGCCGCTGGCTGACATCTGTTCGCTCGGATAGTCCAGCTGCGGCTTGCGGTCGAAGCCGAAGCGGCTCATGTAGCGGGCCAGGGTCCGCTTGCCCACGTGTTCGGCGACCTGGGCATAGACCGTGTTGACCGATTTGACGAGCGCTTCGGTGAGCGTGAGCTGACCAAAGCTCTCGTGTTCGTCGTTTGACAGCGGCACGCCGGAAACCGTGATCCCGTTGCGGCCACTGACACGCGACTGCGGCGTGTACTCACCGGAGTCGATCCCGGCGGTGGCCGTCACCACCTTGAACGTCGAGCCCGGCGCATAGCCGAACTGGGTCGCGCGGTTGACCAGCGGCGTCCCGGTCGTATCGCGCGCGAGCCGTTCATAGGCGCGCGGAGAGCGCAGCAGGTTGGGATCGAAGCTTGGCGTGGAGGCCATCACCGTGACCGCGCCGTCGCGGGGATCCAGTGCCACGACGGCGCCCCGGTGTTCCCCCAGCGCCGCGATCGCCGTGCGCTGGGCCGCGGGATCGAGCGTCGTCAGGACCTCGTCGCCCTGCCGGCGCTTGCCCTGCAGCTGGTCGAGGATCGCCTGCAGGTTCGTGGCGCTCGTTTCTCCGTCCAGCGCGGCGTTGCGGTAGCGCTCGATCCCGGACTGGCCGAGATCGGTGTAGGAGTAGCCGACCGCCTGGGCAAACTGCGAACCGGTCGGGTACGTCCGCCGATAGGTGCCTTCGCGGCCGCGCACGCTGCGCGCGAGCACCGTACCGCCCACGGCGAGGATCCTGCCGCGCTGGATGCGTTCCTGCTGCAGCAGCGTACGCCGGTTCAGCGCATTCTGGCGCAGCGCGCCGGCGTCGAAGATCGTCCAGCGCGAGGTGAACGCGACGAGCAGCGCAAACAGCACGACGACCAGCCCGTACAGGCGAACAATCGGCTTGTTCATGACAGCTCGCCGTCTATCCGCACGATCGGGTGGAGCTGGGTCGAGAGGCCGTGCCGGTCGGTCACGGCGAGCATGGGGTCGTGGTGGCGGTCATCTATTCCCCCAGCTGTCCAAGTTCGAGACTGCGCAGCAGACCAGTCGCGTCGCCTTCTGAGCGCAGCGTGTGGTCAAGCAGCGTGTGCCGCCGCGCGGGGGACAGCATCGAGGCGCTGACGCCCGTGACGTAGTTGCTGCTGTACAGCTTGATCCCGCCGGGCAGCTGATAGGGCACACCTCGATAGAGCGTCACCAGTCCCCGAGCGTTGGTGCCGATGAAGTACACCGATTCGAGCGCCAGATAAGCGCCCGAGGCGACCAGGCCGAGCACGACCAACACGACCAACGCCGCAACGGCGCGTCGCATGCGCGGGCCTTTTTTGCGGGCCCGGCCGGGCCCTTTCGCCTGCGCGGGCATGCGCGGGCTGCGGGGTCGCACGGGTCCCGACGGGGCCGAGTGCTTGGACTGAGCAGCAGGCTCGAGTGCGGATGTCAGCACAGCAGCGAGCGCCGGCGCGTCGGCGAGCTCGGGGGGCGACGGCGCGGGTTCGCCCGGGTCGGCGGTGGACGCAGGCGGGGCCTTGTCCACCGTGTCTGGGGCCGCCTGACTCGCCGGACTCGTGAGCGCAGCGGGTGCCGAGGGATCCTCCAGACGGAACAGCACGACCGTGATGTTGTCGCGCCCGCCGGCCCCGTTGGCGGCCGCGATCAGCGCCTCGCCCGCATCGCGCAGGCGCGGATGGGCACGCAGGATCTCCGACAGGCGCTTCTCCGGGACCATCGTCGTGAGACCGTCGCTGCACAACAGGTAGACGTCGTCGGCGCGGGCGGCGTAGGAGCGCGTGTCGACCTCGACTGCCGGCTCGGGTCCAAGCGCGCGCGTGATCACCGAGCGCTGCGGGTGATCGACGGCTTCCTCGGGCGTGATCTTGCCTTGGCGGATCAGCTCGTCGACGAGCGAATGATCGTCGGTCAGGCGCATCAGCTCGCCGTCGCGCAGACGGTAGGCGCGGCTGTCGCCGACATGCGCGATCGCAACCTCCTCGGGCGCGACATACACAGCCGTCAGCGTCGTGCCCATGCCGGCATGCTCGGCGTTGCTGTGCGACAGCTCGTGGATGCGCGTATTGGCCGCGCCGGCGCGGGCCTCGAGGCCGCGCTCGGGCTCGGCGGTGTCGCCCAGGCCCTCCTCGAAGACGTCGACCGCGATCTTCGACGCCACCTCGCCGGCCTGCGCGCCGCCCATCCCGTCGGCGACGACGAACAGCGGCGAGCGCGCCAGCAGCGAGTCCTCGTTCGCGCGTCGCTGACGACCCGTGTCGGTGGCGGCATACTGCTCGGCGACGCGCAGCACGGTCAGTCCACCTCGAACGTGAACTCGGAGTCGCCGATCCTGATGCGATCGCCGGGGTGCAAGGGCCGAGGCGTCTCCAGCAGCTCCTCGTTGAGATACGTGCCGTTGGTGGAGCGCAGATCCTCGATCACCAGGATGTTGCCCTGCTGGTAGACGTGTGCATGGCGCGAGGAGGCATACGGGTCCTCCAGGCGAATCTCCGCACGGTCGCCGCGGCCAAGCACGACGTCCCCGTCGAGGTCGTAGATCATCCCGGGATCATGTCCCGGCGCCCGCTCCACCACCAGCCGCGGGGCACGCCCGGAGAGGTCGGCGACGCCGACGGTCGAGGCCGAGTGCAGACCGGTCGCGTCGGGCGCGACCTGCGCGCCGGAGGTCTGGGCAGGCAGGGACGACGCGCCACGCAGATCGCGCAGCGCACTGCGCGCGACCCACAGCAGGAACAGGTAGAGCACGGCCAGAAAGCCGAACTTGAGAGCCACCGATACGGGTGCGAGCGTGGTCATGAGATGTCGAAC
Source organism: uncultured Solirubrobacterales bacterium (assembly GCA_963743645.1). Lineage (GTDB taxonomy): Bacteria > Actinomycetota > Thermoleophilia > Solirubrobacterales > Solirubrobacteraceae > Palsa-744. Next base: position 45,237 of record CAVUQT010000009.1, on the reverse strand, counting down.
GCGATCTCCGTGGAGCCCAGCTCGAGGCGATCGCCGGCGCGCAGCATGTGAGCCCCGCGAATATCTTGACCGTTGACGCGTACGCCGTTGGTCGAGCCCAGGTCGGTCACGATCCAGCCGTCAGCCTCCTGGCGAAGCTCCGCGTGACGGCGAGAGATGCCGGTGTCGTCCAGCACGATGTCGCAATCTCGGCTGCGTCCGATCACGACCACCACGCCTTCCTCGACAGGCAGCGGCAGGTGTCTTCCGCCCACCGACAGCAGCGCCCGCGTCGGTCTGCGCGCCTGCGCCTCTTCGACGGGACCACGGACGCGCGCTGAGGTGCTGTAGATCATCGTCTGCCCATGTTCGTCGAGAGGCTCGACCGAGTGCTGTCCGGTGTCCGATCGATCGTCACTGTGACCGCCCGCCCGGACAAGCCGCGCCTGGATGCCGAATTCGCCGAGCGAGAGCGCCTCGTCGGTGTGGAATGAGATCAGCGGTCGCGAGGCGAGGATCAGCTCCTCGCGGCGAGCGTGCTCGAGCAGATAGGCGCACAGCTCCTCGATCACCTCTTGCTCGACGCCCTCGTAGCGGGCGCGGTCCTGGGGCGAGAGCCATACCGAGTACTCGTTCGGCGCGTACGTGCGCGAGACCGACGCGGTGCGATGCTCGTCCATCTCACGCGCGAGCTTGTGCGCGAGCTCGATCGGGCGCACCTCCGAGCGAAATACGCGCCCGAACGCGCCCTCGACGAGATTGGCGATCCTGGTCTCGAGTGCTCTCAGGGGGTTCATGGCAGGGGTCCGGCAGTGGCCTCAAATTCGACCTCCGGCCGTGTGTCGGCACTCTAAGGGTCTATACCAACAGGAGCGTATGGCTGGGGCGTTCTGGGCTGGGCAACATCGCCGGCGGGCGGTCGAGGTGCGGACGTAAGGACGAAGATATGGTGCCGCCGCGCCGAGCCGGAGTGGGCGCACTCGCGTAATGGGTGGCGAAGGCTGTTCACATGTGCGGGCCTCGCAGGGATAGACCTCAAGGGTGACGAACCGAGATCGGGCCGCGCAGTGCACGGGCGGCGACCGCGATGGCGGCGGCGAGGATAGCCCCGAGGACGGCGCCGCGCGGGTGCGGGAGCGCCGCCCCGGTGCGCAAGGCGGCGGCGAAGTAAGGCGTGGCGGCTAGCAGCACAGCCGACCAGGCGACGGCCGCGAGCGTGTCCAGGAGCGCGCTCGAGCCGCGCACGAGCCACGGCAGCGCAACGGCGGCGACGGCCCATAGGATTGCCCCGAATAGGAGGCCCGCAGTCAGCGACGGTCCGACGACGTGGGTGGCGGCGCTGTCCAGCGAGCCCTCCCAGACCGTGCGCGCGGGCATGCCGGCGGGCGGTCCCAGCCACAGGCGCGAGACGGACGAACCGCCGGCCAGCAGCGGCTCGGCGAGAACCAGCCACACATACCCCAGGGCGCCCAGCAGCGCGCGTCGCGACCAGCTCGACGCCTGGCCTGCGAGCGCCGGATAGGCGCCCGCGAGACCCACCAGGCCGAGCAACGGCGCGAGCGACGCCGTGAGCCAGCCGAGACCGGGACGGGAGCCCATCAGCAGCAGGGGAGCGGCGGCGGTCACCAGCAGCAGCGCGACTCCGGGGTGGCCGCGCGCCACCTGCCAGGCGGCCAGCGCGACCACGCATCCGAGCCAGATCGCGCGCGGCACCGGAAAGCTGCGAACTGCCCCGGGCGCAGCGTCCCGGGGCGCAGCGTCTTCGCTGGGCGCGCGGCGTCCGTCGGGGTCGATCTCATACTCGGGGATCGCCCGATTTGCGCCCGGCGCGGACGCCGCGTGGTGCGAGGCAGCCACATATGCAGCCGTCGGGGTCCCATCGCCGTCGTGTCTTGCAGCCGGCGCTCGCGCGATCCTCGCGATCCTCAGGCGTTGCAGGCCGCGCCCGCGCGCGAGCCCCTCGGCCAAGACCTGTTCGATGCCGGCGCGCAGATCCTCCAGAGTTCCGCGCTGGACAGGGTCTATCGAGAGGGCCGCGTCCAGGGCGTCCGACAGCCGCCGCGGAAGGTCCGGGCGGCGGGACGCGAACGGCGGAAGCGGACGCCCGATGCGACGCGCTGTGGCGGCGGGGGTACCTCCGCGAACGGGATTGACACCGGTTAGCCCCTCATACAGGACGAGCGCCAGCGAGTAGAGGTCGGCGGCCTCTGAGACCTCGCGGCCCTCGCTCTGCTCGGGAGCCATATACGCAAGCGTGCCGAGCGTCTCGCCGGTGCGTGTCAGGGCGTCACCGCCCGAGAGGCTGGCGCCGCCGAAGTCGGTCAGCTTGGCCGGGGCTTCATGCGCGTCGGGGTCTTCGGGGACGAGCACGTTCTGGGGCTTGATGTCGCGGTGGATGACGCCGCGTGCGTGGGCATGGGCCAGTGCCTGGGCGAGAGCGACGCCGATCTCCAGGATCTCCTCGTCGGAGAGCTCATCGTCGGCGATGAGGCGCGCGAGCGTCTTGCCATGGACCAGCTCGGAGACGAGATAGAACGCGTCGTCGTCGACATACGCCTCATACAGCGCCACGATCGCGGGATGCGCCAGGCGCGCGGCCGCCAGCGCCTCGCGACTCGCTCGCTCGCCGGCGCGCGGTTGCGCGTCGCCATCCTGGGCCGGGAGGTCGGGTGGGAGAGGTATGCGCTTGAGCGCGACCTCGCGGTGCAGCAACTCATCCTGCGCGCGCCAGACTACGCCGAAGCCGCCCGCGCCGAGGCGCTCGAGCAAGCGGTAGCGACCGTGCAGCAGCGAGCCGTCTCGAGGATGATCGCCGAGGATCGGATGCGTTGTGGATGGCGCGCTCAGAGCCCCGGCGCTCGGAGCGGATGTGGGCAGACCTCCGTAAGCAGCCTCGGCCGGGTCGTTCCGAAGTCGGCGGCGATCCTGGACGAGGGTTTCGAGCGAGTCCACCGGATGGCGCGTTCGCCGCCCGTAGGCGTGCCACCTGCACGAAAGCGCAGGAAAAGGCCGGTTGACCGAGAAGTTGCAGGATCACAGGCGATACGGTCGGCAGTCATACTGGTGCCCTCCCTTGAACAAGTCCCCGCAAAGGAGCACATAGCTTTTGTCGTTTTTTGACGACGGCGAGGAGACAGCGCCTCGCCCGGCAACCCGAGCGCCACGCGCGCCACAGAGCCCCCGTCCGCGCCGGCCGCAGCACGCGGGGGGCGGCGACTCGCATGACGAGCACACGGTGATGGTGCGTCGTCGTGTGGCGGCGGGCATCGGCGTCGTCCTGCTGATCGTGATCGTGCTCGTCGTAAACGGCTGCCTGAAAAGTCAGAAGACCCAGGCGCTCAAGGACTACACCCACAACGTGAGCAGGATCATCGGAGAATCCGACCAGCAGGTGTCAGACCCGCTGTTCTCGGCGCTGTCCGGCGCGAGCGCCAAGCCGGCGCTCAACGTCGAGTCCCAGATCGACCAGCTGCACCACGAAGCGCAGGAACAGGCCACACACGCGAAGGGACTGAGCGTTCCCTCAGAGATGGACGCGGCCCAGCGCAACCTGCTGCTGGCGCTGGACCTGCGCGCAGAAGGAGTCGAAAAGGTCGCGACTCAGCTGCGTACCGCGCTGGGCGGTCAGGCCAAGCAGGCGAGCACGCTGATCGCGGGAGATATGGAGATGTTCCTCGCCTCTGACGTGATCTACTCCCAACGCGTCGCGCCGCTGATCGAACAGACGCTGAAGTCCAGCGGGATCGACGGCCAGAGCGTTGCGAGCTCGCACTTTCTACCGAACATCGGCTGGCTGGAACCGACCACGGTGCTCGCGCGTATCACCGGCCAGCCGGCGAGTTCCGCGCAGAATGGGGCGCTCGCGCCGGGCACCCATGGCAGCTCGCTCGTCGGGGTGAGCGTAGGGGCCAACACGCTGGCCAGCGAACCGACCCTGAACCACATCAGCGGCGGGTCCAACCCGACGTTCACCGTCACGGTCGAAAATGCGGGCGAAAACCCGGAGACGAACGTCAAAGTCGACGTGACCGTGACCGCTCAGGGCAAGCAGCTGAAGGCGACCAAGTCGATCAACTCGATCCAGGCCGGCACGAAGCTGAACGTTGAAATACCGGTCGAAAAAGTCGCCACCGGAGTCGCCTCGAAGATCGAAGTCTACGTCGAGCCCGTACCGGGCGAGACCGACACCGAAAACAACAAGAACACCTACCTGGCGATCTTCGGATCCTAGGCCGGCGACCACGTCTGCCCGGAGCGTCGCGATCCCTTGCGCCCCGACCTCGCCGGGATCGCTAAGTTGTGGCCAGGATGGCCGCGATAACCGACACGCAGGGCATCATCGCGATCGCCGCCGCAGCGCTGGCTGTGATCGCGCTGGTCGCATGCGCAGCGCTGGCGATGACCGTGCGCAAGCTGAGACGCTCGCAGCGGCTGGTGATCGGCGAGCGAGAGCGCGACGTGGTGGCCCACGCGGCCGACATGCAGGACGCGTTCGAGGCCCTCAGGGACTACGTCGAGGACGTGGCGGCGCGCCTGGACGGGCGGCTTGCGGGCGCTGAGACGGCGCTGCACGGGACGATCGCGCACAGGGCACTGGTGCGATACGACGCCTATAACGAGCTCTCCGGGCAGCAGTCGATGTCGATCGCGCTGCTCGACGACGCGCAGTCGGGGATCGTGCTGTCGTGCATCCATCATCGCGACCAGGCCAGGGTGTACGCCAAGCAGGTGCACGGCGGACAGGGCGAGCTCGAGCTCTCGCCGGAGGAGGCGGAGGCGGTGCGGATCGCGCTGAGTCCGGCGGGGAGCGGATACCAGGCCGATGTCGCCGGACAGCGCGCCAGCTGAGAGCCCAGACGGGGCTGGGCGCGCGCGCGTCGGGTATCTCGGCCCGGAGGGAACGTTTACCGAGGAGGCGCTGCTGGCAAGCTCTGACCCGAGCGCCGTGGAGCCGGTGGCCCTGAGAACGATCTACGACACGTTCGTGGCCCTGATGCGCGGGGAGGTGGAGTGGGCGGTCGTGCCGATCGAGAACTCGCTCGACGGGTCCGTGAGCGTGACGCTGGATCTGCTGGCCGGCGAGGATGGCGGCCTGGAGATAGTCGGTGAGGCGCTGCTGTCGGTGAGGCACTCGTTGATCGCCGGCCAGGACGTAGAGCTGAAGGAGATCGAGACCGTGCTGACCCATCCGCAGGTGCCCGGCCAGTGCGCGCGGTTCCTGCGCGGGGAGCTCGGACACGCGACTGTGCTGGCGGCGAGCTCGACGGCCGAGGCGGTGCGGATCGTCGCCCACGGGGGCCGACGGGCCGAGGCGGCTCTCGGGACGGTACTGGCTGCCGAGATCTACGGCGCAACGGTGATCCGGAAGGGGGTGCAGGACAGAGACGACAACGAAACGCGGTTCGTGTGGCTCGCGCGCTCGGACGAGGCGGCGCTCGGGGCGCGCAAGGACCCGCCGCTGCGCTCACGAGGCGAGGAAGAGTGGAAGACGTCGCTGGTGTTCTGGGGGCCCGGCGCCGGCAGTCCCGGCTGGCTGGTGCAGTGTCTGGACGAGTTCGGGCGACGGGCCATCAACCTCACGAAGATCGAGTCCAGACCCCGGCGCGAGCGGATGGGCAGCTACATGTTCTTCGTCGACCTGCAGGGCCGGGCGGACGATCAAGCGGTCGCGCAGGCCGTCGTCGGGCTGCGCGAGATCTGTGAGCAGGTGCGCGTGCTCGGCTGCTACCGCGCAGGCCGTGGGCCGGGTAATGACCCGCCGGAGGCGAGCCGGGAGGGAAATTACGCCGCTGGCGACCGCCGCGACTCCTCGACACCACCGCTACACTCCGGCGCTACAGATGGATAGCACCGTTCCACCTGTAGTACTTAGGTCCGTGCCGCCACCAGAGCACCGGCGGCGCGGGCCTGACAGTGGCCGGGTGCTCGTCTTGAACGCGACATACGAGCCGATCAACGTGTGCTCGGTACGTCGCGCAGTGGTGCTGCTGCTCAAGGACAAGGCGGAGCTCTTGGAGCGGGGGCGCTGGGAGCTGCACTCGGAGAGCTCGACGGTCGCGCGGCCGGTTGTGATCAGGCTGGTCAGCTATGTACGGGTGCCCCGGGACGCACACCGGCGCAAGATCACTCGCCGTGCGGTGTTTGCGCGCGACGGATGGATGTGCCAGTACTGTGGGTCGCGCTCGAACCTGACGGTGGATCACGTGATCCCGCGCTCGAAGGGCGGGGGCTCCAGCTGGGAGAACATCGTCGCCTCGTGCGCGCCCTGCAACCGGCGCAAGGGTGACCGGCTGCCGCGTCAGGCCGGCATGCACCCGCGCCGTGCTCCGCGCACGCCACGGGCGGAGATCTTCATCCACGTCGCCTCACCGACGATCCCGGCGGCGTGGCTGCAGTATCTCCCGCAGGCGGCATAGGCCAGCCGTTTCTCGCTCCCGCAACGCCGGCAGGTGTGGTGAGCGGCGCCTGCAACACGGGATGAAACGACCGGCACACGGCTCACCCACTATCCACGCCACGGTATATACAAGGCGAGGGGCATCCTCGACAGGACACCCCTCGCAGATACAGCTCTGACTGGAAAGACCGAGACGGCTCACGCTGCTGCCGGAGGGACCAGATCCGGCGATCGTCTCGGGGTGTCCCGGGTTGGATTCCGCTAAGCGGTCCAGCCGGGATCTCTCCCGAAGAGGAGCGTGCGGCCGGTGCGGTCGAAGGTCGAGCGAGACAAGGACGCAAGGGCAAAGACCTGGTGGTGCCAAGTCGAGCCCGAGGACGAAGTATCGCGAAGGCCATCGGACGTATCCAGACGTGCGATCCTCAAGGGATAGACCCTTTTCTCCGACCTAGCGGCCGGTCACCTCCAGGGTCCCGCAAAAACTGTCACCTAACGTACGGACCACCTCCTTTCTCTGGTCTGGCCAGAGTAGCGGACGGAGATGACGCGCGCCAGTCCTATTCCTGTTCCTCGACCGGCGGCCCATCAGGTGCGTCTGTGCTCTCAACAGACGCCCCGGCGGTGACCTCCTCGGCGGCCCCGTCGTCGGTGTCGACAACGAGCGCGACGGCGCTGACCAGGTCCTCCTCCTTGAGGTTCATCACGCGCACCCCGGTGGCGGAGCGTCCCTGCTGGGAGATCCCTCCGACGGAGGTGCGCTGGACCATGCCGCCGACGGAGATGAACACGAGCTCCTGGTGATCGCGCACGACCAGCGCTCCCGCCAGGCCACCCTTGCGCTCGGTGAGGCCGATCGTCTTGACGCCTTTGGCGCCGCGGTTGGTCTTGCGGTACTGGCTGATCTGGGTGCGCTTGCCATAGCCATTCTCGGTGACCACCAGCAGGTCCATGTCGTCGCGAGCGACGTCCATCGCGATGACCTTCCCGTCCTTGCCGACGTCCATGCCGCGCACGCCGGTGGTATCGCGGCCCATCGAGCGGGCGTCGGACTCCGCGAAGCGCACGGCAAGACCGGCGCGGGAGACCATGATGACCTCGTCGCCGGAGTCCACCCCGCGGACGGCCAGCAGCTCGTCGTCGTCGCGGATGTTGATCGCGATGATCCCGTCAGCTTTGATCGGCGTGTTGTACGCGAGCAGCTCGGTCTTCTTGACGGTGCCGGTGCGCGTGGCGAACACGAGATACTTCGTCTCTGAGAAGTCCCGCGTGGAGACCACCGCCTGGATCCGCTCGCCTTCGCGCAGCGGCAGGATGTTGACCAGCGCGCGTCCCTTGGCCGTCCTGGAGGCCTCGGGCAGCTCGTACACCTTGGAGCGGTACACCTTGCCGCGGTTGGAGAAGAACAGCAGATAGTCGTGCGATGAGCACACGAACAGGTGCTCGATGAAGTCGCCGTCCTTCATGTCCATTCCCGTGACACCACGCCCGCCGCGCGCCTGCTGACGGTAGGTCGCCAACGGCAGCGACTTGATGTAGCCGGTCTGGGTGATCGTGATCACCATCTGCTGATCGGCGATCAGATCCTCGATGTCGATCTCGTCCTCGGAGTGGCTGATCTCGGTGCGGCGCTCGTCGCCGAAGCGCTCTGAGATCTCCGACAGCTCCTCCTTGATGACGGCCATCACGCGCGTCTCGTCGCCGAGGATCGCCCGCAGCTCGGCGATCCGCTCGGTGACGTCGGCGTGCTCCTGTTTGATCGAGTCCGCCTCCAGCGCCGTCAGCTGGGACAGGCGCAGGTCGAGGATCGCCGAAGCCTGGATCGTGCTCAGCTCAAACCTGGCGACGAGCTGCTCGCGGGCGTTCTCGCGATCGCGCGAAGCGCGGATCAGTTCGATGATCGCATCCAGATTGTCCAGCGCAATCAGCAGGCCCAGCAGGATGTGTGCCCGGGCCTCCTTCTCGGACAGCTCGTGCTTGGTGCGGCGCACGATCACTTCGCGCTGATGGGCGACGTAGTTGTGGATGACCGCGCGCAGGTTGAGCGTGCGCGGGACGTTGTCGACCAGCGCGACCATGTTCACGCCGAACGTCGACTGCATCGAGGTGTGCTTGTACAGCTTGTTCAGCGCGACCTTGGGGATCACGTCGCGCTTGAGCTCGATCACCAGCCGCATCCCGCGCTTGTCGGACTCGTCGCGCAGGTCTGAGATCTCAGCGATCTTCTTGTCGTGCACCAGGTCGGCGATCTTCTGGATCAACCCACCGTCGCCGCCCTTCTTGACCATGAACGGCAGCTCGGTGACGACGATCGCCTCCTTGCCCTGTTTGAGCGGCTCGATGTGCGCCCTGGCCTGCACGCGCACCCGGCCGCGCCCGGTCTCATACGCGTCGCGTACGCCCTGGTGGCCGAGGATGATCCCGCCGGTCGGGAAGTCCGGGCCTTTGATGTGCTTGAGCAAGCCGACCGTATCGATCTCGGGGTCGTCCATGTACGCCATCGTCGCCGCGACCACCTCGCGCAGGTTGTGCGGCGGGATGTTCGTCGCCATCCCGACCGCGATACCCGACGAGCCGTTGACGAGCAGGTTTGGAAACCGCGCCGGCAGTACCAGCGGTTCCTGGCGGCTGCCGTCGTAGTTCGGCGCGAAGTCGACCGTGTCCATGTCCAGATCGCGCAGCATCTCTGTGGCGATACGGGCCAGGCGGGCCTCGGTGTAGCGCATCGCGGCTGCCGGATCGTCATCTACCGAGCCGAAGTTGCCCTGGCCGTCGACCAGCTCGTTGCGCATCGAGAAGTCCTGGGCCATGCGCACGAGCGTGTCGTAGATCGCGGAGTCGCCGTGCGGGTGATAGTTGCCCATCACCTCGCCGACGATCTTGGCGCACTTGGCATACGGCCTGGTCGGTCCGAGACCCAGCTCGTTCATCGCATACAGCACGCGGCGATGGACCGGCTTCAGACCGTCGCGCACATCGGGCAGCGCCCGGCCGACGATCACCGACATCGCATAGTCGAGGTACGCGGTGCGCATCTCCTCCTCGAGCGCCCGCGGCTCGATGTTGCCGCCGGAGAGCGTTTCGGGCGTCGCCATCAGCAGCTCACACGTCGAGGTTCGCGACGGCGCGCGCGTTGTCTTCGATGAACAGTCGCCGTGGCTCGACCTGATCGCCCATCAGCATCGAGAAGATACGGTCGGCGGAGGCGGCGTCCTCGAGCGTGACCTGGGCCAGGGTACGCGAGGCAGGGTCCATCGTCGTGTCGGCAAGCTGCTCGGCGTTCATCTCACCGAGGCCCTTGAACCGCTGCAGTTTGGTGCCCTTCTGCGCGACGGTCATCACGGCTTCGCGCAGAGCCTCAAAAGAGGGTGCGCTCTCACGGGCGTCACCGAGGCGCACTTCGAAGGCCGGGGCGCCGGCCAGCTCGATCAGCTGCGCGTGCACGCGTGCCAGCTGGCGATACTCCTGGGAGCCGAACAGATCGCGACTGATGCGATGGGTGCGGGCGAAGCCGGTGCTGGTTTCGACCGCCTTGACACGCAGCTCCATGTCATCGACCGAGAGCAGCTCGGTGGCATGTGTCTCGCCCTCCAGCCCCTCGCGCGAGAGCAGCTCGATCGCCGCGTCGGGGTCGAGCGCCTGCTCGCCGAGCAGCGAGGACTCCTCCAGGAACTGGACCATGTCGTGGCCGTGGACTGCCCGCAACGAGGAGGCCCAGCCCTCGTACTGCTTGAGCAGGCGCGTGAACCGTTGCCAGCGGGACTCGGTCAGCTTGAACTGGGTGCCGTGGCGGTCGAACACGTCGAGCTTGTCCCACTTGTCTGACAGCAGGATGTCCTCGAGCTCTGAGTCCTTCTCGATGTAACGCTCGCGCGAGCCCTGCTTGAGCTTGTACAGCGGCGGCTTGGCGATGTACACGTAGCCTGCCTCGATCAGCTCCTGCATCTCGCGGAACAGCAGGGTCAGGGCGAGAGTCCTGATGTGCGCGCCGTCGACGTCGGCGTCGGTCATCAGGATCACCTTGTGGTAGCGCGCGTTCTCGAGGTTGAACTCATCACGCACGCCGGTGCCGATCGCCGTGATCAGCGCCTGGATCTCGACATTCTGCAACACCTTGTCGATGCGCGACTTCTCGACGTTGAGGATCTTGCCGCGCAGCGGCAGCACCGCCTGGGTGTTGCGATCGCGGCCCTGCTTGGCCGAGCCGCCGGCGGAGTCGCCCTCGACCACGAACAGCTCCGCCAGCGACGGGTCCTTGATCGAGCAGTCGGCGAGCTTGCCCGGGAGCGTGGAGTTCTCAAGCGCAGACTTGCGCCGTGTCAGATCGCGCGCCTTGCGCGCGGCCTCGCGGGCGCGTTGTGCCTGCACGGACTTCATGATCACCGCGCGCGCCTCTGACGGGTTCTCCTCCAGGAACTCTCCCAGCCCAGCGTTGACGATCGACTCGACGAAGCCCGCCATACCCGGGTTGCCGAGCTTGGTCTTGGTCTGGCCCTCGAACTGGGGGTCGCGCAGCTTGACCGAGATCACCGCCGTCAGTCCCTCGCGTACGTCCTCGCCGGAGAGGTTGTCCTCTTTCTCCTTGAGCAGCCCGTGATCGCGCGCGTACTTGTTGAGCGTGCGTGTCAGCGCCGAGCGGAAGCCGCTCATGTGTGCACCGCCCTCGCGGGTGTTGATGTTGTTGGCAAACGAGTGAATCGACTCCTGGTAGGAGGAGTTCCACTGCATCGCGATCTCGGCGGCGCCCTCGTCGGACTCGCCGGCGAAGAAGATGACCTTGCGGTGGACGGTGTCCTTGTTCTCGTTCAGGTATGAGACGAAGTCCTCGATGCCCCCCTCGTATTGAAACTCGGCGGAGTGCCCCTCACCTCGCTCGTCGACGATCGAGATTTTCAGGCCCCTCGTGAGAAAAGCCGTCTCACGCAATCGCTCCTCGAGCGTGTGGAAGTCGAACTCGAGCGTCTCGAATATGTCCGCGTCGGATAGAAACGTGACCGTGGTGCCAGTGGCAGCGTCGGGGGACAGCTTCTCGCCCTTGGCCAACTCCCCCTGGGGCTCGCCGCGCGAGTACTCCTGAGACCACAGGTGGCCATCGCGGCGGATCTGCACCAGCAGCCGCTCGGACAGGGCATTGACGACAGACACGCCAACACCGTGCAGCCCGCCGGAAACCTTGTAGCCGCCGCCGTCGCCGAACTTGCCGCCGGAATGCAGGACGGTGAGCACGACCTCCACCGCCGGGCGACCCTCCTTCTCCATTGTCGCCACGGGGATGCCGCGGCCGTTGTCGCTGACGGTGACGGAGTTGTCGGGATGGATCCTCACGGAGACCTCCGTGCAGTACCCGGCGAGGGCCTCGTCCACGGAGTTGTCCACAACCTCATAGACGAGGTGATGCAGGCCCAATACGCCTGTTGAGCCGATGTACATGCCGGGGCGCTTGCGCACGGCCTCCAGGCCTTCCAGCACCGTGATGTCCTGCGCGTCGTACCCGGCCTCGACACCTGCGGAGGTGTCACCGACACCCGTGGCGGGGTCGTCGGGCTTGCGTGTGCGTGCGTTGTCGGCAGTAGCCAATCTGATCCTTCGATGACGTGCGAACGCCCCGGAATCCAGGGCGCTGGGACCGTGGTCCGGGGCGGATGTGCGTTTGTAGAACAATAGCACAACGACCCTCTCACAAGCCCTCCCAATGACCGGAAATCCCTGCAAAATGGCAGAAACGGGTAGCCGTTCAGTCCTCTTGGTTTTGGGGTCAGAGGAGGGCTGGGAGCGCGCCGCCGGTTTGGTGGGCGGCGTGGAGGTCGCGGAGGTAGGCGAGGAGGCTGCGGTGTTGTAGTCGGCAGGTGACGGAGGCGGAGAGGGATCGCTCGGTGAATCGTTCGCCGGCGTTGGACTGGTTTCCGTGGCTGAGCTTGCGGTGGATGACTGGTCCGCGGAGTGCACGCTCGGCGGCGTTGTTGGTTGGTGTGAGGGCGGGGATGGTCAGGAACGTCCAGAGCGCGGGCCAGATCTTTAGGAGGTTGTTAGCGAAGCGGCGGTGCAGACGGTGGCGCTTGCTTTTCTTGCCGGCGTGCTGGAGCAGCGCGAGGAACTCGTCCTGGATGGGTTTCATCTCCAGGATCAGACGCTCACGGTCTTGGTGCTCGCCGAATGCGTGCCAGGCATTGAACATTCGGTCGGTCAACTCGAGGCCGGCCTGCCCGAACTCTTTTTGGAGGGCCAGTCCTTCGCTGTGGAAGCGAAAGTCGCGCTGTAGATGTGACCAGCATGCCTGTCGTTGCTCGGGGTCCAGGTGGTCATACGCCCACCAGCGATCGGAGGTCACGATCCCCTGGAAGTCGGGGCCGAGCAGCTCGATCAGCCGGTCACGATGACGATCGGCCACGATCTGGAAGATCGCCGCGTTCGCGGTAGCGGCGGCCCACATCGACCGGTTCTCCCCGGCCAGGTACCACCCCGTCTCATCGACGTTGATCGCCCCAGACCCCAGCACCCCAGCCACAAGCCGCTCATGAGGGCCGGTCAATAGTGCGCAGGCGCGCTGGCAGATCTCATCGATCGCGCCGACGGAGACCCTGACCCCGAAGAGCTCGCCCGCGAGCTCGCTCAGATCGCGGCGGGAGACCCGGTTACGTACGGTCAGCGCTACCAGCGCCGCCTGAAGGTTCGGCCCGAACGCGGACTCCCCGAGGACGCCCAGGGTGCCACGGGTCCGCGTCTTGCACCCCGGGCAGCGCAGCACCTGCGTGCGATGCTCGACGTACTCGACGGTGACCGGGGGCAGCTCGGCGACTTGATGGCGCCCGGCACCCCACCGCGGGACCTTCTCCACATCGGTGAACTCGCGCCCACAGCCCGAGCAGTCGCTCGGATAGTGATCGACGATCTCGCTCATCTGATCCTCACCCAACAATCCGCGCCCCGAGCCACGATGACCGGGCTGACCGCCCGCCTTACGTCGCTCCCCATCCTTCTTGAGCAGCTCCTTCGTCTTCGCTCTAGCCAGCGCACGACGCTCCTGACGCGAGATCGATGTGTCCGCGGACGGCGCGACCGAGCTATTGCGCGAGCTCGCGGCGCCCTTGGCCTCGAGCACCCGCACGCGCTCCTCCAACCGCCCCTGCGCCGCCACCAGCCCCATCAAAAACTCCACGCACGCATCACGACCGGAGTCATAAACCGCCTCAGCCTCCGCCCGCTCCACACCCCAAAAGTTCGCCGCCCCCCGCCACGCTCCTCGTTATGGAAACCAAGACAACTGAACGGCTACAGAAACGAGGGCGACGGGACAGGGCGAGCGAAGGATCGCCTCAGCCGCTGCGGCAGCGCAGCTCGCCAAGCGCGTCTGTGGCGAGCGCCTCGTTCAGGCGGCCGATCAGCTCGGAGGCCATCAGATTGAGCTCCTGGGCCCACACCGCGGACTCGCAGATCACGGTCAGAACTCCGTCGCGCTCGGCCGTCGGATGCGCGGCAGCGGCGATCGCGAGGCCGACAGCGCTCTCCCACACCACCTGCACGCGTGCGAGCGTGCTCGCCGGCGCGAGCTGGGCAGACAGGACGTCCAGGGGCGCCGCGAGTCGGCGCGGGGCTGCTCTGCTCACTGGATGGAGCCTCGATCGAGAGCCAGGCTCATCATGCCGCCAGCGCCTCCTGCAAGACCGCGCCGGGTGACACCCGCAGCCGGGTGACAGAAAGCTCGCCGGCGCCCGGCACATGCGCAAGGTCGGTGGTCGCGATAACGCTCTGCCCGCCGCCGGCCAGCTCGCGCGCGAGCAGCTCGCGGCGGTCGGCGTCGAGCTCGCTCATGACGTCGTCGAGCAACATCAGCGGCGTGCGGGCACGCTCGCGGGCGAGCACGGAGCGCTCGGCGAGCAGCAGGGCGAGCAGGGCGAGACGCTGCTCGCCCTGAGAGCCGTACACGCGCAGCTCGCGCGAGTCGCGCACGAGCGCCAGCTCGTCGCGGTGTGGTCCGTGGCCCGAGAAGCCACGTTCCAGATCTCCGTCCAAGCGCTCGCGCAACTCCAGGAGCAACTCGTCCTCGTCGGCTGCCAGTGTCCGGGGACGGTACTCGAGACTTGCCTGGCCGCTCAGGCCGAGCTGGTCGGCTCGCTCGGCAAAAGGCTCGGCGAGCAGGGCGATGGCGCGGGCGCGATTGTCACGCAGGGCGAGCGCGTGACCGGCCAGCTGCCGATCCCAGGTGGAGATGCTCTCGCGCGAGGCCACACCGGAGCGGATGCGCGCAAGCAGGGCGTTGCGTTGAGCCAGCACCCGCGAATAAGCGCGGCGGTCGGCTGCCCGCAACGGCCAGAACGCCGCCACGACCTGGTCGAGATGGGCACGGCGAACGCTGGGCGGGCCCTTGAGCAACTCCAGCCGGTCGGGCATGAACACGCTCAGCAACGGGCGATCCTCGACGTCGAGCAGGCGCTCGACGGGTGCGCCATCAGAGCTCATGCGCTTGGGTTGCCCCGGCTCGAACCCGACGCTCAGCTCGTGGTCGTGGGAGCCATCGGTCAGACGGACCGTCACACGCGTCGCGCCCTGCCCAAAGCGCACCAGCTCACGCTCGTTGCGCGTACGCGGCGAGCGCCCCGAGCAGCCGAAGTAGAGCGCCTCCAGCAGGTTGGACTTGCCGACTCCGTTAGGCCCGTAAACGACGGTCAGGCCCTCCCCCAGCACAGCTTCGGCGCGTGTATACGTGCGGAAGTCGCGCAGCTGCACGCTGACAACGCGCATGCTCACGAACTCGATTTGGGGGGCGACAGGACCGCATGCGGTCCTGTCCGGTGACGTGCATGCACGTCACCACCGTTGGCGCATGCGCCAACGGTGGACGTGCCGCACGCGGCACGTCCAGGCGCCGCACATGTGCGGCGCCTAACACATACGCCACCCAGAACAACATCTAGCCATATCGAGGCACTACGCCGCATGTCTGCCGTCAGGGTCAAGCAGGTCAAGGACGCAGGGAGCGTGGCGTACTACGTACGCGAGCGACCGAGGACGCAGAGATGCGCGGACCCTGACGGCAGACATGTCACACGTTCAGGCGGATGGGCATGATCAGGTACACGAAGTCCCCGCTGTCGGGCGATTCGATCAGGCCGGGGCGCAGCGGGCTGATCAGCTTCAGCACCAGCTCGTCCGACTCGACGCTTTCCAAGCCGTCGCGCAGGAACTCGGGGTTGAAGCCGATCTCGAAAGGCTCGCCGCGAAACGGGACCGGGATCGTCTCGCTGGCCTCGCCGACATCCGGGGTCTGGGCGGAGATCGTCAGCTCCCCCTCGCGGAAGCCGAGGCGCAGAGGCGTGTTCTTCTGAGCCAGCAGACTGATACGACGGACAACGCTGGCCAGCTCGGTGCTCGAGAGACGCAGCTCGTGCTCGACCGACTCCGGCAGCAGCTGGCGGTAGTTGGGAAACTGCCCATCGATCAGGCGCGAGGACAGCAGGACATCGCCCAGCTCGAAGATGACCTGGTTCTGGCCGACGCTGACAGCGAGCGACTCACTGTCGTCCTGTTGGGCTATACGCGCGAGCTCCTGAAGCGCCCGGGCGGGAATGTTCGCCTCCAGCGCACTCTGCAATGGTGTCTCGAGCGTCGTCTCCTTGACCGACAATCGGTAGGAGTCGGTGGCGACCATGCGCAGCTGCCGGTCAGACGCCGACATCAGGATGCCCGTCAGCACAGGCCTCGTCTCGTCGCGAGAAGCCGATCTGGCGACCTGAGAGACGGTCTGCACAAACGCTCCGGCGGGAAGGGTTATACGCGTCTCCGGGGCGGGCACTGGAAGTGTCGGGAAGTCTTCTGAGCGAAGCGTCCTCAGGTGGAACATCGCCGGGCCGCAGATCAACTCCACGTCCTGCTCGGCCGCTCTCAGCTCCAGTGTCAGGTCGTCGGTAGGGAGCGTACGGGCGACATCCAGGAACAGACGGGCAGGGAGCACAACTGAGCCAGGGCTCTCGACCTTCGCGGAGAGGGGGACACGTAGTCCAATCTCGGTGTCTGTAGCCAGCAGCTCAGGTGTCGAGCCCTCCTGGGCGGAGATCATCACTCCGGAGAGCGCCTGCACGGCACTGCGTGTCGATGCAACGCGCGTGACAGTCTGCAACTGCGCTAAGAGGTCGGACGTAGAGAGAGATAGCTTCACTGATGCACCTCTAGAGGAGAATAGAAGTCAGTAGTGGTTGTGGATATGTGTGTTTCGGCAACATTTGGCTTGGGGAGCGAAGAAGGTCCTGACGGCGATTGTGGACAAGCGTTTGCGAAGTCTTTCAGGCCGGGCGGTCACGGTTCTGCGCATGATGACTATCACGACGTTCCTGCAGCTCGCTGGCGAGGTTGTCCACAAGCTCACGCGAGGAATCCTCCTTGGCTATGCGCAAAGCGGCTCGTTTGCACGCGTGCATCACGGTCGTATGGTCGCGCCCACCGAACTGCCGGCCGATGGCGGGAAGTGATTCGTCGGTGAGCTCCCGCGCCAGATACATGGCGATCTGTCGCGGCCAGGCGACACGTGGTGTCCGTGAGGAGGACAGCAGCTCATCGGCTGTGAGCCCAAAGTGCTCACAGGCCGCCGCCTTGATGTCGCCGATCGAGGGCGGTCTTTGGGGTTTGGGCGCTTGTGTGGCTGGATAGAGGCCATCGAGGACCTCGCGGGTCAACTCAGCCGTCAGCGTCCGACCTGTCAGCGAGCTGAAGGCGACCACGCGGATGAGAGCTCCCTCGAGCGCACGGACGTTGCCCTGTATGCGTGCGGCGATCAGGTCGGTGGCGGACTCGTCTGAGAGCTCGAGGTTGTCTTGGTGTGCACGCTTGCGCAAGATCGCCATACGTGTGCCGAGGTCTGGGGGTTGGATGTCGGCTACTAGCCCTGACTCGAAGCGCTCACGCAGGCGGTCCTCCAGCGCCTGAAGATCGCGCGGCGGACGATCGGACGTGAGCACGATCTGCCGGCCGCCGTCGTAGAGGGAGTTGAACGTGTGGAAGAACTCCTCCTCGGTCCTCGTCTTGCGCTCCAGGAACTGCACGTCGTCGACGAGCAGGACGTCGACATGGCGAAAGCGAGTCTTGAAAGCGTCCGTGCGACGCCCCGACAGGGCGTGCAGGAACTCGTTCGTGAAGGCCTCTCCGGTCGTGCAGCGGATCGCCAGTCCTGGATTGTGCGCGAGCAGCAGGCTCGAGATCGAGCTCAGCAGATGGGTCTTGCCGACGCCTGGTGGGCCACAGATGAACAGGGGATTGTAGGCCTGGGCCGGCATCTCTGCGACCGTCAGGGCGGCCGCGTGAGCCAGGCGGTTGCTGTCGCCGATCACGAACTGGTCGAATGTAAGCTTCGGGTTGCCCAGGGCGCCGGTCCGGGGACAGAGCACCGGGTCTCGCCAATCCTGCGTCCCCGTCTCGTCCCCCGCCTCCCCGTCGCCATCTCCTGCCACCTCGGTTATGCGCCTGCTGTCCGTAGCCGGACTCGAGCCGTCGGCGCGCGATGTGCCGGAGGCGGGGAGCAGATCGACGACGACCTCCACCCCGATGACGCGCGACACACACGCTTGCAGGACCCGACCGAAGCGATCTCGCACCCAGCCACACGCCTGCGGCGGCGCCTCGATCGAGAGGCGCCCATGCGACAGCTCGCGGGCCCTCAGGGGCTCCAGCCAGATGCGGTGGGTCGGTTCTCCGACCACGTCCGCAAGCTCTGCCTGCACCCGCGACCATATGTGCTCCAGCTCGGCGCTCACGGCAGCGTCAACCCGCATCTCCCCGGGAGAAAAGTGAATGGAACTCTAGGACGGAGGGCCCGCTTGGGACCCGGTCCGGCGACTATAGCCAACGCCCTCGGGCCCCACTCGCGGCTGCCCGCATTTGGCGAGAAAATTCGGCGATGTGTGCTCTGACAAACCAAGCGGCCGCTCGTCTACTGCGGCGAACATTGCGGGCATTCCGACGCTCTACGAGTAGGGGTGTCGCCCTGGTCATCGACCGCCTACGACCTCGTTCGTATAGCTGCTTGGGCACTTGTGATCTTCGGCGACTTGCTTGTCGTGACCGGGCTTATCCGCTTCTGGAGCGAGACTTGCGAAGGTCGAGCCCTCTAAATCAGTGTTTCGGGAGACCCTGAAACTCAGGGTGGGCCACAATCCGGGCCTCGATCTCGGCGTCGATCCGGTAGTGCTCGTGCCACTCGTGGCCCGGCGTTAGCTCGGGATGCGCACGGAGCATGTTGCGCAGCGCTAGCCCCTGGACACCATGCTTGTCGGCGAGCTGTTCGGCGTTGATCTCCTGCGAATCGGCCCCAAGTAGGCCGCGTAGCGCGTCCTCGGGGTCGCCGTCGATCGCGAAGCGCTCGTCTGGGTCCTCGGACATAAGGACGAGCGTACTGTTGCTGTGGGTCAATCCTAAGGGTGCTCCTGAATCCAAACCCATTCGCATTCGGCCATCGTGTTAGTGCGTGGGCGCAGATACACGACGAGCACGGGAACACCGACAGGGGTTTCAGCGGCCCATAGATTCCAGGTCCCGACCCGTTTGGCAACCGCCGAAGGTTCGCGCAAAAGTGCCCACACGAGACCGTCAAGGCGGTCATCGATCTGGCGGTCCGTGAGACCTGTGCTCTGCTTGAGTTCGTCCTTAGATTTCGCGAACTCGCCAGCCTCGATGAATCCTTCGCAGCGAAGCTCCCGCTAAGTCCAGCCATGCAAGGAAGCTAGTTCCTCGCCCCGACGTATAGCCGCGTCGGATACGCCTCCGGCACCGAGGAAAACGGTGGTATAGGGGATGACCTCGTGCATCTGCGCGAGCCGCCATCCGACTTCGTGGTGCGAGAGTTCGCTGAGATATGTGGCGCTCTCGTACCCGTAACGGCGAATGGCGGTCTCAACGACTGCTAGCTCGTCCTCGCTAAAAGTGCTCATGTCGGGGGCGCTGAGCGCCGTTATCTGCTTGAGCTTCTTGCCGAAGTAATCGACTGGCTCCTCGGCAATCCGCTCGCCGGTTTCAAGGTCGCGCTGGGCGAGCAGCAGCTCCTTTGGCAGGTGCCCGTGCTCCCACTTTTCGTAGGTAGCCCCTGTGATCGACTCACCGAACCGCGCGAAGGCCCCGAAGTCGCTCCACATGAGCAGCTTGGCGAGCTTGACGCGGCCAAGCGCCGCCTCCGGTCCAAGCCGCGTGGCGATGTAAACGATTAGCTCGTTGAACTTGGTGGAATTGAACTTCGGCTCGCTCATTCCTAGACCTCGCAGCCCTAGCGTAGTAGTGCGTATCCGGTTAGCTCCGTCTGATGGGATGATGCCCTTGAAATCGCACCATTGAGGGGTTCCACACCCACTGGGCGGCAATTTCGGGCATCCCCACCGGGACTCATCTCCCACTCACGCGGCTTCCCGGAGTAAACCGGATACCCATCAGCGTAGTAGTGCGTATCCGGTTAGCTCCGTCTGATGGGATGATGCCCTTGAAATCGCACCATTGAGGGGTTCCACACCCACTGGGCGGCAATTTCGGGCATCCCCACCGGGACTCATCTCCCACTCACGCGGCTTCCCGGAGTAAACCGGATACCCATCAGCGTAGTAGAGTCGTACTCCAATGCGCTCGTATACCCGTGGTATACGAGGACGATGCTAAGGGTCCTTGCGGATGGCCAAGACGGTCAAAGTGCATCCGCTCACTCACGAGCGGATCGAAGTGCTAAAAACGGCTCTAGAGAGCGATGCGGGCGTAACAGCGACGCAGGAGGAGATCATCGGCGCGCTCGTTTACGGGAACACCGCCGCCCAACTCGCCAGTCTACTGCCGGTATACAAAAGCTTCGCGGCACGTTCGCCAGACCCGACCGGCTAGCCTATGTCCGATCTACCGAAGGATCTTCAAGCCAGACGCGCCGTCGAGGATGAGCTGGTCCGGCTTGGCTCTGAACGAGACAGATTGGAGAACGAAGCAGGCGCGAACCTCGAAGCGATCGTCGCCATAATCCCCAAGGCCACCAATGCGGGTATCCCATTCGATGGCATCGCCCAGCTGGTGGGCGTCAGCCGCCAAACGCTCTACCGCTGGCAAGGCAGCCTTCAGACCCTACGGGGCGACCCGAAAAGCTAGCTTGCTGGAAGTTCGCGGCTGCCTTTGGTTTGTCAGCTCACACATCGCCGAAAATTCCGCAGCCGCTCATCGGTCCTATACTTCTGCGCTGGTCATCGCCCCGGCGATCAGTCGGGTTGTATGCAAGGAACATCACGCAGGGCGGAGAACGAGATTATGAAGCGCACCTACCAACCGAAGAAGCGCAAGCGCGCCCGTACTCACGGGTTTCGTGCCCGCATGGGCACACGCGCGGGTCGGCTCACACTCAAGCGCCGCCGCGACAAGGGCCGCAAGCGCCTGTCCGCCTGAGGATGGCGCTCGCGTGCGCGATCGAGGCGAGCGCGCGATGAAGCCACGCACGGCAACTGGCGATCGGCGACTGTCGCGCAGCGCGGAGTTCGAGCGCGTGTACCGGCAGGGCCGCTCGACGGCCAATCGCCACCTGGTGCTCTACACCTTCCCGAACCCCTCCACTCGACGGCCGCGCCTTGGGCTGTCGGTGTCGCGCAAGGTGGGCGGGGCGGTTGAGCGCAACCACGTAAAGCGTCTACTGCGCGAGGCGTTCGCGCAAGCCGAGAACGACCTGAGCCCCGGACAGGACATCGTCGTGGTGGCCCGCCCGGAGGTCCGTGAGCTCGCTGTGCGCGACGGCTTGGCGGGGATCGACGCGGCGCTCGCAGAACTGATCGATCGTGCCCGGCTTCGTGATCCCGAGCGCTCCTCCGCTTCGGACGCTACGCCGGGGCTCGAGCCCGCGTGAGCACCTCGTCCTCAACGTCCCCCGGAGCGCCGTTCCTGCGCTCCGCCTCACGCGCGCTTCGCTTGATCGTCACTGCTCCGATCTTCGTCTATCAACGGGTGGTCTCGCCGGCGCTGCCCGGGCGGTGCAAGTACGAGCCAACGTGCTCGCGCTATGCGCTCGACGCGATCAGCACGTACGGCATACTTAGGGGCGTTGTGCTCGCGGCGTGGCGCGTGCTCAGGTGCAACCCGTGGAGCGACGGCGGGTACGATCCAGTCGAGGCTCAGCGAGTGTTCAGGGTCCGTGCGCCCACCGGCGGGTGAACGGGCGCGGGGTCTACCAGCCCCGCCGCGCAGCGAACCACTTGCCGCACCCCCCAGGCCGGACCATCAGTCAAACCGACACCACCTCAAACATTCCTGATCCGCCATAGCGCATGCCCATCTCCGCCAACATCATCGAGGAAGCATTCTCGCCCCTGATCAACTTGTTCGAATCGATCATGGTGTTCATCCATGCGCACTTGGTCGGGGGCAGTTGGGGACTGGCGATCGTCGGGCTGACGGTGCTGACGAGGGCCGTGCTCGTGCCGCTGACGTTCAAGCAGTTGCGCTCGATGCAGGAAATGCAGCGGATGGCGCCTCAGATCAACGCGCTGAAAGAGAAGTACAAGGACGACAAACAGCGCCAGCAGCAGGAGATCATGAAGTTCTACCAGGAGAACAAAATAAATCCCCTGGCCTCCTGCCTGCCGTTTCTGCTGCAGCTACCCGTGTTCATCTCGCTCTTCTACATGTTGCGGACGGACCTGAAGTTCGACATTTGCGGGCAGCAGCTGCGCGAATACTACTCGCGGGAACTGCACCGCCCAATCACCAAGAACGGCCAGATTCCCGAACACGCGGTCAAAGTCATGGGCCACACGGTCAAAGGCCTGACCGAAGTCGGCTGCAACGTCGTGGCTCCAGGCTCGGCGAAGTTCCTCTTCATCCCCGACATCACCTACAAGGCGACGGGTGCGGTGTTGATCGTGCTGATCGCCCTCTACATCGGCTCGCAGATCGCCTCGACGCTGATGGCCACGGCCTCTGCCGATCCGAATCAACGGCGCATGATGCTGTTGCTCCCGCTGGTGATCGTCGCCTTCCTGTTCCGGTATCCAGCCGGTCTGCTCGTGTACTGGATCACCACCAACCTATGGACGATCGGGCAGCAGTACTTCATCCGGCAGCGCATCGGGCCGTCGCCGGCGAAGCCGCCGGATGACGGAGGATCGTCCAACGGCCAGGCGAAGGTATCGCCGAAGGCGGCGCTCGCCGGCGCGGCCGTCGTGGGTGGAGGCAGCGTCGCCCCACCACCGCCCCCGCGCAGGAAGAAGAAGCGCTCAGGCAGGCGACGATGAGTGGTGGTGAGCACGGCGGCGATGCCGATCCTCGCAGAGGACGGTGAGCCGTCGGAGGCGCTCGAAGACCTGCTCGCGGAGATCGCCGACGGCCTCGGCCTCGATGTTGAGATCGAGATCGATGAGACCGAGGAGGAGCTGAAAGGCTGTCTGCGAGGGGATGATGTCGGTCTGTTCATCGGCCGACGGGGACAGACGATCGACGCGGTGCAGCATCTCGCGCAAAGGATCGTCTTTCACGATGGGCCATCGCCAATCCGCGTCGTGGTCGACGCAGACGGCTACCGCGAACGCCGGGCCGAGACATTGCGCGCCGACGCCGACGATGCGGCCGACGAGGCGTTGCGCTCGGGACAGGCAGTGGAGCTCGACCCGATGCCGGCTTCCGAGCGTCGAGTCGTCCATGAGCACCTGCGCGATCGGGGGGACGTGGGGACGCACAGCGAGGGCGATGAGCCCGAGCGGCGGTTGGTGGTCTCCCCGCTCGTCGAGGAGTAGGGCCTGTAAGCGCAGCGACCAGGGCCGTGGCGTTTCACGTTTTTCTCCCCGGTGGAACAATGCCTGCATGGACGAGTCGCAAGGCCGCGAGATCACGGATATCGAGAGAGGGCTCGTCACGGGCCTACTCATCGGCGAGGGGCATTTCGGCGGGGATGGGAAGCAGCCGCAGATCACTCTCAAGATGCACGTCAGGCATGAGGCGATCTTTCACTGGCTGGGAGAGCTGTTCCCGCGAGCCCGCCTGTACGGTCCCTATCACCACGGCGGGCGTTCCTACTTCCAGTGGATGGCCCGTGGCCAGGTTCTGGCCGAGGACGTGTTGCCGGTCGTCGAGAGTGTGTTGACCGACCGGATCGACACGCATGTCGGTGCTCGCATCCGCGATATGAGGGCCAGGTATCCCAACTTCTTTGCACATCGTGAGCGACCCACGGAACGTCGGGTCCAGATGCTGGCGCGCCAGCATGGGCTGCCACCTCGCGCGCACATCCAGATGACAGCGATCCTCGAGACTCTCGCTGCCGATGAGCGGGCACCGACGACCGTTCGCGACCCCGGGGAGGCCGTGGACGTCCATCTCGCCGACTCACTGGTGGCGCTCGAAGTCGACCGCCTCCGATCGGCCAGGCGAATCGCCGACATCGGAACAGGCGCTGGCTTCCCGGGCCTGCCGCTGGCGGTTGCGTTGCCGACGAGCGAAATGCTGCTGCTGGAGAGCCAATCGAAGAAGTGCCAGTTTCTGCGCCGGGCGATCGCGGCGGCAGGGGTCGACAACGTCCGCGTGGCCGAGCGTAGGGCAGAGGAGTGGTCTGAGGGTCTGGGCGCGCACGACGCAGTGATCGCACGAGCGCTTGCGCCTGCGCCTGTGGTGCTCGAGTATGCGGCGCCGCTGCTCGAGCACGGAGGCGTTCTCGTGGACTGGCGCGGTCGCCGCGACTCGGCTCAGGAGGCGCAGGCGGCCTGCGCGGCCGAGCAGTTGGGCATGCGCCTGCTCGAGATACGCCGCACCGAGCCATACAAGGGCGCGCGCGACCACCATCTGCACGTTTTCGAAAAGGTCGCCGAGACCCCTTCACGCTTTCCCCGCCGAGCGGGCGTCGCCCGCAAACGGCCCCTTGGTTGCTGATAGCTTGCGCTCGGTGGGCACGGTTTATGCGATCGCCAACCAGAAGGGCGGCGTCGGCAAGACGACGACCGCGGTGAACGTCGCCGCGTGCATCGCTGAGGCCGGGTATCGGACGCTGCTGGTCGACGTCGATCCGCAGGCGAACGCGACGGTGGGCCTTGGCGTCGCCCGCACGCAGTCGCCGGGGCTGTATGAGGTGCTGACGGGCGAGGCGGCTGCAACAGAGGCGCTCACCGAGGGAAGCGTGCCCGGGCTGCAGGTTTTGCCGGCGGGCGCCGGTCTGGCCGGCGCCAACGTCGAGCTGCCCCGTATCGAGGGGTTCGAGCAGCAGCTGCGCGAGCGCCTCGCGCCCCTGCGCGAGCAGTTCGAGTACATCCTGCTGGACTGTCCTCCCTCGCTCGGGCCGTTGACGGTGAGCGCGCTCGTCGCGGCCGACCGGGTGATCGTGCCGGTGCAGACCGAGTATTTCGCGCTGGAGGGGCTCGCGGGTCTGCTCGACACGCTGGCGCTGGTGCGGCGCGAGCTGAACCCGCGCCTGACGGTGGCGGGCATGCTGCTGACGATGCACGACTCGCGCACGCGATTGGGACGAGACGTCGAGCGCGAAGTGCGCGAGCACTTCCCAGACCTCGTGTTCGAGACGGTGATCCCCCGCAACGTGCGCGTGGGCGAGGCGCCGAGCTATGGGTTGCCGGTGACCCATCACGATCCCCACAGCGCGGGCGCGGAGGCGTATTTCGAGTTGGCCAAGGAGGTGGCTGCCCGTGGCTAGTGGTTCGTGGATCACCGTCTGGCTGCGTCCTCCCTCGCTCGTGTGCGTCAGCACACCACGCTCGGTGCGTCATTGCCAGCCGCCGCCCACGAGCAGCCCGGAGCGCTCGATGATTCAGCGGTCCCTGATGGAGCAGGGCATGGCTAAACCGAGACCGGGGATGGGACGAGGTCTCGATGCGATCCTTTCGGTCTCGGCCGAGGGAGCGGTGACGCGCGATGAGGAATTGCGCGAGTTGCCGGTCGACCTGATCGCGCCCAGTCCCACGCAGCCGCGTCGCCGTTTCGACCAGGAGGCGCTGCAGGCGCTCGCGGGGTCGCTTGGCGAGCGAGGGGTGCTGCAGCCGGTGCTCGTGCGCCCCAGGCCGGGCGGCACGTATGAGCTCGTGGCCGGCGAGCGGCGCTGGCGCGCCGCGCAGATCGCCGGTCTCGACCGACGATCCCGGCGCTCGTGCGTCCTCGCGACGACGCCGAAGCCCTGGAGCTGGCGCTGATCGAGAACATGGCCCGCGAGGACCTCAGCCCGATCGAGGAGGCCCGCGCGTGCGCGGCGCTGGTCGAGGAGCTGGGGCTCACACGCGAGGAGGTCGGCCGGCGCGTCGGGCGCGGACGCGTGGCGGTCAGCAACCTGGTTCGGTTGCTGGACCTGCCCGACGAGGTGATCGAGTTGCTGCAGGAGGGTGCTCTGAGCGAGGGCCACGGGCGCGCGCTGCTGCTGGCGGAGGATCACGGCGCGCGCGACCCGGCTGGCGCGATCGGCGGTGCAGGAGGGGTGGTCGGTGCGGACCGTCGAAGCGCGCGCGCGGGAGGACAACGCGGGGCGCCGGCAAAGGGCCGGGAGGGGGCGGCAAGCGAGGTTCGCCTGCGGGAACTGTCCACCCAGACCAGGAGCAGGCCGCGCGCGAGATCGCCGACGCGCTCGGGGCGGCGCTCGGCGCGGAGGTCCAGGTCAAGCCGGCGCGCGACGGCGGATACCGCGCGGAGATGGGGTTTGCCACGCCCGAGGAGGCGCTCGAACTGGCTCGGCGGCTGCGTCCGCGCGCGGTTGTGTAGGTGGCTATCTGCGTCGACCTGCGCGGCGAGGACGTGCGGCAGGGTCCCGCCGTTCGTGGCGATCACTGATGCGAACGCAACTGCGAGAGCTGGCCATGTACCGTCGCGTACAGCTCGCGGGGTAGATGCGGTGTCTGTTTGCGTGCAGCAGCCATCGCCGCCGCGCCGCGATCAAGAATGTCGTTGACGGTGGACACCGCGCGCTCGCGTGACATGCCCCAACTCACGGCCTCATTCGCAATTCGCTCTGCGGTGACTCGGTCGGTGCGTTGCACGTCGTCGATGTACATCGCCAGTCGATTGTCGCCGTAGTGCAGCGTGCACATCAAGGTCGTAGAGCGGCGTTAGCGTCAACGCACCCGACGCGTGGTGCAGCAACGAGAAGTTCTTGGCGTGGGCATCGCCGTTGCCGATCAACACATTCAACGTCACAGCCTGCAAAAACCGCTCCAATGAGTCGGCGGCGGCCACTGACTGCAGGATGTCGGCGATGCGCTGCAGCGAGGGGCCACCGTCCTCCTCGTACTTGGTGTCGGGGGGCTCACCCGTGGCTTGACAGAAGTCCTCCTGGTGGATGCGCTCGGCGGCGCCGTCGGAGCTGACGATGCGATCGAACCGCTCGACGACGATCAACTTGCGTTTCGCTATCTCGGTCGTCTCGACGGCGGCAACGGCGAGGCCGAGGTTCTGCGCGATTCTCATGCAAAACGCCTCGTTCTCAACCGTCTTTGGGTAGGCGCCGATCTCGGGCTTGAGGATGTGCGTCGAAGGGGTCCCATCCACAGGTCGGCCCCATTTGCCATCCGGCATGCGCGTCAGCAGAAGCTTCTCCTGTACTCCCGCCAGCGAGATGCGCACCCTGCCCCCGGCACCCAGCGGTGCGCTGCGCAGGTTGCTCACGAGAGTCGCAACGCCATCCGCAGTCAGCGCTTCGGCGGTGACTGTCGTGGGCGTCGGCGGCGCAGGCTCGTCAGCTGGCTGAATCACGACCGCGCCTGCGCAGTCGCGCCCGAGCTCGCGAATTAGGCTGTATGTGTCGTCCGCACGCACGCCGGCGTCGCGCGCAATCGACTTGCGCGACTCGCCCTCGGGAAGGAGGCCATCGATAAACGGCCGCACGATGCCCTGCGTGTATCGACGCTCGCTCACCGGCAGCGACAAAGACAGCAGCGGCGTGCCCAACGCGTAGCGACTCAGGGCATCCTCCGTGTAAACCAGGCGAGGCCTACCCCGCTGTCGGTCGACGGTGGCGACCCGGTCGCCGTACAACCAAACTGCCAGTTCGTCGGCCACTACCAGTCAGCCTCATCGAGCGTCATGCGAACCCCAAGCTGTCTCAGGACGCGCAGAGTCCGCTTGAGTTGCTCGGTCTCCTTGCCGCTCTCAAGTTCGGATAGGTAGCTGCGCTGCAGCCCAGCCATCTCGGCGAGCTGAGCCTGGGTCAACCCGGCAGCGGTTCGATAGTGGCGGATCGCATCTCCGAGCGACGTGGTCGAATAGATCCGGAAAGGACCCCCCGAGCCTTTGTGCGTGCCTTCTGTCGGCATAGTCCGACATTGTAGCACTGTCGGGATACTCCGACAATGTGTCGTGTCGAGATATCACGACATGCAGCCCGTGTCTAGATATCCTGCTTGCATACGACATGGGTGCCGGTGGTGTGACCGAGATGCCACAAGGGACGCGTTCGCCCGCGGCGACGATCTGCCGCTTCGGCTTCGTGCGGGGGTGGGTCGCCGAGCGTCCGATCGCTTCGCTGGCGTGCACGTGCCGTCGGTAAGATGGCACGCAATGCATCGCGCAACAGAGCCCAAACGCGAGCCACGTGCCATGAATGTGCCATTTTCGGGTGCACGCAGCGTCTCGTTATCCAGCAAAAGTGCGCGTTTGCAGGCTAAGGGCGATTAGCTCAGTTGGTTAGAGCGCTTCTCTGATAAGGAAGAGGTCCCAGGTTCGAGTCCTGGATCGCCCACTGCTGAATCTCGTGTGTTGGAGTGGTATTCGGCATTCAACTCGCCTTGCGCTCGACGACTGTCGAGCTTATTTCGGCGGGTCGGCTGCCAATAACTGCCGATTCGCGGCCTGAATCTTGCGGCGTGAAAGAGCCTGACTTGCTTGCCGTCATCTCCCTAATCATCTCGCTCATGGCGTTTGCCATCAGCGCCGGCCGCCTAATACGTCGGCCCAAGATCAGCGCATTTTGGAAGGAAGACGATCCAAGCGACGGCCTTCAGCGGCCGATCGAGTACATCGAGATCGTCGTGACGGCACGGCAGCGCGGCCTTGACCTTCGGGAGATCGGGCTACTCAGCCTCAATCGACGCCCACCACTTTTGCGCCACTTGGATGAGGCCACCTTGTTGACGGACACGCATCGCATGGCACTCGCCAGCAAGCCAGCGATGCTCTCGGACGGAGGAAGCCGGAGCGCCAGCATCGATCTCGACAGTGCGATCGATGAGTTCCACGGACACGCCGGCAGCGAGTACGCCTACGTGCTCGCCAGTGGGACGATCTATCTCAAGAAGACCAAGGTGCTCAAGCAACGCTCTGGGGGGCTGGTTGCTCTACGGCGTCTTGCGGTGCGTCATTGGCCGCTCCGTCGATGAGCGCCCGGAGCTGGGCCTTCTCACCCTCGCCGCGCCGCATCGACTGGCGGTAGACGCGCAGCGCGAGCCCCGGGTCGGTGTGGCCCATCTCGTCCATGATGACCCCGGGGTCCTCCCCGATCGCGTAGAGGACGCTCGCAAATGTCCGACGCAGAGAGTGCGGCGTGAGCCCTCCGGGCAACGGTGGGAGCCTCTTCTTGGCGAGGTTCTCGTTCGCGCGATCAACTGCGGCTCTGAGCACTCGCGAGCGGATGTTGTCTTCGCTCTGCCGCCCGCCGCGGCGTGTGGGGAACACGTAGTCGTCGGTCGCTGCGAGCTCGTGGCGACCACGAACTGCGCCCAGCTCCCGGGCGAGCACGCCACGGAGCTTCACGCGGCGCCTGCCGGCGTCGGTCTTGGATTCCTCAACGCGGAGCCAGCCGGCGGCGAGGTCCATGTCGCTCCACCGCAACGAGCACAGCTCGCCAATGCGCAAGCCGGCGAAGGTGAGCGTGGCCAGCATCGCCCGGCGCTCGACATTTCGCCGATCCTCTCGCGCCTCGTGGTCCAGTTCGCCGGCGGCGTCGAGCAAAAGTCACCAGCGGTCTCTCAGCGTTCGTGTTCGACGGCGGTGCGGTGAATCTCGGCTGGGTCCATCTTGTTCAACTCCCCCGCCGCCTGCTCCGGAGCTATGCCCTGCTCGATGGTCCATCGCCCCATAGCTTGAAGACGCCGCCTCCGTCCCTCGTCCTTGACGAGTGCTCTGTTGGCCAATGCAACCCCGTAAGCCTCGTTGCGAGTACGCACCCAGGCGTCGTAGCGCGACTCTTGATCCGAGAGGTCCCTATCGCCATGCACAACGTCGCGATAGTCTGCACGGAACTCTTCTAGATGATTGATTCCACGGCTGGTGTCGTGGTTTTGGGGGGTTTCTGAGCAGCAGGGTCGAAGTCGGCGGTGCTCATAAGCATCGCCGACCGAAGGGGGCCTCGATGGACGCCGACCTCGACCTGTTGCTCACCGCTGTTTACGTCACAGCAGACGATCTCCTGCCCGATCGACCGAAGAACGCCAGACGAAGCGTCACAGACGCGGAGGTCATAACGCTCTGCGTCGCCCAGGCGATCATGGGTATCCCTTCCGACCGGCGCTTCCTCGCGGTCGCCTCCAAGCACCTGCGCCACCTGTTTCTGAAGATCCCCGCCCAGCCCGGCTACTTCAAGCGCCGTCGGCGTCTGGCCGAGACGCTGGAGTGGCTGATCGGCGTGTTCGCCAGTCAGAGCCCGGGATTCCACAGCCAGACGCTGCTGGTGGACTCCACTCCCGTGGAGTGCGCTCGCAGCCGCGAGACGGTCAAGCGCTCGGCGCTCGGTGATGCCGCCGACTACGGTTACTGCAGCTCCCACTCCCGTTTCTTCTGGGGCTTTCGCCTGCACGCACTCTTCGCACCCGACGGCACACCAAGGGCGCTCGCGCTGACTTCCCCCAAGCAGGATGAGCGCGAGGTCGCGCTGAAACTGCTCGCTCGCGCCCCGCGCATCGGTGGAGAGACCGTGATCGGTGACAAGGGTTATGTCGGGCGAGCGTTCGCTGCTGGCGTAGCAGAACTCGACGCCACGATCCTCAGACCCGCCCGCAAAGACGAGCCCGGCCCGGGTCCCAACCTCGCCCCGATCCGCCAACGCATCGAGTCGATCTTCTGGACCTGCAAGGACCTGCTGACACTGGAGCGCCACGGCGCAAGAACACTCCCCGGTCTCAGAGAGCGCATCGTGCAACGCCTACTCACCCTCGCCGCCGCCGTCACCCTCAACCACCAACTCGGCCGCCCCACACGCGCACTCGTCAACTACTGCGCCTAACACCGTGGAATCAATCATCTAGGGAGTCGAGTAGGCCCCTGTATTCATCGGGCGTGCTGCCAAGGAAGTCGATGTTGCCGGGGCTGTCGCACTCCAGCAGTTCGCGAATGATCTCCGCAAACATCCTGGCGTTGTAGCCGTAGACGTTGGCGATTCGGCGACTTTCCCTGAAAACTCGACGATGGCAACCACAGAAATAACGAGTCATGAAACAAGCCTACCGTCAGGAAGCTCAACGAGCGCTTGCGAGATAGCATCTCGTGTGATGGCACTTCGCTGCTTCTGCGGATGTGGGCGGAAGACTCGACGGTCTCTCCGATCCTTCAACAAGATGGGCGAGGACGTCTCCCAAGTGCTCGAGGCACTCGGGAGGCAGGAGCCTCCCTTTCCCGTTCCGGGCCACGCGCGCATAGCGGAAATCAAAGCCACGCTCGAGAAGGAAACGCAGGCGCCCGAGTCGACGTCGGAGTGGATCGAGAATGGTCAGTTGATCTACGGCATGCTTGCTGTAGTCGTGCATGAGGAGCAGCCATCATCTCTGCTGGACAAAACCACGCTTGAGAGCATGCTCGCGTGGTACACGGACGCCACGGGTGTCGCCGCGCGTCTGCACGCGCTCGGGATGTGGGCGGAAGAGACTGGCCTTACGCCTGAGGAGGCTGCGGAAGCGGCGGCACGCGGCGATTTGGAGATCCCTCCCGAGATTTTCGAGTTGGGCCGAGATATGGATTCCACGTCCTCGCGAGAGGCTGGGTAGAAGGACCGCCATGTACTCCCCGAAACACGACCCCGTGCGCAGACCTCAGTGATTGGCCGGCGCAGCCGAGGAAAGATCCAGCTTCCAGTCAGCTGCGACCTTGACCAGCGGCTTCGGTGGCGGGTCGGTCAGCGCGATCGGCGGTCCTGCCTCTTCGAGCTCGGCGCGGTCCTCGAAGAGGGCGATGCAGGCGTGGCCGTCGCGGCTTGAAGCGAAACGGATCGCTGCCACGTCGAGGCTGTCGTAGGCGTCGGTGGCAATCATCTGCGTGACGATCCGCCGGCGCGTTGTGATCTCGTGCATGTCGAGATGGGACATGCCGTGCTCGGCCAGCAGTTGGGCGTGGCGCGTCTCAATCTCGTGACGTTCGTGGGCGTCGGTGAGATCGAGCAGTCGGCCTTCGTAGGCCATGGTGCAGGGAACGAGCACGTTATCCTGCCGCCACTTCTCGGTGATCGCCGCCCGAGGCAGAGACTCCGCCGCCGCGGCTTCGTAAACCTTCATGTGCTTCGCGATCACCTGGGCGTTCGGTCGCAGGTCGGCGAGCACCTCCCGCAGCGCCGTCTCCGGCGTGCTCGCGCAATACAAGGTGCGATGGCGCCGCTCAACGTCGTCGAAGCGGTGCCCCCAGGAGCAGCGGTCATGGGGCGCGAACTCCAGCGGATCGCCGTAGTGCGCAACTCGCCAGAGCTCTGTCCGGCGCTCGGGCAGGCTCACCCGTCCGCGCTCGCGAACTGCTTGGCAGCCCGCGCTACGTCGGTGAACTGCTCGTCGGTCGTGGCATTCCCGAGCACCTCGACCGGGGCCTGGTCATCCAGGCGCGTGTTGGTTCCGAACAGCCACGCCTTGGCTGTTTCCCAGTCGTAGAGCTCGGCGATCATTCCTACCGCCTTGTAGCCCTCGCGCAGGCGCCGTTCGGTCGCTCGCTGCGGGCGATGTTCGCCGCGACCGATGCGCCCGATCTGGCGTGTGTCGGCCAAGCCGGCCAGATGGGCGGTCAGTGCCTGGCCGAGGTTCGCCTGGAGTCGCTCGGCAATGGCGCCGATCCCCAACGTGGTTGCCTCGCGCTCGACCTCGAGCGTGCGTTCCTTGGTGAGCATATGCTGGCTCCTCTGCACATAGACGGCAGTTGATTCATGGATGACGAAACGACTACCGAACCCACTCTACCATGTTCCACACCGTAGATCACACCTCCCTAGCTGCTGGACCCTCGGCAACTCGGCTTCGGCTGAAACGGCAGCCCTGCCAATATCGGTCGAAATCGCCCGCAAATTGCGGATATCCTGCTGGTCGCTCGCGAGGGTAGGCGAGAGCCTAAACCCTTGGTACCATGCGGATCTTGACCCCGGACGCCTCCACAGCATCCGTCTCTGATAAGGAAGAGGTCCCAGGTTCGAGTCCTGGATCGCCCACTTGTAGAAGCTTGCGTGAAGCAGATTCAGCGTTCAAACTGGTCGGACACTCCACGGGTTTCGCGGTGCACTGAGCGCACGAAGTAACCGCGCGCGTCTAGCCTCTCCTCTTCGCCCCTCGCCGTTTGCCCGCCCCGTGTGTCTTGATCCTCAGCGGGCCAAGCCTGACCGTCGCTCCCGACCCCGGCAGCAGGTTCGGACCGCCCCGGGCGAGGACGGTTGCGGTGAAGCTCTCGAACGGGAGCACGTTCGCCAGCTGCACGCTGCGGCTGTTTGGCTTTCTGGAAAGCGTCTCCAAGCGTCCGTCGCTGCCGGTGATCTTGATGCGGTATGTCCTGGCCCCCGGGACGGCGTTCCACGTGATCAGCGCGCTCGTGCCGCGGCGTACGATCCGCACCTTGCGGGGTCGGCCGGGCCTGAACGCGCCTGGAGCGGTGTAGTGGCCGACCGTCAGTTCGCGCACCGTTACGCCTTCGGCGTTCAGCAGGTAGGCCAGCACCTTGCGTGCGCGCCCGAGCGCGTCCTGCGGTCGGAAGGACAGCGTCCCGCCTGCCTTGGCGACCGTCCCGAGAACATGCGTGCTGTCGCGGCCGCGTTCTACGAAGCGCACCCTCGTGCCGGCGACGAAGTGCCCGATCCTGTAGGTGAGCGACCATCTGTTTCCACGACGGTGGCCGACTCGCACGTGCGCCGTGGCAGGCGGTACGTCTTCGGCGACTTCCAGCTTGATCACAGGGGGCGACCCGGCTGCAGGCTGAATGTGCCATGTCCCACCTTTCGGGTGACGCAGCAGCACCAGGACCTGGTTTGGATCGGGGGCGACGGCGCTCATGAACTGCCCTGGGACAGTGACGAGATGCCCGGGCGTGGACGGCGTCGTGTACGTCTGGCCGCCGGGGCCTGTGAGCGTGACGACGGGCGTGCCCGAGGCGCAGGTGACGCGCAGCTCCTGTCCGAGGCCCCCGCCGGGCAGTGCGAAGGCTTCGCCCTCTTCGGCGTGTCGGTCAACAGCAGGTCGAAGGCGCCGTTTGGCCCGCTTAAGATGTCGAGCGCTTCGGGCGCCGTCGGCGGCGGTGGCGATATCGTGACCATCCATCGCGATGGCGCGCGCGACCGGAAGGCGCATGGACTCCTCATCGTCGACGATCAGCACGCGTGACATCTATAACCCTTGACAGACCGCCGAAGGGATGCGACCGGGGGGGAGGAGACAAGGGGAGGGGGGAGGAAGAATATACGTAGCCTCAGGTATGGCCGCCAGTGAGGTCCCGCTTGTTGAAGAAGCGCACGTCGATATTGCGGCCTTCGGGCGGCGGCGAGGCCAGGCGCGACTTGAACTGCGCCCGCTCGCCCGGCCTCAAGACCGATTGCTCGAGCACGGCATTCCAGGCGTAGATTTCGGCGCCTTGCGCGTCGCGCACGCTGAAGCGCAGTCGCGGAATTTCGACCGGCTTGCTGGATTTGCCCGTAATCGAGCCTTCGATCACCAGCACCGGCTTGCCCTCGACGATTTCCGAGGACACCTTGACGTCCTTGAATTTGAGCCCGCGCAAATTGACGTCAAGACCGACCAGTTTGTAGAAGCCTGCCGTTTGCGGCAGCAGCCGCACCATTTCGGCGCGCCAGATCAGGGTCGCGAGCACCAGGGCCCCCATCGCGGGGCAAGCGGTGGTGAGGCCGACGGCGCCCTGAGATGGGCGAGTGCGGGCGGCCTTGCGCCAGCCTGCCAAGCCAGGACAAGCGCCCCGCCCGTGCGCCGTCAAGATCGTCGCGCCGTCGGCCCGCCGCCGGCCAGTCGTCGGCAGCTTTGCCAGTCGCCGGCAATCGAGGGGCTGTCGACATGCGGGGCGTTGCCGTCCGCGTCGCCATAATCGTTCGTGCCATGCACCCCATTCGGAGGCTTCGTCCTGTCGGTGTCCGCCGTCTGCCCCCGTCGCTACCATCGCCTGCCGGCGAATTCGATGGCGTCTTCGGGCGTGCCAGCCATATTTCCTTGCAGCGGGAGCAACGCACGGTGCGGCCGGCCTCGCCGAGCGATGCCGGACTGATGCCGTAGGAGGTCGAACAATGAGGGCAAACGATCTGCATGGAGCCGTTCTCCGCAAGGACGCTCGGTGCCGCTGATTTGAAGGGCAATTGACTTCGGAAGCGGGGCACCGGATGCTACAAGGCGACCGTTAACGAATCGGAAACCATAAACGAAGCAAAACCTTTTTAGTTTGGTTCCCGGCAGCCTGTGGGCCTGCCGGTTTTGAGGTTTCCGGTCGCGCCCTTCATCGAACGGAGCTGAACTTGGTTCGGTTCGAAAATGTCGGATTGCGCTACGGGCTCGGCCCGGAGATTTTGCGCGACCTCAGTTTCGCCATTCCCGCCCATTCCTTCCAGTTCCTCACTGGCCCCTCCGGCGCCGGCAAGACCTCGCTGTTGAAGCTGTTGTTCCTGTCGCTGCGGCCGACCCGCGGCCTTGTCAACCTGTTCGGCCACGACGTCTCGCTGCTCAGCAAGGATCAGATCGCGGACCTGCGCAAGCGGATCGGAATCGTGTTGCAGGATTTCCGCCTGCTCGATCACATGACGACATATGAAAACGTCGCTCTGCCTTTCCGCGTCATCGGCCGGGACGAATCGAGCTACCGCAAGGAAGTGATCGATCTCCTGAAATGGGTCGGCCTCGGCGAACGCATGGACGCGCTGCCACCGATTTTGTCAGGCGGTGAAAAGCAGCGGGCGGCGATTGCGCGCGCGGTCATCTCGCGGCCGCTTTTGCTTTTGGCGGATGAACCGACCGGCAACGTCGATCCGACGCTCGGGCGGCGCTTGCTGCGGCTGTTCATCGAATTGAACAAGTCGGGAACGGCGGTCGTGATCGCAACCCATGATATGACCCTGATGGATCAGTATGAAGCCCGGCGGCTCGTGCTGCATCAGGGACGGTTGCATATCTATGAGTAGGACCGATCAACACCTCGGCCCTTTGGTCGACCTCGGGCGAGCGCCCGCAGGTGCCGGCGCGGGCGCGCAACATGTCGCCGATCGTGCCGCGCGGCTCGATCTCCGGCAGGCGCTGGTGGCAGTCGTTGCCATCATGACCTTCCTGGCCTCGATCACGACCGGCACCGTGTTGCTGGTGAGCGCGTCGGCGGCCGAATGGCAGTCGGAGGTCGCAAGCGAAATCACGATCCAGGTTCGCCCGACACCCGGGACGTGACCTTGATCGCGACGCGGCCGCCGTGGCGGATGCCGTGCGGGCGCAGTCGGGCATTGTCGACGTCAGGCCGTTCTCGCGGGA
This sequence comes from uncultured Solirubrobacterales bacterium, assembly GCA_963743645.1. Classification (GTDB taxonomy): domain Bacteria; phylum Actinomycetota; class Thermoleophilia; order Solirubrobacterales; family Solirubrobacteraceae; genus Palsa-744. The sequence goes on along the minus strand of CAVUQT010000009.1, from coordinate 9,279 downwards.
GGAGTCCGCCAAATTGCTGGAGCCATGGCTTGGCAGCGGGCTGTCGCTCGACGACCTTCCGGTGCCGCGAGTTCTGGTCGCCCGTGTCCAGCCGGGATCGACGGTCGATCTCGAAACGCTGCGCCGGCCGCGTGACGCAGGCCGCACCGACCGCAAGTGTCGACGATCATCGTGCCTGGATCGAGCGGATGCGCTCGATGACTGGCGCCACGGTGGTCGCAGGCATTGGCATTCTGGCGCTGGTGATCGTCGCCACCATCATCTCGGTGTCGTTTGCGACCCGCGGCGCCATGGCCGCGAACCGCCCGATCGTGGAAGTCCTGCATTTTGTCGGCGCCGGCGACCGTTTCATCGCCAATCGCTTCCTGCGGCATTTCCTCAGGCTCGGCCTCGAAGGCGGCCTTATCGGCGGCGGCATCGCGATGCTTGTCTTCGGCTTTTCGGAATTGATCGCAAACTGGTTTTCGGGCACCCCGGTCGGGGATCAGTTCGCCGCTCTGTTGGGAACGTTTTCGTTGCGCCCCTCGGGCTACCTGATTCTGGCGGTGCAGGCGGTGGTGATCGCGGCGATCACCGCCTGGGCGTCGCGGCGGACGTTGTTTGCAACCCTTAACGATATCGAATGAGGCGACGGACGTTCGCGATCCGGACAGCGAAAACCGGTCTCCCGTTTCTCCAGGTTCATGCCTTAGAATTGGGCTGAAGAGGGGATCGCCTGAATTGCCGCTAGACGCAAATACTTAAAATCCACACACTGAACAACCCGATCGTATGAGCCTTCCGTCCGCCGATCGGCCGAATGCCTCGGCTTCCGCCGCCCCGCGGAAGACGTCGCGCTGGGATGATGGCCGATGCTTGTCTTGGCATTCGTCGCTGTCGCGGCCGGTTTCGTCGGGTTTCTCTCACAATTGCACGGCACCGAGGCCAGGCCGCCGCGCACGGCCGATGGCATCGTCGTGCTCACCGGCGGGGCATCCCGCGTGTCGGATGCGATGGAATTGTTGGCCGACGGCTATGGCCGGCGGCTTCTGATTTCCGGCGTGCATCCGGCGAGTGGCGCCAGCGATATTTCGCGCTCGCTCACCGACAATCAATCGCTGCTGAGGTGCTGCGTCGACCTCGATCGCTCGGCGGTCAATACCCGCAGCAACGCCGCCGAGACGCGGCGCTGGGCGCGCGAACGGGGGTTCAAGTCGCTGATCGTCGTGACGTCGAATTACCATATGCCGCGCGCCATCGTGGAATTGTCGCACGCGATGCCCGAGATCACCCTGATCCCGTTTGCGGTCGTCGGCGACAAATGGCGCGAGGAACCCTGGTGGAGCAATGGCGGAACCTTGCGCCTGGTGCTATCGGAGTATGTCAAATACGTCGCCGCCGAGGTGCGGGTGCGTCTGGCGGATGCGGGCTTCGACGTCACGCGCGAGGCCAGCGATTCCGCCTCTCGACGCCGCGCCAGCCAGCGACCGCCCAAGCGAACTAGTCGGTATCTCGATGATTTCCATTTTCCTGCGCTCGTTGATCTACAACGTGCTGTTCTATGCGCTCCTCATCTTCTGGTTGCTTGTCGGGATTCCGACTTACGTGATGCGGCGCACGGCGATCATGGTGATCGCCAAGCTCTGGGCGCGTCAAAGCACCTGGTTGTTGCGGGTGGTGTGCAACGTGAAGGTGGAGTTTCGTGGCGCCGAGAAAATTCCGAAGGGGCCGTTGCTCGTCGCCTCCAAGCATCAGTCGATGTGGGAAACCTTCGCGCTGCTGCAGTTGTTCGATCACCCGCTTTACATTCTCAAGCGCGAGCTGACGCGGATTCCGTTTTTTGGCTGGTACCTGATGAAGGCCGGCATGGTCTCCGTCGACCGCCGGGCCGGAGGCCGCGCGCTGCTGAAGATGGTGCGGCAGGCCAGCGAGGAAGTCCGCACGGCCGCCAGTTGATTATCTTTCCTGAAGGCACGCGCAGGCCGGTCGGTGCGCCGCCGGAACTACAAGCCCGGCGTCGCGCAGCTCTATGCCAGTTGCCGCGGGAGCTGCTTGCCGGTCGCGCTCAATTCCGGACTGTTCTGGCCGCGCCGGACCTTCATGCGTTATCCCGGCACGCTGGTGGTCGAGTTCCTTGATCCGGTGCCGCCGGGTCTGCCGCGCGATGAGTTCCTGGTGCGCGTTTCCGCCGCGATCGAAGATGCGACCGTGCGGCTCGTCGAGACGGCGCAGCGCGAGCAGGAGCAGTTGTTCGGCCGCAGCCGAAGCTCGGCCTCCGCGAACGCCTAGCCGTTGCTCAGCGGTGCAGCGGCGCGTCGTCGTGCAGCATCAGCGAAAGCTGATGCAGTTGGGGATCGCGAAATCCCTGTGCCTCGATCGATCGCACGGTTTCGAGCACATAGTCGCGGTTGTTGCCGGAGCGGCCGTGGCCTTGCCGCACGTAGCGCAGTTGCTCGGGCAGCGAAAGCCGGCCGGCATATTGCACATGGCCGCGGTCGACGACATATGCGAGCGCGGCGACGCGTCCGCGCGGTTCGTTCTCCAGCCAGACCGAGCGCATCACCTCGCGATAAACATGGGTGGTCTGCTCGCGGCCGCGCAAATAATCGATCGACTTCGTCGCGATTGACGGCTGCGACGCGGAACGCGATGCCGCGGCAAGCGCCGCCGCGATCGAGCCCGAGCACGAGGCCGGGTTTCTCCGGCGTTCCGCGATGGTCGAACGAATAGACACACAACGCGCGATGTTCGCCGATCAGCCGCGCGGGAACCTGTTCGAGGAATTCGAATCCCGGCCGCCACATCAGCGAGCCATAGCCGAAGACCCAGAGATCTTCGGCGGACGGGTTTGGAGGGCTTTTGGTCGGGCATCTGAAAGACCGCTATCAGAACATATTTGTGAAACGAAGTGAAAATTCGGCCGTTTTTTGGCCGGCAAGTGGCCGCTTATATTTGACAAAATTGGCCGCCAATGGTCCGTCTATGACCGCCATGACAATGCCCTCAGATAACCCGCGCCACCGCTCGCGGTGGCCACTTTTCGCAATGCCGATCCTGCTCCTGATTGGCGCTGCGGCATGGAGTGCGTTCTGGTTCTATGCCGTCTCGCAGGCCGAAGTGAAGGCCGACGCCTGGCGCGCGCAAGAAGCCAAATCCGGACGAAGCTACGACTGTGCCAAGCAATCGATTGCCGGCTATCCGTTCCGCCTTGAAGTGCGCTGCGACGGGCGCGCGTGTCACGCTGACTTCGCAGACGGCAGGCGCGGCGCACGCGCCGGTCACGATCAACCTCGGCGAAATCCTGGCGGTCGCGCAAATCTACGATCCGAAATTGCTGATCGCGGAATTCAAGTCGCCGGCGACCATTTCCGAAACCTCCGAATGCGCCTGCGATGCAGGCGAGCTGGCGTGTAGCGCGCTCAAGCGTGGTCGGGCTGCCCGCTATCCCGCAGCGGGCCTCGATCGTGTTCGACGATGCCGCGCTCGATCGCGTCAACGGCAGTTCGGTGCAGGTGCCGGTCGCGCGCGCCAAACACCTCGAATTGCACGGCCGTCTCGCCGAAGGTTCGACGGCGAAAGACCCTGTCATCGAGAGCGTGTTGCAGATCGAAGCCGGCAGCGCGCAGGAGGTTCATCCCGTGCTGGCGCGTCCGTTCAATGCGGATATTCATGCCAAACTTATCGGCCTCAAGGACCTCAAGCCAAAGCCATGGCCGGAGCGGTTTCGCGAACTGCAGGCCGGCGGCGGGAAGGTCGAAATCGTTCAATCGCGGATTCAGCAGGACGATCTGATCGCGGTCGCTGCAGGCACTTTGGGGCTGAATGCGCAGGGCCAGATCAACGGCGAATTGCAGATGACCGTGACCGGGCTCGAGAAAATCATCCCGGCGCTCGGCATCGAGAAGATGCTGGAGGAGGGCGTGCCGCAGGCGACCCTCGACCGCGTCGCACCGGGCGTCAGGAGCCAGGACGTCACCAATTTGTTGGGCGCGCTCGACAAGGCCATTCCCGGTCTCGGCAAGGTGGTCAAGCAAAACGCCAATGCCGGCCTCGCCGCCGGCATCAACGCGCTCGGCAAGGAAGCGACGCTGGAAGGCAAACCGGCGCGGACCTTCCCGCTGCGCTTTGCCGATGGCACGGTCTATCTCGGCCCGTTGAAGGTCGGCCAGGTCCCGCCGCTGTTCGGGTTAGCCGGAAATGCTGATAGCGTTACTTCTTCGCCAGTTGCTCGTGCGGACGGCCGAAGTCGGCCGCGGCCGAGTCCTGTCCGGTCTCGACGATGCCGCGGCGGATCGCGCGCGTGCGGGTGAAGTGCTCGAACAACGCTTCGCCGTCGCCACGCCGGATCGCGCGGGTGAGCTTCGACAGGTCCTCGTTGAAGGTGCCGAGCATCTCCAGCACCGCATCCTTGTTGGCGAGAAACACGTCGCGCCACATGGTCGGATCGGATGCGGCGATGCGGGTGAAGTCGCGAAATCCGCCGGCCGAAAACTTGATCACTTCGGAGGAAGTTACCTGCGCGAGTTCGTCGGCGGTGCCGACGATGGTGTAGGCGATCAGGTGCGGCAGATGGCTCGTGATCGCGAGCACGAGGTCATGATGCTCGGGCGTCATGATCTCGACCTTGGCGCCCAGCCCAGCCCAGAACGCGCGCAGTTTGTCCGTCGCGTTTGCGTCAGTGCCTTCGGGCGGCGTGAGGATGCACCAGCGATTGTTGAACAGTTCGGCGAAGCCGGAATCGGGCCCGGAATTTTCGGTGCCCGCCACCGGATGCGCCGGCACGAAATGGGCGCTCGCTGGCAAATGCGGCGCCATATCCTTGACCACCGAAGCCTTGACCGAGCCGACGTCGGAGACGATGACGCCCGCCTTCAAGTGCGGCGCAATCTCGGCCGCGACCTGGCCGCAGGCGCCGACGGGGATGCAGAGGATGACGAGATCGGCATCCTTGACGGCCTCGGCATTGGTCTCGACCACGCGATCGACGACGCCGAGTTCCATGACGCGGGCGCGCTCGCAGCCGAACGCGCGGTGGTGACGATCTCCTTCGCCAGCCCCTGCTCGCGCGCGGCGCGCGCGATCGAGCCGCCGATCAGCCCGAAGCCGATCAGCGCGATGCGATCGAAATGTGGATTCTCGTCACTTCGGCCCCATGAAATCACGCAAGCCGTCGACCACCAGCCGGTTGGCTTCCTCGGTGCCGATCGTCAGCCGCAGCGCGTGCGGCAGCTTGTAATTCTTCAGCGCCCGCAGCACGAGGCCGCGTTTGGTGAGGAAGGCGTCCGCATCCACCGCCGTCTTGCCCTCCTGCGGGAAGTGGATCAGCACGAAATTGGCAACGCTCGGCGTCACCTTGAGACCGAGCTTTGTGATCTCTTCCGTGAGCCAGTTGCGCCACTTCTCGGTGTGAGTCTTCGACATCTGCTGGTGCGCAGTGTCCTCGATCGCGGCGATCGCGGCCAGCATCGCCGGCGACGAGACGTTGAAGGGCCCGCGGATACGGTTGACCGCATCCACGATATGGGCCGGTCCGAACATCCAGCCGACGCGCAGCGCCGCAAGCCCGTGGATCTTCGAGAACGTGTGCGTCATCACGGTGTTCTCGCGTGGTCGCGACCAGTTCGATCCCCATCTCGTAATCGTTGCGCGAGACGTAGTCCGCATAGGCGGCGTCGAGCACCAGCAGCACGTGCGACGGCAATCCGGCGCGCAGCCGCTTCACCTCGTCGAACGGCAGATAGGTGCCGGTCGGGTTGTTCGGGTTGGCGAGCCAGATCAGCTTGGTGCGCGGCGTGACCAGCTTGAGGATCGCATCGACATCGGCGGTGTATTCGCGTCTCCGGCGCGACCACGTTGACGGCGCCTTTCGCCATCGTCGCGATCGGATAGACCAGAAAGCCGTGGGTGGTCGAAATCGCTTCGTCACCCTGGCCGAGATAGGTGTGCGCCAGCAGATTGAGCAATTCGTCGGAGCCGGCGCCGCAGATGATGCGGTCGGGATCGAGCCCGAAGGCGCGCCCGATCGCTTCGCGCAGGATACGCGAGGTGCCTTCCGGATAGTCGTGCAGATGCGTCGGCCGCGCTCTTGTAGGCCTCGATCGCCTTCGGCGAGGGGCCGAACGGCGTCTCGTTGGCCGACAGCTTGAACACCTTGCGGCCCGGTTCCGCCGTCGGGCTCTTGCCGGGCGTGTAGGGCGCAATATCGAGAATGCCGGGATTCGGCACGGGTCGGGACATCTTTGGCTCCGGAGTGGCGGGGCGGCTATTTCGCCGCCGCCGTTGAGGCACCGTATAGCGCGTTGCGTGGCTGCCGACGAGAGCCGATGAGCGCACCGAGGCCCCGGTTTCGATCAGCGCGGCCTTGACCTTTTCGAGGTGGCCGCCAGCGACCGACACCAGAAGTGCCGCGCCGTCGAAGGCCGTGTCGGGCACCGCGACGATGTCGGCCAAAGGCGACAGCGCGCGGGCAGTTTCGGCATTCCAGCCGGAGACGCGCACGCTCCAGGTTTCGACCTCGGTGACCATCGCACTGTCGGCCACGCGCGACACCACGAACACCGGCAGCGCTGCCGGGTGGTCGGCGCGCTCGACGAAAGGCAGCCGCGCGATGATCTTCGGCGCATCGTGCGGTTCGAGCGCGATCCACCACGGCGTGCGGCTCGAGGTTGCCGACACCAGCGCGAGATCGCCCTTGGATTTGGCAACCGCCTCGACCGCGGCCGGCGCGTTGAAGTGCGAAACGTAAGGCACGGTGAAGCCGAAATGAAACCGCGCGGAATCCCGCATCAGGGGTTCGCCGACGGAAATGTCGGCATGCACCGAGAACGGCGCCTGGACGTATGTGAACGTCGAGATGATGACGCGCCAGATGCTTTCGACGGTGTCGAGCGGCAGGATGCCGCGATGGCGCTGCACCAGGCGGCGCATCATGTCGGCTTCGCGCGCGGGACGGAACGCTGAACCGACTTCCTGGGTGTGCTTCACCTGGATCAGCCGGTCGATGATGTCGCCGCGCTGCATCAGCAGGCTGTGCACCTGGGCATCGATCGTATCGATCTCCTGGCGCAGATCGGCAAGCGATGGCGGCGAAGGGGGCGGCTTGGACATGTTGGAAACCTGACGAATTTGCTCCTCATCCTGAGGAGCGCGAAAAGCGCGTCTCGAAGGATGCAGGCCGTTCTCTCCTCATGGTGTCGCCGCGGCGCAAGGGCGTCTGGCGAGGCCTTAGGCCTATTAACCACGGCCTTGCCTTGACGATGAGGGGTCGAGCGACTAATTTTATGTCGTTCCGTGGTCATTTGAGCCGGCCGGCTTGCAGCCACGTTAAAAAACTCGCTAAACAGGCCGGGGACAGAATGATCCCGGCCGAACTTCCGTTCAGGCCGGATTTTTTATGGCCTGATTTCCGGGGCAACAAGACGCCCGAGGGATCGAGACCTGCGATGGTGAACGTCAAATCAGTCCCCAATGCTGCGATCAGCGCCGATGAGCGCTCGCACGAGGCGGACCATCCGAACTCCAAGCTCGTGCAGTTTGGTATCGATCAGCCGCTGCGGCTCGACTGCGGCATCGACCTTGCGCCGTTTCAGATCGCCTATCAGACCTACGGTGAACTCAACGCCGAGCGATCCAACGCCATCCTGGTCTGCCACGCGCTGACCGGCGACCAGCATGTTTTCAACGTGCATCCCGTGACCGGCAAGCCCGGCTGGTGGGAGACCCTCGTCGGCCCCGGCCGTCCGCTCGATACCGAGCGCTACTTCATCATCTGCGCGAATGTGATCGGCGGCTGCATGGGATCGACCGGGCCGGCTTCGATCAATCCGGCGACCGGCAAGTTATGGGGACTGGATTTCCCGGTCATCACCATTCCCGACATGGTGCGCGCGCAGGCGATGCTGCTCGATCACTTGGGCATCGAGACGCTGTTTTCCGTGGTCGGCGGCTCCATGGGCGGGATGCAGGCGCTGCAATGGACGGCGGCCTATCCGAAGCGCGTGTTCTCGACGCTTGCGATTGCGTGCTCGACGCGGCATTCGGCGCAGAACATCGCCTTCCATGAACTCGGTCGCCAGGCGGTCATGGCCGATCCCGATTGGCATAACGGCCGCTACTTCGAGAAGGGCACCCAGCCGCATCGCGGGCTTGGCGTCGCGCGCATGGCCGCGCACATCACCTATCTGTCGGACGCCGCACTTCATCGCAAGTTCGGCCGGCGCATGCAGGACCGGGAATTGCCGACCTTCTCCTTCGACGCGGATTTTCAGGTCGAGAGCTATCTGCGCTATCAGGGCTCGTCATTCGTCGAGCGCTTCGATGCCAACAGCTATCTCTATCTGACGCGCGCGATGGATTACTTCGATATCGCCGCCGACCATGACGGCGTGCTGGCGCGGGCATTCCGCGGCATCCAGACCCGTTTCTGCGTGGTGTCGTTCACCAGCGACTGGCTGTTTCCGACCTCGGAATTGCGGGCGCTGGTGCATGCGCTGAATGCCTCCAGCGCGCGGGTGAGTTTCGCGGAGATCGAGACCGATCGCGGTCACGACGCCTTCCTGCTCGAGGTGCCGGAATTCTTCGACATCTCCCGCGCCTTCCTGCAATCGGCGGCGAAGGCGCGCGGACTTGATGCGGGCGGCGACGCATGACCTTGCAGCAGCAAACCCTGCCGTTCCCCGGCTCCGATCGCGACAGCGCGGCTCATCGCGGCGACCATCTTCTGGTCGTCGAAATGGTCGAGCCCGGCTCGAAAGTGCTCGACGTCGGTTGCGGCGAAGGCGATCTGTTGCAGCTTCTGGAGGGCCGCGGGATCGACGGGCGCGGCATCGAACTGTCGCGCGAGGGCGTCAACCGCTGCGTCGCCAAGGGTCTTGCGGTGGTGCAGGGCGACGCCGATACCGATCTCGTCACTTACCCTGACGATGCCTTCGACTATGTGATCCTGTCGCAGACCTTGCAGGCGACGCGGCAGCCCAAGGTGGTGCTCGAAAACCTGCTGCGGATCGGCCGCCGCGCCATCGTGTCGTTTCCGAACTTCGGCTTCTGGCGGATGCGCTTGCAGCTTCTGATCGGCGGCCACATGCCGCGCACGGAAAACCTCCCCGCGACCTGGTACGACACGCCGAACATCCATTTCTGCACCATCAAGGATTTCGTGCAGCTCTGCGACGAGATCGGCGTCAAGATGGAGCGCGCGGTCGCGCTCGATCTTTACGGCCGGCCGCTGCGCGTGAACTTGCCCTGGTGGTTCTGGAACATGTTCGGCGAGCAGGGCGTGTTCCTGCTCAGCCGCGGCGAGAA
>CAVUQT010000008.1:0-128069 GCA_963743645.1 uncultured Solirubrobacterales bacterium | reverse complement strand
AGGTGCATGAGACGGGACTGGGTGCCTGTGAACAGGAAGGCGTGCCCGCATCGGGTGTCACCGTGACGTGCACGTATTCCGGCGCGGAAGGCAAGAGCGGTGAATTCGTGACGGGGCTGGAACCCGATGGGGTGCTCGAGCTGCGAATGTCTGTCGCGGTCGAAGAAGGCACGCCGAGCGGGCTTCTGAACACGGTCACGGCGACCGGTCCGGGCGGCGTTGAAGCCTCCGGCAGTGAACCGCTGCTGCTGAACTCCTCAGCCTCCCCGTTCGGCCCTGCCGACTTCAACTCATATATCGCCGGCGAAGACGGCCTGCCCGACAACCGGGCGGGTGATCACCCGTATGAGATGACCACCCGCTTTGACCTGAACACTGTGATCCGAACGCTGCCCGAAGGCACCGCGACCGGCATGGTCGGTGTCAAGGATCTGAAGGATGTGGTCGTCGATCTGCCGCTCGGCCTCGTCGGCGATGCGCAGGCGACACCGAAGTGCACCTTTGCGCAGCTCGTCGAAACCTGTCCGGTCGACACCCGGGTGGGGCAGATAAACACCCACCCGGAAGGTCCCACGGAAGCCGCCACAGCGATCTATAACATGGTGCCCGAGCACGGCGTCGCGGCCGAGTTCGGGTTCTTCGACTCGTTGCATTCCACGCACGCGATCTATGCGACGGTCGCGCCGACACCCTCGGGCTACGTGTTGCGTGCCAATACACGGGAAGTCCCCTCGATCTCGCTGACCGACGCGACCGTGACGTTCTACGGTAACCCTGTCGTGAAGGATGAAACGCGCGGCACACCCGTCGCCTTCTTCACGAACCCCTCCGATTGTTCCTCAGGCCGGCCGCGTGTCTCGACTGTGCATATGGACTCCTGGCAGGAACCGGGGACGTTCAACTCCAACGGCACGCCGCTCGGCGAACCGCTCCTCGAATCCGCCGGCTGGGTGTCGTTGAGCAGCCCGTCCGGGGAATCGCCGCCGGTCACCGGTTGCAGCCAGTTGCGTTTCAACGCGACGATGTCCGCGCAGCCCGACACGAGCGCGGGGGATGCCGCGACCGGCTTGAACTTTGATCTGAAGGTCCCGCAGACCGAGACTCCGGGGACGCTCGCGACGCCACCGTTGCGTGATGCGACGGTCGCGATGCCGGCGGGCATGACGGTCAACCCGGCCTCCGCGAACGGCCTGCAGGCGTGCTCGGAGGCGCAGATCGGCTGGCTCGGGACGCATGGTCCGCATGGCGAACTGCTGCCGAACGGGGGCCTTACGAACTTCACCCCGGCCAAACCCGCCTGTCCGGAATCATCGAGGATCGGCAGCGTTGAAGTCGTCAGCCCCTTGATCGGCTCGACGCTGATCGGCTCGGTGTTCCTCGCGACCCAGGATCAGAACCCGTTCGGGAGCCTGCTCGCGGGCTACATCGTGATCGACGATCCGACGACGGGGACGGTAGTGAAGGTCCCCGGGGAACTGAAAACGGACCCCGTCACGGGGCAGATCACGGGTGTGTTCAAGGAAAACCCGCAGATCCCGTTCTCAGAGCTGAAGCTCCGTTTCTTCAGCCCCGACCTCGCGACCCCCCAGTCCTGCGGCACGTTCACGACGACCTCGGACCTGATGCCCTGGTCGGCCCCCGAATCGGGCCCCGACGCGACCCCGTCTGACAGCTTCAACATCGCCTCGAACTGCAGCCTCGGGTTCGGCCCGTCCTTCAGCGCAGGGACGCAGAACAACCAGGCGGGAGCGTTCAGCCCGTTGACGGTCACGATCGCCAGGAACGACGGTGAACAGCACCTGACTGGGTTGACGGTTACGACGCCGCCGGGTCTGCTGGGGAGTCTGAGGGGTGTGGCGCAGTGCGGCGAACCGCAGGCCGCGAACGGCACGTGTGGCCCTGAAAGCCTGATCGGGGAAACGACGGTCAGCTCGGGGGTCGGTCCGAACCCGTTCGTGGTCCACGGCGGCCGCGTTTACCTGACGGGCCCCTACAACAACGGCCCGTTCGGGCTGAGCGTCGTCGTGCCCGCGGTAGCCGGCCCGTTCAACCTCGGCAACGTGGTGGTGCGCAGCTCGATCAGGATCGACCGGACGACCGGGCAGATCACGGTCGCCTCCGACCCGTTCCCGACGATGGTCAACAGCATCGAAGGCCTCAAATCGGGGCTCCCGGCCGACATCCGGACGGTGAACGTCACGATCAACCGTCCGCACTTCACCTTCAACGCCACCAACTGCAGCCCGATGAACGTGACGGGCTCGATCCAGGGCGCCCAGGGCGCCAACGTCGCGGTCTCGAGCTCCTATCAGGCCGCGAACTGCGCGAACCTGCCGTTCAAACCGCAGTTCACGGTCAGCACGCAGGGCAAGACCAGCAAAGCCAACGGTGCCAGCCTGAACGTGAAGATCGCCTACCCCTCAAGCGGACAGGCGAACATCGCCAAGGTCGACCTGCAGTTCCCCAAGATCCTCCCAGCCCGCCTGACGACCCTGCAGAAAGCGTGCACCGAAGCGCAGTTCAACACCAACCCGGCAGGCTGTCCCGTGGCGTCTGACATCGCGACCGTGACGGTCCACACCACGCTCTTGAACAGCCCGCTGACCGGTCCTGCGTATTTCGTCAGTCACGGCGGAGCAGCGTTCCCGGATGTCGAGCTGGTGCTGCAAGGCGAAGGTGTCCTGCTGGTGGTTGATGGCAAGACGCAGATCAAGAAAGGCATCACCTACTCCCACTTCGACACGACCCCCGACGCCCCGTTCACGACGTTTGAATTCAACGCGCCCGAGGGTCCGTTCTCGATCCTGACCGCGAACGGCAGCCTGTGCGAGCCGACAACCACAAAGACGGTCAAGAAGCGTGTGACGGTGCGAGCGCACGGTCATGTCAAGCACGTCACGAAGGCGGTCAAGACGACGGTGTCGGAATCGCTGATCATGCCCACCACGATCACCGGTCAGAACGGTGCGGTGATCAATCAGAGCACGAAGATCAGCGTCACCGGGTGCCCGAAGGTCAAGAAGGCGGTAACGAAGAAGAAGGGCAAGGCGAAGGGTCATGGCAAGAAAGGCAGTGCGGGCAAGAGGTAGCGGGCGCGGGGTGATGAGGGTGCCGATGTCTGTGGTGCAGAGCGCGCCTCGCACAAGGGTCACAGAGATACAACGCGCCCGGATGCTGAGCGCCGCGGCGCACGTCGTGGGCGAGCTTGGGTATGGCGGGATGAGCGTGGCGCGTGTGACCGCTCGTGCGGGTGTCTCACGGCGCACGTTCTATGAGTTGTTCGAGGACCGCGAAGACTGCTTCCTAGCCCTGTTCGACGACGCCTTGGGCCGCGCAACTCAGCTCGCACACGACGCCGTCGCGTCAGAACAGGGCTGGCGTGAGCGCATCAGAGCGGGACTGTCCGCGCTGCTGCAGTTCCTCGCAGAAGAGCCGGCGCTGGGATCGCTGCTGGTGGTGGACGCGCTGGGAGGAGGGCCCAGAGTCCTCCAGCGCCGTGCGCAGACACTGGACACCCTCAGGGAGATAGTCGATCAAGGACGCCTGGAGGCAAAGACGGATGGTCCCCCGCCCCTGACAGCAGAGGGTGTCGTCGGTGCTGTGCTGAGCGTGATCCACGCGCGCCTGCTCGAACAAGCCCCAAACCTTCCAGCGAACGGATCTTCTGCATCCCGAGCGCACTCTCACCGGGCGCCCACCCAATCAAGATCGCTGATCGAGCTGTTGAACCCGCTGATGGGAATGATCGTGCTGCCCTATCTGGGACGCGCCGCCGCAACCAAGGAGCTCGCCCGTCCCATCCCCAAGCCTTCCCGATCACCCAAGCCCTCCCGCGCCCCGCAACCCTCCTCACAAGACCCCCTGAAGGGCCTTGACATGCGCCTGACCTACCGCACGCTGCTGGTCCTCTCAGCGATCGCCGTGAACCCCGGCGCGTCAAACCGCCAGGTCGCAGACACCGCCGGTGTGCACGACCAGGGCCAGATCTCAAAGCTCCTCGGTCGCCTGGAACGCCTCGGCCTGATCGCCAACGCCGGCGCCGGCCAGCCCCGCGGAGAGCCAAACGCCTGGACCCTCACCACACGCGGAACAGACGTCGAGGGGGCACTCCGGGTCTAGGCAGACACATGTCTGCGGGGATGAGCTCCCTTTTGGAAACGCCTCCTGCTCACACACGCGCGCCGCCGCGGACATCGGGCGCTCGACCTGCCTCGCGCCGGGTCTCGGCGCCTCGACAGCCCGATGCGGTCTCATGTTCGTGAGATACTGCTCGCCATGGCCGATCTTGGCACGATTCTGACTGCGATCGTCACTCCCTTCGACGCCGGCGGGCGTGTCGACGAGGACGCGTTCGTCGCGCTGATGGCCCATCTCGCGCGCAACGGCTCGGACGGGTTCGTCGTCGCCGGCACGACCGGCGAGGCCTCGACTTTGACCGACGACGAGCAGCTCGGCCTGATCGGGCTCGCCGCGCGCGAGCGCCCTCCGGGGACGACGATCGTCGCGGGGACCGGCACGAACGACACGCGCCACGCGGTCTTCCTGACCGAACGCGCGACCGAGCTCGGCGTCGACGCGCACCTGAGCGTGACCCCTTACTACAACCGCCCCAGCCCGCTGGGGCTCACGCGCCACTACGAAGCGATCGCCGGCGCCACCGACCGGCCGATCCTGCTCTACAACGTCCCGGCGCGCACCGGCACGAACATGCCCCCGGACCTGCTGGCGCGGCTCGCGCAGGTCGACGGGATCGCCGGCGTCAAGCAGGCCAACGCCGCAGAGCTGCAGCCGATCGACGGCCTGCTGCTGTACGCGGGCGACGACTCCACGTTCGCGCGCACGCTGGACCTGGGCGGCGCCGGCGGCATCGCCGTCGCCAGCCACGTCGTCGGTCCCCAGATGCGGCGGATGGTCGACGAGCCCGAGCATCGCGCGGAGATCGACGCCTCGCTGCGAGACGTGTACGAGACGCTGTTCATGACCGCGAGCCCGACCTGCACCAAGGCCGCGCTGAACCTGCTCGGTCTGCGCGCCGGCACCACGCGCCTGCCGATCGTGGACGCCACCGCGCAGGAGACCGCGGCGGTGCGCGCGATGCTCACCCGTCACGGCCTTGCACCGGCCCCACCCACCCGCGCACACGCGTGAGCTCCACGCTTCGCGTCCTGCCCCTCGGTGGACTGGGGGAGATCGGCAAGAACATGACGGTCGTCGAGCAGGACGACCGCATCGTCGTGGTCGACGTCGGGCTGCGCTTCCCGACGCCCGAGATGGTCGGCATCGACCTCGTCCTGCCCGACTTCTCCTACCTGCGCGAGCGCGCCCGTGACATCGAGGCGATCGTCGTCACGCACGGGCACGAGGACCATCTCGGGGCGCTGCCCTGGGTCTTGCGCGAGCTGGCCCTGCACGGCGCGAGCCCGCCCGTGTACGGGGGGCCGCTGACGCTCGCGATGGCGCGATCGAAGATCGAAGAGCACAAGCTCAAGGATGTCGAGCTGACGGAGGCCCGGGTGGGCGAGGCGCTCGACCTGGGGCCGTTCGAGCTCGAGCTGGTCCACATGACGCACTCGATCCCCGACGCCAGCGCGGTCGCGCTCGGCACCGAGCTGGGGACCGTCCTGATCACCGGCGACTACAAGTTCGACCAGACGCCCGTGGACGGCCCGCCCGCGGACGTCTCGCGCCTGGCCGAGCTCGGGCGCGAAGGCGTGCTGCTGCTGTGCGGAGACTCCACGAACGTCGACCGCCCCGGCTTCTCCCCGTCGGAGTCGGGCGTCGGCCCGCATCTGGAGGAGACGTTCGCGCGCTGTGAGGGGCGGATCGTGGTCACCAGCTTCGCCTCGAACATCCACCGCGTGCAGCAGGTCGTGGACGCCGCCGCCGCCCTCGATCGCAAGGTCGCGCTGGTGGGGCGCTCGATGCGCAAGAACGTCTCGATCGGGCGCCAGCTCGGCCACATCGAGGTGCCCGACGGGATGCTCGTCGGCCCGCGCGAGATCGAAGACTTCCCCGACGAGCGCGTCGTGATCATCTCCACCGGCTCCCAGGGCGAGCCCTTGAGCGCCTTGCGGCGGATGGCCTACCGCGACCACCCGCAGGTGCAGCTGCGCGGCGGCGACACGGTCGTGTTCAGCGCCACGCCCGTCCCCGGCAACGAGCGCGCGGTCAACGAGACGATCGACCGCCTCTACCACATCGGCTGCGACGTGATCACCCCGCAAGACGCGCCCGTGCACGCCTCCGGGCACGGCTACGCCGAGGAGGTCAAGCTGATGCTCAACCTCGTCCGCCCGCGCTATGTGATGCCCTTCCACGGCGACTTCAAGCGCCTGCGCCTGCACGCGCAGCTGGCGGAGGCCGTCGGCGTGGCGCCCGAGGACATCTTCCAGGGCGACAACGGCCTGCCCCTGGACATCGACTCTCGGGGCGCGCGTTTCGGCTCGCGCGAGCAGGCGGGGATGGTGTTCGTCGACGGCGTCGAGATCGGCGATGTCGCCGACGTCGCCCTGCGCGACCGGCGCATGCTCTCCGCGGACGGGATCTTCATCGTCGTCGCCACCGTCGCCGGGCAGGACGGGCTGCGCTCGGTCGCCGACCCCGAGGTCATCTTCCGCGGCGTCCCCTTCATGGACCAGGCCGACGAGCTCGTGGGTGAGATCCGCGCGACCGTCGAAACCTCGCTGCAGCACGCCGCGCGCGAGGAGATCCACGAGGTGGACCTGCTCCAGCAGGTCCTGCACGACGATCTGGCGAAGCTCGTGTACGACCGGCTCAAGCGGCGGCCGATGGTGCTGCCTGTGGTTGTGGAGGTTTAGCGCCCTCATGGGTGGCCGGTAGATCGACGACGAACCGCGCGCCGTGGGGATCATGGGTCCCCAGCCTGACCGAGCCGCCGTGGGATTCGGCCACCGCGCGGACGATCGCCAGGCCCAGGCCGAACGAGCCGCCGCGGTCCCCGGCGCCGCGGACGAAGCGCTCGAACAGGGTGGGCGCCAGCTCGGCGGGCACGCCCGGCCCGTCATCCTCGATGACCAGCTCGGCCTGACCGCTCACGGTGCGTGTGCTGACACGGATCTCGCTCCCGGGCGGGGTGTGGCGCAGCGCGTTCTCGATCAGGTTGATCGTCAGGCGGTGCAGCTCGTCGCGGGAGCCCTCCACGGGGGCGGGCTGGACATCCAGCTCGATGTCGTGCGAGTCGCTGACCGGGCCCAGCTCGGCGGCGGCCTCGACCACGATCTGCGCGAGATCGCAGGGCTCGTGTGCGACGACGCGCCCGACGTCGGTGCGCGCCAGCAGCAGCAGGTCGGCGACCAGCCGGCGCATGCGCTGGGATGAGCGCAGGGCCGAGCGCGCGGCGTCCCCCTCTTCCCCGTGCAGCGAGTCCGCCAGCAGCTCGAGGTTCGCCAGCACGCTCGTCAGGGGCGTGCGCAGCTCGTGCGAGGCGTCGGCCACGAACCTCCTCTGGCGGTCGAGCATCGCCTCGGTCTCGCCACGCGCGGCGTCCAGCTCGCGCAACATGCTTCCCAGCGTGCGGGCGAGCTCGGCCACCTCGTCGTCGGCCTCCGGCTGGGGCATTGTGCGGGAGGGGTCGCGGGTGCGCGCGATCTTCTCCGCGGCGCCGGTCAGCTCCGCGATCGGCGCCATCGCGCGCCGGGCGATCGCGACCCCGGCGAGCAGCGCCAGGCCCGCGCCGGCGAGCACGCCGAGCACCAGCAGCAGCTCGACTCGCGCGACGGTCGCCTCGGTGTCTGCGACCGCGCGGCCGTATTGGATCACGACCCGGCCGATCGGCTCGCCGCTGCCGGCGATGCGGATGGTCGCGGGGCGGCTGACCACGCGATACCCGGCGGTCGTGTGCGGCTGGGGAGACGGGGCGCCGAGGTTCGGGGCGTTCGACGGCGCCTGTTCGACGGGGGCGCCGCCAAGCGTCAGCACGCGGATGACCGCCTCGTGCTCGGGGGTGACAAGGTCCCTGAGCGGCGGCTCGATCGATTCGATCCTGTACGTGGCCGGGTTGACCTTGATGCTCAGCTGATTCGGAAGCTCCTGCGCGGTCGTTTCGACGTCGCGATTGAAGTCCGAGCGGATGCGATGCACGGTCAGCGAGCCGATCGCAATCGCGAACGCACAGAGGATCGTGAACGTCAGCAGCGCGGACACGCCGGCCAGGCGCGTGCGAATCGGCAGACGATCGAACGCGGCCGTCAGGCGCTGGAACAAGCGCCGCGGCGCACTCGCGGGCTCAGGCTCGGAGGACGTATCCGGCTCCCCGGATCGTGTGCAGCAGGCGCGGCTCGCCGTCGGCCTCCAGCTTGCGGCGCAGGTTCGAGACGAACACCTCGATCGTGTTCGTCGTCGAGAACGGGTCATACCCCCACACCTCGTCGAGCAGGCGCTGGCGAGAGATCACGATGCGCTCGTTGCGCATCAGGTACTCGAGCAGCTCGAACTCGCGCTGGGTCAGGTCGATCGTGCGTTCGTTCCGGATCACCTCGTGCGTGTCGGCGTTCAGCGACAGGTCGGCCACGCGCAGCGGCGCGGACCCGCGCGGCGGGCGGCGGCGCAGCAGCGCGCGCATCCGCGCCAGCAGCTCCTGGCGCTCGAACGGCTTGACGAGATAGTCGTCCGCGCCGGCGTCCAGGCCCTCGACGCGCGACTCCAGCGCGTCGCGGGCGGTGAGGATCAGGATCGGCACGTCGTCCTCGGCGCGCAGCGTGCGCGCGACCTCCAGCCCGTCCAGGCCGGGCAGGCCGAGGTCGAGGATCACCAGGTCGGGCGCGAACGCGCGGCCGTGCTCCAGCGCGGCCGGTCCGTCCGGCGCGGCGCGGACCTCATAGCCCTCCATCCGCAGTGACCTTTGCAGGGCTTGGGCGATGTCCTCGTCATCCTCGACGACGAGCACTCTGGGGGCGCGGGCAAAATCGTTCATGAGCAGGGTTCTTTATGTATCGAAGCGCAGTAAAGCGATCGTAAGGGTTCATGCGGACCGTAGTAGGCAGGTTACGGGGGATCGGCGTCGAAGTTGCGCGGGATGAGCACGACTCGCAGACGGCGCTCGCCGGCGCCGCGAAAGACGACTTCGAAAAAAGCCGTCGGCGCGCGCGCGCGTACGCGCGCGCCACATCGCCGTCGGAGAAAGACAGGACCCGCCCCGCGCGAGCGCCTGGCCCGGCTGTGGCCGCCGCGGATGCCCGAGCTCGATCAGCGCCAGCGCGACATGCTCGGGTTCGGGATGATCGCCGTCGGCGTGTTTCTGGGGTTCGTGCTGTACGGCGGCTGGAACGGGGGACGGGTCGGCAGCGGGCTGACCGAAGCGCTCGGCTGGTGCGTGGGCCGGGCGAAGGTGTTCGCGCCGATCGCGCTGGTCGCCGCCGGCGGTGCGATGCTGGCGCGACCGGCATGGCCGGAGATGCGGCCCCTGCGCACCGGTGCGACCTGCATCGCGGCGGCGGTGATGATGGCGCTGGCGGCCGGAACGCTCGGGGTCAGCCCCGGCGCAAGCCCGGAGCCCGACGAATCGTCGTGGTCGGCCGTGTTCCTGCAGTCGCACGGAGGCGTCGTGGGCGAGGCGCTGTACCGGTCCGCGCACCGGCTGGTGCAGAGCGTGGGCGTGGACATCCTCGTGGTCTTCTTGCTGTTCGTCGGGGTGACGCTGTTGACGGGATCATCGCCGGCAGGCACGCTGCGGTCTGCCGGCGAGCGTCTCTGGAAGCTGGCGCGGGGCTTGCGCGCGCAGCCGGCGCCAGCCGCCTCGCAGCCGCTGCAGCCTCCCGAGCCGCAGCCCGAGGACCTGATCGTGAGGGCGACCCATGTGGAGGCGCCCTCACAGGATGGGATGGGAATGATCGACGAGGAGGACTTCGCCGCGGGAGCGCTCCCGGGCGAGGATGACGAGGTCGTGGCAGGACCCGGCGGAGAGGCCGCCGGGCTCGCAGATGACGGCGACGTCGATGAGGAGGAGACGATCCCCGGACCGATCGAAGATCGGCCAGCGCACGCGCAGGCCGACGAGAAGCTGACGCCGCAGGGCCGCTACCGCGACAGCGTGACCGAGGACCCCGAGTTCGTATGGGAGCTGCCCGACGCCGGGCGGCTGCTGACGCGCTCCACGGGCGAGCAGTCGCGTCCCGATACGGCCGGACAGGAGCGCACCGCGACGAGCCTGGTCGAGGCGCTGGGCCACTTCGGCGTGCAGGCGAAGGTGATCGGCACCGTCGCGGGCCCGCACATCACCCGCTATGAGCTGCGACTGGCGCCCGGCACGAAGGTCGCCAAGGTGGCGCAGCTCAAGGACGACCTCGCGTACGCGCTGGCGGCGACGGACATCCGCATCCTCGCACCGATCCCGGGCAAGCAGGCGGTGGGCGTGGAGGTGCCGAACGCGCGGCGCAAGATCGTGAAGCTCGGCGACGTGTTCCAGCAGCCGCCGAAGGACTGGTCGCCGCTGACCGTCTGGCTGGGCAAGGACGTGGCCGGCAAGGCGATCGGCGCGGACCTCGCGAAGATGCCGCACCTGCTGGTCGCCGGGACGACGGGCGCCGGCAAGTCGGGCGCGATCAACGCGATGCTGTCGAGCGTGCTGCTGCGCGCCAGCCCGCACGAGGTGCGCCTCGTGCTGGTCGACCCCAAGCAGGTGGAGCTCAACCACTACGAGTCGATCCCGCACCTGCTGACACCCGTGATCACGAGCCCGCGGATGGCGGCGAACGCGCTGCAGAACCTGGTCAAGGAGATGGAGCAGCGCTACGGGATCATGTCGCTCGCGCGCACGCGCAGCCTGATCGAGCTCAACCGGGCGCGCTCCAAGCGCGACGAAGCGCCGCTGCCGTACATCCTGTGCGTGATCGACGAGCTCGCGGACCTGATGATGGTCGCGCCCGCCGACGTGGAGGACTCGATCATCCGCCTGGCCCAGAAGGCGCGGGCGGTCGGGATTCATCTCGTGCTGGCGACGCAGAGCCCGCGGGTGGACGTGATCACGGGCATGATCAAGGCGAACGTGCCCTCGCGGATCGCGTTCGCGGTATCGAGCCAGACCGACTCGCGCGTGATCCTCGACCAGAACGGCGCCGAGTCGCTGTTGGGGCAGGGCGACATGCTGTTCAGCCCCGTCGGCAGCTCGCGGCTGCAGCGGATCCAGGGCGCCTACATCGACGAGCCGCAGATCGAGCGGCTGACGGACCTGTGGCGCAAGCAGGGCGAGCCCGAGCTGCGCGAGGAGCTGCTGGAGGAGGTGGAGCCCTCCGAGCCCGAAGGCGCCCCGGACGAGTTCGACCCCGACGAGGACCCGCTGCTGAAGGACGCGATCACGCTGGTCGCGGAGATGGGGACGGCGTCGACCTCGATGCTGCAGCGCAGGCTGCGGCTGGGCTACACCCGCGCCGGCAGGCTGATCGACATGCTCGAGCGTCGCGGTGTGATCTCCGGCTATGAGGGCTCCAAGCCCAGGCAGGTGCTGGTCAGCGAGGCGGACCTGCCGCGGGTGCTGGCCGGACTGGAATCCTCGCCCACCCAGCCGTCGGCTCCCGTGGAGCTGTGAGCGGACCAGGGGTTTGGCGGGCGATTGCCGCGCGGTGCACGAAAGCATGCTGAGAAACGTGTGAAAGCGGTAACCCTCTAGCCTTCACGCGGATATGGCCGAGATCGGTGCAACGCTGCGCGAGGCGCGGATGCGCGAGCGTATCGACGTGTCCGAGATCGAGGCGCAGACGAAGATTCGCGCCAAGTACCTGCGGGCGCTGGAGAACGAGGAGTGGGACCTGCTGCCGGGTCCCACGTTCGTAAAGAGCTTCCTGCGTACCTATGCGACCGCGCTGGGGCTGGACGGGAAGGCGCTGGTGGAGGAATACCGGCTCAACTACGAGCACCCCAGCGAGCCGCCGGAGCCGATCGTGTCGAGCCCGCGAAAAGTGCGTGTGCCGGGCGGGCGGGCCGGCCCGAGCCCATCCCGGGGATACATGGCGCTCGTCGGGATCGTCGCGGTCGTGATCGTGCTGCTGATCGTGGGACTGCTGTCCGGGGGCGGCAAAGGCGGCTCGAGCACCGTCACGAGCACGCCGGCGAGCACGACCGCACGGCACGGGCGGACACACGGCGGCACGCCCCGTCGCCCGAGCGGCGCGCCGGCGGGGGCGACCTCGACGGTGTCCCTGTCGCTGCGGGCGACCGGGACGGTGTATGTGTGCCTGATCGAGGAAGGGGGCCGCAAGCTCGTCGCGGGACAGACGCTGCAAGCGGGCGCGCGCACGCCCACGTTCCACTCCAAGCGCTTCCTGCTGACGCTGGGCAACAACGCGGTGACGCTGCTGATCGACGGCACGCCGCGGACGGTGCCGGCGAGCAGCGGCGCGATCGGGTACTCGATCACCAAGGCCGGTCGTGTGGCGCTTGCGCCCGGGCACCTGCCCACGTGCGCATGAGCACGCATGGCTGCGCTGGATCGGCGTCCTCAGTCGCTCGTGTGCTGGCCGAAACGGGGATGCAAGCGCAGCGAGTGTCTCCCGGTTTCGGTACACCACGCTCGGTGCGTCCTTGCCCAGCTTGCCCTGCGTGCCATGTGGGCGCAGCGTGAGTCACGAAGGGCGGTTGGCATGACCGCGCGGGCGGGGATCGTGGTCACCGGCACGGAGGTGCTGAGCGGTCGCGTACGCGACCGCAACGGGCCGTGGCTGGCCGACCGGCTGCGCGAGCTCGGGGTGGACCTCGCGTACGTGACGATCGTGGGGGACCGGCCGCAGGACATGGAGCGGGCGCTGGGGTTCATGGCGGAGCAGGGAATCGACCTGGTGCTGACGAGCGGCGGGCTGGGGCCGACCGCGGACGACCTCACGGCCCAGGTGGTGGGCCGGTTTCAAGGACGCGAGCCGGCGCTGGACGATGCGCTGGCGGGCCGCATCGAAACGATCGTCAGGCCGCTGCTGCAGCGCTGGCCGAACCTCGATCCCGAGGCGATCAGGGTGGGCACTCACAAGCAGGCGATGGTGCCGCGGGGCGCGACCGTCCTCGAGCCGGTGGGAACCGCTCCCGGGCTGGTGGTTCCACCGAGCGCGCCCGCAGGCGGTCCGACGGTGGTGGTGCTGCCCGGCCCCCCGCGCGAGCTGCAGCCGATGTGGAGCGCGGCGATCGCGACCGACGCGCTGCGCGAGGCGATCGACGGCGCGACGGTGTACGAGCAGCGGACGATGCGCCTGTTCGGGATCCCCGAGTCCGAGATCGCCGAGACGCTGCGTCAGGCCGAAGCGCAGGGGATCGAGCTCGGGAAGCTGGAGGTCACGACGTGCCTGAAACGCGGCGAGATCGAGGTCGTGACGCGCTACGAGCCGGACGCGGCGGGGGTGTACGACGCGTTCGCGCGGATCGTCGGAGAGCGCCACGCGGACACGCTGTTCTCGCCCGACGGCAGCACGGTGGACGAGCAGGTGGCGAGGATGCTGAGCGAGCGCGGCTGGACGATCGCGACGGCCGAGTCCTGCACGGGGGGTCTGCTGGCCGCACGGCTCACCGAGCCGCCGGGCGCGTCGGGGTACGTCGCCGGCGGGGTGGTGGTGTACTCCAACGAGGCGAAGGTCGCGCTGGCGGGTGTCGATCCGGGTCTGATCGAGGAGCACGGCGCGGTCTCAGAGCAGGTGGCGAAGGCGCTGGCCGAGGGCGTGCGCACGCGGATGCAGGCCGACCTGGGCGTGGGCGTCACGGGCATCGCGGGCCCGGGCGGCGGGACCGAGGAGAAGCCCGTGGGCCTGGTGTGGCTGAGCGTGGCCGGGCCCGAGGGGGCCGCGATCACGCGCTCGGTGAACCTTCCGGGCGGGCGCGTCGACGTGCGGGATCGCGCCACGACGGTGTCTCTGCACCTGGTTCGGCGACTGCTGCTTGGCGAGGTTGACGGCTGAGTCGAGATGGTCGACGCCCCTGCGCACGCCTGTTCGTAGCGGTGGACCCGCCGGCGGAGGTCTGCGAGGAGCTTGCCACGTGGGCGAAGGCGGCGGTAAGGGGACTGGGGGTAAGCGCCGGCAGGACATTCCCCGTGCGCGTGCTCGACCCCGAGCTGCTGCACGTCACGCTGTGCTTCCTCGGCAACGTGCCGGTCGAGGAGATCGCGGCGATCGGGGCGGCGCTGGAGGAGTGCGCGGCGCCCGTGGGCGAGCTGGCGATCGGGGCGCCGCTGTGGCTGCCCCCGCGCCGTCCACGCGCGCTGGCGGTGGAGGTGCGCGACGATCCGGACGGTGGGCTGGCCGCGTTGCAGGGCGCTTTGACCGAAGCGCTTGCCCGAGCGTGCAGTTATCGCGAGGAGCGAAGGCGATTCCGTGCGCACGTGACGCTCGCGCGTATGCGAGGAAGCTCTCGTGGATCGAGGCAGGAGCACGTTCTGCCCGCCACACCGGCGCTGTCGTTCACACCGGCGTCGATCGTCCTGTACCGCTCGTGGCTGTCGCCTCAGGGCGCGTCCTACGAGGCGCTGGCAACGCGCACGCTCGTCCCGCTGTAAGAGGTCGATCAGGATGACCGGACATGCGAACAGACGTTCCGTCCGGAGCGTTCCGTAGCTTGTCCGTTCCATCTCGACCGGAGGAGCAAGACCATGCCCGTGAACGAAGAGGAGAAGGCCGCAAAGGCGCGTGACGCCGCCCTGCAGGGGGCGCTCACGCAGATCGAGCGCGAGTTCGGCAAGGGCACGGTCATGCGCATGGGCGACGAGGGCGCGCAGGTGCGCGTGCGACGCGATCCCCACGGGCGCGCTGTCGCTCGACCTGGCGCTCGGCATCGGCGGCGTCCCGCGCGGGCGCATCGTCGAGGTCTTCGGCCCGGAGTCCTCGGGCAAGACGACGCTGATCTACCACGTGCTCGCCGAGGCGCAGAAGCTCGGCGGGGTGTGCGCGTTCATCGACGCCGAGCACGCGATGGACCCGCTGTACGCGCAGGAGATCGGCGTCGACATCGACGAGCTGCTCGTCTCCCAGCCCGACTACGGCGAGCAGGCGCTGGAGATCGCCGACATGCTCGTGCGCTCCGGCGCGGTCGACGTGGTCGCGATCGACTCGGTCGCCGCGCTCACCCCGCGCGTGGAGCTCGAGGGGCAGATGGGCGACCAGAGCGTCGGCGCGCAGGCGCGGATGATGTCCCAGGCGATGCGCAAGCTCGCGGGCAACCTCAACCGCACGCAGACGCTGTGCATCCTCACCAACCAGATCCGCGAAAAGGTCGGCGTGATGTTCGGCTCGCCCGAGACCCAGCCGGGCGGGCGCGCGCTGAAGTTCTACGCCTCCCAGCGCCTGGACATCCGGCGCATCGAGACGCTCAAGGACGGCACCGAGGCGGTCGGCAACCGCGTGCGCGTGAAGGTCGTCAAGAACAAGGTCGCCGCGCCGTTCCGCCAGGCCGAGTTCGACATCGAGTTCGGCAAGGGCATCTCGACCTCGGGCTGCCTGATCGACCTCGGGCATCGAGCACAACATCGTGTCCAAGTCCGGCTCGTTCTTCTCCTACGGCGACGAGCGCCTCGGCCAGGGCCGCGGCAACGCCAAGGCCTATCTCGACGAGAACCCCGCGATGGCGAAGGAGATCGAGCAGAAGATCTACGCCGCGCTGGGCATCGGCCGCGAGCACGTAACGCCGATCGACCGGGACAAGGACATCGCCGCCGGCGCCGGTAGTCAGACGAACGCGGCTAGTGCGCAGCCGCCTGAGCCTGCCAGCCTGGCAGTGACACATAGTGGTCACCGCGCGAACCAGCAGCGCGTCCGGCGGGTTACCCTGTGCAGAGCGATGAAGCGCTACCACCTCACGACGTTCGGCTGCCAGATGAACGAGCACGACTCCGAGCGCATGAAGGGGATGCTCGAGTCGCTCGGCTACAGCGAGGCGCCGGAGCGCGCCGAGGCCGACCTGATCCTGTTCAACACGTGCTCGATCCGCGAGTCGGCCGACAGCCGCTTCATCGCGCACCTCGGCGAGGCCAAGCGCCTGAAGCGCGAACAGCCCGAGCGGGTGGTCGGCGTCGGCGGCTGCTGGGCGCAGTCGGTCAAGGAGGAGGTGTTCGAGCGCTTCCCGTTCGTGGATGTCGCGTTCGGCCCCGGGCAGGTGCACAAGCTCGCCGAGTTCCTGACGAGCGACTCGCTCACCGCCCAGGGCTACTTCGAGTTCGAGGGCTTCACCGGCCATCTGCCGGCGCGGCGCGCACGCCCGTTCCAGGGCTGGCTGCAGATCAGCGTCGGGTGCAACTGCGCGCTGCTCCTACTGCATCGTGCCCTCCACGCGCGGGCGCGAGGTCAGCCGGCCGCTGCAGGAGCTCGTCGCCGAGGTGCGGGCGATGGCGCGGCGACGGCGTGCGCGAGGTGACGCTGCTCGGCCAGAACGTCAACTCCTACGGGCGCGACCTGCGCGCGGACGGAGCGGCGCGCGAGCCATGTTCGCGCAGCTGCTCGCGGCAGATCGACGCGATCGAGGGGATCGAGCGCATCCGCTACACGAGCCCCCATCCGAAGGACATGCGCGAGGACGTGATCCGCGCACACGCGGAGCTCGCGAGCGTGTGCGAGCACATCCACCTGCCGCTGCAATCCGGCTCCAGCCGGATCCTGAAGGCGATGCGGCGCACGTACGACCGCGAGCGCTACCTGGACCGCGTCGCGCTGATCCGCGAGCACGTCCCCGACGCGTCGCTGACGACAGACATCATCGTCGGCTTCCCGGGGGAGACCGAGGAGGACTTCGCGCAGACGCTCGAGGTGGTCGAGCAGGTCGGCTACGACAGCGCGTTCACGTTCCTGTTCTCGCCGCGCCGCGGCACCGAGGCGGCCGAGCATCACCGAGGGGCTCGTGCCACACCCGGTCAAGGTGGAGCGGATGGAGCGGCTGCTGGAGGTCGTCCAGCGCAACGCGCCCGCGAGCGCGCCCAGCGGTTCGTCGGGCGCACGCTCGAGGTCCTGGTCGAAGGCCCCTCGCGCACCGACCCCGAGCGCCTGCGCGGGCGCACGCGCCACAACAAGGTCGTCAACTTCTCGGGCCTCGCCGCGCCCGGCGAGCTGACGGAGGTGGAGATCACCGCCGCCACCAGCCAGACGCTCTCCGGCGCGGAACGCCTGCTGGCCAGGGCAGCCGGCTGAGGGACGCTTGCTTGCAGGGCAGCCGGCCGAGCGCTCGGAGGTCGGGCTCCGCCGCGAAGCGCGCGAGTTGTCCCGCCACGCGGCGTGGAGCCCGACCGCCGGCGAGCTACTGGTAGGTCGCGCCCGGCGGCGGGCCCGGAGGACCGCTCGCGCCAGAATTGGACCCGGACGAGCCGGAAGAGCCGCCCGAGCTGGAGCTCGAGCCCATGTTCGGGCACGGGCCTCGTTTGCCCGACGAGCCCGATTTGGACGGGGCGCCCGATTTC
The DNA here is from genome assembly GCA_963743645.1 of uncultured Solirubrobacterales bacterium. Taxonomy (GTDB): domain Bacteria; phylum Actinomycetota; class Thermoleophilia; order Solirubrobacterales; family Solirubrobacteraceae; genus Palsa-744. The sequence goes on along the minus strand of CAVUQT010000008.1, from coordinate 110,701 downwards.
TGGCTCGGCGCCGGGCTGGAAGGCGTCGTCGGGGTGGTCGTGGTGGTGGACAGTGTTGTCGTCGTGCCGGTTGTGCCGGTGGTGCTCGAACCGCTGGGCGCGGCGGCCGCGCCGGCGATGCCGGCGACGGCACCGCCGGTCGCAAGCGCGCCGGCGACCATCGTGGCTCCGAGCATTCTCGATAGGTGTGGCATCGGTCAAACCTCCTGGTGATGGATCGGTGACTGCATGTGCGAGCCATCGTCCACCCGGCCGCTAAGCGCGCCCGTAGGCGCGGGTAAGGCCATGCAAAGACGTGTGTAGGAGGTTTGTAAGGCAGCCGATCAAGATCGCGAGCGACCGAGGACGCCGCATCGTGCCACTTGTCAGAAGCCGCGCTCCTGAGGTGGCCGCATCGCGCCACTTGTCAGAAGCCGCGCTCCTGAGGTGGCCGCTGAGCAAGCGAGGCCAGGACGCAGGGAGCGTGGCGTACTACGTACGCGTGCTGGCCGATCGGAGATCCCATCGATCTACGATCGGCAAGGACGCCGCATCGCGCCACTCAGCGGCCACCTCAGCGTTTGGAGGCGCTGGCCGCGGCCAGCGCTCCGGCGATCTTCTCTGCGCCCATCCGGCGGCCCACGACGGCCGCGACCTCGGGTGCGAGCCCGGCGAAGGCGGAGCCGAGGCGAAGAGACAGCGGTGCGACGTCGACCTCAGCGCGGTTGCGCTCGATCGCGCTGATGACAGCACGGGCGACGTCCTGCGGCGAGCGCGTGCCAACGCCCGCCGGGAGCTTGACGCCCGAGTCCGCAAATATCCCCGCGTCACGGATGAAGCCAGGAAACACGGCGGAGACCTCGACTCCGTCGCCACGCAGGTCGGCGCGAAGGGCGGAGGCGAAGCCGCGCAGTCCGAACTTGGTTGCGTTGTAGATCGCCGTCTGGGGCGTCGCCGCCTTGCCGTTGAGCGAGGACATGAACGACAGGTGACCACGGCCTCGCTCGATCATGCCCGGGACGAGCGCATGTGCGAGTGCGATCGGTGCGCGTAGGTTGACGGCCAGCGCGCGGTCGATCTCGGTCATCGTGAAGGACTCCAGCCTCCCGCTGGCGGGAAGCGCGGCGTTCGCAACAAGGATGTCGACCTCGCCCGCCTCGCGTACAAGTCGATCCAGCTCAACGGGATCGCTGAGATCGACCGCCAGCGTGCGGGCGCCGTCGAGCTCGGCGGCCAGCGGCGCGAGCACCTCAGTGCGACGCCCGGTGAGGACCAGATGACCGCCACGGGCATGCATCGCACGGGCGATGGCGTGCCCGAGACCTCCGGTGGCGCCGGTGAGCAGAACGGTGGAGCCTGAGATCTGCATGAGCTGGGAGCCTACGTCAATGCAAGTCATTGCACTGTTCGGCCCCACGGGTGTGGGCAAGACCGCGGTGGCGGTCGCGCTCGCGCGGAGGTTGCGCGCCCGGGGCGAGGACCCGGTCGCGGTGTCCGCCGACGCGCTGCAGGTGTACGAGGGGCCTGGAGACGCTGACGGGTGTCGCCGGCCACGCCGAGCAGGATCGGCTGGAGCACCGGCTGGTCTCGTTCGTCCCGCTGCGGGAGACGTTCAGCGCCGGGCAGTACGCGAAGCTGGCGCATGCGGAGATCGACGGGCTGCTCGCCGCGGGCAGGCGGCCGATAGTGGTGGGCGGGACCGGGCTGTACCTGCGCGCGGCGCTGACCGAGCTGGACATGAAGCCACCGCCGGCGGAGGGCGCACGCGAGCGCTGGCGGGCCGAGCTTCAGCGCAGCGGCGCGCCGGCGCTGCACGCGATCCTGGTCGAGCGTGCGCCGTGGGTCGCGCAGAGACTTGACCCGAACGACCACCAGCGGGTGATGCGCGCGCTGGAGCTGACCGATGCGGGCGAGCTGGAGCCGCCGGGGCGGGTCGTCGCAGCTGTGGAGCGAGGATGTACGACGGGCACGTCGTTGATCGGGCTGACGATGGAGCGCGAGGCGCTGTACGCGCAGATCGACGCGCGTGTGCGAGGCCATGCTCGACGCGGGCGTGCGCGAGGAGGTCGGGCGCGCGCACGAGGCGGGCGCATCGGAGACGGCGCGTAAGGCGCTCGGGTTCGAGGAGCTACTGGCGGGCGATGTCGAGGCGATGAAGCGGCGTACACGCAACTACGCCAAGCGCCAGCTGACGTGGATGCGCAAGCTCGCCGGGATCCGGACGATCGATGTGACCGGGCGCGACCCGGACGACGTGGCGGGGGAGATCGTGGAGGCGCTCGACAGCGCGAGATGGAGCCTCGCACGGTCCGACGCGAGCGCCATAGACTGCGGCGCCGGATGAGATTCGAGAAGTGGCAGGCGCTGGGCAACGACTATCTGATCGTCGAGCGGGACGAGCTCCCGTTCGACCTGACGCCCGCGCGCGTGCGCAGGCTGTGCGACAGCCATTTGGGCGCCGGCGCCGACGGAGTGCTGCTGCTGTCGCCCGCCGCGAGATCCCGAGCACGTGGCCGACCTGCGGATATTCAACCCGGACGGCTCCGAGGCGGAGCTTTCGGGGAATGGCGCGCGCGAGGCGATCATGTATCTGCGCAAGCACGGGTGGACGGACCAGAACGAGTTTGCGATCCAGAACGGCGGCCGGCGAGATCAGGCCGACGATCACCGGGCCGGACACCTGCAGGGTGGACATGGGCTGCGCAAGCCTCGTCTCAAAGGACTTCCCGGAGGTCCCGCCGATGGGCGTGGCGAGCTCGAGTGAGGGACTCCACGAGCCCCAGACATGGCGATTCAGGCATGTGTCGATCGGCAATCCGCAGTGCGCGATCGCAGTGGCAGACGAGGCTGAGCTCGCGCGCTCGACCTGCCAGGATCGGCCCCGGGATCGAAGGGAACGAGATGTTTCCAAACCGTACGAACGTGTCGTGGTACACCGAGGTGGGAGAGGCCACTCGCGCGCGCATCCGGGCACGGATATTCGAGCGAGGCGTGGGGGAGACGCTGTCCTCGGGCACGGGCGCGACGGGCGCGGCGGTCGCCTATCGCTCGACGTCGCGGAGGGGCCGAAGCGCGAGCGATGCACGTGACGTGTCGTGCTCGACGGCGGTGAGCTGGAGGTCGAGGTGGGAGAGGATCTGCACGTCAACCTGACAGGCTGGGCGAGGCCCGTGTTCGAGGGCCGCCTCAGCGACGACTTCGAGGAGCTGAAGGAGCTGCATGAGACCGAGTAAGCGCCTGGAGCGCATCCCGCCGTACGCGTTCGCCGAGCTGGAGCGCAAGATCGCCGCAGAAGCGCAAGGCAGGGCGTGGACGTGATCAGCCTCGGGATCGGCGACCCGGACCGGCCGACGCCGCCGCTGATCGTGGAGGCGATGCAGGAGGCCGTCAGCGAGCCGGAAACGCACCAATATCCGAGCAACCGCGGGCGCGAGGACTTCCGGGGGGCGGTGCAGCGACTTCTATGAGCGGCGCTTCGACGTGAAGCTCGACCCCGACAGCGAGATCATCCCGGCGCTCGGCGCGAAGGAGGCGATCTTCAACCTGAACCTGGCATTCCTGGACCCAGGCGACTACGCGCTGGCGGCCGATCCCGGGCTATCCGGTGTACACGGCCGGCCCGTGGCTGGCGGGCGCGGAGCCGGTGCTGATGGCGCTCGAGCCCGAGCTGGGCTTCGTCCCGGATCTCGACGCGATCGACGACGAGATGGCAAAGGGCGAAGCTGATGTTCCTGAACTACCCGAACAACCCGACGGGGCGGTCGTGCCGGACGGGCTTCTTCGAGCGGGTAGTCGAGTTCGCGCGCGCGTACGAGATCCTGGTGGTGCACGACAACGCCTACTCGGAGATCGTCCTCGACGGCTATCGCGCGCCCTCGTTCCTGGCCACGCCGGGGGCGAAGGACGTGGGGGTCGAGGTGTTCTCGCTGTCGAAGGGCTACAACATGACCGGCTGGCGCTGCGCGGCCGTGGTCGGAAACGCCGAGGCGCTCGAGACGCTACTGGCGGCTGAAGACGAACATCGACTCGGGCATGTTCGAGGCGGTGCAGCTGGCGGGGGTCGCTGCGCTGTCGCCCGACGCGGACGCGGAGGTCGCGTCGATGAACGAGCTGTACCGTGCGCCGGCGCGATCTGGTGTGCGACGCGCTGCAAGGAGATCGGCGTGCGACGTGCAAGCCGCCGCACAGCACGATCTACGTGTGGGCGCCCGTTCCCGAGGGCTTTGCCAGCTCAGAGGCCTACTGCGAGCACGTGCTCGAGCAGGCCGCCGTGGTGCTCTCGCCAGGCGGCGATCTACGGCCCGGCGGGGGAGGGCTGGTTTCGGATCTCGCTGACGACACCCGACGACCGGCTGCTGGAGGCCGTCGAGCGCCTGGGGAAGCTGGTGGGTAGTGATGCTGGGAAACCCGTGTGCTGGGTCGCTGCGTCCCATGCAGTCGGCGCCGGTTACCGCACCTGTGACGTCAGGAGGCATCGCGACTAAGGGCTTGATGGCGCAAGCCCAGCGCGCGCGCCAGCGCGCCCTCTGCATAGCGGCGCTGCCCGACGGCGAGGACCTGGACGAGCTGGGCGAGCTGCTGCGCACGGCGGGGGTGGCTGTCGTCGGCGAGATGGTCCAGCGTCGCGAGCAGCCGCATCCCGAACACGTATCTCGGCCCGGGGAAGGTCGCGCGAGGCGAAGGAGGCCGCGCAGGAGTGCGACGCGAACGTGATCGCCTGCGACGACGAGCTGAGTCCCAGCGCAGGAGCGCAACCTCGAGGAGGCGCTGGGTCTGCCGGTCGTCGACCGCACGGCGATGATCCTGGACATCTTCGCCGCCCACGCGGCGCAGCGCGGAGGGCAAGCTGCAGGTCGAGCTGGCCCAGCTGGAGTACAACCTCGCGCGCATGCGCGGACTGTGGAGCCACCTGGAGCGCCTCGGCGGCGGGATCGGCACGAGGGGCCCGGGAGAGAGCCAGATCGAGACCGACCGGCGGCTGGCGCGCGACCGTATCGCCGCCCTGCGCAGACGGCTGGAGCACGTCAAGGGCACGCGCGCGGTGATGCGCGCCGAGCGCGAGCGCGCGGCGTTGCCGACGGTCGCGCTGGTCGGGTACACGAACGCGGGCAAGTCGACGCTGCTGAACGCCTTGACCGGAGCGGAGGTGGGCGTGCGCGACAGGCTGTTCAACACGCTGGACCCGACGGTCGGACGCTGCAGCTGAGCGGCAGGCGCTACCTGCTCAGCGACACGGTCGGGTTCATCCGCAAGCTGCCACACCAGCTGGTGGACGCGTTCGGAGCGACGCTGGAGGAGACCAGGCGCGCGGACCTGCTCGTGCACGTGCTCGACGCCACCGCGCCGGAGGACGAGATGGAGGCGATGAGCGCGCTCGGTGGAGGAGACGCTCCAGGAGATCGGCGCGGGCGAGCGGCCGAGGGTGCTGGTGCTGAACAAGGTCGATCTGCTGGACGAGAACGCGCGTGAGGACCTGCGCACGCATCACCCCGACGCGGTGCTGGTGAGCGGCGAGACCGGCCGTGGGCTGGACGAGCTGGGGGAGCGGATCGAGCGCGAGCTGGCGCATACGCTGCGTTCGGTGGAGCTGCTGGTTCCTTATGCGAACGGCGGCAGCCTGGCGGAGCTGCACGAGGTCGCCGGCGAGATCGCGCGCCAGGACACGCCCGAGGGGGTCAGGGTGCGAGCGCTCGTGCCGGCGCGGTTCGCGGAGCGGTTTGCGCGCTTCGCCCTGGAGGGCCGCTGACCGAAGCCGGAGACACTCGCCTTCGGCTCGCATCCCCGTTTCGGCCCGCGCGATCCTGCGTCCTCGGTCGCTTGCGTGCAAAGCACGCCACGCTCTCTGGGTCCTTACCGATTGGAGATCGACGAGATCTCCAATCGGCCAGCATGCTCACCGACCCTCCAGGCGCGCGTGGTGGAAACGAGAGTCCCGTGTGTTCAGCGGTCGTCGCCGTCGCCGGACAGGACGCCGCGCTGCTGGCGTGAGAGCAGCTTGTCGAGGTTCGTCTGGGCGATCTCGTCGAGGTCGAGCTTGAGCTCGCTCGCCAGCTGGGCGACATACCAGAGCACATCGCCGAGCTCCTTGGCCATCGCCGTGCGGCGCTCGGTCGAAATCTCACCGCCGTCGTCGCGGATCGCCTTCTTGGCGTGCTCGGCCACCTCACCTGCCTCACCGGCTAGTCCCAGCGCGGGATAGGCAAGCCATGCCGCGCGCGGATACTCGGCTGTGCGACGGGAGAGGCGCTGATATTCGGAGAGCTGCATAGTCCCTTGGAAACGACTCGACCCGCCGGAGCGGGTCGGGTGTGACGCAGGAGGAGCTACCTCCAACCGGCTGACACCGGAGTCGATCATAACAGAGCCACTCCTGGCAGCTAACATCCGCTGGCCCGGTCGTTATCGTGGCGGGAGCTACCCGCGGATGCATGATTTTGTATCCATCGACCGAGCTCAGCGGATCATTTGGCGGTGGGCGGAAGACTCGAACTCCATCCGAGGAGCTACCCCGAATTCCCGGGTATCAGCCGCTTGCGTCGACCTCGACGCTACACCCACCGTCCTCGACGACCATACTCAGCGACTGCGACGGTACTTTCCAGTCACACTCCCGCGGCGCGGCGCGCGCTGAGGTGCGTTTCGCGCTCCAGAGCGTCGTCCAGTGGCGCCAGCTCGGCCGGGTCGGCGCGCAGGGCGGTGGCGATCAGCCAGTCGGCGAACCACGTGTTCTTGGGCAGCAGCGGGCCATGCAGGTAGGTGCCGATCGTGTTGCCGCGCCGAGCGCCCTCGATAGCCGCAGCGGCCGTCGTTGCCATGGCCCTTCAGGACGCGTCCCAAGCGGGGTGGCGTTCGACACCGAGGTAGGTGCGCCCTCCGTGGTTCTCGAAACCGGCCAGCACGCTTGGCGTGTCTGAGTCGTCAGGTTCGTCGTGGAGTGAGACCTCGATCGCGACGTTGCCGATCAACCGCGGGCCGGGATCGCGGACGGTGCGCACATCCAGCAGGCCGACGCCCTCGATCTCATCGGCGCCGATCGTGTACGCGTGCCCGAGCAGCTGATAGCCGCCGCACACACCCAGGATGACGGCCGCGCGCGCGGCCGCCGCGCGCAACGACTCGCGCTTAGTCTGCAGAAGATCCTCGGCGCACAGGCGCTGGTCGCGATCCTGGCCGCCGCCGATGTAAAAGAGGTCGTGGGCGTCGGGATCCAGCGGCTCGCCGAGCCCACTGCCGGTCAGCTCGAAGTCGATACCGCGCCACGCGCAGCGGCGCTCGAGCACGAGCAGGTTGCCGCGGTCAGCGTAGATGTTCATCAGGTCCGGGATACAGCGCGCACACGCGCAGGGTGCGCCCCGAGACGTCGCTCAGCGCCATGAGCTGCTCGCCTCCCCGCGCCGCACGAGCAGCTCGCGCAACGCGAGCATCGCCGTGTAGGTGGGAAGCGCATACAACGGCGCGTCGCCGTTGGCGTCTCGGACGGTCGGCCGCCGCCGCTGTGAGCGCCTGCCGCGAGGTCGTCGACCACCCGGATGCGTCGCGGCTCGATCCCGGCGTACTTCAAGCGCAGCGCCAGCTCGGGGGCGCGCGTGCCGGCGCATGTCGCACTGCGTACGCGCCCGGCGAGCAGCTCGAAGTCGGCGTCCCAGATCCAGGAGACGTCGTGCCCGTCGGCGATGTTGTCGTTGAGCACGCCGAGCAGATCGTGCTCGCCTGGCTCCAGGGCGAGCGTGCGCAGCACCTCGTTGGCGCCCGCCGGGTTCTTGACGAGCAGGATTTGCGTCTTGCGTCCATCGACGGCGACGGTCTCCGCTCGTCCAAACGCCGCTCTGGTGCTCTGCAGCCCCGCGACGATGTCGGCCAGCGGGATCTGCAGCGCGACTGCGAGCGCAGCTGCGGCGAGGGCGTTGTAGACGTTGTACAGACCGGGCAGCGCCAGCCTCGACCTCCGCCTCGCCCGCCGGAGTGCTCAGCCGAAAGCGAGCAGCGCGCACGCCTTCGAGCGTCACCGCGCTGGCGAGCACGGTGGGGGAGGGTCGCCGCTGCCCGCAGCTCGGACAGTGGTAGTGGCCGAGGTGACCGAGATACACGGCGTCGAACACATAGGGCGCGCCGCAGCGACGGCAGTGCTTGGCATCGGCGGCATGCGCCATGCCGCCCAACGCGAGCGACTCGTCGTCCACGCCGAAGTACACGACCGCGCCTCGCTCACGGCCGAGGTCGGCGACAAGCGGGTCGTCGGCGTTCAGCACGAGCGTGGAGCTGTGAGCCGGTCCGTCGCGCAGCGCGGAGACCCAGCTGCTCGGCGATCGCCTCGAGCTCGCCGTAACGGTCGAGCTGGTCGCGGAACAGGTTGGAGAGCAGAACCGCGCGCGGGGTGCGCAGCTGGGCGGCGAGCGGGCTCCAGCCAAAGCTCGTCGACCTCGAACAGACCGAGCTCGCCCGCGATCCGTCCACGCGGACGAGCGGCGGCGAGCAACGTCGAGGCGATCCCACCTGCCATATTCGCGCCCGCCTGGTTGTGCACGAGCGCGAGGCCGTTGTGTTCGAGGATCGAAGCGGCCAGCGTGGCGGTCGTCGTCTTGCCGTTCGTCGCGGAGATCAGCACGCTGCCGCGCCGCAGACGCGCGGCGAGCACGCCGATCGCGTCCGGCTGCAGGGACAGCAGGAGCTTGCCGGGCGCGCTGGTGGCGCCACCGCCGCGCAGACGTGAGACTGAGCCGATGGCCCGTGCGAGTGCGAGCTTGGGCGCGAGCAGGCGCGCCATCGCTATCCCTTCTGCGAAGGATTGCGGCGCGGCTGTGCGCGCATCCGCCGACGGGGAGGAGGTCGACGGCGAACCGAACGCCGCGCCTGCCGCGCCTGCCGCAGGGACGAGCACGGCGACGGCACCCTGCAGCGCCCTCACGCGAACGGGCAGCTCTCCGATCGGGTCGCCGTCGGCGTACATCGTGAACGGGCGGTCGGCGCTGACGGAGACCTCGCGTGCGCGAAAGACGCTCACGCAGGGCTCGTGCACGTGCGTACCGTTGAACACCTTCGGAAGGATCCTTGTCAGGAACCTCAGCTTGCTGACGCTTTCAAGTACCACCACCTCGAGCAGGCCGTCGTCGAGCAGCGCGTCCGGCGCAGCGCGCATCCCGCCGCCGTAGGTCTTGGAGTTGGCGGCTCCGATCGTGTAGGCGGTAAAGGCGTGACGTTCGCCGGGCGGGTCGAGCTCGACCTCGAAACGTGCCGGCCGCCAGGCCAGCAGTGCGCGCAGCGCCCCGTAGGCATACACGAGCCCACCGAGCCATGCGGGAGCCTCGTTGGCGATCCGGTTCGCTTCGCTGTCGAAGCCGACGGACGCGATTCCCACAAATGCGTGCCCGCCCACCTCACCGACGTCGAGCGCGCGTGGAATGCCCTGCGCGATCGTCGTGCACGCCTCGACGGGATCCTGGGAGATCGCCAGCACGCGCGCAAGGTCATTGCCGCGTCCGCCGGGCAGCACGCCCAGCACGGCGCCCGGGATCGCTCGCAGCCCATCCGCGACGGCGCCGATCATGCCGTCCCCGCTGAGCACGACCACCGTCTCGCCCGCGCCAGCCGCATCGCGCGCGAGCGCGCGAGCATGATCGAGGTCGCGCGTATCCTCGCGGCGCACCTCCAGGCCGAGCTCGTGCAGCCTCAGCTGCACTCCCGGAGCGACCTTGCGTGCGCGGCCGCCACCGGCGGACGGATTTACCAGCAGGCATACGGGGGCAGGCACCGCTCAAGCGTATTGCCCGCCGCGGAGGTTCGCGCACGAGCGCGGCCCGAAGGGGTGGTTGGCCGGGGGCTGCACGCGCGGCTGAGAGCCCGTGGTGAACCCTCAGCGCGTCCAGTCCTGGGAGCGCATGAACGCGATCACCTCGTCCGGCCGGTCGGTGATGACGTATGCGTCGATGATCGCGCCGGCGGCGTTGATCGTGATCGACAGACCGGAGTCGACCCGGCGCACCTTTGAGATCGTCGCGACGGGACGGCCTGCGCCCATCCGCGGCTTGACACGACCGGTGGCGACACGGTGCACCGCCTCGTGCTCGGCCAGCGCGTCGAGCAAGCGTCGATAGTCCTTGCGCGAGGAATGCTTGTGATGGGTCTGTTTGGCCACTGCGGACATCTTGGCGCAAACTTCCCTGCGCGGGAGGTGCTTTGTCCGAGAAAGAGACGTGCCGGGCGGCACAGGGGCGCCCAGGGCCTGTCCCGCTGGGTCTTGAGTCGACCGATCAGACCGGCTTGGGCGGACTCTGAAGCAGATGCGGCCGATCTAAGATCGGCCAGTCGCCTTCGCGCGGTCGCGTCTGCGCCGGCCGATGGCGGCGATCACACCGAGGACGGCCAGCACGAGGAACAGGCCGAGCAGGATGCCCGCAGCCAGGCCGAGCCCACCGAAGGGCAGCGAGATCAGCTCGACGAGGCCGAGGCCGATCGCGAGCAGCACGATGATCAAGATCACGATCAGCAGAATCCCGCGCAGCCGCGCCAGGATGCCGGCGGAGCCGGGGGGGATGAGCAGCCCCATCGCGCGCAACGCGAACATCTGCCGGCCGGTGGGCGGGGCCTGGCCGAGGCGCTCGACGGCGTCCTTGAGATCCCCGGCGCGACGTTCGGCGAGCGCCAGGGAGGCATCGGCCATGCGCCGCAGCTGCATCCGCTCCTGTGGACGGGCCGCGGCGATCGCGCGCTGGAAGTAGCTGCGGGCCTGCTCGGCATCGAAGCGCTCGGAGGCGCGCGCGCCAAGGATCGCCAGGGCGGCGGACTTGTACTTGGTCTCGTTCTCGAGCTCCTCGTCGGAGCGCTGCTCGAGCGCCTGGATCTCCTCGAGAGAGCCACGCTGTTCCATCCGGACCTGACGCTGTTTGGGGGCCATCGCGCGGTCATTCTACGGTCTCGGCCGCGCCGACCGTCGGAGACCGCTCGGCGTGGCCGCCCGACGGCCGGCCACAGCACCGGGCCAGACGAAACCGGCAGCATTCTCAAAGCGCGTCAGGCGATACTCTCAGCTGCGTGGTCGCCTGCTCTGCCCGCCGGGTTTGCTGCCTGTTCGCCGTCGCCGCGCTGGTCGCGGCCGGCACGGGCACACCTACGGCTGTGGGTGCGAGCGCAGGCGGCGGGGGCGCGTTCAGCGAACTGACCGAAGGCGGCAAGGAAGAAGCCACCTCCACCGCGACGACCGCGAGCACCGGCTCGACGGAATCCTCAGCGTCGAGCTCGAACTCGAGCACCGTGCTGCTGTTGGGGCTGATCGCCGTGGGAGCGCTGCTCGGCGGGATCGCATTCGTGATCCTGCGCGATGCGCATCGTGTCGCGCCGGTGAGCGACGGTGACGTGACGGGCGCGGGGCGCTCCGGGCGCGATCCCGCCGCGACGATGCGCAATCGCCGCGCGAAAGCGAAGGCCGCGCGCCGCCAGCGAAAACGCAACCGCTGAGCGGAGAGCACGGCGGCGGGCGCCGTGGACTGAAACCGCCGGGAAGTGTCTTGCTGCCCCCGTCCTCCTCGGAATCACCCTGCGCGCCTATGTCATGAGCGGCGAGCTCGACTGCGCTCATCGCCTGGTCCTCACGAAAGGGGATCCACAGCATGAGCGCTGCGATCGGCAGCTTCACCAATCCGAGCAGAACGATCACCATCCACAGCGACATGGTCATAACGATGCTACTACTGCCCGGTGCGATCGTCTGACGCGCAGGACGCGAAAGCTGGGGCGCAGTTGGAGGCGTTGGAGGGGGATGTCGTCGGCTGCCGGCGCTGTCCCAGGCTGGTGGCATGGCGCGAGCTGGTCGCTCGCGAGCGCAAAGCGGCGTTCGCCGATCAGGAGTACTGGGGCAGGCCGCTCCCCGGTTTCGGAGACCCGCGCGCGCACGTGCTGGTGCTGGGGCTCGCACCGGCGGCGCACGGCGCGAACCGGACCGGCAGGATGTTCACGGGCGACCGCTCGGGCGACTTCCTGTACGGGGCGATGTGGCGAGCGGGCATGGCCAGCCAGCCGACCTCGATCGCGCGCGGAGACGGTCTGCGGCTGCGCGACGCGTGGGTGACCGCGGCCGTGCGATGCGCGCCGCCGGCGAACAAGCCGGCGCCGGACGAGCGTGACGCCTGCCTGCCGTGGAGCGTGCGCGAGCTGAGGCTGTTGCCCAACGTGCGTGTGATCCTGTGCCTGGGCGCCTTTGCATGGGATGCCGCGCTGCGTCTGAGTGCGGCGGTCGCATCTACCGACGATGGGGACTCCACCGGTGACGCGGCGGTCCTGCCGCGTCCACGTCCGCGATTCGCTCACGGCGCTGAGTACCCGGGCACGGGCTACACGCTGATCGGCTGCTACCATCCGAGCCAGCAGAACACCTTCACCGGCAGGCTGACCGAGCCGATGATCGATGCCGTGCTCACGCGCGCCCAGGAACTGGCCGGGGCCTAACCCAGACAGGGAGACGACCCGGGAACGGCGAGCAGGCGGCGATTGCTCTCCTCACTAGCGCCCGTACCAGCGACGTCCGCCACCGTCAGGCACGCCTCCCACGAAAAAGCCGATCAGCCACAGCAGCACGGCGATGATCAGCACGTACCACAGCACGTGGGCGGTAAACCCCAGGCCACCGAAGATGGCCAGAATGAGCACAAGGGCTATGAGAGCAACCATGTTGAGTCCCTCCTTTGAGTTTGCCCGACAACTGCAGGCTGTGTTGGACTCCTACCCGAACCCCGCTGAGCTGAATCACCCGTCTCATCCAGATGCACTTGACTGTCTGGCCAGGGCAAAGACGCGGTGGCGTCGCAGTACGCGCGATACGCGTCCCTGTGCGTAGATAGCTCACGGCTCGACGGGCGCTGTCCGGGCGAGAGCGGATATATTCGCCGGATGGGCTGCCGTGTGGTCATCCTCGGAGCGGGCTTCGGCGGTCTCGAGCTCTCGACGATGCTCTCGGAGGCGCTCGGCGACACCGCCGAAGTGACGGTGATCGACAAGAACGACTCGTTCGTGTTCGGGTTCTCAAAGCTCGACGTGATGTTCGGGCGCGCGCAGCCCAATGCCGTGCGCATGGCCTACGGCGAGATCGCCAAGCCGGGCGTGCGCGTCGTGCGCGAGACGATCACGGCGATCGATCCGGAGGCGCGGCGAGTGACCACCAACGCCGGCGTCCACGAGGCCGACATCCTCGTGGTCGCGCTCGGCGCCGACTATGACATGGACGCCACGCCCGGGCTCGCGAAGGGCGGCAACGAGTTCTATTCGGTGGCCGGTGCCGAGCGGCTGGCCGGGATCATCCCGACGTTCTCACAGGGGCACGCCGTGATCGGCGTGTGCGGCGCACCCTTCAAGTGCCCTCCGGCACCGAGCGAGTGCGCGTTGCTGCTGCATGAGGAGCTGACCGCGCGCGGGGTGCGCGACTCGTGTCAGATCTCGTTCGTGATCCCGCTGGGCACGCCCGTGCCACCTTCACCGGAGACCTCGGCGGCCCTGGAAGGGGAGTTCGCCGAGCGCGACATCACCCTGATCACAGGCCGGCGTGTGAGCGCACTCGATTCGCAGCGAAGCGTGGCGATCCTCGACGACGACACCGAGCTGCCGTTCGACCTGTTCCTCGGTGTGCCCAAGCACCGTGCCCCCGAGGTGGTCATCGCCAGCGGCATGACCGAGGACGGATACGTGCCGGTTGACTTCGCCACCCTGCAGACACGCTTTGCGGGCGTGTACGCGGTTGGGGACGTGGCCACTGCGGGTGTGCCAAAGGCGGGCGTGTTCGCCGAGGGCGCCGCGCGCATTGTCGCCCAGACCGTGATCGCCAGCTTGCAGGACGGTGAGCCGCCCGGACGCCACCTCGGCCAGGGCACCTGTTACATCGAGTTCGGAGCAGGCCGTGTCGGCAGCGTGGACATCGACTTCCTGTCGGGTCCATCGCGAACTGGCACCTTCAACGCGCCATCCGCGGCGCTGGTCGCCGAGAAGAAGCGTTTCGGCTCCAGCCGCCGCGCCCGCTGGTTCGGGACTTGAGGCGTGAGCGCTGTGCGAACGTGCTGGACGCCGAGCTGAGAAGCAGGCGCAGGGCAGGGCAGTCGCCTTGCCGATTCTGGGACCTTTGAACGCGATACCAACTATCTAGTTTACATAATATAGATTATCGAGCATTGAAAGGTAGTGCATCAGTTTGGGGTTCTGGTGCGGCGTCCCGTTCATGTGAGACGGGAATCCCGTTCATCTGGATCGAGGTCGACGTCAACAACCGCCAACGGGCCGGATTCCGAGAGAATGTCGGCAATGGGCAACCGCCGGCGTCTGTCGCTCGATCAGATCACGCACCGCTATGACCGCCTGGCGCGTTTCTACACCGTGCTGGAGCCGCTGTACCTGATCCACGACGGCGCGCGCCGCAAGGCCGCACAGGCTCTCGACCTATCGCCCGGTGACACGGTCTTGGAGATCGGCTGCGGTACGGGGCGCAATCTCGCCCATCTGGTCAGCGCAGTCGGGGAGAACGGGAGCGTGATCGGCGTCGACGCCTCCCCGGGGATGCTCGCCGAGGCACGCAAGCTCACCGCGCGGCACGGCTGGAGCAACGTCCGGCTTCTCCAGGAAGACGCCTCGCGGCTGAGCGTCGAAGACGACGTCAACGGTGTTCTGTTCAGCCTCAGCTACTCAGTCCTTCCCGAGCGCAGGCCGGCGCTCGAGGCGGCGTGGCGCCGGCTACGGGCAGGCGGTCGCCTCGTGGTGATGGACGCAGGACCGCCAGACACGCTGCTCGGGCGGATCCTCAAACCGGCTGGGCGGGTGCTCGTGAGCATCGCGCCCGGTGATCCGTATTCGCGCCCGTGGGAGGATCTCGCGACGCTCGCACCGGTGTCCACCCGGCGCTTCCTCGCCAGCCTGTATTTCGTGTGCTTCATCACCAAGCCCGCGAGCAGCACCGGCGAGGATGGCTAGCTGTAGTTCCTGAGTAGGTTGTTCATCCGGGCATGACCAGGAACATTACTCCCGCGCGGCGCGGTCGCTCAACCTCCCGCAGCCGGGGCAATAATGCGGGCAGTGCAAGCGAACCAGCCCGAGTGTCGATGAGGATCGAACTGCTCTACTTCGACGGCTGCCCCGGCCACGCGGAACTGCGCGATCGCCTACCGCGCCTGCTCGAGCAGGCGGGCGTTGACGCGAGTATCGAAGAGCACCGCATCGACTCCGAGGAGCACGCGCGCCGTGAGCGCTTCCTCGGCTCTCCGACGTTGCGCGTCGATGGGCACGACATCGACCCATCTGCCGACAGCCGCAACGACTATGGCCTGCGATGTCGTCTCAACCCCTCCGGGGAGGGGCTGCAGCGAACCCCGCCGGACTCCTGGGTCACCGAAGCGCTACGCGGCGACCGCCCGGCACCGGGCGCGCGGGGGCCGGTACGTCCTAGCCTGACCGGATATGCCCTCCGCCACCTACGAACTCCTCGAAGGTGACGCGCACCGTCACGGCGCGCTGCGCCACGCCCACCCGCACACCGGACCGCACAAGCATCCCCCCCACCGTGGCCATGACAATGAACACGCGGGTGAGGATCACGGCGATCACGCCCACGGTCACTCCCACGGGCTCGTGGACGACAGCATCAAGCGCTCGCGTGAGGGCGTCCGGACCGTCACGATCGCGCTCGCGATCCTCGCGAGTACAGCTGCGGTGCAGGTGCTCGTGTTCGTGCTCACCGGCAGCTTGGCGCTGCTGGCCGATCTGATCCACAACGGCGGGGACGCGCTGACCGCGATTCCGCTCGGCATCGCCTTCGCTCTGCGTTCCGAGCGCGCCGAGCGCCTCGCGGGCCTGGCGGTCGTGGCCGCGATCTTCATCTCCGCGTGCGTTGCCGCGTATGAGGCGATCCTGCGCCTGATCCACCCCTCCACGCCGGGCCATTTGCTCGCCCTCGCGATCGCCGGCGCCGTCGGGTTCGTCGGCAACTGGCTCGCGGCGGCGGTGCGCACCCGCGCCGGGCGTCGACTCGACAGCCCCGCGCTGATCGCCGACGGCGAGCACGCCCGTGCTGACGCTTACGTCTCGCTCGCTGTCATCGCCAGTGCGATCGCGATCGCTGCAGGCGCCCCAATCCTCGACCCGCTCATCGGCTTGGGGATGACCGTCGTGATCCTGCGCATCACCCGCGAGAGCTGGCGCACAGTGGTCATGAGACCTCCTTTTCGGGTTGCTCAACGGCGGCCTTGTAAGCGGTCAAGGCGCTCAGCCAAAACCGGTCGAGCTCGGCGCGGAGCTCGGCAAGGCCGTCGGGGTTGATCCGGTAAATGCGTCGGTTGCCGGCCGCCTCATCGACGACCAGACCAGCGTCCTTGAGGACCCTGAGATGCTGCGAGACGGCAGGCCGGCTCACAGGCAGGCCCTGCGCGAGCTCGCCGACCGCGCTTGGGCGATCGGTGAGCCGCTCGAAGATCGCGCGCCTCGTGCGATCACCAAGCGCGGACCAGCTGTCGTGTTGGTAAGTGCACGCACGGTAAGCATAGACTTACGAAGTGCTGGCAACCGCTACGGGTCAGCCAGTCAGATCCGTGACCTCAGATCGCGATAGCGCCGCGGAAAGCCGGCCGACAGCAACCGCGTCTAGATGGTCTGTCACACGATCTGAGAGACCCTCCCCCCGATCCAGCTCGCGATGCCGGGGTAGTCGATCACGAGACCGTCGGAGTCGAACTGCACGTCAGCGACGAAGTCTTCGCCCTCGCCAACTGCCTCGAAGCGAACCAGCCGCTGCTCATCGGAACGGCGCTTGAGGAAGGTGTAGCGCTGTGGGGAGGCGTGAATCGATAGGTCTGGGACTGAGATCCAGATCATCAGAAAGTCCTCGGCGCTGCCTCCGTTGTGCAGGTCGTGGCGCAGTACGGGCATCGTGTTGAAGACCGGCGAAAGGCCAAGATCCAGGTCGAGGGCGTCCCCCAGCTCTGCCGGATCGCCGCCGGGCTCTGGCATCTCGAGCTTCCCGGCGCTCTGGCTTGAGGCGCTCCAGACGCCCCTGCGGCTGCGTTGGATCTCCAAGTGTCGAGTCCAGCCGGCGCCCTGCGTCTCGACTACGGCCCTGTCTGTGATGTACTCGCCGCGCGTCTGCAGCTCGAACGAGAGACGGTAGGGCTCCGGATCGGAGCCGATCGCGACACCCTCGGCGCGAAGACGCCTCGACTCGAACTCGATCACGGCGAACTCGGCGCCGGGCGGGTCAGCCTTCGCCCACGCGACGCCGCGGGCGCGGCTGTCGATCGCGCGGCCTGCGGTCATCTGTCGTCTCTCGCCCGAGAGCAAGTTGTTCCAGTGGCGCTGAGTCTCATAAGGGTGAGACATCCAGAGTCTCACATGAGTGGGATTCGGTTAGGAGCCGACGCCGGTATCTTGGCCGTCGGGTCCCGAGCGTCGTGGCTCGCATTCTCAGGCGGAGCAGAGTGTCTGACGACGCTCGCGGCAGCCGCGTATCCCTCGGCTTGCCGCTCAAGCGGTGATCCCGCGGATGTCGAGCTTGGCGACCAGCTCTGGGTCGTTGAACACGTCGATCGCTACCGCGCGGTCACCGACGATTGTGAAAGCGAGCACCGCGAACGGGCGCTCGCCGTCGAACGCGACCACACCGGCGGCGCCGTTGACCAGCGCCGGACGAACATACGGCGCAAATTGCCGGGCCGTCATTGCCCCTCGCGCGACTCGCGCGGCGCCGTGCAGCACTACCGGCTCGCCGTCGCGCCGGTGGGCGCGGAGCACGACATCGGGGTCGAGGACCGCCACCAACGCCTCGAGGTCACCCTCTCGGGAGGCCGCGAAGTAGGCGTCGACGACTGCCTGCTGGCGAGGGAGGTCTGGGTCCGGCGCCGGCGCGGCGTCGCGCACGCGGCTGCGGGCGCGGCTGGCGAGCTGGCGGGTCGCCTGGGGTGAGCGGTCGACCATCGCGGCGATCTCGTCGAACGGCACGGCGAACATGTCGTGTAGCACGAACGCGAGCCGCTCGGCTGGGCTGAGCGTGTCGAGCACGACCTGCAGCGCGATGCCGACTGCGTCCGCTAGCAGCGCTTCGTGCTCGGGATCGGTTCCGGCCGCTGGGTTGTCGATGATCGGCTCTGGCAAGAAGCTGTCGAGCGGCTGCTCGCCGCGGGTCCGGCGGGACCGGAGCATGTTCAGGCAGATCCTGGCGACGACCGTCGTCAGCCACCGCTCGAGCCTGTCGATCTGCTCTGCGTCAGTTCGCTGCAGCCGTAGCCACGCCTCCTGGACGGCGTCCTCGGCCTCGGTGACCGAGCCGAGAATCCGGTAGGCGACCGCGCGCAGCCCGGGGCGCTGGAGGTCGAATCGGTTGGCCAGCTCGAGTTCGTCCATAGCGGTCACAACGTCCGGGGCTCGCGGGTCATATCGAATAGACCCACAAACCCCACCGTATGTGACAGGAGACGCCCGATGGCACGCATTCAGGGAGTATCGAAGACGAAGGCCGGGCCGATGGTCAGGCTCGTCTACAGGCTCGGACCGCGGATGATGAAGAAGCTCACCGGCCGCGAGCCGCACACCGGCAACGGCCTGGAGCCGATGGAGCTCTGGGCCTACCAGCCGAAGATGATGATGGGGATGGGCAGGTTCAACCAGGCGGTGCGCAAAGGAAAGTCCGTCGATGAGCGGCTCAAGAACCTGATCGAGCTCAAGGGCGCGCAGATGATCGGGTGCGAGTTCTGTGTCGATCTCGGCTCGCAGATCTGCCGCGACTCCGGCTTGTCCGACGACCAGCTCCTGGCGCTCCCTCGCTACCGGCAGAGCGATCTGTTCACCGAGCGCGAGAAGCTGGCGCTCGATTACGCGCTCGCGGTGATGCGCACACCGGTCGAGGTCACAGACGAACTGTTTGCCCGCATGAAGGAGCATTTCAGCAACGAGCAGCTCGTCGAGATCACCGCGCTGCTGACGCTCGTCAACCTCGACAGGTTCAACGCCGCCTTCGGGATCGGCTCGGCCGGGTTCAGCGAGGGAATGGTCTGCGTGCCGCCGGACCGCCCCGCCGCCAGCCCCGCTCGGACGCAACTCGCGTAGAGACCGGTCCGACCAGCGCGACGCCGCTGCTCCGTCAGCCGAGTCTCACATCGATGGGACGGTCACGTCTCAGATGAACGGGACTGGGCCGTCTCAGATCGGCGGGACGCCGCATTCGCTGCGGCGTCTCATCCATATGAGACCGGAATCTCACTCATGTGAGACCGCTTTGTCTCGTCCATGTGAGACTAATTTCGGGCCGCGGAATCTCATCCATGTGAGACTGGCGGCGTTCCGCCAGTCTCTTGCGTCTCGGTGCGGTACGGTGAGGCGGTGACCGCGAAGGAGACAGTGCAAGCGCTCTACGCGGCCTACGCGACAGGAGACCCGGATCGCATCGCGGCGTTGCTGCATCCCGATGTCATCTGGGTGGCTCCTGCGGGCAATGCAACGCAGATCGCGCTCGGGCTGGGAAGTGCCGATGACGCAGGGCCGCCGCGGGGCCTCAACGACCTTGATCGTGATGCGATCGTTGCGTTCATGGCCTATGACTATCCGCGGTTCTTCGCAAACGTGGCGTTCGAGCCGCGGTCAATGGTTGGCGAGGGGGGTGTGGTGCTGGCCGAGCACAGGATGTCGGCGACGCTTCCCAACGGTCGCCCCTATGTCAACGACTACTGCTTCGCCTACGAGGTCGCCGACGGCCGGGTTATGGCGATTCGTGAGTACATGGACACGCGCGGCGGCTGGTTGCAGGTCTTCGGCAGCGAGCCCCCGGAGGTCCTGCTGAGGGGCACGCCGCCTGAGTCGTGACGAGCGACGCAGCGCCGCTAGGCGGCCTCAAATCGACGCCGACGCTTGGGCACAATCGACCACGACGGTCGCAGCGACGCTTTTGGCTACGGCGCTCGCGATTGCGCATCACCCGCGAGAGCTGGCGCACGATACGCGGACACCCGCACCAACCACTAGCCGCGAGAAACACACAGCGCGCGCTTTTCCGGCTCAGGCGTGTCTAGTCGCGGAGGCGGGCGCGAGCACCGCGATTCATAGCTGGGTACGCGAGCCTATGGAGGACGTTCCGTGAGACGACTGTTCCTACATGGCTCGGCGGCTCGCGCCCGGGCGGCCTCCCGCCACCAGGCCGCCAACGGCGTGGCTGACCAACCGCGTGCAGCGGCTACGTGGTGGGCTGTGGCACAGCTAGGTCAGGATCTCGACGTACCCGTCGGTTCCATGCACGCGGATCCGCTGCCCATCCCGAATCATCTGGGTAGCGTGCTCAACTCCCACGACGGCCGGCAAGCCGTACTCTCGGGCGATCACCGCGCCGTGGGTCATCAAACCCCCCACCTCCGTCACGAGGCCCTTGATCGAGACGAACAGGGGCGTCCAACTGGGGTCGGTGCAGGCGGTGACCAGGATGTCGCCCGTTTCGAGGTCGGCCTGCGACATGTCAAGGATGACGCGGGCCCGCCCGTCGACGGTCCCCGCGGAAACGGGTAGGCCGACCAGCGCGCCGGCGGGAACATCGTCGCGTCGGTAGGTCCCGGCGAAGACCTCGCCATCCGACGTGAGCACCCGGGGCGGCGTGAGCGCTTGGTAGGAGCTGAACGCGTCCTTGCGCTGGCGGATGAGCTGCTCATCCGCTTGATTCGTTCGCACGACGTCGTGGAGCTCCTGAAACGTGAGGTAGAAGATGTCTTCCTGCTCACGGAGCACCTGAGCCTGCACGAGGCGCTCGGCTTCGTCCAGCAACGCTCGCTTGTACACGAAGTAGCGGCTGACGAAGCCGTACTTCGGATACTCCCGGTATCCGATGAACGTCCGGACCCGGTCGATCATCCGCTTAGCCTCTGCGGCCTTCCGCTCCCCGTCCGGCAAGACCCGCAAGCGCTCCAGCAGCTCCTGCTCCTTCTCCCAGGCCTCCTGCCGCCCTCGCTCGAAGCGTCGCTCGCCGGCGCCCGGCTCGAAGTTCTTGATGTTGCCGAGGATCACGGGCACGAGCGTGGCGGGGCGCTCGCTCCACCGTGGCCTGGTGATGTCGATCTCGCCGACGCAGCGCATGCCGTACTTGTCGAGGTAGGCCCGGATCGCGTCCCGGGCTTCTCGCCCGCCTTTAAGCGTGGACAGCTCCTCCAGGAAACCGTCGTCCTCGACGTGCCGCAGGAAGGCCACCACCTCCGGATGCGGGCGGATCACGTCCGCCACGTCCATCAGCGCCAGCCCCATCTCAGACGTGATGTTGTTGGGGGCGGACAGCGTGAGCGTGTCGGCCGCGTTCTTCTCGCCCAGCCACGCCTCCAGCTTGTCGTTGAGCCACCAACTGGCCTCAATCGCCCCCATGAAGACCTGATGGCTGCGACGATCGAACAGGATCCGCTTCAGCTCCTGGATGTCCGCCAGGATGAACTCGAGCAGCCCCGATCCGGACTTCGCCTCGATGTCGCGCTTCAACGTGGCGATCGAGGCCTGGTTGCGTCCGATCAGCTCGACGACGATGGCCGGATCGGTCTCGATCGGGGCGGGCGGGGCGCCGGCCGGCGCCCCGCCCGGGCTCTCGTCCGGGAGCGAACGGATGAAGTCGCCGCGTTCGATGATGGTCTCGAGCGCGTCCCCGATCAGCGGATCGGACTTCCCGAGGCCTCCGACAATGCGTGCGCGGCTCGCCGGCGAAGCGAGCTCCCGGCCGACATCGACGAACAGCCTCCCGCCGGCGTGGTACATCTGCCGTGCAGCCGTCAGCTGCCACACCGAGAGCCCCAGCGGCTTCATCGCGTCGGTCATCATCTGCTGATGACCGACCGAGACGTAGACGTGGCTCTCTCCGTCGTCTGCCGCAGGAATGGGGAACAGCGTGGTGATCGGCCGGCTCTGGACGACGTAGAACTGATCGCCGACGAGGCACCACTCGATGTCCTGGGGGCAACCGAAGTGAGCTTCGATCCGCCGGCCTAGCTGCGCGAGCCGCACGACCTGCACATCGGTCAGCGCCGGCTGCGCTTGACGCTCCGGCTCGATCGCCTGTTCTTCCGTCCCGCCTGCAGGCGACGCGTGGATCGCGAGCCGCTTGGTGCCGACCGTCCTGGCGACGACCTCCCCGTCGCGCACCTTGTAGACGTCCGCATTCACGAGGCCGGAGACCAGGGCCTCGCCGAGACCGAAGGAGGCCTCCACGTAAGTGACCTTCCGGTTTGACGTGAAGGGGTCGGCCGTGAACAGGATGCCGGCCGCCTGCGGGAAGACCATTTGCTGCACGACCACGGCCATACCGACCCTCCGGTGGTCGAAGCCGTTCCGCAGGCGATAGGTCACGGCGCGCTCTGTGAATAGGGAGGCCCAGCACCGGCTGACGTGCTGAAGGATCGCCGCCGGCCCCACGACGTTCAGGTATGTGTCCTGCTGACCCGCGAAGGAGGCCGTCGGCAAGTCTTCCGCGGTTGCGCTGGATCGGACGGCGCAGGCGGCTTGCTCGCCGAGCCGGGCAAGCGGGTGCGTGATCGCCGACGCCAGATCCTGCGGGATGGTGGTCCCTTCGAAGGTCCGGCGGATGTCCGCGCTGAGCCTGCGTATCGCGTCGCGGTCGTCCGGCTTCAGGCCCGACAGTCGATCGAGCCGATCGTCGATCGACGGAGCTTGCGCCATGATCCGCTGGAAAGCGTCCGTCGTCACACAGAAGCCAGCCGGCACACAGATGCCTTCGATCCGCGAAAGCTCCCCCAGATGTGCGCCCTTGCCGCCAACGACCGCAACCTGGGTCTGGTCGATCTCCTGGAACTCCAACGCGTAGCTGCCCATCCACTCACCTCCCTCGGAGCTGACCCGGTCAACTCCACTTTGTTCATTAATTCACGTGC
Source organism: uncultured Solirubrobacterales bacterium (assembly GCA_963743645.1). Lineage (GTDB taxonomy): Bacteria > Actinomycetota > Thermoleophilia > Solirubrobacterales > Solirubrobacteraceae > Palsa-744. The sequence continues at coordinate 87,869 of CAVUQT010000008.1, read as the reverse complement.
GGCGGGCGATTATGCGGCACGAATCAACGCCTCATGAGCGCTCCTTGTCTGGTATAACCTGGAGGTAGGAAGTGACGCGAGCGCGAGCGGTCGGGTTACCCGCCCTGAGACGCATGACACGGCGGCACACCTGGGCCAGCTACTGCCCTTTCTCTGTCACACGTCTACGCGAGGCTCAGCGTCGCGAACCGCCGAACTCGCGGCGTGCACAGGAGCGCTGAGCGGGTCTCAAGCCAGGCCTACACAGCACCGACGCCCATAGGATCAGGACGTAACCGTTGGGGTCGGTGTCGGGCCGCTCAAATAAGGCTCAGCTCGGTACAGGATGACGGGCGAGCCCGACTGGCCTGGACGAGTGCGACTATCGACAAGGAAACACGGCAGATCAAGGTAATCGACATCCGGCTCCGAGGCCATGAAGCCCTGCACCCATATGCCGAGTCCTCTGCCGCCTGAGCGGCCGAACGGAAACCCGATGATCGACATCGGCTCGCTTGGGCCGAGCGAGATGTTCGCGCCCGGATTGCCCGGATCGTAGGAGTAAAGTCCCACACCCTCGGTTTGGGTAAGGGGCAGCGCGACGGCATCGACTCGTCGGCCATGAACAGGATGCTCAAGCCATAGATGCACTACCGATTGAAATCGCGAACTCCTGAGCCGTAGAATCGCGGCCGTGCCGTTCACGCTCAGGAACCTCAGGGAGGATCTGGAGGACGTTGGGTCGAACTTCGACGGCGCGCCGGACCTGGAGTTCCGCGCGGCGAGCAAGGCGCTCGAGCTCGAGCAGTCCGGCCTCAGCTATCAGTACATCCCGCCCGACTATCGCTTCCCGTACGGCCACACGCACAAGGAGCAGGAGGAGGTGTACGTGGTCGTGGGCGGGAGCGGGCGGATGAAGCTCGACGACGAGATCGTCGAGGTCAAGGAGTGGGACGTGGTGCGCGTCCCGCCCGGTACGTGGCGAGGCTACGAGAGCGGGCCAGAGGGCCTCAAGATCCTCGTGTTCGGTGCGCCCAATCTCGGCGAGAACCCGCGAGCAGACGTCGAGGGTCAGCGGGACTGGTGGGCCGACTGATAGCGCTTCGCGTCTCGGGCGGACACACTCCCCGCGCGAGCAACCGCTCCAGACGCTGACCCCGAACGCAGTTCGGATCGTTCCCAGCCTGTGAATCACCCACGCAGCGACCCACACGCCCAATCGGTCACGACACGCGTCTCGCACCGCCACGGCTCGGCATAGCAACCGCCTCGGCATAGTCAGTCGGAGCAGCGCTCTGGCAACGCTCGCGGCGGTCGAGTGTCCCTCACCCATCAGGGCGGAAGCGTCAAACGCACTGTTGCCGCGAAGTGGCACGACTTGCGGAACCTGCTTGGATCGAAGAACGAGCACACAGCGAACGAGGAGGTAGGTGGCATGAACATAGAGTTCCTCTCAACTCTGGCGGTGATCGCGCCCGATCCGGCCGCCAGTCGCAAGCTCTACGTCGACACGCTCGGGCTCCCGCTCGAGAGCCACGGCGACGACTATTACCACAGCGAGCACATCGCCGGCTGCAAGTCCTTCGGCATCTGGCCGCTGTCCCAAGCAGCGGAGGCATGCTTCGGGACGTCGCAATGGCCGGCGGAGCGGCCGGTGCCGCAGGTCAGCATCGAGTTCGATGTCGCGGACGCCGCAGCGGTGGGCCCGGCGGCGCGGGAACTCGAGCAGGCCGGCTACGAGCTGCTGCACCCGCCGCGCGAGGAGCCGTGGGGCCAGACCGTAGCCAGGCTGCAGTCACCGGAGGGCGCGATCGTCGGGATCTCATACGCCCCTGTGCTCCACGACCAGCACTGACTGAACGGAGGGACAACCGGGTCGCAGTTCGCATCCGGCCAGGACCAGCACTCTCGCTCGACGGCCGGCGGTGTCAGTCCGACTCATCGCGGGCGCGCCCGTAGCACTCGTAGATCACGCGCGAGCCGAACGTTCTGGTCTCGACCAGATCCAGCGGAACGTGTTCGGTGACCGGCGGCAGGAAGGGCGTGCCGCCACCGACGAGGACTGGATTGCGGAACATGCGCAGCTCGTCGACGAGGCCGAGCTCGATCGCAGCCGCGGCCAGGCCCGCGCCGCCGATGCCGACGCCCTTGTCGGTCGCGTCGAGCGCCGCAGCGACCTCCTCGGCCACCGACGTCTCGGCGAGCCGGGCGTTGCCCTGAACGCCGTCGAGCGTGTGGCTGAAGACGACCTTCGGGATGGCGCACCAGACCTCGGCGAACGCGACCGCGGACTCGGTGTCGCGGAGCGATGGATCCGTGTCCCACGCGAGCATCGTCTCGTAGAGCCGACGGCCCAGTAGAAATCCGCCGAGCTCGCGTGTCTGCTCAGTGTGAAAACGAAACAGCTCGTCCGTCGGGACCGTGAATCCGAACGCGCCCTCGCGGTCGACGATAAAGCCGTCCACCGAGACGCCCATCGAGTAGATCAGCATGGCTTCAAGCTCATCGCACCGGGGCGACGGACGATGATCGCGATGAAGTTCACCATTGAGCTTGACATCGGGCTCTCCTTCCTCCTGCAGGCTGCTCTGCCACAGCTAGTGACCGATCGCGAGACGAAAACTCATCGTCGTGCGGTCCAAGCGATCGTACCGCCATTGCCGACGCCGCATGAGATCCCGGAAGCGGAACCCCAAACGCGACACTTGCGGGCCTGAAACAGGGATTCAGCGCCCGAACACCGGAAGGCGATCCCCAAGTACCTTCTTGGTGTTGGTTGCTCTCGCGGGTGCCGCGGGATCTCGAGCGCGCGCTCAGCGCCTGTGGGCGAACTGGGCGTGCCTAAGACGACGGCGGGATGTTCTGATTGAGGTGGAACAGGTTGGTCGGGTCGTAGCGGTCCTTGAGCGCACGGAGGCGGGCGAACTTCTCGGTCCCATAGGCGGCCTGCACTCGATCTTCGCCCTCGGAGGAGAGGAAGTTGATGTAGGCGGCGCCGGTCAGCGACGGCTCGATCTCGGCGTAGAAGCGCTGCGCCCAATCGGTGTGGGTCTCCAGCCCGCCCGGCTCGTGTGTGGTGGCGATCGCGTTGAGCACGAACGGCGCCTGGCGCTCGCCGATGGCGGTCTCCTCCTCACCGACACGGGCGATCGCGCCGCCGAAGTGCTGAATGTGGATCTCCGAGGCCGGGGAGGTCGCGTTCTGATGGAAGCGGGCCATAGTCTCGATCGCGTGGTCGTCGAGCTCGCGGAAGTAGCCCGCCTTCATGTAGGCCTGGGTGCCCTTCGGCCAGAGCGCGTCGAACAGGCTCTGCATCTGCACATAAGGCATCGGGCCGACCAGGTCGGCGACCGGGTCGCCCAGGTCGCGGATCGGCTGCAGCACCTTCATCCCCTCGTCGGGGTCGCCGGAGTAGCAGCCGGCCAAGCCGATGAGCTTCTTGCCGTGCCAATCCTCGGGCAGGAACGGGGCGGGTGGCGCGGTGATCAGGTTGACAAGGGTGCTCAGCTCGTCGGGCAGGTCGCGCGCGAAATCGCGGTAGAAGCGCATGACCTCCTCGGCGCGGTCACCTGGATAGAAGACCGGGCCGGCGGCCACGGTCGGGCCGACCGGGTGCAGGTCGAACTCGAAGGAGGTGACGACGCCGAAATTGCCGCCTCCCCCGCGCAGGCCCCAGAAGAGGTCGGGGTTCTCCGTCGCGCTAGCGGTGAGGATCTGGCCGTCGGCGGTGATGACCTCGGCCGAGCGCAGGTTGTCGCAGGCCAGGCCGTACTTGCGCATCAGCCAGCCGATCCCGCCGCCCAGCGTGAGGCCGGCGACGCCGGTGATTGAGACCACGCCCCCGGTGGTGGCGAGACCGTGCTCCTGGGTGGCGGCGTCGAACTCCCCCCAGGTGACGCCGCCCTCGGCGGTGGCGGTACGGCCGCCCACGTCCACCGTGATGCCCTTCATCGGCGAGAGGTCGATGACGATGCCGTCGTCGCAGGTCGAGAAGCCGGGAATGCTGTGGCTGCCGCCACGCACCGCGACATCGAGCCCCTCGCTGCGGGCGAAGCCGATCGCGTGGCGCACATCGGAGGCGTCGGCGCAGCGGGCGATCAGCGCCGGGCGTGCGTCGTGGGCGCCGTTCCAGATCGAACGAGCCTCGTCGTAGGCGCCGTCGCCGGGGCGGATCAGTTCTCCGTGTAGCCCGTCCTCGAACTCCTTCAACGTTGCCGCTCCAAGCACTCCTTGTGTAGCCATGCCGGCCTCCTTCTCAGTTCGGTGGTTTGACCTCGCGTTTTCGAGCACGCTCAGCGAGGCTACGGTCCGCCTCTTAACGACGACTTTGCAGTGCCTTAGGGCTCCTCTAAGTCGGGTTACTCGGCTCTCGCGCTCCCCGCAGCGACTCCCGGCCCGCGCTCCACCTCACGGCAGTAGACCATGCCGGCATCGCCGCCGCGCAACTCGAAATGCGAGATCGCCAGGTCGAGCCAGCGGCGCGCCGTCGCTTGTTCGCCGTCCTCGGCGGACATCGCGGCGAGCACGGCCAGTACCCAACACTCCTGAGGGGTGGACTCGATAGCCTCGAACACCGAGGTCGCGTCCTGCAGATGCGCACGCGCCCCCACCCGATCGCCGGCGGACAGCGCCACGCTGGCCAGGCTGAGCTCGGCGGCGCTGAGGCCGATCATGTCGTCGTTCTCGGCGAACCAGTCGCGGCTCTGCTCGGCGGCGGCCCGGGCGCCTGCCGGATCGCCCGAGCGAGCGAGTAGCACCGCCAGGCACCCGAGCGTGATCCCGGTGCCGCGCCGGTCGCCGACCTCCTGCCTCAGGGCGAGGCTGCGCTCGAGCAACTCCCGGCCGCGCTCGAAGTCGCCGCTGGAACGGGCGAGGTTGCCGAGGGCGTTGAGTGCGAAGGCTTCCCCCTGCACGTCGGCGAGTGCCTGGAAGCGCGCGAGGCTCTCCTCGATCAATTCACCGGCCCGGTCGAAGTCGCCCTCGACCCGATCGACGACGGCGAGGTTGCCCAGGATGTAGGCAACCGCCGCTCCTCCACCGACCCGGCGACCGACGATCGCCGTGTCCTCCTGCAGGAGCAACGGGTAGCCGACCTCGGACTCGACCGAGAACAGCGAGTAGCTCATCGGCCAGAGTGCCGGGCGCTCGTCGGCGACCAGCTCTCCGGCCCGCTTCAGCGCGAGCTCGAACTGTTGGCGCGCCTGCGGATGTTCACAGCGAAACCAGGCCGCGATGGCGCGCGTGTGCGCCGCCCATGCCGGCGGCCGAGCAGCGGGGAGGCCGTCCACGACGAGCGTCTCGTGCTCGCAGAGTAGCGTCTCGATGTCCGCCGGGCCGCTGACGATCGTGCTATAGCCCGCCAATACCTCGACCGCGTCGAACATTCCCGCGTGGTCACCCAGCTCGCCGAAGATCGCAACGCTTTCGGCGCCGAACTCGCGGAGGCGCCCAGGGACGCCGCGCCGCATGCCCACGAGGCAGGCGGCGAGCAGGGCACGGGCACGATCCGCGGTGTGCTCCGGCGCCACCGTGAGGGACGCGGCGAGCCAGCGAGACCCCTCGGCGAGGTACCCGCGCATCAGCCAGAAACGCCAGAGGGAGACGGTGAGGCGCAGGGCGACCTGAGGATCGTCTGCCAGGGCCGAGGCGAGAGCGGCGCGGAGGTTGTCGCGCTCCAGATCCAGCCGCCGGAGCCGGTCCCTCGTCGGGAGGTCGCCGGCGGGCGTCGGATCGCTCTCGGCGAGCTCGACGTACCAATCGCGATGGCGGCGCTCGAATACCTCCCGCTCGCCATCCTCCTCGAGCCGCTCCGCGGCGTACTGGCGCACGGTCTCCAGCAAACGGTAGCGGCGATCGCCGGGGCCCTCCTCGACGTGGACGAGCGACTTATCGATCAGGCGGCCGAGAAGAGCGACCACCTCCTGGCGCTGCAGCGGATCCTCGGCGCAGATGTCCTCGGCCGCCTCCAGGCCGAAGCTGCCGGCGAACACCGCGAGGCGCCGCAGGAGGATCTGCTCGTCGGGCTCGAGCAGGTCGAAGCTCCAGGCGAGCGTCGCCCGCAAGGTCTGCTGTCGGGTCATCGCCGTGCGGCTCCCCCCCGACAGCAGGTCGAGCGAGTCGTCGAGGCGCTCGACAATCTGTGCGGGGGTGAGCACGCTGACCCGGGCGGCGGCGAGCTCGATCGCGAGGGGCATCCCGTCGAGGCGGTGGCAGAGGGACGAGATCGCGATCGCGTTCTCGTCGTCCAACTCGAAGCCGGGGTCGGCCTGGCCCGCGCGGACCGTGAAGAGGCGAACAGACTCCGCCTCGGGGTCTGACGGAGAGCGCTCACCCAGCTTCGGCAGGGAGAGCGAGGGGACCCGCCAGGTCACCTCGCCGGGAATACGGAGCGGCTCGCGGCTGGTCGCCAGCACGGTGAGTTGGGGGCAGTGGCCGAGCAGCGCCTGGACGAGGTGGGCGACCGGCTCGATCAGGTGCTCGCAGTTGTCGAGGAGCAGCAGTTGCTGGCGATCGCCGATGTGGCCGGCGAGGGCGACCTCCGGAGCGCGGTCGGAGGCAAGCTGTGTGTCCAGGGCCTGGGCGACCGCGGGCCCCAGCAGCTCGGGCTCGCCAAGCGCCGCCAGCTCCACCGGCCAGACGCCGTCGGCGAAATCGCCGAGGAGCTGCCCGGCCAGCTCCAGAGCGAGCCTCGTCTTGCCGCAGCCACCCGCCCCGGTCAGCGTCAAAAGCCTCGAGCCAGCCAGCAGCGTCGCGGCCTCGGCCAGCTCGCGCTCGCGGCCGATGAAACTGGTCAGCTGCCGCGGGAGGGCGAGGCCCTGGCTGCTCGCCCCGTCCGCCGCGGGGCGCGCCTCCAGCCCGGTCAGCTCGGCCTCTAGGCCAAGGCGAAGCTCGTCGAGGGAGTCGCGCCGCTCCCGGCTCCAGTCCTCGTAGCGATCGGCCGGCAGCAGCTCGGCGTCGAAGCCCTCAAGCGCCGCCCGGTAGGCGCCGGGCTCGCCCCGCTCGCGCGCCACGGCAGCCAGTTGTTCAAACGTGATCGCGTCGATCTGGACCGGGTCCTCAGGACCGAGCAGGATCAGTTCTTCGCGCAGCTCTAGGTAGCGGCTGCCCTCGAGGCCGATCGAGTCCAGCGCGCGCCGAGCCGCGAAGATCGCCTGGTGCAGGTTGTTGCGGGCGGAGTCCGGGTCTCGACCGGGCCAGAGCAGCTCGGCGGCCTGCTCAGCGTGCAGGCGTCGCTCCGGCGCCAGCGCCAGCAGCTTGATCAGCGTCTTCGCCTTGCGCAGCCGCCAGACGTGGTCGGCAACTGTGTCCTCCCCCAGAGCGACCGAGAACTCTCCGAGGAGGCTGATGCACAACACCTCATCGCCCATCGATGTGTCTTTCGTGCTGGGACTCGCCACCGCATAAGAAAACCACTCCGAAGCTATCGACCGCTGCCAACTCCGGTCATAGGTGCCCGGCCTCAGGCCCACACTCCGGCGCCCGTCGGCGGCGGCGACGCGGAGACGCTGCGCCCGCTCGACCTCTCCCCTCGCCCAAGCAGCCGGTCACGTGGGCTGTTTAGCCAGGAGCAGATTGAGGCTCACTCGTCCCTACATAGCTCGGCCGCCCCCGCGCGGCCTGGCGAACCAGGTGGTCGCGCTCGGCGACGTTCGTGGCCCGGCGGGCGGCCTCGCTGCGGCGGGCGTCGACGAGCCGCCGGGTCGCGACCGTCGCCAGCCACGCGCGCGGGTCGCGCGGCGGGTGCTCGGGCCACACCCGCAGCGCCTCCAGCAGGGCCTCCTGCAGCGCGTCCTCGGCGCCATCGAAGCCCTCGCCCCGCCGGACCAGGTCCGCGAGCACCCGGGGAATGAGGTCCCCCCCGAACTCGCGCAGCGCGCCTCGTCCAGCCGTCGCGTCGGCTCGTCGATCACGCCGGGTCAATCGTCCGAGGGCGCCTCGGACATGACCTCCCGGACGTCGATCCACTCGTACAGCGGCTCCCCGCCCGGGCCGGGCTCGGAGGAGACGTAGGCCGCGAGCTCGACCGCACGCTCGTGCGACTCGACGTCGATCATGTACCAGCCCGCCACGAGATCGCTGGTCTCGGGCAGCGGGCCGTCGGTTGTGACCGGCGCGGCGTCCGGGCCGCCGTAGCGTACCCAGGTGCGCGCCGGCGTGAGCGCCTGTGCGTCGGCGCGCTCGCCGTTCTCCTCGAGCAGCTCGTTGACGTGCTTGAGGAAGGCCATGTGCGCCTCCACGTCCTCAGGGGCCCACTGATCCATCGGCGGGAACGGGTGGTGCGGCTCCGGCCCGCCGCGGTAGTGCTTGACGAGCAGGTACTTCGGCATGGTGGTCTCCTGGTGTCGTGGGCCGCGCCTGTCGTGGCCCTTCACCTGGTGAGCGGAGCCGGTCAGCGCTTCTCGACATGAAATCACTCATCTAGCTGCGAGACCTCCGCGCTAGCGGCGGCTAACGAACAGTCCCGACCGGGTTCGAGCAAGCTCCCCCGTCTCCCCTGGGTCGCTGTCCGGCCGTCCCTGCCGTCATCTACCGTGAAGCCATGCCGCGCCAACCCGACGCCCGCAGCTACGGACGCGTCTTCGATGAGATCGCCGAGGATTATGACCGCCATCGCCCGACCTACCCGGACGTACTCGTCGACCGGGCGTGCGAGGGCATCGGCCCTGGCGCCGCGGTGCTCGAGATCGGCTGCGGCACGGGACAGCTGACCCGCAGCCTGCTGGCGCGCGGGCTGCGGGTGACAGCGGTGGAGCCGGGCCGGCAACTGATCGCGCGGGCTCGCGATCGATGCAACGGCGTCGGCGAGGTGCAGTTCGTCAACACACGCCTGGAGGACGCCTCGCTGCCGCACGGCCAGTACTCGGCTGTGTTCTCGGCCTCGGCGATCCACTGGATCGATCCCGACGTGAGCTGGCGCAAGGCGGCCGATGCGCTGGTGGACGGCGGGAGCCTTGCTCTGGTCTCCTACTTCGGGCTCGACGATCCCCGCAGCGCCGACGATCAGCAGGCGCTGCGTGCCGCCATGACGGCGATCGCGCCCGAACTTGCCGCCGATTGGCCTACCTATCGCGACCTCGCCGGCACCCTCGCCGGCGTTGCGGCCCGGCGCGACAACCTCTCGGAGGTGTGGGCGTGGCTGGGGGGCTATGAGATCGCGTGCGGGTATGCGGCAGACCTGTTTGATGAAGCGCAGGTCGTCGCAGTGCCGACGCAGCTGGAGCACACCGCTGACGAGCTCAACGCTCTGCTGGGCACCATGTCGTTCTGGGCAAGACTGTCACCCCGACAGCGCGACGCTCTCGTCGCCAAAAACCAATCCTTCCACCAGCGGCTCGGACGGCCGATCCGCTCTAGCACAGTCGCCTGCCTGGTAGTGGCACGGCGCGAGCCCCGCACCCAGCAGCTCGCCAGCTGGCGAGCTGCTCCGCCCGCTAGTGCGCGAGATAGGGCTTCGACGTCGTGGCCTCACATGACTGAGATTGGGCGTCTCACATTGGTGAGACACCGCAGCACGTCTCACGGGTGTCTGTGAGGGCCCGGTCAGGTGCCGACGTAGGCCGCGAGGTGCTCGCCGGTCAGGGATAGTGGGATTCCCTCCCGCCCGGCGACAAGCTCGGCGGGTGTACCCTCGAAGACGATCCGGCCGCCGTCGTGGCCGGCGCCGGGACCGAGGTCGACGATCCAGTCCGCGTGCGCCATGACCGCCTGGTGGTGCTCGATGACGATCACCGACTTGCCGGAGTCGACGAGTCGGTCGAGCAGGCAGAGCAGCTGCTCGATATCGGCGAGGTGAAGGCCTGTGGTCGGCTCGTCGAGGACGTAGACGTCGCCCTTCTCGGCCATTCGTGTGGCCAGCTTGAGGCGCTGGCGCTCGCCGCCAGACAGCGTGGGCAGCGGCTGGCCGAGACTGAGGTAGCCGAGCCCGACGTCGGCGAGCCGGAGGAGAACCTTGTGCGCTGCAGGCGTCTTCGCCCTGCCGGCGCCGAAGAACTTCTCGGCCTCGACCACCGGCATCGCGAGCACCTCGCCGATGTCCTTGCCGGCGAGCTTGTACTCGAGCACATCGGCTTGAAAGCGCTTCCCTTCGCACACCTCGCAGGGAGCGGCAACACCGGCCATCATCGCCAGGTCGGTGTAGATCACGCCGGCGCCGTTGCAGTTGGGACAGGCTCCGTCGGAGTTGGCGCTGAACAGCGCCGGCTTCACGCCGGTCTCCTTCGCGAATGCCTTGCGGATCGGGTCGAGCAGTCCTGTGTACGTCGCCGGGTTGCTGCGTCGTGAGCCCTTGATCGCTGTCTGATCGATCGAGACGACCCCGTCGCGGGGCGGGCGGGAATTGACAATCGAGCCGCCGATCAGCGAACTCTTGCCCGAGCCCGCCACACCGGTGACGACTACCAGCACGCCGAGCGGGATGTCGACGTCTACGTCCCGCAAGTTATGGGTGCTGGCACCACGAACCTCGAGGGCTCCGTCTGGCGACCTCACCGTCTCCTTGAGGGTGGCCCGGTCGTCGAGGTGGCGGCCGGTGATCGTGTCGCTTTCCCTCAACCGCTCGACGGTACCCTCGAACATCACCTCGCCGCCGTCGGTACCTGCCGTCGGGCCGAGGTCGACGACATGGTCGGCGATCGCGATCGTCTCCGGCTTGTGCTCCACGACCAGCACGGTGTTGCCCTTGTCGCGCAGCTGCAGCAGCAGCTCGTTCATCCGCTCGATGTCGTGCGGGTGCAGCCCGATCGTGGGCTCGTCGAAGACGTAGGTGACGTCGGTCAGCGAGGAGCCGAGCTGGCGGATCATCTTGACCCGCTGCGCCTCTCCGCCCGAGAGCGTGCCCGACGGCCGCTCGAGCGAGAGATAGCCCAGCCCGATGTCCACGAACGAGTTGAGGGTCGCTCCCAGCGCCTCGATGAGCGGCGCGACCGATGGCTCGTCGAGCTCGCTTACCCACGCGGCGAGGTCGCTGATCTGCATCGTGCAGGCATCGGCGATGTTGGTCCCCTTGATCTTCGACGAGCGGGCCTCCGTGCTGAGCCGCGTCCCGTCGCACTCGGGACAAGTGGTGAAGGCGGCCGCCCGCTCCACGAAGGTGCGGATGTGCGGCTGCAGCGAGTCGAGATCCTTGGAGAGCATCGACTTCTGGATCCGCGGGATCAGACCCTCGTAGGTCAGGTTGACGCCGTCAACCTTGATCTTGGTCGGCTCCTTGTAGAGGAGATCATTGAGTTCCTTCTTGGTGAACTTCTCGATCGGCTTGTCCGGGTCGAAGAAGCCACAGCCCAAGAAGATCCGGCCGTACCAGCCGTCCATGCTGTAGCCGGGGATCGTGAGCGCGCCCTCGCGCAATGACTTGTGCTCGTCGTAGAGCTGAGTGAGGTCGATGTCGTTCACCGAGCCCCGGCCCTCACAGCGCGGACACATGCCGCCGAGGATGCTGAAGCTTCGCTTCTCTTTCGTGGTGCGCCCACGGCGTTCGAACGTGACCGCCCCGGCACCCGAGATCGAGGCGACATTGAAGGAGAACACCTGAGGCGAGCCGATGTGCGGCTTGCCGAGCCGGCTGAAGAGGATGCGCAGCATCGCGCCTGCGTCGGTGGCGGTGCCGACCGTGGAGCGCGCGTCGGCGCCCATCCGCTCCTGGTCGACGATGATCGCTGTCGTCAGCCCTTCGAGCACGTCGACCTCGGGTCGCGCCAAGGTCGGCATGAAGCCCTGTACGAAGGCGCTATAGGTCTCGTTGATCAGCCGCTGCGACTCAGCGGCGATCGTGCCGAACACTAAAGAGCTCTTGCCCGAGCCGGAGACGCCGGTGAACGCCGTCAGCCGGCGCTTGGGGATCTCGACACTGATGTCCTTGAGGTTGTTGACGCGGGCGCCATGCACGCGGATCAGATCGTGGCTTTCGGCAGCGTGCAGCACAGGCGACTGCGTGTTCGTCCTTTTGGTCATGCTTATCGTGTCTTCGCTGTTAGGCGGGGCCCGCATTCGCAGACGACGCTGAGCGCGAGAGTCGGCCTCATCGATCCTGAAGCAGCCCGAGGACGTTCCCATCTGGGTCGGTGACGGTGGCCACCAAGCGGCCGCCACCGACGTCGTGCGCGGCCTCCTTCACGGTGGCACCGGCAGCGGTCACCTCGGCCAGCTTCGCCTCGATGTCCGGCACGTGCCAGTAGGCCACCGGTGAGGTCATGCCCTGCGGTCCACCACCCGGTACCAGCCCGATGTGCTGGCCCTCGGCCTCAAAGCCGACGTAGTAGTCCGAGTCGGCCTGTGGTGATAGGCCGAGCAGGGCGGTGTACACCGCCTTGGCCGCCGCCAAGTCGGACACGGGATGCAGCACGGTCTTGATTCCCTGGGTGGAAGAGCCGGTCATGGTCACTCCTGAAGTCGTGGTCTGGGTCGGGATTGTCTGGCTTAAAGACGAACGGAAAGTCCGGAAATCGACAGCCCGATCGCCCCGGACGGCGATTTCGCCGTTGGCCGTTCGTCTTAACCCGGCCCAGCCCACAAGACAAGGAGAACCACCGGGATCACCTCCAGGCAGTCGCGATAGAAGGCCAGGGATGCGTCCGGGTCGTCATACGAAGGAAGGTCCGGTGAATGGCGATATCCATGGCGGTCACTTTAGGACCTCGGTGACCTCAGGCCGGGGCCGAACGCCGGTCGGGTGGATTGGAACGCGTCGGTCAACTCCTCAATCGTGCAGGCACACCGGCATTCGGCTGCAGCCAAGCGCAGTGCCAGGGAGGATCAGTGCGGCTCTGGCTCATCGAATTGGGAATCAAGTCCTAGACTCGCGGTATGTCGTTGCACCTCTTCGCGGGTCTGCGCGTGCGGGACTTCCAAGCGGCCCGATCGTGGTACGAGCGGTTGCTGGGCGAGCCGACGTTCTTCCCCCACCCCACTGAGGCGGTGTGGACGCTCGCCGAGAACCGGTCGGTCTACGTCGTGGAGCACGCCGATGGCGCGGGCAACTCCGTGGTGACGATCTTCCTAGACGATCTCGATGCACACGTAGCCACGATCGCTGCCCGCGGGCTCGAGCCAGACGAGCGCGAGACGTATTCCAACGGCGTACGCAAGGTGCTCTACCGCGACCCCGACGGCAACGAGCTGGGGTTCGGCGGCGCGCCATCCGACACCGGTTCATAGGGCCTGACGGCTGAAGCGCGGGGGGACCGGCCCAATCGCGGGGGACGCCGGCGCGCCGCGGACGTCTCATATGAATGAGACGTCCGCAGTCTCACATGGGGCTGTCTCACATCGGTGAGACGTCGCACGCCGCAAGCAAGGCTGATCAAGCGCATGGGTGCGATCGGCCCCACCTCCATCCCATGCGCATCCGGAGCCCCCAGGAAGCGGCGCAGGGCACGGCGTGCGGCGGGCAGGCGCCGCCCAGCGTCGAGCTCGTGGATCGCGATCTCGGAGGATCGCCTGTATCGCCACCATATCGGCCTTTCGTCCATACAAGCTGGCTTTCGGTCTGGAATATGGCCGCTCGTGCGTATAAGTCGCATGAGCAACTCACATAAAGACGAACTTTTCCCGGACAACCTGCAGCGAGCCGCCGACCTGCTTCGTGACGGGCGTCCTACGCTCGAGCAGACTTCGATCGATCGAGTCAAGCAGCCGGCGATGAACGAGGGGCCCGAGCCCACCTCCTCGCCGGAGAAGGGATCTTTCAGACGGTCACGGGTGGCGACACTGCTTACGGCTGTCTTTCTCCTGCTGGGTACCGGGGGCACGCTGGCGTTTGCCGGCGCTGACGGCGCACGAAGCTCTGCTGCCAGCGCCAGCTTCGACCAGTACCGTCCTTCGTGTGTGCATGGCAATGGCCTTGGTGTCGCCAACGAATGCCCCGGTGAAAAAGTCGAACCTCCTCCTCCGTCGTCTCCTCCTCCCCCTGCTCCGCCTCCTCCACCATCATGTGTGCATGGCAAAGGTCTCGGTGTTGCCAACGAATGCCCCGGTGAAAAAAGCAAACAGGGCGGCCATCACGGCAAAAGCGGTGGCCACAAAGGCCACAAGGGCAAGCACAAAAGCACTCGTAAAGGCGGCCACAAACCAGGACACAAGCGCCCCCGCAAGGGCAGCCACAAGAGCGGTCACGGGCGTCATTGATGCAGACACGCACAGGTGGTCGCGCGCCGCGCTGGTAAGAACCGGCGCGATCTTTCCTGACGCCTCGCGCCCAATCCCGAGACACAGGACTGACGGTCTGACCGCGAGGTGGCATGGCCGTTTGGCTGGGGATTCGCTCGCGGAGCGACACCGCGTGCGGGTCCTCAGCGCATGAACGGCTCGGCGATGAGCGAGCAGCACGAGCGGCTATTGCGCGACGCCTACGAGGCGTTCAACGCACGCGACATCGAGCGTGCTCTCGCCTTGATGCGCGTGGACGTCGATTGGCCGAACGCCATGGAGGGCGGGCGCGTTCATGGTCACGAGCAGGTTCAGGCGTATTGGCAGCGGCAGTTCAGGCTGATCGACTCGCAAGCGCGACCGCTGCACATCGAGCAGGCATCGGATGGTCGCACGGTCGTGACGGTCCATCAGCTTGTGCGCGACCACCGGGGAAATCTGCTCTCCGATCAGACCGTCGAGCATCGCTACGTGATCACAGAAGGGCTGATCGAGCGCATGGACGTCCAGGAGCGCTGACGTAGGGCGCGGTGGGTAGCTCGATACCGAGCGAGGCACTACCTGCGCATCGCGACGGGATGAGCCATCGACTCCAGGCAGCTGGTCGCGCTGCTGCATGAGTTCCCGCGATCGCCCCTGCACGATCGACCGGCGCCTGACCACGACAGATCGGACATGCGCTACGGATTGGAAGCTCGAGCTTGTAGGGCTCCCGTCGGTCCGTCCAGCTAGCATCGCCGGGGTGCCGAATCTCGTTCACCAGCTTGCGAGCTTTGCCCGGTATGTCGCAGCGCGGGGGGAGCGAGAGCGCCATGACGCCGATGCGATGCACGAGCTCGCGAGCAGGCCGCTCGAGCTGGCGCGGGGGCTCGAGCTCGAATGGCTCGGCGTCGCGGGTTACCGGCTGAGCTATGAGGGGCACACGATCTACATCGACCCGTATATCTCGCGTGTCCCGCTGTCGAGCGTCATCCGAGGCACGCCGGCGCTCGCGAACCCGGTGCTCCACGAGCGCTTCCTGCGACCGTCGGGTCGCGTCGCCGGGGTCCTTGTCGGGCACACCCACTTCGACCATGCGATCGACGTCCCGGCGATTGCACATCGCTATGACTGTGCCGCATACGGCTCGAGCTCGCTTGTCAATCTCATGCGTCTCCATGGTCTAGGCGAGCGCGCCGTGCAGGTCCAACCGCACCGCCGTTATGAGCTCGGGCCGTTCACCGTCACATTCGTTCCGAGCCTTCACTCGAAGCTGCTGCTTGGATTCGCGGTCCCGTTCGACGGCGAGCTCACCTGCGAGCACCTCGACGGGCTCTCACCGTCGGCTTACAAGTGCGGTCAGGTATGGGGTATTCACATCGAGGTCGCGGGGATGACCTTCTATCACCAGGGCAGCGCGAACCTGATCGACGAGGCGCTCCGCGACTGCGGCGATCTCGACGTGTTCCTCGCCGGCATCGCCGGGCGCAGTTTTACGCGCGACTACTGGGCACGGATCCTGCCTCGACTGCAGCCGCGGACGGTTGTGGCAAGCCACTTCGATGACTTCTTTCGTCGATCGATGCACAGATGGGCTTCTCGACGAACGTCAACCTGGCCGCCGTCCCCGACGAGGTGGGAGCGGTGAGCCGTGATTTCGCTGTTGCGACGCTGCCGCTGATGCAACCGGTGGGGTCCGGCGGAGACTGACTCGGCCAGCCGCCCAGATTCACATGAAGACCAGCCGTACGATTGCGGATACGCCGACCACCACGATCAGCGCCCGCAGCGCAGCGGGAGGCAGCCGTCGCCCGTAGCGCGCCCCGAGCTGAGCGCCGAGAATCGAGGCGACGGCGATGATCGCGGCCGGCGCCCACTCAACGTGTGCGGCGAACATGAAGTACACGGCCGCGACACCGTTGGTCAGTCCGGCGAGGACGTTCTTCAGGGCGTTGGTGCGGTGCAGGTCCTGCGACAGTGCGACCCCGAGGATTCCCAGCAGCAGGATGCCCTGCGCGGCGCCGAAGTAGCCGCCGTAGACGCCGGTCGCGTAGATCGCGAGCGCGGTCGGTATGGCCGCGCTTCGGCCGTCGAGGTCGATCTCACGCCTGGCCAACCACCGGGTCAGGCGCGGTTGCAGCACGGTCAGCGCGAGCGCGAGCGCGATGAAGACCGGGACCACCGCCTTGAACGCGGCGGCGGGCAGCACCAGCAGCAGCACGGCCCCGGTGGCGCCGCCGAGCACCGACATCGTGCCGAGGCGGATCGCCCGAGAGCGCTGACCGGCGAGCTCGCGCCTGTATCCGATCGCGCCGGAGACCGATCCCGGCACCAGCCCGATCGTGTTCGAGACGTTGGCCGTCACGGGCGCGTACCCGAACGCGAGCAGCACCGGAAACGTGATCAGGGTGCCGCTGCCGACGACAGTGTTGATCGTCCCCGCCGCCAGCCCGGCGAGGGCGATGATGAGCACCTCGCCGAGGCTCAAGTCACGCGAGGAAGTCGATGATGGACTGTGTGAACCGGGGGTCGGCGAGCGTGCCGACGTGGTTGCCCGAGAGGATATGCAAGGTCGCGTCCGGGATCGCCTGTGCAAGCACCTGCGGTCGCACGGCCAGCGGGTCTTCATCGCCCGCGAGGATCAGCGTCGGCGCCGAGATGCGATCGAGGGCGACCCCGCCCCGGTAGACGGATGAGGCCTGTGCAACGAGCGCCTCACGGTCGGCGCCAAGTGCGTCCGCCAGCAGGCGAAAGGGCTGCGCTCCGGGCTCGTCAAGCGTCGAGGGATCCTCGACGCTGAGCGCGTGGATGATCGACTCGTTGGAGACCGTACGCCTGTCGACGCCGCCGCACTCGACGACACCCGAGCCCACGCCGCCCACGACCAGCCGCCGCACCCGCTGCTCCCCGCTGCTGAAGATCAGCGACACGACCGCCCCCATCGAGTAGCCGACGAGGTCGATCTGCGACGCGCCGATCACGTCGCACAGCCCTGCCAGATCGCGCGCCATGCGCTGCTCGCCGTAGCGGGTGGGGTCGTGCGGCTTCTCCGAGCGACCGTGCCCGCGCGCGTCGGGGGCTATGACGCTGCGTCCCGTCGCCATGAGCGCGTCGACGACACCGGTGGCGACCCAGTTTGCCTCGGCGTCAGCGACGAATCCGTGATGCAGGACCACAGGTGGCAGGTCGGTCTCCTCGCCCCATTCCCGATAGGCGATCTCGAGGTCATCCCAGGCGATGAAGCTTTTCACTGCACTGCTCCCTCGAGTCGGCGGGCGCGATGGGGCGCAGTCTATCGCGCCCGTACCTGTGACATGCAGGGGTTTCGCGCGTATCCCCCACCCTCGGTCAGGCGTCCAGATCCGTCCAGAAAGATTCGATCATGTCGCATGTATGCGTTAACCTTCGTGGACATGAGCGCGTGGGTCGATCGTATGAGAACGATGGGCAAACGCTTGCCCGGCAGCGGCAGCGATCGCATAGAGGGCCACCGCGACGCCGACGACGCCGAGACCTCTTCTTCCTCCGCGCGAGCGCCGCGAGGCAGAGCGATCCCGGTGAGCGTGCTGCTGATGACGCTCGTCGTCGGCGCCGCCGGAGCGACGGCGCTGCTCTCCCGCGATCACAGCGTCGGGACTCTGCTGGGATCCCACCCGGCGAACGCCTCGGCGGCGGCTGGTCCCCTCACCCCCACCCGGCTGGTGGCGCTGCCATCGCATGAGATCGTCAACGGCGCCGAGCCGTTGAGCGTGACGCTGTCCGCTCCGCCGTCGAGCAGCTCGCCCGCGCCGACGCTCAGGCCGGCGGTCGCCGGCGCGTGGACCGTGGTGGGCGACGCCGAGGTGTTCACCCCGGCGTCGACGCTGATGCCCTGCTCGACCTACACGCTGACCGTATGGGCCAACACGATCGCCACCGGCCACTCGCGTCTGGGCCGGCGGCGCACGATCGGCCTGAACGTGACATGTCCACCGATCGCTGCGCTGCAGCAGGCTCTCGCCCGCCTGGGGTATATGGGCGCGACGTTCCACCCGCTGTACGCCATTCACATCGCCGGCGGTCGCGAGACGCGCCGTGAAGCGGCCGTCCACGCGTTCCGTCCGCCTCACGGGGCGCTCGTCCCCGATCCCGCCAATGCGCCCGCGGTGGAAACGGGCCACCTGGACGAGACCACCCGAGGGGCGCTGACCGTCTACCAGGCCGCCCACGGGATCGAACCGACCGGCGAACCGAGCTATGCCACGTGGGCCTCGGTGCTCGCCGCCGAGAGCGCAGACCGTCATAACCCCAGGCCCTACACGTGGGTGACGGTGTCAGAGTCGATCCCCGAGACGCTCGAGGTGCACCGCGGACACCACGTCGCGCTGAGCACTCCCGCCAACACGGGCGTGCCTGGCGCGGAAACGCCACAGGGGATATTCCCGATCTTCTCTCGCTTCGTCTCCACCACGATGAGCGGCACCGACGTGGATGGCACCAAATACGTGGTTCCCGACGTGCCGTGGGTCAACTACTTCAACGGCGGCGACGCCGTCCACGGCTACCCTCGCGCCTCCTACGGCTCCCCCCAGTCCAACGGCTGCGTCGAGCTGCCGATCGAAACGGCCCAGACTGTCTTCGGCATGCTGGCGCTCGGCGACATCGTCGAGGTCACTGGCTAGTGAGCAGAGCTCAGCGACGCCGTCCACGCGGGTGGCTGCGCCATTACGCGGGCATGCTCTCACCGGACGCGGGAGTCGCGATGCGCCTGTCGCTGGAGCGCGACGGGGGCGAGCGGCTCAAGCGACTGACGGCTACCGCGGGCGATCGCGCCTGGCGCGGGCGCCATCGCACCCGTATGCGCGCGCTCACCGCCGCGCCCGGGGCAAGGCTGCGCTGGCGCGAGGTTCCGGCCCCTGCTCCGCCCGGGCCGCTCGGCGCGGTCGTGCACCCGATCGCGGCGTCCACGTGCGACATGGACTGCCCTGTCGTGCTCGGCGCGACACAGATCGTGCTGCCGCTGCATCTCGGTCACGAATGCGTCGCCGAGGTGCTCGCCGTGGGCGAGCAGGTGCGGACGGTGCGCCCGGGCGACCGCGTGATCGTGCCGTTTCAGATCAACTGCGGGGTGTGCCCGCCATGTCGCGCCGGGCATACCGGCAGCTGCGTGAGGGTGCCGCCGCTGTCGATGTACGGCTTCGGTCTCGCGACGGGGCATTGGGGCGGCGCGTTCTCGGACGAGCTCGCCGTGCCCTTCGCCGACGCGATGCTCGTGGCGCTTCCCGACGGCATCGACCCGGTGGCCGCCGCCAGCGTCGCCGACAACGTGTGCGATGCCTACCGCCATATCGGGCCGCACCTGCCGGGCCTGCTCGAGAACGATCCGAGCGCCGAGGTCCTGATCGTCGCCGCGGTCAAGCCACGCTCGCTGTTCACGCCCAGCTGCCCGCTATACACGGGGATGATCGCCCTCGCGATGGGCGCACGGCACGTCTGGTTCGCCGACAGCCGCCCGCATGTGCGCGAGCACGCCGAGCGCCTGGGTATGCACACACTGCATCCGCGCGAGCTCAAGCGCAGGGCGCCGTTTGGGCTGGTGGCGGACGTCAGCGTCGACGGTCTCCCCCATGCGCTGTCGGCCACCGCTCCCGACGGTGTCTGCTCGAGCTCCGGCGGCCTGCACCGAGGCACTCGCATTCCGCTGTTGCAGATGTACATCCGCAACGCCACCCTGCACGTCGGGCGCACACACGTGCGTGCGCTGATCCCGGATGTGCTCGAGCTGATGACGCGGGGCGGGCTCCGTCCCGAGGCGATCACGACCACCGTCGCTGCGCTCGACGTCGCTCCGAGCGTCCTGCGCGAGCACTTTCTCGGCGGCGAGAGCGTCAAGACAGTGCTGACGGCCTAGACTCGGCGCCGGCTCGGACGCGCGTCGCCTGCCGCCTGTCGAAAGCTCGATCGCGCCTGCGGCTCACTCCGGAAGAGCTGTTAACCGTCCCGCTCGGCGGTGTCGGAGTCCTGTGTGGCTGAAACCGGCGGAGCGGACTGGGCGGCGGCGGCCAAGTGTGCCCCGATCGCTCCCACTGCGCCGGCGGCGAGCGCGGCAAGCGCCCACCCGGGACCCGAGCGCTCGCGGCCGATGGCCGCATCCAGCGATAGATCGCCCGGACCAGCCTCGACGAGCAGGAGGGAGGCGGCGATCAGGACAGCGTTGTACTCGTAGCCGCCATTGGTCGCCCACGGACCGTTCTTGGCATGGACGGTGCGGATCGCCGTCATCATCGTTGCCGTCAGCACCGAGGCGGCGAGCGGTGTCGCAAGTCCGGCGGCGAGCAGCGCCCCGCCGCCGGCCTCGGCGGCGCCCGCCGCGATCGCGTTGCGCCGGCCCGGGCGTAGACCGAGCTGCTCGAACCCTTCGGCGGTCGCCTCCAGGCCGTTGCCGCCGAACCAGCCGAACAGCTTTTGAGTCCCATGTCCGACGAAGAATCCACCAACCGTCGCGCGCAGCAGCAATCGTCCAATCTTCATCTCAGACCTCTTTCGGTCAGCTCGATTATATGGCCCGGCTACGGCGCCTCCGGGACGACGACGAGCGGGCCATCGGCGATCGGAAGCTCGCCCGTGTCAAATGCGGCTCCCGGCAGGCGCTCCACGTGGGCGCAGCCCTCCAGGAAAGCGTCGGCGGTCTCCAAGAAGCCGATACGCGGGGTGCGGTAGTGCATCGGGACGGCCCAGCGCGGTGACAGTCGCTTGACGATCGCCGCAGCCTGCTCCGCGCCGATCGTCGGACCGCCGCCGACGGGGACGAACAGCAGATCGACCTGGCCGATGGCGGCGGCCTGCTCCTCGCGCAGCGCGCTCTGGCCGAAATCGCCGAGGTGGCATACCCGCAGACCGTCGAGCTCGAACGCGAAGATCGTGTTGGGCCCCCGGGCGGTGCCCGCCTGCTCGTCGTGCTCTGACGCGATCGCCGTGACCTCACCGATCGGCGACTGCAGCCGTCCCGCGGTGGAACGCAGGATCTCGGGGCTCCCGCCGATCGCCTCAACGCCGTTGTGGTCGGCGTGCTCGTGGGTTACGAGCACCAGGTGGGCATCGACGTCGGCGATCGGCGGATAGTCGAACCGCAACCCACCGCTCGTGAGACCCGACAGATCCCCGAACGGGTCGATCGTCACCGTCGTATCGGCGGTGCTCAGGCAAAACGCCGATTGGCCATACCACTGAACGCGCATGCTGCTCCTCTCCGGTCGTGACTCCGGGCGCAAGAGCTCTCGCGCCCGGACGTCAACCTAGCGCCATGAGTCATAAATTTCGCTGGTGTTTCCCGGCGTCTGAACGCGCCTGACGCCCGCCAGCGTCGGCCATGTGCCACCAGCACACTCACCGACACCGTCGACCGTCAGATCACGCCCATCCATCCGGCTAACACTGACCGAATCTATGACTCAGGACACTAGCGCGCCGTGCTACTGCACGGTCAGAGTCCCTTCCATGCCGGCCTGGCGGTGTCCGGGGACAGAGCAGTAGAACTTGTACGTACCCGGTTTGAGGTTCAGCGACAGCGTCTTGGAGCCGCCCTGGAACGTCGGGGTAGCTCCGACCACGGTGCCGGAGGACGATTCGACCGTGACGTTGTGGCCCAGCGAGGCCATGTTCTTGAAGTCCATCGAGACCGCGCCGGCCTTGGCGGTCAGCGAGGTCGTGTTGTACTTCAGCTGACCTTCGGAGTTGGCTTCCAGGCTAAGCGCCTGTGCTTTGGACGCGCTGCTGGTGGAGGAGGTTGACGAGGTGGTTGGGGTGGCTGCCGGGGCGGCGGGCGTCGAGGCCGAGGAGCTGGTGCTGGACGACGAGCTGCCGCAACCGGCTAGGGCGAGCAGGCCCACGGCCAGCGTGAGCGACGAGAGCTTGGGGATGAAACGTGTCTTTGCTTGACCTGCTGCTTGGAACCTCACGGATCAGATCCTCCATCGGTTGGGGCCATCGGCTGTTAGGACACCGCGCGGTGGGAATCCTTCCCCCGATCCCTGTGACCGGCAAGCGCTGGTTCTGATGCAGAGGATAGTCCCCCTCATCGCCGCGGGCGTCTCAGGATCGCGGTGGCGGGCAGCTCAGTACCCGTAGCCAGGTACAGGAGTCGGCGTGGTCGGGGTGGTGGGAGTCGCCGGTGGTGGGCTCGGGGCGGTGGGCGCAGTGGAGCTCGCACTCGAGGCCGTCACTGCGTGCCAGGTTCCACCGAAGCTTTCGATGCCCTGACCGTTCGCCTGGCCCGCGGCGTGGTCTTTTGAGAAGCGATACAGCGGCAGGCCGCGAAGCGTGACCTGCAGCGTGCCGTTGCTGCGGCGCAGGATCGCGAGCCGCCCCTGCACGCCCGCGCCGGCCTTGAGCTTGGTCTTGCGCGAGGGGACCGTCACCGGCGGCCAGAACTTCAGGCATTCGCTGGTCTTGCACAACAGATGGCTCGTGGTCTCAGGGCTCAGGGCATAGAGCGTCCGACCCTGCGAGTTGATCGTCACCCGCTCGCCGAGCTTCGAGTTGGACGCCGAGCCGATCGTAACCGTCGTGCCCGCGAACGCGATCGCGGCAAGCGAAGCGGCAAGCGCCAGCGTCGCGGCGGCTGCGCACATCCTCAACGCAGATGAGCGACGCCTGTGCCGCCGCGGTCGCGGGATCTGGTGTGTGTCTGAGTCGGTCATCGGTCTCCCCTTCGCTGGTGGTCGAATCGGCCTTATGAGTTGTCGAGCTTTTCACCGCTCGGCTTCAGCACGTACCAGTCCGCGCCAAAGCTGTTGACGCCCTGGCCGTAGGTGTCGCCGTCGTCCTTGTCCTTGACGTAGTAGTAGAGCGGCTGACCCTTGTAGGTGACCTGCTTGGTGCCGTCCGAGCGCGTGATCGTACCCAGATCGGCGGCTAGCGCGGCTCCGCTGGCGGTGGCGGCGCCCGTGGTCGTTACCGGCGGCCACACCTGGGCGCATGTGCCGGAGCAGGTCGACGTCGAGCCGTGGTCGGCCTCGAAGAGATAGACCGTGAGCCGCTTGTGGCCTGCCGCGAGGATCGCGTCGTCTCCGTCGTGCTTGCTTGTGATCAGCACTCCCGTGCTCGCAGGGGTCGAGGTGGCGCCTGTCGCGCTTGCCGCAGCGGTCGAGCCCGTCGTGCTCGCCGGCGTGGACGTGCTCTGTGTCTCGGTGGACGGCGAGCTCGCCGCGCTCGTGCTGTTCGTACTGCCGCTGCTGCCACAGCCCGCGGCCAACAGAGCGATCGTCGAAGCGACGGCTCCCAGCGCAAGTGGTCTTCTCACCATGATCTCCTGATCCTCGGCTCGACATGAATACGTTCATGCCCTCAGACACCGCCGGCCGGAGAACCTTCCCACAACAGAGACATTGCGCCTCACGCCGACTTCAGAACAGGGTCTCCTGTGAGCTGGGCACGACCGCCGGTGTGACCGGCGCCTGCGGGGCCGGTGGCCGTATGCGTGTAAACCCGTCAGGTGCGCGGCGCCTCGCACCGCGCACCAGCCCTGCCAGGCGCTCGCGCTCCTCGTGCGGTGCATAGGCGCCGCGCCTGTACAGCTGCTCGTAGCGATCGACCAGATCCGGGCGCTGGGTCTGCAGCCAGCCCATGAACACGTCGCGCACCTCCCCCCGCAGGTGCAGCGCGACCCCGCCGATGCTGGTCGCGCCGGCCTCCGTGGCGCGCTCCAGCAGCGGCTCGATCTGGTGCGCAGCGTCGTTGATCCCGGGCATCAGCGGCGCGATCAGCACTCCTGTGGGAATGCCCGCACGGTTGAGCTCGGCGACCGCCTCCAGGCGCGCACGGGGGTTCGGAGTGTGCGGCTCGGTGGCCCGCCAGGCGCGCTCGTCGAGCGTCGGGATCGACAGGCATGCGCTGAACTGAGCGCGCCGCGCGATCTCGAGCATCAGCGGGAGGTCGCGCAGCAGCAGCGGCGACTTCGTCAGCACCGAGCACGGATTGGCGGCGTCGCGCAGCGCCTCCCAGATACCCTGCATCAGCCGGTAGCGCCCCTCCACCCACTGGTAGGGGTCGGTGTTCGTCCCCAGCGCGACATGCTCGCCTCCCCACGACGGACGCGCAAGCTCGGCTCGCAACACCTCGGGCGCGTTGACCTTGACGACGATCTCGCGCTCGAAGTCCCGGCCCGCGTCGAAGTCGAGATAGCGGTGGGTCGGACGAGCAAAGCAGTAGACACACGCATGACTGCATCCTCTGTACGGGTTGATCGTCCAGCGGAACGGCATCCGTGAGGCCCCGGGCACGCGGTTGAGCACCGAGCGGGCGCGAACCTCGTAGAAGCGTGTCTCCAGGGCCTCGGGCGCGTCGAACCGGCGCACGACCGCCTCGTCGCGGTAGCCCGGCAGTCGGTGCTGTTCCTCCTCGCTCAGCGTAAGGTTCGACCAGCGCACGAACATATGTTCGCATACGCGCCGGTCGGCCGCGGTCGGCCGGAGCACCGGCTGTGGGCGGCCACGGCTTGGCAAGCGGCTACGTACCGAGACGGCCGCGCCGATCGGCTATGGCCTGGTCCTCAGGGGTCGCGGCGCGCGGGTGGGCGCAGGACGCGGAGACCGACACGCGGTGGGCGCGGAGACCGCTATCCGGCCTGCCCGCTGGGGCGGACGAGCAGCTCGTTGATGCTCACGTTCGGCGGCTGGCCGATCGCGTACAGGATTGCCCCGGCAATGTCATCCGCCGCGACGGGCGTCACACCCGCAAAGCGTTTGGCCATCTGCTCCAGCACCTCGGGGCGGTTGTGGCCGGGCAGCTCGGTGGCGACGGCGCCGGGCTCGATCAGGGTCACGCGGACGCCCAGCGGGACGGCCTCCTGGCGCAGGGACTCCGAGAACGCGCCGACGCCGAACTTCGTGAGGTTGTAGACGCCCGAGCCCATACGGGCGATGCGTCCGGCGACGGAGCTGACGTTGACGACGTGCCCGGAGCCCTGCTCGCGCATCAGCGGCAGGGCCGCGTGGGTGCAGTACAGGACGCCGAACACGTTTGCCTGGATCATCCGCCGCCACTCCTCGGTGGGGGCGTCGGCGATCGGGCCGAGGAGCATCACGCCGGCGTTGTTGACGAGCACGTCGAGGCGGCCCAGCTCTGAGTGGGCGCGCTGCACGAACGTGCGCGCCTGCGCCTCCTCCCCCACATCGGCGGTGATCGCGATCGCACGGCCGCCGTCGGCGGCGATGCGCTCGGCCAGCGCCTCGATGCGATCGGTACGGCGAGCGGCCAGGGCCACCGCCGCGCCTGCTCGCGCGCAGGCCAGGGCAGTCGCCTCGCCGATGCCGGAGGAGGCGCCCGTGACGGCGACGACCTGGCCCGAGAGGTCTGCGGAGCTCACCGGCCGAGCTTAGCGAGATCGGCTGCGTTCCAGCGGCCACAAGCAGGGCGATAGGCCAGGGCCGAACATGGGTATACGGAGACTTACGCGGCTTGCGCGGGTTGTAGGTGGTCCTGAGCCGATTGCATGTGCGCGTGCGAGCACGCGCGGGAACGTCCAAAACAGCGACAAAAGGTCGGCGGCAGGGAAGGAAAGCCGACAAAAAGAGTGGACATAAGTGCTCCAAACGGCAGGGAGCGGCGTACATAGTGTCGAACGAGACCCCGATCGACCCTCCGCAAAGAATAATTGACAACGCAACTATCGCGGCGTATAATTCCGACTGCAAGCATCGGATTAGAAGGATCAGATATGGCAGACATAACACGCAAAGTCCCCACAAAACCCGCTGACGCCGCCACAGGCGCGCTGGACGCGTTCATACCGGAGTCCGTCGACCAGCTGCTGGCGCACTCGCGGCGCTACCCCCTGCTGACGCCCGCGCAGGAGATCGAACTGGCGCAGAAGATCGAGCGCGGCGACCTGGAGGCCAAGGAACTGCTCGTCAACTCCAACCTGCGCCTGGTCGCCTCCAACGCGCGGCGCTACCAGAACCAGGGGCTGCCCCTGGCCGACCTCGTGCAGGAGGGCATGCTGGGGCTGATCAGGGCCGCCGAGAAGTTCGATTGGCGCAAGGGATTCAGGTTCTCCACCTACGCGACGCTGTGGATCAGGCAGGCGATCCAGCGCGGCCTGGAGAACTCTGGACGCACGATCAGGCTGCCCGTGCACGTGGCCCAGCGCTCGCGCAAGGTCGGACGGGTCGAGCGCGAGCTGTCGGTCAGGCTCGGGCGCGAGCCCACCGTCGAGGAGCTCGCCGCAGAGACCGGACTGGAGATCGAGCAGGTCGAGGAGGTGCGCCACCAGCGCGCCGCCCTGGTCAGTCTCGACCAGCAGGTCGGCGAAGACGGCGACACCGCGCTCGGAGACCTGCTTCCGGCTGATGCGGAGGTGCCCGAGGAGACCGCCTGGGACAACGAGCGCGAGCGGATCGTGCACGAGGCGATCGCCCAACTGCCCGACACCGAGCGTACCGTGCTGACGCTGCGTTTCGGCACCGGGCGCGAGGAGCCCCAGACGCTGACCGCGATCGGCAAACGGCTCGGGTTCTCCGCCGAGCGGGCCTCCCAGCTGGAGCAGCGCGCGCTCAAGAAGCTCGCGGAGTCGCCGGAGATGGTCGCACTGCGCGAGGCCGCCTGACGGTCGATTACGGCCTGCGCGGACTCTCTGCGTCCTTACCGATCGGAGATCGACGGGATCTCCGATCGGGGGCACACAGCCCGAAGGGCTGGGTCTCGCGTACGTAGTACGCCACGCGGGTGGGCGGGCTCTCAGACACTTGATCTGCTCGACCCTCGACCGTCAGGAGCGTGTTGGGAGCGCGAGGCCGCATAGCGTTCTAAGCTGAACCCCTCCGAGTTCCATATACGTGGACGGAGGCGTTGAATGTCTGAGAAGTCTGCCTGGGAGCGGACGGTCGACCTGACGATCGCAGTCGGCGAAAAAGTGCTGATGCCGATCGAGAAGTTCATCGGAAGGAGGTCGCTGGTGGGCGAGGCGACCTTCTTTGCGAACGATCGGTTCCCCTGGATCGCGGAGATCGAGGCCAACTGGACGACGATCCGCGACGAGCTGCTGCAGGTGCTGGAGGATCGCGAGGCGCTGCCGAACTTTCAGGACATCTCCCGAGACCAGATCGAGATCACCGACGACGACCGCTGGAAGACGTTCTTCTTATACGGCTTCGGCTTCGAGGCGAAGCTCGGCGTGGAGATGTGCCCGCGAACCGCCGCGCTGATGCAGGAAATCCCAGGCATGACGACGGCGATGTTCTCGATCCTCTCCCCGCGCAAGCACATCCTCGACCACCGCGGGCCGTACAAGGGCGTGCTGCGCTATCACCTCGGCCTGATCGTGCCCCGCGACGCCGAGTCCTGCCGGATCAGGGTCGGGGAGGATTTCCGCCACTGGGAGGAGGGTCACAGCATGGTGTTCGACGACACGTACAACCACGAGGTCTGGAACAACACCGACGAGACTCGGGTCGTGCTGTTCGTGGACGTCCTGCGGCCTCTCCCCTCCCCGTGGGCGCAGATCAACCGCGCGATCGTCCGGGCGATCGGATACTCGCCGTTCGTGCTCGACGCCAAGCGCAACCAGGAGGCCTGGGAACGGCGCTACCGGGAGCGCAAGCAGCAGACAGCCACCTCGACAGCCTGAGGCTGGCTGTCGAGGGGCGAGACCGGACGGGACGGCGAGTCGGCGAGCCGTGTCCGTCGCGGATCGCGTCAGCGCAAATGCAGCGATTGCCTACCGGGCAGGGTACGTCGAGGGATCGCTCGCCGCGCAAGATGGTGCACGTGGCTTTCGCCCGGATGTTCAATCGTGGTCGGTGTGCGCGGACACGTCCACGATCTCCGGATGCCCATCTCTGATCTCGCGTTCCAACCGATCCGCCAGTGCGCGGGCGTCCGCCAGCGTGCGGTCTGCTCCCAGACACACTGTCAGCACCGCGCGCGGCCCATGGCTGAGATGACGCGAGCCGAGCGCCGTGTCGGGCTCGACGTGCACGATCACATCACTGCCGGGCAGGTCGCGTCCGATCGCCTCCTCGATCGCGCTGGCGACCGCGTGGCCATGGGCCAGGTCCGCGTCGGGCTCCACGCCGACGACCACGTCGACGAAGTGACGGCCGCCCGACTCGCGCATGCGCAGGCGACTCAGGTTGACCGGCTCGTCGATGCCCGCGATCGCGGCGCGCGCGGTCTGCTCGGCCGGACCCGACGCGCTGTCCATCAGGACGCGGATGTTGCCGCGCATCAGCCGCCCGGCCGAGAACAGCACGAGCCCGGCCACCAGCAGCGCCGCGATCGAGTCCGCCTGGGGGTGGCCCGCCCGCACCAATACGAGCCCGATCAGGACGGCGATCGAGCCGACCAGGTCGAGCGTGAAGTGCAACGCGTTCGCGCCGAGCGCAGCGCTGGAGTGCCGGTGCGCCGCGCGGTGCAGGGTGCGCGAGCGGCCTGCGTCGATCACGATCACCGCCCCGACGACCGCCAGCACGTACCAGCGCGCGTCGACCGTCGGGCCGTGACCGGCTAGACGGTCGATCGCCTCACCGGCGATCACGAAGCTCGCGACGATCAGGATCGCACCCTCGCCGAGCGCGGACAGGTGCTCGGCCTTGCCGTGCCCGTAGGGATGCTCGCGGTCCGCCGGCCGTCCCGCGACGCGTACGGCGAAGAACGTCAGCAGCGCCGCCACCAGATCGGTGGCGGAGTGGATCGCCTCGGCGATCAGCCCCAGGCTGTGCGCAAACAGGCCGACGACGAGCTTGATCGCTACCAGCGCTGCCGCGGCGGCGACCGACATGAGCGCCGTGCGCTGCGCGGAGGGGGCCGATCGGGGGCTGCTCATCGTGGGAGGTTAGTCATCGACCCCGCCGGCCATCCTGCCCGCGACTGGCCGCAGCCAGCCGTTCATCGCGCGCCTCCAGCGCTCGCAAGCCATGCGCGCGTCGCGCCACTGCAAGAATCCCTCGACGTACCCTGCCCGCTTATGCGAGCGCCGCATTTCGGCGCACGCGACCCGCGACGGACACGGCCCGCGGACTTGCCGCGTCGCCTGGTCTCGCCCACAAAGAGCTCAGACGCCGGACACGTCCAGGCCCGTCCCCTGCAGCAAGCTGTTCGCTTGGGAGTTCAAGGTCGTGAACTCGCCGGTGAGGATCAGCAGGCCGAGCACGATCATGACCGCCCCGCCGACGCCGATCACGATCGGGAAGTGACGCTTGACGATCGCCAGCGCGTTCGTGGCGCGCTCGAACGCAAGCGCGATCAGCAGGAACGGGATCGCCAGGCCAGCCGAGTAGAACGCCAGCAGCAGCGCGGCATGCGCGGCCGAGCTGGAGACCGCGGCCTGCGTCAGGATCGCGCCCAGCGTGATGCTCGTGCATGGCGTCCATGCGATCGCGAACGCCGCACCCGCGATCAACGGACCGCCGCGCCCGGCGAGTCGCATCAACGACTCCGAGTGCCACTGGAAGTTCAGCCGGTCGACGAACGGCGTAGCCAGAAACACGACGCCCATCAGCACGATCACCACGCCGCCCACCTGTTCGAGGGTCTGTTTGTGGTCGTTCAGCGTCGAGCCGATCGCGGTCGCACCCAGGCCGAGCAGAATGAAGATCGAGGAGAAGCTGGCGATGAACAGCAGGCTCGGCACGAGCACCCGCCGCGCCCCGGCGTCCTGCATGTCCGCGGGCGCGACTCCTACGACCGTCGACAGGTAGCCCGGCACCAGCGGCAGCACGCACGGCGACATGAACGACACGAGCCCGGCCGCGAGCGCGATCGGGATGCCGACGCCGCTGGCAGTGTCCGTCGAGGCGGCAACGATGAGCGGGTTCAGGAGGCTCATGCCTGCACTGTCGCACGCAGCTCGGCCACCGCGCGCTCCAATCTCGATACGCGCTCCTCGAGGCTGTCACCCGCGGCGATCGCAACCGGCACGCCGGCGGCGGGAGCCTCGTCCGCGCCGTCCTCACTGAGCAGGTGACCGTAGCGCTCCTCCTTCTGCCCCGGCCGGCGCTCCAGCCGCATGACGAGCTCGCGTGCAATCAGGCGTGTGAGCGTGTCGTGGACGGCATCGAGGTCGACGAACGCGTGCATGCGCTCCGCGCGCTGCTTGAGCTCGCCCGGTGTCTGGGGCCCGCGCAGCAGCAGCACGCACAGCACCGCGTGCTCGTCGCCCGTGAGCGGCAGCGCCTCGGCCAGCAGGTGGCGGTACTTCGGCGCCCGGCTGCCCCGGCCGCTGGCCAGGCGCGCGTACCCGCGGCGCTCCAGCCGGTGCATCGCGTCGCGCAGCACCTCGTCGTCGTATTCCACCACCGGGTCGCGGTTGGTCGACTGGTTGCACGCCAGCCGCAGGCTGTTGAGCGTCAGCGGATAGAGATCGGGCGTGGTGATCTGCTTTTCGAGCAGGCATCCAAGCACGCGCGTCTCCGAGGCGGACAGATTCATCGCGTTAAGCCTACGACGCGACACGCCCGCTGCGCCGCGCACCCCCGCTATGGGCCGCGGGCACCTTCTAAAGTCTTCGGGCGTGAGCGCCCAGCCCTTCGCCCAGGGACACGGCGGTGGCGGTGGCCGCCGCTCGCAGCAGCCCGATCTGCGCCCCGAGGACATTCCCGCGACGCCCGTGTCGTTGCGGCGTATCGGCGCGCTGTTCAGGCCCTACCGGGCGCGGCTCAGCGGGCTGCTGACGCTCATCTTCCTGTCCGCCGGCCTGGGCGTGATCAGCCCGTTCCTGCTGCGCGAAGTGCTCGACAAGGCGATCCCCGATCACAACACCACGCTGCTGAGCCTGCTCGTCGGCGGGATGATCGCGCTGTCGATCCTCGGCGGCGTGATCGGCGTCGCGCAGACCTGGATCTCAAACCAGGTCGGCCAGCGCGTCATGCACGACCTGCGCGCCGCCGTATATGCGCACCTGCAGCGCATGTCGCTCGCCTTCTTCACCCGCACCCGCACGGGCGAGGTGCAGTCGCGGATCGCCAACGACATCGGCGGGATCGATTCCGTCGTCACCTCCACAGCCACCTCGATCGTGCAGAACGTGACCACGGTCGTCGCCGTGGTCGTGGCGATGGTGCTGCTCGACTGGCGCCTGGCCGCGTTCTCGCTCTTCCTGCTGCCGTTCTTCGTCTGGCTGACCCGCCGCGTCGGCAACGAGCGCCGGCGCATCCAGTCGGTGCGCCAATCGCGCCTGGCAGACATGTCCACGCTGGTGGAGGAGTCGCTGTCGGTGTCGGGCATCCTGCTCGGCAAGACGATGGGCCGCTCGCCCGAGCTGGTGCGCCGCTTTGGCGCTGAGTCCGGCGAGCTGGCCGACCTGGAGGTGCGCGCGCGCATGGCCGGCCGCTGGCGCATGGCCTCGGTGCAGATGAGCTTCGCGATCATGCCCGCCGCGGTGTACTGGTTCGCCGGCGAGTCGATCGCGTCCGGTAGCCAGGCGATCACGATCGGCACGCTCGTCGCGTTCACGACACTGCAGACGCGCTTGCTGTTCCCGATCCAGTCGCTGCTCTCGGTCGGCCTGGAAGTGCAGACCTCGCTTGCCCTGTTCGGGCGCATCTTCGAGTACCTCGACCTCCCCGTCGACATCGTCGAGCGGCCCGACGCCCGCTCGCTGAGCGGCGTGCGCGGCGATGTCCAGTTGGAGGACGTATGGTTTCGCTACGCCCCCGACGCGCCGTGGACGTTGGAATCGATTGCGGCGGACGTTCCCGCGGGGACTCGCACCGCGCTGGTAGGCGAGACCGGCTCGGGCAAGACCACGCTCGCGTATCTCGTCGCGCGGCTGTACGAGCCCCAGCGCGGGTGCGTGTCCATCGACGGCGTCGACATCCGCGACATGACCCTGTCCTCGCTGGCGGCCACCGTCGGGCTTGTGTCGCAGGAGACCTACCTGTTCCACGCCTCCATCCGCGAGAACCTGCGCTTCGCCTGCCCGGACGCGACCGACGCGGAGATCGAAGACGCCGCCCGGGCCGCACAGATCCACGAGCTGATCTCCGGGTTGCCCGACGGTTACGACACGCCTGTGGGCGAGCGCGGCTACCGCTTCTCCGGCGGGGAGAAGCAGCGCATGGCGATCGCCCGCACCGTGCTGCGCAACCCGCCGGTGCTGATCCTCGACGAGGCCACCTCCGCCCTGGACACCGAGACCGAGCGCGCGGTGCAGCAGGCGCTGGACGAGCTGTCCCGCGGCCGCACGACGATCGCCATCGCCCACCGGCTGTCGACGATCCGCGACGCCGACCAGATCCTCGTGCTCGACTCCGGTCGCATCTCCGAGCGCGGCACCCACGATGAGCTGGTGGAGCTCGGCGGGCGGTATGCGGCGCTGTTGAGCGGGGCCGAGGTCGGCGAGGACCGCACCGCGGACTCGGGCGCCGGCGCTCGCGTGAGCCAGCGCGGTCAGGCGATCGAGCGCGGTCAGGCGATCGCGTCGATGTTCAACCGCACATAGTCCACGACTACCGGCTCGCCCAGCTCGGCCATGACCTCGTCCATGAACGGCTCGCGCAGCGACTCGGGCAGGTGCTGGACGTGCGGGCCGAGCACGATCGTCGCCAGGAACTCGCGCGCGTGCTCGGGCTCGGTGGGCGCCGGCGCCAGCCAGCACTTCGCGGCGGTGAACCCGGCCGCGCGCAGCCGCACCTCGGTGTCGGCGGCGTTCGCGTAGTTCCACGGCGCGCGCCAGTCGCGGAAATGCTCGGCATAGGGCTCGCGCTCGACGACGACGGCGGCCCGTCCGCGCAGCTGGGTGATGTTGCCCTCTCCCCCGCACTGGGCGCTCAGCCGCCCGCCGGGCAGCAGGGCGGCGTGCAGGCGCCCAAACAGCGCCTCGTGGTCGGCGATCCAGTGAAACGTGGCGGTCGACAGGATCGCGTCGACGGGCTCGTCCAGCTCCAGCTCCAGCAGGTCGGCCCGGCGCACGTCCGCGTCGGGCCCGAGCCGCTCGCGCGCGGCGGCGACCATCGACTCGGACATGTCCACTGCGATGGCCCGCCCGCGCGGCAGGCGCTCGATCAACATCTCGGTGACCCGCCCCGAGCCGCAGCCCGCGTCGAGCACCGTCTCGTCGCCGGTCAGCGGCAGCCGATCGAGCACGGCCCGGCCCAGGGCCTGCATCGGGCCGGAGATTCGGTCGTAGGTCTGTCCGTCCCAGTTGCGCACCTCTGACATACGTGTGTATGCTATCACGGACATCAGCATCCACGCTCCTTGCCTGGCGGCATGGGCTGGACGAGTTCAATGAGCGCTTCGAGCGAAGCTCGTCTACGCGCGAACGAGCTCGAGCAGCGCTTTCGACAGCTGCCCCCCCTGCCAGGCCAGCGGCGATCGGCCCTGCTCCTCCACGAGCAGCCTCGCTCCGGGGATCGCCTGCGCGTAGCGCTCCCCCACCGCGAGCGGGTGGCCGGGGTCGGCCTCGTCGCGACTTGCGATCACGATCGTCGGCGCCTCAATGCCGGCCAGCTCCTCGATGTGCTCGAACGGGCGCGACCGCGGCACGACCTCCAGCGCGTCGGCGACCGCGCCGGGATGGTCGTGGGCGGACAGTCGCTGACGGACGACCTTTTCGACGGTCGCTCGCCATGCGTCGGGCAGGGGCGAGAAGTCATATGTCGCGAGAAAGCCCTCCACCCCATCCTCGCGCAATCCCCGCGCGAGCGCATCCCAGCCCGCCGTAGCGGCGGGCGCGGTCATGTCCGTGTCTGGATCGTAGGAGGGCGTGATCAGCCCCAGCGCGGCGACGCGCTCGGGGTGGCTCAAGGCAAAGCGCACGACCGTGTGCGCGCCCATCGAGGCGCCGGCCAGGATCGCCCGCTCGACGCCAAGCGCGTCGAGGACGGCCGACAGGTCGTCCGCCAGGCGCTCATACCCATACGCGCCGCGAGTCTGGCGCGGGGGTCGAATGACCGTGCCCGCGCGCGTCACAGGAGATCACATGCAAGCCCGAGCGCTCCAGCAGACGCGAGCCCATCACCACATAGCGACGTGTCGCCGTCAGGCCATGGAGCAGAACGATCGCGGGGCCGGCGCCGGCCTGCTCGCCGGCGAGCATGACCCCGTCGGTGTCGACACGCAGCTCGGCGCCGCGCGCGTCAGGCATGCACGGCGGCGTGCGCGCGCACGAGCTCGGCCGAGCGCTCGGGCCGCTCCCAGTAGAACAGGTGGCCCACACCGTCGAAGATCTCAAGGCGCGCGCCGGGTATCAGCCCGGCGATCATGGAGCCGTTCTGGACCGGGATCAGCTCGTCGAGCGTTGCCGTGGATGACGAGCGTAGGCGACGCGATCTGGGGCAGCCGCGCGGAGGTGTCGTGCTCGGCGCACGCACGCAGCTGCTCCATGATCACTACCACGGCGACGCGCCGGCGCAGCCCGATCTCCAGGAATCGCGCCCAGGCGTCGGGGTCGGCCGCGAAAGCTCGGAGAGACGTTGACCTCCCAGGAGGCGCGAATCGCCCGTTCGCGGTCACCCGATGCCATCCCCTCGCCGAGCCGGCGCAGGACGTCTTCGAGAGCGTGAGCATGCTGCCCTCCCCGCCGCAATAGGTGCAGCCGAGCGTGAGCGTGCGGATGCGCTCGGGATGGGCCAGCGCCAGCTCCTGGGCGACCATCCCGCCCATCGAAATGCCCACCACGTGCGCCGACTCGACCTTCAACGCGTCGAGCAGGCCCGCCGCATCCTTGGCGAGCTCGGCCGTCGTGATCGGTCCCTCCAAGCGGCTGCTCGACCCGACGCCGCGATGGTCGTACACGATCGTGTCGAAATCGCGGCGCAGGCGTCTCGAGGAACCCTCCGTCCCAGTGAGAGAACGTACCGCTCATACCCATGATCAGCAGCAACGGAGGCCCCGAGCCCGCCCGCTCATAGCTGAGCTCGATCTCCCCTGCGCGTATGAGGGCTCGCGTCACGGTAGATGGCGGGTCGAGGCGACGTACGCCCTTAGCGGCATCGGTCGATCCTATACCTGCATGGAGAGCTGATCCACCGCTGTGCTCGAGTCGGTTGCGCCGTCACGCTCGGAGCTCGCAAGGTCGTCCTGCCCTTCTCGGAGCCCATCCGGCGTGCGCTCTGGTCCTGGACCGCCGGTCACGGATGCGGCGGGCGCGCCGGAGGACAATCCCGCGACGCGCACGCCGAGCAACCGCACCGGGCGCTGAGGCGCGTACTCGGCGAGCAGACCCAGCGCGACGGCCGTCACCTGGGTGGCGTCGTTGGTCGGCGCATCGATCGTGCGCGCGCGGGTGGCGGTGGTGAAGTCGTCGAGCCGGACCTTGATCCCGATCGTGCGGCCGCGACGCTCGTGAGCGGCGAGGCTCGCGCACAGCTCGTCGGCCATCGTCGTCAACGCCTCGCGCAGCTGCGACCGGGTCGCGATGTCGTAGTCGAATGTCCGCTCGCGCGACTCCGAGACGACCTTGCGCGCAGCGCCTACGACGCCGTCGTGCTCGAAGCGGGCGCGGCGGCCCAGCTCGACGCCCCAGGTTCGGCCCGAACCGCTCGACCAGCACGCTGCTCGGGCGCGCCGGCGACGGCCTGGAGCGTAGTGAGGCCCAGCTCGGCCAGACGCGCTGCGGTCTTCGGCCCGATCCCCGGCACGAGCCCAGGCGCAGCCTGCCCGAAGCGCGCGCACGCCTGCTCACGCGTGAGCACGACGAACCCCGCGGGCTTCTCCGCGTCGGAGGCGACCTTCGCAACGAGCTTGTTCGGCCCGATCCCCACCGAGCACTCCAGCGCGTCTGCCGCCCTGATCTCCGTCGACCAGCCGGCGCATCGCCGCGCGCGGCGAGAACAGCCCGCTCAGGTCGAGATATGCCTCGTCCAGGCCGACCACCTCGACCCGCTCGACGTGCGCGCGCACGATACCCATCACCTCGCGCGAAGCCTCACGATAGGTCGTGAAGTCCGGCGCCAGCACGATCGCCTGCGGACACAGCCGCCGTGCCCTGGCGGCGGGCATCGCCGACCCGACGCCGTAGCTTCCTGGCCTCGTAGCTGGCGGTCGTAACGACCGCCCGCGGTCCGCTCCCCGCCACCACCACGGGCTTGCCACGCAGCTCTGGATGGCGTCGCAGCTCGATCGAGACGTAGAACGCGTCGGCGTCCAGATGGGCGACTCTGCAGCTCGTCGACTCGACAGGCACGTCTTCGAATCTAGCGCCAGGATCGGCGGGTCGCTACCCGCCCCTGCTCTCACCCAACGGGCGTGCTTGCCCGCCGCGCGAGGATCGAGGCGAGGCGGGCGCGGTGGCGCCCTGCGCCGCCGAGCAGCGCGGCGTCCAGTTGCGCGCGCTTGTACAGCCAGTGCACGTCCGCCTCCCAGGTGAACCCGATGCCACCGTGCACCTGTATCGCGCCCGCGGTCACTTCGCGTCCAGCGTCGCAGGCAGCCGCCTTGGCCATCGCCGCCGCCTCGGCCAGCCGCTCGGGGTCCGCATCGGCGGTCCACGCGGCGAACGCCGCCATACGAGCGCGCCTTCTCGGTGTCCAGCAGCATCTGCGCACAGCGGTGCGAGACCGCCTGGTAGGCGCCGACGGGAACGCCGAACTGTTTGCGCTCCTTTACGTAGGCCAAGGTCATCTCCAGACGCCCGCTCGCACACCCCCACGAGCTCGGAGGCTGACCGCCACGAGCGCGCGGTCGCGCACCGGCCGACACTTCTCCGTCCGAGCGTTTCGCCGGCTCCAGTCGGACGCGCTCACGTGCGCCGCCGTGCGTGTCAGGTCGATCGATGCCAAGGGATTGACATCGGCCTGCTCAGCGGCGTGAGCACGCAGCCCGTTCCGTCATCTTCCACGAGCACGATCACCTGCGGCCTGGCGCCGCCCCGGTCGACCAACTCGGCGGCGCCGTCGACGGCCACCCCGACCGCCCCGGTGATTCTGCCGCTCGCCAGCTCCCGGCAGCCAGCGCTCGCGCTGGACTCGGGCGAGCCGGCGTGCTCGATCAACGTCGCCGCCAGCACGCTTGCCAAGAACGGCACCGGCGCGAGGCTCGCCCTAGCTCCTCGCAAAGATCGACAGCTCGATACTACCCAGACCCTGGCCGCCGTACTCCTCGGCGATCCGCGATACCGGGCCAGCCGAGCTCGCACAGCTCGCTCCACAGCGCCTGGTCCGTGCGTGCCCGCCTCGGCATGCTCGCGCACGCGCTCGGGCCTCGCGCGCTCGCTCAGCAGCTCGCGCGCAGTGCGCTGTATCTCGCGCTGGTCGTCGGTCAGCCCGAAGTCCATGTCCTACGCCATCCATCCGATAAAGCGGGTCGAGACCCCACCCATCCTCAGCCCATGAGAGATCTATGCCGTCGCCTTCAGTCGCGGCAGGCCCAGCACCCGCTCGGCGACGATGTTCTTCAGCACCTCGGTAGTGCCGCCCTCGATCGTGTTGCCGCGCGCGCGCAGCAGCTCATAGCTCCAGTCCGTGCCAGCCGTCAGCGCCTGTGGCCCGATCACGTCGACCGCGAGCTGGGTCAGCGCGCTGGTTGGTGTCCGACCACAGCCACTTCACCAGCGAGCCCTCCGGACCCGGCTGGCCGTACGCTCGGCGTCGGTCAGCCCCTTCCACGCGAGCAATCGGATCGACTCGCAGCGCACGTGCAGCTCAGCCAGCGCGTCCGCGTACAGCGCATTCGTCCAGCAGCCCTCGCTCGGCCGCAACGGCGAGCACATCGTCGAGGAGCTGGCGCAGGCGGATCTGCAGAGCGAACCCGAGACCGGCACGCTCGTTCATCAGCGTCGTCAGCGCGACCTTCCAGCCGTTGCCCACGCCGCCGACCACGTTCGCGTCGGGGATCCGCGCCTCCTCGATGAACAGCTCGTTGAACTCGGCTTCGCCGGTGATCTGGCGCAGCGGCGCACCTGCACCGCCTCCTGCTCCATGTCCATCAGGAAGTACGTCAACCCCTTGTGCTTGGCCACCTCGGAGTCGGTGCGCGCCACCAGCATGCACCACTTCGAGTACTGCGCGCCGCTCGTCCATACCTTCTGGCCGGTGACGACCCATTCGTCGCCGTCCTTGACCGCCCGTCGTCTTCAGCGACGCCAGGTCCGAGCCCGCGTCGGGCTCGGAGAAGCCCTGACACCAGATCTCCTCCGCGGAGAGGATCGGCGTCAGATAGCGCTCCTTCTGCTCCTGCGTGCCCCACAGCATCAGCGTCGGGCCGCCCAGCAGCAGGCCGAGCGATGTTCGCCGCCAGCGGCACCCGCGCCCGCCCGAGCTCTTCGAAGTAGATCGCCGACTCGCCCTGAGCGACGCCCCGCGCCCGCCGTACTCCGTCGGCCATGACGGCGCCGCCCAGCCGGCGTCGTACATGTGCCGCTGCCAGTCGCGCCGGCAGCGCGTACTGAGCGTCCTCGCCCGCGTCCGCCCGCGGTTCGGGTCGCAGGCGGATTCTCGGCCAGCCAGCCACGCAGCTCTTCGCGAAAGGCGGTCTCCCGCTCGCTGAACGTCAGGTCCATGCAGCTACTCTACGCGAGCTTGAACTCGCCGGTGCCAAAGTCCTGATTGCAGGTCATCGTCGTGTTCGTGTCATGGCATGACAGACTCTGTGGGAACACGATCTGCTGGCTTCTCGGCAGCGTCTGACCTCGTCGCGCGAGCCTGATCCTGATCGCGTGCGCCCTGCCGGTCGGACGCAGTCGGTACGCCCGTCCAGACGCGAGCAGCTCGCAGACCACGTTGTTCGGATGAGGCGTCCACCGACACCGTATGTTGCCGCTGGGCGTGGAGAAATGACACGGCACCCGGGCGCTGTTCGGGCCGCTGCACGCATAGTGGACAGCGGCATCTCGTGCCCCGGACGCCACCGCCGGCTTGGGCGCGACGGCAACGGCGCCAGACAGACACGTCACGCATGCCAGCGCTCCCAGGAGGCATGCCGGCAACGAGCGCACGCGCCGAGCCCGGGAGATCCTGATGTGGCCGGTCTTCATCGGGGCGGATTGTCACACATCTCGCCGATTGCCTGCTTGGCTACGCGCACGCCGGCGGGCAAGCCCGACGGGCGAGACGTTCCGGTCACGGTCGGCAGCGTATGGTTCGCCCGAGCGACCACCGACAGAGGACAACCACATGGATGCTGTAAACCACCAGTTCAAGCTCGCCGCCCGTCCGGTCGGCCTGCCCAAGCCCAGCGACTGGTCCTACACCGAGGAGCCCGTCTGCGAGCCGGGCGAGGGCGAGGTTCTCGTCAAGATCCTCTATCTATCGCTGGATCCCGCCATGCGCGGCTGGATGAACGACGGCAGGTCATACATCGCGCCGGTGGGCATCGGCGAGGTCATGCGCGCCCTCGCCGCCGGTCGGGTCGTCGCATCCAACCATCCCAAGCTGGCTGTCGGCGACCATGTCACCGGACTGCTCGGGGTGCAGGAGTACGCCATCGCCAACGGGAACGCCGTCATGAAGGTAGACCCGGGGCTCGCCCCGCTGCCGGTGTACCTCAGCACGCTCGGGATGCCGGGCATGACCGCGTACTTCGGCCTGCTGGAGATCGGCCGGCCCGCCGAGGGTGAGACCGTGGTGGTGTCCGGCGCCGCCGGCGCCGTCGGTGGAGTCGTCGGCCAGATCGCCAAGCTGAAGGGCGCCCGCGCGGTGGGAATCGCCGGCGGCGCCGACAAGTGCCGCTACGTGGTGCGAGGAGCTGGGTTTCGACGCCGCGATCGACTACAAGTCCCAGGACGTCATGGCCGGCCTCGGCGAGCACTGCCCGCAGGGCATCGACGTGTACTTCGACAACGTCGGCGGCGAGATCCTCGATGCCGCGCTCGCGCGTCTGGCTCGCCACGCGCGCGTGGTCATCTGCGGTGCGATCTCGCAGTACAACGCCACCGGCGCGATGACAGGCCCGTCCAACTACATGTCGCTGCTCGTCAACCACGCGAGCATGACCGGGTTCGTCGTCTCCGACTACGCCGAGCGGCTACGCCGAGGGGGCGCGCGAGATGGCCGGCTGGCTGGCCGCGGGCAAGCTCGTCTCGCGCGAGGACATCGCCGAGGGCCTGGAGCACTTCCCCGAGACCCTGCTGCGCCTGTTCGAAGGCGAGAACACGGGCAAGCTCGTGCTCGAGGTCGCCGACGACTGACACATGCCTGCCGGGCGCTCGCGCGGTTGACGGCGCTCGCACGGCCGGCAAGGAGCGCTACGCGACTACGACAGACCCCGACCTGCGAACGCCAGCATGCTTTCCAGGTGGGCTTCCAGCGTCGCGAAGTCGTGTTCGCCGGGGTACACGGCGCTGTGCGCATCGGCTCCACTGGCGCGCAGGGCGGCGGCGAACGGTGCGTTCTCGGACGGATTGGCGATGTCATCCGACGCACCTCCGTATACGAACGCGCGCAGGCCCAGGCGTGAGATCAGCGGACGGTCGGCGCGCAGACTGGCCTTCCAGGCCGTCGAAGAAGCCGAGCCAGCTCTCCGACCACCGCGAAGCGGTGCGGGTGCTTCAGGGCCACGTGCATCGCGCCGTAGCCGCCCATCGAATATCCGGCGATCGCGCGGGCGCCGCGGTCGGGGATCGTCGGCAGCATCCGATCCACGAATCGCTGCACTTCGAGCACGTACGCTTCGTAGCGCGCGGTCGGGAGATTCAGCCAGTTGTTCGTCCCCGGCCCGCCCTGGATCATCACCGCGATCACCGGCGCGATCGCATGCTGGGCGATCAGGCGGTCGAGCGCGCCCTGCAGGCCGATCTGCAGGAACGAGCCGTCTGTCTGATCGTTGCCATGGAGCAGGTAGATGACCGGGTAGCGCTCGGCCGTGCCGGCATACCCGGGCGGGAGGTAGATCAGGAACGAGCCCTCGCCGTGCAGCGCCCTGGAAAAGTAGCTCGTCGAATCGATGGAGCTGCCCGCCACGTCATGGCTCACCGGCACGACGGTCGGCAGTGGTTGCGGCGATCCCGCGATCGAGCGGGCGA
The DNA here is from genome assembly GCA_963743645.1 of uncultured Solirubrobacterales bacterium. Classification (GTDB taxonomy): domain Bacteria; phylum Actinomycetota; class Thermoleophilia; order Solirubrobacterales; family Solirubrobacteraceae; genus Palsa-744. The sequence goes on along the minus strand of CAVUQT010000008.1, from coordinate 46,894 downwards.
GCGAAAGCTCCGCCGCGGACTGACGCGGCGCAGCGCTGTACCCCCACCAGGCGTTCCAGGTTGGCGCGACCGTCCAGCGCCAGCCCGATGCACACGGCCGCCAGCGCGGCCAGGAGCAAGCTCGTGCCGTATCGTCGCGCAAGCCCACGCTGTGGTCGCGTCCCCGGAATGGCCGGGGCGCTGACCGCCGGCTCCAGACGGCGCGGATGCGCAGGTACCCACGAAGGCGGCAGCAGCTCCACCGCCGCCTCGCCCCCACCCCTGCCGGGCCAGGTCCAGTCGCCGGGCCCGTCGAGCCATACGTGTGCGCGCGAAGACTTCACGCAGTGCATTGAAGGAGCCGCCGCCGCGGATGCCAAGCCCTGCACGAACACTCCCAGCTCGGCGACCGGTCTTCGTAGATCGTTGCCGTCGCGCATCCGGTCTCGACGGGCGCGTCGATCGTGACGCTCAGCGCGTGCTCCACACCTCGCCGGTATCGCCAAACCCGAGCGCCTGCTTGGTCGCCTCGGTGAGGTCGAATTCGCGCCCGGCCACGTACGGCCCGCGGTCGATCACCCGCACCCGCACCGTACGCCCGCCATAGCGCAGCGTGACCAGCGCCCCGCACGGGAGCGTCTTGTTGGCAACGCCCATCGTCGTGCTCGTCAGCTCGCCTCCACACGCCAGACCACCCCCGCCGCCGTACCAGGACGCCTCCGCCAGGCGATACACGTTCAAGCGCCCCAGCGAGCGGCGCGCGCCCAGATCCGATGCGTCGCCGGCAAAGCGCAGCCGCACCCGCTCGCTGCCGGCACGGCGCGCCACGTAGCGCACGCGAAAACGACCCCCGCGTCCCGTGCGTGCGCTGGCGATCGTGCTCCAGCCACGCGCACCGAGCGCCTGCAGCGCCACCACCCGCCCGCTCGAGCTCGGCCTCAGCCTGCCCGCGATCGTGCTCGCATGGTCTGCCAGGACATTCAGGACGGGCCGGCGGACCGTGAGCGACACATGCACCGGCGCCGCTTGCAGCCCGGCCAGCCCGGCGCCACCGGGCGATGATCCGCTTGCGGCGATCTCCATGATCGGGGCGAGCGGTAGGACGGTGGACGCAGCAGGCTGCGCGGACGTCGCAGGGACGTACATCGAGGGAGAACCTCCTTGTTGTCCACCTACGGGGTTAGCTGTCGGGCTCACGAGCGGCGCACGCGCGAACCGAACGCGCGTCAGCCGGGCGTTACGGCCGCATCAGCGGCCGATTCGCCCCATCCAGACCGTCCTCGTCTCAAGGCGATCCGGCAGTGGGTCCCCCGCTCGCATCCATCCACGGACACGACTCGGCAGAGTCGAACGTGATTCGAGGCTATCCGCATTCAGATGCGACCATGTGTGCGGTGCATCACACATGCTCGATTCCCGTGTTCCTGAGCGACGCACAAGAGAAACAGCGGCGCGCACGAGTTCCATCTCGAAGCATCCGCCGGGGTTTGCCGCCCATCGTTGACGCGAGCGACCGCACCAGCGACAATCAACACCGTGGCCAACCCCGACCGCCTGTCAGCGCTCGATACCGCGTTCCTGCATCTGGAGGACGATTCGACCGCGCACATGCACGTCGCGCTGGTGATGGTGTTCGAGGGTGTCGCCCCCACGCCGCAGGAGCTGATCGACCATGTGCTCAGCCGCCTGCACCTGGTGCCGCGCTACCGCCAGCGACTGGCCTACGTGCCGCTCGACCAGGGGAGACCGCTGTGGACGGATGACCCGCACTTCAATCCGCATTACCACATTCGCCACACTGCGCTGCCGCGTCCGGCGGACGAGGCGGCGCTCAGGCGGCTCGCCGGGCGGCTGTTCTCCCAGCGCCTGGATCGCTCCAAGCCGTTGTGGGAGATCTGGCTCGTGCAGCGGATGGCGGGCAAGCGGTTCGCGCTGATCGCCAAGACCCATCACGCGCTCGTCGACGGGATCTCCGGCGTGGACATCACGACCGTCCTGTTCGACACCTCCCCCACGCCGGCCGGCACGTCCCAGCCGTCGGCGCCGTGGACAGCCAAGCCGCTGCCCGGCTCGGCCAAGCTGTTCGGCGAGGCGCTGCTCGAGCGCGCCACCGTCCCCGCGGAGATGGGGCGAGGCACGCGTGCCCTGTTGCGTGCGCCGCGCAAGGCCGTCTCGCAGGTCAGGGAGAGTCTCGCGAGCGTCGGCGCGACCACGCTCGCCGGCATCAGCGCGCCGGCGCCGTCCAGCCCGTTCAACGTCGATATCGGACCGCACCGCCGCTACACCTGGGTCGACGCCGACCTGTCTCTGTTCAAGGCGATCAAGGACTCGCTCGGCGGCACGTTCAACGACGTCGTGCTCGCCTCTGTCAGCCTCGCCCTGGGACGCTACCTGCGCGCGCAGGGTCACGACACCGATGGGCTCGTGCTCAAGGCGATGGTGCCCGTCTCCGTCCGCGCGGACTCCCAGCGCGGCGCGCTCGGCAACCAAGTCGCCGCGATGTGGGCGCCCCTGCCCGTCGGTGTCGAGAACCCGGCCGAGTGCCTCGCGCAGATCCGCGACGCGATGGAAGATCTCAAGGAGTCCGGCCAGGCCGTCGGCGCGCAGGTCCTGACGAACCTCGCCGGTTTCGCGCCGCCCACAATCCTCAGCCAGGCCGCGCGCCTGCAGGCCCGTCAGCGCTTCTTCAACCTGGTCGTCACCAACGTGCCCGGCCCGCAGTTCCCGCTGTACCTGCTCGGTCGCCGCCTGCACCGGCTGTATCCGGTCGTGCCCCTCGCTCGCCGCCAGGCGCTCGGGATCGCCGTCATGAGCTATGACGGACGCCTCGGCTTCGGCCTGCTCGGCGACTACGACGCGATGCCCGAGCTCGAGGCCATCGCTCGCGACCTCGACCGGGCGATCGCCTCGCTGGCCCGTGCCGCGGGCGTGAAGCCCGCCCGCAAACGGCCCGCGAAAAAAGCCGGCGCACCGCGGAAAGCCGCACCAGGGTCCGCCGGAACGGCGTCGGCCGATCGCGGTCCCAAGCCGGCAGGCAGGCGCACACGCGCGCGTTGACAGGCACGTGGGGCCGGCTCTCCAGCGTGAGCGCCCAGCGCCGGCTGCCTGGGCTGGGGACGCGGATACGATCCCTCTCATGGCCCGGCTCGCACCACCGCTCACATAAGCATGCGCCTGGCTCTCTGCCAGATCAACGCCACGGTCGGCGACATCGCCGGCAACGCCGAGCGCATCCTCTCCGCCCTGCGCCGCGCGCGCGAGGCCAGGGCGGAGCTCGCGCTCTTTCCCGAGCTCGCGCTCACAGGGTATCCACCCGAGGATCTGCTCCTGCGCGAGCACTTCCTCCTCGACGCCCGCTCCACCCTTGAGGGGCTGGCGCACGAGGTCGATGGGATCACCGCGATCGTCGGCTTTCCCGAGCTTGCCGACTCGCACGTCTACAACGCCGCCGCGGTGCTCGCCGCAGGTGAGATCCAGACGATCTACCGCAAGCTGCATCTGCCCAACTACGGCGTCTTCGACGAGCAGCGCTACTTCACGGCCGGCTCGTCCGCGGCGACGGTCGAGATCGGCAGCCATCACGTCGGTCTGACCGTGTGCGAGGACCTCTGGCAGCCCGGCTCGCCCGCCACCGAGGAGGTCCGTGCCGGGGCGCGGCTGCTGGTGAACATCTCCGCCTCTCCCTACCACGCAGGCAAGGGCGCCGAACGGGAGCGGCTGTTCGCGCAGCGCGCCATCGAGAACCACGCCTACGTCGCCTTCTGCGCGCTCGTCGGCGGACAGGACGAGCTGGTCTTCGACGGTCACTCTTTCGTCCTCGACCCCACCGGCGCGACGGTCGCCCGCGCCCGCCAGTTCACCGAGGACCTGCTCATCTGCGACCTCGACCTGTCACCTGACGCGCCCTCCGAGCCGGGGGCGCCCCCACAGCGCGCATCGGTCGCCGCCGCCGCGACGAATCGCCTGCACGCCGCGCTTGCGCCCGTGGAGGCCGAGGTCTACGCCGCGCTGGGGCTCGGTCTGCGTGACTACGTCGACAAGAACGGTTTCTCCAGCGTCGTGCTCGGCCTCTCCGGCGGGATCGACTCGGCTCTCGTCGCGTGCCTCGCCGCGGACTCGCTCGGCGCCGAGCGGGTCAACGTCGCGATCATGCCGTCCCCCTACTCCTCCGTCGACACGCAGGCCGACGCCCGCGCGCTTGCCGGCGCACTCGGCGTGCGCACGCATGAGCTGCCGATCGCACCGGCGATGGACGCCTACACGCAGACGCTGCACGCCGACTTCGACGGCCTGCCGGTGGACTTGACCGAGGAGAACCTGCAGGCCCGCATTCGCGGCAATCTCCTCATGGCCCTGTCCAACAAGTTCGATTGGCTCGTACTGACGACCGGCAACAAGTCTGAGATGTCCGTGGGCTACACCACCCTCTACGGCGATCTCGCAGGCGGCTTCGCGGTCATCAAGGACGTCCCCAAGACGCTCGTCTATCGCATCTGCGAGTGGCGCAACTCGCCCGCGGGGGTCGTCGTGACGGACGGCGCCCCCGTACGTGCCAGCGCGCCGATCCCCTCCTCGATCATCGAGCGCGCTCCCTCCGCCGAGCTGCGCCACGACCAGCGCGACGTAGACTCGCTCCCGCCGTACGAGCTGCTCGACCAGATCCTGCAGGGCTACATCGAGCTGGACCGCAGCCGCGAGCAGCTGATCGCCGAGGGCCTGCCCGAGCGCGAGGTCGACCGCGCGATCCATCTCGTCGACCTCGCCGAGTACAAGCGTCGCCAGGCGCCTCCCGGCATCAAGGTCACCACGCGCGCGTTCGGTCGGGATCGGCGCATGCCCATCACCAACCGATATACCGGCTAGCGATGCGCCGCCACTCCGCATGTGTGCCATTCGCCGGCCGGCCGCTCGCCACGCTCGCCTGCATGCTCTGCGCGCTCGGGCTGGGGGCGTGCGGTAACACCCTTCAGGACCAGCCGATCGCGCACAACTCGCTCGAGAGCCTGCTGCTCGCGCCCTACCCGGTCTACTGGCTCGGCGGAGCGTTTCACGGCCTCGCAATCACCGAAGCCTCGCGCGATCCCAGCGGCGCGTTCACCATCCAGTACGGCGACTGCGTCGAAGGCGGGCAATCCACCTGCGTACCGTCCCTGAGGGTCGTCACCTCGCCGGACAACAGCTTCATTCCCAGCGAAGGCTCCGGGACCTCACGCACGACCGGTCCCCTGCGCAACGTCACCGGCCTGGTCTCAGAACGGGGCGCTGCGATCTCGATTCCCACGGGCGGGGTGATCCTCAACATCTACGCCCACACCCCGGCGCTCGCGCGCGCCGCCGCCGAAACGGCGGTCCCCATCAACTATCCCGGCGCACCCGCCTCGCCGCTGCCCGCTCAGTCGCCCGACACCGGCTTTGACTTGCGCCCGCTTCCCTCCCAAGCGCCCTCGCCCTTGCACGCCCTGCGTTAGCCCTCGGGGAACGGGCGTACGGCGATCGTCATTCGCGTCACCGCGCACGTCCTGCCGTCGTCGTCGCTGAACGCCACATCCCACACCCAGGTCGTGCGACCGCGGTGCAGCCGTCTGGCGTGCGCATGCACGGTCCCCGTGGTGATCGGCCTCAGAAAGCTCGTGCTGTTCGCCATGCCCATCGACATCTTTCCTTCGCCCATCACCGCAGCAGCGGTCGCGAGCGAGGCCATCGACTCCGCGATCGACGCGTACAGCCCGCCGTGCACCAGCCCCATCGGCTGCTTGACCTCGTCGCGCACGGCCACCTGCGCGCGCACCTCGGTCTCGGAGAACTCCACGAACTCCAGGCCATAGTGACGGTCGAACCCCGTCACCGACTCGTTCAGCTGCTCGACGCTGGGAGTGGCCATCGCGGCGCCACGATAGCCTACGGACCCTCAGCCAGACTATGCCCCGACTCGACGACCTTCCCCCCGACCTGCGCGCCACGCTGTCCCTGCTCGTGGACCGCGGCAAGAGCTACGCCCAGGTCGCCGAGCTGCTCGGCATCCCCGAGAGCGCCGTTCGCGATCGCGCCCACGCGGCGCTCGACTCCCTGGCCGGCGCTCCGGATGGATCGGAATCTGCCGCCGCCCCCACGCCCGACGTTCCCGCCGGCGCCTCCGCGCGTCGCGGCCGGCCCGCCACGCCCGCGGTCCCGCCACCGGGCGAGCGCCCAGACCGCGGGGCCGGGTCAGACGCACGTACCCCACCCACGCTGCCCGTCTCCAGGCGTGGCGGCGCGCTGCTGCTGACAGCGATCGTCGCCGTCGTCGTGATCGTGGTCATCCTGCTCACCAGCGATGGCGGCGGCTCACACACGAACACCACCGCCGGCACGGTCACGAGCACACCTGCGAGCACGTCCACGCACGGGAAATCGAGCGCATCGAAAAAAACCCCCACCGTCACCAAGCAGCTGACGCTCACCTCGCCCGAACCAGGGAGCAAATCGATCGGCATCGTCGAGGTTCTCGCCGAAGGCACCCAGTACGCCTTCTACCTCGCGGCCGAACACCTGCCGCCGACGCACGGCTTTTTTTACGCCGTCTGGCTCTACAACTCACCGACCAGCACGGAGGCGATCAGCAAGAGCCCGTCTGTCGGTGCCAACGGGCGACTGCAGGGCGGTGCGCTACTGCCCTCCAATGCCGCCGACTTCCATCAGATCCTGCTCACCCGCGAGACCAGCGAACGGCCCGCGCATCCCGGCCCCACCGTCCTCTCGGGACCCTTCAACCTTCACTGATCCAACTTGCCGGGGTTCATGATCCCGGCCGGGTCCAGCTGCGCCTTCAACGCTCTGATCGTCGCCACGCCCTCCCCGCCGACCTCGCGCTCCAGCCAGGGTGCATGGTCGCGCCCGATCGCGTGATGGTGGGTGATCGTGCCACCGCCCACGGCGATCGCCTCGCTGGCGGCTCGCTTGACAGCGCGCCACTGCTCGATCTCGGCCCCCTCGCGCTGAGCGGCGATGAACGTGTAGTACAACGACGCCCCGGTCTCGTACAGGTGTGAGACGTGGCACATCGCCAGGCCGGGCGTCCCCTGACTATGCAGCGCGCTCTCGATCGCGCCTGTCACCGCATCGTGCAGCCGCTGCACGTTGGCCCAGCGCGTCGCCGTCTCCAGCGTCTCGACCATCACGCCGTGCGTCAGCAGCTCGTCGCGCAGGTATGGCGCCTGGAAGCGCCCTTTCAGCCAGGCCCTTCCCGGCGAGCCTCCCAGCGCCAGACCCCCATCCCGGCGCACCGACGCGAGCGCCCGCCCGCGCCTGGCCCTCACCTCGTCGGCGTCCCCCTCGAACCCCAAGATCGCGATACACCGCTGCGCCTGCCCCTCCCCGTGCCCGCGCGCGGCGAGATACGCGCGTCCCAGCCGCCCCTTCAGCCCGCCCGTCCCCGCCAGCGCAAGCGACATGCGCGTCTCCGGCGCGTCCGACAGCCGCGCGACGTCGGGCATCGCGTGCTCCTGCGCGAGCGCCCTCAACGCCTGCGTGCCCGCGGCGAAGCTCTCGAACATCACTCCCTCGTACACCTGCTGCGCCGGCGCGGTGCGCACTCGCAACGAGACCTCGTCGATCACCCCCAGCGTCCCCTCCGAGCCGACCAGCAGCTCGCGCAACCCCGGCCCGGCGGCGCTCGCGGGCATCGCCTCGAGCGCTATGTCCCCCGCCGGCGCCGCCATGCGCAGGCCGAGCACCATCTTGGCGATGCTCCCGTATCCGCTGGACGCCTGTCCCGCCGATCTGGTCGCCACGCACCCGCCGAGCGTCACGTACTCGTAGGACTGCGGCCAGTGCCCCAGCGTCAGCCCCTCAGCCGCCAGGCGCCGCTCCAGCGCCGGTGCACGCATGCCCGCACCGACCGTCACGATCCGCGACTCGCGGTCCAGCTCGGCGATCGCATCGATCCGGCGCATGTCCAGCGCCAGCACCCCGGCGTGTTCGCCTCGCAGCGGCTCGACGCCGCCCACGACGCTGGTCCCCCCGCCGAAGGGCACGACCGCCAGCCCACTCTTTGAGCACAGCTCGAGCACCGCCCGCACCTGCTCGTGCCCGTCCGGCAGAACGACCGCGTCCGGCGCGCCTTCCGGCGCACCCGAGCGCAGACGCACCAGATCGGCATACCCCTTACCGGCAGCGTGCATCACCCGTTCTGTGTGATCGTCTCGCACCCAGTCGCTGCCTACGATCGCCTGCAGGGAGGCTCTGGCGCTCTGCGACAGTCGCGCCGATGCCAACTTCACCGCCCCCAGCGCGACGGGCGGGCGCGGCGGCATGCTCGCGATCCCCACCGTCTCGCGCAGGAACTCCAATGCGTGCACGGGCAGAGCGGGAGCATGCGCAGGATCGCCCCATCCCCACCAGCGCATCAGCGGCGGCTCGGACACCTCAACCGCCGATCCGCTGCAGGCCCACATCCGCGGCAGGGGGGCAGGTCCCCCTGCCGACCTTCCTCTGCTTCTGATGCCCGACAGACGAGAACCTCATGCAGCGCCGCCGATCCGCTGCAGCCCGTCCAGCGCCTCCTCGATCGTCGCCGCCGCCGCTTTGCGGACCATGTAGCCGCCGAACCGCGGAAAGAAGCCGTTCAGCGCCTGCCTCAGCTCAATCGTGACCACGGTCGCCTGCCCCGTCTCGCTCGTTGCGGCCTCGAGCCACACCTCGGTCTCCGCCGACTTCAGCAGCCGCGCGAACGGGCTGCCCTCCAGCCGCTGCTCCCAGCGCAGCCGCTTGGCGTGCTCGTCGGACTCGGCCAGCGTGAAGTCCGCGCGCACGAACTTTCCGCTTTTGGTGCTCAGCACCTCGGTGAACTCATCCTCGGTCACGTCCTCGACCCGGCTCACGCGCGGCCACCATCTCGGCAGGTGATGCGGGTCGCGGATCGTCTGCCACAGCTCCTCCGCCGGAGCGGTGATCGTACGGGTGCGGCGCGCCGTCGGCATCGGTCTGCTCCCTCAGGACTCGTACACGATCAACGCGTGCGCATCGCGTGGCGCCAACCGCGCTCGCCCGTTCAGGAACGCCAGCTCGATCAGGAACCCGCAGCCGGCGACCTCCGCGCCGAGGCCCTCGACGAGCTCGCACAGCGCCCGCGCGGTGCCGCCCGTGGCGAGCAGGTCGTCGTGCACCAGCACCCTGCTGCCCGCGCCCAGCGCGTCGGTGTGCAGCTCGAGCTCCCCGGACCCGTACTCGAGCAGGTACTCGGCGCTGACCGTCTCATACGGCAGCTTGCCGGGCTTGCGCGCGAGCACGAATCCCGCTCCGAGCTCCAGCGCCAGCGCGGGTCCAAGCAGAAACCCGCGCGCCTCCGCCGCGATCACACAATCGACATGCAGCGGCCGCGCATACTCAGCGAGCCCCCGCACCGCGACTTTCAGCGACTGTGGATCGGCCAGCAGCGGCGTGATGTCCTTGAAGGAGACCCCCTCCTGGGGAAAGTCCGGGATCTCGCGCACGAGGGCGCGCAGCTCGGCCAGTGCCTGGGTCATTGCGACTCGAAGCACAGGAGGTTGCCACTACATCCTGACGCACGATGACCAAGCAGATCAAGGACGCAAGGAGCGTGGCGTACTACGTACGCGAGCGACTGAGGACGATGAGATACGCCGGTCATCGTGCGTCAGCGGACGATCTTGCGTAGGTCGCGCACTAGCAACAGGTGCTTCAGGTGCGTGGCGACCGCCGCCAGGTTCTCCAATGCCTCGACCGCCTCCTTGCGCCGCTGCGGGTTGCGCGAGCGCAGCGCCGGCGCGAGGATCTGCTGCAGCAGCGTGGCCTCGCGGTCGGCCGAGGACCTGAACACGCGCAGGTTGCGCCCGCCCACGCCGTAGCGCGCGAGCTCCGCCACCGCGCCGATGATCTCGCGTTCGGTCTCGTCGAAGTAGCGCACCCCGCCACGCAGCTCGCCCTTGACGACGCCGTACTCCTCGAGCTCGTGCACCAGCTTGGCGTCCGCGCTGGTCTCCTCCAGCACGTCATCCAGCGAGTACAGCGCGCCGGTCGCCTCGCGCACGCTCACGCTCGTGCGCCATGGACGCATGCCCTCACGCGAGCGCTTGCCCGGGACGGGGGGCGCCGTTGTGGCGCCATCCCCGGCGCGTCCGGCCGCGAGCTCCTGGCGAATCACCCGCAGCGGCAAGAACTCGTCGCGCTGCATCCGCAGGATCGTGCGCAGGCGCGCCACGTCGCCCTGCGTGTACAGGCGATAGCCGCCCGGGGTACGGCGCGGGGTCAGCAGCTTCTGATCCTCCAGGTAACGGATCTTGGAGATCGAGATGTCCGGGAACTCTTGCGCCAGCGCCTTGCACACGGCGCCGATCGTGATCGACTTCTGTCGAGGCCCGCCCGCCGCGCCGCCGGCGCCGCCGTCGGTCCGCTCGAGCTCGGCGTTCAGCTGCTCCACATCCGCTCGAGATGCCGGCGTCTGGGTCGCCATCAGCGCGCGTGGAACGTCAGCTTGTACTTGCCGATCTGCACCTCATCGCCCTCCTCCAGGCGCTGAGACTCGATCCGCGAGCGGTTCACGTACGTCCCGTTCAACGAGCCGCAGTCATCCAGATGCCATTGATCGCCGCGCTCGATCAGCAGCGCGTGATCGCGTGAGACGGTTACGTCGTCGAGGAACACGTCCGAGTCCGGCCGGCGGCCGATGCTCATGCGCTCGCCCTGCACCGGAAAGCTCTCCCCGACGCGCCCTCCCCCGGCACGGATCACGAGCGCGGGACCGTGTGCGGTGACCTCGTCCAGCTCGACCGGCACAAGCTCGCCCGCCTCGTCGATCCGGTAGGTCGCGGTGATCGGTTCCCCACTGGCCCCGCCCGCGCCCTCCGCCCGCGGCAGCAGCGCGCCGCAGCGCTGGCAGTAGTTGGCGCCCTCGACGTTGACAAATCCGCACTCCGTGCAGTGCAGGGCCATGACGATCCTCTCCGTCCCGCCCTTTACTCGATGTCGGTCGGGACGGTGGCCTGACGGCTGGCGAGGATGTCGGTCAGCTGCTGTACGTCATCGCCCGTGATCACCGGCGTGGTGCCGCCGTCGTGCTTCTTGCGCAGCCTGTTCACCAGCTCGGCCCGCAGGATGTCGATCTTGCCGTGCAGTATCCGACGCTTGTACGAGATCTCTGTCTCTTCCTCGGTCAGCTCTTTGATGAGATCCTTCAGCTCGGTGTCGTCCAGCGAGCCGAGGTCTGGGAAGGTGTCCATGCTTCCTCGATTTCCTGTCGCGGTCCTTGTCGTGCGGACTTTACCGTAAGGCTGAGCCTGAGACTACGGTTGGGCGGATTCTCGCAGTTGTGCGAGCCCCGAGCGCGCGTACAGCACGGTCGCCGTCAGCGTAAGCGCCAGGCCGATGTACAGCAGCACCTCGCCGAGCGTTTCCAGGCCTGCCATTGCGAAGAAGAACGAGCTCATCACCGGGCCCACCCCGATCCGTCCCGGCCAGTTGATGCGCAGCTCCACCCCGTGCGTCTGCCCGTAGCGCCCGAGCGCGAGCATCGCCAGCTCGCGTGCGATCAGCACTGCCAGGGCCCAGCGCGGCAGCAGCTCATAGTGCCAGCACACCACCACGCCCGAGATCACCAGCAGCCGGTCGGTGATCGGGTCCATCAGCGTCCCCAGCCGGCTGTACTGGCGCGTCACTCGCGCCGCGATCCCGTCGGCGTAGTCCCCCCAGGCGATGATCGCGAACAGCGCCGCGGGCGTGGCGCCCGTGCCGTCCGAGCTTGAGAACGCGACGATCAGGAACACCGGGATCAGCGCGAGCCTGACGAAACCGATCGCGTTGGGAATCGTCCACGGGCGCAGCGGCTGGCCCGCCAGGGTCTGTGGCGGCGGCGCCCCGGAACGGTCCAAGCCGACCAGCCGGCGCACCGTCAGCCGGGGGCCATCGCCCGCAGGTGAGTCCGCGGGGGGCGCCACCTGGTCTCCCGCCGAGCCCTCCCGGCGCGCCGGCCGATCGTCGATCGGTCCCCCGTTTACGGGAGGCCCTGCCACAGCTCGTCCACCGCCCGCACCAGCTCGTCAGGCTCGCCGTCAAGCGCCACCCCCGGGGCATGTTGACGGCCGCGTCGCACCTGGACCTCGATCTCGCCGGACTCCACCGCCCGGCGCCCGACGGTCAGCCGTAGCGGACAGCCGAGCAGCTCGGCTTCGGCGAACTTCTCGCCGGGACCGATCTCGCGGTCGTCGTAGATCGTGTCGATCGGACTGTCGCGCAGTATTCGATAGACACGCTCGGCGGCCTCGCACTCGGGCGTGCCGGGCTTGCCGATCCCCACCAGGTGCACAGTGAACGGCGCGAGCGCCCGCGGCCAGGAGATGCCGTGCTCGTCGGCGAACTGCTCGACCGCGGCCGCGACGATCCGCGCCGGGCCGATCCCGTAGGAGCCCATCCAGAGCGGGTGCTCCTCGCCGCTCTCGTCCAGGTAGCGCGCGCCCAGCGGCTCTGAGTAGCGGGTGCCCAGCTTGAAGATGTTGCCGATCTCGATCGCCTGCTCGATTCGCAGCGGCTCGCCGTCGAGCGTGTAGCCACCCGAGGGATCCTCGCGCACGTTCGGGTCCTTGATCGCCACCTCGACGTTCGCCGCATAGCCTCCGGGCCCAAGCGCGACCTGGTCCTCGCCGGCCGGGCACGGCGCCATGTACTCGTGCGCGCCCAGCCCGCCCATCATCCCGACGTCCGACTCCACCCGATACCAGCGCAGTCCCGTGCGATCCATGATGCGGTCGTACGCGCCCACGTGCAGCTCGTACTGCTTTTCCAGGCCGGCCTGGTCGCGGTCGAAGCTGTAGGAGTCCTTCATCACGAACTCCCTCGTGCGCAGCACCCCCGCGCGCGGGCGCGGCTCATCGCGCTCCTTGACCTGGAAGTGGTACAGGATCAGCGGCAGGTCCCGGTATGAGCGGATCGTCTGCGCGGCGTGGAACGTGACCGCCTCCTCGTGGGTCATCGCCAGCACCAGCTCCGAGCCCTTGCGATCTGACAGCTTGAACAGCTCGTCGATCTCGATCCGTCCGGTCTTGCGCCACGGCTCGGCCGGCTGCAGCACCGGCATCAGCATCTCCTGACCGCCGATCGTGTCCATCTCCTCGCGGATGATCTGGACGACGCGCTGATGCACGCGCCAGCCCGCCGGCAGCCACGTCCACATGCCCGCCCCCATCTGCCTGATCAGGCCGGCTCTGACCATCAGCTTGTGCGACACCGCCTCCGCGTCGGCGGGAGCCTGCTTCTCGGTGGGGAGCATGTACTCGGACAGGCGGGGCATCGGATCGCAGAGCCTAATCCATGCCCGGGCCGGCGACCGCCGAGCAATGATCGGGCTGGGGCCGCTGCCCTTTGATAGAACAGCAGTCAGCGACCAATCTTGAAGAGAACCTCGACAAAGGATCCCTCATGGCCTACACCGTTCCGCCGCTCCCCTATGCCTACGACGCGCTCGAACCGCACATCGACAAGGCGACGATGGAATTCCATCACGACAAGCACCACCAGGCCTACGTCGACAAGGTCAATGCCGCGCTGGAGGGCACCCGATCGCGGACGCCGCGATCGAGGACGTGCTCAAGGATCTCGGTCAGGTGCCCGAGGGCAAGCGCACAGCCGTGCAGAACAACGGCGGCGGGCACTACAACCATTCCCTCTTCTGGGAGAGCCTGTCCCCGAACGGCGGCGGCGCCCCGAGCGGCGCGCTGGCGCAGGCGATCGACTCGGCGTTCGGCCCGTTCGCGGACTTCCAGTCGAGCATCAAGGCGGCCGGCGTCAACCAGTTCGGCTCGGGCTGGTCCTGGCTCGTGCATAACGGCTCCGAGCTCGCGATCGTCGGCACGCCCAACCAGGACAACCCGATCTCCTTGGCAGCACGCCGCTGCTGGGAGTCGACGTCTGGGAGCACGCCTACTACCTGAAGTACCAGAACCGCCGGCCCGACTACATCGACGCGTGGTGGAACGTAGTCGACTGGGACACGGTCGCCGAGCGGTTCGCCGCCGTAGCGTGATCTTTGGAGACCCGCCGCATGCGGCGGGTCTGGATGGGCCGCATGCGGCCCATCCTCGGGGACGCACATGTGCGTCCCCGCCAGGCGGCGCATGCGCCGCCTGGAACCAATTCTGTTAGTTCATTGGTTCTAACTGCGAGAGAAGCGCCGGCCGGCCACCGGCGAGACATCCTCGTCCAACACCGGTCCGGCCGTGGCCGGCTCGAGCATCGCCTCGAGCACCGCGTCGGCCTCCTCGGCCGCGGCGGCCTCCATCGCGGCGACCCGCTCGGGGGTCATCTGCGTGTCGTCCTCGTTCTCCGCGAGCCACGCGCGCGCCTCGGCGGCAGCGATCTCGTCGCGCTGGACGGTCTTGCCGGCGGCGTAGTAGCGGTCGATCTCCTTGAAGAGCTCGTCGACGAGCTGCTCGGTGGGGACCTTCTTCAGGGGCTCTCCCTTGGAGTAGATCATCCCCATGTCTTTCGCCCCGGTGATGCCGAAGTCGGCGTGCCGGGCCTCGCCGATCCCGTTCACCGCGCAGCCGAGCACCGACACCTCGATCGGGTCCTCATAGGCTTCCAACCGCCGCTCGACCTCGACCACGACCGAGTCCATGTCGAACTGCAGCCGCCCGCACGTGGGGCAGGCGATCAGGTCCGGGCCGCGCTCGCGCAGCTTCAGCGCCTTGAGGATCTCCCAGGCGACCTTCACCTCCTCCTCAGCGTGAAACGTCGACAGCGAGATCCTGATCGTGTCGCCGATCCCGTCCGCCAGCAGCGTGCCGAGGCCGACCGCGGACTTCAGCGAGCCCGACCACTTCGTGCCCGCCTCGGTCACGCCGAGGTGCAGCGGGTACGGGATCCGCTCGGAGAGCATGCGGTTGGAGGCGATCGTGTTCGGGACCGACGTCGACTTCATCGAAACCTTGAAGTCGTCGAACTGCAGACGCTCCATCAGCTGCACGGTCTCGATCGCCGCGGTCACCAGCGCCTCGACGGGGTTGTCGTACTCCAGCTGGCGCAAGTGCTTGGGCAGCGAGCCGGAGTTCACGCCCACGCGCAGCGGCGTGCCGTGCTCTCGGGCCAGGGCGATCACCTCGGCGACCTTCTCCGGCCCGCCGATATTCCCCGGGTTCAGACGCACGCAGTGCGCGCCCGCTTCGATCGCCTTCAGCGCGAGCGTGTGGTTGAAGTGGATGTCGGCGATCACCGGAATGGGCGACTGCGCGACGATGGTCTTCAGCGCCTCGGCGTCCTGCTCGCGCGGGACCGCCACGCGCACGATGTCCGCACCGGCCTCCGCGACCGTCCTGATCTGGTCCATGGTCGCCGTCAGGTTGGCCGTCTCGGTCTTGGTCATCGTCTGCACCGCGACCGGCGCGCCCCCTCCGATCGGGACTGCGCCTACCTGAATCTGTCGCTCTGAGGCCATATGTCCTGATTGTACGGAGCTGCCGGCTCCTGGCCGTGGCGCGAACGTGAATGTCGCGCCTAAAGCGCACCGCCGACGGTGACGGCCCACTACCCTGGCCTCCTGTCATGACGAGCCGTCCGCCGACGTTTACGCCACCGCCCGCGGTCCGCTCGCCCGCCTGGCCTCCCCGTTGGCCACGCGCGCTCGCGCTCGCCGCCACGAGCGGTTTTTCGGGCTCGCGCGTCTGCCCGACGGGGCGCGGGTGCTGGACGTGGGCTGCGGGCGGCTCGGACTGCGCGCGCTGGAGCCCGGGCTGGACATCACGGGCGTGGATCTCGCCGAGCGCCCCGACTACCCGGGGCCGTTCGTGCGCGCGGACGCGTCTGAAGAACTGCCGTTCGCGGACGGGCAGTTCGATCTCGTGTACTGCTCCAGCGTGATCGAGCACGTCCCGCCCGCTCGCCACGCGGCGTTCGCGGCGGAGGTGCGCCGGGTTGGACGCGGCTGGTTCGTGCAGACCCCCGCTTGGTCGTTCCCGCTCGAGCCCCACTCACTGCTGCCGTTCGCACACTGGCTGCCGCCCCGCCTGCGCAGGCTCTACTGGCGACTGGGGGCGGCCGGTGAGTGGGAGGAAGTCGAGCTGCTGCGGCGCCCCGAGATGGAAGCGCTGTTCGGCCCCGCCATCCCAGAGCGCGCCGGTCCGCTGGTCAAGAGCTGGATGTGCGTCAGCCCACCAGGATGAGCCCAGGGCAATCCCGACGGGTGAAGACCTGACCGTTATGAAGACCTGGCGCTGTTGTGTTGGCCTCGCGCCGCTATGAAGGCTGGCGCTGTTGAACGTCGGTCACCCGCCGAGACGGGTGATGTCGTTGCTGAGGCCGTTGATGAACAGGAAGGCGAACACCAAGATCCCGACCGTGCTGAAGCGCCACATCGCCGCGACCGAGACACGCCGCCCGCGAATCTTCTCGGCCAGCGCCCATACGACATGGCCGCCGTCCAGAGGCAGGAACGGGAACAGGTTGACGACCGCCAGGATCAGCGAGATGAGCCCGAGTATCACGAGCCCGTAGCCCGCCCCGTCGGCGACGGCTTCGTGGGCGATCACGCCGATGCCGACGATCGTGTGGACTTCGTGACGGGCCTTGGAGGTCGTGAGCGCGCGTCCGATGCCCGACAGCAGGTTGGCGGTCCCAGCCCACATCTCGTGCGCCGCAACCCCGGCCGCCGCGAGCGCGCCGAACCGTTTGGGCGAAGCGCCGAAGTCGAAGCCGACCAGCATTCGTCTTGGCTTCCTTGCTGTAGCGGGGAAAGATCGACAGCGTCAGCATCCCCCCCGCGCGCCGGACCTTCAGCTGCACCGGAGTAGCCGCGCGGCAGCCTTCGGTGAGCGCGCCCGGACAGCGATGGGAGGCGATCGCACGCATGGCCGACGTCACGCTCACGGAGCGGCCGTCAACCGTGAGGATCCGATCACCCGGCTTCAGCACGCCATCGGCCGGCTTGCCGCGCTCGATCGCCAGCACGGAGGTCGTCGGGACGAGCGTCTTGATCGACGGGTTGAGATTGCCCAGCGTGAGATCGCCGTTGAAGCTCGAGCTCGCGAGGATCGCCCAGAACAGCACGAACGCGATCAGCAGGTTCATGCCCGGCCCGGCGAGGATCACCACGATTCGCTTCCACGGCGGCTGGTTGCAGTAGGCGCGCTTGGCCACCTCGGGGTCGAGCCCCTCGATCTCCTCGGGGGTCATGCCCGTGATCTTCACGTACCCCCCCGCGGGGATCGCACCGATCATGTACTCGGTTTCTCCTCTGCGAACGCCGCACGAGCTTGGGCGGGAAGAACAGCGAGAACCGCTCCACGCGCATCCCCACAGCCTTCGCGGCGAGGAAGTGCCCCAGCTCGTGCAGCACGATCAGCGCCACGATGCCGAGGATCGTCAGGAACCAGCTCATGGGCTCAGTGTGGCAGGCGCGCTCGTGGTTGCCGCCGGTCAGCTCGCCGGCCGCTTCGCGAGGCCCCGTCGGCCGCCGATCCGGCTCAGTCAGAGCTCGCCCTAGCTCACCTAACCCAGCTCGGCAACCGCCTCGCCCGCGACCTGCGCGCCTGCCGGTCGGCCTCGTACAGCGACTCGAACGCGCGAACCGGCTCGGCGGGCAGCTCGACAAGCGTGCGCTCGATCGTCTCAGCGATCGCGTTGAACGGCAGGCGGCCCTGCAGAAACGCGTGCACGGCGATCTCGTTGGCGGCATTCAGAACGCACGGGCCGTGCCCCCCGCCAGGGCCGCCTCGCGCGCGAGGCGCAGGCACGGGAACGCGTCGAGGTCGACCGCCTCGAACGTGAGCGTGCCGATCGCCGCCAGGTCCAGCGGCGCCGATCGGCCAGCGCCACGCTCTCGCCGCCGTGCAGCGCGTATGAGATCGCGACGCGCATATCCCGCGGGCCGAGATGGGCGAGCATCGCGCCGTCGGCAAGCTGGATCAGGCCGTGCACCAGCGACTGGGGATGCACGAGCACGTCGATCCGCTCGTAGGGCACGCCGAACAGGTGGTGGGCCTCCATCAGCTCGAGGCCCTTGTTCATCATCGTCGCCGAGTCGATCGTGATCTTGCCGCCCATCGCCCAGGTTGGATGCGCGAGCGCCTGCTCAATCGTCACGTCCTGCAGCTGCGCGCGCGTGCGCCCTCTGAACGGTCCGCCGCTGGCGGTGATCGTCAGGCGCTCGACCGCGCCCGGCGGCTGACCGGCGAGCAGCTGGTGCAGGGCGGTGTGCTCGGAGTCGACCGGCACGATCTGCGCGCCTGTGGCTTCGTGCGAGCGCGCTCACCAGCTCGCCGCCGACGACCAGCGACTCCTTGTTGGCCAGCGCCAGGTCGATCCCCTCGCCGAGCGTCGCGACAGTCGGCCCGAGCCCGGCCGAGCCCACGAGCGCGTTCAGCACAAGATCGGCGCCGGACTCGACGACCAGCCTGACCAGCCCCTCCGCGCCGCCGAGCACCTCCCCGTCGGTCCACGCCTCGGAGGCGCGCGCGGCGGCGTGCTCGTCGGCGAGCGCGATCCTCGACACGCCGTGCGCCCGGGCCTGTTCGATCAAGCCCTCCCATGAGCTCTCGGCCGAGAGCCCGACCAGCTCGAAGCGCTCCTGGTCGCTGCGCGCACAAACGTCCAGCGCCTGCGTGCCGATCGAGCCGGTCGAGCCGAGGATGAGAAGCCTGCGCAAGGTGTGAGATGCTCGCAGAATCGGCGCTGCGGGCGTCGGTCGAGTGTCACCTCGGTCGAGTGTCGCTGCCAAGTCGCCGCGACATGCTGCCGGCCGGTCGGTGCGGACGGCTCAGGACCCGTCGGACGCTTGGCTTGCAAAGCCGAGCTGCTGGCGCCGCAGGCCGAGCATCTTCGCCTTGGCCTCAGCCGCGAGCTGCTCGAGCCACGCCTC
Organism: uncultured Solirubrobacterales bacterium; assembly: GCA_963743645.1. Lineage (GTDB taxonomy): Bacteria > Actinomycetota > Thermoleophilia > Solirubrobacterales > Solirubrobacteraceae > Palsa-744. Next base: position 28,077 of record CAVUQT010000008.1, on the reverse strand, counting down.
TGGGGACAGCCGCTCACCGAGCATGTCCGACTGGCGCTTCACCGTGGCGAAGTCGCCCGGAGCCAAATCGGCGATCGCTGCGAGTCGCTGCTCGAGCTCCTGCGCGCGCTCCGGCTGGGCGGCGACGTCGAGCTCGGCCTCGACGCAGAACATGGACCATGCCTGCTCTGGCCTGAGCGCTTTGAACTCGAGCTTCCAGGTGAAACGACGCATCGCCGCGGCGTCGACGGACTCCATCAGGTTGGTGGCCGCTATGAAGATACCCTCGAAGCGCTCCATGCTCTGCAGCAGCTCGTTGACCTGGGTCACCGACCACTCGGCGCGAGCCAGCGTGCGGTCGCGCAGGAACGAGTCGGCCTCGTCCAGAAACAGCAGCGCGCCCTCGGCCTCGGCATCGGCGAACATCGCGGCGATCTGCTGCTCGGTCTCCCCCACCCACTTGGAAAGCAGATCGGAGGCCGAGCGCATCAGGATCGGCAGGTCGAGCGCGACCGCCATGTACTCGGCCAGCTGTGTCTTGCCAGCCCCGGGGATGCCCCAGAAGCAGAGCGAGCCGCATGGGCGCTTGCGCAGCGCCGCGATGATCTGCTGCGGCGTAAAGCGTCCCGGTGATGTTGAGATGATCGAGGCTGTAGCGGGTGACGGAGTCGCGCAGCCCCTCAGTGCGCTCGCGCCCCAGCACCTTCTGGCTCTGGGCGACCGCGCGCCTGATGACGCGCTCGCGCTCGACGAGCGAGTTCTCGCCGGCGGAGTCGCTCGTCGCCAGAGAGCAGGCGGGCGAGGTCCGCGGCTCGGCGAACCTGCTGCTCGCCGAGCAGGCTGTACTTGGTCAAGTGCCGCTCGAGCCGTACCGACAGCCCGAAGTCGAAGATCGCCTGCGTGACGCGCTCGCGACGATCGGCGCGCGAGCCTGGGAGCGCTTCGCAATGGAACAGGAAGGCGCCGAGATTGCGCTCGGACAGGAGTCTGGCGCGATCGGTCAGCCATACGCAGCGCACGCGACTGCCGGTCAGCCCCTCGTCGGAGGCGCGCTCGTCCTCCTCCGCGGGGGCCTCGTCCTCGATGCCGAAGATGCTGAGCATGCTGACGCGACGCGAGGCAAGCGCTTCGTGAGCACGATCGACGATAAGCACGGCGTCCGGGTGTGACCGCTCCAAGTGGCACTGAGCCATGAAAGCCCAAGTCGGCAGATCGCCGGCCGGGACGTGCTTGCTCACCAGCGCATAGCCCTCGATGCCCTCCTCGCGCAGGAGCCTGGCGAGCATGTCGCGCTTGTCCACCGAGCTCGGGCCGTAGACAAGGATGTGCAGGCCGTGATCGTCGGGCATCGGCGTCCGCAGGACGCCCCGCAGGATCTTCCCGTCGTCATCGTGCAGGCGCGCCAGCGAGCCCGTCGAGAGCGACGGCGTGAGCGGTCTGACGAAGCGCTGCAGAAACTCGTTCTCGTTGTCTGCTGACTCGGTCAATGCCGCGCGCAGATGAGCCGACGGCTCGCCGATCCGCAGCGGGCGCTCCCGCACATTCAAGAGGCCAGAGCGCACCAGGGTGGAGGTCTCTGACAGTGCCGAGACGACCTCGAGCTCGGTCGCGTCGAAAGCGGCGGCAAGCATCGACGCCGTCGTGTGATCCGAGCTCAGTCAGCAGGTCGAACAGCTGCGAGAACCCGGGCCGGTGGCGGTTGAGCTGGAAGATGAGCAACTTCCGCTCGACCTGTTCGAGGCCCAAGGAGGCCGGCGACCCAATCGATGTTCTGCTCCTGGAGGTGATCATCCGCGAGGTCCTGATCTCCACCGCCTCATGCCACTCCCTCATGGCCGTGCGGTAGGCGTCGCCGTCCGCCTCCACGAGCCCGAACACGCTGACGCCCCGCAGGTAGAGGCGCGCGAACCGGCCGCTGGTGTCGCCGCCGAACTGGCGCTGCAGGTCCTTGAGCGTCGGCAGCAGCTGCTCGGAGACCACGCCCCGCACATCGCGCTCGCCGGCAAGCAGCTCGGGAGGCGGCGCCGTCCCTGCGCAGGCGGCGTAGAAGAGCCCGAACAGGTGCGGATCGGCGCGGAGCAGCCAGCTGAAGGCCTGGCTCTCCGCCAGGCGCAGCGTCCAGGCCGTCATCTGATGAGAGCCCGGAGCTCCCAGTGGGTTGTCAGGCACATCGATGTGACTCATGAACGACATACTAGGCACGCGCGTGACGACGATCGTCGTCAGACACCGCCCTCCGATACCCATTCGGACTTGGCTCAGAAGCCGGATACGTGCAGGTTTACTCCTCGACCTGGCCCCAACCATCAGGCGCGGAGGTCCTTGCCCGGCGGCTGCGGTACCAGGCCACCACTGCCCCAGCCACGCTGATGGCGCCTACGCCTGTGATCACGGTCACACCGAGGAAAACCCTGTCCAGCAGACGCCTGACGCGCCGACGCACGTAGAGAAAGCCCGCACCCATAGTCGTCGCCAGGAGCGCCTCGTCGATCTGGCGCTCGAACCGTCGTGAGCTCACGCGCCGAGTCTACATCGGGTCGTCGGCCGCCTCACGAAACCGCTCCCTGACGCGTGGCGCCAGGGCGTCAATGTTGGCGCGATCAAACACAGCCGGCCTGTCGTCGGGCCACCAAGGCGATCGAGCAAAACCGCCAGACTGGCGGCGCATCAGTGCACGTACGCGCTCCAGATGTAATAGCTGACGACCGCCGCGAACAGCACCGCATCGAGCCGATCGAGGGCGCCGCCGTGCGCGCCGAAGACGCTGCCCGAATCCTTGACGCCCGCATCGCGCTTGACGAACGACTCGAACAGGTCGCCCATCGGCGCAAAGATGGCGACGCCGAGGCCGAGCACGAGCGCGTGAGCGCCCGGCAGCCAGTCCTGATAGCGCCCGGCGAACCACACGCCGATGACCGCGAACGCCATCCCGATCAGCAGGCCCTCGACGGTCTTGCCCGGAGAGATGCGCGGCGCGAGCGGACGGCGTCCGAACAACCGCCCGCCGAGGTACGCGCCCGTGTCGCCCAGGAACGTGCCCACGAGCACGTCGATCACGATCCCCTCGCCGTGCGGCAGGCCTCGCAGCAGCACCGCGTGCGCGAGCGCCAGCCCGATCCAGTAGATCCCCAACAGCGTCACCGCCAGCCCCGCGACGCTCGGCCTGGGCTGGACCAGCGTCAGCGCGAACAGCACCGGCAGCGCCGCGACCGCGACCAGCAGGATCTGAAACTGGCCGCCATACTGCGCCGCCGCGAGCAGGCCGGCAAGCGCGATGAAGCCCGCCAGGCGAGCAGGGTGCGCACGCGCGTACATTCCGTACAGCTCGTGCATGCACACGCACCCGAGCACGAACAGGCCGAGTGTGTAGATCGATCCGCCCTCGATCACCAGAAACAGCGCCAGCGCGATCGCCGGCAGCGCCACCAGCACCCGCGCGGCGAGATCCGAGCGCGGCCCGCCGAGCAACGCGTCCGAACGCCGCGCTCGCGCTGCCGGACGGACTCTTTGGGACCCGCGGCTCCGGGACCCGCGGCGGGGCTCGCCGCGCGAAGCGGATCGTTGCCCGCCCGGGGACATCAGCCGCGACGTCCCATCCGTCCCATCAGCGCCCACCGAACCTGCGCCGGCGCTCGGAGAACTCGGCCAGGCACTGGGCCAGCGCCTCGCGCGTGAAATCCGGCCACAGCTCGTCGCGGAACACGAGCTCAGAGTAGGCCGACTGCCACAGCAGATAGTTGGACAGGCGCCGCTCGCCGCTGGTGCGGATGATCAGGTCGGGATCGTGCATCTCCGGCGCGTACAGCAGCTTGCGAAAGTCCTCCTCGGCGCCTCCCGTAAAAGCGCGCGCCGCGTCTACGATCTCGGCGCGTCCGCCGTAGTTGAACGCGACGAACAGCGTGATCCGGCGGTTCGCATCGGTCAGGTCCTGAGCCCAGTCCATCTGCTCGGCGAGCTCGCTCGACACCCCGGCACGCCGTCCGATGAAACGCATGCGCACGCCTTCGGAGTGCAGCTCCGGCGTCTCGCCGGCGATGCGCCGCGCGAACATCGCCATCAGCCCGTCTACCTCGTCGGGCGGGCGCGACCAGTTCTCGGTCGAGAACGAGTACACGGTCAGCTCGCGCACGCCGAGCTGCACCGCGTCGCGCAGGCGCGCCTTGACCGTGTCCGCACCGGCGTCGTGCCCCTCGTTGACCGACAGGCCGCGCGCGCGCGCCCAGCGACCGTTTCCGTCGGTGATGATGGCGACGTAGCGGGGATTGGAGCTCTCCACCCCCAAATCCCGGCCCTCCCGTTCCGCGGCGGGCGCCATCAGACTTCGAGAATCTCCTCTTCCTTCATCTTCAGCACCCCGTCGAGCTCGCCGACCCGCGCGTCGGTCAGCTTCTGCAGCTCCACCTCGGCGCGATGCTCGTCGTCGGATGACGCCTCCCCCGCGGCCTTGAGCTCGCGCAGGTGCTGCATCGTGTCGCGGCGAACGTTGCGGATCGCAACGCGTCCCTCCTCCGCGAGATTACGCACCACCCGGACCAGCTCGTGCCTGCGCTCCTCGGTCAGCTCGGGGACCGCCAGGCGAATCAGGTTGCCGTCGTTGGAGGGGTTCAGGCCGACGTCGGACTCGTTGATCGCCTTCTCGATCGTCTTGATCGAGGACTTGTCGTACGGCTGGACCGTGATCAGCCGCGCTTCCGGCGCGGAGAGCGTCGCCAGCTGGTTCAGTGGCGTCATCGCGCCGTAGTAGTCGACCACGACCCTGTCCAGCAGCGCCGGGCTGGCGCGCCCCGTGCGCACGGTCGAGAACTCGTGCTGAGCGGACTCGACCGACTTGGCCATCCGCTCCCGCGCGTCCTCGAGCAACGCGTCGATCATCTCCTCAGTCGCCATCGTGTCAGTCCTCGTCTGTAGTCGGTGTCGATACAAGCGTGCCTACGCGCTCTCCGGAGATTATCCGCGCGATGCTGGTGTCATCGTCCATGTTGAACACGTTCAGCGGCATCGCGTTCTCCATGCACAGCGCCAGCGCCGTCGAGTCCATCACGCGCAATCGCCGCTCGATCGCCTCCATGTGGGTGATCTCGGGGATGAACGTCGCATCGGGGTCGGTCGCAGGATCGGCGGTGTACACGCCCTGCACCCCGTTCTTGGCCATCAGGATGATCTCCGCGTGCACCTCGGCCGCCCTGAGCGCCGCGGCCGTGTCGGTCGTGAAGAACGGGTTGCCCGTGCCGGCGGCGAAGATCACTACCCGGCCCTTCTCCAGGTGACGCATCGCACGGCGACGGATGTATGGCTCGGCGACCTCCGAGACGCCCAGCGCGGACACGACGCGGGTGTCGGTGTCGATCTTCTCCAGAGCATCCTGCAGAGGCAACGCGTTGAGCACGGTCGCGAGCATGCCCATGTAGTCGGCGGTCGCCCTGTCCATCCCTTCGGCCACTCCCGTCATGCCGCGATAGATGTTGCCCGCGCCCACCACGATCGCGACCTCCACGCCGCGATCGCGCACATCCCCGACCTGTCGCGCGACGGCCGCCACTCGCGTGGGGTCGGTGCCGTACTCCAGCCTGCCCATCAGGGCCTCACCGGAGAGCTTCAGCAGGATGCGCTTGAACGCTGGATCGGCCACTGATGGGGAGCCTATCCGGCTCGGCTATTCACGGCGCCCCAGTAGGTCGCAGACCAAGCTGGACGGGAAAAGGAAGCCCGCTTGCCCGCGTTGCCTGCTGGGCACGCAGACGACCGAGGACACAATCCAGCGCGGCGTCCACGGCCTACTGGCCTATGGCGAAACGCACGAAGCGGCGGATCACGACGTTCTCGCCGGTGGTGGCGGTGAGCCGATCGCGCAGCTGCTGAACGGTGATGCCGTCGAACTTGGGGTTGTGGAGCTCCTGCTCGAGCAGGACGATCGTCTGATACCAGGAGTCGAGCTTGCCCGAGACGATCCGCTCACGCACGTTCTCCGGCTTGTCGGCGGCTTCCTGCTCGTAGATGCGCGCCTCGGCGTCGCGCTCGGTGAGAGGGACGTCCTCGCGGCTTACGTAGCGAACGGTCGGGCTGGCGGCGATCTGCATGGCGACATCGCGCGCGAACGCGACGAAGTCGTCGTTGGTGGCGACGAAGTCGGTATTGCAGTCGACCTCGATCAGCACCCCCACTCGAGCACCCGCATGAATGTAAGCCTGGACGGTGCCCTCGGTCGCGGTGCGCTCGCCGAGGTCTTGAATCTTCTTGCCCTGCTTCAGGCGCAGGATCTCGATCGCCTGCTCGACATCGCCGCCGGCGTCGGTGAGAGCCCGCTTGCAGTCCATCATTCCCGCGCCCGTGCGATCGCGCAAGGCCTTGACGTCCTTGGCCGAGACCTCCACTGCGCTCACGGTGCAGCCTCCTCGGCGGCGGCAGCCTCGACCGTCTGCTCGGGCGTGGAGGCCGCCGCAGCCGACCCGTCGGACTCAGATCCGTCGGACGCGGCCCCGGAGGGCGCCGCCGGTGTGGGAGCCTCGGTCGACGGCTCCTCAGGCGTAGCGGGCGGGGTTGGGGTCGGTGCTGGCTCCTCGGCCACGGGCGCAGCGGCGACCGGTGCGGCTTGCGGGGCGGGTTTCTCAGGGGCGGCCGGCGCGGCTGCGGGGGGCTTGGTCTGCGCAGGCTCAGGCGCCGTGGTGCTCTGCGCCTGAGCGGGCGCGGGCGCGGCCGTCGCACTTGGGGCCTGAGCTGCCGCCGCCGCGGCAGCCGCGGCCTGGCGCTCGGCGGCCTCCCGGGCAGCTTGTTCCTCGGCCTCTCGCTTGGCCTGTTCCTCGGCTTCGCGCTTGGCGCGAGCCTCGGCCTCCAGGCGGGCCCGCTCCTCGGCTTGGAGGCGAGCGCGCTCCTCCTCGGCGCGGAAGACGGAGTTACCCTCGGCGACGACCTGGCCGATCGCCTGGGTGATCAGCGCGCATGAGCGGATCGCGTCGTCGTTGCCGGGAATCACGAAGTCGATCCCGTCGGGGTCGCAGTTGGTGTCGACCAGGCCGATGATCGGGATACGCAGGCGCTGAGCCTCTTTGACGGCGATCACCTCGGTTTTCAGGTCGATCACGAACATCGCGTCGGGGACGCGCTGCATGTTCTTGACGCCACCGAGGTTGGCGCGCAGCTTGGCCAGATCGGCCTGCGCGGACATGCGCTCGCGGGTGGGCAGCAGCGCGAGCTGACCCTCGGTCTCATAGCGTTCGAGTTCGTGCAGGCGACGGATGCGCTGGTTGATCGTCTGAAAGTTGGTGAGCAGCCCGCCGAGCCAACGATGGTTGACGTAGGGCATGCCGGCGGACTCGGCCACGTCGCGGATCGTGTCGCGCGCCTGCTTCTTGGTGCCGACGAACAGAACCGTGCCGCCACGATGAGCGAGCGTGCCCGCGAACTCCTGGGCCTGGTTGAGCAGCGAGGACGTCTTGAGCAGGTCGATGATGTAGATGCCGCCACGCTCGCCGTAGATGAAGCGGCGCATCTTGGGGTTCCAGCGACGCGTCTGGTGGCCGAAATGAACGCCGGCCTCCAGCAGCTCCGCGATTCCTACCTGAGCCTGAGCCACGGTGGTGCTCCCTTGTGAGTGTGATTGTGGATGTCGCCGTGCGGTCGCCGCGGACCCGGAGATGGCAATGAGGACGCCGTCCGGGCAGGGCCGCGATCGAGAGTCCGCGCGGATAGATGGTCGAAGTGAACCTGTCAGGATAGCCGTTTCGCCTGCTCCAGTGCAGCCTGAAGGTCGGGCGGCAGCGGCGAGACGACGTCGATCGGCGCGGCTGTGAACGGATGCGTGAAAGACAGGCGCACGGCGTGCAGGAACTGGCGTTCCAGGCCAAGCGCGCCGGGAGCGCCGCGCGGTCCATACTCGGGGTCGCCGGCGACGGGATGGCCGATCGCCTGCAGGTGCACGCGGATCTGATGCGTGCGACCCGTGTCCAGACGCAGGCGCAAGAGTGTAAAAGCGCCGAGGGAGTGCTCGATCTCGAAGTGGGTGCGAGCCTCGCGCGGATGGACGCCGTCGACGGCCATGCGCGTGCGCACGCGCGGGTCGCGCCCGATGGGGGCCTCGATCGTGCCGGTGCGCGCGGGCGGACGGCCGTGGACCAGGGAGAGATACTCACGGACGATGCGTCGCTGGGCGAGCGCCTGCTGCAGCAGCAGGTGAGCCTCGTGCGAGCGTGCGACGACGAGCAGGCCCGAAGTGTCGCGGTCCAGGCGATGGACGATGCCTGCGCGCCGCGGATCCGCTCCCCCGGCCGCGACGGAGCCGAGCAGCTGCGCGAGCGTGCCCTCGCGATGGCCGCGCGCCGGGTGAACGACCAGGCCCGCTGACTTGTCGATCACGAGCAGGTGCTCGTCCTCGTAGGCGACAGTGAAACCTGAGGTCATTGATTTGCTGTGTGTGCCGTGCGCTCCGGGCGCGGAGACTCGATCACGAACAGCAGCAGCAGGACTCCGAGCACGATCGAAGCGTCGGCCAGGTTGAACGGAGGCCAGCCGAGGGGCAGTTGGATGAAGTCCACGACCGAGCCGTGACGGATGCGATCGAGCAGGTTGCCGAGCGCCCCGCCGAGGAGCAGGCCGGTGGGCAGCCAGATCAGCGGGCGGGAGGCGTGCGTGACGAAGTAGACGAGCAGCGCGAGCAGCGCGAGGCCGACCAGGATCGTGACGATCACCTGGCTGCCTGCCTCCAGGCCGAACGCGACGCCGTGGTTGTGCGTGTTGACCAGCTGGATGCCGGGCATGAAACGGACCTGTTCGCCGGGCACGATCGAGTGCTGGACGAGGTGCTTGGTCAGCTGGTCGAGGGCGAGCACGACCGCAAGCACGAGCGCCGCGCGGACGTAAGCGCTTGCGGTAAGAGTGCGCACGGACGACGAGGATCAGCCGTGGAGGATGCCCTGGATGACGATCGAGTTGAAGAGCCCGAGCGCGAGGATCGCGACGATCGGGCTGAAGTCAAAGCCGCCGACGCTTGGCAGCACGCGACGGAAGATGCGCAGGAACGGCTCGCAGATGTCGCGCAGGAAGCCGAGGACGGCGTCGGTCGTACGCGAGTAGGGCGGGCGCAGGCCGGCGGCGAACAGCAGCTGGACGACGATGTACAAGATGATCAGAAGCGTGTACACGTAGATCAGCGTCGACAGGTAGTCGGCGATCTGGGTGCGCGCAGTGGCGAGGAGCAGCGCGTCCATCATCGCGCGCCGGTCCCGGCCGCAGCAATGCTCGCCATGCCCGTGAAGATCGTGACGCTGCGTGCGGCCCAAGCCTTCACGGTGTGTCTCCGAGCACGGCGTCAAGAGCGTCGCTGAACGCGGCGCGCAGACCGGCGCGCTCCAGGGCGTCGAGCCCGCGCGCGGTGACTCCACCGGGCGAGGCGACCTCACGGCGGACCGCCTGGGTGTCGTTGGCCCGCCGGCGCAGCAGCTCGGCCGTGCCGGCGAGCGTCTGCACGACCAGCTCGGCTCCCTGCGCGGCTGGGATGCCGCGGCGCACGCCTGCGTCGATCTGCGCCTCGGCGACGAGCGCGACGTAGGCCGGGCCGCAGGACATCAGGCCCATGGCAACATCGACGAGCGCGTCGGGCAGCACGACGAGCGTGCCCAGCTGGGCGAACAGCTCGTGGACCTGCGCGTCGAGGGCGGCGTCCTGGGACGGACCGTCCGCCTGCACGACGGCCCCCTGACGCACCTCGACCGGGAGTGAGGGGATAAGGCGGTAGACGGGCCGGTCGGGATAGGCGGCGTGCAGCGCGGGAAGCGGTGTGGCGGCGAGGATCGAGGCGACCGCCCGCGCGTGGGGCGCGATGTCGGCAGCGACGGTGCGCAGCTGGGCGGGCTTGTGGCAGAGCACGACAAGATCGGCGCGCTGGGCGACCTCAACGTTGGTCGCCAGGGCTTCACCTCGCACCTCGGCCGCGAGAGCGGCGGCGCGCTCGGGCAGTGGGTCCGAGCACAGGACGGGACGATCCCAGCCGCGCGCGAGCGCGCGTGCCATATTGCCTGAGCCGATGAGGCCTATCTGCATGGAATCCCTGGTTGACATCGATTAGCTCTCTCAGGTAACTCCGCCCCCTGAGGTGCGAGAGTCAAGACTGGCAAGGACGCAGGGAGCGAAGTGTGCAAATCGCACATGAGCGACTGAGGACGCAGCCAGGCGAAGGCTATCGCGCCTCAGGTCAGGACTGGTTGAAGAAGCCCTTCTCTATCAACCGCGCGCGCTCCTCCGCGGAGATCTCGACGTTGCGGGGTGTGAGCATGAACACCTTGTCAGCGATCCGCTGCATGCCGCCGTCGAGCGCGTAGGTGAGGCCGGAGGCGAAGTCGATCAGGCGCTTGGACAGGTCGGTCTCAGAGCTCTGCAGGTTGAGGATCACCGGGATGGAGTCCTTGAACTTGTCGGCTATCTGCTGCGCGTCGTTGAACGACTTGGGCACGACCAGGTGCACGCGCACATCGCCGTTGCCGTTGCCGCTGCGCCCGACGGAGCGCAGCGCGGTCGTCGAGCGCCCGCGGGGCTCGTCCTCGGCGAAGATGTCGTCGAACTCGTCGCGGCGGCGACGCAGCCGCCGGACGTTGGGCCGCTCGCGGTAGCGATCCTCGACGTCAGATTCGTGACCCGCCCCCCCGGGGGCGTCGTCGTAGTCGTCGTGATACTCCTCGGCGAGGCCGAAGTAGACGAGGGCACGATGCCAGGAGTCTCGGAAAGCCATGTGTACAGGTGCAGTTTCGCCCGGTGAGCGAGTTTCCCTGCTAATGCTAACCATCCGGCCGACCGGCGGCCGGATTGCAACGAATCGTTAAGCGTACAGACTCGTGCCAATGCGCACGATGGTGGCGCCCTCCTCGACTGCGACGGCGAAGTCCTGGGAGGTGCCCATCGACAGCCGCCGCAAGCCACGTGCGGCGGCCAGCTCGCGCAGGGCGGCAAACCAGCGACGGCTGTCCTCGGGCCGGATGGCTAGCGGAGGCATGCACATAAGCCCTGTTACGGGCATAGGCGAGCGCTCGATGTAGGAGTCCAGATCCTCGGGCGCGATTCCGGACTTGCCGGGCTCACGGGCGATGTTGACCTCGATCAGGATCTCCAGTCCGGGACGGGCCAGCGCGTGGTGACGCTCCAGCTCGCGCAACGCCGACTCGCTCGCGACCGAATGGATCAGACGCACGTGGGACACGATCGCGCGGACGCGGCGGGACTGGAGCGCGCCGATGAAATCCCATTCGAACAGCTCGCCGTGTGTGGCGAATCTCACAGCGAGATCCTGCGCGCGGTTCTCGCCCACCAACCGGATGCCCGCCGCGGAGAGCTTGGGGAGATCCTCGTCGAGGACGTACTTGGTCGCGGCGAGGATCTCGACCGCGCCAGGGTCGCGCCCGGTGCGGCGCGCGGCGGTGGACACCTGCTCGTGCAGAGCCGCCAGGTTCGCGCGCACGCGCGCAGGATCGGCGATGCGGACCGGCTCAACCATCATGCTTCTCGCGCGAGCCCCGATCAGTGCGGGGTCGGGCCGGTCTGAGGCTCACTTCAGCCACGCGATGCCGGCCTGACGTCCCGCGCGCGTGGATTCGCGCCGGTATGAGAAGAATCGCTCGTCGCAGATCGTGCACAGGCCGGCGTCGTGCACTCGATCGACGCCGGCCGCGAGCAGGCGCCCACGCGCGAGCATCTTCAGATCGATCGGTGAGCCGGCGGGAACATCGACGGCGACACCCGGGTCCGCGGTCGCATCGCAAGACGCAAACGCCAGATGGACCTCCGGACCGACCTCGTAGCAGCACGGTCCGGCCCCGGGGCCGATGATCGCCTCGATATCACCGGCGCCGCCGAGATCGCGCAACGCGAGCACGCCCTCCTCGAGCACCCCCGCCGCGAGACCGCGCCAGCCGGCGTGGACCATCGCGACCGCGCCCTCGCTGCCGAGCGCGACGGGCAGGCAGTCCGCAGCGAGAGCCATCACGCCGACGCCCGCCAGCGAGGTGGCGTAGCCGTCCGCCTGGACCGGTGGCTGCGCGGTGGCGGAGTCGTGCGCGGGGATGTCGGCATCGCTGCGACTGCGCAGAACCGTCGTGCCGTGCACCTGGTATCCGCGTGCCAGTCGCCGCAGGCCGAGCTGTGTGCGCAGGCGCTCGCGTGCGTGATGGCCGTGCTCGTGGTCGAGACCGCCAACCGAAGAGAGGTTGCCGTGTGCGCGGGTCGTGAACAGGACACGTCCGTGTCCGGGCAACTCGAACAGGCGCTCGCCGAAGTCTGCGTCTGTGCCAGTGGAGTTCATACACGCGCCTGAAGCGCCGCGGCCAGCTCGGCGTCGCGTCCCTCCGCGAGCTCGCCGTCCAGCTTCCGCGCCAGAGCCACATCGAGTCTGCGACCGAGATCCGGTCCCTCGGGTACACCGGCAGCGCGCAGATCCTCGCCGGTGATCTGCAGACGTACGTGCCGCAGCTCGGTGAGCCAGCGGCGAGCCGCCAGCGTGATGGGGCCGTCATCCGCCATCTGGACCGCGGTTGTGGCGCCCACCAGCGCGACCGCCTCGAGCGACGCGCGCGCGGCGGTGTCGTAAATTCTCGAGGGGATTTCCTGCGCGACAGCCAGCCCTCCGGCCAGCCCGCCTCCTTCGGTCAAGGCTCTGAGCACAAAGTCTCGATCAGCCGCCGTGAACTGCAGCCCGCTCAAGAACCATACGATGTCTTTGCGTTTCTCCTCGCAGAGGTCATATTCGAGGGGGTAGCGCGGAGGCGCCAGCAACAGGGTGAGCAGCAGCAGGTCCGGGCGGATGTCCCCGCCCGTCTCGGACAGCAGAGCGAGCCCCTTGCGGGCTATCTGCTCGTCAAAGCTCAGTTCGGCAGGTAGCGCCCTCAGCAGTCCGAGACGATCGATCGAGGCGAGCGCGGTCACCATGTCAGCTTCGCTCAACGCCAGGCGCAGCTCGGCGCCGATGCGGGCAAGTGAGACCGCGCCCAGTGTGCGCTCGCTCACCGCCGCGGCGGCCAGGCCGGCGGTGTGCTCATCGATCGTAAAGCCCAGCCGCGCGCGGTAGCGCGCCAGGCGCAGCAGACGTGTGGGGTCGTCGAAGAAGCTGCCGTCGTGCAGCACCCGCAGACGACCGGCCGACAGATCCTCCAGCGCGTCCGGGACGGCGCGCAGCTCGCCTCGCTGCGCGCCACCGAGAGACAGGGCGATAGCGTTGACGGTGAAGTCACGACGCTGCAGGTCCTCCTCGGGCGTGCCCTGGCCGACCTCCGGCAGCGCCCCCGGCTGTGGGTATCGCTCAGAGCGCCGTGTCGCCACGTCGATCCGGCTGCCGTCCCACCACACCAGCGCCGTCCGGAAGCGCTCGTGGGAGCTTGACTGGAAACGCTCACTCGCGCTCTGGCCGGCCGGGGCGTTGAGGCGGCGTGCCAGCTCGTGTGCAAACGCCGCGGCGTTGTCACCCACCACGACGTCCAGCTCGCGCGGGGCGCCGCCCAGCAGCAGATCGCGCACAGCGCCGCCAACCAGCTCCACATCGCTGCGGCCATCCGCCAGCTCGAGCAGCTGCGGGCCGCCCGGCTGATCTCGGAGTGCCCCGAGCACCTCAACGCCGGTGCGCAGAGACGTTGCCTTGCTCACCGGACCTCTCGCACCGGTATTCCCGCAGCGGCCAGGTGCGCCTTGGCCTCCGCGACCGTGAACCGGCCGTAGTGAAATATCGACGCGCACAACGCCGCGTCCGCGCCCGCGTGCAACGCCTGCGCAAGATGCTCCAGCTCGCCCGCACCGCCGGAGGCGATCACGGGCACGCCGACCGCCGCACTGACAGCGGTCGTCAACTCCAGGTCATACCCATCGGAGGTGCCGTCCCGATCGATGCTCGTCAGCAGGATCTCCCCCGCGCCGCGCTGCACCGCCTCGCGGGTCCAGGCGACCACGTCGCGACCGGTGGGAGTGCGTCCGCCCGCGAGGTACGCCTCCCAGCGCGTCGCGCCATTGGACAGCGCCGACTTCGCATCGACGGCCAGCACGACGCACTGCGAGCCGAACACCCGCGCCATCTCGTCGATCAGCTCCGGCCGTTGCAATGCGGCGCTGTTGACCGAGACCTTGTCCGCGCCTGAGTCCAGCACCGCCTGGGCATCTGCAACCGAGCGGATGCCTCCACCGATCGTGAACGGCACGAACACCTCGTCCGCGGTCCGCCGCGCGAGCTGGGCGATCGTCTCGCGCCGCTCGTGCGTGGCGGTGATGTCCAGGAACACCAGCTCGTCCGCGCCTTCGCGATCGTAGTGCGCGGCCAGCTCAACCGGGTCGCCGGCATCGCGGATGTCCACGAATTCGACGCCCTTGACCACACGGCCAGCGTCCACGTCGAGGCACGGAATCACGCGCTTGAGGTGCATCCGCCCAGCCTAGATGGTCGGTGGACCGTGCCACATGTGCACGGTCGGCGGGGCCGCATGCGGCCCCGCCCGGACCCGCACATGTGCGGGTCCCGCAGTTGGCGCATGCGCCAACTGCCGAGCGGCGCATGCGCCGCTCGAACCACACTCCTATGCCTGCATGATCTCCAGGGCCTGCGCGACCGTGAAGCACCGCTCATACAGCGCCTTGCCGACGATCACGCCCTCGAGACTCGCCTCCCCCAGGCCGGCCAGCCCCTGCAGGTCCGCCAGCTGCCCGATCCCGCCCGAGTAGATCACGCTGCCGCCGGCAGCAGCCTGTGCAACGCGACGTACTTCCTGCAGGTCCAGGCCTTGCAGCATGCCGTCGCGGTCGACGTTCGTGTAGATGAGCCTGCTCGCCCCCCTGGCCACAAGCCGGGCGATGACGTCCTCGGGGCCGCCGTCGATCGTCTCGGTCCAGCCCTCCGTGGCGACGCGCCCCGCGCGCACATCCACCGACACCAGCACTCTGCCGGGCCACTGCCCGAGCGCTCGCCCCAGCAGGTCGGGGTCGCTGAATGCGGCCGTGCCGAGAATCACGCGCTCGGCGCCCGCGTCGAACGCTCCGGAGACGGCATCCAGCGAGCGCAGTCCCCCGCCGAACTGGACGGGGACCTCCAGTGCTTTTGCGATGCGCCCCAGATGGTCCAGATTCTGGGGAAAGCCGGCGCGGGCTCCGTCGAGATCGACGACATGCAGGAAGCGTGCTCCCGCCTGCACCCACCCGGCTGCGGCTGCCAGCGGGTCCTCGTCGTAGAGCTTTTTCGCGTCGAAGTCCCCCTTGGTCAACCGCACCGCGTTGCCATCGAGGATGTCGATCGCAGGATAGAGGTTCATGCGGGGACGGCCGCGCGGCCGCACAGGCGCGTGAAGTTCTGAAGCAGCGCCAGCCCATGCGCAGAGGACTTCTCCGGATGGGACTGGGTGCCGTATACGCTGCCCCGTCCGACGATCGCCGCGAACGGCTCGCCATAGTCGGCGGTCGCCAGCACCACATCCTCGTCGGCGGGATGGGGCGCGAAGCCGTGCACGTGGTACAGGTAGCTCGGGTTCGGCAGGCCGTCGGCGAGTGGTGAGGCGCCCAGCCAGCGCACCTCGCTCCAGCCGATGTGCGGCAGCTTCAGGCCGGGAGCTTTCAGCCGGCGCACGGTGCCTGCCAGCAGTCCCAAACCCTCGGCCCCGTCGTGCTCCTCGGAGCAGTCGAACAGCAGCTGCATCCCCAGGCACAGCCCGAGCAGCGGCACGCCCGCTTGCGCGCGCTCGATCAGCAGCTCATCCAGCCCGAGCTCGCGGATCGCGCTCATCCCGGCGGGAAAGGCGCCAACGCCGGGCAGTACCAGACCGTCCATCTCGCGCAGAAGCCCGGGGTCGCTGCTGGCCTGCACGCGCGCCCCGACATGCTCGAGCGCCTTCTCGGCCGAGCGGCGGTTGCCCATGCCGTAGTCGACCAAACCGATCTGAGGGGTCATCTCCGGCGCCTCACTGCGTCCTCGGTCGCTCGTGTGACCCAGCCCTCCGGACTGTGTGTCCCCGATCTGAGATCCCGTCGATCTACGATCGGCACACCACGCGGGGTGGGCGGGCGTACCAATCTTTGTGACGCTCGGATCCACCGCCTCAGACATGCGCCTTGACACTCGTCGGCCATGGACACACCGCGCTTGTGATTGCGGTTCATGTCGTCAAAGTGCCCTTCGTGCTCGGCACGCCTGTCTCTGCCGGATCGATCGCGACCGCCTGGCGCAGAGCCCGCGCGAACGCCTTGAACGCGGCCTCGATCATGTGGTGCGCGTTCGTGCCCGCTTCGATCCGCAGGTGCAACGTCAGCTTCGCGGCGTTGGCGAGCGCCCGGAAGAACTCCTCGGTCAGCTCGTGCTCGAACCCGCCCGTCGCGCCCGGTGGCAGCTGTGCTTGAAACAGCGTGAGCGGACGCCCGGAGATATCGATCGCGCAGCTCGCCCGCGCCTCGTCCATCGGGGTGGTGATCACGCCGTAGCGCACTATTCCCGCGCGGTCCCCGAGCGCGCGGTCGAGCGCCTGCCCGAACACGATCGCGGTGTCCTCCACGGTGTGGTGCGCTCCCGTCTGCAGGTCGCCGCTCACCTTCACTGCCAGGTCGAGCCGTCCATGTCGCGCCAGCAGGTCGAGCATGTGGTCCAGGAACCCCACGCCGGTCTCGCGAGTGCCCGCGCCGGAGCCGTCGAGCGTCAGCGACAGGTGTATGTCCGTCTCGCCGGTCTTGCGCTCGATCGTGGCTGTTCGGGTTGGTGTGGTCTCGGTCATGTCATCTCGCTCGTCGGCTTATGCCCGGGGACTGCACCGAGGGCTCGGATGTGAGCCCTCAGCGTCCTGTCAGGTTACGCACCACCTGCGACGGTACTCTCGGCGCCGGGGTCGTTCGTGCGGGCTTCCATCGACTCGGCGTGTGCCTGAAACCCCTCCGCGCGCGCGATCGGCGCGCCCGCCGCGGCGAGCCTGCGCACCGTGTCGCCCCCCACCGGCCCGAGTCGCACCTCGGACATTCGCCGGCGGAAGTGCCGCGGCGAGAGCGTCGAGCCGAACCGCGCCGAACCGCCCGTCGGAAGCACATGGTTGGAGCCGGCCACGTAATCTCCGAACGCAGTTCCCGCGCTTGCGCCGACGAACACGCAGCCTGCACAGCGCACGATGCCGGCGAGTGCCTCTGGCTCGGCGCCGATCAGCTGCAGATGCTCGGGCGCGATCGCGTTCGCGAGCTCGATCGACGCGCGCGCGTCGATCGTCTGCACAAGCGCGCAGGCTGCGTCGGCGACCGTCGGATGCTCGACGACGAGCCGCTCGATCGTCTCACCAAGCGCGTCGAGCACCTGTGTCGATGGTGAGATCGCGATGACGAGGCTGCCCTCGCCGTGCTCTGCCTGCGCGAGCATGTCCAGCGCCGCCAGCTTCACCTCGCGCGCGCCCGCGTCCGCGCCGAGCACGACCAGCAGGTCGCTGGGACCGGCGAACCCGTCGATCCCGACGATCGCGGACAGCTGGCGCTTGGCCTCCTGGACGTAGAGGTTCCCCGGCCCCACGATCACGTCGACGCGCTGCGCCGTCTCGGTTCCGTACGCGAGCGCTGCGATCGCCTGAGCACCTCCCATCCGATACACGCGCTCCACCCCGCACAGCCGGCACGTGCCGAGAATCACCGGGTCGATCTGCCCGTCCTGTCCGGGCGGAGCGCACACGGCCACGTCGATCACGCCGGCTGCCCGCGCGGTGACGACTCCCATGACAACCGTGCTCGGATACGGCGCACGCCCGCCCGGCACGTACACCGCGGCCGCTCCCACGGGCGCCTCGCGCAACACGATCCGCTGCCCCTGTGGCAACTCGACGGCGACGTCCTCGCTCACGCCGGCCTGCGCCACGACCGCGACGTTCGCGATCGCGACCTGCAGTCCCGCGACGAGCTCCAGGTCGAGCTGCTTGAGCGCCTCATCCAGCTCGTCTGCGGGCACGAGCAGCTCTCTCGGCGCAGCACCGGCCGTGTCGAGCCGGCGCGTATGCTCGAGCACGGCCTCGTCCCCTCGCGCGCGCACGTCCGCCACGATCCCGCGCACGGTCTCCTCCACACTCTCCGCAGCAGGCACGAGCGCACGCAGATACGCGGCGGCAGGCAGCCGGCCGCCCAGCTCCGCGACCTGGGCGATGCTCAGGCGCTCGACCTGCATCCGCTCACGGGACCCGCTGGGCCGGCATGCCCTCGCGCAGCCGCCCCAGCAGCTGGTCGATCTGCGCCGCCTTCAGCTTGTACGCGACCGGATTGGCGATCAGCCGAGCGGTGCACTCGACGATCTCTTCACGGACGACCAGTCCGTTCTCGCGCAGCGTTGTGCCGGTTGCGGTCAGGTCGACGATCGCCTCCGCCAGCCCAGTCAGGGGGGCCAGCTCGACCGAGCCTTTGACCTCGACGATCTCCCCCTGGCGGCCGGTCTCTTGCAGATGGCCCGCGGCGATGCGCGGATACTTCGTCGCGACACGCATCGCGCCCAGCCGGCGCAGCGCCTCCGCCGCCGGATCCTCGCCCTTGTCGTTGACGCGATCGGCTGTGGCAAACACCATCGTGCAGCGCCCATATCCCAGGTCGAGCAGCTCGTATATCTGTCTGCGCCCGCGCTCGCGCGCGCCGTGATCGGATGCCCCCCCACCCCGCTCCAGCAGGACGTCCTTGCCGGTGATCCCCAGGTCGGCGGCGCCATCCTCGACATACGTGGGCACGTCGGATGGGCGCATCGTGATCACACCAATGTCCTCGAACAGCAGCTTGCGATCGTTGCTGCGCAGCTCGGCCGTATCCAGCCCGAGCGCGGCCAGCAACTCGACGGTGCCGTCGAACAGCGCGCCGCGCGGCACGGCGATCGTGAGGTCGTCGAGCGAGCCGGTCATGTGCAGGTCCTCCTCATCACGTCAGCGCCACCCCGGTCCCGCGCTCCTCGCCTGTGAGAGCGATATGCAGCCGTTCGATATCCAGCGCGAATCCCACAGCCGGCCGCGCCGTGCCGAAGCTCCCGAGCAGGTCGTCATAGCGCCCGCCCCCGCCGATCGGGACGCCCAGCGTCGGGTCGTACACCTCGAACACCGCCCCGGTGTAATAGCCGATGCTGCGTACCAGGCCGAGATCGAAGATCACCCGCTCCGACACCCGCTCGTCCAGCATCTCGCTCACTTGGCGCATGCCCGCGACGGCGTCCGCCGCGGGGCCCGGCGGCTCCGCGAGCACCTCGGGCCCGCCCCGGCGCTGGGGCACGCTCAGCAGCAATGCGCAGGACTCATCGGACAGGCCGACCCCCGCGAGGCGCTGTTCGAGCTCGACGAAGTCACGGCTTGCGAGCGTCTCCAGCAGGCCGGCGCGCGCGCTTGGGGCGATCTGCAGACGATCCATCAGCGTTCCGAACAGCGACGCGTCGCCGAGCCCGACGCGGTAGTCCTTCAGACCGGTCGCGTCCAGCGCGTCGCAAAGCACGGTCAGCGCCTCGGCGGTGCCCTGGGGCGCGGACGAGCCGATCAGCTCGATGCCGGCCTGCAGCAGCTCGCGCGGCTGGCTCCACTGCGGGCGGGTGCCGCGATAGCAGTGCGCGAAATAGCAGAAGCGCAGCGGCTCGGCCACCTCGGGATAGCGCGTGGCGACGAGCCGCGCGATCGGCACCGTCATGTCCGAGCGCAGCACCAGCGTCGCGCCGGTCTCGTCGAACACCCTGTGCACCGGGCCCGTTCCGTCGAGACCGGCGTTGGCGAGCACCGACTCGTACTCCAGGGCAGGCGTATACACCTCGCCATAGGAGTGTCGCTCGAACACCCCGCGCAGCGCGTCGGTGATCGCCCGCAGCTCGCGTGTCTCGTCGGGCAGCACGTCGCGCGTGCCGCTGGGGATCGGATGGATCATGGGCTTGGTAGTGCCATATGATTTCGCAAGGAGAATATCTGGGGGCCTGCGGCCGCCGTGTCGCGCAGCGCTTGGGCGATCGCGTGCTCTGCGGAGCGTTGGCTTGCTCTGCGGCCATGTCGCCGTCGCACACGCGGTGCGAAAGCCCTTGCCTAGGCGTGAACGGCAGGCTCCGTCGCGACACGCTCGATCCGGGCGCCCAGCTCGCGCAGGCGCTCGTCGATGCGCTCATACCCGCGGTCTATCTGGCGGATGTTGCCGATCTCGCTGCGCCCCTGCGCGCACAGCGCCGCCAGCAGCATCGCCATCCCCGCGCGGATGTCCGGTGACTCCACCCGCTCGCCGCGCAGCCGCCGCGGGCCGGTGACGATCGCGCGATGCGGGTCGCACATGACGATGTCGGCGCCCATCAGGATCAGCTTGTCGGTGAATATCAACCTGTTCTCGAACATCCACTCGTGCACGAGGATCGATCCCTCCGCCTGCGTGGCGAGCGCGACCGCGATCGAGGTCAGATCGGCGGGGAACGCCGGCCACGGGCCATCCTGGATCTTGCTCTTGTACTCGCCCACGTCGGCCTGCACGACGAGCTTCTGCCCGCCCGGCACCAGCACGTCGACACCGTCCAGCTCGGTGCGCAGGCCGAGACGCTCGAACACGAGCCTGATCATGTGCAGATCGCCCGGGACGGTGTCCTTGATGCGCAGCTCCCCGCCGGTCACGCCCGCGAGCGCGATGAAGCTGCCGATCTCGATGTGGTCAGGAGCGACTTCGTGCTCGCACCCGTGCAACCGCTCCGCGCCGTTGACCGTCAACAGGTTCGAGCCGATGCCCTGGATGTCGGCGCCCATCTTCACCAGCATCCGCGCGAGATCCTGCACGTGCGGCTCGCACGCCGCGTTGCCGATCACGGTCGCGCCCGGCGTGAGCGCGGCGGCCATCAGCGCGTTCTCGGTCGCCATCACCGACGGCTCGTCCATGAACACATCGGTCGGTCGCAGCCCCCGGGGCGCGCTGAGCACGATCTCGCGGCCGCATTCGGCCGTCGCGCCCATCGCCCTGAACGCGTCCAGGTGCGGGTCCAAGCGCCGGCGTCCGATCACGTCCCCGCCCGGCGGCGGCATGACCGCGCGGCGATGACGCGCCAGCAGCGGTCCGGCGAGCAGGAACGAGGCTCTGATCAGCTCCGCGAGCTCGGCGTCGATCTGCACCTCTTCGACGGCCTTGGCGCACAGCACGACCTCGTTGGGCCCGCGCCAGGCGACCTGCACTCCGATCGCTTCGAGGATGCGCAGCATCGCATCGACATCCCTGATCCGCGGCACGTTGCGCACGACCACCTCATCTTCGGTGAGAATCACCGAGGCGAGGATCGGCAGCGCGCCGTTCTTGTTCCCGGCCGGGACCATCGTGCCGGACAGCGGGGCGCCGCCTTCGATTACGAACTTCTCCATAGGCTGAACGCGCGCTCGCCGGCCCAGGATCGGGCCACCCGAGGAGAGTCTGGCAAGCGTAACAGCCATCACAGCGGTGTTCGCTCGGCGCGGCCATCGCCCTGCCTGATGTGTCACGGGAACCGTATAACCGGTCACGACGCAACTTTCATTGCAGGATCTGCGCCCAAATTTGGCTCTAGAATGCCGGCTTACGACATGACCTCGCAATACGTACGTATGTTCGCACTGATCCATCCGATTGGCTGCCTATCGTTACGAACACATGTTCCCCTGGAACACTCCATCCCCGCTCACGCGACGGGCGCGCAATGCGCTCTCCCTGGCCCGCTCGTTCCTGCTGCTCGAGGACGACTACGATGTCGACTGGGAGGTCGACCAGGACGAGCCAGGCCGGGGAGACGTGAGTGGGCGACGGGAGGCGCTCCGCCCGGGTGACTCACGCTACGCCGCGGCACTTCATCCTCACCGTCACCGGGTGTTGCTGCGCGAACGATCCGCTCGAAAGCGCACGGGCCAACCGACGGCGCCAGCGCAGCTATGCCTCTGCCCCGTATCGCGCTTCTCGTCGCCGCGACGAATCGACCGCAGTCGCGAACGCGGATCGATGGCGCTACGCTGACGGCGCAGTGGATCAGAGAGTAAGCCTCATAACCCTGGGCGTGGACGACCTCACCAGAGCAAGGGCTTTCTACGAAGCGCTCGGGTGGCAAAGCCCATGCGCACCCGACTCCGACGTAGTCTTCTTCCAGGCAGGCGGCATGGTCTTTGGGCTGTGGGGTCGCGAGCAGCTGGCGCAGGACAGCGGCCTGCAGCTCGGGAGCGGGTTTGGCGGAGTCACGCTTGCATACAACGTCTCCTCGCCTACCGAGGTCGACGAGATCATCGACCAAGCCAGGCGCGCTGGAGCGACCGTCTCCCGAGATCCTGGCGAGACTTTCTGGGGTGGCTATACGGGCGTCTTCGTCGATCCCGAAGGACACCCGTGGGAGGTGGCCCACAATCCCGGCTGGACGTTGGGTCCGGACGGTGCGATCACACTGTAGTCTGTCATTCTGCCAGCGTGCAAGGGGACCGGGAGCTGCTCCGAGAACCGGGTGCGGGTTTCTGGTCGCAGCGGCCGGCTTGCCGGGCGCGTCGCTGGCAGGAAGGCCTTTCACCAACCGAAGGCGAACTATGAGCGCCACACTGCAATTCGACGAGGACGCCTCCCGGCGCGTAGAGAGAATCTACACCACGCCCGATGTCATCGAACAGCGCCAAACGATCCTGCGGGCACTCGCGCTCCAGCCCGGCGAGCGCGCGATCGACATCGGCTCGGGTCCTGGTCTACTCGCGTGCGAAATGGCCGTTGCTGTCGGGACGGGCGGGCGGATCTGCGGGGTGGACGTCAGCGAGAACATGCTTGCCCTCGCCAGGGCGCGCAGACCACCAGCTGGCAGCGGTCCGATCGAGTACCAAGAAGCTGGCGCGCACACGCTCCCCTATGCGGACGCAAGCTTCGACGTCGCAGTCTGCACACAGGTCTACGAGTACGTCGATGATGTTCCCGCCGCGCTGCTGGAGCTGGGGCGGGTGCTGCGCCCGGGAGGCCGGGCGCTCGTGCTTGACACCGACTGGGACTCGATCGTATGGGCTTCGAGCAACAACGAGCGCATGGACCGGGTGCTCGCCGCGTGGGAGGAGCACCTCGTTGACCCTCACCTGCCGCGTACGCTCACACGGCTGCTGCGCGATGCTGGACTGAAAGTCACCGCCCGGGAAATCGTGCCGTTGTTCAACGCCGGCTATGACCCCAACACCTACAGCGCTGGAATGCTCGAGCTGATCGCCACGTTCGTACCCGATCGGGGCGGCGTGAGCGAGGCCGAAGCCACAGCATGGGCACAAGACCTAACCGAGCTCGGCCCCAACTACTTCCTCAGTCTCAACCGCTACCTTTTTCTGGCGCACAAGCCCACCTGAGGACCGGGCAGGTAGCCGTCACCGAGGAGCAGGAGAATCGGGCAAGCGTCTCCGCAGACGCACAGCTCGCTTGCGCTCAGGACGAGCAGCAGGGGAATCCAGCAACTCAACGCGGAGAGTCGCTGGTCTGCGCTGCTCCCAAGAAGATGCAGCACCACGAACATGCCGTTCGCAGGCACACTGCTAATGCATCGGAT
Organism: uncultured Solirubrobacterales bacterium; assembly: GCA_963743645.1. Classification (GTDB taxonomy): domain Bacteria; phylum Actinomycetota; class Thermoleophilia; order Solirubrobacterales; family Solirubrobacteraceae; genus Palsa-744. The sequence goes on along the minus strand of CAVUQT010000008.1, from coordinate 4,649 downwards.
CCAGAGTTACGTACTCAATGGTGAGCGGGACACTTCCTCGCAATTTCCGTGCTTCGCTTGACATAGGAGCAACGCGCCTCTGCCTTTTGGGCCCTTAACAGAGGAAGGGCCGCCCCCGAAGGCGGCCCCTCCGTCCTAGATAAAAACCGGCGGCGTCCTACTCTCCCAGGCCCTTGCGAGCCAAGTACCATCGGCGCTGAGGGGCTTAACTGCTCTGTTCGGAATGGGAAGAGGTGTTTCCCCCTCGCAAAAGCCACCGGAAAAGGGTGAGAGACCGAGGACTCTTCCCCGGTCCTTCAAAACTGCACAGCGCCACAGCGGGTACCAACTCGCCCCTGCATGGGGGCGGATCATAAAAAAATCCGTCAAGCCCTCGACCAATTAGTACCGGTCTCCTTCAGACGTTACCGTCCTTCCAGATCCGGCCTATCAACCTGGTGGTCTACCAGGGGTCTTACTCCCTCAAGGGGATGGGAGAGCTCATCTCGAGGCCGGCTTCCCGCTTAGATGCCTTCAGCGGTTATCCGATCCACACGTAGCTAGCCTGCTATGCCCTTGGCAGGACAACAGATACACCAGAGGTGTGTTCATCCCGGTCCTCTCGTACTAGGGACAAATCCTCTCAACTCTCCAACGCCCACGGCAGATAGGGACCGACAGTTTTGTTACTCGTAGGATCAATCGAGACCCTACGGGCCAGGACATTTCTGCCTGACTCTGCATGTCGCCATGCAGCTCGGACTATATCTTCACGAAGGCATCACTCTTCGTGTCCGGCGTATAGTCTCTGAGGATTCTGGATTGCTACCGATGAGCTCCTTCCATCGCACGCTCCGGAAGCGGCCTCCGCCATTCATTGACAGTGCCTCTTCCAAAAGTCTGGAGAATCCTCCAGAAGTACGATGGTCGCCGAGCGCCATCGATCGAACTATCGCAGCAAACTTCTCGAAGTCTTCTTGCTTCAAAGACAAGAGGGGCGATTGTTCGAAGAAGGGAATCACGTGCCCCAAGAGGTCCTCTCGCCGTCGAACGACGTAGACCAAAGCACGATCTTTCCTTCCATTGGACTTGATGTAGCCGCTTCCGTCAAATCGATTACGAATCAACTCAAGCACCTGGGCTCTGTCACCGTTCTGGCTGACATGAAACTCAGGGACCAGCTGATAGCCGCTACGACTTGTTGGATTACGATTGATGGCGACCGCAAAACAGCCCTCACCATCTACATAGCCCGATATGTAGCCATCCAGCCTTTCCTGCTGATTGCCCGCACCCAACACATTGTCACTGTAACGCCTGCTCCGGTCGGAACAGAAGCTACGAGTAGTGTGGGATACTCGGATTTTCCAGCATATAGCCGAATTTATAGACAGCAACGGAATTTACTGTCTCACGACGTTCTGAACCCAGCTCGCGTACCGCTTTAATGGGCGAACAGCCCAACCCTTGGGAGCGACTCCACCCCCAGGATGCGACGAGCCGACATCGAGGTGCCAAACCGGGCCGTCGATGTGGACTCTTGGGCCCGATAAGCCTGTTATCCCCGGAGTACCTTTTATCCGTTGAGCGACGGCACTTCCACTTGCTACCGCCGGATCACTAAGACCTGCTTTCGCACCTGCTCGACTTGTCAGTCTCGCAGTCAAGCTCCCTTGCTACCTTTGCGCTCTACGCACGATTTCCAACCGTGCTGAGGGAACCTTTGTGCGCCTCCGTTACATTTTGGGAGGCGACCGCCCCAGTCAAACTACCCGCCTGGAACTGTCCAGCACCCGGATTCACGGAATGCTGTTAGAAATCCAATACACCAAGGGTGGTATCTAAAGGTTGGCTCCACGCCGGCCGCAACCGGCGCTTCAAAGCCTCCCACCTATCCTGAGCGAGATGCACCGAATCCCAATACCAAGTTGTAGTAAAGGTTCACGGGGTCTTTCCGTCTAGCCGCGGGTACTCGGCATCTTCACCGAGACTGCAATTTCACCGAGCCCATCGTTGAGACAGCGCTGAAGTCGTTACGCCATTCGTGCAGGTCGGAACTTACCCGACAAGGAATTTCGCTTGATCTGTTACTTCCCAGGCCCTTGATATGCACTACCTAGGATTAACTGAGACCTAAATCTCAGCGGGTCGATCATTTCTGTCGACCTCTGCATGTCGCCATGCAGGCCGGACCATATCTTGCCTACAAACACTGTAGACCCTGGCGTGTGGTCTCTGAGGGGTCAACCCATACTGCGGGCGACTTCCCTGCTGATTGTCCGCACCGGGAGCATTGTCACTGCCCACAAGGGGCGAGTAGCTCCGGATACACGGGTTTTCCAGCATACAGCCAGGTTTTACTAAGGCAACGAATTCACGAAACCTTAGGACCGTTCCTCCTGTTACTACCCAGAAACACTACCTTTATCCTGAGCGGCCCGCTCATTTCTGACGGGCTCTCATGGTCGCCCATGAGAGCGGACTATATCATCCCACAATCGCTCTAGATCGATGGGCTTGGCGTATAGTCTCTGAGGATTCCATCCATCCGGTAGCGTCTCTTTCCACCTCGGTTCATCCGTTCCCGGAGAGCAAGAACCTGGTGGTAGTCCTGGTCGCTCAGACAACCATCCGAGAGTAGCCTTACTGCGCTTCTCCACAGACGGTAGTCCTCCGCCTTCTCCCCCACGATCGGAAACCGATCGAAGAAGGGAACGATACGGCCGGCGAGATCAGGAAGTCGATTGACCTCCCAATACCAACCTCCGTTTCCCGCCTTACGCATTGACCCGCACCCCAAGGTCCCTCGAAAGAGATCCAACGGTACGCGATCATGTTGTGAGACGTTGAAGGCGGCTGAGAGCTTGAAGCTTCTTCGATAGTCGCCGCGCTTGCGGCAAACGATCATGAAGCTTCCCTCTCCCAGCGCGAACCCGGACAAGAAACTACCGAGCGAGACCGGTATGGCCTCGATGAATGGCCTTTCCTGCTGATTGTCCGCACCCGACACATTTTCACGATACCGCCCAGTGCGGACGGAATACGTAGTGCGGGATACTCGGATGTTCCAGCATATAGCCAAGTTTTACAACTACCTCGGTCAACTGATAGTTACGGCCGCCGTTTACCGGGGCTTAGCTTCGCTGCTTCGGGTCAAGCCCTAACAACTCCACGTAACCTTCCGGCACCGGGCAGGCGTCAGCCCCTATACGTCGTCTTACGACTTAGCAGAGACCTGTGTTTTTGGTAAACAGTCGCTTCAGCCTATTCACTGCGGCCCCCTCGGGCTCCAGACGCGAAGTCCTTCACCCTACTGGGGCGCCCCTTATCCCGAAGTTACGGGGCAATTTTGCCGAGTTCCTTAACGATGGTTATCTCGATCACCTTAGTATTCTCTACTTGCCCACCTGTGTCGGTTTTGGTACGGGCACGCGCTTCCTCCCTAGAGGATTTTCTTGGAGGTATGGCGTCGGGGACTCGCCGGCTCAGAGCCAGCTGGCATCGCACCTCGGGTTGAATGCAGCCCCGCATTTAACTAGGGCCGCCCCTACATGCTTACCCCAGGACAACCATCGCCTGGGTTCCCTTAGCCTTCCTCGTCCCCCCATCGGTCAAACGGAAGCGACGTGGTACAGGAATATCAACCTGTTGGCCATCGACTACGCCTTTCGGCCTCGCCTTAGGTCCCGACTAACCCTGAGCAGACGAACTTTACTCAGGAATCCTTGGGCAATCGGTGGAGGGGATTCTCACCCCTCTTTCGTTACTCATGCCGGCATTCTCACTTCCCATGCCTCCACGGCTGGCTTACGCCGCCGCTTTACTGGCATGGGAACGCTCTCCTACCGCGTGATCAGTCCGAAGACTTCACACACCCGCAGCTTCGGTGACTAGCTTGAGCCCCGTTACATTGTCCGCGCTCGAACACTTGACCAGTGAGCTGTTACGCACTCTTTCAAGGATGGCTGCCTCTAAGCCAACCTCCTGGTTGTCTATGCACTCGAACATCGTTTCCCACTTAGCTAGTACTTAGGGACCTTAGCTGGCGGTCTGGGCTGTTTCCCTTTTGACGCTGAAGTTTATCCCCCAGCAACTGACTCCCGGAGTAAACGTGATTGGTCTTCGGAGTTTGCCTGAAGTCGGTAACCTGGTAGGGCCCCTAATCCAAACAGTGCTCTACGGCCAACACGCAATTTATCCGAGGCTATACCTAAATATATTTCGGAGAGAACCAGATATCACTGAGCTTGATTAGCCTTTCACTCCGACCCACAGGTCATCCGCCCAGTTTTCAACCTAGGTCGGTTCGGCCCTCCACGAGGTCTTACCCCCGCTTCAGCCTGCCCATGGGTAGCTCGCTCAGTTTCGGGTATACCGCCTACGACTATGTCGCCCTATTAGGACTCGCTTTCGCTACGGCTCCGCTCATCGCTTAACCTTGCCGCAGACGAGTAACTCGCCGGCTCGTTATGCAAAAAGCACGCGGTCACAGGACAAGCCTGCTCCCACCGCTTGTAGGCACGCGGTTTCAGGTACTATTTCACTCCCCTTCCGGGGTACTTTTCACCTTTCCCTCACGGTACTTGTCCGCTATCGGTCACCAAGGAGTACTTAGCCTTGGAGGGTGGTCCCCCCAGGTTCAGTCCGCGTTTCACGGGCGCGGACTTACT
>CAVUQT010000007.1:0-1370000 GCA_963743645.1 uncultured Solirubrobacterales bacterium | reverse complement strand
AGCAGCAGTTCATCAAGAACGCGCTTCAAGCCCAGTCGCACCGCACGATCTTCGAGAAGCTGCGCGAGGCGGCGCTCGCATACCAGCTCTCACACAAGTGGTCGAAGGACAAGATCATCACCGCCTACCTGAACACGATCTACTTCGGCAACGGCGCCTACGGGATCGAGGCGGCCGCACAGACCTACTTCGGCCACGATGTCAACCATCTCGGCTGCGGCATGCCCAACCATCAGCTGTGCGTCGAACAGCTGCAGCCGTGGGAGGCCGCGCTCCTGGCCGGCATCATCCAGTCGCCCACGGCGTACGACCCCGCGAACCATCCGGCGGCGGCCCGGGCGCGCCGCGACGTCGTGCTGCGTCAGATGTACGAACAGGGCTACCTGACGAGGATGGTCTACGAGCAGAGCGTCCAGCAGGCCCTGCCTGCGCCGACCGAAGTCCAGGCCCCCCGGGAGCAGACGGTGGAAGGGGTCGACGCCGGCTACTTCACCAGCTGGGTGCAGCAGCAGGTGATCGAACGCTATGGCGCGCCGCGCGCGTTCGACGGGGGTCTGCGCATCAAGACGACGCTCGACCTCGAACTGCAGCACGCCGCCGAACACGCGATCGAAGGCTATCTCGCCTACTCGGGCGATCCGACCGCATCGCTGGTCGCGATCGAAAACTCGACCGGTGAGGTGCGCGCGATGGTCGGGGGACGCAGCTACGACCAGAGCCCCTTCAACCTCGCGACCGAGGGCGAGCGCCAGCCCGGCTCCTCATTCAAGGCGTTCGACCTCGCGGGCGCGCTGGAGGACGGCATCTCGCCGGACTCCACCTGGGCCTCCAAGGAGAAGATCTTCGTCGTCCCGCACACCGGCGGCCACGAAAAGTTCGTCGTGCACAACGACGAAAGCGCATACACCGGCTCGAACACGCTGATCGGCGCTACCGCCTACTCCGACAACTCGATCTACGCCGAAGTCGGCCTGCAGGTCGGCACCCAGCGCATCGCGCGCCTGGCTCACAAGATGGGCATAACCACCCCGATATCTACCAACCCGGCGATGACGATCGGGGGCCTGAAGGTGGGCGTCACGCCGTTGGACATGGCTCACGCCTACGAGACGATCGCCCACGACGGGCGCCGCGTCAGCGGGACCCTCGCCGAAGCCGGCGCTCCTGTCGGGATCCAGGAAGTCAACGCGGGCGGACACGTCCTGCCCGACGGCTCACATCGCGACGTCAACCAGGTGATGGCCAAACCCGTGCTCCCCCCCGACATCGCCGCCACCGAGACCTCGGTACTCGAGACGGTGCTCCAGTACGGCACCGCCCGCTCGGCTGCGATCGGCCAGTTCGCGGCCGGCAAGACGGGCACGACCTCCAACTACGGCGACGCCTGGTTCGTCGGTTGGGACAGCAAGTACACGGTCGCCGTATGGGTCGGTTACCCGAACGGCCTGGTTCCCATGACCACCCAGTTCGACGGCGGCCCCGTGCTGGGGGGAACTTTCCCGGCGCTGATCTGGCACGACTTCATGATCTCCGCTCTGCACATCGACAAGACTCGCACCGAACAGGCCGCTGCAGCCGCCGCAGCTCGCGGTGGCAAGCCGCACGGACAGTCGACTACCAGCACTTCCGAAGAAGCCGTCTCGTCCTCGAGCGGCCCGTCCGGAGCGTCCCAGCCGGGCGAAGAAAAGACCGTGGAACGGCACTCGAGTCCCGGCGCCTCCGGCGGCGGCGCAGAACACGGCTCTGCTCCATCAACGCCCGCCACCCCGGCGCCCGCGGCGCCGCCGACGCCGGCGACCCCGAGCCCGCCGGAAAGCTCGCCCGCGCCAAAAAGCGGCGGCGGCGCCAGCCCGGAAGCAACGGGCGGGGTGAGTCCCACCGGGTAGTCGTCCACGGATAGGACTCCACCGCGTACCTGCTCCACACGCCTACCGGCTTGACACCGCGCCGGGCGTCTTACCGGCTCGATGCGCGTACACGCATCCGCGACGAGGCACCGTCGTCCACCGGTGGGCGGGGACTGGAGACATGTCGGTTGCCCGCGGCGCAGAACCGCCAGGGCAGCTCGACCGCCTTTGTGATCCCGATACGCGGACCGGCGACCACCGACGGCTCGCGCCACTCCTCGCCGCGCGGTCCGATCGTCACCGGGCCCGTGCTCAGGTCGCCGCCGTTCTCCGACAGCTCGATGCCGAGCGCCTGGGTGAGCTTGCCGGGCCCCGAGCACAGGTCCTCGTCGCCGATCGGGCGACCTCCGAGCTCGCGGCGAGCGCGCATCGTCTCGATCCCCACCAGCGGCTCCAGCGCCCTGATCAACACCGCCGCGCCCACGCCTTCTGGCTCGCAGACCGCGTTCAGCAGCGCGTGAATGCCGTAAGAGCGGTACACGTACGCGCGACCCGGCACACCGAACAGCGTCTCCGTGCGCGGCGTGAGCCCCACGAACGCATGACATGCCGGCTCGCTCTCGTGGTAGGCCTCCGTCTCGACAATCACCCCGCCGGTCGAAGATCGGCCGGCACCGTGAAAGACCGTGCAGCCGATCAGATCTCTCGCCACCTCCACGACCGGGCGATCGTAGAACCCGGCCGGCAGCACCTCAGCCGTCCGGCTGACCATCGAGCATCGCCCTGGCCAACTCGATCTGCTCGCGCACACGCGCGAGCGAGGTGCCGCCCTCGGACACCTTGGACTCAAGCCACGAGCTCTGCGCGAGCACCTCGCGATACCTGTCCTCGTGCACAGCGAGCGTCTCGCTGTGGGCGGCCAGCTCGGGCTGTGTCAGATCCGACAGCTGCCTGCCACCGTCGAGCGCCGTTCGCACCAGACCCGCGACCACACCGTGCGCCTCGCGAAACGGGACGCCGAGCCCCACCAGCAGGTCGGCCACATCGGTCGCGGCGATCAGCTCGTCCGCGGCCGCATCGCTCATGCGCTCGCGATCGAAGCTCACACCCGCGATCATGCCCGTCGCGGCCGCGAGCGCCTGCTCGATCGTGTCGACCGCGTCGAACAGATGCTCCTTGTCCTCCTGCAGGTCCTTGTTGTAGGTCAGCGGCAGCGCGTGCATCACCCCGTGCAGGGCCGCGAGGTGACCCACCACGCGCGGCGCCTTCGCGCGCAGCAGCTCGGCCGCATCGGGGTTCTTCTTCTGAGGCATGATCGAGCTGCCCGAGCTCCACGCGTCCGGCAGCTCGCAGAACCCGAACTCGACGCTAGACCACAGCACAAGCTCCGCTCCCAGGCGCGACAGGTGGGTCGCGCAGGTCGCGGCCGCGTTCAGGTAGTCCAGGACGAAATCTCTGCCCGACACCGCATCGATCGAGTTCGGAGCGACCTCCGCGAACCCGAGCTCGCGCGCCACCTGGCGCCGGTCGGTGTCGAAACTGACGCCCGCCAGCGCACCCGCCCCGAGCGGCAGACGCCCGGCTTCTTGCTGCGCGAACGCAAACCGCGCCCGATCGCGCGCGAGCATCCAGAAGTACGCCAGCAGGTGATGCCCCAGGTACACAGGCTGAGCCCGCTGCAGATGGGTGTAACCGGGCATCGGCCAGTCCATGTGCTCCTCGGCTCGTTCCAGCAGTGCCGCCATCAGCACGCTGACCGCCACGTGCGCTGCGTGCGCGCGCTCACGCGTGTACATCGCCAGGTCGGTGACGACCTGATCGTTACGCGAGCGCGCGGTATGCAGCTTCCCACCGACCGGCCCCGCGATCTCGGTCAGGCGCCGCTCGATCGCCATATGGATGTCCTCGTCGTCCGGCGCGAACGGAAACCGCTCCTCGGCAAGCTCCCGCTCGACCGCGTCGAGCCCCGCCAGCAGGGCATCGCGATCCTCGGCGGCAATGATCTCGCGGTCGGCGAGCATCCGTGCATGCGCGCGCGACTGCGCGACATCGTACGGCCACAGCCGGCGATCGAACTCGATCGAGGCGTTCAGACGCTGAAAGTCTGGGTGCTGGGGCTCACGGAACCGAGACATCGAACGCAGTCTATGTCGCTGCCACTTGCAGCTCTCCGGCCACGCGCTCGACCTGAGCCTCGCTCATCTCGGGGAAGAAGGGCAACGCCAGTGAGCGCGCCGCCACGTCCTCGCACACCGGGAACTCCCCCTCGCGATGACCGAACCGCTCGCGGTAGTAGCTCATCAGGTGGATAGCGGGCAGGTACGGCTTGCTCTGCACTCCCCGTGTGGTGAGCTTGCGTATGACGTCGTCACGCTCGACCCCTGCCGGCAGTTGCACGACGAACACGAACCACCCGCGCCGATCGCCGTTCATGTCCTCGCACGGCAGCGTCAACCCCTCGATCCCAGCCAGCGCATCCCTGTACCAGCCCGCGACCCGAGCCCGAGCCGCCAACATCTCATCCAGTCGCGCCAGCTGCGCGATTCCCAGCGCGCAAGCGATATCCGACAGCCGGTAGTTGAACCCCAGCCGGTCATGATCCAGCCAGCCCATGTCCTTCGCCCGCCCCTGGTTGCGCTCGGAGTCGATTCGCTCCTTCAACCCTCCATCGGCGAGCGTAACCATTCCCCCCTCACCAGTCGTGATCTGCTTGTTGGCGTAGAACCCGAACACCGCCGGATGCCCGCGCCCCCCCACCGCCGTCCCATCGGCGTGGGTCGCGCCCAACGCCTCGCACGCGTCCTCGACGATCGCCAGCCCATGCTTCTGCGCGAGCCGCTCAAACGCAGGCATATCGGCGGGATAACCAAATATATGAACCGGCAGTATCGCTTTCGTCCGCGACGTGACAGCGGCCTCAGCCGCCACCGAATCGAGGTTCAACGTAACCGGGTCGATATCCGCAAACACAGGCCTGGCGCCCTCATACACGATGGCATTAGCCGAAGCCACAAACGACAGCGGACTGGTAACAACCTCATCTCCAGCCTCCACTCCCACGGCTCGCAGCGCCAGATGCAGCCCGGCAGTCCCACTGCTGACAGCACTGGCATGAGGCGCCCCCACGCGTGCGGCAAACCGGCGCTCGAACTCAGCCACACGAGGCCCCAACGACAACTGCCCCGACCGCAGCACCTCCAACACGGCCCGTTCCTCAACCTCCCCCAGTACAGGCTTGGCGAGAGGAACAGTCAAGCTGTCAGCGTCAGCGTCGCCAAGGCGATCTTCGGGCCCTCGGCGGGGCGGCATCCGGGCGACCGGACCGACGCCCTGCGCAGCGTTTGAGCCCTCCACTACACCCTGCCGGTCGAACGAAGCGTCGACCCCGACGAGGGCATGCCGCTCAACATTCCGCGCTCCAGCGAATCCACCAGGGCATCCCACGAAGCAGCAATCAGGTTCTCGCTCACCCCGATCGACCCCCAAACCTCTCGCCCATCCGAGGCATCGATCAGAACTCGAGTAACGGCTCCAGTCCCCTTGGTCTCATCGAGTATCCGAACCTTGAAGTTAACCAGGTCAATATCCTTCAGGTGGGGATGGATCTCTCCGATGGCGTCGCGCAGCGCCCGGTCCAGAGCATGTACCGGCCCATTCCCCTCGGCCGTGCGCACATACCGCTCGCCGCCAATCCAAATCTTGATCGTAGCCTCCGTGGTGGCGCGGCCGTCGGCATGCTTTTCGACGATCACTCGCCATGACTCCAACTTGAAAAGCGGCTCGTACGCCTCGCTGTCGGCCTCCCTGCGCATCAGCAGCTCAAACGACCCGTCCGCCGCCTCGAACTGAAACCCCTGATGCTCGAGCTCCTTGACGCGCTCCACGACCCGCTTGGTGAACTCGTCGTCGGTCGCGATTCCCGCCGCGCGAGCCTTCTCGAGGATCGTGGCGCGTCCCGACAGCTCTGAGATCAGCACGTCGCTGCGGTTGCCCACCAGCCCAGGCTCGACGTGCTCGAACGCCTCGCTCGACTGCTGAACCCCCGCGGCATGCAACCCAGCCTTGTGCGCGAACGCATGCTTGCCGACGTACGGCTGCGCCGGGTTCGGCGTTCGGTTCAGCAGCTCATCGACGAAGTGCGCCGTCTCTGTCAGCCGCGCCAACCGCCCAGGTGCCAGGATCTGGTATCCCATCTTCAGTTGCAGATCGGCGATGATCGTCACGAGGTTGGCGTTGCCGGTACGCTCGCCGATCCCGTTGATCGTGCCCTGCACCTGGGTCGCGCCCGCCTGTACCGCGACTAGCGTGTTGGCCACCCCGCACCCGGTGTCATCGTGGGTGTGCACCCCAAGCGCAACATCCGGCATCTGCGTGCGGACGGCCTCGACCGCATCGCGCACGTCCAGCGGCAGGGACCCTCCGTTCGTGTCGCACAGCACCACCCGCTCCGCGCCCGCATCGGCGGCGATACGCACGCAATCCAGGGCATAACCCACGTCTTCCTTGAAGCCGTCGAAAAAGTGCTCGGCGTCGAACAGCACCCGCTTGCCCTGCGCAACCAGATGCGCGATCGATTCGCCGATCATGCTCACATTCTCCTCGCGCGTCACCTTCAGCACCGTTTCCGCCTGCGCCGCCGAGCTCTTGCCGACGAGGGTGCACACCGGCACGAACGACTCCGCAAGCACGCGCAGCCCCTCGTCCTCGGCCGCGGTCACCCCGCGCCGGCGCGTCATCCCGAACGCGACGATCTCCGACGTCTCGAACGTGTCCCCCGCCAGCAGCGTGAACAGCTCGAGCTCCTTCGGATTCGACGCGGGAAACCCCGCCTCGATCATGTGCACTCCGAGCGAGTCCAGCGCGTGCACGACCCGCACCTTCTCTGCAGCAGTCAGTGTCATGCCGCCGCCACCCATGCCGTCGCGCAGGGTCGCGTCGTATAGCTGCACCTGCGGGCGCCCTCCGTCGGCCATCAGCCCGCCGCGGTCGAGCTGCTCGGCGCAGCCGTCTGATGGCTGCGCGCCTGCGCCGAGCCGGCGCCGGACGGCGTCTGCAGCGCCGGGGCCTCGACGAAGTCCAGCCACTCGCGATAGCGCTCGCTGCGCCCGTGAATGGCATCGTCGAACGCAGCCTGCAGCACACGCGTGATCTCGCCCGGCTGGCCCGTCCCGACGCGATGGTCATCGATCTCACGCACGGGCACCAGCTCGGCCGCCGTCCCCGACATGAACATCTCCTCCGCGAGATACATCTCCGCGCGCGCGATGTTGCGCTCCACGACGGCGTACCCGAGGTCCTGGGCGATCTGGATGATCGAGCGCCGTGTGATCCCGTCGAGGATCGAATTGTCCTGTCCGGGCGTGACGATCTGACCATCACGCACGAGGTACACGTTCTCGCCGGTGCCCTCGCACACGTACCCGTGATCGTCCAGCAGGATCGCCTCCTGATAGCCGGCCTTCACCGACTCGATCTTTGCGAGCACGTTGTTCAGGTACTGGCCCGAGGCCTTCGCATGTGGGATCAGCGAGTCGGGGCTGATCCGTCGCCAGGAGGAGACCTTGGCGGTAACGCCGTTGCGCATGCCCTCCTCGCCAAGGTAGGTGCCCCACTCCCAGCAGGCGAGCGTCACATCGACGGACGCCTCGAGCGGGTTCAGACCCATCTGGCCATAGCCGCGATTGACGAGCGGGCGGATATAACAGGAGCTCAGACCGTTACGAGCTACGAGCTCGAGTGTTGCGGCACGCAGCTGCTCGACCGAGTACGGGACCGGCATGTAGTACATCTCGGCGGAGCGCAACAGGCGGTCGAGATGATCGACGTTGCGAAACACCGCCGGGCCGAACTCTGTCTCGTAGCAGCGCATGCTGTCGAACACGCCCGTCCCGTAGTGCAATCCGTGAGTCAGGACATGGACCTTGGCGTCCTCCCATGCGATGAATTCTCCGTTCATCCAAATGAGGTCCGTTGGCTCCACGTTCATCTCGCTCCTGGTCTAGAGGTTGTCCAGCACTGCTTTCGTCGCGTTCGCCGTCCCATCCGCGCCGCCCAGGTCGGGGGTGCGCAGGCCGTCGTCGAGCGCGCGCTCAACGGCCGATTCTACCGCCGTCGCCGCGTCCGGCAAAGCGAGTCCATGCCTGAGCATCATCGCGGCCGACAGCAGCATCGCCAGCGGATTGGCAGCGCCCGTACCGGCGATGTCCGGCGCGGAGCCGTGCACGGGCTCGAACAGGCCCGGTCCGTCCTCTCCCAGCGACGCGCTCGGCAGCAGCCCGATCGAGCCGGTGATCATCGCCGCCTCGTCGCTGAGGATGTCCCCGAACATGTTCTCGGTCAGGATCGTGTCGAAGTGCCGCGGCGCCGCCACCAGCTGCATCGCGGCGTTGTCCACGAGCATGTGCTCGAGCTGCACGTGCGGGAACTCTCGCGTGTGCACACCCATCACGACCTCCCGCCACAGCCGCGATGTCTCCAACACGTTCGCCTTGTCCACGCTGCACACCTTCGCTCGCGCCGCCCCGAACGCGGTGCGAGCGATCCGCTCGATCTCCGCGGTCGTGTACGCGCACACGTCACTGGCCGAGTCGGCGGTGCGGGTCTTCTCGCCGAAGTAGATCCCGCCCGTCAGCTCCCTGACGACAAGCAGGTCTGTTCCCTCGACCCACTCGCGCTTCAAGGGCGAGGCGTCGTACAGCGCGGGCAGCGGCTTGACCGGACGCAGGTTCGCGTACAGCCCCAGCCCCTTGCGCAGCCCGAGCAGCCCCTGCTCCGGACGCGGCGCGTCGGGGTCGGTCGTATCCCACTTCGGCCCCCCCACGGCCGCCAGCAGCACCGCGTCGGCGTTGCGGCACGCGGCGAGCACCTCATCTGTGAGGGCAGTGCCATGCGCGTCGATCGAGACGCCGCCGCACGCATGCTCCTCGAACTCGAACTCTCCCACCGAGTCCAGCACCTCCAGGGCGGCCGCCATGATCTCCGGGCCGATCCCGTCGCCGGGCAGCGTGACGATGCGATGCGCGCTCACTGTAGGTCGCTCTCCTGTTCTGGGTGCCGGTTGTGTGGCCTTGCTTCCCTTGGCCCTGACTCTCCGGCGGTCGCGCTCCCGCGACCCGCCGGCGAGCTTACAGCGCGGTCGTGACCGGTCCAGTCCGCTCGCGCGTGTCCTCGTATGCAGCGATCTTCGCCTCGTCACCGAGCGTCACGCCGATGTCGTCGAGTCCCTCCAGCAGCCGGCGGCGAATCTCGTGGTCGATCTCGAACGCGACCTGCCGGGCGGGCGGGCCTCCAATCCGAACCTCCTGCTCGCGCAGGTCGATCTCGCCCTCGCCCACGTGGGCCAGCGCGTGACAATCCTCCTCACCGAGCACGACCGGGAGCAGACCGATCTTGGTGCAGTTGGAGTAGAAGATGTCGGCAAAGCTCGGCGCGACGATCGCCTGGAAGCCGTAGTCCTGCAGTCCCCAGGGCGCGTGCTCGCGCGAGCTGCCGCAGCCGAAGTTCTCACCGGCAACGAGAATCGGGTTGGCCGGCAGCTCCCAGCCCGGCTCCTTGGCCCAGTCGTAGAACAGGAACTCGCCGAACCCGCTGCGCTGCACCCGCTTGAGGAACTGCTTGGGCATGATCTGATCGGTGTCCACATTCGAGCGGTCCAGGTGACTGACCGCACCGGAGATGATGTACACAGGCTCCATGACGTCTCCTAAGACCAGGTACGGATATCGACGAAGTGCCCCTCGATGGCCGCCGCGGCAGCCATCTGAGGGGACACCAGGTGAGTGCGTCCACCCCGGCCCTGACGGCCCTCGAAGTTGCGGTTCGAGGTCGAGGCGCAGCGCTCGCCGGGAGCGAGGATGTCGGGGTTCATACCCAGGCACATCGAACAGCCGGCCACGCGCCAGTCGAAGCCGGCGTCACGAAAGACGCAATCCAGACCCTCGGCCTCGGCCTGCGCCTTGACCTGTTGGGAGCCCGGCACCACCATCGCGTTGACACTCGGCGCGACCTTGCGCCCGGCGATCACCTCGGCGGCGGCGCGCAGGTCGCCGATGCGCGAGTTGGTGCACGAGCCGATGAACACCCGGTCCAGTGCGATCTGCTCGATCGGCGTGCCCGGCTCGAGCGCCATGTATTGAAGCGCGCGTTCGGTCGCCTCGCGGTCGGCGGGACTGTGGAACTCCTCGGGCGAGGGCACGCTGTCGGTGACCGCGCGCACCATGCCCGGATTCGTGCCCCAGGTGACCTGCGGAGAGATCTTGCTCGCGTCGATGACCACCTCGCGGTCGAACTCGGCGCCTTCGTCGGTCCGCAGCGTGCCGCGCCACCGCTCGATCGTTTTCTCAAGCTCGTCGCCGCGCGGTGCACCGGGACGCTCGGTCTCGGTAAACCAAGCAAACGTGGTCTCGTCGGGCGCGATCATCCCAGCGCGTCCGCCGCCCTCGATCGTCATGTTGCAGACGGTCATACGGCCCTCCATCGAGAGTCCCTCGATCGCCGGTCCGGAGTACTCCACGACGTGGCCGGTCATCCCGCCGACACCGAGCCGGCCGAGCGTGGCGAGGATCAGGTCCTTGGCGGTGACCCCGAACCCCAGCTCACCCTCGTAGGCGATACGCATCGAGCGCGGCTTGTGCTGAACCATGCACTGCGTCGCCAGCACATGCTCTACCTCACTGGTGCCGATGCCGAAAGCGAGCGCGCCGAACGCGCCGTGGGTCGAGGTGTGCGAGTCGCCGCAGACGATCGTCATGCCCGGCTGGGTCACGCCGAGCTCGGGACCGATCACGTGCACGATGCCCTGTCGATCGGAGCCAAGCGAGTAGACGGGCACGCCGAACTCCTCACAGTTGCGCTCCAGCGCCTGTACTTGCACACGCGAGAGCTCATCCTTGATGCGCGCCGCGACCGGCGTGCCGTCGGTCGGGGTGTTGTGGTCAGCGGTCGCCAGCGTCCGATCCGACCGTCGCACCTTGCGCCCGGAGAGCCGCAGCCCGTCGAACGCCTGCGGGCTCGTGACCTCGTGCACCAGGTGCAGGTCGATATAGAGCAGCCCGTGGGCGACCTCGTGCGTCTCCCAGATCTTGTCGAACAGCGTCTGTGGCATTATCACCGGCCCTTCTCGTCGTGGATGGTGAACGCTTTATCGATGAGCTCCGCGGCGACCATCTAGCTCCGCCTCAATCCCGCGCTGACGACCGCCAGAAACGCCGCCTCGGCGTCGGTCGTGGGGTTCTCGAAATGGTGCGGCAGGTCCGCGTCAAACGTCACGCAGTCGCCTTCGCGCAGCTCGTATCGCTGCCCGTCGCAGACGAGCACGACCGATCCATGCTCGACGAGCGCCGTCTCGCGACTGCCGGGCTCGTGCATCGGCGGGTCGTCCGCCGCGCCCGTGGCACCGCCCGGGGCGAGCGTGTGACGCGAGAGCTCGGCTCGCTGGCCAGGCTGTGCTGATGTCATCACCTCGAAGCTGTGTCCCCGCCGCCTGTTGCCGCCGCGCTGGCGCTCGGACGCGCGCACGATCGTCACAGCGCCGTCCTCGTCCAGGCGCAGCAGCTGGGAGAGTCGCAACTCCAGGCCCGCGGCGATGCGCGCGGCAACCGTCAGGGTCGGGCTCGTCTCGCCGCGCTCGACCTGTGAGAGCATCGGCGCGCTCACGCCGCTGCGCAGGGCCAGCTCACGCAGCGACAGCGACTCGGACTCGCGCAGGGCCTTTACGCGCGCGCCGATCGTGACTGGATCGAGTGGGTCGAGCGCTGCGGTGAAGTGCTGTTCAACTGGTGTTTTGACGGCAGGCGTAATACATACGTACGTTATCACAGACACAGGCACGCACGAGAGCTTCATCCCAAACAGACATCATCTTCCCACGCCGCCGCATGCCAGCCACCCAAAACTCAGGGGGCAAGACACTGCACGCTCACGGCCCAGCCGGCTCGGGCAACCCAAGCGCATCAGCCGACGCCGCGGCGCGCGCCCGCGCGACCGACAGCGCGCGCACGTACGCCCGCGCGGCCGCGTCGATGATGTCCGTCGAGACGCCTTGCCCCGCGCCGGACATACCGTCGATCTCGACGACGACCGATACCTCGCCGAGCGCGTCCTGGCCCTCGGTGACCGCGCCGATCGTGAACTCGCCGAGCTTCGCATCGACGCTCGCGGCCGCGTTGATCGCGCGGAACACCGCGTCGATCGGCCCATCGCCGGTGAAGGACCCCTCGGCGGAGCCGCCGTCGGGCAGCGTCACCGACACACGCGCGTGCGGCGGTCGGCGCGAGGACGCCTCGACCTCGAACCAGTCCAGCGCATAACCGGAAATCTCCTCGCTACGCAGCTCGTCGGTGACGAGCGCCTCCAGGTCCATCGCGGTCACCTGCTTCTTGCGATCGGCGATCTCCTTGAACCGCTTGAACGCCATGTTCAGCGCCTGGCCGTCCAGCTGAAAGCCCATCTCCTCCAGCGCGTCGCGCAGCGCATGGCGGCCGGAGTGCTTGCCCAGCACCAGCGAGTTGCTCCTCAGTCCGACGGTCGTCGCGTCCATGATCTCGTACGTGGTGCGCTCCTTGAGCACCCCGTCCTGGTGGATGCCGGCCTCGTGCGCGAATGCGTTGCGCCCGACGATCGCCTTGTTCGGCTGCACCTGATAGCCGCTCAAGCGCGAGACCAGCCGACTGGTGCGCGCGATCTCGGTCGTCTCGATCGCGGTCCACAGGCCGAGGCTCGGCTCGCGCGTGCGCAGCAGCATCACGATCTCCTCCAGCGACGCGTTGCCGGCGCGCTCGCCGATCCCGTTGATCGCGCACTCGACCTGGCGGCAGCCGGCTTGCACGCCTGCCAGCGAGTTGGCGACCGCCAGCCCCAGGTCGTCGTGGCAGTGCACTGACACGACCACGTCGCGCAGGTCCGGCACAAGCCGGTAGAGCTCTTCGAACATCGCCGCGTACTCACGTGGCATCGTGTAGCCGACCGTGTCGGGCACGTTGATCGTGCTCGCTCCCTCGTCCAGCGCGACCTGGATCACCTGGGCCATGTACTCGATGTCCGAGCGCGACCCGTCCTCTGGCGAGAACTCGACGTCCTCGGTGTATTCGCGTGCTTGCGCCACCGCTGCTCGCGCCTGTCCCAGGACATCCTCGCGTGTGGTCTGCAGCTTGCGCTCAATGTGGATGTCGCTCGTGGCGATGAACGTGTGAATCCGAGGGCGCTGGGAGTCTCGAACCGCGTTCCAGGCGGCGTCAATGTCCTGCTTTGACGTGCGTGCCAGCCCGCAGATGACGGGTCCTTCGACCTCTCGCGCGATTGCCCGCACCGACTCGAAGTCGCCCGGGGAGGTGATCGGAAAGCCAGCCTCGATGATGTCCACCCCCAGCCGGGCGAGCTGGTGGGCGATCTCCAACTTCTCCTGGCGGTTCAGCGAGATACCAGGCGACTGCTCGCCATCGCGCAGGGTTGTGTCGAAGACCAGGACGCGATCCGCGTCGTTGCGTTCATGGGGCGTGCTCATGATGTCGTTCTCCTTCTCTATCTCGTTGACGCTTCCTCTCTGCTGGGTATGCGGCTACGCGGCCGCCACGCGCTATTCCCCCCGAGGGGGGAGCAGGAGAAGCGAAAGGGACGAGATCTGCAACGACATGCGAAGGTGCAGGGTAGCACCTCCATATATGAAAATCGCATGCGGCCGAGGCGACGCCTCAGGGGGTTAGGATCACCTTGCCGACATTGCGCCGCTCGGTGATCATGTTCTGTGCCGCGCCGGCTTCCTCGAACGAGAACGTGCCGGCGATGACGGGCTGGATCGTGCCATCGTCGAGCAATTCGCGCAGCGCAGCGCTCACCTGGGCGCGGCGGCGCTCGTCCTGAGAGAGCGTGTACATGTTCAGGCCGATCACAGCCTTGGAGGCGGACATCTGTTTGATCAGGTTGAAGCGCGGCATGCGCAGGACAGTGCCCAGCGCGGAGATCGGGTTGCGGCGCTCGCCGGAGACGAGCGCAGAGGCGCCGAACGCCACCAGCCGCCCGCCGGGACCAAGCAGGTCATAGCTGCGCCGGAAGCTCTTGCCGCCGATCGCGTCCATGATCACGTCGAATTGCGGCAGGCCCTTCTCCCAGCCTGGAGTCGTGTAGTCCAGTGGGTGGTCGACCCCGAGCTCGGAGATGCGCGCGTGCTTGCCCGGCGAAGCCGTGCCGTACACCTCGGCTCCTTGGCGCTTGGCGACCTGGGTAGCGGCGATGCCGACGCCGCCCGCGGCCGCGTGGATCAGCACGCGTTCGCCGGGGTGCAGGCTGCCGAAGCCGATCAGCCCGGTCCATGCCGTCCCGTAGTTGACGGGTATCGCCGCCCCCTGCTCGAACGTGAGCCCCTCCGCAAGCGGGATCGCGTCGCTCGCGGACACAACCACCTGCGAGGCATAGCCGCCGAACTGCGTGCCCGCGACGACCCGCTGGCCGTGGCTCAGGCTCTGGACGCCCTCGCCCAGCTCGAGGATCGTGCCCGCGACCTCGTAGCCGACGACACACGGGGTCTTGGGCGCGTCGGGATACAGACCCATACGCGCCATCACATCGGCGAAGTTGATCCCCGCGGCGGCAACATCGATACGTACCTCGCCAGGTCCGAGACTGGGATCGGAGCGCTCCTGAACCTTCAGTACCCCGGGTCCCCCATGCTTGGTGATGACGACTGCCCTCATTGCGCAGCAGACTACCCGATCTGCCGTCGCGGAGCCAGCTCGCGCGCTTCCCCGCGGTCGTCAAGTTGCATTGCGCGCGGAGATATGTATATCATGTGCTCGTCTTGACCACCCTGTTGTGGGTTGCCTGGTATGACAGGACTGAATGGGTTGATCCAGGGTCGAATGTCAAGTGCTTAGCGGGGGATGGAGAGGTGCCGACCACATGGAAGAGGGGGCTGTCGGAATTCATTGCTTGTCGGGAATCGTATCCCGGCAGGGCGTCCCCGTGCCGAAAAGGACCCGTCTGGCCGAGGTACTCGATCCCTTGGGCGGTCCATGCTCGTACTTATTACTGGCAACGATAGAAAGTGAATAGAACAATGCTGAAAGATCGCAACAGGAGCTTGGCGGGCATCCCCAAGCGCATATTTGTTACGGCGGCGATGATGTTTATCGTTTCGCTAACCGCGGCCTCGTCCGCGCTGGCCGTGCGACCTTTTGAAAAGTTCGCGCAATGTCCGACGGAAATACCGGTCGTACGCGACTGCCTGGCCGGTCTCACAACCAGCGGCGAAATAGCGATCGGTAACACCAGGATGCTGATCACCCAGCCGATCACGATTCAGGGCGCCATGATCAGCACCAATAATCCAGAAAGGCCCACGCAGTCTTTCCTGATCCCGGCGAAGAATGGTGAAAGTCTGTCAAAAACCGAAATGAATGTACCCGGCGGCCTGTTCCGCGTTGCCAACTGCAGCCAAATCAGAGGTAGGGACTTTTTCAGAAGAGGTGCACGGAAGCAATGCGAAAGAGCCTTTGGGAATAGACTCACAAGGGTGACAGCGACACCCGAACCAGTGGCCAACGAACATAACCCGGCCCTTCTCGACAGCCGTAGCCTTAATGAAGAAGAAGGAACGGCGCTCACCCTACCGCTCAGAATCCACCTCAAAAACCCCTTCCTGGGTCAGGGATGCTACATCGGCTCTGAATCAAACCCAATCGAGCTACACCTGAGTACTGGAACATCCGGAACCATTAAAGGCAAACGCGGCATGGCCTCAACAGTATCCGAAACGTTGGAAGGACAAGAAGAACCCATACTATCGCTTCACCTCTCCGAAAACTCTCTCGTAGACAACACCTTTACAGTGCCTGTTGCTGAAGGCTGTGGTGAATTCTTTGGTTTTACGGGCTTCCTAGACTCCATCGTTAACCAGAAATTCGGCCTGCCGTCCGGCGCAGGCAGCAACATCGCGAAGCTCGAAGGCGAACTTAACGAGACAAGTCCGGAAGAACTCCTTCGCAGCGGATTCTAACCAACGGCAATCGCATTTGGAAGTGAACAGAGGGGGCCGGACACTTCGTCCGGCCCCCTCTGTCTGTTACGTCGGCGATCGCCGCGGTGCGCAACCGACACTTCAATTCGATCGACAAACGGGACAGTCGATCGAGGTCAGCCGAGGTCGACCGACCAGCCGTTCACAAAACCATCGGAGGCGACGATCTCTTTCAGGACCCCGTCCGGCACCGCGGCGTCGGTGGTAACGACCATCGCCGCCAGGCGCCTATCCTCGCCGCCGGCCTGACCGTCGGGCGTGTGCCCCACCGCGGCGGAGGAGATGTTGATGCCGTGCGCGCCGAAGATCGTGCCGACGCGGCCGATCATCCCTGGCAGGTCCTCGTAGCGGAAGATGGTGACGTACGGCTCGAGCTCGATCGTGAGGCGACGTCCCTGCACCTCGACGAGGTGGGGCACGCCGTTCGGGCCGATGCCGGTGCCGGCGACCGCCACGCGTTCGCCGCCTGCGATCACGGTCACGCGGATCAGCTCGTTGAAGTCCTGCGCCTCGGAGACGGCCTTCTCCTCGAACACGATCCCGCGCTGCTGGGCCATGGTGGGCGCATTGACGAGGTTGACCTGCTCCTCGGTGCGGCCTTCAAGCGCGCCGACGATCACGGCAAGGCCGAGCAGGCGCGTGTCGAAGTCGGCAATCCGGCCGAGGAACGCGGCCTCGATGCGCTCGACCGAGCTGCCCTCGGCGAGCCCCATCGCGAGGCGCCCAAGCTGAGTCGCGAGCGGCAGGAACGGCCCGAGCGTGGCCATGTCCTCGGCGGCGATCGCCGGGATGTTCACCGCGGTCGACACGACTCCGCCGGTCAGCGCGGCGACGACCTGCTCGGCGCTCTGATAGCCGGCGCGGTCGGTCGCCTCGGCCGTCGAGGCGCCTAGATGCGGGGTGACGACGACGTTGGGATAGCCGAACAGCGGGTTCTCGGTCACCGGCTCCGAGGGGAACACGTCGAGCGCGGCGCCTGCGATCGTGCCCGCGTCGAGCGCGTCCTTGAGCGCCGCTTCGTCGATCAGCCCGCCGCGGGCGACGTTGAGGATGCGCGCGCCGGGGCGCATCTTGGCGAACGCGGCCCCGTCGAGGAAGCCTTCGGTCTCGGGCGTCTTGGGGAGGTGCACAGTGATGAAGTCGGCCTGCGTGTAGATGTCCTCGGGGCTCTCGGCCTTCTCCACGCCCAGCTCGCGGTAGCGCTCGGCGCTGACGAACGGGTCGAACGCGAGCACGCGCATGCCGAAGCCGCGCGCGCGCGCGGCGACAAGCTGGCCGATGCGCCCGAAGCCGAGCACGCCGAGCGTCTTCTCGTACAGCTCGACGCCGGAGAACTTCGAGCGGTCCCATTTGCCGGCGATCAGCGAGGCGTACGCCTGGGGCACGTTGCGCGCGAGCGCAAGCAGCAGCGCCATCGTATGCTCGGCCGCCGTGACGACGTTCGACTCGGGCGCGTTGGCGACGATGATCCCGCGCTTGGTCGCCGCCAGCACGTCGACGTTGTCGACGCCGACCCCGGCGCGGCCGATCGCGCGCAGGTTGGTCGCCCGCTCGATCAGCTCGGCCGTGAGCTTCGTCGCGGAGCGGATCACGATGCCGTCGTACTCGCCGATGCGCTCGACAAGCTGCTCCTCGCTCCAGTCGATGCCGAGATCGACGTCGAAGTGCTCGCGCAGAAGCGCGATGCCGGAGTCGCCGATCTTCTCCTTGACGAGCACCTTCGCGCGCCCGCCTGCATCCGGCGTGGCCGCGCTCATGCCGCCAGCCTTTCCACTGTCCAGTCGATACACGCGGTCAGCGCCTGCACATCGGCCGGGTCGACCGCCGGGAACATCCCGATCCGCAGCTGGTTGCGCCCCAGCTTGCGATAGGGCTCGGTGTCGACGATGCCGTTGGCTCGCAAGGTCTTGGCGACCACGGCCGCGTCGATCTGATCGGCGAAGTCGATCGTCCCCACGACCAGCGAGCGATGGGCGGGGTCTGCGACGAACGGCGTCGTGTACGCGGTCCGCTCGGCCCAGCCGTAAAGATGCCCGGAGGACTCGCTCGTGCGCGCCACGCACCAGCCCAGGCCGCCGCCGTCAAGCATCCAGCGAACCTGATCTGCGAGCAGGAACAAGGTGGCGACCGACGGCGTGTTGTAGGTCTGGTCTTTGAGCGAGTTCTCGAGCGCCGTGCTCAGCGACAGGAATGCGGGTATCCAGCGATCGGACGCGGCGAGCTCTGCGATCCGTTTCTGCGCGGCGGGGCTGAGCAGCGCGACCCATAGCCCGCCGTCGCCGGCGAAGCTCTTTTGCGGCGCGAAGTAGTAAGCGTCTGAATCAGCGATCTCTACCGGCAAGCCGCCGGCGCCGGAGGTCGCATCGATCAGCACGAGCGGCCCGTCCGCACCGCCCGTCCCGGCGCCGGCGACAGCGTCTGCAGGCCGGCGCACGGGGACCATCACCCCGGTGGAGGTCTCGTTGTGTGCCCATGCGATCACATCCGCCCCGGCATCGGCTGCGGCGGGACCGGCGTCCGCCGGGTCGGGCGCGTCGCCCGCGTCCGCGGCGATCGTGATTGGATCGTCCAGGAATGGCGCACCGGTCGTGACGGTGGCGAACTTGGAGGAGAACTCGCCGTAGGCGAGATGCACCGAACGGCGTCGCACGAGCCCGAACGCGGCGGCGTCCCAAAAGGCCGTGGCGCCGCCGTTGCCGAGCGCGACCTCATACCCGTCAGGAGCAGAGAACAGCTCGCACAGACCGGTGCGGATGTCTCCCACGAGGGCCTTCACCGGTCGCTGCCTGTGCGAGGTGCCCATCACCGCCGCGCCGTCGCCGGCCAGGCGCGCAAGCGCCTGCGGGCGGACCTTCGAAGGCCCGCAGCCGAAGCGTCCGTCGGTGGGCTTCAACTGATCCGGGATGACGAGTCGGGTGTCCTGCGCTTGAGGGCTCGGCGTCATGGGCTTCCTCGCGGGGTGTCGGAGATCGAAGGATGCCCAGGCGCGCGGCGTAGATGCTCGTCGCTTCCCGGTGGTGAGCTCCACCTAGTGCGCCAGTCGCGACGAGACGGGAGTGTAGCTAACTCGTGAGACTAACTCGTGAGACGCTCGCGGGTCATCGAGGTGGCGGTCCAGCCCTCCGGCAGGCGGGTCGCCGCCACGCCCGCGGAGGGCTCGGGCGCGAGCAGGCAGAACTCGGGCGCTGGGCCGAACACGAGCTGGCGGCGCCAGAGGCTGGCGTGCCGAGGATCCATGCCGTCGCCGAGCAGCTCGCCGAGCGCGCGGCGCTGAACCCCGGGTGTGCGTGTGACCCAGACGGCGACGAACGCCTCGCCGATCGGAGCGAGATCGGGCGGTGGCTCACCCTCCACGAGGCCGTAGAGGCCACCCGCGCCGCCGCCGAAGCGGCGCGCGAGCACGTCGTGGGCGCTGTGGTGGCCGTGGCCGACGGCGGCCTCGTTCAGCACGCCGAGCGCGGTGTAGTCCTCGACGAAATACCAATCCTCATAGCCACCGGCCGAGCCGTGAAGCCACGGCAGCTCAGCGGCGCGATAGCAGGTCGAGCCGACAAAGCCGGCGGGCGGATTGTGCGCAAGCGAGCGGTGAAACGCCAGCTGGGCCTGCTCGTAGGCGTCTATCGCCGAAGCGTCACGCGGGCGATGCCAAAAGAGGTAGGCAAGCACCGCGCGCGGGTGGATGGCCTCCTAGAAGGAGGGCTTGATCCAGTCCATGTGCGAGCGCAGCTCGCCGCCGACGTGCTCGACCTGGGTGTCGGCCTGTTCGGCGCGCATGCGCAGGAAGTTCTCCTGGCCAGCACGGTTCTCGGCGATCCACTCACGGGCGAAGTCCCCGGACTGGATCTCTGAGAGGATCTGGCGCATGGCCTGGCGCGTCTCGTCGGTGATGACCCGCCGACCACGCGTGTAGTCCCCGTACTCGGCTGTGTTGGAGATCGAGTAGCGCATGCCGGCCAGGCCCTTCTCGTACATCAGGTCGGCGATCAGCTTGAGCTCGTGCAGGCACTCGAAGTAGGCCATCTCGGGGTCGTATCCCGCCTCGACGAGCGTCTGAAAGCCCGCCTGGACGAGCTCGGAGGCGCCGCCGCAAAGAACGGCCTGCTCGCCGAACAGGTCGGTCTCGGTCTCGTCCTTGAAGGTCGTCTCGATCACGCCGCCACGGGTGCAGCCGATGCCCTTCGCATAGGCGAGCGCCAGCGCACGAGCGTTTCCAGTCGCATCCTGGGCTACGGCGATCAGGCCGGGGACCCCGCTGCCTTCGGTGAACTGGCGGCGCACCAGGTGCCCGGGGCCCTTGGGGGCGACCATTCCCACATCGACGCCGGCGGGCGGGTGAATCTCCTCGTAGTGAATCGAGAAGCCGTGACCAAACAGGAGCATGTTCCCCTCGGCGATGCCATCGCGGATCTCGGCCTCCCAGACCTGGTGGTGAAGCTCGTCCGGGAGCAGGATCATCACGAGATCGCCGCGGCTTGCGGCCTCGACCACCGACAGGACCTCCAGGCCCTGCTCGCGCGCCTTGGCTACAGACGCGGAGTCCTCACGCAATCCGACCACGACGCTGACACCGGAGTCCTTCAAGTTGAGAGCGTGGGCGTGGCCCTGCGAGCCGTAGCCGATGATCGCGACGGTCTTGCCGTGCAGCAGCGTGAGGTCTGCGTCGTCGTCGTAGAGCATGAGCGCGCAGGATAGATGACCCGTCCACCCGATGCCCGATCCCGAGCCCCAGAGCGCCAACAGCCCACCCGGCGACGCCCAGTGGAGATGCGTCCAGCGGCCGGTCAGGCGCTGGCGGACGCGACGAGGGTACGCCCGGGGATCGTGAGCGTCCCGTCGAGCGCGATGTACGGCTGCAGGCGCGCGGCGAGCCCGGCGCGGATCTCGGCGATCTCGGGCTCGGGGCGGCTGAGCACCGCGTCATGAAAGGTGTGGGCGATGTCGAGGGTCGTCTCCCAGAAGAGGTCAAACGAGTCATGGAGCTGGGCGACGTCGAGTGACTGCACATCGATGTCGGTGAATCCGGCCTGCGCCAGCAGCTCGCGCACGCGCCCCGGGTCACCGAGCGCGAACGGACCGGGGGTATCCGGAGCGGGCGGCGCTGTAAGACCGCGCTCGATCAGCTCCATGCTCGGCAGCAGCGCCCAGGGGTTGTGCTGGACGGAGTCCCACACGGCCAGCGCGACGCGCCCGCCGGGTCGCAGCACGCGGCGGGTCTCGGCCAGCGCCGCGGGCGGGTCGGCGAGCAGCATGTAGCCCCAGCGGCAGAGGACGGCGTCGACGCTCGCGAGCGGCAGGTCGATCCATTCGGCGCCGAGGACCTGGAACTCGACGTTGCCGATCCCCAGCTCACCGGCGCGGGCACGGGCGCCGTCGAGCATCGCGTTGGCCTGGTCGGAGATGATCACGCCGCCCGTCGGGGCGACCCGTTCGGCGGCGAGCAGGCCCGTCTCGCCGAGACCGGCCGCCAGCTCGAGCACACGCTCACCCGGCTGCAGCGAGACCGCGTCGAGCATCCATTCCGATGCCGGCGCGCCGAGCCTGCGGATCGCCTCCTGGCGGCGCGTCCATCCGGAGGCGGCCGCTTCCCAGCCAGCGAGGCTGGACTCGCGATGGGCGTTGGCGTCGAAGGTCGCGGAGCCGTTGCCGGTAGGGCCGTCGTGTGAGCTTGCGCTCACGAGAGCTCTCGGCGCAGCAGCTTGCCCGAAGGCGTCCGTGGAAGTGGCTCGTCGGTGAGCATGTAGTCCTTGGGCACCTTATAGCGGGCCAGCCGTGTGGCGCAGTGAGCGCGCAGAGAGTCGGCCTGGAGCGCCACCCCCGAACGCGGCACGACGATCGCAGCGACGGCCTCTCCCCAGCGCGGGTCGGGGCGCCCGACGACGGCGGCCTCCAGCACGTCGGGATGGGCTTCGAGCACGGCCTCGATCTCGGCCGGAGCGACGTTCTCGCCGCCGCTGACGATCGTGTCGGCGACGCGTCCGGTAACCCGCAGGAAGCCGCGCTCGTCCAGTGAGCCCAGATCGCCGGTGTGCAGCCAGCCGTCGGGGTCTCGCGAAGCCGGGGCGACGGTCGGCCCGGCAGACCATGATCTCGCCGTCATCGGCCATGCGCACTCGCGCTGCAGAAAAGCGCAGGACCGCCAGTCGTGACTTGCGAGCAGGCCTCGGTCAGCCCGTAGGTGAGGCTCACGGCCACGCCGGCGGCGCGCGCGCGCTCGATCAGCGCCGCAGGCACAGGCCCACCGCCTGTGAGCGCGCAACGCAGCGCGGGCGGACGCTCGAGCCCCGCGTCCAGCAGTCGCGCGAGGGTCGTGGCGACAAGAGACACCAATGTGATGTTCTGCTCGCGCAGTGCGTGCAGGACCAGGTCGGTGTCGAAGCGCTCATGGATGACCGCGGTGGTCGCGTAGATCGCCGAGCGCACCAGGATCGAGAGGCCGCCGACGTGAGCGACGGGCAGCGCGCACAACCACCGCTCGCGAGGGTCGCGATCGAGCGCGACGGCGGAGCCCATGGCACTCCACAGGAAGTTGCCGTAGGTGAGCTCGACGGGGCGCGGCGAGGAGGTCGTGCCGGAGGTGTGGATGATCGCGGCGACGGCGTCCAGGTCGTGCCGGTCGCCCAGCGCCGCGGACGCACCGCCTCGCGACGCGGATGCTCCCACCGAAGACCCATCGTCCAGGGGCTCCTCGACGATCAGCGCAGCGCCGTCGCAGACGAGCGCTCGCTCGCCCGGCCCGAGGCGCATGTCCACCGGCACGGCGACAGCGCCGAGCCGCAGGCAGGCGTGGAGGGCTTCGGCGAAGGCGAGGCCGGGCGCCAGCGCGATCGCGACGCGGTCTCCGGGCGCGACGCCGCGAGCTCGCAGCACGCGCGCACTCCGGTGCGCGGCTGCGTGCAGCTCGGCATAGGTGCGACTGCCGTCGGGACCGTCCAGCGCCGTCGATCCGGGCCGCGTGCGGGCGGCGCGCGAGAGCCATCCCTCAACGAGCATGGCCACAGGCTAGCCTTCCAACCTATGCCGACCACCTGGACAGCCGCGGGCGAGTACGAGGACATCCGCTATGAGAAGTCCAGCGAGCCCTCCACGAAGGGCATCGCGAAGATCACGATCGACCGGCCCGAGGTCCGCAACGCGTTCAGGCCGCAGACGATCGTGGAGATCTCAAGGGCGTTGGAGGACGCGCGCGAGGACCTGGAGATCGGCGTGATCGTGCTGACGGGCGCAGGCGAGCTGGCGTTCTGCGCCGGCGGGGATCAGCGCGTGCGCGGAGACTCGGGGTACCTGGCAGACGACAACGCGGGCAAGGCGGGAGTCGGAAGGTTTCACGTGACCGATCTGCACGTGCAGATCCGGCGCCTGCCCAAGCCGGTCGTGGCGATGGTCGCCGGATACGCGATCGGCGGCGGGCATGTGCTGCACCTGGTGTGCGACCTGACGATCGCCGCGGACAACGCCAAGTTCGGCCAGGTGGGGCCGAAGGTGGGGTCGTTCGACGGAGGGTTCGGCGCCGGGCTGCTGGCGAACCTGGTGGGCCCGAAGAAGGCGAAGGAGGTGTGGTTTTTGTGCCGGCAGTACTCCGCAGAAGAGGCGTGTCAGATGGGCATGGTGAACACGGTCGTGCCGCTGAAGGAGCTAGAAGACGAAACGGTGAGATGGTGTGAGGAGATGCTCGAGCTGTCACCGTTCGCACTGAGGCTGCTCAAGGCGAGCTTCAACGCGGCGGAGGACGGGCTGACCGGCATTCAGCAACTCGCGCACGACGCGAACCTGCTGTTTTACGGCAGCGAAGAGGCACAGGAGGGCAGGAACGCATACAGGGAGAAGCGCAAGCCCGACTTCGGTCAGTTCCCCAAGCGCGCGTGAGCACAGTGACACAGGCCACGATGACCGTCGACTCGAGCGCGAGCATGGTCCGGATCTGGGTGATGGCCGCGCGCCTGCGGACACTGCCTGCGGCGGTGGCGCCTGTGCTCGTGGGTACTTCGCTCGCCCTCGGGGCAGGGCACTTTCACCCGCTGGCGTTCGTCGCGGCGCTGCTGGGGGCGGTGTTCATCCAGGTGGGGACGAACCTGTCAAACGACTACTCCGACGCGCGCAGGGGCGCCGACAGCGAGGATCGTCTGGGACCGGTGAGGGTGACGGCGGGCGGGCTGGTGCCGCCAAAGCAGGTGCTGATCGCGACGTACGCGACGTTCGGGCTGGCGGTCGCATGCGGGGTGTACCTGGTGGCAGTGGCGGGCTGGGAGCTGATCGCGGTGGGGGCCGCGTCGATCCTCGCGGGCGTGCTGTACACGGGCGGGCCGCGGCCGTACGGGTATGAGGGCCTGGGCGAGCTGTTCGTGTTCCTGTTCTTCGGCGTGGTGGCCGTGACGGGCTCGTACTTCGTGCAGGTGCAGCAGCTGCCGTGGCAGGCGTTCGGGTGCGCCGTGCCGGTGGGGCTGCTGGCGAGCGCGATCCTGGTGGTGAACAACGTCAGGGACATCGACACGGACAGGCGCGCGGGTAAGCGCACGCTGGCGGTCAGGCTAGGCAGGCCGCGCACGCGCGGCCTGTACACCGCGATGCTGGCGGGCGCGTTCGCCAGCGCACCGGCATTGTGGGCGCTGGGGATGTCGCCGTGGCTGCTGCTGAGCTGGGCGGCGATCGGACTCGCGGTGGGGCTCATCAGAACGGTGCGCACGAGAGTGGACGGACCGTCGCTGAACGGCGCGCTGGCGAGGACGGGCATGCTGCAGATGCTGTTCTGTGTGCTGTTCTCTGCCGGAATCCTCGCCAGCGGCGGGATCGGAGGGTGAAGTGAACCGGCTGGGGGTTGATTTGTGGGAGACCCGATAGCCAGTCGTCATACCAACCCTGTCGGCACCGGTCATCGCACCCGCCGGCTCCGCGGAAGCGTCGGGGCGCAGAGTGAAACTTAGCGTGCAGCGACGGAACGTGCGCCTGAGATATCCACTGGAGACTGCGTACGGCACGGTCAAGGAGCGCGAGCTGGTGACGGTGACGCTGGCTGACGAGGACGGGGCAGAGGGTTGCGGTGAAGCCACGCCACTCGAGGGGTATGACGGGGTGAGCGTCGAACAGGTGAAAATCGCGCTGGAGCGCTACGAGCAGGTGCTGGTGGATGCGCAGGGAATGAACGGCGCGCAAATAGTCGATGCGTGCCGAAAGGTCGCGGATTTGCCGCAGGCGCTGGCGGCGATCGACATGGCGCTCTGGGATCGCGCGGGCAAGCGCGCGGGTAAGCCGGTCGCAGAGCTGCTCACCGACGATCCGACCAGCGAGGTGACCGTGAACGCGACGATCGGCGCGGTCGACAGACAGGGCGCGGCGCAGGAGGCCGAGCAGGCGGTCGGCGAAGGGTTTCAGTGCATCAAGGTCAAGGTGGGCCTGGGCGACGACGCGGGGCGCGTGGCGGCGGTGCGTGCGGCGGCGGGCTCGGAGATCGCGCTGCGCCTGGACGCGAACGGAGCGTGGGGAGTGCAGGAGGCGGTCAGGACGATCGAAGCGCTGGCGCCCGCAGGGCTGGAGCTCGTGGAGGAGCCGACACACGGGCTGCGGGCCGTCAGGGAGGTGCGCGAGCGCGTGAGCACGAGGATCGCGATCGACGAGACGGCGGCCGAGCACGGCGCGCTCGGCGCGGGCGTGGCCGACGCGGTGTGCCTGAAGATCGGGCGCTGCGGCGGGATCTCGGGCCTGCTCGCAGCCGCGACGCTGGTGCGCGCCTCGGGCGCGGAGGCGTATGTCGCCTCGACGCTGGACGGCCCGTTGGGGGTGGCGGCCGCGCTGCACGCGGCCGCGGCCCTGGCTTCGCGGGGACCGGTGCCGGCGT
The DNA here is from genome assembly GCA_963743645.1 of uncultured Solirubrobacterales bacterium. Taxonomy (GTDB): domain Bacteria; phylum Actinomycetota; class Thermoleophilia; order Solirubrobacterales; family Solirubrobacteraceae; genus Palsa-744. Next base: position 1,344,316 of record CAVUQT010000007.1, on the reverse strand, counting down.
GCGGCCTGGCGACGCTCAGGATGTTCGAGGGTGACATCGAGCAGGAGCTGCCCGTGCACGAGGGCCGGATCGCGCTGCCGGCGGCGCCGGGGCTGGGCGTCGGGGCGCTTAGGTGAGCAGGCTCGGGGAGGGCGCGTGAGGTGTCTGCGCTGCCGCCGGGTCTGCGCCGAGGAGGCTCTCGACCGCGTCGACCGGGGTGGGCTCGCCCATGAACGGTCCCTGGGCCATCGAGCAGCCCATCGTCTGCAGGGCGGTCATCTGCTCGGAGGTCTCGATGCCCTTGGCGATCACCCTCAGCGAGAGGTCTCGCCCGGCGACGAGGATCGTCTCGAGCAGCCAGCTGCGGTACTCCTCGGTGTCCGACGCGGCGAGGGTGCTCCGGTCGACCCTCAGGAAGTCGAGCGGCAGGCGCTGCAGGTCGGCGTGAGATGCGTACGCGCTGCCGAAGTCGTCGAGCGCGATGCGCACGCCCAGCTGCTTGAGCTCCTGCAGGCGCTCGGTGGCCGTCCCGACGTTGCGCATCATCGCGGCCTCGGTGATCTCGAGTGTCAGCAGTACAGGCTCGATCCCAGACTGCTGCAGCGCCCGCCGAACGTCTGTGGCGAACCCCTCTCGATTGAGCTGATTGGTCGACACCGGCACCGAGACGCCGATGCGATGGCCGGCCACGTTCCAGGCCGCGGCCTGGCTGCAGGCGCGCTCCAGCGCCCAGCGACCGATCGGCACGATCAGCCCGGTCTCCTCGGCCAGTGGGATGAAGTCGTCCGATACCAGGATGCCCCGCTCGGGATGCTGCCAGCGGACGAGCGCCTCGAGGCCCACGATCCGCCGTGAGCCCAGATCACGGATCGGCTCGTAGAGCAGGAAGAACTGGTCCTCTCCCAACGCCGTGTTCAACTCGGCCTCGAGCACTCCCTGACCCTCGACGACCGAGCGCATGTTGGCGTTGAAGAGCGTGTAGCGGTCCTTGCCTGCGGCTTTGGCCGCCAGATGCGCGTCGCGCAGGAGATCGTCGGGAGTCGTATAGCGGCCGAAGGCGATGCCGATGCTCGCGGCCAGGACGAAGCTCGGTCCGAAGCCGTCAAGCTCGACGGGCTCGTGCAGCGCCTCGATCACACGCCGGGCCAGAGAGTCCAGTCGAATCCCGCGAGCCGCGGATTCGACCAGTATCACGAACTCGTCTCCGCCAAGACGACCGACGGTGTCCCCCGTTCGGATCACGTCCTGAAGTCGCTTGGCGACGACCTTCAGCAGTTGATCGCCGGCGGCCCGGCCGAGCTTTTCGTTGACGTCCTTGACCCAGTCGATCTCGACGGACAGCGCCCCCGCCACGATCTCTGACTGGCGTCCGGCTCGTGCAAGCATGCGCTCGGCACGGTCCAGCATCAGCGCGCGGTTGGGAAGCCCGGTCAGGGCGTCGTACAGGTCTTCACGGGGATCGTGCGTCTCGCTGGTCTTCGGCGCCGGCGTCGGAGTACGACCGGCGCCGAGGACGAACACCAGTACACCGAGCAGCACGCTCAGCAGACATCCGCCGATCAGCAGCGCGAGCGCGCTCCCGTCCGTGAACACCCCGCCGCCGGCCGCGGGCCCGAAGGTCCTCACGGTCCATCCGTTGTGAAAGCTGGTCATCGCGCTCTGCGCGCCGGGCTGTAGAGGGCCGCTGGTGAACACGACGCTCGCAGAGCCGGTCTGGTGACGCAAACGCAGCGCATAGCCCGGCTGGCCCGCCAGGGCCTGGCGCAACACGACACCGGGAACCAGCACCTCACGCAGCCACCCCACGGACGCCGCCTCGCGGCCGGCGACGGTGTGCGGCGTGACATATCCCCTGTAGACGGGCGTCATGACTTCCAGTGCACCGGTGTGCCCCGCCGAGACCGGCGAGTAGATGCCCACGCCCGCATCCCGTGAGAGCAGCAGCGCTGGTGTACGCGCGCAATAGTCAAAGCCGGTCGGTGGGGTCACAGCGGCGGACCTCGAAAGGTCGGCCAGAGCCAGGCAGTAGTAGTGATGATCGCTCGCGGGGACGATCCGAATACTCCCGCCAGCCGGTGTCGCCGTCCCTGCCTGCCCCGCGGTTCCCACAGGCGTGCCTGCCGTCTCTCGGAGCGGCTTCACGGCCACCGTGTGGCCGGCGAGCCGCGCCTGATATGCCGTTAGTTCGGGCGCCCGGACCAGCATCAGCAGAGTGAGCTGATCGAGCTCGGGGTAGCGATGGGTGGTACGCGCCCAGTTCACCCATGTCCCAAATTCGGCAGGAAACGCGTTGGCATGACCGGCAAGGAAGGTGGTTGCGCTGACGACGAGCTGTTCCTCGTGGCGAATCGCCAGTTTCAATGTCGAGGCGATCGAGGTCGAGGTCTGCTGGAAGGCCCGCCGTCCCGACGCGGCGTCGTTGCGTGCCACGGCGTGCGCTCCGAGCACCGAGGCGACGATCCCCGCGACCACGCACAGCGCCGCCACGGCGGCGGCCCAAGCGCCCCTGCGACCTCCGATCACTTGCATTACCCGCCCGAGCGGGCCCCCGCCCACGGCCGACGGGGTCGGCTGGGCGGCGCCGTCTGAGCTCGGCGGCTCACCGGCGGATGATGCAGAGCTTTGAGCAGGCTGCGCGGGCGAGCCGTTCCCTACCGGCTCTGCCGGGGAAGGGTCGCGAGCGCCGTGGTCGGGCTCAGGGTTGGGTTGGGGAGTATCGCTGTCTGACATAAGTGATTTAGCTTGTCCCCAACATGTCCCCCGCGCCCTTATCGGCCCGATGGGAACGTCGCTTGAGTCATGCGTGCATCTGCACGAACGGCCGATGAGGACCGCTGGCGCAGGTCATGGATCGATCGCGACGCCCTGCGCCACGGCGGCCGGGTTCTCCAGCGGGAGACCGTGCCCCGCAGGCACGACGATCAGCTCGGCGTCGGGCAGCAGCTCCACCATGCGCCGGGCGAGGGCCCCGAACTTGGCGTCGCGGTCACCGGCGAGGACCGCCACGGGCATCGTCAACTTTCCCAACCTGTCCCACAGGGGCGTCATCTCCCCCGTACCGACACCGCGCAGCACAGCGGCCAGGGCGTCAGGGCGGTTGCGGCGCTGATCCTCGCGAGCGAGGGCGCCGACCTCGGGAGGGTCGCCGGCGAACAGCGGCTGGGTGCGCCAGCGCTCGATGAAGTCCTCGAACGGGGTGCGTTCCAGGACGTCGGCCAGGCGATGGTCGGCAACGCTGCGCTCGGCGCGCTCTGCAGGATCCTCGATGCCGGCGGTGGTGGACACGAGCACGAGCCGCGATACACGCTCGGGCGCCGCCAGGGCGACGTGCAGGGCGATGCGCCCGCCCAGCGAGTAGCCGCACAGCGCGAAGCGCTCAGGCGCTGCAGCGAGCACGTGAGCGACGCAGCCGGCGAAGGAGATCGGGCGTGGGGCATCGGCGTAGTCGCCGTGCCCGGGAAGGTCGAGCGCCAGTGGCCGGTAGCGTTCCGGCGGCAGGTGTGCGATCACGCCGTCCCACGCGCGGCGGGTGCCGCTGAACCCGTGCAGCAGGACGATGGTCTCCGGCACACGGCCATCGTAAATAGTCTCCCTACCGACCGAGACTCCACCCCGACCCGATGAGCAGCCTGTCCGCCCCTGATGATGCCCAAACGAACACCCGCATGAGCACGTCCACCGACACGTACGTGCTGCTGCGCGCGTTCGTCGACGAGCTCGCGCGCTGCGGGATGCGCGCGGCGTGCACGTCGCCGGGCTCGCGGTGCGCGCCGCTGGTGCTGACGCTCGCGCGCGAAGAGCGCCTGACCTGCCATTCACATGTGGACGAGCGCTGTGCGGGGTTTTATGCGCTTGGGCTGGCCAAGGCGTCGGGGCTGCCGGTGGCAGTGACGTGCACCTCCGGGACGGCCGCCGCCGAGCTGCTGCCCGCCGCGATCGAGGCGCACGAGGCGCGTGTCCCGCTGCTGCTGCTGACCGCGGATCGCCCGCCGGAGCTGCGCGACAACGGGGCAGGGCAGGCGATCGACCAGCTGAAGCTGTTCGGGAGCGCCGTGAAGTGGTTCGTCGAGGTGGGCACGCACGACGCGAGCCCCGAGCGGCTGCGCTGGATGCGGACGCTCGCGTGCCGCGCGTACTGGACCGCGCTGGAGGGGCGGCCGGGTCCGGTGCACCTGAACGTCGCGCTGCGCGAGCCGCTCGTGACCGACGAGCGGATGCCCACCGATGAGACAGGCCGGGCCGGTGGTGAGCCATACGTGCGCCGGCGGCGCACGTCGGCAGCCGAGCCGTACGCGCACGACCACCCCGGCCTCGCTGCGCAGGATGCGCGGTATCAAGAGCTGGTTGCGGGGGCAAGGCGCGGCGTTGTGGTGGCCGGGCGCCATGAGCGCGAGAGCTCCCTGGGTCGGGCTGCAGCGGCGTTCTGCGAGGCCGCGGGCTGGCCGCTGCTGGCAGACCCGCTGTCCGGGGCACGCCGAGGTCAGTCCGCGGTCGCCCATTACGACGCGCTGCTGCGTGATCCGGCGTTCGCCGCGTCGGTCACGCCCGACCTGGTTGTGCGCGTCGGCGACCTGCCGGTCTCCAAGCCGCTGCGGAGCTGGCTCGCCGATCTCCGGGACGTGCCTCAGCTGGCGATCGACCCGGAGGCCGCCTGGCAAGACCCGGCATCCGTGCTCTCGGAGTCGCTGGCAGTCGAGCCGGCGGCAACGCTCTTACAGACGATCGGCGGGCTCGGCCGAGCCTCCGCTCAGCCAACGCCGGGCACGGACGATTGGCTGGCGAGCTGGCGCAGCGCAGACGAGCGCGCAGCCGAGGCGATACTGGGAGCGCTCGGCAACAACGAGCTCTCCGAGCCGGTCGTGGCGACCGAGCTGGGGGTGCTGCTGCCCGAGGAGGCGACCCTGTTCGTCGCATCGTCGATGCCCGTGCGCGACATCGAGACGTTCTGGCCGGTGCGCGACGATCCGCCGCGCGTGCTGTGCAACCGTGGCGCGAACGGCATCGACGGGACGGTGTCAAGCGCGTTCGGCGCGGCCGCCGCGAGCCACGGTCCGGTGGTGCTGCTGATCGGCGATGTGGCGCTGGCGCACGACATCGGCGGCCTGCTCGCCGCAAAACGCCTGGCAGTGAAGCTGACGATCGTGCTGCTCGACAACGACGGGGGAGGCATATTCGACTTCCTGCCGATATCCCGGGCGGGGATGGCACGCAAGCCGGAGTCCGGGCCACGCGCGGGCGCAGAGCAGCCGTCCGGGGACGGCGCACGCATGAGCGAATCGAGTGGGCAGGACGACATCTACACCCGCCACGTCGTCACCCCCACCGGCCTGGACTTCGCCAAGGCCGCCGATCTGTACGGCCTGGGATACGAGCGCGTAGAGACGATCCCAGCGCTGCGCGCCGCGCTGGAGCAGGCGCTCGCGCCGCGGACGGACTCGACGATCGTGCACGTGAAGACGGATCGCGCGAGCAACGTGGAGCTGCACGGCCGCGTATGGAGCGCAGTTGCGCGGGCGTGCTCTGCTCCCCCCCACGACATGCACACAGATCGATGAGCAGCGCTGCCGCCTATCGCTGGGGCCGCATGATCGCTCGCAAAAAGCGAGTCGGGCTGATCGTGTGGGTGCTCGTGCTGACAAGGATCGACCTTCGACGCAACGCGACAGGTAGGGTCAAACCTGGAGCGTGGTCTCCACCTCCATCCCTCGCGGGGTGAGTGTCCACGCGTTGGGTTCCCCTTGGGGCTGGCCGTTGCCGGTGTTGTGTATCAGACCGAGTCTTTCCAGGCGCCCGAGGAGCTTTGAGATCTGGCCCTGGTCGTGCACTCCCGCAGCGTCCGCCACCCGGCGGTTGCTGGCGCCGGGCTCTGCCGCTATCGCCGAGAGCACCATCAGCGTGCGGTAGGTCAAGCGCATGTTCAAGCCCTCCAGCGGATCCTCGGGGGACTTGCGTTGCGCGGGAGTGGTCCTGGGCGCACGTGAGGCTTTCGCAACGCGACGGGTCAGCTCCTTCGCCGCGGCTGCCTTCCCCAGGTATGGCAGCACGATCATCGCCATCAACGGGTTCAGCAGCTGCAGCAGCGGGCGGCGATCGTCCTCAAGCATCCGCGCATGGATGACCGCCAGCACAGCGCCGACCACGCCCTCGGCGGTCAAGGGCGGCGGGATCCCACCCCGAGCCTTTGAGCTACGTCCCTGATTGACGATCGCGGCAAGGGACCGCAGGATGCGTGTGCGACGCTCGAGAACAACGGGGCCGGCCCCGAGCGCATCCACGATCAGCAGCGAGCCCGACGCCGGCTCATCGTCAAAGAAGCCCAGCAAAGCGCCAAGGCCCACCCTGAGACGCTCCTGCCAAACCGAAGGCGCCGCAACCACGGTCGCTTCGGTAGCGATAGCGCTCGCGCGCAAAACAGTGTCCTCGAACACCGCCAGGAAACAGTCCTCAGAACCGGAGAACAGTTCATAGAACGTGCGCCGCGACACACCGGCCCGCTTGACTACCCGCGCGACCGTGGCATAACCCACACCATGCTCTGCCACAACCCACACCATCGCCACGAGAATCCGGGCACGCTGAACCTCCGAGACCTGCACCGCGCCCTCCCGCGGCGAGCTCAAACGTCGCTGCAAGTCACGAGAGGACGACTGGGACCGCGCACCCGACGAGCGGCACAAAGACTGAACATCCTCACCCGGCCGGAAAACCGCCTTTTCGTGGACCGGCCGGCCTGAAAAGTCCGCTCTGCTTGTCCGACTCACCCCTCGTCGCACGCCGACGCCGGGTCGCTTGGGCTTGGATGCAGACACTGTGCTGCCCCCTCTTACTTCTTTCTTTTAGCCTTCTTCTTGGACTTGACCGCACCAAACTTCTTGCGGGCGGCCCTTTCGCAACTCGCGCGCTTGGCTTTCTTCCTGTCCTTGCGGCACGCCTTCAACGCCTTGGCGAGCTTCTGGGCGCGGGTCAGCGCCTTTGTCTTGACCTTCGGACAGCCCGTCACGCCGATCTTCGTGCTCTGGTCGATCACCGCACCGTTCTGACCAGTGATCGTTGTCGGCATCAGGAGTTTCTGGGTGCAGAGGTTGCCATTGGCGGTGAGGATCGAGTAGGGACCCTCGGGTGCATTGAATTCGAACGTACTGAACGGCTCATCGGGAGCCGATTCGAAATGCGAATACGTGACGCCTTTCTTGATCTGCGTCTTACCATCCACGACAAGCGTCACGCCTTCACCCTGCAGCACCATCTCAACATCGGGAAACGCCGCACCACCATGACTGACGAAGTACGCCGGGCCCGACAACGGACTGTTCAGCAGTGGGGTATGCACGACCACCGTCGCTATGTCAGACGGCGCCGGACAGCCTGCCGGATTGGTGTTGAACTGCGCTTCGGTACACGCCTTCTGCAACGTCGTTAGTCTTGCCGGCAAGCTCTTGGGGAACTGCAGATCGACCTTCGCGATGTTCGCCTCCCCACTACTCGGATACGCGATCTTCACGCTCAGGCTCGCACCAGCCGCTTTACTGGTCTTGCCCTGCGTACTGACCGTAAATGACGGTTTGAACACCAAGCCCGCACAACCACCGACCTGGAAGCGGGTTGACAGCGGCGCGGTCTGACCGACGGTCGAGGTCTCGGAGCCCGTTACCGTCAGGGGGTTGCAGCTGGTGGGGTTCAGCGTGAATTCGGGGCGGTTGACGTTTACGGTTATCGAGCGGACGTCGAGCGGGATGCCGTGGAGGATCGTCGGTAGCGGGTCGGCCTTGGTTGTCACCTGGGCGGTTGTGGGGTTGACGTAGAGGCCCGCTCGGACCACCACGACTCCCAGGTCGAAGGGGCCCGCGATCGCGGGGGTTATGAACACTCCGCTGAACGGGGCTCCCTTGTAGGGGCCCGCGAGGTAGGCGTTGCCGGTGGCGTAGAACGGTTTCGGGCCCGCGCCCGCGCCGACCGTGACCGTGCCGAGCTTCGAGGCGGCCGGGCAGGACGGGCTCGCGGCCTCCAGGGCACCTTCGCCGGGGTTGCTGCGGGCCGCGGCGGCTGCGATCTGGGCGTCTGAGCACTTTGGGATCCCCGCGAGCTTGCCGCTCGCTCCGGGCGGGAGCGTGACCGAGATCTGGCTCCAGTTCTGGGAGTCATCTCCCCTGGTCATGTGGACGACGAGCGGGCTGTAGGCGCCCGCTGTCGGGTTGGTGGTGCCCGCCGCGAAGGTCGGGGCGTTCGGCTCTTCTCCGGGGGTGTGCGGGCAGGCGCCGCCGGACGGGCCTTCGGTGATTTCAAACGGGCTCGAGGGGGTTGACGGAGGGCCCGATTCGGGGGCCGACCACGGCGTCAGCGTGCTCGTCAACGTGTAGGTGCCGCACGTCGGGGGGGTGCGCAGCGGGGCCGTGTCGCCGGCGAAGAACTTCGTCCTCAGTTCCGTGAACGGGAACTGAGGGCTGTTGGGAACGAGAGTCGTCAGCTGGCCCGTCGTTTCGTTGGCCTTGACTTCGCCGGGGAGCTTCACGATCACACCGGTGCGCGGGTCGTTTACGACGATGTAGATCGCCAGCAGCGATTTGAAGGGGTTTTCGATCTGGCTGGCGACATAGATCGAGCCCTCGATCGGCTTCTTTTCGCGTTCTTCGGCGGCCGGGCATTCCGTCAGGCCTTTGCCGGGCAGCTTGCAGACTTCATTGGGCAGCGCCGGGGTTTCCAGTTCGACGGTGCCGATCTTCGACGCTTCCGGGCAGGCCGGGGCGGCCGCGTTCGGCACGCCCGAGGCGGACATGCCGACCTGTTCAAGCGAGCAGGCCTTGAGGCCATTGGCCTGGGAGGGGTTGACAGTGACGCCTTCGGGGAGCGCGACTTCGGCGTTACGAAGCGGCGGCGTACCGAGCGATTCGACGCCTTCAGACTGGGGGACCTTCAGGTCGACCTCGAGACCGGTCGGGCTGTCGGCGCGATGGTTCGCTTCGAGCGCGCTCTGGTTGCCTTCGGCCGGGCGCTGGGGGAGCGCCGTGATTTCGGGGTTGAAGAGGCCCGCGAGGGCTTCACAGCCCGTCACCGGCGGGGATTCGGAGCTGCTCGAAACCCAGTTCGGGTCGGCGAAGTTCGGGGTGCCGTCGGCGTTATAGGTCCCGGGCGCCTGCCAGGAATCCATGTGGATCGTCGTCTGCAGCGGTTCACCTGAGCAGTCCTCCGGGTTGGTGAACATCGCGAAGTCCGCGGGGTTCTGGGCATAGCTATAGACGGGCGGCTTTTTTTCGGCGATCAGTTTGTTGAGGGCTTCGGTGGCGCGGTCACGGGCAGCCGGGTCGCCGTAGATTTCGACGGCGATGCTGGTGAGCAGAGCCTGAGGAATCTCGCGGGAGCTGGAACGCAGCACATAGCCCGAGGGAGTCGGCGCGACGCTCGCGTAAAGGACATGCGAGTTGCCGGTCAGATCGATGAAGCCGAGCTCCGCGGCGACACCGGGCTCGGGGACGATGTTATAGATGGGGCCGTCCGCGGATACGAAGCCTTCGGGGTTGCTGCGGATATGCCCGACAATCGTGTCGGTCGGGCAGGACGAGTTTCCGAAATGGGATCCTTCCCCCCTGGCTGAGAGGTGCGCGAGGGTGCAGGTCGGGGCCGAGAGGACGCTCGCGGCCAGGCCGAGGGGGAGGTCGACGACGACATCACGCAGATCGCGGACGGTCGTCGGAAGAACAGAGCCTTCCGGGCTTTCCCTGACGATGTTGTTGAGGTCGATCCTGGTCGCGAACTCATACGGATGCCCGCCCGCCTGCGTGTCGGGCGTGCCGTCGAGATCAGCCAGAGCAGAGTGAAAGCCACTGAAGCCGAACGACGCCGCGCCGAGAGCGAGCGTGTTTTCGCTCGTGGTCTGCGCTTCCATCGCGCCGCCGCCAGAAACCTTGGCGGTGTTCAGCAGAACACCCGGCTGGGCCGGTTCGTCGACGGTGACGAGAATGAACATCACGAAGGTCTCGTCGGGGTTCAGGTCGCCCTTTTCGAGGAAGTATTTCGGTGTGATCGTGCACGTCACCTGCGAGGCGAGGACCGTGCACAAATTGAACTGTTCGTTCAGGTCATCGATCCCGACGTTGGGCTGCAGGCGCACCTGGCGGACGGTCAGCCCGGGCGGCAGAGTGTCGGTGATCGTGACAGCGCTACCGCTGGTCGGCTTCGCGCCGATGTCGGTGACCGTTACGGCGAGCGTGTCGCAATGTTCCAGCTTCACCATCGCCGCTTCGCACGCCGCGTTTTCGCTCGTCGAAAAGCCAGTGGGCGTAGCAAACGAGTCGATGCCCCACGCGGGCACACCCACGGCCCCGGCGGAGGAGGCGCCGAGCGCCAGCAGCGCGATCACAGCCATGAGGCACGCGAGAGCACAGCTATGCCACAGCCAGAGGGCGCGCAGCAGTCGACGCAACGCGGAGAGGCTCGTGAGCTCGCCTGCAACTGCTGGGTGAGACACTAGGTTTGCAGACATGTTCATTTGGCCCTCCGGCTTGTTTTCTTAGCTGTGGTGTTGGGTTTGGGTGCGTATTTGCGCCTGGCCCGCCGTTCGCACGCGAGACGCTTCTTCTTCTTGTGGTCCTTCCTACACGCCTTCAGCGCCGTCCTGAGGTGCTTGGCGCGGATCTGGGCGGGGGTTTCGTGTTTCGGTGGTGGGGGTGGGATGATCGTGGGGGTGAGGTTGCCGGGGCCGGTGAAGATCTCGCTGGCGAGGAGCGGTTCGGCTTCCGGTGGGATCGGGGGTTCGTGGCAGGTGTCGCCGGTTTCGCAGACCGAGATGGTGGCGGGGGCGGGGAAGCCGCCGTCGATGCGGGCATCGTAGAAGTCGCGTTGGGTATCGCGGTCCTGTCCGACGAGGGGGTCGGCGGTCGTGAAGAGGACGTTTGACCCGGTCGCGTCGACGCCTTTCAGCTGAACCGCGCTCGCGGTGGGACCCTCGCCTTCGGCGAGGTCACGCCCGTCAGAGATCAGCCAGACGCACCCCGCCGCTTCGACACAGCCACCGGCGCCGTCGGCCTCCCACTCATAGATGTTCTCGGCGAGATCGCGGCTTTCACCGTCGGTGTTTATGGGAACATCGTTGACCGCGTTCGGGGTCAGAGCGGTCGGGCTTTCAAAGAACACCCGGGAGCCGTCATCGGACATCGTCGGATCGTCACGCCCCGGGCCGCTCTGCCCGGCGAAGCCGATGCGGGAGGGCACGATCTGCGCGTCGCCGACCCCGGCGTTACCGTCATCGTTGAAGCCGCGCACACCGATCGAGACGCGTGAGAGCACACCAATCTGTGCGTCATAGCGGTAGATCTGCGCGGGACCTTCCAGACCTGGGCGGGTGGCGTCCGCGGTCAACGCGCCGTGGGATTCGAACACCAGGAAACGCCCATCCGGTGTCACATTCGCCCGGCCGACGCGTTCCCAGCTGTTTTCGTCGCTGGCGGGGAGCGTCGCGATGAACGCGACGTGCCCGCCGGCATAGACATAGAGGTTGTCCTTACCTTCCAGGGGGTGCTGGCCCGCCGCGTTCGCGGTCGCGGTCAGGACGCCCTTCGCGACGAAATAGACGCGCGAGCCGTCTGGGGCGATCGCGACCACGCCCTGCACCTCGGGGCCAAGGCCGCTGCTGTCCCCACCGGAGACATCGAGGAGGCGACGTTCAGCGGGGTCTTCGCAGTGAGCCGAGCATTCAGACTCATAGAGGTTGCAGCCACCCGCCCCGACCGTCTTGACACATCCGGAGCCTTCCTGGCCGGCGGTGTCACCGGTATGCGTGTCCTCGCTGGCATCGTCTGTCAGTTGCTGGGTGCTCAGGAAGAACACCCGGGATCCGTCCGCGGAGGCGCCCTGGAACGCCGCGTCGGCGGCGGGCTGAGCCGCGCACACCGAACCGCACGCTTCACCGGCCGGCGCCGGCGCAGAGACCAACACGGTGCGCGAACGGTCGATCCGCGCATACAACTCGTCGGCCGGGAGCGCATGCCCCGCATTCGCACCCGACCCCGTGCCACACTTCAACGCCGTGAAGTACACCGTGCGCCCATCAGCCGACAAGGACCCAGACGAAGCCACAATCTCGCCGCCGCGAATCCCGCTGATGGCTGTGCCGCAAACGCTGATGAGGTCGTTGCTGCCCGCGGCGCCGCTGACACCGACCAGTTCCGGTTGCGTGTTGCCGGTCCCCGCATACTCATACACCGCGGGGAACCCTGCCAGGGTGCCGTCGAATGACCACAGGACGCTGGAGCCCGTCCCGCCTGCCGTGGTCTCGTAGACGATGCGTGACAGGTCGCTCGTGCTCACATGAGCTGGGCTGAGGTTGCCCAAGTGGCTGACTCCTGCGGCTTCGCCGACGGGGCCGATCGGGATCAGTGTGCCGTCGGGTTCGCGTGCGACGAACTGTTCGGCGGCGGGCGGGTCACCGACGCTGAACAGCCCGGTGTCGGTGTCGACGCTGAAGGACCAGAGGGTCGCGCCGGCCTGCCCGGCGGCGGGCGGCCCGAGCGCGCGCGCGGCCCAGCCGCTGCTGGCGCGCGCGAATTCATACGGTGCGCCGATGAAGTCGCGGTCCGCGCTACACGAGGGTGAGCTCCCGAAGCACTGGGTGGTGTAGCTGATGACACGTTCACCGTTTTCGGCTAGCACATCAGGGAAGCCGATGATGACGTTGCCGATCAGCGCAGCGTTCTTGACGGGCGGGGTGACGAGCTCATCCGCACGACAGTCCGGCAGTTCGCTGGAGGTCGGAGCGCCCGTCTTCGGGTTCAGCACGCTTTCTGAACGCAACTGTTCGTTCGGGCATTCGCCCTGGACGGGCTGGGGGCCCGGCGGGAGAAAGATGAACGTGTTATCGCCACCTTCACGCGTGAGGTTCACATCTTTGACGACGACACGCCAGTGGTAGGTCGTCTGCGGGGAAAGCCCCGTCACATGCAGCGAGACCGGGACACCGCTGGTGCCCGAGCCGATCGCCGCGAGCGACTGTTCACACGGGAGGCTTTCCCCGTAGGCGGTGGTGGTGCCGTACTGGAACTCGCACGAGCTGAGCGGAAGCCCCGCCGGGTTGACCTTCGCGGCAAGCAGCGCAGAGCCCGCGCTCACTTCAGAAGACGAGGTTTCTTCGATCACGGCCGCGGGCAGCGTTTTGAGCGTTTCATCCTCGCTAGCAATGTTGTCGGCGGCGCTCGCGGCACGCACACGAAAATGGACGGTGGCGCCGCTCGCGAGGCCTTCGACATCGGCGTGCAGCGCGACCGGCGCCGCCCCCGTGATCGGCTGAGCAGCAGTGCCGACCACGACACCCGACGCGTTCAGACACGGAACACTGTTGCCGTAGGCCTTGCTCGGGCCATACTGGAAGGAGCACGTCGTCACCGGGGTGCCCTGCGGGTCGACTTCGCCATGCAGCGTGGCGGTCGTGGCCGCCGCTTCACTCGCCGCGTGCACGTTCGCTTCCAGGCTGACAGGGAACACCGCGACCAGATCAGCAGCGGTATCTGCGACATAGATCGTCCCGGACGGCGGATGCACCGCGAGACCCGCCGCCTGACTCAAATGCCCCGCCCCGAAGGTCTGCGTCGCAGCACACCCTTTGATCGACGGTTCACACTGACGAGAGACATCGAGAATCACGCCGCCTTCATCGACATACAGATCATCGGTGAACGGGTCCGCAGCAAAACCCGTGATCGAAAACGAAGGAGCCAGATAGACCAGACCACCAGGCAGCCTCTGGATTTCCTCGGCGTTCACGCTCTGGAAAAGCTCGCCGGCATCATCGACCGCCAGACCCTGCGGAGAATAAGCCCCACCCTCGATACTCGGAGGCAAAAACCCGCCACCCTGATCAAAACGATACGTATGGCTATTCGACGCCTGGACAGTACCGCCCACATAAACCAACAGGTCGCCCGTTTCATCGCTGACCGCGACCCCCGCCAGCTGACCGAACTGATCTTCCGGTTCCCCCGCAGGACCATTCAACTGGCCCTTCACACCCCACGATTCAACCAGGCCACCTTCCGCGCTGTACTTCGTGACCAGATTCTCCGGGGATTCCAGGTGCACGCCCGGGCCCGCCACATACACATCATTTTTAGACGTACCCGAGGAGTTATCGACCGCGATAAACGTCGGAGCTTCCAACTCACCCGGTTCATCACCCGCGATACCCGCCTGACAACTCGACGTGCAAACCTCGAGTTCCGCTTTACCATCCAAAACCCCCCAACCCCACGCACGCACAAACTGTTCAGAGACAGGCTTAGACGGATCGAACACATCAACACGATTATTCGCCGTATCCGCAACAAACACATCACCCGAACCAGCATCAACCGCCACACCACTACCCGCCGAGCCAGAGCTCCCCGCCACCAACGACAGCTCACCCGCACCCGACCCCGCACCCAACCCCAGCGTCCCAGCAAACACATGCGCCTGCGCAGCCGACGCAGGAGCCGCGCCCAGCGCCGCAAAGGACAGGAGAGAAAGACAGAGAGCGACAGCTCCAGCTACGCCACACACCGCCCGCGCCCGCCCGCGAGCGAGCCTGCCTGCCACCGTCGGGGGACATATTCGATTAGCAGACATGTTCACTTGGCCCTCCGGGTAGTCTTTTTGGCTTTGGATGTGTATCGGCTTCTGGCTTGCCTCTCGCATTTCTTGCGCCTTGTCCTATTCTTGTCCTTCCGGCAGGCTTTGAGTGCGGCCTTGAGGTGCTTGGCGCGGATCTGGGCGGGGGTTTCGTGTTTTGGTGGTGGGGGTGGGATGATGGTGGGGGTGAGGTTGCCGGGGCCGGTGAAGATCTCGCTGGCGAGGGTCGGTTCGGCTTCCGGTGGGGGTGGGGGTTCGTGGCAGGTGTCGCCGGTTTCGCAGACCGAGATGGTGGCGGGGGCGGGGAAGCCGCCGTCGATGCGGGCGTCGTAGAAGTCGCCTTGGGTGTCGCGGTCCTGTCCGACGAGGGGGTCGGCGGTCGTGAAGAGGACGTTTGACCCGGTCGCGTCGACGCCTTTCAGCTGAACCGCGCTCACGGTGGGATGGTCGCCCCCCCCTTCGGCGAGGTCACGCCCGTCAGAGATCAGCCACACGCACCCCGCCGCTTCGCCACAGCCACCGGCGCCGTCGGCCTCCCACTCATAGATGTTCTCCGCGAGATCGGCGCTTTCACCGCCGGCAGCTATGGGAACATCGTTGACCGCGTTCGGGGTCAGGCCGGTCGGGCTTTCAAAGAACACGCGGGAGCCGTCATCGGACATCGTGGGGTCGTCACGCCCGGGGCCGCTCTGGCCGGCGAAGCCGATGCGGGAGGGCACGATCTGCGCGTCGCCGACCCCGGCGTTACCGTCATCGTTGAAGCCGCGCACACCGATCGAGACGCGTGAGAGCACACCAGTCTGTGCGTCATAGCGGTAGATCTGCGCGGGACCTTCGAGACCTGGGCGGGTGGCGTCCGCGGTCAACGCGCCGTGGGAGGAGAACACCAGGAAGCGCCCATCCGGTGTGACATTCGCCCGGCCGACGTGTTCCCAGCTGTTTTCGTCGCTGGCGGGGAGCGTCGCGATGAACGCGACGTGCCCTTCCGTGTAGGCGTAGAGGTTGTCCTGGCCTTCGAGGGGGTGCTGGCCCGCCGCGTTCGCGGTCGCGGTCAGGACGCCCTTCGCGACGAAATACACGCGCGAGCCGTCTGGGGCGATCGCGACGACGCCCTGCACCTCGGGGCCGAGGCCGCTGCTGTCCCCACCGGAGAGATCGAGGAGGCGACGTTCAGCGGGGTCTTCGCAGTGAGCCGGGCATTCAGACTCATAGAGGTTGCAGCCACCCGCCCCGACCGTGTTGGGACAGCCACCGCCGACGCCGGCGGTATCACCACTGTGGGAGTCCTCGCTGGCGGCATCGGTCAGCTGCTGGGTGCTCAGGAAGAACACCCGGGATCCGTCCGCGGAGGCGCCCTGGAACGCCGCGTCGGCGGCGGGCTGGGCCGCACACGCCGAACCGCACGCTTCACCGGCCGGCGCCGGCGCAGAGACCAACACGGTGCGCGAACGGTCGATCCGCGCATACAACTCGTCCGCCGGGAGCGCATGCCCCGCGTTCGCGCCCGTCCCCGTGCCACACTTCAACGCCGTGAAGTACACCGTGCGCCCATCAGCCGACAACGACGTAGAAGCGGAGACTAGAGGGTTGCGGGATGGTCCAGCGATGCTTGTGCCGCAGACGCTGATGAGGTCGTTGCTGCCCGCGGCGCCGCTGACACCGAGCAGTTCCGGTTGCGTGTTGCCGGTCCCCGCATACTCATACACCGCGGGGAACCCTGCCAGGGTGCCGTCGAATGACCACAGGACGCTGGAGCGCGTCCCGCTTGCCGTGGTCTGGTAGACGATGCGTGACAGGTCGCTGGTGCTCACATTAGCTGGGCTGAGGCTGCCCAGGAGGCTCACTCCTGCGGCTTCGCCGACGGGGCCGATCGGGCGTAGGGTGCCGTCGGGCTGGCGTGCGACGAACTGTTCGGCGGCGGGCGGGTCCCCGACGCTGAACAGCCCGGTGTCGGTGTCGAGGCTGAAGGACCAGATGGTCGCGCCGGCCTGCCCGGCGGCGGGCGGCCCGAGCGCGCGCGCGGCCCAGCCGCTGCCGGCGCGCGCGAATTCATACGGTGCACCGACGAAATCGCGGTCAGCGCTACACGAGGGTGAGCTGCCGAAGCACTGGGTGGTGTAGCTGATGACACGTTCACCGTTTTCGGCGAGCACATCAGGGAAGCCGATGAGGCTGTTGCCGATCAGCGCAGCGTTCTTGACGGGCGGGGTGACGAGCTCATCCGCACGACAGTCCGGCAGTTCGCTGGAGGTCGGAGCGCCCGTCTTCGGGTTCAGCTCGCTTTCTGAACGCAGCTGTTCGTTCGGGCATTCGCCCTGGACAGGCTGGGGGCCCGTCGGGAGAAAGATGAACGTGTTATCGCCACCTTCACGCGTGAGGTTTTGATCGCTGAGAACGACACGCCAGTGGTAGGTCGTCTGCGGGGAAAGCCCCGTCACATGCAGCGAGACCGGGACACCGGCGGTGCCCGAGCCGATCGCCGCGAGCGACTGTTCACACGGGAGGCTTTCCCCGTAGCCGGTGGTGGTGCCGTACTGGAACTCGCACGAGCTGAGCGGAAGCCCCGCCGGGTTGACCTTCGCGGCAAGCAACGCCGAACCCGCGCTCACTTCAGAAGAAGAGGTTTCTTCGATCACGGCCGCGGGCAGCGTTTTGAGCGGTTCATCCTCGCTAGCAATGTTGTCGGCGGCGCTCGCGGCACGCACACGAAAATGGACGGTGGCGCCGCTCGCGAGGCCTTCGACAGCGGCGTGCAGCGCGACCGGCGCCGCCCCCGTGATCGGCTGAGCAGCAGTGCCGACCACGACACCCGACGCGTTCAGACACGGAACACTGTTGCCGTAGGCCTTGCTCGGGCCATACTGGAAGGAGCACGTCGTCACCGGGGTGCCCTGCGGGTCGACTTCGCCATGCAGCGTGGCGGTCGTGGCCGCCGCTTCACTCGCCGCGTGCACGTTCGCTTCCAGGCTGACAGGGAACACCGCGACCAGATCAGCAGCGGTATCTGCGACATAGATCGTCCCGGACGGCGGATGCACCGCGAGACCCGCCGCCTGACTCAAATGCCCCGCCCCGAAGGTCTGCGTCGCAGCACACCCTTTGATCGACGGTTCACACTGACGAGAGACATCGAGAATCACGCCGCCTTCATCGACATACAGATCATCGGTGAACGGGTCCGCAGCAAAACCCGTGATCGAAAACGAAGGAGCCAGATAGACCAGACCACCAGGCAGCCTCTGGATTTCCTCGGCGTTCACGCTCTGGAAAAGCTCGCCGGCATCATCGACCGCCAGACCCTGCGGAGAATAAGCCCCACCCTCGATACTCGGAGGCAAAAACCCGCCACCCTGATCAAAACGATACGTATGGCTATTCGACGCCTGGACAGTACCGCCCACATAAACCAACAGGTCGCCCGTTTCATCGCTGACCGCGACCCCCGCCAGCTGACCGAACTGATCTTCCGGTTCCCCCGCAGGACCATTCAACTGGCCCTTCACACCCCACGATTCAACCAGGCCACCTTCCGCGCTGTACTTCGTGACCAGATTCTCCGGGGATTCCAGGTGCACGCCCGGGCCCGCCACATACACATCATTTTTAGACGTACCCGAGGAGTTATCGACCGCGATAAACGTCGGAGCTTCCAACTCACCCGGTTCATCACCCGCGATACCCGCCTGACAACTCGACGTGCAAACCTCGAGTTCCGCTTTACCATCCAAAACCCCCCAACCCCACGCACGCACAAACTGTTCAGAGACAGGCTTAGACGGATCGAACACATCAACACGATTATTCGCCGTATCCGCAACAAACACATCACCCGAACCAGCATCAACCGCCACACCACTACCCGCCGAGCCAGAGCTCCCCGCCACCAACGACAGCTCACCCGCACCCGACCCCGCACCCAACCCCAGCGTCCCAGCAAACACATGCGCCTGCGCAGCCGAAGCGGGCGCCGCGCCCACCGCCGCAAAGGACAGGAGAGAAAGACAGAGAGCGACAGCCCCAGCCAGCCCACACACCCACAGTGACCCACGGCCAGTACGGTTGCCCGGCGCTGGTGGTTGTCTCAGTGGGGCTACAAACATCTTCACTTGCCTCTCCATGGGTCTCTCGAGAACGACTGTTGTCATGAGTGATGCGATTCGCCGGGACCCCCAGGGCGGCCGTTGAGAGCCGCCCCGGGAGACCAGCGGCAAACAGCGACAGCTACGGGGCGGTCACAGCCCACGTCCCCTGCAGCTGCGCGCCTTCCTGTTCAGCCTTGCCGGCGAAGTGCACAAACGCGATCGCGCCCGCAGTCCCAGCACCACGCGGAGAACCAACCGACGCCGGAGGGGCGATCGCCGTCACCTTCAAGACCGACGTTTCTTCCGGTTCGCTGATCACCGCCTCATAGACACACAACTGGCCCGAGGCCGCCGACGGTTCTTCCGCGGTGCCGGGGCATTCCGTCGAGGATTTCGCCGTCTGTTCGGCGAGCGTGACGTAATGGACGCCCGCGAAGCCGATCGGGGCGGCCAGCGGGATCGCGAAGGAGATGTTCTCCAGGAGGGTCGCTTCTTCGTGGCCGCCTTCGGCGATGCTCGGGAAGATCGCGCCCCAGGTGCCGGTCTCGGTGGCGCCGGAGGGGAGGGTTTTGGTGAAGCCGGAGGTGCCTTTTTCGCCGTTACAGGCCTTGGTGGCGGTGCCGGCGCCGACTTTGAATTCCGCGCCGCCTTCTTTGCAGGTCGCGCCGGGGGTGACGGTTTTGTTGGTTACGGATTCGCCGGGGGTACCCGGGGCGCCGGGTGCGCCTGCGGGACCCGGGCCGCCGGCCGGGCCCGCCGGGCCGCCCGGGCCGACAGCGCCTGCGGGGCCGGTGGCGCCCGCGGGGCCGGATGGGCCCGTTTTACCGGCGGGGCCGCGAGGGCCCGTCTTGGCCTTGGGCTTGGCCTTCGCGGCGGTCGCGAGCGCGGATCCCGACCCGCCGCTCGAGGCTGACAGCTTCGCGCCCGAACCGCCGCCGTGGCTGCTCGCGGCGAACGCCCCGCCCGTGACCGCAAAGACGAGGGCCGTGAAGGCGATGACCGTCGCGGGAGTTATTTGTTTGCGTATTGCTTGGAACATCGGTTATCTCCTTGTGCTTAGGGACGTGCCGGCGCTCGGCGCTACGCACGCGTGTTGAGTTGAGCTGATGAAGATGAGGGACGCAGCGCCCGCCCGAGGGCTCGCCAAGCTCCGCCGCATCCTCATCACACTGGGCACGTGCAACGACGTCGCGGCCTGAGACAGAGCAGCGCATGGCTTAGACGAACGTCTGAGCCGCAAGACCGCTTTGTGGTTCGGTTGGGCCAAAACTCCGGGCCCGCTTGACCTAGGCTCTAGCGCGAAAGCGGGCTTTGACCCGCTAGTGATCCATCTCCGCGAGCTCTGTTCAGAGCGGAGAGAATCTGCTGCTAGAAGAGGGGAACTACTGGGGCCAGAGAGAGAGAGAGAGAGAGAGAGATGAGTCAGCGCTGCTGACGCATCTACCTACAGGCGCACCAAGGCACGCAATGACACTCTTCACATCTGTCCCCAACGGACTCACGCGAACACTACCCCTCTTCATGCGATCCGGCCCTCTCCCCTACATCCCCTGCAAAGCGCTTGACATCGATCCAGAAGACCGACCCAAACCCGATCTATTTCCCATGCTCCCCCACATGGAGAGCACTTGACCTACCAATCATAAGCACACATGACGCTTGCCGTCAAGCCCCCAACCGCAAGAACCAACATCGATCGCCAGAAATACGCTCTATGAAGCCAATCTCCCCGACAGGGAGCGCGAGGAGCGACGGCGGAGAGCTAACGTCCGCGGAGCCCCAACGCTCGCGGCGAGTCGTTGCAGGCTTCAGCATGTGCCCGCGCGAGTTCGCGCACACTCAGCCCGCCAGCAGCGGCAGCAGAGCCTGAAGCTTGATCTCCGTCTCGGCCAGCTCGGCCTGAGGGTTTCGGTCGCGCACGATCCCGCGTTGCCCGAAGAACCTTCGACGCAACGCGACAGGTAGGGTCAGACCTGGAGCGTGGTCTCCACCTCTATCCCTCGCGGGGTGAGTGTCCACGCGTTGGGTTCTCCTTGGGGTTGGCCGTTGCCGGTGTTGTGTATCAGGCCGAGTTTTTCCAGGCGCCCGAGGAGCTTTGAGATCTGGCCCTGGTCGTGCACTCCCGCGGCGTCCGCCACCTGGCGGTTGCTGGCGCCGGGCTCTGCCGCTATCGCCGAGAGCACCATCAGCGTGCGGTAGGTCAAGCGCATGTTCAAGCCCTCCAGCGGGTCCTCGGGGGATTTGCGTGACATGCGAGTGGTCCTGGGCGCACGTGGGGCTTTCGCAACGCGACGGGTCAGCTCCTTCGCCGCGGCTGCCTTCCCCAGGTATGGCAGCACGATCATCGCCATCAACGGGTTCAGCAGCTGCAGCAGCGGGCGGCGATCGTCCTCAAGCATCCGCGCATGGATGACCGCCAGCACAGCGCCGACCACGCCCTCGGCGGTCAAGGGCGGCGGGATCCCACCCCGGGCCTTTGAGCTACGTCCCTGATTGACGATCGCGGCAAGGGACCGCAGGATGCGTGTGCGACGCTCGAGAACAACGGGGCCGGCCCCGAGCGCATCCACGATCAGCAGCGAGCCCGACGCCGGCTCATCGTCAAAGAAGCCCAGCAAAGCGCCAAGGCCCACCCTGAGACGCTCCTGCCAAACCGAAGGCGCCGCAACCGCGGTCGCTTCGGTGGCGATAGCGCTCGCGCGCAAAACAGTGTCCTCGAACACCGCCAGGAAACAGTCCTCAGAACCGGAGAACAGTTCATAGAACGTGCGTCGCGACACACCGGCCCGCTTGACTACCCGCGCGACCGTGGCATAACCCACACCATGCTCTGCCACAACCCACACCATCGCCGCGAGAATCCGGGCGCGCTGAACCTCCGAGACCTGCACCGCGCCCTCCCGCGGCGAGCTCAAACGTCGCTGCAAGTCACGAGAGGACGACTGGGACCGCGCGCCCGACGAGCGGCGCAAAGACTGAACATCCTCACCCGGCCGGAAAACCGCTTTTTCGCGGACCGGCCGGCCTGAAAAGTCCGCTCTGCTTGTCCGACTCACCCCTCGTCGCACGCCGACGCCGGGTCGCTTGGGCTTGGATGCAGACACTGTGCTGGCCCCTCTTACTTCTTTCTTTTAGCCTTCTTGGACTTGACCGCACCAAACTTCTTGCGGGCGGCCCTTTCGCAACTCGCGCGCTTGGCCTTCTTCCTGTCCTTGCGGCACGCCTTCAACGCCTTGGCGAGCTTCTGGGCGCGGGTCAGCGCCTTTGTCTTGACCTTCGGACAGCCCGTCACGCCGATCTTCGTGCTCTGGGTGATCACCGCACCGTTCTGACCAGTGATCGTCGTCGGCATCAGGAGTTTCTGGGTGCAGAGGTTGCCGTTGGCGGTGAGAATCGAGTACGGACCCTCGGGTGCATTGAATTCGAACGTACTGAACGGCTCATCGGGAGCCGATTCGAAATGCGAGTAGGTGACGCCTTTCTTGATCTGCGTCTTACCATCCACGACAAGCGTCACGCCTTCGCCCTGCAGGACCATCTCAACATCGGGGAACGCCGCCCCACCATGACTGACGAAGTACGCCGGGCCCGACAACGGACTGTTCAGCAGTGGGGTATGCACGACCACCGTCGCTATGTCAGACGGCGCCGGACAGCCTGCCGGATTGGTGTTGAACTGCGCTTCGGTACACGCCTTCTGCAACGTCGTTAGTCTTGCCGGCAAGCTCTTGGGGAACTGCAGATCGACCTTCGCGATGTTCGCCTCCCCACTACTCGGATAAGCAATCTTCACGCTCAAGCTCGCACCAGCCGCTTTACTGGTCTTACCCTGCGTACTAACCGTAAACGACGGTTTGAACACCAAGCCCGCACAACCACCGACCTGGAAGTGGGCGGACAGCGGGGCGGTCTGCCCCTGCGTTGAGATCTCTTCACCGCTGACCGTCATCGGGTTACAGCTCGTCGGGTTCAGGGTGAACCCGGGACGGTCCACGTTGACCGTGATCGAGCGGACGTCGAGCGGGATGCCGTGGAGGATCGTCGGTAGCGGGTCGGCCTTGGTTGTGACCTGCGCGGTTGTGGGGTTGATGTAGAGGCCCGCTCGGACCACCACCACGCCGAGGTCGAAGGGGCCCGCGATCGCGGGGGTTATGAACACTCCGCTGAACGGGGCTCCCTTGTAGGGGCCCGCGAGGTAGGCGTTGCCGGTGGCGTAGAACGGTTTCGGGCCCGCGCCCGCGCCGACCGTGACCGTGCCGAGCTTCGAGGCGGCCGGGCAGGACGGGCTCGCGGCCTCCAGGGCGCCTTCGCCGGGGTTGCTGCGGGCCTGGGCCGCCGCGATCTGGGCGTCCGAGCACTTTGGGATCCCCGCCAGCTTGCCCGTCGCGCCGGGCGGGAGCGTGACTGAGATCTGGCTCCAGTTCTGGGAGTCATCCCCCCTGGTCATGTGCACGACGAGCGGGCTGTAGGCGCCCGCTGTCGGGTTGGTGGTGCCCGCTTCGAAGGTCGGGCTGTTCGGCTCTTCGCCCGGCGTGTGCGGACAGGCTGCGCCGCCGGGGCCCTGGGTGACTTCGAAGGGGCTCGAGGGGGTTGCCGGCGGGCCGGATTCGGGCGCTGACCACGGGGTCAGCTGGGAGGTCAGGGTGTAGGTTCCGCAGGTCGGCGGGGTCCGCAGCGAGGCGGTCGCGCCGCCGAAGAAATGGGTCCTCAGTTCTGAGAACGGGAACTGGGGGCCGTTGGGAACGACGGTCGTGAGCTGGCCGGTGGTTTCGTTGGCTTTGACTTCGCCCGGCAGCTTCACGATCACGCCCGTGCGCGGGTCGTCGATGACGATGTAGATCGCCAACAGCGATTTGAACGGGTTTTCGAGCTGGCGCGCGACATAGATCGAGCCCTCGATCGGCTTCTTTTCGCGTTCTTCTGAGCTCGGGCATTCCGTAAGGCCCTTGCCGGGTAGCTTGCAGACTTCGCTCGGGAGCGCCGGGGTTTCCAGTTCGACGGTGCCGATCTTCGACGCTTCCGGACACGCCGGAGGGGCCGCGTTCGGGACGCCCGAGGCGGACATGCCGACCTGTTCAAGCGAGCAGGCCTGCAGACCATTGGCCTGAGAGGGGTTGACCGTCACCCCTTCGGGGAGCGCGACTTCGGCGTCACGCAGCGGCGGGGTGCCAGGGGATTCGACGCCTTCAGACTGGGGGACCTTCAGGTTCACGTCAAGGCCGGTCGGGGTATCGGCTTCGGTGGTTTCGGGTTTCGCTTCGATCGTCGGGTTGAAGAGGCCGGCGAGGGATTCACAGCCCGTCACGGGCGGAGATTCGAAGCTCGCGCCCGCCCAGTTGGGGTCTTCGAAGTTGGGGGTGCCGTCGGCGTTATAGCTACCGGGGGCCTGCCAGGAGTCCATGTGGATGCTCGTCTGCAACGGAGCGCCCGAGCAGTCCTCGGGGTTCGTGAAGGTCGGGACGTCGGTCGGTTTCTGGCTGTAGGTGTAGGGGAGTTTGTTTTCGGTCGCTTCGATCGCGCGGTCGCGGGCGGCGGGGTCGCCGTAGATTTCGACGAGGATGTTCGTCAGCAGCAGCTGCGCGATTTCGCGGCTGGAGGAGCGCAGCACGTATCCCGAGGGGGTCGGGGCGATGCTCGAGTAGAGGATGTGCGAGCTGCCGGTGAGGTCGATGAAGCCGAACTCGGCGGCGACGCCGCGCTCGGGGACAATGTTGTAGATCGGGCCCTCGGCGGAGATGTAGCCTTCAGGGCCGGTGCGGATGAAACCGACGATCGAGTCGGTCGGGCAGGCTGAGAAACCATTTTTGTGGTGTTCGCCTTTGGATGAGAGCTTCGCGAGCGTGCAGGTCGGCGCGGACACAGCGCTCGCGGCGAGGCCGAGCGGCAGGTCGACGACGACGTCGCGAAGGTCGGCGATCGTCGTCGGCAGAACGACGCCTTCCGGAATCTGGCGCAGGACATTGTTGAGATCGATGCGAGTCGCGAAGTCGTAGGGGTGCGCACCCGCCTGGGTATCGGGAGCACCGTCGAGCCCGAGCAGGGGGGAGCGAAAGCCCGCAAGGCCAAACTGCGGCGCGCCGTGTTCGAGAGTATTCGTGCTCGTCTCATGAGCCGGTTCGGCGACGCCGCCGCCGGAGACGCTCACGGTGTTCGTCAGAGACCCAGCGGCGGCGGGTTCGTCGACGGTGGCCAAGACGAACATCTGGAACGTTTCACCCGGTTTGATGTGACCATGTTCGGTGAAGTACTGCGCGGGGATCGTGCACGTCACCGTCGGGAGCGCGACCGAGCAGAAATGGAAGAGTTCGTTGAGGTCTTCGATGCCGAGGTTCGCGCGCAGAACGACACCGCGGAGCGTGATCGCGGCCGGCAGGGTATCGGTGATCGTGACGGACGCGCCGTTCGTCGGCTTGGAGCCCTGGTTGGTGATCGTGACGGCGTAGGTGTCGCAATGTTCGAGCCTCGTTTCGGCGAAGCAACGTGCATTTCCCGCCGTCGAGAAGTCGGTCGGGGTGGCCAAGGAGTCGATACCCCAAGCCGGCGTGGAGGTCGCTGCGGCACTGGCGGGCGCTGGGGCAGCCACCAGCGCCGCTGCGCACATAACGAGGGCACCGAGGGCCGGCGTATATCTTTGTCCTCGGCCCCGCATTTGCAGAGCAAACTTTGGGGCCTGCGTCCGCACCCTAAAGGACACACCCAGAGGGCGCTGCGCAGGCGATCTACTTGACCCTCGGCGCCCTATACCCGCTAGGAGGGAGAGGAAATGCAAAGCACGGATGCCGTGCGGGCGGAGCTCGCCGGAGGCTCGGCAGGGTGATGCACCGGCCTGCGCTGGTGCCGCGGCGGCTGAGAGCGCACCACTCCCGGCGGCGAGGGCGGGTGACGGCGCACCGGTCCCTTTGACGCCCAGAAGGCCACGGAGCGCACGGAGACCTCTCGCCGTGAGGGACGGGGTCGGTGTGTGCTCCGTGAGGCTCATCGACTGCTCCTTCGTTTGTTGGTCGGGCTGCCGGCGTGAGGGGGGGCGAGGCTGTTGCGTTCGTGCTGCGCCACGCTCGGCGCGGGTAAGCGGGGTCATCGGGGCGTCCCGTGGACTGCTGCGCGGATCTCCATCCGAGCGGCCGCGGAGCGCAGCCGTTGCGCGGATGTGAGTGAGGCGACGCCAGCTCTGCGGCGGGAGATTGGAGAGCGCTGCGGGAGGCCGGCCCGCTGCGGCGAGAGGCGCCCGAGGGGGGCGAGGCGCCGAGCGCCGAGTCGCGCGATACACGCTCGGAAGCGAGAAGAGACGCTCGACACCAGCCAGCAGACAGCGAAGACCGCGAGACCAGCCACCAGGACCACAGAACTCACGGTGAGCGCGATCGGCATCGGCGCGACGGTCACGGCGAAGCGACGGCGCTCGTAGGCCAACGCGCGGGCACACCGCGGGCATGCCGGAGACGACCGCATTTCAGTGAGACGCTCGCCATGGGCGGAGGCGGGCCGCAGCGGTGAGGTGGTGACGGACGTCACCTCCTTCCCCCGGTCTTCTTGGATTTCTTGGCGACGGGGCCGTAGCGCTTATGCGCCGTGCGTTCGCATGCCTGGCGCTTCTTCTTCCTGTGGTCCTTCCTGCATGCCTTCAGCGCCGCCTTGAGGTGCTTGGCGCGGATCTGGGCGGGGGTTTCGTGTTTTGGTGGTGGGGGTGTGATGAAGGGTTGGAGGGGGTTGCCGGGGCCGGTGAAGATCTGGCTGGCGAGGGGCGGTTCGGCTTCCGGTGGGGTGGATGGTTCGTGGCACGCTTCGCCCTGGCACGGGACGGGTTCGGTGGGGGCTGGGAAGCCGCCGCTGACGCGGGCGTCGTAGAAGTCGAGTTGGGTGTCGGTGTCCTGGCGGACGAGCGGGTCGGTGGTGGTGAAGACGACGTTTGAGCCGGTCGCGTCGACGCCCTTCAGTTCGACCGCGCTTTCGGTGCGGCCGTTGCCGTTACCTTCGGAGGCGTCGCGGCCGTCTGAGATCAGCGAGACACAGCCAGCGGCTTCGGAGCAGCCGCCAGCGCCCGGGGCCGTCCACTCGTAGATGTTCTGGGCGAGATCCTTGCTCTGGCCGCGAGGGTTGACGGGGACGTCGTTGAGCGCGTTCGGGGTCAAACCAACCGGGCTTTCGAAGAACACCCGCGACCCGTCGTGGGACATCGTGGGGTCCAACCGCCCCGGAGCGCTCTGGTTCCGAAAGCCTTCCTGGGACGGTAGGATCTGTGCGTCCCCGACACCCGCGTTACCGTCATCGTTGAAACCGTCCAGGCCGATCGAGACACGCGCCAAAACGCCGCTCTGGGCGTCGTAGCGGTAGACCTGCGCAGGACCGAGTCCCCCGACACGGGTAGCGTCCGCCGTCAACGCGCCGTGAGAGGCAAACACCAGGTAGCGGCCGTCCGGCGTCACATTCGCCCGCACCGCTCCTTCATTCCAGTTCGTTTCGTCGCTGGCGGGGAGCGTCGCGATGAACGCTGCCTGCCCACCCGCGTAGACATACAGGTTATCGGCGCCTTCCAGCGGCTTGGCGCCCGCCTGGTTCGCGTGCGCGGTCAGGACGCCCTTCGCTACGAAGTACACGTGCGAGCCATCGGAGGAGATCGCCACGACGCCCTGCACCTCGGGGCCAAGGCCGCTGCTATCCCCGCCGGAAACATCGAGGAGCCGCCGTTCGGCGGCGTTTTCGCAGTGCCCCGGACATTCAGACTCATACAAGTTACAGCCACCAGCCCCCACCGTGTCGAGACAACCCGACACTGCGCTGTCACCAGGATGGGCGTCCTCGCTCGCGCCATCGGTCAGCTGCTGGGTGCTCGTGAAGAACACACGCGACCCATCCGCTGAGGCGGCCTGGAACGACGCGTCAGTGGCCGGCTGGGCCGCACACGCCCCAGCGCACCCTTCACCAGCCGGCGCGGGCGCAGACACCAGCACCGTATGGGACTGATCGACGCGCTCATACAACTCCGCTGCCGGGACCACATGCCCCACGTTCACCCCGGTCCCGCCACCACACTTCGCCGCGGTGAAAAACACCGTGCGCCCATCAGCAGAGATCACCCCATACGACGTGCCATTCTCGTTGCCGATCGATGTGCCGCACGTGCTGATCAGGTCGTTGCTGCCCGCGCCGCCACTGACACCCAGCAGCAGCGGCTGCGTGTTGCCCGCCCCGACATACTCATACGCCGATTTAGTCCCCGGGCCGGTACCATCAAAGGACCACATTGCACCGTTTTGCGATGTGTAGACGAGATGCGACAGGTCACTCGTGCTCACGAATCTCCCATAGAGGAGGCCGGGCTGTTGGGGGCCCGTGACTGGGCCGATCGCTTGTAGTGTCCCGTCGGGTTGGCGTGCCGTGAATTGTTCGGAGCCGGCCGCGTTTGGCACGCCATACAGCACGGTGTCGGCGTCGGCGCTGAAGTTCCACGCGGTCGCGCCGGCATAAGCACTCGCGGGTGGCCCCATCGAGCGCGCCGCCCAGCCGCCGGGAGTACGCGCGAATTCATATAGCGCACCCGCGATTTCGCGGAACCCGGAGCAGGACTGCGCATCGTTGAAGCACTGGACGGTGGAGCCGATCACACGTTCCCCGCTTTCAGCGAGCACTTCGGGTTTGGCGAGCAGGAGAACGGCGATCAGCGCCCCGTTCTTCGCGGGCGGCGTGACCATCTCATAGGAGCGGCAGTCCGGCAGTTCGCTGGAGAGCGCGAGCCCCGTCTTCGGGTTCAGGACGCTTTCGCCACGCAACGCTTCGTTCGGGCAGGCACCCCCGACGCGTTCGGGGCCCGCCGGAAAGAACACGAACGTGTTATCAAGCCCCGTGGTCGTGAGGTTCGCATCGCTCAACAGCAGCCGCCAGTGGTAGGTCGTCTCGCCCGTCAACCCAGCCAGACGCGCCGTGACAGGGACGCCGGTGGTGCCCGAGCCGATCGCTGCCAGCGACTGTTCACACGGCACCGACGTGCCATAGGCGAGAGTAGTGCCGTACTGGAACTCACATCCGCTCAGCGGCAGGCCCTCGGGGTTGACCTTCGCCGAGAGCAACGCCGAGCCCGCGGTGACTTCCGAGGAGGAGTCTTCTTCGATCAGCGCCGCGGGGAGCGTGCTCGGCGTCGCTTCATCCTCGCTGTGGACATCACCGCCGGCGCCCGCCGCATGCAAACGGAAATGGTAGACAGTGCCCGCCGCGAGGCCTTCGACGTCAGCGTGCAACGCGACGAGCGAGGAGCCCGTGATCGGATCAGCGGGGGTGCCGACCTGCACACCCGAGGCGTTCAGGCACGGCACACCCTGCCCATAAGACTTCGACGGGCCATACTGGAAGGAGCACGAGGTAACCGCGACACCCTCCGGGTTGACCTCACCATGCAACGTCGCGCTCGTCGCCTTGACTTCATCAGCGGCGTGAACGATCGCTTCCAAGCTGACCGTGAACACCGCGAGCCGATCAGCCGCCGCATCCGCCACATAGATCGTCCCGCTGTGCGGTTGAGCGGTCAGGCCCGCCGCTTCACCGAGATGCCCCACGCCAAAGGCCTGCGTCGGGGGGCAACCATTCAAAGACGGTTCACACTGAGGCGAGACATCAAGGATCGAACTGCCGGCTTCATCGACGTAGAGATCACCGGTGAACGGATCCGCAGCGAAGGCCCTGATCGTGAACGAGGGCGCCGCATAAACAGTGCCACCAGGACGCCTGTCGACCCGTGTCGCGTTGACGCTCTCAAACAACTCACCAGCGTCATCGACCGCCAAACCCTGCGGCGAATAAGCCGCGGCTTCGATGCTCGGCGGCAGAAAACCACCAGCCTGATCGAACGGGTAGATATGAGCGTTCGGAGCGTTGACGGTACCACCGACAAACACCCACAGGCCGCCCGTTTCGTTGCTGACAGCGATCCCGGCCAGCTGGCCGAACTGGTCGGCGGGCACGCCCGCGGGACCATTCAGCTGACCTTTGACACCCCACGATTCGAGCAGATGACCTTCGGCATCGAACTTGGTGATGAGATTGTTCGGGGATTCCAGGTGGACGCCGGGGCCCGCGACATACACATCACCCTTCGACGCGCCCGCAGAGTTATCGACCGCGATGAACGTCGGGCCTGCCAGCTCGCCCGGTTCGCTACCGGCGATACCCGCCTGACAACTCGATGTACACGTCTCGAGTTCCGCTTTACCATCCAGCACCCCCCAACCCCACGCACGCACAAACTGTTCAGAGACAGGCTTCGACGGATCGAACACATCAACACGATTATTCGCCGTATCCGCCACAAACACATCACCCGATTCCGCGTCAACCGCGACACCACTACCCGCCGAGCCCGAACCCCCCGCCACCAACGACAGCTCACCCGCACCCGAACCCGGGCCCAAGCCAAGCGTCGTGGAGAACACGTGCGCCTGGGCAGCGAGTGCAGGTGGCGCGAAAGAACCCGACAGCGCTAGGGCTAGAACACAAGCGAGCAGCCCAGCCACACCACACACCGCCCGCGCCCGCCCGCGAGCGAGCCTGCCTGCCACCGTCGGGGGACATATTTGATTAGCAGACATGTTCACTTGGCCCTCCGGGTAATCTTCTTGGCTTTGGATGTGTATCGGCTTCTGGCTTGCCGCTCGCATTTCTTGCGCCTTGTCCTGTTCTTGTCCTTGTGGCATCGCCTCAGTGCTCTGGCCAGTTTTTCGGCTCTGAGCTGGGCAGCGGTCTTGGTTTGCGGTGGTGGGGGTGGGGTGATCGCGGGGGTGAGGTTGCCGGGGCCGGTGAAGATCTGGCTGGCGAGGGGCGGTTCGGTTTCCGGTGGGGTGGTGGGTTCGTGGCAGGTGTCGCCGGTTTCGCAGAGCGGAGGGGTGGTGGGGGCGGGGAAGCCGCCGTCCACGCGGGCGTCATAGAAGTCACTCTGGGTGTCGGTGTCCTGGCGGACGAGCGGGTCGGTGGTGGTGAAGACGACGTTTGAGCCGGTCGCGTCGACGCCCTTCAGTTCGACCGCGCTTTCGGTGCGGCCGTTGCCGTCACCTTCGGAGGCGTCGCGGCCGTCTGAGATCAGCGAGACACAGCCAGCGGCTTCAGAGCAGCCCGGAGCGCCCGGGGCCGTCCACTCGTAGATGTTCTGGGCGAGATCCTTGCTCTGGCCGCGAGGGTTGACGGGGACGTCGTTGAGCGCGTTCGGGGTCAAACCAACGGGGCTTTCGAAGAACACCCGCGAGCCATCGTGGGACATCGTGGGGTCCAACCGCCCCGGAGCGCTCTGGGCCCGAAAGCCTTCCTGGGACGGTAGGATCTGTGCGTCCCCGACACCCGCGTTACCGTCATCGTTGAAACCGTCCAGGCCGATCGAGACACGCGCCAAAACGCCGCTCTGGGCGTCGTAGCGGTAGACCTGGGCAGGACCGAGTCCCCCGACACGGGTAGCGTCCGCCGTCAACGCAGCGTGAGAGGCAAACACCAGGTAGCGGCCGTCCGGCGTCACATTCGCCCGCACCGCTCCTTCATTCCAGTTTTTTTCGTCGCTGGCGGGGAGCGTCGCGATGAACGCTGCCTGCCCACCCGCGTAGACATACAGGTTATCGGCGCCTTCCAGTGGCTTGGCGCCCGCCTGGTTCGCGTTCGCGGTCAGGACGCCCTTCGCCACGAAGTACACGTGCGAGCCATCGGAGGAGATCGCCACGACGCCCTGCACCTCGGGGCCAAGGCCGCTGCTATCCCCGCCGGAAACATCGAGGAGCCGCCGTTCGGCGGCGTTTTCGCAGTGCCCCGGACATTCAGACTCATACAAGTTACAGCCACCAGCCCCCACCGTGTCGAGACAGCCCGACACTGCGCTGTCACCAGGATGGGCGTCCTCGCTCGCGCTATCGGTCAGCTGCTGGGTGCTCGTGAAGAACACACGCGACCCATCCGCTGAGGCGGCCTGGAACGCCGCGTCAGCGGCCGGCTGGGCCGCACACGCCGCAGCGCACCCTTCACCCGCCGGCGCGGGCGCAGACACCAGCACGGTATGGGACTGATCGACCCGCTCATACAACTCCGCTGCCGGGACCACATGCCCCACGTTCACCCCGGTCCCGCCACCACACTTCGCCGCGGTGAAAAACACGGTGCGCCCATCAGCAGAGATCACCCCATACGACGTGCCATTCTCGTTGCCGATCGATGTGCCGCAGGCGCTGATCAGGTCGTTGCTGCCCGCGCCGCCACTGACACCCAGCAGCAGCGGCTGTGTGTTGCCCGCCCCGACATACTCATACGCCGACTTACCCGCCGGGCCGATACCATCAAAGGACCACATTGCACCGTTTTGCGATGCGTACACGAGATGCGACAGGTCACTCGTGCTCACGAATCTCCCATAGAGGGCGCCGGGCTGTTCGGGGCCACTGACTGGGCCGATCGCTTGTAGTGTCCCGTCGGGTTGGCGTGCCGTGAATTGTTCGGAGCCGGCCGCGTCTGGCACGCCATACAGCACGGTGTCGGCATCGGCGCTGAAGGACCACGCGGTCGCGCCGGCATAAGCACTCGCGGGTGGCCCCAGCGAGCGCGCTGCCCAGCCGCCGGGAGTACGCGCGAATTCATATAGCGCACCCGCGATTTCGCGGAACCCGGAGCAGGACTGCGCATCGTTGAAGCACTGGACGGTGGAGCCGATCACACGTTCCCCGCTTTCAGCGAGCACTTCGGGTTTGCTGAGCAGGAGAACGGCGATCAACGCCCCGTTCTTCGCGGGCGGCGTGACCATCTCATAGGAGCGGCAGTCCGGCAGTTCGCTGGAGAGCGCGAGCCCCGTCTTCGGGTTCACGACGCTTTCGCCACGCAACGCTTCGTTCGGGCAGGCACCCCCGACGCGTTCGGGACCAGGCGGAAAGAAGATGAACGTGTTATCAAGCCCCGTGGTCGTGAGGTTCGCATCGCTCAACACCAGCCGCCAGTGGTAGGTCGTCTCGCCCGTCAGCCCAGCCAGACGGACGGAGACAGGGACGCCGGTGGTGCCCGAGCCGATCGCTGCCAGCGACTGTTCACACGGCACCGACGTGCCATAGGCGAGAGTAGTGCCGTACTGGAACTCACATCCGCTCAGCGGCAGGCCCTCGGGGTTGACCTTCGCCGAGAGCAACGCCGAGCCCGCGGTGACTTCCGAGGAGGAGTTTTCTTCGATCAGCGCCGCGGGGAGCGTGCTCGGCGTCGCTTCATCCTCGCTGTGGACATCACCGCCGGCGCCCGCCGCATGCAAACGGAAATGGTAGACAGTGCCCGCCGCGAGACCCTGGACGTCAGCATGCAACGCGACGAGCGAGGAGCCCGTGATCGGATCAGCCGCGGTGCCGACCTGCACACCCGAGGCATTCAAACACGGCACACCCTGCCCATAAGACCTCGACGGGCCATACTGGAAGGAGCACGAGGTGACCGCGACACCCTCCGGGTTGACCTCACCATGCAACGTCGCGCTCGTCGCCTTGACTTCATCAGCGGCGTGGACGTTCGCTTCCAAGCTGACCGTGAACACCGCGAGCCGATCGGCCGCCGCATCCGCCACATAGATCGTCCCGCTGCGCGGCTCAGCGGTCAAACCCGCCGCTTCACTCAGATGCCCCACCCCAAAGACCTGCGTCGGGCGGCAACCACCAAGAGACGGTTCGCACTGAGGCGACACATCAAGAATCGAACTGCCGGCTTCATCGACATACAGATCACCCGTAAACGGATCCGCAGCCAAACCCGTGATCGTGACCCCGGGAGCCTGATAGACCGTGCCACCGGGACGCCTGTCGATCCGTTCCGCGTCAACGCTGAAAAACAACTCGCCGGCATCATCGACCGCCAAACCCTGCGGGGAATAGCCCGTGACTTCGATGCTCGGCGGCAGAAAACCACCGGCCTGATCGAACTTGTAAATATGAGCGTTCGGAGCGTTGAGGGTACCGTCGACACGCACCCACAGGCCGCCCGTTTCGTTGCTGACAGCGATCCCGGCCACCTGGCCGAACTGGTCGGCGGGCACGCCCGCGGGACCATTCAGCTGACCTTTGGCACCCCACGATTCGAGCAGATGACCTTCGGCATCGAACTTGGTGATGAGATTGTTCGGGGATTCCAGGTGGACGCCGGGGCCCGCGACATACACATCACCCTTCGACGCGCCCGCAGAGTTATCGACCGCGATGAACGTCGGGCCTGCCAGCTCGCCCGGTTCGCTACCGGCGATACCCGCCTGACAACTCGATGTACACGTCTCGAGTTCCGCTTTACCATCCAGCACCCCCCAACCCCACGCACGCACAAACTGTTCAGAGACAGGCTTCGACGGATCGAACACATCAACACGATTATTCGCCGTATCCGCCACAAACACATCACCCGATTCCCCATCAACCGCGACGCCGCTGCCCGCCGAGCCCGAGCTCCCCCCCACCAACGAAAGCTGACCCGCAGCCGAGCCGGGACCCGAGCCGATCGTCGTGGAGAACACGTGCGCCTGGGCAGCAGACGCCGAAGAGGGCAGGACAGAGGCGAGGATCGCGAGCAGCGCGAACGCGCACGCCGCGAAGACGGTGAACGACGTCCGTGAACTGCTGGCGCTGGCCTGCAACATCACTCTCTCCTCAGTGGGTGGCGGTGGGTCGGGTCGCGGGGTGAGTGAGCGGCTTTACCCGGGGCGGCACGCCGCCCCGAGTACGCCGTCGGGCGGAGTGCCTATTCGGCGGTCACCGCCCACGTTCCCTGGATCTGGGCGCCTTCTTCGGGCGTGCCGGCGAAGTGGACGAACAGGATCGCGCCGGTCGTCCCAGCGCCATGCGGTTCAACGAGCGAGGACGGCGGGCTGATCCCCGAGATCGCAAGCCGGCTCGTTTTGGCGGGCCTGTTGAGCGCCGCGTCATAGACACACAGCTGACCAGCGAGCGCCTTCGGCGCTTCAGCGGTGCCAGGACAATCCGTGGCGACTTCTGCAAGTGTTTTTTCACATGCCGTCAGTGCCGCGCCTTCGAGGCCCGTGCAGAGATGCACATAGTGGACAGCCGAGGCGCCGAGCGGCGCTTCGAGCGGGATAGTGAATGAGATCGGGCTGGGCAGCGTCATTTCTTCATGGCCGCCTTCTTCGACGTCCGGGAAGATCGCGCCCCAGGTGCCGGTCTCGGTGGCGCCGGAGGGGAGGGTGTTGGTGAAGCCGGTGGTGCCCTTTTCGCCGTTACAGGCCTTGGTGGCGGCTCCCGCACCGACTTTGAATTCCGCGCCGCCTTCTTTACAGGTCGCGCCGGGTGAAACGGCTTTGTTGGTGACGCTTTCCCCGGGGGTTCCCGGGGCGCCGGGTGCGCCCGCGGTGCCGGGGCCGCCGGCCGGGCCCGCAGGGCCTCCCGGGCCGACCGCGCCGGCGGGGCCGGTGGCGCCCGCGGGGCCGGCCGGGCCCGCCTTGCCCTTCAGCTGGGCGAGGACGCTTGGCTTGATCTGGGAGGTTTTCGTTATCAGGACCTTGGAGGCGGCGTAGGCGCCTCCTGTCATGGCGAAGATGAGCGCTACGGTCGCCAGGACCGTGGCGGGGGTTATGCGGGTGCGTATGGCTTTGAACATCGGTTAGCTCCTTGGGATTAGGGACGTGCCGGCGCTCGGCGCTACGCACGCGTGTTGAGTTGAGCTGATGAAGACGAGGGACGCAACGCCCGCCCAAGGGCACGCCAAGCTACGCCGCACCCTCATCACACCGGGCACGTGCAACGACGTCGCGGCCTGAGACAGAGCAGCGCAGGACATAGACAAACGCCTGAGCCACAAGACCGCCTTGCGGTGTGGTTGGGCCAAAACTCCGGGCCCGCTTGACCTGGGCTCTAGCGCGAAAGCGGGCTTTGACCCGCTAGTGATCCATATCCGCGAGCTCTGCTCAGAGCGGAGAGAATCTGCTGCTAGAAGAGGGGAACTACTGGGGCTAGAGAGAGAGAGAGAGAGAGAGAGAATGAGTCAGCGCTGCTGACGCATCTACCTACAGGCGCACCGAGGTACGCAATGACACTCTTCACATCTGTCCCCAACGGACTCACGCGAACACTACCCCTCTTCATGCGATCCGGCCCTCTCCCCTACATCCCCTGCAAAGCGCTTGACATCGATCCAGAAGACCGACCCAAACCCGATCTATTTCTCATGCTCCCCCACATGGAGAGCATTTGACCTACCAATCATAAGCACACATGAGGCTTGCCGTCAAGCCCCCAACCGCAAGAACCAACATCGATCGCCAGAAATACGCTCTATGAAGCCAATCTCCCCGGCACGAAGCGCGAGAGGCAATGGCCGATAGCTAACGTCCGTGGAGCCCCAACGCTCGCGGCGAGTCGTTGCAGGCTTCAGCATGTGCCCGCGCGAGTTCGCGCACACTCAGCCCGCCAGCAGCGGCAGCAGAGCCTGAAGCTTGATCTCCGTCTCGGCCAGCTCGACCTGAGGGTTTGAGTCGCGCACGATCCCGTTCCCCGCGTAGCAACTGGCGACGTTGCCGCGCAGCAGTGCGCAGCGCAGGGCGACGCAGAACTCGCCGTCGCCCGTCGCGTCAGTCCAGCCCACCGGGCCCGCGTACCAGCCGCGGTCGAGGCCCTCGAGCGCGGGGATCAGGGGTGTGGCGACGTCTTGCGGCTCGCCTCCGACCGCCGGCGTCGGGTGCATCAGGCCGGCCAGCTCGAGCGCGTCGATCGGGGCGGCGAGCTGCGCGCGGATCGGGGTCGCCAGATGCTGGATGTTCGCGATCTTGACCAGCTCCGGCTCGGGCGCGGCGGCCACCCATACCGCGTGATCGCGCAGCGTGCGCTCGATCCGTCGGGCGACGATCGCGTGCTCCTCGCGGTAGCTCTCATCGCGCAGCAGCTGCTCACCGAGATGGTCGTCCACCGCGGGGTCCGCGCTGCGCCGGGTCGAGCCCGCGAGCGCAAGCGTGCTCACGCGGTGGCCTTCGCGGCGCACCAGCAGCTCGGGGCTGGCCGCGATCAGAGTTGCGTCGCCGCGCCCGACGCAGAAGCAGAAGCATGCCGGGAACGCGTCGCGCAGGACGCCCAGCATCGCCGCTGGGTCGTACGTTTGCGGGGCATGCGCCTGCACCTCGCGGGCGAGCACGATCTTCTCCAGCCTGCCCTCCCCTATCAGCGCCGTCGCGCGCTCCACCGCCGCCTCGTAGTGCTCGGGCGGCATCGCGCTCGCCACCTGATACCGCCCCGCGGGCGCCGGGTCCAGCAGCGGCAGCGGCCGCTCGCACAGCTCGCCTAAGCGGTTTTCCAGCCGTACGAGCGCGTCTTCGACCGTGTCATCCGGCGCCATCAGCGCCGCCAGCGTCAGCCTGACATCCGGCTCTTCCTCCTCGCCCGCTCTTGCGGCGCGCCTGATCGCCACCTCGGGCACGACCAGCGAAGCCGGCTCGAACCCCTCCCATGCCGGCGAGCCCCCGCCTTGTGGCGCGAACGCGAACCCGCCCACGGCAACCGGCCCCGAGCGGTCGGGATCGTCGCGTGGATCGCCCACCGCGGCGGCAGCCAGACCGCGCCAGCGGTCGGCCACGTCTGCAAACCTGTCTCTGCCCGCGCCGCTCAGTCTTGCCGCCTCTCCCAGCGCCGCAAGCGCCGTCCTCCCCCGGTCGGGCTGCTCGAACGCGAACCATGGCTCGCCCTCGCGCCGTGACGCACATGCCACTGCGCTGGGATCCACCCCGCCGGGCAGCCTCACCGTGCTCGTCGCCAGCGTCGGCTCGCCGCTGCGTCTGGCCCTGCGCAGCGCGAGGTCCAGCCGCGCGCCCATGCGCTCGCGATCTTGCTCGCTCAGGGCGAATGGGTTTTCCAGGCGCCCTGTGTCGGTTATTGCGCTGCTGCCGTCCAAAGCTCTCGTAATGTCAGCCACTGCGGTAAGCAGCGCAGGGAACGGACATTTTCATCCGGCCGGCCCGCTTCGCGGGACTTTTCGGCCGGCCTGAAAAGTCCGCCCTGCTTGGCAGTAGTGATTGCAGAACCTATGTCTCCGTACGGCCGCGCGAGATCGCAATCTCCCCGGTCCGCATCATCTCGATCAGGCCGAACGGGCGCACCATGCCCTCGAACGCCTCGATCTTCTCCGTCGTTCCCGTCACCTCGATTATCACCGAGCGCTTGGTCACGTCCACGACCTTGCCCCTGAATATCTCCGCTATCTGCATCAGCTCACCGCGCTGCGCGCCGTCCGCGGACACCTTGAACAGGGCGAGCTCGCGCGCGACCGTGTCGGTCGGCTCCAGGTCCCTGATCTTCAGCACGTTCACCAGCTTGTGCAGCTGCTTTGTCACCTGGTCGATCGGATGCAGCGCCCCATCGACGGTCAGCGTCACTCGCGAGATCTGCTCGTCGTCGGTCGGCCCCACGGTGAGGGTGTCGATGTTGAAGCCCCGGCGCGCGAACAGCCCGGCGATGCGCGTCAGCACGCCCGACTTGTTCTCCACCAGGATCGACAGCACATGCTTGCGCCCCGTCCTCAACCCCGTGGACGCCTGCAGCTCCTCGAGGCTGAGCGGCTCCTTGGTTCCAGGTTCACCCATCACAGATACGCCCTTGGTGTGAAGTTTGCCTTGTTCATCTCATCTCCTGTGACAACCCTTCGTCCCCCGCCACGAGGGCCGGCTTTGCCGGCCCGGCGCCCGAGCCCTCAACAAGCGGGAGGGGGTACTGGGGGAGGGCCTGCCCTCCCCCAGATCACTCATCCCACCATCTCGCGCGCGGCCTGGCCGGCCGGGATCATCGGATACGTGTTCTCCTCGCGCGTCACCCGCACGTCCACCAGCACCGGGCCGTCGGTCTCGATCGCACGCTTGCAGTCCTGCACGAGCGTCGTCTTGTCCTCGAACCGCATTCCGGTCGCGCCGTACGCCTCGGCGAGCTTGACGAAGTCCGGGAACTCTCCCGTATCCACATGGCTGTATTTACCGTCCCAAAACAGCTCCTGCCACTGCCTGACCATGCCCAGGTATCCGTTGTTCATGATGAACACCTTGATCGGGATCTTCTCCTGCGCGCACGTCGCCAGCTCCTGCGCGTTCATCTGCACCGACCCGTCCCCGGCGACGCAGCACACCACGCGATCGGGACACCCCACCGCGGCGCCCATGGCGGCCGGCAGGCCGAACCCCATCGTTCCCAGCCCGCCCGAGTTGATCCAGCGTCTGGGCGCGGGGAAGTCGTAATACTGCGCGGTCCACATCTGGTGCTGGCCGACATCGCTCGACACGATCGCCTCGCCTCCAGTCGCCTCGTACAGCGCCTGAATCATGTACTGGGGCTTGATCTCGTTGTCGGTCGAGTCCTGGTAGCCCAGCGGATACTTCGTTTTCCAGCCTTCGATCCGCTCCCACCATGCGCCCAGCCGCGCGGCGTCGGCGCTCAGCGCGCGGTACTCGACGGCCAGCTTGCCCAGCACCTGCTTGGCGTCGCCCACGATCGGGATGTGCGCCGGCACGTTCTTGGAGATCTCCGCCGGGTCGATGTCGATGTGGATGAACTTCGCCTTCGGCGCGAACTCCGACAGCTTGCCCGTGATCCGGTCGTCGAACCGTGCGCCCACCGCGCAGATCAGGTCGGCCTCGTCCATCGCGTAGTTCGCTGCCCGCGTGCCGTGCATCCCCAGCATCCCAAGCCACTGGGGATTGGGTTCCCCGCCCGCCCGAGCGGGGAACGCGCCCAGGCCCATCAGCGTGCACGTCACGGGGAACCGGTCGCACGCCGCCAGCTCGACCAACTCCTGAGAGGCGTTTGCGTTGACCACGCCCCCGCCCGCGTAGATGACCGGCCTGCGGGCCGCCGCCAGCGCCTTCGCGGCCTGACGGATCTGCTTCTGGTTGCCCTCCGTCGTGGGCTGATACCCGGGCAGCCGCACATCGGTCACCGGCTCGTACTCGATCTCCGCGCGCGACAGGTCCTGCGGGATGTCGACCAGCACGGGGCCCGGCCGGCCTGTGCGGGCGATGTGAAACGCCTCGTGTATGGCCCGCGGGATCTCCCGCGGGTCCTGGATCATGAACGAGTGCTTGACGATCGGAATAGTGATGCCCAGCGTGTCCGCCTCCTGAAACCCGTCGGTCCCCAGCAGCTCTGTGCGGACCTGCCCGGTGATGAACACCACCGGCACCGAATCCATCATCGCGTCCGTTATCGGCGTGATCAGGTTCGTCGCGCCCGGACCGCTCGTGGCGAACGCAACCCCGACTTTGCCCGTCGCCTTCGCATACCCCTGCGCGGCGTGCCCGCCGCCGGCCTCGTGGCGGACAAGAATGTGCCTGATCCCGCCGTTGACGAACGCGTCGTACGTCGGCAGGTTCGCCCCCCCGGGCAGACCGAACACGACGTCCACACCCTCGGCCTTCAGGCATTCCATGATGGCGTCCACCGCGCGCATATACGCAGCTTACCAGCGGGTTTTCGGGGATCTCGGGGACCGCGTGCTCAGGAACTGCCGATGGCCACGCCTATGACAAGCGCGATCGCGCCGCCGACGGTCACGACCAGCAGCGATGAGCGCATCGACACGTGCAGGAACCGTTTCCTGATCCACGCGATCGCGAACAGCTCGACGGCGACCACGCACCCGGCAACCAGCAGCGCCGTGTGTACGTCTGAGATGATGAACGGCAGCGTGTGAAATATGCCGCCCAGGGCGGTCATCCCGCCGGTGATCGACCCGCGCACCACAGCCGATCCGCGGCCGGTCTCCTCGCCCGTGTCCGACAGCGCCTCCGACCAGCCCATGCTCACCCCCGCCCCGAGCGCGGTGGCGAAGCCGACGAGCAGAGCGGTATGCGAGTTCGCGGAGATCGCCGCAGCGAAGATCGGCGCCAGCGAGGAGACGGTGCCGTCGATCATGCCGACCAGCGCCGGCTGCACGACGCGCAGCACGAAGTCCGTCTCGTCCGCGAACCCTGCTCTGCGGATGAATCTGGCGATCAGGCTTTCGCTCGCGGGGGCGCTCGTCGCGTTCGCGTCCATCGACTACTTATAGACAGCCCTCGACTTCGGGCTCCCTTATCTCAGAGCTCAGCAAAGCAGGTCCGGAATGTCATTCCGACCGACCCCGCGAAGCGGGCTATACGGTCGGAATGACGTCCGGATCCTGCGCGGATTCCGGCGCGAGCACGACGTCGGGGTACTCGAGCTCTGTCCCGCACTTCGTGCAGATCGCGTCGTACACCTTCGTTATGCGTCCGCAGCGCGGACATTGCCGGCGCGGCTCGTTGCGCTCGGACCTGTACACGATCGCCGTGATCAGACCGAGCACGGGAACGATCCCGGAGATGAGAAACCACAGCCAGAACGAGCTGCCCTTGATCTTGCCGACGACCCCACCGGCCAGACCGAAGCAGACCGCGATGACTATGTAGGCCATCTTGGCTCCTGCCTCAGAGCAGGACGCGTACCGCCCAGATGACAGCGACGATCGCCAGGATCACGACGACGAAACCCGCAACCGCGACGGCGACGCCGATCAGCACGTGCAGCAGGAAGTACCCGACGACCAGCAGCACGAGCACCGCGACGACCGTGCGGGCGAACGAGCTCGATGAGGACGACTGTTCCTGGTTCATGCCTTCAGGGTAGCCGACGGCGCGGCTGGACGGCGACGGTGCGGCCGGACGGGAATCGCCACCCCGCCCGGCCGCGCCCCGCTCACTTCCGGCCGAGGGAAGCCGGAGGAGACCTGTGCAGCGCGAGCGCTACCTGTCTTGCGCTCGCTCTATGAATGCCTCAGACCGCCGAGCTCGCGGGCGATGCGCGCACTCGCCACATCCTCGCTCATCCCTGAGCGCCGGCTGACACTGGCCAGCCGGTAGCGACGGACTCGCGGCCCCCGACTCGAAACGTCATCCCCTGCTTCCGGCAACAGCACGAACCGCCGCGGGGACTGAGCGCTCGAATTGGTCACTGGTGGGTTCATGGCCAGCATATTGGCGCACCTCGGCGGTTCTGCCTTTGGCCCACAGTCCAAAATGTGCGCCGTCCGCGTGTTGCGGGTGCCACCGGCTTACATCGAGCCA
Source organism: uncultured Solirubrobacterales bacterium (assembly GCA_963743645.1). Lineage (GTDB taxonomy): Bacteria > Actinomycetota > Thermoleophilia > Solirubrobacterales > Solirubrobacteraceae > Palsa-744. Next base: position 1,302,628 of record CAVUQT010000007.1, on the reverse strand, counting down.
GGTGCGGCGTCCTGCGCGAGACGCCGGCCGCCGCGCGAGCGGACGGCTTACGGGGCGAGAGCTCAGACGCCCAACTGCTCGTGTACGAGCCTCGTCACCTCGCCGCCGTCGGCCCGGCCCTTGGTCTCGCGCATCACGTGACCCACGATCGGACCGATCGCCTTGGCGTTGCCGGCGCGCACGCGCTCGGCCGCGTCCGGGTTGGCTTGCAGCGCCGCGGACACAATCTCGGCCAGCTCGTCGTCCCCGCCGATCGCCTCCAGACCCTCGGCACGCACGATCTCGCCAGGGTCGCCGCCCTCGGCGACGAGCCGGTCGAGCACCTGCCGGCCCGCCCCGACGCTGATGAGCTTTGCCGAGACCATCCCCGCGAGGGTCGCCATCGCCGCGGGCGCCACCCGCGAGCCCGCCGGGTCCTCACCCTCGGCGAGCCTTGCCACCAGATCGCTCGCGATCCAGTTCGCGAGCACCTGCCCGGACGGGGGCGGATTGCCGCCGGCCTTGACCGCGGCCTCGAAGTAGTCGCCCAGCTCGGCCCGGAACGCCAGCAGCCGCGCGCTGTCGGCGCTCAGGCCCAGCTCCTGCTCAAACCGCTGTGCTCTGTCCGCCGGCAGCTCCCCCAGGGCGCCCCCCGCGCGCGCGAGCATCTCGTGGTCGATCTGCACCGGCACGAGGTCCGGCTCGGGGAAGTAGCGGTAGTCGTGCGCCTCCTCCTTGCTGCGCAAAGACGTGATCGCGTCCGACGCAGGGTCAAAGTGCAGCGTCTCCTGCATAACCTGACCCCCATCCCGCAGGATCTGCTCCTGGCGAGCGATCTCCGCCTTGATGCCGCGCTCGATGAACCGAAAAGAGTTCATGTTCTTCAGCTCCGTCTTCGTTCCCAGCGCGTCCGTCCCGGCGGGGCGCAGAGAGATGTTCGCGTCGCAGCGCAGCGACCCCTCCTCCATGTTCACGTCGCTGACCCCCAGATGGCGCAGCGTGGTGCGCAGCAGCTTCAGCCACTCGCTCGCCTGCTCGGCCGAGCGCAGGTCGGGCTCGGTCACGATCTCCGCCAGCGGCGTCCCCCCGCGGTTGAAATCCACCACGCTTTCCTGCGAGCCGTGTATCCGTCCGCTGGCTCCCACGTGCGTCAGCTTGGCCGCGTCCTCCTCCAGGTGCACCCGGTGGATGCGCACCCCAGCCAGGGTTCCCCCTTTGCACAGCGGCTCGTCGTACTGGGAGATCTGATACCCCTTGGGCAGATCCGGGTAGAAGTAGTTCTTGCGGTGAAATACCGAGCGCAGCGCAAGCTCCGAGCCGAGCGCCAGCCCGATCACGAGGCCAAGATGGATCGCCTGTGCGTTCGCCACCGGCAGCGCCCCCGGCAGGCCCAGGCAGACCGGGCACGTCCGCGTGTTCGGAGGCTCGCCGAACGACAGCTCGCAGCCGCAGAACATCTTCGTCTGCGTCTTCAGCTGCACGTGTATCTCCAGGCCGATCACGGGCTCGAGCTCAGACACGGGCAACGCTCCCGTCAAAGCCGATCGCCTGCTCGAGCGCATATGCCGCGTCCAGCAGCCTGTTCTCGCTGAACGCCCGGCCCGCGATCTGCAGACCCACGGGCAACCCGTCGCTGAGCCCGCACGGGATCGAGATAGCGGGGATGCCCGCAAGCGACATCGGCACCGTGCAGTAGTCGTTCAGATACATCGCCAGCGGATCGGCCGTCTTCTCCCCCAGTGCGAACGCGACCGTCGGCGCGGTCGGCGTGACGATGAAGTCGACCTCTGAGAACGCCGTCGCGAAGTCTTCTGAGATCTTCGTCCTCACCCGCTGCGCGCGCCCGTAGTACGCGTCGTAGTAGCCGGCGGACAGCGCGTAGGTACCGAGCATGATTCGCCGCTTGACCTCCGCGCCGAACCCGTCGTGGCGGGTGCGCTCGTACATCTCCAGCAGGTCCTCGGCGCCCTCGGCGCGCAGGCCGTAGCGCACGCCGTCAAAGCGCGCCAGGTTCGACGACGCCTCGGCGGGGGCAAGCACGTAGTAGGCGGACAGCGCGTGCGGCGCGTGCGGCAAGCGCACGCTCTCGATGACCTCCGCGCCGAGCGCCGCGGCTCGATCCAGCGCCGTCCGAAACGCGTCGAGCACGCCCGCTTCGATCCCCTTGCCTCCGAGTCCGCCGCTGGAGGACGCGCCGGTGAGCTCCGCCGGTACGCCCAGCCTGATCCCGTCCATGCGCTCGGAGCGCGGCAGGTCGATCTCGTGAGGGAACCGCAACGAGGTGGCGTCGCACGGGTCTCTGCCGACCATGTGCCTGAGCAGCAGCGCCGCGTCGGTCACATCACGCGTCAGCGGGCCGGCCTGGTCCAGCGAGGAGGCGAACGCGATCATCCCGTAGCGCGACACCGATCCGTACGTCGGTTTCAGCCCGACGATCCCGCACAACGCGGCCGGCTGGCGAATCGAGCCGCCGGTGTCCGTCCCCAGCGCCCACGGCGCCAGCCCCGCGGCGACGGCGGCCGCACTCCCGCCCGAGGAGCCCCCCGGCACGCGCGTGCGGTCCCATGGATTGAGCGTCGGGCCGATACGCCGAGTTCTCGGTCGAGGAGCCCATCGCGAACTCGTCCTGGTTGGTCTTCCCCAGCAGGCTCGCGCCCGGCCGCGCGCAGGCGCTTGACCGCGGTGGCGGTGTACGGGGGCTCATACCCCTCCAGGATGCGCGAGCCCGATTGGCTCGGCACGCCCTCGGTGCAGAACAGGTCCTTGACCGCGAGCGGCACCCCTCGCCAGCGGCGAGCTCAGAGGCCCTCGCCGGCGCCTCCGTCGCCTGTGGCGCCGTCGCCGGTCGGCCCCGAAGACTGCGGCGCCACCCAGGTGAAGCAGTTCAGCTCGTCCTGCGCCGCGCGCGCGCGGTAGACGTCGAACAGCTCAGCAGCCGACAGCTCGCCCGCGGCGATCTTCCGCGCCGCCTGCGGCGGCGGACAGCTCGATGATCTCCTCGCCGCTCACGCTTGGGGGCTCGGCACCGAGAAACCGTCGCCGCTCACGGCCGGCGCCTGCGCCAGCGCGACCTCGCGCGGCAACGACTCGCGCGGCTCGTCCGCGCGCAGCGCGTCGGTGATCTCGACCACGTGCGAGGTCGGCTGCGACCCCCTCCAGGTCGAGCTCGCCGATGCGGGCGACATGGTCGAGAACCGCCGACAGCTCTCGGGCCATCGGCTCGATCTCGTCCTCGCCCAGCTTCAGCCGGCCAGGCGAGCGACATGCAGGACTTGGTCGCGGTCGATCGGCACCGCGACGCATTCTACGGGGCGCCTCTGAAAGCGGAGAGCGCCTGCAGAGCCCACGTGTGGAGACCTCGCTTCGGATGTCGCGCTAGGCGACGCCGCCCCTGCCGTTGGGATGGGGGTCCGGCGGCGGCAGCGGCGGTGGTTGCGCCGGCTGATAGCGCGAACCGCGTTCGTCGCGCATCGACTGCCACGAGCCGCCAGCATCAGGACCGCGCCGACGAGCGCCAGCCATGCGCCCGCGCACAGCGAGGTGCGCGTGCTCGGGACGCTCCAGCACCCGCACGATCGCGGCGATCACCGCGATGATCCCGAACAGGGTGCTCCACACCGCGGCGGCGACCGGCAGCGCGGTGCTGCGCTCGGTGATCGTGCTCACGACCAGGCCGAGCGCGGCCGCCGCGGCGGCGATCAGCAGCACGAGCGCGGGACCGAACGTGTCCCAGGCGCTGAGCTTGCCCGGGGCGTTCTCATACCAGGGCAGCGAACAGCGACACGATCACGCAGATCGCGCCCGCGAGCGCGAGCAGCTCGCCGAGGCGCAGGCGCCTGAGGCTCACGCGAGGCCTGCCTGCATTCGCGCCGCCTGCAGCGTGTTGCGCAGCAGAAACGCGATCGTCGTCGGCCCCACGCCTCCCGGCACGGGCGTGATCGCCGAGGCGACCTCCACGGCCGCGGCGTAGTCGACGTCGCCGACGAGCCCGCTCTTGTTGCCGGCCTGCTCGGGCGTCAGCCGATTCATGCCGACGTCGATCACGACCGCGCCCGGCTTGATGAACGAGCCCGCTCGATCAGACGCGGGCGACCGACCGCGGCGATCAGCACGTCCGCGCGGGCGCACACCGCGCGCAGGTCGCGGGTGCGCGAATGACACACCGTCACGGTCGCGTCGCGCGCGAGCAGCAGCTGCGCCATCGGCTTGCCGAACAGGTTCGAGCGCCCCACGATGACCGCCTCGGCGCCCGCCAGCTCGACCTCGCTGCGGCGCAGCAGCTCGAGCACGCCCAGCGGCGTCGCCGACACGAGCCCGGGGCGTCCCAGCGACAGCAGGCCAGCGTTCACCGGCGTCAGCCCGTCCACGTCCTTCTCCGGCGGCACCAGCTCCGTCAGCGACGGGCCGTCGAGCGGCTCCGGCACCGGCAGCTGCAGCAGGATCCCGCTCACGTCCTCGTTCTCCGCCAGCTCGTGCAACCGCTCCGCGACCTGCTTGTGCGTCGAGTCCTGCCGGCAGGCGCACGTCGAACGCCTGCATCCCCGCCTGCGCGCTTGCCTGCTGCTTGCCGCCCACGTAGATCGCTGACGCCGGATCGTCGCCGACGAGCACCGTCGCCAGGCCAGGCGTGCGGCCGGTCTGCGCGTTGAACGCACGCACGCCCTCGGCGACCTCCTCGCGCACGCGCGCGGCGATGGCCTTGCCGTCGATGATCGTGGCGGACACGGAGTGGATCGTATTGATGTTCCGGGCGGCGCATGCGCCGCCCGGCGGATACGTACATGTACGTATCCGAGCAGGGCCGCATGCGGCCCTGCTGGCCTGACCGCATGCGGTCAGGCCTTCTTCCTAACGCCGTGAGACCGGCGCGTACTCAGCCATCAGCTTGCGCTCGGACCCATCGTCCGCGAAGCGCACGACGATCACGCCACCCGGCTCGACACCCGTGACGACGCCCTCGCCGAAGGCTGCATGCACGACGTCCTCGCCCATGCGGTACGCCTTCCCCGGAGTCGACTCGGCTGCGAGACGCCGCCCAGCCCCCGGGAGACCGTCGCGCCGATCGCGTGGCTGCGCCCACGCCGGCGCCGGCCGGGATCGCCCCGGCACTCAGCCGCAGCTCATCCTCGCGGTCGGTCAGCTCGGCTGGCACCTCATCCAGGAAGCGGCTGCGCAGCCCGTATGTGGTCGAGCCGAACACCGAGCGCCGCCGCGCATAGGTCAGGTACAGCTCGCGCTTGGCGCGAGTGACGCCCACGTAGAACAGGCGCCGCTCCTCCTCCAGGCCGCCCTCGTCCAGGGCTCGCGAGTGCGGGAACACGCCGTCCTCGCACCCGGCGATGAACACGATCGGATACTCCAGCCCCTTGGCGTTGTGCAGCGTCATCAGCGTCACCAGCCCCTCGTCCTCGCGCCGGGAGTCGGCGTCGGCGACGAGCGCCAGCTGTTGCAGGAACACGTCGAGCGTGTCCTGCGCCTCGTCCGCTCCCGCGTCGAACTCGCGTGCCACCTCAACGAGCTGATCCAGGTTTTCCATGCGACCCTGCGCCTCGATCGTCTTTTCCACGCCCGTGCCCATCGCCTCCGCCTCCAGCGCCTCGTTGTAGCCGGTGCGCGAGAGCACCGCATCGAGCAGATCCCCAACGGGGATGCTCTGCTGCGCAAGCTCTGACAGGTCGGACATCGTGGCCATGAACCGCTTCAGCGACTTCACCGCGGCGGCGCCCAGACCGGGGATCTGCTCAGCCGCAGCAGCCGCCTCCCATACCGACACCCCCACCGTGGTGGAGTGCGTGACGATGCGCGACAGCGAGGTCCGTCCCAGGCCGCGCCGGGGGGAGTTGACCACGCGCGTGAAGCTGACCACGTCGAACGGGTTGGCCAGCCACGACAGATAGGCGATCGCGTCCTTGATCTCGGCACGCTCGTAGAACTTCGTCCCGCCGATCACCTGGTATGCGATCTCGCGGCGCACGAGCGTGTCCTCGATCACCCGCGACATCGCGTTCGTCCGGTACAGCACGGCGATCTCCGCACGGGCGGCGCCCTCGTCCACCAGTCGCTCGATCTCCCCCACCACGAACCGCGCCTCGCCGTGCTCGTCCTCCAGCTCGCGCACGTGGATCGGCTCGCCGTCGCCGTGCTCGCTCCACAGGCGCTTGGCGATGCCGCCACGGTTGTTGGCGATCACCGCGTTGGCAGCCGACAGGATCCTCTGGGTGGAGCGGTAGTTCTGCTCGAGCTTGACCACACGCGCATCGGGGAAGTCGTCCTGGAAGTCGAGGATGTTGCGGACATCAGCTCCGCGAAATCCATAGATCGACTGTGAGTCATCCCCTACCACCGCCAGGTTGCGGTGGCCCTCCAGCTGGACGCGCTCCCCGCGCTTGGGAGCCCGGCCGCCGCCGACCAGCAGCTGCAGCAGGCGGTACTGCGCGTGGTTGGTGTCCTGGTACTCGTCCACAAGCACGTGCCTGAACGCGCGCGCGTAGCGCGCGCGCACCTCCTCGTACAGCTCCAGGACGTTGACGGCGCGAAACAGCAGATCGTCGAAGTCCATCGCGTTCATGCGCAGCAGGTCGCGCTCGTAGCAGCTCGTACGCGTCGGCCACGATCTCCTCGAACTGGGAGCCCACCGCCTGGCGGTAGTCGGCGGCTGCTTGAAGCCGGTTCTTGGCCGCCGAGATCTGACTGTGGATTGCCGCCGGAGTGAAGCGCTTGGGATCGATCCCCAGCTCGTCGATGCAGCGGCGGGTCAGCCTCCGTGCGTCGGCCTGGTCGTAGATCGTGAACTGGCGCGTGTACCCCAGGCGCTCGGCCTCGGCGCGCAGGATGCGCGCGCAGGCGGCGTGAAACGTCATCAGCCACATTCCGCGCGTGTTGCGCTGCAGCAGTCGCTCGACCCGTCCGCGCATCTCCTGGGCCGCCTTGTTGGTGAACGTGATCGCCAGGATCTCGTTCGCGTGCACCTGCTCGGTGTAGATCAGGAACGCCACCCGGTGGGTCAGCACGCGCGTCTTGCCGCTGCCCGCGCCCGCCAGGATCAGCAGCGGTCCCTCCCCGTGCGTGACCGCCTCGCGCTGGGGCTCGTTCAACCCTCCCAGCAGGCGCTCGATCCGCGCTTCCCCATCCGGGGGAAGCTGGCCCGGTGGGCGTGGTTCGTCGAGGTGATCGGGCGCGTAGGCGGGGCTCTGCGGCTCGGCTGGGGCGTGGTCAGGCATCCAGCCCCCAGGATAGATGCGCGCTCGGCGGGCAGAGCCCCGTACGTTCTCGGTCCGGTTTGCAGGCCCTGTCGCGGCCTTGCGGGCAGCGCCGACGAGCCGGGGCAGCTGTCTAGTGCTTCTTCTTCTTGGCTTTCTTTTTGGGCTTGGGCTTGTGCAGGGTGGTATGAGCGCTCGCCGGCGGGGCCTGCTCCAGGCCGACAGTGTTGGAGGCGACGACGGTGAACGTGATCTTCTCGCCGTATGGCAGCCTGGAAACCGTCGCTCCAAACGAGCCCGGCCCGAGGGTCTTCAGCGACATCTTCAGGGTCTTCGTCTTGTGGCAGACGACTTTCCTGGCCCGGCGCCTGCCTTTTCTCTTGATCGTGCATTTGGCGGTGACGGTGTAAGCAGCCGACGGTTGCACGTTCAGCGCGACGCCGTTGGGGTCTGACGCGGTGAACGACAGCGCACAGGTCTGCAGATGGCACTTCAACGCGGTGATGGCAGACCCGGGCAGAGCCGTATCGGCCACGATCGCGGGTGTCGTGGCACTGCGGAAAGTGGTCACGCCACCCGGGTTGCCGGCCTGCACGATGCACACCAGCGGAACGCCGATGAGTGTCGTCGGCGGAGTGAAAACGTTGCTCGGCCCGCTCTGGAACGCCTGCCCGGAGCCGTTTTCTGCCTGAAAGGTGTAGGTGAACGACGGCGAGCCGGTCCACGCGCCCGGTTCGCAGGTCAGCGGTCCGAGATCGACCGGGACGGGTCCGACGGCTTTGAGGACCGGAGGCGATGTCGGGCGGGCGGCGACGGGAGGCGATTCGCTGCCTTCGATGAACGCGCGGATCTCCGGTGCAGCCGACGTTGGAGAACCCGTCGGGCTGACCCACCGGGCATTCCTTGGGACCGAAGTCCACGATCCCGACCTGCACGGCCGGGCTGCCCTCTGTCAGCGGTCCGCCGCTGTCTCCCTGGCAGGTCGAGGAGTTAGACGATTGCGCGCACAGCAGCACGGCGGAGTTGACCCCGACCGAGTTCCGGCAGGCGTCGCTGCTGATCGCGGTCAGCGTCGTCGAGTAGAGCTTGCCGTCCGGTTCCGCGCCTTCCGCGCCGTTCTCCTTGCCATAGCCGCTGATCGACAGAGGGGTCCCCGGCACCGGGGTGGCGCCGGTCGGCACCAGCGAGATGGGTTGGGTGTTCCTGGCCGGCGACAGTTCGAGCGGTTCGGCGAGTTCCAGCACTGCAACGTCATCGTCGATGTTCGGCAGGACCGTGTAGTAGGGGTCGGTGCGGAAGCTTTTTACTTCTCTTCCCTGGGCGGTGTTGGGCGAGACCGAGATTCCCAGGCCCAACAGCACTTCGGAGGCGCCCGCGATGACAAGCATGTCGCTCGCCGAATAAGGGGTGGTGGTGCCCTCGTGGTCGACGCAGTGCGCAGCCGTGAGGATGTGGCTCGCGTCGAGGATCGAGCCGCCGCAGCTGAAAACCGAGCCTTCCGCTTCGAGCAGCACGAAGACCTGCCAGGGAAACTGCGAGATCGACGATTCCTGCCCGCCGATGATGTAAGGAGCCAGCGGCGAGCTGTTCTCGAACGCGGCGCTGGGCGAGGACGCGGCGAGCGCCTGCTGAGACGAGGCCGCTAACAGCCCGAGCGCGCTGACGCACGCCACGAGGGCCGTCGGGAGACGCAAACGAAGTGAGCGTAAAAACGACAGAGCAGGATTCATAGCGGCAGATGTGTATCAGATGCGCCAGTCGCCCACGAAGACCGCCGCCCCACCCGCGAACCTCTCGGCCATGACAGCCAATACCCCTCACTGGCGTGGCTACGGGCGACCACGCCAATGCCAGCTGCGCGGCTTTGCGAGCTTCGCGCTAAGAGGCTCCAGGGTCGCTCGCCGGAGCTGACTGGCGACGTTCGACCGATAGCTCTTCGATCGTCAGGCGCCCGACGTTCAGCTCGCGGACGTCCAGGCGCCCGATCCTGCCGCGCTTGATCGCCAGCCTGCCGATTGCCAGGGCGCCGATCGCCCCGCCGCCCAGCGCGAGCGCTCCGACCGCGAGCGCACCGAGCGATCCGGCGCCGATCGCCTGCGCTCCGGAGGTCTGTGCACCTGACTTGCCGCGCCGCTCACACGCGGCGCAGCGCTTGTGATGCTTGAAGGATCGCGTCATGGTCATCGCTCCTCTCATCGAGATCTCTACCCCCCGGCCGGATTCGGCCCCCGGACGGTGCGCAACGGCGTGACCTCGGCCCCCGCGCCGTCGGACTCCTCCCCGGAGAGCTCGCTGACCGTCCGTTCCAGCGCGCCGATACGGCTGGCCAGGCTTTGGATCGCCTCGGCGATCGGGTCGGGCAGGTGGATCCAGTCGGCGTCGGGACCCTCGACGCGGCGGCCATCCACGCGCACGGGGTGGCCGGGATTGCCGACGACGGTCGAGCTTGGAGGCACATCGGTGATGACCACGCTGTTGGCGCCGATCTTCGCGCCGTGACCGATCGTGATCGGCCCCAGCAGCTTCGCGCCCGAGCCGATCGTGACGTTGTCCTGCACCGTCGGATGGCGCTTGCCGGTAGCGAAACCGGTGCCGCCGAGCGTGACCCCCTGATACATCGTGACGTTGTCGCCGATATCGGCCGTCTCGCCGATCACGACCCCGGCGCCGTGGTCGATGAACAGGCCTTCGCCGATCTTCGCCGCCGGATGGATCTCGATGCCGGTCAGCGCGCGCGAGAGCATCGAGATCGCCCGCGGCAGCAGCGGCACGCCCGCCTCGTGCAGCGCGTACGCGGTGCGATGGGCCAGCAGAGCATGAATCCCCGGCCAGGTCGCGAGGATCTCCACCGGCCCGACCCCGCGCGCCGCGGGATCGCGATCGCGTGCTGCAGCCATGTCGCGACGCAGCTCCCTTGCGACCTGTGCGAACACACTGAGGCCGGGCATGCGAACAGAGTAGCGCCGCCTCGAGGCTCTAGGGAGCGAAGAAAGCCTGCGAGACGTAGCGCTCGCCCGAGTCGGGCATGATCGTGACGATGCGCTGGCCCCTGCTCTCCGGGCGCGCTGCAACCTGAAGCGCGCCCCACAGCGCGGCGCCACAGGAGATGCCCGCCAGCACGCCCTGCGCGCCGGGCACAGGCCCAGGCGGTGTGGATCGCGTCCTCGTCGGAGACGCAGATCACCTCGTCCAGCAGCTCACGGTCGAGCACCGCCGGCACGAAACCCGCGCCGATGCCCTGGATGCGATGCGGGCCGGGCTCACCCCCGGACAGAACTGCCGACCCGCGCGGCTCGACCGCGACGATCCGCAGATCGGGGTTGCGTTCGCGCAGGTATCCGCCCGCACCCGGTGATCGTCCCGCCTGTGCCGACCCCCGCAACGAGCACATCGGGGCTGCGGCCATCCAGCGCGCGCTCGATCTCGGGGCCCGTCGTGCGCCGGTGGACTGCCGGGTTGGCGGGGTTGGAGAACTGGTCTGGCAGGAACGTATCGGGCTCGCCGGCCATCGCGCGCGCGGCCGCCACCGCCTCGCCCATCCCGCCCAGCGACTCGGTGATGTTCACGCGCGCCCCGTACAGCCGCAGCAGGCTCTCGCGCTCGCGGCTCATGCCCTGCGGCAGCGTCAGCACCAGGTCATAGCCTTTGGCGGCGCACACGAACGCGAGCGCGATGCCGGTGTTGCCGGAGGTCGCCTCCACGATCCTCGTGCGCCCCGGCTCGATCCGGCCCTCCCGCTCGGCGGCCTCGATCATCGCCACGCCGATCCTGTCCTTGACGCTGACCCACCCGGGTTCTGGGACTCCAGCTTGGCCAGCAGCTCAACTCCGTTCTCCGCGGCCGGTCCCTCGAGCAGCTGCGGCAGTGCGACCAGCGGCGTATCCCCTACCAGCTCCGCAATGTTGATCGGAATTTGGGACATATGGCCCACGACAATAGTGGGCGGGCTCCGATCGCGCCCGGCAAAGCCCGCGATCGCGCCCGGCAAGCCCCGGGCGGACTCAGATGTAGTACATGCTCGCCCCGGCTTCACGGGACTCGCGCTCGATCACGTCGGCGATCGTGGTCTGCTCGAGCACCTTGCGCGCGGCCTGCGCAGCATCGGCGAACACGCCGTCGGCATCGCGCCCGAGCGGCCCGTCGAGCAGCTCGACGATCTCCAGCACGGTCACGCTCGCAGGCTCGCGCGCGAAGCGGTAGCCGCCCTTGACGCCGCGCTGAGAGCTGATAATCCCGGCGCGCCGGAGCACCGCGAACAGCTGCTCCAGGAACTGCACCGGCACCTCCCGGCGGCGCGCCAGCTCGCCTATCGGCACCGGATCCGAGCCCGTGCTGCGTCCCAGCTCGGCGAGCGCGAGCACGGCATACGGGGACTTGCTGGTGATCGACGAGCATCGCGTAGGGCGATGCTAGGGAATCTACAACCAACCGCGCTCGGTGGCGATCAGAACCGCTTGGGCGCGGTCAACCGCGCCGAGCTTGCCGTAGATGTTGTGCAGATGGGTGCGCACCGTGCTCGTGGAGAGCGTCAGCTCGTGCGCGATCTGCTTGTAGACCTTGCCTTCGGCGAGCCGCTGCAGCACGCCGAGCTCGCGCCCGGACAGCGGTGAGGGATCCACATGGCGCTGGCGCTGGCCGGTGACGCTGGGCAGCTCATACATCACGCGCCTGAGCTCCTCCGGTCCGAGACCGATGACGCGCGCGGTCTGCAGCATCTCGGTCGGCGACACCGCCGAGCCCTGCTCGTAGTGAGCGAGCATGTCCGCCAGGCGCACGAACGCGACCTCGCCCTCCACGTCGGGGTTGTGGTGGCGCTCGATCACCGTCGCGACCGAGCCCGGCAGGCCCCAGCGACGGACCAGCACGCCGCCGACGAGCGCATGGTCGACGCCCAGCTCGCGGCGCTCCTGGTGGATGCGCTCCTCCGGCGTTTTCGCACCGCGGTGCACCTGCGCGGGATAGCCGGGATAGGCGTGCAGCAGCACGAGCTTGCCGACATCGTGCAGCAGGCTCGTGACGGTCAGTCGGTCACGGTACTCGTAGCCGACCTCGGCCGCGAGCCGATCGGCCGCATGCTGAGTTGCCAGCGCGTGCAGCCGGAAGCGCTCGGGAGCCGCCTCCCATACGTTCGAGCGCTCGAAGAAGTCAAATGTCCGTCACCCGTCCCGCCAGCGCCTGCACCGTTCGCTCGGTCAGCAGCTCGACGGCTGCGACGACCGTCTCCACGCGCCCGCGACTGCCCTGCACCTGGTTGGCGAGGCGCAGCACCGCGATGATCAGTGCAACATCGGACTCCACGGCAGTGACGACGTCGGCGGTCGCGACGTTGTCCTTCTCGACGACCGCGAGCAGACGGTTGCGCGACTCGGCGAGCGCCGGGAACGCCTCCAGCGCTTCGAATGCGCATCGTCAGGCGCCGTCCATGACCCTCACCCTGACGGCCCGGCGGGCGCAGGTCGGCGCGGGCGCGGAGCCGGATCCGCCGGCTGTGCCGCGCGCTGCGCGTGCGGGAGCAGGCTTCCGTGCGCTGCTGGGAGCGGACTTCCGTGCGCCGCTCTGCGTCTTTGTCGCCGTCGCTGGCATTGTCGAGGTCCTATCGGCAGGCCTGGACGAATCGTTGAGAGAAAAACTTTCAGCTCCTCCCCGAGCGACGGCGGACATCGATTCGAAAACCCGCCCGCGTCGAGTCCGACGCAGCGTCAGCCGGCCTGCGTGGACCCTGAGCCAGCGAGGATTCCAACGCCCGGTCGATCCGGCGCAACGTCTCCTCGCGGCCGAGCAGCGCGACGCTCTCGAAGATTCCGGGCGAGACGGTCGTGCCGGCGATCGCCACGCGCAGCGGCTGATAGACCTCGCGCGGCTTGACCTCGCGATGGGCGAGCACCGCTTCCAGCGCCCGGCCGACCTCGGCCTCGGTGAAGTCTCGCGAGCTCAGCCAGCGCCTCGCGGGCGTCGCGCAGCAGCAGCACGTCCCTCCTCGCCGAGCCAGCGCTCTCGCGCCTTGGGGTCATCCACGGGACGCGTCCAGCAGCGGGCCCGTCAGCGGCCAGAAGTCCGCAAGCGTGTGGATCTTCTCCTGGCTGATCGCGATGGCGCGGGACAGCCTCGGATCGTCTGCGACGTCCGCGTGACCGCTTCGCAGCAGCTCGCCGACACGCCGCGTCAGGTCCTCGACGGGCAGCTAGCGGATATAGACGCCGTTCAGCCAGCGCAGCTTGGTCTCGTCGAATCGCGCCGGGTTGCGGCTGACGCGATCGAGCGTGAACCGCTCGACCAGCTCTTCGGTCGACAGCACGGTCTGATCGTCGCCGGCGCCCCAGCCGAGCAGCGCCAGATAGTTGCGCACGGCCTCCGGGCAGATAGCCGGCGTCGCGCAGCTCCTGCACAGAGGCGGCGCCGTGGCGCTTGGAGAGCTTCTTGCCGTCCGGCCCGTGCAGCAGCGGCAGGTGCGCATACAGCGGCAGCGGCCCGCCTTGCGGCGGTGCCCCCGATGGCCCGAGCCGCGCCCGCGCGGCCTCCAGCACGAGCAGCTGCTTGGGAGTGTTCGACAGGTGATCCTCGCCCCGGACGACGTGCGTGATGCCCGCGTCCAGGTCGTCGATCGCGACCGCGAAGTTGTAGAGCACCGACCCGTCGGCGCGGGCGATCACGGGATCGTCGAGATGGACGTGCTCGAAGCGCGTCTCACCGCGGATGGCGTCGTGGACGACCGTCGCGCCCTCGTCGGGCACGCGCAGACGAACCGCCGACCCGTCGGCCTCGGGCTGACCCCGGAACCCCCGGTCGGCGCCGTGGGCTGCTTGTAGGCCTTGACGTCCTCGGCGGTCGCGTTCGACCGGTAGGCGTGCCCACCGTCGAGCAGTGCCTGCAGTGCCTCGCCGTGACGCTCGGAGCGCGCCGTCTGCAAGATCGGCCCCTCGTCCCAGTCGAGCTCCAGCCAGCGCAGCGCATCGAGGATCTGCTCGACGTTCTCGGGCGTCGAGCGCTCGCGGTCGGTGTCCTCGATGCGCAGCACCAGCTCTCCCCCGCGTGGCGCGCGAGCAGCCAGTTAAACAGCGCTGTACGCGCGCCACCGATGTGCAGCGCGCCCGTGGGGGACGGTGCGAACCTGACTCTCATTGGATCCAGTAGGCCATGCCGCCGCATGCTAATCGGAGCACACGTCTCCCCCGCGGGCGGCCTGGCAAAAGCGATCGAGCGCGGAGCGCAGCGCGGCTGCCGAGCGATCCAGATCTTCAACCAGTCCCCGCGCATGTGGCGCCCAACCGCATACGGCGAGGAGGACTTCGCGGCGTTCCGCCAGGCGATGGACGACAGCCCGATCGACGCGGTGCTGATCCACGCCGTGTACCTGCTCAACTGCGCCAGCGACGACCCCGACATCCGCTCGAAGTCGCTGACGTCGCTCACGCACTCGCTGCGCGTAGGCCGCGGCGATCGGCGCGTCGGGCGTGGTGCTGCATCCGGGCTCGGCCAAGACCGGCGACGCCGGCGCGGCGATCGCGCGCGCCGGAGAGACGATCCGCGAGGCGCTGGCCGACAGCGAGGATTGCGAGCTGCACCTGGAGAACACAGCCGGCGCCGGCGGCACGCTCGGGCGTTCGTTCGAGGAGCTCTCACAATTGCTGGAGGCGGCCGGCGGGGAGAAGCGAATCGGGGTGTGCCTGGACTCCTGTCATCTGCTCGCTTCCGGCTATGACATCCGCACGGTCTCGAGCATGGCCTACGTCATGCGCCAGTGCACGCGCATACTCGGTCGTGGTCGCATCCGCTCGCTGCACTGCAACGACTCCCAGACCCCGCTCGGCTCAAACCGCGACCGCCACGCGAACGTCGGCACGGGCGAACTCGGGGAGCAGGGCTGCATCGCGTTTCTGTCCGCTCCGGGCCTGCAGAAGCTGCCGTGCGTGCTGGAGACCCCCGGCGAGAACCGGGAAGGCCCCTCACGTGCGGAAATCGCGCTGGCGATGGGCTTGCGCGAGCGGGGCCTGCGAGCACGCAAGGCCAAGTAGCCCGAGCACAGTGTCGGATCGCAGGCGGGTCAGCCGGCGGCGGCCGCGACGACGGCGGGCATCGGGGCGAGTGTGTGTTCCAGCTCGGCTCGTACCGTCGGCGTGTTCTGAACGCGATAAGACTCGCCCAAGCGCAGCCGGCGCACGCCGATGGGAGTTGCGATCTCGAGCCACACCTCTGCCGATCCGGGGTAGTCGGCGGCGAGCTGCTTGACGTCCTCGATCGCGCTGGGTGACAGGTTGGCCGGATCTACGCGAACCTGCATGGGCTTTGAGAGGGTCACCGCCGTCCTGGCGTCCGCGTCGGCCTGCCTGCGAGCCTGTTCGATCTCCTGCTCGCTGGGAGCGAAGACTTCGACGGTCTGCGCGACGATGCAGGTCTTGCCGGCTTCCTTGTGATCGACGCGCCCGCGCACCAGCACGACCTGGTCGATCGCAAGCGCCGCCTCGTGCTCGGACAGCGCCTTGCCGAACACGAGCACCTCGACGGCGCCGCCAAGGTCGTCGAGCGTCGCGAACATCATCGGATCGCCCGCGCGGGTGCGGATGCGCTTGGCCTCGACGATGATCCCGCCGACCGTTACCCACTCCTTGTCGCGGCGGTCTGAAAGCGCCGCCAGCTGGCAGTCGGTGCGCGCGCGCAAAACCTCGCGCAACGGCTTGAGCGGGTGCGCGGACACGAACAGGCCGATCGCTTCCTTCTCGACCGCGAGCAGCTCCGCCTGCTCGAACTCCTCGGGTGAGATCGGCGGATGGGACGGCCGCGCAAACGCCCCGCCGCCGGGCGGGCGGGGACCGGATCCCGCTGCCATGAGAGCGTCCCCACCGAATCCGCCCGCGTCGCCCGTCGCGCCAGGGGAGGACTGATCGCCCGGCTCGGGGGCCAGGTCGAAGATCGAGCCCTGGCCGATCTGGGCGTCCTGCTGAGCCTTCTGGCCCGCGGCCTGTGCCTGCTCGAGCACCATGAGCATGCCCTTACGAGTCGCGCCCGTGGAGCCAAGCGCGCCGCACTTGATCAGAGCCTCGATCGCCTTCTTGTTGACCGCGCGGCTGTCCACACGCTCACAGAAATCCCACAGCGAGATGAACGGGCGGGCGGGGTCTGATCCTTCGCGCGCACGCTTGATCGCCTCGACGGCCTGATACCCGACGCCCTTGACGGCGTCCAGCCCGAAGCGAATGCTCCCCACCCCGCTCTTCGCGTCCGGCGCCCCGACTGTGAACTCGTGGTCTGACAGGTTCACGTCGGGCGGCAGTATCTCGATCCCCATCTCCTCGCAACGCGCCACGAAGAACGGAACCTTGTCCTTGGTGGACATCACCGAGGAGATCAACGCCGCCATGTACTCGGCGGGTAGTTCGCCTTCAACCATGCGGTGCGGTAGGCGATCAGCCCATAGCACGCGGCATGGCTCTTGTTGAACGAGTAGTCCGCCGAGCGCTCGTTGGTCTGCCATAGCAGGTCGATGACCTCCGCGCTGGTTCCCGACTCGCGGCAACCCTGCACGAACTCCGGCTTCAGCGCGGCCATCGCGGCGCGGTTCTTCTTGCCGATCGCCTTGCGCAAGTCGTCCGCCTTCGCTCCGGAGAAGCCGGCGAGCTCCTTGGAGATCTGCATCGCCTGCTCCTGGTAGAGGATCACGCCGTTGGAGGAGGACAGGATCGGGCGCAGGCGCTCGTCCGGATAGGTGATCGCCTGCGGATTGCGCTTGCCCTTGGCGTACACCGGGATCTGGTCCATCGCGCCCGGCCGATACAAGGCATTGAGCGCGACGAGGTCGTTGAACTCGTCGGGTATGACCTTCTTCAGCGCCTCGCGCATACCCTCGGACTCGAACTGGAACACGCCCGTGGAGTCTCCCCGCGCGAGCATCTCATACGTGCGAGCATCGTCCAGCGGCAGTGTCGTCATGTCCGGGCGTGCCCCGGTCGAGCGCTCGATGATGTCCAGCGCGTCCTCGATCACATCGAGGTTGCGCAGGCCGAGGAAGTCCATCTTCAGCAGACCGATGTCCTCGATCGGCTTCATCGAGAACTGGGTTACCGTCCGGAACACCCGCTCGCCATGCTCGTCGGTGCCTCCGTCGGCGAGCTGCAAGGGCACGATGTCGGTCAGCGGTCGGTCGGCGATCACGACCGCGGCGGCGTGGATCGAGGAGTTGCGAACGATGCCCTCCAGGCCCTGTGCGACGTCGACGATCTGCTTCGCGGTCGGCTCCTCGTCGCAGGCCTTGCGCAGTGGCTGCCCGGTCTTCAGGCAGTCCTCGAACGAGGGCGCCCGGCCCATGATCGGGTCTGGGATCAGCTTCGCCAGACGATCGCCCGTGCCATAGTCGAAGCCCAGCACCCGCGCCGCGTCGCGCGTGGCGGCGCGCGGGAACATCTTGCCGAACGTGACGATCTGCGCGACCGACTCGCGCCCGTACTTGTCGGTCACGTAGCGCATCACCCGCTCGCGCCCACGCACGGAGAAGTCGATGTCGATGTCGGGCATCGACACTCGCTCGGGGTTCAGGAAGCGCTCGAACAACAGGTCGTAGCGCAGCGGGTCCACGTCGGTGATCGCCAGGCAGTAGGCGACGATCGAGCCGGCGGCCGAGCCGCGGCCGGGTCCGACCGCGATGCCGCTCTCCTTGGCGAACTTGACGAAGTCCCAGACGATCAAGAAGTAGGCGTTGAAGCCCATCCTGTCGATCACTCCAAGCTCCATCTCCATACGCTCGATCGCCTCTGCCGGGGGCGGGTCGCCGTAGCGCAATGCCAGGCCCTCGTGCACGCGAGCCCGCAGATACTCCCGCTCGCTGCAGTCCTCTGGCGTGGGGTAGCTCGGGATCAGCTGCTTGCCGAGCTCCAGCTCCACCGAGCAGCGCTCGGCGATCTCCAGCGTATTGGCGGTCGCCTCCGGCCATTGCGCGAACGCGTCCGCCATCTCTGCGTTGTCGCGCAGGAAGAACTCGTTCGTGTCGAACGTCAGCTTCGGAGCGGCCAGCGTGCTCTTGGTCTGCACGCACAACAAGGCCGTATGGTGGTTGTAGTCCTCGCGGCGCAGGTAGTGCACGTCGCCGGTCCCCACCAGGCTGCCGCCAAGCTCGCGGGCGATCCGCACGATTCCCTCGTTGCACTTCTCCTGCGGCGCGAGCCCGTTCTTCTGCACCTCGAAGTACACGTTGTCCGGGCCGAATATCCGCCGCAGATCGTCGGCGTGCGCGCGGGCGTCGTCCTGTCGATCCTCGAGCAGGCGCTGACAGAAGCGCGAGGCCAGGCAGCCCGTCAGGGCGATCACGCCGTCCGAGTGCTGCTCGATCTGGTCGAGATCCACGGTCGGCTTGCCGCGGTTCAGCCCTTCCAAAAAGCCCGCCGAGGAGAGCTTCACCAGGTTGCGATAGCCCTCGTCGCTGGCGGCCAGCAGCGTCAGGTGGTTGCGCTGCACCTTCGGCGACCCCGGTCCGGCAGCCGCGGCGGCGTGGTCGTCGACGAGATAAATCTCACAGCCGACGATCGGCTTGACGCCATGCTTGGCGCACGCCTTGTGCAGCTCGACGGCGCCGTTCATCACGCCGTGGTCGGTGAGACCCAGGGCGGGTTGCCCGAACTCCGCGGCGCGAGCCGCCAGCGCGTCGATCTTGCAGGCCCCGTCGAGCAGCGAGTACTCGGAGTGGACGTGCAGATGGGCGCAGGCGGCGATGGTCACAGGATCGAGATGTTAGGCCGCTGGACGGCGGCCTAACGACCCTTACGCCGGTGTTTGCGGGCGCGCAAGCGGCCGATCAAAGACTTGCTGTGCTTGTGCGGCTTCGACTTCGGCTTCGGCTTGGCGACGGGCTTGGGCGCGGAGACGGTAATCGCATCGGCGGCAGGCGCATTCGCGGGCGGCCCATCCCCCGCCGGCGCGCTCACTGCGGGCGCTCCCGCGATCGGCGCAGCCCTGGAGAGCGCACCCGTTGAGTGTGCAGCCGTGATCGGCGCATCCGCTGGTGGCGCACCCGTGGGCGCAGCGTCGCTGGGCTCTTGCGGTGACGGGAGGGTCTCCTGCGCGCGGGCACGCAGACGCTCGACGGCCGCGGCAAGCGCGTCGGCCATCTCCTCGCGCCGCGCCTGATCGGGCGAGTCGGGCGCCGTTGCCGGCGCAGACGCGGGAGCGCTTGGCGCCCGGCTGGCCGAGGCAGCGGCGGCATCGCGCAGTTTCCCCGCGACGTCTCTGAGCTCGCCCACCGTCGCGGCCATCGCAGCGTGGCTTTCACGCATCGCCTCCAGCGCGCGCTCGGTGCGTTCGCGCGCACGGCGCTCTGACTCGATCTCCTCGGCGAGTTGCGCCGCGCGACGCTCGACCTCGGCCACGCGAGCCTGCAACCGCTGGACCACCTCCGAGCGGGCGAGAGGACCATCGACCGACCTGTCGACGACCGCCGCCAGGGTCCGCTCGGCCTCGACGCGCAGCTGCTGCTCGGCGTACTCCTGCTGCTTGACGCGACGCAGCTCGTTCTCGCTCGCGGTCAGCCGCGCAGTGCTGTGGCGGCGCTCTTCCTCGGCCTCCAGCACACGCTGCTGCAGGCTTGTGAGATGCGTCTCGAGCGTCTGCACCGTCGCCTCGGCCGCTTCGGCGCGGCGCAGGAGAGCCGGGTCGCCAGTCTGAGCGGCGCGCCGCGCGCGGCGCTCGGCGAGCAGGTCACGCTCGCTCTGGCGAGGAGGCTCCCCGGGGTCTCTGACGATGATTCTTCAGCGATCATTGGTCTCGTCCGTGAGCGTACGGTTCGGCCCGGACACGACCTGTGCGGCGAATGGGGACACGAACTCCCGCCGGGCTGCACGGGCGCGAGGCCCGCTCAGGAGCGATTTCGCAGGCGCCAGGCCATGCGCGACTGCAGCGAGAACAGCTCGATGAATCCCGGCGAGGCGGTCTGCGAGAACAGTCCGCCTGACTGCGCAAACGATGCGAGGCTCGCGTCGTAGACCGCGTTTGGGGAGGAGCGGGTGACTACGCGCGTGCTGCCCCGATAGAGCTTGACACCGATCGTGCCCGTGACCTGCTCGTTGACGCGATCCATGTATGCGTCGAGGTCTGAGCGCAGCGGCTCCCACCACAGGCCGGCGTAGACGAGGTAGGCCCACTGGCGGTCCAGCTGGGGCTTGAACTGGTTCTGGTGAATCGTGCACACGAGCTGCTCGAGCTCCTGGTGGGCTTCCAGCAGGATCGCCGCGGCAGGCGCCTCGTAGATGTCGCGCACCTTCAGCCCGACGATGCGATCCTCGATGTGGTCGACGATCCCGACGCCGTGGCGCGCACCGATCTCCGCGGCCCGTTCGAGCAGCGCCACCAGCTCCATGCGCTCGCCGTCGAGGGCGACCGGGACGCCGTGCTCGAACTCGATCTGCACCGTCTGCGGCTCCTGCGGCGCCTCCTCGGGACGGGTAACGAGCTGAAACACGTCGTCCTCGGGCGCGTGGGCGAGGTCCTCGATCCAGCGGCCCTCCGAGGAGCGTCCCCACAGGTTGTCGTCGATCGAATAGGGAGTCGTCTCAGCGCCACCTTTGATCGGGATACCGTGCTCGCGCGCGTAGGCGATCTCCTCCTCGCGGCCCATCTGCCAGGAGCGCACCGGCGCGATCGTCCGCAGCTCCGGTGCGAGCGTCGCGACGGTCGCCTCGATCCGCACCTGATCGTTGCCCTTGCCGGTGCAGCCGTGCGCGATCGTGTCACAGCCACTCGTGCGGGCGTACTCGACGGCGAGCTTGGCGATCAGCGGGCGCCCGAGCGCGGTGAACAGCGGGTAGCCGCCGCCATACAGCGCGTTGGCCTTGATCGCGGGCAGGACGTACTCGCGCGCGAACTCCTCGCGCGCGTCCACGACGTGGCAGTCCAGGGCTCCGAGTCGCATGGCCTTGGCGCGAATGACCTCGTAGTCCTCACCAGGCTGCCCCAGGTTGACCGTCAGGCACACGACCTCGGCGTTGTAAGAGTCCTGGATCCACTTGAGCATCACGCTCGTGTCCAGGCCCCCGGAGTAGAGCAGCAGCACGCGGCCGACCTGCTCGGGTCGGCCTCGTAGGAGGCGGTCCGTGGAGGAAAGCCGTGCGGGGGTGCGGACAGATTGCGTCTGTTCGCTCGCTCACGGGCGCGAACCCTATCCGCCGTCGCCGGGCGGGGCGAGCGCCGCGCCGTCTCCCCGACGACCCGCGCCGCCCTCCAGTCGCTGTGACTCTCAGCCATCCCTGCTCGAACAAGCGCCTCCCCAGGCGTTCCAGCGCCGTGTCGATCTCGGACTCGCCGACGATCAGCGGCGCCAGCAGTCGCACCGTCGTCGGTCCGGTGGCGTTCAGGACCAGTCGCTGCTCGAACAACGCCCGACGCACCACCTCGGGCGCGGGGATGTCCAGCTCGCATGCGAGCATAAGGCCGCGCCCGCGCACGGACACTACGTGCGGCAGGCGCTCCAGGCCGGCGTGCAGGCGATGGCCGAGCTCGCGCACGCGAGCCAGTAGTCGGGGTCGTCGGTGACCTCCAGCGCGGCCAGCGCCGCAGAGGCGACGACCGGGCCGCCGGCGAAGGTGGAGCCGTGATCGCCGGGCTGCAAGACGTCCGCCAGGTGCGGGGCGGTGACGAGCGCGCCGATCGGCAGGCCGCCGCCGAGCGCCTTGGCGACCGTCATCGCGTCGGGGGCGATACCGGTCTGCTCGTACGCCCACAGCGTGCCGGTACGGCCCATCCCGCACTGGACCTCGTCGAATATGAGGGCAGCACCGTGCTTGTCGCAGGCCTCGCGCGCAGCCTGCAGCGTCTCGTTGGAGAGCACGTTCACCCCCGACTCGCCCTGGATCGGCTCCAGCAGCACCGCGGCCGTGCGCTCGTCCACGGCTGCAGCGATCGCCTCGGGTGTCGGATCGACCGCGCGAAAGCCGGGTACGAGCGGCGCGAACGGCGCCTGCTTTGACTCCTGCGGCGTGGCCGACAGCGCGCCATAGGTGCGCCCGTGAAAGGCCCCGTACACGACCACCACGTCCCCGCTCGGATGAGCCTTGCGCGCGAGCTTGATCGCCGCCTCGCTGGCCTCGGCGCCGGAGTTGCAGAAGTACACCTTGCCGTGCAGGCTCGACCGCGACAGGCGCTCGGCCAGGCGCATCGCGGGCTCGGTGTAGAACAGGTTGGAGACGTGCATCAGCCTGCCCGCCTGCTCGCGGATCGCAGCGACCACGCGCGGGTGGCAGTGCCCGACGTTCGTGACGGAGATGCCGCACAGGAAGTCGAGGTACTCGACGCCCTGCTCGTCCCACAGCCAGGGGCCCTGCCCGCGCACGAACTGCACGGGCAGGCGCGCGTAGGAGGGGACCACGTGAGCCTGCTCCAGCGCCTGCAGCTCCGACAGGGTCGGCGAGGAGTCGACGCTCACGCGGTCGCCTCGATCTTCGTCCCGATCCCAGCATCGGTGAAGAGCTCCAGCAGCAGCGAGTGGGCAAGTCGCCCGTCGAGGATATGAGCCGCCGATACGCCCGCGCCGATCGCGTCGACGCACGCCTGGAGCTTGGGGCGCATGCCGCCGTCCAGGCCATCGAGCGCGTCGCGGACCTGCTCGGTGCTGGCCTGTCCGATCAGGGAGTCGGGATCGGCCGGGTCGGCCAGCCAGCCGGGTACGTCGGTGAGGAACACGACCTTGTACGCGCCCAGCGCGCCCGCCACCGCGCCGGCGGCCTCGTCGGCGTTGACGTTGTACGAGTGCCCGTCGCGGTCGGCGCCGACAGAGGCGATCACGGGGATGTAGTCGCTGGAGACGTGATTGAGCACGTTGACGTCGACGTGCTCGATACGCCCGACGAAGCCGATGTCCTCGCCACCAGGCGCGGTGCGGCGACAGACGCGAAACAGCGACCCGTCGTCGCCGCACAGACCGATGGCGGGCTGGCCGTGCCGGTTGATGCGCAGCACGATCTCGGTGTTGACCTTGCCGACGAGCACCATCTTGGCGACCTCGACGGTGTCCTCGTCAGACACGCGCAGGCCGCTGACGAACTCGACCGGCAGCCCGAGACGCTGCATGTAGGCGGTGATGTCCGGGCCGCCGCCGTGCACGACGATCGGGTTCAGCCCGACGTACTTGAGCAGGACGACATCGCGCGCGAACTCCTCGCGCAGGCTCGCATCCTCCATCGCCGCGCCGCCGTACTTGATCACCACGGTCTGGCCGTAGAACTCCCTGATGTACGGGAGCGCCTCCAACAGCGTTCCGACGTCTCTCATGTTGTGTACTCCGCGTTGATATGGACATACTCGCGTGACAGGTCCGAGAAGAACACCTCAGTTTCGGCGCCCTCGCCGGGCAGGGCGATCTCGTACTCGATCTCGTCCGCCCGCACCGCCTGCGCCAGGGCGTCCTCGTCGTAGTCGATCGCGACGCCGGCTGAGCAGACCAGCGTCCCCTCGATCGTGAGGTCCACGGGCAGCGGCGTCGGATAGGGCACCCGCCCGCCCAACGCCGCGCCGACAGCCTGAATCAGGCGTCCCCAGTTGGGGTCGGCCCCGTGCAGCGCGGTTTTGACCAGCGGCGAGTTGGCGACCGCGCGCGCGACCGCCTCCACGCCCTCGGCGTGGCCGCCGCGCACGAGCACGCGCGCTATCCGTCGGGCGCCCTCGCCGTCGGCGACCATCATGATCGCCAGGCGCCGCAGGAGCGCGTCCAGGGCCTCGCCGAAGCGCAGCTCGTCCTCGCTCTCGGGCTCGACCCGCACGCCGGATGCGCCCGAGCACATCAGGGTCGCCGTGTCATTGGTGGAGAGCTGGCCGTCGACCGAGCAGCGGTCGAACGAGCGCTGGACGCAGACGCCCAGCAGCAGATCCGCGGTGTGGGGCCGCAGGACGGCGTCCGTCTCGACGAAGCACAGCATCGTGGCAAAGCGTGGCGAGATCATCCCGGCGCCCTTGCACTGCGCGCTGAGGCGAACGGCGCCGGAGGGCAGGTCGACCTCGAGATTGGCCCGCTTCTCGAACGCGTCGGTCGTCTGGATCGCCTGCTGAAAGTCCGCGTCGCCCTCGCGACGCAGCTGCGCGCTCGCGGCGAGGATGCCCTGGAGCATGCGATCGACGGGCAGCAGGTGGCTGATCCCACCGGTGGAGCCGAGCGCGACCTCCTCCGGTGCGACGCCTAGCGCGATCGCCGCGGCGCCCTGCGTCTTGGCGGCGTCGTCCAGACCGCGCCCTCCCGTGGCGGCGTTCGCGCAGCCGGAGTTGGCGAGCACCGCGCGCAGCGCGTCCAGGCAGCAGCGCTCCTGGCTGAGCAGCACCGGCGCCGCCGGGGTCCCGCTCGTCGTGAAGCGCGCGGCGCTGACGGGCTGCTCGGAATCGCAGATCACGATCCCGACATCGGGGTTGCCGCTGGGCTTGATCCCGCACGCAACCCCCGCAGCCCTGAACCCGGCGGGCAGTCCCGCGCCGGGGTCCAGTTCGCGCACGTGCTCGGGTCTGGGAGTCCAGCGCGAGCCGAAGAAAGGCTGTGGCGGACCCGCCGATGTCCGGTCGCCGAACACGTCTTTGCCCGCGCTCACAGCAATCCCTCTGTCTCTGACAGCCCGAACATGATGTTCAGGTTCTGCACGGCCTGCGAGGAGGTGCCCTTCCACAAGTTGTCGACCGCCGACAGCACCACCACCTTGCCCGTGTGCCCGTCGGCGGCGGCGAACACGCGGCAGAAGTTGGTCTCACGCACGTCCCGCGTGCCCGGCGGCTCACCGACGTGCTCCACGAACGGCTCGCTCGTGTACATGTCGGCATACAGCTCACCTAGCTCGGCCGCGGAGATCGTCCGGGTGGGTGTCACGTAACAGCTCGCCAGCTCGCCCTGGTCAAGCGGCACGAGGTGCGCTTGAAATTGAACAGCCAGCTGAGGATGGGTGGGATCCAGATCGCTGAGCTGCTCCTCGATCTCGGGTGTGTGCCGGTGACAGGCGACCTTGTAAGGCAGGATGTTCTCGCCCGCCATCGACAGGTGCGTCGTCTCATCGAACATGCGCCCAGCCCCGGATATCCCCTGCTTGGCGTCGATCACGACGTCGGCGATCAGGCCCGCGCGGGCCAGCGGCGCGAGCCCGAGCACCGCCGCGGTCGGGTAGCAGCCGGGGTTGGCGACGATTCCCGCCTCGGCGATCTGCGCGCGGTGCAGCTCGCTCAGCCCGTACACCGCCTCCCCGAGCAGGTCCGGCCGCGGATGCGGCCCATACCACTGCTCGTATATCGGCAGCGATCCGAGGCGAAAATCCGCGCTGAGGTCCACCACGCGCGCACCCAGCTCGCGCAGTGCACCGACGGTCGGGGCGGCGGCAGCATGCGGGTAGGCGACGACGGCAGCATCGACACCCCTGATCTGGTCGAGGTCCAGCTCTTCGATCCGCAGTGGCACCCGGTAGCGCGGGTACAGCTCTTCCAGGCGCCGGCCGACCTCCGAGCGTCCGGTCACGCCGACCAGCTCGAGCCCCGGATGGCGCCACAGCAGATGCGCGGCCAGCGCCCCTGCGAACCCGGTGGCCCCAGCGACGAGCACCCGTGGGGAGCCCGCCGCAAACCCCTGCGTCGAGCCCCGCTCAGCCACGCAGCTCACCCCCGAGCACTCCCAGCGCAGCGACGATCCGCTCGCGCAGCGGTGCGACGTCCTCGTCGGCGAGCGTACGGTCGGAAGCCCGAAACGACAGCGCCAGGGCGAGCGAGCGCCTGCCCTCCCCCACCTGCGATCCGGTGTAGACGTCGAACACGCGCACGTCGCGCAGCAGCTCCCCGGCGGCCTCGCGAGCGGCGGACAGGACCCGCGCAGCGGGCACATCCGCGGGCAGCACGACGGCCAGATCCTGGCGCAGCGGGGGGTAGCCGATCAGGTCCTCGTAGCCGGTCTGCACGGGAGCGGCCGCGATCAGCCGGTCGAGATCGATCTCACAACAGCTCGCGCCGGGCAGCTCCCAGGACTGCGCGACAAGCGGGTGCAGCTCTCCCAGCCAGCCGATCGGCTCGTCAGCGCCCACGATCACGGCGGCGGCGCGGCCGGGGTGCAGGAACGGCTGGGCCCCGGGGGCAAGCTCGATGCCATCCACTCGCAGCGCCGAGGAGAGGGCTTCGAGCACGCCCTTGACGGCGTAGAAGCCCGCCACCGGAGTCGTGGGCTCGGGCACGTCCCAGCTCGGCTCGTGCAGGTGTCCGGCGAGGAGCACAGCCAGCGAGCGGCGTTCGTGCACCCCGGTGTCATGCGCAGGGCTCTCCCCCGGAGACGGTCCCGATCCGCGACCACCAACCACCCGCTCGAACGGATCCTCGGAGGTCGGATCGGGCGCCGTCCAGCCGGCGACGGGAGTATGCGCCGAGGTGGCGAACACGGTTCCCACCTCGAACAGGCGCATATCGCTCATGCCACGCGCATGGTTGCGCCCGGCCGTATCCAGCAGCGAGCCGAGCAGGGTCGTACGCAGCAGCGACTGCTCCTCAGACAGGGGGTTCTCCACCACCGCAGCATCGCGGCGTGGATCGTTGGCGTCCAGGCGCAGACGGTCGGCCAGGGCGGGCGAGGCGAAAGTCCACCCAACCGTCTCGTACAGCCCTCTACCGACGAGCGCATCCTGCGCACGCCGGCGCAGCCGCTGCTCGTGCGAGAGCAGTCCGTACGCGCCGCGGCGCTTGGGCAGCGTCGCGGGCAGCCGGTCCAGGCCGTCGATCCGCGCGACCTCCTCGATCAGGTCGGCCTCGCGCGTGACGTCCTCGCGTCGCACCGGCGCCGGCGTCACGTCCAGACCATCGGGCGCAGCGGCCGTCTGGAAGTCCAGCGCATCGAGGATCTCCTGCTGACGCGCCCGGGGAACCTCGATGCCGAGGATCGCGCGCACGCGATCCTCGCGCAGGCGGATCGCAGGCGGCGAAAGCGGCTCGCCGCCGATATCGATCGTGCCCGGCGCGACGCTCGCTCCGCACAGCTCGATCATCAGCCTGGTCGCCACCGCCTGCGCCCACAGGCACTGCTCGGGCGCGAGGCCCTTCTCGAAGCGTGAAGACGCCTCGCTGCGCAGCCCCAGCGCCCACGAGGCGCGGTGGATGCTGGGCCCGTGCCAGTTGGCTACCTCCAGCAGCACACGCGTCGTACCCGGCTGCACCTCCGAGCGCTCACCGCCCATCAGGCCCGCGATCGAAGTCGGTCCGTCGGCGTCCTCGATCACGACCATCTCGCGGTCAAGCGTGCGCGTCTGCCCGTCGAGCGTCCGCACCTGCTCGCCGTCGGCGGCTCGGCGCACCGTCAGGCGCGCCCCGGTCACGCGGTCCAAGTCAAACGCGTGCAGCGGCTGACCGGTGAGCAGCATCGCGTAGTTGGTGATGTCCACGACGTTGTTGATCGGCCGCTGCCCGGCGGCGCTCAGCCGCGCCTTCAGCCACAACGGGGACGGCACAATCGTGACGTCCTCGAACACGCGCGCGGTGAACCGCGGGCACAGGTCCGGGCACTGCACCTTCACCTCGGCGACGGTCACCGCTCCTGACGAGCCCAGGTCCTCACCCCACGGCTCCGGCTGCAGCGGCGCTCCGGTCGCGGCGTGCAGCTCGCGTGCGACCCCGTACACCCCCAGGCAGTCCGGCCGGTTGGGCGTGACCTCCAGCTCGATCACCTCCGTGGCGATCGGCAGCACATCAGCCAGCGGCGTGCCGGGCGCCGGCTCCGTGTCGAGCATCAGCTCGTCCAGCACCAGGATGCCCTCACCGCCGAAACCGATCGCGAGCTCCTGCTCGGCGCAGATCATCCCTTCGGACACCACCCCGCGCAGCTTCGCGCGCTTGATCTTCATCCCGCCCGCCATCACCGCGCCCGGCAGCGCGACCGCCACCGTCTGGCCCGCCGCGACATTCGGAGCTCCGCACACGATCCTGGCCGGGCCGTCCTCGCCGGCCGATCCGAGCTCGACCGTGCACACGCTCAACCGGTCCGCGTCGGGATGGCGCTCGCATGTGAGCACCCTGCCCACGACGAACCGCTCGACGGCACTCACACCGTGACGGTGAATCGCCTCGACCTTCGTCCCGGTCATCGTCAGCCGCTCCTCGACCCCCTTCACATCGAGGTCGGGATTGCAGTATTCGCGCAGCCAGTTCAAAGGCACCCTCATGTCGCACCTGCCTTCGAGTGCCAACCGCGCCGGCACGGGCACGTAGGGCAAGCTGGGCAAGGACGCAGAGAGCGTGGCGTGCTACGCACGCGAGCGACCGAGGACGCAGATCCAGCGCAGGCATACGTGACCGTGCCCATCAGCCGAACTGCTCCAGGAACCTAATGTCATTTTCGTAGTACAGCCTCAAGTCGGGGATGCCGTGCTTGAGCATCGCGATCCGCTCGACACCCATGCCCCACGCAAACCCCTGCACCCGCTCGGGGTCATATCCCGGGGCGTTCTGCTCGGTGGTCTGAATATATGAGTACACGTTCGGGTCCACCTCGCCTGCGCCGAGCACCTCCAACCAGCCCTCGCCCTTGCACAGGTAACAGCGCGCGCCGTCCTTGACGTAACCCTTTCCCTGACAGTAAAAGCACGACACGTCCACCTCGACGCTCGGCTCGGTGAACGGGAAAAAATGGGGTCGCAGCCGGACGTCTCGCTCATCCCCGAACACGGCCCGGGCGAACGCGAGCAGCGTGCCCTTCAGATCCGCGAGCGTAATGTCCTCGTCCACGGCCAGCCCCTCGACCTGGTGAAACTGAGGCGTGTGCGTGGCGTCTGAGTCGGGCCGGTACACCCGTCCGGGGATGACCACATAGAGCGGTGGCGCATTCGCCTCCATCGCCCTGATCTGCATCGGCGAGGTGTGCGTCCTGAGCACGACGTCCTCGGCGAGGTAGAACGTATCCGTGTGTGCCCGCGCGGGATGCGTCGGGCTGTGGTTGAGCGCGTCGAAGTTGTAATGGACCGTCTCCACCTCCGGGCCCTCCAGCACGGTGAACCCGAGTCCCAGGAAGATGTCTTCCAGCTCGCGCATCGTCGCGCTCAGCACGTGCAGCCTTCCCACCGGCTGCGGTGGGCTGCCCGGCAGAGTCACATCGATCGTGTCCCGCGCCAGGCTGTGCTCCAGCTCCGCGCCGCTCAGCTCGCCGGCGCGAGCCTCGATCAACTCTTCCAGCGCATGGCGCGCCTGGTTGGCGGCCTTGCCGACCGCCCCGCGCTGGGCCGGCTGCAGTTGCGCCACGCCGCGCAGCAGCTGCGGCAGCTCGGCCTTGCGTCCCAGATAGCGCACCCGCAGTTCCTCCAGCGCCTCGCTGCTGGGAGCGCCGGCGATCGCCGTCTGCGCCTCCGCGCTCAGCTGTTCGATCCGCTCGATCATGACGCCCGGACCCTAGTCGAGCCACGGGTCGTCTCGTACAGAGCCACGGTCGCGGCCATCGCGGCGTTCAACGACTCTGAGGCGATCGGTATGTGCGCCACGTGCTCGCACGCCCGGACCACCTCGGCCGGCAGGCCCTCGCGCTCTGACCCCACGAGCAATGTCAGCGCCTCGGCCCCGGCGACCGCCACCGACATCTCCGACAGCTGCTCGCCGGCCCCCGCGACAAGCGCGACGCGCTCGCCCGGCAGCTCCGCCACATCCTCGACATGCGCCAGCCCGACCGCAAATATCGCCCCCATGCTCGCCCGCACCGCCTTCGGGGCGTACGGGTCCGCGCACCCTGGCCCCAGCGCCACGCTTGACGCGCCGAACGCCAGCGCCCCACGCAGCACCGTCCCGACGTTGCCCGGATCGCCGACGCCGTGCAGGTATACGCATACCGGGCCGCTGGGCTCGCCCCAGCGCTGCTCGTACACGCCCAGCACGCGCGTGCCCGAGCCGAGCGTCGAGACGGCCGCGAGCGCCTGCGGCTCGACGTCGTGGAACTTCGCGCCGCCCAGCTTCGTGCCCGCGAGCCGATACCCCTCGACGGCCTCGTATCCGGCGAGCTCGGCGGCCGCGATCAGATCCTCGCCCTCGGCGCTGAACCTGCCCGCCGCGCTCGCGCCCGCGCTTGCGTCTGCAGACGGCGCACGTCCTTCAGGCGGGGGTTGTGTGGGGAGGTGATTGCGGTCATTCGGTGTCTGCGTGGTGACGGTGGGGGAGGTGGTCGGGACGGGCACAAAAAGGGCGCCGTCCTTTTCAGGAGCGACGCCCGGGGCATGTCGATGTCGGTGCTGTTCTCAGGCGGCCGACGCCGATGCCTCGCGGGCGGTCTCGGCAAAACGTCGGAACGTGTCGGCGTCGCGCACGGCGATGTCCGCCAGCACCTTGCGGTCCAGCTCCACCCCGGCCAGCGACAGGCCGTGCATGAACTGCGAGTAGCTCATCCCGTTCTGGCGCGCGGCGGCGTTGATGCGCGTGATCCACAGCCGGCGAAAGTCGCGCTTGCGGTTGCGCCGATCCCTGTAGGCGTATGCGTCCGCCTTCATCAGGGCCTCCTTGGCGCGCTTGTAGTTCGAGTGCGCCTCGCCGCGGAAGCCCTTCGTCTGCTCGAGCGTCGCGCGACGCTTCTTGCGCGCGTTCAGCGAGCGCTTGACCCGGGTCATTTGCCAACCCCCAGCAGCTTCTTCACGCGCGGCGTGTCGTGGTCGGAGAGCAGCGCCGGACGAGCCAGCTCGCGCTTGTGTTTCGGCGACTTCTTCTCGAGGATGTGGCTCGTGAAGGCGTGCCTGCCCCGCACCTTGCCGGTGCCGGTGACCTTGAAGCGCTTCTTCGCGCCGGAGTGTGTCTTCATCTTGGGCATATCGAGCGCAACGAGTATGACAAACCCGGCCCGACCGCCGGCTCGGCAAGCCCAGCGCCCTCCCGCGGATCTCAGGCGGGCGCGTCGGCGGCGTCGCCCGCGCCGCTGTCTGCGCTCGCGCCGGCGCCACCGTTCTCGACGCACCGCCGGCGGCGGCTCGGCGGCGGCCTCGGCGGGGGTTTCAGCCTTCGCGTCACCGTTCGTGCTCGAGCCGTCCTCCACGCCGCCATTCTCGACCGCCGGGATCGGAGACGTCGGTCGGCCCTGCGCCATCCGGCGCGGCGCCGCCCTCGGCCCGGCCCGCCAGCACCGCTTTGGAGGGAGCCAGCATCATCGTCATGTTGCGCCCTTCCTGCATCGGGCGCTGCTCGACCACGCCGAGCTCTGCGAGCTCCTCGGCGAGCCGGTCGAGGATCGCGGTGCCCCGCTCGGGGTGGGTGACCTCGCGCCCGCGGAACATGATCGTCACCTTGACCTTGTCCTTGTGGCGCAGAAAGCGCTCGACATGGTGCTTCTTCGTGTCGTAGTCGTGCTGGGCGATCTTCGGGCGGAACTTGATCTCGCGCATCGTGATCTGCTGCTGGTGCTTGCGCGCCTGCTTGAGCTTCTGGGCCTGCTCGTACTTGTACTTGGAGTAGTCCAGCACGCGGCACACCGGCGGGCGCGCCTCGGGCGCCACCTCCACCAGGTCGAGGTCGCGCTCCTGGGCGAAGCTCAGCGCGTCGGGCGTCTTCATCACGCCGACCTGGTTGCCCTCGTCGTCGATCACCCGGACCTCGGGTACGCGAATACGCTCGTTGATCCTCGTCTGATCCCGCTCGGGCGGGCGCCGGTCGAACCTGCGTGGTACCGCCACTAGCTGTAGTCGGTGCGCGTCAAGCGGATGTTACGCGCGGCTCTGTGGAGGATTTGCGTGGCTTCAACGGGGCGGAGTATAGCGGGACGCGGTATCTGCGCAAGTCCGATTTCCCGTGCGCGGTCCACCGAACGCCTCGGCCGCCAGACGTACCCTGCCTGGTTTTGCGATCGCTGCATTCCACGCACGCGTCCCGCGACGGACACGGCCGGTGGAGCTGCCGCGCGTGCGGGCTCGCCCCCCTCAGCCCCCTCCCTTACCCCTTCGCTCGATCTCGCTTGCCAGGCGCTCGCTGAACTCTTTGGTCTGAACGCTTCCCTCCTCGGCGCCGCCGTGCTCGCGCACCGACACGCTCCCGTCGCCTGACTCGCGCTCGCCGACGATCAGCATGTACGGGATCTTTCGCAGCTCCGCGTCTCGGATCTTGCGCCCCACCGACTCGCCGCGATCGTCGAGCTCCACATACGCCCCGCTCTCGCGCAGGCTCGCCGCGACCTCTTTCCCGTACTCGTTGTAGCGGTCGGACACTGCCAACACGATCGCCTGCACCGGGGCCAGCCACAGCGGCAGCTCGCCCGCGTAGTGCTCGAGCATGATCCCGATGAACCGCTCATAGGACCCGAACGACGCGCGGTGGATCATCACCGGTGTGTGCTCGGCATTGTCCGCTCCGGTGTAGCTGAGCTTGAACCTCGCCGGCATCGAGTAGTCCAGCTGAACTGTTCCCAACTGCCACGAGCGTCCGATCGAATCGGTCATGTGCATGTCGATCTTCGGGCCGTAGAACGCCCCGTCACCGGGGTTCAGCTCATAGCTCAGCCCCTGCGCGTCCAGCGCCCGGGTCAGCGCGCCCTCCGCGCGGTCCCACATCTCGTCGTCGCCGATCCTCTCTTGCGGCCGGGTCGACAGCTCCAGGCGCACGTCCAGCTCGAACAGCCTATACGTGGCGAACGCCAGCTCCAGGCAGCCCGCCACCTCCTGCTGAACCTGCTCCTCGGCGCAGAAGATGTGCGCATCGTCCTGGGCGAAGTGCCTGACTCTGAGCAGCCCGTGCAACACCCCCGAGGCCTCGTTGCGGTGCAGCAGCCCCGGCTCTGAGTAGCGCACCGGCAGGTCGCGATAGGAGTGCCGGCGACTGGCGAACAGGTGCGCGTGCCCGGGGCAGTTCATCGGCTTGACCGCACCCATCTCGCCCCCTCCGAGGTCGAGGATGAACATGTTCTCTTTGTACTTGCCCCAGTGTCCTGATGTCTTCCACAGCTCGGCGTCGTACACCAGCGGAGTCTTGACCTCGTCATAGCCACGCTCTGCGCCCATCTCGCGCGACACCGCCACCAGCTTGTTCCACAGTCGCGTCCCCGCGGGCAGCCAGAACGCGCGCGCCGGGCGAGACCTCCGAGAACGTGAACAGATCCAGCTCCCGCCCCAGCTTGCGGTGGTCGCGTTGCGCCGCCTGCTCCAGGCGCTCCAGGTGCTCGGCCAGCTCTGCCTTTGTGTGAAACGCCGTGCCGTATATCCGCGTGAGCATCGTCCTGGTCGAGTCCCCCCGCCAGTACGCGCCCGCGATCGACTGCAGCTTCAGCGCGCCGATGCTGCTCGTGCTCGGCGCGTGCGGCCCGCGACACAGGTCGGTGAACGGGCCGTTCGTGTACAGCGACACCGTCTGCAGTGGACGCGGCCGGGTCGGCGCCTTGCACGAGGTCGTCGATCAGCTCGACCTTGTAGTCCTGACCCTCGTCCACGAACCGCTCCCGGGCCTGCGCAGGCGTCACCTCCTGGCGCTCGAACGCCTCCGCCGCCTTGACGTGCGCGCGCATCCGCTCTTCGATCTGCGGGAACTCGGCCTCGGAGAGAGCCGTTCCGTCGGGAAACTCGAAGTCGTAATAGAACCCCTGCTCGATCGGCGGGCCGATCGAGATCTTCACGCCGGGATACAGCTCCATCACGGCCGCAGCCAGCACATGCGCGGCGTCGTGCCTGATCAGCTGCAGCGCCTGCTCGCCGCTCTTCTTCGTCAGGATCGCCACGTGCGCCCCGTCGGGCAGCGGGCGCTGAAGGTCGCGCACCTCGGGCCGCTCGCCACCGCCATCAGCCTCGGGATGGCCGACCTCGATCGCCAGCGCCGCTCTCGCCAGGCCGGGCCCGATCGCCGCGGCCGCGTCGGCGCCGGTGGCGCCGTCGGGCAGCTGCAGCGGCTTTCCGTCCGGGAGCGTGACCGTGATCGACATCGACCTGCAGGCTATTCGCTGAGCGATCTTCGAGATTTCAGAAACGGGGTCTTGAATACGGTCGTCTGCATTTGCGATGATCGCGCCATGACCGAAACCGAGCCGCAATCCATCTCCATCAAGCTCTCTCCCGCTCAGATCGACGACGTCGTGCGCGCCGCCTCGCAGAGCCGCGCTCCCAGCATCTCGACGCTCATCGCCAACACCCTGAACGCACCATTGGCCCCCGCCAACGGCGAGACCTCCGACGAGGCGCTCGGAGCCTCCCGACTCGGTGGATACATGCCGATCGGCGCCGTCGATCCGCGCCTGTCCCGCTCGCTGCTGCGCGGACTGTCGATCCTCACGTGCTTCGGCCCCGACGGCGACCCGCGCGGGATCGTCGAAATCGCCGAAGAGCTGCGCATGAGCCCGTCCACCACACATCGCTACGCGCTCACGCTGGTCGAGCTCGGCCTGCTCGAGCGCTGCCCCACCACGCGCAAGTACCGCCTGCCGGCGGTCTGACCGGGAGGATCGCGTCTCGCGCATTTCTTCGACGCGCTTGAGCCCGGCTTGAGCTGATGCTCAGGAGCCCTTTCCCGAGATGCGCTTTCCTGAGGATGGATGCCTCAGACCGTGACCCGCAGGCAGTTGCTGCGCTCCGCCGGAGTCGGAGCGGTCGGCCTCGGCCTGACCGGCGCCCTGGGCGAGATCATCTCCGCCGCCGTGACGTCCAGGAGCCCCGCCCCGCCCCAGCCGCCGACGTGGCGTACCCGGCCAGATTTGCGCATCCCGTCGCTGACTGTCACTCACCACGAGCAGAGCGCCTCTCGCGATCCGATCTTCATCGCGCCCTACAACGCCCCCAACGGTCAGGCCGGCGCCGTGATCGTCGACGGCGGCGGTCAGCCGATCTGGGAGAACCCGCTCGCGGACAAGGTGACCACGAACTTCCAGGTACAGACCTATCGCGACAGCCCTGTGCTCACGTGGTGGGAGGGAAGCATCGAGCTCGGCCACGGAGTGGGCGAGTACGTGATCACCGACTCGAGCTATCGCACGATTCGCCGAGTGCAGGCCGCGCGGGGCCTGCGCGGCGATCTGCACGAG
Source organism: uncultured Solirubrobacterales bacterium (assembly GCA_963743645.1). Classification (GTDB taxonomy): domain Bacteria; phylum Actinomycetota; class Thermoleophilia; order Solirubrobacterales; family Solirubrobacteraceae; genus Palsa-744. The sequence continues at coordinate 1,267,534 of CAVUQT010000007.1, read as the reverse complement.
TTCGTCATCACCCCCCGCGACACCACGCTGCTCACCAGCTACGTAGTCACCGACGCCAATCTCTCCACCGTCGGCGGCTCGCGGCATGGCACCATTCAAGACGCCATCTTCCAAGAGATCGACCTCGCCACCGGCCGGGTCCTCCTGGAGTGGCACAGCCTCGATCACATTCCCCTCGATGAGTCCTACGTCCCTGTCAGCGCGGACTGGGACTTCTTTCACATCAACTCGGTAGCCGTCGACGGCGACGGCAGCCTGCTCGTCTCCTCGCGCAGCACGCACACCGTCTACAAGCTCGACCGCACCGGAGCGATCGTTTGGCGACTTGGCGGCAAGCGCAGCGACTTCAGCATGGGCGCCGGCAGCGGCTTCGCCTGGCAGCACGACGCGCGCCGCCAGCCCGACGGGACGCTGACGGTCTTCGACAACGGCGCCACCCCCGCGGTCGAGCCCCTTTCACGCGGCCTGATCCTCGACATCGACGAGCAGGCGATGACGGCCACGCTCTTGCGTAAGTACACCCATCCACGGATCCTCGCCGGCAGCCAGGGCAGCGTGCAACTGCTGCCCAACGGACATGTCTTCGTCGGCTGGGGCGAAGCGCCCCACGTCTCGGAGTTCGATCGCTCAGGACACATGCTGTTCGATGCCGTACTGGGCAAGCAGTACCAGTCCTACAGAGCCTTTCGCCTGCCCTGGACGGGCCGTCCCGCGGAGACTCCGGCGATCGCCATCGCGCCCGATCGCCGCGACCTGGTCGCTTACGCGAGCTGGAATGGGGCGACCGGCGTGCACACCTGGCAGTTGCTCGCAGGCCAGACCGATCTCAGACCGGTCTCGGCCACGCGATCGCTCGGGTTCGAGAGCGCCCTGCACACCACGTCGGCCGGGCCTCATTTCGCCGTGCAGGCGCTTGACGCCACGGGCACGCCACTCGGGCGCTCGAGTACGGTGAGCGCAACCTGACGCCGGACGATGCCGCCTTGAGCGCCGAGAGCCGGACGGGGGGACCCTTTAAACCCGGGCAACGGGCTTGGCTTTTCCCGACGCAGGCATCACGCCCATTGAAGGGCAGCCCGGCTACGCCGCCAGGACAGCGCCCGCCACCTGCTCTGGCGCTTCCAGCGCCGGCCAATGCCCGACATTGTGGAGCGCCAGGAACGGTGCGCCGGGCAGGCGCTCGCGGACCCGCTCCGCCATGTGCGCGCCCGAAACCGGATCGAGCATTCCCCACATGAAAGCGAGCGGCACGTCGGCCCCCTCCAGTGCGGTGACCCAGCGCTCGCTGTGCAGCCCGCGGTCTGTGATGTAGCGGATCAGGCGATACATGATCGCCTGACCGCCGTCACGAGCGTTGGCGCGCCAGATCTCGACACTGTCGTCAGACGCGGCATCGAAGCCGGCCGCGAACGTCGGTCTCAGCGCCATCGCAAACAGCTCCTCGGTAAGACCCGCGCTCAGCCTTGGACCCTGCTCAGGGTCAAGCAGCATCAGCTGACCCGGCTCGGGACGATGCAGGTCGGGGTACAGCCCGCCGTTGAGCAGATGGACGGCAACGAGGTCGACCGCAAGGGCGCCCTCGGCGCGACGGGCAAGCAGCTCTTGCGTGACCGAGACCGCGTAGTCGTGCGCCACGACAACCGTCGAAACAATCCCCTCCAGCGCCCACAGCGCCTCGACGAGATCGGCCTGCTCATGGATCGAGTAGTCGTGATCCGCCGGCTTCTCAGACGCACCGAACCCGAGGAAGTCAAACAGCAGCAGCCTGTGACGTTTCGCGAGCGCCGGCGCGATCCTCGCCCAATCGTGTGAGGAGCTCGGAAAGCCGTGCAGCATCGTCATCGCCGGGCCCGAGCCCATCCGCCGCACGAAGATCGCGCGATCTGCGCCACCGAGACGAACCCTCACCCGCTCGCCATCCGACCACCACTCCTCGATGCCATCCACAGCGGCGATTATCACACCAAGACCCTTCATCCGATCTGCGCTCCAGCCTCGCTCGAAGCCAACCCAGCCGTGACACGCATTCGCGCGATCGTCGCGACCGCCGTAGGCCCGCTGAGCGAGCAGGACAGGGTGACTGGGCAGGTGATCCTCACACCGGTTAGCCTGCGCCGATCATGGGCCACCGCCGGACACGCGCAGGCTCCATCACGCGACCAGCGCTCCTCACCGTGTTCACAACGGTCGTGCTCGTGCTGATGCTCTGCCCGCGTGGGATGGCCGCACCGGCTTGGCTCAGCAGCACCAACCTCTCCGTGAGCGGGCAGTCCGCGACCGAACCCCAACTCGCGATCGACGGCCAAGGCGACGTGACGGCCGTGTGGACGCGCTCGGACGGCACCAACACGATCGCGCAAGCAGCCACGCGTCCGGCCGGCCTCGGCGCGTGGCAGGCGCCGGTGAGCCTGTCAGCTCCCGGTGAGCCTGCGGAAGAACCGCAGATCGCGTCCGCTTCCGATGGCCAGGCGATCGCCGTGTGGGAGCGCTTCAACGGAAGCAACTGGATCGTGCAGGCCGCCGTGCTCAGCAGCGCGAACGGTACGTGGCAGGCGCCCGTCGACCTCTCTGCGCCAGGCCAGAACGCGGCATGGCCGCATGTGGGAATCGACGGGCACGGCAACGCAACGGCGGTGTGGGAGCGCTTCGATGGGAGCAACTGGATCGTGCAGGCGACTCGACACGCATCCGGAACCTGGCAGGCGCCCGTCAACATCTCCACACCGGGAGCCGACTCGATCGAACCAGAGGTCGCGGTCGGAGTCGAAGGCGATGCCGTCACAGCCTGGGCCAACAAGGAAGGCGCCCACTACGCCGTCCAGGCCGCCACCAGGACCACCTCCAACGGCGCGTGGCAAGCGCCGGTGAGCCTCTCGGCCGCCGGACTGGAAGCCGGGCCGCCGCAGCTCGGCATCGGAGACGGCAAAGCGATCGTCGTCTGGGAACGCTCGGCCGGTAGTTACTCGGTGGTGGAATCCACCGCCCGTCTGCTCACTTCCAGCGAATGGAAGACACCAGTGTTCCTGTCCTTGGCCGGAGTCAACTCCGCCAACCCCCAGGTCGCCGTCTCAGCAGATGGCAAAGCGGTTGCGATATGGCAGGGCTACGATGGCAGCAACTTCACTGCCGAGGCCTCTATAAGACATTCCAGCACCGAAATCTGGGACTTGCCCGAGCAGATCTCCGAACCCGGCCAGGAAGCCCGCGGCCCGCACGTCGCGATCGACCCTGCGGGCAATGCGACCGCGGTGTGGGTCCGCTCGAACGGGTCCAACACGATCACCCAGGCCTCCACGAAGTCAACCTTCGGCGAATGGAAGCCGCCCGCTGACCTCTCTCCCTCTGGACACGACGCCTTCGAACCGCGGATTGCCTCTGACGACGCCGGCGATGCAGTCGCCGCATGGACGCTTTCCAGCGAAGGCCAATATGTGATCCAAGCGGCAGGTCACGACGCCGCAGGACCGACGCTCGAGAGCCTGAGCATCCCCAGCACGGGCACGGTCGGAGTCCCGCTCTCGTTCTCGGTCGAGCCGCTGGACCTGTGGTCGCCGATCGGCTCCAACGACTGGACATTCGACGACGGCGCGCTGGGCAGCGGCGCGACCGTCGCCCACACCTACACCGTACCCGGCGACTACCACGTGACCCTGTTGAGCTCGGATTTGCTGGGCAACACGACGAGCGTATCCCGCGACCTGACTGTCGTGCCCGCCGCGGCGACCCTCGGTCCAGCGCCCATCCAGGGCAGCGCCCCCGCTCCGAGCCAGCCGATAACGCCGCCAAGCGCACCGGCCTACGTCGGACCGCCGGTCATCAGCGGGTTGCGGCAATCGCACACGCAATGGCAGGCAGGCACCGCGATCGCGTCCATCTCGCGCAAGGGGCCGCCCCTTGGTACGGCCTTCTCCTTCACCCTGAACGAGCCGGCACGTGTGGAGCTCATTTTCACCAGCGTGATTCCCGGCCGCATAGTGGCAGGACGGTGCGTCTCGGAGAGCTCGATCCACGGGGGACGCTCGTGCACACGCCGTCGCTCAGATGGAGCGCTCTCCTTCGCCGCCCACGGCGGAGCAAACACCATCTCCTTTCAGGGGCGCATCTCATCCTCGAAGACGTTGCAGCCGGGACAGCATCTGCTGTCGATCACGGCCCGCGACTCCGCCGGTCGGCATGCCAGCGCCGGCCCGCTGGGCTTCACGGTCCTGAGATGACTTACCGTCCGCCGGCTCAGCGCAGCGACCGCGCGGCGCTCTAACCAGCGACGGTAAAGGCGAGCGACAGCGGGCGAGAGCCCTGCCCGGCGGCATTGATCGCGACCACCGTAACCGAATACTCCCCGGGCCTCAGGAGCTGTGACCTGGAGATGCGGCCCGCAAAGGCAAGCCGGTTCGAGCCCGCGGTCGCGCTCAGCCCGATCTCCCCTTCCGAGATCGTGCGCTTGCAAGGCCGCGCGCGACGATCGCCCTGCGACAGAGCGACACAGCGGCGCCCGACGCTCCGACCCTCCAGGTCACGCCGGAATACGAAGCTCACGCGCGCGCTCTCGCTGAGGCTGAAGGAGAACGTCGTGCCAACCGCGACATCATGCTTGTTGGCGCGAGACCCGTTTTGCGCGTTCTCCCTCCAGGTCCGGCGCGAGGCGCGCAGACCGGCGATCTGGGGCGCAACGCTCAACGGAACTACGAGACTCGGGGGCGACACGGGCGGGGGGCTCGTCTCGACGGTAGGGGTCGGGGTAGCAGGCGGTGCGTTGGTGGTCGCTGCCGGCGGCGTATGAAAATCCGCAACCGGGGTCGTATCTTCACTGCCTCGATCGCTGGCGTAATAGCCCATGCCCCGCTGAGCAAAGACGCTCCACAGCGTCGCAAGGTCCGCGCCGGCGAAGTCCTCGCTATCGGCCTGCAGGATCGCGTCGCGCTCCTGCAGTATCGTCGGATCGACCGGGCCGAGCTCCATCGCCCGTGTGATCAGATCCTCGACCTTGGGTGAGCATGGCCCTGCGCAGGTACCGCTCGGGGCCGGCAGCGCTTGGCGGATCTGCCAGAGGGTCTGTCCCCAGATCTCCCCGTCGGAGTGGGACTCGGGAACACCGATGACCTTCCCATAATCGGCGAGCGTATAGCCGCCCTGGTGTCCTGTCTGCCCATTGATGCAGCCTTCGGCGCCGACGATCCCGACAGGGCAGTCGATCGCCATCGTGCGAAACGCCTGACGGTTACCATGGCTCAGGTAATAAGCCACATATACGTCTCCGGGGGCGCGGTCCGGCACTAGATCCTGAGAGACGAGATAATCCATCGCGTACCAGTCGCTCCACGCCTCGCCCATCGCTTCGGGCTCCGCGCCGTCGAGGCGCGGGAAGCCCTGGGCGTCGGTGATCAGTCGATGGGAGAGCCCGTGCGTGTACTCGTGATAGACCAACGACGCATCATCACCCGAGTTGGCGTCTATATATGACTCACTTCCCTCCGGAAGAAACAGCGAGAGGACCATATGCGGAGAAACACCGTCCTGTTCGGTCCGCATGAACGAATTGTTGGCCGCGACAGTGCGTTCGTGTTCGACCGCGAATTCATCAGCTCCGCTGTCGGCGCCGACATCCACAGGATCTCCTCCCACCCCGCCTTCTCCGTGGTTGTCGAACTGGAAGTTGCCCGCTGCGGGAGTGAACCCGATCGGCGGTTCTTCGAGATGGTCGTGAAAATTGTTGACGAACCAGAACACCTGCGCGGCATCCTGCTTGCGGTTCGTTTCCCACGACGTGCTGCTGCCTCCGCTTGCCCATGTGCAGGGGAAGTCGGTCGAGCAGTTGTGCGCGAGCGGGCTCGCCGAGAAGTCGGTCCAGGGATAATCGAACACCGGTTGCCCTTCGAGGGAGCCGCTGGGTTCGATCTCCTCAGAGCTATCCGGTGTCGTGCTGTTGTTCACATCGCTGTAGACATGGGCGTTGTTGCCTTCCAGCGCTGTGCTCGAGATGGGCCCCCAGCTGTCGGGGTAGAGCCGCAGCGCCTGGGTATGGCCGTCGGCGAGACCGCTCGCCGGCCCGAAGATCGGGCTCGGATTGTAAAACCACGCCGTTCCCTCGCCGCTGAACGAGTCCACGATGTTCTTGCGAAACAGCACCCGCCCGGACATCGCGTCGACCACATACTCATATGTATGCGAGCCGTCGACATACGCATACATATGCCACGCCAGCCGATTGCCGCCCGAGAGATGAAAGATCACCAGATCGGCCTGCGAGCCATCGGCAAAACGCGTCACGAGATCCGCCGTAGGTGACGCGCTCGTGATCGCCGGCGCCGCGCCCTGCGCGCCCGCATCGGCACGAGCGACCCCCAGCGCCTGCGAAGCGCTCAAGCCAGGATCGGTCGAGGACACCACCGCGTCAGACAACGGTGAACCGAGCACGTTGATCAGACGCCCCTTGGCATCGATGCTCGCACGCAGCTCGTTTTCGAAGACCGGCACTCCCCGGTACCGCTGAACCCAGCGCAGGTGCGTAGCGCCGTCGATCGAGACATAGCTGTGCGGCGGCGCGAGCTCCCTCAGCGCAGACCGATCGAGACCGAACACCCGCGAATGAGCACCCACGTAGCCCAACGCCACCGCAGCCGGAGAGGACTGCGAGACGCCCGTCAGAAAGCCATCGAGACTGGCCACCTCGCTGGCAGTTCCCGTCTGAGGATCCATGCTCACAACGCCCAAACGCCCCAGCTGGGCCCTCAGCGCAGCCGCAGGCCCAGCCAACGCCGGCTGTGAGAGACCGTACGCCCCCGCCACCCGTCTTGCATCAAGAAAGGGCCGTCCTTCACTGTCCGACCCCGCCAGCGCCACGCCCGGCAACAGACCCAGCAGCAGCACCACCACACCCATCAGGCGAACCGGTGCGCGGCGTGCGCCGGTGGGACAGCCTCGCGATCGGCCACATCGACGCCTGGCAGCCGTACGCACGATCTCTGCGGGGCACGACATGCTCGCCTCTTCGGTCTGATGTCCGTCGTTCACAGATGCCTGCCCGCGGCTGGGGCCTGGCCGCCGCGCACGAGCACGAGCGCCGGCGGCGATAGTCGTGGCCGCTGACGACCTACTTGAGCGCACTCTTGTCCCCTCCTGGTTGGGCGCACAGAGTACACGTCGCGCTCGATGCAACTCCGCGGTCGCGTTCCTGCGCCGCGCAAGAGCGTTCTACCGCCGCTACGGTGAATGCGCGACCAGCAGGCCCGAGCCGATCCCGATCCCGATTCCGGCAGCGACGTCGCTCGGGTAGTGAACGCCGGTATGCACGCGCGAGTAGGCAACGACGCCCGCCAGCGGAACGAGCACAGTCGCTAGCACTGGCAGCTCGGTGCAGGCGCCGGCGGTGAACGCGAACGCCGCGGCCGCGTGACCAGATGGAAACGACGTCGACCGCGGCATGCGGATGAGCGTCGGGCGCGAGCGCGAGAACGGCCGCCGCCGGCGCACGAGAAGCTTGGCGGGACCGTTGGCCACTGCCGCCGCCACCGCGATCGCGATGAGGCCGCGCCTCGCCGCCCTCCGGCCTTGCGGTCCGCCGAACACAGCCGTCGCGACCGCGACGAGAAGCCACAGTCGGGAGTAGTTAGCAGCCCGTGTGATGGCGACGAGCGAGCGGTCCAGAGCGGGCGAGCGCGCATCGAAGGAATGCCTCATCAGCCGACGGTCCAGGCTTTGCACGCGACCCCACATCGTCACTGAACCTTAGGGCTTGTAGATAAATAAGGTAGGGGATCGTGTTGTTCGGTAGAACTGTGGGGTGTGGTCGATGAGGCTGCGATCGGCGAGAAGTTCAGGGCGCTAGCTGACGTGCCTAGGGACGTTCAGAACGTTGTGTAGGTAGGTCCGGGCCTGCCGAGAGGCTGTGGGTGTCAAAGCTCACGTCCTCAAGGGAGGCCCGGAATGCTGCACCATAGAGCCCGCTTCACCGCGCGTGGGCGCGAGATGGTCGTTCGTCGTGTCGTGGATGACGGATGTCTTTCGCGCAGGCCGCCGCGTGGGGGAACGTGTCGAAGTCCACGGTCTGGGAGTGGGTGCGCCGCTGGCGCCGGGCCGCCCCCGCTGAGCAGGAGTCGCTGGCCTGTCTGGTTGAGCGCTCAAGTCGTCCACACCATTCGCCCGCGCGGGTCCCTGCCGAGGAGGAGCGGCAGATCTGTGAGCTGCGCCGGCGAACGGGGTGGAGTCCCAGGACGATCGCCGTGGAGGTCGGTCGCGCGCACTCCACCGTGCATCAGGTGCTGCGGCGTGGGGGTTGCTCACGCCCCGAGCCATCTGAGCGCCCGCCGATCGTTCGCTACGAGTGGCCGTGTCCCGGGAACCTGCTGCACATGGACGTCAAGAAGCTCGGGAAGTTCACCGAGCCCGAGCATGCGCTGACCGGTGATCGCACCAAACGCTCCAAAAGGGTCGGCTGGGAGTACGTGCACTCGATCGTCGATGACTGCAGCCGCTTAGCGTACTCCGAGATCCACGACGACGAGAAGGCTCCTACCGTGACCGCGTTCACCCGCCGCGCACTGGACTGGTTCTTGGAGCACGGAATCGTCACCGAGCGGCTGATGACCGACAACGCGTTCACCTACATACACAACAAGACGCTACGCGAGTTGCTACACCACCGCGCGATCAGCCACCTCCGCACCCGGCCCTACACGCCCCGCACCAACGGGAAGGTCGAGCGCTACCAGCAGACGCTGCAACGCGAGTGGGCCTACGCCCTGAAATACGCCTCAAGCAACGCCCGCCGCGCATCGCTGCCACACTGGATACGCCACTACAACGAGCAGCGCACCCACAGCGCCCTCAGCAACCGCCCCCCCATCGCACGCGTTCGGGAGGTCACCGGGCACAACAGCTAGCTGGTGAGCTGAATGAGCGTCAGCGCCGGCTGTGGGCGGCGAGCGAGGCGCGAGCGGCGGGGCGGGGTGGGATCGCGGCGACCGCGCGGGCGACGGGGATCTCGGTAGACGACGATCCGCAAGGGGATCGCTGAGCTTCGGGCCGGGCGAGCGGCTGGCGCCGGGGCGGGTGCGCAGGCCGGGTGGTGGGCGCAAGCCACTGACCGAGGTTGACCCGTCGCTGCTGGAGGATCTCGAGCGGCTGGTTGATGCTGACAGTCGCGGGCGATCCGGAGTCACTGTTGCGGTGGACGTCCAAGAGCGTGCGGCATCTCGCCGAGGGGCTGCGGGAGCTGGGCCATAAGGCTCACTTCACGACGGTCGCGCAGCTTCTGCGCGGGCTGGGGTACAGCCTGCAGGCGAACGTCAAGACCAGGGAGGGCCGCCAGCATCCCGACCGCGACGCACAGTTCCGACACATCAACGCGGTCGCCAAGCGCGCGGTCGATCGAGCGCCAGCCGGTGATCTCGGTCGACACCAAGAAGAAGGAGCTGGTCGGCGATTTCAAGAACGCCGGGCCGCGAGTGGCGGCCCAAGGGCGAGCCGGAGCTGGTGCGCGTGCACGACTTCAAGGACAAGCAGCTCGGCAAGGCGATCCCTTACGGCGTCTACGACCTCGGCTCCGATCGAGGGGTGGGTGAACGTCGGGATCGATCACGACACCGCCCAGTTCGCCGTGAACTCGATCCGCAGCTGGTGGGAGCACCTCGGCCAGCCGACCGCTACCCGAACGCCACCCGGCTGCAGATCACCGCCGACTGCGGCGGCTCCAACGGCAACCGCACGCGGCTATGGAAGGTCGAGCTGCAGAAGCTCGCCGATCGAGACCGGACTCGAGATCGCCGTCTGCCACTTCCCGCCTGGCACCTCGAAGTGGAACCGGATCGAGCACCGCCTATTCAGCTTCATCACGATGAACTGGCGCGGCAAGCCGCTAGTCTCGCTGGAGACGATCATCAACCTGATCGGCGCGACCACGACCAGCACCGGCCTCGAGGTCTACGCCCGCCTCGACGAGGCACCTACCCCGACAAGATCAAGGTCCCAGACACCGACCTCAAGACCGTCAACCTCCACGGCGACGAGTTCCATCCCGAGTGGAACTACCGCATCAAACCGAAAGCTTAATTATCTACAGACCCTTAGACTCCCGCAAGCGGCGGGATGGTCCAGCTGACACGCGGTGCGTGTGTGAGACTGGTCAAGCCGATGCCATTGCTTCTCCTGGATCTCGACAACACGGTGGCCGACCGCGACGCCGCCTTCGCACACTGGATGCAGACGACCCTATCGACCTGGGCTCCCGGTGACGAAGCAGCCCGCAGATTTCTGGAAGAGCACGACAACGACGGTCGCCGTCCACGGTCCGACTTCCTTGCCGGTGTGCGCGAGCGCTTCGCCAGGCCGGAGTCAGTCGAGGCGCTCTTGGTCGAGTACCGTCGGCTGACGCTTGCCGGCTTTCCGCCGATGGATGACGAAGCCAAGCAGCAACTCCAGAACATGCGGGAGTGCGGTTGGAACATCGCCGTCGTCACCAACGGCGACAGCGGGGTCCAGGAGGCCACGGCCGAACGGGTTTGTCTCAGCCCCCTGCTCGACGCCTGCGTCGTGTCGGGAACGGTTGGCATCCGCAAGCCCGACCCACGCATCTTCGAACTCGCAGCCCAACGGTGTGGTCAACCAGCGAGTGGCGCCTGGATGGTCGGCGACGCAGAGGCCGACATCACTGGCGCTGCCCACACCGAAATGCACAGCGTCTGGCTCGCGCGTGGCCGGGACTGGACCCGACACGATGTTCTCCCCGATGCCATCGCCGCCAGCCTGGCCGAGGCGTTGCACGTCGTGGCTGACTCCATCGCGGCGTAGACCGCCGCAGCACCGCGACGCTCGCGTGAGCAGACGGACGGACGCATGTCTGCAAGCCCACCCGTGCCAAGGTACAAGCTCATGAACGGGTCTGGGCCCTCGACAGATCGACCACCGGAGACCATCGTCATCGAGAGGCTGGCACTTGATCGCTGGCGCCCTGAGGATCTCGAGCTCCTGGTTGCGGCCGTGTCGGGCACACTCGAGCACTTGCGTCCGTGGATGTCTTGGGCCGCTGATCACAGTCGCGAGTCGATCAAACGATTCCTCGCTGAAAGCAACGAGGGCTGGGTGCGCTGTGAGCGTTTTGAGTACGCGATTCGCGATCTGCGGGGCCGGATAATCGGAAGCGCTGGTCTGCTCGACCGGATCGGACCCGGTCGACTCGAGATCGGCTACTGGGTGGACGCCGCGCACATCCGCCGAGGGGTTGCGACACAGGCTGCCGCAGCACTGACAGAGGCGGCGCTCGCACTCAGCTGGGTCACCGATGTCGAGGTACACCACGACGAGGCGAACCTCGCCAGCCGTGCCGTTGCCCATCGCCTCGGATTCCGGCTCATCGGTACATATCCCCGGAAGCCGACCGCTCCGGCGGAGACAGAACACGAGGTGCGATGGGGAATCAACGTGGACGAGTTCACAACGAGCCCCGCATCGCAGTTGCTCAAAGACGTCCGCGCCACATAGTGACGGCGGCCGACACCACCGATCCGGGCATCCGCTGGTCACCAACGGAACCTGATTGGAACCTTGACGATGCCGTAGGAGACATCGCATAAGAATGCGGTATTTCGGCGATGGACTATGCTGGGCTTGAAATCGTCCCCGATAGGTCCCGAGCGCTCGCCGGTCGGCGCTCAAGACCTCGGCGTCATGTCCGGCGGCGGTCGCGGCGATCAGCGCGTCGCACAAAGAGCCGCCGCGCACCCGACCCGACCGCCCGCTGCAGAGCGTCACGCAGAACCATCACGGGAAATATTTGCGTGCCGGCGGCGTCGGCAGCCGCTCGATACGGGATTCAAGCGCGTCACAGCGTATGATGATTCGGTGGCGATGGCACCGGTCGAGAGGCGCGCCGAGCGGCTTATGGCAGCGCGCGAGCATGCCGAGGTGGAGTTGCTCCTTGCACCAATGCCCCACGCATTGAGCGCCGAGGCGGGCACGGAGACCTTCGGCTACGAGAACATTGTCGGGATCGGGATCGCTGAACGCGAGGTCGGTGGGAGCCTGGCCGGCGAGGAGGCGATCGCGGTCTACGTCGAGCGCAAGGTCCCACGCGATCTGGTCGATGATGCGGCGCTCGTCCCGTCCGAATACGACGGCATCCCCACCGACATCGTGGAGAGTGGGGAGTTGCTCCCGCAGACCGGGCGCGGCCGTTACCGGCCCGCGGCCGCGGGGGTCTCTCTCGCCCATCACGCATCCACGGCGGGCACGCTTGGGCTGGTCGCGCGTCGCGGCGACGACCTTTATGTGGTCAGTAACAACCACGTCCTTGCGCAGGAGAACGAGGCCAATGCTGGGGACAGCATCCTGCAGCCAGGCCCCGCCGACGGAGGCGGCGAAGCGGACGAGATCGCGAAGCTGGCCGCGTGGGAGCCGCTCGACTTCGGAGGTGGCAACAACCTTGTCGACGCAGCCATCGCCGCCACCGACGAGGACTGGGTCTCCGGGGAGATCTATGGCGTCGGGGCACTTGACTGGAAGCCGCGGGCGCCGAGCCGGGGCTTGGTGGTACGCAAGCGCGGGCGCACCTCGCAGTTGACCCAGGGCATCGTCCGTGACGTCAACGCCACGATCAAGATGCCCTACCGCAGCGGCGTCGCGGTGCTCACCGAGCAAATCCTCATCCGCGGCGTCAACCGCGCATTCAGCGAAGGCGGCGACTCGGGCTCGCTCGTATTCGCCGAGGAGTCCCGACAGCCAGTCGGTCTCCTATGCGGCGGCAGCCCACGATATTCGGTCGTGAATCGGATCAGCCGGGTTCTAGAAACGCTCGGGCTATCATTGCTGACATGACCGAGAAGCACGTAAGACAGGTCAAGGAGCGCCACGAGCGCGAGCTGCTGGGACTAGACGGAGTCCAGGGCGTCGGTATCGGCAACGACCACGGCCGACCCACGATCATGGTCTACGTCGACGGCCGATCCTCGGCGGAGCAACTGAACATACCCCGGCGAATCGACAACGTACAGGTCGTCGTCGAGGAGTCCGGAGCCTTCGAGGCCTACTAGTGTCCAGGCGCGTTCAGACGCCGGGAAGCGCAGCGAATGTGACGTTCGACGGCGTCGGTGAGTGTGCCGGTAGCCATGACTGACGCCGGCGGGCGTCCAGATCACGCCCATCCATCCGGCAAAGCACTGACTGAATTTCACGACTCAGGACACTAACCTACGGCAGGGCGAACGAGCGCCGCGGATGAGCCGGCTTTCTTGGCAACATTCTTCGCGTCCACGGTCTCCAAGTAGATGCCGGAGCCGACCAGCGCAAGCCCGATCAACATCAGAACCAGTCCCGGGCGGTAGCGCTTGTCGAACTTGTCGAGCAAGAGATTTATCTCCTTCAAGACTTCCGCGAGTTCGCTACCCAACGCCTGCGGCACGCCTTAGCTGCCTCGAAGTACCATCGGAGCACCACGAGCGCTTCTAAAACCAGAAACGCCCTGCAAATTGACGTATGCCGATGATGATGGGCGATACTGGGCTCGAACTCGCCTCTGGCGCCCAGGTGAGGCCAGATAGCCCGGTTTTATTGGGCTTGGGTGCCCTCAGATCAGCTCAGCTTCGCTCAAATTGCTACCAAAATTGCTACCAAGGCCAGGGGCAAGCCGCGACGGTAGAATGAGGGCATGACGACGCGCGCCCAAGCAGCCGAGAACGCATTGGCGTCCGTGCGCGCCGAGGGTCTCGATCCCGGCGTAGCCGAGGCACTCCTGGGCCGCTGGGGACGTGGGGAACTGACCGACGTACAGCTAGACGACGCGGCACGTCTGATAGCCGCTGGCGAGCCGCTCGACGAGCTGCTCGTGCCGGCACGCGCGTAGCCTCGACGCCGGACCTCTCGATACGTTCCGGCGGTGGCCGCCGATCCATACGTCTATCCCGGCACCGACGTGCTGCGCAACCTTCTGGACTTGCGCGACGCGGCCGCGCTTGCGGAGCGCGAGGCGGCACTCAGCGCCATCCGCATAGCGCAGCTCGAGCGGCGTTTTATTCCCGGCGATTTTGGCCTCACCCACCTACAGGCGACACACCGCCACATCTTCGGCGACATCTACCCGTGGGCCGGCGAGCTGCGCACGGTGCGCATCACAAAGGGCAGCGACCTGTTCGCGCTGCCTGAGCACATCGATCCCTACCTCAGGGCACTGCTCGCAGACCTCGACCACGAGGACCGTCTCCGCGACCTGAGCCGCGAGCAGTTCCTGGAGCGCCTGACGCACTACTACGCCGAGATCAATGCGGTCCATCCGTTCCGCGAGGGCAACGGCCGCGCTCAACGTGCATTTCTCGGCCAGATCGCCAAGGTCGCCGGCCACCCGATTGCATGGGTCCAGCTCGACGCCGAGCGCAACATCCGCGCCGCCCACGAGAGCCATCGCGGCGAGAACTCACTACTCCACGAGATGCTCGACGACCTCCTGGAATAGGCCGGTGTCGCAATCCGACACCGGGCTTCTTTCACGCTTGGGCTCGCTTCTGACCCAGGCCAGATCGAAGCTCCGTCACACTCACCCTCGCTCAAGCCTCACCAGCTGAACGGCCGGGCCAGGTTAGGGTAGCGGTCGCTTGGCTCCTCGTGGCCAACGCTGGCAGGGACACCTCAGCACAAGCCGACCTTGTTGGCGGCGTATTCGGCTTGCGCCACGGTGAATTTGCTACCGGCTTCGGACGAGAGCTGTTCGATCAGTCCCTGGCATGAAAACGATGACGTGCTGAGGTACTGCCTGGCCGCTTTCACGGCCTGTTCGTTCCAGTTCACTTCGAGGTGTTCCACAGCCCAGACAGCGTCCGCGTGCGGATATTTGCTACCGGCTTCGGAAGATAGCTGTTCGATCAGCCCGGCTTCTGAAAACGCGGACGTTTCGAGATACTGTTCAGCGGACTTCAGCGCATTCTGCTGAGACAGGGTGGCGTTTTCGACTTCTTGGTGTTTCCGTTCTGTGCGTTCTTCGACTTCTTTATGTTCTCGTTCTACGCGTTCTGCTTGTTCCCGTTTGGCCCTTTCGCGTGCCTCCCTTTCTTTGTTGGCTTGAGCTATTGCTTCTAGTTCCGCTTGGGTGTGATGCCGGGTGACCGTGATGCTGTCTTCCGCTGACTGGTGACCTGTAAGGGACGCGCTAACGACAATGGTGTTTTCACCGACGTGGAGGTGCTGCGCCGTCCCGTGCCAGTCGGTCCCGTGAACGGCGGCCGGGTGTTCGTCGACGGTCACGGCGGCACTTGGCGTCACGGTGCCTGTTAGCGTCGCCTGAGAGCCGGTCTGGGAGAAACTCCCCTGATTGAGATGCAGTTGGACCGACGGCTCCGGCGGAGGCTTCGCCACCGATCCGACGCCTACCGAGGTTGTATTCGTGCTGTTGCTACTCCCGCCCGCTGCCGCGCCGATCACGATGAGTAGGACGAACACAGCCAGCGCGCTCCAGAGCACCTTGCCTTTCGTGCTCCTGCTCTTCCACCAGCGGCTCAGCCCGTTCCCCGCGCCGTCCTCATCATCCCGCTTGGCCTCAGCCATTCACGCGCCTCCTTTAGTTCTTTCCGCCTCAGAGAGGAAACCCGTGTGCTGGCCTGTCTCCTAGCTATTCCGACTCCCGGACTTGTGCAAGCTACCGCCCCCGGCGCCAAAAGGCAAGAGCGACTTTGTTCGCCCCGCTCAGCTGTTTGCCGGCAAGTCAGGCGTGCGCGAGGGCGCGCATCTGGCGCACCGGGTGACGCCCAAGACGACTCAACGTCGCGTAGGACGAGGCTCGCCCATGCGTTCGGGGCGCGACGCTGACAGGCACCCGACCCCTGAGCCGATCGATTACGCCGCGGCGCATCGGCACGAGCAGCAGCTCGGTGTCCTCTCCGACCAGAACGGTCGCCTGCCCTTCGATCAGATTGCGCCAGAGGACGTCGTCGGCCCACTCCTCATCGCTGGGAACGAACGCGACATCCGCCGGGTAGCCGAGGTCGTCGTCGCCACGCGACGCCGCCGTGAACAACTCATCGGTCTTGTCGGTGATCTCGCTCATTGCATGTGCTCCCAGCGTGAACGATATCGCGCCACTCGCGCAGCAGCTTGAGTTCGGCGGCATACATCGCATCGTTCACCGGGCCATACGTGACGGTGGGAGACTGCTTCTCCAGGCCGACGTATGCTGCTCGTGGTGCTCGCTCGGATCGTGGGCGTTGTCGAACGTGCGCACCGTGCGCCAGCGACCGTCCCGCAACACGAGGAGCACGATCGCGTACTCGATGGGGTGCTCGCTCGAGCGCTCCACCACGAGCTGCACATGGGGCCAAGAAGCGGCGTCGAGTCCGATCCTTAGGCATCTTCGAGCGCCATCACGTCGCCTGCGAGGCAAGCGGCCGGCTGCTGCCACCCGACCCGAAAGCCGCCTCCACGAATGCCGACTCGTGCGCGCTCGGCGAGTAGTCCGCGTAGCGCTGGGTTGTCTCGATGTCCCGATGCCCCATCCACTCCTGCAAGGTCCGCATGGGAACGCCCGTGCCAGCCATCGCCGTACCGAACGTGTGGCGTAGATCGTGGAAGCGGTGCGACTGCTCAAGCTGCGCGGCCTTGAGTGCCCGGCGGAAGCGCCGCAGGATCGCCGCCTTGTCGAGTGGCCCGGCCGTGTGGGGATCGGCGAACACGAGAGCATCGCCACTGCTCTCCCCCGCTGCGCGGCTGAGCCGGTCAAGCTCTCCCGCAACCTCGTCGGCCATCGGAACACTGCGCGTCGAGCGACGGGACTTCGGAGTGCCGAACTCGCCCAGCACGTAGTTCTGGCGGACCCTGATCCGGCCGGCGGTCCAGTCCACGTCGCGCCAGCGAAGCGCCACCAGCTCGCCCTGCCGCAGACCGGTCATCGCGGCCGTGAGATACATCGCACGGTCGATCTCGCGGTAAGGCCCATCGATAGCGGCGTCAGCCAGCGCTCGCACCTCAAGCGGCTCAAGGAACCTGATCTCGGCGCTCTCGGGCTTGCCGGGCAGCTCGATATGCCGGGCGACGTTCACGGGCAGCCATCCCTTGCGCTCGGCGAAACCGAGCAGCGCCGAGAGGTAGCCGATGTAGTTGCGGACCGACTTTGCGCCGACAGGACGCCCATAGCGACGGTCCCCCTTCGCCTTCGGTCCGGGCCTCTCGCCCTTCTCCATCATCGTCATCAAATCCTGAACGTCCTGGGCCGTGATCCGGCGTAGGTCGCGCTCCGCAAAGAACGGCTCAAGCCAAACGCGCAGGATCGACTCCACAGCCGTCGTCGTGGCCTTCTTGCGGCTCTGACGCTCCAGGTTCGCGAGGTAACGCCGCCCCAGCTCGGCCATCGTCAGCGCGTCGCCGGCGGTTATCCGGGCGGGCTTCGTCTCTGCGATCAGCCGGCGCAGCTCTGCCTCGGCCTGGCTGCGTGTCAGGCCATCACGCGAGCCTTCGACGCGCATCGGGCCGACACGACGCTTGACCTGTCGGCCACCGTCTGCACGCCAATGCGCATACCAGACGCCCCCACGCGCGTAGAGCGAGCCAGCTCCGTAGGGGCGTCGGGTGGTCTTCCTCGCTGTGGCCATCACTCATCGTCTCCTTGATCGCGCGCCACCATCGGCCGCCCAAGGTAGCGGGCGCTGCGGCTGCTTCAACGCGAGAGTCGTCTCGTTAGTCAGGACGCCTCCCGTGCTCTGCCTGTCGATCGACAAGCAGCGAGCGCGCTGTACGCGAGGCTGCACCTCGTGTACGCCACGGCCCCCGCATCCGCGCTCGCCACCATTCCTCCAGATCGTCCGCGCTGAACCGCACATAGCGCCCGAGCCGCACATGCGGAATCCGGTTCGCTCGTGCCTCTGCGAGTACCCACGACGGGGGTACCGACAGCAACCGCCCCGCCTCCGTCGCATCAAGAAGCGGCGAGAGATGCGCGGCTGCTGGCACGTGCGCGTCCTGTGGTGGCTTCGTGGCGGCCATCATTGGTAATGACCCCGAGCCGCGAAAAGCGGCCATGTAGTTTCCTCGGTGCCTGTTGGGGCCCTTTGGAAAGCGGGCTGACTGCCGCGTAGCGGAGCCCGTAGGGCGTAGCGAAGCGGCAGTCATGCAGTGGCGTCCGGCGCCCCGTTGAGGGTGTGGCAGACGACGGGATGACTCAAGTAAAACGGCTGGCCCCAGTTGGGTGCCCTACGTTGGATTTGTCTCCCGTCGCCTGCCACGGACGCCGCCATGACTTCATAGAAGCGTGCCTATTTGCTCGACATGGCTTTGTCTGGCGGCCTCCACATCACACCAGCGCCAAACCAGTAGATGAGGAGACAGAATCGATGATTGCAGTAGGCGTGGACACGCACAAGGAGCAGCATCTCGCGGTCGCTCTCGACGGGCTCGGACAGGTGCTCGCAGAGATCGTCATCACGACCACCCTCGCCGGCTATAGCGAGTTCGTGTGCTGGCTCAAAGAGCTCGGCGAGAACGTGCTCGTCGGCATCGAGGGCGCCGGCAGCTACGGAGCGGGCCTATGCGAGTACCTGCAGGCCGAGGAGATCGAAGTGTTCGAGGTCGAACGCCCACAACGTCGCGAGCGCCGGACCGGGAAGTCAGACCGCCTCGACGCTCTGCTGGCCGCCAAGAAGGTACTCACTCGCGAAGGCCTCTCGACGCCCAGAGGGTCTGGGAAGCGCTTGGCGCTGCAAATGCTGCTGGTCGGCCACCGGTCCGCCGTCAGCGAGCGCTCACGGCTCTATAACCAGCTCCAAGCGCTGCTGGTCGGCGCACCATACGCACTGCGGGAACGAGTCGGCTCAGCCCGCAACGGCGCAACGCTCGCCAATCGCCTCACCGGGATGCGCACACGCCCAACCGCGAGCCTGCAAGAGAACACCACCCTGCAGGTACTCCGCGACCTCGCCAACCGCGCTCGAGCACTCCACACCCAAGCCGAGGACTACACCCGCCAGATCGAGGAGATGGTCTGCTCCCTCGCCCCAGCAATCCTGGAGGAGCCCGGTGTGGGACCCATCTGCGCCGGCAGACTCCTCGCGTTCAACCCAGCCCGCTTCACCAGCGAGGCAGCATTCGCGCGCGCCAACGGCACCGCTCCCCAACCTGCCTCCTCCGGCAAAACAGTCCGCCACCGACTCAGCCGCGGAGGCGATCGCCAAATCAACGCAGCGATCTACACGATCGCGCTATCGCGCTCCGTCCACCACGCCCAAAGCCGCGCCTACATGCACCGCAGAATCGACGAAGGAAAGACCAAACGAGAGGCCATGCGTTCCCTCAAGCGACACCTCTCCCGCCACCTCTACAACCAGCTCACAAAAACACCCTTGACAACATAGAAGCATCCAACCAATTCGATGGACTGAACCGCCGCTCAGTGCTTCCTGGAGCCCTTCGAGGCAGCGAGGATCGCGTGACTACGGAGGAGCGCGAGCTGCAATCCCAGGCCGAGCTCGCCTACCGGCGCCTGATCGAGGGTCGCGCACAACAGCACCGAAGGGTGGTGCGGGTGCGACACCGGGGCGCGCATCAAACAAGCCCTCGAACGGCAAGGCCGCGCGGCAGGCCACAAGCCCCTGACGCCTGCGCTTCGCTACGTCAGTCACCCGCACCACGACGAGTCATTCCACTCCGAAGCATCCGGCGCTACCCCGACGGTCGACGCCTCTGGCTGCGCCACCACGCGCACCTCGGCACGACAAAAAGCCCGTACAGACAACATGCACGGCTGTGCGGTGGCACAGCGGGCGCTGTGCGAATTGCTTGGCCGGTTCGCCGCGTTGAGGGTCATCACTCATGTGATGACGGCGGCGAGCATAGGTGCGTCTCGGAGCGGCGGGTACGCGCGCTACCTGGAGAGCAAGACCGTGGAGCCCGAGCGCGGGGACTACTACCTGACCCCCGACGGCGAGATGGCGCAGGCCCCCGGCCGCTGGCTGGCCGACGCCGAGACCCTGGAGAGCCTCGGAGTTCAGCCCGGAGAGCCGGTGGACGGCAAGGATTTCATCGCGCTGATGGAGGGCCGTCACCCTGGCAGCCGCCGGTGGCTTCGTCCGGAGGGCGCTGGCGGCGGCCGGGGCGGCGGGATCGACGTGACGTTCAGCGCCCCGAAGTCCGTCTCGACGGTGTGGGCGCTCGGCGACCCGTGGCAGCGCGAGCAGATCGAGCAAGCCCACGCCAGCGCGGTCGAGCAAACGGTCCTCTACCTGCGAGAGCAGGTGCCCGTCGTGCGCCGTCGCTACAGCGGCCAGGTCGTGGAAGAGCACGCCAGGGACGTGATTGCAACCGAGTACCGGCACACCACCGCCCGCGGCGTCTCGGGCGCCGAGGCCCCGGACCCGCAGCTGCACAGCCACGTCGTCATCACCGGCGCGGTCCGCGACGACGACCGGATCGTGGCCGTCGCGTCGCGGCCGATCTTCCGCTCCGCGCGGGAACTCGGCGCGTTCTACCGCTCCGCGCTCGCCGACGAGCTCGTGCGGGAGGGATACGCGATCGAATATGGCACCGGCAAGGATGGCCGGTACTTCGAGATCGCCGGTGTCCCCCGCGAGCTGTGCGAGGCGTTCTCCGGGCGTTCCCGTGAGGTCGCCCGCGCGGCGGAGCGCTTCCGTGCCCGCTACGGCCGAGCACCCGAACGCGGCGAGCTTCGCAACCTCGCGCTCGAGAACCGCCGGTCCAAGGAGCTGACCACACGCTCGGACCTACAACGAGCATGGGTAGAGACCGCTCGCGGTCACAGGTTCGGCCCCGATGAGGCCGTGCGGCTGATCGGCGCATCCGAGCGGCCAAAGGCCGACCGTGCGATCGAGGATCGTGTCGAGGCAAAGCTGACCGAGCAGCACGCCGTCTTCCAGGAGCGCGACCTGCGCGCAGTGGTGCTGGAGCAGGCAGCCGGCGAGCTGGGACCGGACGAAGCGCTCGCCGTAGCGCGGGGGATGGTCCGCGACCGGCGAGTCCTGACCTTGGAGGGCGGGCGGATGACCACGCTGGCGGTTCGCGCCCAAGAGCAGGCGATCGAGCGCCGCGCCACACAGCTCTCCCAGCCCGCGGGCCGGGACGTCGGCGACGTCGCACGCGATAACGCCGCCCGTGAGGTCGCGGAGCGCATCGGCGGACCGCTCAGCCCCGAGCAGCACCATGCGCTCGAAGTCCTCACGGGTCCCGAGCGTGCCGCGGTCCTCGTCGGCCCCGCCGGAACCGGCAAGGGAGTCGTGATCGACGCCGCCGCCCGCGCGGAGCAGGCCGCCGGGAGAGAGACGATCGGGGTCGCCGTGTCGGGCTCCACCGCAGAGCGCCTCGGCGCCGACAGCCCCGCGCTCGCCGGACAGACACTCACTCTGGACTCGCTGATAGCCCACGCGAACACGGGCGCCATCCACGTAGGCAGAGACACGACAGTAATACTGGACGAGGCGGGGATGGTCGACCACAAGCGCCTCGACGCGCTGACCCGGCTCATCGAGCGCTCCGGGGCAAAGCTGATCGCTGTCGGCGACGGCAAGCAGCTCCCCTCGATCGGCCCCGGCGGCATGTTCGACCGGCTCACCCGCCACGCACCGACCGCTGAGCTGGCCGACATCCACCGCACCAAGAACCCTGCCGAGCAGCGCGCATGGCAAGCCCTACGCGCCGGGGAACCAGAGCGTGCGATGGCGCACTACGCCTCACGCGGCCAACTGCACCTCTCCGACACCCGCGACCAGGCAGCAGAGCACGCCGTACAAACATGGGCCACGCTCACAGAGGGCCGCGACATCCGCGAGGTCGCATTGATCGCCGACGCGGCGAACACGGAGATCGACCGGCTCAACGCCCGCGCCCAACACCTACGCGCACAGCGTGGCGAACTCGGAGACCACGAGATCCCGCTACCCGGCGTCCACTACGGCCTACGCGAAGGCGACCTGATCGCCTTCACCACGCAGCACCGCCCCCGAGGGCAGCCACGCGTCGAGAACGGCACCCGCGGCCAAGTGAGCGCCATCCACGAGCAAGGTGTCACCGTGACGCTTGACGGATCGCAGCGCAGGGTCCAGCTCGCCGCCGAGAACCTGGAGTCGCTGAGGCTCGCCTACGCGCAGCACGTATACCGCCAGCAGGGCGCGACCGTCGAGCGCTCCGTGGTGCTCACCGGCGGCTGGCAGACCAGCAAGGAGACCGCCTACGTCGAGGCAACCCGCGCCCGACACGGCACCACCTGGTTCATCGCACGCGACGACCTCGGCGAGCAAGGACAAGACGCCGGACGGATCACCCGCCTCGCCCAGAAGATGGCCAACAGTCGTACCCAGACACCGTCGCTCCCTTACCCGGAGCGCCTCAATCCCGGCTGGGCACCGAGCCGCGACCCCCTACGGCTTCGTACTGCCCTCTCGCCGCCGCGCTGGCTGACCCGCACGCTTCAACGCGATCCCCCGGGTCGCAGCAGCGACCTTGGACGCTAACCGGCGAATCGCGCGCCACGCTGGTGCTTGCTCGACCCGATGTCAGATCGCCTCGTACAGGCGAGAGCGAAAGCGCGCACATCTACCGGCGCGGTGTTGGCGAACGATGTTACTGAGCCGTGTGCGTCACCGACTAGGACGCGAATTTCTCCTGATGAATGCGCCGCGCCTCGTTGCAAAGCTCCTCGAACACGAGGGTCCACCGTTGAGCCCGTTGCGTGAGTACGCTGGCGCGGTCGTCCCAGTCGATGTCGTCCGCCCATCCACCTACGCTCTGCCACAGCACGGGTCGCCCGGTTGGTCGCAGTGGACAGTTGTCGGGAGTCGCAATCTGTTCGAGGATCACACGCCGCGCAAGGACATAGTGGTCGATCTTGGCACCGGTGTTGTTCGCAAATGCGGATACATAGCATTTGCGCTTCTTGACGACGAACTCAAGCTGGACCAGTGGGAAGGGCTTCTCCCCCGGCCATCGTGTAACTGTCTCAGTCAAGGGCAACCGAAGGAACCAACGAACCCTTTGGTTGGCCTCCCACCCCGACCTTCGTAGAGACCCGAAGTGCTTGGCGATCGAACGCAATGCCTGTTTTTCGGCGGTCGCATCGGCTACCTTTGCGGCGACCTGCGTTGTGGCTCGCTTCGCGGCTCCAAATGGGATAGGAGCGGCTTCGGTCGGAGGCGGCACTGCGGGGGCGGTGTTCAGCAATGTCGCGCGAAGGGTGGCGTTACCAACGAGATCCCAGATCCCGATCTGAAGGTCGAACCGCGCCTCAAGTAGGGCACGTGCGGCCTCAAGATCCGAAGGGTCCCTCCACTCTTGGCGCTGGACGAGCCCGGTCACACCGAAGCTCGCCTCGATCGGAATGAGCTTGGTGTACCGCACTGGATCTGGCGGAGCGTCCGGGTCCCAGGGAGGAAGCGTGATCGCCGGTGCTGCGGGTTGGTACTCATCGGTCGCATGGGCGTACGCTCGGATGTAGCGCTCGGCGGCCTGCGTGTGCGGAAGCACCAGGGTGATCTGCTCATCGAAGAGGCGCCGTGTCGAGAGTGTCGCAAAGGTGCGGTCCAACAGCACACCCTCGGTCGTGTCGATAATGACCGCTGGCCGCAGCGTTGGACCGGCTTGCTTCAAATACCACTCGTTACCGTCGAGGACTCGCCACGGGCGACGGGGTTCGGACTGTAGGAGACCAATCTCGCCCATGCTAGTTCCGTTCCACGAGCCGGGCATCTTGCCGGCGGGTTCGTAAGTCAGATCGAGACTCTCTCCTATAGCCGTCCGGACGATCTCGACCCTACTCAGTCCACCTGGGACCACGGAACGCAGGCCGATCCTTCTCGCGGACCCGTCGGCCTCCAGCTCCAAGAGCGTTCGTCCACCGATGATGAGGCAGAAGGCGTCGTCGCCCGCAGTGCTCAGCAAAGGCTGGACAAGCGAGATGGCTGTGAGCCACCAGCGCATCGATCCTGCGAGACACGTCCGCATGATTCGGCACTGCGGGTCATCTGTGATGGGTTGGCGTGAGTCGAGCGTGGAGCCGTCCTCGACTGTCATGGGTCCGCCGACGAGGGCTATCGTGGGTCCAGGCACGTCCGACTCGGTGGCTCGAGCCTCCATGTCTAGGAGCGTTTGTCAGACAGGCCGAGCAGCGCGGCCCGCAGTTCAGGGTTCTCGGCCGCGGCGAGCGCCAGCGAGGCTGGATCAGTGTTTATTAGCCCCTCGCGCTCGATGAAGCGCCGAGCACAATCGACGAGCCTCGCGTTTGCTGAACGTCCATCGGTGTCGAAGACATTTCCGGCGGCGGCCCTGGTTCGCAGCGTCTCGAAGGGGACACGCTCGGGTTGGACCTCCGCAGCAATGGCGATGCGTTGAAGGGGCTGGGTGTCAGTGAATATGACGATTGGCGGTGGGAGGATGTCGGCGCTGTCGGTGATCTGCGAGGCCATCTCCATCAGCCTCCCGTCCGCGGGCAAGTAGACTCGGCCGTGGTCGTCAGCGTTTGCCGGATCGGTGCGCACGACTCTCCCAACGATTTGTCGGAATGCGAGCAGGGTGAGCCGGTTGGTCAGGTATACAACGGCCCGCAGCCGAGTGATGTCGACGCCCTCGGAAATCATGTTGACGGCCACTATCCAAGGATCGTGGGAGGAGCCGAACACGCGGATGATGTCTGCTGGAGCGGCGTCGTTCCGATCATGTGTGCGAGAACACGCAACGACCGCGCGTCGGGCGAGGATGTGCTCCGACAAGTAATCCGCGATCGTTGCCGCGTGGTCGCAGTCGGCACAGACAACAAGTCCTGCGGCGTCGGAGTCCCCGCGCTGGCGCAGCGACAGGACGTAATCGTTGGCGCTGCGCAGCATCGCGTCGGCGATCGACTCGGCTCCTACCCACTCAATGGCAGCTCGTAGGCGACGACGTTCCCCGACGGGCGTCAGGTGGTCATCGAATGTGACCGTGTGGATGGCACCGTCCTCAGTGCGAAACTCCGTCGTTCCCCGAGCCTCGACGAACTGGACGGGCCGACATGCACGGTCGCCGATCGCGTCGTCGTAGGAGTAGCGAAAATGCGGCGTGGCGCTCCCGCCCTCGGATGGGACAAAAACGATCGGATCGCCCTGCGTGCGGAAAGGAGTGCCGCTGAGCGACAGGATCTTGGACGCACCGGCCGCAAATGCAACCTGCGCTGAAGTGCCCCAAGCGGCACCAGCGCCAGCGTGATGGACCTCGTCGAAAACCACGAGGGTATGATGCCCAGGATCGGTCGCGTGCGCGAGGAAAAGATCGGTCGACGCGAACAGCGACTGATAGGTGACGATGGCGCCCAGCCAGTCGTTGCCGATGGGGTCGACGACGCGCCACGTCCGCTGACTACGAAGTGGAATCGTCGGCGCACGGCGATTGGCGGGCGACGCCGCGAACTGCCACCCATCAGCGATAGCGAGTGTGGGCACCACGACGAGCACCCGCGATATGACGCCTTGCTCGACGAGGCGGTAGGCGACTTCGAGCCCGAACTGGGTCTTGCCGGCCCCCGGACACGCCTCGATCAGCGCCGGCTCGTGTTCAAGAGTTGCGAGCGTCAGCGGCAGGGCCTCGGTCTGCCATTTGCGCGTCTCTCCGACACCCGCGCTGAGCTGAGCGACGTCGAAGTGCGCCGCGATGACCTCCTGGGGGCTGCTGCCCTTACGCAGGTTGCAGGAGCCGCAAAGGACTTGGAGGTTCTCGAGCACCGTCGGTCCCCCGCGGCTCCACGGCACTACGTGATCCCCGTGCATTAGATCGAACGGGATATTTCGCCCACACAGCTTGCAGATTTGTCCCTGCAGTTGCCATGCGCGCCACACTTCCCGGCGGCTGAACATCCGGCGAGGATCACGTGCTCCGCAAACGCTCCCGTCCATCGAGCTACTGCTCGTCCCCGTCACGCCCAACGCGGTCACGCCCTATATCGAGGCTGACTGCTGGCATCGCGACGGGAGTCATAGCAGCGAGCCGGCTGACTCATTCGTGGCGTTCGGGTTCTCCACCGATGACGCGGTGGAGAACGTCGATTACAGACTCGTCGTCGCCCGCGTGGACTTCGGCCAGAGTCTGGCCAGTCTCTATCGACTCAATCGAGAGTCCGTCGGGGTTCAGCATGATTCTGCGTCGATGCCGGCGTTCGTACTCGGCAATCGCTTGAAGCTCCGGCGGCTGGCGGTCGAACTCGCGCTCACCCGTCATGGGCCGAAGCGCTCCCACGCCGCCTGCTTACTCACGTGCAGGCGGGCTCCGATGTCGTCCCAGGTCGCGCCGCGCGCGCGGTCAAAGCCGACCGCCGATCGCATGAGCCCGTCGATCTCGCGGCCGATCCGATCGACGGCTGCGCACGCTCCGTCGTGGAGGTCATCGAGCTCGTCCAGCACGCTGAGCAATTGATGAACCTCGGCGATTCCTGTGATGAGGTCGCATCTCGTGCGATTCTCGGGCGTGTCTCGGCTATCCGCATCAGCCGCTTGTTCTATCCGCAGGTCGTCAAGGTCGCTCCGATTCATTCGTCAAGTTTACCTTGACGTCATCCGGCTGTCAAGGGTCCGGTGAGTCGTCACCACAGCGCCGCCAACAGCGCCAGCAGACCTACGCCTGCTCACCGCAGACCCGAACCAGCTCGACATGTCCTCGCCAGCGCTCGGCGAAGGACTGAAGGCGATCCGCCAAGGCGTTCAGGCGCTCGTCGCTCGCCGTGACCAGAAACAGACGGCACGACCCCCTACGCGCGATGATCGTGCCGACCGGCACCTGTCCGACAGCGCGAGCGATCCGATCAAGCTGGGCCTTTGCTTGAACCTCAGCCTTCGCCGACCGATCGGCGTGGTGATAGACGACGAGGCTCTGCCCACGCGCCGCGTAGTCGGCAAGCTCTCCCGTGAGCACATGCTTGATCGTCGGTCTACCGGATGCCGAGGCCAGCCCGTTATCGGGATCAACGAACACGGTGTCGGCGCTCACGAGCGCAGCCAGGGCACGCTCATGCCATGCCTGACGATTGACGGAGCGATCTAGAACCTCGCCGAAAGTCAAGGCGCTGGCAGGTAGCGCACCCGAATCCTCAAGTAACTGCACGCTGCGCGAACCCGCAACCACCCCGGTGAGACATCGCATGAGATCGGGGTCGCACGCCTTCAGGCTCGCGTGCTGGCGGTTCTCCGGCTCGACGTACGCAACATGCTTGCCGTCGGCGTTGTGGGCCTCATCGGGCGCGAGATACCAGTTGACGCCGAACGACAAATCGGTAGCCGCCAAGTGGCGAATGAGCCCCAGCTTGATGAAGTCGCCGACATCGCCGGCATAGCGGTTCTGCATCTAGCCGAGGCCCTGCCCGCCGGGAGACGCTAGAACGTCGATCAGCCCCTTTGCGATCTCTTGCATCTGCTCTCTGGAGAGATAGCCACGCTTGGCCGCGAAGATAACCGCCTGCGGCAGCGCGACGATGGGCACCTCGCCGCCCCGAGCCCGCTTGCCGTTCTTATCGGGGCACGCGTACTTCAGAGATTTGTCGGCTCCCCCGTGCCACGACGACTTTCCCAGCACCAGAGTGTCCGTTGGCCAATGCTCAACATCCTCTTCAAACTCAGGCTCCACCGTATGCCCTCCCGTCTGCCGGTGTCAACGTCTACGGCCTACAAGCATCGCATCGACGCACTGCTCGCGGCCGCTCCTGATGGGTACGCGAATCGGATCAGTTCCAGCAGCACGATGATCCTGCCTCCTGCCGTGGAAGAATGGCGCCGGGATGTCCACTGATGTAGCCGCCGCACTGATTGGGGCCACGGCGGCCCTAGCGGTCGTCGTACTCAACGGGATTGCTCAGCGATGGCTTGAAGCCCACCGACAGCGAGACGAGCTAGTCGCCGCCGCCATCACAGATGTCTTCGTTGCCCTGGCGCAAAGCGCACACGGGAATCGCCAGCAAGCATCGGAACTCTTCTCCCAAGCGAAGGCGCGACTCGCCGCGTACGGTTCACGCGAGGTCGTTGACGCGCTCCTGGCATTCCAGCGAGCCGGCGACAATACCTTGTCGCCCGACGGGCGCGCGGCGTTCGCTGACCTTGTACGTTGCGCGCGGACGGCTTTGGGCGACAAGGACTCGGTACCCGCGGACGATGTGCTCAGGGTGCTCTTCGGCCCAGATGGCGAGCACGAGCACCTCGGCGACTCATGAGGCTAGTGCGCGCTCGACGCCGTAGAGGAAATAGAACGGCTGCAGCCTGATATCTCTCTCAGCGCTCCGATCGTCACGGAGCGCTTGGAGGAACGGTGCGCCAGCCGAAAGAGCGCCCCCAGCCAGGGCAGCCGGCGCATCGTGGGCAGCGATTCCGGCGGCGACCACCCCGAGACCCGGCAAACTCGTGTGCGCAAGCCCCGCCAGCCCCGCAGCTTTCGTAAGGAGCGAGCGGTTTTCGCGAATGGACGCGTCGATGTGCGCGATTGCCGGGGCAACAGAACCGACCCACGCGTCCTGAATCTCATCGGCGAACGCCGCCTCCCACGCCTCACTGACGAAAGCATTTGAGACCTGCACCAACGCACCTCTGAACTGTATGAGAGGCGCTGCGAGCTCCTCGCGAATGTCGAGTACCTCATCCACCGTCGCACCCGGAAACGTCGGTAGCCGTGCCATGAATGCAGCGGCGCTCATGGCCTGGGCGCTACGACCGGCCGGACCCGGCGCCGGCTTAAAGAGCCCCTCACGTATGGCCGCCTCGGTGAGCGACGCCACCTGTTTGTCGAAGATCAGATACCCCTCGCCGGACGAGAGATGAGCACTTAGCTTGGCGACGAACGTGGCGACGAGCCGGCCCATCTGAGAGTCGTCACGATTCATGCCCTTCGCCGCTGAGCTAGCTTTGATGATGCAGTCCGCGAGCAGGTCCACGGCATCGTCCGGGTTCGCGCTCTCGATCTTTAGGTATCCCATTGTGCGCGCCTGCGCGAGCTGGTCAATGCCCGATTCCCGTTCGATGCCACCGACGGCGTCCGCCAAGATCTGTTTTACGGGCGCCAGTTGACGGGTCAGGCCAACCCGCAGCAGACGATCAGATGGAGACGCACTCCGAGCGCTGCGTCGCAGGAAGTCTTCGAGCTGATCAAGTCCAGCCTCAGAGGCCGCCAACTCCGCTCCGTTCGACAGGTATGGGGCGACCCGTCGCACCAAGTCGATCTGTTGCAGCGGAGAGAATCGCTCAAGCGCCGCAACGTCGAGGAGCATCGTCGTAATCGGGCTGAGAAGCGTGACTCGATCCCCGTAGAGCAGTGCCGCCTTGACCAGCTCGATTTCCGGCGCGACCGTCATCGCAGGACCGGGCTGGGCGGCAACGACCAGCTGCAATGAGCTGGCAGCTTGTTTGCGGCGTCTCGCAGGTTTCGGCCCGGCCGGGCATCTGCTCTTCCGCTTCCTTCCGCGACTCACTGGTCCGAAGATAGAGCGCAAACCGGACCATTTGGAACCAGACGCCCCGCGAAGACGCCATCTGGCTCCAGCCAGGCTCCGAGACATCCCACGGCCCCAGAGGATTGCTACCAAATTGCTACCAAGCTGGTCCTTCTGCGCGGGCCCATCCTTGTCCTGGAGCCAAATCCGACGATGGGCGATACTGGGCTCGAACCAGTGACCTCCGCCTTGTCGAGGCGGCGCTCTCCCAGCTGAGCTAATCGCCCTGGGATAGAAGCTAGCCTATCAACGGCGAATACCCCAACGCACTGGAGCATTCGGCAATGCCAGAGCCTGCGCAAGGCCCGAGCGCACCTCCCACAAGCGCCCGGGTTTTGCAGTCCTCAGGGCACGATCACAACCCGCCCTTCGCTTCCAGCGCCAGTCGCTTCCAAGCCACCGGAGCCGACTTCGCCGGGACCTTCCACGCCGCTCAGACCGGAGCCGCCTTCGACACCTACTTCAGAGCCCGAGCCGCCGGGTTCGACTTCTTCATAGGGGCTCTGCGAACCCCGCGGTGAGCCGCCGCCATACGGCGAAGTCGATCCGGAGCCGCCTTCGGTCTGGACGGTGCCCCGGCTCGCCGAGGCGGAGGGGACGCCTTCGCCCGCCTCGATCTTCTTGACAGCCCGGGCGACGGTGTTCGAGGAGATCGCGAAGCCGACGCCGGTGCTGCCGGGCTGTGAGCCTTCGGACCTGGCCGCGTCGCTGGCTATCTGCGAGTTGACGCCTATCACTTCGCCCTGTTCGTTCAGGAGCGGCCCGCCCGAGTTGCCCGGGTTGAGCGCCGCGTCAGTCTGAATCGCGCCGGCGATCTTCGCGCCGTCAGGCGCGGATATTTCGCGGCCGAGCGCTGAGACGATGCCGCGTGTGAGCGTCTCGTCGAGGCCGTACGGGTTGCCGATCGCATACACGGGATCGCCGACCTGGACGGAGCTCGAGCTCACCAGACTCAGCGGCGTCAAGTTCAGTCCGGACGGATCGATGCGGATGAGCGCAAGGTCATTGTTGGCTTCCTCCCCCACGAGCGTCGCGGCGCGGGTTACGTTCGAGGACTTGCCAGGTCCGGCCGTGATGCTGCTCGCGCCCGCGACCACATGGTCGTTGGTGAGGATCAGGCCTTTGTCGTTGAGCACGATGCCCGTGCCGCTGTCCTGGCCCTCCGAGGTGACCGCCTTGATCGATACTACGCCCGCGGAGTCGCGCTGGTAGATCTGGGTGGCCGTGAGCGTCGTGGAGGCGACCTCCCGGCGAGTCCCGGTCGTCGAGCGACTCCGGATCGATGCCCCGGTCGCGCGCGCTACCGAAGTCGAGCGCCGAGCACCGGCGCCCAGCGTGAGCACCGCGACGATCGCGACGGTCGCTCCAGCAGTCGCGGCGAGCAGCATGGGTACGAGTAGACGTTTCACGATACCTCCAGGTTGTGGGATGAGGTCATGATGCGTCCGTTCGCTGTGCGGGCGCTAACGCCGTTCCAAAGCGCCGCTAACGAAAGCGCAAATCCTTGCTAACAGAACCCGAAGGGTCCGATAAGACATCCCGCCGGCCGGAGCTCGGCCGCATGTCGCCAGCGGGTCCGGATTCACCCAACGCGGCGACGGCCCGATACGCTAGGGGGGCTTCCCGGCGACGTGGCGGAGTGGCTACGCAGCGGCCTGCAAAGCCGTCTACACCGGTTCGATTCCGGTCGTCGCCTCTAATGAGAAGTACCTGCAAAACGGCACTTTTCGGGCTAGCCGAGGGCTCCCCAAAAACGCCGAAAAAGGCCGACTCTCCCCAAACTCTCCCCAACTCGGGCCTTTTGCCGAGGCAGAAAGAGGGGCGAGCCGCCTGGGCCGCCCCTCTGCAATGCCCGCCGATCGGCGCGTCAGGCGACGCGGCGCAACGGGACCACGTTCGTCGGCGCGGTCGGAGGTGCGCCACGATCCCGGCCGCCACGGTCGCCCCACAGCTCCGTGAGCTTCGCCGCGCCGTCTGCGTCGGGCGCGTAGTGCAGATAGCGTTCGGTCGTGGTGATGTGGCGGTGGCCCATCATCCGCTGAACCTCGTGGATCTTGAACTTGCGGATCGCCTGCGTCCCGAAGGTATGGCGCAGCTCGTGGAAGCTGAGCCGAGGCAAGCCCGCCCGTTTGCAGGCGTTGATGAAGCGTCTGTAGAGGTCGGCGGCGACGATCGGCTCGCCCGGCTGAGAGCGACGCTGAAAGACCAGCTCATCTCCGTCCTTGCCCTGGCACAACGGCCAGAGCACCCTACGAACGTTCGCGCTCATCGGCAGCGACCGGGTACGCCGGCCCTTGTTGCCCGCAAAGCCGCCGTGGGTCGTGTAGCCGTCCTCCAAGCGAATGACATCGACTCCGAAGTCCACGTCGGAGACCTTGAGGGCTCGGATTTCGCTCATCCTCGCCCCCGCCTCCGTCGCGACGGTGTAGATCGCCTCGTCTTCATCGTCATGCGCCTCGACGATCAGCCGTTCCACCTGCTCAGGTGTGTAGAAGCGCAGCTTGCCCTCGCTCTCCACCTTGGGCGGCATCCAAGCCCACGCGAGCGCCGGACTCGCCGGATGCGTACCGAACGTGCCTCGGATCACGCGGCGATGGTGGTTCAGGGTGTCGGCGCTGCGCCCCGCGGTGACGAGCTCGCTCCGAACGTTCAGAAGGTCGTCCTCGCCGAAGGTGTCGAGCACCCGATCGGCCCAGGTGCAACCCGGACGCCAGGGCCGATCAGCCAACCGCTCGCCGATCCTTCGGTACTCGTGCAGCGTGGAGCCGCGGAGCCCCTTCTCCTGTTCGCAATACCGAAGGAAGGCGTCCAGCCCGGAGCGGAACGTGCCTCGGGTGCTCGTCGGCACCGTCGAGTGCTCTGCGGAGAACGCCTCTGCCTTCACCAGCGCGTCGCCTTCCGTCAGGTATCCATGCGGCGGCCGTCCCTTCTTCCGCCAGGCGGGTCCAAGCACCTTGCGCGAGTCCTTGCCGGACGGAAGGCGGTAGCGCATGACCCACACGGGCTTGGCGCGCGGCTTGCCCTTGCAGGTCTTCGAGAGTTCGACGCTGACTCGCGCCGAGGTATGAGCTTGCATCGGGAATATCCCTCCTGATGCCGGAGTCGAGCAACGGTTCCTAGCGCTGCTCGACTGCTGTTCCGAGTGCCCTCGGGGTTCCAGCCTCGGGGGCACTCCCTATGTGTAGACGGCATCCTATGGGAGAGCTGAGACGGCGAATCATGCGTCTGACCGCTGATTCTCCAGCCATGCTTCGATGTCCGGCCACCGGAAACGCCGATAGCGGCCCACGCGGACGTGCGGGATGCGATTGGCTCGCGCCGCCTTCTCAACCCACGAGGGCAGGACTCCTAGTCGGACAGCTACCTCCTCCGCCGTGAGATACCACCCGCCGGGTGTTCCCGGTCGCGTGGAGGGCTCACGCACGGTTGTCACGCTGCCCGGTCGAGCACCTACGTTGGCTCCCATACCCTTAATGACCGTGAGCAGCCCAAAACGGCCATGTAGTTTCCTCGGTGCCTGTTGGGGCCCTTTGGAAAGCGGGCTGACTGCCGCGTAGCGGAGCCCGTAGGGCGTAGCGAAGCGGCAGTCATGCAGTGGCGTCCGGCGCCCCGTTGAGGGTGTGGCAGACGACGGGATGACTCAAGTAAAACGGCTGGCCCCAGTTGGGTGCCCTACGTTGGATTTGTCTCCCGTCGCCTGCCACGGACGCCGCCATGACTTCATAGAAGCGTGCCTATTTGCTCGACATGGCTTTGTCTGGCGGCCTCCACATCACACCAGCGCCAAACCAGTAGATGAGGAGACAGAATCGATGATTGCAGTAGGCGTGGACACGCACAAGGAGCAGCATCTCGCGGTCGCTCTCGACGGGCTCGGACAGGTGCTCGCAGAGATCGTCATCACGACCACCCTCGCCGGCTATAGCGAGTTCGTGTGCTGGCTCAAAGAGCTCGGCGAGAACGTGCTCGTCGGCATCGAGGGCGCCGGCAGCTACGGAGCGGGCCTATGCGAGTACCTGCAGGCCGAGGAGATCGAAGTGTTCGAGGTCGAACGCCCACAACGTCGCGAGCGCCGGACCGGGAAGTCAGACCGCCTCGACGCTCTGCTGGCCGCCAAGAAGGTACTCACTCGCGAAGGCCTCTCGACGCCCAGAGGGTCTGGGAAGCGCTTGGCGCTGCAAATGCTGCTGGTCGGCCACCGGTCCGCCGTCAGCGAGCGCTCACGGCTCTATAACCAGCTCCAAGCGCTGCTGGTCGGCGCACCATACGCACTGCGGGAACGAGTCGGCTCAGCCCGCAACGGCGCAACGCTCGCCAATCGCCTCACCGGGATGCGCACACGCCCAACCGCGAGCCTGCAAGAGAACACCACCCTGCAGGTACTCCGCGACCTCGCCAACCGCGCTCGAGCACTCCACACCCAAGCCGAGGACTACACCCGCCAGATCGAGGAGATGGTCTGCTCCCTCGCCCCAGCAATCCTGGAGGAGCCCGGTGTGGGACCCATCTGCGCCGGCAGACTCCTCGCGTTCAACCCAGCCCGCTTCACCAGCGAGGCAGCATTCGCGCGCGCCAACGGCACCGCTCCCCAACCTGCCTCCTCCGGCAAAACAGTCCGCCACCGACTCAGCCGCGGAGGCGATCGCCAAATCAACGCAGCGATCTACACGATCGCGCTATCGCGCTCCGTCCACCACGCCCAAAGCCGCGCCTACATGCACCGCAGAATCGACGAAGGAAAGACCAAACGAGAGGCCATGCGTTCCCTCAAGCGACACCTCTCCCGCCACCTCTACAACCAGCTCACAAAAACACCCTTGACAACATAGAAGCATCCAACGAGTTGCGTCGGGTGCCGTGGCCGTCCCGCACGCGAACACGGCTGGCTCTGACAGGAGTCGTCAAGGTTCGGCCTTGGTTAGAGTTCGCCCAATGGCGATCAAAGGCAAGCCTCTGCGTCAAGAGCTTGTGAGGACCGGCGATCCAGACGACTGGCTCGAGAAGGTCGAGGATGCGTTCGCGTCCGCCGGCTTCACAAAGATCAGAGCTGATCCTGACGCCTGCGTCTGCAGCGGCAACTTCCACAAGGGAACCGTGTGGGGCGAGCTCGAGGTCGAGCTCGACGACGCTTCACCTGGACAGACACGATTGAGTCTGTCTGCCAAGGCCGGGAAGGACAACATCTGGACGCTGCTCAACGGCGATCCAACCGAGCGGATCATCGACAGGTTCGTGCGCTGCCTGCCCCCTGAGCCGTCCGCCTCAGCGTCGCAGCCGTCTGTCGCGGGCGAGCTTGGGCGTCTCGCCGAGCTACACGAGCAGGGACGCTTGTCCGATGAGGAGTTTCAGGCGGCCAAGCGCAAGGCGCTCGGTTAGTTCCTTGCGCAGATGATCCGCTAGCTTTGGCGAGGTGGGTGATTCGACGCCGACCATCTACGAATGGGCGGGTGGCCGCGAGGCTTTCGCACGCTGGATGGACCGTTTCTACGATCTCATCGAGTCGGATGCACCCGACATCGCGGCGCTCTTTGGCGGGAGGGTAAGCGAGCAGCATCGCGTCCATGTGACCGACTGGTGGGCCGAGGTAATGGGCGGCCCTGCCGCTTACACCGAGAAGCGCGGAGGCTACGAGCACATGCTTACCCGCCACCGCGATCTCGCGATCACCACCGAGCAGCGACTTGTGTTCGTGACCCTGCTCAGCCGTGCCGCCGACGATGCGGGACTCCCGGCCGACCCGGAGTTCCGCGCCGCGATCATCGGCTATGCCGAGTGGGGCTCGCGTCTAGCGCTGCACAACTCCCAGCCCGAGGCGCAGACGGCCGCGCACGCGCCTGTGCCGCGCTGGGGATGGGGAGTGGCGCCGCCATACCAACCCGACAGCGACACCGACACCTGACCGCATTGCGTCTAGGCCAGCCGTTCGCCGTGCCAGAGCGCAAGCGCCGTTTCGAGCGCGGCCGGTCGGCGCCATTGCTGGGTTGCTCGGCGCTCCGCTGCCTCACTAGCCGACGCCGCCTGCCCGTTAACGAGAACACGACACGTATTTGTCTGTGCGCCGGCTAGGCTGCGGCCGATGCACTGGCAATGGCTTCTCGGCGGGGGCTGCGCGTTCCTGCTGGCACTCCTGACGACCCCGGCTGGCGTCTCCGGCGCCGTGCTGCTGCTGCCCGTGCAGGTCAGCGTGCTCGGCGTTCCGAGCCCGGCCGTCACGCCGACCAATCTGCTCTACAACGTGTTCTCGACGCCGGGCGCGCTGATGCGCTTCGCCCGCGAGGGACGCCTACGCGCTCCCCTCTCGGGCCTACTCGTCGCCGGCACGCTGCCAGGCGTCATCGTCGGCGCGATCGTGCGCGTCGAGTGGCTGTCGAACTCACGCGACTTCACTTTCGTAGCGGCCGGCGTGCTGCTACCGCTCGGCCTCTGGCTGCTGCTCGGCAGCCAGCCGATCCCAAGGGAGCAGCCGGCGGTGTCGCGGCGGCTGCGCGGCGCCGTGTGGGCGCTGGCGCTCGTGGTCGGCGTCGTCGGCGGCATCTACGGCATCGGCGGCGGCTCGCTGCTCGCGCCCATCCTCATCGCGCTCGGGTTCAGCGTGTACGAGGTCGCGCCGGCCACGATCGCCGCGACATTCCTGACCTCGATCGTTGGGCTCGCCACCTACCAAGTCCTACAGCTCAGCCACGGCGGAGCCATCGCGCCCGAGTGGATTCTCGGGGCGTTCATGGGAGCTGGCGGCTTCGCCGGAAGCTACTGCGGCGCACGACTGCAAAGCCGCCTCCCCGAGCGGGCGCTGCGACGCCTGCTCGGTTGTGTCGCCTGTCTCGTCGCAGCGCGCTACTTCCAGACCGCCGCAACCGAACGATCGACGGCCAAACCCGTCCCACACCGCGCGCCCGCCTGAGAACAGCAAGGCACAGGTCATGCCTGTACGGATATGTTCAGGCCGCTACCGACAGTTGGTCGGGGGGCTCAGTTTCAGGTGCAGCGTCCATGCTGGCGGCCCTGCCCTCTCGTATCCTCCTGTGCGGGTTCTCGCGGTAGACGGAGGGTGACACTCCGTAGGAGCGTCGGAACGCTCGCGCGAAGTGGGACGCCTGGCGATAGCCGACCAGCCGTGCCACCTCGGCAACGGATAGCCCGCGGTCTACGAGCAGTTCCGCCGCGGCCTCCATGCGCCTGTGACGGAGATCCTCGCCGAAGCTGCGATCACCGAACTGGTCGTAGGCGCGCACTAGCTGGCGAGGCGAGGTCGCGAGCGCCTTTGCGACCGTCTCGAGTGTCAGTTGCCTAGCGTAATACCGCTTGACGACCACGCGGGCCATGAGATACAGCCGGCGCCGCTCGATCATCGTGCTGGCGCGCATACCGCGGCAGCGAGTTGTTGGACTGCGTGGATGTCCGGCCTCGGCCAGGCTGGGGAGGACAGCCCGGCTCGAGGCCAGCTTGGTGACGCGCATGGCTCAACGCCCGCGTCAGAGCTTCATTAGCTCGTCGAAGGACCGCGCGACCTCTGAGACGATCGCGAAGCCGCCGCGACGCTCGACCAGGCCGTCGCCGTCCAGGCGACCGAGCGCATCGGTGATGCCCCGCTGCCTGTCCGTGCTGAACGCCTCGTAGACCTGCGCGTCGGCCAGCGGCCCTCCGCCGGCCGCGCTGTGTGCGAGCAGGTGTTCGAGAAGGCTTCTGTCGTCGCGGCGCTCGTGCGCCGAGTGAGGATCGACGCCCTGCGTGATCTCGTGGAAGCGCACCGCAGGACGCGATGCGGTGGCGAGGTCGTTCCAGCGGTGGATGAGCTTCGAGGCCCGCAGGCGCCTGAGTCCGTCGCGCACGTCGCCGGGAAGGCTGACGGCACGGGCGAGCTCGTCCTCGGCCCACGGCCGCTGCTGTTCGTCGCCGAGCATGAGCTGAAGGAGTGCGCGGTCGATCAGGGCGTGCTCCTGCAACCCGTTTGGGGTACGGTGTTTGTGCATGGGAGGTTCGTTCTCCTGTGTCATGGCGCCGGGGCAGTTACCGCTGTCGCCGGCGCCAAATGTGCAGTTGTAAGTGAATCTCGGACCCACCCGGCGGCGAGCCCTTCAACGCCTCCCCCGCACGCCCTTGGCGTGCGATCATTGGGGAGCGAAGGGCCGCCGGGCGTGGGCGATGTCATGCGTGGGATTCCTTCCCCAAATGGTCTACGGCCGAGTGTGTGAAGTCGTCGCCTGAGTTGTGGCGTTCGACGAACGTGTGTCATTAACCGTCAACGTGTCCACTCGCTCGGCGGCGCACCGGGCTCCCACGCCTTCGTGACACCGCCGCCTTCCTGACGGAGCATGTTTCCGTAGTCCGCGAGCGCGGTGTGAAAGGCGAGCTCTTGACGCGGGTCGGTGCCGGTATCGTCGATCTCTGCCCGCCAAGTCGCAAGCGAGCAGAGGATCTCTGTGTTGGCCTCGTCGTTCCACCATTCGTCTTTGAGGTGTGAAAGCTGTCTCGGGTAGCGGCCGTGCAGCGCGACGATCTGCCCCCACATTTCCGCTCGCCAGCCGGTGTCGCCGCCGTAGGGCTCAAGCCAATGCGCGCGTCCGCCGCCGCTGCTGGGCCTGCCAGCTTGCGATGCCGGCGGTGGCTGGCGGATTCGTCCGTCTTTGACGGCCTCGGAGAGCGCGTAGCGGATTAGCTGTCCGGCGATCGTCGCCACCCGCTCGCCTGTGCTGGCTGCGAGCGTGTCGAGCTGGGCGGCGTACTGCTCGGCCAGCGCGACCTTGATGCTGCGGCTGCTCATCGTGCGCGCTCCTGCTCAGGCTCGGGAGGGGCGATGCGATGCAGGAGGCGTGCGATCGTCGGGAGCGGAGTGCGGGTCGGGGTGATCGTGTGCGTGAGGCGCGGTCCGTATTCGAGCTCTGAAAGCTCGGGGTGCGCGAGTGATGGCGTCTGCGCGTGGCTTCGGCTCATCGCCTCTGCGAGGCGCGTGATCCTGTCGCTGTCGTGGCCTTCGACGCCGAGGTCTTCGCGGGAGACGTACCAGTCGGTTCCCTCGCGGGCGCGGGACGCCTCGACGTAGGCGGGCTCCTTGCTGGTCTGCCAGCCGCCGGTGACGACGAGGGTGCGGGTGACGGTCGCACCCTGCGCGCGGTGGATGTGCTGCGCGTAACCGAGGCGCAGCCGGGCGAGGTCATCGCCGGCGAGCGTCCGCCATTGGCCGGTGACGTCGAACTCGACCATCACCTCCCCCGCGTCGTTGATGTCGAGTACCTGGCCGCGCGCTCCGTTCTCGATGCGCTCCTGTCCTGGCTCGTGGTGCTGGTCGATCATCGCCACTCGATCACCAGCGCGAACGCCATAGTGAACTCCCGGCACCTGCACCTCGAGCTCGCCAAGTTCGCCACGCTCTGAGCGGTAGTGCTGAGCGCGGGCGTTGAGCCTGTGTATCTCCTTGTTGGAGGCGTCCGAGATCAACGCGACCTGCTCGATCGGATGCGTCTCGGTCAGCGTCGCCCAATTGCGCACAGCGCGCTCGAGCGCGT
Organism: uncultured Solirubrobacterales bacterium; assembly: GCA_963743645.1. Lineage (GTDB taxonomy): Bacteria > Actinomycetota > Thermoleophilia > Solirubrobacterales > Solirubrobacteraceae > Palsa-744. Next base: position 1,228,636 of record CAVUQT010000007.1, on the reverse strand, counting down.
CGTCGCGGGTGTCGGCCATGTGCAGGCGGCCTTGCGCCAGGTAGTGAGCCATCGCCCGATCCGTGCGCCCGGCGCGCAGATCCGCCCACGCCCGCTGTTCGGCAGGGTCGAGTGTCCGCTGCACGTTCGAGAGCTGCGCGCTCGGTGCGAGCTGAGCGAGCCGATCGAACATGCCGCCGGCGCCGATCGAGGGGAGCTGCGCGCCGTCGCCGATCGCGACGAGCTTCGAGCCCGTGTCGGCCACGACCTCAGTCAGCCGATCGAGCCGGTCGGTGTCGGCCATCCCCGCCTCATCGAAGTAGATCGTTGTGTCCTCGTCGACGAGCAACTGGCCGCGCTGAACTCTGGCGACCAGCGCGTCGAGCGTGAGCGTCTGCCCGGCAAGCGCGGGGCTATCCTGGCCGAGGCGCTGTGCTGTCGACCCCGACACCGCGATCCCCAACGTCCGGTGGTCGGTGAGTTGCTCGGCCCGCGCTGCAGCGTCGATCACGACGCCCTTGCCGGTGCCCGCCGGGCCGACCAGGATCGCGCCGCGCTCGGGGCCAGTGATTACACGCAGCGCGTGATCCTGCTCGTCACTCAGCCGCGCGCCGATGCGCTCGGCGATCCGGTCGCCGGCGAACGCGCGCGCGTGCTCGCCGACGTCGCGGCCGGCGGCCGTGGAGAGCTCGCCGAACCGGCGCTCGATCGCCTGCTCGCGGGCGCGCACCGCGAGCGTGGTCAACAGCCCATTCTCGAGCGGCAGGATGCGTCGCTCGGCGACCATCGTCCGCGCGCGTGCGAGCGCCTGTCGCGGTGGCAACTCGCCAACGGATTGCTCCAGTAGGACCGCACGCAGCTCGCCGGCCTCGAATGTCGCGGCGCGTTCGGTCAGTCGTTGCTCGACGCGATCCTCGAGCGCCATCTCGACCGGCGCGACGCCGGCCGTCTCGCGCAAGGCACGCGGCTCGTCGGCCATGTCATCGAAGCGCGCTGCCGTCTCGTTCCATGCTTGCTGCAGATCGCCATAGGTGACGAGCACCTTCGCCTTGCGGTTCTCGAGCTTGAGCTGGCGCAGCTCGCCACGCTCGGGCGCCCGGCCCCACTTCGCGCGAAAGCGCTCGGCTGCCCTGGCGACCTCGCGGCTACGAGCGGAGAAGGCGTCGAGCAGGCCGCGTGGCACGCCAGCGACCTCGAAATAGCGACCGTCCCTGCCGGTGCCGCGCTCGATCGCATAGCCGCGCTCGGCGAGCTCGTGCGCGAGCGCCGAGCGGTAGTAGGCGCCGACCTCCCTGGCCGCGCGAAAGATCGGCCGGGACGCGACCGCGACGATCCGACCGTCGTCGCGGATCGCGCTCGTGACGACGACGTGGCTGTGCAACTGCGGGTCGGGGGCGTCGCCCTCCATCACGCCGCGCGCGATCGTGTGTCGATACTCGGCGGCCACGAGATCGACGGCGTGATCCTCGACCACCGCGCCGTCGTAACTACGGCGCACCGTGGGCACTGTCTCGGTCAGGTGTGCCATCGCCTCCGTCACGGCGGCGGCGTGGGCGGCCTCCATGTCTCGGCGTTGCGAGGGGTCTCCGAGCGCCCAGACCGTCGATACGGACTTCGGGGCTGAGAAGGTCAGGTCGATTCCTCCGCCACGGCCGCCGCCGGCACCCGCCTGTCGCAGCCATAGGTCGGTGCGCGGGTGGCGTCCCTCCATCAGCGCGATGAAGTCCGAGCCCTCTACTTGCTCACCCTCGAGTCCGAGCCGAGCAAGCGTCTCGGGTGAGGCAAGCCATCGGCCGGGGGCCTGCGTGGGCTCGCCCTCCGGGCTCAGGTAGTAGTCGCCGCGCTCGGGGATCACGGTCTTCGACTCCAGGTATCGGGCGTATCCGCCGCCCTTGGCGGCGCCGATGCTCGCAGCGGTCATCACACCCTTAATGACCGTGAGCGGCGCAAAACGGCCATGTAGTTTCCTCGGTGCCTGTTGGGGCCCTTTGGAAAGCGGGCTGACTGCCGCGTAGCGGAGCCCGTAGGGCGTAGCGAAGCGGCAGTCATGCAGTGGCGTCCGGCGCCCCGTTGAGGGTGTGGCAGACGACGGGATGACTCAAGTAAAACGGCTGGCCCCAGTTGGGTGCCCTACGTTGGATTTGTCTCCCGTCGCCTGCCACGGACGCCGCCATGACTTCATAGAAGCGTGCCTATTTGCTCGACATGGCTTTGTCTGGCGGCCTCCACATCACACCAGCGCCAAACCAGTAGATGAGGAGACAGAATCGATGATTGCAGTAGGCGTGGACACGCACAAGGAGCAGCATCTCGCGGTCGCTCTCGACGGGCTCGGACAGGTGCTCGCAGAGATCGTCATCACGACCACCCTCGCCGGCTATAGCGAGTTCGTGTGCTGGCTCAAAGAGCTCGGCGAGAACGTGCTCGTCGGCATCGAGGGCGCCGGCAGCTACGGAGCGGGCCTATGCGAGTACCTGCAGGCCGAGGAGATCGAAGTGTTCGAGGTCGAACGCCCACAACGTCGCGAGCGCCGGACCGGGAAGTCAGACCGCCTCGACGCTCTGCTGGCCGCCAAGAAGGTACTCACTCGCGAAGGCCTCTCGACGCCCAGAGGGTCTGGGAAGCGCTTGGCGCTGCAAATGCTGCTGGTCGGCCACCGGTCCGCCGTCAGCGAGCGCTCACGGCTCTATAACCAGCTCCAAGCGCTGCTGGTCGGCGCACCATACGCACTGCGGGAACGAGTCGGCTCAGCCCGCAACGGCGCAACGCTCGCCAATCGCCTCACCGGGATGCGCACACGCCCAACCGCGAGCCTGCAAGAGAACACCACCCTGCAGGTACTCCGCGACCTCGCCAACCGCGCTCGAGCACTCCACACCCAAGCCGAGGACTACACCCGCCAGATCGAGGAGATGGTCTGCTCCCTCGCCCCAGCAATCCTGGAGGAGCCCGGTGTGGGACCCATCTGCGCCGGCAGACTCCTCGCGTTCAACCCAGCCCGCTTCACCAGCGAGGCAGCATTCGCGCGCGCCAACGGCACCGCTCCCCAACCTGCCTCCTCCGGCAAAACAGTCCGCCACCGACTCAGCCGCGGAGGCGATCGCCAAATCAACGCAGCGATCTACACGATCGCGCTATCGCGCTCCGTCCACCACGCCCAAAGCCGCGCCTACATGCACCGCAGAATCGACGAAGGAAAGACCAAACGAGAGGCCATGCGTTCCCTCAAGCGACACCTCTCCCGCCACCTCTACAACCAGCTCACAAAAACACCCTTGACAACATAGAAGCATCCAACGAGTTACGGACCGATCGCGGACCGCTGGGGGCACCCTGCATCTAGTCTGTCCTTCCTGCCAGCTTGTGGAGACCGGGTGTTGGTTCCGGTCGGAAGGGCCGGTCGATCGGCCGTCGCTGGCAGGAAGGTTTCTTGCCGTTGGTGTTGTCCGGTGGGCCGGGTTGGGTCCAGGGGTGGTGACGGACTGACTCGTAGTCTGTCTGTCGGCTGTTGCTCTGGCCTGACCGAACGTCCGTTGTGTCGTCCGCCACCACCCGGGACCTTTGGCGTGACCTAATAGGAGCGTGGCAACCGCCCCCAGGAAGGCCTGTCCGCCCGAGGTCCACTTCACCGAACCCATCGATCGAAGGGACGTGCTGGATGATTGTGATCGGAGCGGATGTCCACAAGAGCACCCACGCCCTCGCGGCCGTCGACGCGAACACCGGGCAGCTCCTCGGCGAGAAGGAAATCCCCGCGAAGGAACAGGGCCATCTCGACGCGCTGCGCTGGGCGTACGAACTCGACACCGAGATCGTGTGGGCGATCGAGGACTGCCGCGACCTCTCCCACCACCTCGAGAACGCGCTCATCAGCGCCGGCGAGCGCGTGATCCGCGTCGCGCCGAAGCTGATGGGTGTCTCCCGCCGCGGCGAACGCGAACCAGGGAAGTCCGACCAGATCGACGCCAGGGCGATCGTCCGAGCCGTTCTCCGTGAGGGCATCGAGCGCTTCCCGGCGGCGTTCCTCGACGAGGACGCCGTCGAGATCCGGCTGCTTTGCGACCATCGCGAAGTGCTCGTCAACGAGCGCACACGGCTGATCAACCGGCTGCGGATCAACCTCGTGATCCTCGACCCCGAGCTGGAGGCGACGATCCCGGCTCGCAAGCTCGACTACCCAGGCCAGCTGCAACGCGTGACCCGTCGCCTCAGAGCGATGCCACAGACCGCGCGGGTCCGCATCGCCCGCGAACAAACCAAACGGATCGGAGCGCTCACCCGCGACGCAGAGCAGCTCAAGCGCGACTTGCGCGACCTCGTCCATGTGCACCGCCCCGAGATGCTCGCCGAGACCGGCTGCGGTCCCCTCACCGCCGCGATCCTGATCGGACAAACCGCCGGAGCTCAGCGCTTCAAGAGCGACGCGCACTTCGCAAGGCTCGCGGGCGTCGCACCGATCCCCGTCTCATCCGGCCGCACCGATCGCCACCGCCTGGATCGTGGCGGCAATCGCCAGCTCAACCGCGCGCTGCACGTCATCGCCATCACCCGCGGGCGCCTGGACCCCGAGACACGCTCTTATCTACAACGCAAGGAAGCCGAGGGCAAGAGCCGCATCGAGGCCATGCGCTGCCTCAAGCGCCACCTCGCCCGCAGGTACTACCGGCTGCTCAGCGAAGAATCGAGATCAACGAGCCTCCTGCCCCAGTCATCGCCTGCTGCTGCTCCGTAATAGCGAGCAAATAGATCAATAGCTCTGACCGGGTCCCCTGACCGCGGCGATCTGATTGGACAAACTGCGGGCCGCTAGACCTGTGGTTGGAGCATGGGGAGTAGTGTGAGGTTGACTAGGCGCCGCACGGAGTTTGGGTCCTCGAGTGTGATGGTCCCCTCGCGGGTGAGTAGTAGTGAGATCGCGAGGCGTGCGATCACCTCAGCGACACCGTCTATGTCTGATGTCGTGGCGCGTCCGGCGTTGACTTCGGCCTGGAGTCGATTGGCGATGAGTGATCGGTAGAGCTCGAGGACGGGTCCGCCGTCGAGGGTGAGCGGTGGTAGCAGGACGTCGGGTTCGCTGCGTAGGAGCCGGTCGAATAGTGGGTGGTCGCTCACGTAGCGCCCAGCGAACTCGAATCCCGCGACGAGTCGGTCCTCCAGCGTTTCCGCTCCTTCCCATAGGAGGTCGAGCTCTTGCATTCCTCGGTTGACCTCGCGTGCGATGACGATCTCGACGAGGCGTTGCTTGCTCGCGAACCGGCGGAAGACCGTCATCCGTGAGACGCCGGCGCGGCGGGCGACGTCTTCCATCGAGGTGCGCCGGATGCCGTGCTCGGCGAACTCGTCGAGCGCCGCCGCGGCAACGCGGTCAAACAGCGTGTCCTCCCCCACGACGGGAGCCACCTCGAGGAGTTCGGCTATTGGCACCATTGGATACTATGTTACTCTATTTCGCACAGAGTAACTAGAGAGGATGTGGCTCATGGGCCAAACGCTTACCGACGTGCCTCGACTGCGACGCCCCGCGGTCGTCAATGCCGCTCAGTATTGGTTGGCGCCGGAGAAGTTCGCGCGTCATTGCCAGCGGCTCGGCGATCGCTTCCTGGTGCCGATGCCGGCCGCGACGGGGCCGTGGCTGTGCCTGACCGATCCCGAGGACATCAAGCGTGTCTTCACGGCCGACACCGGCGTGCTTCGTCTCGGGGCGGCGCTGGCGAAGGCATCCGCGCACCATCTCTTCCTTGGGCCGACGGGACTCACGAACATCGACGGCGCCGAGCACATGCGCAGGCGGCGCACGCAGCTCCCCCCGTTCCACGGCGACGCGTTGAGCGGCTACCACGAGACGATGCAGCGCAAGACCGAAGAGGTTCTCGCACGCTGGCCCTACGGGCACCCCACTCCCTCCCAGCCGCACATGGAAGCGATCAGCCTTGAGGTGATCATGGCCACCGTGTTCGGGGTCACCGACCCCGCGCGCGTTGGACGGTTGCGCTCGGCGACGCTCGCGCTGCTTCGCGAGGGCCACTCGCGGCGGTTCTTCCTCCAGACGATCATCGCGACCAGCCGCCAGAACGGATGGGACAGACCATTCCCCCGAGTCCGCCGCGCGATCGACGCGGTCGACGCGATCGTGCTCGAAGAGGTCGCCCACCGTCGCAGCACCGATCAACTCGACGGCCAGGACGTGCTCGGCATGTTCCTGCGCACACCCGATAGCCAAGACTGCCTGATGAGCGACGAGGAGATCTGCGACGCGATGCGCACCCTGCTGCTGGGTGGCCACGACACGACCGCCTCCACCCTGACGTGGATCTTCGAGCGAGTCACTCGCTACCCCGACGCGCTCACACGCCTGCAAACCGCTGCGCTCGACGGAGACGACGAATACCTCGACGCCGTCATCAAGGAGGCGATGCGATTGCGCCCAGCCTTCCCGCTCACAGCACGACTCGCAACCGAACCGTTCGAGCTACCCGGGCTAACGATCCCCAGCGGCACGATGGTCGTCCCCTACATAACGCTCGTGCACCGCCGCCCCGAGCTCTACCCCGACCCGCTCACCTTCCGCCCCGAGCGGTTCCTCGACACCCGCGCCGGCACCTACACATGGATCCCCTTCGGCGGCGGACCCAGACGATGCATCGGCGCCGCCTTCTCCCTCACCGAGGCCCGAATCGTACTCAGGACCATCCTCCGCCATGCCCACCTGCAACCCTCGCGCCGACGTTCGGAGCGAGTCGCGCACCGCAACGTATTCATCGTGCCCGCACGCGGCGGACGCATCACACTCCAACCCCACACACTCCAACCCCACACACCCCACCCCAACCACCAGCCGAACGCTCTCCCACGCGACCACGCCGGAGTCGCCTGACCTTCAACCGCGAGCCGCTTCAGCAGCTTGCACTCCCGATCGTCTTCGGAGAGCGCTTCCTCGCAATTTCCGAGCTTCGCTTGACATAGGAGCAACGGCGAGTGGCTTGGGCTCATGCAGCGCGCCCGCAGCGACACCAGCGACTGGGCCGGCGACTGTGACGGTGCCTGGCCCTGGAAGCTGGAGCATCGCCGTATGGCTGACCAATGCGGCGGGCAACGCGAGCCTCGCCAATGCTGCGCACACCAACGTCATCGTCCCGCCGTCCAGCTCGGGCGGCTCAGGAACGGGCCATAGCTCAACAGCGACGACCCCAACGATCCACGTCACGGAGACGCTGCGCGGACGCGAGCTGGTGGTGCATGTGAGCGGAGCCGCGAGCGGAAAGGTTCGTGTGGGCTTCGTCGGCCGACTGCGAGGCCGAACCGTAGCCTCCGGCGCCCGGACGGTCGCGCTCAAGCACGGACGGCTGACGGTTACGTTCAGGCTCGGCCCCCGCACGGCGGCACACGCGCTGATCCGCGTCAGCGCGAAGCTCGATCACGAGCTGGCGGTGACGAGCACCCTGCCTCGGCACGCCCCGCGTCGGGGCGGCTGAGTCAAGTCGCGGCGCGCTTCGGTATGAAGCGGTGGATGGCCTCGTTGGCGTGGTCCTGAAACGACGGGTTGGCGAGGTCGGGGAAGATGTCTGCTTGGTCGACCACGGCACCCTTGAGGACTTCCCCTTTGCTGGCGTAGAACACGCCGCTGGACAGGGTCGGGTCGGTGACGCCGTCTACCAGTCGCTTCGCGCCGACGTCAAGCTTGTGGGCGATGCCCAGGCGAGGCATGACGTACTTGGCCGCTATGCGCAACGGCAATGCGAGGTCGTTCGGTGCTTGGGTGCCGGTGGTGTTGCCGGGGCTCATGCAGATGAATCGGCGGTCGGGGTATTGGCGGGCCAGGTGAGCCATCCATAGGATGCCGATTAGCTTGGCCTGCCCATAGGCCAAATTGACGTCAGGCTTGCCCCCGGCGAAATAGCTGCCGTCGATAACTGTGGCGAGCTCGTCGGCGGAGTTTGAGTTAAACGACGGCCGCTTGAACCCCATTTTCGGGATTCCCCTGGCTGCCTCGCTTCCGGCGAAGACCGCCACCTCGCCAAGTCGGTTCTCGGCCAGCAGCGTCTCGAGAAGGACAACGTGGCCGAGAACGTTCTGCGCGAACATGTAAGTGGCTCCGTCGGGGGTCAACTTCATCGGCGTCTTGCCGCCCATTCCACCGGCGTTCATGACCACCGCGTCGAGCGATCCGTCGATGCCCGCCAGGCCGGCGCGGACCGAGCCCGGATCGGAAACGTCCATGAGAACGATCTCGAAGATGCGCCGGCCGGTTTTCGCTTCGAGGTCGGCCTTTGCCGTTGCCGCCCGGTCTTGGTTGCGGCACGCCAGGTAGATGCGGGCGGTCTCGGGACGTGATGCCAGTTGCCGGGCTATGTCCTTGCCGATCCCGACGTTGGCGCCGGTGATCAACACGGTCTTTTCTGCGGTGGTTTGCATTTGAGTGCTTTGCTCCTTGGGTACAGGCATGGTCATTGGTGATCCGGGGTGCGGCTGTGGAGACTCAGATCGCGAGGCGGCCGCCGTCGACGGGGATGATCGCGCCGTTGATGTAGGCGGCCGACGGGGTCGCGAGGAACGTGATGACGTCGGACAGCTCGTGGACGTCAGCGACCCGGCCGAGCGGAATCGTCTTGGCGAACTCTTCGGCCATCGCCAATTTCGTCTCCAATGTCGGGGTCAACGTCGGACCGGGAGCGACCGCGTTGACGCGGACGTTCTGCGGCCCGAATTCGGCGGCCCAAGCCTTGGTGAGCAGCTCGATCGCGGCGCGCGAGGCGCCGTAGGCACCCAAGCCTGGCTGGCCGTAGCTCGCGACCATCGTTGAGACGTTGATGATCGACCCACCGCCGCGGGCGGCGATCTTCGGGGCGAGCGCGGCGACGAGGAAGAACGGCGCCTTGACGTTGATCTGGAACAGCCCGTCGAATGCCGCCTCGTCGGTGTCAACCGTCGGCCCCATCGCCGCTACGCCTGCACAGTTGACCAGGACGTCGATCTCGCCTGCTGCGTCGGCAACGCGGGCCACCTCGGACATCTCCGAGAGATCAGCGGCGATGAACTGCGCGTCGTGCCCACCCGCCCGGATCTTCTCCACGGTGCCGGCGCCGCGGGTCTCATCGCGGCCGGTGATGATCACCGACGCGCCCTTCTGAGCCATCGCCAGTGCGGTGGCGGAACCCATCCCGGATGTGCCGCCGGTGATAAGGGCGGTCTTGCCTTGGAGTGACATGTATCGCGTTCTCCCTTTGAGTGGTTGTCGCGACCCGTAAATGGAGCGCGCGTTCCACTCTAACACAGAATGGATAGGGCGATCCATTCTGTTGGTAGAATCTGCGTCAGTGAACACGACTAGCCCCTCCTCTCGCCCGTTGACGCGCAAGGGCCAGGAGACCCGTCAGCGCATAGTCGACGCGGCGGCCGGGTTGATCTTCCGGCAAGGCGTCGCCCACACGACGATCGAGGACGTGCGCGCGGCGGCGGACGTCTCAAGCTCGCAGCTCTACCACTACTTCGAGGACAAGACGGCTTTGGTCTGGGCCGTGGTTGACCACCAGGCGGAGACAATGGTCGGCGGGCAGGAGATGTTCGATTTCAGCACGCTGGATGGCCTCCGAGCGTGGCGCGACTTCGTGATCGCGGCCCAGCGCGAGCACCACTGCATCGGCGGCTGCCCAATCGGCTCTCTCGGAGGCCAGCTAGCCGAGACCGATCCCGACGCAAGAGCCCACGTCGCCGAGGGCTTCAAACGATGGGAAGCCACGATCCAGAGCGGTCTACGAGAGATGCAAGCACGAGGCGAGCTCACGGCTGACACCGACCCCGACACCCTCGCCCTCGCGCTGCTAGCCGCCCTGCAAGGCGGCCTGCTCCTCACTCAGGTCCAACGCGACACCAAGCCGCTAGAGGCCGCGCTTGACGCAATGCTCGAACTCATCGCCCGACTCAGCGGCGGCAGCTAGCACGAAGATAAAACGTCGGACCGCCGTGGCGTCTCACCGAGCGAGCCACGCGGTCGGCTTCGTCGTCCAACAAGAGCGCGTACCTAGAGATTGCCCGCGCCCGCTTCGTTGACCAGACTCCTCGGCAGGCACCGAGGCCATCGGCCCCTTTGCGCGGAGAGCAGGCGCGCCCCGGTAGCCAGCGAGACGCCCGGAACGGACGACGAGCAGCAGCGCGAGCCGCTCCGATCCCCGTATTCGCTCTCCACGCCCAAGCGGCGGCTGTCGGGCTGGTGTTTGCCCTTACTCAACGGTATTAGGCTGGAGGCGTCGGCTGTCAGCGGACGGCGGCCTCGCGGATCAGTCGTTCCCAATCGTCGCGCAGCGGCTTGGCTCCAAGCTCGGTGATCGCCAGCGCCACGACTCGCTCGAGGCCGACCGGGCCAGTGGGTAGGTGGACCTTTCCGAGCCACCGATCACCGACCTGGACGTTGGCACCGACGTGCATGTGCGGCCAGGTGATCGGGCTGTGGCCGCTGGGATGCCAGTGGTAGGAGACGAGCTCACGGCCCTCGTAGCCGATGGCGTAGAGGTAGCCACGAACCTCGACGCGCCAACCGTCGGCGTCTTGGCGTACCTCGTATTCCTCAGCGACATCGATCGAGAGAGGACCACCGTGCATCTTCGCCGTGTCAGCTAGTTCGAGCTCGTGCGGCTTGTCCGAGAGGTGGTAGGCGCGGGCGACGACATGGACACTCGTCACGCAGGACAGCAACCGCACGGTCCTGCCGCGGTAGTGCTCGACGGCCTCGGCAGGTGTCTTACTTGTGCGTGGCATGGAGCGGGAGCATCATCGCAACGCGCGTCACGTCGGGGCTATCGTCAATGTCGATCTCGCCCGCGCTCAGACGCCGCTCGAACTCCTCGCCGCTCATGCCCAGGCGCTTGCGTGCCTGTTCATCTACTCGCTGGTCCCACTCCTCGGGGCTCAGCTCGCGGATCTCGTTGTCAGTTCGGGTAGCCATTGCAAACGCTCCTTGGAAGGAATCGACCGCTAAGGCCGGCTCCTTGACCATCCATAGTAGGGGAGTACGCGGGTGGCGTCCATCGGTCGGTTTCGGCAGGCCCCGGCGGGCGTCTGACGCCCGCCGGGGCATACCCTTTCACGCGGCTGCGACGAGCTGCAGCGCGCGGGTCTTCTCGGGTCCATCGTCGACAGCGCGGGCGAAGCGCTGGCCGCTCGAGCGCAGCGGGCGCAGCCAGTCGCCGTACTCCACGATGGCGTTCACGGCGGCCCACTTGGAGCCGGGCGCGTTGCCCTGCGTGTTGCCGCGCATGAACAACTCGGCGATGTGGTCCTTCGTCTGCTGCCGCGATTTGCGGGTGCGACCGCTCACCGAATCGCTCGTGCCACTCGGGTAGAGCTCGTCGAGGACTGAGCGGAGCTGGCGTTCGCTGCAGCGCTCGGAGGCGAGCTGGTCGCCGAGGCGCTTGAACTGCTCGTAGTAGTTGATGGACAGATCGAGGACTCGCCGAGCCTCGTGAACGCGCTGCGTGACCGCTTCGGTGTGGCGGATCGAGAACTTCTGCCGCGCGTTGGCGAGCCCCCAGTTGAGGGTGTTCTGGCAGACCACGCGGATCGGCGTTGTGGCGGCGACCACGGCGGTCGAACCGTCGTGGCTGTTCATCAGCAGGACGTAGGGGCGCACGTCGTCGCCCCCGACTTCGACGTGATCGGGGAGCGTTGCGAGCACCCATACGCGGCGGCCGCCGTGCAGGCTGCCAGCCGTCTCGAAGTTGATCGAGCTGCCGAGAAGCTGGTCGATGAACGTGAAGGCTTCGTGGTTCTGCACGAGCCTGTAGCGCTCTCCGACGATGCCCAGCACCTCGCGCGTGTCCTGACGGACGGTCGCGTAGAAGCCGGGGATCTCCTCGCAGCGGGGCACCCACCACTCATTGGTCGGTTTGTCGCCGCGGTCGACGGCGATCGGCTCCTTGGCGACGGTCCAGCCGAGTCCCGACGCCTCGATGGCCTCCGCGACCGTTGCCGGCGGTTGCTCGAGCACGGCTCCCAAGCCGTGCCAGGGGGTCTCGCGTACCGAGAACATGGTGTCCGAGTCAGTGAGTCCAGCGGACATTTGTGCCTCCTTCAGGTGGGGCCTCGCCGGGTGCGGGGCCGGTCGCAGCCCCGGCCGCATCCCCAAAAGGGGATGCGACAATGGCCGGGCAAGCTGGCTCCCGCACCCGGCGCCACGATCTGCGTAGATGAGGTTCGGCGCATGATCGGCGTCAGAACACTTGACTACGGACGGGATTCGAGATGACGGCGAGACAGCTACGACGACTGCACGAGCTAGTCCATCAGGCACAGGCCATCGCTACCCGACCCTTCGATGAGGGTGAGACTTCACGCCCAATAGAGTTCTTCACGCATCATCTTCCAGATGAGGGCTGGCGCTTGGGGTGGGTGCTAGTGGGTGCAATTAGAGCCAAGCATCCAGAGCTCTTTGGCTTCTACGACGAGCAACGTCTCCATCAAACGGCGCTCGATTTTCTCCTCGCCGCGACGTCGCCTCCATCTCTGAGCAAAGTTGCTGCTGCCGTTCAAGCGGAGGCAGAAAGCGAGAACGGAGATTGGCTGGTTTCGATCCCGATAGTCAATGCGTCACTCGATCGGCCTTGGGCGCCCGCGGGCCCCACGGCGGCCCTTCGGCGAACACACGACTGGCGGCGCCATCCCACTAAGAAGCAGCAGGAGGGCGACGCAAGCGAGGCTATCTCTGCAGAGTTCGAGGTCTTCGATCATTTGGGGGACCGTCTGACGCCGACCGTGCGTGTTATCCGCTTCGGTGACACAACCGAGGTCGATACAAAACGCCTCGTCAGCCTCTTTGTTGTCGAGCAGGGGTCACGACAGATGGCGGTACAGCAGGCGAGAGCGAAGGCTCACTACGCGGTTGCTACATGGTCGGTGCTTGCCCCTCCGGAGCGTTGGCACCTATTGCCGGATGCTTCAGGCTGGTTTCCTCAGCCATACATACATCAGCAGCTTGAGCACAAGCTCCTTGAGCCTAAGTGGATTGGCAATGAGCGGCGCCGCGGTGGGGAGATCCGTGAATGGGCGCCATATGAGCTGCCCGATGACTTGCTCTTGGCCGCTCCGTTCGAGGCGTTCGCCAAACTCGACCGACGTTCTGCTCAAGCCCTTCTGACCGCTACCTCAGCGCTGTACGCCGCAGGTCGTGGGTCTCGATCACAGCTTTCCGCGCAGGTTCGAGAAGTGCGGAGGTCGATCGAGTGCCTATGTGAGCCGGCGGCAGGCACGAAAACTGGGTCTGCGCGGAAGCGCTGGGAGCGGCTCTCACGGCGGCTCGATATCTGGAAGCGTGTGGCCGAAGCTCGCGCGTACACACCGCAGACCATCGCCGAACTACAGCGTCGGCTGATCAATGCGCGCAACATCGGAACTCATGGCGCTGACGCAGCCCTTCTTGACCTTGGATGGAGCGGAGGCGATCGCCCACTTCTCGGCGGACACATCGCCGAAGACACTGATCTGTCTCTGGCGGCTCTAAACCGGGATCTCAGCCCGACGCTTTTCGCGGTGGGCGAGGCCCTTCGGGGAGCGTGGGGCGCCATGCGTGCGGCTGACTTCGATGAAGCGGCGTTCGAGAAGCTGTTTGCGCCCTAGTGCACAGGTTCCGACAGCCTGACGGACTCATAATGGAGCAGACCTAACCGCGGGGAGGCGTGTACGACCGACGCTCAGCGTAAAACGAGGGCGTGCAGATCAGGCGCCTAAAGATCAAGAACTTTCGCGGGATCAAGGAGCTTGTGTGGTGCCCTGGCCCTGGGCTTAACCGCTTGACGGGGCCTGGTGACGCGGGGAAGTCGACGATCCTCGAAGCGATCAGCATGGTTCTGTCGCCGGCGCCTGCCCGTGTCGCCTCGGAGTACGACTACTTCCAGGGGGCAATCGCCGAGGGCTTTTCGGTCGAGGCGCTCATCGGCAAGCTCGACGATGATCTGCTCAGCGCTTGGCCCGTGGCTCCGCTCTACACCTGGATGGCGGAGAAAAAGAAGGTCCAGGCCGATCCAGACCCGACCGGCGAGAGTGTACTTTGCATCCGCGTGCAGGGGACTGAGGATCTGGAGCTTGAGCACGCCGTAGTCGACCCGAGCGAGGGGACGATGCCGCTGTCGCCGTCCAAGCGCCAACTATTCGGACTGTCGACGATGGGACCGGCGACCATCGCATTTCGGGAGCTGAGAATGTCGCGTGGATCACTGCTGGAGCGCAACGTCGACCGCGAACAGTTGCGTGGCCTGATCACCGAGGCGATGCAGACCACTCGGCGCGGCTTCAAGCCGCCGGAGGACGTCAGGAAGCGGCTGGAAGCATTGTCGGAGTCGCGGGCGGTGATCGCGCCGGGGACGGGTGACTTGAGTCTTGCGATGCTCTCGCCGCGCGGGCAGAACCTACTCGGGATGCTCGGTCTGTTCTCGACAGCCGGCGACGTTACGGTGCCGCTGTTCAACGCCGGCCTGGGAACGCAACAGCTAACTCTGTTCACATTGGCGAGTTCACTAATCGTTGGAACGCCACTGTTCGTCGTAGACGAGCTAGAGAGTGGGCTGGAGCCCTTCCGCCAGCGCGACCTTGTTGCGCGGATTCGTTCAGCGATCGGTGACGACGGGCAGGCGTTCTTGACGTCGCACTCGCCGGCCGCGGTTGGCGCGATCGCGATCTCCGAGATGCACCGCGTTGATGTCAAGGATGCGACCGTCCATACGGTAGTGGCGTATCCGGCGAGCCTGGCTGGCATTAAGGAGGCAGACCCGGAGGCGTTGCTATGTCGTTTGCCGGTACTGGTCGAGGGGCTCACGGAGCTCGGCCTGCTTGAGTGCCTGCTCGGTGCGCTCCTTGAGAAGAAGAAGCTGACACCCGACGCGCTCGGTATGCGGTTGGTCGACGGAGGAGGCCAGCCGCATGTGTTCCCGGCACTCGAGGCCCTCCGCCAGATGAAACTGCGCTGTGGTGCGTTCTTGGACTCGGAGCATTCGCAAGCAGGAAAGCGACAGGATCTCGCAGACGACCCAGATGTCGCCTTCGGCACCTACACCGGCGCCCGCTGTCTAGAGGAGGCACTAGCAGCCTCGCTGCCACTCCAAGCTCTGGATGAGCTGATCGGACTGCGCGGCCCGAATGGACGAGACCGGACTGAGGCGCGCTACCAGCAGATGACCGCGCTGGCGGGCAAACAGTCACGCACGCGATTGGTCGATCTCGTGGCCGATATGGAGGAGTCCAAGTGCCGCGAATTGTTCGCGAAGGCGGCGAACCAGTGCGAATGGTTCAAGGGCCGGGAAGGCGGCGCGGCGATCGGACGCTACTTGCTTGAGCAACATCCGGAATCGCCGATCGTAGCCGACGTTCAGCGCTTCCTGACGGCCATCGAGCAGCTTCCTGCCGAGCCGGCGAAGCCACCAGCGCAGCAATGACCACAACTGACCTTGAGGCCGTTCAGGCTCGGATCGCGGGCGATGAGCCGATACTGCTGATCGAGGCGCCGGCGGGATACGGTAAGACCCAAGAGGCTGTCGTCGCTGCTCACCGTGTAGCGCAGGAGCTGTCCTCGGGCTTCGAGGTGCTGTTCCTAACGCACACCAATGGCGCCCGAGAGACCTTCAACCGGCGGCTGGGCCGAAGTGCGGCGGTGATGAAGACGATCCATTCGCTCGCCGCCGACGTAGTCGAGTTGTATGCGGCACCACTCGGCCTGCCGCGGCCTCTCCAGCCGTTCCACGCCAAGCCGACTTTCGACGCGATGGTTCGCCATGCAGTCGATCTGCTCACGCGCCGGCCGGAGATAGCGCGAGGGCTAGCTATCCGCCATCCGTTGATTCTGGTCGACGAGTACCAGGACTGCTCGCGCGACCAACACGAGCTGATTCAGCTAATTGCGGCAGCCGGGCCTACTCGTCTTCGCCTGTTCGGCGACGGCCTACAGGGAATCTTCGAGTTCACCGGGATGCAGATCGGCTGGGAGGATCTCGGTGCACTGCATCCCACGGTGAGCCTCACAACACCCTGGCGATGGAAAGACAATCCGGGCATGGCGAGCTTCCTGGTTGATGCGCGCGCCGCGCTGCTTGCTGGCGAACCGATCGACCTACGCTCTCCACCATCCTGCGTGACGGTGCACCGATGGAGCGGGCCAGTGCCCGGCCCTAACCAGGAGGGCCATGCGCCGGCCTGCCTGCAGTCCCTGAAGGGATGCTGCGACGAGGTGACGGTGGTGATCACCCATCACAATGCCCACGCGCTCGGCTTGCGCCGCAAGCTCCCAGGGTTCGGCAGTTACCACGAGGGAGCTGACCACGAGCCAGCGAGGACGATTCTCGAGAAGGTCACGGCTGCTAGTGGGAACGCGCCGGCGCTCGCAGCGCTGCTCGTGAAGGCCATGCGCGACTGGGGCACCGGGATGACCAAGACCTACCGAGATCAGGTGAGCGAAATCTGCCAGCCGGACGGGGTGGTCACAGGAGCGAAGACTAAGATCCTGCCGCTGGCGCGGCTGTGCGAACGGCTGTACCAAAGTCCCGACACGGCGGAGTGGCTGCGTTGCTTGCGCAGGGTGCTCGACGGCGAGCATGGCGTCGAGTCGTGGCGGGTGTTGCGCGGCGACCCGATCTATCTGCTCGCCAGGCTCCATCCGGGCGATGAAGATGACCCTGTGGCGCTGCTCCACCGGGAGGCGCGCGCCCGCGACGCAGCACGGAAGGCGCCGAGGAAGGGGTTTATGACGATCCACAAGGCGAAGGGCCTGGAGTTCGAGAGAGTCGCTGTACCGTACTGTGCCGGTTCGTTGTTCGGCAATGACGCGCCGTCGCGGTGCCGGATGTACGTGGCGATCTCTCGGGCACAGTCACATCTACATCTACTCATCCCGGACGAAGATCCCACGCCTCTGCTGCGGGTCTAGCCGCGGACTCCGCTAGCACTCTCCCCAAACTCTCCCCACCCGAGCGTTTTTTGGGGGCACCTGAGAGCACTTGAGGTCGCCGAAAACCGCTTAGGTATGCGGAGAGCAGTGGCCTGAGACGCACTGCAAAGCCGTCTACACCGGTTCGATTCCGGTCGTCGCCTTGAAAAATGCCTGCAAATTGTTGCTTTTTCGTAGCCGTTCAGTCCTCTTGGTTTTGGGGTCAGAGGAGGGCTGGGAGCGCGCCGCCGGTTTGGTGGGCGGCGTGGAGGTCGCGGAGGTAGGCGAGGAGGCTGCGGTGTTGTAGTCGGCAGGTGACGGAGGCGGAGAGGGATCGCTCGGTGAATCGTTCGCCGGCGTTGGACTGGTTTCCGTGGCTGAGCTTGCGGTGGATGACTGGTCCGCGGAGTGCACGCTCGGCGGCGTTGTTGGTTGGTGTGAGGGCGGGGATGGTCAGGAACGTCCAGAGCGCGGGCCAGATCTTTAGGAGGTTGTTAGCGAAGCGGCGGTGCAGACGGTGGCGCTTGCTTTTCTTGCCGGCGTGCTGGAGCAGCGCGAGGAACTCGTCCTGGATGGGTTTCATCTCCAGGATCAGACGCTCACGGTCTTGGTGCTCGCCGAATGCGTGCCAGGCATTGAACATTCGGTCGGTCAACTCGAGGCCGGCCTGCCCGAACTCTTTTTGGAGGGCCAGTCCTTCGCTGTGGAAGCGAAAGTCGCGCTGTAGATGTGACCAGCATGCCTGTCGTTGCTCGGGGTCCAGGTGGTCATACGCCCACCAGCGATCGGAGGTCACGATCCCCTGGAAGTCGGGGCCGAGCAGCTCGATCAGCCGGTCACGATGACGATCGGCCACGATCTGGAAGATCGCCGCGTTCGCGGTAGCGGCGGCCCACATCGACCGGTTCTCCCCGGCCAGGTACCACCCCGTCTCATCGACGTTGATCGCCCCAGACCCCAGCACCCCAGCCACAAGCCGCTCATGAGGGCCGGTCAATAGTGCGCAGGCGCGCTGGCAGATCTCATCGATCGCGCCGACGGAGACCCTGACCCCGAAGAGCTCGCCCGCGAGCTCGCTCAGATCGCGGCGGGAGACCCGGTTACGTACGGTCAGCGCTACCAGCGCCGCCTGAAGGTTCGGCCCGAACGCGGACTCCCCGAGGACGCCCAGGGTGCCACGGGTCCGCGTCTTGCACCCCGGGCAGCGCAGCACCTGCGTGCGATGCTCGACGTACTCGACGGTGACCGGGGGCAGCTCGGCGACTTGATGGCGCCCGGCACCCCACCGCGGGACCTTCTCCACATCGGTGAACTCGCGCCCACAGCCCGAGCAGTCGCTCGGATAGTGATCGACGATCTCGCTCATCTGATCCTCACCCAACAATCCGCGCCCCGAGCCACGATGACCGGGCTGACCGCCCGCCTTACGTCGCTCCCCATCCTTCTTGAGCAGCTCCTTCGTCTTCGCTCTAGTGGACGTGTCCGGAAGTGATGCGGCTCAAGCGGCGAGCGCCAGGGGCTGGGGTTCGTGGCGGGTGATCTTGTCGATGACGGCGTCGAGCTTGGTGCGGGTGAAGGTCCACTCGAATGGTCGCGCGAACGTGCGGTAGTGCTGCCCGAAGTCCATCAGGTGTCTGGCGAGTTCGGGCAGCGTCGCGAAGTCGTTGGGGGTCAGCGCCTTGCGCTGCACGATCGAGAAGTAAATCTCGATCTGGTTCAGCCAGGAGGCGTGGACGGGGAGGTGGATCAGCCTCGCGTTTGGGTATGCCTCGGCCATCCGCTTGACGGAGGTCTTGCAGGCGTGGCTGGAGCCGTTGTCCACGACCCAGTAGACGGTGCGGGCCGACCGGTAGGGCTCGACCTTCATTACCTGGTCCACGAGCCGGCCGAACGGGACGATCCCGGTCGTCTGCTCGATCCGGTCAAACAGGTTGGCGTGATGCACATCCCACGCAGCGAGGTAGGCGAGCGTTCCACCGCGCAGATACTCAAACTCGACCAGCCCGGGGCGCCCCGGGCCCGGGGCGATCGTCTCATGATGGCGGCCGAGCGCTTGCAGCTGGGTCTTCTCGTCGGCCGAGATCACGTACTCGTCGGGTCGCAGCCGCTTACCCTCGAAGGTGCGGGCGTAGAGGTCCAGCGCGCGGGCGGCCTTCTCGGCGAAATCGGGGTCGCGCGGGAAGATCCAGGAGCGTGTCTGCCACGGCTTGATTGCGTCTTCGTGCAGCCAGCGCCAGATCGTCGAGGCCGACGCCTCAGTGACGCCGCGCTCGATCACCAGACGGTGCAGCTCAACCCGGGAGAAGCGCGAGAGCGCCAGCTCGTGGATGCGCGGCAGCTCGCACGCGATCGCCTTGACCTCAGCGACCTGTTCCGGGGGGAAAACGACGCGGTCGACCCGACCGCGCTTGATCCTCAAGCCCATCCAGCCGTTCAGCGCAGAACCGGGATCTTCGCCGAGAAACGCTGTCGGGCGAGCAATCCAGCCGGGCGGCGATATCGATGTCCTGCATCCCCTCCGCCGCATACAGGATCACTCTCGCCCGCTGCACCACACGGAACGGCATCGTGACCGTGCAAGCCCGCCGCTCAAGCTCAGCACGCTCCTCCTCAGAGAGTTCGATCACATGCTGGCTGCTCCGGGGCACAACACACAATTCTGTGCTCCCGGCGCTATCCCTCCCGATAATCCGCAAGACTTGCGGACGCGTCCACTAGCCAGCGCACGACGCTCCTGACGCGAGATCGATGTGTCCGCGGACGGCGCGACCGAGCTATTGCGCGAGCTCGCGGCGCCCTTGGCCTCGAGCACCCGCACGCGCTCCTCCAACCGCCCCTGCGCCGCCACCAGCCCCATCAAAAACTCCACGCACGCATCACGACCGGAGTCATAAACCGCCTCAGCCTCCGCCCGCTCCACACCCCAAAAGTTCGCCGCCCCCCGCCACGCTCCTCGTTATGGAAACCAAGACAACTGAACGGCTACGCTTTTTGCTCCACGATACTGGCAGACAATCGTCTACTCTCCCCAGGCTCTCCCCAAAAGCCGTCTACACCCCTCAACTTTTAGGCCGATTTGCAGGGGTTTTGCCTAGCCGCTAACGCCACGAGCATCGTTGTAGCTCGAAAAGGCCGTTGACAGATGTTGATGCACGCGCTGATCGGCATGCCGGGGGGTCGTGAGGTCCGCTCCTGAGTGACTTACTCGTCGTCCACACCCGAGCCCACGGCGCCTCGGGTTAGATTGGACGGCTGACAGTGACGTTCGAGCTCGGCCCCGGACGGCCGCTCATGCGTTGATCCGAGTGAGCGCGAGGCTCGATCACGACCTGGCGGTGACGAGCACGCTACGTCGGCCGGGAGCGCGAAGGGGACGCTGACGGCTTCGAGGCCTTTGCAGCGGACCGGCCGTTAGCGGGCGGTCGCCTCGCGGATCAGCCGTTCCCAATCGTCGCGCAGCGGCTTGGCTCCAAACTCGGTGATCGCCAGCGCCACGACTCGCTCGAGGCCGACCGGGCCGGTAGGTAGGTGGACCTTTCCGAGCCACCGATCACCGACCTGAACATCCGCCGCGACGTGCATGTGCGGCCAGGTGATCGGACTGTGGCCGCTGGGATGCCAGTGGTAGGAGACGAGCTCGCGGCCCTCGTATCCGATCGCGTAGAGGTAGCCGCGAACCTCGACGCGCCAACCGTCGGCGTCCTGGCGCACCTCGTATTCCTCAGCGACATCGATCGAAAGCGAACCACCGTGCATCTTCGCCGTGTCAGCTAGTTCGAGCTCGTGCGGCTTGTCCGAGAGGTGGTAGGCGCGGGCGACGACATGGACACTCGTCACGCAGGACAGCAACCGCACGGTCCTGCCGCGGTAGTGCTCGACGGCCTCGGCAGGTGTCTTACTTGTGCGTGGCATGGAGCGGGAGCATCATCGCAACGCGCGTCACGTCGGGGCTATCGTCAATGTCGATCTCGCCCGCGCTCAGACGCCGCTCGAACTCCTCGCCGCTCATGCCCAGGCGCTTGCGTGCCTGTTCATCTACTCGCTGGTCCCACTCCTCGGGGCTCAGCTCGCGGATCTCGTTGTCAGTTCGGGTAGCCATTGCAAACGCTCCTAGTAGGGAATCGACCGCCAGGGCCGGCTCCTTGACCATCCATTGTACGGGAGTACGCGGGTGCTTCGATGGGTCGATCGCGACAGGCTCGGCGGGGATCGCAGGCCCGCCGAGCCCTGCCCAACTCACGCAGCCGCGACGAGCTGCGCGCGGGTCTTCTCGGGTCCGTCCTCAAGCGCGCGGGCCAGGGTGCCTTGCGTACCGAGAACATGCTGTCCGAGTCTGTGAGTCCAGCGGACATTCGAGCCTCCTTCGATGGGTGGCCCCGCCGGGTGCGGGGCCACCGGGTGCGGGGCCGGTCGCAGCCCCGGCCGCATCCCCGACCGGGATGCGAGAATGGCCGGGCCAGCCGACTCCCGCTCTCGCTCCCGGCAGCCGACGCATCGTCGCGACCGGCTTAGGTGGTATCGGTCCTTGTATGTCGCAGACGTTCCGTGCCCCGGTCATGCAGACATTTCCCCTCGCTGAGCGTCTGCGCATTTGCGAGGCAATGGGGGAACTCCTTGACGACATCGTGTTGGGCTCGATGCCGTATGCCGAGCGGCCTGGCTCGGGTGAGCGCATGATTCTCGGTGGGTGGGCACAGGCCCACACGACGTTCGGAGCCATCGTCGTCGTGGCGAACGAGGAGGACCCGGATGGTCAAACCGTCGTGATGTTGTCGCGCCCTCTCTTTGAGGCGATGGTCGACATCTACTGGATCGCGCGCAACCCGATTAAGGCACAAGAGCTTGCTACCCCGCACTATCGACTCCTCCAGATCGTCATCGCGGAGGACTACAACTCCAGGCTTCGGCCGGGCGACCGAGCGATGCCAATCGACCCCGCCAACCTCGCGGACCGTGAGAGGCTCTCAAGCATGTTTGGTCCGAAGGCCCGGAAGCACTGGACCAAACTCGATCTCCGAGCGCGTGCCAAGGCCGTCGACTCAGACATCCCACAGGACCGTCAGGGCGAACTCGACTCACGCTTCGATGAGGATCACTTTCTCGCAAACCTCGTGCTGCACGGGTCCTCCATGAGCATCAATGATCGGTTGACGGGCTCGGCGCGCGGCTTGACGGTGCAGCTCGGTGCAACCCAGCAGCATCTTGCGAACGGGCTTCGCCACGCCTATTGGTCGTACTACCGGATCGGTCGACTGCTGGTGGAAAGGCTTGCACCGAGTCGGCGTGACGATTTCGACGACAGCTACCGGAATGGCTGGCCACGTCTCCAGACCATCTCGGTAGAAGCCGTGAAGGCCGCTGGTCGAAACGGTGCGTGCCCATGCGGAAGCAACCGAAAGTCCAAGGACTGTCACGGAGGCCTCTAAACACAGCCGGTTCCACACGACGGGTCTTAGTGATCGCACCCTTCGATGAACCGGGTCGTGATGAGGTCGTAAATCTCATCAGCGAACGCGGGTGTGAACTCCGGCGAGCGCGCAAGATAGATCGCATCGAACGGCCCGTCCGCACGGAACGACTCGTACCCGATCTTCGCGAACGGGACGCGTGGCTCATGGCTCACGAGTGGCGAGGCGCATCCGGCAAGAAGCAATTTGCTACCGACATCCTTCGGGTATGGCACAAGGTGGATGTGGTCCGCGTCGAGCCTGCGACCCTCCATCACGTACTGGTGGACATCGCCCACCCTGCCCGAGCCATGCCCCACGCACGTCAGCGACGCGAGCTAGCGACAAGCGATCGCGAAGGTCAGGTAGTTGCCGCTCGTCATGTACCGCCAGTCGTCCTGCCTAGGATGCCGCCGGCCAGCCAGGCCCGCGTGCAGGAGCTCCGTCAGAAGATAGTTCCAGCTGGGTTCCCGTGACCAAGGTCGGCGTGCGCATCGACGTGGACGACATCGAATGGCGGGCGCAGCACGCCAGCGCCGATTGTGTCCCGCCAGCAGGTGAAGACCTCAACGTGGTCTTCGACGGCGACGCCGGGCAGCTTTTGATCCAGTCCGAGATGGTGCTCGAGGAACTCGATCACCTCCTCCGCCGGCCATGGCGGATATTCGTCCTCGTCGAGGCGGCCGTCCTCTGAGACGCGCGAGCCCGCCACGCCGTACAGGAAGAAATCGAGGTCCAAGTCCAGGATCCTGGGAACGCGCTCGCTTTGCGGTTGGGGTGTCGCGACCGACTGGTCCAGATGGTCCTGGCTCATGATGAGCGAGTGGAGTCCCGATGTGTGTCGAGCGTGTGCTCCACTGGAATCTCGTCGGGCACAAAGCGCCGGCGGACAGCACGCGCCTGCGTGACTGGCACGTAATGCTGGTTGATCACGGTCATCCACAGCCAGTGTAGGCGCCTCAGCGCGCGCAACGGCATGGCACCGACCGATGTCCAACCAGTTCCATATGTCTGCAGCACCTACAGTCATCGGCGGTGGAACCTCCTCTACTCAACTCCCCAGGTCCGAGCTATGCCGAGCTGTTCTCCAGGAGCGCGTTCTCGCAGCGTAAGTTCTTGGACGCGCAGAAGCTGGCCGAGGCGGCGCGACTACGCGGCATCGCGGTCGATCAGCTTTTGCCCGGCAACTTGTACGCCTCGATCGATTCGGAGCATTCTGTCCAGTGGCGTTCTCACAGGCCAACTACGACGTTGAGACCACATGGTTGGACCCGGATCCTGAGTACATGCACTGGCGTGAGGAGCGCAACTTTGAACTATGGAGGACTCACGCCTGGATCAGTCATGTAAGTAAAACGCCCTGGATCAGCGAGCGATACTCACCCTGGCAACTCCTCTATCTGGAGGACGCTCTCGCTCTCGATGCCTCACCGGGTGCCCTCAGCGAGCTCGACGACCGGTGGCGACCGACGATCAAGCTGCTGGTGGCGCTCCAAACCCGGCTGTGGCCCTACCGTCAGCAGAGCACCACTCTGCTCGGCCGAGAAGCGGACCCCCAAACTGACCACCTCGACCCACATCAGATCGAAGTTGAGAGGTTTCGCCCCCGCCAACTCCTCGATGACTTCGGCCTCGACCTCGACGGTCTCGCTCGTCTCCACGCGGAGTTCGCCGACGCGGCGATGGCCCTCGACCCCGTTCCTCAGTGGTATCGCCTCACAGAGCTGGCCCCGCGAACACAAACCGATCGATTCCATGGCGAGGCTCTGAAGACTCGTGATCTACACGATGCAAGCTACGTCCTGCGGCTTCTCTACCACCTCGCAACCGAACGCTGGCTCCCACGTGCCGACGAGCTCGCGATCACCAGCACAGAAGAAGCCTCCCATCGGCGGCATCTCCCCCGCCAAGACACCCAAAGCCTGGGAGCCACCCACGATCAGCTCCAGCCGGCTTTGGAGACGGCTGGGCTCTACCCCCACCGGATCCACTTCGTCGTGGAGGGGGACACCGAGGAGATCGTTCTTGGCCGCCTGCTGGAAGAACTTGGCCGCACGAGCGGCTATCAGTTGACAAACCTGCGTGGTGTCGACAAGGCCGAACGGCACAAGACCTTGCTCGCAGCCGCCTCACAGTACGCGGCGAGAACCGTTCTGATCGCAGACATGGAGGGGAGTCTCTCGGATGTTCTGCAGCGCCTCCAGCGTGACGGGCTGCTAACCGATCCAGACGATCTCCTCTTGTGGCAAGTCGACGGTCAGCCCTCCAGCTTCGAGGAGGTCAACTTCCGCCCGGCGGAGATTGTCGACGCCATCCAAGCTGCCGCACGTAAGCGTGTCCCGGGCATTGACGTCGGATTCACCGGTGAGGAACTAGTGGACGTGTCCGGAAGTGATGCGGCTCAAGCGGCGAGCGCGAGGGGCTGGGGTTCGTGACGGGTGATCTTCTCGATCACGGCGTCGAGCTTGGCGCGGGTGAAGGTCCACTGGAATGGTCGGGCGATGTTGCGGTAGTGCTGGCCGAAGTCCATCAGGTGCCGGGCGAGTTCGGGCAGCGTCGCGAAGTCGTTCGGGGTCAGCGCTTTGCGCTGCACGATCGAGAAGTAGATCTCGATCTGGTTCAGCCAGGAGGCGTGGACGGGGAGGTGGATCAGCCGGGCGTTCGGGTAGGCGTCGGCCATTCGCTTGATCGAGGTCTTGCCGGCGTGGCTGGAGCCGTTGTCCACGACCCAGTAGACGGTGCGGGCGGACCGGTAGGGCTCGACCTTCATGACCTGGTCCACGAGCCGGCCGAACGGGACGATCCCGGTCGTCTGCTCGATCCGGTCAAACAGGTTGGCGTGGTGCACGTCCCACGCGGCGAGGTAGGCGAGCGTTCCACCGCGCAGATACTCGAACTCGACCAGCCCCGGGCGCCCCGGGCCCGGGCGCGATGGTCTCGATGGTGGCGGCCGAGCGCTTGCAGCTGGGTCTTCTCATCGGCGCTGATCACGTACTCGTCAGGGCGCAGCCGCTTGCCCTCGAAGATGCGGGCGTAGAGGTCCAGCGCGCGGCCGGCCTTCTCGGCGAAGTCGGGGTCGCGCGGGAAGATCCAGGAGCGGGTCTGCCACGGCTTGATCGCGTCCTCGTGCAGCCACCGCCAGATCGTCGACGCCGACGCCTCGGTCACGCCGCGCTCGATCACGAGGCGGTGCAGCTCAACCCGGGAGAAGCGCGAGAGCGGCAGCTCGTGGCTGCGCGGCAGCTCGCACGCGATCGCCTTGACCTCGGCGACCTGCTCCGGGGGGAAAACGACGCGGTCGACCCGACCGCGCTTGATCCTCAAGCCCATCCAGCCGCTCAGCGCAGAACCGGGATCTTCGCCGAGCAACGCTATCGGGCGAGCAATCCAGCCGGGCGGCGATATCGATGTCCTGCATCCCCTCCGCCGCATACAGGATCATCCGCGCCCGCTGCACCATCCGGAACGGCAACGTGACCGTGCTAGCCCGCCGCTCAAGCTCAGCACGCTCCTCCTCAGAGAGCTCGATCACATGCTGGCTGCTCCGGGGCACAACACATAATTCTGCGCTCCCGGCGCTATCCCTCCCGATAGTCCGCAAGACTTGCGGACGCGTCCACTAGCTGCCCATTTCGCCGCAGCCGTCGAGAACGCCCAGCGAAGAAAACGTAATCGCCCCGCCTTTGGCAAAGTCGCTCTACGTATGGCTCAACAGCACAACATCCGCGTCTCAAAGACCGAACTGGCACACGAGCTCGCCGATATCAACCTGAGACTGGTCGACGACGCCGGCACCCTATACGACGCAGCGGGTGCAGACAGGCCGCTATTGCAGTCTCTCTGGCAGTGGCTTGCCTCCGATTAGCGCCCTGCACATGTATCTCAGAGACAACAGTCAATCCACCCACATCTCAGGCTCGTCCAGCAGATGTGACGGCAGTTCGTGAGCCTCCCAGGCTGACGGTGGTGTTGCCACGAACACGTGAGGACTGTGTCCATCCCAAACCCATGCAGTAGTAGTCGGACTCGGCAACACAGGCAAGCGCCCAATCTCTCGGTGTCTGACTGACAAGTACACCGCGGCTGCCGACGGGTGTGGCACCACGAACAAATGACGACGCTCTGAATCCGGGGAGCGACTGAGCTTCTCCTGGTTGTCGGTCTTTGCTGCCTCGTGTTCTATCGCCCATGCAACTGAATCGCGATGAGTGAATCCACCGACCGGAGCGACGGTTTCGATGCGTCCCGTCTCATCGGGTCCACGTACACGCGAAAAGCCCATGTCGCAACCGAGATCGGTCAACCCCTGCACCACCTTGTCATCAGGCGGTCCAGGCACCTGAAATTCGTACTGGCCACGTTCCTCGAGTGCATGAAGCAGCACCCCGGCCCGCTCAAGGAATCGGTTTACATCAGACGGCCCGGTGGACCCATCGGGGCCCTGTTCCCGGCTCGGCATGTCAAGTGTCCAAACCCGCGAGACCATAGACGCGGTCGGGTCCTTCTTTCCTAGGCGCTTCCAGGTCTCAAGACTCGCCCTATCCACAGAGGAGGTGATCTCCAATGGCTCGTTGGTTCGCCCGTCTGGGTACCGCAGGTCGAAGTCCTGCATCCGGCTGCCACCCAGATCACGCCGCTGCGCCCGGCCACCGACAACGTAAGCCGCCGCGGCAGCAGCCCTCAACTCCAGGCCGTCGATCTTTGGTCCACTGACCGTGCGCTTTGCCATCCACTCAACTTACCGCTGTACTGGAAGTGCCGTGATGCTCAGGGCACCGGGTGGTGCCGAGCGTCAGCGGCGACGCAATCAATGACAGCGTCAACGAACGCGATGCGCTGATCCGCTAAGCGCCCGCGGCGCACCGGCCTGGTACCAGCGTGCCTTAAGTAAGGCGATCCGAACCCCGGGCGCCTTATAGCCGAGCCCCAACTACTTTGCGGAGCAGGCGTCGCTCGATCCAGAAGCCAAGCCAGATCAGAATCGCCGCAGCGAGCTCAGCCGACGCCGGATGCGATTGGCTGGGGCCGACGACAGCGCCGCGGACACCGGAAGCGATGAACAGCAGCCCCAGACCCAAAGTCCCAAGGACACGAGTGAGCAGGAGCCTGCGTTCCCCGTCGGCAGCGATCGGGGAGAGGCCACCTTTCAGTAGACGCTTCGCGGCCGGCCAACCGATCAGCACCAGAGCCAGCACCGCGGCCGGCCAGACCGCCAAGATGACCAACCCTCGATCGGGAGGATGGGCCGGGTCGCCGCCGAGCCCAGTCGGCATCGCCAGGGACCAAGCCGACGTGACGATCAGGAGCGTCAGCGCCCCCTGACTGAGCACGCCCACGTACCACTTCACTCGAGCAACCAGCGGCTCCGGGGCGCGATCGGTCATATCGCGGATCTTTGGCCCGAAGTGCGCAGCCGCGAACAGCAGGAAGGCGTAGCCGAGCACCCGACCTTGCCACGCTATGTGCAGGTGGTCCAGCTCCGCGACCGCCCCAGCAGAAACGCTCAGCCCGGCAGCGATGCCCATCCACTGCGACCTCCCCGCGTCATCCCGCTTCCATGCGAACACGATCACGGCCGCCATTGCCATGAACATCGCCGAAAAGGTTCCCGCTTCCCTTAGCTCGCCAATGCCATGCGCCCGCGCCATGTCGGCGACGATCGGCGAGCAGAAGCACACCAACCCAGTCCACTTCCACAGGCCCGCAGCACGCGGATACAGATCCTCTGCCCGCGCGAGGATGCACGAGGCCAACGTCGGGCGTCTCGACAGCCGCTCTCGAACCAGGCGCCAGGCGTCGCGGGGATCCCGGGTGAGTGTAGGAGGCTGAGCGTCCATGAAGCAATGAAAGCGCATTCGCGAGACGGCACGTCCCACCAGCGACCCATTGGTCCAGCCAGTCAGCAGGCTGAAGCGCTACCTTCGTCCCCTGCTCCTCGCAACCGCCAAGCCCGATCCGATCAACGTGACGCTGCTTGCGCGTCCTCCGCGAGCCTGTGTCCTTGTCGACCAACGTAGTGGGTTCGACTGGCAGACACTCTTTACCGCGGCCATTGGCGCCGTCACGAGGCTATGGGGTGCTCCAGGAAATCCACTGCTTCCCTTGCCCCACACGCCCGCTCAATGCGAATTGTTCTGGGCCTGGTAGCGCTGTTGGATCCCGATGTCTATCTCCATCATCAGCCGCATTGGGATGATCTCGAGGAGCTCGCTCCCGAGATCTACGGGCGGCAGCGTGCCGCGATCGAGAAAGGACTCACACGGATCGATGCGGATATCTCCTTTGCGGACGAGCACCTCAAACTGCCAATCGATCCACAGGGTCTACCGGAGGAACTGCAGCGCGAGCTCGTCGCGCGAACTGCTCCACTCCATCTCGATGGCGACTTCATGTACACACTTCTCTCATCCGAACGAGCTGGGATCCACCCACTGACCGATGCGAGTCTGCTGCGTCCGCTGCCCGAGTCGGTCATCGAACCTGCCGCCAGCATAGACCCACTCGAGCGCCTGTTGCTCGCAACCGAGTTCGGCACGCTCAGCCCTCAGCTGCGACGAGACCTAGCCGAGGCCGGCACCGAGGTCGAGACGCGAGAGCTTCCGCATCGGTTGGAGCTCCTGCGATGGATCTTCGGCATCGGCGGCCCGGGCTGGACCAGCACGCCTCGGAGGCTAGTAGTGCTCCGTTAGGTTGGTGGTCCTCGTAGGGGACTGTCGGGCGGCAGTTCTCTGCGGCAGACGGGGCAGGTTCCGTGCCAGCAGGCCAGGAGCGTTTGGAGTTCCCGGACGACCTGAAAGAGGGTCAGGCTGCCGCCCTGAGTCGAGGACGGTGATCAGCCCGCAGTCGTTGCAGGGTTAGGAATGCGTGCGCGACGCTGACGAGCGTGACGTGGTGGTTGAACCCGCGCCAAGATCGCCCCTCGAAGTGGTCCAGCCCGAGCGCGTCCTTGAGCTCGCGGTAGTCATGCTCGATCCGCCAGCGCAACTTCCCGAGCCTGACGAGGTCCTTGATGTCGCTGTCGGCGGGCAGGTTCGAGAGCCAGTACTTCACCGGCTGGTCCTTGCCCTCGGGCCACTCGCAGATCAGCCATGCGGCATCGAGCTCGTGGTCTTCCTTGTTCGCGGCCCGGCGCAGCTCGATGTTCGCAGGCCGAACTCTGAGCGCTAGGAACCGGGATGTCATCTCCCCGCGTGTCCCCTCACGCCAATTCACCTCCTCGGCGGCGTCTGCTCCCGCGGCGAGTGCGAGGTCCAACAGTGATGAGGGCTCTTGGCGGTAACGGCGCTTGGGTGGCTGCCCTCGACCCTGATAGTCCGGCTTCTCAGGCTTGACCCCCTCCGGGTAGGCCGAGGTGGTGTGCTTGACGTCCAGCACCCAGGACAGGCCACGATCAGAAAGACCCTGGCGGAACTGGGTGTTATCCCCATAAGCGCCGTCAGCAAGGATCACCGGCACGTCGATGCCCCAGCCGCTGACCTCATCGATCATCTCCAGCGCGAGCCGCCACTTCTCCACATGGTGCAGATCCTCAGGAACCCCGGCCTTCGCCCGCCGGTCCTGGTTGAACTCGCTGTCCTCGTCCCACTCCTGCGGAAGGAACAACCGCCAGTCCAGCGCACATGACGCCTGATCGGTCGCCGCGTTCACCGACACCGCGACCTGACAGTTCCCAACCTTCCCAAGACTGCCCGAGTACTGGCGCGCGACACCGACCGAGTGCTTGCCGAACTTCGGAAACCCCGTGTCATCGATCACCCACGCCTCCGGGCCGATCTCGCTGCTCATCCGCCTCGCCAGCGCCCTGCGGACCGGCACCCAATCCCACGGAGACTGGTTCACAAACTGTTGCAAACACTGCTCATCACCCGTCCCCCAACCGGACGGCCATCGGCTCGATGCTCTTGCGCTTGCCATCCAACATCAACCCGCGCAAATACACCTCACCCCAGCCCCGCTGATCTTTACGCCTCATAGACGCAAACATCTCGCCCGCAAACTCAATCAGCCGCCCACGCACCCGCGCAAGCTCCCGCTCAGACAGACCAGCCACCAGCCCCATAATGACCCCCTCGACGACGACAACACCGCCGAGAAGATTCGCCCGCCCAACACAAACCCCTTCAATCTAACGGAGCACTACTAGGTACGCAGGGGCTTGACTGGTTCCAATCTGTTCCCATGATTGAGCAGAAAGCTACGATTGTCGTTGGCGAGGGGCCGTGGGACTTCGCACTTGCCTACTCCCTTCGCTGCAGCGGATCGCTCGCGTGGTGGCTACCAGAGAGCTACCTGAAGGATGAGGGAGAGCGCCAATGGGTGATGCAAACATTGCGCTCGCTCACTCACAAAGGTTTTCGCCTCGTCGTCACAAGCGCGAGCGATGACACCGCCTCCGAACGCGTCGCCTCGGGTCTGTCCTCTTCTCATAATCGCGAGTCGCAGATTCAACACAGGGTGTGGCGCAACGTTCTGCCACTCCGGCCGAGCCGACTGCTGATGCGCGATCTGGTCGGCGTACCTCAACCACTGCATCTTCAGGATGGGCATACGTCGCGATTGAACACGCCGGTGCCGGCTTCCGGGGAGGGCACAGAGGAGCTCGAAGTGCGCTGGATGACGGAGGTGTCCGTTGAAGACGGCTGGCCACACGCTCGCCACTCGGTCCTCGGCGGGAAGATGATTGACACGCTCGGATCGGCCATGGCCAGAACAACCGCGGACGGCATTGCCTACCTCGGGCCAGGAATGTTTGTGCGTGGCGGAGTGCCGCTCGCGCTCCAGACGACAAAGCCAAGGCTGGAGCCGCTCTCGCTTCTGGAGCAGGTCACCGTAATCGCCGAGGACAGTGGGTGGAAATGCCAGCTTTCGGAGAAGGGGCAATACACGATTGCAACGGCTGCATTCTTCAAAGGCTTCGACGGTCTCTGTGCAGCACTTCGCCGAGAGGAGATAGCGAGGGTCCTCACCGCTTATCTCGACGGTGGTGCAACCGCTGTCGGACGAGGCTTGAAGGATCGGCGGCGCTACCTGTCGCGCACTGATGTTGATGGGCTTGCCGGACCGGGTAACGAGGATGTCCTGACCGAACTGACAGACCTAAGGCTGCTCGTGGCAGGCGTCGTACTCAAGTGCTCGCGGTGCCGCTACGCAGCCTGGTATAGGCCACGCGACATCGACCCCATTTTCTCCTGCACCCGATGTGGCGCTGAGCACCCCATCGACAGCACCACACGCCTGGAGCACCCCGAGCCTTCCTGGCGATATCGCCTCGACGAGGCCGTCTTCCAGTTCTTGCGCCACCGCGGCGATCTGCCGGTACTCGCTGCCGATGCCGCGTTCGTCAGCAGCTCCCTGACAGTCGGAGTTGTACCGGAGCTCGAGCTGATCAACCCCGATGGCGAGCAACTGGAGATCGACTTTGTCGTCGCAGATGGGGGCGACATGTGGATCGGAGAGGCGTTCACTGGGTCCAAATACGGACTCAAAGAAGAGAGCGAACGACTGCGCAAGTTGCGGGAGGCTGCCGTCATGCTAAACGCGCGCGGGGTCGTGCTCGCGACATCAGCGCATGGCTTGGGCACCCTCACTCGGGAGCGCGCCACCACCGTCTTTCCAGGTCCTTGGCCGGTATGGATAGAGAAGGCCTCGTGTGAGCTGCTGCTCAGACCCGAGAAGCTCGTCGATGCGCTCGTCGAAGACACCTGACCGCGCAAGCACACAGGTCATCCGCCTAGAAGGCCTTGGCCGGATGCACCGCGACGAGCAGGACGTCCCTACGGCCGGCCCTGCACGCAGGCCCGAGCAGAGCAGCCTGTTGCAAACTGAGTGGTCGCTGGGCCCAGTCGTAAGTCAGCTAGTGGAGTGTCAGGCAACGTTGGCCGTGTTTGCCGTGGCGTGGCGGACGGCTGCAGGCCCGCATCAACGGGGCGGCGCGTCACTGGCAGTGGCCACCATTGCGCAACGACAGCTCACGGCACCGGGTCCAGCGCCAAGACGGCGGCGGGCAGCTCGGTCGCTCTGATGAGCTTCTGGCCGACCCTCTTTGCCCACCAGTCTGCGGTCCGATTGGAAGCATCGACGTTGTCCTGGCCCACGAGGACAACGCCGATGACTGCCCACTTCGAGAGCGGCTTCCACATTCCGGTGAGTGCGAATCTCACGACGAAGTTTGATTGCGGGAGGGGTGTCTTTGTGAAGGCCGCTTGGAGCCGCACTACCACCTCTACGCGATCGTCGGGGGCGAGTTCTTGGGGTGCCGGAACGATCTCCCAGCCCTCTTCTTCCGGCGGCATT
Organism: uncultured Solirubrobacterales bacterium; assembly: GCA_963743645.1. Taxonomy (GTDB): domain Bacteria; phylum Actinomycetota; class Thermoleophilia; order Solirubrobacterales; family Solirubrobacteraceae; genus Palsa-744. Next base: position 1,196,017 of record CAVUQT010000007.1, on the reverse strand, counting down.
GGGTCTATCGGCCACCAAGTGTGGAGCTTGAGCGGCCCGGATGAGCGGTTTCGAATCTCGAATCTGAACTCGACGGCGTTGAGTGGTCCCCGATCAAGCGGCTTGAGTAGACGGACGCTAAACGATGGCCTCTCGGCGATCCGATCCAGGAGGCGGTTCAGCCAAAGCCATCCTGCGGCTGCCGCGCGCACACCGAAGAGGATCTCCGGATCAGTCATCGATTGCAGCCTACTGGGCGCCAGTCGAGCGGCGTCGGATCGAGCACCCAGTAGCCGCAACCCAAGCCCGCCGCGCAACCACGACACCGACACCCGCCTAAAACGACTCATCAACACGGCAAACGTTGCCTGACACTCCACTAGAGCGTCGATCCAGCTGGCCGAGATGCGCTTGAGTTCGCGCGGCGCGACGAGGTGTAGCCACGGATATGCGCCGTTCAGCGCGAGGTAGGCGAGGACTGCCCGAGACACATCTCTGACGCAAGTCATTTCGTCCGATGTGTCCGCAAACCCGGACGTATGGGACGATCTGGACGCGGACGGACGTATACAGCGCGGGCGAATAAGGTGAAGGCCCTGTGGACAGCGTGTGAGGTTGGCTCTCCCCAAACTCCCCCACCGGAGCGTTTTTTGAGGGCACCTGAGAGCACTTGAGGTCGCCGAAAACCGCTTAGGTATACGGAAAGCACCCCTTTCCGGCGCACTGCAAAGCCGTCTACACCGGTTCGATTCCGGTCGTCGCCTCTACTGAGGTTTCAGAGGGTTCTGCAGGGTCGCAGCCTTTCGCCCAAGCCGATGATCTGCCCTCACGCCGCACAGGCTCCGCGCCGATCTGGGAGATGTCGGGTTATAGATCTCATGCGCACGCTCGCCCTCTGCCTCTGCACCCTCGCGATCGCGAGCTCCCTCGCGCCCTCCGCGCACGCCGCCTCGCCATCATCCGCAGCTCCGGCGCCCGTGCCGACGCTCACGGCCACCCAGCAGACCTATCTCGCCCTGGCGAAGTCCGGTGTCGCGCGCGCCGAGCGGCGCTGGCGCGATCCGCGGCTCGGCTGGTATGACGCGCGGCTGAACGACCGCGATCGCTACCCGCTGGCGACGATCTGGGACATCGTGCCACTGTTTCAGTCGCTGGACGCGATCGCCATCGCCCAGCCCACCAGCACGAACCGGCACGCCGTCGCGCGGTTTGCGGCGGGAGCCGAGCGCTACCTGAACCGGGGACTGCGCCCGATTTCAGGCTACTCCCCCTATCCGGGGGATCGCACGCGAGACACCGAGACCTGGTTTGACGACAACGGCTGGTGGGGGCTCGCGTTCGTCGAGGCCTACCGCGCCACCGGCACGCGTCGCTATCTCACCGACGCCGAACGGGCCCTGCGCTATATCGCGACCGTCGGCTGGGATTCCGGCTCGGGTGGGATCTGGTGGAACACCGATCACCCCTATAAGGCCGGCGAGGCGCTGGCGTCGGGCACGCTGCTGGCGACGCTGCTCTACCAGCAGACCCATTCGGGCTTTGCGCTCGGCCAGGCGGTCAAGTTCCTGCAATGGGCGAACACGAGCGGGTTCAGCCCCGACGACCAGCTGTATGCCGGCAGTAATCTCAATCCCACGTCGATCGACTACATCGAGTCGCCGCTGATCTACGCCCAGGCGGTGCTCTGCCGGATCGCCGACACGCCGGGCGACTGCGCGCGCGCCGAGTATCTGACAGCCACCGCGCTGGTCCGCTTCGGGCGCCTGCTCGATTTCTCGCCGCAGTACGACGCGATCTACCTGCAGTGGATGCTCGCGCTGTACTCCCTCGATGGCGACTCGACGCTGTATGCGCTCGCGGCGGCCAACGCGCGCGACGCGCAGACGCGCGCGGTCAAATGGCGAGGGCCTCTACCTGCTCTCGTGGAACGGCGAAACGCTGCCCGCTCGTTACGCCATGCCGGGGATGTTGCAGACGCAGGCCGCCACGACCAGCCTGTTCGCCTGGCTGTCCGTATATGCACCACCGCAGTGAGAAGGAACACCACCCGGACGAGGACTACCGGACGCACACCGCAAACGTGGCGCGGTAGCGCTCCCCCGGCGCCAGCAGAGGCAGGCTGGCGCCGCTGCGCAGCGCATTGGCGGGCGCGGTCATCGGCTCAAAGCAGATGAACTGCCCCGTGCGGGGAGCGAACACCTGCGCGCACGGATAACCCTCCAGGAATTCGAGTGAGATTCGCCGGCCACCGGCCGTGACATCGAAGTGGGCGGGCTCGGCGACCGCGTCGAACCCATCGTCGAACTGGTGCTGCGCGAGCTCAAAGCTCCGACCCGGCAGCGTCTGCCCGGGGCTGACTGGAATCTGCTGGGCGTCGAGCTCCAGATGGCGCATCGATGGCAGCTCGACAAGCCAACGCTCGCGCGGGACACCCGGCGGTGACAGGTACGGGTGAAAGCCGAACGCAACCGGGACGGCGTCAGCGCCGCACGCGTGCACGGTTATCTTCACCTCAAGGCGGCCGTCGTCCAGGCGCGCCTCATAGTGAAGGTCGTGACGGAACGGAAACACCTCGTACAGCTCCGGCTTCGATTCATCCCAGCTCAACCGCGCGACGAGCGACCGTGCATCGAGATCGGGCGCATGCGTCAGCTCCCACTCCAGCCGTCCACCGATCACGCCGTGGATCGGCAGGCCGTTGTCGTCGAGCGCGATGCGCGCGGGGTCGTGCGGCACGGCCACGGTCTGACCTGCGGTGGTGTAGTCAAAGCCGGCGAGCCGGTTCGCCCATGGATAGAGCAGCGGGATGCCCATCGTCTTGCCGTGCTCGGCGTAGGCGTCCAGGCCGGCGTTCTGGGCGAGCAGCTCCTCACCACGATGGCGCAGCGAGCAGCAGAGCATCCCGGCGGTCGGCACGAACGTCGCCTCCAGGGCTGCGCGCTCGTCACCTAGTCGTACGGTCTCGTGCGCGGCGCCGGTCACGACGCGGGCTCCGGCGGAGCCTGCACGCGGGCGCGGAACACGTGAAAAGACCAGCCCTGGTAGAGCAGCACTAGCGGGAAGAAGATCACCGCCACGACCGTCATGACCGTCAGCGCGTAGTGACCCGAGGCGGCGTTGTTCACGGTCAGGTCGTATGCGGCGCTCGTGCTGGAGATCATCACGTGCGGATACAGGTCGATGAAGATCGAGCCGACCGTCGCGGCGATCGCGATCGCCGAGGCCGTGAACGCCCACCCGTCGTTGTCGGTCCTCGCCAGCCGCGCAGCGAAGATCACGGCGATCACCGCAAGGATCTCCACGGGTCCGGGCACATCGGCGCCGCCGGCGACGTGGCGCGTCCAGATCACGAAGCCCACCACCAGCGCGATCGCGACCCATCCCAGCGGCCGGGCGACGGCACGGGCGCGCTCACGCACCTGATCGGTGGTCCTGAGCTTCAGGAACGTCGCGCCGTGCAGCAGGCACAGCCCGAGCAGCGTCACGCCGGTCCACAGGCCATACGGGGTCAGCAGGTCGAAGAAGTTGCCGGTGAAGTCGTGGCTGGAGTCGATCGGCAGGCCGTGCAGCAGATCGCCCAGGCCGACGCCGAGCAGCAGCGGTATCAGCAGGCTGCCGAGCGTCGTGCACCACTTCCACGTCGTCCGCCAGCGGCGATCCTCGCTCTTGCCTTTGAACTCGAACGCCACACCGCGCGCCATCAGCGCCGCCAGCACGATCAACAGCGCGAGGTACAAGGCCGAGAACATCGTCGCGTACCAGTCGGGGAACGCGGCGAACGTGCCCGCGCCGGCGACGACCAGCCACACCTCGTTGCCGTCCCACCAGGGGCCGATCGTGTTCAGCGCGACCCGCCGCTCGGTATCGGTGCGGCCGACGATCGTGTGCAGCATCCCGACGCCGAAGTCAAAGCCCTCCAGCACGAAGAAGCCGATCCAGAAGATCGCGATGATCACGAACCAGATGGTGTGAAGCTCCACGATGCTCCTAGTAGGTCAGCGCCGGGATCGTGGTCGCGCCAGGGCTCTCCGCGCCCGCATCCTCGGCGTCGTCGTGCTCGTCGCCCAGGCCCTTGCGCGCGTAACGCAGCATCAGCACGAGATCGGCGACGCCGAGCGCAATGTAGATCAGCACGAACGTGACGAGGCTGATCCAGATGTCGGTCGAGGTGACCGATGGCGAGTTGGCGTTGATGGTCTTCATCAGCCCCTGCACGATCCAGGGTTGGCGCCCGTTCTCGGTCAGCATCCAGCCTGCGGTGTTCATCAGGAAAGGCGTCACGACGGCCCACAGGGACAGGCGCAGAAACCACTTCGAGCGATCAAGCGTGCCCCGGTGCACGAGCCAGCCTCCCCACAGCGCTAGCAGCGCGATCAGCGCCGCTAGGTAGGCCATGACGCGCATCGACCAGTACTGGATGAACACGTTGGGAATGTAATTGCCCGGCCCGTAGCGCTGTTCATCCTGCTTTTGCAGTTCGGTCAGGCCCTCGACATGCCCGTTGAAGGTCCCGGTCGCAAGTACCGACAGCAGGTGCGGGATCGCGATCAGCTGTGTCGGCGTTTCGTCGTTGTGGCCACCGCCGACCTGGAACACCGAGAACGAGCACGGCTGACAGTTGCTCCACTGCGCCTCGGCCGCGGCGATCTTGACCGGCTGGTAGGTGGCCTCGATTTCACCGAGTTTGTTGCCCACGAACATCTGCAGCAGGATCGCCGGCAGCAGCACCAGCACCGACAGCCGCGCTGCGTAGTGAAACGCCTCGGCTTCGCGCTGTTTGCGCAGATACCACGCGGAGATCGCGAGCATCACCAGCGAGCCCGTTACCAGCGAGGCCAGGATCACGTGGACGTAGCCCCATAGAAACGTCGGGTTGGTGAACAGCGCCCACACGTTGTTCAGCACCGGCTGGCCGTGGCTGTTGAGCGCGTAGCCGACCGGGTGCTGCATCCAGGAGTTGGCGGCCAGGATGAACATCGCCGAGAGCATCGCCCCGAACGCGACCAACCAGATGCAGGCCAGGTGCACGCGCTTGGGCAGGCGGTCCCAGCCGAACAGCCACAGCCCCAGGAACGTGGACTCGAGGAAGAACGCAGCCAGGCCCTCCATCGCCAGCGGGCCGCCGAACACGTCCCCGACGAAGCGCGAGTAGGCCGACCAGTTCATGCCGAACTCGAACTCCTGCACCAGGCCGGTGACGACCCCGACGGCCACGTTGATCAGCAGCAAGGTCCCGAAGAAGCGCGTCAGGCGCTTGTACTCCGGCCGGTCGTTGCGGTGCCAGGCCGTCTGCAAAAGCGCGACGAGGAATGCCAGTCCGATCGTTACCGGCACGAACAGGAAGTGGTAGATGCTCGTGGTCGCGAACTGCCAACGTGCCAGGTCGTTGGTCATTCCCACATAACCTTACTCTGCTGGCGGAGCCACAGCCCGGCGTAGCGCCCGTCGAGGTCAAGCAGCTCGTCGTGCGTGCCGCGCTCGACGACTTGGCCGTGATCGAGCACCAGCACTTCATCCATTTTGTGCAGGCCGGCCAGCCGGTGGGTGACCAGCAGCGTCGCCTTGCCATGGGTCATGCTCAGCAGGTCGGCCAGGATCGCGTCGGCCGTCGGTGTGTCGAGGTGCTCGCCTGGCTCGTCGAGCACGAGGATCGGGAAGTCCGCAAGCAGGGCGCGGGCGAGCGCGAGGCGCTGGCGCTGGCCGCCGGACATGCGTGCGCCGCGCTCCCCCACTTCGGTGTCAAGACCCGCGGGCAGTCGCTGTGTCCAATCGAGCAGCCGCACGCCGGCGAGGGCGGCCCGCAGCTGATCCTGTGTGGCGTCACGGTTGGCCAGGCGGAGGTTCTCCGCGAGCGTTGTGTCGAAGATGTGGGCGTCCTGAGCCACGAGCCCGACCACCCGCCGGTGGGCGTCGCCGTCGAGGTCTGAGATCTGCAGCTCGTCGAGCTTGACGGACCCGCCCTCATAGGCAAGAAACCTGAGTAGCACTCCCGCGAGCGTCGACTTTCCGGCGCCGCTGGGGCCGACGACCGCTATATGCCTGCCGGGGCTCAGGTCGAGGTCCACCCCGGCCAGCGCCCAGTGGTTCGCGCCCGAGTATCTGGCGCGCAGATCTCGTACCCGTAGGGAATGCGGCTGGGATGCGGGCGCAAGCGGATGAGCGGGCTCTGTCACCGGGGACGGGGTGTCCATGACCTCCAGCACGCGCGCGGCGGAGCGGCGCACTCGCTGGAGCGTCTGGGTTGCCGTCGGCAGGCCCGCGACGAGCTCGAACGCCACGAGCGGGATCAGGGCGATCCCGGCGAGCAGCACGCCGCTCAGTCGCCCCGCGTGCACCGCGGCGACGCCGACGAGCAGGGCGCCCCACATCGCTAGTCCGCAGCTGAGTCGTGTCAGCCCCTGGCCGATGCCGGCGGTACGGGCGCTCGCACGGGCGACCCGCGTCAGCTCGCCGTCGGCCGCCAGCGTACGCGCCAGCTGCGCCGGCGTGGCCCCGTTGACGATCAGCTCGGGGGCGCCCTCAAGCAGGTCCACCACCGAGGCCGTCAACTCCCCGCGGGCCGCCGCCTGTTTGGCCTCCGAGCGCGCGGCGAGCACGCCCGTCAGCCACGGCACGAGGATGCCGGCGAGCAGCAGCGCGACCAGCAGGATCAGGCCGGCGGAGGACAGCATCCACCACTCCAGGCCGACCGTCGCGGCCCCGACGATGACCGCGATCGCAAACGTGGGCAGCACTCTGAGCAGCAGGTCTTGGAGCGAGTCCACGTCGTGGACGAGGCGCGCGAGCAGCTCGCCGCTGCGAAACGCCGGCAGGCCGAGTGGGGCCAGGCGCTCGAGCCGTTCATAGACCGTGACCCGCAGATCGGCCAGCACGCGGAACGCCGCGTCATGGCCGATCAGTCGCTCTCCATAGCGGCACAGCCCACGAGCCAACGCGAAGAACTGCACGCCGACGATCGCGATCGCGACGGCGGACTCCTGGGGACGCTGGGCGGAGCGAGAGATCAGCCAGGCCGAGGTGGCGATCAGGCCGATCGCCGCGGCGATCGCCGCGGCGCCCAGCAGGGTGGCGAGCGCCAGCCGCCCCGCGACCGGACGGGCAAGCATGAGCGTGCGGGGCAGCGGGGCCTGCGGCCCATGATCGGGATCGGAGGCGGTCTTCACGCAGCGACCTCGACCGGGGACAGTGACAGCACTCGGTCGGCGAGGGTCAGCAGCGCGGGACGGTGCGCGACGAGCACGACGGTGCGCCCGCGGGCAAGGCGCCGAACTGAGCCCAGCAGCTCGTGCTCGGTCTGACCGTCAAGACCAGCGGTGGGCTCGTCGAGCAGCAACAGCGGCGAGTCGTGTCGCAGGAACGCGCGGGCCAGCGCGACCCGCTGGCGCTCACCGGCGGAGAGCCCGGCGCCCCGATCGCCGAGCACCGTCTCGAGTCCCCGCGGCAGCGCGGCCACTACATCGTCAAGTCCCGCGGCGCAGATGGCAACGTGGACTTCCTGCGCCGATGCATCGCCGCGACCAAGGCGCACGTTCTCGGCGATCGAGGTGGCGAACAGATGCGGGCGCTGGGGTACCCATGCAAGCCTTGATCGCCACACATCCGGGTCCAGCTCGCAGAGATCGACATCGCCGACGCGAACCGATCCGCGCTGGGGGGAGACCAGCCCGAGCAAGACGCTAAGCAGCGTCGACTTGCCACACCCGCTGGGACCGACAAGCGCGAGCACCTCTCCCGCTCCCACCGTCAATGAGATGTCCTCGAGCGCCGGCTCACTGCGATCCGGATAAGTGACGCACAGCCCGTCGATCGTGAGGCCGGCGACAGCTGGGTCGGGGATGTCGGTGCGCGTGCCACGGCGCGCCAGCGGCTGCTCGAGCACGGCGAATATCTGCTCGGCCGCGGCAATGCCCTCGGCGCTTGAGTGATAGTTGGCGCCGAGCTGGCGCAGCGGCAGGTATGCCTCGGGGGCGAGCACGAGCACGAACAGCGCGGTACGCAGGCCGAGCTGCCCGTCCATCAGCCGCAGGCCGATCGCGACGGCGACGAGCGCGACGGAGATCGTCGCGACGAGCTCGAGGATCAGAGAGGACAGGAAGGTGACGCGCAGCGTCGAGATCGCGCTGCGGCGATAGCGATCGGTGATCTGGCGTATCGCGTTTGCCTGTGCTCGCGCCCGCCCGAAGACCTTCAGCGTCGGCAGTCCGGCGACCACGTCGAGAAAGTGGCCGGCCAACCGCTCCAGCGTGCGCAGCTGGCGGTCCATGCGCTCCCGTGTGCTGGCGCCGACCAGCGCCATGAACAGCGGGATCAGCGGAATCGTCACGGCGATGATCGCCGCCGAGATCCAGTCCATGGGGAGCACCACCGCGAGTACGACGAGGGGCACAATGACCGCCAGGAACAGCTGCGGCAGGTACAGCGAGAAGTAGCCGTCCAGGACGTCGATGCCTCGCGTGGCGAGGATCGCCAGCTCACCGGTGCGCCCCACCGGTGAGCCGTCCGACCCGAGAGCCGCCACGTGCTCGAGCAGCGCAGCGCGCAGTTGGGACTTGGCGCGCGCCGAGGAGCGGCTCGCCGCCAGCTCCGCCCCCCATGCGACCACGGCTCGGGCCAGTACCACGCACAGCAGCACGATCAGCTGCGTCTGCAGCTGCGCCGCCCCGCGTCCACCGAGAAAGGCGCCGGCGACCACATCGGCCAGTAGCCACGCCTGCAGGACGATCAGCAGTGCGCTGAGGACACCCAGACCGATGGAGACGAACAGAAAGATGCGGGTCGCACGCGCGTAGCGGAGCAGTCTCGGATCGAGCGCCCTCACGGAAGCTCGCCGTCGATCACCTGATCCTGCGGCTCGCCGAGGCGCGCGCTGATCCAGTCGATCAGCACCTTCAACCGGTGGCCGGGGCCACCGCCGGTCAGGTAGTACATGTGCACCGTCAGGTAGGTGAAGAACGCGAGCCGCCCGGACAGACGGTGGCCGCGGATTTCACAGACCGCCTTGCCGCGGCCGACGACCGCGAGCGCGCCCTTGTCGAAGTAGTGAAACGGCTTGCTCGCTCCCGGCGCGCCCCCGCGGATCGCCTTGGCGACGTGGCGCGCCTGCTGGATCGAGACCGTCGCCAGTCCTGGCAATGGCCTATCGCCGGGACCGGGTACCTGCGTCGCGTCGCCGATCGCCGAGATCTCGGGATGGCCGGGCACCGTCAGGTCCGGCTGGATCTGCACGCGCCCAGCCCGGTCGGTCTGCGCGCCGGTCGCCTGCGCGAGCGTCGCGGCGAAGCCGACGGCCTGAACACCAGCGGCCCAAATCGCGGTCCTGGTGGCGATCCGCTCGTCCGTCCCATCGACCTGCACGGTTACTCCTCGATCGTCGATCGAAGTGACGCGCGCGCCCTCGCGAACCGTGACCCCTAGCCCGTTCAGGTAGCCGGCGACCTTCACAGACAGACGCTCGTCAAACGCCGCTGTCAGACGCGCGCCCGCGTCGAGCAGGATCACCTGAGCCTCGGAGGGGTGGATGCGCCTGAAGTAGCCACGCATCGTGTGCCGGGCCACGATCGCCAGCTCTCCCGCGAGCTCCACTCCGGTGGGCCCGCCGCCGATCACGACGAACGTCAGCCACTGCGCCCGCTCGTCGGGGTCGGTGCAGCGCTCGGCCTCCTCGAACGCGCCGTAGAGACCGTTGCGCAGCTGCACGGCGTCTGACAGCGTCTTCAGGCCGTAGGAGACCTCACGCCAGCTGTCGTTACCGAAGTAGGAGGTCTCGGCGCCACATGCGACGATCAGGCTGTCGTAGTCAAGGCGCTCTCCCCGGTCGAGAACGACCTGGCGGCGCTCGGCGTCAAGACCCGTGGCGCGAGCCATCAGGACGGTCGTGTTGGAGGCGCGCTTGACCGCGCCGCGGATCGGTGTGGCGCACTCCCCGGGGGACAGCCCCCCACACGCCAGCTGGTAGAGCAATGGCTGGAACAGGTGATGGCTGACCGGGTCTACGAGCGTCACGTCGACGTCGGCGCGGCGCAGCTCGCGCGCGGCGGTGAGACCGCCGAACCCGCCGCCGACGATTACAACCCGGCGCTGGCGCGCGCGCTCCTCACCCGGCATCGGCATCCACTAGGAAAGCTCCGCCAGGCGCTCCGCGAGGATGATGCGCGCCGCTGCCTCGATCAGCGCGAGGTGGGAGAACGCCTGGGGGAAGTTGCCGAGGTGCCGGCCGGTGGAGGTGTCGAACTCCTCGGCGTAGAGCCCGAGCGGCGAAGCTACCCGTAGCAGGCGTTCCATCAGGTCGCGGGCGCGCTGCTCCTCGCCGACGATCGCCAGCGCCGAGACGAGCCAGAAGGAGCAGATCAAGAAGCTGCCCTCCTTGCCGGAGAGGCCGTCGTCGGTCTCATCGGTGCGGTAGCGCAGGACGAAGCCGTCCTCTGTCAAATCGTCGGCGATCGCCAGGACGCTCGCGCGCAGGCGCTCGTCTCCGGGCGGCAGAAATCCGAACAGCGCCGCCAGCAGGGTCGAGGCGTCGAGCGCGTCGGTGTCGTAGTGCTGGCGCAGGACACCGCCGTCGGTGAGACCGTGCTCCAGGATGTCGGCCTTGATCTCCTCGGCCGTCGCCGCCCAGGTGGATTGCAGACCTGAGTCGCCGCGCATCGCCGCGAGCTTGGCAGCGCGGTCCATCGCGACCCAGCACATCAGCTTGGAGGAGACGTAGTGCTGGGGAGCGCCGCGCGCCTCCCAGATGCCCTGGTCCGGTTCGCGCCAGACGGCCGTCGCACAGGTGGCCTGGGCCTGCACGATCGGCCACAGCCGCCGGGGAAGACGTTCTGAGCGACGAGTGTGCAAGAGGATCGAGTCCAGCGCCGCACCGAACACGTCGTTCTGGCGCTGGTCAAACGCACCGTTGCCCACGCGCACAGGGCGCGCGCCGGCATAGCCGGAGAGGTCATCGCGCGTTGACTCGGCCAGGTCGCGGCGGCCGTCGATCCCGTACATGATTTGCAGCGCGCCGTCGGAGTTGGGCTCCAGGTCGGCGACGAACTGCATGAACTCCTCGGCCTCCCAGTCGAGGTTGAGGTAGTGCAACGCCTGCAAGGTGAATGTCGAGTCGCGCAGCCAGGTGTAGCGGTAGTCCCAGTTGCGCTCTCCCCCGGGCGTCTCCGGCAGCGAGGTCGTCAGCGCCGCGACGGTCGCACCCGTGGGCATGTAGGTGAGGCCCTTGATCGCGAGCGCCGAGCGTTGGATCGCCTCGCGCCAGCGGTGATCGGGCAGTCGCGCGCGCCCGAGCCAGGATCGCCAGTAGCGGGCGGTTGTGGCCAGACGCGCGTTGGCGTCGTCGATGTCGGTGGGCGCCTGGAGCTCACCGGCCCAGGAGAGCGCACAGAAGATCTGCTCACCCTGTTTCAAGACATGCCGCGCGCGGACCCAGTCGCCCTCGACGCCGACGGTCATGTCGGTCTTCAGTCTCACGGTGAGCTCGGCGCCGGTCGCATCGGCGCAATGGCCCTCCTGCGAGATCGACCAAGTGGCCGGGGTGCGCCCGTAGTCGAAGACCGGTTCACAGGTCAGCTCGATCTCGACTTCGCCCTCCAGGCAGATCGCCACGCGCACGAGCAGGTGCTCGGCGTCTTCGTCGGTCGGGGGACGGGTGTGGGGCGTGACGAGATCCACACCGCGGCGGGGTCCGAGCGTGAGCGCGTCGCGCACCGTCATCCAGCCGGTGGGGGTGTTCCAGGTCGTCAGCAGCGTGTTCGTGCCCGGCTCGTAGATGCGCGCGGAGGGCACGTTGATGCCGAACGGCGCGAAGCGAAAGGCGCCCGCCTGACGGTCGAGCAGCGTGCCGAACACGCTGGGAGAGTCAAAGCGGGGAACGCACAGCCAGTCGACGGCGCCGTCGGGGGCGATCAGCGCGCCGGTGTGGCAGTTGGACAGAAAGGCGTAGTCGGCGATCGGCGGGAAAGGAGAGGGGGCCGCCGCGCTCTGGGGCATCTCCTCGCTCACTTCGCCACCCACGGTCCACGCCAGGCGCCGAAGCCCGAGACGAGACGATCGGCCTCCGCCGGACCCCAGGAGCCGGGCGCGTAGGGATGAACCGGCGGGGGCGAGTCGAGCAGTGGTTCGAAGATGCGCCAGGTCTCCTCGACGGAGTCCTGGCGGGTGAAGCGCGTGCTGTCGCCGCGCATGGCGTCGAGCAGGAGCACCTCATAAGGCGTGGGAGCCTCGCCGCCCTCGTCGGCGAACTCCATGTCGAGCGTGATCGCCCGCGCCCCGGCGCCGTCGGCGCGGTGCGCGTCGAGGGCGATCTGAACGCCGGTCGCGGGGTCGAGCTTGACGACGAGCTGGTCCGGCTCGGGTCGGCGATGGGTGTGCTCCATGAAGCCCAAGCGCGGAGGGTGGCGGAAGACGACGCGCAGCTCGGTCTGCGTGGTGGGGAGCAGCTTGCCCGTGCGGATGAACCACGGCACCCCCGACCAGCGCCAGTTGTCGATCTCCAAGCGCATGGCGGCGTAGGTCTCGGTGGTGGAGTCCGCAGCGACGCCGTCGATGTCGCGATAGCCGTCGTGCTGACCGCGCACGTAATGGGTCGGATCGGCCGTGGCGGTCGAGCGGAAGACGGCGAACTTGGCATCCTTGAAGGTGTCAGCGTCGTTGCCCGCGGGCGCCTCCATCGCGGCGACGGCGAGGACCTGCATCAGGTGGTTGACGACGACATCGCGCAGCGCGCCGACGGGGTCATAGAAGTGACCGCGATCCTCGACGCCGAAGGACTCGGCCATCGTGATCTGCACGCACGCGATGTGAGCGCGGTTCCAGATCGGCTCGATCATCGTGTTGGCGAAGCGCAGATACAGGAACTCGTCGGTGCCCATCTTGCCGAGGAAGTGATCGATGCGGTAGAGCTGGGACTCGTCGATGTGCTGGTGAATTTCCGCGGCGAGAGCCCGCGCGGAGGCAAGATCGTGGCCAAAGGGCTTCTCGACTACGACCCGGCCCGTCTTGGTCAGGCCGGCAGCAGAGAGCTGTCCTATTACCGCTCCGAACAGAAAGGGAGGAATCTCCAGGTAGAAGACGGGACTGTGGGCATCGCCGACGGCGGCCGTCAGGCGCTCGTACGTGGCGGCGTTGGTGAAATCGCCGCTGACGTAGGACAGGCGTGCAGCGAAGCGGTCGAACACATCGGAGTCCAGTGGCTCGCCGGTGCCTTCGATGCACGTGCGCGCGTGCTCGCGCAGGTGCTCGAGCGTCCAATCGTCACCGGCAACCCCGATGATCGGGCAGTTTAAGAGGCCACGACGCTCGAGGCGGTAGAGCGAGCGGAAGGTCATCACGCGGGCGAGATCGCCGGTGATGCCGAACACGACGAACACGTCGGCGGGCGAGGCGCCGCCGCTGGAATCTGAGGCGACGGTTGAAGGCGAAGCTCCTGCCACTGCGCTCATATGAGACTCTCGGGTCGAGGTGATGGCGAGACGGGCTAGAGCGTACCGATGCTCTGCTCTTTGTGTCCGCCGCGGCTCGCCTCAGGAAGAATGCGCAGAAGGTGGAGTCCTAGAAGGCAGGTGCCGTCTGTCGTGAATCGACAGGAGGGCACAGTCGCCCACAGCCGTTGTCATGACCGATCGAAGGAGTCTGGATGCGCTCAACCATGAAGATCCTCGTCCCCGCGCTGGCAGCGTCGCTCGTGTTGGCTGCGTGCGGGAGCAGCTCCAGCAGCTCGGGCTCCTCCTCGCAAGCCGCCGCAACGCCGGCCAGCACGACGTCGGCATCCGGTGGGCAGGGCGCGGCAATCGTGAAGACCGCGTCGAATGCGAGGCTGGGAGCCACCGTGCTCGTCGACGCCCAAGGCATGACTTTGTATGCCCTCAGCGGCGAGCGGGCCGGCAAGTTCATCTGCACCAGCACCGCCTGCACGCAGGTGTGGCATCCGCTGAGCGCGCCGGCGGGCACGCCGAGCGGCAGCGTCGGCTCGCTGGGAACTGTCAAGCGCCCGGATGGCACAGTGCAGGTGACCTTCAGGGGGATGCCTCTGTATACGTTCGCCCAGGATCAGGCGCCCGGCGAAGTGAAGGGACAGGACATCAAGGACGTCGGCACGTGGACCGCTGTGGCAGTCGGCCCCAAGGGCTCCTCCGGCAGCTCCTCTGGCGCACCCGCTGCCCCGACCACCACGCCGGCAGAACCCGCCAAGCCCGCGGAATCCGAATCGGCTCCACCGGCGAGCTCCGGCGGCAGCAGCGGCGGCGGCGGCGGCGGCGGCGGCTACAGCTACTAACTACCGTTCGGGGAGGGAGCGATCTCTCCTCGGCCGGCCACCTGCAAGTCGGCGGGCAGATCGAGCGCGACGCGCCGGGCAAGCACCGTCAAGCCGGTACGCCACTGGATGATCGCCGCCCGCTGGGCGGACTGCGTATCGGGAAGATTGTCCAGATCGCGCTCCGCCAGGCCGACGGTGAGCGCGCTCAGGTATGAGTCCTCGAGGATGTAGGTGTGGGCATAGGGGGTGTTTACGGAGCGTAGTTGCGCCGTGGCGGGCCGGATGGCGGCCATGTCGACCGTGTAGGCGGCGAAACGCCGCTCCAGAGCGCCCATGCGAAGCGCTGCCCGCCGAGGTGAGATGCGGCCGTCATGGTAGGCGGACAAGATCGGATCGGCTCCGTTCAGCAAACGGTTGACGGCCAGCCTGATCGGCTCGACCTGCCGCAGGTAGCTCACCAGCGCCGCACGTTCGCCGCGCGAGGAGCTACGCGCCCCAGCCGAGCCGCCTCCACAGCCACACAGTGTCGCCACGGCAAGCGCGAGCACCATCGCGGAGAGCAGGGCACGCACGCGCGTGGCCGGCGCTGTTCGTCGAGGCCGTCGAGAATGCTCAGACCAGCGCCCCGGCCGGCAGCACGAAGCGAGCCGGTGTCCGGGGCTGCGCTCCGTCGCTGTCACCAAGCCGCAAGCCGTGCAGGCCGCGTCTGGGAGCCGAGGCAACCGTCGCCTCGGGTACTCCTGCGTGGGCGGTGATCCATGCCATGACCTCCGTGAAGTCAGCCCCCTCGGCAAGGATCGTCGCGCGCTCGATGACATCGCCACCGGAGGGGTGGGGACGCGCCAGTCGCGTAACCAGAGCCCGAATCGCATCGTCGTCCACCATGCCCACACTAGCCTCTCTGCGAGCGCAGCGCGACATGACCAATGCCGCATGGAACTTCGACGTCCGCGTCGATGCACCTTGGATGGAGGTCAAGCAGCGTGCTCAACAGCAGCAGCGAGGTCGACTCGCTGAAGGCCGACCGCACCTTCGGTCGATGAGCCGCTACTGGGCCGCCAACAGCGGCACGTCGTGCGCGAGTTCGGCGGGGATGAAGTTGGAGGCGTAGACGGTGGTGCGCTTGCCGGAGGCGGAGATCCCGTAGACGAGCCCAGAGTGGTTGACGAACTGCGGCTGCTGAGCGTCGCGTTCGGAGCCGACGCCCCAGGCCTTCCAGACGTGGGCGAGTTCGTGCGCGGAGCCGGTGAGATAGAGCATGCGCCCGGTCATTTTGTGACGGGCGAGGAAGGCCGCGACGGCCTTGGATGTGTCCCCGCGGGGATCGACCGAGACGGCGATGATCTGCACCTGCGAAGACCGCGGTCCCAGCAGTTCGAGGGTCGCGTGCAGGCTGGCGGTGATCAGCGGGCAGACATCGGGGCAGTTGGTGTAGAGGAAGGTGACGAGCACGGCGCGGCCCCGGTAGGAGGCGATGTTGACGGGCTGGCCGAGGTAGTTGCGAAGCGCAAGCGCAGGGGCGGGCGTGGCCGGCGAGAAGACGCCCTCGGCGCGGAACTGGCCGTGGGCAGCGGTCGCACCGGTGGCCTGCTGGCGCGAGTTGCCGCCGATCAGCAGCACCGCGACGCCGCCGGAGATCACGACGAGCACCAGCAGCGAGAGCAGTATGCGAGGTTGCAGTCCACGCGAGCGCATCAGAGAGCGAAGTTACCAGCGCATAGGGCTGGGCGCGCCTGTTGGCGGGCTGTCTTGGGGCCGAGACCGGGCGCGCGGCGAGCCGGCATGCCGATGACCGCGGCCGCTCGCGTGCGCTGACCGGCAGCGCTCGCAAGATCGGTCCTGCTGAGCGGAGCGGCGCCCGGGAGGGTTGTAAGCGTCGTACAAGCCTCGTGTCCTTACCCCGCGCCAGGCAAGCCTGGAGTTCGCTCTGACCGACCCGCGAAGCAGCTTTCCGATCGGGACGAGGTCAGGCCTGCGGTACGTCGGCAAGAAACGTTGCAAACCTGCTTGTGCGACGCATGTTGCAGACAGACCTGTTAGGTTGCCCCGCGTTCAGTGCCTAATCCTCGACCTCAAGGGGCCGTGGAGCGGGGGACCCAGTGCAGCCACCAGACATGGCTGCGGGGGCGAATCGCCACCACAGCGTGGCGTAGCGCACATGCGCGAGCCCGGCAGCTAACCCCGTAGGCGCCAAAGCGAGTCGAAAGGACGTGCTGCGCATGCCGGGATTCCCGTCGCGTGATCTTGCTGTTATGGACCCCTGGGAGGCCTCGTATGCCCGCTCGCGAGCGCGGCGCGAGCGCGGTCGATCTCCGATCGGTCGCGGACGCCGGTATGGCGACGGCGTGCAGTCCCCCCCATCGCTGTCGGCCCTGCTTGGGACCCAGGGGCGCAACCGCGCGGCACGGGACCTGACCGAGGCGGAGCCGTGGGATCTTTCGCTGGGGCGCTCACGTGCGCGCAGGCGCGCCGAAGAGCTGCGGTTCGTGCCCGCGGGAACACGCGCCAAGCGGATCTCGCTGGGCGCGCTGGTGGCGCTGACGGCCGGTCCGAGCGCGAGCCTGGCCGAAGCCAGCGGGGCGGGCGGGTCCGTCTCTTCAGCTGCTGGCCCGGCGACCACGACCGAACACAGCATCGTGCTGAGCCCGGGCAACGAAGGCAGGCAGGTGGAACTGCTGCAGCAGGCGCTGGGGAACGTGACGGTGGACGGCGTGTACGGGCCGGCGACCGAAGAAGCGGTGCAGAAGTTCCAGGCGAGCAGGGGGCTGACGGTCGACGGGATCGTCGGGCCGCTGACCAGCGCGGCGCTACGCGGTCAGACCCCGGCGCGCGCGTCGGTCGCGGACGTCAGCGACATGGCCTCCTCGGAAGGTGGCGAAGAAAGCGCCGGCGGCGACGCGGTGGCGCGGCTGCAAAGCGCGCTGCGCCTCACGGCCGACGGCGACTTCGGCCCGGAAACCGAGGCTGCGGTCAGGCGGCTGCAGGCGCGGCATGGACTCACCGTGGACGGGGTCGTGGGTCCGGCGACGTGGAGCGTGATCGGTGTCGGCGGAGAGGAAACGCTGACGCCGCCCGCGTCGGCGATCACTCACTCAGACCATCACGGCCGCAGTGAGCATCACAGCAGCGCCGATACCGGCGAAGCGTCCAGCGAAACGGGCGAAGAAGGCGCAGGCGGCAACGCGGTCGCGCGGCTGCAGAGCGCGCTGCACCTGACCGCCGACGGAACGTTCGGCCCGGAAACGGAGGCCGCCGTCAGGCGCCTGCAGGCCAGGCACGGGCTGACCGTGGACGGCGTCGTGGGCCCGGCGACGTGGAGCGTGATCGGCGTCAGCGACGGGCATACGCTGAACCCTCCACATTCGGCGATGACAAGCGAAGGCTCGGCACACAGCTCCACAGGCGGCGAAGGAGCCGGATCGAGCGTCGTCGCGAGGGTGATCGCCGCCGGCGATGAAATCGCGACGCGCCCGTACGTGTTCGGCGGCGGGCACGGCTCGTTCCAGTCGACCGGGTACGACTGCTCGGGGTCGGTGTCCTACGCGCTGCACGGCGGTGGACTGCTGAGCTCGCCCGAGGACTCGAGCGCGCTGGAGTCCTACGGCGAAGCCGGCCCGGGCAAGTACATAACGATCTACGCCAACGCAGAACACGCGTGGATGGTGGTGGACGGCAAACGGTTCGACACGATCGCCCAGCAGGAGACGGGGACGAGATGGTCTGACTCGATGATGTCCACGGCGGGCTACGTGGCACGCCATCCTGACGGCATGTAGTAGCCACGAACGAACGCTAGTCTGCTCTTTTTTGCCAGCGTTTCTCGGGACCGGGAGCTTGCTCCGGGGGTCCTCCCAACGCTGGCGAGGCGGCTGGCGGCGAGCGGACCGGTCAGCCAATCTGCTCCGCCAGCTCGACGATGATCCCTTCGGGGCCGCGGACATAGCAGAGTCTGTAGCTGTCCTGATAGCGCCCCAGCTCGCCGACGAGCTCTGCGCCGCGGGCTCGGAGGCGATCCAGGACGGCGTCGAGGTCGTCGACGGCGAACGCGACGTGGCGGATGCCCGAAGCGTTCGCCGGCGCGCGCTGGTAGCCGCCGTCGGTCGACGGCGTGTGAAACTTCGTCAGCTCGAGCCGTCCGTGCCCGTCTGGAGTCCGCAGCATGGCGATCTGTGCCCGGACGCCCTCGAGCCCGACCACGCGGTCCACCCAATCGCCCTGGACCGGCGCCTCGCCGTGCAGCTCGAGCCCGAGCTCGACGAAGAACGCCACCGCGTCCGCGAGGTCGTCGACGACTATGCCCACGTGGTCCATCCGCTGGATTGTCATGTGCTCGATGGTAGGCACGCGACTGAGCCCGTCGGTGAACTGTCCCTGGGGACGGACCGGGCGGCCCGGTATGGCGTCTCCCTTACAAGGGGAGGTGTGCCACACCGGGCCGCTGTGCATGCTGTTCCGCAGAACAGCGAACACCATAAGACCCGCCCAACGTCTGGACTTGTCTGTTTGCGGATAGTTTGAGATCTGTAAGCAACAAGTCACAGTCCTGACACACAACCCGGGCAAGAACACTCTTTTTAAACGCCGCCCGAGAGTTTCGTCCCAAGCGGTGCAGGATCCGGACGTCCGTCCCGACCGTAAAACCGCTTCGCGGGTCGGTCGGGCCGAAGTTCCGGACCTGCTTGGCTGATCCGGTTTCGGTCCTGCGCCCAGTGTCTGGCCTGAAGCTGAGGGCCGACCAGATCTCTTGGGACAAGTCCGCCCAAGAGTTTCGTCCCAAGCGCGGCCTAGCTTGGATGTCTCCGCGACAACAGGAGACAGAAAGCGATGCTGGCACAAACGAAGACGTTCACGATCGAGGGGTTGCAGACCAAGCAGGTGACCGTCGAGGTCGACATCAGGCCGGGACTGCCCGGGTTCACGATCGTCGGGCTTGCAGATCCGTCGGTTCGCGAGGCGCGCGAGCGGGTGCAGGCGGCGATTCTCAACTCGGGGTACGAGTTCCCGGCGCGCAGGATCACGGTCAACCTCGCTCCCGCAGACGTGCCGAAGGTGGGACCGGGGTTGGACCTGGCGCTTGCATGCGGGGTGCTGGCGGCAAGCAGTCAGCTGCCGAAGGAGCGCCTGGACAGCCATGCGCTGTTTGGCGAGCTGGCGCTCGACGGCGGCGTGAGGTGCTGCCAGGGAACGCTGGCGGTGGCGCAGGCATGCGCCGAGGCGGGTGTGGAGACGCTCGTGCTCGCCCCACGGCGCGCGCGGGAGGCGATGCTGGTGGGAGGCTTGCGGGTTGCGCCGGTGCAGCAGCTGCAGAGCGCGGTGCGCGTGCTGAGCGGCGACGCGCCAGATCCGTTGCCCGAGCCGCATGACCCGCAGCCGGCGGGCGCGGCAGGCGCAGCCGAGCCGGATCTGGGCGAAGTGCGCGGCCAGCACCATGCGGTGCGAGCGCTGATCGTGGCGGCGGCGGGCGGTCACAACTGCCTGCTGAGCGGATCGCCGGGGACGGGCAAGACGATGCTCGCGCAGCGGGTTCCGTCGATCCTGCCCGAGTTGAGCAGGCCGGAGGCGATCGAGGTGACGCGCATCCACAGCATCGCCGGTGGCCTGGAGGGCGAACTAGCACAGAGCAGGCCGTTCAGGGCGCCGCATCACTCGATCACGACTGCGGGGCTGGTGGGCGGCGCACGCAAAGGGTGGGTCGGCGAGGTGGTGCTCGCGCATCGAGGAGTGCTGTTCTTGGACGAGCTCTCGGAGTTCGCCAGGCCGGCGCTCGAGGCGTTGCGCCAGCCGCTGGAGGACGGACGCGTGGCAATCGTCAGGGCCAAGCACTCGGCGGTGTATCCGGCGCGGTTCATGCTGGTCGCCGCGACGAACCCATGCCCGTGCGGATACGCGGGGGACATCGAGCTGTGCAGGTGCAGTGAAACCGAACTGGCGCGTCACCGGCGCAGGCTGAGCGGTCCGCTGCTGGACAGGATCGACCTGCAGGCGAAGCTCGAGAACACGGGGAGCGAGGGGCTGAACGCCGAACCGTGGACAAGCTCGGAGAAGGCGCGCGAGCGCGTGACCGAAGCGCGCGAGCGTCAGGCCCGCAGACTGCGCGGAGAGTGCGTGACGATGAACGCCCACTTGGACGCGCGCATGCTGGAGCGCCACGCGAAGCTGGACGAGCAGGGGCAGAAGATGCTGCGCGACGCCCAGGCGAAGGGCACGTTGAGCGCGCGCGGCCAGCACAGGACGCTGCGCGTGGCGCGGACGATCGCCGACCTGAACGGCTGCGAGCGTGTGCGGATGCGAGATGTCGGCGTGGCGCTGGCGCTGCGCCCTGAGACCGGGCTGCGCGGCAGCCGCGCGGCGTGAACGGCGGCGCGAGATGACTGGCACGACAAGTGGCGCGTGCAGGGAGTGCTTGCGGAGGGCATGGCTGCTGAGCAAGCTGGGTACACGGTTGGACTACAGCAGCCGCGACGAGAGCCGGCTGCTGGGTCTGCTCGCGCTGGACGACGAGGAGTTGATCCAGGCGATCGCCGGTCGACGGCGAAAGGACCTGAAAGAGCGCTGGGAGCGGTTTGGGAGCGACAGGCTCGACGTGTCCAGCGAGCCCGGCGGTCCGGACGCGAAGGCATTCGGCGCAAGACCAGCGGTGGAGACGGTGTGCCGGCACAGCGATGACTACCCGCGTGCGCTGCGCGAGCGCAAAGGAGCACCCGGAATGCTGCACGTCGTGGGCGGAGTCGAGCGCCTGAAGCAGCTGACGGCCGGGCCGACGGTCGCGATCGTAGGCAGCGAGAGGCCGACCGACTACGGGATGGAGATGGCGCGCAGTCTCGCCCGCGGGCTGGCCGCAAGCGAAGTGACGATCGTCAGCGGCCTGGCAAACGGGATCGCGGCGGGAGCGCACGCGGGCGCAGCGGAGGCGCAGGGACCGGTGGTGACGGTGATGGCCGGGGGTGTTGACGTGGTCAAACCAGCAGGCAGGCGAGCGCTGTATGAGCGGGCGAGCGCGAACGGATGCGCGGTAGGGGAGCCGCCGTGCGGATATCCGCAGCGGCGCTGGTGCGAGCCCGCGCGCATACGGACGATCGCGGGTCTCGCGCGACTGACGATCGTGGTCGAGGCCGACGACAGCAGGCGCGACCTCCTGACGGCGCGCGTCGCGCAGAGCCTGGGGCGAACGGTCGCGGCTGTTCCGGGGCGGGTGACCTCGCCGGTGAGCAGAGGCACGAACGCGCTGCTGATGGACGGCGCGCCGCTGGTGCGAGGACCCGGTGACGCGCTGGACCTGCTGTACGGGGTGGGGACCCACGTGCGGGACACACCTGATTCGAGCACACCTCGCGACCTCAGGCCCACCACGCCAGAGCAGGCGCAGCTGCAGCCGCGACTGCTGGCGATGCTCGAGCAGGTGGGCGCCGGCAGGGATACGCCCGGCAAGCTGATCTCAGCCGGAGAAGACGCGGGCGAGACGATGCTGGCGCTGTCAGAGCTCGAGCTGATGGGACTGCTGGGGAGAGGCGATGGCGGACGGTACGTCCCACGTCAGGCGCTGCCCACGCGCCGGCTCTCGGCGGGCAGCGAGGCTCAGTGAGTAGCGGGCGGACCGATGCGATAGACCGCGCCGGCGGTGTCGTCGGTCACGTACAGCGCTCCGTCGGGACCGGGGACGGCGTCGGCCACCCGCCCCCAGCGCTTGCCGGAGGGAAGCTGGAACCCGCTGACGAGCGGCAGCGATTCACCGAGCGTACGCCGGCGCGATTCCCACGGCAACCACAGCACCGCGGGTGCGCGCGGCGGTTCACGATCCCAGGAGCCGTGTGCCGCCACGACCGCACCGTGCGACCAGGGCGCGGCGATCGTGGAGCCCTCGAGGAAGTTCAAGCCAAGCGGGGCACTGTGCGCGGGCAGGCCCCGCTGGATTGGGGCGAGCATGGCGCAGTTGAGAGCCCTGCCACCGGGGTTGGTCTGCGCGTCGGCGTCGAACGGCAGGTTGGCGTAGCGCAGCGCACTGCCGGGTCGGCCGGGCGTAACGTCGGGATCGGGGTCGCAGTAGGGCCAGCCGAGATTGCGACCGGGGGTCAGCCGCGCAAGCTCGTCGGGTGGGTGGTCGTCGACGTAGGCGGAGATCACCTGGCCGTAGGCTTCGGGCTGCGATCCGTAGGCGCGATGGAAGGGATAGGCGATTTCGTCGCGCTCGTTGACGGCCGTCCAGAGGGTGCCGTCGGGTGCGAAGGAGAGGCCCTCGCCGTTGCGCACGCCGCCGGCGAACACGCGCAGGTGGCTGCCGTCGGGCCGCACCGAGAGAATCGTGGCGCGCGGAGGCGATTCACCGTGCGGGATCGGCGTCGCGTTGGAGCCCGAGCCCGCCGTAACGTAGATCGTGTGGTCGGGGCCGACCGCGAGGCTCTTGGCCTGATGGACATCGTCCCCGGTGGGGTCGAGGTTGGGCAGGTTGTGAACGACGATCGTACGCGCACCGAGCCCACCGGTCGGAGCCCAGACGTAGCGATCGATCTGGTCGAACTCGGCTACGTAGAGCACACGCATGCCGTGCAGGGTGTCGAACGCAAGACCCTGAGGGCCCGAGAGACCCGAGATGAGCACCCGCTTGCGGGGAGGCGAGGAGGCTCCCCGGCGGGGTATCAGCTCGATCACCTCCCCTCCTTGGGAGGAGCTGACGAGCAGGTCGTGCTGGGGAGTCCAGACCGCAAAGCGCGCATCGCCTATTCGCGCCCACACCGTCGCGGTCCAGCCGGAGGGGATCGTGAGCGTGTGGGGAACATCGAACGGTTCGCCGCCGTTGCCCGCCAGCACGGTGAGCCTCACCGGGATCAAGCGAACGGCGCTGGCAGTGCGAACCGAGCCGGCGCCCGATGTGCCGGTGGCGGCACCCCCCGCAGTGGATCCGACCCCGGGCCTCGACGAGCTCGCCCCCGCCTGGCCGTTGTGACCCGACGCACACGCCATCAGCAGCAGGCCAGCGAGGACGCCCAGCACGAACAGCCGCACGATGAGCATTCCCCGCCGGAGATAGCGCCGGGGGAAAATGTCAGGCGCAGGGACGCTCATCGGACTCGCTTCAGCATAGGGGCGAACCACCCTCGCGGAAAAGGGCGCCACTATCGCTCAAGCTCAGATCCTCGTCACATCCTTAAGTTAAAGTTTCTGCCAGCCGGGCCGTATAGGCTGCAGGCGAGCGATGAGGCCCGCTCCTAACCGCGGCGTATCCGCTGATGGCTTCTACCGAGACGAGCCCAACTCCGAGTGAGAGGACTTACTCCGGTGGACATCATTACGCCAGGTACGCAACATCCAAAAGCGCCGATCGAGGACACGGACGAGCTGCCCGAGTCGATGAGGGCGGGGCATCCCCAGATCGGCAGGCTGGAGCTGGTGGCGGTCGGCGCGGGCGGAGCGGCGGGCGCGCTGGGCCGCGTCGGGCTGGAGCAGGCATGGCCCACCGCAGCGGGGAGCTGGCCGTGGACAACGCTCGCGGTGAACCTCGCCGGTGCGTTCATGCTGGGCTGCCTGATGACCGCGCTACGCCACGGACCAATCTCGATTCCGGCGTACAGGCTGCTGGGAACCGGGTTGTGCGGCGCGCTGACGACGTTCTCGACGATGCAACTGGAGTTGCTGGAGATGCTCGACCGCACACGATACGGGCTTGCGTTCGGCTACGTGAGCGCAAGCGTCGTGGGCGGCTACGCGGCCGTGACGCTCGGGGCCAAGCTCATCAGAAAGACGACCGTCGCCCCATCCGCGGCCACCACCGAGGCGCAGGCGTAGTGAACGCGCCCCTGTGGATCGCCGTCGCGGCACTGGGTGCGATCGGCTCGGTGGCGAGACTGCTGCTTGAGGACGTGGTCTCCGCGAGGCTGCCGATCGCGTGGCCGGTGGGCACGCTGGCGGTCAACGTGAGCGGCACGTTCGTGCTGGGCCTGCTGACGGGTCTCGCGCTGACCGGCAACGCGATGGTGCTGGCCGGCGGCGCGACGATCGGCTCGTATACGACGTTCTCGACCTGGATGCTTGAGACCCACAGCCTCGCCGAAGACGGCCGGCGCAGAGCCGCGAGCGCAAACGTGCTCGTGAGCATCGCCGTCGGAATCGGCGCGGCCGCGCTGGGCCGGGCGATCGGCGGATGGCTGTGACCGTCCTGCTGGCCCTGCTTGCGTCTGGGTTCATCGGGATCTCCGACTTTCTGGGTGGCATGGCCAGCCGAACCCACAGTCCTCTGCAGGTGACCGTCGTGCTCCACGTGGCAACGATCGTGACGCTCGTCCCGATCGCGATCGTGCTCGGCGCGAGCGATCTGACCGCGCATGATGCGGCCCTGGGAGCGGCCAGCGGTCTGGCGACCGGCATCGCGTACGTCGGCTTCTTTGCCGCGATCGGTCACGGACGGATCGGCATCGTCGTACCTGTGGCAGCCGCCATGACCGCTCTACTGCCGACAGTCGTCGGGATCGCCGAAGGCAACGCGCTGTCGATGCTGACGAAGGTCGGAGTCCTATGCGCGCTCGTGTCGATCCCGCTCGTGGCCTATGAGACCGGGCACGACAAAACGACCAGCGACGACTGGCCGATCGGTCGACAACTCGCGGTGTCGATCCTGTGCGGCGCCGGCTTCGGGACGTACTTCGTCTGCATAGGACACACATCGCTGGGCGCTGGGCTGTGGCCGACCGTGGGCAACCTCGTGGTCGCCGCCACCCTCACCGGCGCGATCGCCCTCGCCCGGGGCGTCATGCCCGGTCCTCGGTCTGCCCCGCGGCTGGCCGTCGCCGGCGGCATCGCCCTGGGGATCGCCGACACCGGCCTCACCACGGCGCTCCAGCGGGGACCGCTGACCGTCGCATCGGTCCTCGGCAACCTCTATCCCCTCGTCACGATCGCGCTCGGCGTGGTCGTGCTCGGCGAGCGCATACACACGTGGCAGGGAGCGGGCATCGCGCTGGCCATCTCAGGCGTCGTGATGATCGCGGCCGGGTAGCGAAACTGTCGGGACTCGAGCGACGCGCGACGCGCCCGCACCGGGCGTCCACCCCTATAATCGGCCTTCGTGCGGCTGTAGCTCAGTTGGCTAGAGCGTCTGCTTGCCATGCAGAAGGTCGAGGGTTCGAGTCCCTTCAGCCGCTTCATCCGCTTTCGTGAAAGCTGACCGGTCCACGCGTCGTCACACCGAGCTGCTCGATTACCTCGTCACGGTTGGTGCCGTGTGCCTGAAGCACATGATCGAAGTCCGCGCCGTATACATGCATCACGGCCATCAGCACGTCTGTTGTTGTAACCCCAGTGGCGCCCCGCCGGCTGGCTATGTGGACGGCGTACCCGGTGACCTGCCCAACCGCGTCACGATCATCGGCATTGGCAGGATCGGTCCATTCACGCTCGGTCTCGCCGGGTGCACGGAGTGGACTATCGCTCACGCCGAGCGCCTGAAGCGCAGCCCCAACTTCGCCATGCAAGCGCAAGACCCGCAGCCAGCGTTCGGCCGCGTCCCCTGGAGTGCGTGCGAACGGCATCGCGGTGGATGCGATGCCTAATATCATCGCCGCATCGGGGGCGAGCACCAACCCAGCGTTCACCACGCCCCTCCAAGACCCATGCGCAGTCTTGCATGGGGTATGGGAAGTAGCGCAATACTGTCGCGTCGCAGTGTGACCTCCGGCGGTCCGTCAATGAGGCGCACCTCCAGCAGGACGGTGCCAGCACGCTCCGTGGCAACGCGCGCCGAGCGCATAAGCTCAGCGATCTCGCTCCGCTGCACGCCACAGGCGAGGAGAAATCGCTCGGTCCGATCGCTTGCGGCCTCGTCGCGGTCGAGCTCGAGCTCCTCGATAAGCACAATCGGCACACCGGTGCCTCCCCTGACGCGCAGCAGACACGCGGCCATATCGTCGGGATGCGAGTCGGTCTCTTTGGCCACCCGGGCCAGGAGCGCCGATGCTGTGGCCTGGGATCCCAGCTCAGCAAGTACACGCGCAAGCCGCTCGGCGCCAAACAGCTCTCCCCCCACACGCGACTCCGCTACGCCGTCGGTGTGAAAACAGATCAGTGAGGAGCCCGGCACAGATACCACGGTCTGACGAGTTCCGGTCCGCATACCGACTCCGATCGGCGGCGAGGAGGCGGCGGTGATCGGTCCGATCGACTGTGCGCCAATCACAATCGGTGGCGGATGACCGGCGCAGGCGTAGGCCAGGATACGCTCGCGTGGGTGATAGGTGGCCGCCACGACGGTGGCGAACGACTCCCCGAGTTGGCGCTCGAGCACGACTCCCGCCGTTTGTACGGCACTACGTGGCGAGAGGCCAGCCTCGAGGTATGCCCGCAGCGTAAAGCGCACAAGCGCCGTATGGGGCAACGCCTGACGTCCGTGTCCGGAGACATCGCCGACAATGACCGCCAGTCGACCATCCTCGAGCGCAAACACATCGTAGAAATCGCCGCCCGCTCCAGGACCGTCCGCCGGTCGGTAGGCCGCGGAGGTACCCACCGGACCAAGTCGGGCGGGTGGCTCAGGAAGCAGCGCGGCCTGAAGCAGACCCACATCCTCGAGCAGCTCTCCGCGTTGCCGCTCCAGCCGCCGGGCACGCAGGGCGACAAGGCGCGAGCGTACTGCCAGCGCAAACGCAATTGCGGACAGGACACCAATGAGAATCCACAGGAGCGTGGGCACCACACCGACGATTCTGGTGATCGTCGTCACGATCGGTGATCGGCGTCCATGCGCAGGCGAGCCGTGCACTGCTCTCCGTGCACGTCCGGCCCGCGTAACGGGCACGGGTGTGACTACTGGGATTCCCACCGCTGCTGCGACTGCACCCCGCGACAGCGCAGGCGGGGTTGGACGTCTTGTGACGACGCGGCTGCGGGCGCGCCGATGGCCTCGCGCAACCCGCGGCAAGCGGCCGGTGACCGCCGGTGGCGATGCCCCGACGACTTGCGGTGGCGCCGTCGCCACCGCCGTGAGCGTCGTCGCGGTCGACGGTGCGGGGGTGGAGGTAAGCGCAACCCGACTGATTGCAGCCTTGCCTGAAGCATCTGACGGTTCGGCAAGCGGAGCGGAAAGGGTTCGAGCTCTGTCATGTGGCACGTGCGACGGGACCGCGCTGATGACGTCTTCCTGTCGGGGATCCGGGCCTACTCGCCCTCGATGCCCAGGGTCCTCTGGTGCTACGTGGCCTGAGACCTGTTCTCCGTGATGCCCAGGCCGCTCATGTCCTTGGTGACCTGGGCCTGACTGTTCGTGCCCGGGTTGCCCGTGTCCCTGATGGCCCGAGCCCGACTGTTCGTGCCCCGGCCGCTCACCTCCCTGACGGCCCGGGCCCGACTGTTCGTGCCCCGGCCGCTCACCTCCCTGATGACCCGAGCCCGACTGTTCGTGCCGGACAGGACCTGGTTGTTCGTGGTGTTCTGGGTCGTGTTGTCCTAAGTGGCCTTGTTCCGGCGAGACGGCTGCCGTCTGCGGGTTCTCGGTCTCATTCGGCGCAGGCGCGCCGGGGCTCAGCCTTGCATGGTCCAGCTTGGCCGCAGCGGCGACGGGGACACACGCTGGGGCCAGCCAGCAGGTGAGGACGATGGCCGCCACAGGCCGGCGCAGGCGGTCGAGCGGCGAGCGTTCGCTCGGCTCACTCGCCTTCATCAGGCCTGCGCTGATCAGCTTGCTCAAGCTTTGTTCCTCGCGCGTATGCGAGCGCTCCATCGAGTGTCGGGAAGATCGCGAACACCCCATCCAATCCCGAAAGCTCGAAGATCCTCAGCACATCGGACCGCGCACAGACTATCGCCAGCCGCCCACTCGCGTCGAGCCTCCTCGTAACGCCAATGAGCACACCCAGCGTAGTCGAGTCCACGAAGGTCGCAAGCGAGAGATCCACGACGAGCTGACTGCTGCCCGTTTGCAGCGCATCGACCAGCATCCACTTCAAGCTCGGGGCTGTGGAGAGATCTACCTCTCCTTCAACTGAGATTACGCTTGTACGTGTGTCGAGCTTGCGCTGAAAGACCTCGAACGCTGTCGCGCTCGGATGCGAACGGTTGGTCTCGATCCAGCTGGGCATTGTGGGTCCTCGCTTCACGCGCTGGCCATGTTTTCGCGGACGTGCAGCCCGACGCATACGTGCGCTCGGGCATGCAAGATGATATTCGGCCATAGTCGATTCGCCCCTTAAAGCATCGACGAGCGATCAAACGAGCGTCCAGCGAGGCGCTCTCGAGACGGTCTGCGCCCAACCCAGCCGCAAATCGCCCTTATCGGACGAGTCACTGGCCGGCAGGGGTCGCCGCATGGGCGGGTTCGCGCTTCACCGCGCCGCGCCGACCACTGCCTTCACGCCACAGCACCACAGTAGGATCAGGATGTGCCCGATCACCTGTACTTCACGGATTCGGACGAGGCCAATGCGCTCATCGCAACCGATCCGATGGCGCTGCTGATCGGGTTCGCGCTCGACCAGCAGGTCTCGGTCCAGAAGGCGTTTGCCGGTCCCCTGGCGCTGCGTGAGCGTCTGGGCTCCATCGATGCCGCGACCCTGGCGTCATCCGACCTCGAGTCGGTGTTCCGTGTCAAACCGGCGATCCACCGCTTCCCGAGCTCGATGGCCCGCCGCGTACACGACCTGGCCGTACACGTGTGCGATCGCTATGACGGCGATGCTGCGAGAGTTTGGACAGACGCGCCGGATACCACCACGCTGCGTGACAATCTCGCCGCCCTCCCAGGCTTCGGCGAAATGAAGATCAAGTCGCTGGGAGCGGTGCTCGCCAAGCGCTTTGACGTCGACGCCGCCCAAGGTCTCTTGCCCTCGCATCCGACGCTCGGCGATGTCGACTCTCGCGAGGCGCTCGAGGATTATCAGGCCGCCAAGCGTGCTCACAAGGCCGAGCGGTCCGCGCGGGCCACCGCGCAAACACGGTAATCGGAGGGCTACTATCGGACGAGTGCCGTTCGCCTGAAAGCGACGGCGACCTGAAACGTGCAGACACCTCGATCAGCAAGCCAAGACAAGCGAAGGAGTGACGCACAATGGCAGCCACCGAGCCCGCATCACAACAGCTCGTAACCGGAGTGGACTTTGTCGCCATATCCACAAAAGATCTGGACCCCGCCGTGAAGTTCTACGGCGAGACGCTCGGGCTGCCAATGTCGGTGCACCTGCAGGAGCGCAACTATGCGGAGTTCGAGACGGGGAACCTGACACTGAGCGTTATCAACGCGGAGAAGATGGGCATGGAGCATCAGGTGCGCGGGCACGAGATCGCGCTGCACGTAGACGATGTGGAGGCAGCGCGCAAGACACTCGAAGAGCGCGGGGTGACGTTCAGGGGCGACACGCTGGACACAGGCGTGTGCCACATGGCGCTGTTCAACGACCCGGACGGAAATCTGCTGATGCTGCATCACCGTTACGCGCCGCGCAACCCGCGGGCGTAGCACCCGGGACAGCTGCGCACGATCGATCGGCGCCCAGACACCCTGGGCGCCCTTCGCTCGATGGGCCTCCCACCCTATGTGCTCGCAGGTCCGGCGGGCTAACTTATGCGGTATGGCCTATCAGCAGGCGCTGAGACTGCGGCTTCGGCCCGAGCGGCCCTGGCGCGAGCACGAGCGCCTGTACACAGACCTGTTCGCGGACCCGGCGGTGGCCGCGACGCTGTGGCCGGGAAGACTCGGCGGTGTGCGCACCGCCGAGCAGGCGTCGGCGATGCTGAGCGCGGACATCGGGCACTGGCGGGAGCAATCGTTCGGGCCGTGGGTGTTCTTTGAGGCAACCAGCGGAGTGTTCGTCGGACGGGGCGGGCTGCGCCGCACGACGGTCGCGGACAGGCAGTGCGTGGAGGTGCTGTACGCGGTGCGCCCGGACGCATGGGGCCGGGGGTACGCGACCGAGATGGCAACGGTGGCCGTCGCACACGCACGACGCCTGGAACTGACCGACATCGTCGGGTTCACACTGACCACGAACACCGCGTCGCGACGGGTGTTGGAGAAGGCGGGCATACGGTTCGACGAGCAGACCTTCGAGCATGCAGACCTACCCCATCTACTCGGAAGATTCTAAGACCACCCACCCGCTCAACCGCAGGACTGACCCAACCCCTGAAGGTTCGATACCGGCGGCAGGTCGACTGCGGGGACGAATACCAAGGCAGAGCTCAGATGGAAGGCAGCAGGGCTCCGCGCGCCACGTATTCGCCGTCGGCGGCCTCAGTGTCCTGCACGCCGCGCAGTGTGCCCTTGACTCCGTACAGATCCCTGTCGGCGCGAGCGAGCGGGACGTCAAGACTCTCGCCTGGCAGCCACTCGCTGGTGCCCACCGACCAGCTGACCGGATCCTCGCGGCTACGCAGACGCTCGAGCACGCTCTCCGCGCCCGAGGGTGTTGTGGACGGGAGCAGCAGCACGAACTCGTCACCGCCATAGCGTGCGAGGATGTCGCCGGGGCGCACTCGAGCGCGCCAGTCGCCACCCAGACCGCTCAGCAGCCGGTCGCCGGCAGCGTGGCCGTCGCGATCGTTGATCCGCTTGAAACCGTCGAGGTCGAGCACGGCGAGCGTCAGCGGGCTGCCGGTGCGATCGGCCAGCGCGCGCTCGCGCAGCGCCGCCGTCTCAAAGCCGGCGCGGTTGAGCAGACCCGTCAGATGGTCGGTGCCCGCCTGGCGACGCATGTTCTCGCTGAGGCGACCGAGCAGCAGGCAGATCGACCAGATCGTGACGGTCACGATCATCCAGTAGACGACTACATGGGACAGACCGCCCAGCAGCAGGCCGGCGCCGAAGCCGAAGGAGATCAGAAGCCCCTGGGCGATCACCCCCCGCCGCGGGAAGAAGTGGGCCGCGTAGATCGCGATCCAGGGATAGGCGAAGGCGGCGATCATCATGCCTCCGGTGGTAGCGGCGTGGGAGATGAGCCAGCTGGTCGTAAGCGATCCGCCTGCGGACAGCAGCTCGAAGCCAAGCAACGGGATGCGCGACCCGAACATCCATATCGCGCCGGCGGCGGCGATGGCTAGGACTCCGGCGAGGGCGACGAGCGCGACGGGCTCCCGGGCGCTGATGGGGTAGGCGACGGTGGCCAGGCAGATGAGCCCCTTGAACGCGAACAGCAGCGACAGCGACCAGGCGATCGCGGGCCTGCGCGAGGTAAGACGGCGTGAGACCGTGCACAGCAGCGCGGCGACCCGAGTCCCGGGCAGGCGCCACAGCCGGCGAGGAGACGGCTTGGAGGAGCTGTGTCGCGTGTTGAGCACCTGTTGAGCTCTTCGGTCATGCCCCTGCGCAGCTTGAGCCGTCCGGGCGCCTGACAACGAACTATCAGCCCATGACCCGATCGCTGCTGCGACGCACTACCCTGAATGAAGATGCTATTCACACGCAAGCCTGCGAGCATGGTCGAGGAGGCCTCGGCGTTGCCGGGACGGGCGGCCGAGATGACCGTGCCCGCGCGCCATGAGGTGCTGCACACGCCACTGAAGCCACCGTTCCCCGAGGGCGTGCAGACGGCCGTCTTTGGCATGGGCTGTTTTTGGGGCGCCGAGCAGATCTACTGGCAGGCTCCAGGCGTGTATTCCACCGCGGTCGGGTACGCGGGCGGGTTCACCCCGAACCCGACCTACGAGGAGGTCTGCTCCGGGCGGACCGGCCACACCGAGGCGGTGCTGGTTGCATACGACACCGCCACTACGAGCTACGAGGAGATGTTGAGGCTGTTCTGGGAGGGTCACGACCCGACTCAGGGCATGCGTCAGGGCAACGACGTCGGCAGCCAGTACCGCTCGGCGATCTACTGGCACGACGAGGCTCAGCGCGTCGCCGCGCAGGCATCGCGAGACACATACCAGCGGATGCTCAGCGCCGCGGGCCACGGCGAGATCACGACCGAGATCGCTCAACTCGACCCATCCCACGGGATGTACTACGCCGAGGACTACCACCAGCAGTACCTCGCCAAGAATCCAGCCGGCTACTGCGGCCTGGGCGGCACGGGCGTGAGCTGCCCGGTGGGGCTCACTGCAAGCAGCTGAGGCCAGGCCCGCACGTATTGCAACACCGCCCTCTGGCGAGCGGATCGTCGTTCCTGGCCAGGACGCAAAAAGCGTGGCGTACTTGGTACGCGTGCTGGCCGATCGGAGATCCCATCCGATCTCCGATCGGTAAGGACGCCGCCAGGGGGCAACGATCCGCCGTCAGAGAACGACCGCGGCCCCGCCGAAGCGGGGCCGCGAGCCGGTCGTTGTCCTAGCTTCCGTGCACTCCTACGTAGCGCTTCCCAGCGCCGGTTCGCCCCCGCCGGCCGGCTGCCAGGCGGGCGCGTGCGGGCCACCGAGCGTCGGCACGTCCGAGGGATACACCTCGTTGCCGTGGATCGCGTGATCGCCGATCTCCAGCTCCTCGTCGGTGAGGCGCAGAGGGAAGAAAATCCCCACGAGCTTCAACAGGATGAACGTGGCGACGCCGCTGAACACGATCACCCACGCGGCAGTCTCGGCCTGCCAGCGCAGCAGCGTCCAGCTGCCACCGTTGAAGACGCTCAATTTGCCGGGCAGGTCGGCAGCGCCCCCGACGCCGATGTACTCGACCAGATGCGGATCGGCGAACAAGCCGACCATGAGACCGCCGCAGAGCCCAGCGATACCGTGGGTGTAGATCACCCCCAGCGTGTCATCGACGTGACGGAACACGGGCGCTCGGCTGAGGAAGCGAATAGCCATCCACACGATCGTCGAGGCGATCACGCCCATGGCGATCGCACCATAGCCGTTCACGAAACCGGCAGCGGGGGTGATAGCCACCAGCCCGGTGATCATCCCGTTGACCGAGCCGAGCAGAGACGGCTTGTCACGGAAGATGTAGTCCCACGCGATCCACACGAGCATCGCCACGGCAGTGCACAGGTTCGTATTGAGCACCGCCGCCGAGGCGTTGGCCCCCGCGTAGTAGGAGTCCCCGCCGTTGAACCCGTTCCAGCCGAGCCACAGCAGACCGGCGCCGGCCGCAACCATCAGCAGGTTATTGGGCGCATCGACCTCACGATCTCGTTGCAATCGCGGTCCGATCACCGCCGCCGCCACGAATCCAGAGATGCCCGCCGCGAGATGGATGACATAGCCCCCGGAGTAGTCGAGCGCGCCGTGGGCCGCGAAATAGCCGCCGCCCCAGATCAAAAACGCGTTGACCGTGTACACGAACGTGATCCACAGCAGCACGAACGGGATCCAGGCCTTGAAGCTGATCCGCCCGAGCACCGAGCCCAGCATCAGGATCGGCGTGATCGCCGCGAACACGAACTGGAAGTAGACCAACGAGGCCTCGGGGAAATGGAACGGCGGGCCTTCGGTGATCGACGGAATGATCGCCTGACCCTCCTCGGCCCCGGTCGACAGGACCGTGCCCGACTTGCCCCACATGGTGTCGAAGAACCCTTTGCCGTGACCGATCGGGGAGCCGAAGCCCATCTTGAACGCCCACAGGCACCAGGCGACGAGCACAAGGCAGAACGCCACAAACGTGAGCATCATGCTGTTGACCGACCAGCGCTTCTGCATGACCCCGCCGTACAGCACGGCGAGACCGGGCAAGCTCATCAGCCCGACGAACGTCGCGGCGGTCATCTGCCACGCGTTGTCTCCGGCATTGAGCCAAGTTGGGTATGCGTTCCAGGACATGTGCCTCCGTTTCCCTGCTGTTGGATCTGCCGAGCCGCCGCTCTCCCATAGGAGCGACGGCGCAACAATTGCGGTCCGCGTATGAAAACCGGCATGGACCCGGCGGGGTAGGGACATCCTGGCCAACAGTTGGCCGATGGGTTTCGACATTTGTCGAGGACAGGTCACCCAAACGGGAAGCCGGCGCGCCGGCAGGCCGCGCGCAACTCGGGCGCGACGCCCTTGAACGCGCCCGGCGAAGCGCACACGGCGCGGGCTCGCGCGCCGCAGGCGTGCTCGGTCGCCCCGCCGAGCGTCGAGGCAAACGTCACTTCGATGCAGTCCCGCCGTGCCGGCGACCCGCTGGTGACCGCGTAGGCGCCCAGACCGATCACGGCGAGGGCGACACACGCGAGCAGCGCAGCGACGACGGTCCGCTCGCGCCGTCCCCAGCGCAGCGGCTCGGACAGCCGCTTGGACTGGTCGATCATGATCATGGCGCAGCGAGCCTACCGGGCTGATGGGTATCCGGTTTACTCCGGGAAGCCGCGTGAGTGGGAGATGAGTCCCGGTGGGGATGCCCGAAATTGCCGCCCAGTGGGTGTGGAACCCCTCAATGGTGCGATTTCAAGGGCATCATCCCATCAGACGGAGCTAACCGGATACGCACTACCGGGCTATGGTGCGGCGGTGTCCGGTGCGGACTCGTCCGGCGCCGCATTCCCGGCCGACCCGGACGCGTCTCCGGGCTGGAAGGAGAGCGCCGCGGAGTTGATGCAGTAACGCTGCCCGGTCGGCCCGGGACCGTCGTCGAACACGTGCCCAAGATGCCCGCCGCAGGTGCGACAGACGACCTCGGTGCGACGCATGAGCAGGCTGTTGTCAGGGCGCAACTCGACGGCCTCGGCGACGGCCGGCTCGGTGAAGCTCGGCCAGCCCGTGCCGGAGTCGAACTTGGTGTCCGAGTCGAACAGCTCCGTTCCGCAGGCGGCGCAGCGGTAGGAACCGGAGTCCTTGTTGTAGACGAGCTCGCCCGTGAACGGCGCCTCGGTGCCAGCCTTGCGCAGGACCTCGTACTGCTCCGGCGTCAGCTGTTGACGCCACTCTTGGTCTGACTTGACGATCGTGGGTTCAGCCATGTGCCAGTTTTAGCACTCTCAGTCCTGCCCCGACCGTCCGTTCAGCAGGACCGGAATCGAAAACGTCAGCTTCCACGGACGCGCGCGGCCGCGGTCACCATCCACCGGTCTTGCCACGCGCGCGGTCTCGGCCCCGAACAGCCCGTTCACGGTTTGCTGCTGCTATCGTGATGTTTACGTTCACGTCAACTTTCAGATCGAGGCGCATCGGCGTCAGCGAAGGCCACGAGCACTACAAGTGGTGGGCGCTGTCGTGCACCAGCCTCGGGATGCTGCTAGCCGCGACGAACTCCGGCACGCTGATCATCGCGCTGCCCGACCTCGAGCGCTCGCTGCACACGAGCCTGCTCGCGCTCGTATGGGTGATCCTCGCCTACCTGATCGCCGCGACCGTGCTCGTGCTGATGGCCGGACGCCTGTCTGACCTGTTCGGGCGCAAGCGCGCCTACATCGGCGGGTTTCTCGTGTTCGCCGCCGCATCGCTCGGTGCGGGGTTCTCCCCCAACGTGACCGTGCTGATCTGCTGGCGAGTGCTGCAGGGCATCGGCTCGGCGTTCCTGTTCGCCAACGCCGCAGCGCTCGTCACCGACGCGTTTCCCAAGGAGGAACTCGGCCTGGCGATGGGCGCCAATACGATGGTCGCCGCGATCGGGCTCGTGCTCGGGCCCGTGCTCGGCGGCGCGCTGGTGGCGATCTCCTGGCACTGGGTGTTCTGGTTCAACGTCCCCCTCGCGCTCGCCGGCGCCGCCTGGGGTGCGCTGATCCTGCGCGAGCTCGCCAAGCGCGACCCGGTGCGCGGGTATGACGTGCTGGGCACAAGCACGTTCGTGCTCGGCCTCACCGGCCTGGTGCTCGGCGTCTCGCGCGGCGGGCTGAGCGGATGGAACGACTCGATCGTGATCGGCGGCCTGGCCACAGCGGCCGTGCTGCTGCCCACCTGGGTCCTGATCGAGCGCCGCTCGCGCGCGCCGATGCTCGACCTGACGCTGTTCAACAACCGCCTGTTCGCCGCGGCGACCGCAGCGGCGTTCATCAACGGGCTGGCCCGGTTCGCGCTGATGTTCCTGTTCGTGTTCTACTACCAGGGCGCCCAGTCGAACTCGCCGATCGAAGCGGGCATCAAGCTGATTCCGCTCGCGCTGGGCATGCTGATCGCCTCGCCGCTGGCGGGGATATATGCCGACCGGCACGGCTCGCGCACGCTGGCCGCCCTGGGCATGCTCGTCAGCGCCGTCGGCCTGGCGGGGATGACGACGCTCGATGTGCACACCGTCTACTGGCAGAGCGCCCTGTGGCTGGCGCTCGTGGGCATCGGCTCGGGGATGTTCAACAGCCCCAACACCGCCGCGATGATGGGCTCAGTGCCGGCCCAGCGGCGCGGGATCGCCGCCGGCGCACGCACGCTGGTGCAGAACACCGGCGCCGTGCTGTCGATCGCGTTCGTGCTCGCGATCGTCACCTCGGCCGTGCCCAAAGCGACGCTGTTCGCCGTGTTCTCGGGTCTGGCCAAGGGACTGTCAGCGGAAAAGCTCGCCCCGTTCATCCACAACATGCACGTCGCCCTGTGGGTGCTCGCGGCGACCTCGCTCGTTGGCGCCGGCGTATGCCTGTTGCGCCCGAGCCATATCGAGGCCCCCTCCCCGGCTTCTACGCCTGCCGCCACACCCGAGCCCGTACCGCCCGCGCCGACGCGGGGCCGGATACCGATCGGAGATCAACGGGATCCCCGATCGGCCAGCACCCCCAGGATCGGGGTTTCACAGACCCGCGCGGATGCGACCCAAGAGAGCCCGAACCCGTCCCTCCCGGACCCGGTGACAAGCCACGGGCGCAGGCTCTCATGAGCGGGCCCGGACCCAGCCTGCGGATCGGCGATGTCGCCAAGCTCGTCGGCACGACGCCGCGGACGATCCGCTACTACGAGGAGATCGGCCTGCTGCCCGAGGCGCCCGCGCGTCCGTCCGGTGGGCATCGCGTCTATACCGAAGCCGAGGTCGAACGGCTGCGCGAGGTGATGCGCCTGCGGGATCTGCTCGGGGTGACGCTCGAGGAGCTCAAGACGCTGCTCGCGGCCGAGGAGGCCCGCGCGATCGTGCGCGCGCAACTGCGCCGCGAGGACGTCATCCCCGCGCGCCGCCGCGAGCTGCTGGACGAGGCGCTCGGCCACATCGACCGTCAGCTGGAGCTCGTCGAGCACCGTGCCCGCGAGCTGGGCAAGCTCAAAGCCGAGCTGGGCGAGACGCGCAAGCGCGTGCGTCGCAAGATTCGCGAGCTGGACGCCCATGCCGAGGGCTCGTTCCCTCCCCCGCCGCCATCCTCCGAGTCCGCGCCGGAGCCCGCACGGTGAGCGCAACGCCCACCCCTCCAGACCCTGCGGTGCTGGTGGACGATCTCGTAGTCCGCTTCGCGGAAGTCACGGCCGTCGGCGGCGTCTCCTTCGCGGTCGCCCCCGGCGAGGTGTTCGGCCTGCTCGGGCCCAACGGCGCCGGCAAGACGACCACAATCCGCGTGCTCACCACCCTGCTCGCGCCCACCGAGGGCCGCGCGCTCGTCGCCGGGTATGACGTCCGCAACGACAGCCTCGCCGTGCGTGCCTCGATCGGTTACATCCCACAGGCGATCTCGGTCGACGGAGCTCTCACCGCCTATGAGAACCTCGACTTCTACGGTCGCGTGACCGGCGTGCCCCGGCGCGAGCGACGCGACGCGGATCACGGAGGTCATCGAAACGATGGAGCTCGAGCATATGCTCGACCGCCTCGCGCGCACGCTCTCGGGCGGCATGCTGCGCCGCCTGGAGATCGCCAGCGCACTGCTCAACCGCCCTCAGGTGCTGTTCCTCGACGAGCCCACCGTCGGCCTGGACCCCAACGCCCGCGCGATGGTGTGGGAGCGACTTGCGGCACTGCGCGAGCAGTCGGGCACGACGATCCTCGTCACCACCCACCTGATGGAGGAGGCCGAGCGCCACTGCGACCGCCTCGGCGTGATCGACCAGGGTCGGCTGATCGAGCAGGGAGAGCCCCTCGAGCTGATCGAACGCCACGACGCCGACAGCCTGGAACAGGTGTTCACGACCATCACCGGTCGCCCCATCGAGGGCGAAACCGACGGCGACGACGAGGAAGGGAGGCTCTCAGATGTCCGCGCACAGCGCCGCACCGCCCGCCGCCTCAGCTGACGGGCTTCCCCGCGCCCTCACCACCGGCCCACTCGTGCGGATCCTCGAAGGCACGCTGGCGATGGCCCAGGCAGAGATGCGCAAGCTCCGCCACGACCACCTCGACATCGTCACCCGCTCGGTGCAGCCGCTGCTGTGGCTGTTCATCTTCGGCAGCGCCGTCGGTGGCGCCCACCTGCTGAATATCGGCCACGTCGAATACCGCGCCTACCTCGCCCCGGGCGTGATGGCCCAAGCGGCCATGTTCATCGCGATCTTCTTCGGCCTGGCGGTGATTTGGGAACGCGACGTCGGCCAGCTCCAGCGGCTGCTCGCCACGCCGCTGTCGCGCACCTCGATCGTGCTCGGCAAGGCCGCCGGCGCGTGCGTGCGCGCGCTCGTACAGGCGCTGCTGCTGCTGAGCGTTCTCGCGATCGCCGGCATCGACGTGCGCTGGACGCTCCCGGGCGTCATCGGGACGCTCGCGATGTTGATGCTCGGTACCGCCGCGTTTGCGTGCATGTCGATGCTGCTCGCCGCCGTCATCCGCGAGCGAGAGCGATTCATGGGCATCGGACAGCTGATCATGATGCCCCTGTTCTTCGCCTCCTCAGCGCTCTACCCGCTGGCGGTGATGCCCGGCTGGCTGCGCGCGATCGCGCGCGTGAACCCTCTCACCTACGAGGTCCAAGGCCTGCGCCAGATGCTCGTCGGCGTCGGCGGAGCCGGCGTGGTGTGGCTCGACTTCCTGGTCGTGGCTGCATTCTTCGCCGTGATGCTCGCCGCCGCCACGCGCGCGTACCCAAAGGCGATCCTGTGAGCCTCCACAGCGACTCCATCTGGACGCCCGCGCGCGCCCAGATGCACGGGCTCGACCTACCCGGAGATTAGATCCGCGGCCGGACCTCAAGCCTCCAGGACGACGAGCCAATCGACCCCGCACTACAGAGGAAGGAGCAGCGATGTCCCCAGCAGCCGTAGTCACACCGAGCCCGGAGGGCGTCCCCGGCGCGGTGAGCGACCCGTCCACCATCCTCGGCGAGGACATCCTGTTCCCCGGCGCCTCGGACGACTCGATCAACGGCTACCTGGCCGTCCCGGCCGAGCCGGCGGGCGAGCACGGCCGTGCGGGGATCGTCGTAATTCACCACGCGGGCGGCCTGAGCGAGCACATCCGGGACGTCACCAACCGGATCGCCAACCTCGGCTACGTCGCGCTCGGCGTCGACCTGTACACGCGCGACGGCGGGCCGCCGCCGATGGACGACCTGCAGGCGATGATGACGCGCCTGTTGGCGATGTCCGACGCGACCGTCCTCGGCGACCTCGAGGGCGCCGCCGACCTCCTGCGCGCACGCGAAGACTGCGACGGCCGGGTCGGCTGCATCGGCTTCTGCATGGGCGGGCGCTACACGCTCCTGTTCGCCTGCGCGTCCAACCGGCTCGACGCGGCCGTGGATTGCTGGGGGGGATTCATCGACGCGGCCACCCCCGAAGAGCGCTCCACCCCCGCGCGCCCCCGCCCACCGCTGGAGCTGGCGAACAACCTGGCCTGTCCCCTGATGGCGGCAATCGGCGCCGAAGACCACAACCCCTCGCCGGAGATCGGCCGGCAGCTGCGCGAGCGGGCGGCGGCCAGTGGCCAGGAGGTGACGGTGGATGTGTACCAGGGCGCCGGGCATGCGTTCTTCGATGACCGTCGCCCCTCCTACCGGCCCGAGCCGGCGGCGAGCCTGTGGGGACAGATCGTCCCGTTCTTTGCCCGCCACCTGCAGGGAAACTAGGCGTTCTCCGCTTACCGACAATCCAGCGAGGAGTTGGCGTCGGGCTCTCAGGGGGCCATCTGGCCCTTCATACAAT
Source organism: uncultured Solirubrobacterales bacterium (assembly GCA_963743645.1). GTDB lineage: Bacteria > Actinomycetota > Thermoleophilia > Solirubrobacterales > Solirubrobacteraceae > Palsa-744. The sequence goes on along the minus strand of CAVUQT010000007.1, from coordinate 1,155,990 downwards.
GCTGAGCGGCGGCCGCAGTCCTGCGATAGCGAGGAGCCTTGGCCATGCAGCGCAATCGTGCTCGTGCGCAGCCGCGACTTCGTCTCCGCCGGGGAGGTTCCCGCCGCGCAGGAGCCCGAGCCCGAGCCAGTGGCGACCGCCGCTGACACGGGGGCTCAACCACGACAGCTCAGGGCTTCTCGGCGTCATACCCGGGACAGGTCAGGACCGGCAACCGTGGATAGCGCGGATAAGCTGGGTCGGTACGCGAGCGAGCGCACAGCGAGAACACCGATCCACGGGTGTTACGCACCTGCACCTGGTGCTGGCACGTATCGCACAGCCCCGCTCCCGGACCGGGACGCGGAGGCTGCAATGGACCGGAGGACATGATCGCAGCGTAATACGAGCCTGGCGATGCCCTGGATCTCCGATCGATCGCCACCAACGGCCGACCCCCTGCAATAATCGTTGACCATACAACTATGACTACGTTCTATCGACTACTCGGATTTCTGCGCCCCTACAAGCGCGGCATGATCATCTCCTGGGGGCTGGCGAGCCTCGCGATGGTGATGACCGTCGCGCTCCCCGCTCTGACGGGCCGCGCGGTGCAGATCATCGGCACCGGCCCCCACCACCACCAGGCCGCCGCACAAGCCAGCGCCCGCCACGAACTGACGCTGATCGCCGGCGTGATCGCGCTCGTCGTGCTCGTGCGCTGGGGACTCACCTACTGGCGGCGGATGGTCGCCGGGCGGCTGTCGCTCAGCGTCGAATACGACCTGCGCAAGCTGCTCTACGGCCACCTGCAACAGCTCGAGCTCGGCTTCTTCGACCGCCAGCAGACGGGCCAGCTGATGTCGCGTGGGACCGTCGACCTGCAGGCCGTGCGCTTCTTTCTCGGCTACGGGCTCGTGTTCATCCTGCAGTCGATCCTGACGATCCTCCTCGCGGGGATCGTGATGATCGCGATCGAACCGCGACTCGGCCTGATCTCGCTCGCGCCCGTGCCGTTCGTGGTGCTCATCTCCTACCGCTACGGCCGCCGAGCGCGCCCGGCTATCCAGGAGACACAGCAGCGCATCGCCGAGCTGACCGCGGACGCCGAGGAGAACATCTCCGGGGTGCGCGTAGTCAAGGCGTTCGCTCGCGAGCCCCGCCAGCTTCAGCGCTTCCAGGGCAGCGTCGGACGGGTGTTCAACCAGGCGATGGTGGCCACCCGCCTGGAAGCGAAGTTCAACCCGATGATCGGCTTCCTGCCCCAGCTCGGCCTCGCCGCTGTGCTGCTGATCGGGGGCCAGTTCGTGATCCATTCGCACCTGACGCTCGGTCAGTTCACCGCCTTCTACCTGTACCTGAACATGCTCATCGCCCCGATGCGCACACTCGGCGTGATCCTCAACCTCGCCCAGCGCGCCACCGCCTCGGGCGCGCGCCTGTTTCAAGTCCTCGACCGTCCTCCACGACTGACCGAACCGCCCGGCGCTCCAGTGCTCCCGCCCGGCAACGGGCACGTGCAGATGCAGGGCGTCACCCTGCGCTATGACGACTCCGACGAGTTCGGCGCGAGCTACTCGGCGACGCGCGCGGCGGCCTCCGTGGAAGACAGCGCGGGCGGGGCGAATGGCGTAGCCCGCGCGGTGACGGACCAGGCGGCACCCACGAGCGGCCCTCAGACAGCTTCGAGCGACGACGTGTCACCGAACGGAGCCTCGACGCACGCTGCGCGTCCGGTGCTGAGCGACATCGACCTGGACGTTCCGGCCGGGCGCACGATTGCGCTCGTCGGCGCCACCGGCTCGGGCAAGACCAGTCTCGCCTCGTTGATCTCACGGTTGTATGACGTGAGCTCCGGACGGGTGCTGCTCGACGGCGTCGACGTGCGCGAGGTCAACCTGCGCTCGCTGCGCCAGGCCGTCGCGGTCGTCAGCGACGACCCGTTCCTGTTCTCGGAGACCGTCGCGGAGAACATCGCCTACGCGCATCCCGACGCCACGCGCGAGGCGATCGAGCAGGCCGCTCGCCGTGCCCAGGCCCACGAGTTCATCGAGCGCCTGCCCGACGGCTATGACACCCGCGTCGGCGAGCGCGGCCTGACCCTGTCCGGCGGCCAACGCCAGCGCCTGGCGATCGCTCGAGCGCTGCTCGCCGACCCGCGCGTGCTGATCCTCGACGACGCCACCTCCTCCGTCGACGCCTCCACCGAGCGTCAGATCAAGCTCGCGCTGGACGAGGCGATGGCCGGACGGACCACGTTCATCATCGCCCACCGCCTCTCCACGATCGCACTGGCGGACGAGATCGTCGTGCTCGACCACGGCCGGATCGCCGCACACGGCGATCACGAGGAACTGCTGGAGGCCTCCGAGCTGTACCGCGAGATCGTCGAAAAGGGGCTTCCCGACCAGGTCTTCCTCACCAGAGAGTTGCCCCGCGAACGCGAGGTCAGCGGGATATGAGCGCGCATGGCGGCGCACGAATGGTGGGCGGCGGCCCCATGCGCTCCCAGTGGGCGGGCGAGCGCGCCGAAAAGGGCACGCGCGGGCGCAACCTGCGCGGCCTGCTGAGATTGCTGGGGCCCTACCGCCTGCGCGTGAGCGCGATGTTGGTGGCGCTCGTGCTCGGCACGGCGGCCTCCCTGGCGCCCCCGCTGCTGGCCAGGATCGCGATCGATGACGGCATCGACCGCCACGACACTCGCACGCTGGTGCTGGTCGTGATCGCGTTTCTGGCCTCGGCGCTGCTCGTGTGGGCGATGACCTACGTGCAGACCTACCTCGTCGGCTGGGTCGGCCAGCGCGCGCTCGCGGACCTGCGCATCCGCATCTTCACCCACCTGCAGCACCAGCCAATCGGCTTCTATGAGAGCCGCCCGGCCGGGGTGCTGATCTCGCGCATGACCAACGACGTCGAGGCGCTGGAAAGCCTCGTGACGGACTCGGTGGTGACGCTGTTCCAGGCCGGTCTCACGCTCGTCGGGGCGGTCGGGGTCCTGCTGTACCTGGACGTGCGACTCGCGCTGCTGACGTTCTGCATCGTCCCGTTCGTGGCCGGCGCCTCGATCTGGTTCCGGCTCGTCTCGGCCGGCGCGTTTCGACGCACGCGTGAGACGATCGGCGCGATCACCGCCTATCTGCAGGAGACCCTGTCGGGCATAAGGGTGGTGCGCAGCTTCGGACAGGAGCCCCACCACGAGGCGCGGTTCGCGGAGCTCAACACCGACAACTGCGACGCGAACATGGTCACAGTCCGACTCAACGCCGCCTACTTCCCGACGGTGGAAATGCTCTCGGGCATCGCGCTCGCGCTGATCGTCCTGTACGGCGGCTACCAGACGCTGGAGGGCCACATCACCGCGGGCACCGTCGTGGCATTCGTGGGGACCCTGTCATACCTGTTCGAACCGATACAGCAGCTGTCACAGCTCTACACCACCTATCAGTCCGGAATGGCCGCCCTGGAGAAGATCTTCCAGCTGCTGGACATCACCCCCAACCTGACCGATCGCGCCGGAGCGGTCGCGCTGGAGCGCATCCGTGGAGAAGTCCGGTTCGAGGATGTCTCGTTCGCCTACAACCCCCGCCGACGCTCCAAGCCGGACTTCAATCGTCCCGACTCCGGCCATCCCGACTCGGGCGGTCATGGCCCCGAGCGAACCGAAACCGGGATCGAGAGCGTGAACGGGGCCGGCATCCAAGACGGCGCCGGCCCGGACGTCGCGCCGGTCGAGGCGCAGACCGAAGTGAAGGCCCTGGAGCACATCGACCTGACGATCCCCCCAGGTCAGACCGTCGCGCTCGTGGGCGCGACCGGAGCGGGCAAGTCGACGATGGCCAAGCTCGTCGCACGCTTCTATGACCCGACCTCGGGGCAGATCCTCGTCGACGGTCACGACCTGCGCGAGGTATCCAGCGATTCGCTGCGCTCGCAGATGGGAATCGTGCCGCAGGAGGCGTTCCTGTTCTCAGGCACGATCCGCGACAACATCGCATTCGGCAGGCCCGACGCTGACGAGAGTCACGTCCGTGACGCAGCCGCGGCGGTCGGCGCGGACGAGTTCATCTCAGAGCTGCCTCACAACTACGACACCGAGGTCGGCGAGCGCGGCGCACAGCTGTCCTCCGGCCAGCGCCAGCTGATCGCGTTCGCCCGCGCCCTGATCGCCGATCCTCGCATCCTCGTCCTGGACGAGGCCACTTCCAACGTGGACCTGCACACCGAGGGCCGCATCGAGGCCGGCCTGCGCCGCCTGCTCGCGGGACGCACGGCGATCGTGATCGCCCACCGCCTGTCCACGATCCGCCAGGCCGGTCGCATCGTCGTGCTCGAACACGGCCGCATCGTCGAGCAGGGCACGCACGACGAGCTCATCGCGACGGGTGGGCGCTACTACAAGCTCTACCGCGACTGGGCCACACAGGCCGCGGCGTAGGCTAGCCTGAGCGCATGTGCAGAAACATCAGAACGCTCTACAACTTCGAGCCCCCCGCGACCGAGGATGAGGCGCACAGCGCAGCTCTGCAGTACGTGCGCAAGATCAGTGGCTTCACCAAGCCCTCACAAGCAAACGCCGAGGCATTTGAGCGCGCCGTCGACGAGGTGACCGAGATCTCGGTCCGGCTGTTGAGCGAGCTGGTCACCTCGGCGCCGCCTCGGGACCGTGAGGTCGAGGCGACTAAGCGTCGGGCCCGCAGCGCGCAGCGGTTCGCGGCGTAGCTTGTCTCGATAGAGCTCCGGGACAGGGATTCGAAGTCTGGGCAGCGGATCGCACAAGCCCTGTGCTAGAGCCAAACATGGCTCCAGTGCAGGCGAAATGCCCGATCGCTCATCCGGCCGAGTCCCGCTGAATCCGGCCGAATCAGTACACGACTGGCCCAAGATTGGCCCGAGGCTCTCACCCCACGAGCCTGAGCGCCGGACGCTTCCCGTCGCCTGCCAGATAGGCGTTCGCGGCAGCCGCGGCGACGTCCTCGACATCACCCCCGACGGGGACGTGCTGATCGAGTTCGACATCACCGGCCGACAGCGAACACTCACCAGCGAAGACCTCTCCCGCGTGCGGCTCGGGTACGCACAGCACATCCACCGCGCCCAAGGCGCGACCGTCACCCGCACCCTCGTCGTCACCGGCGGCTGGCAGACGAGCAAGGAGCCCGCCTACGTCGAGGCGTCCCGCGCCCGCCAAGGCACCCACTGGTACGTCTCCCGCGACGACCTCGGAAGCGAAGGGCACGACACCGACCGCATCCAACGACTCGCGGCCAACATGGGACGCAGCCACGCACAGACCCCATCGCTTGCGCAACCCCGAGCTGCCCGACCGCGACTACGGGCCGCGCTTCCGCCACACGATCGCGCCCAGCCGTACCAGCCGTCTACCGGGCATCGCCCGCGCGATCAACCGCATCGTCCAACCACCAACACGGGAGCGAACACGATGAGCCAACGACTACAAATCGTCCTACCCGACCCCGTAGCCCTCCAGCTACGCGAACTCGCCGCCGGGGGCGATACACCAACCTCCACGCTCGCCGGGCAGATGGTCCGCGATGGCGTCGCGCTCGCCACCAAGGACGGCAAAGTTCGCCCGCTCAGACCCGCACCAGTGCTCGTCGGCGGCAAGGGCGCCCTGGCTCGATCCCTACGGCGGCGACGCAGACTGGCGCACAGAGATGTGGGGTCAGGTCGTTGCGCTACACGGCCGCTACCCCCGCCACCTCGCCGGGCTCATGGACGACTGGTGGACCGACGACTCACACACCGAGACACTCAGCGCGCTCGCCATGTGGCGAGCAGAAATCGACGACACAGGCCAAGACCCCCGCGAAGAGCTCGCCTTCCAAAACCAGCTCACCGATTACTCCAACATCCTGCGCCAACAAGGCGGCGGCGCCACCAAGGCATGGAAGCCAAGAGCGCCCCCTGACGAATGGACGGCCGGATAGTGCCTACAGCCGCCACACAAGACTCGGAGGCCCGTGTTCAAGCCCGGCGCTTGCTCATTGCGGAGTACTTCTTCTCCGCTTGGCGCGCTTGCAGCGTGCCTGCTTCTTCTTCGGCTTCCGCTTACATGCCTTCAAAGCCGTGGCTAGCTTCTGCGAGCTAGTGAGCGCCTCGAGCTTGGTCGTCTTTGGCTGGAGGACGGGAGACTGTACGCCCAGTGTCGATGAGGAACTCCCCGACCCGGCGGGCTGATCGCCGCTGTTGGAGGCATTGGGCTGGCCGTCGCCGGAGGGGGTCGAGACAGCGGGGCTCGGCGGGTCGAGCACGGGTGGAACCAGCGTCTGCCATTCGGTTTGGACGTGTCCCGCCGCGCTGGTCGCGCTCAGCGCGTATCCGTACACGCCCGGCGCCAGGCTCACGCCGACCGCGTTCAGATCGACGTTCACCGTCTGCCCGGCGAACGACCCGAGCAGCAACCCGCTCGGGAGCGGGATGTCTTTGTAGCCGATGCATTCCGAATACGGGCAGAGGTTGATCCTCAGCTTGAACTGATAGATCGTCGACTGGCCCTCGGTGTCGATCTGCGCTTCCAGCGTCGCGTCACTCGGGGTCAGGTTCGAGAGCGACACCGATTCGATCACCGGAGCGGTGTCCGCCGGAGGCGTGGTGAAGGTCTGATCGGGTCCTCCGATGAACGGACCCACCCAGTAGTCTCCCTCTTCACCGAATCTTGTATTGACAGCGACGAGTACCCGGTAGTGGTAGGTCGTTTCCGGCAGTAGCGTGATGCCCGCGGCGACAAGGCTCTGGCTGACGGATTGACTTTCCTGTCCAGGTTCGATGAAGCCATCCGATCCAGAATGGACGAAGCCGACAGGCAAAGTACCCGGAGTGGGCTTATCGCCCCAACAGTCAAACGGTAGTTGTTTTTGTTCTCCAGCACACACGAGTTCCGGCAGATATGCGCTCGTGTTCTTGACGACCTGGAACTGGTAGTAGGTACCCTGCGGCAGACCTTCCGGGTTGAGCTTCGCTTCGAGGGTTGCAGCGTTCTTTGTGACGTGCGAGACGGACTCGGATTCGATCGTGGGCTCTGCCGCCGCCGGGTGCGTCGTGAACGTGTGTTCGGGACCGTAGAGCGGCGGACCTTCCCACGTGACCGTGCCTGCGGTCGCGAGCGCCTTGGCCGCGAGCACGCGGAAGTGATAGGTCGTACCCGGTGTCAGCGGCTGTTCGTAGACGGTGAACCGTTCGTAGACGGGCTCGCCTTCAGTCCCGCTTTTGAGGAATTGGATCGGCAGGGCCGCAGATATAGGCGTGCTCATGCAGCCGTCGTTTTCGATCGGGTAGACCTTGTGCTCAGAGCAGGCGATTTCAGGGAGGAATTCACTCGTGTTCGCCACGATCTGGAACTGGTAGTAGACACCGTCCGGCAGACCCTCCGGGTTGATCTTCGCTTCGAGGTTCGCGCCGGTCTGGGTCACGTCCGAGACGGACGCGCTTTCGATCACCGGCGCTTGGGCCGCTTGCACCGCGGCGGGCAGGACCGCGACAGCCAGGGCGACGCCGATCGTGGCGAGCAGGCCACGCACAGACGATTCCCGTATCACCCTGCTCTCACAACCTATAGTACACCATGATCCGGGCGGCGGCGGCTCATCAGCAGCACCGCCCCGAGCCCGCCGAGCAGGACCAACATGATCGCGCCCGCGATGTAGCGCAGTGTGTGGTGGATGGCTTTCGGCTTGCTGGCCGTTGTCGTCGTCGCGGCCGTCGAAGGCGGCGCCGTAGTGGTGGTGTGCGGCGCGGTACTGGTCGTCGAATGCGGCGCCGTAGTGGCGGTATGGGGCACCGCCGTGGCCGTGTGCGGTGACGTTGTATGAGGTGGCGTGGTGGTCGTCGAACGCGGCGCCGTGGTGGTGGCGTGCGGCGCAGTCGTCGCCGTCGAAGGCGGCGCGGCAGTGGTTGTGTGGGGTGCCGTCGTGGCCGTCGAATGCGGCGCCGGTTCCGCGCTAGCGCTCGCTGCCGTCGCCAGCAGAGCGAGCGCGACGCACGCGAACAGCAGGTGCAGGGCGCGGCTCGCTGTCCTATGGTGCTCGTGGTGAGCCGGTAGTGCCATCACGACGACCCGTCACCCAGCCTGGGTCTTACTTCTTGCCCTTACTGATTTCCTTGCCTGTCTTCTTACCTGACGTGCCATACCTCTCGCGGGCTAGCTTCTTGCAGTTAGCCCGCTGCTTCTTTGGCTTACGGTTGCAAACCTTGAGCGCTTTCGCGAGCTTCTGCGCGCTCGTCGGTATGACGATGTGCTTTTTGTTCAGCACCAGAGGACCGGAGAACGGGTAGCTACCGAGGAGGCCGCCGCCGGATGCCACGAGCGGAGCGCTGGCAGCCGCAGAGTCGATCGAGGGTGCGTCTGCTGGTGTGGTGAACGTTTGATCTGGGCCGTAGACCGTTGGGGCTTCCCATGCGGTCGTATCTTCGGTCTGGGCCGCCCTGGCAGCAAGAACCCTGTAGTGGTAGGTCGTGCCTGGCTGTAGCGTCAAGCCCGCGCCAGCGAGATCCAAGCTGACGGAGCTGGTTCCGATCCCGCGCGCGACGAAGCCGATCGGCAAAGCGCTCGCCGCCTGGGTACCGCCGCACCCATCAGATCCCGGCGGCAGCTGCGGCGGGCAAACTATTTCCGAGAGGTAGTCACCCGAGTCCGTAACGACCTGGAACTGATAATGAGCACCCCTCTGAAGGTCCTGGGGATTGATCTGAGCTTCAAGTGTCGCGTCGCTCTGCGTGACATGGGACACGGTCTCGGAGTCGATCGAGGGTGCGTCTGCTGGTGTGGTGAACGTTTGATCTGGGCCGTAGACCGTTGGGGCTTCCCATGCGGTCGTATCTTCGGTCTGGGCCGCCCTGGCAGCAAGAACCCTGTAGTGGTAGGTCGTGCCTGGCTGTAGCGTCAAGCCCGCGCCAGCGAGATCCAAGCTGACGGAGCTGGTTCCGATCCCGCGCGCGACGAAGCCGATCGGCAAAGCGCTCGCCGCCTGGGTACCGCCGCACCCATCAGATCCCGGCGGCAGCTGCGGCGGGCAAACTATTTCCGAGAGGTAGTCACCCGAGTCCGTAACGACCTGGAACTGATAATGAGCACCCCTCTGAAGGTCCTGGGGATTGATCTGAGCTTCAAGTGTCGCGTCGCTCTGCGTGACATGGGAGGCTGAGATACCTTCGACTGCCGGTGGTGACGACGCTCTAGCAGACCCGGGGAGACCGCACGCCAAGCCGCTCATCGCGATGAGCACAAAAACTAGGAGCGCTCGTCTCGGCGCAAATCGACCAGCCAGAGCCCTATAGTTCATCAGCATCTCCTCGCGCGAAGAGTAGCAGATTAGCGCCCGTACGCATGACCATTCGTGCCCGTACGCATGACCATTCGTGGTCAGTCGTGCGGTGGCTCCGAGTCGAGGCGGGCGTTGCCCGGACGGGCTGACCACACCGTCCGGGTTGATCATCGCCGCATCGTCGTGCCGCCGGGTGGTTCCTACCTGATCCACTGATCCACCCGGTTGTTTTCGTCGTCGGCTATCCATACGTGGCCGCCGTGATCGACGGCGACTCCGGTCGGATACTCCATCTGTTCGCTGCCCGTTCCGTAGGTGCCGAAGGACCGCAGGAATTCGTCTCTTTCGTTGAACACGTCGATTCGGTTGTTCCCGGCATCGGGGACCCAGACGTCGCCGGCGGAGTCGATCGCGAGGCGCTTGGGCTCCAGGACCTGTCCTTTGCCTTCGCCGCGGGTCGCGAATTTCTGCACGAGCACGCCTGTTTCGCTGTGCTCTTCGATCGCGCCCGTTTCATCTTCGTTGTCGGTCCAGACGTCGCCTTTCGCGTCGGTCGCGACGCCGATCGGGTTCGTACCCGCGGCGAACTGCCGTACGTATTCCCGTTTTTCGTTGAACTCCTCGACTCGGGCATTGCCGCTGTCAGCGACCCAGATGTTGCCTTTGGAGTCAACCGCAAGGCCCTTCGGTTCGGTGAACTGGCCGTTGCCGGTGCCTTTGGTACCGAGCTGGGCGAGGTATTCGCCTTTTTCGTTGAACTCCTCAACACGGTCGTTGCCTGTGTCGGTGACCCAGATGTTGCCTTTCGCGTCGATCGCGACGCCGCGGGGTTCTTTGAACTGGCCGTTACCCGTACCTTCGGTCCCAAAGGTGCGAACGAATTCGCCTTTTGCGGTAAAGACCTGCACGCGGTTGTTTTTTTCGTCGGAGACGACGACGGCGCCATTGATCGGGTTGACCCCGATCCCGGTCGGTTCGTCGAACTGCCCGTTGCCAGTGCCCGCCGAGCCGAACGTGCTCGAGAAGGTCGGACGTAGGACCGAGATCCGCCAGTGGTCGACGCGGTTGTTTTCGTCGTCGGCAACCCACACGTTCCCATGGACGTCGACGGCGATGCCCGTCGGGTCTTTCATCTCTTCGGGTTCGCTCCCGGCGCTCCCGAACTTCGTCACGTATTCGCCTTTTTCGTTGAACACGTCGACGCGGTTGTTGCCGGCATCGGGGACCCACACGGACCCATCGACGACCGTCAGGCGCTTCGGTTGCAGGACCTGCCCGTTGCCTTCGCCGCGGGTCGCGAATTTCTGCACGAGTTCGCCTTTTTCGTTGTGCTCTTCGATCGCTCCGGTTTCGTCTTCGTTGTCGGTCCAGACGTTGTCTTTCGCTTCAGTCGCGACGCCGATCGGGTTGGTGCCGGCGGCGAACTGCCGCACGTATTCCCGTTTTTCGTTGAACTCCTGCACCCGGGCATTGCCGCTGTCGGCGACCCAGATGTTGCCTTTGGAGTCAACCGCCAGGCCCTTCGGTTCGGTGAACTGGCCGTTGCCGGTGCCTTTGGTACCGAGCTGGGCGAGGTATTCGCCTTTTTCGTTGAACTCCTCAACACGGTCGTTGCCTGTGTCGGTGACCCAGATGTTGCCTTTGGAGTCGACGGCCACACCGCGCGGTTCTTTGAACTGGCCGTTACCCGCGCCTTCGGTCCCAAAGGTGCGAACGAATTCGCCTTTTTCGGTAAAGACCTGCACGCGGTTGTTTTTTTCGTCGGAGACGACGACGGCGCCATTGATCGGGTTGACCCCGATCCCGGTCGGTTCGTCGAACTGCCCGTTGCCGGTGCCCGCCGAGCCAAAGGCACTGACGAATTCCGTAGTTAGGGCGGATGTGGTGAAGGTGGCGTCTTTGCCGTCCGTCGTGCCTTCGCTGTTTATCTCGACCAACCGGAAGTGGTAGGTCGTACCGGGCAGCAGCCCGGTGAGGATGTAGCCCTTTGCGACCACCGCAGTCCCTGAGCCCGCGCTTTCGGCCGTAGCCGGCACTTTGGTCCCGTACGATGTGGTCAGACCATATTCGAACTGGTCGGTCGTGGCCAGGCCATGGGGGTTGACCGTGCCGTGCACGACAGCTTCGGCCGCGGTTATCCCGTTGGCAGACCCCGTGATCACGGAGGAGAGGGTCGTGAATTCCTGGTTCGCTCCGTCTGTGGTGCCATTGACGTTCGTCGCGACGACGCGGAAGTCATATTTCGTGTTCCGTGCCAGGCCCGTGATTTCTTTGCTCACTTCGACGTTGGACGTGCCCGAGCCCGCGCTGGCTTCAGCCGTTTTCGAGCCGTAGGATGTAGTGGTCCCATATTCGAAGTAGTATTTCGTTTCAGCGCCCTTTGGATTGACGGTCCCTTTCAGCGTCACCGCGGTTTCGCCCACGCTCGTCGCCGGTTTGGTTTCCGCCGTCGGCTTAGCTGACGTCGCGAACGTTTTTTTCACTCCAAATGTCGTCCCGCCGGCGTTTGTCGCGGCGATCCGGTAGTAGTAGGTCGTGCTTGCGGTCAGAGCGGTGATGACTTTGTTGACTTCGACGCTGGTGGTTCCCGAGCCCGCGCTCACTTCAGCCGTTTTGGACCCAAGAGATTCTGTGGTTCCGTATTCGAAGTAGTATTTCGTTTCCGATCCTTCCGGGTTTACGGTGCCGTTCAGCGTCGCTTCTTTTTCCGTTATGCCGGTAGCCGCGCCCGTAGTTACGGTGGGCGCATTGACGACAGGCGTTTTGAACGTTTTATCCACTCCGTAGCTGGTTCCAGTCGAGTTCGACGCGAGGAGACGGAAGTGATATTCGGTTCCACCGGTCAATCCGGTGGTCGTCTGGCTCTCTTTGACGCCACTCGTGCCCGAGCCGGCGCTCGCTTCCGAGGTCGCTTTGCCGTACGCGGTGGTGGTCCCGTATTCGAAATGGTATTTGGTTTCCAAGCCGTCGGGGTTCACCGTGCCATTAAGAGTGGCTTCCGTCTTCTTGACGTTCGACGCAACTTCCGTAGTCGCGGATGGACAGCCACTCCCGCCAGAAGGTTCACTGACAAAGGTGAAATTTTCTCCATACGTAGTGCCGGTGCTGTTCGTCGAGGCCACGCGATAATCGTAGGTTTTACTCGGTGCGAGGCCGCAGACCGCCTGTTTGGCTGCGACGTTCGTGATACCGGAGCCGGCGCTCACCTCGTTCGTTCTGGTCCCATACACCAAAGGTTCGGTGCCGAGTTCGAAGTAATAGTGCGTTTCGATATCCTCCGCGTTGACGATGCCATTCAGCGTCGCGTTGGTTGATGTCACGATGCTCGCAGGTTCCGAGATGGCGTAGACGTGCGGTGGGCTGGGATCTTCGTGAGAGCATTTGTTCTGATAATCGTCATACTGGTTCTGCACCCAGGCGCCGTCAGGTAGTTCCAAGTCTTCATTTGCCTGGCAGAGGTCAGCGATCTCTAGGCCCCTGAAGAACGCCCGCCATGTGGTCGTACCGGAGTCGGTCGCCGACTCAGCATACTCATGCGAAGTACTCTTCGATGTCTTGTCAACCGGGTTTTTGCCTTTATTGCCCGTTTCGACACAGCCATCTTTTACAAACTGTTCGTCGCCTTGGTATGGGATGTAGTCGTAGATCTCACCGCCGGTCACGTGAGCACTGGTCGCTGTCGTTCCGTGGTAAGCACATGCTTCTTCGGCAGGGAATTCTGGTTCATACGTCGAGCCTGGAGCGGACTCAACCACGAACTGCGCCGTTGGTTCGGCCGTCCATTTATTAGCGTTGATTGCCGTGGTGACCTCTTCTTCGACCTTCAGGTGGCTGAGATTTTTGGGCGCTTCTACGGATTTATCAATGTAAGGCGTAGTAGTTACGGTTGAGCCAACGTGGCCACCTGTCGAATCGAAATACTGTGTCAAGATGCCCTGGTAGGACGTGCCACTGAGTCCTTCAAAGAATTTCAGGAGCATCGAGTGGACTTCTTCGCCTGTTTTGATTTTTTCAAAATTGGTGCCCCAGAAGATCACGTACACCTTCGGCGTGTGCTGCACTCCGCTTCCTCCTTCGTGATATAGGAGCGGGCCTTTTTCGCCTTCTGGCGCAAACGTGGCAGGAGCTTCTTCTTCGGAGTACGCCGATGCAGCCGTCGTCGCTGGTTCAAAGTGCACTTTTAGCCCTGCCGCCCATGCTGGCGGATGCGCCAAACCGGTCGCAAGCTGTTCTTCAGTACAGGGTCCTGAGCACGCAGCAAGGGCCTGCTTAGGGCTTGCCCACATGAGGAGCATCGAGCCCAGTAGGGCCGTGGTGAGAACCGCGATACAGGCCAGACGGCTGACCCGCCAGCCAGTCGCGGCCCCATACGGATCGCCCTGCGCTACTGAACCCGATTGCAAGACCCTCATGCGCTTTCCCCTTTGCTCGAGGCTGCCGCGCAGACGCGCGGCTGATTTAGGCGCATCCAAGCAGTCCCCGGCGTCGCGCGCTACACCAATCTGCGGCATTCGGCGAGGAGAGATGCACCACTTTGCGGCATCGCGACGCGAAGACGCCAGGAGGCTGTCAGCCCGAGCGCTCAGCAGGTGTGCGTTCAGCGCTGCCGTGCGTGCACAACTCCTCCAGGCGCAGCGCCACCTCGATCTCGGCTCGGCGTTCGTGCAGCCGGCAGCCCAGCCGCTGCTCGATCTCCCCGCGCCAGCGCCGCACGGTGCTGCGATCGACCTTGAGTCCGGCGGCAGCCGAGGACACGTTGTGTTCGGCGTCAAAGAACGCGCGCAGCATCCTGCGTCGCCCCGCTCCGCCACCATGCCCATCGTCGAGCGGGGACAGATACGTCTCGATCAGAGAGTGCGCCAGCGTCTCGTCTTGCAGAGCGGCGGCCTCGAGCGCCACGTCTTGATACCGCGTGAGCTTGCGTGGTGGCCTGTGCCGGGCGACCAGCAGCGCGGCCTGCGCCTCCCGGTGGGTCAGGCGCCATCCCTCGACTCCTCGCGTCATCTCGCCGATCACCAGCGACACGTCTGCGGGTCCCTGTGCCGAGAGAGCCCGCTCGACATCCACAATCATGAGCTTGCGCTTTCCGCCGAGCCACGCCCACACCTCCCCATCACGCACGACGACCAACAGTTCGCGCCCGAGCGCCGCCGCCAAGCCACGGACGGCCTTCTCCGCGTTCGCGCCTGTGGCGATTACGCCGACATGCCAGGCATCGAACTCATAGCCGAACCCTCCGACATCTACCGGCACGCCGTCGAGCAGTCTCTGCACACGCTCGGCGCACCGCCGCTCAGGCAAGCGTTCCGCTCCCTCAAGCTCGCGGTCGTAGTCATCGGCGACCTGAGCGATCATACGTTCGATCAGCGCGAAGACCGCCGCCTCGATCTCCGGCTCGCGCGTTCGCAACCGCTCGCCCAAACCGGCGCGATCCACCTCCAGCGATGGTGTGCGACCGCTCACGCCACGGCCCGTCCGTCACCGCCCGCAAGACCACAGCCGTTGCCGGCTGAGCATCCGGGGCATTCCCCGCAAATCCATGCTTCCAGAAAGGTCGTGCGACCGCCCCCTCCCAGTCGAAATTTGTCGAGATATTGAATCACAAGCGAAGGTCCAGATGTAACGAGATCGTGTACCTCTGGACGATTGTTCTATTCCTCGGAATCGGCGGCAAGCTCTCGAACTATCTAGTCCCAGGACCGCAGCAGGGAACCAAGCCCCACCAGGGAGGCCCGGGCGGGGACGGGAGGACCCGCACGGCAAGCCGCTCTCAGAGCTGGTCGTGCTCGGTGAGCCAGTCGTCGAGCATGTGGCGCGTGAAGCGGATGTGCCGTCCTACCCGATGGCAAGGCAGGCGACCAGTCCGCACGGCCTCATAGACCCAGCTCGTCTTGACGTCCAGATACCAGGCGGCCTTCTCTGGGCGCCAAAGCCGGTCCTCCGCCAGAGCAGCCGGTGAGTTCGCCGTTGACGCTGCTTCCATGCCCGTTACAGACCGCCAAGGGCACGGAGCGGCCAACAGATTTGCGTCAGCTCGTCGTTGCCCGCTCGGCGCCGCGCATCGCCGCGCAAGGACCCGCCCGAACTACCCGAGGACCCTCCGCGCCCCCGGAGCGACCCTCTGGGGAAATCTGTAGGGAAATCTGCGGCTTCGTCCACACCCCCTGCTATGCTTCATTTCGGTAAGCGTTCAGTGGGTTGCCGCTGGCGTGAGTAGCGGAGCTGGATCGCCGCGGGCGTGGGCGGTGATTGCGTCGGTGAGGTAGGCGAATAGCGAGCGGTGCTGCAGGCGGCAGGTGGTGTGCGCGGAGAGTAGCCGTGCGACGCGCTGCTCTCCGTCCTTGGATTGACTGCCGAGCGAGAGCTTGCGGTAGATGACGGCGGAGCGCAGTCCGCGCTCGGCGTGGTTGTTCGTGGGCTCGACGCCGTCGTGGTCGGCGAACGTCCATAGTGCCGGCCACGCCTTCAGGAGGTTTCGGGCCATGCCGCGGCAGCGCTTGTTGCGCGCCCGCTTTGCCGCGAAGGAGCGGATGGTCGGCTTGTACTGTCGTTGCAGCGAGCGGATGGTGCGCTTCAGCTGTGCACGCTCACCCGTGCGCTGAAAGACCTCCCAGGCCCAGAACACGCGCTCGCAGAGCGCGAGACCATGCTCGCCGAACTGCCTCTCGGCCGCGAGCCCTTCGGTATGCGCCTTGAAGTCTCGACGAAGGTGCGCCCAGCAGAGCTGCCGTCGCGCCAGCGGCAGATGCGTATAAGCCCACCAGCGATCCGACGTCACGATCGCTTTGGTGTCTGCAAGCAGTTCCTTGGCGTGATCCTCATGCCGATCGGGCTCGACGGAGAAGTAAGCATGGTGTCGATCGAACATGCCCCACAGCGCACGGCGCTGCCCGGCGGTGCGCCAACCCGTCTCGTCCATGTTCAGCGCCTGCGCGCCACGCAGTCGGCCGAGAAGATCATCGTGGGGCTCGGCCAGTGCTGCAGCGGTCCTGGTGAGGATCGCGTCGACCGTGCCCGAGCTGATCCTGGCACCGAACAGCTCTTCGATCAGCTCGACAGCGGCATCGCGAGAGACGCGGTTGCGAACCGAGAGTGTCGCCACCGCCGCTTCCAGCCGCGGCCCGAAGGAACCGCGAGCTACCTCGTCCGGTAGTCCAGCGCGCGTACCCTTGCCGCAAACGGAGCAACGCAGCCGCTCACACCGGTGCTCGATCACCCGCACGTTGATCGGCGGTAGCTCTTCGACCTGGTGGCGCGCCGGCTCGCCGAGCGCAACCCCCTCGTCCTCACCGAAGACGTGCCCGCAGCGGCAACGCTCCGGGCAGTGCACGACGACCTCATCAACCGCCCACGCCGGAAGCAGCGCCCGACCGTGGCCCTCATGGCCGTCCTGAGCGCCCCGCTTGCGACCCGAAGAGTCCTTGCTGCGCGCGGGCGCAAACGGAGGATCAGAACTCGGCGGACGAGAGGAGTTGCGCGAACTCTTCTTCAACTCGCTCTCGAGCTTCTCGACCCGTGCCTCCAGCTGCTGGATACGCCGATCCATCCGCAGCAGCACCTCGACCACGACCTCCCGACCAGCGTCATAGATCGCCTCCGCCTCAGCGCGGTCCACGCCCCCATATTCGACGCCGCCCGGTCAAACCCCCCAGACCCACTGAACGCTTACTCATTTCGTTGGGTTTGCAGGGCTTTTCGCTAAAGGTCCGGCTGGCCTCGAACCACCGCCCAGTCGATTATGAGCGACTAGCCGCGACCACAGTTGGCTCCGGTTAACCGGTCTTCGCCTGAGAAATATGGACTACTCGCAGGTTAACTCCGACGATTAGGGAAATTTTGGGGGAAATCTCGAGTGCTCTCAACTCCGTCGTTTCAGGCGAGCGAAAGATGTCATAGGCGCTCTCGCCGCCCTCGAACTCGCTCAGATCGCTCACGCCGAGTCCACCCGTTGCCGCACCTTCTCCCCATCAGAGAGGATCGAGCCGAGCGGACGGGCACCCGGGTTATGCCGCGTGAACCACAACCGGCGGGGCGCTGTCCGCCTCGGCCGTCGGAATCAAGTGGTACTGCACGATAAAGCCGAGGCTCTCGGCGTAGCGATCGACGGTCGATACCTTTGCATCAGCCGCCGTGCTCTCCAAGCGCGCGACAAAGGACTGCGAAGTCTGCATCGCCGCAGCGATCACGGTCTGCGAGCGCTTCTGCTCCTCACGCTGCCCGGCCAGAGCACGCAGCAACTCACGGCGCCGGCGAGCCGCGTCCAGCAGTCGCGGAAACTCGGGTTGCGCGCGGCGCGCTTATCGATCATCTTGTCTAGGAAGTCGCGCTCGGACATTGCCTCGCCTATTCTCCGAATGGACTTTGATACCTACAGCGGTATCTCTTTCTGAAGTCATAGCACCTCCTACGAGTGCAGCAGCGTCTGTCTACTAGAGGCTTGATGCGGGTTGGGTAGTGAGCAGGAATCGTGGTGTTGGAATAAGAAGAGGGCCTCCAGCCCTGTCAACTCGTGATTGGAGCACGAGATGGACGCTTCGCTGGAGACCCTCGTTGTCGCAGCCTACGTATTCGCCTGCTCGTTGTCGATTCCTCGCCCGGGTCCGCCCGGTAAGGTCACCGATCAGGAGTTGATTGCCGTGGCGGTCGCTCAGGCCGTGACGGGGATCTGTTCAGACCGCCAGTTTTTGGGCGTGATCGGCCGGTTGCTCCCGGGGTTCTTCCCCGGGTTGCCTGGCCAGTCGCAGTACAACCGCAGGCTCAGGCGACTCACACCGCAGATCACGACGGTACAGATGATGGTCGCCGAACTGATCGCCGACGGGCAGGTGCGACTGGTTGACGGGACGCTGATCGCGTGCGCCAACTACCCAGGCTGCGCATCGCTCAGCGAGTTCGCCGGGCACGCCAGCTACGGCTACTGCCCATCCAAGAGCCTGTTCGTGTGGGGAATGCGCTTGGTGCTCATCAGCGACGCGAAGGGCGTTCCCGTCGGTTATGACCTCACAGGCCCAAAGACCGGGCAAGAGCGCAAACGTGCATTGGAGCTCGCGGCCGCGCACGCCGGCAGCACGCTCTTCGCCGACAAGGGGTTCTAGGGCAAGGAGTACCGCCACTGCATGGAGCTCATCAACATCCGGCTGATCACCCCCGAGCGCCACCGGCCAGGTCCGCGTCCCGCCCGCGAGGTTACAAAGGCACGCGTACGCCTGGTGATCGAGAGTGTGTTCTCCAACCTCAAGCCAGATGCGCCTGGAAGATCACCTCGCCAAGACACTCGCTGGGCTCGTGCAGCGCATCGCGCAACGCCTCCTCGCCCTCACCCTCGCAATGCACATCAACATCCTCACCGGCCGCCCACCCCGAGCCCTCGCCGCCTACGACGGACGATAAACCCGCATCAAGCCTCTAGACGGTCACGACGCGCTACCGGCGAGCCCATTGAGCAGCCGTAGGCACCGGCCCTTGTCGATCCCCCCGCCACCCTCAGTGCGGGGGCACCTCGAAGGACCGTCCCGGCTCGTCGAAGCTGACGTGGAACGCGGCGAAGAAATCCCCTCGGCCCCACAGGGCTTGTCTGCCGCCGATGAACGTCGGCTGGAACTTGATGCGCCGCTCGGGCATCTCAGGCAGCCATGCTTCAACGGGCTGCTTGGCGCAACGGAAGATAGCCTCGCCGCCTGCTTGGGTGCCAGCGAAGGACTCCAAGTCGCTATCCGCGAAGCCCATCAGCGGTGCGTAGCCGTCAGGGAAGCAACTGTCGTCGGGCCCCCGAATCCACAAGGCCGAGGACCGGCACGGACTCGCCGTTGGGGCCTTCAACGATCAGGTAGAGGTAGGTCGACTGCCGGTACCGAGAAGGTCTCGGTACCCGACCTGGAGCCCATCTGCAGGGCTCAGAGGACGTACATTCCGCTGTCGGCTGCCGGTACGGGGAGAAGCTGATCGCTCTCCTTGACTGCAGCGTCATCACGCAGCGATACAGAGTCATCCGCGCTCGCGACCACATAGCCATCGCGCAGAGCGACCCATTTGCCCGCATAGGGGCGTAGATCCTCCTTCGGCGCCAACGACGCTTGATCTAGAACGGCCATCACATGATCCTTCCCGGTTGAGATGGTATCCATCCGGACACCCTTCGGGTTCGGCGACCAACCGGCCACCTAACAAGATCATCGCATATTGCGCCCCTGGCTTTGAGCCGTGCAGTCGATCCCTCGACACCAATGGGGCCGACCTACGCCGGCCCCATTGGTCGCTCTCGAGGGTACACGCCTGGCCCAAATCCTGGCCCAAGGACGCCCCTGAAACGCAAAGCGCCCCGTAAGCACGGGGCGCAAGCATACTCCGGGACAGGGATTCGAACCCCAAATTCCTGCTCCAGAGGCAGGCGTGTTGCCGGTTACACCATCCCGGACCGGACGGCCAAGGATAGCGACCGTTCTCGCCCTCTCGAGTCCTGCGCCCGAGCTCTAAGCCTGTGCGGGCGAGCCGTCCGGCGCGAAGAAGGCGGTCACCGACTCCTCCAAGCCCGGATCGAGGACGAGCAGGACCTCGTCGCCATCTTCGATCACGGTGTCGGGCTTGGGCACGAAACCGGATCCGTCGCGCAGCACCGAGATGATCAGGCTGCCCTCGGGCAGCGCGATGTCCGAGACATGCTCGCCGATTACGGGAGCCTCCGAGCTGACCTCCAGCTCGATGATCTCCAGGCGCTCCTCTTCCAGGGCCAGCAGGTGCACGAGGCCGTAACGAGGCACCTCGTGCTCTATCAGGCGCAGGATCAGATCGGTGGCCGACACGGCGGGCTGAATCCCCAGCAGCCTGAAGTGGTCGTGGTTGCGAGGGTTGTTGACGCGCGCGATGATCCGATCGCACAGGTACTTCTCCTTGGCGACCTGGCACACGAGCATGTTGTCCTCGTCGTCGCCGGTCACCGCGACCACCAGGTCGGCGCGCTGAATCCCGGAGCGCTCCAGCACCCACAGCTCGGTCGCGTCGCCGTACTGGACGGCGTGCTCGAACTCCTCCTCGATCGCGAGATAGCACGAGCGCGAGGACTCGATCAGCGTGACCTCGTGGCCCTTGACGATCAGCTCGCGGGCGAGGTTGCGCCCGACCTTGCCGGCTCCGACGACGATCGCGTACACAGCTGACCAGCCTCAGGCGTGCTCTAGCTCGAGCGCGCGCTCGAACATCTCGATTGCGTGCTTGGTGGGAGAGATCGTGTCCAGGCCCTGCTCGCCATACCAGTTGGCGCGCGCCGGGTCCATCACCCGCGCGATCACCTTCTCCACACCAAAGCGCTTCTGGGCAATCTGGGCGATGATCAGGTTGGTGTTGTCCCCGTCGGTCGAGGCGATGAACACATCCGCGCGCTCGATCCCCGCCTGCATCAATGCGTCTATCTCAAGCGCCGTGCCGACCGTGAACTGACCCTCGGCGTCCTCCCAGCTGCGGCCCTGGCCCGCGTCCAGACGCTCATGCGAGAGCGGGTCCTCGTCGAGCACGGACACTTCGTGTCCGGCGGCCAGAGCGGACTTGGCCACAGCCGAGCCGACGCGCCCGGCGCCTACGATCATGACGAACATGGCGCTGAGATTAGACGATGCGCAGCGTCGGCTCTAGGTGCCTGCGGCGGCAAGCGTGGCCCGGCGCTCTCCCGCCGAGTCCCCGGCTGCCGGCGCGGTTACGATCACACGGCAGGTCGCCTTGGCGAC
Source organism: uncultured Solirubrobacterales bacterium (assembly GCA_963743645.1). Lineage (GTDB taxonomy): Bacteria > Actinomycetota > Thermoleophilia > Solirubrobacterales > Solirubrobacteraceae > Palsa-744. Next base: position 1,135,013 of record CAVUQT010000007.1, on the reverse strand, counting down.
GACGTACTTTGTGACGTCACCGACGAAGTCCTCCAGGGGACCGCCCCGTCCTCCCAGGCGCGCGCCGCCGCGGATGCGCGAGGGTTCCTCGGCGGCGAGCACGATCGCCTCCACCCCGCGGCGCCTGGCCTCCTCGACGATCGCGTATCCGGCACGCCTGGTCCTGACGGTGGCGGTCGCGACCTGCACACCCGTGTACTCCTCCCCCACGGCCTTCGCCCGCGCGAGCGCCTGGCGGGCGTGCTTGACCTGAGCCTCGGGCAGGCGCGCCTCGAGCGGCAGCGACATCGGTATCACGAAGATCCACACGGCCTCGATCGTCGCGGTGTCGATCGCCGCCTCGTCGGTCTGCTCGCCGGAGACCAGCAGCGCGGCGGTCTGCACGATGTCCTCGTCCAGGCCGGTCCCGAGCAGCGGCACGAGGATCGAGCCGTAGTCGCGTTCGGGGGTCGGCTCAGAGCGCAGCGCCTGCGGAGAGACGGTGACCCGTCGCAGCAGCGAGGTCTCGTCCGCCCGACGGTAGACGACGTACAGCACGATCCCGACCGCCATCCACCCCAGACCGACATAGCGCGCCGGTTCGTGCACGAGCATCACCGCCAGCCATCCCGCGCCGGAGGCGAGCGCGCCGAAGACCGCCGGCAGGGGCAGCTCGCCGCCTCTCAGGCCGATCGACAGGGGCACTCGGTACGGGCGGTCGCGGTCGGGCTCGGAGTAGCGCAGCTTGCAGATCGACAGGTGCGCGATCGTGAACGCGAGCATCGCCCCGAACGCGTACAGCCCGACAAGGAAGTCCAGGTTCTCCGAGGCCGCCAGGCCGGCGGCGATCACACCCGCGAGGACGATCAGCACGTATGGGGTCGAGCGCTGAGGGTGAAGTCGCCCGAGACCGCTGGGAATCTGGCGGTTCGTAGACAGCGAGTACGCCAGTCGCGAGAGCCCGAGCATGGCCGAGTTCGCGGCCGCTATCAGCGTCAGCGTCGCGAGCCCTCCGACGAGATACATGAGGCTTTGCGCGAGCCAGTGCGGGTGCATCTGCGTGACGATGCCGATCATCGGGTCATCCAGATAGCGGCCAGCCAGTTCGGTGTGACCGTTGTGCACGGGCAGCGCCGTGACAGCCACCAGCGCGATACCCACGTATCCGAGCACGACCGTAGCCGTACCGCTGGCGACCATCTGGCGCAGGCCTGCGCGACTGATCCGCACCTCGCCGGCCAGTCCGGCGGCCGACTCCAGGCTGGTGAACGCGATCGCGGCGATCGTAAGCGCGAACACGAACCCCGACCACGTCGGCGTGCTGCCGAGGTCGATCGGCGCCAGCAGGGTGTGCGGATCGAAGAACAGCACCAGGCCGAGCACGACGATCAGCAGCTGCAGCGCCAGATCGCCGATTACGAGCATGCCGATCCGCCGCGCACGGCGGCCACCGAAGCCGCGGATATTGGCGAGCACGACCCACGCGATGAACGCCAGCGACAGCAGCAGGGCCTCGGTGCTGTTGCCCAGCGGGTGCCAGAACACGCGCAGGTACTGGGTCGCCGAGTAGGTGGTGACGGCGATCAGGATGATGTAGTCAAGGAGCACAGCCCAGCCCGCGATGAAGCTGACGAGCTCGTTGAACGCGTACCGCGCGAACACGGTCGCCCCGCCACGATCCTGGTGCAGGGACGCACCCTCGACGTAAGTCAGCGCGGTGAGCCCGAAGAACAGCGCCGCGAGCAGGAACACGACCGGCGTCAGACCGAGCGCATGACCGGCGATCACGCCCAGCGAGAAGTAGATCGCGCTGGCCAGCGAGGTGTAGACGATCGCGAACAGCCTGGGCGAGCCGATGCTGCGTTTGACGATCACCCGCGAGCGCGCCGCTGGACGATCGGAGATTTCACTGGATCTCCGATCGGTCGCGGTCGCGCGCTCGACCTCGGCGACGCCCTGCTCTACCTCGGCAGCGGCCTGCTCCAGGCCCGAGTCGTCATCCGCACCCGCGGACTGAGAGTCCTCCGGCGGGCTCATGCTCCCCGGTTCCTCCGTGACTCCACATACATCCGGCCCCCGCCCGCGGCGATGAACAGCACACCCAGCAGCAATCGCGGCGAGACGACGCTCCCGTGCCCGCTCACGGCCTGTACGACCAGCGCCACGCCGATCGCTCCCATCATCAGTGAGAGCACCAGCGTGCCCGCGCGATGAGCCTGTCTGCCGGTCATTCTGTACTGGAGCTTAGGGTTCGCTGTTTCGGGCGGCGCATGCGCCCCGTATGTCGCGTGCCGCACATGCTTTTAAAAAGCTGATGATGTCTGGTGGGGCGCACGCGCCCCACCAGCGGGAGCGCGCATGCGCGCTTCCGGACAAGCCGCATGCGGCTTGTCTTCCGAACGGCGCATGCGCCGTTCGGCGGGGTTGCGCATGCGCAACCCCGAGCAGCGCCACATGTGGCGCTGCCTCCCCGACAGACCATCTCTAGGTGATCAGCGGAATGATCAGGATCGCCACGATGTTCGCAACCTTGATCATCGGGTTGATCGCAGGCCCGGCGGTGTCCTTGAACGGGTCGCCGACCGTGTCCCCGGTCACCGACGCGGCGTGGGCTTCTGAGCCCTTGCCACCGAACGCGCCATCCTCGATCAGCTTCTTGGCGTTGTCCCAAGCTCCACCGCCGGCGGTCATCAGCACGGCGAAGAAGTAGCCGACCACGATCACCCCGATCAGCAGGCCGCCGAGCGCCTGGGCGTCGATCAGCCCGACGATCAGCGTCAGCACGATCGGCAGCAGCGAGGGCAGGATCATCTCACGCTGGGCGGTCTTTGTCACGATGTCCACGCAGGTCGCGTAGTCGGGCTCTTCGGAGTAGTCCATGATCCCGGGGTGCTCGCGGAACTGCCGGCGCACCTCCTCGACGACCGCGCCGCCGGCGCGGCCCACGGCCTCGATCGACAGCGAGGCGAACAGGCACACCATCAGCCCGCCGAGCAGCAGCCCGATCAGGACAGGCGGTTCGTTGATGCCAAACGAGACCAGGTGGCCGAGCTTGAGCTCGAGTTCTTTCTGGAACCCGGCGAACAGCACGATCGCGGCGAGCACAGCGGAGCCGATCGCGTAGCCCTTTGTGACCGCCTTGGTCGTGTTCCCGACCGCATCGAGCCGATCGGTGACCTTGCGCACCTCCTCGGGCAGGTCTGCCATCTCGGCGATGCCGCCCGCGTTGTCGGTGATCGGACCGAACGCGTCGAGCGCGACGATCAGTCCTGTCAGCGAAAGCAGGCCCACCGCGGCGACGCCGATGCCATAGATGCCGGTGACGCCACCGCCGGCAAGCTTCCACGCGCCGAAGATGCCGAGCACGATCACGATCGCCGGCAGCGCTGTGGCCTGCAGGCCGGAGGCAAAGCCCTGGATGATGTTCGTGGCGTGGCCGGTGACTGATGCTTTAGCGGTTTTCTGCACTGGCGGGAAGCGGGTCGAAGTGTAATATTCGGTTAGTCCGAACAGCAACGCCGTGACGGCGATCCCGATCAGCGAGCACAGGTAGATGTGCCCCCAGCTTGGCGTGTTGACAAGGTTGCCGACCACCCTGAACGTGAGACCGCGCATCAGCCAGTAGGTGATCGGCGCAAACGCGGCAGCGGCGATCACACCCGAGACGATCAGCCCCTGCAGGAGCGCGCGCTCCACGTTGTCAGACTTCGTGCGCACCGCGAACGTGCCGATGATCGAGGCGATGATCGCCACGCCGCCGATCACCAGCGGATAGAGCACGACGCGCGTGGCCTCATGAAACGTGAGCACGCCGAGCAGCATCACCGCGATCGCGGTCACCGCGTAGGTCTCGAACAGGTCGGCCGCCATGCCGGCGCAGTCGCCGACGTTGTCGCCCACGTTGTCGGCGATCGTCGCCGGGTTGCGCGGGTCGTCCTCGGGGATGCCCGCCTCGACCTTGCCGACGAGATCCGCGCCGACGTCGGCGCCCTTCGTGAAGATCCCGCCGCCAAGCCGTGCGAACACCGAGATCAGCGAACCGCCGAAGCCGAGCCCGATCAGCGCGTCAACCGCCGTCTTGGGGCTGTCGTTGAAGATCGACGTCAGTGCCCCGTAGTAGCCGGCCACACCGATCAGCGCCAATCCGACGACCAGCAGGCCGGTGATCGCCCCACCGCGGAAGGCAACCTGCAGAGCCGGAGACACACCACCCCGTGCTGCCTCGGCGACGCGGGCGTTCGCACGAACTGAGACGTTCATCCCGATGTAGCCGGTCGAGCCCGACAGGATCCCGCCGATCGCAAACCCGCACGCCACAGCGATGTTCTGGATGAAGATCAGCGCGATGAACAGCACGACCCCGGCGATCGCGATCGTCGTGTACTGGCGGTTCAGGTAGGCGCGGGCGCCCTGCTGGACGGCCAGCGAGATGCTCTGCATCTTCTCGTTGCCCGGCGAGAGCGCGAGCAGGGATCGTGTGGTCACCAGGCCGTAGACAACGGCGCAGGCGGCGCAAACGAGGGCGACGACGACCCCATGGTTCGTCAGAAAGCTGCTCAACAGAAAATCCTCCGCGGTCTGATTGGCGTGCCGCGCGAGGATCGCGCGCACATTTCTCGCCCGAGCCGGCGCTCGTCACACAACGAGCGCTCCTCCGGCGTAAACGCGCGCGCAGTCTATCGTGCCGGCCCGCGGAGCGACGGCTGCCAAAGCTTCGGTGCCGCCCGCGGAGCAGCGACTACCGGAGCTGCCGACCAACCCGCTCTACCGCGTCCAGGCATACGGGTCGTTCTCAGCGTTCGGCGCGTCCTCAGCGCCCTGGGACCCACAGCCTGCCGCTGGACTCCGCAGGACCCGGTCCCTCCGGCTTACCCGCCGTTGCGGGGGTCCCCTGGTTCTCCGCTGGATTCGCCTCGGCCCCGGCTGGATCTGTGGGGGCGCCCGTCCCGGCCTCGCGCGCGTAGGCCATCTGCAGCTGCGAGAGCGCGTCGCGCAGCGGGCGCAACTCGTTGGGTTGCGTGCGCTCGAGGATCGGCAGCAGCGCGCGCGCACCATCGATCGCGTCGCGGACCTGCTCCAGATCGCGCGCTTGCCCCGGCGGCTGGTCCTGCGCGGAGGACAACCCCAGCCGATACCCACCGATGTTCAGCAGCGACACCGCCGCCTGCAGGATCATGTCCGCGCTCGTGATGCGGCTCATCTCCGCTTCGTAGGCGGCGCGAAGCTCCTCCTCGCTCGGCTCGCCTTGTGCGTCGCCGGCGTTCGGCTCGTTTGCTGCTTGGACTGGATCGGTGCTCACACCGTCACCTCCTCTGGGTAGGTCTGTCGGGTTTCTGCGACCGAGGCCGCGAACACCTCCTCGCGCGTCGCGCCCGCCTCGATCATGCGTCGTTGGCGCTGCGCGCCGTTGTGCTCTCCAAACGCACACTCGACGCCCAGCTCGGCGCGCACCGGGGCCGTCCACGCGGCCAGCCGCTCGATCGCCTCGCGCGCCGGGTACTCCTCGCCGTGCTCCAGGTCGATCAGCCGACCGTCGAGCCCGTAGCGGATCGCTCGCCACATGTTCTCCTCGATCAGCCGCGGAGGCGGGTCCGTGAACGGAACGCCCTCGTCCACGTCACGCGTCGCCTGCGCGATGCACGCCACCATCAGCGCGGCGAGCGCATCGGACTCCGGCGCGCTTGCCTGCGCGTCGCAGATGCGCAGCTCCACGGTACCGAAGCTGAAATGCGGCCTGACCGACCACCACACCTGGGTGAACTCGACGATCGAGCCGGTTCTCTTGAGGAACTCGATGTACTCGCGGTAAGCCTTCCAACCACCGAACGCGTCGGGAACTCCACAGCGCGGAAAGCTCTTGGTGAAGCTCTGCGTCCGTGCCGAGTGCAGCCCCGTGTCGCGACCGTCCAGGTACGGCGAGTTGGCGGAGATCGCCAGCAGCAGTGCCAGCACCGGCCGCAGGCGGTCGCACGTGCGCACCGCGCGATCGATGTCGCGCACACCCAGGTGCACGTGCAGGCTGAACGTGTTGTTTCGCCAAGCCACATACTTGAGCCCCTCCTCGACGCGGCGGTAGTGCTCGGTGTCGATGATCGGCTGCTCGCGGTAGTCGGCCCACGGATGGGTCCCGGTCGCACCCAGCGTCGCGCCCTGCGCCTCGGCGAGCGCGAACAGGCGCCTGCGACGCTCGCGCTGGCGATCGAGCGCATCGTGCAGATCGTCTCCCACCCCGGAGATGATCTCGATCTCCGAGGAGATCAGCTCGCCCGTGATGTGCTCGTACAGCAGCCGATCGCTCTCCGCGGCGGCGCGCAGCTCCTCAAAGCGCGGCGCCAGTTCGAGCGTCTGCGGGTGCAGGATCGAGAACTCCTCCTCCACACCGACGGTCCAATCGGTCGCCTGCGCAAACGTCTCGGCCGCTCGGTCTAGGTCCAGGCTGGTCATGGCGTTGGTCTGCGTAGGAGGCTGCGTTCGGGGCGTTCCGGCATTCTGTGTCACGCACGGGTACGCGGCTCGGGCCCTCAGGTCAGATAGAAGTACAGCGCGTACAGCAGATCGACGGCGGGGCTCGACGTGTGGACGGTCACCTCCGGCGGGACGGCCAGCAGCGATTCGGAATAGTTGAAGATGATCTTCACGCCCGCATCGACCAGCTCGTCCGCAAGCTCCTGAGCGGCGCCTGTGGGCACGGCCAGCACGCCGACGACGATGTCCTCGTCCTCCACCAGCTGGCGCAGCTCGCCGGTGTGGCGCACGACCTGGTTGCCGACGGTGCTGCCCACCTTGGCGGCGTCCACGTCGAAGATCGCCACGACCCGGAAGCCATGGTCGGCGAAGATGTCCGAGGAGGCGATCGCCTTGCCCAGATGCCCCGCGCCAAGCAGCGCGATGTTGTGCTGGCCTGCCGTGCGCAGAATCTTGCGGATCTGCGAGACGAGCGCCTCGACGTTGTAGCCGACGCCGCGCTTGCCGAACTTACCGAAGCCGGACAGGTCGCGGCGTATCTGGGTGGAGTTGACGTGGGTGTAGTCCGAGAGCTCCTGCGAGGAGATCGTCTCCTTGCCCATCTTCTTCGCCTGGGTCAGCACCTGCAGGTAGCGCGACAGCCTCGCCGCGACGCCGAGCGAGAGCCGCTCGCTGGAGACCGCGCCGTTGCGCTCGACCCCCTCGGGGCTCGTTGTGGGCTCGCGATAGCTCATCGTCGTGACTCTAGACGTTCGCGCACGATCTGCTCATCGACGAAGTACGCGCACAGCTCCTCGCCGTCGAGTGTCACGACTGGAATCCGCTCGAAGTAGGCGCGGTGCAGCGCCTCGTCGCCGGTGATGTCGCGCTCGCTGATCTCATAGCCGAGCTCGGCCTGCAGTTCGCGCAATGCTGTCATTGCGTCCGTGCACAGATGGCAGTCGGGCTTGGAGTAAACGGTGATCAGGGCTGTCATCGCGGCTGTTCCCCGGTCGCGTACGCATCGAGGCCCAGGTACTCCGGATACGGCAGCCGCTCGGTGAAGCGCGCCGCGCTGGCGATCATCGCCGCGTTGTCGGTGCACAGCACACGCGCCGGCACGTGCACCGTCGCTTCGAGAGCGCTCAGCCGCCGGCGCAGCTCGCCGTTGGCGGCCACGCCGCCTCCAACCGCGAGACGATCCAGCCCGGTCTCGTGGAGCCCCTGTTCGGCACGCACGATCAGGCTGTCGACGATCGCCGCCTGGTAGGAGGCCGCGAGATCGGCCGCCCGCGCATCGATCTCCGACGGCGACAGCTCGCGCAGCCGGTAGAGCAGCGCGGTCTTCAACCCCGCAAACGAGAAGTCCAGACCCTGCTCGAACGTCTGCCTGCTGGTTCCCTTGCCGCCGCGCGCGCGGTCTGCGTGGGAGCCGGGAAACGTGAACGCCCGCGGATCGCCTCCCGTGGCCAGCCGCTCGAGCGCGGCGCCGCCCGGGTAGCCCAGGCCGAGCATTCTCGCGCCCTTGTCAAATGCCTCCCCGGCGGCGTCGTCGAGCGTGCGACCGAGCACCTGAAAGCCGTCGTGCCTGCTCACGTGCGTCAGCAGCGTGTGCCCGCCGCTGGCGATCAGGCACACGAACGGTGGCTCAAACGCCCGCCCATCATCTCCTGAGCCGTCGTCCGGTCTGACCGAAACGATGAAGTTGGCGGCCACGTGACCTTGCAGATGGTCGACGGGCGCAAACGGCAGCTCCCGTGCGGCCGCCAGCGCCTTGGCCGTGGAGAATCCGACCAGCAGCGCCCCCACCAGGCCCGGACCGCGTGTTGCCGCGACCAGCTCGATCTCGCCCAGATCCACCCTCGCCTCGCTCAGGGCCTGCTCGACCACGAGGTTGACAAGCTCGAGATGGTGACGAGAAGCGATCTCGGGCACCACTCCGCCGAAACGATCGTGCACTCCCTGCGAGGAGATCACATTCGAGAGCCCCCTTCCTCGATTGTCGAGCACCGCGGCGCATGTGTCGTCGCAGCTGGTCTCCAGGGCGAGGATCGTCATACGGGCCCGTAGGAGAATAGGTTGGGGTTCGAGGGGGTCGGACCGTGAGTGCCAGGCGACGCACGCGAGCGCAGACGTGCTACCGATCGTCCGGGATCGGCCAGCACGGCGAGCATCGTGGGTGGCGGCTGGTGCCGCGGAACGGGCGTCTCGGGCGCCAAGATATTCTCCTACGGACCCACAGGCCCGGGATTGGGCACGTCGTCCAGGTGGCCCGCCAGGGTCGCGGGGGTGCGCCACATCACGAGCGCATCCTCGCCGTTGTCCTGGTAGTAGCGACGACGCAGCCCGGCCGCGCGGAAACCCTCGCGCTCGTACAGGCGAATCGCCAGATGATTGGAGCGGCGCACCTCCAGCGTATAGCGGGCCGTCTCGTCGCCTACCCGCTCATAGAGATCCGCGAGCAGCGCCGAGGCCACACCTCTGCGCTGGTGCTCGGCGTCGACTGCCACGTTCATCACGTGCCAGACGGTCTCATAGCGAGAGCAGATCAGATACCCGATCAGCCGCCGCCGCCGTCCGGGGGGAAGCACCGCGGCCAGGCAGATCCCGGACTGCTTGGACAGCTCCAGCACGAACATCGCGAGCGACCATGGCGTCGGGAACACGCGACGCTCGATCGCGATCACCTGCGGCAGATCGGGATAGACAAGCCGCCTGATCTCGACGTCGCGCGCATGGCCGACCCCGGGCTCGGTCGGCGATCGTGTGCTCATCCTCTCCTCTCCCCGGGCGAGCCGGCGCCTTCCAGCGCGATCTCCGCGTCGGGCCGGCGCCCGTAGTCCGGCAGGACCGTGTCGATCCCCTCCGCGGTGCAGCTGAGCGCGATCTCGCAGATCGCCTCACCGCTCACCCTGTGCAGGGGCGAATCGGCCGGCGGCAGCTGTGCCCCGAGCGCTTGCAGCTTGTCGCGATAAAGGACGGCCCCATCCCCCACCGCAACCCAGCGTGCGACGAGCTGGCCCATCGCCGTCACATCTTCCAGCACGTCGCCGAGATCGGCGGGCGCGAGTGCCCGCGGGGCGGCCAGCGCTTGCGGGACAGCCTGCTCGCGACCCACGGCCGACGTGCCCGTAGACGCGTAGGCAGCCGCGAAGACCTCGCCTCTGCGAGCGTCCAGCACGGTAAGCACGCCGGAAACACCACCATCGCTCGAGCCCGCCGTGCGCCCCCGGGCCGTATCGGGTTCGCCGCGTATGACGGTCGCGGCCAGCGCCCGCAGGCTCGATACGCCGACCAGCTCGACCCCGAGCGACTGCGCCAGGCCGCGGGCGGTCGCCACTCCCACGCGCAGGCCCGTAAAGGTCCCGGGACCGAGGCCGACCGCGATCCGCTCCAGATCCCGAAAGCGCAGCCCGGCGCCGGCGAGCAGCTTCGCCGCGAGCGGCAGCAGGCGCGTGGCGTGTCCGGGGCGCTCTCCAGGCCGAGGATCGTCGCGCGCCTGGGCTGTGCTTCCGTCAGCGAGCCGCAGCCCGATCGCGGTCGCGGGCGTCGCCGTATCGAAGCCGAGCACGATCACTCTGGCGCCCCTGCCACCTCTGCGGATCGGGGTGCCGGAGACGCAGAGCCTCTGCGCTCCTGCACCTCGATGCGTCTGCAATCGGCCCCCGCATGGACGAGCGTCACGTGCAGACGAGCGTCCGGCAATGCTGAGCCCGCCACCTCTGGCCACTCCACGAACGCAATCAGCCCCGCGCCAAGATAGTCGTCCAGCAGCTCCGGATCCTCGTGCTCCAGACCCTCCACGCGATAGAGGTCGAGATGCGACACGGTCACACTGGCACCCCGATAGCGATGTCCGATACTGAAGGTCGGACTCGTGATCGGGTCTGAGACGCCGAGGGCACGCGCCGCGCCGCGCACGAGCGTCGTCTTGCCCGAGCCCAGCTCGCCTGCCACGAGCACCACGTCGCCCGCACTCAGCCCCACCGCCAGCTCGGCGCCAAGAGCCTCTGTCTCCCTCGGGTCTGCGGTTTCAACGATGCGTGCGCCCACGACGAGACTGTAGAGCCAACCACACCGACCTCGTTAACGCGACCGGCCCGCGGGAGAGGGAAATCGCGGGCCGGTCGTCACTGCTAGGGAGGATGGAGACAGGCCCGGTATCGGCACGCATCGCCGTCTGCTTGAGGGCCGTGGACGAGATTTTCGACATTTCGCTCAAATCCCCTGTCCCGACGGGCGATCTCAGCCCGTGGACGCGCGTGGTCGCGTCTAGAACAGGCCCATCTGATCCGGCTCGACGGGCCCGGAAGCGCCCGCTTTGCTCAGATCGCCGCTGTTCGTGTGGGTCTCGGCCTGCAGGACGTCGATGTCGTCGATCTCCGGCGTCTGCAACCACTCGGGCTGCTCGGGCGCGCCCAACGCAAGCAGCTCCGGCAGCCGCGCAAAGTCCTCGCGCAGCGTCTCGAGCATCCGCGGCGTGTACAGCGCGGCGGCCGGGTGAAAGATCGGATAGAGCCGCACGGCGCGCCTTCCCAGCATCAACACCTCCGGCTGCCCGTGCACGCGGGTGATCCCGGTCGGATCCTCGCGCAGCAGCTTGGTCGAGAAGTTGCCGAGCGTGCAGATCACAGTCGGCTGGATCAGCTCGACCTGACGGTACAGGTACTCCTTGCAGTTGGCGATCTCGATCGGCTGCGGATCGCGGTTTTGCGGAGGATGGCACTTGAGCACGTTCGCAATGAAGACCTCGCTGCGAGCCATCCCGATCTCCCCCAGCAGCTTCTCCAGCAGCTTGCCGGCCTGGCCGACGAACGGCACGCCCTGCTCGTCCTCGCTTGCGCCCGGGGCCTCTCCCACGAACATCAGCTCGGCGTCCGCGTTCCCAGCGCCGAACACGACCGTTTTGCGGGTCGCCGCAAGCTCGGCGCAGCGGGTGCAGTCCCGTGCCTGCGCAAAGACCTCCTTGAGGGCCTCCCGTCTCTCGGGGGCTGACAGCTCGCGCTCTTCGGATGGCACCCGCCGGATGGTAGTCAGCTGTCCTGCGCAATGATCTCGCGATGCCCTCCCCCACAGAGGTCGCCATGACCGCTCCGTTCGCCGGTGTCGTGATCTCCGTCGCCTACCAGGCAGACGAGCCAGTGCAGGCCGGCACAGCGCTGATCGTGCTGGAGGCGATGAAGATGGAGCATGAGGTCGTCGCCCAGACCGACGGCGTCGTCGATCGTGTCGAGGTGACCGTCGGGGATGCGGTGGCAGAGGGCCAGGTGCTGCTGGTGTTGACGGCAGGCGCCACCGCAGCTGCAGGAGCCGACCGTCTCAGCGAGCCCGAGCCGAACGCCTTCCGGGCGGACCTGGAGGCGGTGCGCGAGCGCCACGCGCTCGGTCTGGACGCGGCGCGACCGGAGGCGGTCGCCCGGCGACGGGAGCGCGACCGGCGAACCGCACGCGAAAACCTTTCAGAGCTGGTCGACGAAGGCACGTTCGTCGAGTACGGGCCGCTCCTCTTCGCCGCCCAGGAGCGCCGGCGCACGCGCGAGGAACTGATCGCTCGCACTCCCGCGGACGGCTTGGTCGCGGGGGTCGGCGACGTCGATGGCCGGCCGTGCGTGGCGATGTCCTACGACTACACGGTCCTCGCCGGCACCCAGGGCATGCGCAACCACGCCAAGAAGGATCGCCTGTTCGAGATCGCCGAGCGCCGCCGGCTCCCGGTGGTGCTGTTTGCCGAGGGCGGCGGCGGACGACCCGGCGACGTGGACATGCCGATCGTCGCAGGCCTCGACTGCCGCGCGTTCGCGCTGTTCGCGGGCCTGAGCGGACTGGTGCCGCTCGTAGGCATCGCCTCCGGCTACTGCTTCGCCGGCAACGCCGCCCTGCTCGGATGCTGTGACGTGGTGATCGCCACCGAGGATGCGAGCATCGGCATGGGCGGCCCCGCGATGATCGAGGGTGGCGGCCTGGGTGTGTACGAGCCTGCAGAGGTGGGCCCGATTGGCGTGCAGCATGCAAACGGCGTGGTCGATCTGCGTGCCGCCGACGACCGCGAGGCGGTCGCGCTGGCCAAGCGCTACCTCTCCTACTTCCGCGGTCCGATCGTCACTTCGAGCGTTCCAGACCAGGAGCTGCTGCGTCAGCTCGTCCCCGAGCAGCGCAAGCGAGTCTACGACGTGCGACGGGTGCTGGACACGCTGTTCGACCAAGGCTCGGTGCTCGAGCTGCGCAGCGGGTTCGGACCGGGGATGATCACCTCGCTTGCGCGCCTGAACGGCCGCCCGCTGGGGGTCGTGGCGAACGATCCGACGCACCTCGGGGGCGCCATCGACGCCGATGGCGCCGACAAGGCCACGCGCTTTCTGGCGCTCTGCGACGGCTTTGAGCTGCCGGTCCTGTTCCTGTGCGACACACCCGGATTCATGGTCGGGCCGGCGGCCGAGCACACCGCGACCGTGCGCCACTTCGCGCGCATGTTCCTCGCAGGGGCGAACCTCAGCGTGCCGTCCGGCACGATCGTGCTGCGCAAGGGCTACGGGCTCGGCGCGCAGGCGATGGCCGGCGGCGGCTTCAAGGCGCCGCTGTTCACTGTCGCCTGGCCGACATCGGAGTTCGGCGGCATGGGCCTGGAGGGGGCGGTGCACCTGGGCATGAGGCGCGAGCTGGACGCGATCGACGATCCCCAGGAGCGCGAGCATCTGTTTCAGACGATGGTTGCCGCCGCCTACGAGCATGGCCGGGGATTGAACATGGCCGCCTACGGAGAGATCGACGACGTGATCGACCCCGCCGACTCGCGGCGCTGGATCGCGACCCTGTTCAGCGAGACCGATCGACCGTGGTGGCAGCGCGCTGGCAAGAAGCGCCCGTATATCGATGCCTGGTGAGCCCAGGAGCGTATCTGTGAGTCTGATCACACGGTTTCGATCGGTCACACAGCCGTCCTCGGCCGTTGTATGATTTGCCGCGAGGCCATTATCGAGCCAGCTCGAGATGGACCTGCAGCAAACACAGCAGCTTGCCTTACATCTTCAGTCGCGCCGGTATCCGCAGGGAACTGGACCGAAACCGATGAGCCACATCACCTCACCCTCGCCCAGCGCATGAGGACCGTGCGTGCCGTCAGTGAGCTGCGCGCCGCACTCGCGCCCGCCCGTCGCGCGGGTCGCACGATCGGGCTCGTCCCCACCATGGGCGCCCTGCACGAGGGCCACCTGTCGCTCATCCGGTGCGCTCATGCGAACTGCGACATGGTGGTCGTCTCGCTGTTCGTCAACCCTGCCCAGTTCAACGAGCACTCAGACCTCGACCGCTACCCCCGCCGGGAGCATGACGATGCCGCGCTTGCCGCCGAGGCCGGCGCCCACGTACTGTTCGCGCCGTCCGTTGACGAGGTCTACCCGCCCGGCTTTGCCACCTCCGTCGAGGTGCTGGGCGTGACCGATCGGCTGGAGGGCGAGGTGCGCGGCGCCGCTCACTTTCGGGGTGTGAGTACGGTCGTCACCAAGCTGCTGTGCATGGCCCAGCCCGATATCGCCTACTTCGGCCACAAGGACGCCCAGCAGGTCGTCGTCATCCGCCGGCTGGCTGCCGACCTCAACCTGCCGGTTCAGATCGAGGTCTGCCCCACCGTGCGCGAGCCCGACGGCCTGGCGATGTCCAGCCGCAACGCGCTGCTCGACTCGGACGAGCGCGCGCGCTCGCTCGCGCTGCCAGCGGCTTTGCGCGCGGCCTTTGAGCGGGCTTGCGACGGTGAGTCTTCCGCCGAGATGCTGCTGCAGGCCGCCGCCGGGGCGATGATCCCGTTCGGCGTCGAGCCCGAGTACCTGGCGATCGTCGATCCCGCCACGTTCGATCCGCTCGACTCGATGGACCGGCCGGCGCTGCTCGTGCTGGCCGCCCGCGTCGGTGCGATCCGCCTGATCGACAACATTCTGCTGCAGCCCACCGCCGGAAGCGTCATCAGCACCGCTGACGCCGGCAGCTCGTCCGCAAGCCACCTACCCCTGGGAGAGCCGACCACATGCAGCGCGTGATGCTCAAGTCCAAGATTCACCGTGCCACCGTCACCGATTGCGACCTGCACTATGTGGGGTCGATCACGATCGACCCCGACCTGCTCGAAGCCGCCGACATCCTCGAGCATGAGCAGGTCCACGTGGTTGACGTCGACAACGGCGCGCGTTTCGAGACTTACACAATCCCGGGCGAGCGCGGCTCGGGAGCGATCAAGATCAACGGCGCCGCCGCCCGCCTGGTGCATCGCGGCGACACGATTATCGTCATCTCCTACGGCCAGTACGACCAGGCTGAGCTGACCCGCTACGAGCCTCGCGTCGTTCACGTGCAGGCACAGACCAACCGCATCATCACGATCGACGACGAGGTGGCGACCCTGCTCGCGTAGGGCGTCAACCGCGTCAGAGAGGACTCCCATGTCAAGCCACGCCATCCAAGCCCCAGCCGACCCCGGGCGACTGCCCATGACCCTGCCGCTGCTCGCGGACAAGAAGCGACTCGGCGAACCGATCGTGATGGTCACCGCCTATGACTATCCGAGCGCCCGCTCCGCCGAGGCGGCGGGCGTCGACCTCGTGCTCGTGGGCGACTCGGCCGCGACGACCGTCCTCGGGTACAGCTCGACGACCCCCGTGGAGCTCGGCGACATGCTCGTGCTGGCACGCGCCGCGCGGCGCGGCCTGCGCACTCCGCTGTTGATCGGCGACATGCCGTTCGGCTCGTATGAGATCTCAGACGAGCAGGCAATCACCAATGCCATGCGCATGGTCAAGGAGGCCGGCTGCGAGGCCGTCAAGCTCGAGGGCGGTGGACCCTCTTCGGTCAGCCGTGCGCGTGCGATCGTCGCAGCGGGGATCCCCGTGATGGGTCACGTCGGCCTCACCCCTCAGACCGCGACTGCCCTAGGAGGCTGGAAGGCCCAGGGCCGCACCGCGGCCGCGGCCGCACGGATCGCTGCCGAGGCGCTTGCCCTGCAGGATGCCGGCTGCTTTGCCCTCGTGTTCGAGGCGATCCCAAGCGCCGTCACCGAGGAGCTGATGCCCACGATCGAGATACCGGTCATCGGCATCGGCGCCGGTCCGGCCACCGACGGGCAGGTGCTGGTATTCCACGACCTGCTCGGCATTCGCGACGGGCTGGGGGCGCGCTTCGTCAAGCGCTACGCCAACCTTCAGGAGGAGATGAATGCCGGGGTTGCCGCCTACGCCGAGGACGTGCGCACCCGGCGCTACCCCGGCCCCGAGCACACCTACAAGATCGATCCGGCCGAGCTGGCGGAGCTGCGCGGCATGCTGGGGTAGTCAATCTTCTGCAGCACCTTGGCCGGAGCTCCCGCGGCCACTGAAAACGACTCGATGTCACGCGTAACCACGCTGTTGGCGCCGATCACGCATCGCTCGCCAATCGTCACACCGCTCGTGACCACCACACCCGCGCCGAGCCAGCAGTTGTCGCCGATCCTTGTCGGCCCCTTGCTCTCGAAGCCCTGCCACGTGATCGGTCGGTCGGGATCGTCGAAGCGATGACTCGCGTCAGAGACAAAGCAGCCGTTGGCGAGCATGCAGTGATCGCCGATCTCCACCAGGCGCTCGGCGGCGATCATCACCCCGAGGTTCAGGAACGTGCCGGCGCCGATGCGTACGCGCGCGCTGCCCGGGGCAGTGATCCACACGTCCGGCTCGAACAGCGAGCCCGGCCCGATCTCCAAGCGCCGCTCGCGCAGCGCCTCGAGCACGTTGCCGTGCACGGGCCAGCGCACGAACGCTTCGCTGCGCATGATCTCCCAGTGGATCCGAGCACGGTTCCACGGCAGTGAGTTGCGCTCATACCAGCGCCACTTCTGAGTCCACAAGCGCGCCTGGCGGATCCCATCGTTACTCACACAATGCTCCATACGGGCAGGCAGGGCAAGCTGGGCAAGGAGGTATTGCAGGCCCACCCACCTCCGCGTGGCGTGCTGTGCACGCGTGCTGGCCGATCGGAGATCCGTGATCTTCGATCGGTAAGGACGCCGATCCAGCGCCGCCATGCATGTTCGTATGTCACGCAGCGACCTTGGCGCGCCGCTTGCGCTGCGCGCCCCTCCCGGACTTGGCGCTCGTCGTGCGCTTGGGCGCGGGGGCAAGCATCTCTGAGAGGAACTGCCCAGTGTGCGAAGCCGGCTCGGCCGCGACCTCCTCGGGCGTGCCGGCGGCGATCACCATGCCCCCCTCCTCGCCTCCCTCCGGGCCCATGTCGATCAGCCTGTCGGCGCACTTGATCACGTCGAGGTTGTGCTCGATCACGACCACGCTGTTACCCGCTCCCACCAGCCGTGCGAGCACCTCCAGCAGGCGCTGCACGTCGGCGAAGTGCAGCCCGGTCGTGGGCTCGTCGAGGATGTACAGGGTACGCCCGGTCGCGACCTTCGACAGCTCGGTCGCGAGCTTCACCCGCTGGGCCTCACCGCCGGAGAGCGTCGTCGCCGGCTGGCCCAGCCGCACGTAGCCAAGGCCGACGGCGTGCAGCGTCTCCAGGCGGCGGCGCACCTTTGGGATGTGCTCGAAGAATTTCAGCGCCTCCTCGACGGGCATGTCGAGCACGTCGGCGATGCTGCGGCCCTTGAACTTGACTTCGAGCGTCTCGCGGTTGTAGCGCTTGCCGTGGCACTGCTCGCACGGCACGTACACGTCGGGCAGAAAGTGCATCTCGATCTTGATCTGCCCGTCGCCCTTGCACACCTCGCAACGTCCGCCCTTGACGTTGAAGCTGAACCGCCCGGGCTTGTACCCGCGCGCCCTTGCCTCCTGGGTCTTGGAGAACATGTCGCGGATCACGTCGAACAACCCCGTGTATGTCGCCGGGTTCGAGCGCGGCGTACGCCCGATCGGGGACTGGTCGACCGCGATGATCTTGTCCAGCTGATCGAGCCCGTGGATCGCGCGATGTGAGCCGGGACGCTGACGGGCTCGGTTCAGGCGGTTGGCGGCCGCCTTGTACAGCACCTCGTTGACGAGCGTGCTCTTGCCCGATCCGGACACCCCTGTCACACATGTCAGCACTCCGAGCGGCACCTTCACGTCGATCTTGCGCAGGTTGTTCTGGGCGGCCCCCACGATCTCGACATACCCATTCGGCTTGCGCCTCTTCGTGGGCGTCGGGACGCTCAGCGCCCCGGACAGATACTGCCCTGTGAGCGAGCCCTTCACGCGCTGCACCTGCGCAGCGGTGCCCTGCGCGACGATCCACCCGCCATGCTCACCCGCACCGGGACCCAGGTCCAGCAGGTGATCGGCAGCGCGCATCGTCTGCTCGTCGTGCTCGACCACGATCACCGTGTTGCCAAGGTCGCGCAGCCGCTCCAGTGTCGCGATCAGCTTGGAGTTGTCGCGCTGGTGCAGCCCGATCGAGGGCTCGTCGAGGATGTACAGCACACCCACCAGCGAAGAGCCGATCTGGGTCGCCAGCCTGATGCGCTGCGCCTCGCCCCCTGACAGCGTCGAGGCGGCGCGGTCCATCGACAGGTAGCCGATCCCGACGTTCTCCAAAAACCGCAGGCGCTCGGAGATCTCCCGCAAGATCAGCCGCGCGACATGACGGTCGGTCTCCGACAGCTCGACCTCCTCCAACCACTCCAGCGCGCGACGCGCCGACAGCGCAGTGAAGTCCTCGATCCTCGTCCCCGCCACGAGCACGGCCCGGGACTCCGCGCGCAAACGCGCGCCGCCGCACACCGGACACGTGCGCAACGACATGTACTGCTCGATCTTCTCCCGAGTCCCCTCCGACTCGGTCTCCTTGTAGCGGCGCTGCAGGTTCTTGACAACCCCCTCAAACCGCGTCGCGTACGAGCGCCGGCGGCCGTAGCGGTTGCGGTATGAGATCTGCAGCCTCTCACCATCGGTCCCGTACAGAAACAGATCGCGATCCTCCTGGGAGAGCTCTTCCCACGGCGTGTCGAGATCCACCCCGTAGCGCTCGGCGATCGCCTCGGTGACCTGCTCGTAGTAGTTCGACACGCTGTTCGCCCACGGCACGATCGCGCCCTCGCCCATCGACAGCGAGAGGTCGGGCACGAGCATCTCCGGGTCGATCTCCATCTGCGAGCCCAGCCCCGTGCAACGCTCGCACGCGCCGTGGGGCGAGTTGAACGAGAAGATCCGCGGCTCCAGCTCGACCAGCGACGGGCCGTGCTCGGGGCAGGCGAAGCGCTCGGAGAACGTGAACACCGTCCCCGCCTGCGGCACCTCGCCCGGGACGATCTGCGCTGAGGCTGCGCGCACCCCCTTCGCGCCGGTTGCGCGCGTGCGCTCCTCCTCCTGCGCCGCCGCGTCCTTGCCCGAGGCCCCCACGATCTCGATCTCCACGAGCCCTTCGGCGCGCCCCACCGCCGTCTCGATCGAGTCCGCCAACCGCTTGCGCAGGTCGTGGCGCATCACCAGCCGATCGACCACGACCGAGATGTCGTGCTTGTAGCGCTTGTCCAGCACGATCGATTCCTCCAGCATCCGCACCCGATCGTCGATCTTCACGCGCTGAAACCCGTCCGTGCGCAGCTCCTCCAGCAGCTTGCCGTACTCCCCCTTGCGCCCGCGCACGAGCGGCGCCATCACCATGAACCGCGTCCCCTCCCCCAGCTCCATCGCCTGGTCGATGATCTGCTCCGCCGACTGCCCCACGATCGGCCGTCCGCAGATGGGACAGTGCGGCTTGCCTACCCGCGACCACAGCAGCCGCAGGTAGTCATAGATCTCGGTGACCGTCCCGACCGTCGAGCGCGGATTGCGCGAGGTCGTCTTCTGATCGATCGATATCGCCGGCGACAGTCCCTCGATCGAGTCCACGTCCGGCTTGTCCATCTGCCCGAGAAACTGCCGGGCATACGCGGACAGCGACTCGACATAGCGACGCTGCCCCTCGGCGTAGATCGTGTCGAACGCCAGGCTCGACTTGCCCGAGCCGGACAGGCCGGTAATCACCACCAGCGCATCCCTCGGCAGGGTCAGCGAGATGTCCTTGAGGTTGTGCTCCCTCGCCCCGGAGACGACGATCTGATCGCTTGCTGGCATGCTCGCGCTTATTCTATGACGGCGAACAGACGTTCGTGTCGCGCGTGGCTCAGCCCTCGATAGCCGCGAACACCTCGTCCAGCAGCTTCGCCCTGTCCGCCACCTCGTAGTTCTCCGCCAAATACTGGTCGGCCTGCTCGCGCGAGTCGCCGTTCAGGGCCATGTTCAACGCGACCAGTCGCGCGCCGTCCAGATCACCGTTCTCCGCGGCCGGCTGCTCCGGTGCAGACGGTGCTGGCGGCGGCGGCACAGGTGGTGGTGATGCTTGAGGAGGAGGAGGAGCCGCGGCGACCAGCGGCGGGGGCGCGTCCGGCGGACGCGCGGGCTCCTCGGGCGCGTCCGGCTGCTCGGCAACGGCCGAGACGACACCCGAACCTCGCCCTGACGCGGCGTCATACAGCTCACCCATGTTCGTCTCCACCGCCGCCAGGTCGCCCGCCAGCCCGGTCGCACCGGCACGCAGGCTCTCCACGAGCTTCTCCGTCTCGCTGTCCAGCGACTCGACCCGCTCCAGCAGCGTCGCGGTCGCCCGACCTACGGCCGCGACATGCGCCTGGGCTTGCGCAATCGCGTCCGCGCGCGTCTTCTCGGCGTCCTGCGCGGCCTGCGCGCGCGTGCTGTCAGCGCTCGCCTGCGCGTCGCTTTCGATCTCCGCCGCCGCGACCTCGGCGGCCGCGACGATCGCCTGCACCTGGGTTCCGGCGCTCGCCGCCAGCGAATCGGCGCCGCGCCCAGCGACGGCCCGCTGCAGCTCCTCCACCTCGCTCGCCAGCGCCCGCAGATGCGCATCGACGGCCGCCGGATCGTACCCGCGCCGGCCGATCGGAAAATCGCGCTTCTCGATGCTCTGCCTATCCAGGTCCACTGCGTCGAAAGCCTAGCGGACACCCCGGCCGACGCTCACCGTATGCCACTCCCCGATCGGCGACCCATCAGCCCAATCGGCACCGCCCGCTCGCGGCCGCGTAGAAGCACTCCCAACCATGCCGACAGCTGCGGTGAGCGGCTCAGACCGCAACGGATGCACAGGGCTGGCTCCCGGCTCACCCACCCATAGCCCGCCCGTTATGCGACCTCCCCCGCGGGCTCCTCCGCGGCCTCGCCTTCGTTGGCATGGATCTCGCGCAGGTCGCGCCGCAGCTCGCGCAGCTCGTCGCGCAGCTGGGCTGCATACTCAAAGCGCAGGTCCTCCGCGGCCGCGCTCATCTCCTCCTCGAGCTCGACCACCATTCGCTCCAGCTCATGGGTGGGCATGTCCTTCGTCTTGGCCCGGCGCTCCTTGGCCCGGCGCCGGCTGCCGCGCGGGACCTTCGAGTCGGCCTGCAGAAACTCGGCGATGTCCGAGATCCCCTTGACGATCGTCGCCGCGGTGATCCCGTGCTCCTCGTTGTAGGCCAGCTGGATCTCGCGTCTGCGGTCGGTCTCGGAGATCGCCGCTTTCATCGCCTTCGTCTCGCGATCGGCATACATCAGCACGGTCCCCTCGATGTTCCGCGCCGCCCGGCCGATCGTCTGGATCAGCGAGGTCTCCCCGCGCAGGAAACCCTCCTTGTCGGCGTCCAGGATCGCCACGAGTGAGACCTCCGGCAGGTCGAGCCCCTCGCGCAGCAGGTTCACCCCGACGAGCACGTCGTACTCCCCCAGCCGCAGGTCGCGGATGATCTGGATCCGCTCGAGCGTGTCGATCTCCGAGTGCAGATACCTCGTCTTGAAGCCCATCTCCAGCAGGTACTGCGACAGATCCTCTGACATTTTCTTGGTCAGCGTCGTCACCAGCACGCGCTCGTTGCGATCCACTCGCGCGCGCACCTCGTTCATCAGGTCATCGATCTGGTTCTTGGTCTCGCGCACCTCCACCATCGGGTCGACGATCCCCGTCGGCCGGACGATCTGCTCGACCACGCGCCCCGCGCGCGTGCGCTCGTACTGGCCGGGCGTAGCCGATACGAACATCAACTGTGGCGTGATCGACAGGAACTCCTCGAACGTCTGCGGGCGATTGTCCAGCGCCGATGGGAGCCTGAACCCGTAGTCCACGAGCGTCTGCTTGCGTGAGCGATCCCCCTCGTGCATTCCCCCGATCTGGGGCACCGTCTGATGAGACTCGTCGATGAAGCACACGAAGTCCTTCGGGAAGTAGTCGATCAAACAGTACGGCCGCTCTCCCGGCTTGCGACCGTCGAGGATCCGCGAGTAGTTCTCGATCCCCGAGCAGAACCCCATCTCGCGCAGCATCTCCATGTCGTACTGCGTGCGCTGGCGCAGCCGGTGGGACTCCAGCGGCTTGCCGTCGGCCTCGAGCTGCGCGCAGCGCTCGTTCAGCTCGCGGCCGATCGCTTCCACGGCTGCTTGCACCGTGCCCTCCCTGACGTTGTAATGCGTCGCCGGCCAGATCGCCACATGCTCGAGATCGTCCTCGATCAGCTCGCCCGTCAGCGGGTCGAAGTGCTGCAGCCGCTCGACTTCGTCGCCGAACATGCTCGCCCTGAACGCCGTCTCGGCATAGGCCGGAAACACCTCCAGCGTCTCCCCCTTGACCCTGAACGTGCCCCGCGCGAGCACCGTATCGTTGCGCGTGTACTGGATCGACACCAGTTTGCGCAGCAGCTTGTCGCGGTCGATCGTCTCGCCGCGCCTGAGGATCTGCATGTTCATCTCATACGTCTCCGGCGAGCCCAGACCGAAGATGCACGACACCGACGCGACCACGATCACGTCTCTGCGCGCGAACACCGCCGCGGTCGCGGCATGGCGCAGCCGGTCGACCTCCTGGTTGATCGCCGAGTCCTTCTCGATGTACAGATCCCGGCTCGGCACGTACGCCTCGGGCTGGTAGTAGTCGTAGTAGGACACGAAGTACTCCACGGCGTTGTCCGGGAAGAACGTGCGAAACTCGTTGCACAGCTGCGCCGCGAGCGTCTTGTTGTGCGCGATCACGAGCGTCGGCCTTTGAACTGCCTCGATCGTGGCCGCCATCGTCATCGTCTTGCCCGTGCCGGTTGCACCGAGCAGGGTTTGAAACCGCTCGCCCGCCCGCACCCCTTCGGCCAGCGATTCGATCGCGCGCGGCTGATCGGCGGTCGGCGTGAACGCGCTATCCAGTTTGAACTCGGGCATGGAGTGAGCCCTCTACGTTAGCGACGACCTCGGCCCGCGAAACTTAGCGACGACCCTGGCCCGCGAAACGCCCGTCTGGTCACGCAAGCCACATGGCCGGCACGGTCACCTCTCACGCCCGTGCTGCTCAGCCGCCCTTGCCCGAGCCCGATGCCCGCTCGGCCAACCCCAGCTGGCGCCCATATAGCGCGCGGTATTCCCGCTGCGCCTGCAGCACCCGCCGCACATACGCGCGCGTCTCACCGAATGGGATCTCATCGACCGTCAGGCGCTTGCCTTCCGTGCCGGCCCGCGCCACCCAGCGATCGACGTTTGCCAGGCCCGCGTTGTACGCGGCGACCGCGAGCATCTCGTCGCCTGCATAGTGGTCCAGCAGGTAGCGCAGGTAGTAGCTCCCGTAGGCCACGTTGATCGCGGGCGTCCCAAGATCGCTCCTCGTAAACCGGTATCCGCCCGAAAGCCTGGCCAGGAATTCGGCGGTCGCCGGCTCGATCTGCATCAGCCCCTCCGCCCCCGCCGGCGAGGTGCGCGGATCGAACTTCGTCTCTGCGTATATGACCGCCGCGATCAGCGCCGGGTCCAGGTGCTTGGCGGCCGCTTGTTCGCGGATGACGCCTGCATCGCTGAGCGGCAGGGCGAGTTCGTGCACCGCGTGATCGACGCGCGGAGTCAACAGCGCGACGAGCGCCACCACCAGCGCGATGACGACAACCGCGCCGAACGCTCGCCGGCGCCGATACACGACGCTCATCCTTCAAGCTTGTCAAGCACACCCGACAGCTGTGCCGCCAGGTCCTCCTCGCTGCCGTCGTTGCGCACCGCGAACGTCGCCCGACGCGCCTTCTCCTGCTGCGGCAGCTGCCGCGCCGCGCGCGCGTCTTCGGAGGCGTGACCCCTCCTCGCCGCGCGCTCGCGCCGCACCTGCTCATCGGCGACGACAGCGATCGTCGCGTCATACATGCCTTCCATGCCCGCCTCGAACAGCAGTGGCACCTCGACCACCGCCGCGCGCGGCGCCGGACGTCGCGCTCTCACCTCTGCCAGCCACTGACCAACCCGCGCACCGACCATCGGCCACAGGATGCCCTCGAGCCATGCTCGGTCCTCTGTGCGTGCGAACACGCGCTCCGCCACCGCCGAGCGGTCGACCGTGCCGCCGGGGGCGACCTCCTCGCCCCAGCGCCCCACGACAGCGTCGCGCAACTGCTCCCCCGTATACAGCTCGTGCACGACCGCATCGGTCGACAACACCGCCGCCCCCATGCGCCCAAGCGCCGCCAGCGCCGTGGACTTGCCGGCGCCCATGCCACCCGTCAGCCCGACAAGCGGCACTTCCGACCCCATCTGCTCGACGCCGCCTGAAGGCCCGGGCGGCGCTCAGTCCTGGGCGGGCTCGCCGGCGGTCTGCAACTCCGCGTCGGCGCCACCGCTCTCGGTCGGCGCATCGGTCTGAGACTCGGGCGCCTGCGACGCCTTTGGCTCCTCAGATGCCGCTGGCGCCTCCTCGGCCGGCGCCTCATCTGCGGCGGTCGAGTCCCCGGGCGTCTCGGCAGCCGGGGTTTCCTCGCCAGCAGGCTCCTCGACATGAGCCTCATCCGCGGTGGTCTCAACCGGCGCCTCCTCTACGGCAGCCTCAGACGTGGGCTCCGCCGCAGGCTCCCCCTCGGCAGAAGCATCCTCCACGGGCGCAGTCTCCGTAGCGACCTCGGCCGCGGCCTCCGTCTCACCCGGGGCGTCCTCCATTGCGGTCTCGGCCACGACCTCGCCCTCCGCCGATGATGCCTGCGTCTCCGCCGGGACCCCTTCGACGCTCGCGGCCTGCGGAGCGGGATCGTCGGGGCGGGTAACCGGCAGGATCTGATCCTCGACCCGCTTGGCCGACAGCGACAGCCGCCGGCGCTCGGAGTCGATCTCGAGGATCTTCACGCGGATCTCATCGCCCGGGTGGACGATCTCACGCGGGCTTTCGACGTGGTGGCCGGCGAGCTCGGAGATGTGCACGAGCCCCTCCACCCCGTCGAGAATCTCGACGAACGCGCCGAACGTGACGACCTTCGTGACCTTGCCCGCGAGCTCGTCGTTGATGCTGTAGGTGTCCACGATCCGCTGCCAGGGGTCTTCTTGTGTCTGCTTGAGCCCCAGCGAGATGCGCTGACGGTCGCGGTCGATGTCGAGCACCTTCACCTGCACTGTGTCGCCGATCGTGAGGATCTCGCTCGGATGGTTGACGTGCGACCAGGACAGCTCGGAGATGTGGATCAGGCCATCGATCCCGTCGAGGTCCACGAACGCCCCGAAGTCGACGATGTTCGATATCTGTCCCTCCACGACCAGGCCTGGCTGGAGGCGATCGAGGATCTGCTGGCGGACCTCCTTGCGCTCCTCCTCAAGCACCGCGCGGCGCGATAGGACGACGTTGTTGCGCGAGCGGTTGAGCTCGATGACCTTCGTCTCTATCTTCGTGCTCAGGTACTCGTCGAGATTGGGCACGCGCCTGATGTCCACCAGCGACGCGGGCAGGAAGCCGCGCACGCCGAGGTCGATGATCAACCCGCCCTTGACGACCTCGATGACCGTGCCCTCGACGGGCTCGCCGGACTCCGCGGCGGTTTCGATGCGCCGCCAGGCTTTCTCGAAGCGCGCGCGCTTCTTGGACATGATCAGACGCCCGTCCTGATCCTCCTTGGTCATGACGATCGCATCGACCTCCTCGCCCAGATGCACCTCGTCATGCGGATCGACCGACTTGCGGATCGACAGCTCGTTCGCGGGGATAACGCCCTCGGACTTGTATCCGATATCGACCAGGACCTCGTCCTTGTCGATGCGGACGACGTGGCCGGTGACGACCTCGCCCTCCTCGATGTCGCGGAACGTGGCGTCGTAGTTGGGGACGATCTGCCCGTCGATCTCGAGCAGCAGTCCGTTTGACCCCGCGACCACGTGAGCCTGGGGATTCTCGATCAGTGTTTGCACCGCTCGAAGCCTAGCGCAGCCGTATCATTGGGGCAGAATGCCCATACGTGCGACGAAGCGCGGAGCCGCGCGCACCCCGTTGACGGCACGCGGCGACTGTGACGTATTGGTGTGCGGGGCATCCTTCGCGGGCCTGGCCGTGGCGCGCGAGCTTCAGGGCTCGGGCATGCGCGTGCTGATCGTCGATCGCTACGAGCTGGGCGAGCGCCAGACCTCTGCTTGCGCGATGCCGACGCCGTGGCTGGCGGCGATGGACCTGCTCGGGTCGCTGCGCCAGACGTTTGACGAGTTCGTCGTTCACACGCCCTACCTGACATCTCGCTGGCGGCTGCCGTGGTCGTTTGCGACGTTTGACTACCGCGAGCTGTGCGCGCTGCTGTACGGGCAGGCCGACCAGGCCGAGACCGAGCTCGAGACGGCCACGATCACCGGCCGTGACGGGCTCACCGTCCACACCGACCGCGGCGACCTGCAAGCGCCCCTGATCGTCGATGCGCTCGGCTGGCGGCGGATCCTGTCCAACACGACCCCGATCCAGCCGCCGAACGCGCGGCTGTCACGTGGCCTCGAGGTCCATCCCGCCGGGCGCGGCTCAGAGCTGGAGCTGTGGATCGACCATCGCTATGTCCGTTCCGGATATGGCTGGAGCTTCCCCGCGCGCGATGAGGTGCGAATCGGGGCGGGCTCGTTCTGGCCGACCCGTCACGTCAAGGAGCCGACCATCCGGCTGGCTCGCGAGCGGGGGCTGGCGCCGGAGGGCTACCAGGGCAACTGGATACCCCACCAGTTGCGTCCGGCCATCGAGGACAGTGTGTTCTTCGTCGGCGATTCCGCCGGCCACTGTCTCCCACTGACTGCCGAGGGCATCCGCACCGCGCTTTACTTCGGCCTCGCCTGCGCGCGTGAGCTGCGCGCTGTGTATGAAGGTCATCTCACGCGCGATCAGGCGCTCGCTCGCTACGGCGCGTTCTCGGACAGGCACGCGCGTAAATACCGCTGGCTGCAGAACGCCCAGCGCTATATCGGTCAGCTGACGCCGACACCCGTGCCGGCCGCGCTCACGTTGAGCATGCGGTCACACCGCTTTGCCACCTGGATCTTCGAGCACTATTTGGACATCGCCCCGCCTTCGTTCGTCGCCAAGGGCCCATCCACCTCGCGCACAACCCCGTCCCCGAGACAGGTCGCCGTCTCCGCGGCGGTGTGAGCGGTTCGGGCTGCCGCACAGAGGAGGCCCGCGCCGCAGCAAGTCGCGGCGCCGTGACAACCTGAGAACCTGAGCGCTTGCGCTCAGGCGACCCTGCGCAGCTGCGGGCGCGTGGTACGCGCCGCGTCCAGCGCCAGCTGCGAGGCCTCGATCGCGCTGGCCCATGAGACCTCGGACAGCAGGCCCGGCGCGGCGACCATGTCCCCCGCAAGAAACGCACCGTCGCCGCGGTCCACCGCGGGGCGATCGTGCCATCTCGTGCCGGGCATGTCGAGCGCTCCGCTGCGCCCATCCATCACCTGCCGGCGGCGCCAGGTCTCACGCTCGCGCCAGTCCGTGAAGGAGCCGTCCAGCAGCCGCTCCAGCCTCGCGGCGGCCAGCTCGGTGTCCTCTCCGGGGCGAATCGGCATCTGCGCCTGTACGAGCTCCTCGCCCTCGGGCGCCAGCGACGGGTCCGGCGCGGTGAAGCGCTCGATCCAGCCGGCCTCGTCCAAGTCCGACACGACAAACGGATCGCCGCGGCGATGACTCAAGCCCAGGTCGAGGCATAGCGTGCGTCCGCTCGTCCAGCTCAGGGAGTCATCGCCCAGCAGGGTGCGCGCCTCGCCCAGCTCGGTGGCGATGATCACCGGCGCCTCGGGCAGCACATCGACGCCGTGACCGGTCTCGATCATCACACCCAACTCGCGTGCGCGGGTCTCCAAGGAGGCAACCAGCGCGTTCCAGCCTCCGATCGCGTAGCGAGCGGCCGGCGGCGGGCTCAGCAGAGTCCTGACCGTGCGCGACCACACGAACGCCGCCGACAGCTCTCCGGGGTCGTGGTGGAAGGTGTACACGCCGGCCGCCGCGGACAGCATCGCCGCCGTGCGCTCGCCGGTGTGGCCGGTGGCCCAGGCGCGGAAGTCCAGATCGACTGGAGCCTCGCGCCCGCGCAGCCGCAGCACGGAGGGGATCGCTCCCAGCGGAGGGGTGCGCCTGACCTCGCCTCCCCAGCGCAGCCTGACGCCTGCCAGCGGCATCCCGGCATACCGGGGCAGGAGCTTGCGTTCGACCATCCACTGCCAGAACGGGCCGTCCTTGTAGAGGACGTGAGGACCGACGTTCGCCTTGTAGGGACCACTGCTGCTGCGCGCCCGACCGCCCAGCGCCGAGCGGGCCTCCAGCAGAGTCACGCCGGCGCCGCCCTCGGCGCAGGTGATCGCCGCGGTGAGTCCCGCAAGACCTCCCCCCACGATCGTGATCTGGCTCGTCGAGATCTTTCCGTTGGACCGACTCATGGCGATGATCCTCCTGGCGGGTTGAATGCGATCGCGATCCACCCTACGCCTGGACTGGTCCTGTATACAGTTCCAGTAATGACATCCTCGACAGGGCCAGTTGCGAGTCCTGAGCTGCTGATCGAAATCAACCGCACCAGCGAGCTGCCCCTGCACGAGCAGCTGGAGCGCTCCCTGCGCGAGAACATCCGTCGTGGGCGCCTGCCCACCGGCACGAGGCTGCCATCCACGCGAGGACTGGCGCTGGAGCTCGGCGTCTCGCGCGGAGTAGTGACCGAGGCCTATGGCCAGCTCGGCGCCGAGGGCTATCTGGAGACCCGTCAGGGCGCGACGGTGCGGGTCGCCAAAGCCGTGGGCGCCGCGGTTCCACGCGCGCCGGCGCGCTCGCTATTGCCCACGTTTCCCTACTACTTTCATCCCGGACTGCCCGACCTGGCCGGCTTTCCGCGCAACCGCTGGCTGCGTTCGCTGCGCGCCGCCTGGCGCGAGTCGCCGCTGGGAGCCGTCGGCTACGGCGACCCGCGCGGAGTGCCCCGGCTGCGGGAAGTGCTCGCCGACTACATCGGGCGCGTGCGCGGAGCGGCGGCCGACCCCGAGAACATGCTGATGTGCACGGGCTTCATGCAAGGATTTTCGATGCTGTGCCGCTGGCTGCACGACCAGGGCATCGACGCGATCGCGGTCGAGAACCCCGGCTGGCATGTGCACCGTCTGATCGCCGAGCAGGCCGGTCTGCAGACGATTCCAGTGCCGGTCGATGACCAGGGCCTGTGCGTGCAGGCGCTGGCGGGTACCGCCGCCGCGGCCGTGCTGGTGACTCCCGCGCATCAGTTCCCGACGGGCAGCGTGCTCAGCCGCGAGCGCCGTGCGGCGCTGATCGAATGGGCCGAGGACGGCGAGCGGCTGATCGTCGAGGACGACTACGACGCCGAGTACCGCTATGACCGCGTGGCCGTCGGCGCTCTGCAGGGACTGGCGCCCGAGCGGGTGCTGTACATCGGCTCGGCCAGCAAGCGCCTGGCGCCCGGAATGCGCCTGGGCTGGATGCTGCTCCCCTCCTGGCTGGCCTGGCAGCTGATCTCCACCAAGGCGATCGAGGACGGCGGCTCAGAGGTCGTAGGTCAGCTCGCGCTGTGCGACTTCATCGAGCGGGGCGAGCTCGACCGCCATACGCGACGCATGCGGCTGCGCTATCAGCAGCGGCGCGAAGCGCTGCTTCAGGCCCTCGCACAGTGGCTGCCGCAGGGGCGCCACAGCGGGGCCGGGGCGGGGCTGTATGAGCTGGTGACGCTGCCCGACGACGTGGACGAGCCCGCGCTGCTGACGGCTGCAGCCGGGCGCGGAGTGGGTATGGAGGGCCTTGCCTGGCATCGCTTCGCGCACGGCGGGCCGCCGGGCGTGCTGCTCGGCTACGGCAACCTGCCCGAGCCGGCGATCGAGCACGGCGTGCGCCTGATCGCCGAGGCGCTGGCCGAGGTGGGCGCCCCGTCCTGAGCGGCGATCGTCTCGAACGCGCAGTGGCATCGGCGCGCGCCGCCCAACTGGACCTCTGCGAAAGCGAGCTGAACCCATATCGTGCAGGTCGTGACAGCCGCCTCCGAGCAGCTCCCTGCCGCCGCTTCGCGCCGTTTCGCATCCGTCGTGACGGTGGGCATCGCCGCCTTCGCCGTGATCCAGCTCAGCCTGGCGCTGCTGATGGCGGTGAGCCCCCACGAGTTCTACAAGGCCGTCGGCCCGTTTGGCTCATATAACAGTCATTACATCCGCGACCTTGCCACGTTCTATGCCGCGACCGGCATCGGCCTGCTCCTGGCCATCCGCCGCCCCTCCTGGCGCGTGCCGATGCTCGCGCTCATGACCATCCAGTACGCGCTGCACAGCGTCAACCACCTGATCGACATCGGCAAGGCCCATCCGGCATGGAATGGCTACTTCGACTTCTTCTCGCTCGCCGCCGCGACCGTGCTGCTGGCCTGGCTGTGGCACAGAGCAGCGCTGGAGACCAGACCATGAGGGTATTCGTGGCCGGGGCCACGGGGGTGATCGGCCGCCGGCTGCTGCCGGCGCTGACCAGTGCCGGCCATGAGCCGATCGCGATGACCCGCTCGCCCGAGAAGGCCGGTGCGCTCACGGCGCAGGGGATCGAGGCGGTCGTCTGTGACGCATACGACGCAGCCGGCTTGGCCCGGGCGGTCATCGACGCGCGAGCGGATCAGATCGTCCACGCGCTCACCGATCTGCCCGAGGACATCAACATGCGCCGCTTCGAGCAGGAGACCGCGAGCACCGGGCGCCTGCGCCGACAGGGCACGCGCAATCTCCTCGCCGCCGCGCAGGCAGCCGGGGTACGGCGGATCGTCGCCGAGAGCATCGCGTTCGCATACGCGCCCGAGGGCGACTGGGTCAAGGACGAGGACGCTCCGCTCGCGACCGTAAAGCTGCCGTTCGTCGCCGAGCCGATCGCCGACCTGGAGCGCCAGGTGCAGGACGCGGGCGGGATCGTGCTGCGCTACGGCCAGCTCTACGGCCCCGGTACCGGCTTCACTCGCGACGGTGCGTGGGCCGCGAGCCTACGCCGTCGGCGCCTGCCGATCGTGGGCGCCGGCAGCGGCATGTTCTCGTTCCTGCATGTGGACGACGCCGCGAGCGCCACCGTCGCGGCGCTCGGGCGAGACGGCCCCGCGACGTACAACGTCGTCGACGACGACCCGGCACCGGTCCATGAGTGGGTGCCGGTGTATGCCCGCGCGGTGCACGCGCCCGCGCCCTGGCATGCCCCGGCCTGGCTGGGACGGCTCGCCGCTGGACGGATCGCTGTGGAAATGATGAACGAGCTGCGCGGCGCGAGCAACGTCCGCATCAAGCGCGAGCTTGGCTGGGAGCCCAAGCATGCAAGCTGGCGCGAGGGCTTTCGCACCGAGCTGGGCTAACGCCGCCAGATGAGACGCCGTCGGCCGACGGGATACGTCGGCCGACGTGACATGCCGCGCGGCCCTACGCGAGCCGCAGGTCGCTCAACCCAGCTTGGCCGTGAACGGAACCTTGCCGCTGTCGCACAGCAGACCATGCGCCTGCCCGGCCGAGTAGGTCAGATTCTGTTCGATATAGCCGCTGGCGGTGCCCTTCTTCGTGAACGCGACCGAGAAGATCCCTTCTCCCGTCTCCGGTTCTCCGCCGGGGACCGGGGCTCCCTCCGTGACGGCTCCGTGCTCGGTGAGCTTGCCCGAGGTGGGGAGCTCGACCGGGGTCTGAAAGCTCGCGAGTGGGGCTTCCATGACAACCGGAGTGGTGCACCCAAGGAGCGGCGAGGTGACTACCGAAACACACAGATGCAGGGCGGACGTGCCGGATCCGGGCGCGGCGGCGCACTTCGTCTTCTTGAGGGCGATGTTGAACTTCTGCGCCTCGCTCGGCGGCGACGCGGCCAGCTTCGCCTGATAGGTGCCGGTCTTGATGCCCGCCGGCTTGGCCTTGGCGTGGGCGCCAGCCGTGGCGGCGATCGTCAAACAGACAGCGATAGCGGTGCAGACCAATACTGCGAGCCGGATTCGGCGCATCGTCAAACCTCATATCCTCGGTGTTTGTGGGCGGTGACCCAAGCGCCAGCATACATAGCGGACAGATATTCCAGCTGAGCGCTCACCGTCGCACAACCAGCACCACCCCGATCACCAGCAGCACCAGGCCGACGATGCGCGAGGCGTCGATATTCTGCTTGGCGATCCCCAGCAGGCCAAAGCGATCGACCACTGCCGCGATTGCCAGCTGGCCGGTGACCACTATCGCGGTGAGACCGCTGAGGCCGAGGGTGCGGACGGTGAGCAGCGCGACAGTGACATAGAACGCGCCGAGGATGCCTCCGACCAGCGCCCACCACGGCGCCCGTGTCGCGCTGCCGACGCCGGACAGTCCGCCGCTGGAGAGCGAGGCGACGAGGATCAGCGCGACCGTGCCGATCGTGAACGAGACGGTCGCCGCTTGCAGAGCGCCGACCTCGCGGCCGAGGCGCGCGTTGACCGGGGCCTGCAGACCGACGAAGCAACCGGCGGTGACCGCCAGCAGAATCGCCAGCCCGCGGCTCATCCGGCAACTCCTGCGCATACGTCGACCACGCGCGCATCGCGTACGCGCGCGTTTGCACGCCTGTGCGTTTGCAATCGAGCCGCGCGACGGACCGCGCCCGGATGCGGCCTCGCTTCGACCGCGCGAGGGACCGCGCCCGAATGCGTCCTCACTTGGCCTCCAGCCAGTTGGAGCCGACGCCGATGTCGACGGCCATCGCCGGCTCGGCGTCCCACACGCCGCACATCTCTCGCTCGATCAGCACGCGCGCGGCGTCGGCCTCGGCTGGCGGGCCCTCGAACAGGAGCTCGTCGTGAATCGTCAAGATCAGGCGCGTCTGCAATCCCTCGCTGGCAAGAGCAGCATGGCAGCGAACCATCGCGAGCTTGATGATGTCCGCGGCGGTGCCCTGGATGACGGTGTTGACGGCCAGGCGCTCGCCGAGCGTGCGCACCTGATAGTTGCGGGCGCGCAGCTCGGGAATCTGGCGGCGACGGCCCCACAGCGTCGTGACGTGACCGTCCTCCTTCGCCTGCTCGATCGTGTGCTCGATGAACGCCGCGACATGCGGGAAGCGATTCAAGTAAGCGTCGATAAAGGCCTTGGCCTCCTCACGCGGGATGTTCAGACGGTCGGCGAGGCCATAGTCGGACAGGCCATAGACAATGCCGTAGTTGATCATCTTCGACTTCGAGCGCATCCCCGGGTCGATGTCCTGCGGGGCGACCTGAAACACCTGGGAGGCGGTCGCGGTGTGAACGTCGTCGCCGCGACGGAAGATCTCCTTCAGGGCAGAGTCGTCCGCCGCGTGGGCGAGCACGCGCAGCTCGATCTGTGAGTAGTCGGCGGAGATCAGCACTCCGCCGGGAGCCGCCTCGAAGCAGCCGCGGATCTCGCGCCCGAGCTCGGTGCGGATCGGGACGTTCTGCATGTTCGGGTTGGTGCTCGACAGGCGCCCGGTCTGGGCGACGGCCTGCAGAAAGGTGGTATGGATGCGCGACTGCTCGTCAGCCTGCTCGGGAAGCACATCGAGATAGGTCTTGATCAGCGTGCTCAGCTCCCGCCAGCGCTCGATCCGCGGGATGATCGTGTGCTCGGAGCGGATCGCCTGCAGGACGCGCGCGTCGGTCGAGTAGCCGGTCTTGCCGCGACGCTTGCGCGACAGCCCGAGCTTCTCGAACAGGATCTCACCCAGCTGCGAGGGCGAGGCGATCAAAAACTCCTCGCCGGCGAGCGCGAAGATTTCCTGTTCCAGCTCCAGTATCTCCTCCCGCACCCGCCCGGTGATCTCCGCCAGGCAATCGAGGTTCAGCCGCACCCCGATCAACTCCATCGCGCGCAACACCGGTACGAGCGGCAGCTCGATCTCCGCCATGATCCGATCCAGGCCGCGCTCGGAGATCTGCTCGCGCTGCCAGGAGGCGAGCGCGCCGAGCAGCGCGGCGTCTGCCGCCACCGGGTCCTCGGCGTCGCACAGCAGGCCGCGCTCTTCGCACAGCTCGGCGAACGGATACCCGCGTCGCGCAGGCTCGAGCAGGTAAGCGCCGAGCAGCGTGTCGTGCACGAGCAGATCCGGCACGACACGCAGCGCCTTGGCGTCGTGCACGACCACAGGCCGCCCGGCGCACGCGGCGACCATCTCCTCGGGGCCGGCGCAATCGCCGGCGAGCACCTCGACGGGACCAATCTTGCTCGCCGCGGAGGCTCCGGTCGCAGTTCCGGTCCCCGCCGGCCCATCTGCGCCTGCAGCCACATCGCCCGTGCCACCGGAGCCCGCGGGGGCGACCGCAAAACGCCAGGGCGAGCCCTCGGCGAACAGGGCGCCCTCGGGCGGTTCGATCGCGCGCACGACCACGCACAGCGCCTCGCCCGTGCCGAACTCGGCGATGTCCCCCGCCGCACCGGAGCGCACACGTGCACGCAGCCTGACCTCGGCCGCAGGGGTCGAAGGGCCTCCGCCACGAGCTCGTCCTCGCCGAGCGCCTCCTCGAGGCGGCGCAGCGGGTCGCGCAGCTCGTACTGGCGGAAGACCTCGCGCAGACGCGAGCGATCGGGCTCACGCGCCTCCTCGCCCAGGTCGACCCCGACGTCGAGATCGCGCTGGACGGTCGCCAGGCGCTTGGACACGCGCGCATCCTCGCCGTGATCGATCAGGTTCTGCTTGCGCTTGGCCCCGCCGATATCGCGAATGTGCCCGAGCACGCCCTCGAGCGATCCGTAGGGCTGGATCAGCTCGCAGGCGGTCTTGTCGCCGATTCCGGGGACGCCGGGAATGTTGTCGGAGGTGTCGCCCTTCAGGCCGTAGAAGTCGGGGATCAGCTCGGGCGGGATGCCGTAGCGGTCGATCACGGCCTGGTGGTCGTAGATCTTCGTCTCGGTGATCCCGCGTGAGGTCGCCATCACCCTGACGAGACCGTCCTCGTCGATCAGCTGAAACACGTCGCGGTCGCCGGTGACGATCATCACCGGCAAGCCCGCCGCGCGAGCGCGCTCGGCGAGCGAGGCGATCACGTCGTCGGCCTCGTAGCCGTCCACCTTGACGTTGCGATAGCCAAACGCCTCGACCAGCGGTTCCATCGCCGGCCACTGCTGCTTGAGCAGGTCCGGGCGCGAGCGGCGCGTGGCCTTGTACTCGGCGAACAGCTCGGTGCGCCCCGAGGTGCCCGCGTCCCAGGCGACGACGGTCGGACGAACCCCGTACTCGGTGACGATCTTCACGAGCATCGAGGCGAACCCGAAGATCGCGTTGGTCGGCTCGCCGGTGGAGGTCGCGATCGACTCCGGCAGCGCGTAGAACGCCCGGTAGACGAGGCTGGGACCGTCGATCAGGAACAGGCGCCGGTCCGCGTCTCGCCCATCGAGCCACCCGCCGGAGTCGCTCGCTGCGCTGTCGCCTTGGCCGCCATGCACGGAGCACTTTACGGAGGACCGCTCACATAAGATGCCGGGCCGCTGCCCATGCTTGGGCCACCGCAGCGCAAAAGCCGCCGCCTGACGCCGGCTACCCAAACAGGAGACCTCACTGTGAAAGCATCACCCCCAGCGCGCAGTACCGCCTGACATCCGCGTCAAGATCGACGACAGCCGGGCCTGCTCGGCAGGTGACGAGCGCGATCGGCGAGGCGGGCGGAATGGTCGTCGCGGTCGATCTGGTCGAGGTCGAGCGCCGGGCACAGCCTGCGCGACATCGTCGTCGACGCTTCCGACCGCGATCACTGGGATCGATCCTCGCGGCGATCGACGCGCTTGGCGGGCGCGAGGTGATCGACACGACCGACCGCACGTTCCTGCTGCACGTCGGGGGCAAGATCGAACAGCACAACAAGCACCCGCTGAAGACGCGCGACGACCTCTCGATGGCCTACACCCCGGGCGTGGCACGCGTGTGCATGGCGATCACAGGACGATCCCGACAAGGCGTTCCAGTACACGATCAAGCGCAACACGGTCGCGGTCGTCTCCGACGGCACCGCGGTGCTCGGTCTCGGCGACATCGGCCCGCGCGGCGGCGATGCCGGTGATGGAGGGCAAGGCTGCCTGTTCAAGGAGTTCGCGGGCGTCGACGCGTTCCCGATCTGCCTGGACACCAAGGACGCCGATGAGATCGTGCGAGCGGTCAAGCTGATCGCGCCGGCGTTCGGCGGGATCAACCTCGAGGACATCTCCGCGCCGCGCTGCTTTGAGATCGAGGAGCGGCTGAAGCACGAGCTCGACATCCCGGTCTTCCACGACGACCAGCACGGCACGGCGGTGGTCGTGATGGCGGCGCTGCTAAACGCGGTCAAGCTGACCGGCAAGCGGATGGAGGACCTGCAGCGTGCTCGTGATCGGTCTCGGCGCGGCAGGGGTCGCCGTGACGAAGATCCTGCTCGAGGCGGGTGTGCGGCACATCGTCGGCGCCGACTCGCGCGGCGCGCTGCACATCGAGCGCGCCGACTACCTCGACGGCACGATGAACCCGCATGAAGCGCTGGTTCGCGGAGTCCACCAACCCCGAGCGCCGCGACGGGCGCGCCCGCCGACGTGATCGACGGCGCCGACCTGCTGATCGGGCTCTCCGGCGCGCAGGCGCTGCCGGCGGAGGCGCTCGCGCAGGATGAACGACGACGCGATGGTGTTCGCGATGGCCAACCCCAACCCCGAGGTGATCCCCGAGGAGGCGGCGCCGTACGTGCGGATCATGGCGACGGGTCGCTCGGACTACCCCAACCAGATCAACAACGTGCTGTGCTTCCCGGGGATCTTCCGCGGCGCGCTCGACGTGCGCGCGAACGCGATCACCGAGGAGATGAAGATGGCCGCCGCACAGGCGATCGCAGAGATCGTGACCGACGAGGAGCTGCGCGAGGACTACATCATCCCGTCGGTGTTCAACCGCGACGTGGCTCCCGCTGTAGCTGCCGCGGTCGCCGAGCAGGCGCGCGCGAGCGGCACCGCGCTGGCGCGGGCAACGAGGTCGGCTTCGCCCAGGGCGATACGCTGACCGGCACGATGGTCGTGCAGCGGGAGAGCGAGCACGTAAGCTGGACATGGACGACGTCGATTGTGGGAGACCTGAAGTCAGTCGATGCCGGCCCTGCGGGTGACCGGTCACGGGAGCGCACGGCGGCCTGATCGGCGCCGCGCTCGGTGCGCGGCGCTCAGCAGGAGCGCGGCGGCGACGAGGTGACGGTGCTCTCGCGGCGAGCGCCGACGGCAGTGCGCTGGAGGCGCGCTGTCGAGCGACGGAGACGAGGTCACGGTGCTGACGCGCGACCCGACGGGCACGTGCGACTCGGCGAGTTGCAGGCGCTGCTGGGACCTGATGGACGAACCGGCGCCCGCGCGGCGCTCGCCGGGCGCGACGCGGTCGTGCATCTCGCCGGGCGAGAACGTCGCGCAGCGCTGGAGCGAGCGGCCAAGCAGGCGATCCGTGACAGCCGCGTGACGGGCACGCGCAACCTCGTGCGAGGGTCTGCGCGCGCGCGCGAAGCCGAGCGCGTCCGACGGTGCTCATCAGCGCCTCCGCGATCGGCTACTACGGCGCGCACGGCGACGAGCCGATCGACGAGGAGGCGCCCGCCGGGAGCGACTTCCTCGCACAGGTGTGCGCGCCTGGGAGGCCGAGGCGCGGGCCGCCGAGCGAGCTGGGCATGCGCGTCGGTGAGGTGCGCACCGGCGTCGTGCTCGACCGCGACGGGCGGCGCGCTCGCAAGATGCTCCCCCCTTTCGCCTCGGGCGTCGGCGGGCCGGTGGCGGGCGGGCGCCAGTACATCTCCTGGATCCACCGCGACGACCTGGTCGGCATCGTGCTCGCCGCGCTCGAGCGACGAGCGCTGGACGGGCCCGGTCAACGCAACCGCGCCCGAGCCAGTCACCAACCGCGACTTCTCGCACGCGCTCGGCCGCGCCCTGCACCGTCCCTCGCTGCTGCCGGTGCCGGGAGTGGCGCTGCGCCTCCTCTACGGCGAGATGGCCGAGATCGTCACCACCGGCGCACGCGTGCTGCCGGCGCAAGGCGCTGGTGCTCGGCTACGAGCTTCGCGACCCGCAACTTGACGAGGCGCTGCGAGGCAGCGCTGGGCTGAGAATCTGCGCCGTGTCCAGGGACGCATCCGGACGTGCCGACTTTGCAACAGGTTCTGAGACCTCAGCCCACGTTCAGCTCACGCCAGAACACCGGCTTGCCATTGACACGCGGTCGACGCCATAGCTCGACAGAGTGGTTTCGCCGTCGGGTTCGATCGAGTAGCGGCCGAGCACCGAGTCGCGGTCGCGCGTGGCGAAGAACGCGTCGATCACCGCCTGGCGATTGTTGCCGCGCTTCCCGGCGCGCGCGGATCGCCGCAGCACCGACGCTCATCGCCTCGTACCCGTACAGGGCATACGGTTCGGGCGGTTCGCCGAATTGCCGGCGGTACTGGGCGAGCACGCGCTGTGCCGAGGCCGGATAGAGCGCTGACGGCAAGCACCGGCGTGGTCCGACAGCGTCTTCGCGGCTGCCGCCGCGCCGATCTCGCGGTGAACGCGGCGTTGACCATCGTGCTGGACGCAAGCAGCGACAGCTGCGGGTCGGCGCTGTGCAGCTGCTGCCACAGCGAGACGGTTTCCGGCTGGTTGCACCGCGCGAAGAACACGGCCTGGGCGCCGCTTTCGGCGATCTTGGCGACCTCGCCGGTGAAGTTGCGCCGTCGCGATCGTGTCGAGGCTGTCCTGCGCGGCGACTTCGATCCCGGCGCGTTCGGCGTCGCTCGCGACGATCTGCGCGAGCGGCATCTCGAACGGATCCTGGTCGGCGAGCACGTACACGCGCTTGCACGCCGAGCTCGTGCATCAGACGCCACCTGCGCCCGCGCCTGCACCGGGTCGCCCGGGCTGCAGCCGCGCCGAACGTGCGCTTGCCGGTCGGGTAAAAGCGTTCGGGCTCGTCCTGGCCGGCGTCCAGCGAGGAGGTCAAGCCGACGTAGGGGCTGGCCGGGCTGACCTGCAGGATGCCGGCGGCGTTGATCAGCGGCAGCGAGATCGCGGTCGCGCCCGAGTTGAAGTCGCCGAGGTAGGCGATCGTGGTGGGGTCCTGGCGGCGGCCTTGGCGTTGGCCGCGGTCACGCCCGGATCCCACTCGCCGGTCGTCGGGTTGGAGTCGTCCAGCGAGTACGTAGCTGACCTTGAACGGCCCGACGTGCCCGCCGGCGTCGGCAGCGCGAGCTTCTCGCCGTTGACGATCTGCTGGGAGATAGCCCCCGACGGACCCTGCAGCGGCAGGCTCGAGTAGACCGTCAGCTGGTTGCCCGACTGCTGCGGCGCGCCGGAGACGCTCCCGCAGCCGGACAGCGACCGGCTGCCGCCGCGACCACGACGAGCGAGCAGGCGCCGCCGCTTGGCAGAGCCTAGCGCGCGCGCACCGGCACTGCTCAGCTGCGGCGGCCGGGCAGATAGCCGGCGAGGATCTTCAGCGAGGCGCCGACGAGGATGATCACCGTGGCGAGCATGAACGCGTCGAAGCCCTTGGCGCCGAGCGCCCAGAGCACGATCCAGATGATCAAGCCGGCGGTGACGGTGAGGACCAGTCCCATTGCGTGCGGAATCCTAGCAGTGCCAGGCAGCGCCTGCGGCGCAGTGTCGCGCCAGCCAGACCGCGCCGACCGCGCCCGCGGGATCCTCGGACTCGTCGCCGGCGGCGCGCACCAGCCGCGTGCCGACGATCACCCCGTCCGCGCCCGCCTCGGCGGCCTGCCGCGCCTGCTCGGGCGTGGAGATCCCGAAGCCAAGCGCCACCGGCACCTCGGTGCTCGCCTTCGCGCGCGCGACGATCTCGGCGAAGCGCTCGGACAGCGACGGCGCCGCGCGCTCGCCGGTGGTGCCGACGACCGAGACCGTGTAGAGAAAGCCGCGCGCACGCGCCCCGATCGCCGCCAAGCGCTCGGGCGGCGTCGTCGGCGCCACCAGCGGCACCAGCGCGAGCCCGTGCGCGTCGCACGCCGCCGCGAACCTCCTCGGCCTCCTCGAGCGGCAGGTCGGGCACGATCAGCCCGCTCGCGCCGGTCTGCGCCAGCCGCTCGACGAACGCCCCCGCGCCGGGGGCGAGCACCATGTTCGCGTAACACATCAGCACCACCGGCACGCTCGGCGCGAGCGCCGCGCGCGACCTCGAGCACCCCCGCCACGTTCGCGCCGCCGCGAGCGCGCGCGTGCCCGCCTCGTGGATCACGGGCCGTCCGCGAGCGGGTCGGAGTAGGGCACCCCCAGCTCGAGCATGTCCGCGCCCGCGTGCACGCACGCCTCGCCGATCCGCAGCGACTCCGCCAGCGTGGGATAGCCGCCCATCAGGTAGGGCATCAGCGCGGCCCGCTTGCCGCGCGCGGCGAACGCCGTCGGCGATCCGCTCGACGCCGGTGATCGTCTGCGTACTCACGCCTCACTGTCGCCCAAGCACCTCGGCCAGATCCTTGTCCCCGCGCCCGGACAGGCACACCAGGTCGAGCTCGCCGTCGGTCTGGGCGAGCGTCCAGGCAAGCGCGTGGGCGGTCTCCAGCGCCGGGATGATCCCCTCCAGGCGCGAGACCTCCCGGAACGCGCCGAGCGCCTGCGCGTCGGTCACCGCCTCATAGCGCGCCCGGCCGCTGTCGCGCAGGAACGCGTGCTGGGGTCCGGTGCCGGGGTAGTCGAGGCCCGCCGAGATCGAGTGCGCCTCGACGATCTGCCCCTCCTCGTCCTGCATCACCGCCGACAGCGCGCCATGCAGCACGCCCGCGCGCCCACCGACCGTCAGCGGCGCGCCGTGACGGGCGGTGTCGATGCCCTCGCCGCCGGCCTCCACCCCGATCAGCTGCACCCCCTCGTCGTCCAGGAACGCGGTGAAGATGCCGATCGCGTTGGAGCCTCCGCCGACGCAGGCGATCACCCGCTCGGGCAGGCGCCCCTCGCGCTCGAGCATCTGCGCGCGCGCCTCGTCGCCGATCACGCGCTGCAGATCGCGCACCAGCGCCGGATAGGGCGCCGGGCCGACCGACCGAGCCGATCATGTAGTGGGTGTCGCCGCACATTCGTCACCCAGTCGCGGATCGCCGCCGAGGTCGCCTCCTTCAGCGTCCTGCGCGCCCGCGTCCACCGGCTGCACGCTCGCGCCCAGCAGCTCCATCCGCTGCACGTTCGGGTGCTGGCGGCGCGTGTCCTCGGTGCCCATGTAGACGACGCACTCCAGGTCCAGCAGCGCGCACACGGTGGCCGTCGCGACGCCGTGCTGGCCCGCGCCCGTCTCGGCGATGATCCGCCGCTTGCCCATCCGCTTGGCCAGCAACGCCTGCCCGAGCGCGTTGTTGAGCTTGTGCGAGCCGGTGTGGTTGAGGTCCTCGCGCTTGAGATACACGCGCGCCCGACGCGCTCGGACAGTCTGCTGCGCGCGATACAGCGGCGTCGGACGCCCGCCGAAGTCGCGCAGCAGCCCCTCCAGCTCGGCGCGGTAGCGCGGATCCTCGCGCGCCTGCATCCACGCCTGCTCCAGCTCGGCCAGCGCCGGCATCAGCGTCTCGGGGACGTACTGGCCGCCGTAGCGGCCGAACCGGTGCTCGATCGCGCTCACGCGAGGGCGAGACTACCGCGGCGGCCGTCTGCTCGTCCGGTGCGGCGTCCGCCGGTCGATCGAAGATCCGCCGACTCCAGATCGAGCGCTCGCGAAGAAGGCGCGCAGCTTCACCGCGTCCTTGTGTCCGGGCGCAGCTCTCGGTGCCGCTGGCGCTGTCCACCGCGAAGGGCCGCACCCGCTGCGATCGCCTCGGCGACGTTGCCCGGGTCAGGCCGCCGCTGAGGATCAGCGGCGTCTTTGAGCGTCGCGCCCGCGAGCAGCTCCAGTCGAACGTCTCGCCCGTGCCGCCCCGCAGCTCCTGCCTGGCCCGGCGCCTTGGCGCGCGCGTCGAGCAGATGGAAGTCGGTGTGGAAGCGCTCCAGGTCGCGCACGTCGCCGGCGCCGGACACCTGCAGCCGCCTTGATCACCCGCGCGCCGGTGCGCCGCGCGACCTCCGCGCAGAACGACGGGCCCTCGTCGCCGTGCAGCTGCAGCATCGTCAAGCCCAGCTCCTCGCGTCGTCCGCGCGATCTCCTCCAGCGACGCGTTGACGAACACGCCGCACAGCTCGACCTGACGGCGCAGCGCCGCCGTGATCCGCTGCGCCTGCTCGAGCGAGCAACGGCGCGGGCTGCCGCTCGTAGAAGACCATCCCGATCGCCCACGCTCCCAGCTCGACCGCCAGCTCGGCGTCGTCGAGCTCGGTGATGCCGCAGATCTTCACGCTGGGCGCGTCGGGCATCAGCCAACGGTAGCGGCCGCCGAACGGTAGCGGCCCGAGCCCGAGTCCTCAGCCCTTCGGGCGTGTTCGGCGTTCGGGCACCGAGTTGGGACGGGTGCCGAGCGTCACTTGACACGTCTTGTGTTCGTAGCTGCCGTTGCCGTTGGCGCGCAGCACTTCGATCGAGACCGTGTCGCCCGGCTTCTTCGAGGCGATGTCGTTGGCGAGGTCTTCGGCGCTTGTCACCGTCTTGCCGTCGACCTTGACGATGATGTCCCCGCCGACCGCGACCTTGCCGCCGTCGGTGTTGCCGCTGACGTTGCCGCCGCGGATGCCGGCCTTGGCGGCGGGCGTCCCCGCTGCGACGCTCTGCACCAGCGCGCCGCTTTTCACCGGCAGGTTCAGCGCCGACAGCGAGCCGTCGACCGTCAGCGATGTCGAGGCCAAGATAGGCGCCGCGCACCGTGCCGCCCTTCTCGAGCTGGGCGAGCTCGGTCTTGGCGGTGTTGATCGGGACGGCGAAGCCGATGCCGACGCTGCCGCCGCCGCTGCCGCCGGTCTCGATCTGCG
Organism: uncultured Solirubrobacterales bacterium; assembly: GCA_963743645.1. Taxonomy (GTDB): domain Bacteria; phylum Actinomycetota; class Thermoleophilia; order Solirubrobacterales; family Solirubrobacteraceae; genus Palsa-744. The sequence goes on along the minus strand of CAVUQT010000007.1, from coordinate 1,092,558 downwards.
AGTTGATGCCGATCACCTGGCCCGCGCGTTGAGCAGCGGGCCGCCGGAGTTGCCGGGGTTGATCGGCGCGTCGGTCTGCAGGACGTTGTCGATCGTGAAGCCGTTGGGCGCGGTGATCTGGCGCTGCAGCGCGGAGATCACGCCGGTCGTCAGCGTGCGTTCCAGGCCGAACGGATTGCCGATCGCAAGCACCGGATCGCCGACCTGCGCCTTGCTGGAGTCGCCGAGCGTGAGCGGGTGCAGTGTCAGGCCGTCGGTCGGGATGCGCAGCACCGCGAGGTCGTTGGAGGGGTCCTTGCCGATCACCTTGCGCTTCGACGGTCTTGCCGTTTTCGAAGCTCACCGTGCACCTTCACCGCGTTCTCGACCACGTGGTAGTTGGTCAGGATCGTGCCGTTGTCGTCGATCACGATGCCCGAGCCGGTGGCCTTGCCCTGGCGCTGGGTTTCGCCGCCGCCGAACAGGTTGAACGGCGACATTCGCTCTGCTGCACGATCGTCGAGGTCACGAACACGACCCCGGGCGCGTCGCGCACGTAGATCTGGTGCGGCGTCAGTCCCGTGCTCTCCTGCGAGGCGTTCGAGGGCGCAACGGAGCGGACTGGACCGTCGTGACGGTGCTGCGAGGAGCCCAGCCCGCCGATCGCCGCGATCACGACGGCGACGACCGCGCCGCCGACGAGGGCCGAGATGAAGGGAATGGCGAACATGCGTTTCATGGTGGATCAGGACAGTGGTGCTTCATGGTGTCAGTGCAAGGATGTGCACAGATGTCAGCCATGAAGGCCGATCTAAAGCGAAGCCATCCGCTCTACTAAAACTTTCGAGCCGGCTCAGCCCCGACGATTCAGCTGAGCAGCCCGGACGATCAGCCCGCAGCGCCCGCAGCGCCTCGCCTCGGGCCGCGGCGAGCGCATCAGCGACTCTCCCACGAGCACCGCCGCCACGCCCTCATCGCTCGCAGCCGCGCGAGCTGCTCTGGCGTCGGCGATGCCCGACTCCGAGACGACCATCACGCCCGCCGGCATCTGCTCCAGCAGCGCGAGGTGCGCTCCACGTCCACGCTGAAGTCGCGCAGATCGCGATTGTTGACGCCGATCAGCTCGGCCCCGATCCAGCGCGGCGCGCAGCTCAGCCGCGTCGTGCACCTCCACCAGCACGTCCAGGCCGAAGCCCCGCGCCTGCTCGTGCAGCGAAGCCAGCTCGCCGGCGCTCGAGCGCGGCGACGATCAGCAGCACCGCGTCCGCTCCGGCGGCCCGCGCCTCGTACAGCTGGTAGGGATCGACGATGAAGTCCTTGCGCAGGATCGGCAGCGCGCAGGCCGCGCGCGCGGCGCGCAGGTCCTCGAGCGAGCCGTCGAAGTTGGGCCCTCGGTCAGCACCGACAGCGCGCTCCGCGCCGCCGCGCTCGTACGCGCTGGCGATCGTCTGCGACGTCCGCGTTCTCGCGCAGCGTCGCCCGCCGAGGGCGAGCGGCGCTTGAACTCGGCGATCACCCCGATCGCCGGCCCGTTCAGCGCGTCGCGAAAGCGCGCGCGCGGCGAGACTCCGAGCGGACCGTCGTCCGCTCTCGCGGCGCGGCGCTCGCGCCGCGACGCTCTCCAGCTCGCGCTTGGGCAGCTCGCGCTTGGACGTCGCGCGCACGCTCCGCGCGCGTATCCTCCATTGACTGCGCCGCCTGCCGCGCGGCTCATCGCGCCACCGCCTCGCGCAGGCGCATGCCGACGGCTCGCCTGCACGTAGCGCTCGAGCGCGCTCGCGCGGCGCTCCCGCCGGCGAGCGCCTCGCGCGCGGCCTCGCACGCCCTCGGCGATCGTCTCGGCCGCGCCCGCCGCATAGATCGCCGCGCCGGCGTTGATCACCGCCAGCTCGGCGCGCGGACCCAGCTCGCCTGCGAAGATCGCGCGCGTGACCGCGGCGTTCTCCTGCGGGATGCCCGCCTGCTCGCCGACTGCGCCTGCGGCCCGTCCGGCGCATGCCCGATGCACTCTGATGCCGCAACACGTGGCTCGCACGCCGACATCTCCGGGCACGAGCGTGTAGCGGGTGATCTGCTCGCCGTTGACCTCGACCACTTTCGTGGCCGCGCCGATCGAGATCTCATCCAGGCCGTCCTCGCTGGTGACGACCAGCGCCCGATCGACACCAAGCGCGCGAGCGCACCGGCGATCGTCTCCAGGAACGCCGCGATCGGAGACGCCGATCAGCTGGCGGCGCGCGCCGGCCGGGTTGGTGAGCGGTCCGAGCAAGTTGAAGATCGTGCGCACCGCCAGCTCGCGCCGGACGGGCACGACGAATCGCGTGGCCTGATGGTGCGCGGGAGCGAACATGAAGCCGAACCCCGCCTCTTCGATGCACTGCAGCCACGCCCGCCGGGTCGAGGTCGATGCGCGCACCGAGCGCCTCCAGCAGGTCGGCCGACCCCGAGCGGCTGGTGGCAGAGCGATTGCCGTGCTTGGCAACCGCGCAACCTGCGCCCGCAGCGATCAGCGCCGCCGTTGTGGAGACGTTGAACGTGCCGCGCCCGCCGCCGGTGCCGGCGGTGTCGAGCAGGTCCTCGCGGTCGATCGGAACGCGTGCGGCGAGCTCACGCATCGTGCGCGCCAGCCCCGCGATCTCATCGACCGTCTCGCCCTTCGTGCGCAGGGCGATCAGAAAACCCGCGATCTGCGTCTCAGAGACCTCGCCGTGCATGATCTCGGCGAGCACCTCCGCGGTCTCATCGGCGCTGAGGTCGCGCCGCTGCGCCAGCGCATCGATCGCACGGGTGAGAATCGCGTTGGGCATCTAGCTTGCCTCCGCGACAATGTGCTGCGTTCCGGCGACCGGCCGCCCGTCGAGGAAGTTTCCCAACAGCTCCCTGCCCTCCTCGGTCAGGACCGACTCCGGGTGAAACTGCACACCCTCGGCCGGCAGCTCGCGATGGCGCAGGCCCATCAACACGCCTCCGCCACGCGCGGACTCTTCGAGACAGTCGGGCAGCTCGGGGGCGACCACCAGCGAGTGGTAGCGCCCAACCGTCAGCGGACACGACAGGCCGGTGAAGATCGTGCGGCCGTCGTGCTCGATCGTCGTCGCCTTGCCGTGTACGGGCGGGTGCAGCGTGACCTGCCCGCCGAAGGCCTGCGCAAGCGCCTGATGACCGAGGCACACGCCCAGCGTCGGCACGCCCGCTTCGGGCATCCGCCGGGCCACCTCCAGGGAGATCCCTGCCTCGTCAGGAGTGCACGGGCCGGGCGAGATCACGCAGCGCGCATATCCGCCTTCCAGTAGCTCGTCGACGCGTCGCGCGATCGTTGCGCACGGTGCGCACATCCGCACCCAGCTCGCCCAGATACTGGACGAGGTTGTACGTGAACGAGTCGTAGTTGTCGATCACCAGTACCTTCATCGCCGCGGCTCCCTCGACCCCCTCAAGGCCATTCCGGCTGGGCAACGGCCAGCTCGATCGCCTGCAGGACGGCGCGCGCCTTCGCTTCTGACTCCTGCCAGCTCATACGCCGGCTTGGCGTCGGCGACGGTCCCGCCGCCAGCCTGGATGTGCGCGATGCCGTCCTTGACGACGACCGTGCGGATGTGGATGCACGTGTCCATGTCGCCCGCATATGACAGATAGCCGATCGCGCCGCCGTAGCCGCCGCGCTTGATCGGCTCCAGCTCGTCGATGATCTGCATCGCCCGCACCTTGGGCGCGCCCGACAGCGTGCCCGCCGGCAGGACCGAGCGCAGCGCATCCATCGCGCTGACGCCGTCACGCAGCCGACCTACGACCGAGGAGACGATGTGCATCACGTGCGAGTAGGTCTCCACCGCCATGAACGTCTCCACCTCGACGGTGCCCGGCTCGCATACCCGGCCGAGGTCGTTGCGGCCGAGATCGACGAGCATCACGTGCTCGGCGCGCTCCTTCTCGTCCTCCAGCAGCTCCTGCGCGATCCGCTCATCCTCGGCGACGTTCGCACCGCGCGGACGGGTACCGGCGATCGGCCTCGTGCTCACCCAGGCCAGGCCGTCTGGCCGCCCGCTGGAGCTGACCGTCAGCAGCGGCTCGGGGCTCGCGCCCGCGACCTGGAAGTCACCGAAGTCGAGGAAGTACATGTACGGGCTGGGATTCACCGCGCGCAGGCCCCGGTAGATCGAGAACGCCTGCACCGGCGTGGGCGCCGACCAGCGCTGGGAGGGGACGACCTGGAACGCATCGCCGGCGTAGATGTACTCGATGATCCGCCGTACCATGCCTTCGAACTGCTCGCCGGACATGTTCGACTCAAACCGCGGCATCTCGCGCGCCGGGGCGGCGTCGGGCCCGCTCCCGGCTCGAGCTCTCCGCCTGGCCGTCCGGGCGGGACAGGACCGGCCAGAGCCTGACGGATTTCGCCGATCGTGCTCGCGGCCGTCGCGCGTGCGCGCTCGATGTCGGGCTCATCCTCGAGGTTGGCGTTGGCGAGGATCGTGATCGTGTGCTTGAGATGGTCGAACGCGACCAGGGCGTCGGAGAGCATCAGCGCCATGTCGGGCAAGCCGAGAGGATCTGTCCCTGCCCGCCCGCGGCTCGCCGAGCGGCTCGACGGTCCGCACGAGGTCATAGCCGAAGAAGCCCACCGCGCCCCCCGTGAATGGAGGCCCACCGGCCCCGTCGGGCATCGGCGCCTGGCGAAAGCGCGCGACGTGCTCGGCCGCCAGCGCATACGGATCGCCGCCGTCCGCGAGCGACCAGCGCAGCACCGAGCGCGGGCGAAAGCCGATGAACGACCAGCGCCCGACGCGCTGACCCTGGTCGGCGGACTCCAGCAGGAACGCCGGCTCGCCGGGCGCGAGCGCGCGCAGCTTCAGAAATGCCGACACGGGCGTCTCGCAGTCCGCGATGAAGCTCTCGCACACCGGGACCAGGTTGTGGCGAGAGGTCTTCTCAGCGACGGCGGCCATCGAGCACCCGCTCGGCGTCGGCGAGATCTCGTCCACGACCGTGCACGAGCACCAGCAGGTGGTAGAGCAGATCCGCGGCCTCTTCGTCGACGCGCTCGTCGGACTCCTCGCGCGCGGCGCGGGTGACCTCCTCGGCCTCCTCGCGCACCTTCGTCCCCGGCCAGCGATGGATCGTCGAGCAGCGTCACCGTGTAGGAGCCCGCGGGCGCTCGCTGCGCGCGCTCGCGCAGCGTCCGCTCGAGCGTCGGCAGGACCTCGTGCGGCGCGGCGGGATCGAGCTCGCCGCGGTGAAAGCAGGTGCGCTCACCCGTGTGGCAGGCCGGACCGGCGGGCTCCACCAGCGCCAGCAGCGTGTCGCCGTCGCAATCCAGCCGCAGCGCCCGGACCGCCTGGACGTTGCCGCTGGTTTCACCCTTGTGCCAGGCTTGCTCGCGCGAGCGGCTGTACAGATGCAGCTCGCCCGTCGCGCGCGTGCGCTGCAGCGCCTCGACGTTCATGTAGGCGAGCGTCAGCACCTCGCCGGTGCTCCAGTCCTGCACGACACACGGCACGAGGCCACGCTCGTCGTAGACGACCTGTTCGTCGATCGGGCTGCGTGTCGAGCGCGCTCATCTGTGGAATTGTAGGTCTCATGGCGAGAACGGCATCAATGCTGGAGCGCAAGCTGGTGGTGGTCACCGGCAAGGGGGGCGTGGGCAAGACGACGATCGCCGCCGCGCTCGGCCTGGCGGCGGCCGAGCGCGGCCTGCGCACGATCGTGGTCGAGCTCGGAGACCAGCGCCGGCTGCCCGTGCTGTTCGCCGATGCCGCACCCGGCAAACGGACAGCCGGACGACGCAGAGCCGCGTTGGCGCTGAGACCGCGCTTGCAAAGAACCTGTGGAGCGTCACGATCGACCCCGATCGGGCTCTGCTGGAGTGGCTGCAGTCGCTCGGAGGCCGGGTGCCCGGTCGCGTGCTCGCAAGCAGCGGCACGTTCCAGTACTTCGCCGCCGCCGCGCCCGGCGCCAAGGAGCTGGTGAGCATGGTCAAGGTCTGGGAGCTGACCCGTGACGAGCGCTGGCGCCGGCGCGCGGGACGGTATGACCTGGTCGTGCTCGACGCCCCCGCGACCGGACACGCGCTGGGGCTGCTGCACTCGCCGCGCACGTTCGGCGCGATCGCGCGCGTGGGTCCGATCTTTGGTCAGGCCGAGCAGGTGCGCGCACTGCTGGAGGACAGCGCACAGACCAGCTATCTGGCTGTGACCCAGCCGACCGAGATCGCGGTCGGCGAGACCCTGGACCTGCAGGCCGGACTGCGCTCACAGCTCGAGCGCGAGCTGACCGCGACGATCGTCAACGCGACGCTGCCGCGACGCTTCGACCGAGGCGAGCTCGCGCAGATGGAGCGCCTGGACGGGAGCAGCGCCGACCAGGCGCTCGGCGCTGCTCGCAGCGCGGGCCGTGCACGAGCGGGCGCGCATCCAGCACAACCAGATCGCGCGCCTTCGCCGTCATGGACTGACGGTGCACAGAGTGCCGTTCGTGTTCGCACCCCGGCTCGACCTCGGCGCCATCCGGTCGATCGGCGAGCGCCTGGCAGCACGGCTGTGAGCAGGGTCAGCGGGGTCGCAAGCGACCCCGCTGTGATTTCGTACATGTACGAAATCACCGATAGGCGCATGCGCCTATCGGCAGACGTGCCGCATGCGGCACGTCTCGGGGGCGTGCATGCACGCCCCCGACGGGCAGCGCATGCGCTGCCCGTCACTACATCCCCGGCCGGTTACTGGACCGTCCCGTCGCGCGAAAGCTAAGTCCCGGCGACGCGATACCTGCGCGTAGCCGGGTCTCGTTCGATCAGCCCGACCGCCAGCAGGGTGGTGACGTAGCGGTGAGTGGTGCTCGTGTTCATATCGAGCATGCGCGCGAGCTCTGCGATGCCCAGGTATCCCCCGTCCGCCGGAAAGCAGGAGAGCACGAGCAGGCCCGACAGCAGCGAGCGCGACAGGCGTCGATCCTCCATCTGCTCGGGATAGGTCCAGTCCTCGGAGTCGATCGCGAGCGTCCAGTCCGGGTCCCGTAGCGCCGAGAGCAGGATCGACATCGTCCCGCCCTCCCCGGCGCCGCGCACCACCTGGTCGACCTGCGACTTGGACAGCTCGATCATGACCTTGCCGGCGTCTGAGTCGCCGTCCCTGCTACGAGCCGGACGCCGGTCGGGACGTCCGGCTCGCTGCCACTGACGGGACGGCGGAACACCCGACGCGCCGGCATCCGCCTCGACGCGCCCGTTATGACGCGCTTTCTCTCTCCTCGCAGGCGCTACTTGGCCGTTGCTGTCATCCAACATCGTGTATGCGAGCATGTCGAAGACGCCACGCTATGCAAAGACTCGTCTGAATATTCAGTTCTGACTAGACCTCGGACTGAGGAACGCATACAGTTGTCTGTTATCCATCGACCCTGTCGACGTATGGAGAACTAGTGCTCAGACGTGTGCGGCCCAAGCATGTCATGACACGAGTTGCGACCGTCGGGTAGGGCTTCACCGCGCCGCAGGGTGACTATGCCGAGCGCTGCGCATACGCGACGCGCCACAGCCGCAAGATCGGCAGCAACAGGCGTGTCAACGAGCCGCCCGCCTCCACGAAGCTGGCGGTCGTGGGCCGCATCGCAGGCGTGCGTGCGCTGTCCTTCGAAAGGTACATCGCGACCATGCATGCCGCGATCACGGCGTGTCGATGCCCGTCGGGCAGGCGTCTCGCCTCGCGTACCGAGCGCTCGACGATCTCGCGCACCCGCTGAGCCGCGACGGCTCGGCTCTGATAGTGAGCGATGTAGCTGTGATCGCCGTTGGCGACGTCTTCGGCTTGGTCGACATAGCTGTCGAGCATTGTGGTCGCCAGCGACAGCCATGGAAAATAGACGTCACGGGCACGATCGACATCCCGCTTGGTGCACGTAGGGTCGGCCGCCAGCGCCAACAGCACGTGCACGGTGAGTGACGCGCTCGCAGCGCCGCTCAGCTCAAACCAGCTCACGTCGTGCTCGCCGGCAAACTCGTGCGCGGCCCACGCCTTCAGCGAGGCGTCGCGACAGCCCGGATCCGTGTCGTGGTTCAACGCCAGAACCTGGGCACGCATCGCCTCGCGGATCACCAGCGGTTGCACGCGCGAGTAGGACGGAAGCGCCAGGCAGTCGCGACGGCAAGCTTCCACGAGCGCACGCAGATAACCACCATCCTCCCGCCAGGGATGATGACGATAGTAATCGGAGATCGACGCCCTCGGGTCCAGCGCCTCCACCAACGCCAGGTGCAGCTGGCGACCGTTTGCCTGACCCCGATCGGCGCCACGCTCGTTGACGCTGTCCAGGAAGTCCCAGATCGTCTCATAGGCGACCAGTAACCGCAGCAGCTTCAGGTTGCGGTGTCGCGGCAAAATCCAGAACAGGGCAGCCCCATCGGTATGACCCCGCTTGCGTTCGATGGAGCTCAGGGCGTCTTCACGAATTGGCGCGTCGGGGATCGTCAGGGCGCGCCGGCGCCATACGTGGATCTCGTGCGAGATCGCCCGCAAGCCCCACAGCAGCTGACGCGTCGCGGCAGCGAGAAGCGCCCAGGATTGCTGGGGTGAAAGCGGTAGTGAATCGGTGCTCTCTCCAGAAATCGGAACTCGCCCGAAGAGTAAAGAGCGAGTCGGTCAGGATTGTGGGCGTTTGCGAAGCTTTGCTCAGCCTCGCGCAAACCCCCGCTCGTCAGTCCTGCAGGCTGATCGCCGGACGCACCCGAGCGGCCATATAGCCCGGCACCGCGACGATCGCGACCGCGACCGCGGTTACGAACGCAAAGCTCGAGACCGCCACCAGGACGGCGACCGACTGAAGGACCGGAAACCCGCCGATTGCAACAAGCGCACGACCGAGCAGCAGCTGACCGTAGAGTCCGAACAGCGCGCCGATCGAGCATCCGGCGCCGAGCAGCAGGCCGCTCTCCAAGAGCAGCGCGTGCCACAGCACGCGTCTGTCGAACCCGTCCACCTTCATGTCCGCCAGCCGCACTCGGCGCTGCCAGATGGTGGCGCCCATAGCCGCAGACATCGCCAGCACGACCGCGATCAGCACGAGCGTTCGAATCTGCGTCAGGCGCGAAAGTCCCTGGGCGGCTTGGGCATAGTGCAGCCGCTGGCGTTGATCGGCTGTTGCGACCTGCAGTCCAGAACGAGGACCGATCGCTCGTCGGATCTCCTCACTCACCTTGGTGGCCGATGCCCCCGGAGCAAGATCGACTTGATAGGCGCTCGGATCGTCGCTCGCCCATGCGCGCGCATAGTCTTCGGCGTTGAGAACGATCGCGCCCGGAGGCCAGCCGAGATTCGTGCTCAGCGCCGCCACGCGAAACGTGGTCGGCTGTGGCGAGGGCAGAGTGAACGACTGACCCACGCGAAGATGATGTTCCGCCGCCAGCGCTTGGGAGAGGACGATCCATCCGTGTCCGCGCAGCTCTGCGGTGGCCGACCCCACCTGACCACTTACGATCTGGCTCGGCGTGATTGGATGGGCGGCGGCCCGCGGCGGCGCAAGCGCCCACAGACGACGGTTTCCCCAGTCAAGGAAACTGCCGCGATACATGCGGACGGCCTGAACGCCTGCCAACCGCGCAAGGATGCCCGAGTCGGTATCTCGAAATGGTGTGGTGGCAAACGAATTCGAGGTACCCGCGGGAGTGACCCAGATAGCAGCGAGAGAGTCAATGCCGTGCGCCGAGGCATCCAGTCCCCGCTGCAGGTCGCCGCGCGCTCCCTGGATTGCGACACTGCCAAACACCGCTATCGCACCAGTGGCGGCGATCGCGATCGAGCGTGCCCGATTGGCGCGCGAGCGCAACTCGATCACCGCGAGATACGGCGAAGCGCCTGCCATCGCCTGCTGCACCCGATCGAATGCCATGATCGCCAGGTCGAGCAGCACCGGCAGGAACAGCAGCAACCCGAGAGCCAGGCTCACGATGCCCACGATCGCGGCTCTCGGCGCGGCGAACAGGATGACGGTGGTCGTCGCCAGGCAGATGCATCCACCTGCCAGCAACCAATTCGTTCGGTCTTCGACCGAACTGTCCGGGGTGTCGAAGAAGTGCTCCAGACCGGAGAAGAGCTCACCACGCAGTGGCACGAGCACACCGACGCACGCAGCCAACAGCCCACCGCCTATCGCAATCGCAAAGCTCTGCCACGTCACGAGCCGCTCTGAGCCGATCGGAAACGCGAACGACAGGTACCCCGGATCGGAGCGAAACAGCTCGACGGACATCAGCTCTCCCAACCCCACCCCGACCGCACAGGCCGCGACGCCGAGAACCAGTGCGTCGAACAGCAGCACCTCGACGATCATCTTGCGCGTATAGCCGTCCAGCCGGAGATCCTCGATCAGGTTGCGTCGCTGTGGCACCGTGAGCAGCAGCGCATTGAATGCGAACAGAAACCCGACGAGCGCACTGATCGCCGAGAACAGGCTGGTCGACTGATTGGTCGGTTCCGCCGCCTTGTGAAAGAGCGTGTCGGTGAAGTCGGCAGGATTGACGTTCAAGCGCCCATCCGCCAGGCGCGTCAGCTGCGCTTTGACCTCCCGATCGTGCTGGGGCTGGGACTGCACGTAGATGCTGGTCAGGCGGCCGGCCATCCCTGTGAGCCGCTGGGCGTAGCGCAGCGGAGCGATCGCGATCGGACTCTCTCCCAGGACGCCCGAGTCGTGTGCGAGCAGCTCGGGCACGAGCAGGGCAGAGACCGCGCCGGCGCCGATCTGCAACTCGACCGGCTGCAGCGTGGACGCCCCTACCTTCTGAGCGATGGGCGCCGGCAACATGAACACCCGCGCCTTGGTCAGCTGAGAAGCGCCGAGCTTGCGCACGAGCTCGCCACCCAGATAGGCAAGACGAGGTTCGGTGCCAACCAGATCCACAGACTGGCTTCCACCAGAACCCACCACGTTCGCGTTCTCCTGGAGCACAGGCACCGCCACCAGCACACCCGGGATGCGCTGAACCTTGTTCAGCAGACCCGCATCGAAACCGTGCGCGTCTCGTGCTGTGATCTGAAAGCGCATCTGCCCGACGATCCCGGACGTCAACTGCCGCACGGCGCCGTCGAGACTGGTGCTCGCGACCTGTGAGGAGAACAGCAGAGCGACGCCGACCGCGATTCCCAGCACCGCGAACAGCTCCTGCACGATCCTGCTGCGCAGGCGCACTCGATAGAGCCGAACGATGTTCGACAGCCTCATCTCCGTCAGGGAGCCTACTGCGCGCTGGTCGCCGGCGCGAACGCCCGATCGGGCTCGTAGTCGACGAGCCTGCCGTCGAGCAACGCATGCACACGATCGGCATACCTCGCGGCCTGGGGGTCGTGTGTGACCAGCAGAACCGCAACCCCACGTTCGCGGCAGACCTCGGTCAGCAGGCCCAGCACCTCGCGGCTGCGCGCAGTGTCGAGGCTGCCGGTCGGCTCGTCGGCGAGCAGCAGCTTCGGCTTGGTCGACAGTGCCCGCGCAATCATCACACGCTGGCGCTCGCCCATCGACAGCTGCTCGGCGCGATGCTTTACTCGCTGCTGCAACCCGAGGCGCTCGAGCAGCGGCATCACCCGGCGGTGCGCCTCGCGCGCACCAATGTCGACACCCAGCAGCTTCAGCGCCGCGTTGTCGAGCGCGCTCACTCCCGGAACCAGGCTCAGCGACTGGCGCACGAACCCCAACTCGTGCAATCGGTAGCGCGCCGCATCGGCGTCCGAGAGCTCGGAGATGTCGCGTCCGTCCATCAGCACCGAGCCACCATCCGGTCGCAGCAACGCGGCTATCAGCATCAACAGGGTCGTCTTGCCCGAGCCGCTCGGCCCATACAGCGCCACGAGCTCACCGGCGAGGACCGACGTCGACACGCCGTCCACCGCGCGCACGGCCTCCCCGTCTCCCGACTGATAATGCCTGACGAGATCGCGCAGCTCAAGCATCAGCCAACCGACGTGCCGGAGCGATCGAGCATGCAATCAAACCGAGCGGCGATGCGCAATGGCCTGGCAGCACCTACGCCGACCGTTCCCTGCTGCCCGGAAAGTCGATCACATTGGCTTGTGCCGCCGGCTCGTGCGGCTGCTCCAGCATCCGGCCACCGCTGAGGATCTTGATCTCGCCGGAGCCCATCGCAGCCGGCATGCCCGGCACGGTCATCAGCACCGCCAATCCCTCCCCTCCTGCCAGCGACTGCAGCAACTGGTTGACATCCTCCCGCTCACGCACGCCGAGATTCGCCGTCGGATCGTCGACGAGCAGCAGCTGTGGCCGCCGCACGATTCCGTGTGCGATGCCGGTGAGTGCGCGCTCGCCATCGGAGAGGTTGTCCCAGCGCTGCTCGGCGCACTCGGACATGCCCACTCGTGCCAGCGCGTCGTAGGCCCGTGCACGAGCCCGACGCTGACCGTGCTCGATCAGCAGCGGCAGCGCGACATAGTCGAGCATGCTCAGTTCGCTGCGCGGCCCTGTGCGACGCACCCAGCCGATCTGCTCTCGCATCAACCGTGCATGGCCCGCCTCTGACAGGCCCGCCAGGTCGCGTCCGGCGAAGTGAACGACACCCCCATCGGGAGCTTCCAGCCCAGCGGCGATCTTCAGCAGCGTCGTCTTGCCCGCGCCGCGCTTGCCCCACACCGCTATGAACTCGCCGGCCCCTATCCCGAGCGAGACGTCCCTCAAGATCCTCAGCTCGTGCGCACCCCGCCAGTAGCTCTTGCTCACAGCTCGCAACGAGAGCAGCCAGCCCGCCATCAGAGCTCCCGCCGCCGATGCGCCGGTGCGGGCGCGACCCCGCGATCCATCAGCACGCCCGCAACCGGCCTGCCGCTCGGCCGACGTTCGATCGGTCGGGCTCCCCGCGCAGCTGCTCGAGCAGCTCTCGCGCGCTTTGCAGCCATTCGATGCGCGCGTTCCAGAACGCAACCTCCGCATCCCTGGCGAGCACCCTCATCAGCTTGGGCCACTCCTGTGGCCCGCCCGTCCGATCCTCCTCGGCGAGCCGGCTCAGATCATGTAGACGCCCCAGGCAGGCCAATTCCTGACCGTAGACCATGTCGATCAGCCGCGGCACGTTGCGAGGCTGACACAACGCGATCTTCATGTGCAGATCGTCGCGCAACGGAGGGGTCGACGGTGAGGCGAGCATCCATCTCTCGAAATGGTCGACTCCGTCCGGAGTCGCCTCGTAGATCGTGCGTGGCGCCGCGCGCCGGGCCGGGCCCGGGCCCATCTCACCGGCACTACGCACCAACTCGTCGCGGGTCAGCTGATCCAGTGCGGAGTAAACCCCCGAAGGAGCGAACCCGGACGCGCCAAAGCGCTCCTCCAGGCGCTGCGCCAACTGGTAGCCGTAACCCGGACGTTCGATCACGAGACCCAGCACGGCATGCTTTGCTGACATTCATCACCTTCCTGGCAGACCTACTAAGCCACTGCACAGACCTGCGTTACCGCAGAAGGTACCCCATCGCGGGCCGTTGCGCATCCCAAAGGTGGAATGAGTCAGATGAGCCGGAATTCCCTTGAACAATTCTGCGGCATCTATCGGGACTTCCCGTAGTTCCAGCTCACACGCACGCGCAACGATCCCGCAATGCGCCCTGGAGACTCCCGGCGGCCGGAAACCTCTTGATCGACCTCACGTTATGCCCAAGCGGTCGAGCAGTCCCTCGTCGGCGCGCCAGTCGCGGCGCACGCGCACGGACAGGTCAAGATGCACCTGGCACCCCAGCTCGCGCTCCAGCTCTTTGCGCGCGGCTGTGCCGATCGCCTTGATCATGCGTCCCCCGGCGCCAACCACAATGCCCTTCTGCGAGCCGCTCTCGACCCAGATCAGCGCCCGTACTCGCGCCAATCCCGAGCGCGGGCGCTCGATCTCCTCCACAACCACCTCGACGGCGTGGGGCACCTCCTGAAACGTGCGCCTGATCACCGCCTCCCGCACCAACTCGGCGAGCAACAGCTCGCGCGGCTGATCGGAGCTCTCTCCGGGTGCAAACATGAGCGGCCCCTCCGGCATCAGCCCGAGCAGATGCTCCGCCAGCGCCTTCACGCCCGTGCCGGTGCGCGCCGAGATCGGAAATACCTCACAGCCCAACTCCAGCGCGTCGGTCTGCTGAAGCACCGTTGCCGTTGCTGCCCAGTCGAGCCTGTCCACCTTGTTGACCGCGATCGTCACTGGCAGCTTGGCCTTCGTGAGGGCTCCCGCGATGAATCGGTCGCCCGGACCCACGCCCTGCTCACCGTTGACGATCATGAGCGCTGCATCCGCTCCCTGGAGCTCCCACTCGACGCGTCTGGCCATTCGCGTGGTCAGAGCATCGCGCGGACGCTGCACACCCGGCAGATCGACCAGCACGATCTGACCGCCCTCGCGCGTGCACACACCCCGGATCGCCCGTCGTGTCGTCTGCGGACGGTCGGAGACAATCGCCACCTTCTCCCCCACCACAGCGTTGACGAGCGTGGACTTGCCCACGTTCGGCCTGCCCGCCAGGGCGACGAACCCGCTACGCGTCACCGGCCATCCCGAGCAGTCGTGTCTGTAAAGCGAGCATCTCACCGTCGTCGGTCTCGTGATCCATACCCACCAGATGCAGCACGCCGTGCACGATCGCCTCGCGCAAGTCGGAGGTGTGCTCTGGGCAGATCACCACGTCGCCAAGCTCCCGTGGAACGCCATCGTGAGAAGCGACGCCGTCGATCGGGAAGGAGAGCACGTCCGTGGGAGTCATCCTGCCGCGATGCTCTGCGTTCAGCTGGGCAATTCGGCGCGAGCCTACGTACTCGATCGCCAGATGGCCATCGTCGATACCGGCCGACGCGGCGCTCAGAACACATAGGCGCTTGACCTCCGCCGGCGGCGGCCCATCGTGTGCGAGCGACGCGCCGAAGACCTCGACCTCGATCACGACGATCGAGCGCGGCGGCGCTCGGCGAAGTGCTGGCCGATCTCCGATCGGTCGGTGCTCGTCTGCTGGGCGTGCTCGTCGTATGCCTCCACGATCCGCTGCACGAGCTTGTGCCTGACCACGTCCTCACCGCCGAACCGCACGAACTCGATGCCCTCGACCGCCTCCAGCACCTCCCCCACCGCGATCAACCCCGACTGCTGCTCGCGCGGCAGATCGACCTGCGTGACATCTCCGGTGACAACCATCCGCGACCCGAAGCCGAGACGGGTCAGAAACATCTTCATCTGCTCTGGCGTCGTGTTCTGCGCCTCGTCGAGGATCACGAACGAGTCGTTCAGCGTTCGCCCGCGCATGAACGCCAGTGGCGCGATCTCGATCACGCCACGCTCCAAGTGTTGAGATACCTTCTCGGGGTCGAGCATGTCGTGCAGGGCGTCGAACAGCGGTCGCAGGTAGGGGTCGACCTTCGCCATCAGATCGCCCGGCAGAAATCCCAGCCGCTCGCCCGCCTCCACGGCTGGGCGCGTCAGGATGATGCGGTTGACCTCGTGCCTGGACAGAGCCGCCGCGGCCATCGCCACAGCGAGAAAGGTCTTGCCCGTCCCCGCCGGCCCGATCCCGAACGTGACCGTGCTCTGGCGGATCGAGTCCACGTAGCGCTTCTGGTTGACAGTCTTCGGGGCGACTTGCCGGCTGCGATGCTGCCACACAACGTCCTCCAGCACCCGCGCCGGGGACTCGTGCGCGTCCAGCGCGCCCGTCACGGCCGCGATCGTCCCCGGTCCGATCTCATGACCGCGCGTGATCAGATCTGAGAGCTCGCGCACAACCCGCTCTCCAGCCCGCGTCTCGCCCTGCGCGCCGTCAAACGTGATCAGGTTGCCGCGCAGGAACACCTTGCATTCCAGATGCGCCTCCAGCGCACGCAGCACGACATCCTGACTGCCCGCCAACTCGGCGGCGACATCGTTCGGCAGCTCGATCTGCGTCCTCATCCGCCGTTCCGCACGCGGGGGGTCCGTCGCCTCATCCGTCCAGGGCCGCCTTGACCAGGCCCGACACGCGCCCACCGTCCGCGCGACCGTCGACCGCCGCCATCGCCTTGCCCATGGCGCGACCCATGTCCTTCGCAGACTCGGCTCCGCTCTCGCGCACCGCCCGCTCGACTATCTCCCGCAGCTCCTGCTCAGACAGCTCGGCCGGCAGGTAGCCCCCGATCAGCTTTGCCTCGAACTCCTCGCCATCCGCACGATCCTCACGCCCGCCGTCGCGATAAGCCTTGGCGGCCTCCATCCGCCGCTTGCGCTCGCGCCTGAGCACAGCCAGCTCGTCATCCGATCCTTCCTTGGCGGACTTCTGCAGCTCGGAGAGCACCAGCCGCAGTGCGCTCACCCGCTCTTTATCGCCCGCGCGCATCGCATCCCGCAGGTCGCCTTTGACCATGTCGAGTATCGCCATCTACGCTCAGGATACGCCCTCGCGGCGGGTTGCATGTATCGATCCCACGACGCCCACCAATGAAGTGACCGGCGCCGACAGCTATTGACAACGAGGCTAGCTCGCGGGTCACTCATAAAACCCGCGATTTGCGGGCCTTGCCTCACTCCCGTCAAGCGGAGTGGGGCTGCCCAGCCGTCCTGGCGAGGACGCGTCCCGGCCGAACAGCAGCGCGACGTTCCAATCCACGAGCAATCTCAGCTTGCGACCCACGCCGGGCATCAGCAGCAGGTGATACGTGCGCGCCAGCAGCCACGCGGGAAAGCCGCGCCAGCGCACACCCAACGTGATCGCGACGGCCTTGCCGGAGCCGAGCTCGGCGAACACACCTGCGGTCCTGTAGCGAAACGGCCGCGGGCGACCGCCCGCCAGGGTAGCGCGGATGTTTGCGGCCGCCAGCCTGCCCTGCCTCACCGCATGCTGGGCCGTCGGCGGGCATGACCTGCCAGGTCGCGCGGGGTCCGGTACCGCGGCGCAGTCGCCGATCGCCCACACGTTGCGATGACTATCGACACGCAGCGTCCTGTCTACCACGATCCGTCCGTCACGATCCAGCACCAGCCCCAGCTCACCGACCGCCGGGCTTGGCTTGACTCCTGCCGTCCACACAACCGTGCGCGCCGGTATCCGCTCACCGTTGGCCAGCTCGACCCCACCCGCAGCGATCGAGCTCACGGTCGTGCCGGTGCGCAGCTCTATTCCACGCCTGCTCAGCTCGTCCGCGGCAAACCGCGACAGGCTCTCCGGAACCTCTTCCAGGATCCGCTCTTTGGCCTCGACCAGCACCCAGCGCATCCCCTGCGCCCGGCACCGCGGGTACAACTCGATCGCCTGCACAGCGAAGTCCTGCAACTCCGCTAGCCCCTCCACGCCCGCGTACCCGGCCCCCACAAACAAGAACCCGAGACGCTCCCGCCGCAGTGCCTCATCCTGCAGCGACTCGGCGATGTCCAGGCAATTCAGCACCTGATTTCGCAACGCGGTCGCGTCCGACAGCGACTTCAGCCCGATCCCATGCTCGGCCAGCCCGGCGATCGGCAGTGTCCGTGAGATCGATCCCAGCGCGACCAGCAACTGGTCGTAGCTCTGCTCGATGCTCTCGCCGTCAACCCTTCTCACGGCCAGCGTCCCCTGGGACGGGTCCGCACCGGTCACCCGACCGATCACAAGCTCTGTGCGCCGCAGCTTCGATCTCAGCGGCACGACCACATGGCGCGGGTCCAGCGTCGCCCCAGCCGCACCCGCCAGCAGCGGGGTGTACAGCATGAAGTTCGCATCGTTGACTAGCGTCACCCTGGCACTCTGCCTCGGCAGCGATCTCTCCAGTGCGCGGGCGGCGTAGAAGCCCCCGAAACCACCGCCCGCTATCACCACGTTCCAGGCCACTACTTCAGGCTAGTCCCGCAAAGGGGTAGAGGCCAATGCCACGAGCTGCCGGTGCTCACTCAACCCGATCGAGGGCACCTGCGTGTGATGCTCAGCCCGCGGGGCGAAGCGCGTGCAAGCTCAACCCGGATGCGCGAGTGTCTTGGTCAGACACCCAAGCACGATCACGAGCGATTAGGGTGGCGCCCGTGAACGACTCCCTCTATGCCGACGCACTCGCCCCGTTCTTGGCGGAAACACAGCGCCTGCGTCCGGCCAACGCCGAAGTGATCGACGCGCACACACACCTCGGCCTGGACGAGGACGGCCGCTCGCTGGACCTTGACCAGCTGCTGGCCCAGCTCGACGCAGCCGGAGCACGGCGCGCCTGCGTCTTCCCGCTGCACGACCCCGAGCGTCGCCCTGCCTATCGCGTACCCAACGATCGTGTCATCACATGGGCCGGGGAAAGCGACGGCCGGCTCACCCCGTTCTGCCGTCTAGACCCAGCCGAAGACCCGATCGCCGAGGGCGAACGCTGCCTGGCCGCCGGGGCGCGTGGCATCAAGCTGCACCCGCGCGCCCAGGACTTCGTGTTCGACGGCCCCGAGATGCGACGCCATCTTCGCACTCGCCGAACGTGCTCATGCGCCGATCCTGATTCATGCCGGCCGGGGTCTGCCGCCGCTCGCGCGACGGGCTCGTAGACCTTGCTCTCAGCCATCCCGAGCGTCGTTCTGATCCTCGCCCACGGCGCGATCTGCGACCAGGGCATTCTGACCTCGCGTCTTGCCGACCATCCAGGCGTGCTGTATGACATCTCCTGCTTCTTCCCGCTCGACGTGGTCGAGCTGTTCGCGCGCGCGCCCGCCGAGCGGATTGTGTTTGCCTCCGACCCGCCCTACGGGCTGCCCGCCACCACGCTCTACCTGGCGCTGCGCGTCGCGGCGCAGGCCGGCCTGGACGAGGCCGCCACCCGGGGCATGCTCGGCGGCACGATGGCCGGACTGCTCGATGGTCGCGGCCTCCCTGCAGTCACTGCCGCCACGTCGAGGGCCCTCGATCATGCTCGCCGGCCGCCTTGCTCGCGTCTACGGCTACGGCAGCCTCACTGGCCCCGCGCTGTTCGCCGGCATCCCCGAGCAGGCGCTGGCGATGCTCGACATGGCGCTCGCCGCCTGCCGCGACCCGGAGCCGGGAGCGGTCGGCGAGGCGCTGGAGACGATCGGCTCTGCGCTCAGCGCTGCCGGCGCGCTGCTGCAGAGCCCGGACGGCGTCCGCGCGGCGATCGACCTCGTCTATCGCTCGATCGTCCGCGCCGCGACCGAGTTGCCAGATCCATCCTGAGCGCCTGACCGTCTCAGCGTTAGAAGGCCAGGCGCTCAAGAGCCGGCCGAAGCCATACGGCAGCCCACTCGCCGCGCTCGCGCCGCTCGTGCTCGCGGAGGCCGAGGCTGCACGGCGTATGCGTCAACGATCTCGTCTACCTCGCTCGCTCAGCAGGCCGCCGGCGAGCAGGTGCGCGGCGCGGATGGGCATCGCGTTCGCCAAGTCGAGCAGCAGCGGACGCAGCAGGTTGGCCACTACCACGGTCGGCAGTGCCCGATCGTCGCTTGACTGCGGGCAGCGGCTCGACGCGCAGGTCGAAGCGGCGCACCTCGATGCTCACGCCGTTGACGCTCGCGTTCTCGGCGGCGGCCTGCACGCTCTCACGGTCGTGGTCGAGACCCGACACAGGCGCAGTAGCCCAGTGCGCCGCGGCGATCGCCAGCACCCCGGACCCGGTGCCCACGTCCAGCAACTGCCTCTGCCCCGGCTGGCTCGCGGCCAGCTCCAGCAGCAGCTCCAGGCACAGTCGCGTCGTGGCATGCGCGCCTGTGCCGAACGCCTGCCCCGGATCGATCACGATCTCGCCGATGCCTCATGATCGCTGCGGACGCCTCCCAGGGAGGCCGCACACGCAGAGCGGGCACGGCGACCCGGTGCTGGCACGGGTGAGTCGATCACGAACGGGCCGTGAAACTGCTTCCAGCGCTCGCCCCAATCGTCGGCGACCTCGCTGCTGGACACCTCGACCAGGTGCCCGCCGGCGGCCGCTCGCAGGTCCGGGAGCTCGGGCAGCTCGCCCGGCGACCCGTAGACGGCGTACTCGACCAATTCCCTCATCGAGCTCCACCTCCTCCACGCCGCCTGGAGCCAGCTCCAGCAGCTCGGCCAGCACGACCTCCGCATCTCGCGGCGCCAACGCGTACCGCGAGGCGAATCACGCGTCGCTCTCTGCTCGCCTGCGGGCGCGAGACCGTGCCTACCGACGCGGCCATCGGCATACGTATGCGGCGAGCTCCGTGATCACGCCGGCTGGCTGCGCAGCGCGCGGCGCAGCTTGGCGAACATCGATTCCTCCGAGCGCAGGTTCTCCTCGGTGAGCGTCGCTGCAGCGCTCGAGCAGCTCGCGCTGCTCCTCGGTCAGGCGGCGCGGGACAACGACGTTGACGACCACGCGCAGATCCCCACGCCGCCCGCCGCCGCAGCGACGGCATCCCCTGGCCCCGCAAAGTGAGCACCTCGCCCGGCTGCGTGCCCGGCGGGCACCTCGACCGCAGCCGTGCCCGTCAAGCGTCGGCAGCCTCAAGCGTCGCGCCCAGCGCCGCCAGCGGCGCGGGCACATCCAGCGCGTGATCAGATCGTCGCCTTCGCGCACGAACCGCTCGTCCTCGCGCACCCTCACGAGCACGTACAGATCGCCCGCGGGAGCGCCTGACCTCTCCGGCGTGCCCGCGCCCGGTGAGCCGGATGCGCTGACCGTCGGAGATCCCTGCCGGCACGTCGACCTCGAGCGTGCGCTGCCTTGCCCGGCGCCGCGCCCACGGCACTCGCGCACGGCTGCTTCGGCACGCGCCCGTCGCCGTGGCATGTCGTCGCAGACAACCGTGCGCACCATCTGCCCGAACGGCGTGCGGGTGACCGCCTGCAGCTGCCCATGCCCGCCGCAGCGCTCGCAGGTCTCGATCGGGGTGCCGGGCTCGGCGCCATTGCCGTGACAGTGCTCGCAGCGCTCGACCGCCTCGAAGGAGACCTCCACCTTCGCACCATCCGCGGCCTCAGCCAGATCGATCTCGACCGCCACCGCCACATCGCCGCCGGCTGCCGGCCCCCGAGCGCCGCCCCGAACGGGCCGCCGCCGCCGAAGAACGCGTCGAACAGGTCTCCGATCGAGCCAAACGCGTCGAAGTTGGGCGCATAGCCGCCCGAGCGCAGGCCCTCGTGGCCGTAGCGGTCATACGTGGCGCGCCGCTCGGGGTCGGAGAGGATCTCGTAGGCCTCGGCGGCCTCCTTGAACTTCTCCTCGGCCTGGGGGTCGTGCGCGTTGACATCGGGGTGCAGCTCGCGCGCCAGCTGACGGAAGGCCTTCTTGATCTGCTGCTCGGAGGCGTCGCGCTCGACGCCGAGCACCTCGTAGGGATCGCGTGGCGCGATGTCCGGCTCATGATGGCTCAGTTCTCGGCGTAGGCGTCTTCGACGAAGCGCGACAGCTCGTGCGCGGCCTCGCGCACGGTGACGATCGCCTCGGCGTAGTCCATGCGCACCGGCCCGATCACCGAGACGGCGCCCAGCTTGCGCTGCGCGACCCCGTAGCCGGTGGCGACCAGCGCGAGCGAGCGCATCGCCGGAATCTCGTTCTCGTGGCCGATCCGCACGTACACGCCCGGCTCGCCGAGCGCGGCGCGCAGCACCCGCAGCAGCGCCACGCGACGCTCGAGCAGGCTCATCAGCTCGTTGATCTGGACCGTGTCCTGGATCTGCCCGGCCGAGAACAGCCGCGCGGTGCCCTCCACATACAGCGCGTCCTCGGCCTCGGAGGCGAGCTCGCCGAACGCCGGGGCCAGGCGCTGCGAGGAACGCCACGCTCGGTCGCAGACAGGCTCGGGTCGACCAGGCGCTGGTGGAGCATGCGCGCCCCCAGACCCAGGCCGACGAGCCGCTCGTTCAGGTACTCCCCGGCCCACGCCACGAGGCCCGGATCGACCGCGCGCTCGAACGTGACGAGCATCTTCGAGACGCCGCCGGTGGAGGTGATGATCACCACCATCACGACCTGCGGCTGCAGCGCGAGCACCTCGATGTGCCTGATGCGTCGCCGTGTTCAGGGCGGGCGCAGAGACCACGGCCAGCAGGTTCGTCACCTGCGACAGCGTCTCGGTGGTCGCGCGCATCGCCTCCTCGACCTCGCGCCGGATCAGCGACAGCTCCAGCGTCGGCCGTGCGCCGGCTCGAGTCCTTGCCCGGAGGAGAGCATGCGATCGACCACATAGCGCTGGCCGGCATCCGTGGGCACGCGGCCCGCCGAGACATGCGGATGGGCGAGCAGACCGTGCTCCTCCAGCAGCGCCAGCTCATTGCGCACGGTTGAGGCGCCGCAGTCGAGCTCGGGGTCGGCGGCGATCGCCTTCGAGGCCACCGGCTGCCCGGTGCGCAGATAGTCCTCCACCACCTTGCACAGGATCACTCCTGGCGGGCGGTCAGAGCTTCATCGAGCATGATTGTAGGTCGCCGAGCCGACCGGCGCCCCGGCCCAGCGTGAGCCTCGTCAGCAGCTCCAGCTCGGCCTCGGCGTTGCGGATGATCTGCTTGCCCGCCTGCTCGGCGACGGTGTCGACGATGACGCGCCCGTCGCGCTGCCTCGCGCACGGTGCCGGTCACGACGACCTCCTGCTCGGGCACGCCCATGCCGCGGAACTGCACCGACAGGCGCTTGAGGTGCTCGGGGCCCCCGGCCGCCTCGGTCTGCGCGCGGGCGACCTGCGCCATCGTCCACAGCCCGTGCAGGATCCGCCCGGGAAGGCCCACCGCGCGCGCGAACTCCTCGTCGATGTGAATCGGGTTGAAGTCGCCCGAGGCGCCGGCGTAGCGGGCGGTGAGGTACTTGTCGGGCGTGACCCGCACCTCGGGGATCTGCGCCTCCGGCTTGCAGATCTGCCATCGCGATCACACTCCTCGCACGATGTTGGTCCAGGTGCCGCGGCACACCTGCTCGCCGCGCTGGTTGGTGGAGATCGACTCGAACACGTAGTAGCCGCGCCCGTCGCTTTCGGAGATGTCCTTGACGCGCGCGGTGGTGGTGATCTCATCGCCCGCCACGACCAGCGGACCCCACTCGAACTCCTGCCCGCCGTGCACCATCATCGCGAAGTTGAGCTCGATCTCGGGATCGAAGATCGGCGGGCCCACCGAGGGCGCGCTGTAGACGACGGCGAACATCGGCGGCGCCACGACGTCGGCGTAGCCGGCCGCGCGAGCCGCCTCCACGTCGAGATGGATCGGGTTCGTCTCGCCCACCGCGCGGGCGTACTCCTTGATCTTCTCCCGGCCCACCGCGTAGGCGTGGGCTCGTAGGTCTTGCCGATCGCTTGGGTGTTCACTGGCACCGGATTGGGCTCCTTGACGCGGGCTGGTTGACTCGCGGGCCGCCACTGCGACCGCGGCGCGCCAGTTTACGCGGACGCTCCGCCCGGAGCGCTGCGGGCGGAGCACGGCGTGACCATTCGCGAGGATGCCCGGCCAGAGCCTGTCGAGTGCCGTTTCAAGCACAAAAAGCAGCCCCTGCGGCCAGCCGCGCGCGGGACGACCGAGATGGCATCCCCCGCTGTTGACTCCGGCGATGAACGAACTTGGCTCTAGAAGACGAGGTCCGCTCCTCGGCGCCAGCGCCGACGCCGACGAGCTCGCGATCCTCGCCGCGCTCGCCGGCCGATCCCGTCGCCGTCGATCGTCGCCCGCTCGCCGCTCGCGGCGCTGACCGCCGGGGCTGTCCAGGAACTGGACGGTGTCGGCGACGATGCTCACCGCCTGGCGCTTCTGCTGCTCGGAGGTTTCCCACTCGCGCCACTCCAGCCGGCCGTCGATGGCGACGCGGCTGCCCTTGCGCATATAGCGGCTGACGCTCTCAGCCGGACCGCCGTAGACGCTGACATCGAAGAAGTTGGGCCGCTCGTGGTAGTCGCCCTCGGCGTCTTTCCTGCTCGAGTTGCAGGCGACCGCAGGCCGCAGACGCTCACGCCCGAGGGCAGGGCGCGCAGCTCGGGATCGCGGGTGAGACGTCCCATGAGGACGACGCGGTTGATGTTGAAGTAGGACATGGTTTCTGTCTCCGTTGGTTTGAGGTTGACCCCCCACGCGACGAAGTTACGCGATCGCTTGGGACGGTATTCTCTGGCGGGCCGATCGACCGACCCGCTCGACGAGCTCGCCGACGCGCGGCAGAGCAGCGCATCGAGCCCGACGACCACGATCCGCTCGCCGGCGTGCGCCCGGTCGATCGCGCGCTCAAGCGCACGCTCGACCTCGGGAGGAGCGATGTACAGCACGCCGGCGACCCAGCGGCAACGTGCCCAGGCGCGGCAGATGCTCGTCAGGCGCCGTGGCGCCTTGATCGTGAGCTCAACCTCGACCGCGACCGGCAGCCCGGCATCGGACTCGTCGGGCCACAGCACGAGATCCGGGCGGTGCAGCAGCGGCTCGCCGTGCGTCCGAGCGCCGAGCCGCGCGCTTGCCAGCGGACAGCCGAGCTCGCGCTCGTCGCGGCGCAGCTCGCGCTCGCCGAGCACCCGGTGATCCGGATAGCAGCGCTCCAGCGCCGCGGCAACGCCGCGCACACGATCAGATGGCGCGCGTTGGCGGCGCTGACGCGACAGGGATCGAGCCCGCGCAGGCCGACATGCGCATACCGGCCCGTGTTAGCGTGTACAGCGCCGGCTGTGCGCCAGCGGGCGCCGGCGGGCGAGCAGCCCAGCGTCGCTCGGCGCCTGCAGCCGGCCGCGCGCCGAGGCAGGCGACGTGTCCTGGCGATCGCCAGGGCCTCGGCGGTGACGGCGCCCATCCGCGCCGTCCACTGCATGAGCGCCACTCGCTCTGGTCGAGGGCGTGGGATCGCTACGGACCATCGTGGTCCTCCTTTGTGTTCGATATCGGTCCGAAGACCCCGCTGGGGATCTCCAGTGGTGTGCAACGCGCGATCCAGACCTGCCGAGGCCTGTAGCCTTGGGCGGCAGAGGTCGCCGGCCTGGCTGCCCTGAGATCAGAGGGTTTCCAAGCTCAGCGACTGCGCTTGGGCGAGAAGATCCGCGCGATGCCCACCCTGCCGCCGTCGGACAGCCCGATCACCGCGGCCCAGCCGGGGAAGGCTCATGATCTGCTCGGCTCGCAGCACGTTCTCGCAGACCCCGCGTGCGAGTGAGCCTCGCCGTCGCCGTGCCGCGAGGTCCTCCAGGCGCCCCTTGTTCCCGCCATGCTCGCGATCAGCTCGGCCGAGCTCGGGCACCACCTGACGGTGGGCGATCAGCACCGACAGGTTGCCCATGACCTGCTCGAGCAGCCGCTCCCGTCCGGGCACGCGCAGGTCGGCGAGCTCCTGCGTGCCCAGCACCAGGCTGACGCCCGCCCCACCGCGCACGGGCGAACAGACCCACCACCTGCTCGGGCGACGATCGCCGAGAACTCGTCGATCACGACCAGCGTCGGCACCGGCCGTCCCTGCAGCGCCGCGACCATCGCCTGCAGGTCCTGCACGATCGCCGCGCCGAGCATCTGTGCGAGCAGCGGCCGGCGGTCGGCTTCGAGGTTGAAGTAGACCACCGCCCGCGCTCTGCACGGCCTCGAGCAGATCGAACTGCTCGCATGCCCGCCGTTTGCGGGTCGAGCCAGGGTCCCGATATCGGACTCGGCCATGATCGCCAGACGATCGCGCACGCCCGCCAGATCGCTCTGCTGGCGGGTCGTGAGCGAATCCAGATAGTCGTGCAACCCCTGCGCTGCCGGACTCGGGCAGGCTTCGCGCGAGCATCTCCAGCCGCGACGGGTCGAGGTGGTCCACGAGCGCCTGCAGGCTGACCTCGATCCCCGCCTGCGCAGCGCGCGCACCTCGTGACCGAGATAGCGCTGAGCCTGGCGCAGATAGTGCGGCTCGGTGAAGCGCTCGCCGGCGAGCGCCTTGTCGGCGATCTCCGTCTCGCTGCCCCGCGCGTAGGGGTTGTAGACCGACGGGCCCCGCGGCGTCCACTCGATGAACCGCCTCCCGGCGGCCAGCGCCACATCGCGCAGCTCGCGGCGCAGATCGCGATCCCCCTTGGGGTCGACCACGATCGCCCCCATCCCGCGCTCGATCGCACGCGCCGCCATCCAGGTCATCGTGACCGTCTTGCCCGAGCCGGTGGCGCCGACGACGAGCGTGTGCGTGCCCCCGTCGCACCGCCGAGCGGGATCGAGACCGCGACGGCCATCGTGCTCGCGGCCGACGATCAGTCGATCGCCGCGAAACCAGCTCTCCGAGGCTGCCGTCGCCCCGGCACGTCTCGATCCTGTGCGCAAGCGAGCGCAGTCGCATCCAGCGGGCCTCGTCGGCGGGCGGCGGTGTCGGCCAGGTCGGCGCCCGCATCGATGTCTTCTCGGTGCCAGCGTCGTCCGCGTACGGTGGCGCCGAGCGCCGCGGCACCCAGCGTCAAGGCCGCGCCACCTCCGAGAGCCGAGCGTCGCGAGCACGACCACCGTCAATGCCGCGGCGGCCCAGGTCCAGCGCAAGTGCCGGCTACGCATCACTCGTGCCAGCGATGAGTCCGGCCGATCGAAGACCGATTGCGAGATGGATGGTCGTGGTCAAAGCCAGTGGACGAGCTGTTACACAGGCGCCCACGGACCCACCGGTGGTTCGTTGAGGTATTCAGATGAGGGCATCCGCCGCTCCTTTCTGTAGGGACCGGCGCAAGCGCCGGTCGTGGTGGTTAACCACCGACGGCGGGCCCGAGGGCCCGCCGTCGCGGTGTGCTGCATGGCGAGCCGCTCGAGCACGTCAAGATGTGTTGCGGGCAGCGATCGCTCGTCGCCGGCCGGCTCTGATCGCCCTCGCGGCCAGCGTCAACGCAACCGGTAGCCGACACCCCAGACGTTGATCACCCAGCGCCCGCCGCACCCCTCGAGCTTGCGGCGCAGACGGCTGGCATGACTGTCGACGGTTCGCGTCGATCCGCTCGACCGGTATCCCCAAACCGCACGCAGCAGCTCCTGCTTGGCAGAACACGCGCTCCGGATCGCTCGCGAGATGGACGAGCAGCTCGAACTCCAGCCGGCGCAGATCGACCGGCAGCCCGTACAGGCTGACGGCGTGCCCATCCATATCGACCTCCAGCGGACCGACCGCAAGCTGGCTGGCGGGCATAACCGTCCACCGGGCTCGGCGCAGCAGCGCCCGCAGTCGCGCACGCAGCTCCAGATAGCGCGCCGGGCGCGCCAGGAAGTCGTCCGCTCCGGCCTCGAAGGCCCGGAGCATGTCCAGCTCGCTCGGGCTCGCACCGAGCATGATCACCGGCATCTCCCGTATCCAGGGAGCGCCTCCCCGGGCAGCCTTACGGATCTCCTCCAGCAGCTCGAGCGCTCCCCGCGAGCGAATCCAGATCACCGAGCACCGCCAGCTCGGCGAATGCTTCCGGCGAGCACCCGGGCGTGTTCGGCAGTGCGTGCAAGCTCTGCCCTATATCCATCTGCGAGAACTGCTCTACGAGCGCTCGGGCGATGCCGGCATCGGACTCGACCACGAGGATCGGTCCCGCGCCGTCTGTCCTGCGGCATGAGCACCTATTAGCTTGCAAGCGAGCTGTGCGACTGCGACCGGCCCACGCGCCACGGCCGGGAGCCCGACCGGGTAAGGGCGCCGGAACCGACAGGACCCACTCGTCATCCGAGTTCCACCTCACGCGGGCTGATCCCCAGTCCGTTGCGGGCGATCAGCGCGAGCACGTCGCTGTGAACCCATGGCGTGGGACGCGTTGTGCCGCTCTCGGGAAGGATCCCCACGCGGCGAGCCAGCCAGCTCGTCTCACCGCTCATGTTGCCTTTGGAGTCGCGCTTGACCCGTCCACAACGGAGCGCGATCTCACTCATGCTGAGCCCTTGGCGCTCGATCGCGACGAGCACCGCCTGACGGAGCTTGCGATTGAGAACGATCGGGCTTTCCAGCATCCGGTGGACTCGCCGCGCAACACGACGATGGAGACCTCCGAGTCCTCGCGATACATCGCCAACGCTCCGAGCGTGAGCTCACATACCGGCTCGTAGCTCTCGACCGCGCCGATCACCTCGCGCAAGCACACGGGCATTGGCTCGATCATGCCTCCTCGACGCGGATGCCGACGCCAGCACAGCTCCATGACCCGGAAGCCCGTCCGCACCGGCTCCAGACGGTAAGCGTGATGCCGGTCCCACGCCTTCCACAACCACCGTCCCGTACGGGCTTTCGCTCCACTGGTCGCTTCGACTCCTCGCGATCGGCGGCGCCCGCCGGTCAAATCCTCCGCGGTCACCCGTCGGCAACGGCCCCTGCGTGCATCATGCAGATAGTGGGCGCACACCAGCGCAGCATTCCCGGTCGGCTCGTCGGCCTCCAGATGCGCAACCAACCTGCGATCGCCGAGGGTGAGCGCATCACGGTCCACCACGAGCACGCTACCGTCGCCTCGCCGCCCGGCAATCACCTCCCGCGTCCGCCCAGATGCGTCGGTATAGCGACCCAGCGGGTCGAGCTTGCGCCGTGCCGATGCACCGGTTTGTGGAGCAGGCGCGCCGCCGTGGGTTCGTGCCGGCATGCCGCGGCCGGAGCCCATGGGTGGTGTGGTCAAGGGCCGGGAGGGCGCTCGAAGGGCGACTGAAGAGGCAGGCGAGATGGCCAGTGTCATGAATGTCTCCTGCCCGGATCGGGCGGCCGCGTGGGTGTGTTGGCAGGGCCTTTTAGGGAGCGGATGGTCATGCGTCAAGAGATGTGCGGCAGGGCCTATGCACATGCTGTGACCTTCCGAGACCCCTTTAGGGGTCTCGGAAATCGCGCTCCACTGAAGATCAAATGAGAAAAGTTGGCGCGAACGCTCATGGGCGGCGAGTGCGCTGACCCAGGAGACTCGCTCGACGCTTGCGTTACTCAGCGGGCCACGGAGCGCCGGCTTACGCAACGTTGCAGCCCGTATCGACGAACGCATATACGGCGGCACGATGCGCTCGTTGTGCGCCGCACAGGTGAGAGCAGCCAGTTGACCGCGGCGTTAATCTGCTAAAGCGCTCGTAGGTGACGAGCTGTGGAGGCGGCTTGGCCGAATGGCTTGGGAAGGCGAGCAATAAAGAAGTGGTGATGGTAACCGCCGACGGATGGTGGTCAAGGCGCGTTGCCACCCTTCTATCCGTGCGCGGTTCGCCAGCCGTTGGAGATCACTGCAGTTCGGCTCTGCAGAGCCGAACTGCAGTGTCACACCATGCAGTCGCGTGCCCGTTCGACAAGACGGCAAATGCGCGATAAGCTCTTGCAAGGAGTGGCAACTGCATACCCGTAAGGGGCAACGGCGCTTTCTGGCGAGTAAATGCACAAGCGATTGTGCGCCGGCTTTATCTCCCAGTTCTCGCCGGCACAAAGAGACCGCCTCGCAACGCGCCCTGGCCGGGGATTGTAGGCACGTCAGCTAGCGGGCAGGCGCCAGCGCAAGCAGCTCCCGCGGCTCGGCCACCGGCACTCGCGCCCGCGGATCGCCGTGTGCGGCGGACACGCGCACGTCTGGTGGCAGCCGAGGCACGCCGTACCCGCGCAGACAGCCCTCGTGCGCGTCGCGCTCGGCGACGAACAGGATTCCCTCGCGACCCGGGTACTCCCAGTCGGCCGGGTACTCGCCGGCGTATGCGCGGCAGGCGGTCAGAACCGCGTCGGCCGTCCGCGCGCACTCCCGCGCACGGGCACGATCGCGGCATACGAACACGACCATGGGCGGCACCCCGAGCCGGCGGCCGTAGCGAGTGGTGTGCACCGACCAGCCCGCCACGAGATGGTCGTAGCGCTCGAGCTTTCCCGCCGCCCGACCGGTGGGCAGGCGATCGTCGAGCTCGACCAGCAGATCGATCGCGACCCCCGGCGCCGTCGTCATCTTGTCTTCCGCGACGATTTCTGTCGCCACGCTCACATCTGCATCGGTGCGCTCGCGCAGCCGTCCGGGCAACTCGATCGTCAAGTCGGGGCGAACCGTCTCAAAGCGCTCCACCTGCACCCGCTCGCCGTCCGGGCCGGTACGCAGGAACTCATGCGGAGCGCACCCGCCGGGCAGGCTCAGATCGCCCGGCCCAAGCGCCGTGCGCCCCTCCGCGGTCAAGCGCAGCGGCGGGGACAGCACCGACTCCCGTGTTCCGCGCAGCGTCAGCGGGTGCGCCGTCCAGAGCATGCTCCAGCGCCAGCGCCCAGCCAGCCACGTGCACGTCGTGGCGCGCCTGACGCAGCAGCCGCTCGCCCCCCACCGGCGCAGCCGACGACGGAGGCTCCGGCGGCACGTCGAGGTCGCCCTCCTCCAGCGCTGTCAAACGGTCGTGGGCATGCAGCAGTTCCAGACCAGCGGCGGTGATCGCGTAACACATCGGCACCCCTCCACCATCACGGCGATGGAACTGAAAGCGTCGCACCAACCCGGCATCCGACAGGCGCTTCAGACGACGCTGCGTGGTGGTGACAGCCCGCCCCGGATTGAAGCGGCGATGTATCTGACTGCTCAGCACATGGCGCATGCATGCCACGAGCGCGAGTATCTCCAGGTCGAGCGGCTCGGGATCCAGCGATCGCGCCTGCGGCACGCTCTCGGGCCCAGCGCACGCTGTGTGCGCCATCGAGATCGACCAGCTCGCGGTAGCTGTCCGCCGGGATCGCTGGGAGCGCTGGCGAGCGCCGCATCCCTATCTGCGGTGCGCCCCGAGCCAGGCTCAGGGTCCACGCGCACGGTCCGCGCCGGGCGCCTTTGACGCCGCTTTGCGTGGTCGTTCGTGCTCCGACTCGTTTGTCGCTCGTGCCCGGCTCTTGATGTCGCCTGTCTTGTCGGCGTTCCTCTTGTCGTCGGCGTTCCTCTTGTCGTCTCCCTGCTCGGCCCGGCCGCCAGCGCCGGTTCCGCCTGTGAGCCTGCGGCTCCCCCGGCGCTCGCGATCCCAGTGGGGCTGACGCAGGTCGGTGCGATAGCGTCCGCCGCGCTCGGCCTGGCGCGCGGCGTGCAACGCCACCCGCTCGCGGTCGACGCGCAGCGGGAATCGTTTCGGCGACGAACGGGGACTGCCGGCCCTCGGGGGTGCGCCAGCTGACGATCGCGTGGTGGCGAGGCAGATGCAGGCGAGCATCGGGATGGCCGAGCGCGGAGAGATGCTCGATGCCCGGACGCACCGGTGTCGGAGAACTCGGCCATCGTCAGCTCGCACCGCCGCTCGCGCATCGCGCGCGGAGGCCGTCGCGAAGTACACGCGATGGGCGAACAGCGCATCGAGCTGATCGCGAACCTCGCGTTCGGTCCACTGCGCCTCGGTCTGCCAGCACGCCACCGTCTCCAAGCCCGCCGAGCGCTTCAGCGCCATCGTCTCGGCGAAGCCACGGTTGAGCACCAGCGGCGCCTCGTCGACCTTCAGCGCGACCGCCACCCGCTGCGCCTCTCCCACGAGGTCCTGCTGGCGAGCCAGCGCCGCGTCGAGCATGCCGACGAGCAGTTGCATCAGCACAGAGGTGTTCCCCGCCCCCATCACGCCCAACGCCCCCTTCACGACGAGCACCTCTTCCCCGGCGATCACCCTGATCGAAGTCGACCCGCAGCGAATCGTTCAGCAGCACCCGCTTGATCGACTGCGAGTTCAGCAGTCGCGCCAGCTTGTTGACGGGCGCATCGAGCTTGGCGGTCGTCATGCTGCGCGCATCCGCCAGCTGCGCCGTGAGCTCGGCGGTGAAGAACTCCGAGATCTCCTTGAACTCCGGCAACGCCCGCACGCGCGCGCCGACACGAGCGCGGTAGGAGTACCCCTCCTCGCCGACCGACAGCAGCCGCGCCGCGTCCCACAGCGTCGATTCGCGGTCATATGCCAGCACCGCGATGATCGCGTTGCGCAGATACCGGTCCGAGGATGCCCTGATGTCGGCGTCGTCAAAGAGATTCTTCAGCGCCGCCACCACGTAGTCGGCGATCACATCCGCCGGGGCATCCACGGCCAGCGGATTGAATCCGCACGTCGGCTGGGACAGGTCCAGCAGCGTGCACGTCCGCCCCTCCGGCACGAGGCTCACCGCCGCCTCGGCCGCGTCGCCCTTGGGGTCGAGCACGATCACCGCGCAGCGCTCGCGGCGCAGATCCTCGGCTACGGTGGCGACGAGATAGCTGGACTTGCCCTGCTCCACGGTTCCCGGGACGGCCGTGTTCTGCTTGCGCATCCCCGGATGGATCGACACCGGCCCCAAGGCATCGCGCAGCGTGCCCACTCCGTCCGCGGGACGCAGGATCGCCGGCGGCGCAGGCGCCACGGGCAGGACGCCGCGCGCGAAGGGAACGGTCGAGTAGTCGATCGACGGCAGATGCCAGATGGCCGCGAGCTCGGTGGAGGCGAACACGCCCTTGTGGAAAGACGGCAGCGGATTGCCCTCCCCACGCTGCACGCGGCGGCCGTACAAACCGAACAGGCCGTGCCGCACGCGCCGTTCCGCGCTCGACCAAGCGGTTCTCCGCCTCCCCGGCACGCAACTCGGAGGCGATCCGCTCGCACTTGACTCGCGATCGGGGGCGATCACGCGCAGATCGACGAAGAACAGCGGACGGTGCTGGACGTCCAGGCCGCCGCGCAGCTCGATGTCCTCGACCATCGACCGGTCGCGCATCACGAGTGTGATCCCGGCGCTCACGCGACAGACGCGCCTCGTGGCGCTTGTACAGCCGCTTGGCGTGGCGCTCGAACATCGCCGGCGTGGGCGTCATCGCCACCTGCACGAACGCCTCGCTCCCGCACGCGCCCATCACCGTCATCAGCCGGTTCATCGCCGGTTCGCGCTCGTGCTCGAAGCGGTCGAGCACCTTCCCGCGCTTGATGAACTCGGCGTGCTTCTTCAGCCGCAACACCGCCGGGGCCGACCCGGCAGCTGCCGCTCAGCCACCAGCCGGCAGTTCGGATAAGCGGTCCGCAACGCCGCCTGCACCATCCCCTCCAATCCTACCGGGCACGTCACCGCCAGCCAGACGGCCCCGTCGCTGCGTGGTGCACCTCCAGCGCCACCGACGGCTGACCCCGGAGCAACCGCCGCCACCAGCGACGCAAGCAGGCGCTTGTGCAGCGCCTCGAACATCGACACCACCGCTTCCGCGCTCGCCTTGTCGGTGCGATATGTCTCCACTCGCATCCGCACATACCGTCGCCGTCGCCGAGCATGCCAGCGGACGCTCCCGGTAAAGGCCGCCATCGGCATGACGAGGGCGGTGAGGAGCCCCGCCGCAGAGACTCCGCCCAGTGGCGCCCAGCGCCAGCCGAAGCGTAGGCGCGCACCGAGAGCGCTCGCCGCAGCCGCGACCTTCAGATGCCCCGAGTCCGTGTACTTAGCTCCTCGCAGCGTCGCGCCCAGCCCGCCGTCCAACAGCCAAGCGACCAGCGTGACCGCCAAGAGAAAGGCGATCAGGCCCAACACTCGCCACAACAGGAAGCGCAACACTCCTCTGCTGTTCCGACGCACCGCCGTCAGCGGGACAAGTAGCCATCCTCAGTGGCTGCTCCAATGGCAGTCCAGGCACGCGCCCCACGCTCAAGCCTGTGCTTGCAACGATCGACCTTATAGCCAGATGAACGCGCTCTTCAGATCGAACCGTGTGTCGCATGCCGCGACAGCAGGCCCCAAGCCGGGTCTGAAGCATGCTGCAACAGCAGGCTCTCGGCCTGGTTTCAAGCGCGGACCTCGGTTCGCTGTCGTGGCGGCGGCGGCGATCGTACTGGCGCCGACCCTCACGTTCGGCGAGGCCGGCGCGGCGACGACGACCTTCGGCAGTCCGCTGTCGGTTCCGGCCACCGAGAACACCGCCAACAACCTGGGCTACACGGGCACCGACGTGGCACTACCAGGGTCGGTCTTCCACATCCCGCACGACGGCGCCGACAGTGCACTGTGGAACGTGCAACTGGCCGCCGGCAGCCCGACCGCCCCCGCGGGCGGTCAGATCACGAGCGTCAGCCTCGAGGGCTGCGCCGAGTCCAATGGACCCCCGCCGCTCACGCAGATCCATTTCCAGGATCTGGTCCCACAACCTGGAGGAGCAGTGAGAGTCAACGTGACCAGTCAAGCCTTCGAAATCCCCGTATGCGGCACCGGCGCAGCCAGCGGCTCGACTGTCACCACCTACCAGCCGACCAACTTCTGCGTCGCGCAGGGGGACTACGTGGACTTCAACGACGAGGGCGGCTTCGTCGGCGGACAGAATGGACCGCCGCCATATCCGGCCGGCGTCCCCTACATGGTGATCGGCGCAGTCACAGGATCGACGATGGACTCGTTCATCGCCAACAACGAAGTCGGCAACGGCGCGACCTTCTCGCCGTCCGAGACCTCGAGCCACGACGGCTTCGCCTCCAACCCGAGCGAGGAGCTGATGCTCCAGGCGACGCTCGCCACCGGCCCCGACGCAACGCCGCTGTGCCCGGGCGGCACCAGGGGCGTGCCACCACCCGGCTCCTTGCGCGCCGCCCATCGTCACGTCTTTCCGACTCTGACGATCCCCACCCCTCAGTTCGACGGTATGAACGTGCGCGGCGTCGTCCAGGTGGCGATCTACTGCCACGCCTCCGCCAGCGACTGCACCGGCACGATCACGCTGCACTCCAAGCCCCACCACGGCTCACGCTCGGTTTGGCTGGGGGCCGCGAGATTCGCGGTGGCCGCTCACAGCACCGGCAAGGTGCGAGTCCATCTCAGCGCGCTTGCCCGGCGTATGGTTCGCCACACGACCGGGGGGCTGGGGGTGGATGTGACGCTCAACGGCGACCCCGCCGCCGGGGCGAGCGCCTTCAAAGCGGCGATCGCGGTGCACGGCGCCTGACCGCGCGCCCGGAACGCAGGCCTGACCGGGCCGCCTGTTCAAGACACGCTCTTACCCAGGCAGAGGACATCAACCCAGACAGAGGACGTCAACGCAGGCAAGGGACGTCAGCCCGAGCAAGAACATCAGCGCGGGCGGGCGGCGCGCTCGACCTCGGCGCCGCGCTCGGTGAGATGCCAGGCGTTCGCGGCGCCCCGCGGCTGGCCATCGCCTCTGTTCTCGACAAGCCTCAGACGCTGCAAGCGCGTCAGGAGCTTTGATATCTGACCCTGATCGGCGATACCCGAGCCTTCTGCGATCTCGCGATTGCTCGCGCCCGAGTGCGCGCCGATGACCACCAGGACACGCACTGTTCGGTACGTCAGTCGCATGTCAAGGCCTTCGAGCGGGTCGCGGCTTCCGGAACGCATCGGCAGACGCGACGCCTTCCGCGGTCTTGGCGCCGGCCTGGAGAGCTCTTTGCTCGCCGCCCGCGCGCCCAGGTAGGGGAGCACGATCATGCTCATCAGCGGGGCAAGCAGCTCTGAGAGCGGCTCTTTACCGCCCTCGAGCAGGCGCGTGTGCAGTACCGCGAATACCGCGCCGACCACGCCTTCGGCTGTGACCTCGGGGGGTTCGTGAGTGACACCGCCGACAGATCGCCCGCGATCGACCACCTCGGCCAGTTCGTCGAGCACGTTGGCACGGCTCTTCAGGACACGTGCCCCCGCGCTCAGAGCCTCGACCACGCAGAGCTTGGCCAGGCCGGGCTCTTCATCCATGAACGTCAGCAACCGCGCCAGGCTCGCACGCAAGCCCTCACGCCATCCTGACTCCAGCGCATAGGACTCGATCACGAGCGCACGCGCCTGGGAGATCGCCTGATCGAACGCCGCCAGGAAGCAGTCCTCGCGGTCGACGAACACGTCATAGAAGGTCTTCCTCGAGACCTTCGCCCGGCCGATGACCTGCGCCACGGTCATCCGCGCATACCCGACCTCTTCGACTGCCTGCACAGCGGCCGTCAGCATCCGGCTGCGCTGGATCTCGGTCACCTGCCCACGTGGTAGCCCGTTTGGTCCGGGGCGCAGCCGCGGGGTGGCCGCGCGCGTTTTGCCAATCGAAGACATGCTCTGCCTGCCTAATCGTCCTGTTCGACTATGAAGTGCTACCCATCCCGCAAGCCACGGCGCCGGCGGGAAGAACGTCGCGCATAAGCAGGCGCCAAAGCCTGTTCGAGCGCACTACAGAGGTTCATACGTCGGAGCGCACAAGTCGAGATGCGTCTCCTACTTTTCTTCTGCTGGTTCGAATAGCCCTCAAAACAGCGGTCGTTGCGCGCGAATGCGGAGTTGCACGGCGATCGGAGGCACGGCCGGGGACACTCCGGCGTGGAGCTCCCGAGACGTCGCGCCTGGCCCAGCCACTGCTTTGGTGCGCCGCTGCCGCTAGTTCGTCCGGGCTCGTTCGTAGTCGGCGGCAAGCTGAACGAGCTTTACGTCAAGCGCTCCGGCGATCTGGCTGATGGTCTTCCAGCCGGGACTGCTGACACCGCGTTCGATCCTGGACAGCGCCGACGCGGTGACGCCCGCCTCGAATGCGAGCTGTTCTTGGGTGATGCCCCGCTCTTCCCGGAGTCGTTTCAATAGCCTCGCCAGGACTGGATCTGCTGACTCGTCCATATCGTAAACATGCCGCAGTCCTAGGGCCAAAGTCCAGGGCTTAGAGTCCTAGGCCTGTAAGCAATGTAAGCTTTGGCTGTCTAGGCATCCCCACAGGTAGCCTTGGCGCAATCCGGTGTGGTCCCTGCTTTCCGCGAGGCACCACCCAACACGCAGAGGGGTTCCCGAGGATCGACCCGCGGGGACCCCTCTGCGGATCAACCCGCTAGCCTCGGCCGCAGGGCAGATCACATGCAACCACCGGCGAACAGGCAATAACGGCTTCGACGAGCCATCGGCCTCCCGAAGCTGCCTTTTGCTGCCGCTTCGCACATAGACGAAGCGATAGACCCATCGGGACATGAGCCGAGCCCGCCTGGCTCGACTGGCCTTGACATTAGTACCGCCAACGGGATTCGAACCCGTGTTACCGCCGTGAGAGGGCGGCGTCCTAGTCCCCTAGACGATGGCGGCGCGCCGA
Source organism: uncultured Solirubrobacterales bacterium (assembly GCA_963743645.1). Lineage (GTDB taxonomy): Bacteria > Actinomycetota > Thermoleophilia > Solirubrobacterales > Solirubrobacteraceae > Palsa-744. Next base: position 1,055,810 of record CAVUQT010000007.1, on the reverse strand, counting down.
CAGCTCGACCGAGGCTAGCAAAGCGCCGGAGCGAGCCCCGTCGGGCGGTCCGGGGGCCTCACGGTCGAGCGGGCCACTCGCGCCGGCTCCCGGATCGCTGCCACCGTGCGATATCTTCGCTTCCGCACGACACGCGGATGTGGCGGAATTGGTAGACGCGCACGGTTCAGGTCCGTGTGGAGGAGACTCCGTGGAGGTTCGAGTCCTCTCATCCGCATTCTGCAGGAGCCCTTTTGACAGGAGCGCACCCAGGCATGATTCTCCGCCCGCTTGCGACGGGTGACGAGGCCGAGCTGCGGCGTATCCACGCAACCCCGGAGGTCGTGCGCTGGTGGGACTTCCCAGAGGGGAGCTTCCCCTGGGATGAGCCCGAGTCCACCCGCCTGACGATCGTCCTCGATGGCGTGATCGCAGGCCTGATCCAGTACTCCGAGGAGCTCGAGCCCAAGTATCGTCATGCGGAGATCGACCTGTTTCTGGACCCGGCGTTGCATAACCGTGGTCTGGGCGCGGAAGCCGTCAGACGTGTCGTGCGTCATCTCATCGACGATCGGGGTCATCACCGCATCACGATTGACCCGGCGACAGCGAACGCAGCCGCCATCAGGGCCTATGAGAAGGTCGGTTTCAGGCCCGTGGGCGTCATGCGCCGGTCCGAGCGTGACGTCGGAGGCGACGGATGGCACGACTCTCTGCTTATGGAGCTGCTCGCGGGCGAGGAGCAGGGCCTGGAGCGCTCACTGCAGAGAGCTCGATGGCCGTAGAGCCAAGATCATCTGCTACTGACCTCGAGAGTCCAAGCCGGCGGGCCCGGCCGGCTTCCGTGCCCACGCGAAGAGCTCGGCCGGGCTGGCGTCGAGCGCCGCGGCGATCTTGAAAATGTTCGTGAGACTTGGGTTACGCGCTCCACGCTCGATGCCGCTCAGGTAGGTGCGATCCAAACCGCACTTCAGCGCCAGGTTTTCTTGAGAGAGACCCCGCTGTTTGCGGATACGCCGAATGGACTCGCCGAACGCAGCATGCTCCGGAGATCGAATCGGCACACCCACACCTTTCCGCCTTGACGACTATTAGTCTATGGACTATCAGTCACAGTCATGATACGCAAGCGCCCCGGCGCGGCGGCCACCGCCCGGGGCTTGGCACGGAAGGAGCACTCCCATGCAGGACCAAACTAAGCAGATTCCCGGCGACCACGACTGCCGAGTCGAGCGAGCGATCGTGTTGCAGACTCTTCGCGAGGACCACGACAGGCACTGGTCGCGCGACGAGTTGACAGCGGAGCTCCACCACGCTGACCCAAGGACGATCGATGAGGCTCTGACTCGTCTCAAGGATGAGGGAGTCATCGAGCTTGCGGGCGAGATCGCACGAGCATCGCCCGCAACGCTGTGCCTCGACGAGCTGGGCATGATCGCCGTCTGAGGTTGGCGGTCACCCCGGAATTGGGACCCAGCAAGCCTCGACGAGACGCTCGTGCTCGACGCCGGCCGACGCACGCGCAAACCGGTCGCCGGCCAATCTGCCGGCGACCGATCCCACTGCTGCGTGCCTGTTCAGCTCAAGCGACTGCCGTCGCGACGCTGACGGCGTTGCGCCACGATGATCCAACCGCCCGCGCCCATCAGAAGCAGACCGAAGCCCACCGTCCAGCGCAGGTCAAAGCCGGTGAACGGCAGGCTGCTCTGTTTGGCCGGGACCGGGGTGGTCGTTGGTACTTCGCTGGGAACTTCTTCTTTGTGCGTCGAAGGCTTCACTTCTTTTTTCGCCGTCGTTGGGTGCTTATAGTTGGAGAGGCCTTCACTGTTGCTGCTGGCCGCGAGAGCAGGCACGGCGAGCGCCGTCACGAGCAACAGCGCCACCGGCAGGATCAGCAGCCTGCGCAGCGACACACGCCGGGACGGCCTTCTCCTCATCGGCTTGGCGTTTATATCGGTCCGGGTCATGCCAACCTCCCGTTGGGTGGGTCTGGTGAGCGCTGCGGCCCTGGGGACGGGCCTTCGCGGTGAGCTGTATGGCTACGATTCTATTGGCAAAGCTCATTTTGTGCGGGTTGCCCGCGCGCAGGCGGAGCTTCCGGAGAGCGCTCACCCTGGCTCGATGATCGACCCGGGCGGCGGATGTCCCGCGATAGCGGCGTTTTCGCAGTCGCGCACGCAGCGCTGGTATACGGTGTGAAAGCCCAGCAGTTCGGGGACCGTGACGAACCGATAGCCACGGGCGCGCAACGCCCGGATGATGTCTGGATAAGCCGCCAGGGTCTGCCCGCGCGGGCCGCCCCCGTCATGGGAGAGCACGATCGAGCCGGGGCGAACCTGGGCGAGCACGCGCCGGCGGATCGCGGGGGTCCCGGGAAGCGCGTAGTCGCTGGGATCGACCTCCCACATGATCGTCGCCAAGCCGAGCGAGGCGGCGGTTCGCAGGACCGCTCCGTCGTAGTCCCCGTACGGCGGGCGGAACACGCACGGGATGTAACCGCTGAGACCGCGAATCGCCTGGATCGTGCGCTGCAGCTGGCTGCGCACGCCACCGCGGGCCACGAGGTCCGCATGAGTGTAGGTGTGGTCGCCGAGCGCATCCCCGTCATGCAGCTCTGCGCGCAGCGTCGCCCGATAGCGCCCGGTGACCTGCTCGCCGATCATGAAGAACGTCGCGACGGCGCCGTTGGCGTCGAGCATCCGCGCAAAGCTTGGGGTGAGCGGATACGGGCCATCGTCGAAGCTGAGCGCGACCTCTCTGCGGCGCGGGCCGTGGGTGTAGGCGACCGCGGGCCCGCGCCGGACGCAACCGATCGGACGGTAGTGGACCGGCAGCGGTATGGAAGGTGTTCCGGTTGGCGCATGCGCCAACCGGCGGACCCGCACATGTGCGGGTCCGAGCAGGGCCGCATGCGGCCCTGCTGACCGCGTCGCATGCGACGCGGTCAAACCTCCTACCGAGAGCCAGACGACAAGCACGAGCGCTGTGCCGAGCAACGCCAGTCCCGGCAGGGCAGCGCGTCGCCCCGACGAGCGCGCGAGCAGGCTCCTCGCTCGGGGACCCATGCTCGCCACGATACTGCGCTTCGGCGGTCCTACTGCACCAAGACGCGGCCCTGCAGGGTTCCGTCGGCGAGCCTCGCCCGCAGGACCTTCTTGTCGAACTTGCCGACGCTCGTCTTGGGAACTTCGTCGATGAACGCGAACTCGTCGGGTATCCACCACTTGGCGACGCGTCCACGTAGATGCTCGTGCAGCTCCGGCGCACCCGCGGCGGCATCCTCGCGCAGGACGACGCAGCACAGCGGGCGCTCGGCCCAGCGCGGGTCGGGCTTGGCGATGACGGCCGCCTCGAGCACGTCGGGATGAGCCATGACCTCGTTCTCGAGCTCCACCGAGGAGATCCACTCGCCGCCGGACTTGATCACGTCCTTGGAGCGGTCGGTGATCTGCACGTAGCCGCGTGTATCGATCGAGGCGATGTCGCCGGTGCGCAGCCAGCCCGAGTCGAACTTCTCGTCGTCTGCGTCCTCACGGAAGTAGCGAGCGGCGATCCACGGCCCACGAACCTCGATCTCCCCGGTGGACTCCCCGTCCCACGGGACCTCCACGCCACCATCGCCGATCAGACGCAGCTCGACCCACGGCATCGCTCGGCCCTGCCTGGCGCGATCGTTCCAGTAGGCGTCGTCGTGCTCGCCGTGCTCGTCCGGGCGCGAATAGGTGGCGACAGGGCTTGTCTCGGTCATGCCCCAGGCCTGGAAGATGCGCACGTCGTGGCGTTCCTGGAAGTCTTGCATCAGCTGGCGTGGCACAGCCGAGCCCCCACAGGCGGCATTGGACAGCGAGGACAGGTCGACCTCGGGATGCTCGTCGGCGTAACGCAGCAGGTCGGCGAAGATCGTCGGCACACAGCCCACGAGCGTCGGGCGCTCGGCGGCGATCAGCGCAGCCAGCGGCTCGGCTGCGAGGAAGCGGTCGGGCAGGATCAGGTCGGCGCCCGCGAGCGCGGCGCCGTGGGGCAGGCCCCAGGCGTTGGCGTGGAACATCGGCACGACCGCCAGCACGCGGTCTTCACGCGACAGGCCGACGGCGTCTCGCATCAGCGTGGCCGAGGAGTGCAGGCTGACCGAGCGGTGCGAGTAGAGCACACCCTTGGGGTTGCCGGTGGTGCCGCTGGTGTAGCACAGGGCAGCGGCCTGGCGCTCGTCGACCTCGGGGTAGTCGAACCCGCCGGCGCCGGCTTCCTCGAGCAACTCCTCGTAGTGCAGAGCGTTCGGCAGCGCACCGGTGTCGCCGGAGTGAGTCGGATCGCCCATGATCACGTAGTGGCGCACGCCCTGGAAGCTGGGCGCGAGCTTCTCCAGCAGGGGCACGAGCGAGTCGTCGACGAAGATCACCTGGTCCTCGGCGTGGTTGACGATATAGGTGAGCTGCTCCTCGAACAGGCGGATGTTGAGCGTATGCAGGACCGCGCCCACACAGGGGATCGCGAAGTAGAGCTCGAAGTGGCGCTGGTTGTTCCAGGCGAATGTGGCCACCCGGTCGCCCGGCTGCACGCCAAGCCGTCCCAGCACGCGGGCGAGGCGGTCGATGCGCGACGCGCTCTCGCGGTAGCTCATGCGCGTGCGGGCTCCGCCCTCGCCGAGGGTCACGACCTCGGCCTGCGGGTCGCTGGTGCGCAGGCGTCGCAGGATGTGGTGCAACGTCAGGGGAAAGTCGTCCTGCATCAGCCCCGCGATCGCCCCGCTCATGCCTGGAGCCTGACCGTGCTTTTCCAAAGATCCAGCGACCTGCGGCATTGCATCATCCTCCATGTCGATCCCGGCGTTTGACCCGTGCTCACCATGCTGACCGTGCTCGCCGAGCAGCCCCGATCGCTCAGGCGCTGCGGGCGCCATGCTCGCTCATGGCGGTCAGGTCACTGTAGATCGTGTGCGTGCGCTGGGCAATGTCATCCCAGTCAAAGCGCAGCACGTGCTCGGAGGCCTCGGTGACCAGCCGGTCGCGCAGATCGCCGTCGACGAGCAGGCGCTCGATCATGACGCCGAGGTGCTCGGCGTCGCCGCCGTTAAAGCGCAGCCCGACGCGTTCGCCGGAGGGCACGACCTCGCGCAGACCGCCGGTGTCGGCGACGATGCAGGGGCAGCCGGAGGCCATCGCCTCTAGCGCGACCAGCCCGAACGGCTCATAGATCGACGGCACGACGCACAGGTCGGCGATCCGGTAGAGCGAGTGCAGCGCGTCGTCGCCGATCCAGCCGAGAAAGACACCGTGCTCGGATAGGCCAAGCCGCTGTGCCTGGGCCCGCAGCTCGGCCTCGTGTGTGCCCGAGCCGGCCACCAGGAAGCGCACGGCCCCGACGCGCTCGATCACGCCCGGGAGCGCGTCCAGCGCGAGCTGAAAGCCCTTCTCGTATACAAGTCGGCCGACGAGCAGCACGAGCTGGTCGTTCGGGGTGGCGAACTCGCGCCGCAGCGCCTCCAGGTCGCCGACGGGCTGCAGGTCGTGCGGATCGATCCCGTTGGGGATGACCGTTATGCGCCGCTCGTCGATGTCAAAGATGTCGGCCACGTGGCCGCGCATGTAGTGCGAGCAGACGATCACCGCATCCGCGCGCTGGGCCATGAAGCGCTCGACCGAATGGATGTGCGACTGCGGCTGGTCCTGGACCCAGCCCTGGTGGCGGCCGTGCTCGGTCGCGTGGATCGTCGTCGCATAGGGAACTCCCAGCCGCTCCGACAATGCCGAAGAGGCGTGAGCTACGAGCCAGTCGTGGCCGTGGATGAGGTCGTAGGTGTGCTCCTGCGCGAGCGAGAGGCCCGCTGCGAGCATGTCGTCGTTCATGCGCTGCACCCACGCGACGAAGCGGTCGAGGTCGCGTGGCCAGCCTGGCTCGGGCACCCGATACACGGTCACGCCACCTCGCTCTTGCACCGACAGCCGTCCGGCCGAGCCGTCAACGTCATGGGCCCTCGGGTGCTCGCCGGACCCGCGTGTGAGCACGTCGACGGCGACCCCGCGACGAACGAGCGCCTCGGCGAGCTTGCACACGTGCCGCGCCAAGCCACCCTCGATCACGGGCGGGTACTCCCAGGAGAGGAGCAGCACGTGGTCGCTCATCCACGAAACCCTATCTCGCGCGGGCGGGCGAGAACGCTCATGTCCCCAAAGACCTGCCGGACATGACCGTTGCCTTCGTCCGCCTGGCTTGACTGGCGGACGAAGGCGCCGGTGACTCGCGGGCGCGCAATCGAGCAGACTGAGCCCATGGGCTCCGTGCTCGACACTCTGTGGGAGGGGCTGCAGAACGCGCTGCTGATGGCTTGGCAGGTGTGGTGGGCTCTGGTGCTGGGGTTCGTGATCTCAGGCATAGTGCAGGCGTGGGCCCCGCGCGCGCGAATCGAGCAGGCGCTCGGCGGCGGGGGGGTGCGGCCGGTCGCGCTGGCGACAGGCCTGGGTGCAGCATCGTCCTCGTGCTCGTATGCGGCGATCGCGATCGCCAAGTCGCTGTTCGCCAAGGGGGCGTCGGCGGCCAGCTCGCTCGCGTTTCAGTTCGCCTCGACCAACCTGGTGGTCGAGCTGGGAGTCGTGATGTGGGTGTTGATCGGCTGGCAGTTCACGCTCGCCGAGCTCGTCGGCGGGATCGTGCTGATCGCGACGATGACGATCCTGCTGCGCGCGTTCGTGTCCAGGCGCCTGGAGGCTGAGGCCCGCGTGCATGCCGAACGGGCCCGGGACGGCCACATGCACCATACGGCCGGCACGGCGGGGATGACGCTGCGCGCGAGACTGCGCTCCGCGCAGGCGTGGTCGGACGTGGCGCACAACTTCCGCAACGACTGGGCGATGCTCTACCGGGAGATCGCCATCGGGTTCGTGCTGGCCGGGTTCGTGGGACTGCTCGGACAGAACTTCTTCAACGGCCTGTTCGTGGTGCACGCCCCCGAACCGTGGCGGCTGCTGGAGAATGTGATCGTCGGGCCTGTGGTCGCGGTGCTCAGCTTCGTCTGCTCGGTGGGCAACGTACCCCTGGCTGCCGTGCTGTGGTCGGGCGGGATCGGCTTCGGCGGGGTGATCGCGTTCGTGTTCGCGGATCTGATCGTCGTGCCGATCGTGCTGGCGTATCGCAAGTACTACGGCTCTGCATACACAGCTCGGATCGTGGGGCTGATGTTCGTGACGATCGTGATCGCCGCGCTGATCGTCGATGGGCTGTTCAGCGCCGCCGGCCTGATCCCAGAGGTGCGACCCACCAGAGCGGAAGTATTCGGCGAAGTAACGGTCGACTACACCCTGTTCTTGAACGTGCTCGCCGCGGGGGCGTTCGCAGCGCTCCTGACAGTGTCACGTCGGCGCGGCGTGACCGATCCCGTGTGCGGGATGAAGGTCGATCGCGCGCGGGCGCACACGCGAGAGATGGGCGGACGGACATACTGGTTCTGTTCGAACGACTGCGCCGAAGCGTTCGCCACGGACACGTCAGGCCCGGTGCGATACTGATTGCAGCCGACGCTCGCTTGTGCCTCACAAGCCACGATCGACGGTGCCGGCCCATGCGATGTCCACATCAGAGGGGGACCCGATCAGCGTCAACGCCCAACCGGTGAGCGATGCAGCCATCGAGTTGCTCGTCGAGGCCGGCGTTGCGCTGGCCACATCGCTCGATCTGAGCACGACCATGGGTCAGGTCGCGCGACTCACCGTGCCACGGCTGGCGGATCTGTGCGTGATCGATCTGCTCGATGACGACGGCTCGATCAAGGACGTAGCCGTCGCTGCCGCCGACGACGCGATCGCGCGAGGTCTGGAGGAGCTGCGCGCCAAGCACCGGCTCGACCCCGACGGAGAGCACCCGGTTGCGCGCGTGATCCGCAGTGGAGAACCGGTGCTGCTGCCGGAGATGACGAGCATGCTGCTCAGCTCGTTTGCCCAGGGCTCCGAGCACGCGAGGTTCATGATCGACAACGGCTATCGCTCGGCGGCGGTCGCTCCGCTGCTCGCACGAGAGCGCACCCTCGGCGCCATCTCGGTGCTGCGCCTGGGCGAGGGTGAGCCTTACGGGAGCGAGGACATGGACTTCGTCTGCGAGCTGGCGCGCCGCGCTGCGCTGGCGATCGACAACGCCCGCCTGTTCTCCCAGCTGCACCGTGTCGAGCAGCGCTTGGAGGCGGTCCTGGTCAACCTCGCCGAGGCGATCACCGTGATGGACGAGCACGGAAGGATGGTGTTCGCCAACCAGGCGGCCGCCGATCTGCTCGGGGCCGGCACGCCCGACGAGCTGATGCGCGCGCAGCCGGGAACGATCATGCCTCGCTTCCTGGTCTTAGACGAGCAGGGACGCGAGCTCGACCTGGAGAGCATGCCCGGAAGGAGGCTGTTCGCGAACGAGCGTCCGGAGCCGTTGCTGGTGAGAAACATAGTCCGCGCCACGGGCGAGGAGCGCTGGCTGATGGTCCGCTCCTCGCCGGTCGTCGACCCTGAGACCCAACGGATCGTCTATGCCGTCAACGTGTTCGAGAACATCACCGAGGTCAAGCGCGCGCAGCTGGCGGAGAGCTTCATGGCTGAGGCCAGCCGCGTGCTCGCCTCATCGATGGACTATGCCGAGACGCTGCAACGTGTCGCGCAACTGGCTGTCCCGCAGCTCGCGGACTGGTGCGCTGTCGATGTGCTGAACGACCGCGGCGAGATCGAGCTCGTGGCGGTCCATCACGATGATCCCCTCAAACTTGCGATGGCCGAGCGGATCGACCGCAGGTACAGACCGGCGCTGGACGACCCGACCGGCGTCGCCGAGGTGATCCGCAGCGGGCGGGCGCGCATCTTCACCGATATCCAGCCGGACGCCCTCGCCGCGTACGCTCACGACGAGGAGCACCTGGAGCTGCTGCAAGCGATCGGCGCGACGGCGGTGATCATCGTGCCGATGATCGGCGCCAGGACGGTCGGGGCGATCACGCTGGTCTCCTCGGTGTCTCCGCGCCGCCTCTCACCCGCCGACCTGGCGCTTGGCGAGCGGTTGGCCCGTCGTGCCGGAACGGCGGTCGAAAGGGCGCGGCTGTACACCGAGCGCTCGCGCATCGCGCATATCCTTGAGCGGTCCCTGCTGCCGGAGTCCCTGCCGGAGATCCCGGGAGTGGAGATACAGGCACGGTATTCGCCGGCGGGCGAGGTGAACGAGGTCGGCGGTGACTTCTACGACCTGTTCGAATACGACCCGGATCGCTGGATGCTCGCGATCGGTGATGTGTGCGGCAAGGGCCCGCGGGCCGCCGGTGTGACGGCGCTTGCACGTCACACCCTGCGGGCCGCCGCGCTCAGCGGTCAGTCGCCTGCCGAGATGCTCCATACGCTTCACCGGGCGTTGCGCCTGCAACCCGCCGGCGCGGACCTGTGCACCGTGTGCCTGGTGATGATGGCGCCGGGACCAGACCGCGCGCGACTCACGGTCGCTCTCGCCGGACACCAGCCGCCGCTGCTGATCGGTCGCGACGGAGACGTAACGCCGCTCGGCGAGCCGGGCACCTTGCTCGGCGTCATCGACCCGATCGAGATCGTCGAACGCACGGCCGAGCTGCATCCCGGTCAAACGCTCCTGCTGTACACCGACGGCGTGCCCGAGGCGGGCCGAGCAGGCAGGCAGATGGGCGAGCAGGGGCTGCATGCGCTGTGCGCCGAAACCGTGGGCCTGAGTGTCAGCGAACTGCTCGAGCGCATCGAGCACGCCGCAAAGAAGCGCGCCGCGGGAAGGCTCCGTGACGACATCGCACTGCTGGCGCTTCGTCTGCCCAGTCTCGAGTCTTCCGATGAGAGACCCCAGCCCCAGGGCGACGTCAGTTGACCGGCGCGCCGGCCGCAAGCCGCCAGCCGCAAGCGACAGACGAGCCCGCCGGCGCGCGTAACCCCTGCGCTAACATCGGCGTGTGTCGGCTCAGGAGCACTTTCGGATCGATGTCCGTCGCGAGCAGGATCGGGTCGTGCTGTGCCTTCACGGCGAACTCGACCTGGCCAGCGCGCCGCTCTTGCAGAGCGAGATCGAGAGCTCGGAGATCGACCATACGGCTCTGGTCGTGCTCGACCTCGAAGACCTCGAGTTCATCGACTCGACGGGCCTGCGGATCATCCTTGCGGCGCACGAGCGCTCACAGGAGCGCGGGCAGGAGTTCGCCGTGACTCCCGGCTCGCAACAGGTTCAGCGTCTGCTGACCATCACCCGTGTGAGCGAGCACCTGCGGATCATCGCTTCGCCCGACGAACTGCTTGTTTAGCTGCTCCCAGAGAATCGGATCGAGCTCGCAACGGACGCTCGCGGACGATGACCGCTCCGGGCCGCCGCGTGCCACTCCCACATGAAGATGCAGCTCGATACCCGACCCGACACGATCATGTGCGGATGCGGCGCTCATAACAAGACCGACCTCGTCCACCATGCTCAAGGCCGCCATGCTCAGGGCAGCAGGGCGAGTGTGTCCATGATGTCGCCCCAGGTTTCCACCGCCCGCGCTTCCATTTCGGTGAACTTCTGTTCGAGCTGACGGGTGCGACGGAGCAGCGAACGCTCGTCCGGGGTCTCATACCGAGCCAGAGCCGCGGGTAGTTCTCCCGGCGCGATCCAGATCGACATGAAGCGGGGTGCGAAGGCGATAGTGCTCGCCGGCAGCGTCCGAAAGCCGCTCGCCGCCCAGCTCTTCACGTCAGAGCACAGCTTCGGCGGCGCCAGAGCCGCGAGCCTCTTCGCCTTGCTGACGTACGCATGCACCGTACGAGTCAGCGCGCGGTCGCTCCACTGCAGGCGGCCCGCGACCCGCACGAACTCGCGCGAGGCGGGAACCTCGACGAGGGGCACCGCGGCCGTGACCATCGCCCCGATCACCTCATTGCTCAGCTGTTCGGAGTCGGCGTCCTCCGGCGAGTGCGCAGCCGCCATCGGACATTCCCGGCGAACCCGGCCCAGGACACCCCGCAGCACCCCTTCGATCGGCACGATCTTCGACGCGGCCGCCTGCACAAGCCGGTAGTTGGCCTGGATATACGCACGCGTCACCGCAACATCCCTGCCTTCGGCGAACGAGCCCGCCGGGACTAGCGCCCCGACAGCGAGCGTCGCGGCGAGCGCCAGGCGGACAGGCATCGCGCCTCTCCTTCTCCTCCCGTCTCTCGCCGGCTTCGCGCAGACAGAAGCCGTCAGCTCCAAAATCCTCTTTGTCACCGTGGCTTGATCTTATGCCCCACCGGGTGGGCCTGGTGCAGGTAAAGCGTCCCTCGAAGTCCTGTCAGCATGGCCCGCGCGACTCGTGCGGTCCTTCGTCCGCGTCCGTGCCTAGCCTTGGCGCATGGCCGAGCGCCACATCATCGCCGAGATTCGCAATCCCGAGGGCCGTCTCATCCAGATGGAGGAGACGGCGTGGAATCATGTAGTCGAGCAGCATGTCGAGATGAGCGAGTACCTTGAAGAGACGATGAGCGCAATCCAGACGCCGGATCACCGGGAACCGGACGCTCGAGCGGGCCGCGAGCGCTACTTCCGCCGCGGAGGCCCAGAGCGCTGGATTCGGGTCGTGACCGAGTTCAACGGCGACACGGATCGTGTTGTGACGGCGTTCCCCCAGTCCACCGATCCCCGCGAGGGAGGCTGGCGACGATGACCGTCCACGTAGGTCCATACGAGTTCGACCACGTCTCCTACGACAACGATGGCGACGTGCTCTACCTGCGCCTAGGCGAGCGACAGGCGGCAGCGGACACATTCGGAACCCCCGAGGGCCATGCCGTGAGATTGGACGAGGACGGCGAGGTCATCGGCATCACGATCGTCAACGCGAAGTGGCTGGCCGAGCGCGACGGGAAGATCACCATCACCGTGCCGAGCCTGATCGAGACGAACGCCGACGACCTCGCAGAAGCACTCGCAGCCGCCTGAGTCGAGCTGGCCCGCGACTACGCCGGCTGGGTTTCAAACAAGCTCTCCTGCTGCGATGTTCGAGGCGAGTCAGCTTGTATAGCACCAGAGCCAAATTCTGCTCTCTCGGGAGTCTCCCAGCATCCCCCTGAATCCAGCGGCAAAACAATCGGGGCGACTGGATTCGAACCAGCGACCTCTCGCTCCCAAAGCGAGTGCGCTACCAGGCTGCGCCACGCCCCGATGACCCTAAGAGTAGACGCACCCCGCATGCCACCGGCATCCGCGGCGCCCAGCAGGTGCTTTGACCCGCACCGGCCTCGGCACTGCTAGCCTCCGCCACCGTCCATGGCCGAGATCCAACCCCTGCGCGCCCTGCACTACGATCCTGCCGTCGTCGGCGCCCTGGCGAATGTGACGGCGCCGCCGTACGACGTGATCGACTCAGACCAGCGCGCCGCGCTGCTCGCGCGCAGTCCGTTCAACGTGGTCGCAGTCGATCTGCCTCGGGGCGAGCCGGGCGGACGGGATCCATATGCATCGGCGGCCGATACGTTCGAGAGCTGGCAGCTGCAGGGAGCGCTGACCCGCGACCGTGAGCCCGCGGTGTGGGCTCACACCCAGGACTACACCGGCCCGGATGGGCGCAGGCTGACCAGGCGCGGGTTCTACTGCCGGGTTCGGATCGAGGAGTATGGCCCCGGGCGCGTGCGCCCGCACGAGCGCACGCATCCCGGGCCCAAGGAGGACCGGCTGCAACTGACCCGCGCGACGCGCGCGAACATCTCCCCCATCTTCTCCCTGTACTCAGACCCGACCCAGGCCGCCTGGGCCGCGCTGGAGCCGTCCACCGCGACTGCGCCATGGGGCGAGGTCACCGACGCGCAGGGCACGACGCACCGCCTGTGGCGCGTCGCCGACCCGCAGGTGATCGCCGCCGTGCAACAGGCCACTCGCGACGCGGAGCTGCTGATCGCCGACGGCCATCACCGTTACGAGACGATGCAGGCCTACGCGCAGGAGGTCGGTGGCGAGGGCGAGCACCGGTACATCCTCATGTGCCTCGTCGCGCTGGAGGATCCTGGCCTGACGGTGTTCCCCACCCATCGCCTGATCGGCAACCTCGATGAGGATCGTCGTCGTGCGCTCGAGCAGGCGCTGGAGCGCGACTTTCAGATCGAGGAGGTAACGGCCGATCAGATCGCCCCGCCGGAGCAGCCGTTGCATGAGAGGACGCCGCTGCAGCTGGGGTACATCGACAACCGAGACGGGCGCGCGCTGCGTCTCATGCTGAAGGACCAGGCGATCGCCGACGCCGCGCTGCGGGGGCGCTCGGAGGCGTACCGCCATCTGGACACGGGCGTGCTGGAGGCGCTGTTGCTGAAGGGCGCGCTCAGACTGAGCGACGAGGACATCTCCCATCTGAACGGCCTGTTCTACGCCCGCTCGACCGAGGAGGCCCTGCGGCTGGTCCGCGAGGGCGACTACGACGCGGCGTTCTTTATGCGTCCGACTCCCGTGGCACAGGTCAGAGACGTCGCGGCGGCCGGCGAGAACATGCCGCCGAAGTCGACGTTCTTCTATCCGAAGCTGCTCACCGGACTGCTGTTGAACCCGCTCGCCTGATCGCGCGCGCGGCCGCCGCGCGCGGTGTCGCATAGGCGCGGTTGCACCGCCGGTTACGACCGCCGCGGGAGTACCATGTAGTTGAGGGTCGATCGGAGGGGCATAGGTGATCGAGAGGAAAGGTGGGCCGGCATGAAAGCGACGGCGCGACGCGACGACAGGACGTTGAGACACACCGTGCAGGTGCGCGAGCATCAGCTCACGGTCGATGAGCCGCTCGACAGCGGCGGCGAAGACGCTGGGCCCGATCCGCAGGAGCTGCTCGCGGTCAGCCTGGCTTCGTGCACCGCGATCACGATGGAGATGTACGCGGCGCGCAAGGGCTGGGACATTGGCCATGTCGAGGTCGACGTCGAGTACAGGCCCGCCGAGCGCGGATGTCCCACCAGGTTCGAGCTCGTGCTGCGACTGCCCGACGATCTACCCGAAGAGCAGATGGAGCGCCTGCTGGTGATCGCCGCGAAGTGTCCGGTGCATCGGGCGCTCGATGGCGAGGTCATGTTTGCGGAGCGCGTCGAGCGCGTGCACATGGCCGCCTGACAGAGTCGGCGGCTACCCATGACGCTACGCCATAGCTGACGGCTCGGGACAGACTCTCGCGGCGGTGCTCGTGCCGCTGTTCGTGGCTCCCGGCGACAATGAGCCGCATGTCGTCTTCACCAGGCGCCGCACCGACCTGCGCCGCCACGCCGGCGAGATCTCCTTTCCCGGTGGCCGGCGCGACCCGGAGGATCCCGACCTGTCGCAGACGGCGTTGCGAGAGGCCGAGGAGGAGATCGGGCTGCCTCGGGCGCAGGTGAGCCTGCTGGGAGAGCTGCCGCCGGTGTCTACGTTCGTGACCAACTACGAGATCCACCCGTTCGTCGGACTGATCCCGGCGGGCCTTCACTGGGAGATGTCCCCGACGGAGGTGGACGCCGTGCTGGAGCTGCCCCTGGACGCACTGCGTGCCGGCAGGACGCGCACGCGCATGAAACGTCGCGGGATCGCGTTCGAGACCGATGCGTATGTCGTGGACGAACACCTGATCTGGGGCGCCACCGCACGTATTCTCGAGAGTCTGCTGGAGCGGGCAGAGGAACTCCCCCACCCGCTGGACTAGCTTGGCTGCGGCACCAGCCGTATGTAGGGCCGCGGCTCCTCCCACCCATCCGGGTAGGTCTCTCGGGCTTCGTCGTTGGAGACCGAGCCCGCGATGATCACCTTCTCGCCCCGCTGCCAGTTGACCGGCGTGGCAACCTTGTGGCTCGCGGTGAGCTGGAGCGAGTCGATCACCCGCAGCACCTCGTCGAAGTTGCGGCCGGTCGTCATCGGGTAGACGAGGATCAGCTTGACCTTCTTGTCGGGCCCGATCACGAACACGTTGCGAACCGTCTGGTTGTCGGCCGGCGTGCGCTCGAGCGGGTCGCCGGACGTGCTCGCAGGGAGCATGCCGTAGAGCTTGGACACGTTGAAGTCGTCGTCGCTGATGATCGGATAGTTGGGCGCCGCGCCCTGGGTCTCCTCGATGTCCTTGGCCCACGCCTCGTGGTTGGTGAGGGCATCGACCGACAGCCCGATGATCTTCACGTTGCGAGCGTCAAACTCGGGCTTGGCCCGCGCCATGTAACCGAGCTCGGTCGTGCAGACCGGCGTGAAGTCCTTCGGGTGCGAGAACAGCACCGCCCAGGAGTCGCCGATCCAGTCATGGAATTTGATGGGCCCCTCGGTGGTATCGGCCTCGAAGTCGGGTGCTACATCGCCAAGTTGCAGCGCCATGATGTTGCTCCTTTCTCGACAGTCAGCCGTCGTAAGAGCCGGACAGGGCAAACAGGCTTTTTACAAATCCTGATCGGCTTTTGGGGGATTAGTTTGAGGATAGCGCGCCTCGGGGACTATCCCAGGCCGCCCTCCGAGCAGTCTACCCACTGCACCCCGTGCCTCTGCCTGCCAGATCTCGGGGTCCTCAAGGTCGGCCCTGAGGATCGCGACGGGGATCGCGTTGCGCTGCCCGGCCGCCTGGACGATCCGCTCGCCCGCAGCCAGACGCTCGCCCGCAGCCAGATCGCCCGCAGCCAGATCCCCCGCAGCCAGAGTCTCCTCGGCCACGGCGATGGCGGCCGCCTCATAGACGAAGCCACGCATCGTCGTGTCGATCGCCTGCCCGAGGAACGACTGAAGACGCGAGCCATGCAGCGCCCGCACCTGCTCCGGCTCCCCCCGGGCCGTGGCGAGCAGCCAGCAGGCGATCGTCACGCCATCCAACGCCCCGCGCAGGGTGGCCAGGCGGTCGGGCGTGCCGATCAGGCACTCGGCGCCCGTCGCCTCGATCGCAGCTCGGCCGGACTCGGTACGAGTGCTGATGCGCACCGCGTGGCCTTCGTCCGCCAACTGCACCGCGAGGTCTCTACCGCGACAGCCGCCTCCGATGAGCAGGACCCGGGCCACGGCGCGCGATCCTATAGACAGCTGCCCTTGCGCCTCACAGCCGCCCCCCGGGCCGGCCGCTTGACGTGTTCGGCCCGCCCGAGGCGCCCTGAGATCCAAGAGGCTGGCGGCTGTCATCGAGCCGTGGCTCGAAGCTTGGAGGTCCATCGCAGGCCGGCGCCGGCAACCCGGCGGGCGTCGCGGCCCGGTCAGGCCGCGACGCCCGGTTGAGGAGACCGGCACGAAGCGATCACGTGCCGAGACCTGCTCGAGCGCCACCGGAGAGGTATGGGTAGCGGCGCTCGAGCAGATCCCGGCGCATGGACGTCCCGTGCAAACGATCGCCCCGGCTGGAGTCCCTTCCCCTTGGGTTGGCTACCGTCCATTGCCATGAAGAAAAACACAGTTTCTAACATCTGTCAAGGGGTAACTGCAAAGTTTTGTCAACCCTCGCAGGGCGGACGTTGGGTTGCCCGGCTCGCGAGGCGAATCGAGCGCGGCTCACTGCGCAGGAGGCCCGAGCTCGTCCAGGTCGAGACTGGCTGGGAAGCGCCGTCCGGGAAGGCCCCGACATCGTCCAATACCATCCTCGGGCGATGGGCGAGAACGCGACCGAACGGGATGACACCGCCGCTGCCGACACGGTGGGCGGGGATGTGGTGACGATGGACAAGATCGTCGCGCTGTGCAAGCGGCGCGGGTTCGTGTTCCCGTCCTCGGAGATCTACGGGGGGGTCGGCTCGACCTACGACTACGGGCACTACGGGGTACTGCTGAAGAACAACGTCAAGAACGCCTGGTGGCGGGCGATGCTGCAAGAGCGAGAGGACATCGTCGCAATCGACTCGGCGATCCTGCAGCACCCGCGTGTGTGGGAGGCAAGCGGGCACCTCGCCGGATTCACGGACCCGCTTGTCGACTGCAAGACGTGCGGCCAGCGTTTCCGGGCCGATCATCTGGGAGATCTCGCCTGCGGGCGCAAACCCTCCAAGCACCCGGGCGAGACCGAGGAGTGCGACCTGACGGACGCCAGGGACTTCAACCTGATGTTCGAGACGACGATCGGCCCCGTCAAGGAGTCCGGCTCGGCGGCGTACCTCAGGCCGAGACAGCGCAGGGGATATTCATCAACTTCAAGAACGTCCTGCAGTTCTCGCGCAAGCGACCGCCGTTTGGGATCGCACAGGTGGGCAAGTCGTTCCGCAACGAGATCACGCCCGGCAACTTCATCTTCCGCACGAGGGAGTTCGAGCAGATGGAGATGGAGTTCTTCGTGCCCCCGCAGGAAGCTCGGCAGTGGTTCGAGCACTGGCTGGGCGAGCGCGAGCGCTGGTACGTGGAGCTCGGTCATCAGGCCCGACCACCTGCGCCTGCGCGCGCACGAGCAGGACGAGCTGTCGCACTACTCGACCGCGACCAGCGACGTGGAGTACCTGTTCCCGTCCACCGACTCCTCGGCGGAGCCCGCTGGTCGGAGTTGGAGGGAATCGCCAACCGGGGGAACTTCGACCTGACCCAGCACGCCGAGCACTCGGGCGAGAAGCTTGAGTACTTCGATCAGGGCTCAGGCGAGCGGTACGTTCCGCACGTGATCGAGCCGGCCGCGGGCGCGGATCGCGCGACGCTGGCGTTCCTGGTGGACGCTTACGACGAGGAGATCCTCGAGGGCGAGACCAGAACCGTGCTGCGCCTGCACCCGAAGCTCGCACCGGTCAAGGTGGCGGTGCTGCCGCTGGTCAAGAAGGACGGCCAGCCTGAGTTGGCGCGGGAGGCCTACGAGGCGCTGCGCGGCAGGATGCAGGCCGAGTACGACGAGAGCGGGTCGATCGGCAAGCGCTACCGCCGTCAGGACGAGATCGGGACGCCGCTGTGCGTGACGATCGACCACCAGAGCCTGCAGGACCGCACGGTGACCGTGCGCGAGCGCGACTCGCTGGCGCAGGAACGCCTGCCGATAGACGGACTCGCCGAAGAGATCGAGCGGCGCGTGCAGGCGCCGTGGAGCACACCGAAGTTGAGCAGCAGCAGGCAACAAGGCAATGCCGAATGGCAGACGAGAGGGAGACGAACATGGACTTCGACCTGACCGACGAGCAGCGTCTGATCAAGGAGACCGCACGCGAGTTCACCGACAAGGAGATCGTGGTGCAGTCGCGGGAAAACGCTCGCAACCACCATTTCGACCTGGAGATCGTCAAGAAGCTCGCCAACCAGGGCTACCTCGGGGCGATCGTGCCACCGGAGTACGGTGGGGCGGGCCTGGACTATCTCAGCTACGGGCTGGTCGTCGAGGAGATCGGTCGCGGCTGCTCCTCGGTGCGGACCGTGGTCTCCGTGCAGACCTCGCTCGTATGCTCGGGCATCCTCAGGTGGGGAACCGAGGAGCAGAAGCGCAAGTACCTGCCCAAGCTCTGCTCCGGAGAGTGGCTGGGCTGCTTCGGGCTGACCGAGCCCGACACCGGCTCGGACGCTGCCAATCAGCGCACGCGGGCCAAGAAGACCGACTCCGGCTGGGTGATCAACGGCGCGAAGATGTGGATCTCGATGGCCAACTACGCCAAGGTCGCGATGATCTTCGCCCAGACGGACCCCGAGCTCGGCTACAGGGGCCTTGGCTGCTTTCTGGTCGACACCGACCAGCGCGGGTTTCAACCTCAGCCGATCGAGCACAAGATGGGGCTGCACGCCTCCGACACGGGCTCGATCGCGCTGGAAGACGTCGAGGTCGGCGACGATGCGCTGCTCGGCACGATCGGCGACGGATTCAAGGTCGCCATGTCCTCGCTGGACTCAGGTCGCTACTCGGTGGCCGCCGGGTGCGTCGGCATCTGCCAGGGCTGCGTGGACGAGTCGGTCAAGTACGCCAAGGAGCGCGAGCAGTTCGGGAAACCGATCGCCAGCTTCCAGCTCGTGCAGGCGATGATCGCCGACATGGTGCTCAAGACGGACGCCTCGCGGATGCTGGTGTGGCGGGCGGGGTTCCTCAAGGACAGGGGCCGTCCGAACACGACCGAGACCTCGATCGCCAAGCTGCACGCGACCGAGGCCGCCGTCGAGTGCGCGAACACGGCGATCCAGGTTCATGGTGGCGCGGGCTATGTGGACGATCACCCGGTCGAGCGCTACTTCCGCGACGTGCGCGTGACCACGCTGTATGAGGGCACGTCGCAGATCCAGAAGCTGATTATCGGCAGGGCCATGACAGGAATCAACGCGCTCGTGCCGAGCTGAGCTGAGGCGCGGGACTGCGATGCCGCGCTCTCGATACCCCGGACGCTCGCGATACTCACGATCTGCATGACGTCCATATCAACCGGATACGCGTCGCATGTCCGCGCCTGAGTCAGCATCTGAGATGCCGGCCGCACGCGTGATCGGCGTCGTGGGCGCGGGCACGATGGGATCCGGCATCGCACAGCTGGCGGCACGATCGGGCGCGAGGACGCTGCTGCACGACCCGCAGCCCGAGGCGCTCGAGCGCGGGGCTCAGCGCGCGCGAGACGGCTTCGCCGAAGAAGCGGCCAAGGGACGGCTGAGCAAGGAGGCGGCCCGCGCGGCCGCCGAGCGGCTCGAGCCGGTGGACGAGCTGCAGGCGTTCGCCGGGTGTGAGCTGGTGATCGAGGCGGCGCCGGAGCGAATCGAGCTCAAGCACGACCTGTATGCACGCCTGGCGGGGATCGTCAGTGAGGAGTGTGTCCTGGCAAGCAACACGTCATCGCTGCCGATAACAGCGATCGCCGCCGCAGTCACACATCCCGAGCGTGTGGTCGGGATGCACTTCTTCAACCCTGCGCCGCTGATGCAGCTATTGGAGATCGTCGCGGGCGCCCTCTCAGACGAGCGCTCGCTGGCGCTTGCCGACGCGACGGGCAAGGCGATGGGCAAGCGGACGATCAGGGCCGCCGACGGGCCCGGGTTCCTGGTCAATCGCTGCAATCGTCCGTTCGGCCTGGAGGCGCTGCGGCTGCTGGCGGAGCGGATAGCCGACGTTCAGAGCATCGACAGGATCGTGCGCATGGGCGGAGGGTTCAGGATGGGCCCGTTTGAGCTCAGCGACCTGGTCGGCGTCGACACGGGGCTGGATGTGTCCAAGAGCTTTTACGAGCTCAGCTTCGGCGAGCCCCGCTGGCGCCCATCCCCGATTCAGGCCAGGCAGGTCGCGGCCGGGCTGCACGGGCGCAAGACCGGGCGCGGTTACTACGACTATGGCGGCGACGGCCCCCACCGCCCGCCGGACCCCGACCCGCCGCCGAGCGGAGGCGGCGAGGGAGTCGTGGCGATCCTCGGCGAGAGCCCCCTCGCGCACGAGCTGCGCACAGCGGCGACGCAGGCCGGCTATGACGTGCGCTCGCCGCCGGCCGACGCCGCGGCGGCTGCCGGGCCTGACCGTGGACGGCGAGTGCGCCGCTGAGACCGGGTGGCGCAGCTCGCCGGCCAGCGCGCCGGGCGCCCGCGGCGGCGCAAGCCCGGGTGGCGCGCGCCTCCTGGGGCAGCGAGGCTTACACCACGGATGTCCTGTGCGCGAGGGGCTCCCTCGCAACGCTCGATCCGGGCGGGGACGCAGTCGGGTTTCACGTGCTCTGCCCGTTCGCGCGCGCGGGTCTGGTCGAGCTGACGCGCGGCCCACGCTCCTCCCCCGCGGCGGTCGCCCGCGCCGAGCGGTTCTTCGCCGCGCTCGGCGCTCACGTCGTGTGGGTCGGCGACGCGCCCGGGCTGGTGCTGGGGCGGATCGTGTGTCAGCTCGTCAACGAGTCGGCGTTTGCGCTCGGCGAGGGCGTCGGCAGCGCGCAGGACATCGACACAGGCATGACGCTCGGCCTGAACCACCCGCGCGGCCCGCTGGAGTGGGCGGATGAGATCGGCCTGGATACCGTGCTGGGGGTGTTGGAGGCACTGTGCGAGGAGTACCGCGAGGAGCGCTACCGGCCGGCGCCGGAGCTGAGGCGCCTGGTGCGCGCGGGTCGGCTGGGCCGTAGCACGGGGGCCGGGTTCTTCGAGTACGAGTCCGCAGACCCCGGGTCAGACCGTGTCACATCCGCTCCGCAGGATCGATAGTGCGAGCGCACCATGCCGACCACCCAGCATGGCTCGGCCAGCCCGCGCCGGCGCCCGTCGCGAAATGGGCTCGCCTCAAAAGACGACCTCACGGATCGCACCGCGCTGGCGTTCTATCCATGTGAGCAACGGGCCACCACCGTTTCAGCGCTTCATCGACGAGCACCGCGAGCACGTGTGGCGCTATCTCGTCGCGTCCGTCGGGCGCCAGGACGCCGAGGACTGCTTTCAGGAGACGTTCGTCTCGGCACTGCGGGCGTATCCTCGCCTTCACGCCAACTCGAACCTGCGGGCCTGGGTGTTGACGATCGCGCATCGCAAGGCGCTGGACTCCCATCGTGGGCGCGCACGCCGCGCACTGCCGGTCGATCCCCAGTCGGTCGCGGAGATCGCCGACATCGCGCACGGTGACCGACGAGCCTCCTCCCCCGTGCCGGCCCGCGAGGAGACGCTGTGGCAAGCCGTCCGCGGGCTGCCTGTGCGCCAGCGCTCCGCGGTGGCGCTGCGATTCGTGGGCGATCTCCCCCACCGCGACATCGCCGCCGCGATCGGCTGCTCGGAGGAGGCGGCGCGCAGATCACTGCACGAGGGACTGACCACACTGAGACAGGAGCTGCCAGCATGACCACCGTCGAGAACGCCCAGATCGAGAGCACCCTCAGGAGGAAGCCCGCGAACGCGCGCGCAGACGCCGCGGCGGCCGCCGGTCGCCTGACCGAGCGGATCGTCGCGGACGGCCTCGCCGACATCACCTATGCGCCTGTCGACTCGCCGTTCGGCACGCTGCACGCTGCCACCACCAGACGCGGCCTCGTGCGCCTCGCGTTCCCGGAGGAGCCGGTCGATGCATTTCTGGAGCGGCTCGCGCGCAGACTGTCGCCGCGCATCGTCGAGGCGCCCGACTCGCTCGACCCGATCAGACGCGAGCTGGACGAGTACTTCGCCGGGCGCCGGCGCGAGTTCGACCTGACGCTCGACTGGGCTCTGATCGCCCCGTTTGGACGGCGCGTGCTGCGCATGACCGCGGCGATCCCCTACGGCGGGTATCTCAGCTACGCCGAGGTCGCTGCCGAGGCGGGCAGCCCCCGCGGCGCCCGGGCGGCCGGCAATGCGCTCGGCGCCAACCCGATCCCGATCGTCATCCCCTGCCACCGCGTGCTGCGCTCCGGGGGAGCGCTCGGCGGGTACGGCGGCGGACTGGATCGCAAGCGCTACCTGCTGGAGCTGGAGGGATGCCCCCAGGGCGGCCGCTGAGCTTCGCGGACCGAGCTCGGCACGCACGCCCCGCGCATCCTCGACTCGCTTTGTGTCATCGACCGCCTCGGAGAAGGGCGCGCCGGCCGCTGGACGACTACCGCTATCCGGCGTCCGCAACCGGCTCCCACTGAGCCTCGGCCAGACCCCCCACGGGCATGCCCTCGGGGGTGGGGACCTCGGGCGTGTCCCGCAGATACCACTCGGCGTCGAGGGCCGCCTCACAGCCCGAGCCGGCGGCGGTGATCGCCTGGCGGTAGGTGTGGTCGACGAGATCCCCCGCGGCGAACACGCCCGGGCGGTTGGTCCGCGTCGAGCGCCCGTCGACGACGACATATCCCTCCGCGTCGACGTCGATCTGGCCGCGCACCAGCTCGGACTGGGGCTCGTGCCCGATCGCGACGAACGCGCCGGTGATCTCCAGGTCGCGGGTCTCGCCGGAATGCGAGTGCACGAGCACCGCCCTGGCCAGCGCGCCGCTGTCACCGGGGAGCAGCTCTCTGATTGTGTACGGGGTCAGCAGCTCGATGTTCTCTTGCGCGCGCGCCCGTTCGAGCATGATCTTCGACGCCCTGAACTCCTCGCGCCGGTGCACGACCGTGACCTTGCTGGCGAACTTCGACAGGAAGATCGCCTCCTCCATCGCGGAGTCCCCGCCGCCGACGATGACCGTGTGAGCGTCCCTGAAGAACGCCGCATCGCAGGTCGCGCAGTAGCTGACGCCGCGACCGCTCAGCTCCTCCTCGCCGGGGATGCCGAGCTTCTTGTGCTCAGCGCCCATCGCCAGGATCACGGTGCGCGCCTGGTGCTCGACGTCTCCCACCCAGACTCTGTGCACGCCGGGGTGGGCGGGATCCGATCCATCGGCCAGCTCGACGCGCTCGGCCTGGTCGGTGACCAGGCGCGCGCCGAACCGCTCGGCCTGATCGCGGAACTTCTTCATGATGTCCGGTCCCATGATCCCCTCCGGAAACCCCGGGTAGTTCTCGACGTCGGTCGTCTGCTGCAGCAGCCCGCCCCACGCAAATCCCTCGATCACCAGCGGACTCAAGTTCGCGCGCGCCGTGTACAGCGCCGCGGTGTACCCCGCAGGGCCACTGCCGATGATGATCGTGTTCTCGATGTCGCTCATCCGATCTCCGTTTCTCGACCCGTTCGCCTACGGTCGGCTCGCGTCCCACATGCCGCCGGGTCCGCGCTCTGTCAGCATATGACCCACTTCGCTTTACTTTGTAAAGTATAGCTCTCGCACCGGTACTCACGAACCTTGAAGCACCCCGGCCGTCTCCACGCCGCCGCGTGCCGGAGGCGTCGGGTGGGCGCTCTGCTCCTCGCGCCAGCGCGCGACGGTGCGGCGCAGCTGGAAGTAGGCCACGGCGCCGGGGACGGTAGGCAGCCAGAAGGAAATGGCGCGGTAGGAGAGCACCGCGAGCACCGCGAGGTTGAAGTCGACACCGAACGCCACGAACGCGCCGATCATGCCGCCCTCGACGCCCCCGAGACCGCCGGGGAGCGGCAGCAGATTGCCGAGCATGCCCAGGAAATACGCCATCCAGATGACCGTAAACGGCGGCGGTGAGCCGAACGCGTGGAACATCGCCCACAGCACGCTGATGTCAAACCCCCACCACGCGATCGCCCCGAGCAGCCCCGGATCGCGCGAGCGGATCAGCTCGATCGCCGTGCGCACGCCGCTCGCGGCCAGCGCGGGCGCCGTCACCCCCAGAGCGACCCAGCGGGCCAGGCGACCAGAACCAGACGCCCAGCCCTGCAGGCGACGCTCGATGTCGTCGGGGAGCAGCGCCATCGCGCCGACCACAGCGATCAGGATCGCCGCCACGATCGCGGGCACGATCGTCAGCGCGAACGAGCCGCCACCGGGGAACAGACCGGTCCCCAGACCGATGCCGTCGAGCAGCACCGAGCCCGCGTAGACGGCATACAGCAGCACGATGAACGCCACCATCCGGCAGGCCACCAGCCGCGCCTCCATCCCCGAGCGTCGCAGCGCCCAGGCGGTCAGCGCGATGCCCCCCGCGCCGGCCGTGGCGAACAGCCGTGTGGCGGCCAGGCCGGCCATCGTGATCTGATAGCTCTCCCGCCAGCCGATCGGCCCGGGCGGGTGGGCTCCCCGGCCGACGAACACCGCGCGGAACAGCACCACGTAGCCGGCGAAGGAGGCCAGCTCGAGCACGACCCCGATCGCGATCCACCAGCCGTCCCCGTTCTCGATGTGGTGCAGCGTCGTGCCCACCCCCGCGAGCTTGGGCAGGACGAAGTACATGAACCCGACGATCGTGAGCACGAACAGCCCGAACGCGATGGCCTGCCGGCGGGTGACCGCCACCCGCGGCATCTCCTCTTCGTGGTGCGAGGAGGAGATCGCCCCTGTCGGGCTGTCTGTCACATCCCGCGCCATCTGCGGCTCGCTCGCCTCGCGCTCCATCAACTCGCCTTGTGCGCGATTGCCTCCAGCGCCCCCACGGCACGCCCGAAACCCTCGAACGCCGGCGCCATGCGAGGTCCCAGCCTGCGCACAGCGCCCGCCAGCGCGGCGCCTGCGAGCAGGTCGACGGCATAGTGCTCGCCCAGATATACGAGCGCAAACCCCAGCGCCGCCGTATACGAGGCTCCGAGCGCACCCGCGACCGGCCCTGCTTCGGCGAGCAGAAGCGTGGCCATCAGGGATGTGGCGAAGTGCAGCGAGGGCATCGCAGCCAGAGGATTGCCTCCAAGCACACTGTAGAGGGGCCCCCAGCCATCTCTCCAGAAGTGCTCCCCGTACTCGACCATCATCCGGCGCACCTCCCGCTCGCCGTGGTCTTCGCGACCAGCCACCGACGCCGCATACCAGGGTGGCGCGGTCGGAGCGAGCCAGTAGACGCTGGCGCCGAGATCGAATACGGCGTAGGTCATCACTGCGGCGCGCGGAAACCGCTCGGGATGGCGCACGAGGATGTACACGAGCGAGCCGTGCGGCACCATGAACCACGCCCAGTGCGTCCACACGAGCACCTTGTCGAGCGTGCGCCAGCTTGGCTCGCCGTTGGCGGGGTCGATTCGTGCCAGCGCGCGCTGCAGGCGCAGCGTCGGCAGCTCGCCCAGGCCGAGCGCACGGTCGATGTCGATCGGGTAGTCGATGTGCACGCGCTCCGCCTGCGCGGTCTCGTCGTCGTGAGGGGTCTTGTACGCGGCCAGATACGCCCACATCTGCAGGCAGCACACCGCCACGTCACGCGTGCGCGAGCGACGCACGGCGACGCACAGGCCGACGGGCGCCGCGAACGCGACGGTCTGGGTCAGCAGCGGCGGAGCTGTGATCCGCTTACGCGCCAGCGGCGCCGCGACCCCCGCCGCCACGATCCCCCAGGCCGCCGCCTTGATTGCGTTCGACAGCCGTAGCACTGCGCGAGGAGTATATGGTCGTGCCCCGGCCGGCCAATTGGGCGATCCCGTCGGCGGTCGATCGGTCCGGGCGCTCGGCGGGCAGGGAGCTGTATGTGTATGCACGAAAGAGGCGCCAAACGCGCGCGCCGCGCGCGCCCCCGCGTACGCGCGCGCGGTTCGCCTCCCATCTTGGATGTTGTACATCGGTCCCTTGATGCTGTGCATCGGTCCCGTAGAGCAAGCGACCTGGGACAGCGTTCGCGACCTGAGACAGTTCAGCGCACCGGCGCGCGCGCGCTCGCATGCGCAACCGCCTGGGCGACGAACGCGCCGACGACCCTGCTCGCGACGTCCGCCTCGGGGTGCCACTGCACGCCGAGCACGAACCGGCTATCCGGCAGCTCGATCGCCTCGGGCAGGTCATCGAGCGTCGAGACGCCGCTCACGGTCAGGCCCTCTCCCAGTCGGTCGACGCCCTGGTGGTGGTGGGACTTGGTCGCATGCCTGAGCTCGCCCGCCGCGCCGGCGGCCAGCGAGCCCTCGGTCAGCAGGACGTCGTGGTCGGACCCGTCGAAGGAGCCGACGACGCGGCGGTGCTCGTCGTGGCCGAACAAGTCCGGGAGATGCTGCAGCAATGTGCCTCCGCGGGCGACGTTGATGAGCTGCATACCCCGGCAGATACCCAGCACCGGCATGTCCCGCTCGATCGCGGCGCGAGTCAGCGCGATCTCGAACGAGTCGCGCACGGGCACCGTGTCCACGGTTTCCGCATGGGCCTGCTCGCCGTAGGAGCCGGGGTCGATGTCGGCGCCGCCCGCAAGCACGAGCCCGTCGATCAGGTCCAGCGCCTCGTCCGGATCCTCGACCAGCGACGGGTCGACCGGCAGCATCAGCGCCAGCCCACCGGCCCGCTGGACCGCCTCGACGTAGTTGCTCGGCAGTAGCATCGCCTGCTGATCCCACACGCTCCAACAAGCCCGCTCCAGGGCCGCGCACATACCGATCACTGGCCGCGCCATCGTCACACCATAGGATTATTTGCAAAAGGAGAGCTATGACCGACCTGCCTATCCAAGAGCTTGAAACCGTCAACGTGTCCCTGGCCGACGGCGTCGCCACCCTGCAGCTCAACCGGCCCGAGGCGCTGAACGCCTGGAACAAGCAGTTCGGCGAAGACCTGCTCGCGGCCCTGCGCTGGGCGGGCGAGGACGAGGCCGTGCGCGCCGTGCTGGTCGAAGGCGCCGGGCGTGGGTTCTCCTCGGGAGCGGACCTGAAGGACATCAGCGGCGGCGACACCACGGCGGACGGACGCCCGGACATATACAAGACGCTGACCGAGCGCTACCACCCGATCATGGTCGCGATCAGGGAGATGCCCAAGCCCGTGGTCGCGTCCGTGCGCGGCCCGGCGGTGGGCATCGGCTGCTCGCTCGCGCTGTGCTGCGATCTGATCATGGCAGCGCAGAGCGCCTACTTCCTGCTCGCGTTCGTCAACATCGGCCTCGTCCCTGACGGCGGCTCCTCGCTGTTCGTGCCCACGCGCGTGGGCATGGCCAGGGCCACCGAGCTCTCGATGCTGGGCGAGCGCCTGCCCGCGGAGCAGGCGCTCCAATGGGGCCTGATCAACCGGGTGGTGCCCGACGAGCAGCTCGCCGAGGAGTCCGCCGCGCTCGCCGCGCGCCTGGCGGCCGGACCGACGCGCTCCTACGCCGGGACCAAGCGCCAGCTGAACAACTGGCTGTATGCGCGCATGGACGAGCAGCTCGAGCTCGAGGCCCAGATCCAGCGCGAGATGTCCGGCAGCGACGATTTCGTCGAGGGCGCGATGGCGTTCGTGGAGAAGCGTCCGACGCGCTTTCAGGGCAAGTAGCAAACGTCATCAAGCGCTTCACGTCCAGGGCTGAATAGAATCCCGCGCGCCTTGGGCCACAACATGCTCCCCGCAACGCTGGCGTTCTTCACGCCCCAGTCCGGTGGTTCGCCGAACGCGGACAACATCGACTCGCTCTACAAGATCATCCTGGTGATCGCGCTGGTGATCTTCTTCGCGGTCATCGGCGGGCTGGCGTACGCGCTCGTGAGGTTTCGCGCCCGCAAGGGAGCCACGGCCGCCCAGATCAGAGGCAACACCCGTCTGGAGATCGGCTGGACGGTGGCCGCTGCGCTCGTGCTGGTCGTGCTTGCGGTGCTCACGTTCATCCGGCTCGGCTCGATCCAGAACCCGCCCAACTCCAGCGCCGCCGGCGCGAGCCTGATCGGCGAAAGCGGTGTGCTGTACGCGAGCGCCGACCGCAAGCTGCCCCCCAACGGCAAGTCGCTGAACATCACGGTCATCGGCCGCCAGTACATCTGGCAGTTCATCTATCCCGGCGCGAGCGAACCGGACGGGCTCGGAGCGCCGTACTCCTACGAGGAAATGGTGGTCCCCACGAACACGACGGTCACGCTGGACATCGTCTCGGCGGACGTCGTGCACTCGTGGTGGGTGCCCCAGCTCGGCGGCAAGTTCCAGGCGGTCCCCGGATACCACAACTACACGTGGTTCAAGATTCCCAAGCCCGGCGTCTACACCGGCCAGTGCGCGCTGCTGTGCGGTCGCGGGCATGCGCGCATGATCGCGACCGTCAAGGCCGTCCCGCCGGCGCAGTTCGAAGCGTGGCTGGCCTACCAGAAGAAGCTGATCGCCGAAGCCAACGCCGACGCCAGGGTGGCACGGGCGAAGCTCAACTCCCAGACCGGCGCCGGCCAGGTCGAGAACCCCTAAACGAACCCAGGACCCAGGAGCAGCCCGCACATGGCCACCGTCGCAGCCCAACCCGTTCCCCAGATCGTCGCCCGCCGCGCAGAGCGCGAGGCGCGCGGCTGGACGAGCTGGATCACGACCACCGACCACAAGCGGATCGGGATCATGTACATGGTCACGACGTTCGTGTTCTTCTGCCTCGGCGGGATCGAGGCGCTGATGATCCGCCTGCAGCTGGGCGCGCCGAACAACACGCTGGTCACGCCGCAGGTCTACAACCAGCTGTTCACGATGCACGGGACGACGATGATCTTCCTGTTCGTCGTGCCGATGATGGCCGGCCTGGCCAACTACTTCCTGCCGCTGATGATCGGCGCGCGCGACATGGCCTATCCGCGGTTGAACGCGCTCTCCTACTGGCTGCTGCTGGCCGGCGGGATCGTGTTCTACGCCTCGATCTTCTGGAACCCGCCGGAAGCGGGCTGGACGAGCTACGTGCCGCTGTCCAACGCGCTCTACTCGCCCGGCGGCGGCCAGGACGCGTGGATCTACCTGATCCACCTGACCGGGCTGAGCTCGATTCTGGGGGCGGTCAACTTCTATGCGACGGTCGCGAACATGCGCGCGCGCGGCATGAGCTGGGGGCGGCTGCCGCTGTTCGTGTGGGCGATCCTGACCTACTCGATCCTGATCATCTTCGCGATGCCCGTGATCGCCGCGGCGGTGACGATGCTGCTCACCGACCGGCACTTCGGCACGCATTTCTACGATCCGGCCCAAGGGGGCTCGCCGCTGCTATGGCAGAACCTGTTCTGGTTCTTCGGGCATCCCGAGGTCTACATCATGGTGCTGCCCGGGTTCGGGATCGTCTCGGAGATCCTGCCCGTGTTCGCGCGCAAGCCCATATTCGGCTACAAGGCGATCGCGGCCTCGACCGTGGCGATCGCGTTCCTGGGATTCCTGACATGGGCGCACCACATGTTCACGGCGCCGATCCCCGAGGCGATCCTGGTGTTCGTGATGCTCAGCTCGTTTTTGATCGCGATCCCGACGGGCGTGAAGATGCTCAACTGGATCGCCACGCTGTGGCGCGGCACGATCGAATTCAAGACACCGCTGCTGTTCTGCGTCGGGTTCATCGCGCTGTTCCTGATCGGCGGCATCTCCGGCGTGTTCCTCGCCGTGTTCCCCGTGGACTGGCAGCTGAACGAAACGTACTTCGTGGTCGCCCACATCCACTTCGTGCTGATGGGCGGCGCGGTGTTCACGATCTTCGCAGCGATCTACTACTGGTTTCCCAAGATCACCGGACGCATGCTCTCGGAGGGTCTGGGCAAGCTCAGCTTCTGGTTGATGTTCGTCGGGTTCCTGGTGACGTTCATGATCCAGCACGTGATCGGCCTCGACGGGATGCCGCGGCGCGTGTACGAGTATCCGAACGTCGGCAACCTTGCGCTCTACAACCTGATCTCGACGATCGGCTCGTTCATCCTCGCCGCCGGCGTGATCGCGACGATCGTCAACGTCGTGCGCAGCCTCAAGGTCGGCGCGATCGCCGGACCGGACCCCTGGAAGGCCAACACGCTGGAGTGGTTCACCAGCTCGCCGCCGCCGGTGAACAACTTCGACGTGGTCCCGCTCGTGCGCTCGGCTGAGCCGATGAAGGACATCCGCCGTGAGATCGAGCGCCGCAGCGGCGCGGGCGTGCCGGCGCCAGGCGCGGCGACCGTGCCCGCCGGAGCCACGCAGGTGGGCGTGTAAGCGTGGCACAGTCGCTGTCCACAACGATCGATCACGGTGTTGCGCTGCGAGCGCGGTCGGCGCTGAGCGACTACGTCGAGCTGACCAAGCCGAAGGTCCAGTCGCTGCTGCTGCTGACGACGATCGCGACCATGTATGTGGCCGGCGATCCGTCCGTGGCGCTGGTGGCGCTCACCTGTCTCGGCGGCTATCTGTCCGCGGGTGGCGCGGGCGCCGTCAACCACTGGTTCGACCGCGATATCGACGCGCGCATGACCCGTACCGCCAACCGGCCGATCCCCGCCGGACGGATACGCCCGACCGCGGCCCTGCTGTTCGGCTGCACACTGGCTGCCCTGTCCTTCGCAGAGCTCTCGCTGACCGTCAACGTGCTGGCCGCGAGCCTGTCGTTCGCAGGGTTTCTCGGTTATGTGCTCGTCTACACCGTCTGGCTGAAGCGGCGCACGCCGCAGAACATCGTGATCGGCGGGGCCGCGGGCGCGGTGCCCCCGCTGGTGGCCTGGGCGGCGGTCACCGGCTCGGTGAGCGGCACCGCCGTGCTGTTGTTCTTCATCGTGTTCTTCTGGACTCCGCCTCACTTCTGGGCGCTGAGCCTGCTGATGAAGGACGAGTACGCCGCCGTCGACGTGCCGATGCTGCCGGTGGTGCGCGGCGAGGCCGAGACCCGCCGGCAGATCCTGCTGTATACGGTGCTGCTGTACGCGGTCACACAGCTGCCGTTCTGCGCGGGCGGATTCGGCACGATCTATCTCGCTGCCTCGATGCTGCTGGGGTTCGGCTTCATCGCCGGCGCGATCCGGCTCTACCGCGGAGCCGACCGGCGCAGCGCGCTGCAACTGTACCTGTACTCGCTGGCCTATCTGGCGCTGTTGTTCTGCGCGATGGTCGCCGATGTCCACCTGTAGAATGCGCGGCTGGCGATGATGACTCGACGACTGGCGCGCAAGAACATCCGCACGGGCCTGATCGTGTGCGGGATATGCATGTTCATGTTCGGCATCACGTTCGTGGTCGCGGCCGTGTACGTCTCATGAGCCCGCTCGACCCCAAGATCCCGCCCGTCGGCGAGGAGATCCACCTCCCCGGGCCAAGCGTCCTGCCGGTGCTGACCGCCGTGGGGATCACGCTGGCGCTGGTCGGGGTCACGACGATGATCGAGCTGACGGTCGCGGGCGTGCTGCTCACCCTCATCTGCGTATGGCGCTGGATCGCCGACACGCGCCACGACATCGACGAGCTTCCCTTGGATTGACGTGCCGCATGCGGCACGTCACGGGGCCGTACATGTACGGCCCCGCCGGTGGGCGCATGCGCCCACCGGAACAGCATCAAGCTAAGCGCTGGCCGGCACCGGGCAGATCGCCCCGTCCTCGGTCCAGCAGCGCACCACATCGCGAACCGACAGAATCCCCACGGTCTCCCCGTGGTCGAGCACGATCAGATGACGAAAGCCTCCGCGGACCATTGCCGAGGCGGCCTCCTCCAGAGACCAGTCGGGCGCGGCGAAGACGACGTCGCGCGTGAGGTGCCCCGCCACGAGCTCGTGGTCGGGATCTTGGCCTGACCCGAGCGAGAGCAGGATGTCGCGCTCGGTGACGATTCCAGGTCCCGGCTCCTCCGGATCCATGACGACCGCCGCGCCGACCCGGCGCTCTGACATCAACCGCGAGACGGCGCGCAGCGTGTGTCCCGGCCCCACACTCAGAACCGACGGGCTCATCCCGTCACGAACCTCCATATACAGCTCCTTTCCCGCTCATGCCGCGGACTAACGCCATCCGCACACTTGCAACGATTGCCTCAATCTAGTACGCCCGGCGCGCCAGGTCAAGCTCCGGCTCAGAAGACGTCCAACTACCGCGGTTCGACCGCCCAACATCGCATCGGCATAAGGCACTAGGATCACGCCTCGTGATGGAGGGGATCGCAGTCATCAGCGCTTGGAAAAACCAGACCACGCCCGCCCCAGCCGGCGTGGACGCCACCTGTGCGAGCGCTGCCCGTGCCTAGTCGCCGCGCCTACACCACGGTGGTCCTCGCCGGCCTGTTCGCCACCGCCGCGGGCATCGCGCTGAGCTATCAGATCCACTGGTTCCCGGTGCAGGCCAGCACGCAGGCCAAGAACACCGACCGCCTCTACCACGTGCTGGTGATCGCCTCGGTGCCCATCTTCGTGCTGGTCGTCGCCGTGATCCTGTTCTCGGTGTGGCAGTTCCGGATGAAGCCCGGCGAGGAGCTCAAGGACGGCCCCCCGATCCACGGCAATACGCGCCTGGAGGTCATCTGGACGGCGATCCCGGCGCTGCTGCTGCTCGGTCTCGTCTCTTACTCGTTCGTGGTCCTGCACGAAAACGAGCGCAAGCCGGCCGGCGTGCCGGAAATCCAGGTCGGCGTGACCGGCCAGCAGTTCTTCTGGACCTACGAATACCCCTCCTCGGTGACCGGCGGCGCGCCGCTGAAGAGCTATCAGCTGTTCCTGCCCAAGGGCGACACGGTCTACTTCGATATGCACTCCAAGGACGTGATCCACGCGTTCTGGATCCCCGCGTTCCGCCTGCAGGAGGACGTCGTCCCGGGCATCACCACCCACTACCGCGCGACGCCCGACCGGCTGGGCAGCTATCCGGTGGTGTGCAACCTGCTGTGCGGCGCCGGGCATTCGCTGATGCGCTCCACCGTGCACGTGGTCCCGCCCGCCCAGTTCGCAGCGTGGCTGAAGAGCCAGGAGCGCTCCGGCTCGACCGTCGCCACCGCATCCACGGCCCGCCCGGGGAGCGGCGGCGCGCTCGGCGCCACGGCATCCAGCGCAGGCCCGGGAGCGATCGGCGCGTCCGGCTCCATCACAGGGGCGGCTGCGGGATAATGTCCATCACGATGCACCGACACCGACGGGGAGCACGCTGATGGCAACGACAGTCCAGGCGCCCAGCCCTGTCCGTCCCTCCCACGGCGCTCAGAGCACCTCGCTCGGCGCCAAACTGCGCGCGCCCGGCTTCTACCGGGCCGCCTGGATGATGCTGCTCGGCGTGGCGTTCGCGTTCGGGCTGACCTGGCTCGTGCGGATGACGACCGGGCACACGACGTTCCATCATTTCATCGACGGCGAAGCGATCCTCACGGTCGCGCTGATCGCCGCTCCGCTGATGTTCCTCGTTGGGATCGGCGGCTTTGACTACTGGTTCTACTGGGCGGCCGGCCGCCCGACGCGCCCGGAGGATCACTCCGGCCACGGGGCGTACACGTGGAAGGACTACTTCCGCATCAACACCGACCACAAGGTGATCGGCATCCAGTACACGGTCACCTCGTTCTTCTTCCTGCTCGTGGGCGGACTGGTCGCGATGCTGATGCGCGCCGAGCTGGCGCAGCCGGGCGCGCAGTTCATCGACGCGAACACCTACAACGGCCTGTTCAGCGTGCACGCGTCGATCCTGATCTTCTTCTTCATCATCCCCGTGTTCGCAGGCCTGGGCAACTACGTGATCCCGATCATGATCGGCGCGCCGGACATGGCCTTCCCGCGCCTGAACGCGCTCTCCTACTGGCTGCTGCCGGTCGGCGGGATCATCATGCTGTTGAGCTTTCTCGCGCCGGGCGGGGCGTTCGCGGACGGCTGGACGGCGTACACACCCCTCTCGACCGATATGCCGGTCGGGCAGGTGTTCTTCTCGCTGGGGGTCCAGTTCGCGGGCGCGTCCTCGATCATGACCGCGCTTAACTTCCTGGTCACGATCATCACGATGCGTGCGCCGGGGATGAGCTTCTTCAGGATGCCGCTGCTGGTGTGGGCGAACTTCGCGACCTCCCTGCTCGTCGTGATCGCGACACCGTTCATCGCCGCCTCGCAGTTCTTCATCCTGCTCGATCGCTCGCTCGGCTTTAACTTCTTCAACGCGGGGGCCGGCGGGGACGTGCTGATGTATCAGCACGTCTTCTGGTTCTACTCGCACCCGGCCGTCTACATCATGATGCTGCCCGGGTTCGGGATCATCTCGGAAATCATCGCCGTGAAGTCGCGCAAGCCGATCTTCGGCTACCGCATGATGGCGTTCTCGCTGCTGGCGATCGTCATCCTCGGGTTCACGGTCTGGGCGCACCACATGTTCACTTCGGGGATGGCCGCCTGGATCCGTATCCCGATGGCGGTCACCACCTGCATCATCGCCGTGCCCACCGGCATCAAGATCTTCTCCTGGCTGGCGACGCTGTGGCGAGGAGTGCTGCACCTGGACACACCGATGCTGTTCGCGCTGGGCTTTTTGACGACGTTCACGCTCGGCGGGATCAGCGGCGTGATGCTGGCGATGATCCCGTTCGACATCCATGTCAGCGCGACCTATTTCATCGTCGCCCACATCCACTACGTGCTGTTCGGCGGCTCGCTGATGACGATCTTCGCGGGCGTGTACTACTGGTTCCCGAAGATGACCGGGCGCATGTACGACGAGCGCCTGGGCAAATGGCACTTCTGGAGCACGTTCGTGTTCTTCAACCTGACGTTCGCGCCGATGCACATCCTCGGCCTGGACGGCATGCCCCGGCGCGTGGCTACATACTCCGCCCAGTACGCCAACCTGAACCTGTTCATCTCGATCTGCAGCTGGCTGCTCGGCCTGAGCACGCTGATCTTCTTGTACAACATGGTCACCAGCTGGCGCGGTGGGCCGCGCTCGGTCGCCAACCCGTGGCGGGGGATGACGCTCGAGTGGCTGGTGAGCTCGCCGCCGCCGGTGTTCAACTTCGACCGGGTTCCGACGGTCGTCGGCGGCCCCTACGAGTACGGCGTGCCTGGCGCGGTGCACGGCATCTTCCAGCCCACTCCGGTCGGCGCAGCGGCGGGAGCTCCGCCGGGCGTGAGGCTGTCCCCGAGCGAGTGATGGCGCAGACGAGCAGATGACCCGACCCTCAGGCGACAATATGACGACGAGAGGCATAGGCGGAGCGCTATGAGCGAAATCCTGGTGGTTGCCAACCGCACGCTCGGTGGTGAGAAGCTGCTCGAGGTCGTGCGTGCGCGCGCGGCGTCCGACGAGGGCGTCAGCTTCCGGCTCGTGGTCCCTCAGAGCAAGCCCTCGGCGGGTCTTGTCATCTATGACGAGGCGGTACGCGAATCGGCGCAGGTGCGAGTCGACCTCGCGCTGTCACGCGCGGCGGAGGAGAACATCCAGTCCAGCGGAGAAGTCGGCGATCCCGACCCGTTCCTCGCGACGATGGATGCGATAGCCGTGCGCCGGCCCGACGAGATCGTGCTGTCCACGCACCCGGCCACCCAATCCGGCTGGTTGCGGCGCGATCTGATCGAGCGCGTCGAGAACGCCTCGGGCCTGCCCGTGACGCATATCGTGACCGACCTCGAGCGCGAAGGATTGCCGTTCGGGGTGACGCTCGTGATCGCCAGCAAGACCTCCAGCGGGGAAGAGCTCATCGAGCGCCTGCGAACCAAGGCATCCCAGGACGAGCGACCGCGCCTGTTCATCGCCATCATTCCCATGAACGACGGCAGCGGCACAGCCCCGCGCGAGGCACGAGCCAGGCTCGCGGCGATGCTCGACAAGTTGCGCGAGGCGGACCTGCTGGCGTCCGGGATGATCGGCGACCCCGATCCCTATACGGCCGCGCTGAACGCGCTGGAGCTGTTCAGGGTCGACGATGTGGTCATCTCCACGCTGCCCAACCAGCGCTCGGGCTGGCTGCGCGCAAACCTGATCGAGCGCGTTCAGCACATGACCTCGGCGAAGGTCGAGCACGTCGTGGTCGACCTCGACGCCGCGACCGCGGCAGCCCCGACGGCATAGGACATCGGCAGGCGAACGATGGAGGCAGCCAGCATCTCAGCTCACGCCGTCGGAC
Organism: uncultured Solirubrobacterales bacterium; assembly: GCA_963743645.1. Taxonomy (GTDB): domain Bacteria; phylum Actinomycetota; class Thermoleophilia; order Solirubrobacterales; family Solirubrobacteraceae; genus Palsa-744. The sequence continues at coordinate 1,019,848 of CAVUQT010000007.1, read as the reverse complement.
ACGGCGAGCACGACCACCACGGCCCTCCCCCGGCCAACCACAGCTCACGCGTGGAGGCCCCGCTGCTGGGGATGCTGCTTTTCATCATCTCCGAGATCATGGTGTTCGGGGCGTTCTTCACCGCCTATTTCTTCATCAGGGTCGCCCAGGGCGACCCGTGGCCCGCGGTCGGGACACACCTGCCGGTCGCGGTGGCAGGCGTGAACACGGCGATCCTCATGTCCTCTTCGCTGACGCTGCACTGGGCCGAGCAGGCGATCAAGAACGGCAACCGCTGGGGCCTGAAGGCCGGCATCCTGACGACGTTCCTGCTCGGGTGCACGTTCCTGTTCATCCAGATCAACGAGTACGCCAACATCGGCTTCGCCCCCCAGGACGCCGCCCAGCAGACGATCTTCTACTCGCTGACCGGCCTGCACGGCGCGCATGTGTTCATCGGACTGGTGCTGCTGCTGATCGTGACGATCCGATCGTTCCGCGGCCACTACTCGCCCGAGGAGCACCGCGGAGTCGAGGTGCCCGGCATCTACTGGCACTTCGTGGACGCCATGTGGCTGGTCGTCTACTTCACGGTCTACATCCTCTGATGGCCGTGGACGCTGTGCTGGCCGATCTTCGATCGGTCTGCGTCCTCGGTCATTCGTGTGCCAAGTACACCAACGCGTTCCCTCGCGTCCTCTTGGCCTGCTTGATCCACGACCATCAGAAGCGCGGTTCGCTGGCGGGCAGACTGAGAAACCAAATACGTATGGGCCGGGTAGGTGCTCAACCCGCTGCGCACTGAGCAGGAGGCGTTCCGCGCGCTGCTGTACGTGATCGCGGTGTTCCTGGTCTTGATCGCGGTCGTGCTGGTCGCGCGAGCGGTGTTCTGAGCTGCCGCGAGTCGCCCGTCTGAGCCCCTCGACCCGCCGAGCCGCCTGAGCGCCTACTTGACCGTCAACGTGCCATACATCCCCGCCGCCCGATGCCCGGGGGCCTGGCAGAAGAAGGTGTAGGCGCCGGGCTTGAGCGTGACCGAGACCGAAGCGGTGCCCTTGGTCACGAAACTGCTCGCGCCGAGCACGGCGCCCTTCTGGGTCGCGCCACCGGCGCCCGGTTCGATCGCGATGTTGTGCGAGACGCCGGACATGTTCGGCATTTCGATCGTGACGGGACCGGCGGTGGCGGTGGCCTTGTTGGCGACATACGCCAGCTGCCCGCTCGGGTTGGCGGGGATCTGCAGCTTGCCGGCCTTCTCGACCGCGGGCTTGCCCGCCCCGGGAGCTTCGACGGCGCTGGCGAGCAGACCGGTGTCTTTGCCGGGCTGCGCGGCGACCGCGGCCACATAGGAGGAGATGTCCTTGACGGTCGATCCGCTGACGAGGTTCTTGGGCATGACGCCGAAGGGGTTGGGCTCGCGGATCTGGTATTCGACCACGCCGCGAATCGCCGAGCGTCCGTCGGCTTCGGCGACGCTCGCGCGGAAGGCTTCGTCGAGGTTCGGCCCGACCGTGCCCTTGGTGCCGGCGCGCGCGAGCGTGTGGCAGGCGCCGCACTTGGCGACGAACTGCTGCTTGCCGGTGATCAGGTCGGCGTTCTCGCCCTGCTTGGCCGAGCAGCCGGCGGCGACGAGCGTCAGGCAGCCGGTCGCGGCCAGCAAGCTGAGCGCGCGCAGGGTCCTGGGTAGGTGATCGATGGCGTACATCGGCGCGGGAACTCTATCCGAACGCCCGGCCGTCAGGGGTATCCAACACCGGCCGTCAGGGGGTAGTGAGCGTGTCCAGTTCACCGCGCGCTGCGGCGAGCACTCCCCGCGCGACACCCTCCCAGGACCAGCGCTCTGTCACCGTGGCGACAAGACCGGCTCGAGCCTGCTCGCGCAGCGCGGGATCGACCTCCAGCCAGGCGACGATGCGCTCGGCGAGGGCATATACGGCGTCGTCGTCGACCGGAAATGACAGCCACGGAGCGACCTGGTCGGGCACGGCGCGGGCGAGCGCGTCGCTGACCTCCGCCAAGCCCGAGTGGGCGGCGCTGATCGGCAGCACGCCACAGGCGGCAGCCTCGGCGGCGACCATGCCGAACGCCTCGGGGAACGTGCTCGGCACGACCAGCGCCTCACAGGCGGGCAGCAACTCGATGAGCTCGCCGTGGTCGAGACGGCCCGTGACGAGGACGCGCTCTGACAGGACGCGAGCAGCGCCCAGGTAACGCGCGCGCGCGGAACCCTGCAGGCCGTCGAAGAACGCGAGCAGATGACGCAGCGGCTGCGGTGGTGCGGACGGATCGGATGGATCGGGCGAGGGCGCGGATGAATCGCGCGAGGGCTCTGATGACGGCGGGGCTGCTTCCAGGGATCTGCCCGCGAGCGCGATCTCCCGGGCGCGGTCGAGATCGCCGCCGGACAGCGCCGCGAGCAGGCGCTCCAAACCGGGCCGGTAGGCGCCGAAGCCGACGACGACCAGCCGCGCGGCGGGCGCCCGCTCGAGCACCAGCGGCCAGGCGGCGAGCAGCAGGTCGCACCCCTTGCTGACGATCAGCTTGCCGACGAACGCGACCAGCCGATCGCGCTCGGGGTCAAGGCGGTCCAGGGCCGCGGCCGCGGCGAGGTCGTCGCGCGCGAACGCATCCTCGCCGCGAGCCTCCCCGGCAGCGACCGCGGCCTTGGCCGGGGACGTCGTCTCGGCGCCGGCTCGCAGCCGGGAGGCGAGCGCGAGCAGCCCCCTGCTCGCGCTCGAGGCGTCGCGCGGGCAGAACCGCGCGACGTCGACGCCCGGTGGACCGAGACGCGTGCGGTTCGCCAGCGAAGGGTCCCCCAGAGCCGACCACAGGCTGGCGGCGGTGTGACGAGAGCCGACGAGGATCGCGGCGGCGCCGGCGAGCCCCTCGCGGGCCGGGTCGAGGAAGCGCTCGGGGTGCGGCTTGACCGTGTACTCCAGCGCGCTGCCGTGAACCTTGACGGCGTACGGAACCCTGTCCTGCAGCGCACGGGCGAGGATGACGGGCCCCATCACGAGATGGTTGGCCAGCGCGACGTCGGGGCGAGTATGTGCGGCGACCTCACGTACGGCGGCGACGTTCGCATCGACATAGAACGCGACCTCGGCCTCGGAGCAGTCGGCGAAGGTCCGCGCCTCGATCCCCTCGTAGCGATCGGCCACGTACACCGGCAGCAGCGCGCCGATGTTCGGCCGGTAAACGGTGCAGCGGACGCGATCGTCGGCAGGGACGTCATCGCCCGCCGGCGATGCTGCGAGCGGGTCGATGGTGTGCAGCTGGAGATGACCGCCGTCCCAGTCGCCGGACGCATCGACGAACGGCTGGCGCTCGGGATGGCGGTCCTGGCAGAGCAGGTGGACCTCGTGGCCGAGATCCACCAGGGCGGACGCGAGACGCGCGTTGTAGACGTTCGAGCCCGTTCCGCCGAGCAGGTAGCCGTGGAATATGAGGATGCGCACCGGCCGGCAGCCTATTGGTCCCCGCGCCCGCCTCTGAGATGGGCTCACCGGCGAGAGGACACGTCGGGCGCCCCTGCCGGGACGTGACGGCGGCACGCTCCGATAAAGTCCCCGGTATGAGCACCCAACAGCGCTACCGCCTGCGCAACCCCGCCAGCGGGCGGGAGGTCGTGATCGAGGCGCAGCCGGAGGAGATCTACAGAGACCACGACACGGGCGAGGAGCTGCAGGTCGTCGGCAGGCTGCTGCCGCTGGCGCCGTCGAGCTCGAAACTGCCCTGGGCGGTTGACAACCTGCGGTTCTGCCCATGGTGTGACCAGCTCGCGCAGAAGGACCTGAACGACTGCCCGACATGCGGGCGGCGCATGGGGCCGCTCGGCGCACCGACTCGAGGGTGAGCGTGCGCGCAGGCACAGCTCCCACCGATGTTCGCCCCCGCCGCGCACGCCGAGACATGGCCGCGGCAGTGACGGTGCTTGCATGCGCCCTAGGACTGAGCGCGTGCGGAGGCGGAAGCAGCGTCTCGGACGTGACACCCAAGAGCACGCCGGACATCACCCCGCCGACGAACACGAGCGCTGAAAAGGCGTCGCAGACTACCGCGACCTCCACGACCGCTACGGCGAAGACAAAGACGAGCAGCGAAAGCGAACCGAGCTCGTCCGGCGAAGAAACCGAATCGAGCTCGGAATCGACCGGGGGCAGCAGCTCGGGCGGCTCGAGCGAAGGAGAATCGGCCGGGGGCACCTCGGCTGGAGGGACTGGCAAAGGCAAAGAAGAACAAGCGACCGGCAAAAGCAACGAAGCCAAAGGCGGCAGTGAAGCCGGCGGTACCGGCGCCCCCTAGGCGCTCGCTGGGCGGCACATCTCTGCGTTCTCAGTCGCTCGCGTACGTAGTACGCCACGCTCCCTGCGTCCTTGACCTGCTTGCCCAGCGAGCGCCTAGATGATTACGGCGTTGAGATCAGCGTCGCGCTGTAGGTCAGGCGCGCGGTGCGGTACAGGCAGAAGTACTGGACGTTGGTGCCGATCTGCGTGTGGGTGGTCTGGCTGGAGGTGCTCGAGCAGCTGGTCTTGGGTCGAGAGGCGCGCCAGGAGGTAGTGTTGGCGAAGCCCAGCGCCAGCGCTGGCGCCCACGAGGGCACGGTGAGGGCGATGACGTCGCCCTTCTTGACTTCCAATGTGGTCGCGAGTGGGAACTGGGCGGTCTTGCCGAAGTACGGTTCGAGCTTGACGAGCGGGCTCTGGGAGATCAGCTTGTAGGTGAGATTGGGCTTGCGCTGAGGACGCAGAACGGCGATGCCGGCCATCGAGGCGCCGCCCTCGTTGGTGTCAAAGAACTTGATCTGGGTCGCGTTGGGCTTGCCGAGGGCGATCGTCCAGGCGACGATCGTGCCGGAGCGAGGGGCGGAGAGGATGTTGCTCTGAGAGCCCACCTTGACCTGAAAGCCGGTCGTGCGGCTGACGGCCAGGCACGGGGTGGAGGGGCAGCTGGGCGCGGTCGCGGGCGTCGTTTCGCCGATGACCCCGACTTCGCTGAGAGTAGCCGGCGCAAGGGCGGGCAGCGCGAGCAGCGTAAGCGCGAAGCCCCCCAGGACTGCTGTGAATGCACGTCGCATATGCGTCATAGAACACACCCGCGTCACAATCGGTGCGGTCGAGTTAGATTCGCGACGTGACCGCGAGTTCCTGCGCGGCGGCCGCGATCTCCACGGGATCGCCGGGCGCGGGGATCCAGGGCAGCCGCAGCGGGTCGTCCGCGTAGCGCGGGATGACGTGGACGTGGAAGTGGAACACGGTCTGCCAGGCGACGGCGCCGCAGGAGTTGACCAGGTTGACGCCGTCGGCCGACAGGCGCTCGCGTGCGCGTGTCGCCAGGCGCTGAGATGCCAGCGCGACGGCAGCGAGATCCTCGGGATCGATGGTCAGCAGGTCCGGCGAATGCGCGCGCGGAATCACGAGCGCATGCCCGCGCGTGGCGGGAGCGATGTCCATGAACGCGATCGTGCGCTCGTCGGCGTCGACGATCGTGGAGGGTAGCTCGCCGGCGACGATCTTGCAGAAGATGCAGTCGGGGTCGGCCATTCCCGAAGCCTAGACGTTCCCGGTCTCGATCAGCCGGCGCGCATGGGCGAGCGCCTGCTCGGCAGTGGAGAGCTCGCCCGCATACCGGGCGGCCGCGAGCTCGCGCAACACCTCGCCGAGCCTCGGGCCGGTGGAGATGCCCAGCTCGGCCGCCAGCTCGTCACCGCGCCAGAGCGGCAGGGGTGGCCCGTCGGCGCGCCAGCGCAGCGCATCGGCGAGCATCGAGCGCGCCAGGCGCATGTGCGCTTCGACCGACTCCTCGGCGCGGTCGCCGCGACCGATCGAAGATCGGCCAGCGAGACGATCGGCGACCGCCAGGAGCGTGACGTCGACCTCGACGGGCGCGGTGGCCTGCAGGTAGGCGAACACGGTGCGCCGCGCCAACGGCTGGGGCTCGTGCACGAGGCAGCCTAGGCGCAGGTGGTGACGCACCAGAGCGGCGATGTGGGCGCGCAGGCGCTCGCTCGCGCGCAGGCGCTCCATGACAGAGCGCGCCAGCTCGGCGCCGCGGGCGTCGTCGCCGAGAAAGGTGACGTGACCGTCGGGACGGACGGCGCCGGTGAGCGGCTTGGCGGCCTCGACCGAAGCCGGCAGACACTCGCCTGCGACCGAAGCAGGGGGACACTCGCCTTCGGCGAGCATCCCCCGTTTGACCAGCATCCCCGTTTCGGCCAGCAGGGCGCCCCAGCGCAGGGCCTCTCCCCGGGTGAGCTCATCGGCGAGCGGCTCTGCCAGCAGCGCGGCGACGGGACCGGCCAGCTCGGCGGCGCCGAGAACGGCCGCGGGATCGGCCTGCAGTGCGATCACGCGGTCGAGCGCCTCGAGCGTGTGACCGTGCGCGTCGCGATGAGGGAAGCGGCTCTGCTGGACACCGCGCAGGGCGCCGAGCTCGGGCAGCACGATGGCGGTGATCCCGAGCGAGTCCATCAGGGCAAGACCGTCGAGCGCGCGGGGAGAGGCGACGATCCGGCGCAGCTCCATGAACACGCGCTCGCCCGAGACGCGCCGCAGCTCGCCGGCTGCGACCGAGGCCGCGCGCGCGGTGTCGGGGTCGGGCTCGAAGTCGAGGTCGAGCGCCAGCCGCACCAGGCGCAGCACGCGCAGGGGATCGTCGGTGAACGCGCGCGGCGAGGCCATGCGCAGACGGCGGGCGGCGAGGTCGGCCAAGCCCCCGAGTGGATCGTAGACAGGCGCTCCACCATCGAGCGGCTCGGCGATCGCGCCGACGGTGAAATCACGCAGGGCGAGGTCGGCGGCCAGCGAGCCGCCGCGCATCGGCTGGACATCGACCTGCCAGGAACGGTCACGCGCGACGACGCGCCAGCCGGAGAAATCCTCGGACAGCTCAAAGCAGGCGGCGCCACCGGCGGCACGGGCAATCGCGCGAGCAGCGATCTCGGGACTGGTGTCGACGACGATGTCCAGGTCGAACGCGTCACGACCGAGCGCGCGATCGCGCGGGGCCCCGCCGACCAGCCAGGCCGGCGTGTCAGCCAGGGCGGCGCGGACGGCGCGCAGCGCCTGATCGGGCGCGGTGGCGCTCACGGGTGAGTGGACGATCGCGACCCGCTGCGACGCGTGACGCGCGCCGACAGGCCGCAGGTGATCTCGTAGTTGATCGTGCTCATGCGCCGAGCCAACTCCTCGGCGGTGATGCGCTCGGCGCCGCTCGCACCGATCAGAACCGCCGTGGCGCCGCACAGCTCCAGCGCGGCCGGGTCGGGGCCGAGATCGACGGCGACGTTGTCCATGCTGACGGTTCCGACGAGCGGCAGACGAGCGCCGGCGATCAGGACGTCGGCATTGTCGGACATCGCACGCCGCCAGCCGTCGCCGTAGCCGAGCGGGAGCACGCCCATGTGGGTATCGCGCTCGGCGATGTAGCGCCGCCCGTAGCCGGTGCTGTCCCCCGCCCGGCAGAGCTTGACCTCGGCGACATATGAGCTGAGCTCCAGCGCCGGCCTGAGGTCATGTGCGTCGGGATCCTCGCCGAACGGGTCGAGACCGTAGACGGCGATGCCGCAGCGAGCCATGTCGAAGCGGGCACGCGGATCGCGCAGCACGGCGGCGCTGTTGGCCGCATGGACGAGGATGTCGGGGTGCTCGGCCTTGATCGGGGTCGACCAGCCGGCGAACATGTCGAGCTGATGCTCGAAGAAGCCGTCGTCGTCGAGGATGTCGGCGGTGGCGAAGTGGGTCATGACCCCGGCGAGGCGCACACCGGCCGCGCCGGATGCAGCCGCGACGACGCGCGACGCCTCGGCCGGATCGCGGGTGCCGAGACGTCCCATGCCGGTGTCGAGCTTGACGTGCACGCGCGCCTCGTGCGAGAGCAGCGCCGCGGCCTGGGAGGCGAGCGCCACAGACGACTCGCGCCACAGGACGATGTCCGCCTGAAGCTCGATCGCCCGCTCGATCTCGGCGCGGCCCGGGAGCGCACCCATGATCAGGATCGGCGCTTCGATGCCGCCGTCGCGCAGAGTCTCGGCCTCCGGGAGCGTGGCCACCGCCAGCCAGGTGGCCCCTGCGCGCAGCGCCGCGAGGGCGCACTCGCTTGCGCCATGGCCATAGCCGTCGGCCTTGACGACGGCGCACAGCGCCGAGCCGTCCAGCGCACCGAGCAGGCGCGCGCAGTTGCGCATGACCGCGTCCGGGTCGACGCATGCCAGGGCGCGCTCGGAGCTCATGTCGCGAACCTCCACGCGGGCAGCCTGTCGCGCAGGTCACGCCCCCACGCGCGACCCCCACGCCAAACGTCCTGAGAGCCCCGCTGCAACGGCCGTGCGCTCATGTCACAGCCGCCCGTGCGGCCGGTAGCGAGGCGATCACGTCCGACGCGATCACGCCCTCGGCGGCGCCCTGGCGCGCGCCGCCAGACGGCCGGCCTCGGCGTGCAGCTGCACGCCGGCCGCGGCGGCGACGAACGGCGGCATGCCTTGAGCGAGCAGCGCGGCGATGACCCCGGCGAGCACGTCTCCGGTGCCGGCGGTCGCCAGCGCTGGGCTGTTGCCGGCGCTGACGGCGATCAGACCGGAGGAGTCGACGACGAGCGTGTCGTCGCCCTTGAGCACGACCACCGCCCGGGCCCGCTCGGCCGCTCGGCGCGCGTGTGCCAGTCGCTCGCTCGCGATGTGGGCGGTGTCGGTGTCGAGCAGCCGCGCCAGCTCGCCGGGGTGCGGGGTGAGAACGGTCGCAGCCGAACGCGCGGCCAGGTCGTCGAGATGCCCGCCCTGTGCGTGCCGGAGCTGCCGGAGTGTGCGTTCAAGCCGTCGGCGTCGAGCACGAGCGCAGCCTCGGCACGGCGGGCGAGCGCGCGGGCGAATGCGATCGCGTGCTCGCCACGTCCGAGCCCCGGACCGAGCGCGAGCGCCCCGCCGCGACGCGACGTCTCGAGCACCACCTCGACCCCCGCGGGGGCCAGCCCGCCGTTCTCCTCAGGCAGGCCTCTGGTCATCAGCTCCGGCGGACCGCTGCCGGCGAGGATCGCCTGCAGCGATGCGGGGACACAGGCTGTGACTAGCCGGCTCCGGCGCGCATGGCGCCCAGCGCGGCCATGCGTGGTGCTCCCGTCAGGCCGCGTGAGCCGCCGGTGACGAGGACGTGACCGGATGAGAACTTGGTCGAGTCAGACGTCCGGCGCGGCAGCAGACGCAGGATCGCGGGCGCGATCAAACCGATCTCGGCGTCTGAGGGAGCGCCGCGGGGAATGCCGATGTCGAGCACCTCGACCTCGCCCGCATGGGCCTTGCCCGGATGTATCCACAGTCCCGGCTTGGCCGCGTGAAATGTGACGGTTGCCGTCGCGTGCACGGCGGCGGCGGAGACGACGCCCGTGGAAGCGTCCACGCCGGAGGGCACGTCGATGCTGATCACCGGCGCCGAGCAGCCTCGATCGCCGTCGATCGCGTCGGCGACCGTGCCGCGAGGCTCGCCTGCGAAGCCGGTGCCCAGCAGCGCGTCGACGACCATGCTCGCCCGCGCGAGCGCACCCAGGCCGCGCGCGAGCTCCAGGGCCCTCGCCGGGCAAGCGCTGGAGGTTCGCGCGTGCGTCTCCGCGCAGCTGGACGGCGAGCCGGCGCACACGACCGTGACCTGGCGCCCCGCGTCGCGCAGCAGGCGCGCGACGACGAGCCCGTCGCCGCCGTTGTTGCCTGAGCCGCACACCGCCACGACGGGCCCGTCCGGGGCGAGCCGTTCGACCGCGCGCGCGACGCCGGCGCCGGCGCGCTCCATCAGGTCGAGCGACGGCACGCCGCGCTCGCTCGATCGCCCAGCGGTCGATCGCCCGCATGCGTTCGGCGTCGGGCAGGGGTGTCAGCCAGTCGGGAACCGATCCACGACGAGCGATGCTAATCGGTCCCCGCCAGGACGTGCCAGCGATCGAATGTCTGGGCGTACGGGCTCATGGCCGCAGCCGTGTCGGTCCGGGCGTACGGGCTCATGGCCGCAGCCGTGTCGATCTGGGCGTCCGGGCGTACGACGCCAGACGGGTGGCGTGCGGCGGAGCGTCTACTCCACGGTGACGGTCTTGGCCAGATTGCGCGGCCGGTCGACGTTCAGGCCGCGCCGGCTGGCGATCGCATAGGCGAGCAGCTGCAGTGGGATCGTGCCGCAGCAGCGGCTGCAGCATCCAATCCACGTCCGGCACTCGCAGGACCTGCTGGGCGTGCGCGTCGATCGTGCTCGATCGCTCTGGGCCGCCACGGCGATCACGTGAGCACCGCGGGCTGCGACCTCTTGCATGTTCGAGACGACCTTGTCCTTGACCGGAGAGTCGGTTGCGACGACCACCACGGGCGTGCCCTCCTCCAGGAGCGCGATCGGCCCGTGCTTCATCTCCCCCGCGGCATAGGCGTCTGTGTCGATGTAGGAGATCTCCTTCAGCTTGAGCGCGCCCTCGAGCGCCACCGCCAGTCCGATGTGCCGACCCAGGTACAGGAAGAAGCTCGCCTCCCAATCACGCTCGGCCGCCGCGGCCACCGGACCCGCGGGCTCGCCGGTCTCGGGGTCGGTCGCCTGCTCGATCACCTCGGCGATCGAGCGAGGCAGGCGTTTGATCTCCCCCACCAGCTCCTCGAGCGTCTCGGGACGCATCGTTCCGCGCAGCTGGGCCAGCTTCAACGCGAGCAGGTACATCACGACAACCTGGCAGACGAACGTCTTCGTGGCGGCGACGCCGATCTCGATCCCGCGCGCGTGTAGAGCACGCCGTCGGCGTCGCGGGTGGCTTGAGAGCCAACGACGTTCGTAACCGCGAGGACCGTCGCGCCGGCCTCGCGGGCCATGCGCATCGCCGCCAGGGTGTCCGCGGTCTCGCCGGACTGCGTCATGCCGATCACCAGATCTCCGGGACCGACCAGCTGCCTGCGGTAGCGGTACTCCGAAGCGACGTCGATGTCGGTGCGGATCCGTGCCCACTCCTCCAGGGCGTAACGGCCCATCAGCCCGGCGTGGTAGGCCGTCCCGCAGCCGGTGATCAGGATCCGGTCGATCCCGCGCAGCATCGCCTCGTCGAGGGCGCCGACATCGTCGAGGTCGACGTGCGTCCCGGCTGCGGTGCGATCGGAGACGGCCTCGGCCACGGCATCAGCCTGTTCGTGGATCTCCTTGAGCATGAACGTCTCATACCCGCCCTTCTCGGCGGTGTCCTCGTCCCAGTCGACCGTCTCCACCGGACGCTCGAGCACCTGCCCGGCGGGCGTGGTGATCGTCACGCCATCGGGTTTCAGTACGACGATCTCACCGTTCTCGATGTACTGCACGCGTCTGGTCTGCGCGAGAAACGCGGGCACGGCCGAGGCGACGAACTGCTCACCGTCGCCACGTCCGAGGATCAGCGGGCACTCCTTGCGGGCGCCCACCAGCACCTCGGGCTCGTCCAGGCTCATCGCCACGAACGCGTAGTGACCCTCGAGCTCGGCGTAGGCGGCGCGCACCGCGTCGGCCAGGTCGCCCGCATAGTGATCGGCGATCAGGTGCGCGATCACCTCGGCGTCGGTCTCGGATGTGAACACGCCGCCCTTCGCCGTCAGCCGCTCCTTCAGCGCGATGTAGTTCTCGACGATCCCGTTCACGACCACGTGCACGCGGTCCCCGGAGTCGTAATGGGGTGGGCGTTCTCCTCGCTGACGCGCCCGTGGGTGGCCCAGCGCGTGTGCCCTATGCCTGTCGTGGCGGGTCGTGTCGCGACCGCGACGGCGCCGGTCTCACCCGCGACGGCGGCCTGCCTGTCGAGCTTGACTTGCAGCGCACCGAGGTTGCCGACAGCGCGCACCGACTCGATGCGGCCGTCCTCGATCACCGAGATACCGGCTGAGTCATACCCTCGATACTCCAGTCGCGCAAGGCCGCTGAGCAGCAGCTTGCGGACGGGGCGCTTACCTACGTAGCCAACGATTCCACACATCGGTCGAAGATATCAGCGGCTCGGCGCCGCACTGGCGAAGAAGAGGTGCATAGAGCCACATCGGCAGGAGACGCGCACTGCCTGAGCGGGCCGCGCATGCAAGGAAATGGGCTCAGGGCTTGCGGCTGGGGCTCGCGTCCAGATCGGAGGCGTACAAGGCAGCTTGCGAGCCTGCTTCAGCCCAGCTCGCGCCGGACCAGCTGCACCAGTCGCTCGCACACCTGCTCGGCCTCGATGTCCGTCGGCGCCTCGACCATCACGCGCACCAGCGGCTCCGTCCCGCTCGGGCGCACAAGCACGCGCCCGCGTCCGGCGAGCGCCTCGTCCTCGGCCTGTACGGCGTCAGTCACGGCGCGTGCGCCGTGCAGCGCCTCGCGGTCGCGCACGCGCACGTTCACCAGGCGCTGGGGCAGCTTCGCCATCGCGCCGCGCTCACGCAGGTCCGCTCCGGCCAGCGCTTCGAGCGTCAGCAGCGCACCGGCAATCCCGTCGCCGGTGCGGTTGAAGCCCAGCTCGATCAGATGTCCGGACTGCTCGCCGCCCAGCGTCCAGCCGCGAGTGAGCAGCTCCGCGAGCACGTACCGATCGCCGACCTGTGTGCTCGCCACCGCGATGCCGGCGCCGGCCATGGCCGAATGAAAGCCGTAGTTGGTCATCACGGTCACGACCACGCCCTCACCGGGCAGCCGTCCTGTGTCGCGCAGGTGCAGCGCCGCGAGCGCCATCAGCTCGTCACCGTCGACCACCTCGCCGGCGCCGTCCACCGCGAGCACCCGATCGCCGTCGCCGTCGAACGCGAATCCGAGCGCATGCCCGCCCGCCAGCACCCGCTCGGCCAGGCGCTCAATATGAGTGGAGCCGCACTCGGCGTTGATGTTGCGTCCGTCCGGCCTGTCCGCCACGGCGGTCACGTTCGCCCCGAGGCGCCTGAATATCTCGGGCGCGACCTCGTATGTCGCGCCGTTGGCGCAATCCAGCAGCACGTCCAGGCCCGTGAGATTCAGGTCGGCGAAGCGCGTGTGCAGCTCGCGCAGGTAGTCCTCGCTCGCGCCGCGCAGCTCGCGAACGCGACCGATCGTCGGCGGCCCCGCCTGCGTCGCCTGTCCCACCGCGGCGCCGGCGCCGGCGCCGGCCAGGGCGCCCTCCCTCAAGATGTTGGCAGCGCTCGCCGACCCCGCGGATGCGCCAATCGCTCGGGCGCTTCGATCGGCGGCGCGTTCCAGCTCGCGCTCGATCTCGAGCTCGGTCTCGTCGCTCAGCTTGTAGCCGTCGCCGCCGAAGAACTTGATCCCGTTGTCCTGATAGGGGTTGTGCGATGCCGACAGCACTGCGGCCAGGTCGAAGCCGTACCGGCCGATCAGCAGGGGCGCCGCGGGAGTTGGCAGTACGCCGCCGAGCAGCGCGTCGCCCCCGGCCGACGCCACTCCCGCGGCGACCGCCGCCTGCAGCATCTCACCCGACTCGCGGGTGTCGCGCACGATCAGGACCTGCGGCCGCTCGGCTTGGCTGAGGCGCGTCGCGGCCCGGGCGAGCCCGAGCGCGAGCTCCGCGTTCAGCAGCTCGCCGGCGACACCGCGCACGCCGTCGGTCCCGAACAGCTTGCGAGTCATCTGATCACAGGTGAGGACATCGCTGTCTGCACCCGGCGAGGCCCAACATGCCGGACCACGCTCTGTCTAGCGCTTGGAGAACTGCGGCCGCTTGCGGGCCTTCTTCAGGCCGGCCTTCTTGCGCTCCTTCGCGCGCGAGTCGCGCGTCAGGAATCCCCGGCGCTTGAGCTCCCCTCGCAGGTTCGGGTCGGCCTCCAGCAGCGCCCTGGACACACCGTGGCGCAGCGCGCCGGCCTGTGCGGAGATACCGCCGCCGTGCAGTCGCGCGACGACGTCCATGCGCTCCTGATAGCCGACCGTCTCCAGCGGCTGGCGGATGTTGCGCTGCAACGTCACTCGCGGGAAGTGCTCCTCCAGGACGCGTCCGTTTACGAGATAAGTCCCCGTGCCCGGTCGCAGCGTCACCCGCGCGATCGCCGTCTTGCGCTTGCCGGTCGCCCTGTATCTCGCCCCGGAGGCGAGATCGATGGCGGCGGTCGAGATCGGCTCGGCAAGCTTCTCCTGTTCCTCCGCGAGCTCTCCCTCGTCGGCGACCTCGACCTCCTCGTAGGCCTCCGCGACGCTCGCATACGGGTCGGCGGGCTCTGAGTCGCGGCCCAGCGGGTCGGCGCCCTCGGGGACGATGTCCACCTCCAGATGCGCCCCCGGCACGGCCGGCTTCTCGCGCGGCGCGGGCTCCTCGTCCTCCAGCTCGATCTCCGCCTCGATCGCCTCGGCAACCTCCGCCTCGACTGTCGCCTCGATCTCCTCGACAGCCTCCGCGACGATCTCCTCGACCACAGCCTCCTCGGCGGCCTCTTGCACGATCTCCTCGACGATCTTCTCGGCGATCTCCTCGGCTACGACCTCCTCGTACACCTCGACCAGCTCCTCGGCCTCAGCGCGCTCCTGCGCCTCCTGGATGGCCTCCAGCGGCGCATCCTCAGCGGAGCCGGCGATCTCCGTCGCATCGTCGGTAGGGATCGCGTTGCCCGCGATCGGATCGAACTCGGCCTCGCCGGCCGGCTCGCCCTCGCCGCTGTGCTCCCGCGCCTCCTGGGCCGCCTCGAGTGCCGCATCCTCGGCGGACCCGGCGATCTCGGCGGCGTCCTCGGTCGGGACGGCGTGCTCGGGGTGCGTCTTCTCCGTGTGTGTCTCCTCGTCGGGGACCTCGGGCGTCTGGTCGGCCATGGTGCTTATGCCTCTATCTCGAGTGGTTGTGGCTTCTGCGCGGTGTGCGGGTGCTCGGGACCGGCGTAGATCTTGAGCTTGGTGATCTGCTTGCGAGCGAGCCTGTTGCGGGGCATCATGCCTTTTACGGCGAGCCTGATGACCTCCTCGGGCCGGCGCGCGATCATCTCCTCGAACGTACGCGAGCGCAACCCGCCCGGATAGCCCGAGTGGCGGTAGTAGCGCTTGTCGGTGCGCTTGCTCCCAGTGACGGCGACCTTCTCGGCGTTGATCACGACGACGAAGTCGCCTGTGTCTATATGCGGCGTGTACTCGGGCTTGCGCTTGCCCCGCAGCACATCGGCGATCTGTGTCGCCAGCCGCCCGAGCGTCTTGCCGTTGGCGTCGACGATCAACCAGTTGCGCTCGCGGTCGGTGGGCTTGGCCACGTATGTCTTCATCGAGGTCGTCATCGCGTAAAAAAAGCCGCACGTCAGCGCGCGGCGCAGCGCAACATCATAGGCGAAGTCAGGCCGGTTCGCGGCGTCGGTCAGAACATATTCGGGAAGATCAGGCCGCATGCGGCCTGATCCCGGACGGTGCATGCACCGTCCGGCGGGTCGGTACATGTACCGACCCGAACAGCAGCTACTCCCACTCGATAGTGCCCGGTGGCTTGGAAGTTATGTCCAGGACGACCCGGTTGACCTCGCGCAGCTCGTTGATCATGCGCGAGGCGATCGTCTCCAGCAGGTCGTACGGCAGCCGCGCCCAGTCGGCCGTCATCGCGTCGTCGCTGGTCACCGCTCGCACGACCACCACATATCCATAGGTGCGCTCGTCCCCCTGCACCCCGACGGTGCGAATGTCGGGCAGCACGCAGAAGGATTGCCACAGCTCGCGGTACAGGCCGGCGTGGCGGATCTCCTCCTGCAGGATGTGATCCGCCTCGCGCAGCACGTCCAGGCGCTCGCGGGTCGCTTCGCCGCCGACCACCCTGATCGCGAGACCCGGCCCGGGGAACGGCTGGCGCCAGACCAGGCGCTCGGGCAGGCCGAGCTCGGCTCCCACGGCGCGGACCTCGTCCTTGAACAGCGCCCGCAACGGCTCGACCAGCTCGAACTTCAGGTCCTCGGGCAGTCCACCGACGTTGTGATGAGACTTGATCGTCGCCGCGCCCGTCCCGCCCCCGGACTCGATCACATCCGAGTACAGCGTCCCCTGCACCAGATACTCGGGCGGGGCCTCGATCGAGATCTTGGCCGCCTCCTCCTCGAAGACCCTGATGAACTCCTCGCCGATCGCTTTGCGCTTGGCCTCCGGCTCGGTGACTCCATGCAGCTTGCGCAGGAACCGCTCCTCCGCATCGACCGCCACCAGCGGCACACCGAACGTGTCCCTGAACGCGCTCACCACCTGTTCGCCCTCGTCCTTGCGCATCAGCCCGTGATCGACGAACACACATGTCAGCTGCTCGCCCACGGCCCTGTGCACGAGCAGGGCGGCGACTGACGAGTCGACACCGCCCGACAATCCGCAGATCACGCGGCCCTCGCCGACCTGCGCGCGGATCCGCTCGATCTGATCCTCGACGATCGACCTCGCCGACCACGTTCGCTCACACCCGGCGATGTCCGTGAGGAACCGCGTGAGGATCTCCTGCCCGTAGGGCGTGTGCACGACCTCGGGATGGAACTGGATGCCGTATATCCCCCGCTCGGTGTCCTCGACGGCGGCCACCGGCGAGGCGCTCGAGGACGCAAGCGCGGTGAATCCGGACGGGGGCTCGAACACCGTGTCGCGGTGAGACATCCAGCACGTCTGCTCCTTGGGCATCCCCGCGAGCAGTCGTCCCGACTCGGTGACCATCAGGTCCGAGCGGCCGAACTCCCCCACCTCTGCCTGCTCCACCCGCCCGCCTAGCTCGTGCACGAGCAACTGCATCCCGTAACAGATGCCCAGCACCGGCACACCGAGCTCCAACAGTCCGCGCTCCAGCTTGGGGGCGTCCGGCGCATACACAGATGCGGGTCCGCCCGACAGCACGATCGCGCGGGGTTTGCGCTTGGCGACCTGCTCCAGCGGAACGCTGTGCGGCAGCAGCTCGCTGAACACCCCGCAGTCGCGGATCCTTCTGGCGATCAGCTGCGAGTACTGGCCGCCGTAGTCGAGGACGACAACCTCATCATTGGCCGCCGCCATCGTGCCCGTCTGCTCTCCTACCGGCTTGGGCGGCGAGGCAACGATCTCAGTCATTGACGAGGGCGGCTGCCTTCCCGTTCACTGCCCCCATGCCGACGGCCTGGTCGCGCTGCAGCGCCTTGCCCTCGGTCTGCAGCGCTGGCGCGATCACGACCTCCGCACGGTTGAACTCGGCCAGGTCCTTGTGCCCGCAGGTCGCCATCGACGTGCGCAGCCCGCCGAACAGGTTGAACGTGCCGTCGTTCTCGCGCGCCGGGCCGACCAGGATCTCCTCGAGCGTTCCGTTCTGAGTGGTCGCCACCCGTGCTCCTCGCGGCAGGGTTGGATGAAACGTGGCCATGCCCCAGTGAAAGCCTCTACCGGGCGCCTCATAGGCACGCGCGAGCGGCGAGCCGATCATGACCGCGTCCGCTCCCAGCGCGATCGCCTTGGACACGTCTCCCCCGTTGCGCATCCCACCGTCGGCGATCACCTGGCAGTACTCGCCCGTCTCCAGCATGTGCGTCGAGCGTGCGTGCGCCACATCGGCGATCGCGGTCGCCTGCGGCACGCCGATGCCGAGCACCCCTCTGGTAGTGCACGCCGCTCCCGGCCCCACGCCGACCAGCACACCTGCGGCGCCTGTGCGCATCAGGTGCAGTCCCGTGTGGTAGGAAGCGCAGCCGCCGACCACGACCGGCACGTCGAGGCTGGGGATGAACTCCTTCAGGTTCAGCGGCTCGGACACGGTCGAGACGTGTTCGCCGGAGACGACGGTCCCCTGGATCACGAGCACGTCCAGGCCCGCCTCCAGCGCCAGCTCGTAGTGGTCGCGCACGCGCTGGGGCGTCAGCGAGGCCGCGACGACGACCTTCTGCTCCTTGATCTCGGCGATTCGCCGGGCGATCAGCTCGGGCTTGACCGGCTCGCGGTAGATCTCCTGCATCTCGCGTGTCGCCGCCTCCTTGGGCAGTTGCGCGATCCGCTCCAGCTGCTCGTCGGCATCCTCGTAGCGGGTGAATATGCCCTCGAGGTTGAGCACTGCCAGCCCGCCCAGCCTGCCGACGAGCGCCGCGGTCTCCGGCGAGACGACTCCATCCATCGCGGATGCGAGCATCGGCAGCTCGAACTGGTAGGGGCCCAGCTTCCAGCTGATGTCGATGTCATCAGGGTCGCGCGTACGCCGCGAGGGCACGATCGCGATGTCGTCGAAGCCGTATGCCTGGCGGGCCTTCTTGCCACGCCCGATCTCTATCTCCATCGCCGCATCCTTTCAGTCCGCGCGGACAAGAAGACCCCGCACTCGGCGGGGCCATATGGGGAGCGCCGAAGCGCCGCGAGAGCCTTGTCGGTGACGGCGGCCAAGTGGCTCTGAGCATAGCAATGGTCACATCGCAGCCAATGCCCTTGGATATGCTCGATTGCAATGAGCGACGGGGGTAGTCACACACGGTATGACCCACACGCGATCGAGGCCCGCCGGCAGGCGGCCTGGCGCATGTGCGACGCGTTTGCGACACCGCCGGTCGAGGGCGATCGGCCGCGCCGCTACATCAAGCCCTCGGCGCCGTTCACCTCGGGCAACATCCACATCGGCCACGTTCGCTCCTACTCGATCGGGGACGCCTATGCGCGCTTTCAGCGCGCACGCGGTGAGGATGTGCTGTTCGCATTTGGCTTTGACGCCTTCGGCCTGCCCGCCGAGCTGGGGGCGATCGACCGCGGCGAGTCCCCCAGCGACTGGGTCGCCCGCTGTGCCGAGCACATGACCGGCCAGCTGCAGCGCCTGGGCTACTCCTTTGACTGGGACCGCACGTTCCTCAGCTCCGACGCGCTCATGTACCGATGGTCGCAGTGGCTGTTCGTGACGCTGCTCGACGCCGGCCTGGTCTACCGCGGGACGGGCGCCGTCGACTGGTGTGACACGTGTGAGACGACGCTCGCCACGATTCAGGCCGAGGACGGCCTGTGCTGGCGCTGTCACAAACCGGTGCGCCTGATCCAGCGCCCGCAGTGGTACCTGCGCATCAGCGCGTACCTGCAGGAGAACGACAGCCGCCTGGACGAGCTGGCGGGCAGCGGCATCTGGGACGAGGTGGCGCTCTCCAGCCAGCGCTTCGTGCTCGGACGCGTCGACGGGGTCGAGGTCGATCTGCTCGGCTCCGACGGTGAGGCTCTCACGGCATTCACTCCCCACGGGGACGCCGCGGCGCTGGCCAGCTTCGTGCTGATCTCGCCCAGACATCCCGACGTGGAGGTTTGGGCGAACACCGCCGAGGCGCGCGAGCGCTTGGAGGATCTGCGCTCGGGCGGCCTCGAGCGCAGCGCCCGCGACGCCGAGGCGATCCCTCTGATCGATACTGGGCGCACCCTGCCCTCGCCCGCGACCGGCGAGCCCCTGCCGGTGCTCGTCTCACCCGTCGTGGACGGACGCTTCGGCGCGACCGCGGTCCTGGGCATCCCCGCGCGCGATCGCACCGATGCGCTGATCGCGGGGCGGTTGTCGCTGCAGGCGGATGCGGCCGCCACCGGCGAGAGCTTCGACGCGGGCGCTGAGGACACCGACGAGGATGCTTCCGCGCACACGGGCGAGGACGCCGGCGAGAGCCCTGTCGCCGAGAGCCCTCCATCGGTCGCGGGACTGCGCCCGGCGGTGCGCTATCGCGCCAACGACTTCTCGATCTCGCGCCAGCGCTCGTGGGGAACGCCGATCCCGATCGTCTACTGCGCCGGGGACTGCGGGATCGTGCCCGTGCCCGCCGAGCAGCTGCCGGTGCTGCTGCCGCTCGATCTCAAGCCCACGGGCGCCGGCAACCCGCTGGCCGAGCGCGAGGACTTCGTTCAGACCGCTTGCCCCGGCTGTGGAGGGCCCGCACGGCGGGAGACCGACACGTTGGACTGTCACTTCGACGCGCTGTGGCTGTGGGTGCCCGTGTGCGTGCCGCCGTCCGAGCGCGAGCGCCCGCTGGAGGAGATCCTCGCGTTGGAGGACCTGCGCGCGTGGCTGCCGTCCGAGCGTGTCGTCGCCGGCTCGGACAGCGGCAACTTCGTGTTCGACCAGCGCATCGTCACCAAGGCCTTGCGCGACGTCGGGCCGCTTGCGTTCCTAACCGATGGCGAGCCGTTCGCCGGCTGCCTGTTCCACGAGATGGTCATCCGCGACGGTCGCAAGATGTCCAAGCACCTCGGCAACGTCGTCGACCCGGACGAGCTCGTCGCCCGTTATGGCGCCGACACAGTACGTCTGGCGACGCTGTACGCCGCCCGTCCGCAGCGCGCGCTGAACTGGAGCGACTCGGCCGTCCTGCGTTGCCATCGCTTTCTGACCCAGGTCTGGGACTTCTCCCAGACTCAGCTCGCCGCGGCTGCAGCGGAGTCGAAGGATGGGGATCGGCTCACCGCCGGCGACGCGACATGGATAGCCGACGCGGACGAGCTCGCCACGCAGGACACCGACGGAAGCGTCCCCGGCGCAGGTACTCAGATCAGAGACACGACCGAGCATCTGCGCGTGCGTCTGGAGAAATGGTGCGCCGCCGCGGTGCAGCGAACCACGCAGGAGATGCTCGACCTGGAGATGCACAGCGCCGTGCGTGATGTCATGCGCCTATTCGACCGCATCAAGGACTTCGAGAAGCGCGTGCTCGCGCGCACCGACGAGCTGGGCGTGGCCGATCGTGACGCGCTGCTGAGCGCGCTGGCGGTGCTCGCGCAGCTGCTCGCGCCGCTGGCGCCGCACATCGCCGAGGAGCTGTGGATCGCGCTCGGCCACGACGGTGACGCGCAAACGCCGTGGCCGGGCGTATCTTCCCGGGTACCGGCATGAGTCCGTCCAGCCCCTCATCGAACCCCGGCCAGGGGTCCCGGACGCGGACACGCTCGTGTGCCACGGGCCTGGTCTGTCACCGCTGTGACCGTCGCTATCCGCTGACCGACACGGTGTTCGCATGCCCGGACTGTGGCAAGGGCCTGGACGTCTCCTATGACTATGAGCTGGCCGCCCGTCACTTCAAGGAGGTTCCCGGCTCCGAGCGTCCTCAGAACATCTGGCACTTCGAGGAGCTCCTGCCGATCGTCGACGCCTCCGCACAGGCGCGCGTCGGCCGTTACTCCGGCTACACCCCTCTGATTCACGCCGACCGCCTCGGAGCGGAGCTGGGTCTGAGCAACCTCTACCTCAAGGACGACTCCACCTCGCGCCCCTCGCTGTCCTACAAGGATCGTGTCGTGTCGATGTCCGTGGCCCGGCTGCTGGAGCTCGGCCGCGAGGAGATCGGCTGCGTCTCCACCGGCAATGTCGGCACCGCCGTTGCGTCGCTGGCGGCCAAGGCCGGGGTTGACGCGTACGTGTTCTATCCCAACCGCCTGGAGGACACGAAGGCGCGGGCCTGCGCGGCGCTCGGCGCGAAGGTGTGTCAGGTGGAGGGCAACTATGACGAAGCCAACCGCCGCTGCCGCGAAGTCGCCGAAGCGACCGGGCTGGAGTTCGCGAACATCACCCTGCGCCCGTTCTACGCCGAGGGCGCGAAGACCGCCGCGTTTGAGATCGTCGAGCAGCTCGACTGGCAGGCGCCAGATCACATCGTCACCGCCGCCGCCGGCGGCACCCTGTCATCGCGCCTGCACAAGGGTCTGGGCGAGCTGCAGCTGCTGGGGCTTGCCCAGACGGACCCGACGCGGATCCACATCGCCCAGCCCAGCGGCTGCAACCCGATCGCCACCGCAATCCTGGCCGAGGAGGCCGAGATCCACGCTGTGACGCCGGAGACCGCCGCGCACTCGCTGGCGATCGGCGCGCCCGGCGACGGCTATCTGGTGATCGACGCGGTGCGCAAACGCGGCGGCACCGGTGGCTTCGCCAGCGATCCGGAGATCTTCGCGGGGATCGATCTGCTGGCGGCGACCGAGGGATTGCTGACAGAGCCTGCCGGCGGCACGACGATCGCGGTGCTCGAGAAGCTCGCCCGCGCCGGCACTTTCGCACCTGATGACACGGTTGTGGCGATCATCACCGGCAACGGCCTGAAGACGCTCGACGACCATCCTGACAAGCCGTGGCCGGACAAGATCGACTGTGAGCTCGACGCGATGGTCGCCGCGCTCGAGGGACTTGGGCGCAAGCCCAGCCCGGTCGCGGCATAACGCGGCCGAACAGCTCAGGCCGAGGCGAGCTCCGCCCCGAACACGATTGCCGGCAGGGAGTCGGCCACCGCGACCGGCATGGGCAGAGCGACCGGCAGCCCGCTGCCACGCAAGCGCTTGGCCGGATAGACGACGTAGCAGTACTCGACCACGCGACGGCTGTCCTCTGCGCTGGCGCCGGTGATGCGTGAGCCGACCACCCATGCACCGCCCTGTGCCCGGCACGATTGGATCGTCAGGTCGAGCTCGACCGGGATGGTCTCACCGTGGACCCCCGGCAGCTCGATCGTGGCGGCGACGGCTGTGCCGACCTCGATCGGATCTGACAGCTCGAGACCGACGCCCGAGGGAGAGAGGTCACGGGCGCGGCCTCTCAGTGGTGAAATGCCATGCGTGCTCGAAACGGCGACCACGGGCGCGTCTAGGGGCATGCGGTACTCGACCCGCTGCTGACGCCGCCGTGCGACGATCGCGAGCGTGCGCAGAACCCTGCGCAGCTCGAAGATGCCGACGAGCGGAACGACCCACAACGCAATCCCGTGCAAGCTCGGCAGGAGCAGATGAGCGCCCGCCTCGTCGAGGACTCGCAGTGCGACGCCACCCGACAGCAGGACCGCGATCGCGAGCACCACGGGCAGCTGGCGGAGCGCTTGCAGGCCGCCCAGGTCAATACCTTCCTTCGGCGTCACCTTGAACGTCGCGCGGCCGGGTCGTACGACGCAGCGCAACGCTCGCGCGAAGATCTCGGCGGTGCAGAGTTCGAAGTGGGTCGTATCGGAGATCCTTTGATAGCCGCGACACAGGGCGGATCCGGCGGCGATCGAGAGCAGTGTCGCCGGCGCCCACAGCACGCCGAGAGTGAGCAGCGTTGCGGTTAGCGGCAACTGACCCGTCCACAGCACCGCGGTGAGCGTCCCCAGCATCAGCAGCCGCATCGGGCCGGCCAGGTAGGACGACAGGCTGGCGAAATAGCTCAACCGCTGGATTGCGGTCAGCTCGCGTGCGCGCAGCGGCGACTCGGGCGTCGTGAACACGGAGAGGTTGCCACACGCCCAGCGGTCGCGCTGCAACAGGTAGGCCGCGAGGTCGTGCGGAGCGAGACCCTGGATCAGCACCTCGTCGTGGTAGCGCGAGCGCCATCCGGCGCGGTGCAGCTTGATCGTCGTGTGAAAGTCCTCGGCGATCGTCTCGACCGCGACGCCGCCGACGTCCAGCAGCGCGGCGCGGCGGATCATCGCGCCGAGCCACACCAAAACGCCGCATCGTGACGGTCCTTGCCGGGACAGATCACCGAGTAGAACACCGACTGCTCGTGGCGTCCGATCTCATAATGCTGGATCGAGTCCTGGTTGTAGAAGTCATGTGGAGTCTGCACGAGCGCGAGGCCGTCGTCGTCGAAGTAGCCGACCACCGCGTCGAGGGCGTCGGGCAACGGGATGTGATCGGCGTCGAGCACGAACACGAGGTCGCCTTGTGTGATCGGCAGCGCGTGATTGATGTTGCCTGCCTTGGCGTGCTCGTTGTCGGGCCGCGTGAGGTACTCGGCGCCCCATTCGCGGGCTAGCTGGGCCATCTCCGTCCGGCGGCCGTCGTCGAGCAGATACGTCGTGTGGGGATAGGTCACCGCCGCGCAGCCGGCGAGCGTCGCTCGCAGCACGGGCGGCGGCTCGTCATACGTGCACACGTAGATGTCGACCCGGCAACCCGACGTCGGAAGCGGTCGTGTGGCCGCGGGAATGCGCCAGGAGAACCAGGTCAGGATCGTGAGGTTCCACATCCCGTAGAGCTCGGTCACGAGCAGGGCGCCCCACAGCCAGCGGCTCGCGCCGTGCCAGCTCCAGCCGACGCGCCAGACGAGGTAGACCGCCATCCAGGCGATCGCGAGCAGCGCCAACAGTCGCAGCAGACGCGGCCGAGCGTCCCACCACCGCCCCCACGGCGCCTGCGCGAGCCCACTCGCCGTTGGGGAGGCCGAGCCGGTCGCGAACGGTCGCGACGGCATGCCCAGGAGCAGGCGGGCGACCCTGGATGGGAAGATCCACCGCTGGGGAGAACGGGCGGTGACCGCCTGTCCCCCGCCCGCTGTCGAGCGCTTGGAGAACACACGGCTATGTCGGGCGCCGTCCGCGATGGCTTGAGCCTTGGCGGATGAGCACCCGGTCCGGCCCGACCTATAGGACGGCCCCGCCGAAGCGAGGCCATCCCTTAGCAGGTCGTTAAGCCGGATTCTGTCGTTGAGCAGCCATCCATCTGCGCGGCCTACCTGGACCTTGGCGAGCAGCCTGCAAGCGGTCCGCTTTGACCTTGCACCGAGTGGGGTTTGCCCAGCCGCCGCGTCACCGCGGCGCTGGTGCGCTCTTACCGCACCATTTCACCCTTGCCGGCCCGCCGCTCACGTGGGACGGCGGACGTAGGCGGTTTGTTTCTGTGGCACTTTCCCGCGGGTTTCCCCGGGTCGATCGCTCGACCACCCTGCCCTTTGGTGTCCGGACTTTCCTCGAAGGCGTCTCAGCCCTCGCGGCTGCCTGACCTGCATCACCACGGTAGCGCGCTGCTGGCACGATGTAAAGAGGCTGCGCCCTGCCGAGGCTGCGCCCTGCCTCACGAATCCCGGAGCTGCACCTGCTCGGGTTTCTTGGTCGCCAAGCGGCCCAAATGGGCGCGAGGTGACGTCGCCCGCCGCTCAAACGCTCCTGAGCAGGCCCACAACGCGGCCGAGCACCTGCACGTCCTCGCTGCGGATCGGCTCCATCGTCTCGTTCTCGGGCTGCAGCCTGATGTGATCGGACTCGCGGAAGAAGCGCTTGACCGTCGCCTCCTCCCCGAGCAGCGCGACGACGATGTCGCCGTCGCGCGCCGTGTCCTGCGAGTGCACCACCACGTAGTCGCCGTCGAGGATACCGGCGTCCTTCATCGAGTCGCCGCGGATCTGGAGCAAGTACTGGCCGTCCCCGCCGCCCGCCAGCTCGGGGACTGAGACATACTCCTCGACGTTCTCCTCGGCAAGCATCGGCGCTCCCGCGGCCACCGAGCCCAGCAGCGGCAGGCTGTCCGGACGCACGATCCCGCGCACGCCTTCTACGGCGGTGCCCATTGCGCGGTCGAGCAGCTCGATCGCGCGCGGCTTGGAAGGATCCCGGCGCAGCAGGCCGATCTTCTCCAGGTTGGCCAGGTGCGCGTGCACCGTCGAGGACGAGGCCAGTCCAACCGCTTTGCCGATGTCGCGTACCGTCGGCGGATAGCCGTACTTGGCCGAGTGCTTGCGGATGAAGTCGAATATCTCCTGCTGGCGCTTGGTCAGATCCATGTCTGCTCTGCTCCCTGTTCGGGTGGACTGAGGACTTCGACGAACATGTGTTCGCACTTTAGCGGTCCCTATGGACGGATGCAAGCGCCGGCCGCGCATCATCGACCTGAACGACGGGAATCGGCGGCCATCACGGGCGGGCTGTATGCGGCTCCCGGGGCCCTCCTCCGACGCCCTGCCCCGATCGGGCGCGGCTATACTCGCCCCCTCTGCGCCTGTGGCGGAATTGGTAGACGCGCAAGGTTGAGGGCCTTGTGGACCGCTTGGTCCGTGGTGGTTCGAGTCCACTCGGGCGCATAGGAAAGCCTGCAAATTGCGGGTTTGGCGAGTTTGTGACTCGTTTGTGATCGCGTACGGACAAAGGTCCGAACGGAAGTCCGAACATTTCCCGACTGACGGTCGGATCTGTCGCTGACCTCGACGGAAGAGTGGCCGCCGAGGCTCTTTGCCGCGTAAATCCAGGGCCAACGCGGGCGCGGACCGTCAGGCGGTTTGTTACGCGGCGTGTTCTCACCATCCTGATACGCTGCGAGATACACAGCAGAGAAACCGGAGCAGAGAAACCGGAGCAGAGAAACCATGGCAGAGAACACAGCCGTTCGTCACGTCACAATTGCCGGACAGCCGTTCGTGTTGCGACGAAGCGATGTTCTCAGGGCGTTGCGGAGCGTAGAACCGGAGCCGGTCTCCAGTCACTTCGTAGTGGTGGGCTCGCGTCGATTCCCGCCCAAGCAGGTGATCGGCGAGGTCACTGGCCTGGACCGCGCAGACTTCACTACCCATCAGGCGAGGCGAACGCTCTTGCGTCTTGGATTCGCGGCCGGCCGCCGTGGATCCGGGTCGAGGTCAGCGCGGACGAAGTCCGAAGCGCAGGACGAGAGCCTGGCGGAGCGGATGCGAGCGTTCACGGGAGAGTGGGTTGCGATCAAGGACGACGAAGTTCTGCATGCTTCCAAGTCACCGCAAACACTCGTCAGTTGGCTGGGCAGCCATGGCCAGAAGGCCGACAGCGTCTTTCGCGTACCCGAGGACGATCTCGCCGCAAGCGGCCTCGCGCCCCTGTGAGGTTCAGCTTCCGAGAGATACCGGACGCCGGGCGAGCAACGGTCCGTGCACGACCGATCGTGGATCTCATCGTGGAAGGTCTCGACATCGCTCCGCAAGCGTGCCTTCTCGATACAGGCGCCACCGCGATCCGCCTTGGCGCCCACGTCGCCGAGCTATGCGGAATCGACACCACCAAGTCTCCCGAGATGAAGATCGCTGTCGGAGGAGCGCTCGTCACGGCTCGAATGGCCGTGGTGAGCCTTCAGGTCACCAGGGAGACAGACACGCATCAGTGGAGCGCACCAGTCTGGTTCTGCGAGCCATGGACGCCAGCATTCGGACTCCTTGGGCTCACCGGGTTCTTCGACCAGTTCGAGATCACCATCGCCGCCTACGAAGAGTGGTTCGAGATCACACCAGCAGGTGCGTGACGACAGACGTGCGATCGGTGTGCATCCATGGCTCGAGCGCCAATAAAGCAGAAGTCCGGTCTCGAAGTGGCATATGCTCCACCTCGATAGGGCGCGGCGCGCTGGCGAGTCGTCTGGGAGCAAAGCTCTACCTCAGTGCGGCGTCGACCTTCCGGCGAAACGCAGGCGGGTCAATCGCCGGATAGCGATACAGCTCGGGCTCGATCGCCTCGTGCAGCTCGCGCAGCCGCGCCGGCTCGACCAGCCCCCGCTCGAGCATCCTGTTCACGTCGTCGAGGTCCTGGCGGAAACCGCGCTCGATCTTTGACAGCGCCTGCGAGTAGAAGTCAAAGTGATGTACATCGATATTGCCCTCCCGAAAGACCAACGGGCTACGCTCACGCCATCCGGGCAACTCGGGAATGAAGTCAGGTGGCGATACCAGCTCGATATTGACTGCCAGGCGCTCCTTCAATAGGGACAGCTCTCGAAGCAACTCATCCACGTCTGGCTCAAATCGCAGATCAACATCGATCGTGGAGCTCCGCCAGCCTTCGAGCACGGCCGAAGCCCCACCGGTCAGATAGATCCGAGTCGGTCCACTCGCCACACGTCCCAGACGGCGGGCCAACTCCCGCAGGCGGGGCTCATCAACCGGCGGACGCATGCTCAGCCGCCCGCGCAAAGCTCACAATCCGCGCAACCAGCGCGTTGTAGCGGCCGTGCGCCCCCTGATCCGTCTCATCGAGCAGCTCATAGAGCCGATGCGATGGTCGCTCTCCCCCACCATCAGGAACATCGAAGCCCAGAGCGCTCAGCCGCGGGGCGGCCATCGCGACCAGCAGAGAGGAGGCGCTCTCACGACCCGCAACGAGATCGGCGAGCCCATCGCTCACGAGCTCATGCCCGGGAAGATCGATAGGAACGCTCCGCACGAGCCAATCCTAGGCGATCTCTGAGATCGGCAACAGCCAGTCCACACCTGCGGACAAAGCCTGGATCACACGCAACGAGGACATCCGCGACAACTCCGTCCAGGCGTTATCGTCGTGCGCCGTGGGGCTGAGCCATTAACTATTTCGCGTATGGCAGCAATATGGCGAGCCTGGCCATGGACGCGGCATGTGCTGATCACCGATTCATCGGCCCCGCACGTCTGCCCGGCTATCGGCTTGCGTTCTTGCGTCGCTCCGTTCGTACGGGCACCGGGGTCGCAGACATACTCCCCGACCCTCACGGCGCCGTCTGGGGAGCGCTCTACGAAGTGGAGCGAAGCCAGCTCGAGCTACTGGATCGCAAAGAGTCGCTCGGCTCCGGATATGAGCATCTGAATGTGGTGGTTCATACGGGCGACGGGGCTTTGCATCACGCGATGGCGTACTCGGTCATTACCAAGACACCCTTCGAGATCCGTCCGTCGCTCGCGTACGTACAGGGACTCGTCCAGGGCGCACACGAACGATCGCTGCCGGACGAGTACATCGCTTCCCTTCAAGCTTTCGTCTTCGATTGGGACTTGGAGTCGCTCGCGCCTGGGTGAGCAAAGGGTGAGACGCTGGGTTTGCGGGGTATCGAGGCGAGAGCTTTGAGGGTGAGCGACGGGACTCGAACCCGCGACCGCCTGGACCACAACCAGGAGCTCTACCAGCTGAGCTACGCCCACCACGCGAAGAGACGGAGTCTAGCGGCGCTTCAGGTGCCACTTGCGCCCAGCGCGCGGAGTGTGTCTTCGGCCAGCGCGAGCGACTCGCTTGGCGCAAGCTCGGGGCGACGCTGGGCGGCCAGGCGCCAGGCTTGCAGCAGCGCGTCCGAGTCGATCCCGAGCAGGAGCGATAGCTCTCCGTCGGGCGAGGCCGCCACGGGAGGGGCCGCCGGAGCGGGCGAAGTGGCCTGTTGAGACGCCCGCGCCTGCGCGAGCACGCGCTCGGTGACATCCTCGCCCTGATGCTGGGCGTAGGGCCAGCCACGACCCATCGAAAGCTCCTCGACCGGGAGATGCGGCCCCTCCAGCACAACCAGGCGGGCCTCGTGCGGGTTCCACTTGCGTTCACCCAGCTCGACCCACTGATCGCGCGCCCAGGGGGTGACGATCGTCGCGAACAGCTCGTCCTGGCTCAGGTTGAACGCGCAGAAGTTGTGCGGGAACTTGCGCAGCTGGATGTGGAACATCAGGTGAAGCCTTGCACGTCCACCCCCGCGAGCAGCTCGCGTGCCTCGGGGCTGGTTTCCAGGGCGCGGATGAAGATCGAGATGACGATCCCGAGCAGCGGCACGGGCACCGAGTCGGGATCGGCCAGCTCGAGCAGCCCGAGGCCGATGCTGAGGCCGAGCAGCGCGTTGGCGAACTGCTCGTTCACGGCCGCCGGCGCCTGCAGGCCGGCGTCGGCAGCGCTGTCGGCGGCGAAGCGGGCGAACGTCGCACGCAGCGCATCGAGTCCGGTCGCCAGGTGCCGGCGCAGGTCCTCGTCGCGCTGGGCATAGCTCCACAGCTCGACGAACAGCCTGAACGGGTCGGGGTTCTCGTGCAGGCGCTCCATCCAGCTGTCGCTACCGGCGAGCGGGCGCTCCCAGGTCTCGCGCGCGCGATCGAACAGCTCCAGCTGCTTGGCGATCTGCCCCGCCAGGTACTCCTGCAGAAGCGCGAGCAGCAGGTTCTCCTTGCTGCCGAAGTGCGCGTACACGGCGCCCTTGGTAAAGCCGGCCTCGCCGGCGACCTCGTCGAGCGTGGCTCCCGCGAAGCCTCGCCGCGCGTAGACCCGGGCGGCGGCCTCGAGCAGGCTCGCACGCGTGGCGGCCTTGCGCTCGCTGCGATCGAACTGGCCGCGCGGCATCAGCTCGGCCTTGGCGCCGGCCCCGACCGCTGTCGGCGACCGGCCGTATGCGATCCGGGTGTCGTCGACGAACCCGAGCTTGACAGATACCAAATAGTAGATATACTCATGAGTACATTATGGCTTGACGATTGAGAGGAACGCCATGAACCCCCGCCGTGGACAGCTGCCGCCCGGACCGAGCCAACCGGCAGCTTGGCAGACGATCGCCGCCTGGAGGCGTCCCACCGCCCTGCTCGAGCGCTGCCGCGCGCGCTATGGACGGCGCTTTACCTTGCGCGTGCTCGGCCAGCCCCCGTTCGTCGTCCTGTCGGACCCCGAGGAGATCAAGCAGGTGTTCATGGCGCCGCCCGATGTGCTGCACCCCGGCGAGGGCGTGCGCGTGCTGGAATCGATCGTCGGGCGCAACTCCGTGATCCTGCTCGACGAGAACGCGCACATGCAGCAGCGCCGGCTGATGCTGCCGGCGTTCCACGGCGAGCGCATGCAGCGACTGTCGGGGCTGATGACGGAGCTGACCGAGCGCGAGCTCGCGAGCTGGCCTCGGGAGGAGGCGATCGAGCTGCACCCGCGATTGCAGCGCCTGACGCTGGAGATCATCCTGCGGGTCGTGTTCGGGCTGGAGGGTGGCGCGCAGCTGGACGAGCTGCGCGAGACGCTCACCGAGCTGCTGGCCTTCAGCGAAAGCCCGCTGTCGCTGTTGCCGTTCGCACAGCGTGTGCTCTCCGGTCGGGGGCGCTGGGCACGGTTCCCGCAGCTGCACGAGCACGTCGATCGGCAGCTGTTCGAGTTGATCGAGCAACGCCGCGGCGCCGAGCACACCGCCAACGGTGGCGGGGGCGGTCGGGGCGAGAGCGATCGGCGCGAGGACATACTCGGCATGCTGCTGAGCGCGCGCCACGAGAACGGCTCGCCGATGAGCGCACAGGAGCTGCGCGACGAGCTGGTGACCGTGCTCGTCGCGGGTCATGAGACCACCGCATCGCAGCTGGCCTGGGCGTTCGAGCGGCTTGCGCGCGAGCCTGAGGCGCGAAGCCGGCTCGTCGACGAGCTCGACGAGGGCGAGAGCGAGGCATATCTGACCGCGACGATTCAGGAGATCATGCGCCTGCGGCCCGTCCTGGCCGAAGCCGAGCCGCGCGTGGTCAAGCGCCCGATCGAGATCGGCGGCTTTCGGTACCCCCCTGGAGCGGCCCTGATCGCCAGCGTGTACCTCGTGCACCGCGACCCGGACATCTATCCGCGACCGTACGCCTTTTGCCCGGAGCGATTTCTGGAGCAGGCGGGCGGGCGGGCACCCGGAACCTACACGTGGATCCCGTTCGGCGGTGGGCGCACTCGCTGCCTGGGCGCGAGCTTTGCGCTGCAGGAGATGCGCGTCGTGCTAGGCGCCGTGCTGCGGGCCTGCGAGATCGCGCCCGTCCACCCCGCCGCCGAGCGCACGCGCAGGCGCAGCATCACCCTCAGTCCCGCCGGCCAGGCGAGGGTCATCCTGCGAGATCGCGCTGGTGCGGCGGTCGGTACCAGGCCCACATCCATCCCCGCCGAGACGAGCGCGCATGATCCGGACGGCCTCGGGGTTGGAGTCGATCAGGACGTAGCGGCGGCCTAGCTCCGCCGCCGCCGCGCCGAGCGTGCCCGAGCCCGCGAAGAAGTCCAGGCACAGCTCGCCCGGGCGGGTGGACGCCTGGACCATGCGACGGATGATGCCGATCGGCTTCTGCGTCGGATAGCCGGTCTTCTCGGCGCCGCGTGTCGGCACGATCGTGTGCCACCACACGTCCGTCGGGAGCTTGCCGCGCGCGGCCTTCTCCGCCGTCACCAGCCCGGGGGCCATGTACGGCTCGCGGTCGACCGAGCGTGAGTCGAAGAAGTACGCGGACGGGTCACGGACATACACGAGGATCGTGTCGTGCTTGGCCGGCCAGCGCCGGCGCGTGCGTGCGCCGTAGTCATACGCCCAGACGATCTCGTTGAGGAAGCACTCGCGACCGAAGATCTCGTCGAGCAGCAGCTTGCAGTAGTGGGACTCGCGATAGTCGATGTGGAAGTACAGGGTGCCCTCGCGGCTCAGCAGCCGGCGAGCGTGCTCCAGACGCGGAGCGAGGAACGTCAGGTAGTCGTCGAAGGAGTCGTGGTAGGAGGACTCACCGAGCAGGCGCGTGCTGTAGCGGCGGCCCTGAAAGCCCGTCCTGTCGCCGTCCGCGTCGGGCGCCGTGCGCAGCGTTTGGCGGGTCTGCGACTTGCCCGTGTTGAACGGCGGGTCGATGTAGATCAGCTGGAAGGACTCGTCGGCGAGCCCCGGGAGCAGATCGAGGTTGTCGCCGAGCAGGATCTCGCCTGCCTCGGGGCGATGGGCCGCAGAGCTCACCCGCGCAAGCGTACGCGGCCGGGACAACCGCCGCGATCCCGTCAGAGACAGCGCGTCTCGGCCGGATTTCAACCGGCGGGTGAGCTCGAGACGGACCGGCAAAAGACCACCGGCCCGTCTTAGTTGTCTCATCCCTCGAGCTGATTGAGAGGGAGCTCCGGACATGGCCATCTGACCAGGTCAGCGAGCGGCGCCGTAATGCCCCCGGCTGGATTCGAACCAGCGACCTGCGGATTAGAAGTCCGCTGCTCTATCCAGCTGAGCTACGGGGGCGAGCAGCCCGGCGAGCGACGCGCCACGAGGGCCCGCGCCAGCCTGGAGCCCCTGAATCGTCGCACGCGCGAGTCGCACACGCTGGACACACGCGGGGTGCCCGCTCGTATGCGAGGCGCCCGCTCGCGCGCGTACGATGGAGGCACTTAGACAAGATTGAGCAAAACCGTGTAGAAAGTGGACATGAGCCATAGCTCGGGAGTGGAGGACGACGAGGCGGACCTGACTCGCAAGCAGCGCCGCGAGCAGGCGCGCGAGCAGCGCAAGGCGCTGGAGCAGTCAGAAGCGGCCAGCGCGAAACGCAAAGCGCGACTGGGCCAGCTCGGGGTCGTCGTGGCGTTCGTCGTGGCGGTCGTGGTCGTGATCCTGATCGCGACGGGCAGCGGTGGCAGCAAAGCTGTCAAGAGCGGCACGAAAGCGGCGAACGAAAACGTCACGACCGTCAACTCGCTTGTCGGCGGCATCCCGCAGAACGGAGACGTGCTGGGCAACCCGAACGCGCCCGTGACGCTGCAGTACTTCGGTGACCTGGAGTGCCCGATCTGCAAGGAGTTCACGCTGGGGGCGCTGCCGACGATCATCCAGAAGTGGGTGCGGACTGGGAAGGTGAAGATCGAATACCGCTCGCTGGAGACGGCTACGCGCGAACCGGAAGTGTTCAAAAGCCAGCAGGTCGCAGCGCTGGCGACCGGTAAGCAGAACAAGATGTGGCAGTTCGTCGAGCTGTTCTATCACGAGCAGGGGGAAGAGGACACCGGCTACGTGACGGAAAAATACCTGCAGAACCTGGCCCAGCAGGTGCCGGGACTGAACCTGGCGACCTGGACGAGCGACCGCAGCAACCCGGCGCTGTCCAACCAGGTCGCCGCCGACGGGCAGGCGGCGAGCGCCGCAGGGTTCACGGGCACGCCGTCGTTTTTGATCGGCAAGACGGGCGGGGCGTCGAAGAAGCTCGAATACGCTTCGCTGACCGATCCGACGTCGTTCAACGAAGCGATCGAAAAGCTGCTCGCGGCATAGCGCCATGAGCGCGCGGACCCTGAGGACTACGCTTATCGTCCTCGCCGCGATCGGCGTCTGCCTGGCCGGCTACCTCACATATCTGCACTACTCCGGCACCACGCCGCCCTGCTCCATCAAGGGCAACCCCTGCAGTCAGGTGCAGAAATCGCGCTACTCGGAGCTCATCGGCATTCCCGTGGCCCTGATAGGCCTGCTCGGGTATGTCGCGATCCTCGGCTCGCTGCTGGTCCCGGAAGGCGAGAGGGCCAGGTTGATGACGATGGCGCTGACCTTCGGCGGCTTTGGATTCAGCGCCTATCTGACCTACCGCGAGCTGTTCACGCTCCACAAAATCTGCGAGTGGTGCGTGTCAAGCGCCGTGCTCGTGACGGTGATGATGTGCCTATCGGTGTGGCGATTCCTGCGGGGAGACGTCGACGCGATGGCGCGCGCGCAGGCGGACTGCCCGGAGCCGGCCGCGCCACCGCTCGGCGCAACCCCGTCCTGAGCCGCAAAGAGCGTCGTGTAGACCATTCGTCCAGCGCTGGAAGGATGGACCCGGCATCCCCGTAAGCACGCCGACGTGATGCGTGACGATGCGCATAGAGCCACACACCGGCAACCGGCCTCAGGCCGTCGAGCGGATGAGCGCCGAAGACGACGCGCGCATGGCCGCGAGCACAGCCGCGGCCGCGAACGGCACGAACGGGGGCACGAACGGGGGCACAAACGGCACGCCCGCGGACGCAAACGGCGCAGACCCGGATGCGGACGAGCGCAGGATCGAACGACTGTTCGAGATGACCAGCGACCTGCTGGCAGCGATATCGCTCGATGGCCGGTTCACGCTGCTGAACCCCGCGTGGGAGGACGCGCTGGGCTGGACGATCGAGGAGCTTATGGCCCAGCCGATGCAGGCGCGGGTGCATCAGGACGATCTCGAGCAGATGCTCGCGCTGACGCTGGCGGGACGCAGCCGCAGCGCGCAGCTGGTGAACTTCACGAACCGCTATCGCCACAAGGACGGCTCGTGGCGGTGGCTGCTGTGGAGCGCGCGCTGCGACGGCGAGATGTGGTATGCCGCGGCCAGGGACGTGACGGACAGGATGTGGCTGGAGCGCCAGGCGCTGCACGACCCGCTGACGAAGCTGCCGAACCGGCTGCTGCTGATGGATCGCGCGCATCAGGCGCTTGCGCGGCTGCACCGCAGCAAGGGACCGATCGCGCTGCTGTTCATCGACTTGGACGGTCTGAAGGCGATCAACGACAGCCTCGGGCACGCGGTCGGAGACCATCTGCTGGTGTCGGTCGCCGAGCGGCTGGCGGGGACCCTTCGCGACAGCGACACGGTCGCGCGGCTGGGCGGGGACGAGTTCGTAATCCTGGCCGAGGACCTCGACAGCGACGCGGAAGCGCTGGCCGTGGCCGAGCGCGTCGTGAGCGCGCTGGAAGAGCCGTTCGAGGTCGGAGCGGTCGAGGTGGCGATGTTCGCCAGCGTCGGCGTGTCGATCTCGCACGACCAGGAAGCCGACCCGGAGGACCTGCTGCGAGAGTCGGACGTCGCGATGTACCGAGCCAAGCGCGCGGGCGGCGGCCGGCTGGAACTGTTCGACGAGGAGCTGCAACGCGAGCCGACCAAAAGCGACGGGGAGGCGCTCGGGTCGATACGCTCGCACGCGCCATGGCACTCGATCGCGCGCCTGACACACCGCCGCCGCTGAGCGGCGAGCAGACCGACCCCTCGACGATCGAGCGGTACAAGCGCGCAGCGGCGCGGGCGGCGGCGGAGCTGGTGGAAGATGGGATGAGCGTTGGGTTGGGGACGGGCTCGACGGTGGCGCACCTGTTGACGGCGCTGGGCGAGCGGGCGGACGCGCTCAGGCAGGCTCGCTGCGTGGCGACCTCGCCGGCGACGGCGCAGATCGCGCGGGAGCTGGGGCTGATGGTGTGCGAGCTGGACGACCTGGGCGAGCTGGACATCGCGATCGACGGCGCCGACCAGGTCGACCCGGAGGGTTGGCTGGTGAAGGGCGGCGGCGGAGCGCACACGCGCGAGAAGATCGTGGCGGCGGCGGCGAAGCGGTTCGTGGTGATCGTCTCGGCTGAGAAGCAGGTGGCGAAGCTGGGTCCGCCGGTGCCGCTGGAGGTGTTGCGATTCGGCGTCCGGCGGACGTTGCTGACGGTCGGGGACGCGTGGCTGCGAGGGTCGGGGGCGAGCCCGGACGGCAACCTGCTCGCCGACTACACTGGCCCGGTCGAGGACGCGCGGAGGCTGGCGGCTAGCCTGAGCGAGACGCCGGGCGTGGTCGAGCACGGGCTGTTCGCGCCGGAGATGGTCAGCGAGGTGGTGATCGCGGGCGCTGACGGGGTGCGACGGCGCGCGGGCGCCAAGCGATCGGCCTGAGTCGGGAGTCCAGGTCGATCTATTGGGCGAGCCCGCGGTGAGCAGGAGTCGTGGGGGCCGAGTCCGTCGCGATGCGTGTCAGCCGAATGCGGCGATTTCAGGCCCGCGGACGTAGTCTCATGGGTTGGCGCCGGGCGAGCCCGCGGCCTGCAGTGGGCGCAGCTCCTCACCGGAGGAGACGGGATGACGCGCGAGGGTTCCGTCCTCGGCGATGACGTAGGAGCCCATGCGCGAGAGCGGCGGCGAGTAGACATGGAGCGTGACGGCGGGGTCGGCGCCGGCATGGCGGACGCGGTGGATATCGGCAGCGGAGAAGTGAAACGAGTCGCCCGCCACGAACGTGCGGTTGAGGGCCCGCCCGCCCGGGCCGTCGATCGTGAGGCGCTCCTCGCGCACGCGGCCGCCGACGACCGAGACGGCGCCTGAGGAGATGTCGTGGTCGTGATAGCCCGTGTCGTGGTCTTCAGACCAGCAGATCAGCCAGGCCGTCAGGAAGTCGTTGCTGAATAGCTCCTCGTATACGCGCCGGGTGTCGTCGTGGCGGACGAGATGGATCCACAGCTCGGGGCGATCGGCGAGCTCGGCAACGAACGCGGAGAGCTCGGGGCCGGTGAGATCACGATCGCGCGGGCGGGGGATGTCGGCGATGGAGAGGGTCATCGCAGGGCGGGCGCCGGGGCACGGGGCGCCGGGTGCTCCCCACCTCGTGTGGAGTTCTGCGCATCGCTTGCGGCGAAGCCGAACACGCGTTGCGCGGCGACCGTCCCGTGGGCCGGCAGGTCCAGGCCGGACGCGGTGGGCATGGACAGCTCGCCGGGCTCGACGACGGGCCGATCGGAGCCGTAGAGCAGCTGCGCGGGACCGACGATGCCGGCGAGCGCGCGCACGGCATTGGGACCGTAGGAGGAGGTGTCGTAGAAGACGAGCGGATCGGCCTGATGGAGCTCGGGACCACCGCGCGAGGCGAGGCGCTCGCCGTGCAGGGGAGCAAGGCCGGCGAGCATCGCGAACACGACACGCAGGCTCGGGTGGGCGGCGCGCCCGGCGGAGAGGAAGGCGAGCCAGGAGGCGTGCATGTCGAAGAGGTAGCGCGTGAGGGCGGGCCACCAGAGGGGATCCTCCAGCGATGCCTCGTGCGCATGAGGGGCCGGGCCGGGACCGGGATGGACCAGAAGCGGTGCGTCATGCAGTTCGAGGCGTGAGAGCACAGAACGCAGGCGCGCCAGCGACGAGACAGAGGCGAGCGCGCCCGCTGGGAGCGAGACGCCGACGCAGCCACGATCGAGCGCGCGGTCGACGTCGGAGGGATCGGGCTGGTCGAGCGCGAGCGCGCCCCACACGCCGAAGGGAGCGCCGAGCGCCAGCGCTCCGTCGTGGTAGGCATCGATTAGCGGCAGCGCATGCGCGCGCGGAAGCGACTCGATCCCCAGCGGGCTGGAGAGGCACAGCAGCGCCCGGTCGATGCCGTCGAGCTCGACGAGGGAGGCGCGATGATCGAGGGATTCCGTGGATAGGTCCAGTACGAACGGTCGCTCGCCGGCGAGATAGAGCACGGTGAGGCCGTGCTCGGAGCGCACGAACGGCAGCTCGCGCCGGCGCGAGAGCGCTTCGATGAGCGGCTCGGTCCAGAAGTGCTGGTGGACGTCGATCTGCATGTCGGTATGGCTCCTCGACGGACCCGAAAGACACCGCGTCCGCCTAATCTAAAGATTGTCGATCGGTTTTATGAACTTTAGCAGATGGGCAGTCTCCGGGGTCGGGTCGAGCGGGGGACCGAGGAATCGAACCTCGAGCTGCGGTTTTGGAGACCGCCGTGTTACCACTACACCAGTCCCCCTGGCCATCCGCGCCGGGCGCCTCGACCATGATCCAGTCTGGCGCGAACCTCGGGAGACGGGGATTCTAGGGGTTCGGCATGTAGAGTCGCGCGTGCAAGGTCAACGTTGCAACAGTGAAGGGGTGAGGGATGACCGATCGTTGGAGTAGGCTCGCGCCGCTGACGGGCGTGCTGTTCGCCGTGCTGACTGTGGCTGGGATCTTCTCGGGCGGGGAAACGCCCGATGCGAATGCGGGGCCGGCGAAGGTGATCGCGTACTACACGACGCATCGCTCGGAAGTCGAGACGTCCGCGATCCTGTTCGCACTGGCATTCCTGGTGCTCGTGCTGTTCGCCGGCACGCTGCGCTCATACCTGCGCCACGCGCCCGGAGCGGAGGGCTTGAGCTCGCTCGTGCTGGCCGGCGGGGTGCTGATGGCGGCGGGCGCGCTCACGGGCGCCGGGGTCGAATACGGGCTCGCCCACCAGCTCAACCATCTCGGGCCACAGGCAGCTCAGACGCTCAACTTCCTCGACAACGAACTGTTCCTGCCAGTCCTCGGCGGCGCGTTCGTGTTCGCGGTCTGCAGCGGCCTGGCGATCTTGCGCGGAGCGCCACTGCCAAAGTGGCTGGGCTGGGTCGCGATCGTGCTGGGGATCGCCGCGATCATCCCACCGGCCAGCTTTCCAGCCCTGCTCGGGTTCGTGATCTGGTCGATCATCGTGAGCATCCTGATGTACCGGCGCACGGGCGCATCGGCCGAGACGGCCGCGGCCACTCCCCAGCCGGCGGTGTAACAGCCGCCGTACCTGGACTTCAGGCACGGGCGAGCTCACACGCTCGCCCGTGCCCGCAGCCCGCGAGATACCGCGACCGACCCGCGGAGTCACCGGCACGCCACGGTCGCCGACGCAGCGGCCGCGCTCCTTCGATAGCCGCGTAGCACGAGCCCACCGGCCCTAAAGCCACACGGGATAGATGCCGAAGCCTTGGGTGGACCCCCATCCAAGCGCTTGTGATGATCGATACATTCTTTGAAAAGTTGCCCAAGCCCTCTTCGGAAAGCGGGTTCATGCTGATCGAGGTGATGATCAGCGCGCTGCTGGTCGGGCTGATCGTGGTCGCCACGTTCAACGGCTTCGACGCCACGAACCGCGTGACGGCCGACGAGCGTTCGCGTGCCCAGGCTGACGTGCTGGCCCAGCAGGACGAGGATCGCATGCGTGGCTTGCAAGTCTCCTCGCTCACGGGTCTCAACGAAACCCATACCGCGACCTACAACGGCACCCTCTACACGGTCACCTCCAAAGCCCAGTTCGTGTCCGACGCGAGCGGCGAATCGAGCTGCACCGGTTCGAGCCAGAAAGCCGACTACATCCAGACGTCCTCGGAAGTGTCTTGGACGACGCTCAAATCGCGCCCCAAGATCGTGGAGACGGGGCTGATCACGCCCCCCGTCGGGGGAGATCTGCTCGTCAAGGTGCTCGACAACAAAGGCACCGGCGTGTCGGGCATGACGGTCAAGGCCACCGGCCCCTCCACCTCCCCGTCCGTCACGGAAGCCACCACCACCGCCAGCGGCTGCGTGATCTTCGGCGCGCTGCAGGAAGGCACATACGAAGTCGACACCTTCCAAACCGGCTATGTCAACAAGAACGGCGAAAGCGAACCGCCCACAGCCGAACGGAGCGTCACGGTCACCTCGGGTGCGACCGCCAACAAGTCCTTCGAATTCGCCAAGGCCGGCGAACTGGCGGTCAGCTTCAGCGGGGGCTCTACTACGGGCGACACGTTCGTGGCCTTCAACACGGGTATGAGCGCCTTCAAGTCGTTCGGGGCGATTGAAACCGAAAAATACAAGTCGACCGTCACTTCGACCAAAACGATCTTCCCGTTCGAATCGTCCTACACCGTGTACGCCGGAACGTGCGAAGCAGACAAGCCCTCTGCGTCGATCATCGAAGCAAACGAAAGCCACTTCGAGAAGGTGGTCGCGGCTGGCGAATCGGCTTCGATAACGACGATCCTGCCACCGATCAACCTCAAGGTGATGAGCGGGACGGCATCCGGGTCATCCACCGAAGGCTCGGCTGTATCCAACGCCAGCGGAACACTCGAAGACACGGGCTGTAAAACCACCCGCAAATTCAAAACAACCTCCAGCGGAGCGCTGCCCAATCCGGGCATGCCGTTCGGCACGTACTCACTATGCGTGACCGCGAGCGTCAGCGGCAAAAGCCGGAAGTCCACGATCTCAGTCACCAACAACACCGTGAGTGGCACCGCCCTGCAGACGATCTACCTCGGCGCGGGCAAACTGGAATCGGGTTGTCCATGACCCCGCTCACCGTCGCACCGGCAGCCATGCACGATTGGCGCAGGCGCCTTCGCCGGGCACGTGCCCGCATAGCGTCACTGCGCCATGTGGCGAGGTCCGCTCACGGAGAGGGCGGCTTCACGCTCATCGAAGTCCTGGTCGCGATCCTCACCGGCGTAATCGTCACAGGCGCCGCGTTCGCGATCCTGGAAGTCTCCCTGCACCAATCCACAAACATCGCCGATCGGGTGAGCGCCACCCAGCGGGGGCGCACGGCGATGGAAAAGATCTTGCTCGAGCTGCACTCCAGCTGTGTCGCCGCCTCGGTGACGCCGATCCAGAAGTCAAGCGGCTCCACAAGCATTCAATTCATCAGCCAAACCGGGACAACCCCCTATTTCGAATCGATTGCCAAGCACGAAATCTCGCTGTCTGCAGGCAAGCTGACCGATGCCACCTATCAGAGCAACGGTGGCGCCGCACCCAAATGGACCTTTCCGTCGACACCCACGAGCAAACGCACCCTCCTTAGCGGCGTAACCCAGTCAGGCTCGAGCGGCACCACGCCTGTATTTGAATACTTCAAGTACATAGGGGGCAGCATCTCATCGACACCCCAGACAGCTCCCCTCACCGAAGCCGAAGCAAAGGAAACCGCGAAGGTGACCGTGAGCTTCACCACCACGCCCGAATCGGGCGATTCCAGCGGCCCTTCCGAAGATCGTGCGATCGCACTGAGCAACACCGCGGTGCTGCGCTTCGATCCGGCCTCCGTCTCCAGCGTCAACACCCCCTGCGCATGATCATCCAAGGAAAGCGTCCATCCATGAGCCCCATCAGGCACCTACTTCGCAGCTTGGCCGTCGAGAGCGGCTTCACGATGATCATCACACTCGGCGTGCTGCTGGTCAGCTCACTGCTGATGACCGCAGCCTTCGTGGCCGCCAACGGAGACATCAACCTGACCCATAACGACAGCTCGGCCAAGAAGGCCTACTACGCGGCCGAGGCGGGGATCAGCGACTACGCTTACCACCTCAACGTGGACGACAACTATTGGACCTACTGCACCGGGGGCTCCGCCGCGAGCAACAAAGCGCTCAACCTGGAAGGCTCCACCGCCAACAAAGTACCGGTGCCCGGAGCCAGCGAAGAGGAATACGCGATTCAGCTGCTGCACGCGAGCACCAGCAGCGAACAATGCAACAAAAACAATCCGACGGCCACGATGATCGAGTCCGGCACCAATGCCGGCGGGACCTTCCGGATCGAGTCCACCGGCTACTCCGGCAAAGAGAAGCGCACGATCGTCGCCACGTTCGCCCATACGGGCTTCCTCAACTTCATCTACTACACGGAGTACGAGACTCTCGACCCAAACACCTACGAACCGGTGAAACCAGAATGCAAGGCATTCCGTGCGGCACGTGAAAAAATAAACGAAAAACTGGAAAAAGAAGGCAAGGCAACCTGCAGCAACATCGATTTCATCAGCGCCGACCAGGTCAACGGTCCTCTGCACACCGAAGACACCGCTGAGATCTGCGGGGAACCGACCTTCGGTCGTGGCTCGCAGGACGTGATCGAATTCAAAGGCGGCACCACCGCCGCCGGTGGTTGCACGGACAATCCGAACATCCTGGGAACCCTGATCCCCGAAGCAAAAGTCCTGTCGGTCCAACCGCCGCCCAGCAACGTCGCACTCAAGGAAGATGCCGCGGCGGCCTACCAGTACAAAGGCAAGACGGTCATCGACCTCGAAGGCGAAACGATGACGGTCACAAACAAAGGCGTCACCAAATCGGCCGTCCCATTTCCCAGCAACGGCGTGATCTACGTGTTCAACGAAACCTGCTCGGGCGCGTATACGCCGTACGATCCAAGCTACAGCGAAGACACCGGCTGCGGGAATGTCTATGTCAGCGGCAACTACACCAAGCCGCTGACGATCGGCGCCGAAAACGATGTGGTCATCAACGACAGCGTCACTACTCCAACCAACGGAGAAGGCACGCCGACCACCAACGCCGTGCTCGGTCTGATCGCCAATAACTTCGTCCGGGTGTATCACCCGGTCAAAAAGACGTACGAAGTGGAACATTACACGCCTAAAACCGAAGGGGGCACGGGATCGAAAAACGAAACGTGCAAATCGGGCTTTGAATACAACAAAACCCTGAAACTTTGCGTCGAAAAACCAAAATCGGGCTATACCTTCCACGCATCGGAACTAGTGGACTCCGAATCGTGCAACGAATTCAAAGGAACCGAAGAGACATATTTGAGCAAAGGCACGTGCGAATACGAAAACAGCCCAAGCGGCTGCGACGCGCCCAACCTGAGCGAAAGCGAAGATCCGAACAAACTGGGCGGATCATTGTCCAGCCCGACGATCGACGCTGCGATCCTGGCTGTCAACCACTCCTTCATCGTCGACAACTTCAAATGCGGC
Organism: uncultured Solirubrobacterales bacterium; assembly: GCA_963743645.1. Taxonomy (GTDB): domain Bacteria; phylum Actinomycetota; class Thermoleophilia; order Solirubrobacterales; family Solirubrobacteraceae; genus Palsa-744. The sequence continues at coordinate 977,607 of CAVUQT010000007.1, read as the reverse complement.
GAACCGCTCGGAGAACTGAACGTCTTCGGCGCCATCGCCCAGATCTTCCGCGGGACCGTTGGCACGCACAATGGAAGCTCGGTGACCCATGGGTACGCAAAGAACTACAGCTACGACGATCGCCTGCAGGTCGAGTCCCCGCCCTACTTCCTGAACCCGGTCGAAGCCGCTTGGCACATCAGGCGCGAGACGCTGGCGCCGTAAACGGGGATCCGGCGCGAGTCTGGTCAGATACGCCCGTCGCCAGGTCTTTGCCGGACGGGCGCGCTCGCATCACCTGTCTTCGCCGGCAAGCGACTCGTCGTCACATGCGCGCGGAGGGACTTGAACCCCCATGGGCTTGCGCCCACCGGCACCTAAAGCCGGCGTGTCTGCCAATTCCACCACGCGCGCGCGTCCTGCCATCGCCCGTGCTCACGCACGATGGCCGCCTGAGATTGTATGGTCTCCTGCACAATGTCCTCGGTGGCAGACCCTCTGGCGCCCTCCGGCGCAACCGTCGTCACGCATCCCAACCGCGACAAGCCGGTCGTGCAGGCCACACGCGCGACCGTCGTGCTGATGCTGCTGGTGTCCGCCGCGCTCGTGCTGATCGTGACCATCGGCGGCTGGAACGTGCTCGAGGGCGCCTGGATCGTCCAGGTCGGCTACATCGTCGTCTACCTCGTGCTGGCGTTCTTCGCCGCGCGCTGGAACCGGGGAGTGCTGCCGGTCGCCTCGGCGCTCGCCGTGCTGCTGCTCGTGTTCGCGCTCGTCGCCGGACCCGGCTGGTTCGATCGCGACAAATCCGGCTTTGCCCAGCCGGAACTCAACGCCGGGCTGCTGGGCGTGGTCACGCTGCTGATCGTTCCCGTCCAGATGCTCCTGATCGCGTTTGCGATGCGGGGCTTCTCCCAGGGCTGGAACGTCGAGCTGGAGCGCCCCGCTCCCGCTGCCGGCGGCCGCGCCTATATGGACGCGCCGCCGCCGCACCCCGCCTGACCTCGATCGGCGAAGCGTTCGGTCTTATAGTTGGGTGCCGTTGCGGCGGTGGCGGAACGGTAGACGCGGAGGCCTCAAAAGCCTCTGTCCGCAAGGGCGTGTGGGTTCGACTCCCACCCGCCGCACTGAAACGATGTCCCCAGTCCGACTGGAGGATCAGACACCCCCGGACCACACCACGCAAGCCAGCGGGGTGAGACAACGAGTACGGGCCGGCCGTTTTGGCGGCCCGTACTCGTGCCCACCCCGCAAGTTCGACTCCCCGCCGCACTAGCGACCCGAGCGCCTGGCCGCCCCGAGCATGCCCTGCGCCGAGCATGCCCCCGAACGCACCGCGCAGCTCTGAGGACAGACACAACGCGACTCAGTCAAAGCCCGGCGGGCGATCCTGCGCCCAGGGGCGCTTGGCCTCGATCTGGGCGGCCAGCGCGATCAGCGTCGCCTCGTCGTTGGGCTTGCCCACTAGCTGCACCGCGCGCGGCAGGCCGTCGGCCGCGCGTCCCGCCGGTACCGAGCAGGCGGGCTGCCCGGTCACGTTCCAGCACGCCGTATACGGCGCGGTCGAGGCGGCCACGGCCATTGTCCACAGCCAGCTGCGACCCTCGCACGCGCCGATCTTCGGGGCCGGCGCCGGGGTCACCGGCGTCAGCAGCACGTCGTGATCGGCCAGCGGCTCGTTCATCCGCGCCGCGTACTCGGCCTCGTGCCTGCGCGCCCATTCGACCGCGTTCAGTGTCAGCAGCCCACCCAGGCGCACGACCGTGCGCATCCGCCGTTCCAGTCGCTCGGGGTAGGCGAGCGCGGCGGCGTCGTCATACAGCCCGCGCAGGTATCGCGCGGTGAACTCCGGCGGGGGCGCGAGCGGGCCGTGGTCGATCTCGCGCTCGTTCACCTCGTGCCCGAGCTCCCTCAGCAGCTCCACGGTCTCGCCCAGAGCGGCCTGGTTGTCGGGGTGCAGTCGAGTCAGCGGCGAGGGCGGCAGCTTGCTCGCCACGGCGATCCGCAGCGGCCGCATCGTCGGACCGCCGTTGGAGGACCCCTCCGGCGCGGCGCCCGCCGCCTGTCCAAGCGCGTCCAGAAAAGCGCTCGGCGGTGGCGCCGGGATGGGCGGGGACACCACATCCGCCGGCCCGTCGGCGATCGCGTCGTGGAACAGAGCGCTGTCGCGCACCGACCTGGCGAGCACACCGTTGACCGACAGGCCATGCCACGCGTCCACTTGTGGCGCCATCGGCACGCGCCCGCGCTGGGGCTTCAGCCCGAACAGCCCGCAGTACGCCGACGGGAACCTGATCGAGCCGCCCCCGTCCGAGCCCAGCGCCGCGCCCACCAGGCCCGCCGCGACCGCCGCCCCCGCGCCGCCGCTGGATCCTCCCGGGGTGTGCTGCAGCCCCCACGGATTGCGCGTCATCCCACGCGTCGGCGTCTCAGTCCATGGAAACGCGCACAGCTCGGGCACGTTGGTCTTGCCGATCACGATCGCCCCGGCCGCGCGCATGCGGCGCACGATCTCAGCGTCCTCTCGCGCCGGCCCGCCGTAGGCGTTCGTGCCGATGCCCGTCACCTCGCCGGCGACGTCGATGTTGTCCTTGACCGCGATCGGAACGCCCAGCAGCGGGCGCCGGCTATCCCCCGCGCCGCGCCGCGCGTCGGCCTGGTCGGCTTCCATCCGCGCGCGCTCGCGCAGGACGACGCGGAATGCGTTCAGCTTCGGGTCCAGGCGCTGAATGCGCTCCAGGTAGACCTCCAGCAGGTCCCGCGCGGACAGCTCTCCGGAGGCGATCAGCTCAGCCTGGTGGGAGATCCCTGCATATGCGAGGTCGGCCGTGTCCACTGGCTTTGAATCTAGCCGATCGGCCCACCCGCGGGCCCGGCGCCCCGCGATCATAAGAAATCGGCGCTCCCGCCGCGCGGCGCTTTAGGATTGGCTCAGGAGAGGAGCGCAACCGCTGCATACAACAAGGGGGAACATCCAGTGTCCTATCCCGTCACGTTCGAGGCCGACTACGTCGAGCGCCGCAACCGTCTCACGGCCTTCTTTCGCCTGATCCTCGTGATCCCACTCGCGATCTGGCTGTACATCTACGAGATCGTCGCGTTCGTCGTGATCGTGATCGCCTGGTTTGCGATCGTCATCACCGGACGCTATCCCCGGGGTCTGTATGACTTCGTCGCCGGCTTCACGCGCTTTCTCGCGCGCTTCACCGCCTACGCAGCGCTGCTGTGCGACCCCTACCCGTCGTTCGGCGGCTCCCCCGATTCGGCCTACCCGGTGCGCATGGAGTTCTCGGGGCCGCTCGACCCCTACAGCCGCCTGCGCACCCTCTTTCGCATCATCCTCGCGATCCCGGTCCTGATCGTGCGCTACGTGATGGCCATCCTGCTCGAGATCGGCGCGATCGCCGCCTGGATCGTGATCTTGATCACCGGCCGCATGCCGCGCGGCCTGTTCGACCTGATGGTGCTGGCCAACTCCTACACCGCCCGCTCGGACGCCTACGTCGGGCTGCTGACCGAGACCTACCCCCCCTTCCAGGACGAGCAGACTCGCGCCGCGGGCACCCAGACACCTCCAGCTTCCCCGGCCCCGCCCGCCGCGCCGGACTATCCGTCGGCTTCATAACGCACATACAGCGAGGACGATGGAAGGGACCGCGCATGCGCGGTCCCTCTGGCGGGCGCATGCGCCCGCCAGAGCCGCGCCGCATGCGGCGCGGCAGCAGGGCCGCATGCGGCCCTGCTTCGGAGGCGCACATGTGCGCCTCCGCCGGGCGGCGCATGCGCCGCCCGGGACAACATCAGCTTTTACAAGCCATGCGGCCCTCCGCCTACCAGCGCACATACCGCCCGGAACAACATCAGCTTTATAAGCCATGCGGCCCTCCGCCTACCAGCGCACATACCGCCCGGAACAACATCAGCTTTATAAGCCATGCGGCCCTCCGCCTACCAGCGCACACGCCGCCCGGAACAACATCAGCTTTATAAGCCATGCGGCCCTCCGCCTACCAGCGCACACGCCGCCCGGGACAACATCAGCTTTTATAAGCCATGTGCGGCCCTCCGCATATGGCGCCACGCGCCGCTCGGGCCCCTACTAGACGGGTGTCACCCCGTTGCGCTTCGCGGGCCACTCGCGCTGCTTGGAGCGCGCGTGCTCAAAACGCTTGATCAGCTCTGCGCGCAGCTCCGCGGGCTCAACCACCGCGTCGATCACCATTTCGGACGCGAGATGCAGTACGTCGATGTCCTCGCTGTACTCCCTGCGCAGCTCCTCGGTCTTTGCCGCGCGCTCGGACTCGTCCTGGATCGCCTGCAGCTGGTTGTAGTACACCGCGTTGATCGCCGCCTGCGGACCCATGACCGCGATCGAGGCGCTCGGCAGCGCGATGCAGCAGTCGGGCTCGAACGCCGGCCCCGCCATCGCGTACAGCCCCGCCCCGTAGGCCTTGCGCACGATCACCGACACCTTCGGCACGGTCGCCTCGCTGACCGCGCTGATCATCTTCGCGCCGTGGCGGATGATGCCTTCGCGCTCGACCTGCGTGCCGATCATGAACCCCGGCACGTCGGCCAGGAACAGCAGCGGCACGTTGAACGCGTTGCACGTCCAGATGAACCTGGCCGCCTTGTCGGCCGAGTCCCCGAACAGCACTCCCCCCTTGTGCTTGGGCTGGTTGGCGACGATCCCGATCGCCTCTCCGTCCAGGCGCGCGTACCCCACGACGATCTCCTTCGCCCAGCGCGGGTGCACCTCCAGCAGCGAGCCGGCATCGATGACCGCCTCGATCAGCGCCTTCATGTCGAACGGCTTGTTCTCGTCCTCGGGCACGATCTCCTCGATCGAAGCGCTCGACGCGGGCTCCGCCGCCGCCGCCGGCGGCGGGCTCTGTTGCCAGTTACCCGGCATGTAGCCGAGATAGCGCTTTGCAAGCGCGATCCCATCCTCGTCGGACTTCACCAGCTGGTGCCCGCACCCGCTCACGCCCGTGTGCATCCGTGCGCCGCCCATCTCCTCCAGGCTGACCTTCTCGCCGATCACCATCTCGGCCATGCGCGGCGAGCCGAGATACATCGAGGCGTTGCCCTCGCGCATGATCACGATGTCGCAGAACGCCGGGATGTAAGCGCCGCCCGCGGCGCTCGGGCCGAACAGCACGCACACCTGCGGCACAACGCCGGACATGCGTACCTCGTTGTAGAAGATCCGCCCCGCCCCGCGACGACCCGGGAACATCTGCACCTGATCGGTGATCCGCGCCCCCGCCGAGTCGACCAGATACACCATCGGCACTTTCAGGCTCAGCGCCCGTTCCTGGATGCGCAGGATCTTCTCGACCGTCTTCGGCCCCCACGAGCCCGCCTTCACGGTCGGGTCGTTCGCCATCAGCGCGACCGTCCTGCCACCGACCGTCCCCACGCCCGTCACGACCCCATCCGCGCCGAGTCCCTCCTCTTGCCAGTTCGCCAGCAGCGCCTCCTCCGCGAAGCTGCCCTCGTCCAGCAGCTGGGCGATCCGCTCGCGCACTGCCAGCTTGCCCTGCTCGGAGGCCTTCTCGTGGTGGCGCTGCGGCCCGCCCGCGAGCGCGCGCTCGCGGGCCTCTTGCAGATCGCTCATACCGGCGCTCCTCACGCTCTTCGATACCCGGCTCACGCCTGACCTGCCCTCGAGATGCCCGGGTTCTCGACCGGCGAGGCGTCACCCGCAGTAGATCGTAGAACCCCATCCCCGACTTGCGCCCGTACCAGCCCGCGCTCAGCATCTTGCGCAGCATCGGCGGCCGCGCGAACCTTCGCTCGCGAAACTCCTCGTGCAGCACGTCGCATATCGAGCCGAGCGTGTCCAACCCGACGAAGTCCGACAGCGCCAGCGGCCCCATCGGGTGTCCCGCGCCGGCCTTCATCGCCTCGTCGATCTCCCCCACCGAGCCCACGCCCTCTTCGTAGGCCCGCATCGCGTCGAGCATGTACGGCACCAGCAGCCGGTTGACGATGAACCCCGCCCGGTCTTTCGTTCCGATCGCCAGCTTGCCCTCCGATTGCGCGAACTCGCAGGGCGGTCTCGAACGCCTCGTCGGACGTCGTCACGCAGCGCACGACCTCGACCAGCTTCATCACCTGCGCGGGATTGAAGTAGTGCAGTCCGACGAACTGCTCCGGCCGGCCGTCACGGCCGCCTGGTCGATCACCGCCAGCGAGGACGTATTCGTCGCGAACACCGCCTCCGCCTTGACGATCCTGATCCAGCTCCTTCCACATCTCGAGCTTCAGCGCCAGGTTCTCGGTGATCGCCTCGATCACCAGGTCGCACTCGGCCAGATCCTTATACGTCAACTCGTCCCCTTGATGCGCGCTCGCACCGCGTCGGCATCCTCCTGTGTTGACTTCCCCTTCTCGACCGCACGCGCGAGCTGCTTCTCGATTTTGCCGATCCCCTTCGCCAATGTCGCCTCGTCGACCTCGCGCAGCACCACGTCATACCCGCTCTGCGCCGCCACCTGGGCGATCCCGTGCCCCATCAGCCCCGCACCCAGCACTCCCACCTGCTCGATCTGCCGCGCCATACGTCCTCCGTTTGGTCTGCATTCGGTTGCGGGCAGCCTATTACGCGCCCGTCGCACCTGCCAATCGCCGCCCGGCCGGAACGCGCCGGGAAGGTACCCGCGATTTCGGGGTCACTCCCTTAAAAGCCCATCTACAAGGGAGGTTCCATCATGTCCAATCATGCCCCAGGGCTCGCGACCACCTCGGTCGCTCCACGCCGTATCCATCGATCGGCGCCGCGCCTCAGCGGGCGCGCGCGCCTGCTGGGAGCGTTCGCGGCTCTGCTCGCCTGCGCGGTGCTCGCACCGGTGAGCGCGTCGGCGTTCGACCATCCGTTCATCGGCCAGTTCAGCACGGTCACCTCGCTCGGCAGCACGGTGCCGGCCAACGGCGACGTAAACCCCTACGGGATCGTCAACGTGCCGCGCAACGTCGGCTCGCTGGTGCGCGGCGACCTGCTCGTCAGCAACTTCAACAACTCCGAAAACCTGCAGGGAACGGGCACCACGATCGTGCAGATGACCCCCTCCGGCAGCCAATCCCTGTTCGCCCAGATCAACCCCACCACCCTCCCCGGTCCCTGCCCCGGCGGAGTGGGCCTGACGACCGCGCTGGCGATCCTGCCGCGACGGCTCGTCGTGGTCGGCAGCCTGCCCACCTCCGACGGCACGGCGGCACCGCGCAGGCGGGATGCCTGCTCGTGCTCGACAGCACCGGCCATGTAGTGAGACGATCTCCGGTCCGCCGATCAACGGTCCCTGGGACATGACCTCCGTCGGCAGCGGCTCCGACGCCACGCTGTTCGTCACCAACGTCCTCAACGGCACGGTGGCCTCGGGAGAAACGCCGATCGACGAAGGCACCGTCGTGCGCATTCGTCTGCACCTCCGTGCCAACGCACGCCTCCGAAGGTCAAGGCGATGGAAGTCATCGCCAACGGCTTCCCCGAGCGCACCGACCCCGCCGCGCTCGTGATCGGCCCCACCGGGGTCGCCCTGGGTGAAGAAGGCACCCTGTATGTCGCCGACACGCAGGGCAACCGCATCGCCGCCGTCCCCGGCGCGCTGTACCGGCAGGCGCCGCTCGACGGTGGCGGGACCACGGTCGCGGCAGGCGGCTATCTCAACAACCCACTCGGGCTCACCGTCACCCCGAACGGCGACATCCTCACCGCCAACGGCAACGACGGGAACCTCGTCGAGACGACGCCGATCGGCGCCGAGTTCCAGCCGTTCGATACCGGCGCCGGCGGCGGCGGGCTGTTCGGGCTCACCATCGCGCAGTACCCTCGCGGAGTCTTCTTCGTGAACGACGCCGACAACACGCTGGACCTGCTGCACTGACACCGACCATCCGGGTGGGGCCGGCGCAGAGCCGGCCCCGCCCGGAGCCCGCCTCGGCTCCCCGAGGAGGGGTAGCCTCCATGGGATGACCGACGAGGAGACCTTCGACCTCGCCGCGGCCGGCCTGCGCGCCGACGGCACCGACCTGCGCATATCGGTCGAGGTGCTGGCCTCCAAGCTCGAGTCGTCGCTGCCCGGACGCTGCCGCGTCGAGCGCCACGGCGGAGGTCTGCTGGGCCGGGGTGACAAGCGCGTGCGCCACGTGGCGATCGACCTCGGCGGGAGCACCTATGAGCTGCGCGTCGCCGGCGAGCGCGTGGAGGGCTCGCGCGAGCGCCAGGTCGGCGGCATCTCGATCAAGCGCGAGACGTTGACCCCCGACCAGTGGGTCGCCGCGCTCACCGCCGAGCTGCAGACCGAGGCCCGGCGCAGCGCGAGGCGCGCTCCGCGCTGGAGGGGCTGCTCGGCTGACATGACCGAGCCGCCGCAGGACTCACAGCAGGAGCGCGAGCAGGCGGAGTCGCTCGCGCGGATCGAAGCCGGGCACATCCCCCTGTCGGCCGAACGACGCCTCAGCGAGCTGGGTCGGCATGGCGGCGGGTCGTTCACATCCGACCTCTCCGTCAACGGGTTCGCGCTCTGCCACCAGCTGGGGTTGACACCGCTCTCGCAGGTGATGGGCAGCTCGATCTACCAGATGGGCTACCAGTCCTCCTGGGGCACGCTCGGCTACGGCGGCGCAGCCCTCGTCGAGCTCGACTCGCTGTCGGAGGCGCTCAACGAGGTTCGCGGGCGTGCGCTTGACCGGCTCGCCGAGGAGGCTCGTCACGTGGGCGCCGACGCCGTCGTCGGCGTGGAAACGCGTGCAGGCGAATCCGAACTGGCAGGCGGCGCCGGCGGTGGCCAGCTCGCGCTCGAGCACATGGTGCTCGGCACCGCGGTGCGCCGAGCTGACTCACACGGCGAGCAACCCGTGCTGACCGAGCTGTCCATCGCGGACTACGCCCTGCTCCTGCGCGCCGGCATCGAGCCCGCCGGGATCGTCGCCTGGAGCGCGGTCTTCTTCGCCAGCTATGCCTACAGCGGATTGCTCGTCGGCCCCGGGTCCGGGATGGGGGTGGGAATTGGCTCTGTTCAGAACTTCGAGCTGCGCGAGTTCACCCAGGCCTTCTATGGCGCGCGGGAGGCGGTCATGGGCCAGATCACGCGCCAGGCCGCCTCGCTCGGCGCCTCGGGTGTCGTCGGCGTGCGCATCGCCCACACCGCCCGGCCACACACGCTCAGCGGAGGCATGGGCGGCGCGGTCGGCGGCTTTGGCGGGCGCGAGGTCCGAGGACTGATGGTGACCTTCAACGCGATCGGCACCGCCATCCACCAGCATTCCCACGCCGCCGTCCAAGCCCCCGAACCAGTACTCGACCTGTTCGCATGACAAGGAGCCCGACATGACCGACGAGCGCGAGACCGCATACGACCCGACCTCCCTGGAGGGCGTCCCCGAGGCGGGCCGCGCGCGCCTGGAGCAGAACCGCGCCGGTCTGTTCACCTCCGACCTCTCCGTCAACGAGTTCCTGCTCGTCAAGCAGGCCGGCTTCGAGCCGCTCGGCCTGGTCGTCGGCAGCTCGATCTACCACATCGGCATCCAGCTTTCGGGCTGGAAGAAAAGCCAGGAGATGACCGTCCTCTCCGAGGCCATGTACGGCGCGCGCCAGCTCGCGATGACCCGTATGGAGGAGGAGGCCGACCAGCTCGGCGCCGACGGCGTGGTCGGCGTGCGCCTGGACATCGGCCGCTACGAGTGGGGCCAGGACATGGCCGAGTTCATCGCGATCGGCACCGCCGTCCGCCACCGCGACGGCGTCCTGCACCGCGCCCCCAGCGGCCGGCCCTTCACCAGCGACCTGTCCGGACAGGACTTCTGGACGTTGCTGCGCACCGGCCACCGCCCGGTCGGGATGGTCATGGGCAGCTGCGTCTACCACGTCGCCCACCGCGGCATGCTCCAGTCGATGGCCCAGACCGGCCGCAACGTCGAGCTGTCCAACTTCACCCAGGCCCTGTACGACGCGCGCGAGCTGGCGATGGAGCGCATGCAGTCAGAGGCCCAGGAAATCGGCGCCGAGGGGATCGTCGGCGTCGACTTGCAGGAGAAGAGCCACGGCTGGGGCAGCCACACGATCGAGTTCTTCGCCGTCGGCACCGCGATTGTGCCCCGCGAGGGTCATGATCAGTCGATCGACGCGCCCACGACCGTGCTCGATCTGAGCTGACCGCCGGCCGATACGCACTGTCACGAACGCACCCAGCCAATCTCAGCGCATCTGATCTCACTCCCATGCCCGATCACCCACCTCCCGCATCCAACCAACCGCCCGACCCAGGAGGACGCCTCTCATGAGCCTCGTCACCACCGAAGACCGCGGCCCCGTCCGCCACATCGTTCTTAACCGTCCCGACAAGCGCAACGCGATGAGCCAGGCCCTGCTCTCCGAGCTCGCTCATGCTTTGCGCGCAGCAGGAGACGACGATGCCGTGCACTGCGTCGTTCTGCGCGGCGCCGGTCGCGTCTTCTCCGCGGGCGTAGACCTCGGTGAGCTGATGTCGTTCGCCGGCGATCCGAGCGTCCTGCGGCCTTCTCGCAACGTGTTCCTGGACTGCGCCAACCTCTGCGAACAGATGCCCAAGCCCGTCATCTGCCAGATCCACCACACCTGCGTCGGCGGCGCCCTGGAGGTCGCACTCGGCTGCGACCTGCGCATCGCCTCCGAGGGCTCCCGGTTCGGTCTCCCCGAGGTCCGCTTCGGGATCATCCCCGACGTCGGCGGCTCCTCGCGTCTGCCCGCGGTCGTCGGGCTCGGGCGAGCCAAGGAGCTGATCATGACCGCGGGCATGATCGATGCTTCCGAGGCCCATCGCATCGGCCTCGTCAACCGCGTCGTCCCGGCCGAGGAGCTGGACGCGGCTACCCAGGCGCTGGTAGACGAGCTGCTTGCGAACTCTCGCATCGCCGTCGGTCGCGCCAAGCGCGTAATGGACGCCTCCGCGCGCCCAGCCCTTTCGCAGACGTTGGAGATGGAGGTTTCCGTGCAGGAGTACTGCGTGGCGGCGATGCGCGAGGGGGCACAGGCGGCAGCGAAGGCTTCGGAGCCCGAGACGGTCGTGGCAGGGTGAGGCACGGGCCGCAGCGGACCCGTGCCTACGGCACATCACCTACCGCTCGATCGGCGAGACAGAGCCCGTTGAGCTGAAGCCAGTGTCGCTCGTGAGTTTCGCCGGGCTTCGACCAAGGGCGCGTGAGGCCAAGCATCAGGAGGGCGCCGACACCCCGGCGTAGGCGTCGGCTGACGTCGTCTACCGCTCTCGTCTTGATCGTTTTGTGGTCGTCCTCGAAAAACCTGACGTCTTTCACCGAGAGGTTTGCCGGCGGTTCGGCGTCGTTGTACCAGAGCCGGAGCTCGCCGTACCCATTGATCTTGAGGACTGGGCGGTTCTCAGCGCGCAGCACGGCCAGCGAGCTGCGGCCGTTGCCGGGCTCCACGGCGTACGTCCGGCCGACCCGCTCGAGCTCGGGACCGAATGCGCTTCCAAGATCGGCCGCGTGCATCCCGGTCAGCAGTTCGAGATAGGCTGCGTCGGAGACATCGCTCACGCGCGTGGCGCGTGTCGCATCGAACGCGTGATCCTCCGTCTCGGGCGCATCGGGACAGGGCCTGACGCTCCCGATGTCGACGAGCGCACCCACGCCGAACGGCCCGCCGTTCTCGCGCAGGAGCATCCGTGTGAGGACATCGTCGGGCGGTGTGACAGGGCGAACGTGTCGATAGGTCGCGGTATCGATCCCGGCCACGCAGATTCGCGAGCCGGTCATGCGTGTGACGTGGTTGACGACTATCCGCACGGCTCACAGGTGAACGATCTCTACGTCGGGCCAGCGCTGCGCGAGGAACTCGACCACCAGCCGGCGATGGCAGTGCTCGGGCTCAGCCTCGCTGCAAAGCAATACCGTGCGCCGCTCGAATGCCACCGGCGAGAGCGCCTCGTGGATACGGCGGCTCTCCATCAACGCCTGGAACTCCCGCTCATACGCGGCCCAGTCACCTTTGCGCTTCTTGTATGCGTCGAGGATGTCCTGTGTGGGCGCGAGCAACGGCTCATGCTCGTAGATGGCTCCCACGAGCTCGCGTGCGAAGTAGGAAAGATCCTGCGCCTTGGCGAATCCGGCGAGCTGGGAGGTGTTGTTCAGTCGGACGTCTAGCAGGCGCTCGACACGCGCATCGGCTAGCCGGGTGAAGAAATGCTCAGCCGTCGTTTGGGTGAAACCGATCGTATAGATCTCCACGGCAGTTCATCATGCCCGAACAGCACGTCCTGTGCGTGATCGTCTCTCAGCTGCACCGAGCGCTCGCTCAGCACGTCTCCGTCCGGGAGGATATGACGCAGCTCGGCGCCCCGATCGCATAGGACCTTGCCCACCAGGAGCCTGCGATGACACTCGTGCGGCGCTCCGCAGCTGCACAGCAAAGCGATGCGATGCTCCGATGCCCCACGCAGGATCCCGTCGATCGCCTCGCTGAAGGCAGGCTCCGCAGCCATCCTGTCGTACAGGGCATGGCCATCGGCGTCGAGCTGATCCTCGCGCTGGGGACGCCCCCCGAGTGCCGAACCCAGAAATGTGTAGCGAATGCCGCGTCCCTCGATCGAGGCCTGCAGTTCGTCGCGGTTGAAATGAGGTGCGTAGCGCGAGTACGGATTAGACCGCACATCGATCAGACGCGCGACCTCGTGGCGCTGCACCAAGGCAAGAAGCGTCTCGACATCATGGTTCGAATGCCCCACCGTCCACACTGTTTGTGGAGTCCCCATCGAGTCTCATGCTAGAGATGTGACCCGACGTATCGCTCAGGCAGCGATCGTAGTCCTATCGCTCCGCGCGTCCGTCTTGCGCACCCCACGCCACCGGCCCCGCCACGAGCGTATGGCTTCCCAGCGGCCTGCCCAACACCTCCTGCGCGCGTCGCGCGCAGGCGATGAGCGCGTCCAGGTCGATGCCCGTCTCGATCCCCATCTCTCCAAGCATCGACACTAGATCCTCGCTGGCGATGTTCCCCGTGGCCCCGGCCGGCACAGGACACCCTCCCAGCTCGCCGAAGCTCGCCTCGTAGCTATCCACCCCGGCCTCCAGCGCGGCCAGCACGTTCGCCAGTCCCTGCCCTCGCGTGTTGTGAAAATGCGCCGTCAGCTCAACCCCGGGAAGTCCGTCGCGCCACAGCGCGAACAGCTCGCCAACCTGCCGCGGGTTGGCCATCCCCGTCGTGTCGCCGAACCCGATCTCCTGCGCGCCCGCGTCGCGCAGGCGCGCCGCGATCTCCAGCACGCGCTCTGCCGGCACGCGGCCCTCGTAGGGACATCCGAACGACGTCGAGATCACGCCCTCGCAACGCAGCCCCTCCTCACGCGCACGCCCCAGCACGATCTCCAGCCCGATAAGCGACTCCTCGATCGAGCGATTCACGTTCTTGCGGTTATGGGTCTCGGAGGCGGACATGAAAACATTTACCTCGTCGAACACCTTCCTCTCGCCCCGCGCGCGACCCTCCTCACGCAGCGCCAGCGCGCGATCCAGGCCCCGCTCGTTGGGAATCAGCACGCTCACCGCCACGTCCTCGGGCACGTCGATCCGACCCAGCACCTCCTCCGCGTCCGCGAGCTGAGGAATCACGTCGGGCCGTACAAAGCTCGTGACCTCCAACCGCCTGACGCCGGTGCGCGCGAGCGCGTCGATCAGCTGCACCTTGCGATCGGTGGGAATCACCTCGGGCTCGTTCTGAAACCCGTCGCGCGGACCGACCTCTCTGATCTGGACGGTGTCCACCATCTCTATATCCGTATCACCCGGTTGGGCTGTTCCCGTCGGCGCTGCTCACCACATCGACAGGCCGCCGCTGACGTTCAGCGTCTGCCCGGTCACATACGACGCGTCCTCGCTCGCCAGGAACGCGATCGCCGCGGCCACCTCCTCGGGCTCTCCCGCGCGTCCCATCACCGTGGCGTTGATCATGCCCCGCTGCAATCGCTCACCGACCTCCCCCAGCAGGCGAGGCGCAGAGTCGAACAGCGGCGTCTCGATCGGGCCGGGAGCGACTGCGTTGCAACGCACGCGATAGCGCGCGGACTCGCGGGCGATCGCCTTGGTGAACCCGATCACCCCGGCCTTCGCGGCGGAGTAGACAACCGAGCCCTGTGAGCCGACGCGCCCAGCCTCGCTGGCGACGTTCACGATCGCGCCGGTCCGGCGCTCCTGCATCCTGGGCAGGACGGCGTGCGTCACAGCCAGCACGCCACGCAGGTTGACGCCCAGCACGAAGTCCCACAGCTCCTCGTCGGAGTTGACGAAGAACGAGAACCGGTCGGTGCCGGCGTTGTTGACGAGCACGTCGATCTCCCCGAGCGCGTCCACGGCGGCAGCGACCCCAGCGCGCGCCGAGCCGGCGTCGGTCACGTCCATCACGCATGCGAACCCGTCGAGCTCGCCGGCGACCGCACGAGCGCCCTGCTCGTCGAGATCCCCGATCGCCACGCGCGCGCCTTCCGCAGCCAGACGGCGCGCGGTCGCAGCGCCTATACCTGATGCGCCGCCGGTGACGAACGCGGTCTTTCCCTCGAGCCTCATCTGCTGGAGCTTATACTCGGCCGCCGTGCCGCCCTCTTCCAACGATCCGGTAGCGGTAGTCGGCGCCTCGGGCTCGCTCGGCTTCGGGCTCGCCATCCGGCTTGCCCAGGCTGGCGTTCCGATCCTGATCGGCTCGCGCGACTCCGATCGCGCGGCGGAAACCGCTGTGCGCGCGCGGACTGCCGTCCCCGAGGGAGAGTTTGTCGCCCACGACAACGCGGGCGCGGTGCGCGAGGCTCACACCGTGATCCTGAGCGTGCCGTTTCGCAACCAGTCCGAGACGCTCGCCAACCTCCGCGAGGCGCTGCGCCCGGGACAGCTGCTGATCGACGCGACCGTGCCGCTCGCCGCCGCCGTCGGCGGCAAGGCGACGCGGATGCTCGGCGTCTGGCAGGGCTCGGCCGCACAGCAGGCGGCGGAGATGGCGCCCGACGGCGTGCGCGTCGTCTCCGCGCTGCACACGGTCAGCGCCGCCAAGCTGAACGACCTCGACCATGCGCTCGACGAGGACGTGCCCATTTGCGGCGACGCGCGCGAGGACAAGCGCGACGCGGCTCTCCTGATCGAGCGGATCCAGGGGCTGCGCTGCGTGGACTGCGGTCGTCTGGAGATGTCGCGCACGACCGAGTCGCTGACAGCGCTGCTGATCGGGGTGAACGCCCGCTACAAGGTCCACACCGGCATTCGTCTGGCGGGCCTGCCTGACGTACCCTGGGAGTGATGCCTCTGAACGCAGGAGCGATGGACCAGGAGACCGGCGACGTGGTGATCCTCGCCGGGGGCACCGGCGGCGCCAAGCTCGCGCGGGGCATGGCCGACGCGATCGACCGCGCCCGAGCGTCTCGCGGTGATCGTCAACACCGGCGATGACATCGAGATCTACGGCGCGCACGTCTCCCCCGACCCGGACCTCGTGTCCTTCTGGCTCGCCGATCTGATCGACGAGCGCGGCTGGGGCCTGCGCGAGGACACGTTCGCGGTCATGGATGCGCTGCGCGCGCTCGGGCACGACGTGTGGTTCAACCTCGGCGACCGCGACCTCGCCTGGTGTTTGGAGCGCGCGCGGATGCTGCGCGGAGGGACTCCTCCCGACCGCGGCGCTGGCGCGTCTGAATGAGGCGATCGGCGTACGCGCGCAGGTACTGCCGATGAGCGACGACCCCGTGCGCACGTGGGTCCGCAGCAGCGCCGGATGGCGCTCCTTCCAGGAGTTCATGATCCGCGAGCGCGCCGAGGGCATCGTCGAGGGTCTGGAGTTCCGCGGCGCCGAGCAGGCGGCGCCGAGCGAGCAGGCGCTCGCGGCGATCGCGCGAGCCCGCGCGATCGTGATCGGCCCCTCCAACCCGCTCGCCTCGATCGCCCCGATCCTCGCGGTGCCCGGCATTCGCGAGGCGCATGTCGGCAGCCACCGCGCCCGTCGTCGCGGTCAGCCCGGTCGTCGGCGGGGAGATACTGAAGGGCCCGACCGCCGCGTTCATGGCGTTCGCCGCGCTGGAGTGCAACGCCGACGGCGTGGCCGACTTCTACGGCGAGCTGCTCGACGGGATCGTCGCCGACGAGAACGTCGCGCGTCTGCCGACCCTGCAGATCGACACGCGCATGGACGACGCCGCCGCGCGCGCGCATGTCGCTCGCCAGACGCTGGACTTCGCCGAAGCTCTGCGGCTGACCGCCGTGAGCCACTATCGTCTGCACATGCGCACGGCCGCGATCCTCCCCGTCAAGCGCTTCGCGCGGGCCAAGCAGCGCCTCGGCGCGAGCGTCGCCGACCCGCTGCGCGAGGACCTGGCGCGGGCGATGGTCGGCGACGTGCTCTCGCGCTGAGCGAAGCGACCTCTGTCGACGCGCACGATCGTCGTCACCGGCGAGGCGTCCGTGGCCGCCGCCGCGCGCGATCTGGGAGCGCTGGCGATCGACGACACCGCCGAGGACAGCCAGAGCGCGGCGGTCGCCCTCGGCGTCGCGCGCGCCCTCGCCGAGGGCTTCGAACGCGTGCTGTGCGTCCCCGGCGACTGTCCCGCGCTCGACCCGGCGGAGCTCGACTCGCTGCTCGACGATATCAACGACCGCAGGTGAGCATGGCGGAGCCGGCGAGGTCGTGATCGTGCCCGACCGTCACGGAACTGGCACCAACGGGCTGCTGCTGACGCCGCCGGACGCGATCGCGCCCAGCTTCGGTCCCGGCAGCTGCGAGCGTCACCGCGCGCTTGCGCGACCGGGCAGGCGCGACCTGCCGGCTCGAGCGCCCGGCGTCGCTGCTGCTCGACATCGACACGGGCGCGGACCTCGCAGCGCTGCGCGAGCGACTGTCGGGCACGCACGCTCGCGCCCCGCGCACCCGCGCCGTGCTCAGCCTGCCCGAGCACGCGGATATCCTCCCCATCGCCCGCACGGGCTGAGCGAAAGTCACCCGTGGCGAGCCTCTGCGCCCGTGCCTTCGGCGACCTCCCCGAGGTCGCGTCGCGGCGACGACCTCGCCGCGCTGATCTGCATGGCGGCGGGAGATGGACAGTCTGCGCGACGGCCAGATCGTGGTGGTCGCCCACAAGGTCGTCTCGAAGGCCGAGGGCTCGGTCGTCGCACTTGCCGATGTCCATCCCAGCCCGCGTGCGCGAGCGCTGGCGGGCGCACAGAACAAGGACCCACGCGCAGTCCAGGTGGTCCTCGACCAATCGGCGGAGATCCTGCGCGCAGAGCGCGACGTCCTGATCTGCCGAACGCGCCACGGCTTCGTGTGCGCCAACGCCGGCGTGGACGCCTCCAACGCTTCTGACCCCGACACGCTCGTGGTCCTCCCCCGCGATCCTGACGCCTCCGCGCGGTGTCCTGCGCGCACGCCTGCGCGAGCTGACGGGCGCGACGGTGGCGGTGCTGGTAGCCGACAGCTTCGGGCGCGCGTGGCGTCACGGCCAGTGCGACGTGGCGGTCGGCTGCGCCGGGATGACACCGCTGGATGACTGGCGTGGGCGTTTGGACTCCGCCGGCCTGCAGCTGCAGGCGACCTGGCTGGCCGTCGCCGACGCCGCGGCGGCGACCGCCGATCTGGCGCGCGCCAAGGACTCGCGCGAGCCCGTGGTCCTGATCGACGGCCTGGAGCGGTTCGTCACTCCCGAGGACGGTCCTGGCGCGGCTGCGCTGCTACGACCGCTGAAAGAGGACCTGTTCCGTTAGACGGAGAGCGTGGTCGCTCGGGGTTACGCCGCTCGGGTTGTGTTCTCTTTCTTTATTGGCGTCGAGCCGCGCGCGCGTGCGTGCGCATACGCACGCGCGCGGCTTGCCGGCATTTTTCAATAGCCCGCTCTTCCTATGACACCTCCGACCTCTCGTCAGCCTCAAGAGGCCGCGACGGCGACCGGCGGCTCGTAGCGGCGTCTGATCTCGTACAGCGTCGTTCGCTCAGCCGCGGGACGCCCGGCGTCATGCGCCGCGGCAACAAGTTGGTCGGGGTCGAGGCGGGTGCCGTGGTAGCTGCCCGCCAGGCGGCTGATCGACTCCTCCATCAACGTCCCCCCGAGGTCGTTGACCCCCCAGCGCAGAGCCTCGGTGGCCGCGTCGAGGCCCATCTTCACCCAGCTGGCCTGCAGGCTGGCAATCGTCCGCCCGAGCGCGAGCCGAAAGACGGCGGTGTGCTTGAGGTTCTCCGCGCGCGAGATCTCCTCCACCCCGTGCGTGCGCCCGAGCAGCGTCTGGAACGGGATGAACGACAGCGGCACGAACTCCGTGATCCCGCCGGTCCGTTCCTGCAGCTCGCGGATCACCCGCATGTGCTCGGCCAGCTCCCACGGCTCCTCGATGTGGCCGAACATGACCGTCGAGGTCGAGCGCAGCCCCGCGCGGTGTGACGCTTCGATGATCTGCACCCAGCGCGCGACGGGCAGCTTGTTCGGCGAGATGCGCTCACGCACGCCGTCGTGCAGCACCTCCGCGGCCGTGCCCGGCGTCGAGCCCAGGCCGGCGTCGCGCAGCTGCGCGAACACCTCGCTGGGCGGCAGCCCGGAGATGTCGCACATGTGCGCGATCTCCATCGGGCTGTAGGCGTGCAGATGGATGTCAACGCCCGCCCCGCGCTGCGGTGGCCTTGGCCAGCCGCAGCCATCCCAGGTAGTCCTCGAGGCTCCAGTCGGGATGGATGCCCGACTGGATGCACAGCTCGCTCGCGCCGTAGTCGATCGCCTCGAGCACGCGCCGGACGAACTCCTGCTCGTCGTGCTCGTAGGCGTCCGGTGAGCGCTTGCCCTGCCCAAAGCCGCAGAACGCGCACCCCACGACGCAGACGTTCGAGACGTTGATGTTGCGGTTCACCACGAACGTGACCGTCTCCCCCGCCAGCTCGGCGCGCAGCTCGTCCGCCGCCTGTCGGATCTCCTCGATCGCCTCGGGCCGTGTCTCCGCGAACAGCGCCGTGAGCTCGTCGGGGCTGAGCGCTACGCCTTCGCGGCCCTTCTCGATCGCGCCAGCCACCAGGTCCGGTCGGATCGGCACGGGAGGATCGGTACGACCGGAGCCGCGCCGCGGGATGAAGCTCCAGTACTTCGCCTTGATCGTGTCGAGCACACCCGGCGCGATCCATTGCGGGTCGATGTACTGCGGGATATACGCACAATCGCTCGGTCAATGCGAAGCCGTCGGCCTGCAGGCGCTTGCGCACCTGGTGGGGCGAGGGGAACGGGTGCTCCGGGGAGATGTGGTCGCCGTTTGCCGACAGGCCACCCAGATCGGTCGCGCCGGCGGCCACCAGCTCGCTCCACCAGTCCGCGAGGTTCGGCGGGATCTGGATGCCCACGTCCGGCATCAGTCGTCGCGCTTCGCCGATCAAGAGCTTCATGTCCTCGATCGACACCGCGCCCGCCCCTTCGGTGGCCCACTTGGGCAGTGGCAGGCGCGGATGGAGGTGGGCAGCGCCCTGATCGGCGCTCGTGCGCGCATTGTCCTCGGTCGCGTCTTGCGCGGCGCTCTTCTCCTCAACCCCGGTCCGCCAGTACGAGCGGGCGGCCGCGTCGGCGATCTGCGCCGGCTCCTGCCCGTAGTAGCTCTGGTGGGGCACGAAGTTCTGGAGGATCACCTCCTGGATGTGACCGTGCTCGGCGTGCAGCGCCGCGAGCGCCTCCAATGAGGCGATGCGCTCCTCGAGCGTCTCGCCGATACCGACGAGTACCCCACTGGTGAACGGGATCTGAAGCCTGCCGGCCGCGCGAATCGTCTCCAGGCGCCGCGCGGGGTGCTTGGTCGGCGAGCCCGCGTGCACGGTCTCCATCAGTCGCTCGGACACCGACTCCAGCATCAATCCCTGTGAAGCCGTCACCTCGCGCAGGCGAGCCAGATCTTCGCGGGAGAGCACGCCGAGGTTGGTGTGCGGCAGCAGGCCTCGCTCGAGTGCCCGTTCGCACGCCCAGACCACGTATGCGGTGAAGTCCTCATGCCCGTGCTCGCGCAGCCTCGCGGCGACCTCGGGATTGACCTCGGGGTGCTCGCCGGTGAGCACCAGCAGCTCCTTGACCTGCCGGCGCGCGGCGCCGTCCAGGATCTCGATGACCTCCTCGGGCGCATACAGGTGCGCCTTGTGCGTGGCGAACGCGCAGTACTTGCAGTAGCACCGGCACGTCCGTGACAGCGACAGCGTGAGGTTGCGAGAGAAGGTGACTCTGCGGCGCACCCTGCGCAGTGTATGACCGCCGCAAGGTCCGTCCGACCCGGATCGTAAGTTGGCGTGCATGTCCGAAGACACCCTGCGTCGAGCGGTCGCCGAGATGATCGGCGCGTTCACGCTCACCTTCGTCGGAGCCGGCGCCGCCGCGGCCGCCGGCGTCGCCCACGACACCACCCTGATCGGCGTGGCCATCGCCAACGGGCTCGCGATCGGTGTGATGGTCTGTGCGCTCGGGTACATCTCCGGTGGCCACTTCAACCCGGCGATCACGTTCGGCTTTCTCATCACCCGCCGGATCAAGCCGGCGCTCGCGGGCGTTTACTGGGTCGCCCAGTTCGGCGGCGCTGCGCTCGCCGCGCTGCTTGTCAGGCAGCTGCTCCCGCGTGCTACGACCGAAGCGGTGAGCCTGGGCGTGCCCGCGCTCGGCCACGGCGTGGACGCCGGCTCCGGGTTTCTGCTCGAGGCGGTGCTCACGTTCTTCCTCGTGCTCGTCGTGTTCGGCGCGGCCGTCGACACCCGCGGCCCCTTCAATGCCGTCGCCGGACTGGCAATCGGACTGACGATCTCAATCGACGTGCTCTTCGGCGGGCCATTCACCGGGGCTGCGATGAACCCCTCGCGGGCGTTCGGACCGCAGCTCGTCGGCGACCACTGGTCCAACGGCTGGGTCTGGTACGTAGGGCCGGTGTTGGGCGCTGTGATCGCGGCGCTGCTCTATGAGTTCCTGTACCTGCGTCCATCTGCGTCCGAGCCGGCTGGGCCGCCCGAGACGGGTGTGCTGGAGCCCGGCGTCAGCGACACCGCGGCGAGCTGAGGCGCACAGCTCGCATCTCGCCTCGCGGGAGCGAGAGGGCCGAAGGACCTATCCTCCGCCGTCGTGAGATCTGCAACCCGTGTCTACCTGGCCCGCCACGGTCAGACTGCCTACAACCTCGAGGGCCGCTTCCAGGGCCAGCAGGCGGTCCCGCTGGACGACACGGGTCGTGAGCAAGCGGGAGAGCTCGCCGAGCGGGCTGCCGGGTACGGGTTCGCAGCGCTGTGGTGCAGCCCGCTGTTGCGCGCCCGGGAAACCGCGCAGATCGTCTCCGCGAGGATCGGGCTGGAGGCGCGGGAGGACCCTCGGCTGATGGAGACCGACGCCGGCGACTGGACCAACCGCTCGTTCGCCGACGTCCAGGCCGAAGCGCCCGAGCTGTTCGAGCAGTTCTTCACCGGCGCTCCGTCCTTCGCGTTCCCTGGCGGGGAGTCGTTCGAGCAGCAGGAGGTGCGCGTCGACGCGGCACTGTGCGAGATCGAAGCGGGCACGCTGCCGGCGCTGGCGGTTTGCCACGGGATGGTGATCCGCGCGGCGCTGTCCGTTCGCGCCGGCGAATGGCTGCCGAACGGCCAGCGCGTGGCGAACGGCGCGATTGTGGCGCTGGACCCGGAGCACGCGGGGAGCGCGGGGAGCGCGAACGTCGGTGGCGAGGACGTTACACAGGCGAGCTGAGAGACGTCTTATATGGGTAACCCGGAAGCCGGTCCCGCCGGACGATCCTGCCGGCGCCGGTTTCCGTTGCCGGCGACGCTCGTCAGCGATCCGATATGAGGCTTGCGACAAGATCGGGCCCCTCGCGAGACATGCGCGAACGGGGCACGACCAGATCGAAGCCGGCTCGCTCGGCACGCTCACGCATCGTGACGTCCACATGGGCATAGAAGCCGAGCACTCGCACAGCGGGAGCGCGCGTGAGGGTTCCGTCTACCGATAGCGCTTCCACGAGCGCAGGCCCGTCGAGATCGGGGTTGGTCAGGTCCACGACGAGCACGTCACACATGCGCGTGTCATCGCCAAGCCGGTCGGCAAGCCTCGCCGGGTCCGCGATCAGCTCGACCTCCTGACCGGCCGCCGCGAGCGATGCCTGCACCCGCGAGCCGAACAGCAGATCGGGAATCAATGCGACAACGCGCGCCATCGCCTCAGAACCTACTCAACGCCGGCCGGCGCCTACTGCGCGCGCAAACGCTGAAACTCGTCGCGCGCCGACTGCGGGCGGCCCCACATCTGCGTGACCTCGACGCGCCCGGAACGCAGCTCGCGCACGGCAAGCTCGCCCTCGATCAATGCGTCGTCGAGCAAAGCCAGCGTGCCGTGCACGGTCGGCGCCGAGGCGGCGTGTCCAAAGCGATGGGCTACGAGCAACCGCCAATGCCAATCGTGATGAGAGTAGGGACGCGCATTGCAGGTGACGACGTACACGGCCGCTTCGACATAGCGCGACTCGTCGGCGATGCGCAGGTCGAGCTCGAGGTCGGTCCAGTCGTCGGGAAGCGAGTCGATGATCTGCTGGAAGTCGTCGGCCAAGCCCATCGCCGAGAAGCCTAGCGCGGCTATCCTCGAACCAGTGGCCGTCACAGACACCGACACAGAGACAGACCGGCTCGGCGGCGAGTACCGAGCGCTTGTCGAGGGCTGCGGCTTGGTCGATCGCTCAGAGCAAGGCAAGCTCGCGCTGAGCGGCCCGGAGGCGAAGGGGTTTCTCGCCGGCCAGGTGACCAACGACATCGAGGCGCTGCGGGCCGGCGGCGGGTGCTACGCCGCGTTCCTCACCCACAAGGGCAAGATGCTCGGCGACCTGCGCGTGCTGGACACCGGCGAGGAGCTGCTGCTGGATACTGAGCGCGTGGCACTCCAGGCGCTGTTCGACATGATCCGCCGGTTCAAGATCGGGTACGACCTGGAGCTGCACAAGCGCACGGCGCAGCGCGGGCTGCTGGCGCTGATCGGCCCCGACGCCGCGCGCGTCGCCCAGGCCGAGGAGCTGCCCGACGTCGAGCACGCGAACGCGCCGGTCGCGATCGAGAGCATCGCGGCGCTGGCCGTGCGCACCGACACGGGCGTGGATCTCGTCTGCGACGCCGTCGACACCGACGAGCTGGCGAAGACGCTGCGCGAGCGCGGCGCCGTGGCGGTGTCCGAGCAGGCGGCGGAGATCGTGCGCGTCGAGCGCGGCCGCCCGCGCTACGGGGTGGACCTCGACGACAGCGTGATCCCGCAGGAGGCGGGGCTGAACGAGCGCGCGGTGAGCTTCACCAAGGGCTGCTACGTCGGCCAGGAGACGGTCGCACGCCTGTACTACAGGGGCAAGCCCAACCGCCATCTGCGCGGCCTGCGCCTGTCCGAGTCGGCCCCGTCCGGCACGGAGCTGCGCCTGGGCGAGCGCGTGGTCGGACATCTGAGCAGCGTGGTGGACTCCCCCGCCTATGGGCCGATCGGACTGGGGCTCGTGCGGCGTGAGGCCGAGCCCGGCGCGAGCGTGTCGGTCGGAGACGGCGATACCCGGGCGACGGTCGTCGATCTGCCGTTTCGATAGCTCCGAGGAGCCGTCCCGGATAGGATGCGTGCTCCGTATCCGGGTGGGTGGGTACTTCAAATGACCGGAGGTTCAAGCACGTGGCCGCGATCGACCTGCAACGAGTATCAGAGGTAAGCGCCGAGCCGGGCGAGCTGCCCAAGACGATGGCCGCCTGGGTCATCCGTGAGGAGCGCTTCGGGGATCCGAAGGACGCCTTTCAGGTCGAGGAGATCGAGGTGCCCGAGCCGGGCGCGTTCGAGGTGATCGTGCGCGTGATGGCGGCGGGCGTGAACTACAACAACGTATGGGCTGCGCTCGGCAAGCCCGTGTCGGTCATGAAGTACGGCGACCACCCCGAGTTCGGCCACCACATCGGCGGGTCGGATGCGTCGGGGATCGTGTGGAAGGTCGGCGCGGGTGTGACGCGCTGGAAGGTCGGCGACGAGGTGGTGGTGCACTGCAACCAGGCTTCCTACGAGGATCCCGAGGTCCATGGCCTCGATCCCCTGGCCGCGCCGTCGCAGAAGATCTGGGGCTATGAGACGACCTGGGGCTCGTTTGCGCAGTTCACGAAGGTCCAGGCGCAGCAGCTGCTGCCCAAGCCCCACGCCTTGACGTGGGAGGAGGCCGCGTCATACGGGCTCGTCTACTTCACCGCGTACAGGATGCTGATCACTCGCTGCAAGCTGCAGGCCGGCGCGAACGTGCTGATCTGGGGCGCAGCCGGCGGCCTTGGCGTGTTTGCCACGCAGATCTGCGCGGCCGCGGGCGCCAACTGCGTCGGCGTGGTCAGCTCGCCGGAGAAGGGCGAGCTGGTCAAGCGCCTCGGCGCCGTCGACTACATCGACCGAGGCGAGTTCGCCGGCATGATGCGCAAGGGCGGCGAGACCGACGCGGAGGAGAAGGCTCGCTTCAAGGTCTCCCTCGGCTTCGCCAAGCGCGTCAAGGAGATCCTCGGCGACGCGCCCGACATCGTGTTCGAGCACGTCGGCAAAGCGACTTTTCCGACCTCCGTGTTCACCGCCAAGACGTTCGGCAAAATCGTGATCTGCGCCGGCACGACCGGCATCGACCTCGACTTCAACGTCGCCTACCTGTGGATGCGTCAGAAGGAGATCCTCGGCTCCCACTTCGCCAACGCGTACGAGTGCACCAAGGCCAACGAGCTGATCGAGAGCGGCCAGATCCGCCCGGTGCTGTGGCGCACGCTCGGCTTCGAGGGCGTCGCCGAAGCGCACCAGCTGATGCTCGAAAACAAGCATCTCGGCAAGATCTCCATCCTGATCGGCGCCGACGCCGAGGGGCAGGGCAAGACAGCGGAGGGCCCGGGCGCGATCCACGCCGAGGTCGGCGCCTGATGTCCGATAGCCGGCGCCATCCTGCGTCCTCCCTCACTCATGTGCCGAGCACACTTCGCTCGGTGCGTCCTTGTCTGGCTTGGCTCTCGAACATCAGAAGGTCACAGATGCAAAGAGTCCAGGTGGATGCCTGATGGCCGGCGCGGGCGGCAAGCCTGGAACGGTGGTCATCCCGTGGTATGCCACGGGCTTCAAGGGCGACGCGATCGAGGCCGCTCTGAACGAGGTCGCGCCGATTGCGCTGCGCTACGGGGCCAGCTCGTACGCCGTCTACCGCTCGCGTGACGACCGCTACAAGTTCCAGCAGCTCACGTGCTTCGAGCGCCACCTCGACTGGGAACGCTACTGGGAGGGACCGGAGATGATCGAGCTGAGGACACGCTACTCCGGCGCCTACCAGGTGCCCGTGCTGTACGGCTGGTGGGACCTGACCACCAGCGGGGGATTGGCGACCGAGCCCGCCGCGGGCAACGGCCATGCGAACGGCCACACCAACGGCGTCACCACCGAGCACGCCTAGATGATTGATTCCACGGCTGGTGTCGTGGTTTTGGGGGGTTTCTGAGCAGCAGGGTCGAAGTCGGCGGTGCTCATAAGCATCGCCGACCGAAGGGGGCCTCGATGGACGCCGACCTCGACCTGTTGCTCACCGCTGTTTACGTCACAGCAGACGATCTCCTGCCCGATCGACCGAAGAACGCCAGACGAAGCGTCACAGACGCGGAGGTCATAACGCTCTGCGTCGCCCAGGCGATCATGGGTATCCCTTCCGACCGGCGCTTCCTCGCGGTCGCCTCCAAGCACCTGCGCCACCTGTTTCTGAAGATCCCCGCCCAGCCCGGCTACTTCAAGCGCCGTCGGCGTCTGGCCGAGACGCTGGAGTGGCTGATCGGCGTGTTCGCCAGTCAGAGCCCGGGATTCCACAGCCAGACGCTGCTGGTGGACTCCACTCCCGTGGAGTGCGCTCGCAGCCGCGAGACGGTCAAGCGCTCGGCGCTCGGTGATGCCGCCGACTACGGTTACTGCAGCTCCCACTCCCGTTTCTTCTGGGGCTTTCGCCTGCACGCACTCTTCGCACCCGACGGCACACCAAGGGCGCTCGCGCTGACTTCCCCCAAGCAGGATGAGCGCGAGGTCGCGCTGAAACTGCTCGCTCGCGCCCCGCGCATCGGTGGAGAGACCGTGATCGGTGACAAGGGTTATGTCGGGCGAGCGTTCGCTGCTGGCGTAGCAGAACTCGACGCCACGATCCTCAGACCCGCCCGCAAAGACGAGCCCGGCCCGGGTCCCAACCTCGCCCCGATCCGCCAACGCATCGAGTCGATCTTCTGGACCTGCAAGGACCTGCTGACACTGGAGCGCCACGGCGCAAGAACACTCCCCGGTCTCAGAGAGCGCATCGTGCAACGCCTACTCACCCTCGCCGCCGCCGTCACCCTCAACCACCAACTCGGCCGCCCCACACGCGCACTCGTCAACTACTGCGCCTAACACCGTGGAATCAATCATCTAGAGCCAATCCGAGACGACGCCAGGACAGCGTGGCCCGCGACCGTCGGGGCAGGCGTCCCTTCTAGCGTGCCAGAGGAGCCATCGTGAGACCGGCTCCCTTCAGCTGCTCCCAGTAGTGCTCGGCGCGCTCCTGGTGGCCGCTGAAGACGATCGCTTTGCCCGCGTTGTGGATCACGTTGGCGATCTCGTGCCCGCGCTCGAGCGTCGTACCGGGGATGTAGCGCGCGAGCGTGCGCGCCACATGGTCAAAGGTGTTGTGATCGTCGTTGCGCACGATCACCTTCCAGGACTCGCCCAGGCCGCCTCCGGGCGGGCCCACGCGCGGCAGCTCAATCGTTTGGCTCATCGACCGGAGAATAATGGGCGCGGCCCGTCCGTACAATGGTTGCATGGGCGAAGATCACGACCCGCGACTGCCCGAGCGCGACCGGCCGTGGATGATGCGTACCTACGCCGGGCACTCGACGGCGAAGGCCTCCAACGAGCTGTACCGGCGCAATCTCGCCAAGGGCCAGACGGGGCTGTCGGTCGCGTTCGACCTGCCCACCCAGACCGGCTATGACCCGGACGACGAGCTCGCCCGGGGCGAGGTCGGCAAGGTCGGCGTGCCGGTCTGCCATCGCGGCGACATGGCCACGCTGATGGACGGGATCCCGCTCGGGGAGATGAACACCTCGATGACGATCAACGCGACCGCGGCCTGGCTGCTGGCGCTGTACATCGTCGCCGCCGAGGAGCAGGGCGTGGGCCAGGAGCAGCTGCAGGGCACGACCCAGAACGACATCGTCAAGGAGTTCCTCGCGCGCGGCACCTACGCGTTCCCGCCGGCGCCGTCGCTGCGGCTGATCGCGGACATGATCGCCTACACGGTGCAGCACGTTCCCAAGTGGAATCCGATCAACATCTGCTCGTATCACCTGCAGGAGGCCGGCGCGACGCCCGTCCAGGAGATCGCCTACGCGATGAGCAACGCGATCGCCGTGCTCGACGCCGCCCGCGAGCGTGTGCCGGAGGAGCGCATGAGCGAAGTGTTCGGCCGTCTCTCCTTCTTCGTCAACGCCGGCGTGCGCTTCGTCGAGGAGCACGCGAAGCTGCGCGCGATGGGGATCCTGTGGGAGGAGCTGGGGCGCGAGCGCTACGGAGTCACCGACTCCAAGCACCTGCGGTTTCGCTACGGCGTGCAGGTGAACTCGCTGGGGCTGACAGAGGCCCAGCCGGAGAACAACGTCCAGCGGATCGTGCTGGAGGCGCTGGCGGTCACGCTCGGCCGCGATGCGCGCGCGCGCGCGATCCAGCTGCCCGCGTGGAACGAGGCGCTGGGCCTGCCGCGCCCGTGGGATCAGCAGTGGTCGCTGCGCATCCAGCAGGTGCTGGCCTACGAGACGGACATCCTCGAGTACCCGGACATATTCGAGGGCTCGCACGTGATGGACAGGCTGGTGGCCGAGCTGCTGGATGGCGCGCGCGCGGAGATGGCGGTCGTCGCCGAGCACGGCGGTGCGGTCGAAGCCGTCCCCTACATGAAGGGCGCGCTCGTCGACGCCCACCGCGAGCGCATCCAGCGGATCGAGTCCGGCGAGCAGACCGTGGTCGGCCAGAACCGCTTCACCGAGACCGAGGACTCGCCGCTGACCGCGGACGGCGACGGTGGCATCCTCACGGTCGACCCCGCGGTCGAAGCCGAACAGGTGCAGGCGGTGCAACGCTGGCGCTCGCAGCGCGACCAGGCCGCCGTCGACGCCGCCCTGGCCGAGCTGGCTCGGATCGCCGCGCTGGACACGCAGGAGCACGAGAACCTGATGACCCCCACGATCGCGGCCGCGCGGGCGGGCGCGACCACCGGCGAGTGGGCACGAACGCTGCGCGAGGTGTTCGGCAGCTACCGCGCCCCCACCGGCGTCGGCGAGGCGGCGCCGGCCTCCGGCGACACCGAGCTGGGCGAGCTGCGCGAGCAGGTCGCCGCGCTGGGAGAGCGGCTCGGGCGCCGGCCGAAGATCCTCGTCGGCAAGCCGGGTCTGGACGGGCACTCCAACGGCGCCGAGCAGATCGCGGTGCGCGCCCGCGACTCGGGCATGGACGTGGTGTACGAGGGCATCCGCCTGACGCCGGCCCAGATCGCGGCGTCCGCGCGTCAGGAGGGCGTGCACGTGATCGGCCTGTCGATCCTGTCCGGCTCGCACCGCGAGCTGATCCCCGCGGTGATCGACGCACTGCGCGACGCGGGCGTCAGCGCACCGGTGGTCGTCGGCGGGATCATCCCCGACCAGGACGTCGCGTCGCTGAAGCAGGCGGGCGTCGCGGCGGTGTATACGCCGAAGGACTTCGACATCACCCAGATCATGCGCGACATCGTCAAGCTGGTGGGAGCGGGCGCCGAGCGGGCGCCGAGCGGCAACGGCACAGCCGGCGGCGGCAACGGCTCGGGCGATGATGCCTCCCCCGCCGGCGCGGGAGGCTCGGCCGGCGACTCGGGCGCTCCCAGCGGCTCGGCCGCCGTGGCGTGAGCGCGGACGGAGCCGCCCTCGGCGCGCGCCTGCGCGCGCGGGATGTGAGCGCCGCGCCGGACACGCTCAACCTGCTGGAGAGCACCGCTCCAGCCGACCGTGAGCAGGCCGCGGTGCTGATGGGCCAGGTCTCCCCCGCCGCGCTCGGTGGCGAGGCGCCGGGGCACATCGTCGGCGTGACGGGGCCGCCCGGCGCCGGGAAGTCGACGCTGCTGTCGGCGCTGCTGCGCAGCTGGCGCGAGCAGGACAAAACGGTGGCGATGCTCGCGGTCGATCCCAGCTCGCGCCGCTCGGGCGGCTCGCTGCTGGGCGATCGGGCGCGCGTCGAGGTCGACCCGTCCGACATGGGCGTGTTCATCCGCTCGACCTCCGCCGGCACGCAGCTGGGAGGGCTCTCCTCGGCGACCCGCGCGGCGGCCCAGGCGCTGGCGGCTGCCTACGACGTGGTCGTGATCGAGACGGTCGGGGTCGGCCAGGCCGAGACCGACATCGCCGACGTGGCGGACACCGTCGTCGTGGTGGTGCAGCCCGGCGGCGGCGACGTGCTGCAGTTCCTGAAGTCGGGCATCATGGAGATCCCCGACGTGCTCGTCGTCACCAAGGCCGACCTCGGCCAAGTGGCGGTACGAACCAGGCGCGACCTGAGCGCGGCGCTGCGCTCGCTCGGCTCGCGCGCCACGAGCGTGATCGCCGTGTCCTCCCTGTCACCGCCGCAGGGAGTGCAGGAGCTCGTCGCGACCCTGGAGGAGCACCGGGCCGGGCTCGATCTCGCCACGCGCCGTCTGCACGCGCGCCGGGCGAGCGCCCTGGCCGACTATGCGCGCGAGCACGGCGAGCGCGGGCTGAGCGCCCTCGGCGGTCGGCGCGCGGCACAGGCGACGCTGGCCGAGCAGGATCCCGGAGCGGACGTGCCCTCGCTCGTGGCGGCGCTGGAGCGGAAGGCGGGGCACTGAGATGACGCGCGACCTGCTGATGATGTTCGGGGCGTTCGTGCTCGCCGCCGCGCTGGCCGGCGCGCTGGGCGCCGCCAACCTGGGCACGGCGCTCGCGTTCGGGCAGATCGCGTTCGCGATTACCACCGTCTACGTGATCCTCAAGCGCTGACGTTCGAGAGCACTGCGCGATACTGCGTCCTCAGTCGCTCGCGTACGTAGTACGCCACGCTCCCTGCGTCCTTGTCTCGCTTGGCTCTCGAACGTCAGAAGCGCACCGCCGCAACGGGCGCGATGCTGCGTCCTTACCGACATGACTCTCGAAACGTCAGGAGCACACCGGCAGACAGGCGCTGTGCGTGCCGCAGGAAGATCGGGCATCCATCCGGCGTCATGCAGCGTTAAGGAAGCTGCACTAGCTTCCTCGAGCCGATGCTGATCCTGGTTATCTTCGCCGTCCTCGCCGGGGCGGGCACCGCCCTGTCTCCGTGCGTGCTGCCGGTGCTGCCGGCGATGCTGTCCGCGGCCGGTGTCGGCGGACGGCGCCGACCGCTGGGGGTCGTGCTCGGGCTGATGGTCACGTTCACGGTCACGATCGTGGGCATCGCCAGTGTCGTCGGCGGCGTCGGGCTCGGCTCGGACCCGCTGCGCGACCTCGCCGTGGGGGTGCTGCTCGTGATGGGGATCGCCCTGATCGTGCCGGAGCTGACCGATGGCGTGGAGGCGCGCATGTCGCGCCTGGCGCGCTTCGGTCCGCGCACGCGTGGCGACGGCTTCGCCTCGGGGCTGCTCGTCGGCGCCGCTCTCGGCTTCGTCTACACACCGTGCGCCGGCCCGATCCTGGCGGCGGTCATCTCGGTCAGCGCGGCGTCCGGTCGCACCGTCGTCGTGGCGATCGCGTACGCGTTCGGCTCGGGGGCCGTGCTGCTGGCGCTCGCGCTCGGCGGGCACAAGCTGTTCGACCGCGTCCGCCGCGCCGGTCGCGGTCCCGCACTGCAGCGCGTGCTCGGCACGATCATGGTCGTCACGGCGATCGCGATCGCGACCGAACTCGACGTCAACTTCGACCAGTACGTCGCCCAGCACATACCCGAAGTCAACCTCACGGCGTCGCTGGAGAAATCGCACGCCGTCGAAAGCCGGCTGGGAGAGCTCACCGGCCACAGCGCGAAGTTCCAGGCCAGCACCGCCACCCCGTCTGAGCCGCACGATGTCAGCCAGGCAAAGCTGCTGGCCGACGCCCACGGGCTGAAGGACCTCGGCGAAGCCCCCGAATTCACGGAAACGCAGGTCTGGTTCAACACGCCGGGCAACCGGCCCCTCAGCCTCACGGGATTGCACGGGCATGTCGTGCTGGTCGACTTCTGGACATACACGTGCATCAACTGCATCCGCACGCTTCCCTACCTGAAGGCGTGGGACGCGGCCTACCGTCATGACGGCCTGACGATCGTCGGCGTCGAGACGCCCGAGTTCGCGTTCGAGCACGACGCAGGCAATGTCGCCAACGCGATCGGCCAGTTCGGCATCCGCTATCCGGTCGTGCAGGACAACAACATGGGCACGTGGAACGCCTATGGCAACGAGTACTGGCCCGCCGACTATCTGATCGACTCGAGCGGCCACGTTCGCTATGCCGCCTTCGGCGAGGGCGACTACGACAAGACCGAGACGGCGATCCGCGCGCTGCTCGCCGAAACCGGCGCGCATGTCGGCGGGATGAGCCAGCCCGACGGATGTGATCGTGCCCTCAGAACAGGCCACGCCCGAGACCTATCTCGGCACCGAGCGCGCGCAGGGCTGGGTCAACGGGCCCCATGCCGGCACGCACGACTATGGTCCCGGACCGCACCCGAGCCTTGACGTCAGCGACTTCGCCTACACCGGTGTCTGGAACATCGCCGCCCAGCCCGCCCGGGCCGTGTCGAACGCCGGAGTCGAAGTGAGGTTCCAGGCAAAGAACGTCTACCTGGTGCTCAGCTCGCCCGGCGAACGCCCCCTTCCGGTGCAGGTGCTGCTCGACGGACGCCCCATTCCCGCCGCCGACGCC
Organism: uncultured Solirubrobacterales bacterium; assembly: GCA_963743645.1. Lineage (GTDB taxonomy): Bacteria > Actinomycetota > Thermoleophilia > Solirubrobacterales > Solirubrobacteraceae > Palsa-744. The sequence continues at coordinate 945,731 of CAVUQT010000007.1, read as the reverse complement.
GGCTCGGACGTGCACGACGGCGTCGTGACGGTGCGCCGCCAGCGGTCTGTACACGCTCGCCTCGCTGCCCCGCGACGAGCAGCACCTTCTGACGCTGCGCTTCGCACCCGGGGTGACGGGGTATGCGTTCACGTTCGGGTAGCCTCGCTACTTCGCGTTCGGCGCCGGGTTTCAACGACACGCGACAGCGGGTCGTCGATCTGTCTAGACGCACCGACCTTCGCCGCACGATGCTTTAGCATTGCCCGCCCTAAGGGCGCCTACTACCGATCAGCACTACGGAGGTTTGTACATGCACGTAGGTGACGGCAGGCTCGAGAAGGGCCTTTCACGACGTATGCACACTCTGCTGGGAGCCATGGCGGCGCTCCTGGCGATCGGGCTCGGCCCGGTGGTCGCCGGCGCGAGCGCCGATGGCACAGTCACGCTGCCGGGCAGCCCGCTGAACGTCTCGGTGGGTTCGCTGGGCGAGTGTCAGTCGAGTTATCCAAATGTCGGCGTGAACTTCTTCCCACCCGGAGGCACGCTTGGCGACTGCGGATTCTTCCTGGCGTTCCCGAAAACTCCAGCCGGACAGCCCAAAGCCCTGCAGGGCACTGTCTACGGCTTCCAAGGCGCCGCCGGACCGCACGTGCCGTTCGACGGGGAAGGCGGCATGGAATACACAGCGATCGAACAGGAGCCCGTGACCGGCAGCGGCACCACAGGCGATCCGTACAGCGAGGTGACCAAGTTCAAGGTCAGTGACAGCGAAACAAACGAAGATTATGCGCTGGTCACGGTCACAACGACATACGTCAATGGCGAACCGCAGTTCACATCGAGCTACGACGTGCAGAACATCACGGGTACGACTGTCACGCCCGAGGCGGCCAAACCGGCAGCCACGCTGTACTTCCACGCGATCGAGGCGGGCGACCTGTTCGTCGCGAACGACGACCATGGCACCGGCGTGTTCCTCGGTGGGCCGCCTCGCTTCGTCGGCGGTCAGAACCCTCACACCGGCACGCTGGGCGGCTTCATCGAAGCGTCCCCGGAATGGAGCAACTGGCAGGAGGGCTACTGGGACGGGCCATTCACTGTCGAAACCAACGACGAATCGGACAAAGGCATCTGGAACGCGGTGCGTACATCCGCGTCCGCGAGCGAAGTGTTCAACGACAACATCGACCCCAACCTGATCGACAACGGCGCTGGGGTGAGCTGGGACCAAGATCTGAACAGCGGCCTAGCCGCAGGCGCTCATGCCACGTTCTCGATCGTCAATCGCTCCCAGGTGCCGAGCACGCTGGGCGTGCAGCCGGTCAACCAGACCCTCACCGTCGGCCAGACCGCCACGATCTCCGTGACGGCCACCGACAACGTCGGCACCCCCTACGCGGGCCGCTCGCTGGTGTATTCGATCGGCGGGTCCAACCCGAAATCGGGGAGCGTGATCACCAATGCGGCCGGCGTGGCGACGATCAGCTACGTGGGAGCGAACGCCGGGCTCGACACGATGCAGATGTTCCTCGACCTCGCCGGGACGGGGGTGCAGGCAAGCCAGGATCCCGACCTCGACGGCCAAAGTCACGTGGCTTCCGGCGCCGCCCGCACCCAACAGCAGCTACAAAGTCCAGAGCATCCATGCCAACTCCAACGGCACGATCACGATCACGTTCGTGCCGACCCAGGCGGGCACGGCGAGCCTGGAAGTGACGGTTCCGACGGCCACGATCGCCCGCGACGAGGCGATCGCCGCCAGGAGAGCCAAGAAGTGCAAGCGCAACCAGATCAAGATCAAAGGCAAGTGCCGGCCGAAGACGACCGTCTCGGGCAAGGTCTCGGCCCCCGGTGTGGCCGGAGTGCCGCTGACGCTGACGGTCAAGCCCTCGGGCAAGGTCAACAGCGCGCTGAAGAAGGGCAAAACGGTCCATCTGACCGCGACCCTGACCTACAAATCGTCGCTCGGTGGAGCTGCCACGGTGCAGACCTTCCAGCTGACGGTCAAGGGCAAAAGGCCACATCACCACAAGAAGCGCTAGTCGCGCGCAAGCGCAACAACGCGGCATCAAGACGGGGCGCCCACGGGCGCCCCGTCTGCGTTTCGGTGGCATCTCGGGACGGATGCCTACAATGACCCCCATGGAGGGTTCGCTGTCCGAGACGAGCGCACGCAGCTGGCTGCGCTGCTACCGCTGCTGGTCCCAGGATCTCGAGGTCCAGGTCCACTACGAGGGGATCCACAAGATCGACCCCGACACGGGCGAGCGCTCGGAAGTCGTGGACGAGCTGCAGGAGGCCGTCGTGCAGTGCCTGGACTGCATGCACGATCAGCCCCACCTGGGCTTCAACAACGGCCGCGTCGAACCGATCGAAGACCGCTGGGAGCGGATGATCGCGGGCACGCCCTGGGTCGCCTCGTGCACGGTCTCGGTCGACGCCGACGACGTCGAGAGCTGCTCCGGCCCGGAGGCGGGCGACGCGCTGTCCTACGCCGCGTTCGGCGACCATGGCGTGCGCGAGTTCTTCACGCACGTGCGCTTTCACAAGCACGAAGAGGACGCGCGCATCATCGTGCACCTGCTCGTCGAGCTGTACGCGCGCTCGCTGGAGGAGGCCACCGAGGTGCTCGAGTCCTCCGCGCGCGGCGCGCTGACGATCACCTCGCTGGCCGAGGAGTCACGCCCTCCTGCGGCGGCCGGCGAGATGCACGAGCACGAATAGCCTCAGCTCAGGCGAGGCGCTTCGAGCGCATCGAGCTGTGCGTTGCAGCTCGGCCGGGAGGCGGTCGAACTTCGCGAGGTGCTCGCGGAACTGGGGCAGCTGGGCGCGCCACTCCTCGGTCTCGACGCGCAGCAGCTCGGCCATGTCCTCTTCGGAGACATCCAGCGCCGCGCGTGTCGATGCCCTCGACGCCGACCGGCGGGATCAGGCCGATCGGGGTCTCCGTCGGCGGCGCCGTGGCCGGCGCAGCGGGCGAACACCCAGGACAGCACGCGCGAGTTCTCGCCGAAGCCCGGCCACAGGAAGCGCCCGGTGGAGTCCTTGCGAAACCAGTTGACGTAGAAGATCTTCGGCAGCACCGCGCCCTCGCGTTGCGCCCATCTCCAGCCAGTGGGCGAAGTAGTCGGCCATGTTGTAGCCGCAGAACGGCAGCATCGCGAACGGGTCGAAGCGCAGTTCGCCGACGGTGCCGGCCGCCGCGGCGGTCTTCTCCGAGCTCATCGATCGCGCCGAGGAACACGCCGTGCTCCCAGTCCAGCGCCTCGGTCACGAGCGGCACGACCGTCGAGCGCCGCCCGCCGAACAGCATCGCGTCGATCGGCACGCCGGCCGGGTCCTCCCACTCCGGCGCGATCGCCGGGTCCTGCGCGGCCGGCGTGGTGAAGCGCGCGTTGGGGTGCGCCGCGGGCTTCATCCGAATCCGGCGTCCAGTCGTTGCCGTGCCAGTCGATCAGGTGCGCGGGCTTCTCCTTGGTGAGGCCCTCCCACCAGACGTCGCCGTCGTCGGTGCGCGCGCAGTTGGTGAAGATCGAGTTGCGCTCGATCGTGGGGATCGCGTTCGGGTTGGTCTCCTCGCCCGTGCCGGGCGCGACGCCGAAGAAGCCGTACTCGGGGTTGATCGCGTACAGCCGGCCGTCCTGCGCCGAACTTCATCCAGGCGATGTCATCGCCGATCGTCTCCACCGTCCAGCCCTCAAGCGTGGGGATCAGCATCGCCAGGTTGGTCTTGCCGCACGCGCTGGGGAAGGCGCCGGTGATGTACTTGACCTCGCCCTCGGGCGAGGTCAGCTTGAGGATCAGCATGTGCTCGGCCATCCAGCCCTCGTCGCGGGCCATCACCGAGGCGATGCGCAGCGCGAAGCACTTCTTGCCGAGCAGCGCATTGCCGCCGTAGCCCGAGCCGAAGGACCAGATCTCGCGCGTGTCGGGGAAGTGGACGATGTACTTGTTCTCGGCGTTGCACGGCCACGGCACGTCCTCCACGCCGTCGCCGAGGGGCATGCCCACGGAGTGCAGGCAGGGCACGAACTCGCCTTCGTTGCCGAGCGCATCGAGCGCGCCCTGGCCCATGCGCGTCATGATGCGCATGCTCACGGCCACATACGGCGAGTCGGTCAGCTGCACGCCGACGTGGCTCTTGTCCGAGCCGAGCGGCCCCATCGAGAACGGCACCACGTACATCGTGCGCCCGCTGCATCGAGCCGCTGAACAGCTCGGTCAGCGTCTCGCGCATCTCGGCGGGATCGCGCCAGTTGTTCGTCGGTCCCGCCTCCTCCTCGGTGGCCGAGCAGATGAACGTGCGGTCCTCCACGCGCGCCACATCGCCGGGATCGGACAGCGCGAGGTAGGAGTTCGGGCGCTTGGCGTCGGACAGCTTCTCGAACGTCCCCGCCTGCACGAGCGCCTGGCACAGGCTGTCGTACTCCTCGGCCGAGCCGTCGCACCAGTGGATGTCGTCGGGTTCGGTCAGCGCCGCGACCTCCCCGACCCAGGCCAGCAGGCGCTCGTTGGTGGTGGGGGCGGAAGCGGTGGTGTTCATGGGATGCAAGCGGCTCCTCGGTGTCGCGGTCGTGATCGGCGCGCGCGTGTCCTTGACGCGCTGCCGGGCCAGATTGGCCCGGGAACGGAAAAACGCCCTTCGGGGCGGTCCGAAAGCCTATCGCACAGCCGTGACGGGGTGCCCGCGACGCTGCCCGCGTCCGGCTACTCGACGTTCCCCTCCGCCTCGCCCCGGGATTCTTGCGCGGCACGAGCACCAGTCGCTTGAACTCGGCCACGAGCACCCCGTCCTGGTTGAGCACGCGCGTGTGCACGCCGCACGGTGCCGCGGTCGGGCTTGGACTGGGACTCGCGCTTCTCCAGCACCTCGGACTCGCAGAACAGGGTGTCGCCGTGGAACACCGGCGCGGGGTGCTTGAGCTCTTCGGTCGCGAGGTTGGCGATCGCCTTGCCGCTGACGTCGCTCACGGACATCCCCAGCGCCAGCGAGTACACGAGCGGCCCCACCACCACGTTGCGGCCCTGCTGGGATTTCGCCGCGTACACGTCGTTCAGGTGCAGCGGGTGGTGGTTCATCGTGATCAGGCAGAACAGGTGGTCGTCTGACTCGGTCACGGTCTTGGCGGGCCAGTGCTTGTAGACGTCGCCGACCTCGAACTCCTCCAGGTAGCGGCCATACGGGTGGGCGCCGCTCGCCTCGCGCGCGGCCTGCTCTGTCTCGACGGTCTCGGTGGCGGTCTCGCTCATGGGTGGTCTGGGGTCTCCTGTCGTCCTGATCGATGGATGGCGCTGCCCCAAACTCTAGTGAGGCGCGCGCAGCGCTGTACGGTTCAGGGTCGAACGTCCCGACCGCACGCAGACGACCTCACAGGAGACGAGCCAGACTTGCGCAACCCCCGCGACTTCTTCAAGCCCCTCGCGATCGACGCCCCCGAGCCCGCGCGCGAGATCCCCTTCAAGCCCTCCCGGATGATCCACTTCCTCGACTTCTCCAACGAGAAGATGGTCGCGAAGGTCCCCGACATCGCCCCGCAGGTGGACATCCTGCTCGGCAACCTCGAGGACGCCGTGCCGCTGGAAAAGAAGGAGGCCGCGCGCGCGGGGCTGATCCGCGTGGGCAGGGAAATGGAGCTGGGCGACACCGCGCTGTGGACGCGCGTGAACGAGCTCGCCTCGCCCTACTTCCTCGACGACATCACCCAGCTCGTCGCCGAGATCGGCGACAAGCTCGAGGTCATCATGATCCCGAAGGTCGAGGGGCCCTGGGACATCCACTACGCCGACCGCCTGCTCGCGCAGCTCGAGGCCAAAGCCGGGCTACAGCGCCCGCTGCTGATCCACTGCGTCCTGGAGACCCATCTCGGCGTGGCCAACCTCGAGGAGATCGCCGCCGCCTCGCCGCGCATCCAGGGCATGTCCTTCGGCCCCGCCGACCTCGCGGCCTCGCGGCGGATGAAGACCACGCGCGTCGGCGGCGGGCACCCCGGCTACCGCACGATCGCCGACCCCGATCCCGAGCACCCCGACGCCCCCCGTCCCAGCTACCAGCAGGACCCGTGGCACTACTCGATCGCGCGCATGGTCGACGCCTGCACCGCCGTCGGCGCGCTGCCCTTCTACGGCCCCTACGGCGACATCAAGGACACCGAGGGCTGCGAAACGCAGTTCCGCGCCTCCTTCCTGCTCGGCTGCGTCGGCGCCTGGTCGCTGCACCCCGCGCAGATCGCGATCGCCAAGAAGGTCTACTCGCCCGACCCCGACGAGGTGGCGTTCGCGAAAAAGGTCATCGAGGCGATCCCCGACGGGCGCGGCGTGCACATGATCGACGGCAAGATGCAGGACGACGCCACCTGGAAGCAGTGCCAGGTGATGGTCAACCTCGCCGAAATGCTCGCGCGGAAGGACCCCGAGCTGGCCGAGGCCTACGGGCTCGCCCCGGAGCCCGCCGCCGTATAGGCTTCCGCGCCGCATGAGGTTCTTCCATGAGGTTCTTCGAGTTCGAGGCGCGCGAGATCGTCAAGCGCGCCGGCATCCCCGTCACCGACTACGGCTTCACGACCGACCCCGCGCAGGCGGCCGAGATCGCGCGGCGGATCGACGGTCCGACCGTGATCAAGTCCCAGGTGCTCTCCGGCGGGCGCATGAAGGCCGGCGGCGTCAAGTTCGCCGACACGCCCGCGGAAGCCGAGTCCTACGCCAAGGACATCCTCCAGCTGGAGATCGGCGGGCACATGCCGCGCGGCGTGCTCGTCGACCCGAAGGCCGAGGTCGAGCAGGAGTACTACGCGGGCGTCGTCTGGGACGGAACCGCGAAGAAGCCGCTGATGCTGTTCAGCGACATGGGCGGCATCGACATCGAGCAGGTCGCCGAGGAGCACCCCGACCACGTCGGCCGCGGCCACTTCTCCACGCTCGAGCCCTTCTCCGACTTCCAGGCCAAGCAGGTCATCGCCGCCGCCGGCGTCACCGGCAAGGCCCTGCAGCGCGCCACCCCGGTGCTCGCGCGCCTGGCCCGGCTGTTCCTCGACAACGACATGACGCTCGCCGAGATCAACCCGCTGGCGCAGCTGAAGGACGGCTCGTTCGTCGCGCTCGACGCGCACATGGAGATGGAGAACGAGGGCATGCCGCGCCAGAAGGGCCTGATCAAGGCGCTGGGCATCGGCGCGGAGGAGGGCACCCGCGAGAGCTACACCCCGACCCCGTTCGAGGAGGCCGTCAAGGCGATCGACGCCGCCGACCATCGTGGCGTCATCCAGGGCAAGGACACCGGCTTCAACGGCAACATCGGCCTCGTGATCGGCGCGGGCGGCGGCTCGCTCACGCTCACCGACGCCGTGCGCCAGCAGGGCGGCAGGCCCGCCAACTACTCCGAGATCGGCGGCAACCCGTCCGTCGCCAAGGCCTGCGGCCTGGCCAAGGAGGTCCTCCAGAAAGACGGCGTGGAGAAGATCGCCGTGATGATGTCGATCGTCTCGAACACGCGCGTGGACATCGTCGCGCGCGGCGTGATCAAGGCCTGCCTGGAGCTCGACCGGGACCCCGGCGAGACGATCGCGATCTTCCGCATCCCCGGCGCCTGGGAGGAGGAGGGCTTCAAGATCCTCGACAAGTACGGGATCGAGTACTGCGACCGCTCGGTGTCGCTGTGGGAGGCCGCCGGGCGCGCGGTCGCCAAGATCCAAGCCGACCGACCGCGGCGGCCTAGCCATGTCCATCCTGATCGACCAGGACACGACGTTCATCATCCAGGGCATCACCGGGCGCGAGGCCGTCAACCTGACGCGCGAGTGCCTGGACTACGGCTCGAAGATCGTCGGCGGCGTGACCCCCGGCCGCAAGGGCCGCGAGGTCCACGGCGTGCCGGTGTTCGACACGGTCGAGCAGGTCGTCGAGCACAACGGTGGCGTCGTGCCCGACGGCTCGGTCGTCACCGTCCCACCCGCGGGCACGCGCGACGCCGTGTTCGAGGCGCTGCACGCCGGCATCAAGACGATCGTGATCGTCACCGAGCGGATCCCGCGCCGCGACGTCGCGATGATGGTCGAGCTGGCCGACGCCAAGGGCGCGCGGATCATCGGCCCCAACTGCCTCGGCGTGATCGTCCCGGGCGTCGCCAAGATGGGCGGCATCGGCGGCCCGGCGCGCAACGCCGCCGTGGCCTACCAGCCCGGCGCGGTCGGCGTGATGAGCCGCTCCGGCGGCATGACCACGGAGATCTCCTCCACGCTGACCGCGGCGGGACTCGGCGTCTCCACGGCGGTCTCGATCGGCGGCGACGCGATCATCGGCTCGACCTACGCCGAGCTGATGCCCTACTTCGAGGCCGACGAGCAGACCCGGGCGATCGTGATCTACACCGAGCCCGGCGGGCGCATGGAGGCGCAGCTGGCGCAGTGGGTCAACGACAACGACTCGCGCCTGCCGATCATCGCCTTCATGGCCGGCAAGTTCATGGACGACGAGGAGATGCAGGGCATGTCCTTCGGGCACGCCGGCACGATCGTCGAGGGCAAGGAGGACAGCGCGACCGAGAAGATCGCCCGTCTGGAGGCGGCCGGCATCCCGGTCGTGCAGCGGATCGACGAGATTCCCGATCTGGTCAAGGCCAAGCTCGCCGAGCGGAGCGGAGAGCGGCATGAGAAAGGACGGCCTCTTCATCGCGGTCGAGGTCGACGACGCAGGCGGCCGCCGACGCCGAGCTCGCGCGCAAGCTCACGGAGGCCTGTCCGGTGGACATCTTCGCCCAGAGCCACACGGCACGCTGGAGCTCGTCGAGCGCAACCTCGACGAGTGCGTCCTCTGCCGCCTGTGCCTGGACGCCGCGCCTCGGTGGGGTCCGGATCCGCGGTCAAGGTGATCAAGCTCTACGACAACGACGCCGTCCTCGCCTGAGCGCCCGCTGGCCGATCGGAGATCTCTTCCATCGCCGCCCGACCGCCACGTACCCTATCCTGTACGCAGGAGGGTAACGGCAGCATGAACGAAAATTTCTCACTGATCGTGATGTGCCTGTTCCTGCTCGCGTCGCTGGCGTTCTTGGCGCAGCAGCTCACGTCATACCACTAGACGATCGTTGAAACGAAGCCGGGAGACACTCGCCTTCGGCTCGCATCCCGTTTGCGGCCAGCGCGATGCGGTGTCCCTCGATTGCGCGGCGCTAGGGCTTGCGGGCCTTGCGCACGCGCTGGCGCTCCTGGTGCTTGTCGACGACGTTGACGATCAGCCGCAGGAACTGCTCCGGGCCGGACGCCTTGGCCTGCCCGTAGGTGAACGCCTCGACCCAGTCGGCGACCTTGCCCTCGCGGGCCATCACGTTGAAGAACTCGCGGCGCATGTCCACGCGCACGCGGGCGTCGGCCGCGGGGCCCTTGGTGACCTTCAGGTCGGGCATCTCCAGGCGAAAATGCTGCACGTCGCCGCGCCCGCGCAGTTCGACGCCGACGACCAGCCGGATCGGCTCCAGAGCGGGCACTTCGCCGATGAACCGGCGCACGGCAAGCTCGATCAGCGCCTTGGCGTCTTCTGCCATCTCACACTACCCCTCTCCCGGCCCCTACTGCCCCCCTCCAGAGGAGTGGAATGAGGGCCACACAAATAATCGATCGACTCAAATCTTATGACGTTGCAGCAGCTTGCGCCCGATCACCATGCGCTGGATCTCCGAGGTGCCCTCGCCGATCAGCAGCAGCGGCGCGTCGCGGTAGAGCCGCTCGATCTCGTACTCCTTGGAGTAGCCGTAGCCGCCGTGGATGCGAAACGACTCCTCGACGCAGAAGCGGCCGGCCTCGGAGGCGAACAGCTTGGCCATGCCGGCCTCCAGGTCCGAGCGCTCGCCGGCGTCCTTCAGGCGCGCGGCGCGCAGCGTCAGCAGCCGGGCGGCGTCGACCTGCGTGGCCATGTCGGCGAGCTTGAACTGGATCGCCTGGTGCTCGGCGATCGGCTTGCCGAACGTCTTGCGCTCCTGGGAGTAGCGCAGCGCGAGCTCGAGCGCGCGCTGGGCGATGCCGACGCCGCGGGCGGCGACGTTGACGCGGCCGACCTCGAGCGCGTCCATCATCTGCGAGAAGCCCTTGTTCAGACCCGCCTCCTCGCCGCCGAGGATGTTCTCGGCAGGGCAGCGGTAGCCGTCGAACACGAGCTCGGTCGACTCGACGCCCTTGTAGCCCATCTTGCGCAGCTGCGGCGGCACGTTCAGCCCGGCCAGCTCGCCCGTGTTCTCGCTCGCGCCCGGGGATTTTTCGGCGATGAAGCACGTCATGCCGCGGTGGGCCTTCTCGGCGTTCGGGTCGGTCTTGACGAGCACGAACACGAGGTCCGAGCGCAGGCCGTTGGTGACCCACATCTTCTGGCCGTTGATCTCGTATTCGCCGTCGTCGGTCTTCTTGGCGGAGGTTTTGATCGCCTGCACGTCGGAGCCCAGCTCGGGCTCGGACAGCGAGAAGGCGGCGCGGATCTCGCCGGTGGCCATCCGCGGCAGGTACTTCTGCTTTGCTCCTCGGTGCCGAACTTCATCAGCAGGTAGGAGCCGATGAAGTGGGTGTTGATCACGCCCGAGATCGAGATCCAGCCGCGCGAGAGCTCCTCGACGATCATCGCGTAGGTCGTCAGGTCCAGGCCCATGCCGCCGTACTCCTCGGGGATCGTCACCCCGAACAGCCCCAGCTCCTTCATCTGCTCGACGATCGGCTCGGGGAAGGAGTCCTCGTGGTCGAAGTGCTCGGCCTGCGGGAGGATCTGCTCGTCGGCGAACTGGTGGACCATCTCGGTGATCGCCTGCTGCTCGTCGGTCTTCTCGGTGTAGGGCTCGGCGGCTACGGCCATTCGCTAGCTCTCCAGGGTCGTTTCGTTTTCCCGCAGGATACCTGTGCGGCGCGGGCTGGCAGACTTCCGACCCCGATGTCGCTCCTACGCGTACAGCATTGGGGGGTGAGCCATGAGCCAGCCCCCCGAACACACCTGCTGGCGCCGCTCTCGATTGCCGGCTACGCGCCGGGAGCGCTGGAACGGCCGTGAACTTCGCCCGCGACGTGCTCGATCGACTGCCGCCGGGAGACCGCGCGCTGGTGGAGCTGGCCCGGGACGGGTCGCGGCGCGAGTGGACGTTCGGCGAGGTCGCCGATCGCAGCGCGCGTCTGGCCGGCGCGCTGCGCGCGCGGGGCGTGGAGCAGGGGCGACGTGGTGATGACGCTGATCGGCAACCGCCCGGAGTGGGTGATGACGATGTGCGCGTGCATGCGCATCGGCGCGGTGGTGCTGCCGTGCACCGAGCAGCTGCGCGCCAAGGACCTGCGTCTGCGCATCGAGGTGGCGCGTCCTCGGCTGATCGTGGCCGACGAGCGCAACCGCGCCGAGCTGGAGGCGGCCGGCAGCCGCGGTGCGAGGTCGTGCTCGTGCCCGACGAGGCGCTGTTCGCGGGCGAGCCCGCCCCGGCGGTCGAGCTGGGCGAGGACGAGCCGTGCCTGATCACGTTCACGAGCGGCACCGCCGGCGAGCCCAAGGCCGTCCTCCACGCCCAGCGCTACCTGCCCGGCCAGCACGTGCAGGCGACGCACTGGCTGGGCGCGCGGACCGGGCGAGCTCGTGTGGTGCACCGCCGCCTCGGGCTGGAGCAAGTCGGCGCGAAATGTTTTCATCTCGCCGTGGCTGCGCGGCGCGAGCGCGCTGCTGCACGACGCGCGCTTCGATCCGGCCGAGCGTCTGGAGCTGGCGAGCGCGAGCGCGTGAGCGTGCTGTGCATGGCGCCGACCGAGTACCGCGTGATCGCCGCCCGCGCGAGCCTGCGCGCGCTGCCGGACCTGCGCACGATGGTGGCCGCCGGCGAGGCGCTGAACCCGGAGGTGCAGCGCGCCTGGCGCGAGGTGACGGGCCTTGAGATCCGCGACGGGTACGGCCAGACCGAGACCGGGCAGCTGACGGGGATGGCCCACGGACGAGCCCGCGCGCCCGGGCTCGATGGGCAGGCCGCTGCCCGGGATGGCGCTGACGGTGAGCGATGGCGAGCTGGTCGCCGATCCGCAGACGGTGGGGACGTTCTTCCTCGGCTACCTCGGCGAGAACGTCCAGCGCGGCGAGGACGGGTCCTGGCAGGTGACAGACCGCCGCGCCGGCGACGTCTGGCGCACGGGCGATCGCGTGCACGAGGACGAGGACGGCTACCTGTGGTTCGAGGGCCGCGGCGACGACGTGATCGTCTCCGCCGGCTATCGCATCGGCCCGTTCGAGGTCGAGTCCGCGCTCGTCGCCCACCCGGCGGTGGCGGAGGCCGCGGCCGTGGCGGCGCCCGACCCCGAGCGCGGCTCGGTCGTGCGCGCCGTGGTCGTGCTGCGCGATGGGTACGACCCCTCCCCCGCCTTGGCGCGCGAGCTGCAGGAGCACGTCAAGCGCGAGACCGCGCCGTACAAGTACCCCCGCATCGTCGAGTTCGCGCGCAGAGCTGCCCAAGACGGCCAGCGGCAAGGTCAAGCGGGCTGAGCTGCGGGCCGAGCTATAGCGCGCCCGCAGCCCGCGGGAGTGGGCGGCGGGCGGCGGGCGGCGGGGGACGGACTCAGACGAGCTGCTCCGCGGTCTGGGCGGTGGCGCTTGCGCGACCGAAGTCACGCTCGAGCTCCTCGACCTCCTGCGCGACCGTGCTCGCGGGCGGGCGCAGGATGAGCAGCGCGGCGACGATGCCGAGCCCCACGCATACGGCGGCGACCATGTAGGCGAGGTGATAGCCCCCGGTGAGCGCGCTCGGCGAGCGCGTGGCCGCTCGCGCTCAACGCCTTCGTGTGATCGGTCGCGATCGTGCCGAGCGTCGCCAGGCCGATCGCGCCGAACAGCTGCACCGAGACGTTGATGATCCCCGAGGCGAGCCCCGCGTCCTGCGGCGGCGCGTCGGCCATCCCCATCGTCAGCAACGGCAGGAACGAGGCGCCCGCGCCGAGCCCGATCACGCAGGAACGCGAAGAACAGGCCGGGGAAGTAGCTCGCGTGCGTGCCCTGGGTCGCGAGCAGCAGCAGGCCGGCGACGATCCCGGCAAGGCCGGCCATCAGCGTGGGCAGCGGACCGAAGCGGCCGACCGCCTTGGCCGATATTCCCATCGACAGCGCCGCGATCGCGATCGTCAGCGGCAGGAACGCAAGGCCAGTGTCGATCGCGTCATAGCCGAGCACGCGCTCCAGGTACAGCGCCCCGAGGAAGAAGGCCGAGAACATCCCCGTCACGAGCAGCCCGCGGACGAGGCTCGATCCCATCAGCATGCGCAGGCGCAGGATCCGCAGCGGCATGATCGGGTTGGAGATGCGCGACTCCAGCCAGAAGAAGGCGCCGAGCAGCAGCAGCGCGGCCCCGCCGACGCCGAGCGTGCGCGCGGAGAGCAAGCCGTATTCGGTCGACTTGACGATCGCGAAGGCGCCGAGCATCGTCGCCAGCGTGATCAGGACCGACCCGGCGACGTCGACGCCGCCGGCGAGGCCGATGCCCCGGTTCTCCTCGATCAGCGCCGAGCCGAGCACGAACGCGAACACGCCGATCGGCACGTTCACGAAGAAGATCCAGTGCCAGTCTCAGCGACTGCGTCAGCGCGCCCCCGGCGAGCAGCCCGATCGAGCCGCCCCCGGCGGAGACGAACGCGTACAGGCCCATCGCCTTCGCCTGCTCGGCTTTCTCGGGGAACTCCGTGACGATGATCGCGAGGATCACCGCCGAGGCCACCGCGCCGCCGATCCCCTGCACGAAGCGACCGGCGATCAGCATCGTCTGGCTGTCCGCGACGCCGCAGAACACCGAGGCGGCAGTGAACAGGACCAGCCCGGCGAGGAAGACTTTCTTGCGGCCGACCAGATCGCCCATCCGTCCAGCGAGCAACAGGAAGCCGCCGAAGGTGATCAGATACGCGTCGATCACCCACGTGAGGTTGCCCTGGGTGAAGTGCAGGTCGTGCTGGATCGAGGGCAGCGCGACGTTGACGATCGTCGCGTCGAGCACCATCATCAGCTGGCCGAGGCACAGCACTCCCAGTGCGATCCAGCGGCGGCGCTCGCTGCGCCGTGCGGTCTCCGCCGCGCTCGAGCTGGAAGGATCGAACCGATCTGCGGTGGTGCCGAGCTGATCTGTGGTGGTGCTCATGACGATGTGGCTCCCTTCGGGTTGTGGCGAGGGCACACCATAGCAAGGATCATCCTTGTTGTAGGGATGGTCTACATAAAATTTATAATCGTTGCTAAAGTGACAACAGATGCAAAATGGTGTAAAATCACGCTTCATGGGTGCTGAGAGGGCCTCATCATGTGCTCCAGGCTCGATGGTCCTGCTGACCCGCCTGGCCAAGCAGGTCTACCGGCGCAGCAGCGACGAGCTGCTGGGCATGCAGCTGCGCCATCTGGTCGCGCTCAGCTACGTGCGCGATCACGACGCCTGTCCCCAGCACGAGCTGGCCGAGGCGTTCTGCATGGACGCGAACAACGTCGTGCTGCTGCTCAACGAGCTCGAGCAGCTGGGCTATGCCACGCGCATGCGCGACCCCAGCGACCGCCGCCGCCACGTGGTCCAGCTCACCCCCGCGGGCGGCGAAGCGCTGAGCCTCGCCGAGCGCGCCCAGGAAGCGATCGAGGACGACGTGCTGAGGGCGCTCGACCCGGACGAGCGCGCCACCCTGTGGCAGCTGCTGACCCGCGCGCTCTACGGCGCCGAGCCGGCTGCAGAAGAGCCGGCCGGGGAGGAGCCAGCCGGAGACGCGCCAGCCGCGGACGAGCCCTCCGGGGCTTCCGAGCCCTCCGGGGCCTACGCTCCCAGCGCCACGATCGCGTCGATCTCCACCTGAGCCCCTCGCGGCAGGCCCGACACCTCGACGGTCACCCGCGCGGGCGGGTCGTCGGCAAAGAACGATCCGTACACCTCGTTGACCGCGGCGAACTCGCCCAGGTCGGTCATGTACACGGTCAGGCGCACCGCCCGGGCCAGCGAAGCGCCCGCGGCCTCACATACGGCTTGCAGGCTCTCCAGGCACCGGCCCGCCTGCTCGGCAGCCGTCGTGCCGACCAGCTCCCCGGTGGCGGGGTCCAGCGGGATCTGGCCCGAGCAGAACAGCAGCCCGCCCGCCAGCACCGCGTGACTGTAGGGCCCGATCGCGGGCGGCGCGCCGGGCGCGGAGACGATCTCACGGTGGCCGGTCATTGGCGGATGGTGTGTGTCATGAAGAGAAAAGAGCCTCGCCAACGCGCACGCGCGCACGCGGTGACGCCTCAAAGATAACCATCGACCACCTCGCTTCCGCTGCGACCCTGCCCGACCGGCACGCACAAGACCCCGATCGATTAGATTCCGACTGTGCGCAAGACCGTCAGGGGATTCGCAGCTGCCGCGCTCCTGGCAGCGGGCACATGCGCGTGGGCGGCCACCGCGCAGGCCCAGATCGCGTGGGCGCCGTGCGGCGACAGCAACGAGTTCGCGTGCGGCCACCTGACGGTCCCGCTGGACCCGAGCGGGGCGACGCCCGGGGCGATCACGCTGGCGATGCGCCGCCATCGCGCCGCGGTCGGAGAAGCGCGCGAAGCGGTGATCGCGCTCGCGGGCGGTCCCGGCCAGGCGGCGATCCCGTTCGCCGAAGACTTCGCGCACCTGCTCGGGCCGATCGCGGCCACGCGCGATCTGATCGTGCTCGACCAGCGCGGGATCGGTCTGTCGCACCCGCTGTCATGCCACCGCTTCGAACTGGGCTCGGGCGGGCCGGCGGGTCAGCAGATCGCCGAATGCGCCGCTCAGATCGGCCCTGAACGCACGGACTACACGACGGCCCAGACCGTCGCCGACATCGAGGCGGTCAGACAGGCGGGCGGCTATGAGAAGCTCGTGCTGTACGGGACGTCGTACGGGACGAAGGTGGCCGAGCGCTACGCGCAGGCATATCCGAGCCATGTCTCCGCGCTGGTGCTCGACTCGGTCGTGCCCCCAAACGGGCCGGAACCGCTGGATCTGTCCACGTTCGCGGCGATCCCGCGCGTGCTGCGCCAGCTGTGCGCGGCGCGCGCGTGCGAGCAGATCACGCGCGAACCGGTCGCCGATCTCGCGCGGGTGCTGCGGCGGATGGATCGGGGTCGCGCGCTGAGCGGCCGCTGGATCGACGGCGATGGGCACGCCCATACGCTCCGCGCAACGTCTGACGATCTGCTGCAGATCCTGATCGCGGGCGACCTCGAACCGATCCTGCGCGCCGAATTCCCCGCGGCGATGAGCTCGGCGGCCGATGGCGACACGGCGCCGCTCGCGCGCCTGTTGCGCCACGCCGAAGAACACGGCGAAGGCGGCGAATCTGAAAGCGCGAGCGAGAGCTTCGACACGCCCCTGTATTTCGCCACCAGCTGCGAAGAGGAGCTGTTCGGGTTTAACCGGGCGGCCAGTCCGGCCAAGCGTCTGGCCGAAGCCAAAAAGCAGATCGCAGGGCTGCCCACGAGTGAGATCGCGCCGTTTGACCCGGAGAACGTGCTGGCGATCAGCGATATTCCCGCATGCGCGTTCTGGCCGTTCTCGACGCCGGCGCCGGCGCCCGTGCAAGCGCCGCTGCCAAGCGTGCCCACGCTGATCCTGAGCGGCGCCGACGACCTGCGCACGCCGACGTCAAACGCGCGCGAAGTCGCCGCGCAGATCTCGGGCTCGCACCTGGTGATCGTGCCCGAAGTCGGACACTCCGTCCTCGGCGCCGACCTCAGCGGGTGCGCGAGCAAGGCGCTGCAGGCGCTGTTCAAGCCGTCGCCGGTCAAGCCCTGCCGCGGCGGGCCTCAGCTGCTGGGCCTGCTCAAGCTGGCGCCGCTGGCGCCGTCGCGCCTGTCTGAGGTGGCGCCCACGGGCGGCTCGCGGGGGCTGTCAGGTCGCACGCTGCAGGCGACCCGGCTGACGCTGGCCGACGTGTTGCGTCAGGAGACCGTGCAGGCGCTCGGGGGAATCGAGTCGGGCAACCTTGCCAGCCTGCTCGCGCTGCGCGTCGGCGGTCTGCGCGCCGGCTGGGCTGGCGTCACGGGCCAGGCGCTGACGCTCCACGGCTACTCGTACGTACCGGGTGTGACCGTCTCGGGGAAGATCACCCGGAGCGAAGGCGTGCTGCACATCGGCGGATCGGCCGGGGCACATGGAACGTTGCGACTCCGAGCCCACCAGACGCTGGTCGGCACGCTGGGAGGCCGGCGCGTACACGCCGGCCGCAGCCTCGACACCGCTGGGACAAGTGCCGCTATTGTCAGCAACAATGCGCAGGTCAGCCCCAAGTCTCGCCCTGGCGACCCTGCTGCTCGCGCTGTCGCTCGCAAGCTGGCCGGCCTCCTCCAGCGCATCCCTTAGCGTCGCCTCCTGCACCGGCCAAGCCCCCGCGGGCTTTGCCTGTGCGACCGTGCCCGTGCCGCTGGACCGCGGCGGCCAGACGGCGGGCACGATCTCGCTGAAGGTCGAGCTCAAGCCGGCCGGGTTCAGCCCCAGCAGGGATGCCGTCGTCGCGCTCGCGGGCGGCCCCGGGCAGGCGGCGCTGGGGCTGGGGGAATTCGTCGCCAAAGCGATCTCCCCGGCGCTGGGAGCCCGCGATCTGCTCGTGTTCGACCAGCGCGGCACCGGCGAATCGAGCCCGTTGAGCTGCCCCGCGCTGAGCAGCGCCGAGGAAGTCGCGCAGGCGCACTCGGTCGGTGAACTGGTCAACCGCTGCGCGCAGCAGCTCGGACCTGCGCGCGGCTCCTATACGACCCAGGAATCGGTGCAGGACATCGAGACGCTCCGCCAGGCGGGAGGCTATGAAAAGCTCGTGCTGTACGGGACCTCCTACGGGACGAAGGTGGCGCTCGAGTACGCCGAACGCTACCCCCAGCACGTGGAAGCGCTCGTGCTCGACTCGGTCGTCCCGAGCGCCGGGCCGGAACCGTTCGCGATCGGAACGTTCCAGGCGATCGGAGGAATGCTGGGCGAGCTGTGCTCAAACCGCGCCTGTGCCGGGATCACCTCCAATCCGCTTGGCGACCTCGCGCGCCTGATCGGGCAGTTGCGCAAGCACGCGCTCTCCGGCTCTGTGTACGACGGCACGGGGCGGCGGCACACCGTGAGACTGAGCGAGACGAGCCTGCTTGGAATCCTGCAGGCCGGCGACCTGAACCCGGCCCTGCGCGCGCTGCTGCCGGCGGCCGTCGTCTCGGCCTTGCGCCGCGATCCAGACCCGCTGTTGCGCTTGGAGCTGCTGTCGGAGGGCCTGATCCCGAACGTGCCGGGCAAACAGCCGGTCGAAAGCTCGGACTCGATCGACGAAACGCTGTACGTCGACACTTCCTGCGAGGAGCTGCCGTTTCCGTGGCAGCGCTCGGCCGCGCCCTCGACACGGATGGCGGAAGCGCTCGGCTCGCTGCACGGCCTGCCGAGCGGGGACTTCTACCCGTTCGACTCGACCACGGCGCTGAACGCGAGCCTCGTATCCATCTGCGCGAGCTGGCCCGACGCCTCCCCCCGCCGCTGGCGCCCGCTGCGCTGCCGGCCGTTCCGACGCTGATCCTGTCCGGCGCGCAGGATCTGCGCACGCCGACGGCCAACGCGCGGAGCGTCGCTGCGCAGATCCCGGGCTCGCAGCTGCTGGTCGTCCCGTTCACGGGCCACTCGGTCCTCGGCAGCGACTTCAGCGGCTGCGCCGAGCTGGCGGTCGGCGCGTTCTTCGCCGGCGGGGTGGGTGGGCAACCGATCCAGCCGTGCGGCTCCACCCAGGACATCTTCAGCCCCACCCCGATCACGCCGACCAAGCTCGCCTACATCCACCCCCCGTCTGTGCTGCACGGCAAGCCCGGACAGACGCTGACGGCCGTGCTCGACACGATCCTCGACCTCAACCGCCAGGTGATCGGCGCCACGCTGCAGGCCAACTCGGAACTGCCGGTCGGCTCGAGCTTCGGCGGCCTGCACGGCGGCTACGCCCGGCTCGCGGCGTCCTCGGTGACGCTGAAAGGGTTCTCGTTCGTGACGGGCGTACAGCTGAGCGGCGCCTTCCCGGTCAAGAACGGTCAGCTGCAGACGGCCACGATCCGCATCTCCGGCTCGGCGGCGTCGCCGGGCGCGGTCCGGGTCGGCGCCGGCGCGACGGTCAGCGGCACGCTTGGCGGCAGGAGCTTCGATGTGGAGGTAGCCAAGGTCAAGCTCGCGCGGGCGGGCGCCTCACCCGCCGCCGGCGAATGGCCCACGGGCAAGGTCGCGTTCCCGCTTCCGGGCCTCGCGCGCGTGCGCTGAGACAGCAGGCGCCGCCACCACTCGCGCGCCAGATGGCGAGCCGAGCTCAGCCCAGCCGGTCGAGCGCGTCCGGACTACCCTGACCGAGATGCCCAATGCGCTCGCCGAGGAGACCTCGCCCTACCTGCGCCAGCACGCCGAGAACCCGGTCGACTGGCTGCCGTGGGGCCCGGTCGCACTCGCCCGTGCCCGCGAGGAGAACAAGCCGCTGCTCGTGTCGATCGGGTACTCGGCCTGTCACTGGTGCCACGTGATGGAGCGGGAGTCCTTCGAGGACGAGCGCACGGCGGCGCTGATGAACGAGGGGTTCGTGTGCGTGAAGGTCGATCGCGAGGAGCGCCCGGACGTGGACGCCCTGTACATGGAGGCCGTCCAGGCCATGACCGGCCACGGCGGCTGGCCGCTGAACGTCTTCCTCACCCCCGAGCAGCTGCCGTTCTACGGCGGCACCTACTTCCCGCCTGAGCACCGCCACGGGATGCCCGCGTGGACGCAGGTGCTGCAGGCGATCGGCGAGGCGTGGAGCGAGAACCACGAGGAGATCCGCGCGGGCGGCGAGCAGCTGCGCGAGCGTCTGAGCGGCGGCGTGCAACTGAAGCCCTCCGGCGAGCCGCTGCGCGAGGAGGCGCTCGATCGGGCCGTCACGGGACTGGCGGCGGCCTATGACGCTCGCCACGGCGGCTTTGGCGGCGCGCCCAAGTTCCCGCAAGCCTCGACGATCGAGCTCCTGTTGCTGCGGGGAGATGAGCATGCCGGGTCGGCAGCGAGCCAGCACGGCGATGACGAGGCAGGCGAGCACGCGGGGAGCGAGTCGGCGGGGCGCTGCGACGCCACCGAGATGGCGCTGCACACCCTGCGCGCGATGGCCAGCGGAGGCATCCACGATCAGCTCGGCGGCGGCTTCGCGCGCTACAGCGTCGACGCCACCTGGACGGTGCCGCACTTCGAGAAGATGCTCTACGACAACGCGCTGCTCGCGCGGGCCTATCTGCACGGGTGGCAGGCCTCCCAGGACGAGCGCCTGCTCGAGGTCTGCCTTGACACGCTCGACTGGGCGCTGCTCGAGATGCGTGGCCCCGAGGGCGGCTTCTACAGCGCGCTCGACGCCGACTCCGAGGGAATCGAGGGACGCTTCTACGTCTGGACGCTGCGCGAGCTGCGAGACGCGCTCGGCGAGGACGCAGACGCCGCGATCGCCTGGCTGGGCGCCACCGAGGACGGCAACTTCAGTGACCCACACAATCCCGAGCCAGGCCTGAACGTGCTGCAGGCGCACGGGCCGCAACCGTCGTCTGCTCAGCGTGAGCGCATCCGTGCTCGACTCCTCGAGGTCCGCGCACGCCGGGCGCGGCCCGGACTCGACGACAAGCGACTGACGAGCTGGAACGCGCTGATGATCGCCGCCCTCGCCGACGCTGCCGCGGCGCTCGACGGGGAGAACGGACGCCGCTATCTGGACGCGGCGGTCGCCTGCGCCGAGTTCCTGCAGCGCGACATGCGCGACGATCGCGGCCGCCTGCTGCGCACCTACAACGACGGCCGCGCCAAGATCGAGGCTTACCTCGAGGACCACGCGTTTCTGCTCGAGGCCTCGATCGCGCTGTTCGAAGCCACCTGTGAAGAGCGCTGGTTCGACCAGGCGATCGCCCTCGCCGACGAGACGATCGCGCGTTTCGCCGACCCCGAGCGCGGCGGCTTCTTCTCGACCGCCTCAGACGGTGAGCAGCTGATCGTGCGGCGCAAGGATCTGGAGGACTCCCCCATCCCCGCCGGCGCCTCCAGCGCGGCGATGGGGTTGCTGCGCCTGGCCCAGCTCACGGGCGAGGAGACATACGAGCGTCATGCCGTCTCGGTCCTGCGCCTGCTCGCGGAGATCGCTCCCCGCCACCCCAGCTCGTTCGGGCACCTGCTGCAGGCGCTGCACTGGCACTTCGCCCCCGCCCGCCCGATCGCCTGCGCGATCCCCGACGGACCGCAGTCCAGACCCTGACCTAGCAACTCCCTCTTTAGGGCGTCCAGGACCCAAGCTGGACGACGCGGGGCGGCGAAGTGCGTACCGGGTAGTACGTGCGAGGCGGAACGTGGCGTCCAGCGCCGTGTCATGGGCGTCCTGATATGTCGTGTGGTTTGTCAAGTGGGCGTGTTTGTTCGCGTCCGCGTGGCGGGCGGTTTGGGGTGGTCGGGAGGCCGGGGCGCCGGGCTCGGTGTCGGCGTTGCCAGTCTGATGATGCGGGGGTTGGGTACCCCAGGGCCCGGTTTCGTGCTGCCAGCGTGCGCTGTCTAGAAACGGGCGTGGCACTCGTGTTGGGTGCTGCCCATAGGACGATCGCGCGTGCCGGCCGCTGATGGCCCGGCGCCCCGGCCTCCCGACCGGTAGGGCTGTCGTCCGGGGTCAGTCTGCTGTGGCTGCTGCCCAGAGGAAGCACGCCAGCTCGCGTGCGCACGCCACGACGGTCACGTTGTGTGGCTTGCCGCGACCGCGCATGCGGTGATAAACCCGGTGCAGTCGCTGTTGAGCACGGTTAGCGATCTGCAAGACGTGCTCGGGCTGGCCTTTCTGACGGTTCCGTAGTGTCGCCCCGATCCGTGGGGGACGTCCGTAATGCCAGGCCGACTCGACGAGCAGGCGGCGAGCGAACCCCGATCCCGTCTTGGTGATCGAGCCCTGTTGCGATGACTCACCGGACTGGTGAAGGGACGGGATCAGCCCGAGCCACGCGCTCAGCGCGTTTGCTCGCGCAAAGCGCTGCCAGTCACCGCCGAGCTCGAGGTGCAATGCGAACGCGGTCAGCGTGTCAACGCCCCGGAAGCATCTGAGCCTCGCGACGGTCGGCCACCACGCCCCGTCCTGGGCCAGGCGCGAGAGTCGCTGCGCGATCGCTGCCTTGCGCGCGCTCAGGCCGTCGACGGACGCGATCAGATCGGCGAACACCAGCTCTGAGGTCGTCTCCTGGAACCGTTGACGGGAAAGCCAGCGCCGGTGAGCCACAGTCCAGGTCGAGGACTCGGGATAGACCCGGCCATGACGCAACAGCATCTTCGAGACCCGGTGACGAGCCGTCATCAGATCCCTTCGGCACGCATCGTGCGCACGCATCAACTCGCGGGCAGCCTCGACCTCGACCGGTGGGACCACAACCGCGGTCAACGAGCCGGCCAGCAACAACCGCGCGAGCAGCTCCGCGTCCTTGCGGTCAGTCTTCACCCGATCCGACGGGCCCCGGGGTGTCTTGCCCGGCGCGATCACCTCGACGGCCACCCCAGCAGCGCTCACGGCGCGATAAAGCCCAAACCCGGTCGGTCCGGCCTCATAGCAAGCACGCACCGAGCCGGGCAAACCCGTAAGCCACGCGACCGGCTCCTCAACGCCCGGCCCGAACCGCGCACGCAACACCTCACCCGTCGAAACGTCAATCGCCGCAGCATGCGTCGAGCGGGCATGGACATCGAGCCCCACATAAGTCACCATTCCGGTCATGGCCGGACCTCCTCACTGAAATTGGGGTCAGCCGGAGCCACTCTCCGACCAGACAAACCCCCGCGAGGAGTGTCCGGCCTACCTCCGACGGTCAACCCAACGGGCGACCTACGACATAGGGTCTAAACCTGGATCCACCGCGGGATGACCTGGTTGTGGGTGATTGGTGTCGTTGGCGTGGTTTTCGGGTGCCGTGCTGGTGTTGGTCGGTGTGTGGGAGCGATGGCGTCCTTTTGGAGGCCCCTGGCAACGTGTTTTGGGCAGCACTGAGCCTTCGGTGTTGAGTGGCGGCTCAGCTGGTTCTCTGATCGCGGCGGTTTGCGCTCAGGTGAGTTCTGGGAGTCCGCGGATGCGGGCGAGCGCACGGGTGAAGTCGCGTTGCCATGGCCATCGGGCGGGAAGGTGAAGTGTCCATTGGCGTCGCCGTGCGGGTCAGCCGGCCGGGGATCTGGAGCAGCCGGCGGCGGATGGTGCGCGCGGCGCGCACGGTCTCGCCGGAGCAGCCCGATCAGCGCTGGTCCAGCGCAGCAGGTTGTGCGCGATGCAGGCGATCACTGTCCAGGCGCTGTTCGCGTTGAACTTGCCGGAGGGGAAGTGCGCGAGCGCTTGGTCTTTGAGGTCGCGGATCGTGAGCTCCACGACGGCGTGCTGGCGGTGCTCAGCCTCCACGACCTCCAACGCCTCGGTGCGGTTGGTGATGAACGGGAAGTACCGCCAGTCCGGCCACAGCTCTGCCTGCGGGCCGATCAGTCGGGTGCGACGCACGACCAGCCGTCGTCCGGCAGTGGTCGTCTCGGCGATCTGCGCCTCGCCGTCCTCGGGGTAGTCCTCCAAGGGCTGCCACGCCGACTCGGGGATCTGTTCGATCGCGTCCTGAACCCAGAACTGCAGGCGCACACTGATCGAGTAGACCCAGCCCGCCTGCTCGAGCCGCGCGATCAGCTTGTTGTTCCAGAACGCCGAGTCGGCCCTGAAGAGCTTCTCCCCGGCTGGCGCCGGCACGTTTAACGCGGGCGATCAGCTCCTCGGCGAAGCGCAGCAACCCGCGCTGGGCTAGCCGCCTGCCCCTTGCGCAGCCGCACGTGCAGCACCTCGCCAGTGCCTGCGCGGCTCGCGAGCAGCGGGTGATACCCGCGCTGTTTGGTGTACCCGAAACCGACACCCTCCTTCTGATTGCCGTGAATCTCGCCGATGAAGCTGTCCACATCAACGATCAGCCGCTCGTCACCCGGGCCGGCACCCGCCCGCCACGCGCGTGTCAACGACTCTGCCGAGCACCCGGTCGAGCTGGCGCACATGCCCAAAAGTAAACGCCCGCAAAAACGTCCCCAACGTCGACGGTGCCGGCAGCCAGCCACCCAGAATCGGCGCGTGCGGCCCGCCCGCAGCACCTCACAGTCATCGATGCAATCGGCGCCTAGCAGCATCGCGAACACGAGCGCCATCACCTTCCTGCCAGCGTTCGTCGCGCCCGGCCGGTCACGACGAAGCCGCACGAACCGGCCCACGAGAGCCTCGATCCCGAGCCGCCCCGCGAGCGTCGCGACCAACGCGATCCCCGCATCCGAGACCACACGATCATCGTCAAAAACGACCCGCACACCGTCCAGTCCGACCCGCTCGTCATCCTGCACCATCGAGTGACCTCCTGATCCCGGGCCGCGACAGCCTCAATCTGTCGCTACCAAGCCCGATTCAGGAGGTCATTCAACGCCCCAACCCGGACAACACCAGTGGATCCAGGCTAAAGAATCGCGAGGTAGCGGTCGAGCTCCCAGCGGGTCACCTGCACGCGGTAGTCCTCCCACTCCTGGCGCTTGATCTCGATGTAGCGGTTGAACATGTGCTCCCCGAGCGTGCGCAGCAACAGCTCTGACTCGGCCGCGAGCTCGATCGCCTCGCCCAGCGACTCGGGCAGCTGCTCGACGCCGAGGCGTCTGCGCTCCTCGCCGGAGAGGTGGTACAGGTTCTTCTCCATCGGCTCGGGCAGCTCATAGCCCTTCTCGATCCCCTCCAGTCCCGCCTGCAGCAGCACCGCGAACGTCAGGTAGGGGTTGCAGGCGGGGTCGGGGCAGCGCAGCTCCATGCGCGTCGCGCGCTCCCGCCCCGGGTGATACAGCGGCACGCGCACCAGCGCCGAGCGGTTGCGCCGCGACCAGGCCACGTACACGGGCGCCTCGAACCCGGGCACCAGGCGCTTGTAGGAGTTGACCCACTGCGCGAAGATCGCGCAGATCTCCCGCGCATGCTTGAGCTGCCCGGCGATGAACGCCTTGCCGACGTCTGACAGGAAGTACTGGTCATCGGGGTCATAGAAGGCGTTCTTGCCGGCGGAGAACAGCGACTGGTGGGTGTGCATGCCCGACCCGTTCTCGCCGAACAGCGGCTTGGGCATGAACGTCGCGTGCCAGCCGTACTTCATCGCGTACTCCTTGACCGTGATCCTGTAGGTCATGCAGTCGTCGGCCATCTTCAAGGCGTCTGCGTAGCGCATGTCGATCTCGTGCTGGGAGGGGCCGACCTCGTGGTGGGTGTACTCGACGTGGATGCCGAGCTGCTCCAGCGCGAGCACCGTCTCGCGGCGCACGTCCGAGCCGGCGTCGAGCGTGGTCAGGTCGAAGTAGCCGCCTTCGTCGAGCACCTCGGTCGAGCGCGAGTCGCGGAACAGGAAGTACTCGAGCTCCGGGCCGACGTTGAACGTGTCGAACCCCATCCCGTGGGCACGCTCCAGCGCGCGGCGCAGCACGTGACGGGGATCTCCCTCATAGGGAGTGCGCTCGGGGGTGACGACGTCGCAGAACATCCTGCCCACGCCCTGCTCCTCCGGGCGCCAGGGCAGCACCGCGAACGTGCGCGGGTCGGGCATCGCGATCATGTCGGACTCCTCGATCGCGTTGAACCCTGTGATCGAGCTGCCGTCAAAGCCCATCCCCGCCTCGAACGCGTCGTCGAGCTCGGCCGCGTTGATCGAGAACGACTTCAGCTGGCCGAGGATGTCGGTGAACCAGAAGCGGATGAAGCGGATGTCATGCTCGGCCACGAGCGCCTTGACGTCCTGCGCCGTCTTCGCCTGCTCCGGTTTCGCCTGCTCGGCCATCGCGGCGGACCTTAGTAGATGACCGCTCGGACCGGTATCGACTCCTGGCTAAACCGCTGAGGCGGCCGATGGCGCAGCGAGCAATCTGGCGATCGAGGGAACTCAGTGACCTGCTACCGCGGCCACAAACGACGCGATCTGTTCTGCTTCCTTGCCCTGATACAGCAATGCAGGCATCTGGCCGAGCCCGCGCGCGCGACCTTCGGCGATCGCGTTCAGCACGAGCGCCTTACGCCCGGCCGCGGTGGAGATGTCATCGCCGACGCGCACGTCGAGGTTCGGGCCGATGCGACCGACGGACTTGGTGGCGGCGAGCGTGTGGCAGACGGCACAGGTGTGCGCGAACAGTTCGCGACCCTTCTGCTGTTCAGCGTTCAGGTGCAGCCCGCCGACCGTGACGCCAGCCTTGTGCTCGGCATTGAACGCGAGCACGAACGCGGGCACGATCAGGCCGAAGGCGAACAGCAGCACGACCCCGAGCGTGACGGCGCGCCGGCTGGCCTTGGACTCGGTGTGCAGCGACTGGCGAGCGCCGCGCGGGCCGCCGCGCATCGCGACGAAGAACACGCCGAGGCCGAGCACCGCCCAGAATGCGATGAACGCGTAGATCATGCAGGCGGGGACCATATCGCCTGCCGCCGCCGGACCGTCCGGCGGCGCTCGACAGACCTGCCGCCGCCACTCGATGAGCGCTCTCTCACGATCGGGGCCTCAACCTTTAGCCTGGCGCAAGCTACGGCGCTAACCTGAGGGTGGGAGTCCCCACATGACCTATCTTCTTCGCAGACTTCCCCTGTCGCGCCTGTTGCTCCTATGTGGGCTGGTGGTCGTCCTCGGCATCTCTCTCACCGCGCTCGCGTTCGCGCTGGGCACGGGCCCCACGCCCCCACCCAAGCCGCTCGCGCAGGCGGCCCACGACGCCTTCTCCGCCCCGCCGGCCGAAGGCGTCAGCGCGCGCATCCAGCTGACCGACCATCTGCTCGAAGGCGCCAGTCTTGCCAGCGGGAGCAGTGGCACAGCCGGGCAGCTGTCCTCCAGCCCGTTGCTGAGCGGCGGCTCGGGCCGACTGTGGATCTCCAAGGACGGCCATGTGCGCCTGGAACTGCAGGCCGAACGAGGCGACACCCAGATCCTCTACGACGGTCATACCGTGTCGGTGTACGACGCCGCGTCGAACACGCTCTACCGCTACACGGTCCCAGCTCACGAAGACGGTGCAGACCTCACGGGCTCCGATCCGAAGGGCGCCTCCGGCCACGAAGCACCGACCGTCGCCAAGATCGAAGAAGCTATCTCCCATCTGGGCGAGCACGCGAACATGTCCGGCGCCACGCCGACCGACATCGCCGGCCAGGCCGCATACACGGTGCGTGTCTCCCCCAAGGAAAGCGGCAGCCTGATCGGCGGCGCCGAGCTCTCCTGGGACGCCGCCCACGGGGCCCCGCTGCGCGCGGCGATCTACTCCACGAACAGCTCGTCGCCGACGCTCGAACTGGCCGCCACCGAAATCTCCTACGGCCCGGTGGACGGCTCTGTGTTCGAATTCACGCCGCCGGCGAATGCCAAGGTGCAAGAGATAGTCCTGCCCGGCCAGCAAGACGGCGCCAAGGCCGCCGATCCTTCCCACCCCGGGGAACACCCCCACATCACGACTCACGGTCATGGCGTCGCCACGGTCGCCGTGATCGAAGGTAAGACGCAGGAAGGCGCCGCGCAGTCCTCGCAGGCGCTGCCAGAAGGTCTGCAAAAGGTCAAGATCGGCGGCGTAGAAGCGACCGAGCTGCCCACCGCGCTCGGCACCCTGCTCGGCTTCGAGCGCTCCGGCGTGCGCTACCTGGTGGCCGGCGCGGTCGACCCGGCGGCGGTCGAAGCGGTCGCCAAGGGCCTGTAGTGTGACGCTGACGAAGCCAGGCCGCCGTTCGGCCGATGGATCGTTGTTCCCGGCAGATGATTGATGACCCGCCCGCCCAGCGTGGCGTGCTTGGCACGCGAGCGACTAAAGGCGCAGCAAGGGGCATAGACGAGGCGCTGCCGGTCAAGGCGCGCGGGCTGGTCAAGCGCTACAAGGAGGTCCTGGCGGTCGACCACATCGACCTGAACGTCCGCGCGGGCGATGTGTACGGGTTTCTGGGCCCCAATGGCGCGGGCAAGACCACGACGCTGCGCATGGCCCTCGGCCTGATCGTCCCGACCGAGGGCAGGGTCGAGCTGTTCGGGCGCGACCCGATGCGCGAGGGCGCACGCGCGTTGCAGGGCGTCGCCGGGTTCGTGGAGGCGCCGCGCTTCTACCCGTACCTGAGCGCGCGCAAGAACCTGGAGCTGCTCGCCGCGCTGGACGGCGACGGCGCGGGCGAGCGCATCGCCGAGGTTCTTCAGATCGTCGAGCTGAGCCCACGCGCCGCGCACAGGGTCGGCGGCTACTCGCACGGGATGCGCCAGCGACTGGGGATCGCCGCGGCGCTGCTGCGCCGCCCGCGCCTGCTGATCCTGGACGAGCCGGCGACCGGCCTGGATCCGGCGGGGATGCGCGACATGCGCACGCTGATCCTGCGCCTCGCGGGCGAGGGGATCACGGTGCTGCTCTCCAGCCACCAGTTGCCCGAGGTGCAGGAGCTGTGCGACCGCGTGGCGATCGTCGACTCCGGCCGTGTCGTCTACGAGGGAGCGCTGGCCGACCTGCGCCGCCAGGGCGGGGCGGGCTACCGGCTGCGCAGCACCGATGATGCCCGCGCGCTGGAGGCGCTGCACGCTCAGCCGGGCATCGAGCACGCCACGATCGGCGAGCACGGCCTGGGCTTCCAGGCCCAGGAGCAGGATGTCGGCGCGCTGTCGCTCGCGCTGGGGCGGGCGGGCATCGGCATCCTCGCGCTGACCCCTGAGCTGGCGACGCTCGAGGACCTGTTCTTCAGGTTGACCGAGGGAGACGGCTCCCGCAGCGCCGATGGGGCCGCGTCGATCGGGGCTGCCGTCAGCGCAGACGGCAGCCGCACGTCGAAGGCGCGCGCGCAGACGTCTGACCGCAAGGCGGTCGAGATCGGATGAGCGCTGCCGCCACGACGACCCCGGTCGCCCCGCCCATCGCCGGCCGGCACGACATCGCCCATGTGCGGCGTCCATCGACGCTCACCGCCTGGCGCTGGGAGCTGCGCAAGCTCGTCTCCCAGAAGCGCACCTACCTCGGCCTCGGGCTGGCGGTGATCCTGCCGCTGATCTTCGTGCTCGTCCAGCACTTGCACAACCACCATGGCCGCGAAGGCGACAACCCGTTCGAGTCGCACATCACCCAGTCGGGCCTGGCGACCCCGGTGCTGATGCTCCTTTTCCTGTCCGTCTTCATGCTGCCTTTGATCGCTGCGCTGGTGGCCGGAGACATCGTCGCGGCCGAGGACGGCAACGGCACGCTGAAGACGATCCTGACGCGCTCGGTCGATCGCGGTCAGGTGTTCGCCGCCAAGACGCTCGCCGCAATGACGTACGCGACGATCGCGGTGTTCCTGTCGGCCGCCGTGGCGACCGTCGCAGGCGTCGCGTCGTGGGGCTTCAACAGCGTCGTCACGTTTTCGGGCTCCGTTGTCTCGGCGCCGGAAGGCCTGCTGCTGGTGTTCGCCGCCAATGTCTGCTATCTGATCCCGCTGCTGAGCGTGACGGCGATCGGCGTGCTGCTGTCGACCACGACCCGCAACAGCGCCGCGGCCGTGGTCGGCACCGTGGGCTTCACGATCCTGCTGTTCATCGTGGGGCAGATACCGGGCCTTGAAGGCATCAAGCCATACCTGCTCACCGAACAGTACGAGAACTGGCACGGCCTGCTGCGCACCCCGACCGACTGGGCGCCGATCTGGCACTCGGCGTGGGTCTGCGCGCTGTATGCGATCCCGGCGCTGTTCGCGGCCTATCTGGTGTTTCTACGTCGAGACGTCGCGGGCGGCTGAGGCGCGATGAGCTTGCGAGACGTCTTTCAAGGACGCTGATACGTCGCCAGCGTCACCCCCGACGCCAGCGTCGCGCCCTTGAGACCGTCGCGCACGACGGCGGGGTTGAAGCCCGTTTTCAAGCCGAGCTTGTGACGCAGGGCGTAGAACAGGAAGGCGACGTGGTGCAGCTTGCCTTTGGCGCCGCAGATCTGGCCCCAGCCGGCCTTGCCGGCGCTGTTGAGGCCCGCGACGGCCCCCGCGGGCAGGCTGCCGGCTGAGATGCTGTGCGTGCCCGGGGAGATGCCGGCCACGGCCCACTGGATCGCGTCTTCCGCGCTGCCGCTCAGATCCACGGCGAGCAGCAACAGTTCGGCCGAGCCCCTGGGCACGCCGTGCCATTGCAGCGGCGGGGAGATGCCGGCGCCGTCGCAGGTGTAGCGGACGGCGATTGGCCCGCCCGTCTTGAACGCGGTGCTGGTGAGCTTGATCTGGCCCAGCGCCTGGGGTTCCTGGGGGGCCTTTTTCGCTTCGGTCGAGCTTTTCGCCGCGGGCGGCTTGGGCGGCGTCGTGGCGGTCTTCGCGGGCGTCGTGGACGACTTGGCCGGGTTCGACGACTTTGCGGCGGGCGGCTTGGCGGCGGTGGACGTGGTCGAGGGAGTCGTAGTCGTCGTGGTGGGCGTGGTTGCAGCCGTCGTGGTCGCGGCGACGCTCGCCGAGTTGCCGGAGCCTTCGCCGCAGCCGGCGACCGCGAGCGCCGCAAGCAGGCACGCCGCGAGCCCGGTGAGCGAAGCCGTCCGCCGCGTGCCGACCCTGCCGGATCGTTCCTGCTCACCGAATCTCTGACTCATGTTGACCCCTTCTGCCCGATACCTTCTGGTATTCAGAAGGTCGGCACTATACAAGCCCAGCGATGAATTCGCGCAGCACCAATGCACCGACCGATTCGCACTGCTCGCAACGGGGTCGTTCTCAGAGCATGGACGGTCCGGGGTTTGCGACGAGAGCCGTGCGCCCTCAGCCGACCTCGGCCGGCAGCTCGACCTCGGTGAGCTCCACCTCGCCCATCAGCCGGCGGGCTTCGCGCGGGTCGATCAGACCGGCGCCGAGTCGTCCGGTCGACTCGGCGCCGCAGGCCACGCCGAAGCGCAGGCACTGGTCCGAAGCGCGAGATTCGTAGCGAGCGGCAAGGTAGCCGGCGAGGAAGGCGTCGCCCGAGCCGCGCTTGGCGACCGGCTCGCGCGGGTCCACCCGTGCACGCTTCAGACACGGACGGCCGTCGACGAGAACCTGGGCGACACAGCCGTCGGGGAGCGTCATGATCGCCTCACGAGGGCCGAGCGCGGCGATCTCGCGCACGGCGAGCAAGCGCTCCTCCTCACCGGCGAACTCGTGGCCGACGAGCTCCTCGGCCTCGAGCGCGTTGGGCGATACGACATCGGGCTCGGCGCGGACCGCATGATGCAGGGGCTCGCCATCGGTGTCCACGACGGTCGTGACCTCCATCCGCGCGAGGTCGTGGATCAGCGAGGCGTAGACCTCGGGATCGACGCCTCGCGGCAGCGAGCCGGCGAACACGACGATCGCGGCGCCGCGCGCGAGGTACAGGAGCTTGTCGGCGAACAGCTCGACCTCGCCCTCGGACACGGACGGGCCGCGTTCGTTGATCTCCGTCTGCTCGCCGGTCGTCGGGTCGAGCACGGAGGTGTTCGTGCGTGACTCCTCACGGATACGCACGAAGTCGTTGAGAATCGCCTCGTCGGTTAGCTGCTCGACGATGTGCGTGCCGGTCGCGCCGCCCGCGAAGCCGGTCGCGATCACCGGCTGGCCGAGCGCCTTCAGGGTGCGCGCGACGTTGACGCCCTTGCCGCCGGCCATCGTGCGCTGCTCGACTGTGCGGTGGCGGCGCCCGAGCCTGAAGTTCGGCACCGAGAGCGACTTGTCGATCGCCGCGTTGAGCGTGACCGTGATGATCATCGAGGGTTCAGACTACCCCAACTCCCAAGCCGCCGTGCGTAACCGCTCGGCCTCGGCACGAGCCGCCGTCGCCGGATCCCCGCCGGTGGCTTTGTGGGCGCCCGCGATGCTGCGCGAGGCGGTCACGAGACCTCCCGCTCGACCGGGCGCAAACGCCTCCCGGAGGTCCTCGACGCGGCCTCCCTGCGCGCCGACTCCGGGGAGCAGGAACACGGCGTGGGGCATCAGCTCGCGCGCGCGCGCGATGTGGCCGGGAGCGGTGGCGCCGACGACCGCGCCCACGTCGCTGAGGCCATGGGTCCCCACGCCGGGCTGTCCCAGCTCGTCCACTATCCCCGCCAACCGTTCCCACACGCTCCCCCCGCCCACGACCTGAAGATCCTCGACGTCGGCCGCGCCCGGGTTGGAGGTGCGCACCAGCATCAGCACACAGGCCCCCGACGCGCGCGCGGCCGTGACGAACGGCTCCACCGCGTCCCGGCCCATCAGCGGGTTGACCGTCGCCATGTCCGCGTCCAGTCCCGCGACCTCGCCGAACGGGGTCTGCACTCCGCCGAACAGAGCCTGGGCATAGGCCCGCGCGGTCACGTCGATGTCCCCACGCTTGCCGTCGGCGATCACGAGCAGCCCTGCGTCACGCGCGTGCCGCGCGACCGTCTCGAGCGCATCGCGCCCGGCGGCGCCCAGCCGCTCGAAGCAGGCGAGCTGGGGCTTGACCGCGACGCATGCCGGTCCGGCCGCGTCGACCAGAGCCCGGCAGTGACCTGCGACCGCACTCGCGACCTCCTGCCCCGCAGACGTTCCCGGCCACAGCGCGATCGGGTCGGGGTCGAGGCCGAGCACGATCTGGGACTCGCGTTCCTGCACGCGTGCCGCGAGCGTGTCACCAAACGGTCGTGGCGTCCCGGCCGCGGCGGCCACGGGACCTTCAGGCACGCGACGGCGGCCTCACGCCCTCAACGAACCTTGACCGCGTTCTTCAGGCCGCTGCCCGCGGTGAACCGCGGCACGCGCGAGGCGGCGATCTGGATGCGCTCGCCCGTGCGCGGGTTGACCCCCAGGCGCGCGCCGCGCTCGCCGACGTGGAACTTGCCGAACCCCGACAGCGTGACCTCGCTGCCGCGTCGCAGCGCGTCCTCGACCGTGCCCAGCACCGCGTCGATCGCGCGCGTCGCCTCGCCTTTGGTCAGGCCGGCGCGATCCGCCACCTGGTCGACCAGCTCGGACTTCGTCACTTCGCCCTCCTCGTTCGTGAAAGCTTTGTGTTGAAGCTAACAGTGTCCGCGGACGGGTCGCCCCCGGCTGGACGGGACGACGACCTGCGGATCGGCGACAATGCGCGCGATGACCTTCGAACGCATCGCCTGGACCCTGACCGTGCTCGTCGCGCTGCTGACGGCCTTCTTTCTCCTGCTGGCCGGCTACACCGGCTATGCGGGGCTCTCCGCGGCCGTCGGGGCCGCGGCGGCGATCAACCTGCTGTAGAGGACGTGTCTCAGCTCGAGAGCCCGAGGACGAGCGCCAAAGCGTCGTCCACCGCCGCCATCTCGCCGTGGCTCAGACGTCCGAGGCCGCCCTTGACCGCCTGCGTATCGACCACGCGCAGCTGATCGATGAGCACACGCGTCTGCGCTCCCGCCACGTCGATCGTGGGACGGAACGTCGCCGCCGCCGCCGAGCGCGAGGTGGGAGCGATCAGCACAGTGCTGAGATCCAGCAGCTCATCCGCCTGGACCACCACCCCAGGTCTCGCCCCCCGCTGCTCGTGACCGCGTGCGCGGCGCGGCGCGGCCAGGCGCACGACCTCGCCACGGACCATCAGTCCGCCGGCCAGGCCGGGCTGAGCTCGTCGAGCTCATCGCGCAGCGCCGCCAGCTCCGCGCGATCCGCCGGATCCGCCGCCAACCGGCGCGCCTCCTCCCGCAGCATGGAGCGTCGGCGTCGGCGTGCACGCGCCTCGGTCAACGCGCTCCGCACCGCCTGCGAGTCGTTCATCCCCTCTGCGCGCAGGACGGCTAGCGCCGCTTCGGCATCGGCGTCGAGTCGGACATGAAGAGCACGAGCCATACGGCCTAATGTAGCATAGATCGTGCTACATACCGTTGATGCTTCAGCAGGAGCCCGCGGTGGGCGTGTCTAGATTCTGAGTGCTTGCTCGACCTCTTGGCCGCGTGGGGTGAGGGTCCATGCGTTGGGTTCTCCGCGGGGCTGACCGTTGCCGGTGTTCTGGATCAGCCCCAGGCGTTCCAAGCGCCCCAACAGCTTTGAGATCTGACCCTGGTCATGCACCCCGGCCGTCTGCGCTACTTGTCTGTTGGACGCGGCGGGCTCTGACGCGATCGCCGAGAGCACCCGCAGCGTGCGATAGGTCAAACGCATCTGAAGACCCCTCAACGGATCACCGGAAGGGCTGCTGCGCGACACACCGGAGGACTTGGACGCGCGAGGAGCCTTCGGGATGGGACGCGCTAGCTCTTTCTTTGCGGCGGCCCGTCCGAGATAAGGCAGCACGATCATCCCCATCAACGGGTTCAACAGACCGATCAAGGACCCGGGAGCACCACCAGCATTGCGCGAACGCGAAGACCCGCTCACGCGAAGACCCACAGCACGATCGGTAGCCTGCTCAAGCATGCGTGCGTGCAGCACGCTCAGCACCGCCCCAACGATGCCCTCCGCCGTCAACGGCGGAGGCTCATGACCCCCTCTCGCCTCCCCGCGCCCCTCATCGACGATCGCGATCAGGGTCTCGATCATCCCTGCGCGACGCTCAAGCACGCGTGGTCCTCCACCAAGCGCCCCCACGATCAACAACGACCCCAACTCAGGCTCGTCATCTATGAGCCCCAACAGGGCACCCAATCCCGTCCTGACCTGTCCTCGCCAGCCATCCTCCCGTCCCGACGAGGACACTACCGTTAAGTCTGAGCACGCATCGTGCACGACCCTTGTAGCACGCGCCAAAGCATCATCAAAGAGCTCTAGAAAGCAGTCTTCGCGGTCCTCGAACAGCTCATAGAACGTACGCCGCGAGACCCCTGCACGAGACGCTACCCGCGCCACATTCATCCCACCGTACCCCAACTCAGCGACGACACTCGCCGCGGCTGAGAACACACGCGCACGCTGTATCTCGACCACCTGCTCACGCGCAGACTCCCGAGACGAGCGCTTCACCACACGACCAGAACCCACACCCCGCCGCGACGACGACGACCCGGCCCCACGACGACCGTGCCCCGAACCCATACCAGCCGCCCGCCCGCTGCTGCTGCTGCCGCCGCGCCTACCACTAGCGCTTCTTGCCTTTGCCGCCCTTACCGCCATGACCTTTCACCTTCTTCTTGATCTTCGCCTTCTTGACCTTCGGACAGCCCGTCACCGCGATCTTCGTGCTCTGATTGATCACCGCGCCGTTCTGAGCCGTGATCGTCGTCGGCATCACAAGCGATTCCGGCACCGTCGTCCTAACCGACCTCGTCACGTGCTTGACATGACCATGCGCTCGCACCGCCACACGCTTCTTCACCGTCTTTGTCGTCGTCGGATCGCACAGACTGCCATTCGCCGTCAGGATCGAGAACGGACCCTCGGGCGCATTGAATTCAAATGCGCTGAACGGCGCATCTGGGGTCGTATCGAAATGGGAGTACGTGATGCCTTTCTTGATCTGCGTCTTGCCATCCACCACCAGCAGGACGCCTTCGCCCTGCAGCACCAGCTCGACGTCGGGGAATGCTGCGCCGCCGTGACTGACGAAATACGCCGGTCCCGTCAACGGACTGTTCAACAGCGGGGTGTGCACCGTCACGGTCGCGATGTCAGACGCCACGGGACAACCTGCGGGGTTGGTGTTGAACTGCGCTTCGGTGCACGCTTTCTGCAACGTCGTCAATCGTGCAGGGAGGATCTTGGGGAATTGCAGATCGACCTTGGCGATGTTCGCCTGTCCGCTGGAGGGGTAGGCGATCTTCACGCTCAGGCTCGCACCATCGGCTTTGCTGGTCTTACCCTGCGTGCTGACCGTGAACTGCGGTTTGAACGGCAGGCTCTGGCAGTTCGCGGCCTGATAGCGACTGGACACGTTCGCCTGAGCACCCTGGGCGCTCGTCAGCGTCGCACCGATCGTCTTTTCGGTGCAGTTCGTCGCGTTGAACGTGAAGTTGTTGGCCTGACCGACCGTCACGTTGACGGTCTGCACCCGCAATGGGACACCATCGACGCTCTGCGGCAGTGGGTCTGAGACGATCGTCGCCGCGGCGGTATTCGGGTTGATGTAGATCGCCGCGCGAACCACGATGTTCCCCAGGTTGTACGGGCCAGCCTTCGCCGGCACCACAACCGACAGGCCGAACGGGGCGTTCTTATAGGGGCCGGTGAGATACACGTTCCCGGACTGCCAGAACGGGTGCGAACCCGATCCCGCCGCCGCAGTGGCCGTACCAATGTGCGATCCTGGCCTGATCGAGCCGCATGTTCCCGCGTTCGCTTCGTTTTCGGGGCATTGTTCGATGCCGGCGATCTTGCCCAGCAGTCCTTCGGGCATGTTGACCGTGATCCCGGAGAGGTCCTGTTCGCGGTCCTGGCGACTGAACGTCGTCGTGAAGGGGCTGTACCCGCCGGCCTGGTTGTTGACGGTGCCCGCGCTGAACGATGATGCGAAGCGGTTTTCACAACCGCCGATGTTGAACGATGGTTCCTCGATCGCGTTGGGACCTGATTCTGGCGCGGACCATGGTTCGAGGTTCGCGTTGATCGTGAATGCACCGCAGGTCTGCGGGTTCGCCAGCGGCGCCCTTGGACCACCGTTGAACTTCAGCCGCAGTTCGCTGAAGACGGCCACCTGTGGTGTTTCGATGAAGCTGGTTCGAATCTGGCCTGGTTGCAGACCGTGTGTCTGGCTGTATTGCCCATTGCCGCCGACTTCGACCTTGCCCTTCAGCTTGACATGGATACCGCGATTTTCATTCTCGACTTCCATGTAGATCGCGAAGATCCCACCCGTTTCCGCTGCTTCTTCGGTGCATTCCGGTTGGACCGGACCGCCGCACTTCGGTTGCGCGACGAACACGCTGCCCGTCAATGGTTCTTCCAGCACCGGGGTGATCACTTCGACCTTCCCGACCTTCGAAGCCGCCGGGCAATGACCAGCACCGGCACTTTCAAAGTTAATCCCTTCCGATCCCGATTCCTGACATCCGACCAAGCCGTCAGCGGCAGACGGGGAGACCGCTACACCCGGCGGGAGCGTCACGACCGCCATCTTCAATGGGGGTGTCGCCAGCGTCCCGGGCGTCTCGGTCTGCGGGATACGCAGCACAGATTCATAACCAGAGGGTTCATCGGCCCGAGAATGTGCTTCTTCAGGCGCAAAAGTAAACGCCGACGGGTTGAAGCGAAGCTGGTTGCAGCCTGTCACGGTGCCGGTCGTAGCCGGGGTGACCGTGCCACCCACAGGCCATTCATCGCTGAGCGCCGTCGCCCAGTTCGACCCGTTGACTTCGGGTTCGCCCGCGGGACTAGCGTTGGAGTTGTATCGTCCCGGCTCCTGCCAGGAGTCCATGTGCACCGTAGATACGAGAGGTTCTCCTGAGCAGTCTGAGGGGTTCGTGAACATCGCGATGGACGCGTTTCCCGCTTCGTCCTTCGCGGCGGGGTTCCCGAAGAAGATCGCGGTGACGTTCGTCAACGGGATCTGGGGGACTTGTCGTGAGGTCGCGCGCAGCACGTAGCCCGCTGGGGTCGGCGCGACGTTCGCATAGATCGCGTGCGTCGAGTCGATCGCGTCGATGAAGCCGAACTCCGCGGCGACCCCGTGCTCGGGCACCATGTTGTAGATCCCGATATAGGCCGTGGTCGCGTCTTCGGGCTCGGTTTGGATCTGGCCGACCCGCGTATCGGCGGGACAGTGCTGCACAGACTCCAGTTGCCCAAACGTGCACGTCGGCGTGGCCTGGGTGTCGCCCAGCAACCCCATCGGGAGATCGACGATGACGTCCTTGACGTCGTGAACGCTGGTAAGCCCGCGGAGACCTTCCGGCTGGACCTTCACGACGTTCCTCAAATCGATCCTGGTCGCGAGCTCGTAGGGGTGCGCGCTCGCCTGCGTGGCACGACCCCCGCTCCCCGACGCGATGTAGGACACCAGGGCGCTCGGCCCGAACGCCGCGGGCGCAGAGCTCACCAGCAACGGTTCTGTGACGGATGCTTCGGGCGAGCCCGGAGCTGTCACAGACGCGGTGCTCAGCTGGCCGCTGGGGGTACCCGCGGACACCGACACGAACAGCCGCAGCTCGAGAGCTTCATCAGGCGCCAGCGGGCTTTCATACGTGCACGTCACGGTCACCGGTTCGCCTTCGGAACTGCACGCGCCCGAGAGTTCTTCACCGTGAACGCCGCCTTTTCGTCCGTTGCCGACCGCGGGATCCAAGAACAGCACCGCGTTGCTCACGGTAAACCCGCTCGGCAGATGCTCCTTCACGACGATCGGCCCTTCCGCGGTCCCGCCGCCGGAGTTCAACACCGTCACCTGGTAGCCGTAGCAGGCCTTCGCTGCCGCGCCTTCCGTTTCCGTGCAGTTCGGGCTTTCGCCTTCTGAAAACGCGCCCCCGGTAGCATCAGAATGGATCGTCAAACCACCGGTCAGCGGTTCGGCCGCCACCGCAACCCCAGCCGAGGTGACAATTCCCGCAAGACAACCGAGCAGAGCAATGATCCGAATGGCCTGGTAGACCGGCTTCAAACGAATAGAGATCCTCATGATTTCCTCCTCCGTTTGTCGCTGGCTCTCTTGGCCTTCCGGGCTTTCTTCCTACCCTTGACCTTCACACATTTGCCGTTCTTCTTCACGAAACCCTTCTTGCATTTCGTGGTCGCTGCCCTCGGCTTAGACTTGCCGACCGTCGGTAGGGATGGTGGGGCTAGATTCCCCGTGCCGGAGAATAAAAGACTCCCGGGCACAGAGAGTGACGGTGAGGCACCGGGCGAATCCTGACAAGCTTCACCTTCACACAACGTCGAAGGTGTGGCGAGCATGGGGCAGGGTTCTTCCCGCGAGCAGACCCGAGCATCATAATAATCACGCTGGGTATCGGTGTCCTGCGGCGTAAGCTGCTCATCGGTCGCGAAGAACACATCATCCCCCGACGCGTCACTACCCAACAGCCGCGTCGAGCTGAACACCCCCGGAGCCGCACCCGGCGGCGTGATATCCCTCCCACCCGAGATGAGAGACACTTCCCCGTCATGGTACTCATACACGTTCTCAGCGTATTCCGGAGCACCTTCGCTGTTCGTCCTGACTTCGACGTTGTCGAGGGCGCCCGGGGCGAGCGCGACAGGACTTTCGAAGAACACGAATTCGCTATTGTTTGACATCGTTGGGCCTGAGCGCGCCGGGCCGACACCGATCGCATCGCCCGTTTGGGCGATCGCGATGCCGGCTTCGCCGAGCCCCGAGTTGCCATTATCGTTAAAGCCATGCTCGCCGATCGAGACACGCACTAGCGCCCCGGTCTGTGAGTCATACCGGTACACCTGCGCAGGGCCAAGGGGGCGCGTGTCATCAGCCGTCAACGCGCCGTGGCTGAGGAACACCAGATAACGCCCATCCGGCGTCACATTCGCGAGTTCAAGACCGTGGTCCCACTCGAACCCTTTCTCGGCCGTGAATTCCTGTTCGTCGGCTGTGGGGAGTGTCGCGATGTACTTCAGGCCCTGTCCGGCGATATACACGTACAGGTTGTTTGCCCCGTCCACCGCGCTTTCGTGGCTCTGGTTTTCCTGGCCGGCGGTGAGCACGCCACGCGCGACGAAATAGACGTGCGACCCATCGGAGGAGATCGCCATCACGCCCTGCACCCGCGGGCCGCCTTTTTCCTTCGCGCCTTCGGAGAGATCGATCAGTTCGCGTTCTTTAGCGCCGGGTTCTTCGCCCGGCTTACCGCACGGCTCCGCACACACCGACTCATACAGGTTACAGCCAGCGCCGCTCGCCACTTCACATCCGGTGCCAGCCCCGCCGGCGCCCTGGCTGGCCTGGTCGGTGAGCTGCTCGGTACTCGTGAAGAACACGTCTGACCCGTTAGTGGAGGCACCCGCGAAGATCCCGCTGCCTTTCGCCGCGGTCTGGCATTCCACGGATTTGCAAGTAGACGGCGTGGGCGAGGAGATCACGACCGTATGAGCCTCAGGCGTGCTCCCGTCCACACGCGCATACAGTTCATCACCCGTTTCTTTACCGCACGCAGCGGTGAAATACACCGTCCGGCCGCTTTCCGAGATCGACCCAAACCCATCCGTCGCATTTTCAAAACCACTGCCGCCTGTGCCACCGCTGCCCAGGAATGTGCCGCAGCTGCTGATCAGGCTCGTGCTCTGCTCGTTACCGGTGACACCCACCGGGAACGGCTGATGATTACCAGTGCCCGCATACTGATACAGCGAGAATTCCGTTTCGGGGTTCCCGTCCAGCGACCAGAAGTTTTTGCCGAAATACACCACGTGCGAGAAGTCGCTGGTCCCAACGACACGTTCCACTCGACGAAAATAGAGCGTTTGGGTGGGTGTCTGTTCGCCGAGTGGGCCGATGTCAGCGATCGACCCGTTGCCCTGGCTGGTGTAGAAGTCATCGACACCAAACGGTGGGGTGGGGGCGCTGAAGAGTGTCGCGTGTGTTTCGGCGTCGGCGGCCCACAGAGAACTCTCTTCGAACGTCGTGACGGGCGGCGCGAGCGCGTGGGTCACCCATCCTTCGGGGGTGCGCGCGAACTCGTAGGCCTCGCCCTCCCGCTTGCGGGCGCCGATACATGATTCAGCGCCCGCGAAACACTGGATGCTCGGAACGACCAGGCTCTTGCCATCGCGGGCGATCTGCGGCGGCCACGCGCTACCACCACCGAACGCCGCGCCGATCAGCGCGGCGTTCTTCTGGGCGGGTGTCACGAGCTCATACTCACGCCCATCAGGAAGAGTGGACGCCACGGCTTCCTCACGGAAGGTGTGATCGGCGCTTTTTGTTTCCATGCTGGCAATGTTCGTCGCGATCAGCCGCCAGTGGTAGGTCGTGTTCGGCGAGAGGCCCGTGATGTGCTGGGAGACCAGCACCCCGGAACGGCCGGCCGGTATCTGCACATCCGGCGTGCTCGACCCATACCCGGCGCTAGTCCCGTATGCGAAATGGTAGGTCGTTTCTGTGCCGTTCGGGTTGATGCTCGCGGTGAGATCGACCGAGGATTCCGTGAGGTTCTTTGCCGCTTCGCTTTCCAGCGACGGCGCGACAGCCGGCGTGGTGAACGTCACGGGCGGCCCCCGCTCGATTTCGCCCGCTTCGTTTTGCGCCAGCAAACAAAACGTGTAAGGAGCATTCGGGAGGAGTTTGTCGACCTCGTTTTCCACGGTCTGCCCCACTGCACCGCTCATCGCTTCAGCGGAAGTAACCCCTTCACCTTCGCATTCGCTCCCAGACTGCCGATACTCAAACTCATAGATCCCCGGGTTACCTTCGCCTTTCGGGTTCAAAACCCCGTGCAGCCTCGCCGACACGGACGTCACTTCGCTCGCCGGGAGAGTTTCCGGTGCTTCCGGCGGGACCGCGGTCTTGAAAGACACCGCCGGGCTGACCGTGGCTTCTTTGGTGCTCGCGCTTTCGACACGCAAACACACCGCGTACTCCGTCCCCGGAGTAAGACCAGACAACCCTTCAAAGACTTCTTCACGTTCAAAGCCAAACGACAAGCCAGGCGATTCGGGCGCCTGAGAACCACCTTGGCATTCCCCCGTAGTGGATGCTTTGTAGAGGAACACATACGTGCCTTCTTCGCCCGCTTTCCCGGGGTTCAATACCCCATGCAGCGTCGCTGTCGTCGCCGCGACCGGAGCTTCCACCGTGACTTCCGGGGCTTCCGGGGCAGCCGCAAACGCCACCGCGCTCGTAAAGGCCGACATCGCACACGTCGCGATGACAAGGACAACGGCAAGCGTCAACCTACGAGCGTTCATCAGAACATCTCCTCCTCGAGACAGACGGGACATAAGCGCTTTGGTGATCAAGTCGAGCCTCCAGACGCGGGACAGACCACCGGTGCGCCACTGCACGCGAGACGACGTACACAAGCGCCGGAGCGAATACGAGCGCGAGAGCAGGTGCGAACACCAGAACGCGTGCGACACAGTTGGCGACGTACGCAAGCGCCAGAGCGGGTGCGAACATCGAAACGCGTGGCAGAAAAGAAGCGCGGCGTATATACAGCTACGCCTCCAGGCGCGCTGCAGACCGGCTCACAGTGGGCTTGCCGGCCGATCGTTACCGTGCAAGCGAGCGTTCGGTCTGACGCGACACCGCGCGGACGGCGATCGTCATTACGCGCATGGCAACAGTTGATGCTCCCCACGAAGGGGGCTGTTACCCGGCGCTTTTGGGTGGTTAGGCCAGTAGCGCTACTGGGCCAAGAGAGAGTCACTGTCATCCTGGCTCTCCCCGGCTGGCGGCGGTGGTGCTGTCCGGCCGGGGGTGTTGGGTGTCTCGGGCATAGGCGGCGAGCTGACTCCAAGTGAGAGAGTCGACCCCTCGGGGGCCTGACCAGTCTCTGTTGTGTCGCTCGCCGCCGCCCAAGAAGGACCGCTGGCTTGACCTGATAGGAGCGTGGCAAGACGCCCCAAGTGACTCGTGTCAGCCAGCGATCCGCCCAAACGACAGATCCAATGATGAATGGACGGTAAGAATGATCCTGATCGGAGCGGACGTACACAAGCACACCCACACCCTCGCCGCCATCAACACCCCCAACGGACAACTCCTGGACGACAAGACGATCCCCGCGAGCAAGAACGGGTTCATCGAGCTGACCGACTGGGCCCGCAGCCTGCCAGACCCCGAACGGGTATGGGCGATCGAGGACTGCCGGCACCTCACCGGCCCCCTCGAGCGGTTCCTCATAGCCACAGGGGAGCGCGTCCTGCGGATCCCGCCCAACCTGACCGCCAGAGAACGAGGCACCGAGCGAACCCGCGGGAAGTCCGACCCAATCGACGCGCGCGCGATCGCCAGAGCCGCACTCAGGGAGGGCATCGACACCCTCCCCGCCGCTCATCTGGACGAGGACTCCCTGGAGATCAAGCTGCTGCTCGATCATCGCGAGGACCTCACCAAAGCCTGCTCACAAGACCAACAACGACTGCGCTGGCACCTCCACGACCTCTGGCCAGACTTCAAGATCCCCGTGGGAGCACTCGACCGCACGGTGTGGCTGGAGCGGATCGCGCGCAAGCTATCCCGCGCCGAGCACTGCGCTCGCGTGCGGATCGCGCGCGAGCTCGTGCGCTCACTCAAACAACACACCCGACGAGCACGCCAACTAGCACACGAGATCACGACACTCGTCGAATCCAAGGCACCACAACTACTGCAGCTCACCGGCTGTGGAGCACTGACCGCAGCAAAGATCCTCGCCGAGACCGCAGGCATACAACGCTTCTCTTCCGACTCGAAGCTGGCACGCCTCGCGGGAGTGGCGCCAATACCCGCATCCTCCGGGAAAAACAACCGCCACCGCCTCGACCGCGGCGGCAACCGCCAACTCAACTGCGCACTACACCGAATCGCAGTCGTCCAAGGACGCACCCACCAACCAGCACGAACGTTCCTCG
Organism: uncultured Solirubrobacterales bacterium; assembly: GCA_963743645.1. Classification (GTDB taxonomy): domain Bacteria; phylum Actinomycetota; class Thermoleophilia; order Solirubrobacterales; family Solirubrobacteraceae; genus Palsa-744. The sequence goes on along the minus strand of CAVUQT010000007.1, from coordinate 902,415 downwards.
CCAAGAAGGAAACCGAGGGAAAGACACGCCGCGAAGCACTACGCGCCCTAAAGCGACACCTCGCACGCGCAGTCTGGCGCGCACTACAACAAGCCGCACAAGGCCAAGAGCCAACCAAGCCCCCAGCAAAACCCCTCCCTACAAGACCTAGACCAGAACCAGATTTAACTCCGGCCTTGACATAGGAGCAAGAGAGAGAGAGAGAGAGAGAGAGATGAGTCAGCACTGCTGACGCATCTACCTACAGGCACACACAGGCGCGCGACGATCCCCGTCACATCTGTCCCCAGTGAACTCATGCGAAAACAACTGCCCCTCATCATGCGACCCGGTTTCCCTCTCCCCTACATCCCTGCAAAAGCGCTTGACGTCGATCCAGAGAACCGACCCAAACCCGATCTATATGTGTGCCCTCCACATGCAGAGCACCCGACCTACCAATCATAACCACAAACCGAGCGCGCTGTCAACAGTCAACCATAGACGCGCCCTGAAGCACATGTCGTCACACCCGAGAGGCGCCAAGCCACTGCAGCAGAGACCGCGCCGCGCGACCGCGGTGGCTGATCTCGTCCTTCTGCTCGTCGGTCAGCTCGGCCATCGTCTGCTCCCCCGGCCAGTCGTCGGGCAGGAACGCCGGGTCATACCCAAAACCCCGCGCGCCCCTGGACTCGGCGGCGAGCGTGCCCGCGCAACGACCTTCGAACACGCGCTCCGTGCCGCTCTGCGGGTGCACATAGGCGAGCGCGCACACGTACTCCAGCGCGCTGCCGGCCGGCGCCTCGCGCAGGAGCAGGGCCAGGTTGTCCGCGTCAGACGCGTCCTCGCCCGCGTAACGGGCGGAGCGCACGCCCGGACGGCCGCCAAGGGCGGCCGCCTCGATGCCCGAGTCGTCGGCGATGCTCGGGCGGCCCGTCGCCGCGGCGGCCGCGCGGGCCTTGCCGAGCGCGTTGTCGGCGAACGTGGCGCCGTCCTCCGGTGGCAGATCCACCGCGTCGGGCAGCGCCTCGACCTCCCAGCCGGGCAGCAGGCGCGCGAACTCGCGGCGCTTGTGCTCGTTGCGCGTGGCGAGTAGCAGCTTGGGCATCGTCACGCGGCCGTGGCGGCCGTCAAGCGGCGACAGTCGCCTCGGCGATTGCCATCGCCTGCAGCCCGCGCAGCGTCTCGATCCCGCCCGCCGCCAGGGCGAGCAGCTCATCCAGGTGCGCGCGTGACAGGGGAGTGCGCTCGGCCGTGGCCTGCACCTCCACGAGGCCGCCCTCGCCGGTCATCACGACGTTCGCGTCGACCTCGGCGTTGGAGTCCTCGCCGTAGTCGAGGTCCAGGCGCGGCTCGCCGGCGACGATCCCGCAGGAGACCGCCGCGACCGAGCCCGTCAGCGGCGATGCCTGCAGCCGGCCCTTGTCGCGCAGCGCGGCGCACGCGAGCGCCAGGGCGACGTACGCGCCCGTGATCGACGCGCAGCGCGTGCCGCCGTCGGCCTGCAGGACGTCGCAGTCGAGATAGATCGTCCGTTCGCCGAGCGCCCCGAAGTCCACGACGCCCCGCAGCGAGCGGCCGATCAGGCGCTGGATCTCGACGCTGCGCCCGTCCAGGCGGCCCTTGGCGATGTCGCGCTGCTTGCGGTCACCTGTCGAGGCGGGCAGCATCGCGTACTCGGCCGTCACCCAGCCCTTGCCCTTGCCGGTCATCCAGCGCGGCACCGACTCCTGCGCGGAGGCGGTGCAGATCACGCGAGTCTCGCCGATCGAGATCAGGGCCGAGCCGGTGGCGGTGCGCACGAAACCCGGCTCGATCGTCGTCGGGCGCAGGCCGTCCGGGGCGCGGTCGTAGCTGCGCTTGCTCATGCCTGCGTCCCTTCGCCACCGGCGGCGCGCCCGCGCGAGGGGCGGCTCACGACGCGACCGCCTCGACGGAGGCCAGCTCGACGTGCTCGACCGTGCCCAGCGGCATCTGCAGGAAGCGCGTCCCCAGCTCGCGGAAGGCGGACACGTCGCCCGTGCACAGGAACCGGTACTCGCCCTCGCCGTTGGTGCGCGACCGATCGGAGTTCGGCCAGCCCAGATCGCGCGTGCTCAGCGCGTGCTCGACCTGGCGCGCGAGCGCGGCGCCGGAGGTCACAAGCGTCACCTCCGGGCCGAGCGTGCGCTGCAGCATCGGGCTGATCAGCGGATAGTGAGTACAGCCCAGGATCACGGTGTCCACGCCCGCTGCCCGCAGCGGCTCGCACGCCGCGCGGACCGTGGCCACGGCCTGCGCGTCGAACTGCTCGCCCGCCTGGATGATCGACGCCAGCGTCGGGCAGGGGACGGCGTGCAGCGCGACGTGCGGGTCCACGGCGGCGACCGCCCGCTCGTACGCGCCGCTGGCCACGGTCGTGGGCGTCGCCAGCAGCCCGATCCGTCCGCTGCGCGTGGCGGCGACCGCGCGCAGCGCCTCCGGGCGCACGACCCCCATCACGTCGATCCCGAGCGTCGTCTGGCGCATGCGCGCGCTCAGGCTCGGCAATGCGGCCGAGGTGGCGGAATTGCACGCGACGACCAGCAGCTTGGCGCCGCGCCGCAGCAGCTCCTCGGCGATCTCCGCGGAGAAGCGCTCGATCTCCTGCGGCGAGCGTTCGCCATAGGGGAAGCGGGCGGTGTCCCCCAGGTAGACGAAGTCCTCGCGCGGCAGCCGCACCAGCAGCTCGTGCAGGACGGTCAGCCCCCCCACGCCCGAGTCGAACACGGCGATCGGCCGCGCGCGCGGGTCCGCTCCGGCGAAAGCGCTGTTCATGCGGGCATCATTCCACAGGGTCCGGAGCGCCATCGGCCTAACCACCGCCCGGATCACATCCGATCGCATCCGGATATCACAGACCCCTATCCGCCTCTTCTTGCCGACGCCCGGATGTCCCACCATGATCCAGATGCCCCCAATGCCCAAATATCCCCACGACGCACGGATATTTCCTAGATCCCGGTATCCCACCGATTATTAATACGGTCTGTGCGCGCGCTCGTCGTCTCGAACATGCTGCCCGCCGCGGCCCATCCCGAGCGCGGGCGGTTCGTGCGCGACCAGGTGGACGCGCTGCGCCGGCTCGACGGGATCGAGGTCGAGCTGTACGAGTTGGCGCCCGGCCCGCGCGCGCTCGCGCGGCGGCGCGCTGGACCTGCGCCGCCGCTATGCCGGCCAACGGCTGGACGTCGTCCACGCCCACTTCGGCCTCGCCGCCTGGCCCGCGCTCGCGGTGCGAGCCCGGGTGCGCGCGCTGACCGTGCACGGCACCGACGTGCGCCACCCCCGCACGCGCCTGGCTGACCCGCGCGGTGATGCCGCTGCATGGACCTCGTCGCGGCCGTGTCTGACCCGCTGGCCGAACGGCTGCCGATCGGCCGCAGCAGCCGGGAGCGCGGGTCGCCGCGGCGCGCGCGCGCAGGTGCTGCCGTGCGGCGTGGACCTCGACCGCTTCCACCCCATCCCCGCGCGCGGACGCGCGCGCCGAGCTGGGGCTCGATCCCGAGCGGCCGTTCCTGCTGTTCGCCGCCGACCCCGACGCGCCCGGAGAAGCGCCATGACCGCGCGCTCGCGCTGGCGCAGGCCGCGGGCGTGGCGCTGCTCACGCTCGGGGCCGTCGCCCCGGAGCGCGTGCCGCTGTGGGTCAACGCCTCCAACGCCGTGCTCGTGCCCTCCGAGCGCGAGGGCTTCGGCCTGGCCGTGCTCGAGGCGCTGGCCTGCGACGTGCCCGTGCTCGCCACGCCCGTCGGCGTCCACCCCGAGGCGCTGCGACGGCGTCGCGGGCACGCTGTGCGCGCCGTTCGAGCTCGGCGCGCTGGCGGGACGCGCTCGAGCCCCACCTGCGCGCCGCCGACCCGCGCGTGCAGGGACGCGCCCGCGCCGAGCCGTTCTCGGCGCGGCGCATGGCCGAGCGCGTCGCGGCGGCCTGGCGCGCGGCCCTGGACGCGCGCCGGATAGCATTGGTAGGTCGATGGAGGACGCCCAAGCCACCAGTACGGCGACACAGGACATCGTGGCAGCCGCCCGCCGGCGAGGACGCACGAACGCCGGCCCCCCCGGCTTCAGCGAGCGCGGCCGCATGCGCCGGCGCGTGCGGTTCCTGCGCAAGGCGCGCGAGCTCGCCTACCGCGACCTCGGCGGGCTCGTGTTCGACCTGCACCGCTTCGGCCAGCGCAACGACGCGCTGGTGCTGGCCAAGCTCGACACGATCGGGCGCATCGACGGCGAGCTGCGCGCGCTGGAAGCCACCCTGTCCGAGCGCCGGCCGGTGACCGTCCTGCGCGAGGCGGGCGTCGCCGCGTGCCCGCGCTGCGCCGCGATCCACAGCAGCGACGACCGCTTCTGCCCCAACTGCGGCCTGGCGATGGACCTCCACGCCGAGCGCCCCGTGGCCGGACCCCCCGCCACTCCCGTGCCGACGCCCTCGCCGACGCCCTCGCCCACTCCCGCACCCGCGCCCGCGCCGGCGCCAGCGCCCGCGCCGGTGATGGCGCCGACCGCCGTTCACACCGCCCCACAGCCCGCCTCTCCGCCACCGGCGCCTGCGGGGGCCGTCCCCGGTCCCGCCACCGGCCACGCCCCGGCGACGACACCAACCCCCTCCACTGCCGCGCCCGCGCCGAAGGCCACAGCCGCTCCCAAGGCCCCAGCCGCGCCCCAACAGTCCGCACCCGCTCCAAGCCCCCGCGCGCCGAAAGCCCCACCGGCGCCCACCGCACCCTCCTCGCCCGCGGCGCCGGCGCCCGCGTCCTCACCGCGCACGACCCCGCCTGCCCCGCGCACGACCCCGCCCGCCGGCCCGGCGCCGGCCGCGGGCGATCCGGCCAAGGCAAGTGAGCGGCCGAGCGTCGACCAGCCCACCGAGATCGTCCGTCCACCCGCACAGGGCTCTTGAGCGTCGCCGCCCCGCCGCCGACAACGCCCGGCGCGAGCACGCCGCCCGTGGACGCGGCCTGTCCCCTGTGCGGAGCGCCGCTGGACCCTCAGCAGGAGTGGTGCCTGAGCTGCGGCGCGGCGGCGCGCACGCGCCTGGCCGCCCCGACCAACTGGAAGGCTCCGATCGTCGCGATCGCGGTGATCGCGACGCTGGCGCTCGGCGTGCTCGCCGCCGCGCTGGTCAAGCTCAGCGGCGGGCCCGGCACGACCAGGACGCTGCCGCCCGTGACGAGGACGATCACGACCACGACCGCGCCCACCACCCCGGGGTCGTTCCCGACCACGACGACGCCGACGACATCGGGAACGGGTCCCGGCGGGACGACCGCGCCCACGACCCCGGGCGCCACCACGCCCGGCACGCCGACGACCCTCACCACGCCGACTGCCACCAGCCCTACGACGTCGGCGCCGGGCGCCACCACCACGATCCCGAGGACGGGCACGAGCCGGTCGTCGGCCGAAGAAGCGCTGCGCAAAGCCGGCTTTGAGCCGCGCACCAAGCAATAGCCATCGCCCGCCGATAACCCCGCCGAGATGCCCTCGACCCCCCAGCCGTCCGCCACGGAGGCCGACATCGCAGTGGCCGACATCGCGGTGGTCGGGGCGGGAGCGGCCGGGCTGTACGCGGCGCTGTGCGCCGCGCGCGAGGGGGCTCGGGTCGTGCTCGTGTCGGCGACGCCGCTGGCGCAGACCGCGAGCTACTGGGCGCAGGGCGGCCTCGCCGCGGCGCTCGCCGCGGACGACAGCCCCGAGCGCCACCTCGCCGACACCGAGAGGGCGGGGCGCGACCTCGTCAGGCACTCGGCCGCGGAGATCCTCGTGCACGAGGCGCCCGGCTGCGTCTCAGACCTGCAGGAGCTGGGCGTGCGCTTCGACGCCGACCGCTTCGGCCGGCTCGCGCTCGGGCTGGAGGGCGGGCACTCGATCCGGCGGATTGTGCACGCCGGCGGCAGCGCCACCGGGCGACGCCTGGTCAGCCAGCTGTCTGCGCTGGCGGCCTCCGACCCGCGCATCGCCGTGTTCGAGGGCGCGCGCGTGCGCGCGCTGTGGACCGATCGAGACACTTCCGGCGACACGGTGGGCCGCTGCCGCGGCGTGTGGTGTGAGAACGGCCACGACGGCGCCCGCATCGTGTCCGCGCGCGCGGTCGTCCTGGCGACGGGCGGCGCCGCCGCGCTGTGGGCGCGCACGACCAACCCGCCCGGGTCCCAGGGCGTCGGGCTGCTGCTGGCGCACGCCGCGGGCGCGCGGCTGGCCGACCTGGAGCTGCTGCAGTTTCACCCCACCGCCGCGCTCGGCGTGCCCGGGCGCGAAGGGTTCCTCGTGACCGAGGCGATCCGCGGCGAGGGGGCCACGCTGCACGACCTGAGCACGGGCGAGCGCTTCGTGAACGAGCTCGCCCCGCGCGACGAGGTGTCCCGCGCGATCCAGGCCCGCCTGCGCGAGACGGGCGCGAGCTCGGTCGGGCTGGACATGCGCGCGATCGACCCCGCGCACTTCCCCAACGTCTTCGCCGCCCTGCGCACCGCCGGCCTCGACCCGACGCGCGAGCTGGTGCCGGTCGCGCCGGCCGCGCACTACGCGATGGGCGGGATCGTCGTGGACCTGCACGCGCGCGCGAGCGTGCCCGGGCTGTATGCCGTCGGCGAGGTCTCCTGCACGGGGCTGCACGGCGCCAACCGGCTCGCGTCGAACTCGCTCAGCGAGTGCTTCGTGTTCGCGCGCCGCGCGGTCGGCGCGGCGCTGTCCGAGCCCGACCTCGCGACCCCGGCGGCGGGCGAGATCGACGCGCTGCTCGCCACCCCGGCAATCCCGCTGGTCACACCCCAGACGCGCGCCGCGCTGTGGCGCGACGCGGGCATCGAGCGCACCGGGGAGGGCCTGCGCCGGCTGCTGACACACGACTCCCACCCGCTGGCCCGCCTGATCGCCCGCTGCGCGCTCGCGCGCGAGGAGAGCCGCGGCGCGCACCTGCGCCTGGACCGCCCCGAGCGCGACCCCGCCCTGGACCACCGCCACGCGGTCGTCTGCGGCGAGGACGAGACCGTTCACTGGGAGACGTGGCGCTAGCCCGCGGTCTGCCGCCGGGCGAGGGCTGGCGGTAAGACGTCTCTGCGCGCGGGCGCGGAACCGCTCCCGATATGCGGCCGGCTGCGATGACCGGCGCCGGCAGGGCCGTGGGAACCGCTGGCTAACGGGTCTCCCCCAAAAAAAACCGGCCGGCGCAAGACCGCATCTTTTTTGGTAGGGCGCGTGTTGTAGAGGGTGAAAGAACAGGGGGACGATCGGAGTCTTTGGATACGGCGGGTGTGCTCAAAGTCAGATCGACCAAGGAGAGGGAGATACCGCCATGTACCAGTTCAGCAGGGCCATCTACCGGGAGCTCGCGCCGCACATCCTCCCGCCCCCCAACGGCGCCGGCGCGGGCGCCAATCACGCGCTCGTCCTGCGGGCGTGCGAGGCCGTCGTCGAGCGGATGGCGACCGACCGCCACTACTTCGCCAACCCCGAGCGCACGCTGTACTGCGACATCCGCAGCTACTTTGCGATGAGCGAGCAGGGCCACGTCCACCGCGTCGTCGGCCGCTATATCGGCTACGCCCAGCGTTTCCTCGTCGAGAACCCGGTCGCGGCGTACGCGTCGGTCAGCGGCCAGCCGCCGCAGTGCCGCGCGACCACCCGCAAGGGCTCGGCCTGCCAGCGCGTGCCGCTGGCGCACAACGGGTACTGCCCGTCCCATCAACACCTCGCCGAGACCGAGGACCGGGAGCTCGCCGCGGCCTGAGTGGGGTTGTCGGGTGGGTCGCATCCGCGCGGGTCGGTGCGGTAAGCGGCCGTCGGCGCGGGACGTCCGGTCCCGCGTCCGGGGGGAGTGGGCTTGCACGGCGGACGTCAGCGGGCGCATGCGGGCGCGTACGCTCTGGCGATGCTCCTGGGCGTAGACGTCGGCGGGACGTTCACCGACGCGGTGCTCGTCGCGGCCGACGGCACGGTGCATACCGCCAAGGTCCCCACCACGCCGGCCGACCAGGCGCAGGGCGTGCTCGACGCCGTGCGCGAGGTGCTCGCCCGGGCGGGCGCCGCGCCGGGGGACGTGGCGCGGTTCGCGCACGGCATGACCGTCGCGACGAACGCGCTGCTGGAGGAACACGCCGCGCGCACCGCGCTGATCGCCACGGCCGGGTTCACGGACGTGATCGAGCTGGGCCGCCAGGCGCGGGCGCACCTGTACCGGCTGTGCGACGCCGCGCCGGCGCCCCTCGTCCCGGCGCAGCTGCGCTACGCGGCGCCCGAGCGCTGTGGCCCCGACGGCCCGCTGATCGCGCTCGACCCCGAGGCCGCGGGCGAGCTGGTCGACGAGGTCGCCCGCGCCGAGCCCGAGGCGGTGGCGGTCGCGCTGCTGCACTCCTACGCGCACCCGCAGCACGAGCGCCTGCTCGGAGCGCTGCTGCGCGAGCGGCTGCCCGACACGACGCACGTGTCGCTGTCCAGCGAGCTGGTGGGGACGTTCCGCGAGTACGAGCGCACGGCGACGACCGTGCTCGACGCCGCCCTGAGCCCCCTCGTGGGCGCGTATCTGCGCCGGCTCGCGGCCGAGGCGTCCGCGCGCGGGCTGGTCGAGCCCGAGATCATGCAGTCCTCCGGCGGGCTCGCCTCGACCGCCCGCGCGGCGTCGCATGCGGCCCTGACCGTCCTGTCCGGCCCGGCGGGCGGGGTCGGCGGCGCGCTGCTGCTGGCCGGGCTCGCGGGCGTGGAGAACGTGCTGTGCTTCGACATGGGCGGCACCTCGTGTGACGTCTGCCTGATCTCCGGCGGGCAGGTCGCCGAGACGGCGCAGCGCACGGTCGCGGGGCGCCCGCTGGCGCTGGGAGCGCTGGACATCCACACGGTCGGGGCGGGCGGGGGCTCGATCGCCTGGCGCGACGGCGGCGGCGCGTTGCGAGTGGGCCCCGAGTCGGCGGGCGCCGTGCCCGGGCCCGCGTGCTACGGGCAGGGCGGTGAACGACCGACGGTGACCGACGCCAACCTGCTGCTAGGGCGCCTGCCGCAGGGGGCGCAGCTGGCGGGCGGACTGAGGCTGGACCGCGCCGCCGCCGAGCGCGCGATCGCGGGTCTGGCGGCGGAGCTGGGCCTGGAGACGGAGGAGTGCGCCGCGGGGATCGTGCGCGTGGCCGAGGCGGAGATGAGTCGCGCCCTGCGCGTGATGACCGTCGAGCGCGGCATCGACCCGCGCGAGTACGCGCTGATGCCGTTCGGGGGCGCCGGACCCCTGCACGCGTGCGCGCTCGCCGAGGAGCTGGGGATCGCGAGGGTGCTGTGCCCGCGTACCTCCGGGGTGCTGTGCGCCCTGGGCCTGGCCGCCGCGGCCCCGCGACGCGACGTGTCGCGCACGGTCATGCTACGCGGGGATGCGTTCGCGCAGAACGCGGTCGCGCGCGTGCGGCTGGAGCTGCTGGCGGCGGCGCAGGGCGTGGGGTCGGCGCAAGAGGGTGAGTTTCGCGACGTCAGTGCGGGGTCGGCGCAAGCAGGTGAGGACTTTCGCGACGTCAGTGCGCGCGCACACGCGCACACGCACACGTACGCGCGCACCGTCCGCAGTCGAACTGTCTACGAGCTGCGCTATCGCGGCCAGTCGCACGAGCTGCCCGTCGAGTCCGAGTCGGCCGATCCGGAGGTCCTGTGCGAGCAGTTTGCGCGAGCGCACGAGCAGCGGTATGGCTACCGCGACGAGCACGGCCAGGTCGAGCTGGTGACGATCAGGGCGTCCGTCTGGGGTGCGGAGCCCGAGCTGAGCCTGCTTGGAGCCGGCGGCGATCAGGACAGGATCGAGGGGCCGGTCGTCCATCCCCTGCCCGAGGCGACGCTGTACGTCCCGCGCGGGTGGTCGGGCGAAGTGGATGAGTGGGGCACCGTGCATCTGCGCGGTGAGGCACCGTGAGCGGGGTGGATCCGATCCAGCTGCAGGTCCTCACCGGCGCCCTGCGGGCGGCGTGCGAGGAGATGGGCGCCGCGCTGATCCGCTCGGCGCGGTCGTCCAACATCAAGGAGCGCCGCGACGCCTCGACCGCCCTGTTCGACCCGGCGGGCGAGATGGTGATGCAGGCCGAGCACATCCCGGTGCATCTCGGCTCGATGCCCGCGGCGGTGGGAGCGATCCTCGACGAGGACCACACACAGGGCTCCTCGTGGGTCCTGAACGACCCGTTCGCGGGCGGCACGCACCTGCCGGACATCACGGTGATCGCACCGGTGCTGCTCGACGGCGTGCTCCTGGGGTTCGCGGCCAACCGCGCGCATCACGCCGACGTGGGCGGGCGCATCCCGGGGTCGATGCCCGCGGACAGTCGCACGCTGGAGGAGGAGGGCGTGGTGATCGGCCCGACGCGCCTGGACGAGTCGACGCTGAAAGCGCTCTCGGCACAGATGCGCCAGCCCGCCGAGCGCGAAGCGGACCTGCGCGCCCAGCAGGCCGCCAACCGCATGGGCGCGCTGCGCCTGGTCGAGCTCGCGCGGCGCATCGGCGTGGAGCGCCTGCACGAGGCGTTCGGCGCGGTGCTCGACTACGCCGAGCGGCGCGCCCGCGCGTGTGTGGCGGCGCTGCCCGACGGGCAGCGCGAGGCACAGGACGTATTGGAGGCTCCCGAGGGCGACCTGACGCTGCGCCTGAAGGCGACCGTCGCGGGCGAGCGACTGGTGCTCGACTTCACCGGCAGTGCGGCCCAGCACGGGGGCAACCTCAACTGCCCGCTCGCGGTCACGCGCTCGGCCTGCCTGTTCGCGGCGCGCGTGCTCACAGACCCCGACATCCCACCGTCGGCGGGGGCGTATCGGCCGATCGAGATCGTCGTCCCGGAGGGGTCGATCCTCAACGCCCAGCCACTCCCCGGCCCGGGCGATGCGGGAGCGGACGCAGGGGCGTGGGGCGGGCCCGAATCCAGGCCCGCGGTGGCGGCGGGCAACGTCGAGACCAGCTCGCGCGTGGCGGACCTCGTGCTGGCGGCGTTCGGCCGGGCGCAGGGTCAGGGCACGATGAACAACCTCACGCTCGGCGACCAGGCGTTCTCCTACTACGAGACGCTCGGCGGCGGCCAGGGCGCGTGCCCGGACGCGGACGGGCCGAGCGGCGTGCACGTCGCGATGAGCAACACCCTCAACACGCCTGTGGAGGCGCTGGAGCGCGAATTCCCGCTGCGCGTGGTCGAGTACGCGCTGCGCCGGGGCTCGGGCGGCGCGGGCGCGCACCGCGGCGGCGACGGGGTCGCGCGCGAGATCGAGGCGCTGCGCGAGATGACGTTCTCCGTGATCGCCGAGCGCCGCCGCCACAGCCCGCGCGGCGCCGCCGGGGGCGAGCCGGGACTGCCCGGGCGCGACTCGATCGATGGCCGGCCGATCTCCGGCAAGTCCACCGGCACGCTGAGATCCGGCCAGCGACTGCGCCTGGAAACGCCCGGCGGCGGGGGCCACGGCCGGCCCCACAATCCACGTCCCGCGCGCAATTAGCCCAAAAAAGTCCTCGATTTGCAGGGGATTTGGGATTTCCTCCAGGATTTCGGTATCTTTAATGGACCTGCTCGTCCAACTTGGCGTGGGCGGCACGCAGGATTTACACCAAGTCGTTTCTTCAATCTCCCCCCGGTTTCCCTTTATGCCAATTGCTTTCAAAGAATGGGCCGTCACCGTCCGCGCCCTCGCGGAAGGCGAGCAGCTGCTGACATTGCGCAAGGGCGTCCTGCGCGAGCCCGGCAAGCCGTTCCGGCTCGCCCACGAGCGCTTCTTCCTATATCCCACGTTCGACAACCAGAGCAGCGACCTCGTGCGGGAGTCCCACCAGCCCGAGCTGCGCCGCGCGCTCGAGGAGGGCGTGTGGAGCGACGGCGAACCGCCGCTGCACGCGTTCACCTCCGGCATGGCCCTCCAGCAGCCCGATCGCGTGCGCATCCGCGCGTGGGCCGAGGTCGCCGGCCACTTCACGATCACCGACCCGCGCTGTGTCGATGCCCTGTCCCCGTTCTACGTATGGGCCCCGAGCTACGCCGAACGGCGCCTCGGCTGGCGCCGCCAGCAGCCGCTGCACGTGCTGCTGCTGCGCACCTACCGCATCCCGCGGCCGGTCACGGTGAAGGTCAAGGACGAGTACAACGCCTCCCAGGCCTGGGTCGAGCTCCAGCGCGAACTGCCGTTCGAGGGCACCCCGGTGCTGTCCGACGCCGAGTTCGAGCGCGCCAGCGAGGAGATCGAGGCGATCACCAGCGAAGCCGGCCAGCCGGTCCTGGTCTGAGGCGCCGGTCCTGCGAGTCTGCGGCGTCCCCAGGCTGGGGCGCCGGTCCTCTGGTCTGCGGGGCGCCGGTCCTGGTCGAGGCGCCGGTCGCGCTGATCCTCCTGGTCTGAGACGCCGGTCCTAGTCTGAGGCGCCCGGATCTGGCCGGTCCTGGTCCGAGGCGGGGGCCGTGAGAGCTTCCTGGCCGCTGCGACGCCCGATTCGGGCACGAGGATGTGGCGCGGGCCGGCGGCCAGGAAGTCGGGCACGTCAAAGCCCGGCGCGCGGCGGGCCATGCTGGGGATGCCCTCCTCCAGCAGCAGTCCCTGGATCAGCTCCGCCTCGGGCTGATTCTGCGCGTAGGCGACTTTGACGAGTCGGCCTTCGCTGTACTGGGGCTTGATCTTGCGGGCCTGTTCGCGGCGCCGCTCGCCGGGCGCGCCGGGCGCAGCGCCACTTGCGCCGGCGGGATGGACGAGCGGCATCCCGCACGACGCGCAGAACCGCTCGCTCGGGGGGTGCTCGCGCCCGCAGGACGGGCAGAGGAGGACGTCGGCGATGGAGTCCATCACTGCACCTGGAGCGCTACCTCCCGGACATCGCCGCCCTCGATCAGATAGCAGCGCACCTCGGGCTCGCCGCCGGCGAGCCCGACTATCACCCACTCCAGGCCGGGCCATTGCGCCGCGAAGTTGATGTCGGTCTGGGACGGATACGGAGCGGTGTGGGTGTGCGAGTGATAGATCGCGCCCAGCTCCCAACCGGCATCCTCGAACTCGTTCAAGGCCCTCAGCACCTCCAGGCCGTCGATCTCGAAGCGCTTGCGAGAAGCGAAGATGTTCGTCGCGCGATGCACCTTCGCCGCGCGCGGCTCCTCGGGCTCTGGGCGATAGGCGATCATGCCGCAGCACTCGGCGTCGTACTCCTCGCGCGCATGCGCGATCACGTCGTCGAGCAGAGGGCGGAGATGTTCATGTCGTCTTGGACCGCACCGCGCGCGTGCGCACGCGCGCGCGCGGGCACACACGCACACATACATGTGTGCGCACACACGCAGGCGGTCGCCGAGCGAATAGGCCGAGCGGCGGTCACTCGCGCTCGCCCACAGCCGCCGCGGGCCGAGGCGGGGCTTACCACCAGACGGTGGCGTCGAGGTTCTCGACCTCGTCGACCGGCAGCGTGTAGATGCCGCTCGACAGATACTTCCAGCCGTCGTCGGCGACGACGAACACGACGTTGCCCTCGTCCATCTCCCGGGCGATGCGCACCGCGATGCTGGCGATCGCGCCGCTGGAGACCCCCGCGAACACGCCCTCCTCGTCGAGCAGCCGTCGCGTCCACAGGATCGCGTCGCGGTTGGTGACGAAGATCTTGCGGTCCAGCAGCGAGATGTCGATGATCGGCGGGATGAACCCGTCGTCCAGCGAGCGCAGCCCCTGGACCGGCTCGCCCTGCATCGGCTCCGCGGCGACGATCTTGACGGCGTCGCCGAACGTCTCCTTCAGCCGCCGGCCGTTGCCCATCAGCGTGCCGCCGGTGCCCAGGCCGGCGACGAACGCCGAGACCTCGTCGAGCTCGTCGAGGATCTCCAGGGCCGTGCCGTTGTAGTGGGCGTTCGGGTTGGCCTGGTTGCCGTACTGGTAGGGCATGTACACGGACGGGTCGGCTTCGGCCATCGCCAAGGCCTTTTCGACGGCGCCGTTGGAGCCCAGCGAGCCCTCGGAGTAGACGATCTCCGCGCCGTACATGCGCAGCAGCTGCGTGCGCTCGGGCGTGACGTTCTCGGGCATCACGACCTTCAGCCGGTAGCCCTTGCGGGCGCAGATCATCGCCAGCGAGATGCCGGTGTTGCCGGAGGTCGGCTCGAGGATCGTCTGCCCGGGCGTGAGCTCGCCCTTGTCCTCGCCGTCTTCGATCAGCGCGCGCGCGACGCGATCCTTGACCGAGCCGGTCGGGTTGCGCGACTCGAGCTTGGCCCAGATGCGCACCCCCGGCTTGGGCGACAGGCGCGGCAGCTCGATCAGCGGCGTGTTGCCGATCGACTGCACGACATCCCCGTAGCGTCCTCCGCAGGGCCTGTTCCTGAGCGGCTGGGCAGCCATTACTTCACGGAATATAGCGAGGTCTGGCAGCGCTTGCGTCGCGAAAGCATTAGGATGGAGGTCGGGATGCGTCGGACTACGACTTCGACTGGCTGGTGATCGGCTCGGGCTTCGGCGGCAGCGTCTCGGCGCTGCGCTTGTCCGAGAAAGGCCACTCCGTCGGCGTGCTGGAGTGCGGGCGGCGGTTCGCCGACGACGAGCTGCCGAGCTCGACCGCGGACCTGAAGCGCTACTTCTGGAACCCCATGCTGGGCATGAAGGGGATCTTCCGGCTGACGACGTTCAAGGATGTCTCGGTCGTCTCCGGCTGCGGCGTCGGCGGCGGCAGCCTCGGCTACGCCAACACGCTGTACGTTCCGCCGAAGGCGTTCTTCGAGGACCGCCAGTGGGCGGACATGACCGACTGGGAGTCGGCGCTTGCGCCTCACTACGCCGAAGCGCAGCGAATGCTCGGCGTCGTGCAGACCCCGAACGACGACCCCGCCGACCAGCTGCTGCGCGAGCTGGGCGAGGAGCTGGGCGTCGGCGACACGTACAAAAAGACGCCCGTCGGGGTCTACTTCGGCGAGCCGGGCGTGACCGTCTCCGACCCGTTCTTCGGCGGCGAGGGACCGGACCGGACCGGCTGCAGGCAGTGCGGACGCTGCATGGTCGGCTGCCCGCACGGGTCGAAGAACACGCTCGTCAAGAACTACCTGTACCTCGCCGAGAGGCGCGGCGCGCGAGTGATGCCGGAACGCACGGTCGTGGACGTCCGCCCGCTCGGCGACGGCTCCGGCGCGGACGGCTATGAGGTCGAATCGGTGCGCTCGGGCGCGTGGCTGCGCAAGGACCGCCAGGTCCAGCGCGCGCGCGGTGTCGTCGTGGCGGCCGGGCCGCTGGGCACGAACAAGCTGCTTCAGCGCTGCCGCCTGAACGGGTCGCTGGGAAGGATCTCCCGGCGCCTGGGGGAGCTGGTGCGCACCAACAGCGAGTCGATCCTGACCGTGACCGTGCCCGAGGACTACCCGGACGACCTGATCAAACGCGTGGCGATCACCTCGAGCATCTATCCGGACCCGAACACCCACATCGAGACCGTCACCTACGGCGACGACGGCGACTCGATGCACCGCCTGTATACGCTGCTGGTCGGCGACGGCACACGCGTGACGCGCCCGCTGAAGCTGCTCGCACAGGTCCTGCTGCACCCCAAGCGGCTGGCGCAGGTGCTGTTTCCCAAGCACTGGTCGCGGCGCACGATCATCGTGCTGGTGATGCAGACGCTCGACAACGCGATCGCGCTGCGCCCCCACCAGGGCCCGCTGGGCTCGTTCTGGCTGAAAACCGAACAGGACCCCGAGAAGCCGATCCCGACGTTCATCCCGGTCGCCAACCAGGCGGCGGAATGGCTGGCCAAGCGAACCGGCGGGATCGCCCAGAGCTCGGTCACCGAGGCGCTGTTCAACATCCCCACGACCGCCCACATCCTCGGCGGCGCGGTGATCGCCCCCGACCCCGAGCACGGCGTCGTGGACGCCCGCCAGCGCGTGTTCGGCTACGAGAACCTGCTCGTCTGCGACGGCTCCGCGATCCCGGCCAACGTGGGAGTGAACCCGTCGCTGACGATCACCGCCCTGGCCGAGCATGCGATGAGCCACATACCGGCGGCGGGGATGCCCGCCGAGCCGTCCTCCCCAGAAACGATCGCCGCCGCCTAGGCAAAACTGCTCGCGCGCAGGAGTTCAATGTCGGCATCCCGCGGAGACCCTGAACGAGCCTTAGCTGCTTACTGACGTTAACCACGAAGCGTGACCGTGCGACGTGTCAGGCTCAGCTTGGCGCCGGCTTTGTTGCGCAGCGTCGTCACCAGCACCAGCCGCACCTTACTGCGGTGGCGGAGCAGGCGACGACCCTTCGCGGTCACGCGGATCAGGACCTTGACCGTGCCGGGGGTTGTGGCCGTCGCCGATCCGCGCGCCACCAGCTGGGCCGGTGGGATCTTGTGTGCGTGGTGGCCCTTGTTGGCAGCTGCAAACGCCGGCAGTTTGCCGTCCTGCAGGTAGAGATCCTGGATTACCGTGCCGGGCTGGTTGATCGTCACCTGGTCCAGCCAACCCGATTTCAGCAGCCTGTGGATTGTCGTCCGTGTGAGCTTGACCAAGCCCTGCAGGGCCGGCGGCGCGGGAGGCGCAGGTGGAGGTGGTGGCGGCGGCGGGCATGCACCCACGGGACGCTCGTTCTTGCTTTCGTAGGTGAAGACGGCTCCGCCTGCGAGCGGCGTTTCCAGCGACTCGCTCGCCCACACCGTCTGCCCAAGCGCCAGTGGAGTCAGGAAGCTGCCGCCGAAGGTCGACCCTGACAGCAGCGTGATCTGAGCCGGGACCGGGTTCCAGCGCTCGAAGTCGCCATAGGGTCCGGGCACATCCAGGAAGTTGCCGCCTTGGACCGTCTGGCCGGTCGATCGCTGGCCCGAGAAGTTGACCGAGCCCGCGCATACGGTCGGGTCGATCGAGGGCAGGCCGTCATACACAAACGACCCGACGATCCGGCCACCCGGGCGGCCGTTGGGACCGGTCGGGGATTCCAAGCTCACCACGTCACCGGGAGCGGGAATCGACGCCATCCAAGCGGATTCCCTGCCACTGCTCCGGGACACTTCGAGGCCGCCGCGGACGATCGACACCGCCACCGAGGCTTCCGGTTCGACGCTGCCACTGGTCGAGATGATGCTGTGTTCGGGCTGGGTCGTCTCGCCCTCCGTGATCGACAGCGTGTACCTAGGCGACGACGGCGTTGGCCCCGGCGGGCGCGACGACGGCCCAGGTCACGGTCAGCGCAAGGAGCGAGGCCCCTGCGGTCAAGCAAAATCGCCCGTGGATGGTTCGAAGACCGCGCACAAAGTTGATGCTGGTTCTCATAGAGCGCAATCCCATCGTCCGAGGAGCTGCCAAGACTTAGGCTCGGCACCAAATATGGACGCGAAGATTAGACGCCGCGGCGGCGGAATACCCGCACACCTCCGGGTGAGCTGTCCGCTCACTCAAAAGTGAGTAGATAGCTCACCCTAAAGTGGTATGACGGCTCACCATGCTCAGTCCATTGTTCCAAGACATCGTCAGGATCCCCGGCGTCGCCGCCACTTCGGCCGTCGCAGGCGCTCGATTGATCCGCCGGCCATCGCCGGCAGGATCACCAATGTGTCGCTCTCGCCTACGGCCGTGTCGAGGCCGTTGAGCACGCGCACGTCCTCGTCGTTGAGGTAGACGTTCACATACCGGTTCAGCTCGCCCTCGGTCGAGAACAGCTGGTCCTGGGTCGCCGGGTGGCTGGAGGCGAGGTCGCGCAGGACGTCGCCGACGTTGGCGCCTGACGCGCTCACCTGCTTCTCGCCGCCGACCGACGCGCGCAGGACCGGAGGAATCTTGATCGTCGCCATACCGGTCGGGCAGACTACCCTGCGGCCGCGCAGAACGCCTCGTAGTCGGGGAACACTCCGATCTCCTCGTCGGTGATCTCCTCAGGCGGGCGCGAGCAGATCGGGCAGTCGGGGTCGCGGTGGACCTTGACCTCGGTCAGGGTCGCTCCCAGCGCGTCGTACAGCAGCAGCCGCCCGATCGCGGGCTCGCCGATGTCGAGGATCAGCTTGACGACCTCGGTCGCCTGCAGCAGGCCCATCGTGCCGGGCAGCACGCCGAGCACGCCGTTGGCGCCGCACGACGGGGCGAGCTCGGCCGGCGGCGGCTCGCGGAACAGGCAGCGGTAGCAGGGACCCTCGTAGGGCTTGAACACCGACAGCTGGCCGTCGAACCCGAGGATCGAGGCGGACACGACGGGGATCTTCAGGCGCACGGTCGCATCGTTGAGCAGATAGCGCGTGGGGAAGTTGTCGACCCCGTCGACGATCACGTCATAGCCGGAGATGATCTCCATGATGTTCGACGCGTCGATCCGCACCGGGTACTTGACGACGGTCACGTCGGGGTTCAGCGCGCGGATCGACTCCTCGGCGGAGTCAACCTTGGGGACGCCCACGCGCTCGGTCGTGTGGATCACCTGGCGCTGCAGGTTGGATAGGTCCACCACGTCGTCGTCGACGATCCCCAGCGTGCCCACGCCGGCCGCGGCGAGATACAGGGCCGTCGGCGAGCCCAGGCCGCCGGCGCCGAGCAGCAGCACCTTCGCGTCGAGCAGCTTCTGCTGGCCCTCGGCGCCGATCTCGGGGATCGAGCATGTGGCGCGAGTAGCGCTCGCGCTGCTCGGGCGTGAGCGCGCGCGGTACGACGACCTCGTAGCCGCGGTCCTTCCACAGCGTGATGCCGCCGGTCATCGAGGTGACGTTCGTGTACCCCGAGGTCCTCGGTGAGCGTGCGCGCGCCATACGCCGAGCGGTTGCCGGACTGGCAGTAGAGCACGATCTGCGCGTCGCGATCTGAGACCACGCCCTCGATGCGGGTCTCGAGGTAGCTGCGGGGCACATGCCTGGCGCCGGGCAGATGCCCGGCCGCATACTCCTCGGTCTCGCGCACGTCGACGATCGCCACGCCCTCGCCGATCAGCTCGCGTACCTTTGACGGGTCGATCTCGTCGATCCGGCTCTTGACTTGGCGGAGCAGCTCCGCGCCTGACGGGCTCATGATGAAACTCCTAAATCATGGTCGGGATTCATGGAGACTTCACAAAGTATAGCGGGGACGGACGGGTTTTCATCGACCGTAAAATCCGGTCGATGAAAAGTCCGTCCCCGCTTGGCTGATTATGGGTGCGACATCTTGCTGGTGGCGAGCCTCACCGGGCATGGGAGATCATGCGTCGGGCTGTTTGGGGGCCGAGACCTTGCGCGCTTGGGGAGTCGGTGCGCAGTGTCCGCGGCTGCTCGCGTGCGCCGAATGGGAGCGCTCGCATAAGGGGGCTCATCCCCGCGGACAGGACTTGAGGAATCCGTAGGCTCTGGACGCGATGCGCCCGCGCACTCGGATCGTCCTGCTTTCGCTCGTCACCGTCCTCGTGGTCGCGTTCGCGATCGCGGTCCTGCTCGACCGGCCGGCGAACCATGCGCCGGTGAGCGCCCCTGCCGGCTCGCCGACGAGCACTCCCTCCGCGTCGGGGTTCGATGGCGCTGCGTTGCCCGCCCACGTACGCGCGCACGGGTTCACGCTCACCGACTTGCTCGCACCTCCCCACCCCACCAAGCCCGCGGGCTCCAGCGGCCACTCCCACGGGCGCTCCGTCTCGCTGTCCGCATACCGCGGACAGGTCGTGGTGCTCGCGTTTCTGTACTCCACCTGCGGGTCCACCTGTATCGTCATCGCCCAGCAGATTCGCGGCGCCCTGGACGAACTGGGCGGCCACTCAGCCGTCGTGTTGATCGTCAGCGCCGACCCGTCCGCGGATACGCCCGCGCGGGTGGGTCGATTCCTCGCGCAGGTCTCGCTCACCGGCCGCGTCCACTACCTGACCGGCTCGCCCGCCCGGCTGCGCGCGGTCTGGCGTGCGTACGGCGCGATCCCCGCGAGCGCCGGGCATGAGGCGTTCGACAACTCCGCTTCGGTGTTCCTGATCGATCCCTCCGGCTTGGAGCGAGTGCTGTTCGGAGTCGAACAGCTCACCCCCGAATCCCTGGCCCATGACATCGGGAAGCTTCAGCGAGAAACGTCAGGTCAGACTATCGGATCTGATAACATAGTCCTGTGAATCCTTTGCTTGAAGATGTCCTCGAGAAGGCCGCGCAACTCCAAGCCTTGGTTCCCGGCGCCGTGCTGGTCGGCGGGTCGGCCGCCGCCCTGTACGCCCATCCATCGCGAGTCGCTCGACCACGACCACGTCGTCATCGACCTTGCAGAGCGGTTTGACACGATCCTGGAGAACCTGGAGGCGCTTGGGGACTGGTCGACGAGCAGGGCCCAGCCCGGGAAGATCATCCTGGGCGAGCTCGGCGGCATCGAGACCGGCGTGCGTCAGCTGCTCCGCAGCCGGCCGTTGGAGAGCGCCGAGATCGAGGTCGGCGGTGAGCGACTTGCCATACCGACCGCGGCGGAGATCCTGAGGATCAAGGCATGGCTTGCGTTGAGCCGCAACCAGACCCGCGACTACCTCGACATCGCGGCTCTCGCGGAGAGCATCGGACTCGACGAGGCGGCTGCCGTGCTGCGAGGCATGGATGACTACTACTCCGACATCAACCGCCGGCCGGAGGCAGTTACCACACAACTCGTCAGGCAGTTGGCGGACCCGCGGCCGCGAGACGTCGAGGTCACCGCGCAGCTCGCCAATTACAAGTCGCTCAATCCTCGCTGGCATGAGTGGTCAATCGTCAAGGCGGTGCTCGCGGACCTCGCGGAGCGGATGGCGCGATGACCGCTGCGGTTTCGCAACCTCGACTTCGATCCCACTGCCCCGATGGACCTGTGGCCGGCCGAGGCGATCGAGACTGTCATCGACCGCGGCTCCCTGTCCGACTGGCGCCGTCTCGCCGATGCGATCCGGCGCAACCCCTGGGGCCCAGCCGCGCGCACGGCCGAGACCGTGATCGCCTGGGGCGAGCACTACGGCGTCGACGCGCTAATGTCCAACGTTATTCGCCATGCCCGCGAGGACCTCACCTTGCGAGGACGGACCGAGTACGCCGCGCAGATTCGCGCCTGGCGCATGCAGGCCGGTATGACGCTTCGCCAGTTCGCCTGCGCGGCCGGCACCTCGGCGCCCCGGCTGTCCGACTACGAGAACGCGAAGGTCGCCCCCACCACCGATGTGCTCGGCCGCCTTGGGCACGTCGCGGCAACGTATACGCGTGCCGAGTAGCAGTTGCTGGACGCGCATGCTCCCAGCGGATGCGCTCCGCTTCGCTGATACCCTAGCTGCCAGGTAGGTATTTGACGATGATGTTCTCAACCAAGGCCGAGTACGGCGTGCGCGTGATGGTCGAGCTGGCTCGACGAGCCGGCGACGAGCCCGTCTCCGCTGGCGGAGATCGCCGAGCACGACGGGCTGCCGCTCGCCTATCTGGAGCATCTCGTCGCGCGTCTGCGCAAGGCCGGGCTGGTCGATTCGCGCCGGGGCTCGCGCGGGGGCTATCTGCTCGCGCGCTCGCCCACCGAGATCACGATGGCCGAGGTCGTCGAGGCGCTGGAGGGGTCGATCGCGCCGATCGAGTGCATCTCCCAGGCGTCAGACGGCTCGATCGTGTGCTCGCGCGAGTCTGAACCCGGCCACGTGTGCCCGACCAAGCTGTTGTGGACGCGCGTGCGCGGCGCGATCGTGCGCACCCTGCAGGACACGACGCTCGCCGACCTCGTGCTCGGACCTGCGCTCATCGCCGGCGACGCGCTGTCCGCAGGGCATGTGACGGCGACAACGCCTCTTCCGACACTGCCCACCGCGGAGCGAACCGCCACCCGCGCCGCAGCCCATGCCGCATCGACCGAACGACCATCCTCGTCCAAACCACTTACGACCGGAGCCTGAACCGACAACATGGCCGACCTAGAGATCAGAGACCTGCACGTGCGCATCGAGGAGCGCGAGATCCTCAAGGGAGTCGACCTCGACATCTCGCGCGGCGAGGTCCACGCGCTGATGGGGCCCAACGGCTCGGGCAAGTCAACGCTCGCCAACACCCTGCTGGGACATCCCTCGTATGAGATCACCGAGGGCACGATCACGTTCAAGGGCGAGGACATCACCGCGGCCGAGCCCCACGAGCGCGCCCACGCGGGCCTGTTCCTCGCGTTCCAGTACCCCGTCGCGATCCCCGGCGTGTCGGTGGCGAACTTCCTGCGCATGGCCATCAACGCCAAGCGCGAGGAGCCGATCCAGGTCAAGGAGTTCCGCACCCAGCTCCAGCACGCGATCGACCTGCTCGACGTCGACCGCTCGTTCACCTCCCGCCATCTCAATGACGGCTTCTCCGGCGGCGAGAAGAAGCGCGCGGAGATCCTGCAGATGGCGATGCTCGCCCCGGACGTGGCGATCCTCGATGAGACCGACTCGGGCCTGGACATCGACGCGCTGCGCACGGTCGCCGAGGGCGTTCAGCGCCTGCACGACGAGCAGGGCCTGGGCGCGCTGATCATCACCCACTACCAGCGCATCCTGCACTACGTCAAGCCCCAGTTCGTGCACATCCTGATGGACGGCCGCATCGTGCTTCAGGGCGGCGTCGAGCTGGTCGAACGCCTGGAGCGCGAGGGCTATGACCAGATCCGCCAGGAGGTCGGCGCAGGTGCCTGAGTCGGCGGCGGAGCCCGTGGCGGTCAAGCCCGGTCGCCACCGCGAGGCGACGCTCTACCACGCGCTGCACGGCGCCGGCGCGGGGCACGGCCCCGGGCGCACGCTCGAGCAGCTGCGCGAGGCCGCGCTCGCGCACTTCTTCACCTCCGAGCTGCCCGTCTGGAGGCGCTCGGGGTTCTGGACGACGAGCCTGCAGACGCTCGACCTGGACGCGCTGGAGACAGCGCCCGACGGGGATCGACCCCGACGGAGTGCCGGATGTCGTGACGCGCACGCTCCCCGACCGGGCCCGTGCCGGGCGGATCGTGCAGAACGCCGGGGCAGTCGTGCACGTCGAGCTCGATACGGCGCTGGCCGAGCGCGGCGTGATCCTGTGCTCGCTGCAGGACGCCTTCCGCGACCACGGCGAGCTCGTCTCCAAGCACTACTCCCGCCGCCTGACGATCGACCGCCACAAGCTGGAGGCGGCCAACGCTGCGTTCTGGACGGGCGGGGCGTTCCTGTACGTGCCGCCGGGCGTCGTCGTCGAGGACCCGTTCGAGATCGTCTACGCGATCGACCGTGCCGGCGTGGCGCAGTACGGGCGCACGCTCGTCGTCGGCGACCGCACGAGCGAGTTTCGCGTGCACGAGTACGACCTGGCCGAGGACTTCGCGGGTCAGGCGCTGCACGCGGGCGCGTTCGAGCTGTATCTGAGCGACGGCGCGCGCTGTCGCCTCGCGCAGTTCCAGGACTGGGGTCGCGGCGAGGTCTATGACGTCTCCACCCGCTTCGTCGGCGTCGGGCGCGACGCCTACTGCCACTGGCTGCCCTCGCTGCTGGGCGGACATCTCGTGCGCCAGCACCTGGAGCTGGCCGTGTCCGAGCCCGGCGGCGACATGGCGTTCCGCGGCCTGTTCTTCACCGAGGCCGACGAGCACCTGGACGCCTTCGCGGTGGACCTGCACGAGACCGGCCCCTCCGGCGGGGACGTGCACTGGCGCGGCGCCGCCACCGGCGAGAGCCGCGCGTCGTTCGAGGGGCTGATCCAGATCGACCCGGGCGCCCAGCAGACGCACACCTACCTGCAGATCCACACGATGATGCTCTCTCCGAAGGCGCGCCTGGACGCGATCCCCTCGGTGCTGGTCTCCGCCGATGACGTCTCCGCCTCGCACGGCGGCACCGTCGGCGAGCTCGACGAGTCGGCGATCTTCTACATGCAGTCGCGCGGCCTGGACCGCCCCGCGGCGGTGCGGCTGCTCGTGGAGGGCTTCTTCGAGCCGCGTGCTCGCGCAGCTGGACGACGAGCCCCTGGAAGAGCTGATCCGCGCGAAGCTCGCCGCCAAGCTGGCCTCCGCGCGCGAGGACATCGAGACGTATGCCACCAGTCGCTAGCTCCGCACCTCGCTCGACGTCAAGGCCGACTTCCCGATCTTTGGCCGCCGCTTCGACGGCCGGCCGCTGATCTATCTCGACTCGGGCGCGACCTCGCAGAAGCCCGCGGTGGTGATCGACGCGCTGGCCGAGCACCTGCGCGTCGCACAACGCCAACGTCCACCGCGGCGTCTACGCGCTGGCGCAGGAGGCCGACGCGGCCTACGACGGCGCGCGCAGGCGGGTCGCCGCGTTCGTCGGCGGCGTCGCCGCGGACGACGGTGTTCACCAAGAACGTCACCGAGGCGATCAACCTCGTCGCGTACGCCTGGGGGCGGGGAGCGTCGGCGGGAGCGCGGACGAGGAGAATGAGCATTCCGAGGGCTGGCCGCGCGCGTGCGCACGCACGCACGCACACGTCACGCCGCCGGACACAACATCGGCCCCGGCGACGCGGTCCTGATCACCCAGCTCGAGCACCACGCCAACATCGTCCCCTGGCAGATGCTCTGCCGCGAGCGCGGCGCCGAGCTGCGCTACCTGGAGGTCGACGAGCGCGGCGAGCTGTCGCTGGAGCAGCTCGACTCAGAGCTCGCGCGAGGCGACGTGCGGCTGGTGGCGTTCTCGCACGTCTCCAACGTGCTCGGCACGATCGTTCCCGGTCGCGGAGATGACCGCGCGCATCCGCGCCGCGGGCGCGGTCTCGCTGATCGACGGCGCCCAGGCCGTCCCGCACATGCCCGTGGACGTGGATGCGATCGGCGCGGACTTCTACGCCTGGACGGGCCACAAGGCGCTCGGCCCCACCGGCATCGGCGTGCTGCACGGCCGCGCGGAGATCCTGGAGCAGATGCAGCCGTTCATGACCGGCGGCGACATGATCTCCTCGGTCGACTTCCAGTCGGCCACCTGGAACGAGCTGCCCGTACAAGTTCGAGGCCGGCACGCCCCCGATCGCTGAGGCCGTCGGGCTGGGCGCGGCCGTCGATTACCTGTCTGCGCTGGGCATGGAGCTCGTGCGCGCGCACGAGCAGGCGCTGACCGCCTACATGCTCGACCGCCTCGCCGAGGTTCCCGGCCTGCGCGTCGTCGGCCCCCCCGAGGCCGAGCGCCGGGGCGGCCTGGCGTCGTTCACGATCGAGGGCATCCACCCCCACGACGTCGCCGAGCTGGCCGATCGCGGCGGGCGTGTGCATCCGCGCCGGCCACCACTGCGCGCAGCCGCTGATGCGCTGCCTCGGCGTGGGCGCGACCGCGCGCGCGAGCGTCGGCGTCTACAACGAGCCGTCGGACATCGACGCGCTCGTGGACGCGCTGCTGGCCGGACGCGAGGTGTTCGGGCTGTGAGTCGCTTCTGTTTAGGTCGGTGCATGCACCGACCGGCGACACCGCACATGTGCGGTGTCGAACGGGGCGCACATGTGCGCCCCGCGCGGGGCCACATGTGGCCCCGCGGGCCACGCCGCATGCGGCGTGGCCTTCCAACAGACGAGCAAGGGTCACGGGCGTCGCGCTGATGGACGACCTGTACCGCGACTACATCCTCGAGCACTACAAGCGCCCGCACAACTTCGGCGAGCTCGACCCGCACGACCTGGAGGCGCTCGAGCACAACCCCCTGTGCGGCGACGAGCTGGGTGTGCACATCCGCGTCGCCGACGGGCGCATCGAGGACCTGCGCTTCCACGGCCACGGCTGCGCCATCTCCCAGGCGTCGGCGTCGATCGCCTCCGAGGAGCTGATCGGCATGGAGCTGGACCAGGTCGGCGAGCTCGACGCCGACTGGATGATCGAGCTGCTGGGCATCCCCGTGTCGGCGACGCGGCGCAAGTGCGCGCTGTTGAACCTGAAGGTCGTCCGCGGCGCGGTCACCGGCGATCACGCCTGGCCGGTCTGAGGGTGCCCGGCGTTACGCATCGCGCTGTCCGCAGCCCGAACTCGCCCGAGCACCGCGTCATCGGACTCGCCCGAGCGCCGCGATACAATTCCTAGCTTCAGCGCACAGGATTCGCCAGAGACCCAGTAAGGAGCCGCATGGCCACGATTGACCGCACGAAGATCGCCAAGCCCAGCCCGATCGTCGAGGACGACCAGGGCCAGCTGCGCGCACGCCAGGGCATCTCGCGCGAGGTCGTCACCGAGCTGTCGAAGATCAAGGGCGAGCCCGACTGGATGGCCGACAAACGGCTCAAGTCGCTGGAAATCTTCGAACGCAAGCCGATCCCGACGTGGGGTCCGGACCTCGGCGGCCTGAACCTCGACGATCTCGTCCTGTACTCCCCTCCCACCGCCGGGCGGTTCAACAGCTGGGACGACGTTCCCGCCGACATGAAGCAGACCTACGAGGACCTCGGCATCCCCCAGGCCGAGCGCGAGCATCTCGCCGGCGTCGTCGGGGTGTGGCGCCAGGAGCCGGTGTATGAGGGCCTGAAGGAGGAGTACGCCAAGCAGGGCATCCTGTTCTGCTCGATGGACACGGCGATCACCGAGTACCCGGAGCTCGTGCAGAAATACTTCATGACCAAGTGCGTGCCGGCCGCAGGACAACAAGTTCTCGGCGCTGCACGGCGCGGTCTGGTCGGGCGGGGCGTTCTGTTACATCCCCAAGGGCGTCAAGTGCGACCTGCCGCTGCAGTCCTACTTCCGCATGGAGGGCGCTGGCGAGGGCACCTTCGAGCACACCCTGATCGTCGCCGACGAGGGCGCCGAGGTGAACTACATCGAGGGCTGCACCGCGCAGACCTACAGCGTCAACTCGATGCACTCGGCGGTCGTCGAGATCTTCGTGCACGAGGGCGCCAAGGCGCGCTACACGACCGTGCAGAACTGGTCCAAGGACGTGTACAACCTCAACACCAAGCGCGCCATGGTCGACGCCAACGGCACCGTCGAGTGGGTCGGCGGATCGATGGGCGCCAAGTACGTGATGCTCTACCCCGGCTCCTACCTGATGGGCGAGGGCGCGCGCGCCGACCACCTCAACGTGGGCGTCGCGGGCAAAGGCGTGCACAAGGACACCGGCGCCAAGGTCGTCCACCTGGCGCCCAACACGACCTCGAACATCCTTGCCAAGTCGATCTCCAAGGACGGCGGCATCATGGGCTACCGGGGCCTCGTCAAGATGGGCCACAACTCGGCCGGCTCCAAATCGCGCGTGCAGTGCGACGGGCTGATGATGGACGGCGAATCGAAATCCGACACCTGGCCGGACATCCAGATCCAGAACCCCCACGTGACCGTCGCCCACGAGGCGACCGTCGGGCGCATCTCCGACGACCAGCTGTTCTACATGGGCTCGCGCGGGTTCACCGAGGACGAGGCCGCGGCGATGATCGTCAACGGCTTCATCGAGCCGGTGACCAAGGAGCTGCCGATGGAGTACGCGGTCGAGCTCAACCGCCTCATCCAGCTGGAGATGGTCGGCTCCATAGGCTGAGGGGCGCTGGCCGATCTCCGATCGGTCGCTGCGTCTGACTGCGTCCTTACCGATCGTGAATCGAATGCGATCCCCGATCGGCCAGCACGCGTGCACAGCACGCCACGCTCCCTGCGTCCTTGTCAGCCTTGCGACTAGCACCCCTCAGGGGCGTACTGAGTCTCATTGCGCGCACCTGTAGACACGATCGCCGCACCGCTGTTCCCGACGAAGCTGCCGTGGGTGAACGTCCCCGGGGCAGTGCGCAGGCGAGCATCATCCAGCGCGGGCGGCCGATGCTGGTCGAGTTCTGGGACTTCTGCCGGCCGAACTCGCTGCGCACGCTGCCGTACGTGCAGCCTGGCATGAGCGCTACGTCGAGCACGGCCTGCGCACGATCGGCGTGCACTGCCCCGGGTTCGATCCCTCGCGTGAGGAGCAGGCGGTCAGGGACGCCGTCGGCGCGCTTGGGTATCGAGTACCCGGTGCTGATCGACTGCGAGCTGGAGGTGTGGCAGGAGTACGAGAACGCCGGCTGGCCGGCCCGCTACCTGTTCGACGGCCGAGCGCGACTGTTCGACTACCACTACGGCGAGGGGGCGTATGTCGAGACCGAGCTCGCGATCCAGGAGCTTCTGGGCGTGGAGCGCGAACCGCTGGAACCGCTACGCCCCGAGGACGCCCCCGACGCGCTGCTGGCGCCCCAGACCGAGGACCAGCCCGGCGCCTACTCGTGGACCGTATGAGGCCGGCGGCGTATGGGCGGTGCTCGACGGATCGGGGGCGGTGCGGGTCAATGGGCGCGAGCACGACGTCCTTCATCCGGGCGCCTACCCGCTGATCGAGCACGACCGTCACACCGCCGGCTCGCTGGAGCTGGAGATCGGCCCGGGCGTGCGGTGTTACGCGACGTGCTTCACGCCCGGCCTGGCCTGACCCGGAGCGCCCGCGTGGCCTGACCCGCAGCGGCCGTGGCGGTCAAGTTGCGCTTGCCGTTGCCCGAACGAGGCCTGATCCGAGACCTCAAGCTGCGCCTGCCGCCGCCCGGAAAAGACCGGTGCGGATCAGCGCGGCGGCATCGCGCGCGTCGATCGTGAGCAATGGGTCAGCCGAGGAGCTGTGGTAAGTCCGTCCGCTCGCCGCGCCGCGAACCCTGATCGGTCGCACACCGAGATAGCGCACGAGCATGTCGGCCGGTCGCGCGGCGGCGACCGGCGCTGCCCTTGACGTCGCCCCGCGCGACGCCGTTCCGCGCGACGCCGTCCCATTGCCTCGGCGCAAAGCGGCGCTCGCCGCCGCACGCTTGTGACCGCAACAGCTCATCCCGGTGCGCCTGCCCTGTCGACCATGAGGTCCAGCTCCTGCTCCTCGCCGGCCCCGGCAAACCGTTGCAGCGCGCACGCCACGCCGGAGAGCGCAAGCCAGCTCAGGGCATACTCGCGTGGCCGTCGCGCCACGAACGGCGCGAAGCCGCCCGCGACCCAGATGCTCAGACAGTCAAAGCAGTCCATCAG
The DNA here is from genome assembly GCA_963743645.1 of uncultured Solirubrobacterales bacterium. Lineage (GTDB taxonomy): Bacteria > Actinomycetota > Thermoleophilia > Solirubrobacterales > Solirubrobacteraceae > Palsa-744. The sequence goes on along the minus strand of CAVUQT010000007.1, from coordinate 873,624 downwards.
CTCCCCGACCGGCCCGCTGCCCGCCCAGACCCGGAGCTTGACGATCACATCGGCCGGCCCGTCCTCCAGCGCGAGCAGGTGCGTCAGCCGCCACACCGCCAAGCCGGCGAGCGCCAACCGGAACGCTCGCTCGCCGGCGTCGATATCGGTGCGGGAGGCGGCCACGCTCAGGACGGTGCCCCGAGCTCCTGGATCTCGCCGGCAGGGAGCTCCAGCCGGGGCGGGCAGACACCCACGCCGATCGTGAAGTCGCTGCGGTTCCAGTAGGCGAAGTCGCCGTCACAGTCGACGACCGTCCGCGACCACGCCTGGAGCTCGAGGTCATAGCAGCACGGCTCCGGGAAGGCCTCGGACGCGCTTACCGTCAAGCGCATCGTCCCACCATGCCAGACCGGGGCCGTCGCGCCCTCGGCGAGCGCCTGGCCGTAATACGGGCCCACGGCATCCCCGGACATCAGGGTCAACGAGCTGCTGGGCAGCGCAAGCAGATCGACGGCGAGGCTGCTGCCGTACACGGCGATCAGCGAGTAGAAGCCGAGATTGCCGCTCAGATCCTGGGCGAGGAATTCGACTTCCAATGTGCCGCTGGCGGCGTCGACCGTGCCGCAGACCGATACCGGCTCGCCGTCGACCTTGACCGAGATGATGTTCGTGTTCGGCTCGGTGACGCACACGTGGGTCGAGCCGCTTCCGCACGGCAGGATCGCGGCCGGGTCGGGATCGAGCCGGTTGTTGAAGGCGAGCACCCAGCCGTTGGTCTGCTCCGGATCGCCGCACACCGGCAGGACCTCGCCGCCCAGCGGCGTATAGGTGCCACCCGAGATGACCGGCGGGCCGGCGACCTCGCCGCCGCCCGCGTCGCGCCAGCCGACCACCCGGAACTCATAGGTGCCGTCGGCGAACTTCGACGAGTCGATCGGGATGACGAGGAACTCGTTCGAGGTCCAGAACGCCGCGCCGGGAAGCCCGGGCGAGGCTTCGTAGTGCTCCCGGCTCTCGACGACGGTGACGGTCGCCGTCGGGGAGCTCCCCGCGACGACTCGGTTGATGAACTGGAACGGCACGGCGCCCGACGGCCAGACAGTGGGCGGAGGCACCGGCTCCAGCCACGTCCGGAAGAATTCCTCGGCGGCGCCCGGTGGCAGGTCGACCCAGTCAGAGCCGTCGAAGTACTGAACCTCGTAGTAGTCGACGCCGGTCATGATGTTGGCGTTGGAGACCTCCACGGTGCCACCGAAGGCCCGATCGCCGTTGGCCGAGGCGACGCCCGGCGCGACCGCACCCGGGTACAGGTACCCGACAGGGGAGGTCGGCGTGCCGGGAGGGTTCCCGCCGACGTCGTTGATCGGAACCGAGCAGACCTCCGCCACGTCGAGGCACTCGCCCTCGACGCATGGCTGAGTCGGGCACGACCGCCGGCAACAGGCCTGGTCGTTGGCGACAAGGGTGACCTGGGTGGTTTGCGAGATGTCGAACCGAACCTGGTCGATCCCCTCTCCCAACACCACGGTGCCGGGCGCGGTGCAGTCCTGGGTGACCTTGAAGATCAGATCCACATCGCAGTCCCACCACGGCCACCACGGCGCCCACGGCCAGATCCGCAGCGCGCTGAGCTCCGCCGAGCTGGGAAGCTTGGCGGCGAGGGTGTCACGGAGCTGCTCGAGCCGTCCGACGTCGGTCGGGTCGAGCGAGCCGCGAATCGCAGCGGCCGGGCCGAGCAGCTCGCTGAACACGCTCAGGCTCGGCTGCGCGCTCGCCCGGCCGAGCTTGATGCGAGGATCCTGCTCGAGGGTCGCGCTCACCCGGGCGATCAGGTCGGGGTCGATCTCCCAGATCCGCTCGCGCCACCACCACCACGGCCACCACCCGCAGCACGACGTGAAGTCGATCTCGAACGTGCCGTCCGCGGCCGTCGTGGCGCAGCCGAGCTGCCGGGTGCTCGTCCACCAGAACCACCAGTCGACGTCATACGCGCAGACGGTGGCGCCGGGCACCGGGCTGCCGTCGGCGCAGACGACCTTGCCGCGGACCACGAAGCGGCGACACCACTCCAGCCACCACCACCAGTAATACGGCGGAACGAGGATCGGCTCGATCGAGAGCTTCGGGCCGTCCCACCGGCGGCTGGGCACGTCGACGCTGATCGTCTGCAGGTTGACGAGATCGGACTCCGACGCGCTGGCCGGGCCCACCAGCAGTTGCAGCGGGCCGGGAGACTCTGCAAAGGAGAGCACGACCGCGGCGCTTCGACCGGGCTTGGCCCGTACCGTCTCAGAGCGCAGTGAGCCATCTCGGGCGCGAGCGAGGACTCGCAGCTCTTGCGGCTCGGCCTCGACCCCGATCTGTGAAACGTCCAGCGGAATCTCCAGAGTGAACTTTGCGCTTCTGGTTGGCATCTCGAAGTCCCTTTCGATGCGTTGGATCGGTCGGCCACAGCCAGACCGCACAATTCACGACGCTGCCTCACCAAAGGTCACCTTTTAAGGGCCCCCCTGTGCTACGAGGTGAATAACTACACAACCGTGCACAGACCCGTCAAGCAAACTGGACGAATGATCGAGCGCGAGCGACTTGTGTAAACCGCTCGAGCTCGTTGCGAGTTAAGACGCCACCGCCGAGATGTTTACGGCAGCACGTTACGCCGGTATATACGCCGGTACGCCGGCAGTATGTACGCCAGCACGCTCACACCGGCAGCACGCTCACACCGGCAGCGGCGCGAGCTCCGCGTGCGAGCGGTCCAGCAACAGCCGCTTGAGCACAGGCGGGCTGGTGTCCTGCACGAGCACGCACGTCCCGGGCCAGTAGGGGCTCTCACCGGGCGTGGACGTGAGGAAGATCGCGTCGTAGGTCCACGAGCCGGAGTTGATCAGGCGCGCGCCCCCGCGTCCGCGCCACTCCGACTCGGGATCGTCTGCGAACGGGCCCGCACGGTGGGTATGGCCAAAGATGACATACGCGTCCCCGAGGTCCAGCCGCGCTGCGACCTCCCCCATCGCGCGCAGCCCTCCACGGCGCAGCTCGCCGCGTGAGATGTCCGCGCTCACCGGTCCGAGCCCGGCGCGGTTGAGCCCTCTGACCATCAATGGAAACGCGCCCTTGAGCGCACGTCCGCGCACCGCCGCGCCCGCCGCGCTCAGGACCCGGCGGCCGCCATGCCCGTTGTTGCGCCCGCCGACGACTCCCCTGCCGCCCCCCAGCGCGCGCCACGCGCGCACTGTGCCGACGCCGTTGAGGGCGGGGCCCGTGCGCGCATAGCGAGCCATCGCATCGCGCCACGCGTAGATCGGCGCCGTCACCGCCTCGTAGCCCTCGACCGTGTCCAGCTTGCCCGAGGGGCGTTCCAGCAGGCGGCCCATCGTGCCGACACCAAGGCGCTCCAGGGTGGGGACGGTCAGATGGGCGTCGAGGAAGTGACCGTGCATCGCGTACACGTCCGGGCGCACCCACAGGCCGGGGTAGGCGACGGTGACGCGAGCCGGGCTCGCCCACTGCGCGATCTGGGCCATCATCGGCGAGGCGTCGGCGGGATCGATGCGCTGCTCGCAGCGCATCGGCTCGGGCTCGTGCAGCGCGCGCGCGTCCAGCCACGTGTCGACCAGCAGGTGGTCATGATTGCCCGCGGTCACGATCAGCTCGCGATCGCCGAGCGCGCGGCCCACCTCTTCGAAGAACGAGCGCGCCGCGGCAAGCGCCTCGTGCGGCGGGCCGTGGCGCAGCTCCAGTACGTCGCCGAGCAGGACCAGACGGTCGACGCTATCCAGCTCCGCGAGCAGTGGCGCGCGCAGCTCGGGGCGGCGCAGCAGATCGACGCCGGACAGGCCGCCGAGGTGCAGGTCGGAGACGATCAGGGTTCGCATCAGATCAGGGTTCGCATCGGAGGTCGAGCTCGATTCGCCGTCGGCGAGAGGTGCAGGGAAGGCGGACGGTCGTCATCGCAGCGATCGACGGCGGCGGTGCGAGCCCCTGGCGCGGCGACACTCAGGAGGCCCTGCTCGCGCCGGCGATCTCCCGAACCGGCTTGGGCAGCATGAAGCGGACATCCTCGCGAATCACGTCCACCTCGGATACGTCCCGAACGCCGCGGGCGCGGAAGAAGTCGACGAGATCGGCCACCAGGTTCTCGGGCGCGCTGGCGCCGGAGGAGACGCCGACGACGCGCCTGCCGTCAAGCCACTCCTCGCGCACCTCCTCGGCGCTGTCGATCAGATGTGCGTCGGTGCCACAGTCGCGCGCGACCTCGACCAGGCGCACGGAGTTGGACGAGTTGCGCGAGCCGATCACCAGCATCACGTCGCAGTCGTCCGCGAGCTGCTTGACGGCCGCCTGGCGGTTGGTCGTCGCGTAGCAGATGTCATCCGTGCGGGGACCGACGATGCTCGGGAAGCGCTCACGCAGGCGCGCGACGATCGAGTCGGTTTCGTCCACCGACAGCGTCGTCTGGGTGACGTATGCGACCCGCTCGGGGTCGTCGACCCGCAGCGCGTCCACGTCGCTCTCGTTCTGCACGAGCATGATTCGCTCGGGCGCCTCGCCCATCGTGCCTTCGACCTCCTCGTGCCCGTCATGGCCGACGAGCACGATCGTGTAGCCGTCCTCGGCGAACCGCGCGGCCTCGCGATGGACCTTCGTCACCAGCGGGCAGGTCGCGTCGATCGTGCGCAGCCCTCGCTCCTGCGCGCCCGCGCGCACGCTGGGGGCGACGCCGTGCGCGGAGAACACGCACAGGGCGCCCTCGGGAACCTCGGTCTGCTCGTCGACGAACACCGCCCCACGCTCGCGCAGCCGCTGTACGACGTGCTTGTTGTGGACGATCTCCTTGCGCACGTACACGGGCGCGCCATGGGCGTCCAGCGCGCGTTCGACCGTCTGCACGGCACGGTCCACGCCCGCGCAATACCCGCGCGGCGCGGCGAGCAGCAGCTTCTCGACCGTGTTGGCCATGCATCCATTGTAAGGAGGCCGGACGGCCGATGGCCCTCGCGGCCACGGCGAACGGCACGCCGTGCTCACCCGCCGTCTTGCCTCACTCGACCAGCGACCGCCCAGTAGGCTTGCGCCATGGCGCAAAAGCACCTCGACAGGCTCACACCGGTCGACGCCTCGTTCCTGCACCAGGAGGGACCGAGCTCGCACATGCACGTGGGCGGGCTGACGATCGTCGAGGGCCCGCCGCCGCCGATGGAGGAGTTCCTCGAACAGATCCGCAGGCGGTTGCATCTCGTGCCGCGCTATCGCCACAAGCTCGCGTTCACCGCCCTGGACAGCGGGCGGCCGGTGTGGATCGACGACCCGAGCTTCAACCTCGATTATCACGTGCGCCACACGGCACTGCCCACGCCGGGCGAGTGGGAGCAGCTGAGCAGCCTGACCGCGCGCATCTTCTCTCAGCAGCTGGACCGCTCCAAGCCGCTGTGGGAGATGTGGCTGATCGAGGGGCTCAAAGACGACCGGTTCGCGCTGATCTCAAAGACCCACCATTCGCTGATCGACGGCATCGCCGGGATCGACCTGGCGACGGTGCTGTTCGATCTCAGCCCCGACCCGCCGCCGATCAAGCACTCCGGTCGCGCGTGGCGCCCGCACCGCGAACCCGGAACACCCGAGCTGCTCGCCGCCGGCCTGAAGGGCGCCGTGCGCGCCGGGATCGAGTTGGCGGAGGGCGCCCTGGACGCGTTCGCACACCCCGATCGCGCGCTGGCGCGCACGCGCGAGGCGGCGGAGGGCATCGGCGAGATCGTCTGGGCGGGGCTGAACCCGGCGCCGGAAACGCCGCTGAACGTCGACATCGGCCCGCACCGGCGCTTCGTCGGCATCGCCAGCCGGCTGGAGGACTTCAAGCTCGTCAAGAACGCGTTCGGCGGCACCGTCAATGACGTCGTGCTCGCGGTCGTCGCGGGCGCGCTGCGCGCGTTCCTGCTCGCCCGCGGGCGGCGCACCGAGGGCGTGGAGCTGCGCGCGCTCGTGCCGGTGTCGGTGCGGGCCGAGGACGAGCACGACCAGATGGGCAACCGCATCGTCGTGATGCGCGGGCCGCTGCCGGTGTATATCGCCGATCCGGTGCAGCGGCTGCGGTTCGTCTCACGCGCGATGGACGGCCTGAAGGAGTCCAAGCAGGCCCTCGGCGCAGAGGTGATCGCGGGCGCACAGAACTTCGCGCCGCCCACGATCCTGGCGCAGGCCTCGCGGCTGAACTTCTCCACGCGCCTGTTCAACCTGCTCGTGACGAACGTCCCCGGCCCGCAGTTCCCGCTGTATGTGCTCGGGCGCGAGATGCTGGCGGCCTACCCAGTCGCGTTCCTGCCCGAAAACCACGCGCTGGCGATCGCGATCATGTCCTACAACGGCCAGATGAACTTCGGCCTGCTCGGCGACTTCGACGCGCTGCCGGACATCGATCTGATCGGCGAGACCATCGCCCGGGAACTGGCCACGCTCGTCTCGCTCGCGCGCGACTCGGTCGCTGCGCCGGCCTGAATCTTCACCGCTCCCTCCTAGGGCGTCGTAGGCCAAGCGATACAAGGACGCAGGGAGCGTGGCGTACTACGTACGCGAGCGACCGAGGACGCAGTAGCGCGCCGGCATACGGCGTCCTAGCCTAGTAGCCGAGCGCGAACTTGGCGTCCTCGCTCATCAGCTCGGGAGACCACGGCGGCGTGAACACCATCTCGGAATTGACCGCGGCGACCCCGTCCAGTTCGCCGACGAACTCCTCGATCTGCTCGGTCACCTGCGGACCGATCGGGCAGCCGGGCGTGGTCAGCGTGAACGTTACGTTCACATTGCCGTCGTCGACTGCCACGTCGTAGATCAGACCCAGCTCGACGAAGTCGAGGCCCAGCTCGGGGTCGATCACATTGGACAGGGCGTCCATCACATCGTCGACGGTCGGACCGGCAGCAAGCTCAGACATGTCGCGAGTCTAGCTGTAAGTTCAGTCCGTGCAGGATACGTCCACAATACCCTAGACCGCCGTAGGCCAAGCGAGGCCAGGACGCAGGGAACGTGGCGTACTTACACGTACGCGAGTTGACCGAGGACGCCGCGTCGCGCCGGCATACGGCCGTCTAGTTATCACAGCCCAGGCGGTCCCAGGCATACAGATGGATGCACTCGTGCGCAAGCTCGATCGCCCGCTCGCGCGAAAGGCACGGGAGCACCGTGTCGAGCGCCTGCTCCTCGGAGACGCCCGCCTGGAAGGCTTCCTCGCCGCGAAAGCCCGCGGCGATCTTCAGCGCCTCGCGCCGGTTATCGCCGAGGCTTGGGAACACGCCGACGAGGAAGTCGGTGTTGGGAATCGGCTGGCCGACCTCCAGGGAGGCGTGCCAGGCGGCGAGCAGATGCAGGTCGTCCTCGTCGAGACCGGCGATCGCCTTGGCATAGTGGACGGACAGCTCCTGGTCGGGGATGTCGTCCACCCACGCGCGCACGACCTCACCGACGAGCTGGCGACGCGCCTCACGGCCGACGGACTCGGCGATCACGCGGATGGCGTCATGAGGCTCGATAAAGCAAAGGGGCATCGACATCGCAGACTGTAGGCGCCGGGGTGGACGGCACTTTTTGCGCCGAGCACCGCCGCCGACAGCGCGGCCATCGGGCCGCCGAGCCCGGTCACCGGGCTGGCCACGCTGGCCGGCGCCAGGCTGAGCACACCAGCCAGCGCGCCGGGCGCCGGGCGCGGGGTCAGAGCTCGAGCGCGTCGCGTACGCGCTCGAGCGCATGGTGGTCGAGCGTGTCGGGCCTGAATCCGAGGGTGGCGCGCTCGCCGGCGCCCCAGTTGGCAAAGGCGAGGTCGAGCACGTCGATCGGCACGGCGAGCTCCTCGGCAAACGCGACCACGCGGCGCTCCAGGTAGATCGGATCGCCCACGGCGAGCACGCGCTTGGCGGCGACCGTCGTCAGGTCGTCGGGTCCCGTGCCGCGCCCGACCGTCAGGTGCAGCGAGTCGGCCTGCAGCTCGTACAGCCCGAGGCGCCCGAGCACGACCAGCAGCTCATAGCGTCCCATGCGTCCGAGGCCGGGGAGCGCGAGCCGCTCGAACGCGCGCTCGAATCGGCGCTGTGGCGTCCAGGACTCCTCCCCGACGAGCGCCGGCGCTTGTCCGCCCGCATGCTCAGCCCAGTGGCGGTAGGCACGCAATGTCTCCTCGCCACGTGCCGGGTCGTGCGAGGTGCGTGGCCCGAGCGGGATCCCGTCGAGCGAGGGAACCTCACCCCCCGCTCCAGCGCGAGGCGAATACCCGAGAAAGGATCGTCGCCCTGCAGCGGAGACAGATAGACGGTCAGGAAGAGCATCCACGTCGCGCGCTCCGGCTCACCTTCGCCGGCAAGCGTGCGGATCTCGTTGAACAGGTCGGGTGGGGCCGCGTGCAGCCGCAGCAGGCGGCCGCTGGCGAAGGCGATCTCCTCGGCCAGGCGGGCGGCGTCGCCGGAGGCGTGCAGGCCGGGTGCGAGCGCGCTGCTGTAGCCGTCATCCTCGGCGCGTACCTCGCGACGGACGCGTACCTCTTTGCCCCCGGAGCGCAGGCGCCGGTGGCGAGCACCCGAGGAGCGGCCGGCAACGGAGGAGCCATGCGTACCATCAGCGCCGCCGGATGCGCCGGACCCGCCGCGCGAGGACTGACGCCGCCCCACCCCCGTCGCCGGCGCCTGGCCTGGAAGCGTGCGGCTGCAGATCGGGCAGCGCTCGATGAAGCGGTTATGCCGACAGAAGGTGGGCACGAGCTCGCTCGGCGCCGGCGCGACGCTCTTTGGCGATGCCGTGCAGGTAATCGTCGAAGTCGACCTGGATCGTGTGCCGCTTGGACGCGACGTAACGGGCGTGCATCGCGGCCTGGTCGGCGGCGATGTCCGCGCGCACCTCCGACGGGGACGGGAGCACGTAGTCCCCGAGCAGGTGATCGCCGACCCACTCGCCCTGGGCCTCGGCCAGCGGCATGATCGCCCCCAGGGGCTGGAGCAGGCCGATGAAGTAGAGGCCGGGGATGTCCGGATGGAATACGCGCCGGAACAGCTCGATGTGATTGTCGGGCGCAGATATGAACGACTCGTCGAAGAACGGAAAGGTGATCTTGTAGCCGGTGCAGTAGACGACGACGTCGGCATCGACGACCGAGCCGTCGACGAAGCGCACCTGCGCGCCCTCCAGCGCGGCGATGTTGGGCTTGGGCGTGATCGTGCCGTGGGCGATGCGGTCGAGAATGCGCCCGGAGACGGTCGGATGGGCCTCGCCGAACTTGTGGTCGGGTTTCGGCAGGCCATAGAGCTCCGGATCGCCGGTGTAGCTCTTGATCACTTGGTGGATCATGCGCTGGCGAACTTTGAACGGGATGCGTGGGTTGTTGGGCAGCTGGTCGACGGGTTTGCCGAACACGTACTTGGGGATGATCCATGCGCCGTGGCGCGCGGCGAGGTAGGTGTCGGCGGCGACGTAGGAGGACTCGACGGCGATGTCCATCGCGGAGTTGCCCATGCCGAGGATCACTACGCGCTTGCCGGCGAAGAGCGAGTTGTCGGTGTAGGTGTGGGCGTGCAGCTGCTCGCCGGCGAACGTGTCGGCGCCGGGGAAGGCGGGTTCGGGCCAGCGCTGGTCCCAGTGGTGGCCGTTGGCGACCAGCAGCGCGTCATAGGTGCGGGCCTCGCCGGTGTCGAGCGTGATCTGCCAGGCTCCGTCCTCGCGACGCGCGGCGTGGGCGACTCCGGTCTGAAAGGTGATCTTGTCGCGCAGGCCGAAGTGGTCGATGTAGTCGTTGAAGTACTCGCGGATGTGCGTGTGGTGGGGAAAGTCGGGATAGGAGGTGGGCATCGGAAAGTCCGAGTAGGCCATGCGCTCGCGGGAGACGTTGATGAACAGGTCGCGATAGGCGGCCGACATGCCGTTGCGATTGCCGAACACCCAGTTGCCGCCGATCTGGTCTGACTTCTCAAAGCAGTCGAACGGGATGCCGCGGGCGTGCAGAGCCTTGACCACGGCGATCCCCGAAGAGCCGGCGCCGATTACGCACGCATGGGGAAGAGATCCGTTCGCGCAGGGCATGCGATCAAGCGTAGAAGAAAAAAGCCTGCGGTGCCGGAGGCACGTCGTGGCTGCGCGTAGACCGACTCTATCCGGCCGGGACGCCGGGCCCGACATGCTCGGGCGGGCCCTCGGGGCCTTCGTCTGCGTCGGCGTGTCCGGCGATCGCCTCGTCATGGTGGGACGCCTCACCCGCCGCTTCCGCGCCGTTGCGTCTGCCCGCCAGGTAGCGGTCGACCATCCGCGCACACTGACGCCCCTCGTTGATCGCCCACACGATCAGCGACTGCCCGCGGCGGGCGTCGCCGGCGGCGAAGACGCCGTCGACAGAGGTCGTGTAGGGCTTGACGGCGCGGACGTTCCCGCGTGGGTCCTTCTCCACGCCGAGCCGATCCAGCAATCCCTGCTCGGGGTGCAGGAAGCCCATCGCGAGCAGCACGAGCTGGGCCGGGAGCTCGCGCTCGGTGCCCGCAACCGGACCGAACGGAGGCGCCGGCTCGGCCTGGGCGATGTGCAGCGCCGCGACCCCGCCGTCCGCGCCGGCGGAGAGCCGGGTCGTCGTGATCGAGTAGTCCTGCTCGCCCACGCCCTCGCGCAGCGCCTCCTCCATGGCATAGCTCATGCGGTACTTCAGCGGCCACTGCGGCCACGGCGTGCGGTCATCCGGGCGGTGCGCCGGGGGCTCGGGCAAAAGCTCCAGCTGGACGATCGAGCGCGCGCCCTCGCGCAGCGCGTTGCCGACGCAGTCCGCGCCCGTGTCGCCGCCGCCGATCACGATCACATCCTTGCCCTGCGCGCTGATCGCATTCGCGACGGCAGGCTGCGGGGCCTCGGGCGTCGGGGTTGGCGGGGGGATGGTGGGCGGGGGACCGAATTCACGCGCGACCCAGCGGTTGCGCCCGTACAGGTAGTCCATCGCGAAGTGCACCCCGTCCAGCTCGCGGCCAGGGACCGGCAGGTCGCGCGGCACGCGCGAGCCCGTGGCCAGCACGACCGCGTCGAAGCCGCCGCGCAGCTCCTCCACGCTGACGCCGGATGTGCCGCCGACGTCCACGCCACAGCGCAGCTCGACACCCTCGGCGACCAGCTGCTCTACGCGGCGCTGGACGACGGTCTTCTCGATCTTGAAGTCCGGCACCCCGAACCGCGCAAGCCCGCCGGCCGCCTCGTCACGCTCGAACAGCACGACGCGATGGCCCGCCCGGCGCAGCTGCTGGGCGGCGGCCATGCCCGCCGGTCCCGAGCCGACCACGGCGACCGCCTGTCCGGTCTCGTGACGCGGCGGCTGCGGCGCGATCCAGCCCTCCTGCCAGGCGCGGTCGATGATCGCCAGCTCGATCTGTTTGATCGTGACCGCGTCGTTCTCGCGGATCTCCAGCACACACGAGGCCTCGCACGGTGCGGGACACAGGCGACCGGTCAGCTCGGGGAAGTTGTTCGTCGCGTGCAGCTGCACGATCGCGTCCTGCCAGCGGTCGCGGTAGACGAGGTCGTTCCAGTCGGGGATCAGGTTGCCGAGCGGGCAGCCGTTGTGACAGAACGGCACGCCGCAGTCCATGCAGCGCGCGCCCTGCTCGCGCAGCTCCTCGGTCGGACGGGTGACCATGAACTCCCGGTAGTCGTGCGCACGCTCGACCGGGTCCCGGTAGGGGATCCCGTGACGCTCGATCTGCAAAAAGCCGCCGAGCTTGCCCATCAGACGCCGAGCCTACATTCGAGCTTGCCCATCAGGCCGCCACCGCCGGCGACGGCGCGGGCGAGGTGGCAGCCTCCGCTTCGGCCGTCTGTTCGGCCAGCACGCGCTTGTAGTCGTGAGGCATCACCTTCACGAACGCGCCGCGCGCCAGCAGGTCATCCCACTCGGCGAGCAGTCGTGCCGCGACGGGAGAGTCGGTGCGCCGGCCGTGCTCGGAGATCAAGGCCTTCAGCTCGGCCGCGTCCTGCGCGCTGGGCGCCTCAAAGCCGACCATGCCCATGTTGCAGCGCCGCGCAAACGCTCCGTCCTCGTCGAGCACGTACGCGACCCCGCCGCTCATGCCCGCGGCGAAGTTGCGCCCGGTCGGGCCGAGCACGACCACGCGCCCGCCGGTCATGTACTCGCAGCCATGGTCGCCGACGCCCTCCACGACCGCTGACGCCCCGGAGTTGCGCACCGCGAAGCGCTCGCCCGCCAGGCCGCGGAAGAACGCCCGCCCGGCGGTCGCCCCGTAGAGCAGCGTGTTGCCGACGATCACGTTCTCCTCGGCCTTGAACTCGGGGGACATGCCCTCGCGCGGGCGCACTGCGAGCACGCCGCCGGACAGGCCCTTGCCGGTGTAGTCGTTGGCGTCGCCCAACAGCGTGAACGTCACCCCCGGCGCCAGCCAGCCGCCGAAGCTCTGCCCGGCCGAGCCTTCGAAGGAGACCTCGATCGAGCCTTCCGGAAGCCCGGCCGCGCCGTGCGCGCGGGCGATGTGGCTCGAGAGGATGCCGCCGACGCAGCGGTTGACGTTGCGGATCGGCAGCTTGAAGCTGATGCGCTCGCCCCGCTCGATCGCGCCGGTCGAGCGTGTCACGAGCTCCCAGTCCAGCGCGTCTCGCAGCACCTCGGGCGGCGGTTCGATACGCCGGCGCGGAGCGTCCTGCGCCAGCTCGACTTGGGTGAGGATGTGCGTCAGGTCAACGCCGCGCGCCTTCCAGTGCTCGATCGCGCCCTCGGCCCGCAGCAGGTCCACGCGCCCGATCGCCTCGTCCAGCGAGCGCAGTCCCAGCGAGGCAAGGATCTCGCGCACCTCCTCGGCGACGAAGAAGAAGAAGTTGACGACGTGCTCGGGAGTGCCCTTGAAGCGCTCGCGCAGTCGCGGATCCTGCGTGGCGATCCCGACCGGGCACGTGTTCAGGTGGCAGGCTCGCATCATGATGCAGCCCGTGGCGATCAGCGGCGCGGTGGAGAAGCCCATCTCGTCAGCCCCGAGCATCGCCGCGATCACCACGTCGCGGCCGGTCTTCAGCTGGCCGTCGGTCTGTACGACGATGCGCGAGCGCAGGTTATTGAGCAGAAGCGTCTGCTGGGTCTCAGCCAGCCCGATCTCCCACGGTATGCCCGCAGCCTGGATCGAGGACAGCGGCGAGGCGCCCGTGCCGCCGTCGTGGCCGGAGATCAGCACGCGGTCGGCGTTCGCCTTGGACACGCCCGCCGCGACCGTGCCGACGCCGACCTCGGATACGAGCTTGACCGACACCTGCGCGCTCGGGTTCGAGCAGCGCAGGTCGTAGATCAGCTGCTTGAGATCCTCGATCGAGTAGATATCGTGGTGCGGCGGCGGTGAGATCAGGCCCACTCCGGGGGTCGTGTGCCGGATCGAGCCGATGTAGCGATCGACCTTGTGCCCCGGCAGCTGGCCGCCCTCGCCGGGCTTGGCGCCCTGGGCCATCTTGATCTGCAGCTCGTCGGCGTTGACGAGATAGTGGATCGTGACGCCGAACCGCCCAGAGGCGACCTGCTTGATCGCCGAGCGCCGCCGGTCGCCGTTGGGGTCGGGCGCAAAGCGCGCGGGGTCCTCCCCGCCCTCGCCCGTGTTGGAGCGCCCGCCGAGCCGGTTCATCGCGATCGCCAGCGTCTCGTGTGACTCGCGCGAGATCGAGCCGAGGCTCATCGCGCCGGTGCAGAAGCGCCTGACGATCTCGCTCGCGGGCTCGACCTCGTCGATTGGAATCGCCCGCCCGCCCGGCTCCCGCGCGCCCGTGTCGTCGCCGGGCCCGATCTCCAGCAGGCCGCGCAACGTCGCCTTGCGCGCCGCGTCCTCGTTGATCGCGCGGGCGTACTCCCGGTACTTCGCGTACGCGTCGCTCGAGCGCACCTCGGCAAGCGCGTCGCCCTCGCCCGCCAGCGCGGCCGCGACATCGCCGTTGGCGGCGCGCACCGCGTGCTGCACGAGCGCGATCGTCTCCGGGTTCCACATGTGATGCTCCCCGTCGCGCCGCCAGGCGTACACCCCGCCCACCGGCAGCAGGTCGTCCTCGGGAGCCGGATACGCGCGCGCGTGGCGCTCCAGCGCCTCGGTCGCGAGCACGTCCAGCCCGACCCCGCCGATGCGCGAGGCCGTGCCGGTGAAGTGCCGATCGATCAGCTCGGGCTCCAGTCCGACCGCCTCGAATATCTGCGCTCCACGGTAGGACTGGATCGTGGAGATGCCCATCTTGGAGATCGTCTTGAGCAGCCCTTTGCCGATCGCTTTGATCGTGTTCTGCGCCGCCTCCTCGAGGCGTTCGTTCAGCTCCTCTCCGCGCGGGGGGCGTGCGCCGCCGGGCTCGTCACTCGCGCGTACGATCCGCCCCTCGATGACCAGCTCGTCGAGCGTCTCCAGCAGCAGGTACGGGTTGATCGCGCTCACGCCGTACCCGATCAGCGTCGCGAAGTGGTGCACCTCGCGCGGCTCGCCCGACTCCAGCACGATCCCCACGCGCAGCCGCGTGCCCTCGCGGACGAGGTGATGGTGGACCGAGGCGACCGCCAGCAGCGACGGGATCGGCGCGCGGCGCGGACCGAGCAAGCGGTCGGACAGCACGATGATGTTGACGCCCGCGGCGATCGCGTCGTGCGCCTGCTCACACACGCGCTCCAGCGCGCCGGCCATACCGGCCGCGCCCTCGGCGACGGGCCAGGTGATGTCGATCGTGCGCGCGGCGAACAGCTCGTGGGAGACGTGGCGCAGCGTCTCCAGCTCGCGGTTGAGCAGGATCGGGCGCTCCAGCACGAGCTTGTGCGCGTGCTCGGGCGTCTCCTCGAACAGGTTGCGCTCGCTGCCGAGGGTCGTCTCCAGGCTCATCACGATTTCCTCGCGGATCGGGTCGATCGGCGGGTTGGTGACCTGGGCGAACAGCTGCTTGAAGTAGGAGAACAGCGGCGGCGCCTGGTCGGAGAGCACGGCCAGGGAGATGTCGTTGCCCATCGAGCCGATCGGCTCGGCGCCGTCGCGCGCCATCGGGCTCAGCAGCACGCGCAGGTCCTCCTGGCTGTAGCCGAACGCACGCTGACGCCGGGGCAGCGGCTGATCGGAGATCGTCACCTGCTCGGAGGGCTCCAGCTCGTCGAACCGCACCGAGCTGCGCTGGAACCACTCGCGGTAGGGCCTGCGTGTGGAGACCTCGCGCTTGACCTCGCCGTCCTGCACGATCCGCCCGCGCTCCAGGTCGACGAGGAACAGCTTGCCCGGCTGCAGCCGTCCCAGCCGTACGATCTCTGATGGGGCGATGTCGAGGATGCCGGCCTCCGAGCCGAGCACGACGTGCCCGTCGGCGGTCTCCACCCAGCGCCCCGGGCGCAGCCCGTTGCGATCGAGCGTCGCGCCGACCACGCGCCCGTCGGTGAACGCGACCGACGCCGGTCCGTCCCACGGCTCCATCAGACAGGAGTGGTAGGCGTAGAAGCCGGTCAGGTCCTCGGGCAGGTCCTCACGGTCGCGGTAGGCCTCGGGGATCATCATCATCGCCGCGTGCGCCGGGGAGCGACCGGCGAGCAGCAGCAGCTCCATGACGTTGTCGAACGTCGCCGAGTCGGAGTTGCCCGGCGTCACGACCGGCAGGATCTTGGGCAGGTCCTCGCCGAACAGCTCGCTGCGCAGCTCGGACTCGCGCGCGCGCATCCAGTTGACGTTGCCCATCACCGTGTTGATCTCGCCGTTGTGGCAGATCGTCCGGTAGGGGTGGGCCAGCTCCCAGCTGGGGAACGTGTTGGTCGAGAACCGCGAGTGCACGAGCGCCAGCGCGCTGGTGCAGCGCTCGTCCTGCAGGTCCGGGTAGAAGTCCGCCAGCTGCCAGCTGATCAGCATGCCCTTGTAGTTGAGCGTCCGCGAGGAGCTCGACGCGACGTACAGCCCGGCGCCCTCCGGGTGCAGCTCGCATACGCGCCGGATCACGTACAGCTTGCGCTCGAACGCGTCCTGATCGAAGACCGGATCCGCTCCCCGCCCGCCCCGCGCGCCGACGAACAGCTGGCGGATCACCGGACGGCACGCGCCCGCGACCTCGCCGGTGTGCTCCGGGCGGACCGGCACCTCGCGCCAGCCGAGCACCGTCTGACCCTCCTCGCGCACCGTACGCTCCAGCAGGCCTTCCAGCCGCTCCCGCGCACCGGGATCGGTCGGCAGGAAGCACATCAGCACCCCGTAGGAGCCGGCCGGGGGCAGCTCGAGCTCGACCACCGCGCGCAGCAGCTCGTCGGGCATCTGCATCAGGATCCCGGCGCCGTCGCCCGTGCAGGGATCGGCGCCCGACGCGCCTCGGTGCTCGAGGTTCTTCAGCGCGGCGATCCCCCGCTCGACGACCTCGTGCGTCGGCGTGTTGTCCAGGCGCGCGACCATGCCCACGCCGCACGCGTCGTGCTCGAAGCGAGGGTCGTAGAGTCCGACGGCCTTGGGCGGCTGCATGGTGTGCGAAGTCATGGAAGTGCTCCCTGGGGGCGGTACATCCCGCGCGGATGCTCTTCGCGCGGGCATGGGCGTACACCTGAGGCGAAGCCAGAAGGGTAGCAGTGCGAGGGGGGCACAATCCAGGGGCGCGGGCCTCGAAAGGCGATCACGCAACAGAGCGACGCGAGGCCTCGAAAGCCGACCACGTGACAGAGGCGAGAACGCTCGCGTGCGGGTCGGATGCGCGCTCGCGTATGCTCGGCGTGTGAGAACAGCTCTTTTCGGGCACCATTACCGATGACTAGAGCATCTCGAGGATCTCAGGAGCGAAGATGACGCCGGACATGGAGCTTTCGCTCCCGGCTCGAGCAGAGAACATCCCCCTGGTACGCCACGTGTTCGGAGCATTCGGCGAGGCGTTCGCCGTCGACGAGCAACTTCTTTCCGATGTGCGCCTGGCGGTCACCGAGGCGTGCGCCAACGTGGTGGTCCACGCTTACGCGGGTCGCCCCCCGGGGCCACTGGAGGTCCTTGCCACGCGGCTCGGCGACGAGCTCACCGTGGTCGTGCGCGACGAGGGTCCCGGCATCGGTCCGCGGCCAGGCAGTCCCGGTCTGGGTCTCGGCCTGCCGCTGATCGCCTCGCTGGCCGAGTCCGTCCAGCTCGGCCGCGACGAGCACCAGCGCACGGAGGTGCGTATGACGTTCTCACTGTCGGGCGACGATCACGGCCGGCAGGACGATCGGGACCACAGCGGGCGGGGCACGGCCGGCGAGGAGAATGACCAGATCGACCCGGCCACGCTGACGTGAGCGAGTCATCGAGCGTCCCGGACGCATCTCCCCCGCCGCCAAGCCCTGTCGCGCTGCGCGTGGCGAAGGGTCCGCTCGCGGCGCCGGTCCTGTCTCGCGTCGTGTCGATGGTCCTCGCTCGCGCCGCCTGCCCACTGGACCGGCTCGACGACGCGCTGATCCTGTGCGATGCGCTCTCCGCGCACGCTCCCGCGCACGCGCGCGATTGCCATCTGTCGTTCACGGTTGCCACCGACGACCGCGCGATCGAGCTGCGCGTGGCCGAGCTGCGCGCCGGCGGCGCGTCCGGGCTGATCGGGGACGCCCTGCTGCCCGACGTCGGCAATGTGATCGAGCGCTTCTCCGACAGCCGCCACATCGAGCCGGCCCGGGACGGGGATGGCGAGGAGCTGGTCCTCACCCTCGACTTTGCCTGACCGCTCAGGAGGTCTTCGCGGGCTGGGAGTCCTTGGCGGGGGCCGGTTTGCGTGACTTGACTTTGGCTTTGGCCTTAGCCTTGCCATTGCCGCCCGCGTCAACTCCGCCATCGCGCTGGCGCGCCTGTTCGAGACTGGCCTGCAGCGCGCTCATCAGGTCCGGAGACTGCAGCGTCTCCATGTCAGGACGCGGCTCGACCACGATTTCCTCGCCGCTGGCCTTGCGGTCGATCAGGTCGAGCACGGCCTCACGGTAGGTGTCCTTGTAACGGCTGATGTCGAACGGTTCGGCCAGCGACTCGACCAGCCGGCGCGCGACGTCCAGCTCGCGCTCGCCGACGACCGTCTCTTCCTCGCCTCCGAGCTCGCGCAGCTCGCTCGTCGGGTTGATCTCGTCGGAGTAGTTGAGCGTCGTCATCATCAGCACGTCCCCGCGCGGGTGCACGGCGACCAGCCGCTCGCGAGAGCGCAGGACCACGCGCGCGATCGCGACCTTGCCGGTCTCGCGCATCGCCTCCAGCAGCAGCTTGTACGAGCGCGCGCCGCCGCGGTTGGGGACGACGTAGTACGGCTGGTCGAAGTAGATCCGATCGATCTCGTCGATCTCGACGAAGTCCTGGATCTCGATCGTCCGCGTCGCCTCGGGCGCCAGCGAGGCCAGCTCTGAGTCCTCGATCACCACGTACCGTTCGGGCGCGAGCTCGTAGCCCTTGACGATCTCCTCGAACGGCACCTCCTCACCGTCGGCCGAGCACACGCGCTTCTGCTGGATGCGCGCGTTGTCGGCGGCGTGCAGCTGGTTGAAGTGCACGCTCTTGCTGCTGACCGCGCTGTACAGCTTCACGGGCATGCTTACGAGGCCGAAGTTGAGCGTGCCCATCCACATCGATCGAGCCATGCTCAACAGTGTTGACGGCTTTCGAGTCGATGTCAACCCGTGGGCGCAGCGGATCGCGGGCGAATGCCTCGGATGCCGGAATGCCCACTGCGCGGGAGAAGAGATGAGATAGGACGAGGTGAGACGAGACGAGGTGAGGATGAGATCAGACGAGGTGAGGTGAGACAAAATGAGACGAGACGGGCGGAGATCCGCTCACCCGGCGGGCGGCGGCTCTTCGCCCAGGCCCTCGCGCAGCCGTGCCAGGGCCTGGCGGATCAGCCGCGAGACCTGCATCTGGGAGACCCCTATCCGCTCGCCGATCTCGGCCTGCGTCAGATCCTGGCCGAACCGCAGCGTCAGCACCAGGCGCTCGCGCTCGGTGATGTGCGCGAGCATCGGCTGCAGCATCGCGCGCTCCTCCGCCCGCTCGAAGCCACCCTCCTCGGCGCCGATCGCGTCGGCCACGCTCTCGCCCGAAGCCTCCTCGCCTGCGCCCGATCGGGGCGCGTCCAGCGAGCCCGCGCGGTAGGCCCCGGCGGCCTGCAGCGCGTCCAGCACCTGCTCTTCGGTCGCGTCCACAGCCTCTGAGATCTCACCCACGGTGGGAGCTCTGCCCGCCTGGGAGGACAGCGCCGCGACCACCTTGTCGACCCGCAGCGCCAGCTCCTGCAGCTCGCGCGGAACTCGCACCGACCAGGTGCGGTCGCGGAAGTGACGCCGCAGCTCGCCGAGGATCGTCGGCACCGCAAAGCTCGAGAACGCGGTCTCGCGCGTCGTGTCGTAACGGTCCACCGCCTTGAGCAGGCCGAGGGACGCGACCTGCACGAGATCCTCGAACGGCTCCTCGCTGCGCTGGTAGCGGCGCGCCAGCCGCCGCGCCAGGGGCAGGTAGCGCTCGACGAGCTGGGCCCGCGCGTGCTCGTCTCCCGCGCGGGCTTGGGCGAACAGCTCGGCGTCGGACGCCCCGTCGGGCAGGCTCACGCCGGCGTCCCAGCCACACGAGCGATGTTCAGCCGGCAGCGCAGCGGCACATCGGTCCCATCCACGGTCAGTGTGGGCGCGAGCGCAGAGGCGGGCGCATGCTCGTGCGTGGCCTCGGCACACAGCGCGGGCAGGTACGGCGCCAGTGCGGGTCCCAACCAGGCGATCGGCGCCGCCCCGGGCCGCTCGCGCGGCCAGCTGGCGAAGTCAACGGCTCCGCTCAGCAGCAGCCGCTCGCGCGCGCGGGTCATCGCCACATACACGATCCGGTCCTCCTCCTCGGCCTGCGCCTGTCTGCGCTCGTCCGCAAGCTGGGCGAACTCCAGCGCCGGTCGCGACTCGGGATCCTCCAGGCCCACCAGCCGCACACCGATCCGACCTTCTCCTTCTGAGGCCGTGCCCCCGCCGACGAGCAGGTCGGGCACGCCCATGCTCGGCGCGCGCCCGAGGTCGGCGACGCACACCACGTCAAACTCCAGACCCTTGGCGGCGTGCACGCTCATCAGCCGTACCGCGTCCTGCTCGTCCGCCGCCGACGCGTCGGGCTCGGCGATCGCTTCCGCGCCGGCAAGACGCCCGCCACCGCCCGCTCCCGCCTGGAAGGCGGCCTCGTCGAGAAACCCCCGCAGATCGCGTCCTTCGCTGCGTTCCCATTCGCGCGCCAGCTCCACCAGCTTGCGCACGTTCGCGAGCCTGCGCTCGGAGTCCTCGCCCGCGCGCAGGCGCGCGACGTGACCACCGTGCTCGATCGCGCGCTCCAGCAGCTCGGGCAGCGCCCGCTCGGGCGCCAGCTCGCGCTCGCGCTCCAGCCAGGCGCAGAGCTCGGCCGCGCGCTTGCGCTCTCCGTGACGCAGACGATCGTCTTCATCGCTGCTCATACTATCGCCGTCGCGGGGCGTCTGGTCGTCCGCGCCGCCGCCGGCCAGCGGGTCGCGGGCCACCTCCCAGACGCTACGCTCCTGCGCGCGCGCGGCACGCGCCAGCAGGCCCAGCCCGTCGCTGGACATGCCGACAGGAGCAGCGGCCAGCGCTCCGTACAGCGCGACCTCGTCGAGCGGGTCCGCCAGCGCGCGCAGGTACGCCAGCAGGTCGGCCACCTCCTGGCGCGCCCAGAACGCGCCGACGCTGGCGACCGTGTGCAACCCTCGCTCGCGCAGCGCCTGCTCGTAGCACTCGATGTCGCCCATCGCCCGCAGCAGCACCGCCACCCCGCCCGCACGCGCCTGGCCGTCCTGCACCAGCTCGGCGACGCGACGCGCCAGCGCTCGCGCCTCCGCCTCGCGCCAAAGGGCCGCGCCAGACGCCGGGCCATCGTCGTGTGAGACGCCCTCCACACTCCAGCCGCGCCTGTCGGTCAGCAGCAGCTCGACTCGCGCGAGCTCACCGTGTGACGCCTCGAGCTCACGCGCGCTCTCCCGGCCTGCGCGCAGAGGTGTGAACGCTCCGCCGAAGCGCCTGGCGAACACGGCGTTGACAGCCTGCAGCAGCTCGCGGCGGCCACGGAAGTTGTGCGCCAGCCGCAGGCTCTGACCGCGCGGAGCCAGCTCGGCGTCGCGGGCCCTGAACAGACCGACGTCGGCGTGGCGAAAGCCGTAGATCGACTGCCACTCGTCCCCGACCGTGAACAGGTTGTCGCGCTCCAGCGCCCGTACCAGTGCCAGCTGGCGCGGGTTGACGTCCTGCAGCTCGTCGACCATCAACAGCTCGAACCGCTCCGCCCACGCCCGCCTGATGTCTGCATCCCGCGCCAGCAGCTCGCCTGCGCGCAGCTCCAGGTCGTCGAAGTCGAGTCCGCTCCGCGCGTGCTTGGCGGACTCGTAGCGCTCGCCGAAGCGCTCCAGCAGCTCGTTCCACAGCGCGACCGCACGCACGCCCTGCGCGTCCACTTCGGCGCGAGCCGCCCGCCGGGCATGCAGGTCCATGTCGGTGGCCTCCAGGTCCAGCTCGGCCTGTCCGGCGGGCTCGCGCCCGGGCGTGGGCATCGGCAACCGCGGCGTGCGCTGCCCGCGGCTGCGCAGCTCCGCGTACACGCCGAGCATCGTCGCGCGCGCGCGGTCGGCGGTGTATGCGGCGATCAGGTCCACCGCCTCGCGCCGCTGACCCTCCATGAGCTCCCCGAGCGCCGCGGAGAACGCCTGCCGGCGCAGTCGCGCCGCGAGCCCCTCGTCGAGGATCTCGTGCGACTCCTGCAGGCCCGCCTCGCGCGCGTGCGCATGCAGCACGCGCGCGCAGAACCCGTGAAACGTGCCGACATACGCCCCCTCCGTCGCGCGCGCGGCCTGCACCTGACCCAGCGCCAGCAGTCGCGCGCGCACGCGCTCTCGCAGCTCGGCGGCGGCGCGCTCGGTGAACGTGATCGCCAGGATCCGCCCCGGCGCGATCCCGTCCTCGCGTACAGCCCTGACGAACCGCTCCACCAGCACGGACGTCTTGCCGCTCCCCGCCCCGGCGGCCAGCAGCAGCGGCTCGCCGCGCCGGGCGACCGCCTGCTCCTGCTCGGAAGTCAGCGCGATCGGCGTCGGCCGATCCGCCGTCTGCTGCTCGGCGGTGGCCGATCCGGGGTCGGCCAGCTCCCAGCCCGTCAAGCGCTCCACGAGATCACCTGCCGGATCGGCAGATCGCCGGGTAACTGCATCCGCCCGTGTACGCGCACGTACGCGGGCGCGCGCGGATCGCCCCCGACACCGCCTGTGCCGCCGCGCGGCGCGCGAGCGCGATTGCATCCTCCACCAGCGCGTCCAGCTCTCCGGCGTCCAGTATGTCGGTGCGCACACACTCCAGCTGCACCCCGGCCCCGCCGTCGAGCGCTCCGCGCGCGCGCAGATCGCCGCCGCTCAGCGGCTGGTACATCCCCCCGACGACCCGCAGCCCGAGCAGGCGTTCGGCCGCGCGCATGTACAGCGCGAGCTGCACCCGGCCATCCTCGATCCATCTCGCCGCCGGGGTCACGAGGGCGCCCTTGTAGTCGTACACCACCGCCTCGCCTCCGGGAGAGACATCGATGCGGTCGATGCGCCCGCGCAGCCTCACCCCCCCGCCGAGATCGAGCGCCGGCAGGCCGTCTTCGTCCTCGAACCCGAACCCCAGCTCCAGCCACCTGGGCTCCAGCGGGCTGTCCTGCTCGGCCGCGTGCCGCAGGTAGCGCTCCAGGTCCGCCTCCAGCTTGCGCCGCGCCCCCGGGACCCGCTCGGGTGCGGCCGACAGCGGGAAGTCCCGCTCGTGCTCGCCCAGCGCCGCATGCAGCAGCTCGCGCGCCAGGCCCAGCCGGGCCGGGGTCAGCCGAGCGGAGCCCGTCCGCTCGCGCAGTCCCTCCAGCGTGTCGCGCAACACCGCGTGCGCCAGCCCCCCACGCGCGAGCGGCTCGGGGTCCGGGTCCGGGCTGTCGGGGCGCAGCATCCGCTCGACGAACCACCTGGCCGGGCACGCGAGCCACAGCTCCAGCGACGACGCCGACCACGGACGCTCGCGCAGGTCGGCGAGGAGCCTGGGGTCGCGCAGCTGCGCCGGGCCTTGTCCCTGCGCTCCGGGCGCCGCTCCCGCGACGCCGGCAGGTGAGGTGACCGGCGCCACTACGGGTGGTCGAACCGACTGGCCGGCGTGTCTCCCCCCAAGATCAACCCGCTATGCGGCAGTGCGAGCCCCGATGTCGCTCGAAGCCGCGCCCGCGGTCTGGGGCGTCTCGGCGGCCTCCGCGTCCGTGTCCGCCTCGGGCGGCTTGGCGCCCTCCTTGGCCCAGGGCTCGTCGAACTCGACGCGCCATTTGCCCTCCTCGGTCTGCTCGAGCGCGAGGTGGGCTTTGAAGCTGCGTCCGCTGCGCCCCTTGAACCCGGTGATCGCGCGTGCGGTGTAGCCCGTCTTGATCAGCTCGCGCGCGACTTCCACGGGCAGCTGCTTGCCGGCTTTGCCCTTCCAGATCACGAACCCGCAGCCGTGGTCGTTGCGCGCCCAGCACGAGTACCCCTTGCGGTTCTCCATGATCTCGTGCCCGCACACCGGGCACGGCCCGAGGCTGGCCCGGGGGATGCGCACGTCTTTGAGCTTCTCGTCGAGCTCTGCGATCGTCTCCTTGGCGAAGCCGGCGATGTCGCCCATGAACTTCTCGCGCGAGTCTTCCCCGCGCTCGATCTTGCCGAGCCGGTTCTCCCAGTCGCCGGTCAGCCCCGGCGAGGTCAGGGCGTGCTCGTTGAGCAGCCGGATCACGTTTACGCCCTTCTCGCTCGCCACCAGCGAGCGCCCGTCGCGTTCGATGTAGCCGACCGTGATCAGCCGCTCGATGATCGCCGCGCGTGTCGCGGGCGTGCCGATGCCGGAGTCCTTCATCGCCTCGCGCAGCTCGTCGTCGTCCACGAGCTTGCCGGCGGTCTCCATGGCGCCCAGCAGCGACGCGTCGCTGTAGCGGCGCGGCGGTTTGGTTTCCTTGCGCGCTGACTTGATCTCGCGCGTGGCCACCTGCTCGCCCTGCTCGAGCTTGGGCAGCTGCTGGTCTGCCCCCTCGTCCTCCTCGCCGTCGGCTCTGGCGCTCTTCGAAGCGCTCGCGGCGGACGTCTCGTCATAGACCCCGCGCCAGCCCGCGACGAGCAGCAGCTTGCCGCGCGTCCTGAACACGTACCCGCCGTCGCGCTCGTCCTCGCCCGCCGGCACGGTCGTCTCCACGCGCGTGTTCTCGAACACCGCCTCCGGATGGAACACAGCCAGGAACCGTCTGGCGACCATGTCATAGATGCGTTTGTCGTCTGAGCCCATCCGGTCGATGTCGTGCTCGGACTTGGTCGGAATGATCGCGTGGTGGTCGGTCACCTTCGCGTCGTTGACGACCCTGCCCAGCGGCAGCTTGTCCAGCCCGACGACGTACTCGGCGGCACGCGTGTACTCCTTGCGCGAGCCCACCAGCTCAGCGGTGGGCTTGATCTCGGCGATCATGTCTTTGGTCAGGTACCGCGAGCTGGTGCGCGGGTAGGTGAGCGCCTTGTGCTCCTCATAGCAGCGCTGGGCCGCCGCGAGCGTCCGTTTCGCGGAGAACCCGTACCGCGTGTTCGCCTCGCGCTGGAGCGTCGTCAGGTCGTACAGCATCGGCGCTTTCTCGCGCTGTTCTTTCTTCTCGAGCTTGGTGATCGTCGCCGTGGCGCCCTGGCACGCCTCGACGATCGCCACCGCCTCAGCCTCGGTCGCGATCCGCGGCTTGGTCCCGGCGTGGAAGCGCCCGCGGTAGATCCGCTCGCCATCCACCTCTCCGGCGTCCGCATCGGCCTCCCCGTCGGCCCCATCGCCATCACCACGGCGGCCGTTGGCCCCACTGCCGTTCTCCGCCAGCGGGTCGGCCGCGAACTTCGCATCGACCAGCCAGTACGGCTCGGGGGTGAACGCCTTGATCTCCTCCTCGCGCCGCGCCACGATCGCCAGCGTCGGGGTCTGCACGCGCCCCAGCGACACCGCCCCGTCGAACGAGCTGCGCAGGCGGATGGTCGCCGCGCGGGTGGCGTTCATGCCGACGATCCAGTCCGCCTCCGAGCGCGACCTGGCGGCCTGCTCGAGCGACGCCAGCTCCTCGGAAGGCCGCAGGGAGGCGAGCGCGTCTTTCATCGCGGCGTTCGTCATCGAGCTCAGCCACAGCCGTTTGACCGGCTTGTCGCCTTTGGCCTTCTCGAACAGGTACGCGAATATCAGCTCGCCCTCGCGCCCGGCGTCGCACGCGTTGACGACCAGGTCGACATCGTCGCGGCCGAGCTGGGCGGTGACGACCGACATCTGCTTGCGCGAGCGTTCGTCGCGGATCACGAGCTTGAACCGATCCGGCACGATCGGCAGGTCCTCCATCCGCCAACGCTTGAACTTGGGGTCGTACTCGTCGGGCTCGGCCAGCTGCACGAGATGCCCGACGGCCCAGGTGACGACATCCTCGGGGCCCTCCAGCCATCCCTCCTTCTTCTGGAACGGGCCTTTGAGCACGCGCGCCAGGTCCTGCCCCACGGAGGGCTTCTCGGCTATGAGGAGGGTCTTCGCCACGGCGGTCAGCGTAGCGGGTGCTCCGCCCGCGGTCGCGTCATGTCGCTCGCGGACATGGTGTGACGCCGTTTATGGGTGACCCGTGAGCCGGTCGTCATGCCGGCGTTGCCGGCGCCGGTCACCGCACCGGTCGGCACCGCGAGCGGCATCGCCGACGTGGCGCGGGCCCCAACCAGGCTACCCCCCGATCGGGGCCCGCGGTTTGGCACCCCAGAACACCTGCGTGCCAAGCATCCCGATCAGGTTGACGAGCACGAGGTTGAGCACCATCGACTTGGCCGTCGCCGTGCCCACGCCGACGGGGCCGCCGCTGGCGTTGTAGCCGTAGTAGCAGCCGACCAGCACGATCGCCGTGGCCATGGTCATCCCCTTGATCAGGCTGAACAGGAAATCCGGCGGGTTCTGGAACTGCCAGAAGATCAGGAAGTATCCGCCGGAGGAGACATATCCGACCTGTTGCACGACCGCGAGGTATGAGCCCAGATAGGCCACGCCGATCGCCGAGACGTACATGAACGGCAGCACGATCCACGCGGCGAGCAGGCGCGTGGCGCACAGGAACGTCATCGAGTTGATGCCCATCACCTCCAGCGCATCGATCTCCTCGCTGATGCGCATCGCCCCGAGCTCGGCCACGATCCCGGTGCCGACCTTCGCGGACAGCATGTACCCGAACGTGAGCGGGACGGCCTCGCGCAGATCGCACCACGCGGCGAACACGCCGGCGTAGGCGGGCGCGCCCTGAGCCTCGGTGAAGTAGGCGCCCTGGACACCGCACGTGCCCAACCCGATGATGAACACCAGCCCCCAGATGACGAGCGTCGAGGAGACGATCAGGATGCCCGACTGGCGCAGCGACTCGCCGAAGAAGCGCAGCACGCGCAGGCCCCACACCTCGCGTATGACGTTGCCCATGAACCCCACGATCTCGCCGGTCGCGGCGATCCATTCGCGCGGCATCGCCAATATTTCGTTCATCGCATCGTCCTCATCCACGCCGCCCTGGGCGGTTGAGGATCGAGTCCAGCAATCATCAGCGAGCCCCACCCTCCCGCGCAGTGCTCTCGGCACATAAGCGACCGAGGACACAGCTGGGCGAAGATCATCGGCCGTCCAGGGTTCACTTGATCACCAGGATGCTCGGATGGGTGGCGAGCAGGGTCTGCGTGAACACCGTGTTGAACGCGCCGATCCCCAGGAACGTGACCACCACCGCCTGATTGACCGCCCTGCCGACGCCCTCGGCGCCGCCGGAGGCGGTCATGCCCTTGTAGCAGCAAACGATCGCGATGATCGCCCCGAATATTGTCGTCTTCAGCACCGACCCCCACAGGTCGGTGGACGTGGCGTTGGCGAACAGCGTGTTCCAGAACGGCCCGAGCGGCTGATCGTAGGTGATCTCGGCGAGAATGCCGCCGAACAGGCCGAACAGGATCGCGTACAGGTTGAACAGGCCGGTGACGAGCATCAGCGCCAGAAACCGGGGCACGACCAGGTTCTTGATGGGATCGACGCCAAGCACCTGCAGCGCGTCGAGCTCCTCGCGGATCTTGCGCGCCCCCAGGTCCGCGGTGATCGCGGTGCCCGCGACGCCAGCGAGCACGATCGCGGTGATCAGGGGACCGATTTCACGGATGGCGAACACCACGAAGAACCCGCCGAGCCGGTCGGTCGCGCCGAAGATCGTCAGAAAGTTGTTCGCCTCCAGGCCGGGCGCGCCGTAGCTGATGGCGATGGTGGACAGCAGCAGCGGCAGCCAGCACAGGCGCAATGCGAACAGGAACTGCGACACGAACTCCCCGCCGTACGGGTACGGGGGCCGCAGCGCTGGACGAGATCGTCCTGGCGGTGAGGAGCATCATGTCCCCAACTTCCTCCATCACGCCTCTGGTCGGCAGCAGCGCCCGCCCCATGGCCTCGCGTGTCGTCGAGTCGACCGCGGCGGGCCCGGCGGACGCGGCCGACGCGGCCGACGCGGCGGGCGGCGCTCCCGGAGACGGCTCCCCAGTGGTGGGACTCGGCCCCGCCACGCCCTCGCGCGCAGGTCTCCGCTCCATACCCATTCGATGAGTGTACTAGTTAACCAGCACACTAGGCTTCTGCGCGTAAGGACGCTACCGTAAGGACGTGAGCACGGAGCTGGAGACACCTGGACTGGACGGGTTCGCGGCGGCGATCGACCGTGAGGCCGAGGTTCCGATCGGCCTGCAGCTGGGCTGGGCGCTGTGCGCGCGCATACACGACGGCGAGTTTCAGCCCGGACAGCGCCTGCCCGGCCTGCGCGAGATGGCCGAGGTGAGCGGCCTGAACATCAACACCGTGCGCGCGGTCTACCAGCGGCTGGAGCAGAGGGGTCTGATCGAAAGCCAGCAGGGCAGCGGCACGTTCGTCGCGTCCACTCTCCGTCGGCCGTCGGCCGTCGGCACGATCGCGGCCGACGCGGCGCGCGAGGCCGAGGCGACCGGGGTGGACCCGCGTGACGTCGCAGCCGCGCTGTACGTCGCGATGCCACAGGACGCGCCGTCTCGGCCAGCGCATGGCGCGGCCGACGGGGAGGTCGACGAGGCGATCGCACGCAGGCGTGCGCTGCGCGCCCAGATCGCCACCCTGGAGCGGGCGATCGGCGAGATCGAAGCCGAACACCCCGGCGTGGCGCCACTACCGACGTCGACCCGTCGTGGCCCCGGCCCGACGCTGCTGAGCGCCGAGGAGCTCGAGCGGGTGCGCTCAGGACTGGTGGGCCGCCTGGCGACCGTGCAGACGGCGATCGACGAGGCGGCGACCGAGGCGTCCGCTGGGAAAGCAGCTGCCCAAAAAAAGGCCGAGAGCGCGCGCGCACGCGTGAGCGCACACACGCGCGGGCGCGGCAACCCTCCAAAAGGCAACACATCCCTCGCCCCCTCCGACCCGATCTCAACCCCATCGAAGCCCAAACACCAGACCAGGCCGCGCCCCGCCCCTCGCCCGGCCACGGCCGGAACCTGAGCCGCTCCGGCGCTCGAGCTCAAACTGGGCTCACCCGGCCGCGCACTGTCCCGTGCTGACCGGCGCCGGCCCAGCGCCGGCCAGCAGACGGACGACGGTAGCGTTGGCGACGCCATAGCCGCCGACGGGGCCACCGCCGACGGTGCCGGCAAAGACAGTGGTCAGCACGCCGCCGCCGGCATCCACGAGCGGTCCGCCGGAATTGCCGGGTCGCACCAGCCCGCGCAGCGGTGTCAGCAGCCGTGAGACAGGGCCCTGGCCGTAGGCGTTGTCGGTGAGGATCGTCTGCGTGCGCCCGATGCGGCCGGGCTGCACGTCGTAGGGCCCGTTCTGGGGATAGCCGAGGATCGCGCCCGCACGGCCGGACGCGGGTTCGTCGACGACGCTCAGCGGGGGCACGCCGCCGAGACCGGGGACGCGCAGCACCGCGACGTCGTTCCTCGGGTCGAACACGACAGCTTCCGCGGGCAGTTCGGGCGGATGGCCGCCGACCTCGACGGTCGTGTCCCGCTCGCCGGCGACGACGTGCGCGTTGGTGACGATCTCATCCGGCCGAGCCACCCAGCCCGAGCCCTCGATCGCCAGGCCACAGGCGGTGCCGAGCACACGCACGACGCTGCGCGAGGCCGCGCGCACACCCGGGGCGCGGCCGATCCGCGGCAGCGGCGCCGCCACGTCGGGCGAGGGGCCCGCGACCTGCGGCAGCGGGTCCAGGCGCGAGAGCGCGTCCAGAACCGGCCCGGACGGGGGCAGCAGCTGGTTGAGCTCGCGCAGGATCGCCGAGCGCTGGATGTCCGCGCGCACCTGCCTGTCGCCCGGCGTCTGCGCCGCGACGGCCGCGACGATCCACACGACCCCGAGGCCGAGCGCCGCGCCGAGGGCTGCGCCGAGCAGGCCGTCGAGCAGGCCGAGACCGGGCACGATCAGCGTCCGGCGCAGCCGGAAGCCGAGGCCCTCCAGACCGGTCGCGAGGATCGCGCCGGCCAGCAGCGCGCCGATCAACCCGAACGCGGGCGCATACGGCGAGGACGATCCGCGCGGCAGCAGTAGAGGACCGAGGCGTGTTCCGAGGAATGCACCAATGGCAAAGCCCGCGAACGAGAGCGCGCCCACGATGAACCCCCGCCGGAAGCCGAATCCCGCCAGCAGCACTGCGAACGCCACGATCAGCCAGTCGAGCGTCGTCACGCGCGCGTCCGCCGATCGAGATCTTCGTCCGTACGCACGAGCAGGCTCACCAAGCCATGTTCTACCGTTCCGCGACGTGAGCAATCGCGACGGGGATCGATCTTGAGCCCGATGTCCGCGCGCGAGCATGCGGGCAGTGACGCGCCCGGCGATCATCACGACCACGGGCGACGGCAGCGCGCCAGGCGCGCGCGTCCGATGATCGCGCTGGCGGCAGTCGCGTTCGCGGTCGGGGCGATCGTCGGAGCCAGCCACGGCCCGGATGCCGCGCACGCGCTCGCGGCACGGTTCGTCTCCGCTTGGGCGAAGGGGCAGTACGCGACGATGTACGACGACATCGACGCCTCCTCCAAGCGGAGGGTCTCCCCGCGGGAGCTGGCCGACGACTACGAGCACGCGCTGAGGACGGCGACCGCGACGCGCCTGCTGGTGACGGGCAAGCCCCGCGACGCCCCGGGCGGCCTGGTGGCCGTGCCGGTGCGTGTGAGCACACGCCTGTTCGGGACGCTGCAGCTCGCGTTCGCGCTGAAGATCGCCAGCGCAGGCGCGGATGAGACCGGCGGGATCGCGTGGTCGCGGTCGCTGGAGTTCCCGGGGCTGCGGACGGGCGAGCTGCTCGGCCGCAAGCTGACGCTGCCACGCAGGGCGACGCTGCTGGCGCGCGACGGGTCGGTTCTCGCCGAAGGCGCCGCCACCGAAGCTGGGCAGCGCGACTCGCCGCTGGGCGCCGCCGCGGGCGCGGTGCTGGGTGAAGTCGGACCGGTGCTGGGTGAAGTCGGACCCCTCCCGCACGCGCGCGCGAGCCAGCTCGAAGCCGAAGGAGTCCCGGCCGGGGCGATCGTCGGCGTGAGCGGTGTCGAGGGGGCGCTGGACGGCAGTCTGCGGGGCACGCCGGGAGGCGAGCTGCTGGCGCAAAGCGCACAGCCCGGCGAGCCGGCGCGGGTGCTGGCCGTCGCCACGCCGAAGGCGGCGCCCGCGGTACGCACGACGATCTCGCCCGCGGTGCAGCGCGCGGCGGTCACGGCGCTCGGCGGTCAGCTGGGCGGGGTCGTCGCGATGCAGCCCAGCACGGGGCAGATCCTGGCGGTCGCCGGGATCGGGATCGACGATCTGCAGCCGCCGGGCTCGACGTTCAAGATGATCACCGTCAGCGGCGTCCTGCAGGACGGGATCGCCAGTCCGCGCAGCACCTATCCGTACGCGACGTACGCGACGCTCGACGGGGTCAAGCTCAGTAACGCCAACGGCGAGGAATGCGGCGGGTCGCTGGCACTGGCGTTCGCGGTGTCGTGCAACTCGGTGTTCGCTCCGCTCGGCGTCAAGCTGGGCGCCGCGCGGCTGGTGGCGATGGCCGAACGATACGGCTTCAACCACGCTCCCGGGATCCCGGGAGCAGCGGAAAGCACGCTGCCGGCGGCCTCACAGATCCAGGGCGAACTGGACGTCGGCTCGACCGCGATCGGCCAGGGCGAGGTGCAGGCGAGCGCGCTGCAGATGGGGACGGTGGCGGCCACGATCGCCGACGGCGGGCACCGTCCGCAGCCGACGTTCACGTTCGGAGCCAGGCCCGGCCCGGGCCCGGCGGCGACGAGCGCAGAGGTCGCACGCACGGTGCGCCGGTTGATGATCGGCGTGGTGCGCGAAGGCACCGGAACCTCGGCGGCGATCCCGGGGGTGACGGTCGCAGGCAAGACGGGCACGGCCGAACTGGGCACGGCGGGCTCGTGCTCGGGCGGCAGCGAAGAAGGCGGCGCCAAGGAAGGCGGCTCCGGGGAAGCGGGCGCGCCGGGCTGCCAGGGCGCGGCCAGCGAACCGAGCGACACCGACGCCTGGTTCGCGGCGTTCGCGCCCGCGCTGCGGCCGCGCATCGTGGTGGGCGTGCTGCTCGTCAAAGACGGCGCGGGCGGAGACACCGCCGCGCCCGTAGCGCGGCAGGTGCTGGAAGCGGGACTGCAGGCAAGTCGCTGAGCCCGCGAGGCGATCGGACGGCGGACGGCTGGCTGCGGGCTGCGGGGCTGGGCATCAAGCGGTGGGACTTGACGTCGAACGGCGAGGCTAGACGTCGAACGACGGAGCTGGACGTCGAACGATGGGACTTGACGTCGAACGACGGGACTGGACGGCAGGCGGAGGATCTAGACGTCGAGCTCGGCCGAGGCCGTCTGGGTCGAGTCCATCGGATCGACGATGTGAATCGTCAACGGCCGGTTGTCGAGCGAGACGACCTGGATCTTGTACAGCAGCAGCGCGCCCTGGGTGCCTCCGTTGGCAGCGACCGAGCCGGGTACGGGGACCTGGCTGTCGGCGGGGACGAAACCGCCGCGGTAGGCAAAATCGTTGGTCTGGGCCGGGACGATCGGGCTGTAGACGTTGCCCTGGGTGTCACTGATCGTCATGCTCGTCGCGGCGAGGTGCGGCACCGAGGTGTGGTTGTAGACCTGCATGAACACGGCAAACCACTCCTCGCCCGGCGCGAGCCTGCGCTGGGCGGGCGTGAGGCCCTGCAGATAGGCGGCGTCTTCGACGTTGGCGGGGTTCAGCTCGCGCGAGAGCTGAACCTCGTAGATGAGCGGGCCGACGTTCAGGTACGGAGCGTTCTGGCCGGACTCACCGGCGTAGGTGCCGGTCGTGACCCTGGTTTCGGAGTTCCCGCACGCGGCCAGCGCGAGCGACGCCGCGAGCACGAGCGCCACGGCCGTGATCCTGCGCGCAAGGCGTGCTCGCGCCCCAGGGAAGCGCGAGGGAGACGGATGGGACGAGACTTGACGGGGGCGGCTTAGAGTCATGCGCCGCGGCAGTCTATCCAGTACCTACCCACCGGCGACTACCCATCGGCGACCGTGACGCGACCGCCGCGGCCCTCGTCGCGCTCGAGGATCGTGCGCAGGCGGCGCATCGCGCGAGTGTTCTGGCGGCGCATCCAGCCGCGTGCGCCGAACCCCTCGAGCAGGCGATCGGCGAGCGTGGCGGGCTCGGTCTCGAGCGTGAATCGAACATGGGTGGTGCCCGAGGCGGCGGGCGCCAGCTCGTAGACGCCGAGCGTGCGCACGCGGTTGTTCTTGCCGGTCCGGCCGACCTCGACGATGCGGTGCGGCCGATCGACCTCCACGAACGTGGCGTCCCCCCAAGCGAAGCGCGCGCCGGGAGCCTTCATGCGAAAACGCGCGCCCGCGCCGCGACCGACCGAGTCGATGCGCGTCAGATGCCAGTCGACCAGATAGTGGTCGGTGAACTCCGAATGGTTGGCGATGTCCTGCAGGTAGTCGAACACCTGCTCGCGCGGGCGGTCGACGACGATCGACACTGTTATGGGGTCCATGGTCGAGCGCCAGTCTAGATGTTGTGCCCGGTGACCTCCCGAACGCGTGCGATGGGGGGGCGGTTGCTGAGGGCGCTGTGGGTGCGCTGCTCGTTGTAGTGGCGTATCCAGTGTGGCAGCGATGCGCGGCGGGCGTTGCTTGAGGCGTATTTCAGGGCGTAGGCCCACTCGCGTTGCAGCGTCTGCTGGTAGCGCTCGACCTTCCCGTTGGTGCGGGGCGTGTAGGGCCGGGTGCGGAGGTGGCTGATCGCGCGGTGGTGTAGCAACTCGCGTAGCGTCTTGTTGTGTATGTAGGTGAACGCGTTGTCGGTCATCAGCCGCTCGGTGACGATTCCGTGCTCCAAGAACCAGTCCAGTGCGCGGCGGGTGAACGCGGTCACGGTAGGAGCCTTCTCGTCGTCGTGGATCTCGGAGTACGCTAAGCGGCTGCAGTCATCGACGATCGAGTGCACGTACTCCCAGCCGACCCTTTTGGAGCGTTTGGTGCGATCACCGGTCAGCGCATGCTCGGGCTCGGTGAACTTCCCGAGCTTCTTGACGTCCATGTGCAGCAGGTTCCCGGGACACGGCCACTCGTAGCGAACGATCGGCGGGCGCTCAGATGGCTCGGGGCGTGAGCAACCCCCACGCCGCAGCACCTGGTGCACGGTGGAGTGCGCGCGACCGACCTCCACGGCGATCGTCCTGGGACTCCACCCCGTTCGCCGGCGCAGCTCACAGATCTGCCGCTCCTCCTCGGCAGGGACCCGCGCGGGCGAATGGTGTGGACGACTTGAGCGCTCAACCAGACAGGCCAGCGACTCCTGCTCAGCGGGGGCGGCCCGGCGCCAGCGGCGCACCCACTCCCAGACCGTGGACTTCGACACGTTCCCCCACGCGGCGGCCTGCGCGAAAGACATCCGTCATCCACGACACGACGAACGACCATCTCGCGCCCACGCGCGGTGAAGCGGGCTCTATGGTGCAGCATTCCGGGCCTCCCTTGAGGACGTGAGCTTTGACACCCACAGCCTCTCGGCAGGCCCGGACCTACCTACACAACATTCTGAACGTCCCTAGGCACGTCAGCTAGCCGCAGGCCGCACGGGCCGCGATGTCGCCCGCACGTGCCACGGGATCGTCACGGGCCACATGGCCGTCTGCACGGAGCGATGCCGTCAGCGCCGACCGCGCCGACCGCGATGTCTCCGCTAGGCCGCGCGGGTGAGCCGCACGGTGTGGCCGTGCTCGGCGTGGCGCACGAGCTCGGTGGCGACCGGATGCGTGCGGCGCAGCGAGCTGCACAGCTCACAGACGATGCCCGAGACGTGCGCGTACAGGTGCACATGCTCGCCCACGAGCGGCGTGCGCCCACAGTCCGCGCAACGATCCCGGTCGGCCTCCAGGGCCCCGACACCGCGTCGCAGCAAAAAGCGCTCGAACTGCTCGATGTCGCGCTCGGCGGGCTTGGGGTCCTGACTCATGGTGTCGAAGTTCGCCTCAGCCGGCCAGGCTCCTGCCGGTTCGCCTCAGCCGGCCGGACTCTTGCCGGTAGCCGGCGGTTTGCGCGGGCGCCCACGCGGGTAGGCAGACCCTGGTTCGAGGCCCTTGACGGGACGCCAGAATCGGAAACGGAGTGCTAAATTTTCGTTGCCAGAACTCGTGACCATGCTTTACATTGACACGCTTGTTATGATCGCCACGAGCTCTTCCTGATGGGCAGAACCCTGGGGAATCCGAAGCAGAAAGGGGCAAGCACAGGATGGAATCGCTTACTTCGGGCACTATCGCCGGCGCTGGTTCGTTTCGCTGTAGGCGCTGCGGGTACATGCTCACGCTCGCCGGCACCGATACGCTGACCGACTGTCCGGGCTGCGGGGGCAACGACTTCATGCGCGCGTCGCTGTTCAGCGCGGGCGGACTCGCCCACGACCGCGCTCGCATCACGGGCTCGGGCGCGCCGGGAGGCATGTTCGCCAGTCGCGGCGGGCCGGGAGCCGGCCGCGCAGCAGATGCCGATACCGCCGGGGGGACGCTGTCACAGGCCGAGCCGGTCGACAGCGATGCCTGGCTGGAGGAGACCCGCGAGCAGATCGCCGAGCCGGGTGAGCATCTCGCCTACGAAGAAGGCGGCGAGCTGAAGATCGTCGCGCTGACGCGCGAGTGGACGCGCATCGGGCGCAGCCTCGCGGCGGACGTGCGCTTCGACGACCCGACCGTCTCGCGCCGGCATGCGCTGGTCGTGCGCCAGGCCGACGGTGTGCGGGTGCTCGACGACCGCAGCCTCAACGGTGTGTTCGTGAACGGCTCGCGGATCGAGCGCAAGGTGCTGCAGGACGGCGACGAGATCCTGGTCGGCCGCTACCGGCTGCGCTTCCTGAGCATCGGCCCCCGAGATGGGCAAGATCCCCAGCGACGGGACCCTGCACAGCGCGGGCTGAGGCCGTACGGGCCGGGCGCGTAGTATCGCGCCCTCATGACGCGTCCCGAACGGCCGCCACGACGATCGCCGTGCTCTCCCAGAAGGGGGGAACCGGCAAGACGACCGCGGTGCGGACGCTGGCCGACGCGTTCCGGCGGGCGGCGTGAAGACGCTCGCGGTGGACCTCGACCCGCAGGGCAACCTGTCGGACTACTTCGACCTGCCGCCCGAAGTCGAGCCGACGATCGCCGACGTGCTGTCCGGACGAGCCACGACCGGCGAGGCGATCCACGACGACCTGATCCCCGCCAACCTGAGCCTCGCGGAGGCCGAGCTGATGCTCGGCGCGAAGATGGGCCGCGAGCTGACGCTGCGCCGCGCGCTGGCCGAGGCCCCCGGCGACTACCAGCTGGTCCTGATCGACTGCCCGCCCTCGCTCGGCCTGCTGACGGTCAACGCGCTGGTCGCCGCCGACCGCGCGCTCGTGACCGCCGAGGCCCAGTACTTCGCGCTGCAGGGCGTCGAGCAGGCGATGGAGGTGATCGAGCTCGCGCGGGACAGCCTCAACCCGGACCTCGAGCTGCTCGGTGTGCTGCTGAACCTCGCCGATATGCGCACCGTGCACTCGCGCGAGGCGCTCGTCTCGCTGAAGGAGCGCTTCGGCGAGCAGGTGTTCGACACCGCGATCCGCTCCTCGATCGCCTACGCCGAGTCGGCCGAGCGCGCCAAGTCGATCCTCGATCACCGGCCCGATCTCGGCGCCGACTACCTGGCGGTCGCGCAGGAAATGCTTGCCCGGCTGCCGGGTTCGAGGACGCTCGTGGACAACTCGCAGGGCTGCGTTGCCACGCACAGCCCCGCGGCTACATCTCCCCGACGTAGGCCCCTTGAGCCTCAAACGGAGTTCGCAGCAAGACAGCCCAGCCGTCGACCTCTGAGCGCAGCGCTTCGACGACGGCGCCGGTCTGCTCGTAAAAGCACCACACGAGCACGGTCGGGCCCGCGCCGGAGATCGTCGCCCCCAGCGCTCCCAGCGCTGACGCCCGTGAGGCGAGCTCATACGAGCGCGGGAACAGGCTCGCGCGGCGCGCCTGGTGGAGGCTGTCGTGCAGCCCGCGCGCGACCAGATCCCAGTCGCCGCGGGCCAGCCCGAGCGTCAGCAGCGCGCCGTGGGCCACGTTGAACACGGCCTCCCCCAGCGGCACCTCCGCGGGCAGGAGATCGCGCGCGGCTCGGGTGCGCACAGCCTGCTCGGGGACGACCGCGATCGCCTCCAGGCCCGTGGGTGGATCGAAGCGCGTCGCCTGCCCGTCGGCGCACACGACGAACCCCCCGTGCAGTGCCGCGGCGACGTTGTCGGGATGGCCCTCCAGCTCGCTCGCCAGCCCGAGCAGGTCGGCGTCGAGCTCGAACAGGTGATCCGCCGCCATCAGCCCCGCGACGATCGCCGCCGCGCTCGATCCCAGGCCCCCGGAGAGCGGGATCTGAGAGTCGATCTTGAACGTGAACCCATCGGCGGAGTGCAGCCGCTCGAACGCGCGCACGCACAGGTTTTCGCGCCCGTGGGCGACCTGAAGATCGGTCTCCAGGGCAAACTGCCCCGTCTCGCGCACCTCGAGCTCCAGGTGCAGGCCGACGGCCGCCGCCATGCAGTCAAACCCCGGGCCGAGATTGGCCGAGGACGCGGGCACGCGCACGACCCGCCTACGGATCACCCAGCACCGCCTCCTCGATCGCGGCGAGCTCCGCCGGGCAGCTGATGATGCGGCCGTCGTTGTGCGCGATCGCCGTCTCCGGGTCCTTCAGGCCACGACCGGTCAGTACGCACACGATCTGCTCTGCGCCCTCCGCGCCGTACTTGAGCAGGCCCGCGACCGACGCGGCCGAGGCCGGCTCGCAGAACATCCCTTCGCGGGAGGCCAGCAGCCGGAACGCCGCGAGGATCTCTGTGTCGCTGACCGACCTGATCGAGCCGCGCGAGTCGCGCGCCGCGGCCATCGCGTCCTCCCAGCGCACGGGGTTGCCGATCCGGATCGCGCTGGCCACGGTTTCGGGGTGCTCCACGGGGGTGCCCCGCACCAGCGGCGCGGCGCCCTCGGCCTGGTAGCCGAACAGGCGCGGCGCCGAGCCCATCTCCTGAAAGCCGCGCCAGTAGGAGGTGATGTTGCCCGCGTTGCCGACCGGGATGCACAGCGCCTCCAGCTCTCCGTCAAGGCCCTCGTGAATCTCGAAGGCGGCCGTCT
The DNA here is from genome assembly GCA_963743645.1 of uncultured Solirubrobacterales bacterium. Lineage (GTDB taxonomy): Bacteria > Actinomycetota > Thermoleophilia > Solirubrobacterales > Solirubrobacteraceae > Palsa-744. The sequence continues at coordinate 835,990 of CAVUQT010000007.1, read as the reverse complement.
TTTGACCTTCGATCCGATACTCGTTCACCGAGTTCACCAGCACGATCGGGTGCGAATCGGTCAGCTCGCGCACGAGCGTCAGCGCCTGGTCGAAGTTGCCGGCCAGCGAGATCACGCGCGCGCCGTGCACCAGCGTCTGGGCCATCTTGCCCTGTGCGATCTTCCCGTCCGGGACGATCACCGCACAGGTGATGCCCGCGCGCGCGGCATACGCCGCCGAGCTCGCTGCGGTGTTGCCCGTCGAGGCGCAGATCACCGCCTTGCGCCCCGTCGCGCACGGCCGCCGACACCGCGCACGTCATCCCCCGGTCCTTGAACGACCCGGTCGGGTTGGCGCCCTCGAGCTTCAGGCGCACCGTCGCACCGACCATCTCCGACAGCACCGGCGCGCGCAGCAGCGGCGTCGAGCCCTCCTGCAGGCTCACCAGCGGATCGCCCGCCGCGAACGGCAGCCGCTCGCGGTAGCGCTCGATCAGCGGCACGTGCGCGCCGGTGGGCGGCATGCCCTCCACGCAGGGCAAGCGGCAACGCAGAGCGAAGTGTGCTCGGCACACAGGCGCCCCCCGATGCCGATCGGGGCTCATGTGAACTCCTCTTCGATAACCCGGATGGTGCGCGGCGGGGAGCGTACGAACTCGAACTCCTGCAACCGCGCGATCGCCGCGCGCAGGCGCGACTGGGCGACCGCGTGGGTGACCATCACCAGCCGGGCGTTCTCACCGAGGCCGCGCTGGACGATGGACTTGATCGACACGTCCTGCTCGCCCAGCACCCGGGTCACGGCCGCCAGCACGCCCGGACGATCGGTGACGTCCAGGTGCAGGTAGAACGCGCTCGGGACGTCCTCGAGCATGCGCAGCGCAAGCGGGGGGGCAGGCGGGCGGGCGCCACCGGTCATCACGCTGACCACGTCGCCCAGCACCGCGCTCGCGGTCTGCCGCCCGCCGGCGCCCGGGCCGGACAGGGTGATCTCGGTGATCGCCTCCGATTCGACCGTGACCGCGTTGAACGGGCCCGACACCGACGACAGCGGATGCCCTGCGTACAGGAACGCCGGGTACACCCGCACCGACAGCCCGCCGTCGCGACGCTCGGCGGTGCCGATCAGCTTCAGGCCGAGGCCCAGCTCGCGGGCGTACTCCAGGTCCTCGCCCTGCAGGTGATCGATGCCCTCGTACGGCACGTCGTCAAGATGCACCGGAGCCCCGAACGCCAGCCGCGCGAGGATCGCCATCTTCGCCGCCGCGTCGCGGCCCGAGACGTCGTCTGAGGGGTCGGCCTCGGCATAGCCCAGGCGCTGGGCCTCGGCCAGCGCCTGCGTGTAGGAGCTGCCGCGGGTCATCTCGCCGAGGATGAAGTTGGTCGTGCCGTTGACGATTCCGTGGATGCGCTCGATCGGCGTGACCGCCAGCGATTCCTCGAGCACGCGCACGACCGGCACCGCCCCGGCGACGGCGGCCTCGAAGCGCAGCAGCACACCGTGCTCGCGGGCCACCTCGAACAGCTCCTCGCCGTGCTGGGAGAGCAGCTGCTTGTTGGCGCTCACCACGTCGCGCCCGGCGCGCATCGCCTGAAGCAGGTACTCCCGCGCGGGCTCGGTCCCGCCGATCAGCTCGACCACGAGGTCCGCGTCGGCGAGGATCTCCGGAAAGCTGCCGCGCGAGCGGGTCAGCACGCCGCTGATCATCGGCGCGCGGCCGTTGACGCGCTCGATCTCCGCGGCCCGCTCGGAGAGCAGCTCGGCGAACGCCGACCCGACCGTGCCATGACCGAGCAGGCCGATGCGCAGCGGCCGGGTCGTCCCGCCGTCCGTGGCGGCCCCGGCGACCCCGCTCGCGGGCGAGGGTGTGGACCCGCTAGCGGACATCGCGCGCGATCAGGTCGTCGAACGTCTCGCGGCGCACCACCACGCGGGCGGCGCCATCGCTGCAGAAGATGACCGGAGGTCGTGGCAGGCCGTTGTAGTTGGACGCCATCGCATACCCGTACGCGCCGGTGGCGGGCGTCACGATCACATCGCCGGGCCTGGGATCGTCGAGCAGCGCATGACGCACGATCACGTCGCCGGACTCGCAGTGCTTGCCGGCGAGCACGCACTCGGTCTGGCCGTCGAGCCGATCGACCACGTGGGCTTCGTATCGCGCGGAGTACAGCATCGGGCGCAGGTTGTCCGACATCCCGCCATCGACGGCCACCCAGCGCGAGACGTTGTGCTTGACGCTCTGCACCGTGTACAGCGTCACGCCGGCGTTCGCCGTCAGCGCGCGGCCGGGCTCGATCAGCAGCCGCCTGCCGGGTGCGCCCATGCCGTGCTCACGGGCCGCTTGCACGAGCGCGCCAACATAGGTCTCGATCGACGGGGGCTCGGCCTGGTCGGCGGTGTAGCGCACGCCCAGCCCGCCGCCGACGTCCCACACGGGGAACTCACCCAGCCGGGCCAGCTCGGCGGCCTCGCGACGGAACGGCTCCAGGTCGAGCAGCTGCGAGCCGATGTGCGCGTGCAACCCCACCAGCCGCAGCCCGGCGACGCGCTCGATCCGCGCGATCGCCTGGGGCGCGTCGGACATCGCGAACCCGAACTTGGAGTCGGCCTGGCCGGTGGAGATCTTGTCGTGCGTATCTCCCCGCACGTCGGGCGTCACCCGGATGAGCACGTCCTGGACGTGCTCATGTTGTCCCGTCGGCGCAAGCGCCGACGGGCGGGGCGGCACATGTGCCGCCCCGGGGGCCGTCAACTGCTCCAGTCGCGAGATCTCGTCGAAGTTATCCACCACGATCAGCCCCACTCCGCACTCGAGCGCCATCCGCAGCTCAACTTCGGACTTGGCGTTTCCATGCAGCACGATCCGCTCGGGCGCGAACCCCGCGTTCAGCGCCAGGGCCAGCTCGCCGCCGGAGGCCACGTCACACCACAGGCCCTCCTGCGCAAACAGGCTGAGCACGGCGGTGCACGGGAACGCCTTGGAGGCGAACACGACGCTGACGTGTTCGTGCCCGGACCGCCGGCCCGCCTGCAGGAACGCCCGCGCCCGCGCGCGCAGATCGTCCTCGGCGACGACATACGCAGGGGTGCCGTACTCGCGCGCCAGCTCGAGCATGTCGCACCCGCCGATCTGCAGCCGCCCGTGCTCGTTCAGGCGGCTGCCCAGCGGGAATGTCTGCAGCGCGCCGAGCGCGGGCGAGGTGGTTCCGGTTACGGCCATGCCTGGATTATCGCTGGCCGGTCAGGCTCGGGCGGGTTGGGGCGTTCGTCCCGGTCCCGCGCGCGGCCCGGCCAGGCCGCCCTGGCGCGCCATCAGCGCCAGCCACACCGCGCCGATCGCCATCAGCACGAGGCTCTCCACCTGCGGCGCGGTCAGCCCCGCGACCACCTCGGCATTGCGGCGGACGAACTCGACCAGGAACCGCTCGAGACCGCTGAACAGCAGGTACAGCGCGAACACCACGCCCGGGCGCACGCGGTCGCGCAACTGCCACAGCAAGTAGGCCAGCAGGCACATCGAGACCGTCTCGTAGATCGGCGTCGGCTGCACACGCACGCCCGGCGGGGTCGGCACGGTGCCGTGCGGGTAGCCCATCGCCCACGGCAGGCCGGAGCGGATCCCGTAGTCGCCGTCGCCGGAGACCTGACATCCGATCCGCCCGATCGCGTAACCGAGCGCCAGGGCGGTCGCGCACATGTCGAACATCCGCAGCTCCATCGCGTCGCGCCAGCGCATCCACGCGAGCACCCCGATCGCGCCGCCGATCGCGCCGCCGTACCAGACCAGGCCCGAGCCGGAGAACACGCTGCCGAGCAGATCGTGCTTGACGGTGGAGTAGTTCTGGATGACGTAATACCCGCGCGCGCCGACGACGCCTCCGACCAGGGCCGCGAACACGATCTCATACGCCCAGTCGACCGGCTTGTCCAGCTCCCGCAGCCGGCGGGCGACCACCAGGCCGCAGGCGAGAAACCCCAGCGCGAACGTCACCCCGAACGTCTTGATCGAGATGCCGAGCACGTGCACTTCGGGCTTCATCGCTGATCCTCGCCGGACGCCATCGCAAATCGCACTCTACGAAGAATCCCGCTCGGTCGGCGCCGCCGGGCGGCGACCTGTTTATGGGGCCGTGAGCCGTGTCTGCGACAATGCGGCCATGGCAAAACGACCTGCACAGTTCGGCCGCGACACCGGCCTGCAGACACGGATGGTCCTGACGCTGTTCCTGCTGGGGCTCGTGTATGCGGTGTTCGTGGGAGTGCTGTTCGCCGTCGGCGCCGGCGCCGGGCTGATCGTGCTCTTTGCGGTGGTACTGCTGCTGGTGCAGTTCTTTGCCTCGGACAAGATCGCGCTGGCGACGATGGGCGTCAAAGAGGTGACCCCCGCCGAAGAGCCCGAGCTGCACGGGATCGTCGAGCGGTTGTGCGTGCAGGCCAACCTGCCCAAGCCGCGGGTCGGCGTGATCGAGACCTCGATGCCCAACGCGTGTGCGATGGGCCGCGCGCGCAAGTCGACCACCGTCTGCGCCACGCGGGGCATCCTTGAGCTGCTCTCACCGGCCGAGCTGGAAGGGGTGATGGCGCACGAGCTCACGCACGTGATCAACCGCGACGTGATGGTGATGACCCTGGCGAGCTTCTTCGCGACGCTCGCCTCGACCATCGCCCAGTTCGCGTTCTTCTTCGGCGGCGGCTACGGCAACCGCGAAGAGGAGGAGGACATCATGATCGTGGTGCTCGTCTCGGTGCTGGTGTATGCGGTGTCGTTTTTGCTGCTGCGGGCGCTGTCGCGCTACCGCGAGTTCGCCGCCGATCGTGGCTCGGCGGTGCTGACCGGCCGTCCCAGCGCGCTGGCCTCGGCGCTGCTGAAGATCAGCGGCACGATGGAGCGGGTGCCCATGCAGGACCTGCGCAAGGCCGAGGGGATGAGCGCGTTCTTCATCCTGCCCGCCAGGACCAAGAAATCGCTGATGAACATCTTCTCCGACCACCCGCCGCTGGAGGCGCGCCTGGAGGCGCTGTCGCGGTTGGAGTCCCAGCTGCAGGGCACGGCCAGCACAGCCGTCGCGTAGCGGTGCCCGCGCATATGAGCATCCCGCGACAGACGAGCGTCGCGATCCCAGACGGCGCGCCGACCGTGAGGTGCTGAGCGTGGGCCTGCGCGACATCATCACCGGTCGCCACCAGGTCGCCGGGCCGGCACCCGATCGACTGTTCGCGATCACCACTGCGTACATCGCGCTGCAGTCCGAACACTCGATCGACCCTGTCGGGGTCGCGGCGATCGTGTTCCAGGCGCTGGCCACGAGCGAGTTCGAAGCGACGCTGCGCGACATGGAGGAGGTCGTACGAGCCACCGGCGGCGATACGGGCACGACGGTCACGACCCAGGACGACGACTACGGCTACCGCTGGATGGTGCTGCGCAACCCCGCCGGCGCTCCCAGCGTCGAAGATCTCGCGGTCGGCATCAACGCGGTGTCGGGCTCGATCGAGACGGCCGGCCACGGCGAGCGGCTGCTGTGCGCGGTGTTCGCGTTCACCGACGGGCAGCATCGGCCGGTGTACTTCATCTACAACTACAAGCGCGGCTTCTGGTACCCCTTCGTGCCCGAGCCTGGCGACGCCAACACACGCTCGACCGAGCGCGAGCTGCAGCTGAAGGCGCAGATGGCCTCCGAACTGCCGATCGAGCCCGAGCTGGAGCGCTGGTTCCCGCTGTGGGGCATCCCGATCTAAAGAAGTTGAGTTGCGCCGCCTAGTGGACGCGTCCGCAAGTCTTGCGGATTATCGGGAGGGATAGCGCCGGGAGCACAGAATTGTGTGTTGTGCCCCGGAGCAGCCAGCATGTGATCGAACTCTCTGAGGAGGAGCGTGCTGAGCTTGAGCGGCGGGCTTGCACGGTCACGATGCCGTTCCGTGTGGTGCAGCGGGCGAGAGTGATCCTGTATGCGGCGGAGGGGATGCAGGACATCGATATCGCCGCCCGGCTGGATTGCTCGCCCGACAGCGTTTCTCGGCGAAGATCCCGGTTCTGCGCTGAACGGCTGGATGGGCTTGAGGATCAAGCGCGGTCGGGTCGACCGCGTCGTTTTCCCCCCGGAACAGGTCGCCGAGGTCAAGGCGATCGCGTGCGAGCTGCCGCGCATCCACGAGCTGGCGCTCTCGCGCTTCTCCCGGGTTGAGCTGCACCGTCTGGTGATCGAGCGCGGCGTCACTGAGGCGTCGGCCTCGACGATCTGGCGCTGGCTGCACGAAGACGCAATCAAGCCGTGGCAGACACGCTCCTGGATCTTCCCGCGCGACCCCGATTTCGCCGAGAAGGCCGCCCGCGCGCTGGACCTCTACGCCCGCACCTTCGAGGGTAAGCGGCTGCGACCCGACGAGTACGTGATCTCGGCCGACGAGAAGACCCAGCTGCAAGCGCTCGGCCGCCATCATGAGACGATCGCCCCGGGCCCGGGGCGCCCCGGGCTGGTCGAGTTTGAGTATCTGCGCGGTGGAACGCTCGCCTACCTCGCTGCGTGGGATGTGCATCACGCCAACCTGTTTGACCGGATCGAGCAGACGACCGGGATCGTCCCGTTCGGCCGGCTCGTGGACCAGGTAATGAAGGTCGAGCCCTACCGGTCGGCCCGCACCGTCTACTGGGTCGTGGACAACGGCTCCAGCCACGCCTGCAAGACCTCCGTCAAGCGGATGGCCGAGGCATACCCAAACGCGAGGCTGATCCACCTCCCCGTCCACGCCTCCTGGCTGAACCAGATCGAGATTTACTTCTCGATCGTGCAGCGCAAGGCGCTGACCCCCAACGACTTCGCGACGCTGCCCGAACTCGCCAGACACCTGATGGACTTCGGGCAGCACTACCGCACGTTCGCGCGACCATTCGAGTGGACCTTCACCCGCACCAAGCTCGACGCCGTCATCGACAAGATCACCCGCCACGAACCCCAGCCCCTGGCGCTCGCCGCTTGAGCCGCATCACTTCCGGACACGTCCACTAGATGATTGATTCCACGGCTGGTGTCGTGGTTTTGGGGGGTTTCTGAGCAGCAGGGTCGAAGTCGGCGGTGCTCATAAGCATCGCCGACCGAAGGGGGCCTCGATGGACGCCGACCTCGACCTGTTGCTCACCGCTGTTTACGTCACAGCAGACGATCTCCTGCCCGATCGACCGAAGAACGCCAGACGAAGCGTCACAGACGCGGAGGTCATAACGCTCTGCGTCGCCCAGGCGATCATGGGTATCCCTTCCGACCGGCGCTTCCTCGCGGTCGCCTCCAAGCACCTGCGCCACCTGTTTCTGAAGATCCCCGCCCAGCCCGGCTACTTCAAGCGCCGTCGGCGTCTGGCCGAGACGCTGGAGTGGCTGATCGGCGTGTTCGCCAGTCAGAGCCCGGGATTCCACAGCCAGACGCTGCTGGTGGACTCCACTCCCGTGGAGTGCGCTCGCAGCCGCGAGACGGTCAAGCGCTCGGCGCTCGGTGATGCCGCCGACTACGGTTACTGCAGCTCCCACTCCCGTTTCTTCTGGGGCTTTCGCCTGCACGCACTCTTCGCACCCGACGGCACACCAAGGGCGCTCGCGCTGACTTCCCCCAAGCAGGATGAGCGCGAGGTCGCGCTGAAACTGCTCGCTCGCGCCCCGCGCATCGGTGGAGAGACCGTGATCGGTGACAAGGGTTATGTCGGGCGAGCGTTCGCTGCTGGCGTAGCAGAACTCGACGCCACGATCCTCAGACCCGCCCGCAAAGACGAGCCCGGCCCGGGTCCCAACCTCGCCCCGATCCGCCAACGCATCGAGTCGATCTTCTGGACCTGCAAGGACCTGCTGACACTGGAGCGCCACGGCGCAAGAACACTCCCCGGTCTCAGAGAGCGCATCGTGCAACGCCTACTCACCCTCGCCGCCGCCGTCACCCTCAACCACCAACTCGGCCGCCCCACACGCGCACTCGTCAACTACTGCGCCTAACACCGTGGAATCAATCATCTAGTGGACGCGTCCGCAAGTCTTGCGGATTATCGGGAGGGATAGCGCCGGGAGCACAGAATTGTGTGTTGTGCCCCGGAGCAGCCAGCATGTGATCGAACTCTCTGAGGAGGAGCGTGCTGAGCTTGAGCGGCGGGCTTGCACGGTCACGATGCCGTTCCGTGTGGTGCAGCGGGCGAGAGTGATCCTGTATGCGGCGGAGGGGATGCAGGACATCGATATCGCCGCCCGGCTGGATTGCTCGCCCGACAGCGTTTCTCGGCGAAGATCCCGGTTCTGCGCTGAACGGCTGGATGGGCTTGAGGATCAAGCGCGGTCGGGTCGACCGCGTCGTTTTCCCCCCGGAACAGGTCGCCGAGGTCAAGGCGATCGCGTGCGAGCTGCCGCGCATCCACGAGCTGGCGCTCTCGCGCTTCTCCCGGGTTGAGCTGCACCGTCTGGTGATCGAGCGCGGCGTCACTGAGGCGTCGGCCTCGACGATCTGGCGCTGGCTGCACGAAGACGCAATCAAGCCGTGGCAGACACGCTCCTGGATCTTCCCGCGCGACCCCGATTTCGCCGAGAAGGCCGCCCGCGCGCTGGACCTCTACGCCCGCACCTTCGAGGGTAAGCGGCTGCGACCCGACGAGTACGTGATCTCGGCCGACGAGAAGACCCAGCTGCAAGCGCTCGGCCGCCATCATGAGACGATCGCCCCGGGCCCGGGGCGCCCCGGGCTGGTCGAGTTTGAGTATCTGCGCGGTGGAACGCTCGCCTACCTCGCTGCGTGGGATGTGCATCACGCCAACCTGTTTGACCGGATCGAGCAGACGACCGGGATCGTCCCGTTCGGCCGGCTCGTGGACCAGGTAATGAAGGTCGAGCCCTACCGGTCGGCCCGCACCGTCTACTGGGTCGTGGACAACGGCTCCAGCCACGCCTGCAAGACCTCCGTCAAGCGGATGGCCGAGGCATACCCAAACGCGAGGCTGATCCACCTCCCCGTCCACGCCTCCTGGCTGAACCAGATCGAGATTTACTTCTCGATCGTGCAGCGCAAGGCGCTGACCCCCAACGACTTCGCGACGCTACCCGAACTCGCCAGACACCTGATGGACTTCGGGCAGCACTACCGCACGTTCGCGCGACCATTCGAGTGGACCTTCACCCGCACCAAGCTCGACGCCGTCATCGACAAGATCACCCGCCACGAACCCCAGCCCCTGGCGCTCGCCGCTTGAGCCGCATCACTTCCGGACACGTCCACTAGTAGTGCTCCGTTAGATTGAAGGGGTTTGTGTTGGGCGGGCGAATCTTCTCGGCGGTGTTGTCGTCGTCGAGGGGGTCATTATGGGGCTGGTGGCTGGTCTGTCTGAGCGGGAGCTTGCGCGGGTGCGTGGGCGGCTGATTGAGTTTGCGGGCGAGATGTTTGCGTCTATGAGGCGTAAAGATCAGCGGGGCTGGGGTGAGGTGTATTTGCGCGGGTTGATGTTGGATGGCAAGCGCAAGAGCATCGAGCCGATGGCCGTCCGGTTGGGGGACGGTGATGAGCAGTGTTTGCAACAGTTTGTGAACCAGTCTCCGTGGGATTGGGTGCCGGTCCGCAGGGCGCTGGCGAGGCGGATGAGCAGCGAGATCGGCCCGGAGGCGTGGGTGATCGATGACACGGGGTTTCCGAAGTTCGGCAAGCACTCGGTCGGTGTCGCGCGCCAGTACTCGGGCAGTCTTGGGAAGGTTGGGAACTGTCAGGTCGCGGTGTCGGTGAACGCGGCGACCGATCAGGCGTCATGTGCGCTGGACTGGCGGTTGTTCCTTCCGCAGGAGTGGGACGAGGACAGCGAGTTCAACCAGGACCGGCGGGCGAAGGCCGGGGTTCCTGAGGATCTGCACCATGTGGAGAAGTGGCGGCTCGCGCTGGAGATGATCGATGAGGTCAGCGGCTGGGGCATCGACGTGCCGGTGATCCTTGCTGACGGCGCTTATGGGGATAACACCCAGTTCCGCCAGGGTCTTTCTGATCGTGGCCTGTCCTGGGTGCTGGACGTCAAGCACACCACCTCGGCCTACCCGGAGGGGGTCAAGCCTGAGAAGCCGGACTATCAGGGTCGAGGGCAGCCACCCAAGCGCCGTTACCGCCAAGAGCCCTCATCACTGTTGGACCTCGCACTCGCCGCGGGAGCAGACGCCGCCGAGGAGGTGAATTGGCGTGAGGGGACACGCGGGGAGATGACATCCCGGTTCCTAGCGCTCAGAGTTCGGCCTGCGAACATCGAGCTGCGCCGGGCCGCGAACAAGGAAGACCACGAGCTCGATGCCGCATGGCTGATCTGCGAGTGGCCCGAGGGCAAGGACCAGCCGGTGAAGTACTGGCTCTCGAACCTGCCCGCCGACAGCGACATCAAGGACCTCGTCAGGCTCGGGAAGTTGCGCTGGCGGATCGAGCATGACTACCGCGAGCTCAAGGACGCGCTCGGGCTGGACCACTTCGAGGGGCGATCTTGGCGCGGGTTCAACCACCACGTCACGCTCGTCAGCGTCGCGCACGCATTCCTAACCCTGCAACGACTGCGGGCTGATCACCGTCCTCGACTCAGGGCGGCAGCCTGACCCTCTTTCAGGTCGTCCGGGAACTCCAAACGCTCCTGGCCTGCTGGCACGGAACCTGCCCCGTCTGCCGCAGAGAACTGCCGCCCGACAGTCCCCTACGAGGACCACCAACCTAACGGAGCACTACTAGGGAGTCGATGGGCAAGCTGGGCAAGGACGCAGGGAACGTGGCGTACTTACCGTACGCGAGTGACCGAGGACGCAGATCCAGCGCCGCCCAGCGGCTTCCTAGTCCGGGATCAGGCCCTCGCCGGTGAACTCGCGCCCGGCCTCGGCGAACGTCAGATCCGATGGCGGCAGGATCACCTCAGAGGTCTCGATCTCATCGTCGCCGACGCGCGTGCCCTGTGCGCGCACATAGTCGAGCAGCGCGCTGTAGGCGTCGGCGAAGCCGTCTTGCTGACCTCCGTTGACGAGCGCGATGACGGTGTTCTCCAGCTCGTTCAAGCGCGCGGCGTCGCTGTCGGCGAGGCGGTACTGATCCTCGCCGGAGATGCGCACGATCATGATTGCCCACCAGCTTCGCCGGCGGTGCCCCCCTCGGCCGGCGGGGTCTGTGCAGGCTCGCTCGGCGCGGCGATCTCACCGGCGGGCGCGGGCGCACCGGCGCCGGCCGAGCCGGACCCGATTTCAGCTCGCATCTTGGCCAGGTCGTCGTCGACCGCGGACTGGCTGGAGAGCGACTTCAGCTGGCGGTCGATGTCGTCTTCGCCGGAGCCCAGCGCAGTGACGTCGTCGAACGTCCCGGCGGCTTCCAGCTCAGACACGGCGTCGGCGCGGGCTTTCATGTTTTCGGTCTTGTCCACCGCGCGCTGCATCGCCAGCCCGACGTCGGCCATCTGCTCACCGACGCCGGTCGCGGCCTCGGAGATGCGCACCTGCGCCTCGGCGGCGGAGTACTGCGCCTTGATGACCTCCTTCTTGGTGCGAAACGACTCGATCTTCGCGCGCAGCTTCTGCTCGGAGTCGGTCAGCTTCTGCTGCTGGTCTTCCAATTCGGTGACCTGCGTATCGAGCCCCTGCAGCTCCGTCTGAGCGACGTTCTTGCGCTCCAGCGCCGTACGGGCGAGGTCCTCCTGGCCGGATGACAGGGCCTGGCGGGCTTGCGTGTCGAGCTTGACGACGCTCTGCTTGAGCGTCGTCTCCTGCATCTGCAGGCGCTTCTTGGCGGTGACGACGTCCGCAATGCCCTTCTTGACGTTCTGCAGCTGTTCGACCTGCTTTTGATAGCTGTAGTCGAGCGTCTCGGCGGGGTCTTCCGCGCGGTCCAGCAGCTTCGAGACCTTCGCCTTCACAACGGTTGACATGCGCCCGGTCAGGCCGGCCATCTGATAATCCTCCTATTGCTGTATCTCGCGCGTACGGTTCGCTCAAGCGTAGCCGAACCGCGAGGCCGGCCTACAACCCCAGCGGGTGGCGGATCGTGTAGCCGCCGTTTTCCTGACGCAGCGGGCGCCAGCGGGGGCCCTGCTGATTGGACGGGTCGTCCGCGGCGCTCGTGTCCAGGCGCAGGCCCGCGACCGTCATGTAGGCGTGGCCGGGGTTGGCGAAGACCGTGACCCAGCGTCCGATGCCGTGCGAGCCCCAGACTTCGAATTCAGAGGAGTCCTCGGGCGTGGCCAGCAGGTTGGCGCCATGCAGGGCGAACGAGACCGTGCCCGAGCAGTCATACCCGGGCGAGATGAACGCGGCGTGGCCGCCGCCGAAGATGTAGGGCAGGCCGATGATCTGGTTGCCGGCCCACACGACCTCCTGGACGGACGCGGGCGCGGACATCGGCGCCGCGGCGAGCCCGTTGACGTAGCGGGCGAGCGAGCCGGGGACGAGCAGATCGGGCTTGGTCGCGGCGGCGGTGCCGACGGGGCTGCCGCCGGTCGCGCCGTTCGCCTGGCCGGGCGCCGTGGGCGCCACGTAGGGGACGACTTCGCCGGTCGCCGTCTTCTGGTAGACGGGACCGGTGTAGGTGACGCTGGGCGTCTTGGCCGTGACGGGCGAGAGGTGCAGGGGCGGCTTCGGCGGCTTGGGCGTGGTCGGGCGCGTCGAGGGCGCGCCACCGCTGGCGGAAGTGTTCATCTGTGCGGCTACGCCTCCGGCGACCGCGGCGGAGCTGGTCGCGCCGGCCAACGCGGGGGCGATGGCAAACGCTACGACCGTCAAGCTCCAGCAAAGCATTGCGCCTAGGGTTCGCACCCGCAAAGCAACTCCTCTTTCGTGGGCCTGCGGGGTTAGCTGACGGGCTAGCGCTGAAAGAGCCTGCGCTTCTCACGGTTTCACCGTGGGATTCGCCCCAACGAACTGGGTCCCCCGTTCCCTGATGTCTGATCAGGGATTCGGCGTTGATCGCGGCACCCTAGCACGGTGCAACGACGGTTGCACCAGTTCTACGCGGTTGCGCAAGATTTTCCTGCAAATTGCCGGTTAGACGGGACTTCTGGGACTTCGGCGGGAGGTCTGGACGGGCCGGGCCGTAGGCCGTTGCGGAGTACGCGGCGCCACACGCTTGTACGAGCCCACCCGCAGCCACGGGCCCGACCGCGAGCCCGACCGCGGCCTCCGGCGCGCTCGCTAGTGTCCCGGCGGTGCCTGAACGCCGTTTTCCACGCTTGATCGCAGCCGCGCTCGGCTCTGTCTCGCTCGCGCTCGCCATCGCAGGCTGCGGCAAGTCCGCTCCGGGACAGCTGTCCGGCGGCGGGAGCCCCGGCGCGAGCACTACGCCGGTCGCCGGCGCGGGCGCGGCTGCCGCCGCGACGCGCAACACGACGCGGCTGGGCGGCGCCGATCCGGTGGCCGACGCGGCCGCGGTCGCACGCGCGGCATACCCCGGCCTGACCGCGGCGACCCGCCCGCAGGCGGTCGTGCTCGCCGACGCGGGCGACTGGCCCGCGTCGCTCGCGGCCTCGGCGCTGGCGGGCGCTCCCCTGGGCGCGCCGCTGCTGTACACCGAAGGCGGAGACCTGCCGCAGGCAAGCGAACAGGCGCTGCGCGCGATGGCGCCAACCGGCGCGAGCACGCTCGGGGGCGTGCAGCTGATCCTGCTCGGAGCGTCGGTGCAGCCGCCCGCCGGCTACCGCGCGCGGGGCGCCTCCGCCACCGATCCATATTCGCTTGCGGTGTCAGTCGCCAAGCTCGTCGCCATCGCGCACGGCACCAGCCCACGCCAGGTGATCGTGGTGGCCGTCAACGGTCCGCGCGCGCTGGCGATGCCCGCCGCGGGTCTGGCGGCGCAGAGCGGCGCGCCGATCCTGTTCGTCACCTCCACCGGCGTGCCCGCGGCCACCGCGGCCGAGCTGACGAGCCTCGGCAGGCCCGCGATCTACACGGTCGGGTCCACCGCGATCGGCGACCACGTGCTCGCCCAGCTGCAGCGCTTTGGTCCCGTCAAGCGCGTGGAGGCGAATGCCGGCGAAGACACGACCCCGGCCGGCAATGCGATCGCCGTCTCGCGCTTTACCGACGGATCGTTCGGCTGGGGCATCAGCGAACCGGGCCATGGCCTCGTGTTCGCGGGCGCGACGCGACCGTTCGACGCTCCCGCCGCCGCGATCCTGTCGGCCACCGGCGACTATGCGCCGCTGCTGCTGCTGGAAGGATCGCCCGGCGTGGCACCGCCGGCTCTGAGCGCGTACCTGAGTGACATCCAACCCGCATCGCCGCACTCACAGCCGGTCAGGGGCGTCTACAATCACGGCTGGCTGATCGGCGACGAACACGCGATCTCGGCGGCCACGCAGGCCGAGCTCGACACGACGCTGGAGATCTCCCCCCACGCCACCGCCTCTGAAGAATCCTCCACTCTGCCCGCCGAATGACCTCATCCCTCTACGCCGGACACCCATCCTTTCGCGATGGCCGATCGCCGAAGCCGCTATGAGCCAAGCCGAGGACCCCGACCTGTTGCGCAAGGAGCGATCGCATGAGGTCAGCGTCGAGGACGTGCGCCGCCTGATGGGCGCCTCCACCCCCCATTTCGCGCTGCAGCTGCGCAACCGCATCGCCCGCCTGATCGCCGACCTGCCTTCCGATCACCCGGCGCGTCTGGAAGGCGAGCGTGAGATCGCCCGCCTGCAGCGCCTGGGCCTGGAGGGCGAGACCCGCGGCGAGGCGGCGGACACGGGCGAGCGTCCGATGCCCTCGCTCAACGCCGGCTGACCACGCGGGCGCGAGCGTCCAGGAAGCGGGCGCGGAGCAGTTTGAACAGGACCGCGAAGATCGCGGCGTCGACCGCCAGCAGCCCGACGTTCACCAGGCGCGGCACGGTCGTGAACGCAGCCAGCCCGAGTGCGACCGCGGTGTGGAAGATCACCACGGGCAGCAGCGCCAGGATCAGCGTGTGCGAGCGGTAACCGGCGTTGTGCTCGCGCCAGGTGATCTCGAGCGTGCCCAGCACGACCGCGCCCAGCCCGGCGAACAGGACGGGACCGCCGCTGGAGATCCCGCCGTGGCCGGTCCGCGCCAGCCCGACGATCGTGCCGATGCCCCCGACCAGGATCAGCATCTCCGACAGCGGCCAGGGATGCCACAGCGCCGGCGGACGCTCGCCGACGGAAAGTGGGTCTCGAAAATCGTTCTTGGCGCGCGCGCGCGTGCGTGCGCGCGGCTCGCGTCTTACGGCTCGCGTCTGATCGGCTGTTGCCCGATCGGTCTCTGCGACCGCGTCCACGACCGCTGTGCCCGGCGCCGGGCGGCGCTTGCGGGAGCGTCCGCGCCCACGACCGTGACGACCACCACGAGAGCTCTTACCGCGACTGTGGCTGTTCGCCACGCCTTACCTGCCAGTTCGAGGTTCGATGCGCGGCAGCGGCATGAGCGTCGATCCTAGCGCCACGCCACGGCCCCGACGGCACACGGCGCCGCGGCGCGCGACAGATTCCCATCGGCGGCGGCCCCTATGCTGGGCATGTGCCCACTCCCACGACACCGCTCCCCATCTCGGCCTCCGAGCCGGCCGGCGCAGGCATCCCCGGCAGCGACCTGCCCGGGCCGTACGGCGTCGGCGAGTACGCCGCGGCGTTGCGCGTCAGGCTGCGCGGGTTCGCGCGCGTGCAGGTGGTCGGAGAGCTGGTCAACCTGCGCCCGTCCCGCGCGCGTGTGTACTTCGAGCTGCGCGACGCCACCGGCGCGATCCCCTGTGCGGTGTGGCTGACCGACTGGGAGTCGATCCTGGCCCGTACCGGATCGGCGCCCGTGGAGGGCATGCAGGTCGTGGCCGCCGGCGGCTGCGACTTCTATCCGGGCAGCGCCACCTCCTCCCCCGGCTTCTCGTTCTCCGTGTCAGACCTGCGCGTCGCGGGCGAGGGCGATCTGCTGGCCCGCATCGAGCGCCTGCGCAGACAGCTCGACGCCGAGGGCCTGCTCGCACCGCAGAAGCTCCTGCCCCGGCCGCTGTTACCGCGCACGATCGGCGTCGTGACTGCTCAGACCGGCAAGGCCCGCGAGGACATCCTGGCGGGCCTGCAGCGGCGGGGCTGGGCGGGCAGGATCGTCTGGGGGTTCGCGCCCGTGCAGGATCGCCACGCCGCTCCGCTGATCGCGCGCGCGCTGGGGGATCTCGCCGCGGTCGGCGACGTGGACGTCGCGATCGTCGCGCGCGGCGGCGGGTCGCTGGCCGACCTGCTGTGCTTCTGCGACGAGTCGCTGTGTCGCACCGTTGCGCTGCTGGCCGTGCCCGTGATCGCGTCCGTCGGGCACCACACCGACAGGACGCTGCTCGACGACGTCGCGGCGGTCAGCTGCTCGACTCCAACGCACGCCGCCGAGGCCGCCGTCGGCATGGACTGCGCCCGCGCGCGCGCCGACCTGGTCACGACGGCCTCACGCATGCGCGAGCACGGCCGCCGCGCTGTGCTCACGCGCGCGAGAGCCCTCACGACGCTCTCGCGGGCCCCATCCGTCCATGTCGAGCGCCAGCGCGCACGCCTGCACCAACGCCTGCGCGAGGTTCGCGCCGGCGCGCGCCGTCGCGTGCAGACCGAGCGCGAGCTGACACGCCGGCGCGCGATCGTGCTGGAGCGCAAGTCGGCCTCGACCGTGCGCGACTGCCGGAGCACGCTACGCCGCCCCCAGGAGCTTCAGCGGCTGGCGCTGGCGCTCGCCGGACACGACCCCCAGCGCACGCTCGAACGTGGATATGCGCTTGTGCAGTCCCCCGGCGGCGAGCCGATCGCCACCGCTACCGTCGCTCAGGCCGCGGGCGACGTGAGGCTGCGCTTCGCCGACGGCACAGTCCCGGCGAGGATCGCCAAGCGATGAGCGACTCCCAAGCCGCGCCCGAGCCCCAAGCCGCGCCCGAGCCCCGGTCGGCCTCGGTGGACGCGCCGGCGCCCCAGACCTACGAGACCGCGGCGGCGCGCGTGGAGGAGATCATCAGGCGGTTGGACTCCGGCGAGGCGAGCCTCAACGAGACGCTCGAGCTGGTGGGCGAGGGCAAGGCGCTGATCGAGCTGTGCGCGCGCGAGCTGGAGGCGGTGTCGGGCGCCCTGGAGGAGCTGCGCCTGGACGAGCTCGTCGCGCGGCTGGAGGCCGGACGTGAGCCCAGCCGCTCGGGCCGGGCTGGGAGCCCGACCTCCATGCCGGAAGGCGGGACTGGAGATCCCGCCGAGGCGCCCAGGCCATGAGCACATCCAATCTATGAGCACGTCCGAGTGATGAGCACCTACGAGCTGCTTGGCGAGTATCCCCTGATCATCGAGGGATGTGAGCTCGAAGGTCACGAGGTGGCCCTGTCCAGTGAGTTCGTGCGCAAGACGACCGTCATCCGGCTGCGCGGCTCAGGCGAGGAGGGCCTCGGAGAGGACGTCACGTACGCCGTCGAGGACCAGGAGGCGCTGCAGCAGGCCGGAGCGGGGCTGCTGGAGCCGCTCACGGGCGCTTGGACGCTGGCCACGTTTGGCGAGCGTCTGCGCTCGCTGGACCTGTTCCCGCAGCCGACCGAGCGGCCGGAGTTTCGCCTGTACCGCAACTGGGCGTTCGACTCCGCCGCGCTCGACCTCGCGCTGCGCCAGGCCGGCACGACACTGCAGGCGGCCCTGGGGCGCGAGTGCGAGCCGCTGAGCTTCGTCGCCTCGCTGCGCCTGGGCGAGCCGCCTTCGCTGCAACCGCTGCTGGCGCGCCTGAAGATCGCACCGGCGCTGCAGTTCAAGCTCGACCCGACCCCATCCTGGGACGAGGATCTGATTGCTCAGATCGTCGCGCTGGGCGCGGTCGAGTCGGTCGATCTCAAGGGGCAGTACGAGGGCACGATCGTCGACAATCCGGCCGATCCAGAGATGTATCGCCGTGTCGTGGAGGCGTTCGCGGACGCCTGGATCGAGGATCCGAAGCTGACGCCTCAGACAGAAGAGATCTTGCGCGCGCACCGCTCGCGCGTGACCTGGGACGCGCCGATCCACTCCGTGGCGGACATCCAGGCGCTGCCGTGGCCGCCGCGCACGATCAACATCAAGCCCTCGCGACTCGGCGGCCTGCAATCGCTGCTCGACGTGTACGACTACTGCGCGGCAAACGACATCGGCTGTTACGGCGGCGGGCAGTCGGAGCTGAGCGTCGGCCGCGGCCAAATTCAGTATCTCGCCTCGATGTTTCACCCCAACGCCCCCAACGATGTCGCACCGGCCGGCTTCAACCTCCCCGAGCCGCCCTCCGACCTGCCCTCCAGCCCGCTCGCCCCCGTGCCGTCGGAGCTGGGGTTTCGTTGGGGATAGCACCCTGCCGGAGACCCCGTGCGTCGGACGTGCTTCGCGCTCGGTCGAGGCCCGCGCAAAGGCGTCCACGACCCGCAAGCGCACGCCCAGCCCCAACCATTCGTCGGGGAGACGCAACTTCCATCCCGTCGGTCGGTTTGCGAAGGCATACCGGCTACTGTCGGTAACCGCTTTTCCGGGCGCGATTGGAGGGGTGTCGTGACGAGCGCAGGCGCCAGCAAGCGATTGATACCCGCGTCATCCCGCGCAGCGGCTGCGCTGGCGCTGTGCGTGCTCGCGCTGGGCGCTCTGCTGCTGAGCATCCTCGTGGTGGGCGCGTTCGACGGCGCCCCGGCTGCTGCGGCGGCGGCGGGCAATCCCGGCGGCGCGACCGCCCCCGGCAAGACGCCCTCGACCGGCGGCGCCGGCAAGCCGAGCCCCAGCTCGCACGTCAGCACCGTGCGAATCACGAGCGCCAGCTGTGTCCCGGTCAACAGATGCAGCGGCAATCCACATCAGGTCTCCCTCCACGGAACCCTGCTGATCGCCGGCCGGGGACTCGCGGTGGGGCTGACCGTCGGGTTTCCGAGCAAGCCACGAGCCCGCGTCAGCAGCGTCTCGCCGGCCGCCCACCTGCGCAAAACGCCTGCCGGCCTGGAGGTGACCGTGCCAAAGAGCGCGCACTCAGGCAACATCATGGTGCTGCTCAGCCACGGCCGCTACTCGAGCTCCTACGGGCCGATCAGCGTGGTGCGCTACGCGCTGCACCCGCCCGTTCACAAGGACCCCCCCGCCCCCACCCCCGTCGTGGCGGCGCCCGCCGGTACCGCGTTCAACGGCCAGGGCATGTGGATCTGGTACCTGAGCCAGTCCAACGGCGGCTCGCTCGCCTCGATCGTCGCCCAGGCGCATGCTGCAGGCGTGACGACGCTGTTCGTCAAGAGCTCCGACGGATCGACCAACTACTGGAGCCAGTTCAGTCCCGAACTGGTGGCGCAGCTGCACGCGAACGGGCTGCGCGTGTGCGCCTGGCAGTTCGTCTACGGCACCAACCCGGCGGGCGAGGCCAACCTCGGCGCCGAGGCGGTCGCCAACGGCGCCGACTGCCTGGTGATCGACGCCGAGGGCCAGTACGAAGGCCGGTACGGCTCCGCCCAGACCTACGTCGCCGACCTGCGCGCAAGGATCGGGCCGACCTACCCGCTGGGGCTGGCGTCGTTCCCGTACGTGTACTACCACACGTCGTTTCCCTACTCCGTGTTCCTCGGGCCGAACGGAGCCCAGTTCAACGCGCCGCAGATGTACTGGAAGGACATCGGCACCTCAGTGGACACCGTCTATGCCAACACGTACATCTCAAACCGCGTCTACGGACGCCCGATCTTCCCGCTCGGTCAGACCTACAACCATCCCTCCGGCGCCGAACTGATGCGCTTTCGCGAGGAGGCCGTCGACTACGGCGCGACCGGGCTGTCGTGGTGGGACTGGCAGGAAACCCCCGCCGCGGCGTGGACCGCGCTGGCGGCCCCGCTCAGCCCGCTGACCAGCGTGACCCCGAACCCGGGCTATAGCGAACTGGCGCAGGGCAGTCGCGGCGATCCGGTGCTGTGGATGCAGGAGCACCTCGCGGGCGCGATCCCCGGCCAGGCGACGACGGGCATCTTCGACGCGACCACCGCGGCCAACCTCGCCCAGTTTCAGTCCGCGCATGGGATCGCCCCGAGCGGCAAAACCGAAGCCGCCACCTGGCAGGCGCTACTGGCCGTACCGCCGGTCGCCGTGAACTGGACCGGCGGAGGACCGAGCGGCGGTTAGCGCGAATTCCATCCAATCGTGAGACCAGGTCGCATGGCCAATAAGAGCTGAACTGGTCCCGACCGGCGCATGCGCCGGTCGGCGGGCCTGCACATGTGCAGGCCCGAGGCGGGGTCACATGTGGCCCCGCCCGCCGTGCCGCATGCGGCACGGCTCCGGGGCGCGCATGCGCGCCCCGGCCAGTCGGCGCATGCGCCGACTGGAACACCATCAGCCTCAGACGCGCTGGATCAGAGTCCCGGTGCCGAGTCCCCCGCCGCAGCACATCGTC
The DNA here is from genome assembly GCA_963743645.1 of uncultured Solirubrobacterales bacterium. Classification (GTDB taxonomy): domain Bacteria; phylum Actinomycetota; class Thermoleophilia; order Solirubrobacterales; family Solirubrobacteraceae; genus Palsa-744. Next base: position 815,660 of record CAVUQT010000007.1, on the reverse strand, counting down.
ACGAGGCCGACCTCCTTGTCGGAGCGCTCGAGCTCGTGCAGGAGCGTCGTGATCAGCCGCGCGCCGGTCGAGCCGAGCGGATGGCCGAGCGCCATCGCGCCGCCGTTGACGTTCACGCGATCCATGTCCGGGTCGAGCTCGCGCCGCCAGGCCGCGACCACCGGCGCGAACGCCTCGTTGATCTCGAACAGGTCGATGTCGCCGATCGCCATCCCGTTGCGGTCGAGGATTTTGCGCGTGGCCGGGATCGGGCCCTCGAGCATTTTCACCGGATCGCAGCCCACGGTCGTCTGGTCGACGATCCGCGCCCGCGGTGTGAGCCCGAGCTCTGAGGCCTTGTCGGCCGACATCAGCAGCACGGCCGCCGCGCCGTCGGAGATCTGCGAGGCGTTGCCCGCCGTGATCTTCCCGTCGGGCTTGAACGCCGGCTTCAGCTGCGAGAGCGCCTCGAGGCTGGTTTCAGGACGGATGCCCTGGTCTGAGACGAACGTGTCGCCGTTGACCGCCATCGGCACGATCTCGCGCTCGAAGCGGCCCTCCTCGGTCGCCTGGTGAGCCAGACGGTGCGAGCGCACCGCCAGCTCGTCGAGCTCTGAGCGAGAGATCTCCCACTGGTCGGCGATCATCTCCGCGCCGAGGCCCTGACCGACGATGTTGTGCTTGGCCATCAGCTCCGGCGTGAACGCGAACCCGAAGTCCTCCTGGGTCTTCATCCCGGCCGCGAACGGCAGGTGCCCCATGTGCTCGACGCCCGAGCCGATCATCGCGTCGTGCACGCCCGCGGCGATCAGCGCCGCCGAGAAGTTGACCGCCTGCTGGGCGGAGCCGCACTGGCGATCGACGGTCGTGCCGGGCGTCTCGATCGGCAGGCCCTCCTGCAGCCAGGCGTTGCGCGCGATGTTGAACCCCTGCTCGCCGAACTGCTGCACGCAACCGGCGATCACGTCCTCGACCTCGCTCGCGTCGATGCCCGCGCGCGAGATGACCTCGCCGTAGCACTTGCCGAGCAGGGCGTTGGGATGGGTGTCCTTGTAGTAGCCCTTTTCCTTGTGCCCACGGCCGATCGGCGTGCGGACAGCCTCGACGATCACGACCTCGCGGCCCTCTGGTTGCCTCATGACTGGAAGTCCTCCTAGTTAAGCTCGTAGCGCAACGTTGGTGGGGTGCACGAGCGGGCTTGTGCAAGTATGCCCGGCTCCGTACCCCTACTCTACCGCGCCGAACCGAGGTTAGATTGACCAGTCAGTCAACCAACTCACCGGAACTTCTCCAGCCGGACCCATCCAGCCGCCCATGGTGCAGGCCCGGCACGACGGGCCGAGCGCGATGAGCGAGCGTCTTGCGATAGTCGGCAGCGGCGCAATCGCCTGTGGCCTTGCGGCGACCGCCGCGCATCACGGGCCCGTGCTGCTGCTGGCGCGCTCGGACAGCTCCGCGGACAGGGCGAGGCAGACGGTCGAGCGTACGCTCGCGCGCCTGGGCGCGGAGGTCGACCCGGAGCACGTGCAGATCGTGACCGACCGCGACGCGCTCGCGCAGGCGGGCTTCGTGGTCGAGGCGATCGTCGAGGACCATGACGTCAAGGCGGGTCTGCTGGCCGAGCTGGATGGCGTGCTCGAGCCGGAGGCGATCCTCGCGAGCACGACCTCCTCGCTGTCGATCGAGCGGCTGGCCTCCGAGAGCGGGCGCGCAGAGCGGTTCGTCGGATTGCACGTGTTCAACCCCGTAACGCGAATGCAGCTCGTCGAGCTGATCTTCCCGAGCGCCGCGACGGCCGACACGCGCACCCGGGCGCTGGCGCTGTGCGACGCGTTCGAGAAGACCCCGGTCGAGGTGCCGGACGTGCCCGGGTTCGTCGTCAACAGGCTGCTGTTTCCGTACCTGTTCGGCGCCGTGCGTCTGCTCGAGCAGACGGACATGGATCCGGCGGATATCGACACGTGCATGCGACTCGGCGCGGGCCACCCGATGGGGCCGCTCGCGCTGCTGGACCTTGTCGGCCTGGACGTCTCCGCCGCGATCGGTCAGACGATCGGCGAGCGCGTCCCGGATCGCATCGAGCAGTTGATCGCCCAGGGCGCGCTCGGGCGCAAGAGCGGGCGCGGATTCCATACCTACTGAGACCTTGCAGAGGGCCTCGCACCGTGACCCACGTGGAGCCTGTCACGTTCCGCACATGAGAATTTATCTGCTCTGATGTGACTTTTAGCTGGCGTTCATCCAGATGTAGATACTTGTGCATGCGACACAGTCGCAATGCACATCCGCCTCCTCCCAGTGCACACGATCCGGCCCGCTCCCCCCGCGGGCCGGACGTGTTAACGGGCTGCAGCTGAGAGTCCATAGCTGAGAATCCGTAGCTGAGGGTCCGGGCTGCAGCTGAGAGTCTCGAGGCTCAGCCGTCCTGCGTGTCGCGACCCTCGCTCGGGCGCACGGGACGGCGCTCGCGGATGCGGACCGCCTCGATGCGGTTGTCGCGCACGGACTCCACCCGGATCGAGTATCCGTTCGCGGCGACCGTGTCCCCACGCCTGGGCAGCCGGCCGAGCTCGGCGAACACGAAGCCGCCGATGGAGTTGTACGCGTCACTGTCGACCGGCAGGTGCAGGCCATAGTCGGCCAGGTCCGTGACGGCCACGTGTCCGCGCACGAACCAGTCGCCGTCGGCGAGCTTGCGAATCTCCCCCGCGGCGGGATCGGTCTCGTCGGCGATCTCGCCGACCACCTCCTCGATGATGTCCTCGACCGTGACGATCCCCACGACCCGGCCGTACTCGTCCACCACCACCGCCATCGACGTGCGCTGGCGCTGCAGATCGGCCAGCAGGTCATCCAGCGGCTTGGTCTCCGGGACGATCGGCGCGTCGTGCACGAGGGGCGCCACCGGGGCGTGCGGCCCGTCCTGCATGAGCTGGCGGATGAGCGTGCTGGCATGGACGATCCCCCGTACGCGATCGCGGTCTTCCTCCTCGGTCACCACCAGGCGAGTGTGACCGCTGGAGACACACAGCTGGAGCGCCTGCTCGACGTCCTGGGAGAGGTCGATCGTAACCACGGCCGGGATCGGGGTCATCACCTGACGGGCCTCCTGCTCGTGCAGATGGAATACGCCGGTGAGCATGCCCGCCTCGCCCAGGTCGATGTGCCCACCCGCATGAGACTCGGCGATCAGGCGCTTGAGCTCGTCCGGGGACCCACCGCGGCGCTCGAGGCTCATATCGACGCCGAGCAGCCGCAGGATCCGGTCGGCGACCGCGGTCAGGCCCACGACGAACGGGCGGAACAGGAGGCTGAACGCCTGCAGCGGGCGAGCGACGCGGCGGGCGACCGACTCGGCTCGATCGATCGCGTAGAACTTGGGGACCATCTCGCCCGCGATCAGCTGCGCGGAGGCGATGATCAGGAAGGCCACGACCGCCGACACCGCGACCGCAACGCCATGACTGAGCGTGTCGCCGAGAGCCCCTCTCAACAAGCTGGCCAGCGCGGGCTCGCCGAGGGCGCCGATGCCGATCGAGGTCATCGTGACCCCGATCTGCACAGCGGAGATGTACTCGTTGATGTTTCCCAGCTGCTCCAGCGCCAGCCCGGCTCCCTTGGCGCCTTCCTCGCGCATGATCTCCAGGCGCGCCCGGCGCGAGCGCACGAGCGCGTACTCGGCGATCACGAAGAACGCGTTCACCGCGATCAGCACGGCCGCGAGGATGAGCTTCAGGCCGTTCACGCCGGCTTGGAAACGCTCAGAACAGGTCCCGAGCGCCCGGCATCGATGCCCCGCGCCGGACGGCGGAGGCGAGCGTGGCCCATCAAGGCCACGCTACTTCGGGGAAGTTCTTCGTCGTCGTTCATCGCTTGCCGACCCGCCTAAGGTAGCAAGGCTCAGGGTCAGAAGCATGACGCCACGCCGGATCAGGCAAGGGCGTCGATCTGAGCGGCCAGCGCAAAGTCGGCGTCGGTCAGGCCGCCCTGTGAGTGCGTGGAGAGCGTCAGGCGCACCTTGTTCCAGCCGTGCACCAGGATGTCGGGGTGGTGGTCGACCGCCTGCGCCGCCTCGGCGACGCGGTTGACGAACGCGATCGCCGCGGCGAAGTCGCCGAACGTCAGATCGCGCACGATCGATCCGTCGGCCCGGCGCCAGTCGGCGCCCTGCAGGTGCTGCTCGATCTGCGCGTCGGTGAGCAGTGCCATCGCCTGGCTTAGAATACCGGGCCGCCGCCGCGGCTCACGGCCGGAGGGGCCGCAGTGCCGATCGGCCGAGCGGTGCTCGGGTGCTCGTAAAGTCATGCTCGTGCGCATCGTCAGCCTCGTCCCTCACGCCACCGAGCTGCTGTTCGCGCTCGGCCTCGGACCCGAGGTGGTCGCGGTCACCCACGAGTGCGACCACCCGCCTGCCGCACTCGGACTGAAGCGTGTCACCCGAGACGTGCTGCCGGCCGGCCTGAGCGCCGCCGCCATCGACACCGCGGTGCGCGAGCGGACATTGCAGGGGGAGGCGATCTACGAGCTCGACCGTGCCGCGCTCGCGGCGCTGGAACCCGACCTGATCGTCACGCAGGCGCTGTGCCCGGTGTGCGCCGTCTCCTACCAGGAGGTGTCCGATCTCGCGCGAGAGCTGCCCTCGCGCCCGCAGGTGCTGTCGCTGGACCCGCATACGCTCGATGAGACGCTCGACGACGTTCACACCGTGGCCGAGGCGGCCGGCCGGCGCGATCGGGGCGTCGAGCTGGTGGGGCAGGCCGCCACGCGCGTCGACCGCGTCAAGCTCGCGGTTCGCGCGCAACCGCGCCCGCGCGTGGCCGCCCTGGAGTGGCTCGACCCGGTCTACGTCGCGGGCCATTGGACACCCCAGCTGATCGAGCTCGCCGGCGGCACGGATGTGCTCGGCCTCCCCGGCGAGCCGTCGCAGACCGTCTCCTGGGAGCAGGTCATGACCGCCAGGCCCGAGATCGTGGTCGTGATGCCATGCGGCTATGACGCGCCGCGCGCCCGGACCGAGGCCGCCGCATACACGAGCGAGCTTGCCATGCTCGGCGCCGGGCGAATCGTGGCCGTGAACGCCTCCGCCTACTTCTCCCGGCCCGGGCCGCGGTTGATCGACGGATTGGAGCTGCTCGCGCATATCCTCCATCCGGAGCAGGTCCCCGATGCACCCGGGGAGGCACTGGCGGTGCACGCTGAGCTCACGGTTCGGGAGTGATCGTGGTGAGCTGGCTGGGGCCGACCGTTTCGACCTCGCTCGAGTGCGATGTCGCCAGCGAGCCCGCGACAGCCGCGGCGGCGATCGCGGCGCACCCCGCCAGCGCGAGCGCCTGCGCGCGATAGCGGTCGCCGAGCTGGAGCACCAGCGCCACCAGCGCGCCTGCGACCAGCCCGCCGATGTGCCCGCCCCAGGAGATGCCGGGCAGCGTGAAGCTGATGACCAGGATCAGCATGCCGATGCCGCTCTGCATGAGCGGGATCCGGCGGGCGCGCAGCTCGACGGCGGCGGCGCCCATCACGCCGAACACCGCGCCGGATGCCCCGACGGTCAGCACGTGCGGTGAGACCAGCAGCGCGCCGAAGGAGCCGGCCAGCAGCGACACGGCGTAGATCACGCCGAACTTGAGGCGCCCGATCGCCGGCTCGAGCATCATGCCCAGGTAGTAGAGAACCAGCATGTTGAAGCCGATGTGGAGGATGTTCTCGTGCAGAAACCCGCTCGTCACCAGCCGCCACCATTGGCCGTGGGCGACACCCTGACCGGCGAGCGCCGGGTCTTCGCTGCTGCCGATCAGCGCGCCTTTCAGGTAGACGCTGTTGACAGCGCCACTGCCGTTGAGCGTCAGCCTGCCCTCCGTCAGGAACGCGATGACGTTGATCGCGATCAGCGCGTACGTCACCTGCGGCACTGTCGACATGTCGCGCATGCGCATCACTTTCGTGCGCTGGCGCGAGCACTCCGGGCAGCGCATCCCGACCGGGGTCGGGGTCATGCAGTCCGGGCAGATCGGCCGTCCGCAAGACGAGCAGGACACGCCGGTCTCGCGCGATGGGTGCCGGTAACAGGTTGCCATCCCGGGCAGAGCCTATCTCTGTCGGCCGTCGCCTCCGCCGGCTCCAGGCGAGCCTCCCCCCACCCCACAGTCCGCCAACGGGTGTTACGCAGAACGTCGGGGGCCAACCTGTGGCCGACGGTTCGGGTCCGGCCCGGTCTGCCCGGAAAGAAGTCCTGCGAACGAGGCCGGACGCATACCTGGACTGCGCCGGGCGCCGGGCCGGCTACACCGATGCGACGATGACCGGCGTGCGCGTGGGTTTCAGGCTCCCGCCCAGCGGCTCGTCGGTGACCAGGATCTTGCTGACTCCACTCAGATCCCCCGGCACCCCGACCGAGCCCGCCCCGGCGTTAGTGACCGAGAACAGCACGTCGGTCGGCTGTGGCGCCCGCGTGCCCCGCTCCAGCCATACCTCATAGATGCGCCCGTGCGGTGGCGCGGGCATGCCGGCCACGACCAGTTGGACGTGTGAGCTCGTCTTGCGCAGCGCGGCGGTGGCGTGGTAGCCGGGCGCCGCCACGATCGCCTCGATCGTTTGGGTCTGTGTGTGCTGACTGGAGCCGGTGTTGATCGCAAGCGCGCCGATCAGCAGCCCACAGGCAAGCGCCGCGGTCGCCACCAGCGCGGGTTGCAGGCGCGCGCGCCAGCGCGTGCGCGTACGTGCCGGTCGATCGGCCTCGTGGCCTGCGGCGCGCAGCAGTTCGGCCTCGCCGTTTACGACCGTCATCACCCGCGCACGCACGCTGTCCGGAGTCTGGGCCGGCGTGACCCCCAGCGCCAGCGAGTCGGCGACAGTCTGCAGCTGGGCGACCTCGGCGGCGCATTCCACACAGCCGGAGAGATGCTCGCCGTAGGACGCGAGCTCGTCCTCGGTGAGCGCTCCGAGCACGTAGGGAGCGGCGTCGAGCGCGCGCCGCTCGCACTCATGGGAATCGACCGGCATCATCGTGTCACCTCCGCCGGGCCGATCTGCGAGCGCAGCTTCTGCAATCCCAGCCGCATGCGCCCCTTGATCGTGCCGATCGGCGTGTCGAGCATCGTGGCAATCTCGCTGTGGGTGAACCCGCCATAGTAGGCGAGCTCTATTACATGACTCTGCTCGACGGGCAAACCTTCCAGCGCAGCCTTGATCTCGCGCGCCTCGTCACGGCGACCGACCTCCTGGTCGGTGCGCTCGGGTGCTTCCAGTTGCTCCTCGATGCCCTCATCGCTGACCCTGCCCCGGTCGTGAACCATGCCCCTGCGCAGCGCGTCGACCGCACGGTTGTGCACGATCCCGAGCACCCACGTGCGCACGCTCCCGCGCGTGCGGTCATAGCGCGAGCCGCTGCGCCACAACGACAGGAACGCGTCCTGCACGACCTCTTCGGCGACGCCCCGCTTGCCGCACATGCGAAACGCCAGCGAGAACGCGACGTTTGTGTGCCGCTCGTACAGGATCGCGAACGCGGCCTGGTCGTTCTCGACGACGAGCTGTATCAGGTCCTCATCTGCGAGTCTCCTCAGTGCGGCCGAGGCGGACTCCGCGGAGCGCTTGTATAGGGCCATGTCGGACATTGATACGCGGGTCGCTCCCCGAGTGGATCAGGGGGCGACGCAGCGCATTGAATCACCAGCTCCGGACGTATGCCTGCCTGTCGGAACGTTTCCGATCGTGGACGTAGGCTCAGCGCCTGCCCAGCAGCCTGCGCGTCTGCAGCCCGATGTCCTTCAGCGCCCGCTCTGCGGTGTCCCGGGCGCCGCCGGCGAAACCGCCGTGGGTAACGTCGGCGTGCCCGCGCCGGCGTGCGCGCAACAGCACCAGCGCCGTGCCCGCCGCGCCGCCCGCCACCAGCGCCGCCGCCGGCCGCGCCCAGTTGCGGGGATCGCGCATCGCCATCAGCTCCCATGCCTCCAACTCGTCCGCGGCCAGCTCGGTGATGCTCTGAAGCGTGCTCTCCAACCGCAGCACCAGGTCCTCCGGCGGCTCGACCGGAGAGAGCGCCTCGCGCAGCAGTCCCTCGAGATTGGGTGCGGCCTCACTCATCATCGATGACCTCCCCGTCCGCCTCGCTCACAAGCCCCTCCAGCTGTTTGATCGCGCGATGGATCAGCACCTTCGTCGCGCCGTCCGAGCGACCCAGGGCGCGTGCGATCTCGCGATTGTCCATGCCCAGGGCGAACCGCATGATCAGCGCCTCGCGCCGGTCCTCCGGCAGCCGGCTGACCCCGTCGAGCACCTGGCGCGCCTGCTCGCGTCCCTCGACCAGTTGCTCGGTCGTGTACGGCGCGACCAGCGCCGTCGTGTCGTCGATCGGCGAGGCCGGCTTGCGCGAGCGGTCGCGGTACAGGTTCGCCGCCAGGTTGTGCGCGATCCTGATCAGCCACGGCCGCAGCGGCCGTCCGTTCGATTCGCGCTGCGCGCGCTCGAAGTGCCTGTAGGCCTGCAGGAACGTCTGCTCGGTCAGGTCCTCCGCATCGTGATGGTTGCCGACCCGGTAGTACGCATAGCTGTACACGTCGCGCAGGTGCGCCCGGTACAGGTCGGAGAACTCCGCGTCGAGCTGTGCCTTGAGCTTTGGGCGTGGCTCGTCGCTCACTCATCGCACACTATCCCTCCGCGGCCAGCGGTCGGCTCATGCTGCTCGTGCCGCCTCACGCACGCGCGGCTGCTCGCGGCAGTCGATCTCCGGCTGGTCGCCTGTCCCGCCGAGCCATTCCCACTGCAGGCTCACGCACGCCCAGATCCGTCGCGTCACGCCCGCGGCCAGCTTCGGCGAGGGCTCCTCAACGGTCGGAAACCGCAGCGGGCGGCCGACCCGCAGGCGCACCTTGCGCGGGCGGATGCGCCAGCCGCGACGGACGTCTTCGGTGCCGAGCACCGCCACCGGCGCAACCTGCGCGCCGGTTTCCAGCGCGAGGCGACCGACCCCGCGGCGAGGATGTCCCAGCGACCCTTCTCGCGTGCGCGTGCCCTCGGGAAAGATCACCACGCAATCGCCCCGCTGCAGGATCGCCCGAGCGGTCGCCATCGCGTCGCGATCGCCCGCGCCACGATCGACCGGGAACGCCCCGAGCGCGTTCAGCGCCCAGGCCTGCCAGCGCCGTTCGAACAGCTCGCGCTTGGCCATGTAGTACACCGGCCGGCGCACGAGCGTGCCAATCACGAACGGGTCCAGAAAGCTGCGGTGGTTCGCCGCCAGCAGCAGCGGGCCGCTGCGCGGCAGATGCTCGCGGCCGATCCGGCTCATACGTAAGTAGACCAAGAAGAACGGCACCAGCGCCGCTCTGAGCGCCCAGTACAGCAACGGGTTCACGCCCTTGCTCAGCGCGTGCTCTCTGAAGCCGCTCAGGTCGGTCTTGCGGGGTGATTCGTGGGGCGCTTCATTCGAGGCGGCCAGAGAGGCCGGGGAGCGGCGCCCGTTGGGCCACGCGCCAGCCTGAGCGTCGGGCTCGGCGTCGCGGCCGAAGAGCGGTTGGGGCTCGGCTGCAAGGCTTGGCTCAGTGCGGCTTGCGTCCATACATCTCGATACCCACTCCCCCGTGCGCCGTTACAGTTGGGCTCTGCGCCCCGCCTCGCGCGCGGTCGTGCCGGAATAGCTCAGCTGGTAGAGCGCCTGTCTCGGCTCCAACTCGCCCGGCAGGGCGTCCTCGAACTCCTCCTCGCGCACGCGATGTGGCTTAATAGGAGATCCGGCCGCCAGCGGTTGTCGACTGTCCGGTCAAAGTTCGGCATGTTGTCTCCTCTTGATAGGGTCTTCGCCGGATCGCATTCCGGCCTCTATCCCTACAAAACAGGCGCGATCTCTATCGTCGGCGACTACTGCTCACGCTCGCGTCGGTACTTGTCGGGCAGCGCGATCGGCCGCATGTCGCCGAGCGCCTGCGCACGGCGGTGTGCCGGTCGCGAGAGTGACGCCGTCGAGCTGGCCCGACAGCTGCCAGAGCTCGCTGCAAACAGGATTTTCGTCCGCGTCGCCGGGCCAAATTCGGTGTTTGAAGGTTTCGGCGGGACTTCGGTGGCAGCCGCATTTCCGCATTGGCGGCTTCCACATTCCGCATTAGCCGGGAACAAATTCCGTATCTGCCACCCGTCTCTGGGAAAGTATCCATCAATATCCGCTTTTTCGGATACCGGCGGATACTTCCCGATAGTTCTGGTACGGTCGCACCGTGGACCCGTTGCGCAATCCGTTCTCGATGAGCGCCGGCAACCCGCCCGCAGCCCTTACCGGCCGCGACTCGCAGATCGAGCAGTTCAGGCGCCTGATTGGGCGGTTGGGCAATGGCCTGAACGAGCCGAGCATGATCCTTTGGGGCCTACGCGGGGTTGGCAAGACGGTGCTGCTGCTGGAGTTCGAGAGCGTCGCCGACCAGGAGGGCTGGACTCCCTCCGAGCCGATCGAGATCCGCTCGGACACCAACTTCCGTGCCGAGCTCGCCGACGCCGCCTACGCAGCGCTGTTGCGGCTCAACCGCCGCAAGGCGATTGGGGAGAGGCTCAAGTCCTTCACCGGACTACTCGCGGGCTTCAAGGCCGGCGTAGGCGTGGACGGCAGCCTCGAGTTCTCCTTCGACCCGAACGCGATCGGCGCTAGTACAGGCGACCTCGAGCGAGACCTCATCCAGCTGTTCGTTGAGCTCGGCGAGACGGCTCGCAGCCACGACACGGGCGTCGTCTTCCTCGTTGACGAGATGCAGTTCCTCGGTCGCGTGGAGATGGAGGCGATCGCGGCGGCGATGCACCGGATGTCCCAACTGAAGTTGCCGATCGCGGTCGTCGGGACCGGTCTGCCGCAGCTTCCGGGCTTGATGGTCGAGGCGAAGTCCTACGCCGAGCGGCTGTTCTCCTACCCCCAGGTCGGGCCGCTCAGCGAGCAGGCCACTCGCGAAGCGCTGCTGAAGCCTGCCGAGGAGGAGGGAGTCGAGTTTGACGCCAGGGCGCTGGCTCAGATCGTGGAGATCTCGGGCGGCTACCCAACCTTCATCCAGGCATACGGGAAGGAGGCTTGGAACATGGCGCCTGGACCGACGATCTCGTCCGATGATGTCGAGACTTCCGCGCCGATCGTCCAGACCAAGCTCGATGAGGAGTTCTTCCATGTCCGATTCGAGAAGGCGACTCCGAGGGAGCGCGTCTACATGGCCGCGATGGCCGACCTCGGCGACGGCCCCTATCGCAGCAGCGACGTCGCTGAGCGCATGGCTAGCCGACCGTCAACAGCCTCCTCACTGCGCGACGCACTCATCAAGAAGGGCCTGATCTTCAGCCCCGACCACGGAACGGTCGACTTCACCGTGCCTCACTTCTCGCCGTTCATGCGCCGCCGCTACCCGCTGGAAGCGTTCGCCAGCGACGCCCCGCCGAGAGGATCAGAGCGATGAGCACACCGTCCGGCTGTACGATTCTTGGCTCGTCGCCGACGTAGCTCAGCTGGTAGAGCACTTCACTTGTAATGAAGATGTCCGGGGTTCGAGTCCCCGCGTCGGCTCTGTTTTTGCAGCGATCTTGCAGCAAACGGCTACACTTTTTGACCGCATATGGCCGCGTTTGTCCTCTCCTGGTCGAGCCGGCGCAATCCCGCACCAGGACCGGCATTTGGCTCTACTGCTCAAGATCCTGTTCGGGTGGATCGACCCCCTTGTAAACAGGGGGTCCCGGGTTCGAGTCCCGGTCCCGGCTTGAGGCAAGCCTTTTCGTTCCCCGTGGGGGGCCGTGGGGGAGCCCGTGGGCCCCTGGGAGAGCCCCCTCCTGTAGCTCGATCACCGAGCAAGCGTGACGCGAACGGCGGTTTTGCTGTCGGGGGCGCTGCCAAGACCGGCCGCTTCGGCGGACAGCCGGACCCGCACATGGCCGCGGCGGCGCAGGTAGGTGAGCTGGCGACGGGTCAGGCGAAACGACTCCGTCACCGGCGCCGAGGAGGCGGGGAGCGAGAAGTAGGCGGGGCCCTCCCTGAACAGGACGCGTGGCCCGGCGATGAGTGTGCCGACGATGGTGCATCCCAGCGGGCAGGACATTCGCACACGCACGACGCCGCGGGCGGTCGGATGCAAGGACCCGTGGACATGGAGCAGGATCGGACAGCGCGTGGACGGGAGCGGGCCGGGCGACATCGCCGCGACATCCGGCGTGAGCTCGACGGCTGTGCCGGCACACGTCTGCTGGATCCAGGCAAGGCGATGACCGTCGAAGTCGGCGGCCGGTTCGACTCGCGGCTGAGGCGGGATCTGCTGCAGTTGAGGTTCGACCATCCCGGCGTTGGGAAACACCGCCAGCGTCCGGCTGGAGCCGGTGGCGAGCGTCATGAGCTCGAGCGAGGCGTGCGTCCCGGGTCCGGGGGCCAGTGCGACCCACTGTCCCGCGACCGGGCGCAGAGCGCCGTCGTAGAAGCACCCGAGCTGGTGAGCGGTGGGGCTCTCCGGCGAGAGCCACTCGGCCGGAAACGACTGGCCGCCCACCCTGTCGGGCTTGGAGCAGGCCGACGTCCCGACTCCCAGCAGCACCAGCGTGCCGTCTTCCTGCAACGCGATCGCACGAGCGGATTCGCTTGACTGGGGCACTTCGTAGCTGACGGCCGACGTGTCACGCTTGGCGACGACTATGCGGCGTGTCGCGGCCGTTTCGCCTGCGCCATAGGCGATGTAGTCGCCCGAGATCTGAAACGGAGCGCCGGCCTGGGCGATCGTCTGTGCGGCGCCGCCGGGCGCCGGGAGGCCGCTGAGCGCGAGATATGAGGGCGAGATCGCATGGGCGGGAGCCTGCATGCCGGGCGGGGCGCCCGCGCACAGGTAGGCGACGGTGGTGTCCGCCAGCGAAACCAGGTAGGAGCCGAAGAACGACGGCTGATCCTGGGTGGAGCAGTCGGGCAGCTGCTCGGCATGGCCGTCGGCGCCGATCACGCCGCGGTGGGAGATTGACGTTTCGTAGGGGAGCGGCGGCGTTGGAACGCTCGTGTCGCCTGGTCCCATCGGCGGCGTCATGTTGTTGGCCTCTTCCCAGCCGTACGCCAGCGCGCCGCTCGTGCCACCGGACCCGGTGCCACTGTCCAGCCCGTATGAGTAGGTGAAGCCAAGCGCTCGAAACGAGACGAGCCGGCGCACCGCCGAGCCGGGTGTCGCGGCGCGAACACCTGCAATGTCCTGCCAGGCGACGCCTCCGTTCCATAGCACCGGCGCAGCGGCCCCCAGCGGGTCGACGGCCAGGACGGCGCCATCCGCATCGCCCGCGAGCACACCCGGCGGGGCGATCGTCAACGCAATCAGGAATGCGCAAGTGCGAGCGCGCACCGCCGTCACCACCCGCCGCGAGCTGCGGTGTGATTTTTATGGCGAGGACGCACCAGTTGATGTACGTTAGTGCAAGTTCGCACTTGTACGGCGAGCCGGCGGGTCCACAACCAAAGGAGCGAGACGATGTATGACTACGTGATCGTGGGCGCTGGATCGGCGGGGTGCGTGCTCGCGAACAGGCTCAGCGAGGATCCGGACGTGAAGGTGCTGCTGCTCGAGGCCGGGCCGCCGGATGTCAATCGAGAACATCCACGTGCCGCTCGGGTATCTGGCAGCTTCGCGCGCACGGAGGTCGACTGGGACTACCACTCCGCGCCGGAGCCGCTGTGCGACAACCGGCGGATCCCGCTGCCGCGCGGGAAGGTGCTGGGCGGAACCTCGTCGATCAACGCGATGGTCTACATCCGCGGCAACCGGCGCGACTATGACGAGTGGGGCGTGCCCGGCTGGTCCTGGGAGGACCTGCTGCCCTACTTCCTGAAGGCCGAGGACAACGAGCGCGGCGCCTCGCAGTGGCATGGCGTGGGCGGCCCGCTGCCGGTTAGCGAACAGCGCTCGGGGAACCTGATCTCGCGCGCGTTCGTGGACGCGGGCGTGCAGGCGGGGCTGGCGCGCAACGAGGACTTCAACGGCGCCGAGCAGGACGGCGTGGGCATGTATCAGGTGACCCAGCGCGGCGGCATGCGCGCGAGCGCGGCGGTCGCGTACCTGCACCCGGCGATGGAGCGGGCGAACCTGACGGTGATGCCGTACATGCAGTCCACAGGATCCTGTTCGAGGGCACGCGCGCCGTCGGCGTGCGAGGCGAGCCAGCTCGGCCAGGCCGCAGGAGTTCAGAGCCGAGCGCGAGGTGATCGTGTGCGGCGGCGCGTACAACTCGCCGCAGCTGCTGATGCTGTCCGGGATCGGCCCGGCCGAACACCTGGCGCTGCGCGAGGTCGAGGTGCTGCTGGACCGCCCGGCGGTCGGCGAGAACCTGTCAGACCACGCGGCCACGCAGCTGGTGTGGACGACGCCCGAGCCGCAGAGCCTGCTGCTGGCGCTCGAGCCGGCGGCGCTGGAAGAGTACGAAGCGACGCAGACCGGCCCGTTCGCGTCCAACCTGGCCGAGTCCGGCGGCTTCGCCCGCGTCGGCGCCGGACGCACCGGCGCCCGACGTCCAGTTTCACGTCGCGCCCGTGCACATCGTCGATGAGGGCATGAGCGATCCCGAGGGCCACGGCGTGTGGGTATCGCCGTGCCTGCTCACGCCGCACAGCAGGGGCTCGGTGAGGCTCGCCTCCAACGACCCGACGGCCAAGCCGATCGTGCACAACGCAGTTCTACTCGGCGGGCGACGATCATGCAGCGGATGATCGCGGCCCTGCGCCTGACGCTCGACATCTGCGGCCAGCCGGCGATGAAGCCGTACTGCGCCGAGCCGTTCAACGCTCCCGCGGAGACAGCGACGAGGCGCTGCGCGCACACGCGGCGCGGACGACGTTCGCGGTCTACCACCCCGTGGGCACCTGCCGGATGGGCGTCGACTCGGACGCGGTAGTCGACGAGCAGCTGCGCGTGCAACGGCGTCGAGCGCCTGCGCGTGGTGGACGCGTCGGTGATGCCGGTGGTCGCCGCGTGGAAACACGAACGCGCCGACGATCGCCATCGCCGAGCGCGCCGCGGACCTGATCCGCGATGGCATGGCCGTTGAGCGGTCGAACGGAGCGGTGGCGGAGCAGGTCGCGTCGCAGCCGGCCGCGGCGTAGCGGTAGGAGCCGTCACTGTCCGCGCGGTGCGGATGGGCTCGTTCGCGCGGGGTCAGGGCGGCGATTGTTGGGGGTGAGCCACAGCCAGTCGCTTCGTCGTATGCGGTCGGCGCCGCTCACCGCAGCCGCCGGCATGGTTGGGAGCGCTTATGCCACGGAGCCGTGAGCCACAACGGGCGCGGCTGCATCCGGAACGTCGGCGGTGTCCTCGGAGCGATAGCCGGCGAGCATGCGCTCCTCCTCCTCGCGGCCGGGAAACAGGAAGAACACGATCGCGGCGCCCAGCACGACGGCGATGATCCCGGCGGTGTAGGCCCAGTCAGCGCCGGACAGGAACGAGGACTTGGCGGCGGCGATGATCTGCGACGAATAGGCGGGGTAGTGCTGGGCGGTGGCGGCGGCGCTGGAGAAGGACTTCTCCAGCTCGTTTTCGACGTTGCTGCTGATCCGGGCCTTGTTCGGGGCGGCGGCGATCGAGGCGGCGATCGCCGAGGCGTAGCCGGCGGTGAGCAGCGCGCCGAGGATCGACTGCATGATCGCGCCGCCGAGGTCGCGCTGGAGGTCTGCCGTGCCGGACGCCATGCCGGCGCGTCGGACGGGCACCGAGCCGGTGAGCGAGTGCGACGCGGGCGTGCCGGCGAAGCCGACCCCGAGCCCGATCAGCGCGTAGCCGAGGCCGACGGGCCAGTAGGAGATGTGGTCTTCCCACAGGATCAGCATCGTCAGGAACCCGAGCAGGCAGAAGACGTAGCCGGTCAGGAGGGTGAAGCGCGAGCCGCGCGCCTCCACGAGCTTGGCTGAGCGAGGAGCTGCCAGCACCATGCCGAACGCGCCGGGCAGGATCGCCAGGCCGGCGTCCAGGGTGGAGTAGCCGAGGACGTTTTGCAGGAACTGCTGACCGACGAACATCGCGCCCATCAGCGAGCCGAACACGATGATGCCGGCGCAGGCGGCCACCCAGAAGATGCGCCGGCCGGCGATGTGCAGGTCATACAACGGGTTGCGCACGCGCAACTGGCGGACGACGAACGCGATCACGGCGGCGAGCGCGATCAACGCCAACCCGATCACCAAGGTGGTCTCGTCGGGCACGGGCGCGAAGTTGATCGCGAGGATCAGCGCCGAGACGAACACGACCGAGAGGATGCCGCCGAGGTTGTCGACCGGGCTGTCGGTCTCGTTGACGTGGGCCGGCACGTAGCGCAGGGCCATCACGAGCGCGACGACCGCGAGCGGGAGGGTGATCAGGAAGACCGAGCCCCAGGCGAAGTGCTCCAGCAGCGCGCCGGAGATCAGCGGGCCAAGCGAGGAGATCGCGCCACCGAGTCCCGACCACAAGGCGATCGAGCGTGTGCGCGCCGGCCCCGACCACAGCGCCGTGATCAGGGCGAGCGTCGTCGGGAAGGCCATACCCGCAGAGAACCCGCCCAGCAGGCGTCCTGCGATCAGCACGCCGATCGACCCGGCGAAGGCGGCGAGCAGGCATGCCGGGATCGACAGCGCCATGCCGAGAATCAACATCAGCTTGCGCCCGTAGCGGTCGCCGAGCGCGCCCAGGTAGAGCACGGAGGCGGCAAGGCCGAGCGAGTAGCACACCGCTACCAGGTCCAGCCCTGTCTGGGAGGCGTCGAACGCCTTGCCGATCGACGGCAGCGCGACGTTGGCGACCGCCAGGTTGAGGTTGGCGACCGCCGCGACGAGGATCAGCGAGGCCAGGACGAGCCCCTGCCGCGCAGGAGAGGTAGAGGTCTCGCCCTCGGGACCGCGGTCTGCCGTTGACGCGGCCGAGCTCAGAGAGCCACCACCATCTCACGATCGCCACGTGGCCCGGCCATATCGCTCCCGGCCGATACCAGCATGCGGGCCGTCAACGTGAGAGCAGCTCGCGCTTGGCTGCGGCGAACTCCTCGTCGGTCAGCGATCCACTGGCGTGCAGCGCGGCCAGGCGCTCGAGGCCTCCGACGGAGTCGCTCTGCGTGTCGGGGTGCTTTCCGCCGCCGGTGTGCCCGGCCACGCTGGCGCGCAGGCTTGCGCTTCCGCGCGCCAGCGAGTCGCGCACGTCCGCCATGCCTTTGCGTATCGAGTCCATCCCGCCGGCGTAGTGGGCGTCTGGGAACTCGACCGCTGTCTGGCGGCGCAGCATCTGCGTGCCGAACAGCGACAGCACGGTGATCAGCAGGATGCCCGTCAGTTTCTGAGTCGCCGGGATCGGTCCCCAGGCGAACAGGATCAGCAGCGCCACGGCGACGACCCCGAATGTGATGTCGGGCCGATCGTGCAGGTAGGGAGCAAGCGCTCGTCGCGTCGAGGTCGCTGGGCGCGAGTGCCCGCCGAGCAGCCCGGCGAGCACGACCACGACGCCGATGAAGACCATCGCGCCGGCGACCTCGACGAGCACACTCGTGCCGATCGACCATGCGGCGGCGGCGGCTGGGCGTACGGCTTCGGTGGTGGCAAGCGTGTCCACCACCTGGTTGCCGAGGATCGTGCGCGCCACCAGCGCCACCAGCCCGGCGCCGACGCACACGAGTCCGACGTTCAGGAGCGTGCGACTGCGTCGCCCTCGGGCCAGCCCGATCGCACCGGCGAACAGAAGCAGCACGAGCAGAGGCAGAATGAGCGCAAGGCTCCTCAGGATGCGCACGGCCGTCTGCATGGTTTCGAGCGACTTGGAGCTGATGACCTTGATTTCGGCGACGTTCGCCGGGATTTTTTCGGCGGTGGACGCGGGCGCGCCCAGGCGTGTGGCGAGATCGGAGACGATCGGCCGCAGGTCGAGGATCACCGCTCCCCCGCCCGGAGTGTGGATAACTCGACTCTTGTTCTCGATCAGGTTGACGAACTGCTTGTGCGTGACCTCGTTGGCGGTCTTCCACAGCTCCTGAACGCGCGGTCGCTGCAGGGCGATGACGATCCCTTTTTCGACGAGGCTGCGCAGCCCGCCGGCGGCCGGCCCGGCCAGAGGCTTCAGTTCGGAGGGCAGGCCCGAACGTATTTCCCCGGCGACGTTGACGTTCGCGTACAGCTGGTCGGTCAGGTAGGAGGAGAGCTGTTCCTGGATTGCATGGTTCTCCAAGAGGGCGGTGTTGGTTTCAGTCCAGTAGGAGGTGTCGAGCAGCTGGCGGTTCGCCCACACGGCGAAGATGCCCACCACGCTCAGCACGGCCGCGAGCCCCAGCATCCATCTTACGAGCCACGTGTGCGTGCTCAGCGAGCGTGCCTGCGCCGGACCGTCGGGCGCAGGTTTCGATACTTCCGTGGGCGCCTGCGTGGCGTCAGACGCGTGTTTGGGGTCCTCGGCGCTCATCGCATGGACATGCCGCTAGGAGGGCCTCGTCGGTGGCATCAGCGCACCAATGATCCAGAATATCGGTAGGAAGATCCCGATCAGGAACATGATCCAGTGGCCCTTCCTGATCGAGGTGATCCCGAGCACGATGAACAGGACGACGTACAGGATCCCGAACCCGATCACCGCCGGTGAGGAAACGGCAAGCGGGATCGTCGTCATCTCAGCTGCATCCCGGTGACGGACGTCGAGTCGAGCAGTGCCGGCGTGGCGCGTCTACCATGCATACGTCGTGCCGTGCGCCCATCGGCGTATCCTCTCACTTTGCGTGGCGGGCCATCGGTCAGCCGCATTCGATCGGCGCCAGCGCCTGGGAGTAGCTCGTCGCCAGTTGCTTCAGGGCGGCTTCCAGCTGGGAGCTGGCATTGGTGAGCGAGAGGCTCGAGGTCAAGTTGGACGCCACCGATTTGAGCTGTTGTTCGAAGGTCTGCGTGGCCTGCTGGACCTGCTGCTTGCGCGCCGGTTCCAGATCGCCCTGCGCGCTGGAGATCTGTTTGAGATCGTCGGCGATCGCGCTCACTTCGGTCTTGATCTGAGGCAGCGTGGCAACCGAGGGAGTGATCGTCTTCAAGGTCGCGATCCGGCTGTTGATGTTGGACTTCGCGCTGCAAACCGACTTCTTGGCCTGTTCCTGCTTGGATTCGCCACAACCGATCAGCCCGATCGCGAGGGCCACGAGCAGGATGGGAGCGCTCGCGATCAGCCTGCGTGAGCGCAGGCCGAGAGGGGGCGCTGTCTCGAGCGCCCCCTCGTCGGACACGGTTGTGTGGGGCAACGCGGTCGCCTACGCTTCGATCGGCCGGCCCCCGTATGCGGCCAGCCCGTAGATGATCAGGATGTCGATCGCGAAGATCGCGAGCGACCAGAACGGGTAGGCGGGCATCGACATAAGCGCGCCGATCGCACTGAGCGATGCGGCGAAGATGCCGAACCAGCGCCCGAACCCACCGCCGGACCAGATCGAGAAGGCGGCGATGATCTGGAGCGCCGCGATGATGATCGTGACCCAGCCCCAGGTGTTCAGCCCGCTGAGGATGTACTGGGTTTCGTGGACGAAGAACTTTGAGTTGCCGACTGCGGCGATCCCGTAGATCAGATTCAGCACGCCGGCGATCAACAACATGATCCCGGCGAACATGATCCAGCCGGCGCCGGTCTGTTCCCCCTCGCCGGACCTGTCATACGAACTGGTAGCTGCCATGCCTCGCTCCTTTCGACGTTAAATGCTCGAAGTGCTCGATGTAGTTCGGCCTCGGATGGCACAGGTCCTGCATCTGACGGCAAAAACCCGCCGCGGCAAGCCGAGCCGCATACGCATAGCGAGCCACATCGGCCACCGAGCGAGCGTACGCGCGCGCGCAGGCCCCGCCATCGGGATTCAATACCCCCAGCCGTTGCGGATTTCTACTGAGAGTCCTTTCGAGGGATCGGTACGCCCGGCTGCGTCGGCGCGTGGCTCGACGCCCGCGGTCGCGGGGCCTGGTCGTTCTGTTAGCTGGGCGCCGTGGGACACGACCGATCGCCGGGCAGGAGCGGCGGGATCTGACGCAACTCGCCAACCTCGCGCGGGTTGAGTGGGTGATGGGGGGATATGGCTCATGCAGATTGTCCGTGCGCGGTATCGGAAGCGGTCGCTGAGCTATGCCCGTCGCCGAGCTCACAGCCGGGACTCGCGCGCGTCGAGGCGGGCTCGCCGATGCCCCCGATGCGGTTCTGGTCAAGCGCCTGCACGGCAGCGACGATCGAGCGTTTGAGGCGATCTTCAAGCGCCATTACGCGCCCCTGCTCTCCTACTGCAGGCACATGCTCGGCAGCCAGGACGAGGGCGAGGACGCGCTCCAGCAGGCATTCATCAAGGCGCACCGGGCGCTGCTCGGCGGGACGGTGCCGCGTGAGCTGCGCCCGTGGTTGTATGCGATCGCGCGTAACTGCTGCCTGTCGGCGATCGCGGCACGGCGGCCCACGGCGCCACTGGAGGATCGCGCGCCAGCGCTGGCGGGACTGTCCGAGCAGGTGCACCAGCGCGAGGACCTGCGCGAGCTGGTCGCCGCGATCGGTGGCCTGCCCGAGGATCAGCGCAGCGCGCTGTTGCTGGCCGAGCTGGACGACCTCAGCCATCAGGCGATCGCCACGATCGTGGGGTGTCCGGTGAGCAGGGTCAAGGCGCTCGTGTACCAGGCGCGCAGCGCGCTGATCGCCGACCGCCAGGCGCGCAACGCATCCTGTCAGGACATCCGCGAACAGCTCTCGGTGGCTCATGGGGGTGAGCTTCGCCGGGGCCCGTTGCGCCGCCATCTGAAGCTGTGCGCCGGCTGTCGTGACTTTCAGCTTGCGGTCAGCGCCCAGCGCCAGTCGCTTGCGTCCGTGCTGCCCGTGCTGCCCAGCGCGAGCCTCGCGGCAGCGATCCTCGGTCATGGCGCGCACGCCGTCGGAGCAGCGAGCATCCTTGCGCCCACAGGCGGGACGGGCGTCGGAGCTACGGCGGCCGGCTCCACGGCGACCGCCGCCACGGCCGGCTCCACGGTCACCGGGGCCACGGGGATCGCCGCAAGCGGCACGGCGGCGACCGCCGCCGTCAGCGTGAGCGCCGGGGCCGGAGGCGGCACGAGCCTCGGTGCGCTGGTCGGTGCGGGGATGGTCACAAAGCTCGCGGTCGGCGCAACGATCGTCGCCCTGGCAGCCGCCGGTGCGGTAACGGCGCATAGCCACGAGGCGCACGCGACCGTCCATCCTGCGCGCCTGCAGCTTGCGTCCGCCGGTGTGACGGGGCGGAGAATCTCGGCCACGGACATCGCCGGCTCCAGCTCTCCCGCTCCAGGCTCGCCCGCGGCGCTCGTCGCCGGGACCGGCCCAGCCGGCGCCCCAGACACGGGACCATCGGCGCAACTGTCGGGCCTTGGCGGTGCAGAGCCACTGCTCATCACCGGCGCGCACTCGCCGAGCCCCGTACTGTCGGGCACGCCGGGTCAGCCTGCGGGCACGCCGGGTCAGCCTGCGGGCACGCCGGGTCAGCCTGCGGGCACGCCGGGTCAGCCTGCCGGCACAACTGGCCCGAGCAAAGGCAACCAGAAGCGTCGTCAGTCAAACGCGCGCGCAAAGCACCGGCGCGCGGCTCTCGAGCGCCGCCGGCTGCGTAGGGCACGGCTTCGCCGTCACCGCCTCGCGGCACGCCGCGCCCGCCTGCGCAAGGCGCTCCGTCACCACCGTCGCCCTGCCACGCCAAGGCCGCCAAAGACCGCCGCGGCGCCGGTGCAAGTGCCGGTCCGTCCTCATCGCAAAGCTCACCCCACCTCGGCGTCGAGCACGACCGGCGCGTCGGCTACCCCCACCACGGGGAGCGCTCACCATGGAGCGGGCGGACAGCACGCTCACACACGGGCAGGCTCCGGCCCCACAAGCACCGGCACGAGCACGAACACCGGATCCGGGACGGGGACAGCCAGCACAGGCACGGGGAAACCCGGTTCGGGCAAAGCGAGCGGGTCACGCACTGGGAGGACGGGAGGCGGGTCTGGGAGCACTTCCGGCAAGACCAGAGCCGGCGGGCAAACCGAAACAAGCGATTCAGGCTCAGCAGCAGCCGAAAACACAACCGGCGCCGGCGGCGCCACCGAGCCGAGCGCCGCGACGACGGGTGCAAGCTCCACATCCGGCACGGGCGAAACGCACAGCCCAAGCACAGCGCGTCATCCGAAAAAACATCTCGTCGAAGAAGGGCAACTGCCCAACCTTTGAGATGGACGGGCAGTGGTGGACGTAGATGTGCACTTCAACTCAACGGGAGGAAAGCGCAATGCGCCTTCGTAAACCGGTTTCGGCCCTTATCGCCGCGACCTCACTGCTCGCGCTGGCTCCAGCCGGCGCATCGGCTCACAAGCATCCGAGTCCCAGCGGCCGCTGCCGTGTCAGCATCAATGCTCCCCGGCAGATCGCCGCCGGAGACTCCGTCGTCGCCTTCGGGCGGCTGGCGTGCGTTCGCCGGGCGAACGCGGCCGGGCAGACAGTGAGGCTGTTCGAGCACTCGTTCGGCACGCCCGGCTATACGCTCGTGCAGAGCACGACCACCGATGCGCACGGGTTCTACGAGCTCACGCAGCCCGGCGTCGAGGTCAACAGCGCCTTCTACGTGCGCTCGCACGGCGCTCAAAGCGCGCGGAGGCACGTCCGGGTCGAAGCACAGGTCACCCTCAGCGGCCCGCCCGAAGGCACCCAGTTGCTGACTGGCGCGCCCAACAAGGTGACGTTCACCGGCACGGTCAACCCGGCCGACGCGGGCGCACGTGTGATCCTGCAGCGTCAGAATGCGCTGACCGGCAACGAATGGCACCGGATCGACAGCGGGCTGGTCGGCCCAGAAGGCGACTTCTCGATCGTGCACACGTTCATCGTCCCCGGCGACGCGAACCTGCGCGTGCTGGCACTCAGTCAAGGGCGCAACGTCCACAGCCTGTCGACCGTGCTCACGTATGAGATCTCCCAGGCGCAGAACCCCGAGCTGACGATCAACGCCTCGTCGGATCCGATCTCCTACGGGCAGTCGGTGACGATCAGCGGCGTCGCCGTCGGCGTCCCGAGCCTGCCGGTCACGTTGCTGGCACGCAGCGCACGCCAACACGGTTTCGCGCCGGTGGCGGAAGTCTCGACCAATGCCGGCGGTGAATACACGTTCCCCGCGCAGTCACCCGTCAACAGCACCTTCTATGAGGTGAAGACCGGTGGCAAAGTCGCTTCAGGCGCCAAGAAGTCCGCCGTGCTGTACGAGGGGGTCAAGGACGTGCTCACCGCAGCGGTCTCGCAGAGCACGATCCAAGCTGGTCAGGCGCTCACGTTCTCGGGCACGGTCGCTCCGGATCACACCGGGCACATCATCTACCTGGAGCGCCAGAACGCCTCGGGCGGCGGCTTTCACGTCGTGGAGGTGGCGACGGTGGGCGCCGGCTCGGCGTACTCGATCACGCACACGGTGTATGACCCGGGGACAAGGATATTCCGGGTGCGCATCCCGGGTGGCCCGGAGAACGGGGGCGCGGTGAGCGCGCCGTTCACGATTCAGGTGACTCCCGCGCCGGCCTCAGCGCTGACGCCGGAAGCGCCCGGCAACTCGACACAGCCGACCGAAGGCGAAAGCTAGAAGGTCTGCCTCCCGCGCTTGTGGCCGTCCCTGCGGGGGCGGTCACAAGCCGTCGGGGTGGCCTGGACAGTGCCGAGGGAGGAGCACACCTCATCTCGTTGCGCTCAATGAATGCGACAAAGACGGCATTGATCATCGATTATCACCACTGTCTGACGAACGGCCTGGTTTGTCGCTCGTCCATTACGCACCCTTAGATAGAGAGCGTCTGCATCAGGATCGATTGACACGAGGCCAGCGCGCTGCAATTCCTCGGCATTAGGATCTTCCAGTTCTCCGCAATCAGCCAACAAACCCAGAATCTCTACGCCCAGGAGAGTGCCGTCATCTTCATGATCTACTACGCGTCGATGAAATAACTACGAAGTCCGTCCCGGAAATCGGCAGCAAGCTCACCCTTATCCAATTCACGCCAAAGGCCGTCATGGCGCCCCTTTCGAGCACTTATGATTCCGCCATTCTGCCCAGTCACCACAGTAACATCGTTGTAGGGGTCATAATGCACAGTCGTTCCGCCTCGCCCTGGCAAGCCGTCTTGAGCGTGATGCAGGTAAGGTACTTTGCTATCGCTATTCATTGTCCTCGGCTAGCACCGCCGCCACGCACTCCTGCCAGTCACCGAGAGCCGCTGGGTCGGTCGAACTCCCATCGCTCTCGATTTCGACATCTCCGACCAGCGGCCCCACCTGTCCCATGCCGTTTGTTTGCTTGGAATACACCTGCAAGAACTTCGCCATTGCGCGAAAAACCTTGACTGGCCGTTAGCGCCACGTCATCGAGATCTTCCAACTTCAGCGGCTGCTTTTGAGATATTCCCGACATCACTCTCCTCTGTCAATACCGTGATCTACCTTATCGAAATACTCAGGGCCGCCTCGAGATCGGCAGGCAGCGTTCTCACTCCTCGACTAAGCGAAGTGCAAACGCGATTGGGTCCTCCTCACTATCCGGAATCGGCGCCCACACCCCAATGCTCTCGCCGTACTCCTCGCGAGCCTGCTCCTTAGCCTCCTCAATCGACTGGTGCCATGAGTCGCCCGCGTCGACACCCGTCTCATCGAAACGCTCGAGAAAGATGCCGTCTGGCCGGGTCGATACCACAATGATGAGCGGGATCGACATGCGCCGTCTTGTATCGGGTCCTCCCGGCTCCATCGGTGGCAAACCTACGAAGTTGCGGGAAGACAGCTTTACATCCTCGCGCCTGATCACTGCGGCCAATCTCTTGCTCTGCAATATCCGAATCACCATTCCCTAAGATCAACATTATTTTGCCGGGTCATAGATCAGGATCCAGCCATCTCCATCCAGGCCACACGGCAAAGAACCGTTACTCACACTGAGTCAGCAATCCCGCTCTCCCGATGAGTCCCCAGGAAGGTCAGGTCACGATCACCAGATGTGACCTCATCCCCGAGCGTGACCTGCAGGTCCAAGATCGACCCTTGGCGATCGACTCGTGCCCTACCTGTCGAGTCCTTCTGGACCTTCCCGCCAGTCCGTCCGAGACGGACAGAGAATGTGTCGCGCTCCACATCGTATGACCACTGAAACGCACTATCAGCACGAGCCGCCGGGAAGGATACATCCTCTAGCTGTTGCCGGCAATCAGGAATCCCGATCCCCACAAGCTCCCCCGCGTCAGTGACGCTGAGCAGACAATCAAAACTAGGCCTCTTGACGCTCCGCTCCCCAGAAAACCACACATAAAGCGTCCCCCGACTAATTTTGTATCTCGGCCTAAATACAGCAAGCGCGTGAGCACGCCCAGACTCCGTCAATTCAAGCCAGCATACATCGCCGAGGTTAGGCGGTCGCCCGAGGGCACGCCACTTGTCCTCGATTCGCTTAATCATATCCGGCGGTCCCAAGCCCCATGAGGGAATATAGAGAATTCCCTCACCGTCTTTGGCGACATCACCCACGATCGCGTAATCAGCGTCCACCAGCTCACCCATGATCCCTGTCGTCACCCGCATGACCTCATCTTCACTCGGCGACCCACTGAGATGACGACGTGCGACCGAGGCCATCTCGCTGAGCTGGAGATGTCGTCGAGGCCCCAGTCCAGCAGCTCGTTAACTATTTCATCATTCATTGACTTAAGTGAATTCTGTATTCATTGCCGTTGATATCAATGGTGGGGCCGTCAGTCTGCGACGTGTTGCGAAGCCCGACCCGCAGCCAACCATGCAATTCCATCATATCCCACCCAACGCCGACATCACACACGCACTGATACTGCTTCACCAATCATAGGTTCTTCTCCCAGATCACCGCTGACGTGTATGGACCTGCGCCGTCGCCATCACGTTGAGACTTATCGAAGCGCACCAGGAACTCGCGCACCGGATCTCGGTTAGCGTTTCTGCGGTTTGGCCATCTTGGTTTCGGTCATCTGGTCGGCGTCGTTGTGAGCGCATCTCATCTCGTTGCGCTCACATGAACGCGACAAAGACGATGCTGATCATCGATTATTACGACCGTCTGACGGACGACCTGATTTGTCGCGCGCCCATTACGGACCCTTAGATAAAGGGCATCTGCGTCAGGATCGATGGACACAGATATAAGGCCAGCACTCTGCAACTCCTCGGTATTGGGACCTTCTAGTCCTCCGCAATCAGCCAACAAACCCAAAATCTCTACGCCCAAGAGAGTACCGTCGTCTTCATGGTCTATTACCCCATCGATAAAGTAACTACGGAGCCCGTCTCGAAAATTGGCAGCAAGCTCGTCCCCCGTCCAATTCGTGCCAAACGCTGTCATGGCGCCCCCCTTCGAGCGCTTACGATTCCACCATTCTGTCCAGTCACCACGGTGACATCGTTGTTGGGATCGTAATGCACAGTCGTTCCGTTGCGTCCAGGCACGCCTGGGGTCTCGTTGATGGTCTGGTCGACCACGCTACCGGGGATATTTCGCTCCGGCCCAGTTTCCAGTCCATAGTGTCTGGTAAACGGACGCTCCTCGGGTGTAGAGCCGAATCCTGAGCCCTCTGTACCCACCGCGTCTGCACCTGCATCCGCCGCGCCCTCAACTCCAGCCGCCTCCTCGCCGGCACCACTAACGTCCAGGGCACCAATAACGGCGCCTTCGAGGCCGTGCGCAACGGACGCCAAATAACCACACCCGTTTTCGTAGCTGCTGATCTCTTCCTCGTAATATTTGATGGGATTAGCAGTTTCGAGAATTTCTTCAGGCGATGGGATACCAAGGTTGAGCCAGTTCCCGAGGCCAGTTACGTCGTCTTCGTTCAGCGGATTGTCACCCGCGTAGTAGTAGCGCGCCTGGGTATCTCCCACAAGCGGATCGACGGTCAGGAACTGCGCCGTGGCCGGATCATAGACCCGAGCACGCAAATAGATCAGCCCGGTGTCTATGCTGGTGTATTGCCCGTCGTAGCCGAGTGGTGTGGTGGTGCCTGTGCTTTCGGTCTTGTTGCCGTAGGCATCGAATGTGATGGTGCCGGTGGTGGTGCCGGAGGAGCCGGTCAGTAGGCGGATTGAGCCTTGCTGGTCGTGGTGGAGGTAGGTGGGTGTTTCTGCTCCGTTGATCTGCTCGACTGGAGTCCCGTTGGGGCCGTAGATGTAGCTGTTAGTCCCGTCGCCGAGGATCAGTGGGATGCCTTCGGTCATGTCCCACGAGAAGAAGCTGGTCGTGCCAGAGATCGTTTGTGATGTGCGTAGTCCTTCGCCGTTGTAGGCGTAGCTGTCTTCGATTTTGGGTGTCGCACCTTCTAGGGGTCGTTCGACGGAGGTGAGGTTGCCGGCCTGGTCGTAGCCGTAGGTGGTCGCTGGGCCAGTAGTCGGGGTGGTTTTGGTGCGCTCTCCGAGTTCGTCGTAGGTGTAGGTTGCGCTGGTGCCTTTTTCGAGCTCGTTGCCTTCGTTGAAGGTGTTTGTGCTCGTTCCCTCCTTGGTGGGGTTGTTCGCGGCGTCGTATTTGTATTCGGTGCCTGCCATTTCGTGAGGCGGTTGTTTTCGTCGTAGGTGTTTTCGGTGATTTCCGCGCCGGGTAGTTCTTTGGAGGTCGTCTTTTTGACTTGGCCGTCGCTGTCGCGGGTGTAGATCAGCGAAGCCAGTGTTTCTGTGGTTTTGGCCATCTTGGCTTCGGTCATCTGGTCGGCGTCGTTGTAGGTGTAGTTGTCTTCGTCTTTGGGTTCGGTGGGGAACACTGTCGTTTTCAGGTCGGAGTCCTGATCGTAGGTGAATTTGGTTGACGTGGGTTAGCCAGTCGGTGAGTTTTTCCAGCCGCCCGTCTTTGTCGAAGGCCCGCGTTACGGCTTTGGTGTTGGGGTAGGTGATCTTGGTCTTGTCGTTGGCGAGGTCGTATTCGTATTTTACGACTTCTTTGTGCCCGTTTTCGCTTTCGGTCAGGCGGTCCAGCTGGTCGTATGTGTATTTGGTCGTTCCGGTGCCGTCGGTCATCTTCGATGCGGTCGCCGTCTTTGTCGTATTCGTATTTGACCGTCGCTGGTTTACCGCTGGAGTAACTGACTTCGGTGAGCCGGTTTGCTGGATCGTAGGTGTAGGTCGTGGTGCGTGATTTCGGGTCGGTCAGTTTGATCGAGGTTGCCTGCAGCGTCGTATTCCTTGAGCGTTTTGTGCCCGAGCGGGTCGGTGACTTCGGTGACCTCCTCGACCGCGTTGCGCACGTATTTAGTTTTGTGTTTGTTGCCGTCGGTCTGGCTGATGACTTGGTCCGGCACCGTCGTATTCGGTTTCGGTGACCGCTTTGTTAGGCGCTTCAACTTTGATCCGCTGATTGTCGGCGTTGTAGGTGTATTTCGTTTTATGGGCGTTGCCGTCGGTTATCGTTTCGACGTTGCCGTCTCCGTCATATGTGTATTTGGTGGTGTGTTTCGAGCGGGTCTGTGACCGTCAGCGGGCGGCCCTGGGCGTCGCGTTCGATTTTGGTCGTGAATTCCGCCGGTTTGCCGCCCGTGATGTTGCCCCTCGGACTGATCGTCGCGGTCTCTTGGGAGTCTTCGTTGTATTCCCAGGTCCGCTTGTTGGCTTCCGGGTCCGTTTCGACGGTGCGATCGCCTTTGGCGTCGTATTCATATTTCCACGTGTGTTCAAGCGGATTGGTGACGCTTTCCAGTTCGCCGTGCGCGGTGTATTTGTATTTGGTGGTCTGTGTTTTGCTGGCCGGCGCGGGACGTTCGATGACTTCCGGGTTGCCGTGCGCTTCGCGTTTGATTGTCGTGACCTCGCCCTTTGGCGTGGTCATCGTTTCAACGTCGTGGGTGGCGTCGTACGTCCATTTCGTTTCGTTTTTGTTCGGATCGACCATGCTCGTACGGTCGTTCGCGGCGCTATAACCGTATGTGGTCGTGTGCCCGTTGCCATCGGTCACACCCGTGACGTAGCCGCCTTCGTTGTACGTAAAGGATTCTGTAGCGGCACTAGCGGTGCCATGGCCGCGAGTGATGGATGAAGGCTCACCGTTGCTGGTGAAGTACTCGTCGGTGACGCTGCCCGTACCTTCGTTGGTGATCTTCGTGTGGAACGGTTCGTATTCGAACGTCAACGCATGTTCGGCGGGATCTTTCTGCTTGATCACTTGGTGAGCACCGCTGTATTCGTTGACCGTTTTGCCACCGCGCCCATCGGTCAGTTCGGTGAGCTCATGCGAACCGTCGTATTTGAACTGCCAGCGCAAACCCATTTCCGCGGGCTGTGTGACGCTTTTGAGGTTCCCACCTTCATACGTGTATTTGACCACGTGACCCATCGGGTCTTCAGCGGCTTCCACGAGTCCTTCGCCGTTGTACGTCAGTTTGATTTTCCGGGAGACCGGATCGGTGATCGTGGTGAGCTGACCCGCTTCGTTATAGGAGAGCGTCGTCGCGCTCCCGTCGCGATCGGTCACGCTTTCCAGGCGACCGCTTGAGCCGGCAAATTTATATTTGATCTGGCTAGCGAGAGTTAGTGTGTAACCAGCACCTTCTGTACCGCTTAGGATATCTTGCGTCCACGCTGGCGCTTTGAATGATCCGCCACCTTCTTCGGTAAACGGCACAGTACTGCCATTGGCCTGATGGAGCGTCGTGATTTTGCTGGTTTTGTTGACCACCAAATGATCGCTGAACGAACTCGTCCAACCGTAACCAAACACGCCTTTGATTCCTTCCGCGCCAGCCTGCGAATTGTAACACCGCGTCAAGCCAAGACCGACACCCCGCCCACCAACAGTCAGATCGGCTTGCGTCTCAGAGTAATTACCCGTCGCACAGCTCACCGGGTCGCCGCAGCTTGCATGTGGCTCCCCCGGGGCCGATGGATTTTCCGCTCCGCCCCACAGCGTCGACGATTCCCTGCTTATGACAGGCTTCAAGAATTCCAGAGATCCCGTTTCTTCTTTGATGCTACCGAAATTTTCTACCGGCACATCGACCCTGGTTATACCCGTTCCGGCGGTCTTCTCAAACGTGCCGGTGTTTATGATCAGTCCCAGCGGCGCGCCGCCTTCGTTGACTTGATATGTATGACACGTCTCTTGGGAATTGGCCTTGAACGTGCCGGAGTTTTCAAAATGGGCGCCTTCCCCCAAGACGAACTCACCTTCGCTATTGAGAGTCAGGGTCCCTTCGTTGACGAACGTACGCACATCGTCACGCTGCAGTTCACAACCGCTGGCCGCTTCGATCCTCCCTGATGCACCCGGAGCCACCACCGTCTTACCCGAACCTTCCATCGTCCCATCCGCACCCCAGAAGAACGAATGCGACAGACTAAGCGTCCCGGCTCCGGATACCGTTCCGTGTTCCAGCGTAAAGGTTTCGATCGTCGCGGTGCTTCCGCTGGCAACGCTCAAAGACCCGGATGACATATCAACCTGGGAGCTTGCGCCGCTCAGGTTTTCTACCGCTACGTTTACATTGGATATGTCGATAGCACCCGACCAGTTCACGCTGGCCAACGAAAACGCTTCCCCGCTGGAGCCGGAAAACATTACCGACGATCCTTCTGATGCCAGCCATTCGCTGGCGGAATGCGTAGAACCGCCTTTATTGAAAGTGATGCTCCCCGACTGAGCGCTGACGGTTCTCTTATTTTCTATCGGCACATCAACATTGGTCGCACCCGTTCCAGAGGTCTTCTCGAACGTGCCGGTGTTTACGATCAATCCCAGCGGCGCGCCGCCTTCGTTGACTTGATATGTATGACAGGTCTCTTGGGAGTTGGCCTTGAACGTGCCGGAGTTTTCAAAATGGGCGCCTTCCCCCAAAATGAACTCGCCTTCGCTATCGAGAGTCAGGGTCCCTTCGTTGACGAACGTGCGCACATTGTCACGCTGTGGTTCGCAACCGCTGGCCGCTTCAAGCTTCCCCGATGCGCCTGAAGCCACCACCGTCTTACCCGACCCTTGCATCGTCCCATCCGCACCCCAAAAGAACGAATGCAACACGTTCAGCGTTCCGGCACCAGACAACGTACTGTTGCTGATCGAAAAACCAGCTATGTTCGACACTTCCAAAGCGTTGGCAATTTCAAGCGAGCCACCCGAGAGCACAAGAGTTCCTTCGCCCTGCACAACACCCGCTTGGCTGACATTTTCAACATCGACGGTCTTGCCAGACGGGATGCACGCAACATCGGTGGAGGAAGGCACTTTACCCGCAGACCAGTCCCCAACGGTCGTCCAACCTCCTTCGCTGGGACCCGTCCACGTATCCGTGCACAACGATTCCGCAGACGCACTCGCCGACGAAAAAGCCAAAGCCGCCACAAGCGACACGGCCACAACGCAGACAACCCTCGCCACGAGAGCGCCGGCCGGACCACGAGACAGCCACCCTGCCCGAACCGCCGCCAGCCCACCCCAGCCGAACCGCGTAGCGCGCATCCTATCTCTCCCTA
Organism: uncultured Solirubrobacterales bacterium; assembly: GCA_963743645.1. GTDB lineage: Bacteria > Actinomycetota > Thermoleophilia > Solirubrobacterales > Solirubrobacteraceae > Palsa-744. The sequence goes on along the minus strand of CAVUQT010000007.1, from coordinate 784,263 downwards.
TTGCGTTCTGAGCCGATGAGCGAAGGGTTCTAGCATACGCAAAGACAGAACAACATCCCCTATGGACAATCGTTCGACTATACGGCACATGCAGCGCCATCGTCCCAGCGCTTTGGCGAGCCGGGCAAGCACCTGGGAAGCGCTCGAGGCCCGAGCCGCGACGCTGCCGTGACCGCCTCCGTTATGCGGCCACGGCGCGAGCCTGCAGATGGGTGCCGACCTTGCGCTTGACGCGCTGCAGCGCGTTGTCCACGGTCTTGGTGTCGCATGCCAGCCGCTCGCCGACCTGCTCGTAGGAGTAGCCGTCGAGGTACAGGGACAGCACGCGGCTCTCGAGCTCTGACAGCGCGGTCGACAGGCACCCGACCAGCGAGCGCAGCTCCTCGGAGGAGATCACCTGGTTGACGGGGTCGTGCACGGTCGGGCCGGGCAGCATCTGGTCGAGCGTCGGCACGTCGTCGCCGGCCGCGGCGGGGGTCGATGAGAACGGAGATGTACTGGTTCAACGGGGTGTGCTTGTTGCGCGTGGCGGTCTTCACGGCCGTGATGATCTGGCGCGTGATGCACAGCTCGGCGAAGTTGCGAAAGCTCGACTCGCGGTCGGTGCGGAAGTCGCGGATCGCCTTGTACAGGCCGACCAGCCCCTCCTGGATGAGATCGTCGGAGTCGCCGCCGGCCAGAAAGTAGGAGGAGGCCTTCAGGCGCACGAACCCGTGGTAGCGCCTGACAAGACGGTCATACGCGGTGCGATCGCCCTGCTTGGCAAGCGCGATCAAGAAGCCATCGTCAACCTTGACTTCAGAGTTAGGGTTACGGGAGATTCTCAGTGCCACGAGCAGATCCTTTCTTGGAGCCTCCGCTAGGCGGACAGCCCAAATTTGCTCAGTGGCGCACTCCTCCCCTGGCGCCAATGCTTGATCACTGAACCTTAGGTTCAGCGTTATGTGAGCGCGAGACTTGCACAGTTGTGGAGCGTTGTCAAGGGGCGCGTTCGCGATTCTGCAAGATCTCGTACAAGACGGCCGCGGCGGCGGCGCTCACGCCGAGCGACTGCACCCGCCCGCGCAGCGGCAGCGCGATCAGCTGATCGCAGGATTTCGCCACCCGCGGGCGCAGGCCGCGGCCCTCGCTGCCGAGCACCAGCACCACGCCCGCGCCGGCGTAGTCCGGCGCGTCGTAGGCCACTGGAGGCCTCCCCGCCGAATCGGGCTCGGCGCTGGCCCCATAGCACCAGCATCCCGCCTTGCGCGCATGGGCGAGGAAGTCGGCCATGTTGCGCACCCGAGCGACCCGCAGATGCTCGACCGCCCCGGCCGAGGCCTTGCACGCCGCCGGGGTCACCTCGGCCGCGCGGCGTTCGGGGATCGCCACGCCGCCGGCCCCGGCGCACTCGGCGGTGCGGCAAATCGATCCGAGGTTCTGCGGGTCCTGCACCTCGTCCAGCGCCACTATCAACGGCTCGGGGCCGGCCAGCAGCTCCTCGGCGGACACGTACGGATAGCCCCCCGCCTCCGCGCACACCCCCTGGTGCGCGGTCGAGCCGCAGCGGCGCTCGATGTCCGCGGCCGAGCTGACCCTGACCCTGGCGCCCTGAAGCCAGGACTCGCGCGCCGCGCCCTGCGTGGCCCATATCTCGCCGATGCTCTTCGCTCGGCGCCCGCGCAGCGCCTCGTGAACGGCGTTGCGGCCGTAGAGGATCACAGCGGGAGGAGCTCGAAGCCCGCCGAGCCGTCGCGGACTTCCCAGCCCTGCGCGGCGATCTCGTCGCGCAGGCTGTCGGCCGCGGCAAAGTCGCGCTGCGCGCGTGCCAGCTCACGCCTGCTCGCCAGCTCCTGCACGTCGGCGGGCGCCTGTGCGGGCGCGGCCAGCAGACTCTCCAGCCCCAGCATGCTGAGCATCTCGCGCAGGTGGGCGTCCCCCGGAGCATCCCCGTGTACGGGGCTCGCCGCCTCGCGAATCCACTCGTTGAGCACGGCAAGCGCCTGCGGCGTGTTGAAGTCGCGGGCCAGCGCAGCGAAGAAGCGATCGCGCAGCTCGTCGAGATCCTGGGCGACTCGCCCGGCGAGAGGCGGCGTGCCGCCTCGCGAATGCGGTTGACGTTGGCCCGTGCCTGCTCCAGCGCCGCCTCGGAGAAAGCCAGCGGCTGGCGATAGTGGCCCGAGACGAGATACATGACGACCGTGTCGCGGCCATACCGCTCGATCACCTCGTGCAGCGGCGCGATGTTGCCGACCGACTTGGCCATCTTCTCGCCGGTGGACTGGATCATGCCGTTGTGCATCCAGATCCGCGCGAGCTCTGAGCCGCGCGCGGCGCGGGTCTGGGCGGCCTCGTTCTCGTGGTGGGGGAACAGCAAGTCCGAGCCGCCACCGTGGATGTCGAACCCGACGCCAAGCGCGTCCTCGGCCATCGCCGAGCACTCGATGTGCCAGCCCGGCCGGCCCGGACCCCATGGCGACTCCCAGCAGGTGTCCTCGCCGGGCTTGTGCCCCTTCCACAGAGCGAAGTCGAGCGGGTCCTCCTTGCGATCGGGGTAGGCGGGATCCGATCCATCCTCGCCCTGATCCATGTCGTCGATGCGCCGGTGTGACAGCGAGCCGTACTCGGAGTCTGAGCGCACGCGAAAGAAGACGTCCCCGGCGCCCTCGTACGCGTGCCCGGCCGCGATCAGCGTGGCGATGTAGGCGATGATCGACTCCATCGTCCGGGACGCCAGCGGCTCGTGATCGGGGCGACCGAGCCCGAGCGCTTCGGTGTCGGCAAAGTAGAGCGAAGTCATCTCCGCCGCCAACTCAGCGCTCGGCCGGTTCTGCGAACGCGCGGCGTCATAGATCTTGTCGTTTACGTCAGTGACATTGACGACCAAAGTCACAGGCCGACCGTCGTGTTCGAGAAACCGCTTGAGCAGGCTGAAGATCACGAACGGGCGGGCGTTGCCGATGTGGATGCGGCTGTACACCGTCGGGCCGCAGGCGTAGATGCCGACGTGAGACTCGTCTGCCCGTGGGCGAACTGACTGGAGCCCGACCAGCTCGCCGCTGCGGGTGTCGTGTATGAGGATGCGCTGCATGACCGGCCAACCCTAGCGTCCGCCGCCGCGTGTACGCCCTAAACCTGAACGGCTGCCATTACGGACGATCAGACGTATGGCAGATCTCAGTCGGCGCGAGCGAGGCTCACGGTGGCGAGCGCCGCGACCCCCTCGCCGCGACCGACGAAGCCGATCCCCTCACCGGTCGTGGCCTTGACGTTGACGCGCGCCTCGGGCAGACCCAGCGCGCCGGCCAGGCGCGTGCGGATCGCCTGCTTGTGTGACCCGAGACGGGGCGCCTCCATGACGACCGTGCAATCGACGTTGACGATCTCCAGGACGGCGTCGGCCACCGAGGCGACGACCGCCCGCAGCAGCTCGATCGAGTCGGCGTCGCGCCAGCGCTCGTCGGAGTCGGGGAAGCGCTCGCCGATGTCCCCCAGGCCGGCGGCGCCGAGCAGGGCGTCGATCACGGCATGCGTCAGCACGTCGGCGTCAGAGTGCCCGTGCAGACCTTGCTCGTGGGGAATCTCGATGCCCCCGAGGATCAGCTTGCGATCGGCAACCAAGCGATGGGAGTCATAGCCGATACCGGTCAGAGCGCTCATCGCGCACCCTCCCGGGTGCCGGCATGCGCGGCATCCCCCGCGCGCGCGGGGCCATCGCTCTCCCCGGGCGCAGCGATCGCAGCCCCGCCGGAACCATCGCCGGCAGCGATCGGCTCCAACCGTCGTGTGCGCCGCTGGAACACGCACAGCTCGTCGATGCCGACGCGATCCAGCAGCTCCAGCGCCTGCGGGTAGTCGGCGCCGACGTCCTCGGGCCGGTGGGCGTCGCTGGAGAGCGCGACCGGCGCGCCGGCGTCGATGCACATCTCGAGGAACGCCTGCGCGGGATACAGCTCGCGCACGCGCTTGCGCAGACCGGCGGTGGACACCTCGACGGCGACGTCCGCTTCCGCGATCGCTTCGACGGCGGGCTCGTAGTAGCGGCGCAGATCGCCCTCGGGCCATGGCCGCTGCGGGTGTGCGGTGCCCCACACCTTGACCAGGTCGGGATGCGCGAGAATGTCGAACAGGCCGCTGCGAGCGGCCTCGGCGAGCGTCTGAAAGTAACGCCGCCAGATCTCCTCGGGGCTGTGTCCGCGATCCCACACGCTGTAGTCGTCCGTGTCGATCGACTCGTCGCGCAGGAAGTGGACCGACCCGACGACGTAGTCGAAGTCGTGCTCGTCCAGCAGGTTGGCCATGCGATCCTCACCGCCGGACACGAAGTCGGCCTCGATCCCCAGGCGCAGGTCGGTGCGCTCGCGCACGAACTCGCAGTACGCGTCTAGGTCGTCGGTCGCGTACGCACGCCACAGCGGGTGCTGCCACACGGTCAGCGCCTGCTCGAAGCGGTACACGTGCTCGGACACCCCCAGCTCGGCGATCCCGCGCTCGTCGGCCACGGCCCGATAACGAGAGACGTTGTCCTCGGTGAAGTGATCTTCAGGACGGGCGTCCAGATCGTCCGGGCGCAGGTGCAGGTGGTAGTCGGTCAGCATGTGAGTTGTTTTCGGCAGATCTCGAGCATCAAGGTAGTACGTGTCTTCGGCAAAGGTCCGCTAGATGATTGATTTCATGGGGATGTGCCGTTTTCCGGGGGTGCGGATGGTCGAGCCGCCCAAGGACGCAGGCCGAAGGCCTTGCTGGTGGCAAGGTCGAGGCCGAGGACGCCGGCCGGCGAAGGCCAGACGTGCCATCCGGCGGTGCATCGACGTGGAATCAATCATCTAGTGCTCTCCCCGGCGGGCGATCAGCAGCTCGGCCAAAGCCAGGTCCAGCGGTGTGGTGACCTTCAGGTTCTCGCCGTCGCTCGGCACGACCGCGACCCGGCCGCCCAGGCGCTCGACCAGCCAGGCGTCGTCGGTCGCCTGCGTGAGAATCTCCGCGGGCACATCCAGCGCTCGCTGCAGAGCCTCGCGGCGAAAGACCTGGGGCGTCTGCACCGCCCACAGAGCAGAGCGATCGAGCGTTTCGACCACTATGCCGTCGCTTACGCGCTTGACCGTGTCCGCCACCGGCGCGGCAGCGATCGCCGCGTCCAGGCGGGCGCCGCGCTCGCCGGCGAGCGCCTTCAGCGTCTGGCGCACGAGCTCAGGCGAGGCCAGCGGCCGCGCCGCGTCATGGACGACGACCAGATCTTCGGGATCTCCGGGACCGGCCGCCGCGAGCGCGCGAGCCACCGACTCCGAGCGCGTGGCTCCGCCCTCGACGCCCACCGTGCCGGCAGGCGCGGCGATGCCAGGGGGCAGGGCGACGACGACGCGCTCGACGCCGTCCACGGCGAGCATCAGGTCGACGCTTCGCTGCAACAGGGACCGGCCGGCGAGCTCGACGAGCGCCTTCGGGCGACCGGCGCCCAAACGCTCGCCGCCGCCGGCGGCAACGATCAGAGCGACGCCCATCGCAACTCCCGAACCGACTATCACGCACGCGGCGTAAGCCCTGCAGCGACAGGCGCCGCGTGCGTGAGAGCCTCGCTACTCGGCCATGGCCATCTGGCTGGAAGCCGAGCTGGCGAGCAGCTCGTCCAGGTAGCTCTCCGCCTCTTCCTCGTCTTTGTCGAGCGCGTACATCAGCTCGGAGGCGAGGATCTTCTTGGCCCTGGTGAACATCTGCTTCTCGCCGGTCGACAATCCCTTCTCGGACTCCCGCAGCGATAGGTTGCGCACGACCTCCGCGAGCTCGTAGATGTCGCCGGTCTTGATCTTGTCGCGGTTGTGCTTGAAGCGGCGGTTCCAGTTCTTGGGCATGTCCGAGACCTCCGCCTCGAGCACGTCCAGTACTTTTCTGACGGTCTCTTCGTCGATTACCCTGCGCAGCCCCGCAAGAGCGGCGTTTTCCGTCGGCACCTTGACGGTCATGTCGTTGTGGAGGATCTTGATCGTGAGATACTCGCGGCGAACGCCGGCCATCTCCATCTCCTCCTTGCCCTCCACCTTGCCTGCGCCGTGGTGCGGGTAGACGACGTTGTCGCCGAGCTCGAACTCGATGAGCTCCACTTCACGGGTGGCTTCGAGCTGCTCCAGCAGCGACTCTGCGGACTCCTCCGACTCTGCGGATGGGGCCTCGATTGCTTGTGCGGGAATGGTGTCCTCCTTCGTTGCGGCGTGCCCGGCGGGCTGCCCTGTCAAGTCTGCAAGTAGCGGTCCACGAGGTTGATCTCCTGCAGCCGGCGCAAGCCCTCGCGGATGTCCTTCGCCCTGATCTCCCCCACGCCCTCGACCGCCTCGAGCTCTGAGTCGGTCGCAGCCAGCAGCTCGTCGAGCCCTCCGAACTCGCCGACGATCTGGCTCACCACCAGCTTGGGGAGCCTGGGAATGCGCCCCAGCACGCGGTAGCCGCGGGGGGAGACGGGATAGTCGAGCGTGTTCAGCTTGCGGTCGTAGGAGAGCAACTCAGCCAGCCGGCCGAAGTCGAGCAGGTCCTGATGGGCGAGACGTCCGATCTCCTCCAGCGCCAGCGCGAAGGCCTCGTCAGAGTAGCTGGACAGGTAGTCGCGCACCAGCGCCGCCTTCTCGGCAGCCGCACCGACCATCGTCTCCTCCAGCTGCATCTCGATCAGGCGCCCCTCCGAGCCGAGCTCGACGATATAGCGCTCGATCTCCACCGCCATACGTGTGACCAGCTCCGCGCGCTGCAGCACGGTGAGCACGTCGTGCAGCGTCGCGCCACCCTCGAACTCGAGCGCCGTCAGGCGCGTGGAGACCTGGTCCAGGCGGGTGCGGTACTTGTCGAGCGTCGCCAGCGCCTGGTTGGCCTTGGCGAGCACCACGGGAATGTCGGCGAGGATGTACTTGACGCCGTCCACGTACAGCGAGACGACCTCGCGTCGCTGGGAGATCGCGATCACCAGGGCATCGGTCTGCTTGGACACGCGCTCGGCCGTGCGATGGCGGGTGCCCGTCTCGTGGGAGAGGATCGTCGGGTCGGGCATCAGCTGGACGTTGGCCATCGCGATCTTGGTCGCGTTCGCGTTGAGGATGATCGCTCCGTCCATCTTCGCCACCTGGTAGAGGAACGCCGGGGTATAGTCGATCTCGAGCTTGATCCCGCCCGAGTTCAGAAAGCTGAGGTCCTCGGGCTCGCCGATCACGATCAGCCCACCGGTGCGAGCGTGCAGGATGCTCTCGATCCCCTCCCGCAACGCGGTGCCCGGCGCGATCATCTCCAGCGCCTTCATCAGCCCCGGCTCCGGTCTTGCTTCTGAGTCAAATTCTTCGCCGGATCGTGGAGCCACTACGGCTCATTCTACGGCATTGAGCCATTTTTCAGCCCTCTCGCGGACTCGGCGCGACTGCAACAGGCTGAGCGGGGCCGAGCACACGACGGGCCAAGCCTGACACTACGCTCGCGCCGGGCGGTCGGGCGGGAGCCTCAAGCCACGAGTCGGGCCGGGCGATTCGCCTCCTTCGAAACGGCCGGGGGCGCAGCGGGAGCAGCGAGCGCGGCCGCCAGCGCCTCACGCAGCGTGGCCACCTCGCACGCGTCGGGACCGCTCTGCGGCGGCGCGATCGTGGCGCCGAGCCCATGCTTTGCGGCCTCCTGAAGGCGACGCTCGGGGTGGCCGACCCAGCGCAGCTCGCCGGTGAGTCCCAGCTCGCCGAAGCACGCGCGGGGCGTGGGCGGGTGGGATCCTCCGATCGGCACGCCCCGGGCGGCGCTCGCGACCGCCAGCGCGACCGCCAGGTCGCATCCGGGCTCGTCCACGCGCACGCCGCCGACGACGTTGACGAACACATCCGAGCCGCCCACCGCGACGCCCCCGTGACGGCCGAGGATCGCCAGGACCAGCGCCATGCGGTTGCGATCCAGCCCCGAGACGACCCTGCGCGGCTGCTCGAGCTCGGAGGGCGCGACCAGCGCCTGGACCTCCACGAGCAGCGGCCGGGAGCCCTCCATCGCCGCCAGCACCACGCTGCCGGGAGCGCGCGTGGCCTCGGCGACGAACCGCGCGGAGGCGTCGAGCACCTCCACGAGGCCGCCCTGGCGCATCTCAAACAGACCGGACTCGTTGGTCGAGCCGAAGCGGTTCTTCAGCGCGCGCAGCTCGCGATAGGGACGCTCGCGCTCGCCCTCGAACTGCAGCACGCAGTCGACGAGGTGTTCGAGCGCGCGCGGTCCTGCCAGCGCGCCGTCCTTGGTCACGTGCCCGACGAGCACGACCGCGATCGCGCGCTCCTTGGCCAGCTCCATGATCCGGCCGGTGACCTCGCGCACCTGCCCGACCGCGCCCGGGGCGCCGGCGAGCTCGCCCGCGCGCAGCGTCTGCACCGAGTCGATCACGCACACCTGCGGGGCGTGCGAGGCGAGCGCGTCGAGCACCGCGTCGAGGTCGGTCTCGGCGAGGATCGGGACCTCCAGGGCCTCGGGCGCTAGGCGCTCGGCGCGCAGCCTGACCTGCTCGGCGGACTCCTCGCCGCTGACATACAGCGTGCTGTGCCCGGCGCCGGCGAGATTGCCGAGGGCCATGTTCGTGAGCGTCGACTTGCCGATCCCGGGCGATCCGCCCAGCAGCACCAGCGAGCCGGGCACGAGCCCCCCGCCGAGCACCCGGTCGAGCTCACCGATGCCCGTGGACAGCCGGCGAGTCGTTGCGAGGGTCCCGACTTCGCGCAACGGGCGTGGAGCGAGCGCAGCCTCGCCCCCGGCGCCACCCCCGGCGCCGCGTCCGCGCAGGGCGCCGCCTGCACCTCCCCGCCGGGAACCTCCGCCGCCGCGCGCACGCGCGCGCACGGCACGCTCCTCGACGAGTGTCCCCCATGCTTCACATCCGGGACAGCGGCCATGCCACTGGGGCGACTGAAAGCCGCACTCAGAGCAGGCATGGACCGTGTCGCGAGGCACCATCTCAGCCTACGCGCCGCCGGGGACGGCTACGCCCGCCGGGACGCCTACGCGGCGTCGGGGTGAACTTCGACCTGACGGGTGCTACTTCTGCTCGGCGTCAGCAGGCTCGTCCGGCTCGATCACCGGGTCGTCGCCGTCGTGCCCTGTCAGCTCGCCCTCGCCCTCGACAAGCTCAGGGTCCTCGCCGCCTCCGCCCTCGCCCGCGCCGACGGCGACCGGGGTCTTCTGCTTCTTGGGCTTGACGATCGTCAGGCGCACCTCGTTCTCCTCGCCCTCGGGGGCGGGGTTGACGACGACCGTCGCGCCGGGCATTAGCTGCTCGCGCAGCACGAAGTCGGCCAGCGGGTCCTCGATGTAGCGCTGGATCGCGCGACGCAGCGGACGGGCGCCCATCGACGGGTCCCAACCCTTCTCGACGAGCATGTCCTTGGCGGGATCGGTCAGCTCCAGCTGCAGCTCGCGTTCGGCCATCGACTCGCGGATGCGCAGCAAAAGCAGCTCGACGATCTGCTTGATCTCGTCCTTTTGCAGCTTGTGGAACACGATCACGTCATCGATTCGGTTCAGGAACTCGGGCCGGAAGACCTTCTTGAGCTCGCCCATGATGCGGTTCTTCATGTCGTCGTAGGTGATGCCCGTCTCGTCGTCGGACACGGCGAACCCGAGCGGCGTGTTGCGCGCGATCTCCGCCGCGCCGATGTTCGAGGTCATGATCACGATCGCATGCCGGAAGTCCACCGTGCGCCCTTGGGCGTCGGTCAGGCGACCGTCCTCGAGGATCTGCAGCAGGATGTTGAACACGTCCGGGTGGGCCTTCTCGATCTCGTCGAGCAGCAGCACCGAGTAGGGCTTGCGCCGCACGGCCTCGGTCAGCTGGCCGCCCTCGTCGTAGCCGATGTAACCCGGAGGCGAGCCGACCAGCCGCGAGACGGCGTGCTTCTCCATGTACTCGGACATGTCGATCCGGATCATCGCGTCGTCGTCGCCGAACAGGAACTCGGCGAGGGTGCGCGCGAGCTCGGTCTTGCCGACGCCGGAGGGGCCCAGGAAGATGAACGAGCCGGTCGGGCGCTTGGGGTCCTTCAAACCGGCGCGCGAGCGGCGGATCGCCTTGGAGATGACCTCGACGGCGGGGTGCTGGCCGATCACGCGCTTGTGCAGTTCCTCCTCCATGCGCATCAGCTTCTGGGTCTCGGCCTCGGTCAGCTTGAACACGGGGATGCCAGTCCACATCGAGACGATGTCGGCGATCTCCTCCTCGCCTATCGACGGCCGTTCGCCGGACTCGCCGGCTTCCCACTCTTCCTCGAGCTCGCGTTTGCGGTTGGTCAGCTTGCGCTCCTGGTCGCGCAGCGCCGCGGCCTTCTCGAACTCCTGCGCCTCGATCGCGGCCTCCTTGTCGCGACGCGTGGTTTCCACCTGGGTCTCCAGCTCGCGGTTGGCGGGCGGTGAGGTCATCGACTTGATGCGCATGCGCGAGGCGGCCTCGTCGATCAGGTCAATCGCCTTGTCGGGCAGGAAGCGGTCGGAGATGTACCGGCTGGCCAGTTCGCCGGCGGCGCGCAGGGCCTCGTCGGTGATCTGCACCTTGTGGTGCTGCTCGTAGCGGTCGCGCAGGCCCTTGAGGATTTCGACGGTCTGGTCGATCGAGGGCTCCTCCACGCGGATCTGCTGAAAGCGCCGCTCCAGGGCGGAGTCGCGCTCCAGGTACTTGCGGTACTCGTCCAGCGTGGTCGCGCCGATCGTCTGCAGCTCGCCGCGCGCCAGCGCGGGCTTGAGGATCGAGGCGGCGTCGATCGCGCCCTCGGCCGCGCCGGCGCCGACGAGGTTGTGCAGCTCGTCGATGAACAGGATGATGTCCCCGCGCTGGGTGATCTCCTTCATCACCTTCTTCAGGCGCTCCTCGAACTCGCCGCGGTACTTGGAGCCGGCCACGAGCGCGGCCAGGTCCAGGGTGTAGATCTGCTTGTTCTTGAGCAGCTCGGGCACGTCGGCGTTGGTGATGCGCTGGGCCAGGCCCTCGACGACGGCGGTCTTGCCGACGCCGGGCTCGCCGATCAGGACGGGGTTGTTCTTGGTGCGGCGCGACAGAATCTGCATGATCCGCTCGATCTCGGTCTCGCGCCCCACGCAGGGGTCGAGCTTGCCTTCGGCGGCGAGCTTGGTCAGGTTGCGCCCGAACTGGTCGAGCAGCTTCGAGGACTTCTTGCCCTCGGCCGGGCCGGGACCGGCGCCGGCGCCGGCTCCCGCGCCCTGCCCCTGGCGGCGCCCGCCGGGGCCGGACAGCATGCGGATGACCTCGTTGCGAATCTTCTCGGAGTCGGCGTCGAAGTCGAGCAGGATGCGCGCGGCGACGCCCTCGTTCTCACGGACGAGGCCGAGCAGGATGTGCTCGGTGCCGATGTAGTTGTGCCCGAGCGACAGCGCCTCGCGCAGGGCGAGCTCGAGGACCTTCTTGGCGCGCGGAGTGAATGGGATCTGCCCGGAGGTGACCTCCTCGCCGGAGCCGACGATCCGCACGACCTGGGCACGGACGCGCTCGACGGTGATGTCCAGCGACTCCAGCACGCGCGCGGCGAGCCCCTCCTCCTCGCGGAGCAGGCCGAGCAGGATGTGCTCGGTGCCGATGTAGTTGTGCTTGAGCGTCCGCGCCTCCTCCTGCGCGAGAACGACCACCTGCCGGGCCCGTTCTGTAAATCGCTCGAACATGGTGTGTTTCCTTCCTGCGAGGACGGTGCCTCAAGCTCTATGTCGTCTGCTCTGGCTTCATGCGCAGTCTACCAACCGGTCCCCCGGCCTCTGTCCGGTGTCCTGAGAGCTGGGTCCGACAGGCGCATGCGCCTGTCGGCGACGGACCGCATGCGGTCCGTCGACCAGGCCCGCATGCGGGCCTGGTTCGGGGGCGCACATGTGCGCCCCCGCCGGGTGGCGCATGCGCCACCCGGAACAGCTCAAGTCCTAAGCGCCGGGAACAGCACCACCTCGCGGATCGAGTCGCGCCCGGTGAGCAGCATCACCAGGCGGTCGATGCCCAGACCGACACCGCCCGCGGGGGGCATTCCCTGTTCGAGCGCCTGCACGAACAGCTCGTCATACGGCTGGACCTCGTCCTCGCCGAGCGCGGCCAGTCGCTGCTGGGCCTCAAACCGCTCACGCTGGACATCGGGGTCGGTCAGCTCGCTGAACGCGTTGGCGATCTCCATGCCGCCGGCGAACGCCTCCCAGCGCTCGACCAACCCGGGCTGGGAGCGGTGCTGGCGGGCCAGCGGGGAGATCTCGGCGGGATAGTCGATCACGAACGTGGGCTGGCGCAGGCCCGGCTCGACGAACTTCGACAGCAGGTCGTCCGCGAGCTGTGACCAGCTGAGCCCATCCGTCTGCAGCTCGAGCCCCCGCTCGGCGATCGCAGCCGTGAGCGACTCGACATCGCGGTGCGCCGCCAGATCGACGCCCGTCGCCTGCCGGATCGCCTCGTAGAAGCCAATCCGGCGCCACGGCGTCGAGAAGTCCAGCTCCCCGGCGTAGCCGACGGCGCGCGCGGCCTGCGCGACCATCTCCTCCAAACGCCGCGCCTCATCGCTGTAGTCGGCGTACGCCTCGTACCACTCGACTATCGTGAACTCGGGGTTGTGCTTCGGCGACAGGCCCTCGTTGCGAAAGTCCTTGCCCAGCTCGTACACGCGCTCCAGGCCGCCCACGATCAGGCGCTTGAGGTACAGCTCGGTGGCGATCCGCAGGTACAGGTCGCGGTCCAGCGCGTTGTGATGGGTCGTGAACGGCCGCGCCAGCGCGCCCCCGTACAGCGGCTGCAGCACCGGCGTCTCGACCTCGACGAACCCGGCGCCGTCCAGGTAGGAGCGAACCGCCGAGATGATCCGCGCGCGGTCGACGAACAGCCGGCGGGCGTCCTCGCTTGAGATCAGATCCAGCTCGCGCCGACGCAGGCGCGTCTCCACGTCGGTCAGCCCGTGGTGCTTGTCCGGCGGCGGGCGCAGCGCCTTGGCCAGGATCTGAAAGCCGTCCACGCGCAGCGTCAGCTCGCCATGGCGGCTGCGCAGGACCGCGCCGTCGACCCCGATCAGATCCCCCAGGTCGAGTGACAGCAATCGGTCGAAGAGCTCTGAGCCGAGCACGTCCACGCGCGCGTGCAGCTGGATCTTGCCCGTGCGGTCCACCAGGTCCAGGAACGCGGCCTTGCCCGAGCCCCGCCGCGCGGCGATGCGCCCGGCGACACGATGGGCGTCCTCGGTCTCCTCGCCGGTCGCCAGCCGCTCGTAGGCGTCCAGGATCGACGAGACGGGCTCGACGTTCGCAAACGCATAGGGGAAAGCCGTGGGGTCGGACTCGCGCAGGCGCCGGGCCTTGGCCCGGCGCTCGGCGATCAGCTCGGGCAGGCCGTGCCTGGCGCCATCCCCGGCGCCGGGCCCATCGCTCGCGCGGACCTCTCTGGTCTCGCCGGCCGCGGGCGTCCCCCCGTCCTCCCCATCCGGGGCACGGTCGTGCTCCGTTCCGCTCATGGCGGCGAGACTACTTGAGGCCGACGTCGATCTTGGTGATCTTCAGCTTGCGGGCGGGCCCGCGGGGAACCTTGACGGCGACGGTGTCGTTGCGCCGGTGTCCGATCAGCGCCCGCCCGACGGGAGACTCGTTGGAGAGCTTGTTCTCCAACGGCTTGGCCTCGGCCGAGCCGACGATCGTGTATTTGACGGACTTGCCCGTCTTTTCGTCCTTGACGTGCACGACCGAGCCGACCTGGACCACGTCGGTGGAGAGGTCCTTGGTCTCGATGACGGTGGCCATGCGCAGCTTCTCCTGGATCTGCGCGATGCGGCTCTCGATCATCGCCTGCTCGTTCTTGGCGTCGTCGTACTCGGAGTTCTCCGAGATGTCTCCGAACTCGCGCGCCTCCTTGATGCGCTCGGCGACCTCGCGGCGCTTGGCCGTCGACAGGTGCTCGAGCTCGTCGTTGAGCTTGGTCAGGCCTTCGGGGGTGAGGATGACGTCCTTCTGCATGTGAAGACCCTCGATCGGGGTTGTCGTGGTTGCCAGTCGATAACGCAAAAATCCCGCTTATGAGCGGGTTTTCGACACCGCTGGGCGGCAGCGAGCGCGTCAGTATATCGAGGCTCGAGAGCGTTCTGGAGGGATTTCTGCGAGCACCCGCACCGGCGCAGACCAAGCGTGAGACGGGCTCAGGCGATCGCCATGGTCGAGACGGGGTCCAGCTCCAGCAGTTCTCTCACGGCACCAAGCGTCTCTGCCGTCTGCAGGGCCTCGCCCAGACGCTTGGCCATGACGGGATCGAGTCCGAGACGAACCACATACCAGGGGTAGAACTTGCGCAGATAGCGAGTCGCACGGGACTCCCCGAGGTGCTCGACGGCGCGGTCGATCGTCCACGCAAGCTCGTCGCAGACCTCCTCGCGCGTGGGCTCGCGCTCGTCCTCGGACAGCAGCTGCCGGAACAGCCACGGGTTGCCGAGCGATCCGCGCGCGAGCATCACCGCAGTTGCGCCCGTATATAGAAAGGCCTCACACACCTGCGCGGCATCGCCAAGACCCCCGGTAAGGATCACGGGCGCCGGCAGCGACTCGACCAGACGCGCCGCGAGCTCGTAGTCAGGAACACCCTTGTGATGGACGGCGGCCGAGCGAGGATGAAACGCGATCGCAGCGACACCCGCCTCGCAGACAAGGCGATGCGCCAGCTCAAAGCCGCTGGTGTCTCCGGCACGCAGGCCGGAGCGCAGCTTGACCGTGATCGGCATCCCACCGGCGCCACGCTCGCGCCCACCGTCCGCTGCTCCCTCGCGCGCTGCGCGGGCCACGGCGACGGCGAGATCGGGATCGGCCAGCAGGCCGGCGCCGGCGCCCGTCTTGCGCACCTTGGGCACCGGACAGCCCATGTTGATGTCGATCGCGTCCGCGTCCGTCCTGGCGGCGACATGAGCAGCGGCCGAGCGCATGATCGCCGGGTCCTCGCCGAACAGCTGGATCGAGACGGGCCCACGCGCGCGCTCGCGCGGATCGATGCGCAGCATCTCCACGCACGTCTTCTCGTTGCCGTGGTAGATCGCGTGCGAGGACACCATCTCCGACACCGCCATCCCCGCTCCGTAGCGCTTGGCCTGCAGCCGCACGAACCAGCTGCCGATCCCAGCCAGAGGCGCCAGCAACACGCGATTGGGCACCTCCAGTGGCCCCAGCATCCACGGGTCTGTCAACAAAGTCATCGCGCCCCATGATTACGCAGCGATCCATGCTCCGCACGCGTAGGCCCCCTCCCAAATCGCCGCTTACACGCATAGCCGGTCGCAGACCGGCCACAAACCGCGTAAAGATCAATTCAACACTCGCCGATCTCCGGCAAGCCCACAAGCCGCGTATTTTCCACACGAGTCAGCGGCGTAGCTGTACTCCCACCAGCACCCATCACCACCCAAGACACCAAGGCCCACCGAACAAGACACCGAGAACCCGAGACTCACCGATCAGCTGTTGCGCTCGTGCAGCAGCCGCAGCCCGGTGAGCGTCAGCAGATCGTCGACCTCGGTGATCTCCTCGGTATAGGGAACGACCAGCTGCGACAGCCCGCCCGTGGCAATCGCCGCCGCGCGCTGCCCCAGCTCGTCGTACAGCCGCCGCAGAATCGCATCGATCGCACCGGCGTACCCGAACACGACCCCCGAGCGGATCGCGTCGATCGTGTTCTTGCCGATCACGCTCTTGGGCGGGGCCAGATCGACCTTCGGCAGGCGCGCCCCGCGCTCGGACAGCGCTTCCAGCGAGACCTCGATGCCGGTCATCAGCGAGCCGCCGAGATAGTCGCCGTCGGCGGAGAGGACGTCGAAGGTGGTGGCGGTGCCGAAATCCACGCACACCGCCGGGCCACCGAAGCGCTCGCGCAGAGCGACCGCGTTGACGAGCCGATCGGCGCCGATCTCGCGAGGGTTGTCGTAGCGGATCGCCATGCCGGTCTTCGTCCCCGGGCCGACGACGTGCATCTCGTGGCCGAGGTAGCGGGCGGCCATCGCGGTCCACTCGGGCTCGAGCTGGGGGACGGTCGAGGAGACGATCGAGGAGTCGAGATCCTCGAACGCGAGGCCGCGCAGGCCGAGCAGGTTGCGCAGCGCGGCGCCGAGCTGGTCGGCGGTCGACTGGCGGACGGTGGCAAAGCGCCAGTGCTCGAGCAGCTCTGCGTCGCGGTAGGCGCCGAAGTGGGTCTGGGTGTTGCCGACGTCGACGACCAGGAGCATGTCAGGCATTATGCTGACCGGTATGGCGGGACCGCATCATCACCAAGTCGAAGGAGTGCGATGAACGCGAAGCTGTACGTGCTGCCCGCCTCGCACCCGTGCGCGGCGGTCGAAGAGGCGATGAGGCTGAAGGGGATCGAGTTCGAGCGGCGCGACCTGCTGCCGATGACCCAGATGTTGATCGGGCCGTTGCGCTACGGCGGGACGACGGTGCCGGGAATGCGGATCGACGGCGAGAAGCTCGTGGGCTCGCGCACGATCATGCGCAGGCTGGACGAGCTGGCGCCCGAGCCTCCGCTGCTGCCGCCGCCTGGGGACGAGCGCTACGCGCGCGTGCTGGAGGCCGAGCGCTGGGGCGACGAGGTGCTGCAGAGCGTGCCCCGCAGGATCATCGACGTGGCATTCCTGCGCACACCGCTGGCTATGGAGAGCTACGCGGGCGATGCGAAGCTGCCGCTGCCGCGCGTGCTGATGCGCCCCGCGATGCCCGTCACGGCCAAACTGATGGCGTACAGAAACAAGGCCCGCGACGAGACGGCCAAGGCCGATCTAGCGGCGCTGCCGGACCAGCTGGACAGGGTCGACCGCTGGATCGCCGAGGGGGTCATCGGCGGCGAGCGGCCAAACGCCGCGGACCTGCAGATCGGCAGCACGATCAGGCTGCTGCTGACGTTCGAGGACCTGCGCCCGCTGATCGAGGCCCGCCCGGCGGCGCGGCTGGCGCAGTGGTTCCCGCCGATGGTGGGCCAGATCGAGGCGGGCGTGCTGCCCGCCGAGTGGCTGCCCGCGGCAATATAGTCTCGCGCCGTGGCGCCGGCGCTGACAGCAGAGGAGATCCGCGACGCCAACACGCGGTATCACGACGTGGCCGCCGACCACTACGACGCCAAGTGGGGGATCGACTTCGGCGATCTCGGCGCCGAACAGGTGATGAGCAAGGTGCGCAAGGCGCTCGGGAGCGGTGCGCCGGGCAAGTTCCCGCGCACGCTGGAGATCGGCGCGGGAACGGGGTACTTCACGCTGAACATGCTCAAAGCGGGCCTGATCGGCGAGGCGACCTGCAGCGACATCTCGCCGGGGATGCTGGCGACGCTGCAGGCCAACGCGAGGAGCCTGGGCCTGAAGGTGAAGACCAAGGCCGCCGACGCCGAGCAGCTGCCGTTTCAGGACGCGAGCTTTGACCTGGTGCTGGGCCACGCCGTGCTCCATCACATCCCGGACCTGGAGCGCGCGTTCGGCGAGTTCGCACGCGTGCTGGCCCCCGGCGGGACGATCGTGTTCGCCGGGGAGCCCTCGCGCTACGGCGACCGCCTGGCGGGCGTGCCCAAGCGGGCGGCGGGCGCGGTCGCACCCCTGTGGCGCTGGGCGATCGGCGCACGGCCCGCACCGCCCGCGGATGCGGGCGCGCCGGACGCGGCCCTGGAGGGGTTCGTGGACGTGCACGCGTTCGCCCCCTCAGAGCTCGCGCGTGCCGCAAGGAGCGCGGGGTTCCAGAACGTGCGTGTCAGCGGCGAGGAGCTGCTGGCCAACTGGTTCGGCTGGACCAATCGCACGCTCGAGGCCACCGCCGATCCGCGTGACGTTCCGTGGGGGTGGCGCCAGTACGCCTATCGCGGCTATCTGCTCCTGCAGGGCTTCGACCGGCGCCTGCTGGAGCCGAGGCTGCCGCCGGCGATCTTCTACAACCTGATGCTCACAGCGCACCGGCGCTGAGGTCAGCGCATGTCGCGGCGCTGAAGCAGCACGGGCGGCGAGACCACAAGATCGATCCGTGGGGCCCCTGGGGTCTCGACGGCGCCGGTCGGACACGCCTTGGGTCGGCAACGCGCCCACCCGTACCCTCCCGGCATGCAGATTTTCGACCAATTGGAAATCAGTCAGCAGGCGGCAATAGACTGCCGCGCATGCTCGAACACCGCCAAGAGGGGTTCCCGCTGTTCCCGCTGGGGATCGTCGCGCTGCCCAGCGAGGCGGTGCCGCTGCACATCTTCGAGGACCGTTACAAGCGCATGATCGAGGCGTGCCTGGAGCACGAGCTCGAGTTCGGCATCGTGTGGCTGTCCGAGGACGAGCTCAAGCCGGTCGGGTGCGCGTGTGAGATCGACCGCGTGCTCGAGCGAGACGAGGACGGCAGCATGGACATCCTCGTACGCGGGACGCTGCCGTTTCGCCTGCTCGAGCGCCAGGACGAGCTGCCCTACCCCGCGGGGATCGTCGAGCCGCTCGTCGACGTGCAGGAGGAGCCCGACCCCGGCGCGGCGCAGACCGCCCGCGAGCTGTACGCCGAGCTGGTCGAGCAGGCGACCGACAAGCAGCTGAGCGAGGACGAGCTGGCCGAGCTCGACGCCTACGCGATGGCGGGCACGGTCGAGTTCGGCGCCGACGCCAAGCAGGAGCTGCTCGAGCTGCGCTCGGAGAACGCGCGCATGCGCCTGCTGGCGGTGCTTTTCCGCGCCGCGATCAGGCGCCTGGAGCTGGTCGACCGCGCCCAGGCGCGCGCCCGCTCAAATGGCAAGGTCCGCTTCGGCTGAGCCTCTCGTTGGACGCCCACGCCGGGTGTGGCTTTGAGTCCTACTGCGGGAGTCCTACTGCGGGAGTCCTACTGCGGGAGTCCTACTGCGGGAGTCCTACTGCGGGAGCTTGCAATTCTGCTGGGCGACCTGCAGCACGAACAGCGCCAGGTTGCGAAACACCTTGGGCTGGGCGGCAGAGTTGTCGGCGAACGAGACGCTGCCGGATTCGTCGCGCAGGTGGTAGGCGAAAACCGAGCCCGCACGTGCGGGCAGGGAGACATGTTCGCCCGCGGGAGTCTTCAATTCTTCCTGGAGCGCGCGCGCCTGCACGATCTGGGGCTCGCTCAATTTCAGTTCCCGCCCTGCGTTGCAGCGCAGGCCGCCTTCTTCGTTGACCAGCAGCGTCAGCCCCGCGCCGGGCACGCTTCCCGTCCGTTCGACGATGAACAGGTCAGGGGCCTTGATGCCGCCCCCACAGCCAGCCATCAGGGTCGCGGCCACGGCCGCGACGGCACTGAGCATGGCCGGACGCCCGGTGCACGCCCGACATACGCGCCTGCCATCCACGCAGCCATGCCCATCCCTGCCGACCGACGAGCCTCTCACGCGCCGACCGCCACGCCACCGCGCCGCGGATCGCCCGCGCCGGTCATCTGCCCGTCCGCGCTGTGCACCGCCTGGACGCCGCCGAAGAACAGGTTCAGCGAGTGAAACCGCACAATCTCGCGCTCGGGATCGCGCTCGCGTGCCGCGGTCATGTCGATTCCCGGCTCGTGGTAGACGATCCCGTCCTCGACATGCGCGCGTGGCGCATCCACCGCCTCGCGTGCGCCCAGGCCGTGGTCGACCACGCCGACGATCGTCTGCAAGATCGCCGAGCGGATGCGGTTGGAGCCGGCGCTGCCGAGCACCAGCTCGACCGCGCCGTCGCGCAACACGACCGAGGGCGCCATCATGCTCGGCATCCGGCGTCCCGCGGGGTGGCGATGAAAGCCCAGCGGGTTGAGGTCCTCCTCGCCCATGACGTTGTTGACGTGGATACCAGTGCCCGGCACCACGACGCCCGAGCCCTCCCCGTTCGTGCAGGTCACGCTGCACGCGCGCCCGTGCGAGTCGAGCACCGAGATGTGCGTTGTCGACCCGAGCTTGGCCGCGAGAAACCGCTCCAGGAAGCCGTTCTGCGCGAGTCCCTCGACGAACTCGGGAGTGCGCTCGGCCTGCGCTGCCTGCATCGCCTCCAGCACCGCCCGCAGCGGCGGCGGGCGCCCGCCGCGGTCCAGCAGCGCCAGCGAGTAGGCCAGCAGCGTGCCCCCCGCCGAGGGCGGCGGGTTGGTGAGCACGGTGCGGTCGCGGTAGCCGATGCTCACCGGCTCACGCTCGATCGCGCGGTAGGACGCAAGCTCTGTCGCGCTCAGCGAGCCCCCGCGCGCGCCCAGCCAGTCGCACACCGCACGCGCGATGTCGCCGCGATAGAACGGCTCGGCCCCGTCCGCGCCGAGGCGATCCAGGGCATCGCCCAGCTCGGGGTTGCGCAGCAGCTCGCCCTCGCGCAGCACGCGCCCGGCAGGCGCCCACAGCGCCGCGCACTCGGGCGTGGAGGTCAGCAGGTCGGTGAGGATCTTCGCGATGTACGCCTGCCCCGCGTTCAACATCACACCCTCGCGCGCGGCCTGCGCGGCGGGGGCGGCCAGTCGCGCCAGCCCCATCGTGCCCCAGCGCTCCACGGCGGCGCACACGCCCGCGGGCGTCCCGTACACCCCGCACGAGGCGGGGCCTATATGGAACACCTGCACAGCGTCCCCGAACGATACGTCGACCGCTTCCAGCTCGGCCGCGCCCCCGTCCTGCCGGCGCGCGGGGGCCTGCACGAAGAAGTCCAGCAGCACCGGCTCCTGGCCACCACCCGCGACGAGCATGTGCCCGCCCGCGCCCAGACCCGTCAGCAGCGGCTCGGCGGCGAACGACATCAGCATCGCCCCGACCGCCGCATCCACCGCGTTGCCACCGGCGCGCAGCACCTCCGCGCCGGCCTGCGCCGTCAGGGGATGCCCTGCCGCGATGACCCCGTGCTCAGCCGGTGCGCTCATAGCTGAGCGATACCACAGCAGGCCCTAGCGAGGCATGAACTCGGGAACTTCCAGCTCATCCACCGCGAGCGTGGCGCGGCGTGGCGCGTGCGCCGGGCGCGGAGGCCCGCTCGTGCGCCGCACGCGCGGCTCGCCCGCGGGCTCGCGCAGGCTGCCTGCACCCACGTCGCGCGCTATCTGACGCCGCGCGTCGCCGTATCCGGTGGCGACGACCGTCACCCAGACCTGGTCGTCGAGCTTCTCGTCGACCATCGCGCCGAAGATGATGTTCGCGTCGGGATGGGCCGCCTCCGAGACGGCCTTGGCGGCCTCGTTGACCTCCCACAGCGACAGGTCGCGCCCGCCGGTGATCGACAGCAGGATCGAGCGCGCGCCCTCCATCGAGGTTTCCAGCAGCGGCGAGGCGACGGCCTGCATGGCGGCGTCGACCGCGCGCTGCTCACCGCCGACGCCCATGCCGATGCCCAGCAGCGCGGCGCCGGCGTCGGACATGATCGTGCGTACGTCGGCGAAGTCGAGATTGATCAGGCCGGGCAGCGTGACCAGGTCGGAGATGCCCTGCACGCCCTGGCGCAGCACGTCGTCGGCGACGCGAAACGCCTCGACCATCGCGGTCTGCTTGTCGAGCACCGTCAGCAGCCGGTTGTTGGGGACGACGATCAGCGTGTCGACCTCCTCGGCCAGCGCGTCGATCCCGTGCTCGGCCTGCTCGCCACGGCGAGAGCCCTCGAAGCCGAACGGCTTGGTCACGATCGCGACCGTCAGCGCGCCGACTTCGCGCGCGATCCGCGCCACGATCGGCGCCGCGCCGGTGCCCGTGCCTCCGCCGGCGCCCGCGGTGATGAAGACCATGTCCGAGCCCTTCAGCAGCGACTTGACGCGATCGTAGTCCTCCATCGCGGCCTGCCGGCCGACGTTCGCGTCCGAGCCGGAGCCCAGCCCGCGCGTGATCTCCGCGCCGATGTGCAGAGTGATGTTCGCGGTGGACTGCTGCAGCGACTGCTGGTCGGTGTTGACCGCGAGGAACTCCACGCCCTCGACCTCGGCCTCGACCATGCGGTTGACCGCGTTCACGCCCGCGCCACCGACGCCCACGACCCGGATCCGCGGCTGCCCGGCGGAACCGCCGGAGAGCTCGGAGGAGGGATGCTCGCGCGCGTACTCGTCCATCACCGGCCTGGCGCTGCGCGCCGCGATCGTGTCCTCGGCAGTGGAGCCTTCGCGGTCCATCAGGCTCGCGGGGATCTCGGCAGAGAAGGCGTTCTTCAAGCGCTCCTTCGGGCTCGGCACGCTCGCGCCGGACCCGCTCTCGCGGGCAGGCTGCGGGGTGGCCTTGCTCAGCGCGGGATGGGGCACGCCGCGCTCGGCAGCGGTGTCCGCCCTGGCACGCTTGCGCGGCGGCGCGCTGCGCTCGCCCTGCGCTGCCGGAGTCTGCGATCGCGAAGCGGCCTCAGCCTCGACGTCCGCATCGGCCTCGACGTCCGCATCGGCCTCGGCGACCTCGTCGGCCTCGGTCTTGCGAAACAGCGCCGCAAGCGGCCCTTCGCGCATCGACGCGCGTTTGGGGTTCGTCATCGAAGCGACCGATCGGGACTTGCGAGCGAGCGATCAGGGCTTGCCATGTGCGAGGACCTCCTGCGCGAGTTGCCGGTAGGACTGCGCGGCCACACCGTCGGGCTCGTACTTGAGCACAGACATGCCCTTCACGGGCGCCTCCGCGAAACGGACGGTCTTGCGGATGCGCGAGGCGAACACGCGATCGCCGAAGTTCTCCTCGAGGATCTCGATCGCCTCCTTGGCGTGGATCGTGCGTGAGTCCACCAACGTCGGGAGGATACCCTCGATGTCGACGTCGGGGTTGAGATTCTCTCGGATCATCGCGAGCGTGTTCTGCAGCTGGATGAGGCCGCGCATCGACAGATACTCGCACTGCACGGGGACGATCACCTTGTCGGCAGCCGTAAGCGCGTTGATCGTCAGCAATCCCAGGCTCGGGGGCGTGTCGATGCAGATGAAGTCGTAGTCGTCGACGATCGGTTCGAACGCCTTCTCCAGCGAGCGCTCGCGACCGATCATGGTCGACATCGCGATCTCGGCGCCCGCCAGGTCGATCGAGGCGCAGGCGACGTCGATC
Source organism: uncultured Solirubrobacterales bacterium (assembly GCA_963743645.1). GTDB lineage: Bacteria > Actinomycetota > Thermoleophilia > Solirubrobacterales > Solirubrobacteraceae > Palsa-744. The sequence goes on along the minus strand of CAVUQT010000007.1, from coordinate 761,348 downwards.
TCGCGCTTGCGGACCACCTCGCGGATCGAGACTTTGTGGACGAGCACGTCGTACATCGACTGCTCGATCGTGTCCGGGTCGATCCCCTGGGACATCGTCAGGTTGCCCTGCGGGTCCATGTCGACGCACAGGACGCGATGACCCTCCTCCGCGAACGCGGCGGCGAGGTTGAGCGTGGTGGTCGTCTTGGCTACGCCACCCTTCTGGTTGGCGAACGCGATGACCTTGGCATGGCCTTGCACGGGAGGCTCCTAGTTAGCTGGAAAGCCGCTGTCCGGTGGGTATTCGCATGCAGGCCGACGATTCCTGCACGCAGACTAGGATCGCCGGATGACCAAGCCGTCAAAGCAACTGCTCGCAAGGCTCCAGCACAAGCGCGTGGTGGTGTGCGTCGGCTCGGGCGGCGTGGGCAAGACGACCGTGTCGGCCGCGCTGGCGCTCGGGCTGGCAATGCGCGGGCGCAAGGTTGCGGTCGTGACGATCGACCCGGCCAACCGCCTGGCCGCCGCGCTGGGGCTGGACACGCTCTCGGGCGAGCCCCGTCGCATCGAGCCGGAGCTGCTGAGCGCGCAGGGCGTACCGGCGAAAGGCGAGCTGTGGGCGATGATGCTCGACGCCAAGCGCACGTTCGACGAGATCGTCACGAGCCTGGAGCCCGACGCGGAGAAACTCGCGACGATCCTGGCCAACCCCGTCTACCGCGAGCTGTCCACGGCCGTGGCGGGCTCGCACGAGCTGAGCGCGATCGCCAAGCTGTACGAGCTGCACTCCGAGCACGAGTTCGACACGATCGTGCTCGACACGCCCCCGTCGCGCAACGCGCTGGACTTCCTGAACGCGCCCACCAGGCTGCTCGGGTTCCTGGAAGGGCGCGCCCTGCAGGTGTTCCTCGCCCCGAGCGGGCTGACCGCAAGGCTGTTCGGGCGCGGCACGGGGATCGTGTTCGGGATATTCGCCCGCGTCACGGGCATCGACATGCTCGGCGAGCTGTCGCGGTTCTTCAGCTCGCTCACAGGTGTGATCGACGGCTTCGGCGAGCAGACGCGGGACGTCGCCCAGCTGCTGCGCGCGCCCGAGACGGCGTTCCTGATCGTCACCTCGCCCGAGCCCGAGCCCGCGCGCGAGGCATCGCATCTCGCCGCCCGCCTGGACGAGGCCGAGATGGCTCGAGACGGGCTGGTCGTCAACCGCGTCCACCGCGAGGGCCTGCACGGGCACTCGACCGAGCAGGTGACCGAGATGCTCGAGCCCGAGCTGGGCGAGCGCCTGGCCGCGCGCGTCGCGTCGAACCTGGCCGACTTCGATGTGCTCACACGCCGCGACGCCGCGACGGTCAAGCGGCTGTCAAGCGAGCTGGACGACCACGCGGCGGTGCAGGTGCCTCACCTAGACGAGGACATCCAGGATCTCGCGGGCCTCGCCCGCATCGCCGGCCATCTCCTCGGCTGATCTCTCCGTCGGCGGCTGCTCCGACAGCTCGTCCGCCAGCTGGGCCAGGTCGGGTGTCAGATGACCGCAGATCACGTCTCGCAGCAGCGCTCTCAGGTGGTCGGCGACGTCCCGCGCGAGCGCCTGGTCGCTTGCGCGTCTGGCCACCTTGCCCGCGATCACGGTGCGCTCCAGCGCCTGGGCTCTGGTCATCCGCTCGGTCAGCTCGACGCGATCCTCGGGCGTCGCGCACAGCGCGGCGATCCGCCCGGCCAGCCGGCCGCTGGACGGCCCCTCCGGCTCCAGCAGCGCGCGCAGCGCGAGCAGGTGGTCGCTGAGCGCCTCATTCGCGCTCGCACGCTCGCAGCCCAGCTCGAAGCGCCGCAACGCCCACGCCAGCCCGTTGGCGTGCGGAGCGCGCCGGGATACGAGGTTGCAGAACGCGCGCAGCTCATCCTCCTGCTCGGCCGTCACCACCAGCATCCCGTGCGGACGCCCTCCGGTGCCAAGCGCGACGGTGCCCCAGGCGTCTTCTCCTCCCGCCCGCGCCCAGGCGAGCGGGCCGAGCGTGACGCGCCCGTCGCCGAACAGGCGCAGCGCGCGCAGCAGGTCCTGCAGCACCTCGCGCGCGCGGACGATCGCGATCTCCTCGCCGCTGTCCTCGGCGCTCGCCATGCCGCGCGCGCTCGGAGCGCCCGCGGAGCCCACGGGCGCAGGCTCCTCGCAAGTCAGCGCGATCAGCAGGTGGCCGTGCGCGCCCGCTTCGCCTCCGTCGATGCCCGCGAGCGCAGCCTCGGGCGCCCAGCGCAGGGTGTCCGGCGCGGCGATCGTCAGGCCCTGCGTCAGCTTGATCTCAGGCGTTGCGATCGCGAGCCCGTGCAGGGTCGCCACCAGCGTGATCGTCTCGGGCGTGCTCGTCAGCTCCGCGCGCTCCAGCCGGGCCAGCGCCGCCGCCAGGCGCTCGGGGTGCTGGGCGAGCTTGGATCGGTCGAACTCGGTCTGCTCGACGAACACATCCTCGATCAACTTTCTCGCCGCCGCTCGCGCGCGTGCGTGTGTGCTGGCGTCCGCGCCCGCGCGGGTACGGCCCTTCAGCCGATCATCACCACGGCCGGACCTCTCACCGGTCCGGCCGGCGAGATAGCGATCGAGCCCGTCGAACCCCGCCAGCGCCGTCACGGCCGCACCATGCTCGGGCAAGCGCTCCAGCTGAGACTCGTGCTCGGCGATGAACCGACCTGTCAGCGGCCGGCAGCTGTAGAACGCCGTCTGCGCTCGCCCGCGCTGGGAGCCCAGCTCCAATTCGACCTCGGCGCCGGCGTCGATCTCAGCTTGCAGACAGTCCGCAGCCGCATGCGCGAACCCGGTGAGCGCGGTCTCCAGCTCGCTCGACAGTCCGCTTGAACGCATGGTTCGCTGAGTTCGCCCTCACGTCCCGCGCTCCTGCTCGGCGCACCCGTCGTTGCAGGTCTACCAGGTCTACGCAACGGCGGCGCTACGCCACGGCGGCGGCGACACCGGCGAGAAGCTCCTCGGCCTGTGCCGCCTGGCGCTCGGCGCATTCCTCGCCGAGCCAGTGTTCGCCGTATGAGCGCATGTCATCGATGATCGGCAGCAGCGCCCGGCCCTTCTCCGTCAGCGCGTACTCGACCCGCGGGGGCACCTCTCCGAACGTGCAGCGCTCGACGATCCCCTCCTCCTCCAGCGCCCTTAGCCGCAGCGAGAGCGTGCGCGGGCTGATTCCCGCCAGCGAGCGCTCCAGCTCGCAGAATCGCGAGCAGCCCTCGGCCAGATCCCTGACGAGCAGCAGCGTCCACTTCCCACACACCACTTCGGCGGTACGACACACCGGACACGTCTCGTCTACAGCCATACTCCTTACTTTACCAAGTAAAGTGCTGCTCCCCTGCTGCCACCCACGCCCTCCGCTCAGCAGGACGGATTTTGCGATCGATGCCTCCTCACGCACGCGCCCCGCGACGGACATGGGTCTCGGGCCTGCGCGACGAGCGGACTCGCCAAAATAGCCCGAGCTATGCGACCGTCAGCTTCGGCGGCTCGGCGGCGGCCTCGCGCCTTGCCTCTGCGGCAGCCACGTCCTCCATCGTCGTGCCCCGTTTGCCGTCCGCCTGCATCAGCAGCTTGAAGTCGGCCGGGCTCGAGGCCACCTTCATCGCGTCGTCGAAGCTCACCAGTCCCGCCTTTACATGCCCGAACAGGGCCTGGTCGAAGGTCTGCATGCCGTAGTACGCGCCCGTCGAGATGACCTCTGGCAGCTTGCCCGTCTGGGAGGGGTCGACGATCATGTCGCGCACCCTGCCGGTCATTCGCAGGATCTCGCACGCCGCCACGCGTCCCCCGTTCGCGCCGGGCACCAGCCGCTGGGAGATCACGCCCTTGATCGTGCCCGCGATCATGCTCCGCGCCTGGCTGTGCTGGTGAGGCGGAAAGAAGTCGAGCATGCGATTGATCGACTCGGCCGCGTCGACCGTGTGAATCGTCGACAGCACGAGATGCCCGGTCTCCGCCGCCGACAGCGCCGCCTGGACCGTCTCCTCGTCGCGCATCTCGCCGACCAGGATCACATCCGGGTCCTGACGCAGGACGCGCCGCAGCGCGCGCTTGAACGAAGCCGTATCCATGCCGACCTCGCGCTGGTTGATCACCGAGCGCTTGTCCTCGTGCACGAACTCGATCGGGTCCTCGATCGTCACGATGTGCTTGCTCATGGTCTCGTTCATGTGATCGATCATCGCCGCCAGGGTCGTGCTCTTACCCGAGCCGGTCGTCCCGGTCAGCAGCACGATCCCGCGCTCCTCCTCGGCCAGATCCCTGATCACCGCCGGCAGCTCCAGCTCTTCGATCGTGTTGATCTTGTGCGGGATCGCCCTGCACGCCATCGAGATCAGACCGCGCTGCTGGAACGCGTTCAACCTGTACCTGGCGACATCGGGGATTTCAAACGAGAAGTCGACCTCGTGCTCCTCCTCGAATTCCTTCAGCTTGGCCTCATCGCTCAGCAGCACTTCCAACGCGTGCTCGGTGTCTTCCGCGCTCAGCACCGATCCGTCCTGCTCGGCCGCCAGATGTCCGTGCACCCTGAACAGAGGCTTGTTGCCCACCTTCAGGTGCAGATCCGAGCCCTCTTTGGCGACGAGCTCGCGCAGGGCTGCTTCGACATCGAACATGATGCCCCAATCGGCATCCGCGCCGGGAGGCTTGAGCGCGAAGCGCCCCGACGGACGGGCTACGCCACGTCTCTGAGCTTTTGCGCCTCGGCCAGTGACTGCAGCTTCTTCAGCGACTGGTTCTCGATCTGGCGGATCCGCTCACGGGTCACGTTGAACGTGCGCCCCACCTCGTCCAGCGTCCGCGGGTGCTCGCCGCCGAGGCCGTACCGCAGCTCGAGCACGCGCCGTTCGCGGTATGACAAGTTCTCCAGCGCCTCGCGCAGCGCCTCCTTGGTGAGAATCTCCGCCGCGCGCTCGTACGGGGACTCGGCGCGCTCGTCGGCGATGAACTGGCCGAACTCCGACTCCTCCTCGTCCCCGACAGGCTTCTCCAGCGACACCGGCGCCTGCGCGGAGCGCTTGATCGAGTCGACCTCCTCGGGGTCGATGCCCGTCACGTCGGCGATCTCATCCGCGGTCGGCTCTCGCCCGAGCTCGGTCACGAGCTTGCGCTCGGCGCGACCGATCTTGTTGAGCTTCTCCACGACATGCACCGGTATGCGGATCGTCCGCGCCTTGTCCGCCAGCGCGCGCGCGATCGCCTGACGGATCCACCAGGTCGCGTACGTGGAGAACTTGAACCCCTTGCGGTAGTCGAACTTCTCGGCCGCCCGCACCAGCCCGAGCGTGCCCTCCTGGATCAGGTCCAGAAACGGCAGCCCCTGGTTGCGATAGTTCTTGGCGATCGACACGACCAGCCGCAGGTTCGACTCGACCATCTTCTGCTTGGCGTCGAGATCGCCGCGCTCGATCCGCTTGGCCAGGTCGACCTCCTCCTGGGCGGTCAGCAGACGAACCTTGCCGATGTCCTTCAGGAACAGCTGCAGCGAGTCCGTCGTCATGTCCGGCTTGAGATCCAGCGCCGTTTTCGCTTTGCTGCGCCGCCCGCGCTTGTCCGGCGCGCGCTCGACCGCCTGCGCCGCCGCCGTCGCCGGGTCGATGTCCTCGACGAGCTCGATCTCGGATTTCTCCAGGAACCCGTGCAGCTCCTCGACGTCGGACTCGTCCAGGTCGAGCTCGGAGGTCGCGGTCGAGATCTCCGCGAACGTCAGCACGCCCACCTGCTGGCCTTTGGACAGCAGGCCCTTTACCTCATCGAGCTCCTGCAATTCGACTACTGACATGGTTGACGCTGGTTCCGTTTCTCTGTGATCGATCCGACCCGGGGGGCCACCCCATGGGTCCTTCCGGTGTCCGGCTGAGGACGAACGCCCCTCTGGGGAGCACTACGGCGTGGCCCTCCCGACGTTACATCGCATAGCTAACTTCTCCGGCGCCTATGCTAACGCGCATGAGCGACTCTCCCAAGAGCAATCCTCGTGCGCGCGCCTCCGTCGACGGGTCCGGCAGTGACCCCGGCGGCGCCGGCGAGGAGGGTCCCGGCGTCCTCGCCGGCCTGCCCCGCACCCGCCCCCAGCGGGCCAGCGCGCGGCGGGCTGCGGCGCGCGCGGGAGGCCAGCGCAAAGCCTCTGCGACCCCACGTGCGGCCGGGACACGCCATGCCCCCACGGCCACACTCCCAGTCAGCACACGCACAACCCCCGCTGCGCCGCGCCCCGAGGAGCCACGCACAACCCCCGCTGTGCCGCGCCCCGAGGAGCCACGCACAACCCCCGCTGTGCCGCGCCCCGAGGAGCCACGCACAACCCCCGCCCGGCCGGCGAGCAAGCGCAAGCCCACGTCCAACCCGCGGGCGACCAAAGGCCGCGGACCTGGCGACGAGCCGGCCCCGCTGCAGGGCTTCGAGGCCGAGCCCGACACTTTTGGAGGACCCGTCCAGCCACCCGGAGGCATCGAGCTCGTCGCATCCGCCGCCGAGCTCACGGGCGAGCTCGCCAAAGCGGGTATCACCACCGGCGCACGCCTGCTCAAAGACTTCCTGTCGCGGCTGCCCGGCTGAGCCTCTGTCGCGGCTCGCCGGCTGAGCGATCGAGCACGAGCGACCCAGCACGAGCACCCCGCACTTTGCGCAGCTTGCCGGCCGCGTGGTTGTCATAACTCCGAGCACCCGGTCAGTCCGCCGGAGGCGATCTGTATACTGGCGCCCACGCCGAGCTTCCACGGCCCAGGTTGTGGAAGACGGGGGACCCAATGTGGATCGTCTCGATCCACGGGGGCGAATCGGCCCATCCGAGGCCGTAGCGCCGTCGTCGTACAGACCGCGCGAGCCCGTCAGCTCACCCCGTAGGCACCGACGATTATGCGTTTCGCTCGCCCTATCACGACGCCCCTGCTTGCCCTGCTCGCCTGCACGGCTTGTGCTGCCTGCTGTGTCGCTTCCACCGCGAGCGCGCTCGCCGACACAGACGCCACGACGGGCGGTGCGAGCGCCGGCACCGGCGCCCCGTCGAGCTTACCGGCCGCGAAGACAAAGGTCCACAAGACCGGCATCGCCACCTGGTTCGGTCCCGGCTTCTACGGTCAGACCACCGCCTGCGGGCAGACGCTCACGCCCGCCGTCGTCGGCGTCGCCAACCGCACCCTGCCCTGCGGCACGCTCGTGCGCGTCGCCTACGCGGGCCACGTCCTGACCGTGCCCGTGCTCGACCGCGGGCCCTATGCCAACCACGCCGACTGGGACTTGACCGCCGGCGCCGCGCAAGCGCTGGACATCACCGAAACGGTCCGCGTCGCCACGCGCGTCGTCGGCAGCGCCCCCAACACCCCCATGCTCGGCGCGCCTGCGCTTACGCCTGAAGAAGTGGCTACCGGCGGCGCTCAGGCCAGCAGCTGATTCGTCGACTGCTCACACGAGCGGTGCCCGCCAGGCGCTGATAGCTCCCCATCGCAGGCGCGAATAGCTCCCCGTCGCAAGCGCGGATAACCCCCATCGCCTTGGGTCGGTGATCGGCCAGCTGTCAGTGCCAGCTGTCAGTGCCAGCTGTCAGGCGACCGGTCGGCCGGCGGCCCGCGCGGTGTACAGCGCGATGTCCGCGCTCGCGGCCAGCGCCGCCGCCTGGCTGCCGTCCTCGGGGCATACGGCGATGCCCACCGCGATCTCGAGCGGCGTCCCGCGATGACTGGCCGCATCGCGCACCGACTCGGCGAGTCGTCCAGCCAGCGCCCGCGCACTGCCCGAGCCTGTCTCTGGCGTCAGCATCCAGTAGCGACCCGGGCTCTCACGCGTGAGCGAGTCCGCGGGGCCCAGCTCCGCGGCGAGCGCCGTCTCGACTAGGGCCGTCAGGCGCGCCACCTCGCCGGGCAGCTCGGCGTGACGCAAACGCTCGACATCGGCCAGCTCGACCAGCAGCACCGCAAACGGAACGCCGTCACGCGCGTAGCGCTCCAGCCTGCCTCCGATCGACTCGATCCACGCGGCCGGGCCGCTATCGCCATGCACCCGCTCGCGACGAAACTCCTCACGGCGTTCGTCTCTGATCTCGATCTCGGGCGGCGCTTGCGGGGGACCTACCTGCACGGGCGGCTCCGGCGATCGGGGCGACTCAGGCGATCGGGGTGGCTCAGGCGCAGACGAGGCAGGCGACACAGACGAGGCGGACGGCTCCTTCGGGGCCGGCTCGGCGAGAGCAAGCTCGTCAACCAGCACAGCCGGTGAGGGCGACTCCCGGACAAGGGACGACTCCCGCGGTGGGGACGGCTCGTGCTGCTCACCGTCTGCAGCCGGCGCGCGAGACTCCGACTCTGTGCGCGCAATGGACGGCTCCGGCGCCGTGGGCCGGTCGGAGAAGTCGGGGGAGTCGTCGTGATCGCCCTCGGTGTTCGTGGCATCGGCTGCAGCGGGCCGACTCGCCTCCATCCGCGCGAGCAGGGCCACGGACGCCGAGACGTCCGCCAGCCGCTCGGACAGCTCGGCGACGCGCTGTGCATGGGGGTCTGTCAGCTCCTCGTGCACCGCCTCCCATAGCGTCTCGCTCAGCGTCTGCGCCGCTCGCGCCGCTCGCGCCAGCCGATCTTCGATCGGTCGGTCGCCGCGACGTGGGGTCGGGAAGTCGTCGGTCACGCACGTTGAATATCAGCAGACCAGGACGTCCTACCACCGGCAATCTCCCACAGAGCCGCCTGCGCGCGTGGATAGCCTGCGGGTGTGAAGCCCGCCACGATCTCAAACCTCGAGGACCGCACCTCCGAAGACGAGCGCACGGGCGCGATACGCTCGGTTCAGGCCGCCGACCTGAGCCTGCCCGAGGCGGCCCTGCGAGAGCTCTGGTCGGCCGTGTACCTGGAGCGCCTGGCCCGCACCTACTGGCGCTTCTTGACGCGGGTGACGCTGGGACTCGTGCGGGTGCGCTACTCCGAGACCGAGCGCTCGGTGGTGCTGCTCGGACGGCTGAAGCTGCTCACGTTCGCGGCGCCCGAGTACGTGCTGGAGTCTAGCCACGGGATCGTGCGCTGGCGCATCGCCCGCGGCCTGCTGGTCGCGCGTCGCGGTCGTGGCGGCGCGGGGCACCTGCAAATCGACGTGCGCCGCCTCGCCGACGAGTATCCGGGGCGTGCGCGACTGCACGTCGAGGTCGAGGTCGCCAACTTCCACCCCGCGATCGCATCCGGGTTCGGCCGGCGCATCTACAACGCGACGCAGTCGCGCATCCACGTGCTCGTCACCCACGGGTTCCTGCGCTCGCTCGCGCGACTGGACCTGGCCGACCAGACGGAGTCCGGCCCGCGGGTGCGACGGTTCGCCGGTACCGAGAGCGAGTCCGACTCGACCGCGCGCTGAGCACGCTCCCAGCGTTCTCAGCGCGCCCGGAGCCTTCTTCAGCCGGCCGCCCGTGAGGGTTCTCAGCGCGCCCCGAGCGTTCTCAGCCCCGCAGCGCCGCCAGCTTCGCGCGGTCGTGCGTGGCCCTGATCCGCCGGACCGTGCCCGAGCGCGTGCGCATCACCAGCGACTCGGTCGTCGCGCCGCCGGCACTCGGATAGCGCACGCCCTGCAGGACGTCGCCGTCGGTGATGCCGGTGGCGGAGAAGAACACGTCATCGCCCGCGACGAGATCGTCGCGGGCGAGCACCCGCTGCAGGTCATAGCCGGCGTCCAGCGCGGCCTGGCGCTCGGAGTCGTCGCGCGGCCACAGCCGCCCGAGCAGCTGCCCGCCCAGACACTTGACCGCGGCGGCGGAGATGACGCCCTCGGGCGTGCCGCCGATGCCCCACAGCAGATCCACGGTCGAGCGCTCGGTGACGGCCAGCAGCGAGGCGGACACGTCTCCGTGGGCGATCAGCCGCACACGCGCCCCGGCGGCGCGGATCGCCTCGATCCCCGCCTCGTGGCGAGGGCGGTCGAGCACGAGCACCATCACGTCGCCGACGGCGCAGCCCTTGCGCTCTGCCACGAGCGTCACGGTCTCCCCCAGCGGGCGGTCGAGATCCAGCAGATCGGCTATCTCCGGGGCGCCGGCCATCTTCTCCATGTACACGCACGGGCCGGGATCGAACATCGTCCCGCGCGCGGACAGCGCGATCACGGCGAGCGCGCTGGGCATCCCATGCGCCGCCAGCGTCGTGCCCTCGAGCGGATCGACGGCGATATCCACATGCGGCGGGGTGCCGTCGCCGATCTGCTCGCCGTTGTACAGCATCGGCGCCTCGTCCTTCTCACCCTCGCCGATCACCACCAGGCCGTCCATCGGCACGGATTGCAGCATGTAGCGCATGCCGTCGACCGCGGCCTGGTCGGCCGCCTGCTTGTCGCCGCGTCCCACCAACGGGGCGGCGGCGAGCGCGGCCGCCTCGGTAACGCGCACGAGCTCCAGGGCGAGGTTGCGATCGGGCAGCTGGTGTGTGGAGTTGGGAGTCATGCGATTCCGGGAACGTATACCAACGTCGCTGCGACTACGATCGTGGCCGAATGACTGAAATCGGATTCCTCGGACCGGACTGGATGAACGGGCGATGACGAGCGCCGCGATCACGGCCGAGTCAGAGAATCCCCTCGTCGCCGGCCTGGAGCGGCTGCCGGTTGCGCCGACCGTGCTCGTGATCTTCGGCGCGTCGGGCGACCTGGCCCAGCGCAAACTGCTGCCAGCGCTGTACAACCTCGCGCACGAGGGCGCCCTGCCCGAGCGCTTTCACCTGGTGGGGATCTCGCGCCGGGAGAAAGCCCACGAGGAGTATCGCGCCGAGTGCGAGCAGGCCATTCGCGCGTTCTCCCGGCGCACGCCCGACGACGACGTGCTGGCGGGACTGCTCGAGAACGTCAAGTACGTGCCGGGCGTGTTCGACGATCCCAGTGTCTATGCGGAGCTGGGCACGGTGCTGGACGGCTTCGACGAGGAGGCCGGGGAGCGGTTGAACCGCGCGTTCTACCTGTCCACGGCGCCGAGCTTCTTCTCGGTGATCGTCGGTCAGCTGGGCGGCAGCGGGCTGTCGCGGCGGGCCGAGACCGACGTGCGGGTGATCATCGAGAAGCCGTTCGGTTCCTCGCTGGAGGAGGCGCACGAGCTCAACGCGCGGGTCCTGAGCGTGTTCGACGAGTCGCAGGTCTTTCGCATCGACCACTACCTCGGCAAGGAGACCGTCCAGAACATGCTGGCGTTTCGCTTCGCCAACGGCATGTTCGAGCCGCTGTGGAATCGCAACTACATCGATCAGGTGCAGATCACCGCGGCCGAGGACATCGGCATCGGCAGTCGCGCCGACTACTACGACCAGGCGGGAGCGCTGCGCGACCTGATCCAGAACCACATGCTGCAGTTGCTCTGCCATGTCGCGATGGAGCCTCCCGGGAGCTTCACCGCCGAAGAGGTGCGCAACGAGAAGGTCAAGGTCCTGCAGGCGATCGCGGCGCCCACGCCGCGAGACATCCCCGACATGGCCGCACGCGGGCAGTACGCGGCAGGCCACTCCGGCGGCGAGGACTGTGCCGGGGTACCTGCAGGAGCAGGGCGTGCCGCCGGACTCGGTCACCGAGACCTACGCGGCGCTGCGCCTGGAAGTCGACAACTGGCGCTGGGCGGGCGTGCCGTTCTACCTGCGCGCCGGCAAGCGCCTCGCGCGCAAGGTCACCGAGATCGCGGTCACGCTGAAGCCTGTCCCCCACCTGGCGTTCAGCCAGGACGGCTCGCTCGGGGTGCAGCCCAACCAGCTGATCCTGACGGTGCAGCCAAACGAGGGCGTGACGCTGCAGCTGGGCGCGAAGATCCCGGGCACGCGCATGCTCATCAGGCCGGTGAACATGGAGTTCCTGTACGGGACCTCGTTCCTGTCGCAATCTCCGGAGGCCTACGAGCGGTTGATCATGGACGCGATGCGCGGCGACCCGACGCTGTTCACGCGCAACGACGAGGTCGAGGCACAATGGCGAATCTGCGATCCGATCGTCAATACTGGGCACCCACCTACCGCAGACGCCGAGGGCGGCTACCTCAATACGAAGCGGGCTCGCAGGGACCGATCGAGGCTGAGAGCATCCTCCGCGAGGGCCACGCCTGGCGGGCGATCTGAGGATGGCGACCTCGGCTGTCGTCAGTGACGCGGTCTGGAGCGAGCAGGACACGACACCCGACGCGATCGAAGCGGCGCTGCGTGAGCTGCTGGCCGAGAAGCACGCCGAGAACGGCGGGTTCGCGCCGGCACGGGTGCTGAACATGGTCGCGTTCGTCGAGAGCCAGTACAGCGGGGAGATCGCCAATCGCCTGCGCGGCGTCGGGCGCTATCACGCCTCGCGTACGGTCGTGCTCTCCTACGATCCCCGCCGCGAGCATCTGAACGCGCGCGTGACCGTCGCCTCCGACGGAGACCCCGGCCCGGGCGAGGTGGCGCTGCTGCGCGAGACAGCGATCGTGGAGATCGGAGAGCGCCATCTCGACGACCTGGCGACGATCGCCGACCCCCTGGTCGTCACCGACCTGCCGACGCTGCTGTGGTCCCCGCATGGTCACCCCGAGGAGGCCGACGCGCTGCTGGGGCTGGCGCAGGCGACGCTGATCGACTCGATCGAGGAGCCCGTCTGGGGCGCCGCGATCGAGCGCGCGTGCGTGCTGTCCGAGCACGTCTACGTCGTCGACCTTGCGTGGTTGCGCTCGACCCCGTGGCGCGAGCGCGTCGCCGCGACGTTCGACCCGGCGCACATGCGTCTCGAGCTGGGTGCGCTCGACGCGCTGGAGATCCGCCACCATCCGGACTCGACGGTGGCGGCGATGCTGTTCGTCGGCTGGCTGGCATCGCGGCTGGGCTGGGAGCTGGACCACTCCGAGATCGCGGGGCACGACAAGCCACGAAGGCGTGCTGACCGGCAGAGCCAGAGCCCGCAGACGCAGACATCGCGCTGCGCCTGCAGGCCGCGCCCGAGCTGCGGGTGCCCGGGCTGGCGGGTATGCAGCTGAGCAGCGAGTCGGGTCTGCAGGTGCGTCTCGACCGTGGGCCGGGGGGGCTGCGTGCTTACCGCCGCGATCGAGCGGGTAGGGAGCGCACATGGAGAGTCTTGGGCGCGTCCCGCGGCGAGGGTGGCATCCTCGGCGAGGGCATCAGGCAGGCGCTGCTGCGCGATCCGACATATCGGCCTGCGCTGAAGGCGGCCCAGGCGATGCTGCCAGAGGCGCCGGCATGACCCGCCTGACCACCCTGGCCGACGCCGAGGCCGTGTCCGAGCGCGCCGCCGGCGAGATCGTGCGGCGGCTGCAGAGCGCGCGCCGCGAGCGCGGCGTGGCGCACCTGGCGCTCAGCGGGGGCAGGACGCCGGGGCGCACGTATGAGCTGCTGGCAAGCGAGCTGTCCAGCTGGGACGGCATCGAAGTGTGGTTCGCCGACGAGCGCTGCGTCGGACCGCGGGACGAGGAGAGCAACTTCAAGCTTGCCGCCGACACGCTGCTCGACCCTGCCGGCATCCCGCCCGAGCGGGTGCACCGCATGGAGGGCGAGCTGGGACCCGACGAGGGAGCCGAGCGCTACGCACGGGCGCTGCAGGAGCACGTCGCCTCACGCGACGGCGACCGGCCCGTGCTCGACGTGATCGTGCTCGGGATCGGCCCCGACGGACATGTCGCCTCGCTGTTCCCGGGAGCGCCGACGCTGGACGCCGGTGAGCAGGCGCTGTGCCTGCCCGTGCGCGACTCGCCCAAGCCGCCGCCCGAGCGGATCACGCTGAGCCTGGCAGCGCTGCGCGGCGCGCGACGCTGCCTGCTGCTGACCACGGGCGCCGAAAAGGCCGACGCGACCGCCGCGATGCTGGGCCAGCCGAGCAGGCATGTGCCGGCAAGCCTGCTGCGACGCGACAGGCTGAGCGTGATCGCCGACGACGCCGCGGCGCCCGCGCCCGCACACGGGTAAGAAGCCGCCGGTGCCGGCACAAACGCCGCCCGGCGAGTCCCGGCGCGCGCGTGCAGACCGGCGGGTGGAATCCCGGCGTCGATCGACAAGTGAGCTAAACGGCGCCGAGCGTCGTACAGTGAGAGTTCTCTGATGGCCTCGACCGCCACCGCGACCCATCAAGCCGCAGCGCCGAGCCCGGAGGAGCAGGTGCTGGGCGCGCTGAGCGATGCGCGCGAGCGAACGCTCACGCTGGTGGCGGGCCTGAGCGAGCAAGACCTGACCCGGGTGCACTCGCCGATCATGAGCCCGCTCGTGTGGGATCTCGGTCACATCGCCGCTTACGAGGATCTGTGGCTGGCGCACAGGCACGCCGGGCTGGAGCTGTTGCGCCCGCGGCTGGCCGGCCTGTATGACGCGTTCGAGACGCCCCGCGCGGTGCGCGGCGACATCAAGGCACTCGGACCCGAGGACGCGCGCGCGTATATGCACGAGGTCCGCGAGCGCGCTGCCGACGCGATCGCGCGACGAGGCGTCGGCGACGGAGATATATGCGAGATGGTGATCAGGCACGAGCTGCAGCACTCCGAGACCATGCGCCAGACCCTGGCGATCGCCGGCCTGCTGCCGGCGGGCGAGCCATGCCTGCAGCCACTCGCGAGCCCAGATGAGTGGATCGAGGTACCGGCGGGGCCATTTGAGATGGGCGCGGATGCAGACGGATTCGCCTACGACAACGAGCGCCCCCGCCACACGGTCGAGCTGCCCGCGTTTCAGATCGCGCGCCGTCCGGTGACGAATGCGAGCTGGACACGCTTCGGCGCAGAGACGGCCGAGAGCGGACATCCCGATGCGCCGGTCTGCCACGTGAGCTGGTTTGAAGCGCAAGAGCACGCCAGAGCGTCGGGAGCGCGACTGCCGAGTGAGGCCGAGTGGGAGAGAGCGGCGACCAGCGGACTGCTTACGGGCGTGGGACAGGTGTGGGAGTGGACCGCCAGCACGTTCGGCGGCTATCCGGGCTTCCTTGCCTACCCCTACCGGGAGTACTCGGAAGTGTTCTTCGGCGATACCTACCGTGTGCTGCGAGGCGGCTCGTGGGCGACCGGCCCACGGGTGAAGACGGCGACGTTCCGCAACTGGGACCTGCCCCAGCGCCGGCAGATCTTCGCCGGCGTGCGCCTCGCGCGGGATGTGTCGTGATGGAGCCGATCGCAAGCCCGGCGGACCCGGCGATCCAGATCGACTCGCACCTCGATGAGGCGCAGGAGCGATCGCTCGCCGACGACGTGCTCGACGGGCTGACGCGCCCATTCAAGGAGCTGCCGCCCAAGCACTTCTACGACGCGCGCGGGGCGGAGCTGTTCGATCAGATCTGCGAGCTGCCCGAGTACTACCCGACGCGCGCGGAGCGCGCGATCCTCCAGGAGCGCGCCGCCGAGCTGGCCGCGCTCACGGGCGCCGCCGAGCTGGTCGAGCTGGGCTCGGGCACGGCTGCCAAGACGCGCGTGCTGCTGGACGCGCTGCACGAGGCCGGGACGCTGCGGCGATACGTGCCGGTGGACGTGACCGAGAGCATGGTGCGCGAATGCGCCCAGACGCTCACCGAGGAGTACCCGGGCCTGCGCGTGCACGGTGTGATCGGCGACTTCGAGCGCCACCTCGACCAGGTCCCGGACGCCGTCGGACCGCGACTCGTGGCGTTCCTGGGCGGCACGATCGGCAACTTCCCCCCCGGCAGCCGCCGCCGCTTCCTGCGCACGATCGCGGGCCTGCTGGGTCCCCAGGACCACCTGCTGATGGGCACCGACCTGGTCAAGGACCCGGACGTGCTGGAGGCGGCCTATGACGACTCCCAGGGCGTCACAGCCGAGTTCAACCGCAACGTGCTGCGCGTGCTCAACCGCGAGCTGGGCGCGAACTTCGACCCCGAGGACTTCGAGCATGTCGCCACGTTCGACACCGAGCACGAGTGGATCGAGATGCGGCTGCGCGCCCGCCGCGAGCACACCACGCACGTGCGCGACCTCGATCTGCCGGTGCGCTTCCGCGCCGGTGAGGAGCTGCGCACGGAGATCAGCGCCAAGTTCACGCCCGAGCGCCTGACCGGCGACCTGTCCGCGGCGGGCCTGGAGCTCGTGCGCTGGCTGACCGATCCGGATGAGCTGTTCGCGCTGACGCTGTCGCGCCTGACGACCGGGTGACGGCGCTGGCCGATCGGCGAGCGCATCTTGATCTCCGATCGGCCAGGACGCGTACGCAGTACGCCACGCTGGATGGGCGGGCCTCTTCAGCCTGGCCCCGCTTGTCCCCGGCCGTCAGGTGGGGATTCGTCTATCTGAGCAGCGTCCCGGCACTCGCGCCACGAGCCGGATAGGCTCCCGGACATGCAGATCGAGGGCAGCTCAGCGATCGTCGTCGGCGGAGCCTCCGGGCTCGGCGAGGCGACCGTGCGGCGGTTGCACTCACAGGGCGCGATCGTGACCGTCGCCGATCTGAACGCCGACAAAGGCGCCGCGCTGGCAAGCGAGCTGGGCGTGGAGTTCGTCGCGTGTGACGTCCGCGACGAGGACCAGGTGCAGGCGGCCGTCGCCCAGGCGGCGCAGGCCGACGGCGGGCTGCGCATCGCCGCGTGCTGCGCGGGCGTCGGCTGGGCGCAGAAGGTGGCGGGCTCCAGGGGCCCCCACCCCTTGCTCCCGTTCGAGACGGTCATTCAGATCAACCTGATCGGCACGTTCAACGTGCTCCGGTACGCCGCCGCCGCGATGGTCGCCAACGAGCCGCTCGACGACGGCGAACGCGGCGTGTGCGTGTGCACCGCCTCGATCGCCGCCTATGACGGCCAGGTCGGCCAGATCGCGTATGCCGCCTCCAAGGGGGGGATCGTCTCGCTGACGCTGCCCGCCGCCCGCGACCTGTCCCAGTACGGCATCCGGGTCAACACGATCGCCCCCGGCCTGTTCGACACGCCGCTGCTGGCTGCCCTGCCCGAGGAGGCCCGTCAAAAGCTGGGCGCGGGCGTCCCCTACCCCCAGCGCCTGGGCCAGCCCACCGAGTACGCGCAGCTGGCCTGCCACATCGTCGAGAACCGCATGCTCAACGGCGAGACGATCCGGCTCGACGGGGCACTGCGGATGCCGCCTCGCTGAGCGACCTGGAAAGTGGCCTTCGCGACCCGGGGCGCGGCCGTGGCGGAGCAAACCTGATCCGCAGACAACGCGGTGCGAGGCGCCGCGTGATGAGCTAGACTGATTGTGATGAGCGCTACTCCTCGCAAGACATTGCTCGAGCCTGGTCATGAGGCTGAGTGGGCCGAACTCAATCGTGAGAAGCGCGAGTATCACCAGCGTGCAGCGCTGGCGATGACGCCGTCTGAGCGCATCGCAGCAGGTCAGAAGCTCTCCCAGCAGGCGATTTCCCTGTTGGCCGCTTCCATCCGAGCCGGCCATGCCCCAAGACGAGCCTTCTGGTCCTGACCTCGAGGGTGTCGTCGCCGACGCCAACGCCGTCGGGCTTCAGTATGTCGTGATCGGCGGCTTCGGCGTCATTGCGAACGGGTTCGTGCGGGCGACCAAAGACTCCGACCTGCTGGTGCCGGACGGCCACGAGACAGACGAGGCGATTCTGCGCTTTCTCGACCGGATCGAAGCATCTCGCTTGCGCGACGGCAAGGTACTGACACAAGAGGAGGTGGCCGGCGCTCACCACCTGCGCGTCAACAGCCGCCACGGCATCATTGACCTCATGCGCGGAGGACTCCCGCCGCTCGACTACGACACAGTCGCCAAAGACGCCATCGACGCCACAGTCGGTTCACAGTCGGCCCCGGTCGCGGGCCTGCGCAGCATCGTCGGCTTCAAGCGCCTCGCGGGACGGCCCCAGGATCGCCGCGACCTCGAAGAGCTGGAATCGCTCTACGGAGAGCTTCCGATCGAGCCAATCCCGGGATTGGACATCGACACGTAGCTCCAACGGACCGGGCACGCCCTCCCGGCCCCGGCGTCGCCACCCGCCGGCTAAAGCCGTTCGACCAGCATCGCCATGCCCATGCCGCCGGCGACGCACATCGACTCGATGCCGTAGGTCCCGTCGAGCGTCTCCAGGTCGTTGAGCAGCGTGGTCATGATGCGCGCGCCGGTCATGCCGAACGGGTGACCGAGCGCGATCGCGCCGCCGAACGGGTTGAGCTTGCTCGTCGTCGATGCCGAGCTCTGCCTTGCACGGCACGATCTGCGCGGCGAACGCCTCGTTGATCTCGACCACGTCGATGTCCGACATCGACATGCCCGTGTTCTCGAGCAGTTTCTGTATCGCCGGGATCGGGCCGAGGCCCATGATCTCCGGGCGGATCGCGGCGACCGTCGAGGCGATGATCCGCGCTTTGGGCTTGCAGCCGAGCTGCGGATGCCTTCTCCTCGCTCATGACCAGCAGCGCGGCGGCGCCGTCGTTGAGCGGGCAGGCGTTGCCGGCCGTGACCGTTCCGCCCTCCTTGAACACGGGCTTCAGCGCCGCGAGCTTCTCCATCGTCGTGCCCGGGCGCGGACCGTCGTCCTTGGTCACGACCGTCTCGGGCACGTCGATCTCGTTGCCCTCCTTGTCGACGTCTTTGTGCGCCGGCACCGTCACCGGGACGATCTCCTTGTCGAAGTGGCCGGACTCCTGCGCCGCCACGGCGCGCGTCTGGGAGATCAGCGCCCACTCGTCCTGCGCCTCGCGGCTGACGTTGCAGCGCTCGGCCACGTTCTCGGCCGTCATGCCCATCGGGATGTAGACGTTGTAGAGCGAGCCCTCCGAGCCGTCGAGCTTGTGGGTGGAGCTCGAACGGAGCGCCGCCGCGGCCGGCACGCGAGACGGCCTCGACGCCGGCGGCGATGTAGGTGTCGCCCTCGCCCGCCTTGATCGCGTGGAAGGCCATCCGGGTCGTCTGCAGCGAGGAGGCGCAGAAGCGGTTGACCGTGGTCGCCGGGACGTGGTGGTCGATGCCGGCGAGCAGCGTGGCCATGCGCCCCACGTTGTAGCCCTGCTCGCCCTCGCCGTAGCCGCAGCCCATCATCACGTCGCCGATCGAGCGTCTGCTCGAGCTGCGGGTTGCGCTCGATCAGCGCCTTCAGCGGGATCGCGGCGAGGTCGTCGGCGCGCACGGTCTTCAGCGAGCCCTTGACGGCGCGCCCGATGGGCGTGCGAATGGCGTCGACGATCACTGCTTCTGGCATGCGGCATCTTCTCCTGGTGGGTCGAGCTATCGGCCGGGTTGTGCTCAGATCGCCGGCGCGAGCGCCCGTGGATCCTACGCGAGGACCGTCGCGGTCGGACAGCAGCGTGCCCAGACCTCACAGATCGAGGCGGCTGACCCCGAGCTCGTCGAAGCCGACGTGATGGCGCGAGCTCGTGGCGCACGGTGCGCGTGACCTGGTCGCGCAGCAGATCGGGGTCGTGACCGAAGTCGCGCCGCAGCGTGTCGCGGAAGATCACGATGCGGTCGTGGGCGTCGTCGCGCGCGGCGCCGTCGCCCTGGTAGAGGCCGTAGGCGCCGCGCGCGGCGCCCGCCGTCGGAGATCACGACCGCGACGTGCGCGAGCGCGTTGCGCAGCAGGTCGGGCAGGTCGTCGAGCGCGTCGCGCACGAGCTCCTCGAAGTCGCTCGTCGTCGAGCGGGTCGAGCTCCATGAACTCCGCTTCGTCGGGATCCACGCCAGGCCTTCGCGCGCGAGCTCCTCGGAGTGGCGCACGAGCTCTTCGAACTCGACCTCGGACTCGGGGTCGCGCCAGCCGGCCATGCGCACGGCCACGAACGCGACCCCGCCGATCAGGACCGCCACGACGATCACGCCCGAGCGCGATGTCCTCGACCGCCCTGACCGCGCCGATCGTGCTGAAGCCCTGCCCCACCACGAGCACGACCAGACCGAGCGACATGGCGACCAGCGCCGCGACGCCCGACGCGGCGCAACTGGCCGTGAGGCGCTGTCGTGGCGACCTCGACGCAGCGCATCCGAGCCTCCTACTTCAGCGTGCGGGCGATCACGAGCCGCTGGATCTCGTTCGTGCCCTCGTAGATCTGGGTGATCTTCGCGTCTCGCATCATGCGCTCCACCGGATACTCCTTGACGTAACCGTAGCCGCCCAGCACCTGCACGCCTCGACGGTCACCGCCATCGCGGTGTCCGAGCAGAAGACCTTCGCCATCGAGGAGTACTTCGCGCGCTGCGGATGCGCCCTGGTCGGCCATCGCGCACGCCTTGTAGAGCAGCTCGCGCGCGGCGGCCGTCTGTGTTTCCATGTCGGCGAGCTTGAACTGGATCCCCTGGAACTCGTTGATCGGCTTGCCGAACTGCCTGCGCTCGCGCGCGTAGGCGACGGCGTAGTCGGTCGCCCCCTGGGCGATCCCGACCGCCTGCGCGGCGGCGCCCAGGCGCGTGCGCTCGAGCGTGCCGAGCGCGACGCGACAGGCCCGCGACCGACCTCGCCGATCACGTTCTCCTGCGGCACGCGCACGTCCTCGAAGATCGGCTGGCCCGTCGGCGAGGCGCGGATGCCGAGCTTGTGCTCGAGCTTGCCGACGCTGAAGCCCGGGCCGGTCGGCCTCGACCACGAACGCGGTGATCCGCCTGCTCTCGCGGTCGGTGACGGCGAAGCATGATGTAGAAGTCGGCCACGCCAAGGTTCGTGATCCAGTTCTTGGTGCCGTTGATCACCCATTCGTCGCCCGTCCTGACACCGCGGTCGTCTGCATCCCCGCCGGATCCGAGCCGGCTTCGGGCTCTGACAGCGCGAACGCCGGCGACCACTCACCCGTCGCGCACTTGGGCAGGAAGCGCTCCTTGCAGCTCATCGGAGCCGAACAGCTGGATCGGCAGCGTGCCGAGCTCCTGCACCATCAGGATCAGCGCGCACGCCGCGTCGACCTTGGCGATCTCCTCGACCGCCATGTTCAGCATCAGCGTGCCGGTGCCGGTGCCGCCGTACTCGGTCGGAAACGGCAGCCCGAGGATGTCCTGCTCGGCGAGCACCTTGCGGATGTCCCACGGGTACTCGGCCTTCTCGTCGATCTCGGCCGAGCGCGGCGCGATCTTCTCGCGCGCGATCTGGCCGATCGTGGCGCAGAAGTCGAGGTGCTCCTGGGGGATCGTGTAGACGTCGGCTGACTGTCTCCTGCATCGTGGCTCGATCCTACTAGCGCCCGCGTGCCCGTGACCCGCTACGGAGCGGCCTCGCTAGGCTCATGCCGTGAGCGCGGCCGTCGACAGCACCCAGACCGACATCGACCCCGAGCAGCTCGCCGAGTGGATGCGAGCGCGACCCCGACCTGCAGGTGATCGACGTGCGCGAGCCCTACGAGCGCGAGGCCGGCCACATCGCGGGCTCGCGCATATCCCGCTGGTGGAGCTCACCGCGCAGGCGGCCGACGATCGAGCGCGAGCGGCCCGTCGTCTTCTACTGCCGCGTCGGCGCGCGCTCGGACATGGCCGCGCAGGCGTTTCGCGCCTCGGGCTACGAGGCCTCTCGATGCGCGGCGGCCTGATGCGCTGGGCGCAGGAGGACCGCCGTGGCGCCCCGGGACGGTACGTGCCGAGCACTGACCACACCACCGACGGGCCACACGCTCGCACGGGCCGCGACCGGCCCATGCCGACGGCTGGATGAGCCCGGAGAGGAGCACCGCTATGGAGGCATCCGAGTACCCGAAAGTGACCGTCGGCGAGGGCTACGCCGTCGGCGATCTCGACGCGCTGGGCGAGGGTTACGGCTTCCGCAAGGTCCGCAAGGGCCTCGGCGTGACCGCGTTCGGCGTCAACGCGATCGTGATGCCAGCCGGCTATCGAGAGCGGATCGCACTACCACGACGAGCAGGAGGAGCTTACTTCGTGCATCGCGGCATGATCGAGATGGAGTTCGGCGACGGCTCGTCCACCGCCTGACCGAGGGCGGCTCGCGCGCGTTGACGCCGCCACCCTGCGCAAGGTTCGCAACGTCGGCGAGGTCGACGCCGTTTATCTGTCGCCGGCGGCAAGGACGGCTACGTCGGCCGCGACGGCCAGGTGCCCGAGGGCGAGGAGAATGCGGGTCAAAGCGATCCACGACGCCTCCGCGGGGCAGTCGCAGTGAGCCGTTCGGGCGGCGCTAGTGGACGGCGACGCTGAGGACTCACGCCGGACGTCGTCGGCGTCGGCATCGTTGCCCGTCGGACGCGGGGTGTCGGTCCCCCTCACGGAGATCACCCTGCGCACAAGCCGCTCCTCGGGCCCGGGGGGCCAGCACGCAAACGTCACCGCCTCGCGCGTGGAAGCGGTCTTCGACGTGCTCGCCTCGCGATCGTTGAGCGAGACCCAACGTCGCCGGGTGATCGCGCGGGTCGGGCCGCGGATCGTCGCGGTGGCCCAGGACGAGCGCTCCCAGTCCCGCAACCGCGAGCTGGCCCTGACCCGCCTCGAGCGAGCGCCTCGCCCAAGCGCTCACAGTCCCCAAGCGCCGCCGCCCGACCCGGCCGACGGCGGCCTCCCGCGAGCGCCGCCTGGCCGCCAAGCGTCGTGGCACCGAACGCAAGCGCGAGCGCCGCCCGCCCGAGGACTCGTAGGACTTCAGGGGTAGGGCGTCAGGGCAGCAGCTCGGGTACGTCAACAGCTTCAGCAGGGATGCAGCTCAATTGAGCAGCTCCTTGACATAGCGCTGGTGCAGGCGTCCGAGCGACGTTTTCTCGGGATGGAAGCGATCGCGCCCCACAGCAGGCCCGAGGCGGGCGACCAGGCAACGATCAAGTATGCGCCGAGCACGAGCGCGGTCGTGCGCAGCCGGCGCGAGCGTGACAGCGCCGCCAGCGGCAGCACCCACAGCACGTACCACGGCAGCACCCAGCCGAGCGTGACCAGCAGCGCGACCGTCGCCCAGCCCGACGCGGTGATCGAGTCCCGCCGGCGCCAGGCCAGCACGCAGCAGCCCAGCACCGACAGCACCAGCACCGCGCTCAGCAGGTTGTGCAGCGTTTCGGTCTCGCCGCCGCTGCCGAGCGCCAGCCCGAGCAAGTTGGGCACGCTGATGTTCGTCACCAGCCGGCTCTGGGTGCTGAGGTCGGGGATGTGCAGCCCGAACGCGATCAGGCTCGCGACACCTATCAGCACGGCCGCCGCGACCATGCCCAGAAGGACCTGGGTAAAGCGTCTCGGCGCACGGATCAGGCCTGCCAGCACGATCGGGATCAGGACCCCGCCGGACGCCTTCAGCGCAGTCGCCGCGATGAACGTCGCGCCCGCTCCGATCTCCGCAGGCGACAGGGGCCACAGCCAGCCGCCGAGGCGTCCAAGCAGTGCATCCGGCCCGCGCGCGGTATCCGAGAGAGCATCCGAACCGGGCACAGGCACGGGCACGTCCGAGGCCTCGACGCTCGACACCGACGCTCGCGCTGCGCGCGCGCGCAGCAGCAGATAGAACCCGAGCACAACGCGAACACCATCAGGAAGTCGTTGTGATCCCCGCCGAGGCCCCACACCAGCACGATCGGGTTCAGTCCGACGAGCACGATCGCTGCGACCGGGTCCAGGTCCAGCATCTCGGCGCAGCGCCACACGAGCAGGATCGTGCCCAGGCTCGCGGCCACGAGGACGGTCTTGATCGTCCAGAACGACGCCGCCACGCCGAGCGGCACCAGCGCGAACGTGAGCAGGGTGAACAGGGGGCCGTACGGGCTCAGCAGCTGATGCCAGTTGCTGAGCGCATAGCTGGGGTCGCCGTGGGGCTCGAGGATCGGATAGGTCGTGTACGGGTTGAGGTGGTGCACCACCTCCATGCGCCCGTAGTTGATGTAGTTGAAGATATCCGTCAGCGCCATCGGCGGCGCCAGGAAGAAGATCGCGTGCACCGCTGCCACCGCGGCGATCGCCCACCGCACGCGCAGGCGCGCGGTCATCGCGGGGACGTATACGAGCGCGATCAGATAGCTCGCGTACATCGCCACCATCGCGCCGGTGAACACGTACTTCAGGGTGGTCGCGCTGCGCGTCAGCCCCGGCCACAGTCCGCCCAGCGGGCCCGCCATCCAGCCCGGAAAGAAGCCCGTGTGCGTGGTCGCCGAGAACAGGCTCGGCCGGTCGGCGGCGATCACGACGAACAGCAGGCTGCACACCACCAGGATCGTCAGCGCCGAGATCGCCAATCGCGGCTGCCCGTGCGTTCATCGACCGAGAGCCCGCCGGAGCGGGCTCTCAGGATGCAAGCTCTGGCCCGCGGAGCCCAGGCCCCGCGGGAACTGCCTCAGATCGACTGGACGTTGACGGCCTTGGGGCCCTTGTCGCCCTGCTCGGCGTCGTAGGACACCTTCGAACCCTCCTGCAGCGAGCGGTAACCCTCGCCGTTGATGCCGGTGTGATGGACGAACAGGTCCTTCTCGCCGTCATCGGGGGTGATGAAGCCGAACCCCTTGTCGTCGCTGAACCACTTTACGGTGCCGGTAGGCATATATGATCTCCTCCACGGTATGTGCTGTGCTGCTACGCGGAGGATGCTTCATAGAGCCTCAACCTGCGAGCGCCTGCACTACTGCTTTTCGCCGATGTTCATCACCGGCCAGACGCCCCGACCGTAGCAGGTCGTCTGGTTCAAGTGTTTACAAGTTGCTATGACTCGATCGCTATCTCTTCCGCGCCGCTCACGTTCAGACGCTTGCTCCCCCCTGGCGATCCAGCCGGAGCGCAACAGGTCATCGCGGACCTGGGCCTGCACGAGCGGCCTTCGGCGCACCGGCCGCAACCGGACGCGGACGCCCGTATGTGGTGCTCAACATGGTCAGCACCGTCGATGGACGAGCGACGATCGACGGTCGCTCGGGCCCGCTCTCAGACCCCGCCGACCGTGCCCTGTTCCACGGCCTGCGCTCGGTCGTGGATGCGGTCATGGCCGGCGCCGGGACCGTGCGCACCGAGCGCTACGGCCCGATCGTGCGCGATCCGAGCACCCGTCGCCTGCGCCTGGAGCGCGGCTTGAGCGAGCAGCCGCTTGCCTGTGTCGTCTCCGTCGCCTCGCCCTGGCGACCGACCTGCCGCTGCTCGCCGACCCTGACGCACGGGTCGCGATCGTGACGCCCTCGCGGGAGAGCCTGCCCCAGACCGCCGCCCGCGTCGAGTACGTGCGCGCGCGTCGCGACGGTGACGTGACGGACGGTCGCTCGACCTCGCCGCGGCGCTGGCCGAGCTGCACGATCGCTTGCAGATCCGCACCCTGCTCTGCGAGGGCGGACCGCACCTGAACGTCGAGCTGCTGTCCGCCGGGCTGGTCGACGAGCTGTTTCTGTCCGTCGCCCCCACTCTCGCCGGCGGCGGCCTGGTGGGCGGCGCGCTCGCGGGCGCAGAGCCACCGCTGCGGATCCTGGCCGGGACGGACTTCGAGCCTCCGGTCGAGCTGGAGCTGCTGTCTGCGCTGGAGTGCGACTCGCACCTGTTCCTGCGCTACCGCGTGCCGAGATGCCGGCTGAGCGGTGACCGCGACGTTGAGCACCACGCTGTTGGGCACCATCACCGTGTCCTCCCCGGTCACGAACGTCGTATACAGCAGCCCCTGCGAGCTGACCGTCCCTTCGATCTGACCGGCCAGCGGGCCTCCCTGCAGGCGCACCCGATCACCGACACGGAACGGGCGTGCGCTGAGCAGCACGATGCCCGCGAACAGGTTGCCCAGCGTCTGCTGCGCCGCCAACCCGAGGATCACCGCGGTGAACGCGCCCCCGACGAGCAGCGTCCGGGCTTCCACGCCCGCGACGCTCAGCGCGACGAGCAGGGTGATCGCCAGCATCGCCAGGCGAATCAGGAACCCGACGGGTCCCGCGGCGGCCGGGTCCACGCGCCGCAGCAGCGCCGGTCCCAGCGCACGACCGAAGTTGCGCGCGATCGCCCAGCCGAGGGCCAGTAGCACGACCACCGTGACGACGCGCACCGCCGTGTTGGCTCCCGGCGAGCTCCCGTGCGCTTCGACCCCGAACAGGCTCACACGATTGTCATAGGCGACCACGACCGCGACGAACAGCACGCCCAGGAGCGCCGCCTCCCACGCCGCGCGCTTGGCCGCGCGCGGGCTGACCTGATCCAGCAAACCGACCTCGCTCCAGGCCTGGCTGCGGGTCTCGAACATCTTTGGCGGGGTCTTTGGAACAGGCATGGCCGTCAATGATGGTGCATGACTGGCCGCCAACCCCGCATCGTTGCGTGCAACGCTGCTAGCGGACCACTCTCCAGTCAGGCAAGGACGCGGGAGCGTGGCGTAAGGTACGCGAGGACTGAGGACGCAGCCTGACGCCCGCGCCAGCGGGCCGCTAGGACTGGGTGTAGATGACCATCGCGCCACCGAACACCAGGCAGTAGACGGCGAACGGGATCAGCGTGCGGGTCTTGAAGTATTTGACCAGGAACGTGACCGTGAACACCGCCGTCACCGCCGCGGCCGCGCACGCCACGAGCGCTTGCCCGCGCACCCCGTCGCCGAGATGGCCCAGCAGGTCGGGGAGCTTGAACAGACCCGCGGCGAGGATGATCGGGGTGGCCAGCAAAAATGAGAACCGCGCCGCGTCGCTGTGGTCCAGACCGCGTGCCAGACCGGCGCCCATCGAGACACCCTCGCGGCTGATCCCGGCGACCAGCGCCGTGGACTGGGCGAGGCCGACGACGAACCCCTCGCGATACTCGAGCGTGTCCAGCTTGCGCCCCCCGTCGGCCTTGGCGCCCTCGCGCACAGCCAACTCGCGGATCTGCGCGCGGCGGCGAAACCACTCCGCCGCGAACAGCACGCAGCCGTTGACCATCAGGAAGATGGCGGCTATCTCGGGCTTGGCCGTCAGCGTGCGCAGCTCGTGCTCGAATATCAGCCCGAAGAAACCCGCCGGGATGCTCGCCACGATGATCAGCCAGGCCAGCCGCTCGGTGCTGGTCTGCGCGCGGCGCGTGGACAGCGTATGCAAGAACGCTTTGACGATCTGCACCCAATCGCGGCGGTAGTAGAACAGCAGGCCGAGGGCGCTGCCGACGTGCAGCATCACGACGAACGCCAGCCAGAACGACTCCGACTGCGACTGCGCATCGACCAGGCCGTTCCAGCCGAACAGCGTCGGGAACAGCACCGTGTGCCCGAGGCTCGAGATCGGAAACAGCTCGGTCGCGCCCTGCAGCACGCCGAGCACGATCGCCTGGAAGTAGGTCACGGTCGAGGTCGCAATCGTCAGCATCGCGGCGACAGCTTACGGATACGAGCCGCCGGGAGCGCACACGATGAGCGCACTCTCACCGCTCGTGCGCAAGCGCTCCCGGCGCGTAGCCGTGTGCGATGACCGGCGCCGGCAGGTGCGTTCGGGGGGCTGGCTACCGGGTCACCCACCCATCAACACCCCTCCCGATCTTCACAGGCCCTTCACACGATCGTTCCCAGCTGGTCACAAAACCCGCGAGTTGCAGGGCAAACTGAAGTCGTACACATAGATATGAGAGGAGCAACGATGACCCTCACCACATCACCGCTCGATCCGAGCGAGCGCGTCACCCGGGTTGACATGCACTGCCACTCGACCGCTTCGGAGGTCTCCAAGCTGGGCGTGCAGCGGGCCGCCGGGCTGCCGGAGTGCGCGACCCCGCCCGAGGAGGTCTACGCCCTGGCCAAGCGCCGTGGCATGGACTTCGTGACGATCACCGATCACGACACGATCGACGGCGTCATGACGATCGCCGACCGGCCCGACGTGTTCGTCTCCGAGGAGCTCACCGCCCACTTCCGCGGCGAGCCCGCGCGGGCCGTGCACGTGCTCTGCTACGACATCACCCTCGAGGACCACGCCTGGCTGCAGAGCCACGCTCACGACGTGGAGCTGTGCGCCGCGTACATGTACGAGCGCGACATCGCCTGCGCGCTCGCCCACCCGTATTACACCGTGCAGGCGCCCCTGACCTCGCGCCACCGACGCCGCCTGGCCGAGCTGTTCGGCGTGTGGGAGATCCGCAACGGCTCGCGCGCACGCGAGCTGAACCGTCCCGCCGCCACGTACGTCGCCACCCGCGACGGAATCGGCATCGGCGGCTCAGACGACCACGCGGGCGTGGACATCGGGCGCACCTATACCGAATCGCCATACGCCGCCGACCCGCGGGAGTTCCTCGCGCACATGCGCGCCGGCCGCGTCCTGGCACGCGGCAAGCAGGGCAGCGCCGCCAAGTGGGCCCACGCCGCGATCGTCCTCGCCGCGCGCTCGCTGGCGGGGCAGGAGACCGATCAGACGAGCCCGGTCGACCCCGACGCGACCCCGGCCCGGCCCGATCCCCAGCGTGTGATGACGATGGTCCGCCGGCTGCTGCACGAGGGCGACGCGCGCCAGGGCGCAACCGGCGCAGGGGGGGCCGTCTCCCCGGCCGACGCCCGCTGCCTGCTGCGTGCCTGGCTGATCGCGGTCGAGCTCGATCATTTGGACACGCCCGGGTTGATCGCGTACATGCAGGAGGACTCGTTCAGCCACTCAGACCTGTACCGGCGCGCGTGCCGCCTGCACGAGCGCAAGCTGCGCGGCGCCGTCCAGCTGGCGCTGCGCGCCGCGACCGGCCGCGAAACGAACGTGATCGCTGCCGCCGAGGGCCTGTTCGAGGGCTGTATCGCGGCGATCCCCTACGCTCCCGCGACCGCGTTTTTGGCCGGCGAGCAGGCCAAGCTCGGCGCGCTGACCGATCGCCGCTCGCCCGACGACGGCGAGACCCCGCGCGTGGCGATCCTCGCCGACGGCATCGGCTCGACGCACGGCGTCACGCGCACGATCGAGGAGATCCGTGGACGCGGCGTGCCCGGGTATGAGATCGAGGTGGTCGGCACCGACCCCGAGGTCGACCGGCGCCTGTCGGCGGTCGCGGAGATCGACGTGCCCTACTACCCGGGCTTGCAGATCGGCGTCCCCAGCCTGCCCGCCGCCGTGCAGACGCTCACCGACGGCGCGTTCGATGCGATCCACGTCTGCTCGCCCGGGCCGGTGGGCGTGGCGGGCGTGCTGCTGGCGCGCGCCCTGGGTCTGCCGTTGATCGGCAGCTACCACACCGAGCTGACCGCCTACGCGGACCTGCGCTCGGGACGGCCGGAGCTGGCCGGCGCGATGGCGATGGTCGTCGGCGCGCTGTACCGCGCGTGCGACGTCGTCCTCTCCCCCAGCGCCGCGTCCGATGCCGCGCTCGCCGAGATCGGGATGCCCGCCGAGCGGGTCATGCGCTGGGACCGGGGCGTGGATACGTCGCGGTTTGACCCCTCGCTGTGCGATCCGTGCCTGTTCGATCGCGCCACGCCGCGGGCTGATGCGATCAAGGTCATGTACTCGGGCAGGATCACGCGCGAGAAGGGCGCCGAGCTGCTGGGCGACGCGTTCGTGCTGGCACGAACGCGCGAGCCCCGCCTGCACCTGGTGCTGGCCGGCGGCGGACCCGAGCAGGAGCGCCTGCGCGAGCGCGTTGGCGACGCGCACACGACGTTCCTGGGCTGGCTGTCCGGCGAGGACCTCGCGCGCGCGTACGCGTCCGCCGACCTGTTCCTGTTCGCAAGCGCGACCGACACGTTCGGCCAGGTCATCCTCGAGGCCCAGGCGTCCGGCCTGCCCGTGATCGCCGTCGCCGAGGGCGGGCCGGTGTCGCTGATCGAGCACCGCGTCAGCGGCCTGCTGTGCAAGGCCCGTCCGGATGCGCTGGCCGACGCGGTGCTGGAGCTGGCCGGCTCGCCGTTGCTGCGCGAGCGGCTGTCCACGGCGGGGCTTTCCGCGGTCAGCGCGCGCACCTGGGAGCGGGCTCTGCAGCGGCTGGGCGAGGGCTACCGGCGGGTGCTGTCCCCGAACAGGGACGGGCTGAACGAGCTCACTTCCTTGTCCGCGGCGTAGCCCAGGTGACTGAGCCCGAACAGGTCCTCGACCGTGCGCAGCAACGAGAAGTGGTTGTAGGTGTCCTGGACCAGCGCTCCGCCCTTGATGAACGGCGACAGCAGCAGCGCGCCGACCTGCCCCCCACCAGGCGGGCCGATGCCACCTGCGGGCGCCGGCAGGTTGGGAAAGGTGGGCTGCCCGCAGCACGAGCTCGAGTCCGCGAATTCACCGGTGCTGGGCGCCTCGTCGACGGTGACCACCAGCAGGCCGCTTTCCTTGTACGCCTTCGAGCCCAGGATCTCCGGGACGACCTTCTGCAACCACCCATTCGCTGCCCCCATCCCCGCGGACGCACCCGGTGAGCACGGCGTGGGGTTGCCGTCATGGCAGCGGTCGGGCACGACATAGGCGAAGCTCGGCGTGCTTTTCGCGCCCGCAAGGTCGGGCTTCAGCCGGCTCAGCCCGACGTCGTCGCTCGCGCACGCCGGGGAGTCGATCACGGAGTGGAAGTACACAGGCGGGTTGCGCCAGGTCGCGTACGGCTGCCCCGCTGCGGGAGCCTGCGCGGAGGTCGGGTCGGCCGTGCCCAGCGCCGGGTGTCCGCAGGCGCCATCCGCGGCCCCCGAGCCGGCGCCGGGTTCGTCCATCCCTTCCAGGTATGCCCGCCACGTCAGGTGCTTGCCGGTCAGCTGCCCGGCAAGCGTCTGGGTCGCGCTCGGATATACACAGCCCTGCCCGCTGACCTGCCCCTCGGCGCCGGCGGTTCCCGGCTGGACGTTTTCGTAGGTCGGGCAGTTCTGCGCCGTCTGCGATGTGGGCCCTTGGCCGCTGAGCAGCGCGATCCCGTTCGCCAGCTGCTCGTGGGCCACGGCGTAATAGCGGACCAGCAGCGCCCCGCGATGCTCGAGCGTGCCCGTCAGGTAGTGCGCGGGCGAGGCCGGCCCGAACGCGGTGGCGTAAGGCTCGTCGTCGAGCATCACCACGAACACATGCTTGACGTGTGCAAGCGTCGACGATCCGGAGCCACCGGCGGAGCCTTCTCCACCCCCGGATGAGCCTTCCCCGCCGCCACCGCCCGCGGATCCGCTCGACGCGCCGGACGAGGATCTCGTGCCGGTCTTGCCCGCCGAAGCTGAGCCGTTGGGGGCGCTTTGCGCCGACGATCCCGCTTGCGAGGACGGGCTCGGTGTGGCTTCGGCTTCCGCGGCCGGCGGCGCGGCTTTCGTGGCCTGACCGGCGGTTGCGGCGGTGGGCGGCGCCTGCGCGATCAGCACCGCGCGCGCACGGGGACGGCGCGCGCGGGAGTCCTTGGCGGCCATCCCCACGGCGACGCCAAAGCCGAGAAACACGACCAGCAGCAGCGCGGACACCTGTGCGGGCGGCAGCACGCGCGACCACGCCTTTTGCGCCTGCGCTGCACCTGCCCCGCCAGCCTGAGCGCGCTCATGCCCCAGCTTGCGTTCCACCTCCGCCAGCTCGGCGTCGCGCTCCTGCAACAACACGGCACGGCGCAGCAGCAAGTCGTTGCGAAAGTGATCGCGGATCGCCATCTCATATGCGAGCCCGCCGAGATCCCAGTGCAGCTCGGCCACCTGCCCCGCCAGCTCCTCGCGGCGGCGTTCGAGCTGTTCGAGCTGGGCGCGATCGTAGCGAGGAGGCGATGCCGCGGAGGGCGTCGAGGAAGGCTCCGGAGACGACGGCTCCTGCTGGGACGGCATCTCGGATCCCTGCGCGCCCGCAGGTCTCGTGATCATCGGTGGCGCGGCACTAGCCGGTCGAGACGACGTTGGGCAGGTTCTTGGACTTCTGCTCGTAGCTCTGCCCGCTGCCCGTGCGCAGGTTCTTCAGGACGGTCGGCGGCGCCGGTTTGCTGGGCGAGGATCCAACGCCCGAGGAGCCCGATTTGTGCGTGGACTGCGAGGATCCCGATCCGCTCTTGGTGGTCGAGGTTTCCGCCGGTGTGGTCGGCGTGGTGGAGGTGCTCGCCGCGCCGGTTGCCGCGCCGCCCACGCTGATCACCTGCGGCGCAGGGCTCGCCGAGGAGCCCGAGCTGCCCGAGCGCCCGATCAGCACCCCGACGCCCATCGCCAGCAACAGCACGCCGACGCCCGCGATCAGCGCCAGCACGTTCCCGCGCTGCCATGCCGAGGGCGAGGGCGAGGGCTGGGTCCCCACAGCGGCGACACCGCCCAGTGGCGGCGGTTGGAGCGGCTGCGTCGGCGATGGCTGCGTCGACTCAGACCGCAGCCGCTCGAGCAGCATTCCGCTCAGGTACGTGCGCGGCGCGCCACACTCCAGGCAGTAGCGCTGGTCCAGCGCGAGCGCAGTGCCGCAGTGCGGGCACGGCTCGACGCCCGCCGCCGCTGTGGACTCGGTCGCCGCGGTCGGGACGGGCTCGGTCGGCGCCCCCGCCACGGGCGCGGTCGGCGCCACCAGGACAGGCGCCGCGGCGGACCCGGCGGGGACCGCAGCGCCGAGCGACCCGGCGGGGGCCGCAGCGCCGAGCGACCCGGCCGGCATCTCCGCCGTGGCGGGCAGCTCGGTTGTTATGGCAGTCGGATCAGTGGACACGATGGCATCGCCCGCGGCCGGTCGCCCGCAACCCAATCGTCATCCTCAGCGGACCTCCACTCGTAACCATCCTGTGAACACGACCATCCCCCGTCCGCACGCCCTCATCCGCCTTCGGCCGAGTTGGCGCCGGGGATCTCGTTGAACGCGCAGCGGAAGCTCTCCGGTTGGGAGACCGGCTCGGAGCCCGCGAAGCCGCCTTTGGTGCCGTTCGAGTAGACCGTCACGTACTGCAGCGTCGAGGGGGCGGGAACGGCCGGCAGCGGCACCGGGTTCGGTTCGCCCGTGCGCGGATCGCCGGTCGAGCCGACGCTGACGCCCTCCGAGCCGGCGGCGTCAGAGCCCGCCGCGGTCGTCACCAGCGTGGCGCTCATCTCGCGCTGGTCCTTCAGCCCGACGCTCGGGTCGAGCTGGATCGTCGCGGTCAGCTGCGAGTCGTGGATCGTGGACTCGAGCTTGACGCGGTTGGCGGCGCCGATCAGCTGCGCCGCGGTCGGCAGGTAGCCGCCCTGCTTGACGCACGCCTGGCTCGCCCAGAAGTAGTTGTTCTGGCCGGCCTGCGCGTTGGTCAGCGGATAGGGGGAGGTATCCAGGCACCACGTGCCAAGGTTGACGGTGCTCGGCGGGCAGCTCGGTTCGAGCGCGGAGAGCTTCTTGCCGTCGACCGCTTGCGCGTTTTTGACCGTCGGGATCGCCGAGGCCGGGAACTTCTTGTTGTTGCCGAGCACGAGCAGGCCGTTCGGGTACGGCTTTGAGCTGATGCGGTGACCGTCGATCGCCGCGACGACCGCGCGACGCGCCGCGTCGGCGAGCCCCGTGGTCGAGCCGACCAGCGCGACGATCGAGATCACCAGCGCGGCGGAGCCGGTGTGGCGGGAGATGTGGAGCGCTCTCTCATGTTCGCCTCCTGGGGCGTAGAGGTTGGTGTGATTCGATGCGGATGACCTGCGGCCGGGAGGTGGCCAGCGCCGTCTCGATCCTCCGTCCGCGACGCCTGGCGCAGGCGCAGCGAAGCTCCGGCGACCGCCGCAAGCACGACGACGAGTAGCAGATACACGGCGGGCGAGGGCAGGCTGTCGCTTCCGGCGCCGGCGTATGCGCGAGCCCCCAGCGGCAGACCGCGGTAGGAGTCCGCGCGGTAGGCGGCGAACGCCTGGGACTGCTCGGTCGCCTCCTCCTCCTCGCGCTTTTCTTCGAACACCCGCACGGTCGCCCCGCCGGGAGGGATCGGCCGGGCGAACGCGCCCGCCGGGGGCGGCGGGATCGCCGGGACCGGGCCCTGGGCCGGCAGCGTCAGGATCGGCGCGAACAGCAGCGCGCGCGGCGGATGCGGCGGCTTGACGGCCGGCTTGACGGCCGCCGCCGGCGTGGCCGGAGGCGGAGGGGGCGCGATCGGCGCGGGGGCCGGCGCAGGAGCGGGCGGTGGCGGAGCCGGTGGCGGAGCCGGCGAGGCCGACGCGGCGTGGCTGAAGTGGCTCGCGGCCAGCGGCACGGTGCCGCAGGGCTGCTCGACGCTGCCGCCGAGCACGGTCACCGGCACCGAGTAGGACAGCCCGCCGGCGGAGATCGTGACGATCGTGCTGCCCGCGTTGAACGCGCACAGGATGCTCGACCTGGAGTCGGGGATCACGTGCCCGGCGGAATCCTGCAGCGGCTTGCGCAGGTTCGTCGAGTTGGGGTCCTGCTCGACGAAGTTGGCGATTTCCGGTTCGGAGGAGGTGAACGTGTATTCCGGTTCGATCGCGCTCGAGCAGTCCGACTGCCGGCACAGGGTCGGCGGGAACTGGCTGTAGGGGTCGGCGCCCGGCGGGCTGGGGTTGCCGTTGGAGGCGGACACCGGGCCCCAGCGGTCGCCGGCGATCGGACGGCGACCGAGACCCTTGAACAGCGCCGGCGCGCTGCGCCGCAGCAGCGTCCCGTCGACCGGGTCCAGCGACAGGCTCTGCACGAGCGGGATCAGCCGCGCGCTCACGGGCGCGACGTTGGTGGCGGGGTTGCGCTGGGCGACTTTGACGCTCACCAGCAGGTAGCCGGTCGTGCCGAACAGCGCGTCGGGCTGACCGGGCGTGAACGAGTCGGAGATCGCCGAGCGATAGCCAAGCGCGCCGGTGCCGAACTCGGGGATCGTCATCGACCCACCGGCGGGGATCTGGCTGGCGCGGCTTTCCTCCGGGCGCTCGTATAGGTACGCCGAGGCCCCGCCCTGGACCATGATCTGCGCCTCTTCGCCGGCGTCGGTGGCGACGTTCAGCACCGGCGGCAGGTTGGGGTTCAGCTCGCGGCTGCCCACCACGATCGCGGGAATCGCCGCGCGCCCGGGCGTCGGCGAGCATCTCCTCCAGCCACGGCGCCTGCGGTTCGGCCGGGTTCTGGTAGGGGTCGCTGGCCGCCAGCGAGCCGCGCGAGTTGTCGATCACGATCACCCGCACCGTTCCCGTCGGGCCGGTGCTGTCAAACGCGTAGTGGGTGCGCGCCCCGGGACGCACGGGCCCGCTCGGGGCGGGGATGTTCGCCGTGCTCACGCCCGCCGGCGCAGCGCCTTCCCCGAACGGCGCGGCAAACGGCGCGAACGCGGCGCTGAACGCGCTCGCGGACCCGCCTTCGGAGTCGCCCGCCGAGACGGCTCCGAAGACCGCCAGGCCGCCGCCCTGGGCGAGCAGCTGCGCATAGCGATCGGCCTCGGCCGTTGACTCGGGACCCCTCCTCTCGCCAGGGGTCTCCCGCCCGCCGGTATAGAGCAGCATGCGGGGGCCGTTCGGCTCCGCCGGCGAGACCGTCGATCGTGCCGAGCGCAGCGGTGAGGTTGCGGTCGGGCGCGATCCCCTCGTCGGCGAGGCCGGCGCACGGTTCGGCGCACTCGGCATGACCGCCCACGGCGAACGTCGCGACGCCGGCCTGCATCGGCACGGGTGAGGAGGCCGCGTCCGGCGGACCCTGAGCGATCCCTCCCCCGCCGCGTAGCGGTAGATGCCGGCCGTCTGCACGTTTTCGCGGATCGCCTGGCCGCAGCCCTTGGAGGTCGTGCCGCGACCGGCGTCGTCGGCCTCGCCGCTCCAGCCGCCGACCGCCCAGCCCGCGCCTTCGGTCCCGAGGTCGAGCGCCAGGATCGGATCGGCCTTGACCGGCTTGTCCTCGCTGTCGCCGGCGTAGGCGGCGCGCTCCTCGTCCTCCCAGCCGCCGGGCGTCTCGCGCAGCAGGTAGCCATCGCCGGGCAGCGGGTTGGGCGGGATCAGGGGCGGCGGCGTGTTCGGTTCGACCGGCGGCAGCACGAGCAGCGGGGGGTACTGGAAGTCGGGCACGACCGACAGCACGGCGCGCACGGTCGCGCCTTCCAGGTAGGCGCTCGCCGCGACCGCGGTCTCGCCGACGATCGGCTGTTCGGAGAAGTGCCATGGCGCGCCCGCGCTGTCGCGCTCGAGCACGACGTCCCGTCCGGCGAGCACCGCCCCGCCGTTCGGCAGCCCGGCGACGACGTTCAGCTGCGACGAGGCTCCGCTCGGCAGGCTTGCCAGCAGCGCGTGGACTTCGGGGTCCACCTGCCAGCCCGAGCCACTGTTGACGAGCAGGTCGTGCTCGGCGACCACCATCGCCTCCGAGCCGGCGAACGCGATTGAGGTGAAGTTCGCTTCCTGAAAGCCCGGCGGCAGCGAGTTCCTGCGTCCAGGTCTTGTCGTAGCTCAGCAGCGCCCCGCCCTGCCCGACCGCGTAGCCGATCGCGGGATTGCTCGGATCGAAGGAGATGCCGTCGCAGATTGCCCTGAAAGCCGGTGGGTGGCGACGCGGGGTCTTTCTCCCACAGCCCCGTTTCCGCCCGCCACAGCCACATCGCGCCGAGGTCGCCGACGGCGTAGGCGCGGTTCGGTTCGGGCCAGGCGACCGCGCGCAGCGTCGGCGAGCTGACCGCGCCGCTCGGGCTGAGCAGAAACTCGCGCTGCCAGCCCTGCCCGGGGGTGTAGCGGGCGACGGCGCCGTCGGCGCCGACGGCCAGCGCCTGCGCGCCGAGGTCGCCCGGCGCGGTGCCCGGCGCTGGGGCGACGGCGGTGAACGGCGCGCGCGCGGACACGGGCCAGCTCGTCAGCCGCTGGGGCACGGGCTGGGCAGTGATCTGCACAGGGCCTTCCAGCCAGCCGTCGGTCGGGGTGTAGAAAGCGCCGCCGGGGGCGTTGTCGGCGCCGGCGCCGGGCATGCGTGTGAACGTGCTGCCTTCGAGGCTCAGGTAGGAGCCCATGTTGGTCGAGTCATCGCCCCCTGGCGCCAGCGGGTTGGTGACGATCCGCGAGCCGAACCCGGGACCGTCGAAGGCGAAGCTGCGGTAGCCGGCCAGGCGTCCGAAGCGGGCGCCGAGCGGGTGGGTGCACAGCGCTTCACCCCCGGCCTGGGCGTCGCACCAGCTTGCCGTCACCTTGGCCTGGGCGATGTCGTAGTAGAGGGTGAAGTCATACCCGTCGCTTCCCCCACCGGGCGCCTGCAGGTTGCCGTCGATCCAGACGCCCTTGTCGCTGGCGCTCAGCGGCTGGCCGGGACTGCCCAACGGCGCCACGCTCGACACGCTCTGGGCGGGCGTGGCGGCCTGCGCGAACAGCGGGGCGCCCAGCTCGACCGGTTCCCAGTGGCCTTCGCCGGCGCCGTTGACGGCGCGCTTGAACAGCATCACACCCAGACCGCTTTCCGCGCTTGCCCGGCCGAGCAGCCACAGGCTCTGCGGCGAGCTGCCGGCGAGCGCGACGATCGTGAACGAGCCCGTATAGCCGCCGGGCAGATGCACCGGCTCGCGCGACCACTGCGCCCCGTTCCAGCGGATCACGGCGGTGTCGCGGTCGCGCCCGAGCGCGCCGAAGAACGCTTCGGTGTGGCTGCCGCTCTCCACCGCGGTGTCGGCGACGGCGCCGGTCCCGTTCGCTTCGGCAATGGTCTCGGGGTTCGGGTCGCCGCCTTCACCGGCGCCCAGCAGGACGCTCGCGGACGGTTCGGGCAGCACCTGAAAGCGCCCGCCGGGATCGCGCGCCAGCACGACGACCTGCTTGCCCGACGGCCGCGCCGCGTCCTGGCCGACGAGCAGACCGCCGCCGTGCGCGGTTATGCGCGCGGAGGGCCGGTCGGGCTGCATCCCGCGATAGGGCTGTCCCGCTTCGCTCAGCGGCGTTTCCTGGATCGCCCAATCCGGGTCCGCGTCGGTGGCGCGCTCGAACACGAGCTGCCCCGCGGGCGAGCCGCCGCTCGCCGGGGTCGCAAACTGCGCGCGCCCGGAGGCGTCCTGGGACGGTGGCACGTCGAGCGGCAGTACCTCATAGGCCCACGCTTCGCCGGGCGCGCCGGCGATCGCCGCGCCCATCAGGACCGTGCTGGCATCGGCGGTTCCGAGCACGGGCTGTGCCTGCGGGTCGCTTCCTCCCGTGTCCGCGCGAGCCCGCGAGCCGGCCAGGTGCACGCAGTAAGCGCCGAGCAGCGCGAACAGCGCGATCCCCGCGACGGGTCCGATACGGCGGTTGAATGTGCTCCTGGAGCTCATCGGCGCAAGCTCGTGGCAACCGCGTTTGGCCCCGTGCCCGACGAGCCGGAGCCGCTGGAGGCGCCCGCTTCGCATGCGGTGGCGACCGCGTTTGGCCCCGTGCCGCCACCGCCGCCACCCGAGGAGGAGCCGGGAGTGTTTTCACAGCCGGTCGCGGGCACGGGCTTGGGCTTGGGCTTGGTCAGCTCGCGCGTCTTGAAGCTCAGCCCGGTCGGCCAGCGCTTGGCGCTGAAGCTCAGCCTCAGCGAGTGCCGTCCCACCTTCAGACGCAGCTGTGCGGTCCTGGCGATCGCCCTGCCGTGGCGCTTGGCCACGAGCTGGACGTCGGCCAGGCGGGTCAGATCGAAGCTGACAGTGACCGTCAGCCCGCGGCGGGAGACCCGGATGTCCTTCAGCAGCGCGGGGATGATCTCGGGTACCGGCCCTTCGGCGCTCGCCGCCTGTTCGACGGCGACCGGCGGCGGCGCGAACAGCTGCGAGTCGTCGGGCGGGGGCGTATCGGAGACGAACTGGGCGACCGACTCGTTCGGGCGCTGGGTGATCGTGCCGGCCCAACTGGGGTCGGCGTCTTCGGGCAGCACGGTCCCGTTGGTGTAGTGAAACAGCCATCCGGCCGAGGTCGCAAGCCAGGCTTCTTCGGGTCCGGTGGCGGCTATCAGCTGAGCGCTGCCGCGCCCGGCGCCGCCGGCCGGCAGGGTGTCGAGCGTGGCGGCTCCGCTGGAGTCGATCAGCGCGACCTTGGCCTTGGCGGTGGAGCTGCCGCGCTGTGAGTAGGGCTGGTCGGCGACCCAGGCGGCGTCGCTGCCGGGCACGGGGGCGACGTCTGTAAAACGATCTTCAGAGCCGAACAGCGATGTTTCGATCGGGACCTGCTGATAGAAGGGTTCGATGAAGTGCACGAGCACGGGCGGGCTGGCGACCACCCCCCCGGGCGCGGTGGCTGCCGCCGGGCCGGAAGCGGCGCCTCCGCCCGAGAACCACAGTTCGCCACCGTCGGACTTGGCCGACAGCAGCTCGGCGCCTTCGGCGGGCACGCCCTGGTAGGGGAACGGCAGAAAGCCCGTGTCGGTGAACGTCCCTGCGACGAGCTTGTGAACCAGGCTCGGGCCGGCCGGCTCGGGTGTGGCCAGCGTCACCGGATCGGTCGTATCCCCGGGCTGAGCGCCGACGAACGTGCTCTCGTAGAAGGTCCCGTCGAAGAACGCCAGCCCGCTGACGCCGCGGCCCTGGGGCTGGTAGGAGCTGATCAGGTTCGTCCCGTCCCAGTGCAGATGAAACGCGCCGATGCGCTGCGCGGAGGGATCGCTGCTGCCGATCCCCGCAAACCAGCAGTCGTCCGGCCCGTCGCAGGCGGCGGCGTCCATCGGACGAAAGGGGTCAGGCGATTGAAAGGCCGTCGAGTAGGAGCCCACGACGACGCCGTCCTTGAAGTGGCACAGCCCCAGGCCCGAGCCCGAGCGCGGCTCGCTCGGTTCGGTGATCGTCCAGAACTCGTCCGGGCCGGCCCAGGCAATCCGCGAGGCTTCGCCCGAGCCGCCGCACACGGTCGCAAGCTGATGCCAGTTGCGCCCGTTCCAGAAGAACAGGCCGGCGGGAATGGTGGCGTTGCCCTCAACGCTGAGCAGTCCCTCGTTGGGCGCGTAGAACTCCATGTCGTCGGGCCGGCCGAGGGGAACCCTGAAGGCGGCGCCGGCGGGCGGGGGGGGCTGTTCCAGCCGCCAGCTCGCTTGTGCCCGGGCCGAGCCGGGCGCCGGCAGGCCGACCGCCAGCGCGCTCAAGACCATCGTCGCCGCAAGTCCGAGCCGCGAACCCCTTCCTCCGGCCGGCCCCCCGGCGCGACCGCGCCGTCGCCGGCGCACGGTCAAGGTCTGCGCCCCGGGTCTCGCTCGGGCGCGGGACGGCGCACGTCGCGCAGCTCTTCCAGCGTTATCTCCTGCACGGTCGAGAGGACCGCCTCCAGCGCGACGCCGGACAGCGTCTCCTGCTCGAGCAGCGCGTTGGCGGTCTCCTCGACGGCGCTCCAGTGGCGGTCGAGGATGATCGCGGCCCGAGCTTCGGCGTCGCCGACGAGGCGCTCGACCTCGCGATCGATCAGATCGAGCGTGGAGGGCCCGACCGAGCCGAGATCCTGCAGTGAGGCGCCGAGGAACACCTCGCCGCCCTTCTCGCCGATCGTGACCGGCCCCAGCGCGGATGACATGCCGAAGGAAGTCACCATGCTGCGAGCGAGGGAAGTCGCGGCGTGCAGGTCGTCGCTCACGCCGGTGGAGAGATTGCCGAACGCGATCCGCTCGCCCGCGGTGCCGGCGACGATCACGATCAGCTGCCGTTGCAGGTCGGGTTCGGTCTGGATCACCTGATCGCGGTCGGTGAGCATGTGCGCGGCCGTTCCCAGCGTGCGCCCGCGGGCGACGATCGAGAGCTTGCGGGTGGAGCTCGTATGGCCGAGCGCATCGGTGACGACCGCGTGCGAGGCCTCGTGGATGGAGATCAGCCAGCGCTCCTCGCGCGTGAGGATGTGCTTTTTGGCAGGGCCCGCCACGACCCGGTCAATCGACTCCTCGAGCGTCGCCTGGTCGATCTCGTGGTTTGAGTCGCGCACGCTCAGCAGGGCGGCCTCGTTGATCACGTTGGCCAGCTCGGCGCCGCTGAAGCCGGGCGTCTGGTGGGCGATCTCTTCCAGCGAGACATCGGGGCCGAGCGGGCGCTTTGAGCCGTGCAGGCGCAGGATCTCCATGCGCCCGTGCACGTCGGGGACGTCGATCGTGACCTGGCGGTCGAAACGACCGGGGCGCAGCAGCGCGGGGTCGAGGATGTCGGGACGGTTGGTGGCCCCCATCACGACCAGGCCGCCGTCGCCGGAGAAGCCGTCCATCTCGACCAGCAGCGCGTTGAGCGTCTGCTCGCGCTCGTCGTTGCCCTGCCCGATGCCGGCGCCGCGCTTGCGCCCGGCGGCGTCGAACTCGTCGATGAAGATGATCGCAGGCGCCGTCTTGCGGGCCTTGGCGAACAGGTCGCGCACGCGTGCGGCGCCGACGCCGACCAGCGACTCGACGAAGTCCGACCCCGACAGCGAGAAGAACGACGCATCGGCCTCGCCCGCGACGGCCTTGGCGAGCAGTGTCTTGCCGGTGCCCGGCGGCCCTACCAGCAGCACTCCCTTGGGCGCGGCCGCACCCACGTCCAGGTAGCGCGAGGGGTCAGCCAGATAGTCGCGAATCTCGCGCAGCTCGGCCACCGCCTCGCCGGCGCCGGCGACGTCGGCGAACGTGATCGCTTCGGTTTTGCCCTTGCCCTTGCGCCGTCCTTTGCCGGTGAACTCCGAGAACGCCGCGATCCCGCCGGCGCCGCCATCGGCGCCGATGCGCATGAACAGCGCGAACAGGCACACCAGCAGCAGGATCGGCAGCAGGAACTGCACGAGGATCGCGCGCGGCGCCTTGCCCGACTGCTGATCGACGGTGACGACCACGCCCGCGTGGGCAAGAGTCTGCAGCAGCGCCTGCGTCTGGGCCCCCGAAGCCGGATACGCAGCCCAGTATTCAAGCTGCGCCGGGGTGGCCAGCGGCGCGTTGCGAGAGGTCGAGTTGGTTCCCGCCGTGGACGACGTCCCGACAGCCGCATGCCCCGCGGTGGGGCTCTTGAGCGCAATCTCGACGCGATCGTCGTGGTCGAGCAGCGTCGCGGTCGTGATCTGCCGGTGCTCGGCGAGCGAGACGACGCGGCTGATCGGCAGTTCGGTGCCGTGGCTGGAGGGTCCGATCGACCCGAGCAGCACGAAGAAGGTGATCGCCAACGCGGCCGATGCCAGCGCCAGGAACAGCGCGAGCTTGTCGCGGAAGACGAACCGGCGCACGCCGACGGCGATGTCGCCGGCGGTCGCAAGCGCCGGGTTGCGTTTGTGCGCAAGGCCCGAGCGCACCTGCGGGCGCGGGCCGGCGGGTATGGCGTGCTCGGGAGCGCGACCGTTCGCCGGCTGAGACTGGGAATCGTCGGGCTCGATGCCCTCGGGTTGGGTGTCGTCGGTCATGGTGTTGTAAAGCGGGTCTGCTGTCGCCCCCGGCGGATGCCCCGCTCAGAGCACGGACGGCGCCCGGCGCCCAAACTGCGGTGCCGGGCGCCGGGGCCGTGTACTGAGGGAGTGCCGGATGCTGGCCAGCTGGCCCTACTTGCCTTTCTTCTTTTTGGTCTTCTTCTTTTTGGCTGCTACCGCGGCCTGCGTGACCGTCAGCGTCTTGGTCTGGCTCGCCGCCGTCCCACCGTTGGGCGTGAACGTGACCGCGATCTTGACCGAGAGCTTCTTGCCCTTCGCCTTGGCGAGCTTCTTCAGCGCGGCACTGGAGATCGGCAACGTCACCGTCCCCTGCCCGCCGTTTGCGCTCGCCGTCACGCTGGACACCGTCACACCGCCACCGGTCGCCTTGACCTGCACTTTCCCGGCGTCCGGCAGCACGAGCGAGAGCACGATGCTCTTGCCCTTGACCTTTGCGCTGGCGATCGAGAACACGTTGCTGGGAGGGGTCACGACGGTGGGCGTGATCGTGCTCGAACCCCCGCCACCGGAGTTGGTGGGAGGTGGCGTCACCGTGCCGCCACCGCCGCCGCCACTGGCGCCGGCCGCCTTGTTCCAGTCGATCGCCGCGACGCCCGTCTGGGCGTCCGCCAGCAGTGTCGGATCCAGGACCGCGTAGTCGGCTTCCACCGGCAGCTGATCCTGCGCGTACTGGGACACTGCCACCGACAGGTAGTCCTTGATCGCCCTGGCCTTGACCTCTTCTTCCCCTTCGGTGCTGTATGCCGCAGCGTCGTCGTCGAACGCTAGGTCATACGTGATCGCACACACCGGGTAGGCCGTGATCACCGTTGTCGGTTTTTCAATCGCTTTCGGCGTGCCGCCGGTTGCGATGGCTTTCGACCAGTCACCGAACGTCGGATCTCCGTTCGGGCTTTCACCGGCCGCGGGGACACCGCGAACATCCGCACCTTCGCAGTTGGCGCCCTTTTTGTGTCCTTCGAGTTTGGTGAAGTGAGCGCCGGGGTCGGCCGTGGGCTCGATGAAGACACCGGTGTCGACCGTGCCGGGAGTGGTGGTCGGGTTCACTGCCTCCAGCGGCAGCCAGTAGTTGGTGTCTTCTTTTCCTTCTTCCTTGTTGAAGCCTTCCTTGCGAGCCGTCGCGAGGTCCAGGTAGCCGATCGAGCCTTCTGTGGCGAGGACGGCTTTTGCGAGGCCGCCACCGCTTCCAACGGCAGCGCTGCAGATGTGATTGGCCGCGTCTTCACAGATATTGGTCGTTTCGTTGGCCGCAACAGGAGTGCCTGTACCTGACGCGCCGGCAAGCGGCCACGCCACGTTCTTTTTGCCTACTTCAGATTCGGCCCACAGAGCCCGACCACCAGCAAATGATGGCAGGATGCTCAGGTATGCCTTGAAGTTGAACGTTGTACCTGAGACATCTTTGCGAACGATGCGATAAATCGGGAAGTTGGCACAGGTGAAGCTTCCTTTCTGCGCTCCACTCGGCGCGCCTTCCATCTCTTCTTCCAGAAGCTTGCCGCCGGTAGGAGTGGGGATCTTTCCCCACTCGGTGATCTTGTGCTCCCAGATTTCCTCCAGCGCTTTCGCTGGGATGTGAACACGAAGCGTCTGGTTGGCGAGCATGTCGCCCGTGGATGCGCCAACAGGATCGTTTGGGCCACCAGTGCTTGCATCGTTGTTAGAGCTGCCTGCACCAGAGGCTGCCGGGATCGTACCCGGTTCCTTCAGTGTGCACCCTTGGGGGAAGTGCACGACGATCGCGATCGCAGCCTCGGCCACAGGAACGACATGGACTTTGCCCGATCCTGCATTACCCGCTCCGTTCGGGCCGGCGTCGATGTTCTGCTCTTCTTCGGGACTGGGAGCGAAGTCCGAGGCGCCGAAGCGGTCTTTGACATCCCGGTAGCCAGGCTTGCTGCCGGGTTCTGACCCTCCGGTTTTAAAGGTGCAACTGGACACTTCCCCCCCGCGCCGACCGCGTCGAGCCCGCAACCGCTGCTCTTCGATTCAAAGGTGACCGACGGAGCACCAGACCCACAGCCGTGGGCTTCTGTTTTAAGATCCCTTTCCAGAGGTTCTGGGCGTTGGCCTGCAGCGAGGAACCCTCTCCTTGGACCGAGACGGCGCTGCTGTTGCCGTTCGTCGGGGGAAGACAGGATGGTGCGGACGCGTCGAACGCCGCCGAGGCGGCGGACGGCGAACCCGCGACGATTGCAAGCAGGCCGATGGCCGCCAAGGCGGCCGCTGCGACACGCAGGCGAACGGCTCCTGGACGGCCGTTTTCCGCGGTCATAAGTACGCTTGAGCGCATAAGCAGGATGAGTCCTTTCACGAGCAGAGGTCGGGAACGACGCGAGTGTCACAGCGCCATCGCCCTAGCGCAAGTCCGTTCACAGAAGATATACAAGCCAGTAACGGTGCGGACCCAAGTTACAACTTGGTCTCAGTTTGGTAACAAGTCGATAACAAGAGTGCTCTACCTCAATCGGGTCGCTGAAATGCGGCGTTTTACTTTTTCTTCGTCTTGCCCTTGCCTTTCCCGGAGGACTTCACCGGCGAGGTAGTGACGAACGTCGCGGAGACTTCGTCGGAGAGCGCCGATTCAGAGGGAGTCGTCGGCGTGAAGGCGATCGTGATATTGGCTTTGAGCTTGCCGGCGCGGCGAAGGTCGGCCGCGTACCTGGAGGAGAGATGGAGCGTGAGCGTGGTGGTGCCCTCCGAGCGTGCGGTGGCACTGGCGGACGCGAGCAGAACGGATCGAGAGGTCTTTTTCTTTTTCGACCTGGGCTTGGCCTTCGACACGCGAGCGGCCTTGCGCCCACGCGCGGCGCCCTTCGGAGCGTTT
This sequence comes from uncultured Solirubrobacterales bacterium, assembly GCA_963743645.1. Classification (GTDB taxonomy): domain Bacteria; phylum Actinomycetota; class Thermoleophilia; order Solirubrobacterales; family Solirubrobacteraceae; genus Palsa-744. The sequence continues at coordinate 716,684 of CAVUQT010000007.1, read as the reverse complement.
GCAGCGGCGCCCCTGGGAATCGAGCCGCGGGCCTTGGCTGTCAGCTTGCCGGGGCCGGGGGTCTCCACGAGCAAGGTGACGCCACCGTCCTTGGCGCGCTTGACCGAGACGCCGAGTTCGGGGGAGGAGATCGCATTCAGCGAGAAGCCCCCCGAGCCCGCGTTGACGCCGGCCGGCGGGGGCGCCGTGCCGCCGGGAACCTGCAACGTCGCGGCAAAGGCGTCGCCGGAGCCGTTTGCATCGCCGAAGATGAGATTGGACGCCGAGGATACGAATGCGAGCGTAGATCCGTCTTCGGAGAGCGTGGGGTTGTTGGCGGTCGAGCCATTCGGTTCGGCGCCTTCAAGCCCCATGACAGCGCGTTCGAGTGTGTTCGTGGACAGGTCGATCACATACAGTTCGGTCTGCTGGCCGGTCGTGCTGAAGCTCCCGGTCGGCGCGGGTTCGGACAGCACGAAGGCGTTGCGCTGCGAGACGAAGGCGATGTGTGAGCCGTCCGGGGACATCGCCAGGGAGGTGACCGATGCGTTGCCGTCGCCCTGGGCGCCGTTGACCGCGAGCGTCAGCTCGCGCGTGCCGGCCTTGCGCGTCACGCCGGGACGCATGCTCGTAAGGAACGCGTCGAGGGCGTCGGGCTTGAGGAAGTTCGGGCGAAGCGCGCTGCCGGCAAGAAACGCAACCGTGTAGCCGTCGGCGCTGAGACCGAGCGCCTGCGAGGAGATGCCCGGGGATGTGGACTCGGGCAGTGTGAGCGGCCCGTAGCAGGGGCCGGTGGCGGTGGCTTCGTTTTTGATGCTGCTCCCCGGCGGACATGCGGGATCTTCGGGGTCGGCGACGCCGGTGACGCGACGAGTGGTCGCACCCGGTTCCTGCCAGCGTCGCCAGAGATAGTAGGGAAGCGTTTCGTCAAGATCCTCGCCTGCCAGGAACACGGTCTGTTCCGGCGCGTTCCTGCCAACCCAGGCGACGGTCGACCCGTCGGCGCTCAACGTTGCCGGGCCTTCGGCCCCTCCCGCCGGCGCGCCTGCTTCGGGTTCGCCTTTTTTCTTGCGGGTCACGAGCGTTGTCGTTTTTTCAAGCAGGTCGCGCACGTACAGCTGGCCGGCTGGCGTGCTGGCCGTCGAGCCTTCGGGCAGGCTCGACGGGACTTCGGCGGAGCGAAACAAGACGTAGCGTCCGCTTGCGCTGATCGCGGTGTTCGGCCACAACTGCGTCCCGGGATCTCCGCCCGGGATCGGAGTGATCGCGGAGTCGTCATAGACGGGGGGATCTTCACTGCCGTTCTGGGCTGAGACGAGCGCGTACGCGCCGGCTTCGCCCGGTGGCCTGTCCATGTCGCGCCTGTAGACGTCGATGTTGTCGTTGGTGTCCTGCGGGACGAGTCGTTGTGCGCTCGCAAACGCGACATAGCTGCCTTCGGCGCTGACCGACGGGTTCACGGCCCCGCGCGCGAGCACCTTGCCGGCTTCGGGCCCTTCGCTGACGACCAGGTTGCCGCTGGCCACGAGCTGCAGCTGCCCGGTGGCGCGGTCATACCGGAAGATGCCGCCTTCGCGCAGCGTCCCTGGCGGTTCGGCCGCCTGACGTTCGCCCGCGGATTCACCATCGTCTTCAAAGAAATTGGTGGCGCGCGTCTGGAACACGACGTAGCGTCCGTCGGCGGAGATCGAGACGTCGGTCGTCGCCGCGTCGGCCTGTTCGTCAGAGGCGTTGTCGACCGAGACGATGTCCGCGCCGAGCCCACCCGCGGCCGGCCCGTAGATCGCGCGGGCTGGGGATGCGAGCACGAGCGCACAGAAAATGGTCAGCACGCCCAGGGCAGGCAGGAGCGGGATATTGGGGGGTGACAATTCGGCGTCGCCCCCGAAGATGTGCATGTGTCGCCGGTCATTCAGCGGGCTGGTCGAGACCGAGCGCTTTCGCCGGCGCCCGGAGCGCCCACGGCGGCCGGGTCCGGTCCAGCTCATGTGACGGTCACTCGCCTGTGGGCGCTGACCCGGTTGCCGGCACGGTCGGCCGCGGTGACCGTGATCGTGTAAGAGCCACCTGCCTTGAAGCGATGCCGCAGCATCGCGCGCCCGTGCGCGGAGCGGCCGTCGCCAAAGCTCACATGCACCGAGCCGGCGGCGACTCCCGAGCTCTGACCACGAGGCCCGTCACCGACGCGGACAGTGACGATCGCACGGCGCACGCGCACAGTTACACGCGGAGGCGTACGGTCGACCTTGAGCGTGGAGGGCACCGAGTCGACGACCTGGCCGAGCGAGTCGGTCGCCTCGACCTGGATCGTGTGCACGCCGCTCGGGATCTCCCCGCGCGTGAGGGTGGTTTCGGTGGTGGTGATGCCTTCGGCGACTTCGCGGTCGTCGACAAGCACGCTGTAGGTGAGTCTGCCGGCGCCCGCCAGCGGGGTTTCCCATTGCAGGGGCACGCGCGCGGCATGGACCCACGAGGATGGGACGTCGAGCACGAACTCACCGGGAGGCGCGCGCACGACCACCGCCCCGATCTTCGTGTTCGCGCCATCGCCCTGCAGGAAGCCGATCAGGGCGTCGCCGTGGTGGGAGCCGCCGAGATCGAGCTGGTGCACGGCGCCGCCGCCGGAGGCGGAGACGAGCTGACGGTTGGGGGTCCCGTCCGCGCGGCGCTCGAGCACCGCGACTGCGCCGGCGCCGTGCTCGTCCACCTTCCAGGCGGCGGCGAGCGCGCCGTTGTCGGCACGAGTCAGGACGGGGTCGCCGGGGACGTCGCTGGCGCCTTCGTCCAGGCGCACCGGCGCCGAGACGCCCGTTTCGGTCCCGCGCGCGTCCAAGCTCGCGACGCCCGAGCCGAAGCCGGCGTCGAAGTCGCCCTCGCCGTCGACGGCCATACTCAGCGGACCGAGCGGTCCGGCGGGTCCTTCGGCGCCGCCGCCGTCGACGAGACGCGCGCCGGCAAAGGCGGAGCCGTGAGGGTCGAACGAGGAGGGGATCTCGTTGACGAACACCCGTGGGCGCGTGAACCCCGAGCCGGGGGCAGGCTGCTGGCGGTAGGCGACGGCGCCCTCGCCGAAGCCGCTCACGTCGAGCGCGAGCTCGTCCGCCGCCCCGCTGAGCGGATGGCCTGCGTAGGCGGACGGGCTGACCTGCAGGATATTGCCGGGCACCGTCCCGAAGATGCGCCGCGCGTAGATGCGGTTGACGAACGAGTCGTCGGGCTCCTGCCACGCGACGATCCCCTGACCGGTGAGGTCGATCGCCACCTTCGGCGAGTTCGCGGCGGTGGGCGCGAGCATCGGCTGGGCGAGGTTGCGGTTCAGCGGCAGCCCGAACGAGGACCAGAACTCACCGTCGAAGCGAGCCATGCGGATTTCCGCCTTGACATAGCCGGGCGGGATTTCCGGCGTGGACGGGCCGCTGACGGCGGTGATCACGCGATATGCGATCAGCGCCTGGCCGGCGAGGTTCATCGCCACCGACGGATACGTGCCGACCGCCTCGCCGATGTTCAGATCCACGGGCACCGGCGCCTGAAAGCCGGTCGAGCCGGGCTCGAGCGCCGCGGAGAAGAGGCCGTCGGTGGTGGAGGAGTAGTGGTTGGCCCAGACCACGACCAGACGCCCGCCTTCGCCGGCGGCGATCGCCGGGAACGACGATTCGAACGGCTGGCCGGCATCGACGCGCTGGGGCGGACCCCAGCGACCGCTGGAGTACAGCGCCGCAAAGATATGAGGGCGACCTTCGACGCGCTTGCGATAGACGATCCCGCCGCTGCCGTCGGCCGCCATGGCGACGCCGCCGAGTTCGACGATTTCTGCGCTGGGGCCGTCGATCGCTGCGACCGGGGAGATCACGGCTTGCGCCGCAGGGACATACGCCAGCGCCGCGAGCAGCGGAGCGAGCATCACCAGGATGGCTGTTCGGGCACCGACACGCACGCGCCCAAGGTCCTGGACGCGGCATGCACGATGCAGACGAGTCACCCCGGCAGATTGATAGGCGGAGGAGGGCAACCTGTTAACGACTTGAGAACTTTTTGCCCGAAGCGCAGTATTCCGGTCGCGAGCGTGTTCGCTCATCGACTCTTCTTCGGGCGAACACATTTTCTTTACGAACACATTTTCTTTACGTTTGCCCCGGCGAAGGGCTCGACACTGGCAGGCGCCTCCGGGGAGCGATCCTCGGCGGAGATCTGAGATCTCAGCGATTCTGCCGAAACCCGCCCAACAAGGAGCTAGTCCGTGCGACGACCCACCCGTACCGTGACCGTCCTGCTGATCGCCGCCGTACTCGTGGTGGCCGCCCCAGCCACAGCCGGCGCCAGAGCCCTGCTGCTGAGCGGCTCCACGTCGATCTACCCGCTGATGATCCAGCTCGCCGCCGCCTACCACAAGGCGACGCACCAGCCGACGCCGAAGGTCAATCAGGGCACCTCCGACGCAGGCGTCAACGAAGTGAACGCCGGCAAAGTCGACATCGGCGACGTCTCGCGCGACCCGATCGTCGGCTCGGACCCGCACGGGCTCGTGTTCACGAAGATCGCGCGCGACGGCGTGTGCATGATCACGAACCCGAAAAACCCCATGTCGAACCTCAACCAGCAGGCGGTCCAGTCGATCTTCACCGGCAACGTGCGCGACTGGAGCGAAGTTCCGGGAGCAAAGATCTCCGGCTCGATCGACCTCGTCGACCGCATCGCCTCATCCGGTACCCAGGACGCGTTTCAGAACATCTTCCTCGGCCCGAACCTGAAGATCTCCCCCAGTGCAGCCGCTGAGGAAAGCAACGGCCTGGTGCAGAACAAGGTCAAAAACGACCCTAACGCGATCGGGTTCGTGTCGTTCGCGTTCACCGCGGGCGTCAACACCGTCGGTTACCAGGGCATCCCCTGCACGCTGCAGAACGCCAAGTCCGGGCAGTACCAGGGCGTGCGTAACTTCTGGATGGTGACCAAGGGCGTGCCGAAGGGCGCAGCGTCCAAGTTCATCGCCTGGATCACGAGCGGCAACAAGACCACCAAGAAGATCATCGGCTCGCAGTGGATCACGATCCACTAGGCGCCTAGTGCCATGAGTCATAAATTCGCTGGTGTTTCCCGGCGTCTGAACGCGCCTGACGCCCACCGGCGTCGGCCATGTGCCACCAGCACACTCACCGACACCGTCGACCGTCAGATCACGCCCATCCATCCGGCTGACACTGACCGAATTTATGACTCAGGACACTAGCCTCCAGTCCGCGCGTCTGCGTTCCCGTTGGGACAGATCCTGAACGACAATGGGTAGGCGGCCGTCCGGAGGCTCACGGGACAGACGCGCCGAGCTGACGCTCGGCGCGGTGTCGGTGGGCGTGCTGGCGCTGATCGGGTTGATGCTGGTGACGGTGTTCCTGAAGGCGTGGCCATCGTTCGCGCACAACGGGATCAAGTGGTTCTTCCCGGGCGGTGACGTCGACCAGCAGCTCAAAGCGATCATCACCGGACCGACGGATCCGGCGCACTACGACTACTACATCCGCGCCTGGCCGCTGATCTGGGACACGATCGTGACGACCGGGCTGGCGGTGATCGTGGCGCTCGTCGTGGCGGTGCTGGCGGCCGTGTTCGTCGTCGAGCTGGCGCCCACCGCCATGCGCCGCACGCTCGATCCGATCATCCAGCTGCTGGCGGCCGTCCCGTCGGTGATCTACGGGCTGATCGGCATCCTGGTGATCGCGCCCTGGATTCAGGGTTACATCTCCCAGCAGCGCAAGCACTCGGTGCAGTACGTCGTGCAGCTGACCGGCAGCAACCTGACGACGGCGGTGCTGATCCTCGCGCTGATGATCGTGCCGATCATGGTGGCGATCATCGTGGCGGCGCTGGAGACGGTGCCACTCTCGTGGACGGAGGGCTCGGCCGCGCTGGGCGTAAACCGCTGGCGTACGATGTGGCGCGTGTCGCTGCGCACGGTGCGCCCGGCGATCCTCGCCGCCACGGTGCTGGCTACCGGACGAGCGCTGGGCGAGGCGATCATGCTCTCGATGGTCGCCGGCTCGCGCGCGTATGCGGTCAACCCGCTGGACGGGGTGACGTTCCTGTTCGAGCCCGTGCGCCCACTGGCGGCGACGATCATCGCCTACATCGACGGCATCTCGGTGGTGCCGCTCGAACAGACGCTGTACGCGATGGCAGCAGTGCTGCTCGTCTCCTGCGCGTTCCTCTCGCTGGCCGCCTGGGCGGTAAAGCAACCGATGAAGAAGTACGGGATACGGACATGAACACGCATGACTGCGCTGGATCGGCGATCGGCCAGCACCTGTGCACAGCACACCACGCTCCCTGCGGTCTTGCCCAGCTTGTCCTGCGTGCCCATGTCGGCGCAGTGAAGATTCACGGGATCGTCTGACATGAGTGCTTCCCCTTACCCTGAACTCCTCGCGACGCCTCCCGCCGATGCGCTGCGACGCGGTCGCCCGCGCGACTCGGTCGGGAGCTGGCCGCTGATCGACCGCGCCGCCTACCTGCTGTGCTGGGCGGTGGGAATCGGGCTGTGCGTGACGACGGGGGCGATCGTGGTGTTCTTGCTGGTGAAGGGCATCACCTACGTGCGTCCGGGCCTGCTGTTCTCCTCGCCGGGCGTGGGTACGACGCAGGCCACCTCGGGGGGGTTCCTGGACCCGATCATCGGCACGCTGCTGCTGGGTGCGCTCGGCATCCTGATCGCGGCGCCGCTGGGGGTGGCGGTCGCGGTATGGCTGGGTGAGTATGGGCGCCCGGCGGCGCTGGCGCGGGCAGTCGAATCGGGCATCGAGATGATCGCGGGAGCGCCGAGCGTGGTGCTGGCGATCTTCGGCCTGCTGATGTTCTCGCGGCGGTTCCTGGCGTTCCTGTCGCAGACCTCGGCCGGAGGGTCGGTGTTCGGGCGCTCGTTCCTGACGGCTGGGGCGATGATGTCGCTGCTGGCGCTGCCGCTGATCGTGGGCGCCACGCGCGAGGGGCTCGCGCAGGTGCCGGGTCACATGCGCGAGGCCTCATACGCACTGGGCAAGGCGAGGATCACGACGATCCGCAAGGTGCTGTTGCCCTCGATCCGGCGCAACATCGCCGGCGGGGTCACGCTCGGGCTCGGGCGCATCATCGGCGACACGGCGATCGTCGTGATCCTGCTCGGCGCGACGCTGCACCTGGAAGGCGCGGGCGGAGCGCCGGGGCTCTCGACGCTGCGCGGCACCGGGGGCACGCTGACGAGCTATGTCAAATACTTCTCCCCCGCCGGCGAAGGCAACCAGGCAGAAAAGGCGTATGCGGCGGCGTTCGTGCTGTTGCTGATGGTGATCGCGCTGAACGCGCTCGTGACGCGCATAACACACGAGCGTCGCGGCATGTTCGAGCGGATGATGGCCTGGTCCTGGCTGCCGTTCTGGACAAGCACGGGGAGCAAGGACACCGCATGAGCCGTCCCGCCGAGCCCCCCCGCGCGCGCCGGATCACCGGCCTCGCCGAGCCCACGGTGATCGAGCCGAGCGCACTCGCGCCTGCACCACCGAGCGCCGGGACTGCGGCGATCGCGCCCAACGGGCGCAGCGCGGGCGCGGCCACCGCAACACGCCCGCCGGCGAGTGCGACGATCGAACGCATGTCGATCGAAGGGGTGTGGCTCGCCTACGGCGACAGATGGGTCGTGCGCGACGTCAGCCTGCCTGTGCGCCAGGGCGAGGTGCTGGCGCTGATCGGTGCGTCGGGCTCGGGCAAGACCACGCTGCTGCGCTCGCTGAACCGCCTGACAGAGATCACCGACGGCGCCACGCGGGCCGGGCGGATCGCGCTGGACGGCGAGGAGATCGAGACAATGGAGGTGAATTCGCTGCGCCGGCGCATCTCGATGGTCTTTCAGCAGCCGAACCCGTTCCCGATGAGCATCTACGAGAACGTCGCGTACGCGCTGCGCGAGGACCACGCCCCCGGACAGCGCCGCAGGCGACGCTCCCGCCGCGAGCTGGAGCCGGAGGTGGTCGCGGCCCTGCGGCGTGCGGGGCTGTACGACGAGGTCGGGGCCGACCTCGACCATCCGGCGCTGCGCCTGTCCGGCGGGCAGCAGCAGCGACTGTGCATCGCGCGCGGGCTGGCGGTCCAGCCGGAGGTGCTGCTGCTGGACGAGCCGTGCTCGGCGCTGGACCCAATCTCGACGGCGACGATCGAGCAGCTGATCGTCGAGCTGCGCGAGGAGGTGGCGATCGTGATCGTGACGCACAACCTGCAGCAGGCGATGCGCGTCGCCGACCACGTCGCGTTCATGCACCTCGGCGAGTTGGTGGAGTACGGCACGAGCGCGCAGATCTTCGGCGCGCCGCGTCAACAGCGCACGCGGGACTACGTCGGTGGGGTGTTCGGTTGAGCCCTCTGCCCCACTCCCCCGCGCACCGCGTCCGCTAGCCGTGCGCCGGCGAGAAGGGCAGGTGAGACCGCTCGTGAGGGCGCTCGTACTGGCGTTGACGGCGACCGTGCTCGCGATCTCGCTGAGCGCCTGCGAGACGACGGCCGAAAAAAGCGCCAAGCTCGAAAAGGCCGCCCACCACACGCGCCTGGCCGAAAAAGGCCTGACGATCACCAAACCGAGCAGCGACGTGCGCGTACTGAGCGCGACGATCGTGCACGGCCACGAAGGCAACGCGGCGGTGATCGTTCTGTACAACATCTCCTCCCATGCGCTGCGCGCGGCGCCGATCGCGATCACAGTCAAGGACGCACACGGGGCGATTCTCTTCCAGAACAACACCGCCGGCCTGGCACCGGCGCTGACCTCGCTGGGCTCGCTGGCGGGGCACGGCCAGGGGACGTGGATCGACGATCAGATCCTCACGTCGGGCGCGCCTGTGAGCGTGAGCGCGGTCGTGGGCGAAGCACCGAGCGTGAATGGAGCCCTGCCGCGGATCGAAGTCCACGGAGTGCACACAAGCGAAGAAGGCGGCACGACGGGCGCGGCGGGCACGGTGCGAAACGGGTCGAGCGTGACCCAGCAGAACCTCGTCGTGTACGTGCTCGCGCGGCGTGCCGGGCAGGTGGTCGCGGCCGGCAGGGCGGTGCTGCCGGAAGTCGGCGCGGGCGCGTCGCTGCCGTTTCAGGCGTTCCTGCAGGGCAGCCCGAGCGGGGCACGGCTGGAAGCGAGCGCTCCGGCGACTACGTTTGGATGATGAGCCCATTTCGAGGGTGTCGTACCTGGGCCAACCCGATGTGCCATGGCGCCAAGTTGATTGGGACAGGTGTAACAGCTATCGTCTACGACGTAGACACCTTGCGACCTGATGCCGATAAGACTAATGATGGCTTCAACACTTGACACCCACACGACGAGCCAGCGGGATGAGCTGCCCGAGGAGATCGTCGCGGTGATAGACACGGCGGAGTTTGAGGCAGCTAGACGGGACCCGCGCGTGAAGTTGTTTCTCACAGAGGCCGACGCCTACCTCGTCGAGCTTGAGCAGCAGGGACGTAACCGCTAGCCCACTGGCTCCAGCGGCAACCAGAGCCGCTTGGGCTTCCTGGTTTCGACCGACGCTCGAAAGCCGTAGCGCTCACGCCACATCGCCGCCGTCTCCTCATCGAAGGGGTCGACGACGAGCACTGACGTGGCCTGCAACTCGGCCGCGCGGCGGGCAGTGGCGGCTGCGTGGAGCAGCAGCAGCTTGCCATCGATCCCGGCTCGCTTGTCCTTGGCGATCCAAGTGATGAGAGCTGCGGGTGCTCGCACAGGGGCGACGCTGACGCGCCGACGATCGCGTTGACTGAGTTCGACCTGAGCCGACGCGAGCGAGTAGAAGCCCGCGACACGACGGCCGGCGATGAGCAAACGAGTGCGCGAGGTCTGATGGGCGGCGACCGCCTGGGTCTGTAGCCAGGCACCGGCAGCTTTGGCCGCCGCGCGCTTCCCGGCGTCGAAGTCGTCGAGTGCGAGCCGCAAGTCGGTTGGCAGCTCATCGTCTCTCGAAGGGAGCGTGATCCATGAAGGCCGAGAGTCCGCGAGGGCCATGGCGATTGATTCGGCGGCAATGTCCTCGCCGACATCTTTGCCTGTCATCCGGCCGCCGCCTTCGCCGCCGCGACAGCCATCTCGGCCGTATGGGCGATCTGCGCTTGGCTCGGCACCGACATCCCTGGCGGAACATGGAAATAGTTAGTCGTCGGTCTGCCCGGCGCGTACCCGAGCGGCGCGTACCGACCGTGCCCGAGACGCTGGATCGCACCCTCGTCGGCGAGCTTCCAGAGCGCCCATGACACCGTCTTGCGGCTGAACTCGGGCATGTGCTCTGCCACCTCGGCGATGTTCGTCGGCCCATTGATCGTGATGACGACCTTCAGAGCCTGGTCCTTCGAGCCTTCCTCAGTGCCGTCCGGCGGGGAGGGCACATCACTCCTGCTCAACTGTTCGAGCGTCAGCAATACCGCCCTCAAGCGCTGCATCTCCATTTCGGCATCGCTTGCGCGTTCCTGTGCTTGCGTTGCCTGCTCGACGGCTTTTGCCGCTCGCTGTTCGACCTCATGTATGAGCGATTGAGTCCGAGGGATTGCGTTGGCAATGCTCTCGGGATCGTTAAAGTCAACTATTAGTCCAGACATAACCTGAGCATAGCGTAACGCAGATAAATCCTGCCATCATTGAGACACCTGAGATTCTTGGCTGGGATAAGTGAAACTTGGGAGGGGCAGCCTTTCGGGGCCGCGCATGCGCGGCCCGTCCAGCGGCGCATGCACCGCTGGACCTGATGGTGCATGCACCATCAGGAGGAATCCGCGCATGCGCGGATTCCGGAGGGGTCGCATGCGACCCCTCCGGTCAGGCCGCATGCGGCCTGACCCCACAACATCAGCTTCCCTTAAAGCATGCGATGCGGCCGTCCAGCTGACATGCGGTCACCCAGGTCTTCGGCGTCCGCGCCACACCGGATCGCCCCAGCGCGAGCCTCAGCGCCGGCGCCGCTTGAGCGTGATCCCCTCGAGCACGTGCGCGACCGTCTCACACGCGTCCACGGCGGCCTCGAGCGACTCGAAGATGTCCTTCCAGCGGATCACCACCATCGGGTCGATGCCGCCCGCGAACAGCGAGGTCACGGCGTCGCGCTGCAGGCGGTCGCCCTCATTCTCCAGGCGGTGGATCTCGACCAGGTGCGGGCTCAGGTCCCCACCGCTGTGCAAGGCTCGCAGCGCCCCCAGGATCTCCCGGCCGGCTTCGACGAGCACGTCGGCGAACTCGACGGCCTGCTCCATCGGCGCTTCGACCCCATACAGATCCAACTGCGCGGCGGCCTGCTCGGTGTAGTCGACGACATCGTCGATCGCGGTCGCCAGCGCATATCCGTCGCCGGCGCCAAACGGAGCGCGCACGCGACGACCGCCCCCCATGCGATGGATGATGTCGTGGGTGATGCGATCGCCCTCCTGCTCGCAGGCCGCGAGATCTTGCGCGAGCGTTGCATGCTCGGGGAATGCGGCGAGCAGCTCGCGCAGCAGCAGCGCGGAGCGCTCGACGTTGCGCCCCGCGTCCTCCAGCAGCGTGATCAGGGTCCTGTCCACCGGGCGTTCGAGCAGGCTCATCCGCAGACTCGGGCTGGAGTCGAGACGATCGTGTCAGTCGGGCGCCGGCAGCTCATCTCCGGAGATTATGGACATCCACCGAGCCGGCGGGCCCTCTTCACGAGTTCTTCACGACTCGATCACGACTTCGCAACCCGCCCGCGGACCGTCCGGGCGAGGCTATGTATCCGTGGCGGGCGCTGGGAACAACGCGAGCACCCTGTATGCCGGCGAACTGGAGATCCGGCTCGGCGAGGGTCTCGTGCTGGCCACGGGGCGGGCGCTGACGCTGTCCGTGCGCGAGTTCGAACTGCTCGCGGCGATGGCCCGGCACGCGGGCGCGATCGTCACGCGCGACGAGCTCTACGCTGAGGTCTGGGGCGGCGAGCTGCGCGCCGGCGACCGCTCGGTGGACGTGTACGTGAGCAAGTTGCGCAACAAGCTCGAGACGGCGATGCCCGACCGCCGCTTCATCCACACCCATCCGGGCTTCGGCTACCGCTTCCAGCCTCAGCCCGCGCGCGAGACCGGCGCGATCATGGGCGCGAGCGACGCGCTCGAGGTTTCCGATGCCACCGGCGAATCTCCCGGCGAGCTTTCACGAAATGTTCACATCGGGGCGGTAGGCGATTCATGAGACTGACTCAAGCCAACATCGGCCGGCAGGGGATTCCGCGTGCGCGCGGACGCTCGCGGGCCGGTGGCAAGCACATATAACCCAGCAGAGGGAGAGACTCTCAGTGATCTATAAAAAGATTGGCGCGCTCGCAGGCGTCGCGGTGCTAGCACTCGGCCTCGGCGCATGCGGCTCCAGTTCCTCAAGCTCCAGCTCGTCGTCGAGCTCCTCGAGCAGCTCCGGGGGCACGATCTCCGGCGCCGGCTCGACGTTCGCCGCACCGGTCTATGAGCAGTGGGCGTCGTCGCTGTCGCCCCTGACGGTCAACTACCAGGCCGTCGGCTCGGGAGCGGGGATCACCTCGCTGGGAGCCAAGACCGTCGACTTCGGCGCCTCGGACCCGCCGTTGAAGCCGGCCGACTTCGCGGCCCTCGAAAAGGTCGGTCCCGTCCAGCAGATCCCGATGTTCCTGGGCGCGATCACCGTCTCCTACAACCTGCCCGGCGTGCAGACCGGCCTGAAGCTCGAAGGCACCACGATCGCCGACATCTACCTCGGCAAGATCAAGACCTGGAACGACGCGGCGATCAAGGCGCTGAACCCGGGCGTGTCGCTGCCGAGCACCCCGATCACGGTCATCCATCGCTCGGACTCATCGGGCACGACCTCGGGCTTCACCGGCTTCCTGGCCGCGGTCGATCCCGAATTCAAGAGCAAGGTCGGCGAAGGCAAGGACGTGCAGTGGCCGACCGGAACCGGCGCCAAGGGCAACGCCGGCGTGGCCGGAGCGGTGCAGCAGACCACAGGCGCCGTCGGCTACGTCGAGCAGGCCTACGCGCTGCAGCATAACTTCACCTACGCGTCGGTCAAGAACAAGGCCGGTAACTTCGTCGCGCCGAGCCTGGCCTCGACCAGCGCCGCCGCGACCGGAGTGACGGTGCCCGCAAACCTGGGGATCAAGATCTCCAACCCCGCGGGCGCGCAGGCCTACCCGATCACCTCGCAGACGTTCGTGGTCGTATACAAGGACATGTGCAAGGCGGGCGTACCGGGCGGCGAATCGGCTGCCAAGGGCGTCGTGCAGTTCCTGAACTACGGCCTGGGCTCGCAGGGCCAGTCCGTGCTCGCCCAGGCCGACTACGCGGCGCTTCCGGCTGAAATCCTGGCGAAGTCCAAGGAAGCCGTCACGACACTGCAGTGCAACGGCTCGCCGCTCAGCGGCTGATCCGAGGAGGTCACTCCATGGTCCACACCCCAGATCTCAGGTATAGATAGGACCCTAATGGAGGCAGCATCGCTTCCGACCGGCGAGCGCTCGATTCTCGGGCGCTCGCCGGTCGCGCGCTTTCCCGATCGAGCGCTGCGCTACGGCCTGACCGCGCTCGCGGCGCTGATTCTCGCGCTGATCGTCTACTTCTTCTTCCGCCTCGCCGGCGAAGCGCAACCGGCGTTCGCCAAGTTCGGCGTCCTCGGCTTCACCTTCGACAACGACTGGAACGTCTCCGCCGAACAGTTCGGCGCGCTGCCGCTCGTCGTCGGCACCCTGATCACGTCGGGGTTGGCGCTGCTGATCGGGGTGCCGGTCGCGGTCGCCACCGCGATCTACATCACCGAGCTGTGCCCGGGACGCGTCCGCGCCCCGGTCACGGTCCTGATCGAGCTGCTTGCCGCCGTGCCCTCGGTGGTGTACGGGCTGTGGGGCATCTTCTTCCTCGCCCCCAAGCTCGTGCCCGCCGAGCAGTGGATCGCCGACCGCCTGTCGTTCATACCGTTCATCGGCGGCGGCACCGTCACGATCCCCAACATCTTCGTCGCCGGCCTGATCCTGGCAATCATGATCCTGCCGATCGTCTCCGCGCTCTCGCGCGAGGTGATGGCCACCGTCCCCGCAGACCACAAGGAGGCCGCGCTCGGGCTGGGAGCCACGCGCTGGGAGATGATCCGCATGGCCGTGCTGCCCTACTGTCGCGGAGGGATCGTCGGCGGAGCGATGCTCGGCCTCGGGCGCGCGATCGGCGAGACGATCGCGGTCACGATCCTGATCGGCGATGCGCCCCAGATGCCACAGCACCTGTTCGGCCAGGGCTACTCGCTCGCAGCGGTGATCGCCAACGAGTTCGGCGAGGCCCAGGGCCTGCACCGCTCGGCGCTGTTCGCCGCCGGCCTGGTCCTGTTCGTATTGACGCTGATCGTCAACGCGATCGCGCGCCTGCTGGTGCTCCGGGCCGCGCGCGCCCGCGCGCCCAAGCGCACCGCCCAGGACCGTACCGACAGCATCCCACCCGCGATCGCCGGGACGGCGGGCCTGTGAACTCCGATCGCTTCGCCCGCTACGCCCTCACCCCCGCGCGCCGGCGCCGGGACAGGATCGCCCGCGGGGCGATCCTCGCGGGCACAATCGTCGCCCTGATCCCGCTCCTGTTGATCGTCTACTACCTGCTGAGCAAGGGCCTGAGCTCGTGGAGCTGGAGCTTCTTCACAACCGACCCGACCGGCAACACGTTCTTCAAAAACTCCTCGATCGGGGGCATCGAGAGCGCGATCCTCGGCACGATCGAGATCGTCGCGCTGGCCTCGGTGATCGCGATTCCGATCGGCATCGGCGTGGCGGTATGGCTCGTCGAGTACGGCCGCACCAGCTGGTTCGCCAACACCGTGCGCTTCTTCATCGACGTCCTCACGGGCGTGCCCTCGATCATCTTCGGGCTGTTCATCTACATCGCGCTGATCATCGGCACCGGCAGCACCTACGCCGGCTATAAGGGCTCGCTCGCGCTCGCACTGCTGATGCTGCCGGTCGTGACGCGCTCCGCCGAGGTGGTCCTGCTGCTCGTTCCCGGCGCCCTGCGCGAATCCGCGCTCGCGCTCGGCGCGCCGCGCTGGCGAGTCATCTTCAGCATCGTGCTGCCGACCGCCCTGCCGGGGATGGTGACCGGGGTGCTGCTGGCGATCGCGCGCGCCGCCGGCGAGACCGCGCCGCTGCTGTTCACGGCCGGCGCGACGTTCAAGACGAGCACGAGCCTCGGCGGCTTCATGAACTCGCTGCCCGTGCAAATCTACAACGACGTTACATCTCCCACCGCCGCCGTGGTAGACCGTGCGTGGGGCGCCGCGCTCACCCTTGTCGTCATGATCCTTGTGCTCAACCTGATAGCCCGCCTGGCCTCGCGAAGGAGTCGCCTTGCATGACGGTCCCCCCCAACACCGACGTCCCGACCTCCCCTATTACTGAGATGGAACCCGACGACATAGCCGAGCCCAGCCAGGCCCGCGCCCCGGCCCCTTCGCGTCCGGAACCCACCGGCGCGACCAGGTCGAGCGCCCTGACCAAGCCCGGGCTCGGCGTGCGCCTGCAGGGCCTGCGCGCCTTCTACGGCGACGCCGAACAGGTCAAGGGCATCGACCTGGACTTTCACGCCAACGAGGTGACCGCGATCATCGGGCCCTCCGGCTGTGGCAAGTCGACGATGATCCGCTGCATCAACCGCATGCACGAGGAGATCCCCGGCGCTCGCGCCGAGGGCAAGGTGCTGCTCGACGAGCTCGACGTGTACGACCCCTCGGTCGACGTCGTCGCGGTACGGCGCGCGATCGGGATGGTCTTTCAGAAGCCGAACCCGTTCCCGACGATGTCCGTCTTCGACAACGTCGCCGCCGGGCTGCGCCTGACCGCGCAGGGGCGCGGAAGCCGCTCCAAGGCCGCCCAGCAGCCCAAGGTCGAAGCCGCCCTGCGCAGCGCCGGCCTGTGGGACGAGGTCTCAGACCGCCTGCACGAGCCCGGCTCGGGGCTCTCCGGCGGCCAGCAGCAGCGCCTGTGCATCGCCCGCTCGCTCGCGGTCGACCCCGAGGTGATCCTGATGGACGAGCCCTGCTCGGCGCTGGACCCGATCGCCACGCTGAAGATCGAGGAGCTGATCGACCAGCTCAAGACCCGGGTGACGATCGTGATCGTCACCCACAACATGCAGCAGGCCGCGCGCGTGGCCGACCGCACCGCCTTCATGCTGGGCGGCCAGCTCGTCGAGGTCGGCCCGACCAATGAGATCTTCACCGCCCCCGCTGACCCCAGGACAGAGGAATATGTCACCGGAAAGTTCGGCTAGCGAACCGTCGACGCGGCGCAGAGCGGCGTCCTCGCTCGCTCGCGTACTTCTCGCACGCCACGCTCCCTGCGTCCTTGCTCTGCTTGGTCGACCGTCCGCTAGGAGCTTGGGAGAATGACCGAGGCTGCCAGCAATGACCCACGCGCGGGCGCAGCTCAGCCCGAAATCCCCGACTCGATCGGCGGTCCGGAGGATGGCGCCGCCCCCGCCCCTGCGCAGGGCCGTGCCCACTTCCAGCAGCAGCTGATGGAGCTGCAGGAGCGCGCGCTCGGCGGCTTGGATCTCGTCGTCGAGCAGCTCGACCGCGTGATGGAGGCCCTCAACCACCAGGACGTCGAGCTCGCGCAGATGGTGATCGCCGACGACGACCGCCTCGACGGGCGCTACCTGGAGGTCCACCAGGGCATCCTCTCGCTGCTGGCCCTGCAGGCGCCCGTGGCTGGCGACCTGCGCCTTGTGGCCGCGCTGCTGCACGTGATCATGCGCGTCGAGCGGATGGGCGATCAGTGCGTGAACATCGCCAAGCTGATCCCCCTCTCCGGCCACGAGCCGCCGGTACGCCGGGAGGTTCTCGACGCGCTGGCGAAGATGGGCGCGCAGGCGCGCTCGGAGGTCGTCCAGTCGCGTGCCGCCTTCTCCGGACGCGACGTCGAACTGGCCGAGGACCTCGTCCGCCAGGACCACGAGATCAACCGCCTGAACCGCGACATCTTCCGCATGGCGATCGAGATCGGCGAGGATCCTGACACGCGCGAGTGGGCGATGCACATGATCCTCGTAGCCCGCGCGCTGGAGCGGATCGGCGACAACGCCGTGGACATCGGCGAGCAGGTCGCGTTCGTCGTCACCGGCCTGTTCAGGGAGTTCTCGGACTCCTCACATCCAGCGGGCGTTCCGCCCGACGCCGCGCCGGACACCGGTCCCGAGCGGTTCTGAGCCCATCGCGCCGCGCCCGATCCCTCCGCAAATAGCGCTTTTCGCTTGTGAACATCCTGTAACCAAACACACGAGCCGCGCACGTGATCCGCGCGGTCCCATACACTGCTCGCGATGACGGAAAGCATCCGCGCCACGGAGGAGGCGACCCCGTCGAGCACCCCGAGCGGCACTGCGCTGCGCATCGCCGTGCTCGACCGCGACAGCGGGTTCATCCAGGTGCTGAGCAAGCGTCTGGATCGCCTGGGCTGGGAGCACCGCGTGCTCGCCGGCCCCGTTCCAACCGATGCGATCGCCTCGATGCGCCTGAGCGCGCTGGTCGTCGATCTCGCCGTGCTGGGACCGCAGGCGTGGGAGTGGCTGGAGCGACTGTGCGGCGTGCTGCCCGAGCTGGGCATAGTGGTCTGCACAGGACCCTCGACGGTCGCCCAGCGCGTGCGCGGGCTGCGATTGGGCGCAGACGATTGGATCACCAAGCCGTGCCATCCAGAGGAGGTCATCGCCCGCGTGCAGGGCGTCGCGCGTCGCCGCAGGCGCTCCACCGGCCGTGCCGAGGCCAGGCCGCTGCTGGCCGGCGAGGTCGAGATCAGGACCGACCGCTTCCAGGCGTTCGTCAGCGGCCGCAGCCTCGACCTGACCAGGCGCGAGTTCGAGCTGATCGAGCTGCTCGCCGCCGCCGAGGGTCGAGTGCTCGAGCGCGAGGAGATCTACTCGCGCCTGTGGGGCTACGCGATGGTGCGCGGCGACCGCTCGGTCGACGTGTTCGTGCGCAAGCTCCGCCAGAAGCTGGAGCGGTCTTCGCCGCGCTGGCGCTACATCCACACCCATTTCGGCATCGGCTACCGCTTCGCAGCGGAATCGCTGGACGCCGTCGGCGCCGACGTGAACGTCGACGTGCCGGCTATGTCAGTCCCGGTCGACTGGGACGCCGGCGATCAGAGCAAGCTCACGGGGTCGCATCAGGATCGTGAGCTCGCCGACCACGCCGTCGTCACCTAGGCGCGGTTCCCCGCCCTCCAGCCGCACGACCGCCAGGCCCCCCTTCTTCAGGTCGATCCGGCTTCCGGTCAGACCGCCGACCGTCAGCGACAGGTCGGGCTCGTGCCCGACCAGCAACATGCGGCCGTCCTCGGCCGGGATGCCTGTGAGCGCCTCCATCGCCTGCGGCGCATCGAACCCTCCCGCCAGCGGCGGGTGCTCGCGCAGCAGCGCGCGCTGCTGCGCGCTCCAGCCCTCGGCCGCGAGCTCGGCCGTCCTGCTGGCGCGTGCCTTGGGGCTGACCAGCACCTCGTCGAACGCGACCGCCAAGCCTTGGATGGCGATACCGGCGGCACGCGCCTGGTGCTCTCCGCGTGCGGTCAGCCGCCTACGCGCGTCGGGCCGCGTTCCGTGCGGCTCCGCCTCGGCGTGACGTAGTAGCCAGAGTTGGCGCGCCATCCCCGCTCGGAGACTAGCGTGATCTTTACCCGATCGTTCGCGTCGACGGTGTAGCGTGACTGACACATGTTCGACGATCACCCCCAGCTGGAGGACCCGGCGCTGTACATCAACCGCGAGCTGTCCTGGCTGGACTTCAACGACCGTGTGCTGCAGCTCGCCGAGGACGAATCCGCGCCGCTGCTGGAGCGGGTCAAGTTCTGCGCGATCTACACGACCAACCTCGACGAGTACTACATGGTCCGGGTCGCCGGGCTGCACGACCAGATCGACGCCGGCGTCGAGAAGCCCGGCCAGGATGGGCGCACCCCCTCGCAGACGATCGCCCTGATCCGTGAGCGAGTACAGGGACTCGGACGGCGGCTGAGCGACTGCTTCGAAGGCCGCCTGCGTCCCGCGCTGGCCGAGCACGGGATCGCCGTGGTCGACGTCGACCAGCTGGACGGCGATCAGCGCGCGGAGCTCGCCAGGCACTTCCAGCGCGTGATCTTCCCGGCGCTGACCCCGCTCGCGGTCGCGCCCGGGCGGCCGTTCCCGTACATCTCCAACCTGTCGCTCAGCCTGGCAGTGCTCGTGCGCGACCCGGCGACCGACGAGACCGTGTTCGCGCGAGTCAAGGTCCCGACCGAGATCCTGCCCCGCTTCATCGCGCTGGGACAGACCGGTCCCGGCCCGGTCACGCTGGTCGCCCTCGAGGACGTGATCGCCCACCATCTCGACGCGCTGTTCGCGGGCATGGAGATCGTCGACTGCGACGTGTTCCGGGTCACCCGCGACGCCGATCTGGAGGTCTCCGACGATGCCGCCGATCTGCTGCAGGCCGTCGAGGACGAGCTGCGCCGCCGCCGTTTCGGAGAGATCGTGCGCGTGGAGATCGGCACGCGCTGCTCTGAGCGTCTGCGCGACGAGCTGATCGAGCTGCTGGGCGTGGCCGACGACGAGGTCTATCCGGTCGACGGGCTGCTCGACATGGGCGCGCTGTGGCAGCTCGTGCGGCTGCCTGGCTACCCCGAGCTACGCTGGCCGATCCCGGACGATCGGCAGCCGCTGCTGGGCAGCACCCATCCGCGCCTGCTGCGCCACGAGGGCGAGCGCCCGGACGTGCTCGGCGCGATGCGCGAAGGCGACCTGCTCGTCCACCATCCCTACGACTCGTTCGCAACCTCGGTGGAGCGCTTCGTCCAGCAGGCCGTGGCCGACCCCAACGTGCTCGCGATCAAGCAGACCGTCTATCGCACCAGCGACGACTCGCCGCTGGTGCCGGCCCTGATCGATGCGACCGAGCGCGGCAAGCAGGCGGTGGCGCTGGTCGAGCTGAAGGCGCGCTTTGACGAGCGCATGAACATCCACTGGGCCAAGGCACTGGAGGAGGCCGGCGTGCACGTCGTCTACGGCCAGCCGGCGCTGAAGACGCACGCCAAGTGCGTGCTCGTGGTCCGCCGCGAGGGCGACGGGGTGCGCAACTACGTGCACATCGGCACCGGCAACTACCACTCGGCGACCGCCCGCCTGTACACCGACTTCGGGCTGTTCACGACCGATGAGCAGATCGGCTCAGACGTGGCCGACATGTTCAACTACCTCACCGGCTTTGGCCGCCCGCTGCACTACCGCAAGGTCCTGATCGCCCCCAACCAGCTGCGCGACGGCATCCTCTCGCAGATCGAGCAGACGATCGCCGCGCACACGCCGCAGTCGCCGGGCAGGATCGCGATGAAGATGAACGCGCTCGTGGACGGGCGCTGCATCAGGGCGCTGTACGAGGCTTCCCAGGCGGGCGTCCAGGTCGATTTGAACGTGCGCGGCATCTGCTGTTTGCGACCTGGCATCCCGGGGATCTCCGAGAACATCCGTGTCGTCTCGATCGTCGGGCGGCTGCTGGAGCACTCGCGCCTGTACGCGTTCGAGCGCGACGGCGAGCACACGATCTACATCGGCTCGGCCGACCTGATGCCGCGCAACCTCGACCATCGCGTCGAGCTGGCCACGCCGGTCCAGTCGCCGCCTTTGCGCGCCGAGCTGCTGGACACGCTGGAGCGTGCGTTTGCGGATAACCAAAGCTCGTGGGAGCTCGACGCCGAGGGCTCCTGGCGGCGGCGCACGCCGGGTCCAGGAGAGCGCCCGCGCAGCCTGCAGCTGGAGCTCGCTGAGCTTCATTCCCGGCGCGCCGCCGAGGAGCGCACGATGGCCGAGGCCGGCGCCGAGGCCGTCCTGCCTCACTGACGTGCCCGCCCGCGAAGCCGGCGCCTCGCGGCGGGCAGCAGCGGCGCTCCCGTCCCATCGCGGCCGCGGGCGCCTCGCGGGCGGGCAGCAGCGGCGCCGAGTCTCGTCTCGATCTCGGCCGCGTGTCAGCCTGCTGCGGTCTCCGGCTGCCGTCGGGCGGCTTCGGCGGCCAGCTCGGAGCGATTTCGCAGGTTCAGCTTGGTGTATATGTGTGACAGGTGGGTCTTGACGGTGCCTCGGGTGATGAACATCCGCTCGCCGATCTGTGGGTTGGTGAGGCCGCTGGCGGCGTGACGCACGACCTCCAGCTCAGTCGGGGTCAGGCTCTCCCATCCGTCGGGTGGGCGCTTGCGCTCGCCACGGGCGCGACGTGCCCACGCGACCGCCTCGAGCTGGTCGAGGGCTCCCCCTTCAACCAGAGCGGCGTCCAGGCCTGCGCTGTCGAGGCGCTCTCGGAGGGTGTGCTCCAGCGCCGCGACCCGCTCGAGCTGCCCCGCCGAGCGCGCCAGCTCGTGGCGCTCGCGCGTCCGGGTGGCCGCGCCGAGCAGGCGGGCGGCCTCGTGGTCGCTGTGCAAGCCTATGGCGACCTCGGCGAGCAGCTCGAGCGCATCGGCGATCAGCACAACCAGACCGCGAGTCTCGATCGTCGCCAGCGCACGATGCACGTGGCCGTCGGCTTCGGTCCACTGCTCGGTGTCCAGTGCAAGGCATCCCAGACACAGGCTGACCAGCGCGACCACCCAAGACGCTCCTGCCCGCTCGGCCACCTCGAGCGCCTGTCGTGCGGTGCTCGCCGCCTGGTCGCGCTCACCCTGTGCCCGCATGATGTCCGCCTGGATGTGCAGCGCCAACGAAAGCATGTAACCGTCGTCGATCCCCGTCGCGATCAGTGGCTGCAGACGCTCATGCGCCACCGCGTGCTGGCCGTTGGCGGCCTCGGCCCAGGCGAGCAAAGACCCCAGTGCGTCCGCCGCCATGCCCGCCCCCGACCTGACCGCGTGCTCGTTGGCCGCCGCCAACCGCTCCAGCGCCTGTGCGAGGCGCCCGCGCAGCAGGTCGGCGTAGGCAAGGTACAGCTGCGCGAAACCCTCGCTCACCGGCTCTCCCACCTCGCGCGCCGCGACGGTCGCCTGCTCGCAGTGCAGCTCACAGGCCGACCAGTCGGCCGATTCGAACTCGCCCTGTGCCGCGAGCACCCAGTGCCAGGCCAGGAACTCGCGGTATCCCATCCGCTCGATCAGGGGCAGAGCCTGCTCGCCTATCGCCAGTGCCTCATCGCGCCGACTCTCCACCGCGTAGGTGAAGGCAAGGATCTGAGTGGCGTCGGCAAGGCACCACTCGTCGCCGCTCTCCCGTGCCAGCGCCACCGACCGCTCCTGATCGGGCCGTGTGCCTCGCGGGTCGGCGAACATCATGACGGTGCCCAGCACATCCAGCGCCCGCGCCATCGTCGAGCGATCGCCGGCCGCCTCGGCTAGCTCCAATGCCTCCTGCGCGTATGTGATCGACTGGTCGTAGTCGCCGGCGTAGGCCATCAGGTACGCGCGCGCCCACAGCGCCCGCGCGCGCAGGGGAGCATCACGGGCCGCTCCCTCCAGCGCCTGTGTGTATCCGCTCTCGGCGGCCACGAAGCGACCGCGCAGCTTCCAGTAGAACGTGAGCGTGACGGCCAGCGCCAGCGCCTTGTCAGGATCGCCGCGTGCGGCATGCTCCAGCGCCTGTTCGAGGTTCGCGTCCTCGGCGGCGAGCGTCTGCAGCCACAGAGGCTGGTCGGCGGTCAGAAGGTGCGGCTCGACACGCTCGGCCAGCGCCAGCAGCGCATCGCGGTGGCGATCGCGCAGAGCGGGTGCGTCGGGAGACTGCGTGAGATGGTCAAGCGCGTACTGGCGTACGGTCTCCAGCAGCCTGTAGCGGGTCGCCCGCTCGCGGTCCTCGACGAGCACCAGCGACTTGTCGACCAGCGAGCTGAGCAGGTCGAGCACCGCATAGTGCTCGAGTCCGTCGCCGGCTGTCACCTCCTCGGCCAGGTCGAGCGTCCAGCCGCCTGTGAACACCGCCAGGCGGCGCAGCAGCGTGCGCTCGTCCTCGCCCAGCAGCTCATAGCTCCAGTCGACCGATGCGCGCAGCGTCTGCTGACGCGGCAGCGCGCTGTGCGTCCCGCCGGTCAGCAGGTGGAAGCGATCCGTGAGCGCCGCCTCGATCTCCTCCACGGCCATCAGCCGCACGCGTGCCGCGGCGAGCTCGATGGCAAGCGCAATGCCGTCAAGCGCGTGGCAGATACCGGCAACAGCGGGCGCGTTGTCGTTGGTGACCGCAAAGTTGGGACGCACCTTCAGCGCACGCTCGATGAACAGCCGAACGGCGTCAGACTGCGCGAGCGCCTCGACAGGCTCGAGCGTGCGCTCGGCCGGCAGCGAGAGCGACGGCACCCGCCAGCTGGTCTCACCGGCGACGCCCAGCGCGGCTCGGCTGGTGGCGAGCACCACCACCGCGGGACATGCACGCAGCACGGCCTCCACCACGGCAGCGCTCGCTTGGAGCATGTGCTCGCAGTTGTCAAGCACGATCAGGGCTCGATGGTCGGCCAGGTGAGCGACCGTCGCCTCCAACGCCGTCTGCCCAGGTAGAGGCCGAACACCGAGCGCGGCCGTCACCGCCGGCCCGACCTGCTCCGGATCGAGCACCGGGGCGAGCTCCACCCACCAGCTGCCATCGGGATAGCGATCCATCGCATCGGCAGCCGTCTGCAGCGCCAGCCGGGTCTTCCCGCACCCCCCAGCTCCCGTCAGCGTCAGCAGCCTCGTGCTCTGCAGCGCCGCCTGAATCTCGTGCAGCTCGCTGACGCGGCCGACGAAGCTCGTCAGCTGGTCGGGCAGGTTGTTGGGAAGCGTATCGAGCGATCGCAGTGCCGGAAAATCCTGAGGATCGTCATCGTCGATGAGCTCGTAAACGTGCTCGGGCCGGCCAAGATCGCGCAGACGGTGCACGCCCCGATCCGCCAGCCCCGCCCCGGTTGGCAGCCGGTCGACCACCAGGTCGTGAGTGGCCCTGGACATGAGCGTCTGGCCGCCGTGCGCGAGCTCGCGCAGGCGCGCGCAACGGCTGAGCGCCAGCCCGAAGTAGTTGCCCTCGTCGCGCAGTTGCGCCTCGGCGGTGTGCAGGGCGACTCGCACTCGCAACGCCTCCGCGCCGGCCCACCCATGGGTGCGTACGCAACGCTGAATCTCGAGCGCCGCCGCGGTCGCATCCGAGCCGCGCGAGAAGGCCGCGACGATGCTGTCGCCCTCTCCCTGCTCGACCGGTCGCACGCCCCCATGGCGCGCCACCACCTCCTCCAGCAGCGCATAGTGCTCGGGCACGGCACGAGCCATCGTCTCGGGCTCGTCCTGCCACAAACGCGTGGAGCCCTCGATGTCGCTCAGCAGGAAGGTGACCGTACCCGCCGGCAGTGAAAACGTCGCTGTCTGATCTCCTGGCACGTGCCCCCAGATGAGCGGACGGCCCAACGCCCAACCTGTCCGTGATGATCCCACACCGGCATCCACTGCATGAGAGACAGACACGGCGCACCTCCACACAGGCCAGCCCCAATGGCCGGCATCCAGGCCAAGCTACGCCCGCTCGGCGCCCACTACATCTGCCACATGGCATATATCCAGCGACACTGCGACCAAGGCTCGCTATTGGCCCGCACATAGTCTTTCCGTAAGCGTTACGGGGCGAGCGACCGCCGGTGCCCCAGGCGACCGATCCTTGTCCTGAGCGAACTCGTGCAAGGCCATGAGGATGCCCGCTTTGACCGGCACGAGCGGGAGCAGACATGGCTGCTGCGCCAAGCGGTAGGTTGCAACCAGCAGGCCGATCGGACCGGGTGCCTGGTGGCGCAAGCACGCAAGCCGGGCTTCCCTCCTCCGCGAGGCTCTTTCCCTGCCGCCATCTACAGGAGGCCACAGTGCGCGTTGACGTTGACGGTGTCAGCATCGAGTACGAGGTGACGGGCGACGGTCCCCCGGTCGTGCTGCTCCACGGGTTTCCGGACTCGGGGCGGCTCTGGCGCCATCAGGTCGCGGCGCTGGCCGAGGCGGGATTCAAGGTCATCGTCCCCGACATGCGCGGCTACGGCCGATCGGACAAGCCGGCGCAGGTGGAGGCCTACACGATGAACCTGCTAGTCGGCGATGTACTGGCCGTGATCGGCGCCGCGGGCGCCGAGCGAGCCCACGTCGTCGGTCACGACTGGGGGGCCGGCGTAGCGTGGGCGGTCGCGTCGACGGCCGCCGACCGCGTCGACCATCTCGTCGCGCTGTCGGTCGGGCACCCGGCGACGTTCTTCGCCGACGGCTTCGCCCAGCATGAGAAGTCGTGGTACATGTTGCTCTTCCAGTTCCCCGGAATCGCCGAGCAGTGGCTGTCGGCCGAGGACTGGGCGCATTTCCGTGCGTGGGGCCATCACCCCGATGAGGATGCGGCGATCGCCGCGCTGCAGGAGAACGGCTCACTGACCCCCGGCCTGAACTACTATCGAGCGAATATCCCCCCTGCCGCTTTTGCGCGATCGGGCTTGGAGTTTCCGCAGGTGCAGGCACCGACCATGGGCGTGTGGAGCTCAGGAGACTTCGCGCTCACCGAGGGCCAGATGACCAGATCGGCTCGTAATGTCGCCGGCCCGTGGCGCTATGAGCGCCTCGATGGCACGGGGCACTGGATGCAGCTCGAGGCCTCCGACGAGGTAAACCGGCTGCTCGTCGACTTCTTGGGAACGTAAGCCATGACAGAGATCGACACGGATTATCTGGTCGTCGGTGCGGGAGCGGCCGGGATGGCGTTTGCCGATTCGCTGATCGCCGAGTCAGACGCCGATGTGGTGATGGTGGACCGGCGCGAGCGCCCGGGGGGCCATTGGAACGATGCCTATCCGTTCGTGCGCCTGCACCAGCCCTCGGCGTACTACGGCGTCAACTCGCTGGCCCTCGGCGGCGACGCGATCGACGAGGCCGGCCCGAACGCGGGTTGGTACGGGCGCGCCACAGTCACCGAGATCTGCAACTACTTCCAACGAGTGCTCGAGGAGCACCTGCTGGCGTCTGACCAGGTTCGCTTCTTCGGCATGTGCGATTACTGCGGCGACTGGTCGGGCGAGCACCACTTCGTCTCGCGTCTGACAGGTCAGAGGAGCACCGTGCGTGTGCGACGCAAGGTCGTCGACGCAACATACCTTTCCCCGTCGGTGCCGTCAACGCACACGCCTTCGTTCGAAGTCGAGCAGAACGTGCGGCTGATCCCGATCAACGATCTCGTCGCGCTGGCCGAGCCCGGCAGCGGCTATACGGTCCTCGGTGCCGGCAAGACAGCGATGGACGCGTGCGGCTGGCTGCTCGAGAACGGTGTGGAGCCGGAGGCGATCCGGTGGATCAGACCGCGTGATACCTGGCTCCTGGACCGAGCGTTCCAGCAGCCGCTGGAGCTCGTCGGCTCGCTGATGGAGGGTTTGTCGCTGCAGGTGCAGGCCGCGGCTTGCGCGGAGAATGTCGCCGACCTCTTTCACCGACTCGAGGCCTGCGGTCAGCTCGTCCGGCTCGACCCGGCCGTTGAGCCCACCATGTATCGCTGCGCCACGATCAGCCAGGCCGAGCTGGAGCGCCTGCGCCTGATCGAGAACGTGGTCAGGCAGGGGCGAGTCACTCACATCGGAGAGACTCGCATCGTGCTGGAGGCGGGGTCAATTCCGACTGACGCCAAGCAGATCTACGTCGACTGCACGGCCAACGGCGCGCACCGAATGCCCGCTCGCACCATCTTCGATCCCCACCGCATCACCTTGCAGGCGGTGCGGACGTGCCTGCCCACTTTCAACGCTGCCCTGATCGCGTTCGTGGAGTCCGCCCGCGAGGACGATGTGGAGAAGAACCGCCTCTGCCCGCCCAACCCGTATCCAAGCACGGCTATTGACTGGATCGCGACGAACTCCATCTCCCAGCGCGTGCAAATGACGTGGTTCGAAGAGCCCGACCTCTTGGCATGGATGGAGCGATCCCGGCTCGACGTGGCACGTGGAATCAACGCCCACCTGTCCGAGCCACAAACGCAAGCGGCGGTCGCTCGCTTCCTCGCGAACTTGGAGCCGGCCGTCGAGAAGCTCGAGAGCTTTCTCGCTGAGACCGCGTAGCCAAGAGCAGCAGCCAAGAGGGCAAAGAGCGGAGTCGATACGACTAGAATTGTCTGATCGACGTCGAGACTTGGGAGAAGAGATGCCGCGCTATCTGATCGAGAGGGCCTGGGATGACTTGGAGGATGGGGGGACGGCGAAGGGTCGCCTCTCGAAGCGCATCCTGACCGAGAACCCGCAGTTCTCCCCAATCGTATGGGAGCACAGTCACGTAGTCATGGACGAGAACGGTCAGCTGAAGTCCTTCTGCGTCTATTCCTCGCCCAACACAGAGCTCATACGGGAGCACGCTGAGCTGGTTGGCGACCACACGATCGGGGGGATCTACGAGATCGGCGGCGACATCTCGCCCGGGGATTTCGACTGATCCATCGGCGCAAGATCGTGGCTTGTGTGCATCTCCGCCGTCGCAGCGATGGCCCGTCGCAGTCGTGCGCGCCGTCGGCGTGTCTCGTCGTTCTCCGGGATGAGCTCGAGCGCCTGGTTGCAGAGATCGACGGCCTCGTGCGGCGTCCATCCCCTCCACGCCTGGTCTGCCGCGGTAAGTAGGTAATCGGCGGCGTTCGCGTTCTCGCCGGCCTCACGCCAGTGGTGCGCGAGGATCGCCGCATAGGCTGTCGGATCTCCCGCCGCCTGCTCGACGAAGCGGGCAATGATCGCGTGGCGCTCTCGGCGTGCGGCCTTGGGGAGGGTCGCGTAGGCAACCTCACGCACCATCCCATGCTTGAAGATCAGCTCCTGGTCACCGCGAATACGCGAGGCAGGGCTATGGCGGATGAGACCCCGTCGCTCCAGCGCGTGCAGTGTCTCCACGAGCGTGCCGTCGCTTCCGAGCGCTTCGAGCGTGCCCTGCCAGAAGAAGTCGCCGATAACGGAGGCGTCGAGGATCACCTGCCGCTCTCCTGGCGGGAGCCGGTCGAGTCGAGCCGCGATGATCGTCTTGATGTTCGCCGGGATACCGGCGGCGTTCGCAGTGTCACCCTCCGAGAGCCACGCCGCCAGTTCCTCGACGAAGAGCGGATTGCCGCCGGCCGCCTCCTCGACGCGTTCGGCGACCGCCTCCCTGTCGGGCGCACCCGATAGGAGTCGGCGTGCAAGGTCTTGGGTGTGGGCCTCGGTGAGCGCTTGGAGCTGGACGGTGACATTGGTTGGGAGGCGTGCCCAGCTTGGCCTCGCGTCCAGGAACTCGGGTCTGGCAAGTACGAGCAGAAGCAGCGGCACGTCCTCGAGCCTGGCCGAGAACCCCTCGACGAGTTCCAGAAGACTCTCGTCCGCCCAGTGCAGATCCTCGAGCACCACCAGGGTGGGCTGCTCGCGGGCGAGGGCCTCGAGGAACCGCTGAGCGGAGGCGAACAGAACCCGCCGATCGTCCACGGTGTCCTCAGCCAGACGGGCCATGATCGAGAGATGCGTCGCCAGTTCCTGCGCCTCGGCTGCGGGAAGCAGCGATGCCGCGCGCTCGGCGAGCTTGTCGGCGGCAACGTCGGCGGGATCGTTGGCGAAGATCCCGGACGCGTCCCTGATGACCGCCCCAAACGCCCAGTAGGAGGCGGATGCACCATAGGGAAGCGGGCGGCCACTGAATATCCGTCCGCCTGCGCTCTCCACACGCGCGGCAAACTCCAGCATCAAGCGTGTCTTGCCGATCCCCGGTGCTCCGACGAGGGTGACCAGCTGCGGATGCAGCTCGCTCGAGGCTCGTGTCCACGTCCGCGCGAGCAGTTCCAGCTCGGTGTCTCTGCCGATGAACGGGGCCGCCGAAACCGGGCGCTCAGCGGGCGCCGAAGTGGCAGCCCGGGCCAGCCAGGCAGGTATCGGCGCTTCCTTGCCCTTCGCGAGGATCGGTTCCACCGCCTCGTAGGTGATCGCCCGCGCGCTCGCGGCTTGCGTCTCCTTGCCGACCAACACAGCCTCGGGTGGAGCGGCGGCCTGGAGCCGGGCCGCGGTGTTCACGGCGTCGCCCATCACCGTCAGCTCCCGCCGCCCGTGCGGGCCTACCGGCGCGAAGATCACCTCACCTGTGTTGACACCAATGCTTACGCTGAGGCCGCCGAAGTCATGCGACTGCTCAGACGCGCGTCGCTGGATCTCGAGCGCGGCGCGCACCGCCCGCTCGGAGTCGTCCTCGTGGGCAACCGGTGCCCCGAACACCGCCATCATCGCATCACCTATGACCTTGTCCACGGAGCCGCCGAAGCGGTCGACGACCTGGCCCATCTCGCTCATGCAGCGATCGACCATCGAGCGGATCTCCTCCGGGTCCGTACGCTCCGAGAGCGCCGTGAAGCCGGACAGGTCGGCGAACATGATGGTCACCCACCGCCTCTCCCCATCGATGTTCTCCACGGAGCCCGACGGGGACGCAGAGTCGGTGTCGCACGCAGCGCCGCATGCCCCGCAGAAGCGGAACCCCGGCGGGTTCTCTTCACCGCACGCGCCGCACTTGTTGCTGAACGCAGATCCGCACTGGCCGCAGAAGCGCTGCGCGGGATCGTTGAGCTCTCCGCAGCCTGGGCAGGGGGCCTTTTCAGCCAAGGCTGACCCCTACGCGTACATGTCCGCGGAGATGCGGTCGACCTCGACCACGACGTCCGCGGGGATGCCGGCCCGCTTGGCTGCGGACACGATCGGCTCGGGCGATGGCGCCTCATAGAGGCAGTAGGAGCGGCGGCGGTCGGCGCTGAGGAAGGAGAACAGCCAGCGCACCCCCTCGTCGGCATTGATCTCCTCGATCAGCTTGACGGCCTCGCTGGTGAGATCCAGCTGCTCGGCGAACGCCCGCTCGATCACATACGTGGGCATAGTGGGGAATCGTACGCCATCGGTCAGCCCCGCGCCAGGCCACGCTCGTAGGCGTACGCGGTGGCCTCTGCGCGGTTGGCGCAGGCGGTCTTGCGCAGGATGCTGCGCATGTGGTTGGCGGCGGTGTGCTCGCTGATGAACAGCGATGAGCCGATCTCGCGGTTGGACATGCCGCGCGCCGCCAGGCGCAGCACCTCCACCTCGCGCGCTGACAGACCATCGGGCAACGACGGCACCGGCGAGCTCGCCAGCTCGCGAGCGCGGGACAACAGCGTGGGCATACCGACGCGCGCGGCCAGGCGCACCGCGTCGGCGAGCAGTGGTTGGGCGCGCCCGTCGTCCCCCTGGGCGAGCAGCATGCGCCCGTACTCATAGCTGGTGTGGGCCAGCCAGGTGACGGCGCCCATCAGCCGATTGAGCTCGAGGGCGCTGTCGAAGTAGCGACCGGCCGCGTCGAACTCGCCGAGCGTCGCGGCGAGCATGCCCAGATATCGATCGACGGCGCCGTAGCAGGCGACCCCGTGGCCGATCATCGCGTTGGTCCCCGCGAGCGGCTCCAGCGCGGGGTACAGAACGGATGCGAGCCCCTCGTGAGATACCACGCTGACGGCATCCGTGAGGTAGGTCAGCGACGCCAGCCACAGCGACTCGCGAAACGACTGCAGGCCCTCGGCCTGCACGTGGTCGAGCTGCGTGCGGACCTGGTCGTGCATGGCGAGCTCAGCGAGCATCGCCGCGAGCGCCGGGCGCCACGCGCCGCTGTCGCGATCGCCGCTGGCGAGCACGCGGATCACCGGGGCGAGCTCGGCCAGCCGACCCTGCTCGCGACGCACGCCGAACATCTGCACGCCGTACACGCCGGAGGCGTCGCGACCGACCAGCAGCCGGCCCCATTCGCGCGAGCGCTCGGCGGCCGCTTCGGCCTCGGCGAGACGGCCTTCCAGCAGCGCAAGCGCCGATCGATAATGCTCGGAGACGTGCAGGATGAACGGCTGGCGGGTGTGGGCCGCCCGGTCGTGGGTCACCTCCAGCTCCTCGCGCGCCGGCCCGATCCGGCCGAGCGCCATCAACGCCGAGACTCTCCACTCCATCGCCTCCGCCTGACCGTCGACGTCGCCGATCTCCTCGGCCAGGTCGCGCGCCTCGGCGAGCATCACGAGGATCTCATCGAGGCTTTTCGTGGGACGGCCCCAGTAGACGCCCTGCAGCGCCGTCGCAAGCCCTCGCCGGTCGCCGATCCGGCGCGCCATCGCGATCGCGTTCTCGCGCACAATGTCGGCCTGCTCGGCGGCGCCCTGGAACTCCAGCGCGCGAGCGAGACTGGCGAGCACGCCGACGCGCAGCGTCGAGTCCTCCGGGGCCAGCGCCGCCGACGCCTCCTCCAGCAGCTCGCGCGCGCCCTCTTCGATCAGCCCCGGGCGCCAGCACGTCGTCTCGAAGCCGACCGCGCCGCGCGCGAGCAGCTCTCCATCGGCCAGCGTGCGCGCGATCTCGCACGCTTGCCGGAAGGCCTGCAGCGAGTCGAGCGACCTGCCCGCACGAAAGAACGCTGTGCCGAGGTCGAGCAGGATCTCGGCGCGCCTGGATTCATCCTCTATCCCGAGCTGCAGAGCCGTCCGGTAGCGCTGCGTCGCCTCGTCATACGCGAGCGCCGCCGACGCCGCCTCGGCCGCCAGCAGGCTGTACTCGATCGCCTGCTCGCGCCCACCCAAGGGCGCGGCGGCGGCGAAGTGATGGGCGAGGTCGGCCAGATCGTGACTGCGGCGCGGCCGCGTGCTCGCCTCCAGGGCCTCGGCGCAGCGGAGGTGCAGCTCGGCGCGCCGGGGCGCGGTCAGACCGTCATACAGCGCGCGCCGCACGAGCTCGTGGCTGAAACGGTAGGCCAGCTCGGCCGAGGGCAGTTCCTCGAGCACGCCACCGCGCACGGCCGGCTCCAGCGCGTCAAGGCGCCACGCGCCGGCCGGCGTCGCACGGCGCAGCACGTCGAGCTCGAACTCCGGGCCGGCAACGGCGGCCAGCTCCACGAGCTCCCTGGTCGCGTCGTCCATGCGCGCAAGGCGCTGGCCGGCCACCTCGCGCACGCTCTGCGGGGTCGCGATCTCGGGCAACGGGCGCGTCAGCGCCAGCACGCCATCCCGCACCGTCAGGACATCGGTCTCGACCAGCGTGCGCCACAGCTCACACAGCAGGAAGGCATTGCCCTCGGTCAGGTCGCGCATCGCGTGAGACAGCTCGGGCTCGGCCGGAACGGCGGCTTCGCCGCCCGCCCGACGCACGAACTCGCCGATGTCGTCGTTGCTGAGGCCGCTCAGGCCCAGCCGCATGACATCGTCCATGCGCCGCAGGTCCGCGAGCGCCTCGGCCAGCTGGGACGGCACGTCGGCCTCGGTGTCGCGGAAGGTGGCGAGTAGCAGCAGGCGCATCTCGGTGCTCGAGCGCGCCAGGTGTCGCAGCAGCACGAGTGTGGACATGTCGGCCCAATGCCCGTCCTCGATCACCAGCAGCACCGGCTGACGCCGCCCGGCTCCGGCGAGCACGTCGGTGACCGACGTGTGCAGGCGATGGCGCTCGGTGTCGGGGTCCGCGGAGATCGGTGCGGGCAGATCCGCGATCCGCGCCGACAGCTCCGGGAGCAGACGCGTCAGCTCGCCGCCGGTGGCGCCGATGTCCTCGCGCAGCAACTCGACGTCGGTGATCCGGATCAGCTGGCCGAGCGCCTCGGCGAACGGCCGATAGGGCGTCGGCACGACCGCATCGCACGCGCCATACAGCACGAGCACGCCTTCGGAGGCGACCTGGTGGGCAAACTCACGCACGAGGCGGCTCTTGCCCGACCCCGGCTCGCCTCCCACCAGCGCGATCCGACGACCCTCGCCGGTGGCGCGTGGAATCAGCGCGCCGAGGGTCGCCAGCTCGGCGGTGCGCCCGACGAACGGCGAGGACGGCCGCAGTCGAAGCGGGGCTGGGAGTGATTGCACGTGCACGCCTTCGCGAATAGTCCGATCTGATTATCGCGCTCGCCGACACGCGCCGCAGGACCGGCGGAAATTGAGTCAATCCAGGTCATGACGACGGTGGGGAAATGCCCTAACTTCGACCTTCGCCCTGGCGTATCGAGGCCGGCGTCCACATCAGCCAAGAGGAGACAGATCCCATGAGCACCATAGCCACCGTCGCTAAAACCGCCCGGGCAGAGCTCGCCACGAGCTTCGCCGGCGAGCTGATCGGCCCCGACGACGCCGCCTACGAGAGCACCCGGGCAGTGCACAACGCGATGATCGACAGGCGCCCCGCGGTGATCGCGCGCTGCGCCAACGCCGCGGACGTGGCCGCCACGATCGCATTCGCGCGCAGCCACGACCTGCCGCTGGCCGTTCGCGGCGGCGGTCACAACGGCGGCGGCCTGGGCACGGTCGACGACGGGGTGCTGCTCGACCTGGCGCGCTTGGACGCGGTCGAGGTCGACCCGGACAACGCGATCGTCACCGCGGGCGGCGGCTGCGTTTGGAACCAGGTCGACGCGGCCACGCATGAGGCCGGGCTCGCGGTCCCGTCGGGCATCATCTCCACGACCGGCGTGGGCGGCCTGACGCTCGGCGGCGGGCTCGGCTACCTCTCGCGCAAGTACGGCCTGACGATCGACAACCTGCTCGAGGCTGAGATCGTGCTCGCCGACGGCGAGCAGGTGCGTGCGAGCGCGAACGAGAACGCCGAGCTGTTCTGGGCGCTGCGCGGGGGCGGCGGCAACTTCGGCGTGGTCACGAGCTTTCGCTTTCAGGCCCGCCCCGTGTCAACGGTGATGGCGGGACCGACGTTCTGGCCGATCGAGCAGACGCCCGAGGTGATGCGCTTCTATCGGGAGTTCCTACCGGCGGCGGCGCGCGATGTCAGCGGGTTCTTCGCGCTGATGACGATCCCGCCGGCGGACTTCCTGCCGGCGGAGCTGCACGGGCGCAAAGCGTGCGCGGTGATGTGGTGCTGCCTGGGCGGGGAGGAGGCGACAACGCGGTCGCTGGCCCCGGTGCAGGAGGTGGGCACGCCGCTGCTGCACGGGGTCGGTCCGATGCCGTTCCCGGCGCTGCAGAGCCTGTTCGACGGCATCTACACGCCCGGCCTGCAGTGCTACTGGCGCGCGGACTTCGTGCGCGAGCTCTCCGACGAGGCGGTCGCCGTGCACGCGAGCATCGGCGCCAAGCTGCCGACGCCGCATTCGACCATGCACATGTATCCGATCGACGGCGCTGTCCACGACGTCGGCGCGGGCGACACGCCGTTCGCATACCGCGACGCGAGCTTCGCCGAGGTGATCTTCGGCGTCGACCCCGCCCCCGAGAACGCCGACACGATCCGTCAGTGGACCGTCGACTACTGGGACGCGACCCATCCCTTCTCGGCGGGCGGCGCGTACGTGAACTTCATGATGGAAGAGGGACAGGAGCGCGTGCGCGCGACCTACCGCGACAACTACGCCCGGCTGGCGGCCGCCAAGGCCACCTACGACCCCGCCAACGTGTTCCGCGTCAACCAGAACATCGAGCCGTCGGTCTCGGTATGAGCGCTACCCGGACCGATGTGTGTCAGACAGACGGTCGGCTCCAGAGGACTCTGCCCTTTGCCGATGCCCTTAATCTGGAGCGACTCTTCAGCGTCAGGCCGGCAGCGCGTCCAGCGCCGCCTTGAGATCGTCGACAGACTGGTAGTCCAGGCCCAGCAGATGGTCATGGCGGTCGCGCACGACACCCTGCTCGTCGATCACGATCGCCGCGCGCTTGGTCCCCAGCCGGGACGAGAACGCGCTGTAAGCCCGGGCGACGGACTTGTCCACATCGGCCAGCAACGGCACCGTCAAGCCGTTCTTGGCGATGAAATCCTCGTGGGAGGCGAGGTCCTGTGAGGAGATCCCGACCACCGTCGCATCGAGTGCCGCGAAGTCATCCGCGCGGTCGCGATATGAGCAGAACTGTTTCGTGCACACCATCGTGTTGTCACCGGGATAGAACAGCAGCACCACCCGCTCGCCACGATGATCGGACAGCTTGAACGGTCCATCGGTGCCCGGCAGCTCAAAATCGGGCGCCTGCTCGCCGACCTGCGGAGTCTTGGCCATTCGCTATGTCCTCCCGTTCGCTTGACGATCGCCCGGCGCTCGATCGCCCGGCGCAGTCAGAATAGCGGTATCGGAGCCCACGGCTTCGAGCAGGTTCAGCCACACCTCGCTGCGCGTGGGAAAGCACGGCACCGCATGCCAGATGCGTTGCAGCGGGACCTCGCCGACGACCGCGATCGTGGCGGCCTGCAACGACTCGGCGACCTCGACGCCGGTGAACGTCGCGCCCGCGATCGTCTGCCGGTCCTCGTCTACCACGATCCGGCAGGTCCCGGGAGCGTCGTGCCCGACGAAGCTGCCGCCGGCGTTCCCGCTCGTGGGCACATCCACTGCGCGCGCGTTCAGACCTGCCTCCAGCGCGCTCGCCAGCGTATGACCGACCGCAGCGACCTGGGGCTCGGCGAAGATCACGCGCGGGGAGCGCAGCCCGTCGCTCAGCAACGGTGTCGGCTGACCGAGGATATGCGCGGCGGCGACACGCGCCTGATACTTGCCCATATGCGTCAGCAGCACGCGCCCGTTGACATCACCGATCGCATACAGCCACTCGTGCTCGAGCGCGCGCATGCTGTCCTGCACCTCGACCGGCTTGCCGGCCTGTAAGCCCAGCGTCTCCAGTCCCAGATCGCCCGTGTTCGGGCGCCGCCCGACCGCGACCAGCAGCTCATCGGCCGCGAGCTCGCGACCATCGGTCAGCTCGAACGTAGCGCCGCCCGCCGGACTCCGGCGCGCTGCTGCTGCCGCCACGCCGAGCACGACCTGAACGCCCTGGGATTCCAGCGCGTCGCGCACCTGCTCGGACGCGAACGGCTCCTCGTGCGCGATCAGCCGCTCGGACGCCTCGACGATCGTCACGCGCGCGCCGAGGGACGCATACGCGCAGGCCATCTCCACTCCGACCACACCACCACCGAGGATCAGCAGCGAAGCGGGGATCGCCTGGGCTGTGGTGACCTCGCGGTTGGTCCACGGCTCGCACTCACGCAGGCCGGGGATCGGTGGGATCGCGGCGCGGGAGCCGGTGGCAAGCACGATCGCGCGCCGGGCGCGCAGCGTCTGATCGCCGATGCGCACCTCGCGCTCGCCGGTGACCGTCGCCTGACCGCGCACCAGCTCGATACCGCGTTCTTGCAGCCACGGCAGCTGAGCATCGTCGTGCAGATCGTGCACGACCTCGTCACGGCGGCGCAGCACACTGGCGACATCGAGCTCACCGCCCACAGCCTCCGCGGCGCCGGGCACCCGCCGTGCCTCGGCCAGCACCTGCCCGGGCCGCAGCAGCGCCTTTGAGGGCATGCACGCGTAGTAGGAGCATTCGCCGCCGACCAGCTCGCGCTCCACGAGCGCGACGCCGATACCGCCACCGGCCAGTCGCCCCGCGCACACCTCTCCCGCCGGTCCGGCGCCGATCACGACCACGTCGAGCTCCTTGGTGCTCACGCCTGCCTCCTTCGTCGAATTTGCCCTCGCCATCGCAAATTTCTGGGCCATCACCGGGCCGGCCAAAAGGCCTCGCACCGGTACCGCGGACACGACACCCGCAGCCACCCACGACGCCCCACGGCGCGCTAGCCTCAATAACATCATGGACGAATCGCTTCGCGGTCAGCTTCTGCTTGCCTCGCCCGCGCTGCACGACCCGAACTTCGAGCGTGCGGTCATCCTGATCGGGGTGCACAGCGAAGAGGGTGCGATGGGCGTCGTGCTGAACCGCCCGTCGACCGTGACCGTGGGCGAGGCCGTGCCGCAACTGGAGCAGGCGGTCGCCGAGCAGGAGCCGGTGTACGTCGGCGGGCCGGTCCAGCCGAGCTCGATCGTGTGCCTGGCGGAGTTCCTCGATCCCTCGCCGGCGGGACTGCTGGTGCTCGGACGCATCGGCTTTCCCGCTCCCGACGCGGGGATCGACGAGCTGACCGAGGCGACCGCGCGCCGGCGGGTGTTCGCGGGATACGCGGGCTGGAGCGAAGGGCAGCTCGACGAGGAGGTCGACAACGGCGATTGGATCGCGCACGCGGCGCTTCCCGACGACGTGTTCACCGACGTGCCCGAGGATCTGTGGAGCGCGGTTCTCAAGCGCATGGGCGGCGGCTATGCCCTGCTAGCGCGCATGCCGCCGGACCCAAGCGTGAACTGAGGGTCACCGGTCGTAGATCGGCCGGGGCTCGCGCAAGCCCATCGACGCTCTCGCAAGTCGTCGTGGCCTGCTCCAGCGCCCACTTCCGCGCCCCGCGCTCAGCCGGCCCCGGAGGGATCGACGCGGATGGCTACTCTTGCTGAAGTCCCCCAACCACCTCCCCGCTGATCTTCCCCGGAGGACCCGTCATGCTGAAGCTCGCCCGCTGGACCACAACTCATCGCAAGTACGTCGTCATCGGCTGGATCGCGCTGCTGATCGCCGTGAACATGTTCGCGCAGTCGGCGGGGACCAGCTACTCCAACAACTTCACGCTGCCCAACTCCGACGCCCAGCGCGCCTCCGACCTGTTGCAGCACAGCTTTCCCGCCCAGGCGGGCGACCGCGACACGATCGTCTACAAGGTCTCCTCCGGCACGGTGCTGAACCCTGCGGTGCGCGCGCGGATGAGCGCGACGTTCGCGCAGGTCGCGAAACTCCCCCACGTCGCGGCCGTGATCAGTCCCTACACGGGCGCGACGGCCGGCAAGGCGATCTCCGCCGACGGGCAGATCGCGTTCGCGACGGTCGTGTTCGACGAAAAAGCGAACCTGCTGCCCAAAAGCGCCGCCGAACGCGTCGTGAGCACCGCACGCGCGGCGGGCCGACCGGGGTTGCAGGTCGAGCTCGGCGGTCAGGCGATCGAGGCGACCGAGCAGGCCGGCTTCGGCCTGTCCACCGCGGTCGGGCTGCTGGCGGCGATCGTCGTGCTGCTGCTGACCTTCGGCTCGCTGACCGCCATGGGACTGCCGATCGTCACCGCCCTGTTCGGACTGGGCACCGGTCTCGGCGCGATCGCGCTGTTCACCCATGTCGTGGACACCCCGAACTTCTCCTCCGAGCTGGCCGCGATGATCGGACTGGGCGTCGGGATCGACTACGCGCTGTTCATCTTGACGCGCTTCCGCGAGGCTTACCGCACGCCCGGTCCGACGTTCGAAAACGCGCGGGAGTCGGTCGTACGGGCGATGGACACCGCCGGGCGCGCGGTGCTGTTCGCGGGCACGACCGTCGTTATCGCGCTGCTCGGGATGATGCTGCTCGGCGTCGACTTCCTCTACGGGGTGGCGATCGCCGCGTCAATCGGGGTGCTGCTCGTGATGCTCGCATCGCTGACGCTTCTGCCTGCGCTGTTGACGATCGCCGGCGCCCGTGTCGCAAGACCCAGTCGCCGTACACGCGCCCGTGAAGCCCGCGAAGCTGAGGCAGGCGAGGTCGCTCCAAGTCTCACCGGCCCCCCCGCCTCCGGGATAGCCGGCGCACAGACGACCCCTCCGGGCGAAGTACTTCAAGCCGGCCACACCTGGTTGCGCTGGAGCGCGTTCGTGCAGCGCCGTCCCTGGACGATCGCGATCTCCTCAACGCTCGTGATGCTGCTGATCGCGGCGCCGGCGATGGCGCTGCGACTGGGATCGAGCGACGCCTCCAACGATCCGGCGAACCAGACCACCCACCGCGCCTACGAGCTGCTCGCGCAGGGCTTCGGCGAAGGGTTCAACGGTCCGCTGCTGGTCGTCGCGAAGGTTCCGAACCCGAGCCACGAAGCGGCCAAGCAGGGCGCGGCCAGCGCGTCGCCTCCGGCTGGCGGCAACGCCTCGGTCGAAAAACTGCACGCGGCGATCGCCGCTACTCCCGGCGTCGTGTCGGTGGCGCCGGCCAAGCTCAACCCGTCAGGGGAAGTGGCCACGATCACCGTCTACCCACACTCCTCTCCACAGGCTTACGCGACGACCCAGCTGGTCAGCCGCCTGCGCGACAACGTGATCCCACCGGTCGAGGCGCACACCGGCATGTCCGTGTACGTCGGCGGCGTGACGGCGGGCGCGGTCGACTTCGCCGCCGTGCTCGGTCACAAGCTGCCGCTGTTCATCGGCGTCGTGGTGCTACTGTCGGCGCTGCTGCTGATGATCGTGTTCCGCTCGCTCGTGATCCCGCTGCAGGCCGCCATCATGAACCTGCTCAGCATCAGCGCCGCGCTCGGGGTGATCGTCATGATCTTTCAGTGGGGCTGGCTGGGAAGCGTGTTCGGTGTCCAGCAGGGACCGATCGAGTCGTTCATCCCGGTGATGCTGTTCGCGATCGTGTTCGGGCTGTCGATGGACTACGAGGTGTTCCTGATCTCGCGCATGCACGAGCGCTGGACGCAGACGCGCGAGCACTCGCGCGCGGTCGCCGAGGGCCTGGCGCTGACGGGGCGAGTGGTGACGGCGGCCGCGGCGATCATGGTGTGCGTGTTCCTCTCGTTCATGCTCGGCGAAAACCGCGTCATCAAGGAGTTCGGACTGAGTCTCGCCAGTGCCGTGTTCCTCGACGCGCTCGTCGTGCGCTGCCTGCTGCTGCCGGCCGTGCTGCACCTCGTCGGCGAGCGCACCTGGCACATCCCAGCGTGGCTGGACAAAATCCTGCCGCGGCTGAACATCGAGGGCACCGTGCTGCCGTCCGACGCCCCGGACGGGCGCTCGCCCAGCGGTCCGCCGACACTTCCAGGCCCGGCTCCACATCCGCGCACAGGCGTGGCCACCGAGGGGGCCGAGGGCTG
This sequence comes from uncultured Solirubrobacterales bacterium, assembly GCA_963743645.1. Lineage (GTDB taxonomy): Bacteria > Actinomycetota > Thermoleophilia > Solirubrobacterales > Solirubrobacteraceae > Palsa-744. The sequence goes on along the minus strand of CAVUQT010000007.1, from coordinate 677,056 downwards.
AGCCTGGTTCGACGGGGGGCGCCGGCGGCGAAGATCGCCGGCTCAGCCCGCGCGGCCCCCGCCCTTCGTGCGGCCGTCGTCGTGCTCGCGGCCGCGATCGCGCCCCTGGGCTCGGCGCCGCCGGCTGCGGCCGCGATGGAGGCCGCAGGGGCCGCGCCTCTGCCTGCTGCGATGGTGCGACCTGCGCCCGGTGCGCGGTCAGCGGAAACCCTGGCAACGTTCAGGCTCGTGCAGACATCGGTCGTGCTGGCGTTCCTCCCCACCGACGAGAGCGCCCTGGCGAGCGTCCCGGGCATGTCCGTGGGGATCATCTCCGCGACCCAGGGCCCCTACACCGCCGCGCAGATGCTGCTCGACATCACCCAGGGCGCCCGCGTCGCGAACTCGGCCTACGCCACCTCGCGCCCACCGGCCATGTCGCTGCGGATGATCGGTCCCGAAGGCGCGATCACGGGTTGGCGGGCGGCGCGCAAGCGCGCCGAAGAAGCCCCCCAGCTGCTGCGCCCCGGTCTGCTCGCGACGCAGATCGTCCGCGGTGGCGCCTATGCAGGCATCCTTGGGATCGACCACCTCGACGCGATCGCCGCCGCCGACCGCAGCGGACACGTGGCGGGCGTCTCGCTCGGTCCAGCCTCCACGCTGCTCGCTCGCGTCGCGCTGCTGACGCGCACGCACCGCCTCGTCGTCGCCGATCTTCCGGCCGGCGCCACCGGCTACGAAGACCTCCACGCCCTCAGCACCGCCCGGGCAGCGGGCGAGCTGTTGCTCGTCGTGCAGCGAGCGCGTGCCCCGCGCGGACACGAACTGCTGTGGGCCGGCGCCGCCGGGCTCGCGCCGGGCGAACGCTTCGGGAGCACGACGCCGGGAGCGATCGAGGCGCCGGCGTCGGCGGTGCTCAGCTCCCAGACGACCAACCAGCGCGGCCTCATCGCGACGGTCGATCTCGCCCCCACGATCCTGCATCATCTCGACCCGACCGGGCCGATTCCAGCCGACATGCGCGGCGATCCGATCCACAGCGACGGCCCGCTGCACTCCGCGAGCCTGCGTGCCCTGATGGCCCGCCTGCACGTGGTCGGCCCGCGACGGCTGCGCGCGCTGGGCTGGCTGTTGAGCGCCTGGGCGCTCCTGCTGCTCGCGTCCGCGCCCTCACCGCGCGCGCGGGCATGGGCGATGCGCACGGGCGCGCTCGGCATGCTGTGGGCGCCCGTCGCGGTGCTGATTCCCGCAGCACTGCAGCCGAGCGCTGCGGTCGAGTATCTGACGATCGCCCTCGCCTGTCTGGCGTTGGGCGCGCTCACCGACCTGCTGCTGCCGTGGCCCCGCGCGCCGCTCGCCCCGGCAGTCGTGGCGATCGTCGCGCTCGTCGTCGACGCGCTCGCGGGCACACAGCTGCTGATGCGCTCGCTGCTCGGCCCCAACCCGATCCTCGGCGCGCGCTTCTATGGCATCGGCAACGAGCTCAAGTCCGGTCTTGCCGTGCTCGTGTTCGCAGCTGTCGCCGCGGCGCTGTATCCCGCGATCCGGGGCCGTCGCGCGGCGCTGTCGATGGCCGGCGCGGGCGTTACGCTCGCCATCGTCGAGGGCTCGGCGCGGATCGGCGCCGGAGTCGGCGGGGTGATCCTGGTCGGGGTCGGTGCCGCCGTCGCGACGGTCATGCTGCTGCCGGGCGCACTGACTCGCCGGCGCGCCCTGATCGTGCTGATCGCCCCTATCCTTGCGCTGGTCGCACTCGCCGCGCTCGACCTCGCCACCGCCCACGGCAGCGGCCACTACACCGGCAGCATCCTGCACGCCCGCTCGCCTGGTGACCTGCGCGACGTGATCGTCCGCCGCTACACGGCCGCCTGGGGCGAGCTGCACAACCACTCGATGCCGGTCGCCACCCTTCTGGCGCTGGTGTGCGCCGTACTGGGCGTGCGTCGGCGCGAGCGCCTGCTCGCCCCCGTCGCGGGCGATCCCGCCTGGCTTGCCGCCCTCTGCTGGAGGCCTTACCGCGGGTGTCGTCGGCGCCCTGGTAGAGGACTCCGGCCCGGTCCTGCTCGTCGTCGCCGTGTTCACGCTGATCTGCGTGCTCGCGTACCTGTGGGGGCAGCCCATCGCACAGCGCGCTACGCCGCACAATCCCGACAAGCGCCGTGCAGCACGATCTCGTGCTCTGACACCGCCAGCGGAACTCTCTCGCTGAGCTTGTCGATCGCACGCTCCAGCCCCGCATCGGAGAACGGCATCACCACGCCGCACTCGTCGCACACCAGATGATGGTGATGCTCTCTGTGCTCGCACACCCGCTCATAGCGGACCATCGCCTGGCCGGTCTCCACGCGCTGCACCAACCGCAACTGCTCCAGCTCCTCGAGGATCCTGTACACGCTCGCGCGGCTCACCACACGCCCGCCCTTGCCCCGAGCGCGCAGCGCCTGCTCGATCTCCTGCGCGGTCAGCGCGCACTCCTGCCCGTCGAGCAGCTCCAGCAGCGCGCGCCTGGCGCCTCCGCGGCGGTGCCCGGCGGCGGCGAGCGTCTCCTCGCGCGCGCTCGGCCCAGCCTGTGCTCGCACCGATGCTCATGTTGCGATGGTACCCCGCGTAGCGCCCGCGTTCGGCGACTCGAACGGGAGGCCGTGGTCAGCGTCTGCGCGTTGCGCCGGGACGGCCGCTCCGGGCCCGCGCCTCACGCGTGTGTCCACGAGCGCCGCGACCGCGTAGACCCCGATCGCCAGCGCCACGATCGCCGTGCTCGGCGGCAGTCGCGGCACCGCGTAGCTGAGCGCGAGCCCGCCCCACATCGCCCCGACCGCGAGCGCTCCCGCGAGTGCCACGCCCGCGTAGGGCCGGCCCGTCAGCCGGTGCGCGGCCGCCGCCGGCCCCGTCAGCAGCCCCAGCAGCAGCAGCGCGCCCACCGCCTGCGTGGCGCCCGCCGCGACCACCCCCAGCAGCGCCAGGAAGGCTACGCTCAGCGCACGTGCCGGCACTCCCCTCGCGGCCGCCACGTCCGCGGCCAGCGAGACGAACAGCAGCGGTCGGGCGATCGCCAGCACGCCCACGGTCGCCGCCAGCGCCACCGCGGCCGCGACGCGCGCTTCGCCACCGCCGAGGCCGTAGATCGAGCCGAACAGCGTGTGCGCGGCCTGGATGCCCGCGCCACCGCCCGCGCTCATGCCGAACAGCGTCAGGAAGAACACCCCCAGCCCGAGCACGAACGTGAACACGATCCCGATCGCCGTGTCCTGCGCGGCCGAGCCGCCCGCACCTCCGGTCCGCGCCTGCCCGCGTCCGCCCCGACCGCCAAGCCCGAGCAGGCCGATGCCCGCACCGACGAGCACGGTCGCCGCGAACAGCCCCACGCGCTCGTCGATGCCCGCGGCCGCGGCCGCCAGCGCGCCCGGGAAGGCGACATGGCTGAGCGCATCCCCCGCGAACACCTGCGCGCGCAGCACCACGAACCAGCCGCTCACGCCGCAGGCCAGCGCCACGAACGTGCCCGCGAGCAGCGCGTTGCGCATGAACTCCTGGCCGAACACCTAAGCGATCACGCCCTCGGCCGGACGCGACCCCGCCTCCGGACGCTCGGAGCCCGACACCGCGCCCCGCCGCGCCCCGCGTGCATCCCGCACCCAGGCCCATGCGCGCGCGAGCACGTACAGCGCGAACGCGATGCTCGCGACGTAGAACCCCGCCGGGTACGCCGAGAAGTAGGCGACGCCCAAGCCGACCCACACGATCGAGAGTCCGAGCGCGATCGTCAGCACGAGGCTCAGCCAAGGACGCGCCGTAAGCACCTGCGCGCTCGCCGCCGGCGCCACCAGCAGCGCGAACACGAGCAGCACGCCCGTCACCTGACTCGTGGCGGCGACCGCCAGGCCGAGCAGCCCGAGGAACGCGATCGACAGACCGCGCACGGGCACGCCCCGGGCGCTCGCCAGGTCCGGGTCGACGCTCGCCAGCAGCAGCGGGCGCCCCAGCGCCGCCAGCGCGATCAGCGAGCCCGCGGCGATCAGCGCGAGCGTCAGCACCTGTCCGTCGGAGACCCCGAGGAAGGTCCCGAACAGCAGGTTCTCCAGATCCCCGAGCACGCCCCCGTAGAGGCTCACGAACAGGAACCCCAGCGCCAGCGCGAGCGCCTGCACCGCGCCGATCCCCGCCGACTGCTCGCTCCAGGAGCGCGTCCGCCCGCCGTACAGCCAGCCGATCGCCAGCGCCCCCGCGCCACAGAAGGCGAAGTACCCCCACGCCGCCGCGACCCCGATCAGCGCCGCCGCGCTCGCGCCGGGGAAGGCCATCATCGCGAGCGTGTGCCCCGCGAACGTCTGCGCGCGCAGCACCATGAACCATCCCAACAGCCCCGCCATCACCGCCACGACCGTGCCCGCGAGCAGGGCGTTGACCATGAAGTGGTATTCGAGCACCTCGCCCGCATCGCGCGCCAGGTTCCAGGTGAGGGTCGGTTCGTGTCACGTGCAATGGACGTGCTCGTGCCGGTCGTGGTGGTGCGCCGGCGGCTCGGGCTGACCGACGACGACCAGCCGGCCGTCCCGTGCCCTGAGCACCTCGATCGGCACCCCGTACAGCCGACTCAGCGTCTCGCCGTCGATCACCTCCGCGACCGTCCCCTCCACCGCGTGCCCGCCCGCGAGGTACACGACCCGGTCCAAGTAGGGCAGCAACGGGTTGACGTCGTGCGCGACCAGCAGCACCGCCACGCCGGCCTCTCGGCAGATCCGCGCCACGAGCGCCGCCACGGTCGCCTGGTTGGGCAGATCCAGGCTGTCCAGCGGCTCGTCCAGCAACAGCAGTCGCGGACGTTGCACGAGCGCCTGGGCGATCAGCAGCCGCTGCTGCTCGCCGCCGGAGAGCTCGCCGATCGGCCGGTCCGCGTAGGCGCTCGCGCCGACCAGCTCGATCGCCTCGGCCACACGTTCGGAGTCCTCGCGCCGGCGCCTGCCGAGGGCGCTCGTGCGCGGGACCGGAAGCGGAACGCCCCAGCGCGCCCCGTCGCTGCCGAGGCGCACGATGTCCCGCCCGCGCAGCCTCGTGGCGCCATCGAACGCGCGGCGCTGGGGCAGGTATCCGACCTGCGTGTTCGCCGCTCCCGGCGACCCGCCCAGCACGCGGATGCTCCCGGCGCTCAACCCGAGCATTCCCAGCGCCACCTTCAGCAGCGTCGACTTGCCCGACCCGTTCGCCCCAAGCAGCGCGACGAACTCGCCCCGGGCCATGCTCATCGACACCTCGCTCCAGACCGTGCGTCCGCCCATGCTCCACGCGCGCGTCGCGCAGCTCGATCGCCGGCACCGCAACCGCCTCCACGCCGTCGGCGGGGCTCATCGCCCCGTCCCCGCGGCCGCCCGTGCGCCGTCCCCGACGCTCACCGCCGCGTCCCCGCTTCCAGCGCCCGCTCGAGCCCTTCCAGCTGCGCCACCTGCCACTGCTCGAACGTGTCGCCCGCCGGCGCCAGCGTCTCGGTCACGGTCGCGATCGGAATCCCGTGCGCCCGCGCGATTTCGTTGACGCGCTGCACGTCCGGCGTGACGTTCTGGCTGTTGAACACCCACACCTTGATCTCACCGTCCTTCGGCCTGCCGGTCGACCGTCCGCTTGTCCTGCGCGGTCACTTCGCCGCCCTCGGCGATCGCCTTGGCGAAGCTGTACGGGGTCATCAGCCTCAGCCCGAGGTCTTCGCCGAGCGGGCGAAAGATGCTCTCGCTGTAGCCCACCGGCGTGCCCGCGTACCGTGCCCGGATCTGCGCCCTCAGTTCGTCATAGCGAGCGAGGCTCTCAGTCTCGAAGTCCTTCTCCCGCGAGGCGTAGTACCCCGCGTCCGCCGGGTCGAGCCTGTCGTAGTCGGCGACGATCTCCCCCACGATCCGCCTCACGCTCGCCGGCGAGTACCACTGGTGAGGGTTATCGCCGTCCTTCAGCCCCAGCACTTCGCCCACGTTCAGCACCACCCGTCCACCGTCGCCTTCCGCCGGGACTGGCCGCGAGCAGCTTCGGCGCCCAGTTGTCGTACCCGATCCCGTTCACGATCGCCAGCCGCGCGCCCGCCATCGTCCGCGCGTCCGCCGCCGTCGGCTCGTAGCTGTGCGGATCGGTGTCCGGGTTGACGATGATGCTGCTCACATCGACCTTGCTCCCGCCGAGCTGGCTCGCGATGCTGCCCCAGAAGTTCTCCGCGGCCACCACCCTCAGCCTGCCGCCACCGCCCGCGCCCGTGCCGGCCGTCGCGCTCGGCCCGCTCCTGTCACAGCCCGCCAGTCCCGCGGCCACCAGAGCGCAGAGCGCCACCGCCAGCATGCGTGGACGCGCCGACCGCGCCGTCCGCTCTCGTGAGCGGGAGCGACACCCTTCGCCCGGTCTGCGCACAGCCACTTGCCCACCCTATCAAGATTGAGTCTTATTCTTGACTTGTTTTCCCGTGCCGCCCGCGCGGGTGAGCATCCCGAGTGCGCGCATCCCGAGTCCGCGCCGCCCGCGGGCTCGCGAGTATGATCGCCACGCATGCCGCCCCATCCGCAGCCTGCCGAGGACCGGCCCGATACGAGCCCGCCCCCGCTGACGCTCGAGCAGATCGAGAAACTGGAGGGCAAGTTCGGCAACCGCTTCCTGCTCGAGCCCCCTCCGGACAACAAGCTTCCCAAGGCGGGGATGTCCGCCCAGGAAGCGATGCGCCTGGTCGGCGAGGAAATGATCCTCGACGGCCTGCCCATGCGCAACCTCGCGACGTTCGTGACGACCTGGATGGAGCCTGAGGCCCACCGGGTCATCGACGCGGCGCTGAAGGTGAACTTCATCGACCACGCCGAGTACCCGCAGTCGGCCGAGATCGAGCAGCGCTGCATCCGCATGCTCGCCGACCTCTTCAACGCCCCCGGCGAGACGACCGGCGCGCGCACGCAGGGCTCCTCCGAGGCGATCATGCTCGGCGCGCTCTCGCTGAAGTGGAAGTGGCGCGAGCGCCGCGAGGCCGCCGGCAAGGCCACCGATCGCCCCAACCTCGTCTTCGGCGGCGACGTGCACGTCGTCTGGGAGAAGTTCTGCCGCTACTTCGACGTCGAACCGCGGATCGTCCCGCTCGCGCCCGACAAGTACACGATCGGCCCCGAGGACGTACAGCCGCACGTCGACGAGAACACGATCGCCGTGGCCGCCGTGCTCGGCACCACCTTCACCGGGCACGCCGACGACATCCGCGGGATCAACGACCTGCTCGTAGACCTGAAGAACGACAAGGGCCTGGACGTGCCGATCCACGTCGACGCCGCCTCCGGCGGCTTCGTCTGGCCGTTCCTGTACCCCGGCTCGGAGTGGGACTTCCGCCTGGAGCAGGTCCGCTCGATCAACGTCTCCGGCCACAAGTTCGGGCTCGTCTACCCCGGCATCGGCTGGCTGATCTTCAGAGAGAAGGGCGACCTCGCCGAGGATCTCGTCTTCTACGAGAACTACCTCGGCAAGCGCGACGCCACCTTCACGCTGAACTTCTCCACCGGCTCGGCGATGGTGCTCGCGCAGTACTACAACTTCGTCCGCCTCGGCCACTCCGGCTACCGCTACGCGATGGAGACGATGAAGTACAACGCGCGCACGCTCGCCAAAGAGATCGCCGACTGCGACTTCGAGCTGATCGGCGGCGAACAGGACGAGCAGCTGCCGCTCGTCGCCTTCAAACTGAAGGGCGAGCACCCCTACGACGAGTTCGACGTAGCCGCCCAGCTGGCCTCCGAGCGCGGCTGGATGGTGCCCGCCTACACCCTTCCCCCCAACGCCGAGCACGTCAAGATCATGCGCGTGCTCGTCAAGCAGACGCTCAGCCACTCGCTCACCGTCGCGCTCGGCCAGGACATCAAGCAGGCCTGCGCCACGCTCGACGCCAAGGGCGCCCTGCACCAGGCCGATCGCAAACGCGTCAAGACCAATACCGGGTTCTGAGTCGGCCCGTCGGCCGAGCGCCGGCTAAGTCGTAGAGTCGCCCGGCGCCGCCGGCTTGCCCGCGCCGCCCTCGTTCAGCTTGCGCCGACGGTCAACCAGCAGCACCGTCACGACGACCACGATCACGACGATCACGATCCCGCCCGCGATGTAGCGCAGCGTGTGGTGCGTCGACTTCGCCGCTTTCGGTTTGACCGTCGCGACCGTATAGCGCGCGCCATTCGGCGGTCGACAGCGCCACGAGCTGGGCCTGTTCGCCGGCGGCGTAGACGACCGTGTAATGGCGCCCGTCGTTCATCGAGACGTGGATGTGCCCGGCGCCGGCGTCGGATGGAACGTCACCGCGTGCACTTCGTGTTTGTGCAGCTGCGCTTCGAACGCCGGCAGGCTCTCGCGACTGGAAGTGGATAACCGTCGCGGCGGACGCGCCTGCGGTCAGCGCGACGGTCAAAATGGCGCTCAGCAGGGCGATGCGCACGACTCTCGTCGATCTCATCCGCGCCACCCTATACGAGCAGCCCCGAGAGAACCATCCCAAGCGCTGCGTATGGTCGTTCGTGGCATTCCGGCGTGGTGTAACGGCAGCATGCACGACCGTCTCTCGTGCGGTGTCGGTTCGAATCCGACCGCCGGAGCCATGTATTGAGGGCAGCGGCAAGGCCTGGTAGCCTCTGCGTACGAGAGACGGTCGTGCGGCGTGTGTTTGGCGCCAGCTCCTTGCCAAGGCCCGCTAACAGCGGGCCTTCGCCGTTAAACCCGCCCCGTGTCCCGCCGGTACGCGCGCCCGGCGAGCACGCTCAGGACGATCGTCCAGGCGATCATCACCGCCCACCCCTTCGCCGCCCAGGCATGCCCGCCGACGGCGATGTGGCTGGCCTGCACGAGCCAGTAGGAGGGCACGAGCTGGACGAGGTCATACACGAAGCCGTGCGTGGCGATCGGTCCCCACGTCCCCCCGATCAGCGCCAGCAGCGCGATGCCGCCGCCCATCGCCGGACCGATCGAGTCGGGTGTGAGCAGGTGCCCGATCGTGATGCCCAGCGCCGCGAACGGGATCAGGCCGACCAGGATCAGGCCGGTCATCTCGAAGCCATTCGCTCGCGCCGAGCGAGACCCCGAGCGAGGTCCCCGCCAGATACAGCGCGAGCAGGCTGATCAGCGCCATCATGTAGCCGGTCAGCACCTTCGCGCGGAAGTAGTTGCGCGTCGACAGCGGCGTGATGCGCAGCTGCCGGTTCCAGCCGACCGCGCGCTCGGCGGCGATGCGCGCGCCGCAGGAGAGCATCGCGCTCATCGTCCCGAACGCCGCCAGCCCGACCATGAAGTACAGCGGCGCGGAGATGCCGGTGTGGGCGAAGTCCTGCACGTGCCGGTTGGGGCTCGCGATCAGGAAGTACAGGAGCAGCGGAAACCCCAGCGAGAGAATGAAGAACCGGCGGTTGCGCAGCGTGCGCAGCAGCTCATATCGGGTGTAGACGAACGGGTTCATCCGCCGGCTATCCCTCCGCCGCTCGCCGGGACGGATATTCCCCGGCCCCCGCCGCGGCGTTCGCGCCCATCCCCGGTCAGCTCCAGGAACGCCTGCTCCAACCCCGCGGCCACGATCTCGATGTCGCGCGCGTCCGGGTAGGCGGCGAGCAGCGCGCGGATCGCGGCGTCGGAGTCGCGCGCAGACGAGCGTCGCCGATTCGCCGCGGCGTTCGGCGCCGCTGACGCCCGGCAGCGCGGCGAGCGCGTCCGCCTCGACGCCCGGGAGCGTCGCGCGGATCGTGCGCGTGCCGACCATCGCCTTGATCTCGTTCGTCGGCCCGTCGGCGACGATCCGGCCGTGGGCCATCAGCACGGCGCGGTCGGCGTAGGCGTCGGCCTCCTCGAGGTAGTGGGTCGCGAACAGGATCGTCTTGCCGCGCGCGGCGAACTCGCGCATGGTCATCCAGAAGGAGTGGCGCCCCTCGACGTCCATCGCGGCCGTCGGCTCGTCCAGCACGAGCAGCTCGGGATCGCTCACGAGCGCGACCGCCGAGCGCACGCGCTGGGTCTGCCCGCCGGAGAGCTTGTTGGTGCGCTGATCGGCGTAGGCGCTCGCGCCGGTCAGCTCCAGCATCTCCTGGACGCCGAGCGGCGCGGGATACAGCGAGGCGATCATCGTGACGAGCTCGCGCACCGACAGGTCTTTGATCAGCGCGCCCGTCTGCAGCATCGCGCCGACGGCGCCCTGCGATCGACCGCCTCGTTCGGGGAGCTCCCGAACACCGACACCGTGCCCGCGTCGGGCGCGAGCAGGCCGAGCAGCATGTCGATCGTGGTCGACTTGCCCGCGCCGTTGGGGCCCAGCAGCGCGACCGTCTCCCCCGCGGCGATCGACACGTCGATGCCGCGCACCGCCCGGATCGGGCCGTCCGGGCCGGCGAAGGACTTGACCAGGCCCCGCAGCTGGCGATATCGCTCACTTGCGCGCGTTGCGCATCGCCTTCAGCCGCTCGACCTTCGGCAGCACGACCTTGCGCATGCGCACCGATACGGGCGTCGCCTCGACGGCCTCGTCCTCGCGCACGAACTCCAGCGCCTCGTCGAGCGTCAGTTTGCGGTGCGCGTCCAGACGCACGAGCACGTCGGAGGTGGAGGAGCGCATGTTCGTCAGGTGCTTTTCCTTGACCGGGTTCACGTCGAGGTCATCCGAGCGGGAGTTCTCGCCGATGATCATCCCTTCATATACCTCCTCGCCGGGACCCACAAACAGCGATCCGCGCTCCTGCAGGGTGAACAGCGAGAAAGTGACCGTGGCGCCGCGCCGGTCGGACACGAGCACGCCGCTCTGGCGCGTCAGCAGCTCGCCCGCCCACGGCTCCCAGCGGTCGAACACGTGGTGCATGATCCCCGTGCCGCGCGTCTCGGTGAGGAACTCCGTGCGAAACCCGATCAGCCCGCGCGCCGGCACGAGGTAGTCCATGCGCACCCAGCCGGTGCCGTGGTTGATCATGTGCTCCATCCGCCCTTTGCGCGCGGCCAGCAGCTGCGTGACCGTGCCGACGTGCTCCTCGGGCACGTCCACCGACAGGCGCTCGACGGGCTCGTGGCGCTTGCCGTCGATCTCCCGCTCGACCACGTGCGGCTGGCCGACGGTCAGCTCGAAGCCCTCCCGGCGCATCATCTCCACGAGCACCGCCAGCTGCAGCTCGCCGCGGCCCTGCACCTCATACGTGTCCGGGCGCTGGGTCTCGGCTACGCGCAGCGAGACGTTGCCGATCAGCTCCTGATCGAGCCGGGCCTTGATCTGCCTGGCCGTCAGCTTGCTGCCATCTTTGCCCGCCAGCGGCGAGGTGTTGACGCCGAGCGTGATCGACATCGCGGGCTCGTCAACCGTGATCACGGGCAGCGGACGAGGATCGTCGGGGTCGGCGAGCGTCTCCCCGATCGTGACCTCGGCGATCCCGGCCACGGCGATGATCTCCCCCGGGCCGGCCTCGGGCGCGTCCACGCGCTCCAGCGCGTCGGTGACGTACAGCTCGGCCACCTGCGCTTTCTGGATGCGCCCATCCGCGCGACACCAGGCGATCTGCTGGCCCTTCTTGATGGTCCCGTGGCGCACGCGGCAGATCGCCAGCCGACCCACGTAGGGAGAGGCGTCGAGGTTCGTGACGAGCGCCTGCAGCGGGTGCTCGGGGTCGTATGTCGGCGCGGGGATGCGCTCCAGCAGCAGGTCCAGCAGCGGCGCGAGGTTCTTCTCTGCAATCGGATGGTCGGGGTCGTATGTCAGCGACGCGACCCCGGCCTTGGCGTTGCAGTAGACGATCGGGAACTCGATCTGGTGCTCGTCAGCGTCGAGGTCGAGGAACAGCTCGTACACCTCGTCCACGACCTCCGCCACGCGCGCGTCCGGACGATCGACCTTGTTGATGACGAGGATCACGGGCAGTCCCGCCTCCAGCGCCTTGCGCAGTACGAACCGCGTCTGCGGCAGCGGCCCCTCGGAGGCGTCCACGAGCAGCAGCACCCCGTCGACCATCGTCAGTCCCCGCTCGACCTCTCCCCCGAAGTCGGCGTGCCCGGGCGTGTCGACGATGTTCAGCTTGACGTCCCTGTAGCGCAGCGAAGTGTTCTTCGCGAGGATCGTGATCCCCTTCTCGCGCTCGAGATCCATCGAGTCCAGCACGCGCGTGGCCACGTCCTGCCCGACGCGAAACGCGCCCGACTGCCACAGCATCGCGTCGACCAGCGTCGTCTTGCCATGATCGACGTGCGCGACGATCGCGACGTTTCGTATGTCATCTCTGGGGACTAGAGGCACGGCGGAGAAGGGTACTGGGCTGCTGAGGGTTTCCCGGATGTCTCGTCGAAGAACCTTCAGCGAGACACGCCACGCGGAACAGCTGCCGCATGCTCCCGCGGCCCCTGGGTCTCGCGCTCAAGGTCCTCATAGAACACATATCCGGGCAAGCCACAAGCTGCTGTTTCGCAACCCGCCTAATTGCGTAGCCCCCGCGGCGCTAGTGGTGCAAGCGCATAGCCCTGAAACCAGCGCGCAGCCCAAACCGAGCCAGCGCCGACGGATAGCGCTCGGCCGCAGCGACCGTCTCCTCCAGCGCGCCGGCAAACCGCCGGATCTCCGACTCCTCGATCACCAGCGGAGGGAGGGCCTTGATGACGTTCATGCGATGGCCCGCGACCTGGCAGAAGATCCGGTGCTCGTGAAACAGCGGCACCGTGATGAGCTGCGAGAACAATCCGGCCTGGCGGCGCTCGACCGTCTCCCAGAGCCTGCGGGCCGCCGCGCCCGACGGCGGCCCGAATTCGATCGCCCACATCAGCCCAAGCCCGCGCACGTCCGCGACGACCTCGTAGCGCTCGACCAGCGGCGTCGTGAGCTCCAGCAGCAGCGCCCCCAGGCGCTCGGCGCGGGCGACCAGTCCCTCTTCGTCGAGCACCCGCAGCGTCGCCAGCGCGGCGGCGGCGGCGAGATCGTTGCCGCCGAACGTGGAGCCGTGGCGGACAGCGCGCTCCATGCCGTCGAACACGCGGTCGAACGCCGCGCGCGAGACGAGCACCGCGCCGATCGGGACTAGCCCACCGGACAGAGCCTTGGAGAGGCAGATCAGGTCGGGCTGCAGATCCCAGTGCTCGCCGGCGAGGAACCGCCCGGTGCGCCCGAGGCCGGTCTGGACCTCGTCGCAGACGAACAGCGCGCCCGCCCGGCGGCACAGCGCCTGCGCGCCGAGCAGGTAGCCGTCCGGGGGGAGATGCACACCCTTGCCCTGCACCGGCTCGACGACGAACGCCGCGACGTCCTCGTGCTCGAGCGCGCGCTCGAGCACGTCGAGATCGCCCCACGGCACGGAATCGCAGCCGGGAACGAGCGGACCGAACCCGTCGCGAAAGATGTCGTCCCCGTTGAGCGACAGCGAGCCGAGCGTCAGCCCGTGGAACGCGTGCTCGGCATACAGCACGCGCGGACGACCGGTCGCGGCCCGGGCGATCTTGATCGCCGCCTCGACGGCCTCGGTGCCCGTGTTCACGGGCACCATCGCCCCGACCGAGTCGGGCGCGCGCGCGAGCAGTTGCTCGGCCAGCACCCCGTTCAGCAGCGTGACCCCCAACTGCGGCAGGTTCCCCGTGCGCGCGGCCATCACTTCCTCGATCGCCGCGATCGCCGCGGGATGCGAGCGCCCGATCGCAAACACCCCATACCCCCCGAACAGATCGAGATAGCGCTCGCCCTCGGAGTCGATCAGATGCGCCCCCTCACCCCCCACCCAGGTGCGGTCAAACCCCAACGTCCGCAGAATCCGACCCATCTGCCGATTCAAGTAACGATCGTTGAGCGCCAGCTCCTCCCCCGTGCGTGCCTGAATCAGCTCGCGCACACCCACGATCGGTTCTGAGCTCACCGCTTGAGCCTAACCTTCCCTGCGTCGCCCCGCGAACAGACAAACGTCTCAAAGTGGCGCGCCGCCTAAAGCCGGACCGCGAAGCGGTCGAGGACAACTGGATGAGCGAGGGGTCGTCATCGTGGCTGTGCCCGACCGAGCTTGACCGCAGTCGCGTGGTCGACGCGAACGACCGCGTGCGCACGATCCGCCGGGTCGGCTCGACCGCGGTCGGCGTGGCCCTGATCGTGTGCGCTCCGTGGATCGGCTGGTGGACGCTGATCCTGTTCGCGCTGTCCGCCCTGAACCTCATCACGGTCGACCGCCGCATCCGCGGCAGCGAGCATCCCGAGCGCGTGAGCGCGCAGGCGATCGTGATCACGATGCTGCTGATCGGCGCCGGCGTCGTCCTCAGCGGCGGCCCGAGCAGCCCGGCGCTGCCGTGGCTGGTGCTGCCCGCGGGGATGGTCGCCGCGCGGTTTCGCCCCCAGGTGGTGATCGCGGCGCTCGCGCTGACGGTCACGATCGTGCTGGTGACGACGCTCGGCGTGCACCCGGCTGAGACGATCGCAGAACCGTCGCCGGTGATCGCGACGCTGGCGCTGCTCGCGGGGGTCGTGTCGATCGTGTGGGCGCTGCAGGCGGCCGAGCTGCACCACCGCGACGAGGCGATCCTCGACCCGCTGACAGGGCTGCTCAACCGCCACGCGCTGGCGCCGCGGTTCGTCGAGATCTCCCACCAGGCGCGTTTGACGGGCCAGCCGGTGAGCATGGTGCTGTGCGACGTGGACGGGTTCAAGTCGGTCAACGACGAGCACGGCCACGACCGCGGCGACGCCGTCCTGCGCGACATCGCGTACGAGCTGCGCAAGCGGCTGCGCTCGTTCGAGCTCGTCTACCGCCTGGGCGGCGAGGAGTTCTTGATCGTGCTCCCCGGCGTCGGCCTGCAGGCCGCGCAGGACACGGCGCAGCGGCTGCGCGCGGCAGTGCAGGAAGCGCGCCCAACCGACATTCCGGTCACGATCTCGGCGGGTGTCAGCGCCGCGAGCGGTGCAGGGGTGGACTACGACGAGCTGTTCCGGGCGGCCGACAGCGCGCTGTACGAGGCCAAGCGCGCGGGCCGCAACCGGGTTGTCGCGACGGGCGACCCGGGCGCGGTCGAGGATCGGGACGTCGAAGGTGCCGAGTCCACGCGGACGGCAGATCCGAGCCTGATGTCCGCGGCGACTCGCGTGCGTGCGTAGAGAGCGCTTTCAAACCGACTCTCATCCCCACTGACAGGCGCCCGGGCACCGCCCGGCCTACGACTTCCTCTTTTTGGACCGCTTGTGCGTCTTCTTGGACGCCGCCTTCTTGGCGAGTGGCCAGGGGCATTGCAGCCCCTGGCTCTCACAGAACCGGACGTGAACGTCTCCATTCATACGGCTCCCACCATTCGGTCGCTGGCATGTGTGACGACGCGCCAGTGGGCAAAGAGCTTTGGCTCGCGTGCTGCCACGCGCTCCAGGAACTCCCATGCTCGCATGCGACGCCGCTTAAGTCGTTTGTACTTGCGCATCGCCCATCGCACCAGGTACTTGTCGATGCTTCTGAGCGATCTGGCCAACGTGGACGGGTTGAACCGCCCGTAGTAGTTGACCCATCCGTGCACGGTCTTGTTGATCTCTCGTGCTATCTCCGCGAGGGGTGTCCCGCTCCACATGTGAATCCTCCATCGCCTGATCGTTCGACGTATCCTCTTCGCGGCGTCATCACTGATCGCCGGGGTGAAATTGGTGAACAATTCACCCCGCCCGCGGGACTGCCGGGGACGAAACGTATAGCCAAGGAAGTCAAACCGCTCGTGCTCATAAGAGCCCGTGCGTTTGTTGTCCTTGCAGTACACGATGCGCGTCTTGCCCGGATTCAGCTCCAGGCCCAACGACACCATCCGCAGCGTGATCGCATCGAGCACGATCTGCGCTTGGTGCTCACTATGGCAGTGCGCGACGATATCGTCCGCATAACGCTCAAACGGGACAGTCGGGAACTCCCGTGCCATCCACGCATCAAACGCATAGTGCAAGAAGACATTCGCCAGCACCGGGGAAATCGCAGAACCTTGAGGGGTCCCGCGATCTCGCGCTAACACCGTGCCGTCCTCCTGTTGAATCGGAGCTTTCAGCCACCGCTCCACATAGAGGAGAATCCACCGCTGATCGGTGTGGGCAGCTACCGCCTTCAGCACAAGCTCATGGTCAAGCGAGTCGAAGAACGACCGGTAATCCAGATCGATCACCCAATCATATTTCCAACACCGTTCCCGGCAAACCCCAACCGCGTCCAACGCCGAGCATCCCGGTCGATAACCGTATGAATCCCGGTGGAAGTACGGCTCCACACCCGGCTCCAAATACCGTCTAACGACTGTTTGCGCGACCCTATCCGCGACAGTGGGCACACCAAGAGTCCTGACCCCTAGCGCATGCTCCTTCGGTATCTGCACCGCCCGCACCGCCGGCGGCATATACGACCCCGAGGACAACCGATTCCAGACCTTATAGAGATTCCCCTTGAGGTCCCTCTCAAAATCCTTTACCGACATCCCGTCAACACCAGCAGCGCCCTGGTTTGCCTTCACAGACTCCCAGGCCTCCAAACAACCTTCTTAGAGATAACAAACGACTTCACCTGCGACTTCGACTCAACCATCAGCTCATCCCACACACTTCGTGGTTGACCGATAATCTCGCCTGAATGGCCCGTCCCCTTCGCTCCAGTCCCATTACAGGACCTTCCTCACTACTACGAGACGGTCCGTCCCTGTGCCCCACAACAGGAGTTCGCGCCTCGCGGTTTCGTCCGCTTGGCGCCCTCCCTGAAACAACCAGCTGCAAGCCAAAGGCCCCCGGCTGATCGCCCCGCAGAACGACAGGTTCCCATGTTCCATGCAAGAGCCTGACCCACGCTCGCGCCGCATACATGCCGGACACCGTCTGACCAATAAACAGGCACCCGCCAGACTCATCCCGAGGCAAAAGCAATGCCCCGGTTTTGATGTCATCTACTGCCTTTCGACAACTCACCTGCGGTTCACTCTCGTTCGCCTTCATTGGGTCACACCTGACGCGCTCAAAGACACGCCTTTTCCCACAACGCTCAGCACGAACGGCTCTTAACCGACGCACCTTGGGGTGGTTTGTGGCCTCCTCCTGCAAGGCGACCACGGAGGGCCTACCTCCATCTCCTGCACAGCACCGCATCGAAGAACCCACCATCACTTCTTCTTCTTCTTCTTGTGGGTCTTCTTGCGCTCATGGCGCACGGCCTTCGGGCATCCGGTGACGCTGATCTTCGTGCTCTGGTTGATCACGGCGCCGTTCTGAGCGGTGATCGTCGTGGGCATGACCAGCGATTCGGCGACCCGGGTCGTGACCTTCCTCGTGACGTGCTTGACGTGCCCGTGGCTGCGCACCGTCACGCGCTTGCGGACCGTCTTTGTCGTCGTCGGCGCGCACAGGCTGCCGTTCGCCGTCAGGATCGAGAACGGACCCTCGGGCGCGTTGAATTCAAACGTGCTGAACGGGGCGTCCGGGGTCGTGTCGAAGTGGGAGTAGGTGATGCCTTTCTTGATCTGCGTCTTGCCGTCCACGACCAGCAGGACGCCTTCGCCTTGCAGGACCAGCTCCACGTCGGGGAACGCCGCTCCGCCGTGACTGACGAAGTACGCCGGTCCCGTCAACGGACTGTTCAACAGCGGGGTATGGACCGTCACGGTCGCGATGTCAGACGCCACGGGACAACCTGCCGGGTTGGTGTTGAACTGCGCTTCGGTGCACGCTTTCTGCAACGTCGTCAACCGCGCCGGGAGGATCTTGGGGAACTGCAAGTCCACCTTCGCGATGTTCGCTTGCCCACTTGAGGGGTAGGCGATCTTGACGTTCAGGCTCGCGCCGTTGGCTTTGCTGGTCTTGCCCTGTGTGGAGACCGTGAACTGCGGTTTGAACGGCAGGTTCGCGCAATTCGCGGCCTGGTAGCGACTGGACACGTTCGCCTGGGCTCCCTGCGCGCTGGTCAGCGTCGCACCGATCGACTTTTCGGTGCAGCTGGTCGGGTTGAACGTGAAATTGTTTGCCTGACCCACGGTCACGTTGACCGTCTGCACCCTTAGTGGGACACCGTCGATGCTTTGCGGCAACGGGTCTGAGACGATCGTCGCGGCGGCAGTGTTCGGGTTGATGTAGATCGCGGCACGAACCACGATGTTCCCCAGGTTGTACGGGCCGGCCTTGGCAGACACGACGACTGAGAGGCCGAACGGGGCGTTCTTGTACGGGCCGGTGAGGTACACGTTGCCGGACTGCCAGAACGGGTGCGAGCCCGATCCCGCGGCGGCGGTGGCCGTACCGATGTGTGATCCCGGTCTTACCGAGCCGCATGTTCCCGCGTTCGCTTCGGCTTCGGAACATTGTTCGATACCGGCGATCTTGCCCAGCAGTCCTTCGGGCATGTTGACCGTGATCCCGGAAAGGTCCTGTTCGCGGTCATTGCGGGTGAACGTCGTCGTGAACGCGCTGTAGCCACCCGCTTGATTGTTGACCGTGCCCGCGCTGAACGACGGTGCGAACCTGTTTTCACAGCCCGAGATAGCAAACGATGGCTCCTCGATCGCGTTGGGACCGGATTCTGGAGCGGACCATGGTTCAAGGTCCGCGTTGGTCGTGAACGCACCGCAGGTCTGCGGGTTCGCCAACGGCGCCCTTGGACCACCGTTGAACTTCAGCTTCAGTTCGCTGAAGACGGCTATCTGCGGGGTCTTGATGAAGCTCGTGCGGATCTGGCCGGGCTGCAAACCGTGCGTGCGGCTGTATTGCCCGTTGCCGCCGACTTCGACCTTGCCTCTCAGCTTGACATGGATACCGGTGTTTTCACTGCCGACTTCATATAGAGCGCGAAGATCCCGCCCGTTTCCGCCATTTCTTCCGTGCATTCGGGTTGACCCGAACCACCACACGCCGGCTGTGCGACAAACACAGTGCCCGTCAACGGTTCATCAAGCAAGGGAGTAAGCACTTCGACTTTCCCAACGGTCGAGGCTGCCGGGCAAGCCCCGGGGCCAGGGGTCATTTCGTCGATCCCCATCTGGTTGACGCCCTTGAAGCCAAACTGCGCCGCAGAGCACCCCTGCAACCCATCAGCCGCCGACGGAGAGACCGCCACGCCCGGCGGGAGCGTCACGACTGCTGTCTTCAGCGGGGGTGTCGCCAGCGTCCCAGGCGTCTCGTTTTGCGGGATACGCAGCACAGATTCATACCCAGAAGGTTCATCGGCCTGAGAATGTGCTTCTTCAGGCGCAAAAGTAAACGCCGAGGGGCTGAAGTGAAGCTGGTTACAGCCCGTCACCGAACTTGCCGTCGCGGGTGTGACCGTCCCACCCACGGGCCACTCATTACTCACCGCCGACAGCCAGTTCGCCCCGTTGACTTCGGGTTCGCCCTGCGGGGTAGCATTCGAGGCATACGGCCCCGGTTCCTGCCAAGAATCCATACGCACCGTACTGATCAGGGGTTCCGTCGAGCAGCTCGACGGGTTCGTGAACATCGCGACCGGGTTGCTCCCCGTACCATCCCTCCCAGCGGGATCCCCGAAAAACGTCGCCGTCACATTCGTCACCGCGATCTGCGGGATTTCCCTGGTGATCGCGCGCAGCACATACCCTGCCGGGGTCGGCGCGACACTCGCATAGATAGCGTGCGGGGAGTTCAGCGCGTCAAGGAACCCGAACTCCGCCGCCGCACCGCGTTCGGGGACCATGTTGAAGATCGCCGTGTTCGCGCTCGTGGGGCCTTCGGGCTGGGTGTTGACCTGCCCGACCTTCGCGCCCGGCGGGCAGTTCACGAAGGTCTCCAGCTGCGCGAACGTGCACTTTTCCGCGGCCTGCGCGTCACCCAACAATCCCATCGGCAGGTCCACGGCGATGTCCTTGACGTCGTGGACGCTCGTCAGCTGCAGGTATCCTTGCGGGCCGATCCTGACGACGTTCTTGAAATCGATCCGCGTCGACATCTCATACGGATGCCCCCCCGCCTGCGTGTCCGGCGCGCCATTCGCACCCGCGATATACGTCACAAGGCTACTGGGGCCAAACGACAATGGTGCGGAGCCGACCTCCAGCGGTTCGCTGACCGACGCTTGCGGGGAGTCCGGGCCCGTCGCGGTCGTGGACGCGGGCTGGCCGCTCGGGGTGCCTTCCGCGACCGTCACGAACAAGCGCAGCACGAGAGCTTCATCAGGCGCAAGCGTCCCCGGATACGTGCACGTCACCATCACCGGTTCGCCCTCTTCTTCGCAATCCCCTTTCGGCTGTTCTGCCGCGGCGATCTGGTTTTGGCCGGGTTCGCCGAAGTGGAACTGGGGCAGCACAAGGAACCTGTGCCTCGTGACGGTGAACCCCAACGGCAGCTGCTCCTTGAGCACGATCGGGCCTTCCGAGGGCGCATCACCCGCGTTCGTGGCCGTCACCTGATAGCCGTAGCAGTTTCTCAGGTTGGTCACGATCGTTTCGGCGCAGCGGGCGGGGCTTTCCCCGACCGTGAACGAGCCCGCCATCGCGAAGGTATGAAGCGTCAACCCGCCGGCCGGCGCTTCATCAGCGACCGCCACACCGGAGAAACACCCAACACACACCACCAGGACAGCAACCATGATGGCTGGACGAGCCGGCTTCAAACGAATAGGAATCCTCATGACTTGGTCCTCCGCTTGTCGCTTGCTCTCCTGGCCTTCTTGGCTTTCTTCTGACTCTTCTTCCTCACGCATTTGCCGTGCTTCTTCACGACACCCTTCTTGCACTTCGCGGACTTCGCCTTCGGTTTAGGCTCGACCACCCCCGGCGGGGGAGGTGGAGCTAGGTTCCCCGCCCCGGAGAACGTCAAGCTGCTGCTAGGCGCCGAGAGCGCAGGCGGGACACTTGGCGAACCCTGACACGCTTCTCCTTCACACACGGACGCCGAAGCCGACGGCGGCGTAAAGCACGGTTCCGCACCGGTACAAATCCTCGCATCATAATAATCACGCTGCGTATCAACATCCTGCGCCGTCAACGCATCATCGGTCGCGAAGAACACATCCGCACCCGATTCGCTACTCCCCAGCAGCCGCGTGGAGCTGGGGATCCCCAGCACGATGCTCTTCGGTGAGGTGTCCCTGCCGTCTGAGATCAACGACACCGTCCCGTCATGATACTCATACACATTCTCCGCGAACGCCTTCAACCCCGGGAAATACGGGACTTCGACTTCATTCAGGGCACCCGCAGCCAACGCGACCGGGCTTTCAAAGAACACATATTCCCCATCCGCGGACACCGTCGGGTTCGCCCGCGCCGGCCCAACCCCCAGATTGAAAGCAACTTTAGCGGGCGCGATACCCGCATCGAGCGCCCCCGAGTTGCCATCATCGTTGAAACCATGCTCGCCGATCGAGATACGCACCATCGCACCCGTCTGTGAGTCATAACGATAAACCTGCGCCGGCGGCGTCGCGAAATTACCCCCCCGATCAGGACGCGTGTCATCCCCCGTCAACGCACCATGACTGAGGAACACCAAAAACCGGCCATCCGGCGTCACATTCGCAAGTTCAAGACCATGAGTCCACTCAAACGCGTTCTGCGATTCGTGAAACACGTTTTCGTCATCCTGGGGAGCGTCGCGATGAACTTCAACGGCTGCCCCTCGACATGAACATAAAGATTATTCGACCCATCCTGCGCCACCTGCCCCTGGGCGTTCATGCTTTCCGTCAGGACACCCCGCGCGACGAAATACACGTGCGACCCATCCGGAGAGAGCGCCATCACTCCCTGCACACGCGGACCACCCGTACCCTTCGCACCTTCAGAAACATCAACCAGTTCGCGTTCTTTGGCGTTCGGTTCTTCACCCGGCTGACCACACGGCTCCGCGCACACCGACTCATACAAATTACAGCCAGCCCCACCCGCATTCTGACATTCCACGCCCGCCAGACCCGTGCTCTGGCTCGCATTATCAGTCAGCTGCCCCATACTCGTAAAGAACACCCTCGAGCTGTCCCTGGAAGCACCAGCGAAGATCCCGCCCTGATCCGGCGCGGCCTGACAACCCGCGTCACAACTCGACGCCACCGGCCTTGAGATCGCGACCGTGTGCGCATCAGAGCGTTCCCCATCCACACGCGCATACAACTCTTCAGGCCCACCACCACACCCTTTCGCCGTGAAATACACAGTCCGGCCATCCTCAGAAAGCGACCCATACTCATCCACACCACCAGTACCATCCTGCCCGTTGCTACCGAGGACAATGCCGCAGCTGTTGATCGGGCTCGTGCTGCCCTCCCCACCGCTAACACCCACCGCCAACGGATGAGCACCCCCCGCACCGGAATACTCGTACAGCGAGGCCTGGGCTTCCAGGTCCCCATCGAGCGACCAGAGTCCCGTGCCGAAGTACACGACATGCGAAAAGCCCCTGGTCGCATCCAAGTTTTCATTGACTTTTTCGAAGGCTTCGCTGTTTTCGCCGACGGGGCCGATGCCGGCCGGTTCGCCTTCGCCGCTACCGATGTAGAAGTTATCCGGTCCTTCTCCCGCCGGGGGGGTCGGCGCGCTGAACAGAGCGGTATGCGTCACAGGGTCAGCGGCAAACAGTGAGCTCACTTCGAATTTGTTCAGGGGCGGCGCGAGCGCGTGAGTGACCCACCCTTCGCCGGTCCGCGCGAATTCATAGGGCTCCCCCTGCTTTTCCCGCTCGGCGGTGCACGACTGTGTGTTCGCGAGGCACGGGATGCTGGGGATGATCATGTCCCGGCCATCGGGCGCGATCTGCGCAGGCCACCCGCTGCCGCTACCGAAGGCGAACCCGACCAGGCCCGCGTTCTTGTGTGGGGGGGTGACTAGTTCGTATTGGCGACCGTCGGGGAGTGTGCCGGCGGCGGTTTCGTCGATGAAGGTGTGATCCACGCCGGTTTCTGTGCCTGCGGCGTTGCTCGCGATCAGCCGCCAGTGGTAGGTCGTGTCCGGGGAGAGGCCTTCGGCGTGCCCAAGGACCGGCACCCCCGCACGCCCCGCCGGGAGTTTCACGTCCGGGGTACGCCCGGTTTTGTAGGTCGTGTCGGTGCCGTATTCCATGTGGTAGGTCGTTCCGCTGCCGTTCGGGTTGATCACCGCGGTCAGATCAGCCGAGCTCGCCGTGATGTTCTTCGCCACCGCGCCTTCAAGCGACGGCTTTATGGGAAGTGTCGTGAACGTCACCTTGTTCCCGACCGACGTTTCGCCCGCTTCGTTGCGAGCGAGCAGACAGAAGGTGTACGTCGCGTTCGGAAGGAGTTCGGCGATGGGGACTGTGACGGTCTGGGCTTCAGCGCCGGTCATTTCTTCTTCAGCGGTCGCTTTGTCGCCTTCACATTCCGTGGGCGAGTCGCGATACAGGAACTCATATTTGCCCGCGTTACCGAGACCGTGCGGGTTCAGAACGCCTCCAAGGACGGCAGATTCCGTCGTGATCGACCCGGCGGGGCTCGTCGTCTGCGGCGCTTCTGGCGGGATCGCGGTCGTAAAAGACACGGCCGGGCTGACCGTAGCTTCTTTGGTGCTCGCGCTTTCAACACGCAAACACACCGCGTACTCCGTTCCCGGGGTAAGACCGGACAACCCTTCAAAGACTTCTTCACGTTCAAAGCCAAACGACAGACCAGGCACTTCGGGCGCCTGAGAACCACCTTCGCATTCCCCCGTAGTGGACGCTTTGTAAAGAAACACGTACGTGCCTTCTTCGCCCGCTTTACCAGGGCTCAATACCCCATGCAGCGTCGCCGTAGTTGCAGGCACGGGTTGTTCCACCAGCACTTCAGGCGCTTCCGGAGCCACAGCGAACGCCGGAGCGACCGTGAAAGCCATAACACCAAGCACAGCGGCAACAACCGACAGGATCAACCTACGAGCGTTCATCAGAACATCTCCTCCTCAAACAGACGGGAGGGAACGACAAACGCCCCTCAGATTGTGAGTAAGACCACACCAAACAAGCCTTCAGGCAACACCGACACATCACGCAACCCCCTGCTCATCACGAGCGCCCAAACACAACCGCTGCGTGACATCCACACCCAAAGGCGTAAGACTCCAAGCATTACGCTCACCCCGCGCATGCCCTGCGCCGGTATTCGTCAACAACCCCAGCCGCTCCAGACGCGCCAACAGCTTCGAAACCTGCCCCTGATCTGAGATCCCCGCGTGCTCAGCCACCAAACGGTTGCTCACCCCGGGATGCTCCGCGACATCTTCCAAGACCCGCGCCGTGCGATAGGTCAAACGCATCGGGATATCCCGCAACGGGTCCTCCCGCGCGACACGCGCACCGGCCAACGCCTGTGAGGACACCAACGGTGTCGGCACGGGAACAGGACGCGCCATCTCACGACGCGCTACCGCCGGACCCAGGTAAGGCAACACGATCATGCCCATCAACGGACCGAACAGGTCGCTCAAAGGCTCACGCTCACGCATCAGCAAGCGCCTGTGAACGATCGCTGCAGCCGCACCGACCAAACCCTCCGCGGTCAACGACGGGACCCCCGCCGCACGCACGCTCTCATCACGACCCTCATCGATCATGCTCGCCAAACGCCCAAAGACCTCCTCACGACACTCCAGCACCCGCTGGCCGCCACGCGCGCTCTGCACCACACACACCCGCGCCAACACAGGCTCACGATCAAAGAAACAGAGGATCGTCCACAAACCCGTGCGGACACGCACACGCCACGGCAAACCCTCGACACCAGCCGCCTCGAGCTCGGAGGCGATCAGCTCGACCGTGTCCTGCATCACCGCCAGCAGACAATCCTCACGATTGTCGAACATCTCATAGAACGTCCGCCGCGAAACACGGGCACGCGCAGTGATATGCGCCACCGTCGTACGCGCATAACCAAGCTCCTCAACCGTCGCGACAGCCGCGCCCAACAACCGCGAACGCTGCATCTCAGACACACGCACACGCGGGGCATCGGTACGCGACGCTTCCGTACGCGAGGTCCCAGCACGCTGGGGACGTGAGCGCTTGGTGATCAAGTTAGCCCTCCAGGCGTGAGGCAGACCACCTGTGCACCACTACATGCGCGACGATGCGTGCGAACACCGGAGCGCACGCGACACCCTCGACGACGTACACGAGCGCCAAAGCGGGTGCAAGCATCGGAGCGCGTGGCAAAAAAGAAGCACGGCGCGTATTCAGCCACGCCTCCAGGCGCGAGACAGACCACCGGTGCGCCACTACACGCACGACGATGCGTGCGAACACCTGAGTGCATACGCGCACGAGAGCGGGTGCGAGCATCGGAGCGCGTGGCAGAAAAGAAGCGCGGCGTGGATTCAGCTACGCCTCCAGGCGCGCGACAGACCGACTCGCAGTGGGCTTGCCGGCCGATCGTTACCGTGCAAGCAAGCGTTCGGTCTGACGCGACACTACGCGGACGGCAATCGTTATTGCTCGCGAGGCAACAGTTGATGCTCCCCAGAGAGGGGGCTGCAGCCCGGCGGCCTCTAGCGGTTAGACCAGAAGCGCTAAGCGGGCCAGAGAGAGAGAGAGAGAGAGAGAGATGAGTCAGCGCTGCTGACGCATCTACCTACGGGCGTGACAGCCACGCAGGGACTCCCGATCACGCTGATCAAACCCGAACTCACGCGAAAAACAACTCCCTCTTCATTTCGACCCGGCCCTCTCCCAAGAGTCCCCTGATGCGTTAAAGCCGGCCCAAGAAGGCTCAACCCCAACCCGATCCTATGTTTGACATCAGGCACCATACTGCGGATGCCATGACCTTCCCAATCATACGCACAACTGATCCGCAATGTCAATACCCCACCGTTCAAGGCCCCCCTCCCCGGAATCGCCACCAAAGCGCCATCGATGTGCCGGCGAGTGCGGTGAGCGGCGCCGACCGCACACCGACGCAGGGGCTGGCTTGCGGCTCACCCACCAAAGCCCGCCGTGGCCCCGCCGCAGACCTGCTGATAGAGTCACGCGCGCATGTCAGGCGGACAGACACCCAAGCAGAAACAGTCGCACTCGCGCACGGCCAAGCGCCGGGCTCAGCACAAAATCGTGCCGGCGGCGTCGAACCTGTGCCCGAAATGCCATCAGCCCAAGCTCCCTCACCGCGTGTGCGGCACGTGCGGGTCGTACAAGGGTCGAGATGTCATCGACGCCGGCGCCTCCGTCAAGGAGTAGCCACGTAGCAGCGCTACCGCTGCGCGAGCGCCCGGCCTGGGCTGCGCTTGACAAGCACTATGAGGCGGTGCGCGACGTGCACCTGCGCGAGCTGTTCGCCGCCGACCCGACCCGCGGCGAGCGCTTGACGGCCGAGGGCGCCGGGCTGTATCTGGACTACTCCAAGAACAGGATCACCGACGAGACGCTCGGCCTGCTGGTCGAGCTGGCCCGGCAGTCGGGTTTGCGCGAGCGGATCGAGGCGATGTTCGCGGGCGCGCGGATCAACGTCTCGGAGAACCGCTCGGTCCTGCACGTCGCGCTGCGGAAGCCGCCCGGGGCGTCGCTGATCGTGGACGGCGTGGATGTCGTCGCGCAGGTGCACCGGGTGCTCGGACGGATGGGCGCGTTCGCCGAGCGGGTGCGCTCGGGCGAGTGGGTCGGCCACACGGGCAAACCGATCCGCAACGTGATCAACATCGGCATCGGCGGGTCAGACCTCGGCCCGGTGATGGCGTATGAGGCGCTGCGGCACTACTCGCAGCGAGACATCACGTTCCGGTTCGTGTCGAACGTCGACTCGACCGACATCGTCGAGGCCACGCGCGACCTCGATCCCGCCGAGACGCTCGTGATCGTCTCCTCCAAGACGTTCACCACCCTGGAGACGATGACCAACGCGCAGTCCGCGCGCGCATGGGTGCTCGCGGCGCTGGGCGACGAGCAGGCGATCGCCAAGCACTTCGTCGCCGTCTCCACCAACGCCGGCGGGGTGGCGCAGTTCGGGATCGACACGGACAACATGTTCGGGTTCTGGGACTGGGTCGGGGGGCGCTACTCGATGGACTCCGCGATCGGGCTGTCCACGATGCTCGCGATCGGGCCCGAGCGGTTCGGGGAGCTGCTTGCCGGGATGCACGCGATGGACGAGCACTTCCGCGGCGCCCCGCCGGAGCGCAACCTGCCGATGCTGATGGGGCTGCTGGCCGTGTGGTACGGCGATTGGTTCGGCGTCCAGACATGCGGGGTGATGCCCTACGAGCAGTATCTCAAGCGGTTTCCGGCCTACCTGCAGCAGCTGACGATGGAGTCAAACGGCAAGCACGTCACGCTCGACGGCGCCACGGTGGATTACCAGACGGGCGCGGTCTACTGGGGCGAGCCGGGCACGAACGGGCAGCACAGCTTCTACCAGCTGATCCACCAGGGCACGAAGCTGATCCCCGTCGACCTGATCGGCTTCGGGCAGGCGCTGCACCCGCTCGGCTCACACCACGACATCCTGATGTCCAACGTGTTCGCCCAAGCCCAGGCGCTCGCGTTCGGCCGGACCGCGGAGGAGATCCGCGCGGAGGGCGCCACGCCCGAGGCGGTCGTCCCGCACAAGGTGATGCCGGGCAACCGCCCGACGAACGTGATCCTCGCCGAGCGCCTGACGCCGTACGCGCTGGGCACGCTGGTCGCGCTGTACGAGCACAGCGTGTTCACCCAAGGGGTGCTGTGGGGGATCGACTCGTTCGACCAATGGGGAGTCGAGCTGGGCAAGGTGATGGCCAAGCAGATCATCCCCGAGCTGACCGCCGACGCCGAGCCCGAGCTGGCGCACGACAGCTCGACCAACGCGCTGATCCGCCGTTACCGCGCGCTGCGTTGAGCGGCGCTCGGCAAGACGAACCGCCGTACGGCTTCGGCGAAGCCGTCGCGATCGTTCGAGCCCGTCACGCGCCGCGCCGCCCGCTGGACCTCGCGGTCGGAGTTGCCCATCGCGATCGACAGGCCCGAGCGAGCGAACATCAGCACGTCGTTGGGCATGTCCCCGATCGTCGCGATCTGCTCGCCGGGGATGTCATACCGGCGCGACAGGTACTCCACGACGCCGCCCTTGTTCGCCTGCGGGTGGGTCACGTCCACGTAGTAGGGCTGTGAGCGCGCGGCGGAGACGTGATCGCCGAAGCGCTCCTGGGCGTCGGTCGCTGCCCGTGCGACCGCGTCGTGGTCGTCGCCGACGCCCACGATCTTGGCGATCCCGTCCACGAGGCCGTCGTAGTCGGCGCGCACGGTCGGGGCGAACTGCACGGTCGCGGCCTCGCGATCGACGTGCGGGCCTTTCAGATCCCGCACGAACCAGTCCGCGCCCCGGTAGAGCCACACGTCCAGGTCATGACCCTCGAGCAATTCGATCGTCGGCGCGACCAGCTCGGCCGGGATCGTCCGCTGCTCGATCACCGTCATCTCGCGGTCCACGAGCAGGCCGCCGTTGAACGCGGCGATCGGAGTCCGTATGTCCAGCGGCTCGATCAGCATCGACATCCCCCGCGGCGGGCGTCCGCTGGTCAGCGCGAACAGCACGCCCGCCTCGTCCAGCTCGCGCACGGCCGCGATCGCCGCGTCGGTGAGAGCCTTGTCGGGCGTCACGAGCGTGCCGTCGACGTCGGCCAGCAGCAGCCGGATCGCGGGCGAGGTGCGGGAGGGACTCGGATTGAGCGACACTGGCACCAGAGCACGGTAGCGACCCGATCATCACGAAGGCGATGACGACGCTGGCGACGACGGCGACAACGACGAGAGGAGCCGACGATGGCGACTGACACACCTTTGCAGCTGGGAATGGTCGGACTGGGGCGCATGGGCGCGAACATCGTGCGGCGGCTGATGCGCGACGGGCACCGCTGCGTCGGCTATGACGTCAGCTCCGACGCGGTGGCGGCGCTCGCGGCCGACGGCGCGCAGGGCGCGGGCTCGATCGCGGAGTTCGTGTCCAAGCTGGAGAAGCCGCGCACCGCGTGGGTGATGGTGCCCGCGGGCGAGATCACCGACAAGACGATCTCCCAGCTGGCCGAGGCGATGGAGCCCGGGGACACGATCATCGACGGCGGCAACACCCACTACCACGACGACATCCGTCACGCGCAAGAGCTGAAGAGCAAAGGCATCCACCACATCGACTGCGGCACCAGCGGCGGCGTGTGGGGCCTGGAGCGCGGCTACTGCCTGATGATCGGCGGCGAGACCGAGGTCGTGCAGCGGCTGAGCCCGCTGTTTGCGACGATCGCCCCGGGGGTGGGCTCGGCCCCGCGCACGCCGGGACGCAGCGGCGATCCGAGCCCGTCCGAGCAGGGCTACCTGCACTGCGGCCCCAACGGCGCGGGGCACTTCGTGAAGATGGTGCACAACGGCATCGAGTACGGCCTGATGGCCGCCTACGCGGAGGGCCTCTCCATCATCCACTCCGCCGACGCCGGCCTGCGCTCACAGGAGCAAGACGCCGAGACGAGCCCGCTGGAGCGACCGGAGTACTACAGGTATGAGATCGACACGACCGAGGTCGCCGAGGTGTGGCGGCGGGGCAGCGTGGTCGGATCATGGCTGCTGGACCTGACCGCCCAGGAGCTGCTGGCCTCGCCCAAGCTCCAGGAGTTCGCCGGCCGCGTGTCGGACTCCGGCGAGGGACGCTGGACGTCGATCGCCGCGATCGAGGAGGGCATCCCGGCGCCCGTGCTGACGGCGGCGCTGTACTCGCGCTTCGCGTCACGCGACCTGGACGAGTACGCCGGCAAAGTGCAATCGGCGATGCGCAAGGGATTCGGGGGGCACGACGAGAAGCCGGCGGCGGGCTGATCGGCGGGGCTATACGGACTCGACTGCTCGAGGGTCCGTCGCGGTTGCGTCCGCCTCCTGCGGACGGTCTGGGTGATGCCGGACGCCTCCCCGTAGGAGAGCCGCGACGCGCGGTTGACGGCGTCCGTGCTGGCGGGGCCGAGCATCATCCCCATGCCGGCCCCGGCGAGGATGATGTACCACTGCTGAGAGCTGAAGCTCAGTCCGGTCACCTTTCCAGCCCACAGCCAGAACCCGACGGCGCAGATCGCGCAGCCCAGCACGACGGGGCGCTTGGCCCCGATGCGGTCGAGCATGCGCCCGCTGACGTCGGTCAGGCTTGGGTGAAGGGGAGCCGCACGCGAAAGATCGTGAGGCCGGGTCGCGTGTCGAACGTGAGCGAGCCGTCATGGCGGTCGACGATGATCCGCCGCGCGGTCGCCAGCCCGAGGCCCGTACCCTGGCCGACGTCCTTGGTCGTGAAGAACGGGTCGAAGATCCGCCCGACCACCTCCTCGGGAACGCCGGGACCGTCGTCGGCGATCTCGACTTCGACGCAGCCGCCGTCCGCACGTGTGCTGATCGTGATCGTCCCCTGCTCTCCAAGCGCGTCGATCGCGTTGTCGAGCAGGTTCGTCCATACCTGGTTGAGCTCGGAGCCGCGGACGGTGAGCTTGCCCAATGTGCGGTCGTAGTCGCGCACGATCGCGATCGTGGTGTGCTTGAGCTTGTAGCCGAGCACCGTGAGCGTGGTCTCCAGCCCCTCGTGCACGTCGACCTCCACGAGCCCGCCCCGGTCCATGTAGGCATAAGACTTCACGGCGCCCACGAGCGCCGACATGCGCTCGGTGGACTCTTCGAGCTCGACCGCGAGCCGGCCCGCGGTCAGGCTGGCCGCGACCCAGCGCAGAGCGGCGCCGGTCGCCGGACCCGCCAGCTCGGCGACGCGATCGAGCCACCGCTGGTCCACGCCCGCGAGCGCCAGCGGCTCTGCCAGGCGCCAGGGCTCCTCGACGTCCAGCGCCTCCAACCGTGTGAGCAGCTCCTCCTCGGCGTCTGAGGCGTCAAGCACGTCCAGCGCCGTGCAGGACGCGGCGTGCGCGATCGCCTGCTGCTGCAACGCCACGAGCTGCTCGGCGTCCTCGCGCTCCACCCCGGCCTCGACGAAGCTCCCCAGCGCCGAGCCGATCACGTCAAGCGCCTCGTTCAGCTGAGCGGCCGCCCGGCGCGCCGCCGCGGCCGGGTTGTTGAGCTCGTGCGCGAGGCCCGCGGCCATCGTGCCCAACGAGGCGAGACGCTCGCGACTCTGTTCGCGTTCGGTGACGCGGCTCATCACCGGCGCGACCTGCTGCATCACCCGCTGGTGGATCGACGGCTGGGCGAACGCCAGCCGTTTGAAGTCGTCGGCGGTCACGACCGCCACCCTGCAGTCGGTCTCCGCCTGCATGCGCGCCCCCAGCGAGCCGCCGGTCAGCACGGCGATCGCGCCCATCCACGTGGGCGCCACGTGGTGGCCGACCGGCTCGCTCTGCCCCTGGGCCACGACGAAGGCCTGCGCCCGGCCCTCGAGCAAGAGCTGCAGGCCGGGCGGTCCCTCGCCCTGCTCGGCGATGATCTCGCCGGGTCCGACATGGTGCGCTCGCGCGAGCGGGACCCACTCGGCGAGCTCGGCGTCGTCGAGGCTGTCGAACAGATCGACCCTGCGAAGCTCCGCGAGCGTGACCGGTGCGTCGTTGGAGACCGGCGTGTCGTTCGTGACCGGCGTGTCGTTCACCACTAGGCCTCGACCAGGTACTCGTGGATCAACGAGACGGCCATCGAGCCCTCGCCCACGGCGCTCGCGACGCGCTTGATCGAGCGCGCGCGCACGTCGCCCGCGACGAACACGCCGGGCACCGTGGTCTCGAGCACGTACGGCTCGCGCTGCAGCGGCCAGCCGTTCGCCTGCGCGTCGCGGCCGGCGAGAATGAAGCCGCGCTCGTCGCGAGCCAGCACGTCCTCCAGCCAATCGGTGCGGGGCGAGGCCCCGATGAACACGAAGCAGGCGTCCGCCTGCAGGCGCTCCTCGCCGCCGGGGCCCTGCACTCGCAGACACGTCAGGCGCCCATCCTCGCTCTCGGCGGCGACGGCCGAGCTGCCGGTGCGCACCTCGATGTTGGCCTGGGCCGCGATCTGCTCGATCAGGTAGTGCGACATCGACTTCTCCAGCGAAGGCCCACGCACGAGCATCGTCACGTTCGCGGCGTAGCCGCTGAAGTACACCGCTGCCTGGCCGGCGGAGTTCGCCCCGCCGATCACAACCACGTGCTGGTCGGCGCAGCCACGCGCCTCGGTCATCGCCGCCCCGTAGTAGACGCCCGCGCCGGTGAGCTCGGGGAACCCCGGCATATCGAGCTGACGGTAGGAGACGCCCGATGCGACGATCACGCAGCTCGCGCTCAGCACGCCGCCGCCGCTCAACTCAACCAGCCGCGCGGAGCCCTCGACGCGCAGGCCGATCGCCTCCTTGACCGTCAGCAGCTCGGCGCCCAAGCGCCGCGCCTGGTCGGTCGCGCGCCGCGCGAGATCCGAGCCGCTCAATCCAGCGGGAAAGCCGAGGTAGTTCTCGATCCGGCTCGATTGTCCCGCCTGGCCGCCCGGCGCCTCGCGCTCGACCATCACGGTCTTCAGCCCCTCCGAGGCGCCGTAGACCGCGGCGGCCAGCCCGGCGGGACCGCCACCGACGACCACCAGGTCGTAATGATCCTGCGCGGGGGCGCCCGCGACGCCGAGGCGCTCCGCCAGCTCGAGGATCGTCGGGCGCTCGAGCACCGTGCCGTCCTCCAGCAGCGCAACCGGCAGGCGGTCGGCGGCCACGCCGGCAACCTGCAGCAGCTCGCGGGCCTCGCCGTCGCGTTCGACATCCAGCCAGCGCGCCGGCACGCGGTTGCGAACCAGGAAGTCGCGGAGGTCGTGCGACTCCTTCGAGAATCGGTGGCCCACCACGCGCACGCCGCCGGACTCCAGCGCCGCCCCCGCCTCCCAGGTCGTGAGCAGGTCCTCGACGACCGGGAAGAGCTGCTCCTCCGGCGGATCCCAGGGCTTGAGCAGGTAGTAGTCCAGCGCCACCTCGTTGATCGCCGCGATCGCCGCCTCGGTGTCGGCGTATGCCGTCAGCAGCACGCGCTTGGCATCCGGGAGCAGCTTGCGAGCCTCGACGAGATACTGCGTGCCCGCCATGCCCGGCATCCGCTGGTCGGCGATCAGCATCGCGACCTGATCGCCGCGCGCGCGCAGCTCGCGCAACAACTCCAGCGCCTCGGTCCCCGATGGCGCACGCAGCACCCGGAAGTGCTCACCGAAGCCGCGGCGCAGGTCGCGAGCGACGGCCGCCAGCACGGCCGGCTCGTCGTCAACCGCCACGATCGCGGGACGCCGCTCCGGCGGCCGGGGCTCATGGCCGACGGCTATGGCTGCAGGCTCGACTTGGCCGGGCATCTCTTGCATGACACTAGCTGGATGGCGTCCTGCATACCTCGGCTCGACCCGAGGTGCATGCGATCAGGCCATATTTTGGCTCGACCCAGAGCACATGCGGTTAAGCCCATACCTCCGCTCGACCCGGAGCACATGTGATCAGGCCATACTTCGGCTCGACCCGGAGCGCATGCGGTCAGGCGTTTGCCGTCAGTCGTGCGCGTCCCCGCACGGCTCGCACCGTGTCGGTGAGGGTCGCGATGTCATAGGGGCCGTAGTGACGCCGTCCGTTGACAAAGAAGGTCGGCGTTCCGGACACGCCGCTCTCGTCCGCGCTGGCCACGTCTTCGCTGACCCGTGGCTCATACTCCCGGCGCCGCAGCTCCTCCAGAAGGCGATCGGGATCGAGCTCGACCTCTTCTGCGTATGCGCTGAGATCCTTTGGTCGCAGCTCGCCCTGGTGGCGGAGCAGGATGTCGTGCATCTCCCAGAAGCTGCCCTGAGCCGCCGCCGCCTCGGAAGCCTCAGCGGCCATCTGTGCGCTCGGATGGACATCGTTGAGCGGCAGGTGACGCCAGACGTAGCGCACCTGATCCTCGAAGGACGCAAGCAGCTCGCGGATGGCTCCCTCCGCCTGCCCGCAATAGGGACACTCGAAATCGCCGTACTCGACGAGCGTGACCAGCGCATCGTCGGGACCGCGGATGTGATCGCGGTCGGGGTCGACGTCCTCGGAGAGATCGAGGATGTCCTCGGCGGTTCCAGCGATCTGCCGCGCTCGCACCGTCGTGGGAAGCCGTCTGACGACTCGCAGGACCGTCCAGCCAATCAACGGCGCCTGGATCACCGAGCCGAGCGCGCCCAGCTTGGCCTCGTCGAGCAGCCGACCGCTGAAGGCGCGGCTCGCGATCAACAGCGAGACGGTGAAGCCGACTCCCGCGAAAGCGCCGCCGGCCGCCAGCAGCGGCGGGCTCAGAGGCGAGCGCGGTCCGCGCAACGCCGGTCGGGAGGCGATCCACGATGCACCGGTTATGCCCAGCGGCTTACCGACGACGTAGCCGACGAGGATCCCGAGCGTGACCGGTGAGCTGATCGCATCTTCGAGCAGCGGCCCCGTCAGGTGGACACCGGCGTTGGCAAGCGCGAACAGCGGCACGATCACGTAGCTGGTCCAGGGGTGCAGGCCGTATTGAAGTCGCTCGTTGGGTGAGATCGCGGACATGACCCCCTGCTGCGCCGAGCGAGCCAGCTCCGGGGTGGGCTGCTCGCGGAATGAGCGTGCGAGCGTGGTCGCGCGCTCCAGGTCGTCGCGCGACGGCGGGTATGCGCTCGTCGCGAGCCCGATCACGAGCCCCGAAATCACAGGGTCGATACCCGACTTGAACATCGCAACCCAGAGACCCAGCGCGACGGCTACAGACACCGGGCGAAGCCATTGCGGCGCATAGCGGAGCAAGAGCAGGCAGCCGAGCAGCGCAACCGCAACCGCCAGCGCGAGGATCGAGACGTGCGTCGTGTAGACGATCGCGATCACGAGCAGCGCGCAAAGATCGTCGGCCACCGCCAGTGTCAACAGGAACACGCGCAGCCGCGTGGCCGCGCGCGGGGTGAGCAGCGCCAGCGCGCCGAGCGCGAATGCGGTGTCCGTCGATATGGCCGCCCCCCACCCGTGCGCGCCCGGCCCACCCGCGTTGAACGTCAAGTAGATCGCGACCGGGATGAGCATGCCGCCGATCGTGGAGAGCAACGGGATCGCGACACGCCGGCGCTCGCGCAGCTCACCGATGTCGAGCTCGCGCTTGGCCTCGAGCCCGACGACGAGAAAGAAGAGCGTCATCAGACCTTCGTTGACCCAGTGGCGCAGGTCCGTCGAGATCCCGCCGCCGCCGATCCTGATCGAGAGCGTCGTGCTCCAGAGCGACTCATAGGAGTGAGACCACGGTGAGTTGGCCCACACCAGAGCGACGATCGTCGCCGCCAGCAGCACGATCGCACCGCCGGTTTCGGTGCCCAAGAAGTCGCGAACCGGCGTCGCCAGGTTTCGCGCCCAGGCCGTGCGGCCCGAGTCGACCGCAGCTTCGCCGCCGTCCGCCATCAGGGTCTCGGCCATCTTCGTCCTCCGGCTCGTGGGCTCGGCAGGAGCTTAGCGTCGCGGCGGCTTGGCGACAGGAGCCCGCCCCGGCCTCGCTGCGGAGGAGCTTACCCACGGTGCGTCCTCGTTTGCCATCAATACAATCCCGCGCTCCATGGCATCCGAGCAGATCCTCACAGAGGTCTCAGAGCGCGTGCTCACGATCACCCTGAACCGCCCCGAGCGCCTGAACGCGTGGACGGCCACGATGGGGCAGGAGCTGATCGAGGCGTTCGATCGAGCCGACGCCGACGACGAGGTACGGGTCGTCATCGTCACCGGCGCAGGCCGCGGATTCTGTGCGGGCGCCGACCTCGCCGCCGGCAGTGAGACGTTCGACTATCGCAAGCGCGAGAGCGCAGGGCCCGTGCCGCGCGACAACGGCGGCCAGGTCGTGCTGCGGATATTCGCCTCGACCAAGCCCGTCATCGCCGCGATCAACGGTCCCGCGGTGGGCGTCGGGGCGACGATGACGCTCCCGATGGACATCCGCCTCGCGGCCGATGACGCCCGCATGGGCTTCGTGTTCGTTCGGCGCGGAATCGTTCCCGAGGCATGCTCGAGCTGGTTTTTGCCACGCATCGTGGGCATCAGCCGCGCGATGGAGTGGGTCGCCACGGGCCGGGTGTTCACCGCCCAGGAGGGTCTCGATGGCGGGCTCCTGCGCAGCCTGCACCCTCCCGGAGAGCTGCTGCAAACGGCGCGTGACATAGCCCGTGAGATCGTGGAGAACACCGCGCCGGTGTCGGTCGCGCTCGCCCGGCGCATGATGTGGACGATGCTCGGCGCCGAACATCCGATGCTCGCCCACCGGGCGGATTCGCGGGGAATGCTCTACCGCGGCCAGTCCGCCGACGCGGCCGAGGGCATTACCGCATTCCTGCAGAAGCGCCCGGCCCAGTTCCCCGAACGGGTGAGCGATGGGCTGCCGGAGATCCTGCCGGGGTGGACTGCCCCGGAGTTCGAGTAGCGGGTTGGTCTACCCCGGGGTGGATCAGATCCGCCGGGACGTTCACATCGAAGGCTGTCATCCCCGTGCGTGACCCTCTTGTGTGACCCTCTTGTGTGACCCCCTTGCGCGCGTAGGGGCATCGGCGCGCCGCTACGAGCTCAGCGCTACGAGCGCTGCTCGCGCTCGAGCAACAGCGCAAATGTGGGGCAGGCTTGGGCGGCGCGCCTGGCGTGGTCGACCAGCGCTGGCTCTATCGGCCTGCCGTCGATCAGCGGATAGCCCCACTCATCCAGGGAGATCCGCTCGGGCAGGAGCTCGGCGCACATGCCGTGCGCCTCACAGGCGATCGGATTGACTCGTAGGCGGTAGCTCACCGGCTCGACCCCTGTCGGCCGGCGGTCGGCATGACGGTTGGAATGAGCCGAGGTTGGCAGATCGTGGGCTTCACAGATTTGCCTGCTGTCTGCGACCCATCTCTGCCAGGTCGTGCGGGCCGGTTGGCAGCGGCAGCTCTCCCGGGGCCAGGCAACCGTCGCAGGGTCCATGCCGGGCGTGGTCGGCGAACTCAGAGCTGAACGCCTGCATTGCGCTGAGGACCAGCCTTGCGGCGCCGTCGGGATGCCGGCAGGCGCCTCGACCGTGCACTAGAGCTGCCAGCCGCTCAATCCGCTGGTTCGGGCCAGACTGTGCGACTCCGCCGGCTATCTCCTGAAGGCTCACGGCAAGCGCATTCAGACCGTGCACGCATGGGCCACACTGACCGGCGCTCTGGCCGGCCAGCCAACGAGCGACACGCACGGTTTCGGCGACCGGACAGGCGTTCTCTGACAGCAGCAGCACTACGCCCGCTCCGGTTGTGGCTCCGTGTGCGGCAAGGTGCTCGTCGGCGAGGAGCAGGTCGTGCAGGTGCTTCTCGCCTATCCAGGTGCCACCGTACCCTCCCAGCAGCACGGCGCGGGGACGGGCGAGGGTCCCGCCGGCAGCGTCGATCAGCGAGGTCAGCGACGCGCCGTACTCGATCTCATAGACCCCGGGCCGGGCCACAGGACCGGAGAGCGTGAGCAGCGTCGACCCCGGCTGAGAGGGTGTCCCGAGCTGGCGAAACCAGCTCGGGCCGTGGCGCGCGATGAGCGCCACATGGGCAAGCGTCTCGGCATTGCTGACAAGCGTGGGACGGCGGGCGACTCCACGCTGGAAGGGCATCGGCGGGGTGAACGTCGGGATCGCGGGACCTCCGTTGAGGTGATTGACGAGCGCCGACTCCTGTCCCGCCACATAGCGGGCTGGCACTGTCGTCAACCGCGTGCGCGCGCTGTGGCGTCCCTGCGATCCACGTTCGGCGATCGCCTCGGACATGCTCGCGACGCTCGCCCTGGCGGATTCGCAGACGCTCACGATCACCTCGCTGGCGCCGATCGCGTCGGCGACGAGCGTGGCGCCGTCGAGTGGGAGGTGCGGCAGAGTCTGTGTGAGCGTGCGGTCCTTGAGACTCGCGGGCTCTCCCTCCGCGGCGTTGACCACCACCACGGGGCGTCGCCGCGAGGTCGTGACCGCGCGCATCTTGGCAGCGGTGGGAAAGCCGGCGCCGCCGCGTCCGCGCAGCCCGGCCTGCTCGAGCTGTGCGATCAGCGTCGGCTGCCTGCGACGTATGCGTCTGTGCTCGAGTCCCAGCGGCCCGTGCACGGCAAGGTGCTCGGCGAGACTCATCGCCCCGCGGGATGAGATGCCCGCCAGCAGCCGTGGCAGCCCGGAGGGTCGATGGGGCCCGGACTCGGTGACTGTCTGTGTGTCGCTCGATGAGGGCAGTGGCGAGCTCATCGACGGCCTCTGGGAGTCCTCGCGCTATGTGAGTGCGCGAGCAGCTTGGACGGTGTTCCCGAGCGCCTGGCCCATTCGGACCCGAGCGGTCCGCTTGGCAGCCACACCGCCAGGAACAAGACGAAGATCCCGGTGCCCCCGAGGGCCACACGACCGCGATCTGAGTATTGGGGCCAGGCTGCGATCACGCGCACGAGCACGGCCGCGAACACGGATACCAGACAGGCAAGGCTGAGCGCCAACAGCCAAGCGCTCTTGATGTCGCTGCCCGTGCCAAGGCCGTGCATCAGCGCGACCGGCCAACTGGCATATGTCAACCAGTGCACCATACGCCAGCTCCCATAGCTCATTCTCTGGCGCAGCAGGCTGGTGATTGTCACGGCGATCAGGAGGTCGCACGCAATCGCCCCGAGACCCAGCCAGAACGGACGGTAGGAGCCCACAAAAGGCACGAACACATCGAGCAACGAGATCGCAGCGAAGCTGTCGAGCAACGAGGTGAGGATGTGCAGGCATAGGAAAACCATCGCCAGCAGCGCCACGTTGCGGTGCAACGAGTCCACGATGAAGCGCGGCCAGCGAGATGTGCTCATGCGCTGGACGTCGACGACGCCAAGCACGATCGCGCCGGTCAGCAGCAGCAGTGCGACGATCCCCGTCGAGCGCGTCAGATACCAATACGTGCTCGGCCCAGCGCCGGCCAAGATCGCGCTCATAGCCTCGTCTGCGAGATAGCTGCCGGGTCTGGCCAATCGCCGATGCACAGCACGTGCCCGTGATGGTCGACCAGTCGCGCCGGCAATCCCTGCTCGGCCAACCACGCGGCGGCGGCGATTCCTCTCACGAGCGCCGCCGTGGTGGCTATGTTCGCCTCAACGCAACTCGCGGCGGCCGCGCTGACAGTGCGCCAGCATGTTTGCGTCGACGTTCCCGTGCGAGGGTCGATGATGTGGTGCATGTCGCGCCCGTCGTGGCGCCAGCGCCTGACGGTGACACTGGAGGTCGCAAGCCCGCCGGAGTGGATCGCGACCGTCTGGCCCGGCGCGCCAGGATGGCTGCGGTGGTCGTCGGTCACGCGGATGCGCCACCCACCCGGGGGGCTCTCCCCGGAGGTGGCTATGTCGCCACCGATGCCTACCAGCGCACCGCAGCCGCTTGTGGTTGCGGCAGCGCGAGCGGCGCGATCGGCGGCCCAGCCTTTTGCAGTAGCCCCGAGGTCCAGCCGAATGCCTCTCGGCACGCGGACAGACGCGCGTTGACGGTCCAGCACGACCGTCCGCCAGCCGGAGTGTGAACGCACCGTGATCGCACCCGCCATGAGTGCGCCCGTTTGCTCTGGCTTGCCCTCGGCCACCCGGCTGGGCGCTCGGCTGGGCGCAACCGGAAGAGCGGTCAACTGACTCCAGTCTCGGTCGTATCCGGCAAGCTCCAGCGCTCGACCGACAGTGGGGTCGACGTCTCCATCGGTCAGCTCGGCAGCGCGCAGCGCAAGGCCGAGTGCCTCCTGCAACAGGTGACTTATCTGCACCGGCCGGCCGCTGCGCGCGTTCACATGCGAGAGCTCGGAATCATGGCGAAAGCGGCTGCATGTGCGGTCGATCGCATCGAGCTCGCGCTCCACCTGTGCACGCGCCCGGGCAAGCATCCGGGAGTCGGTCAACCGCAGAACGACGTTTGTCCCCAGCGCCTCCCATGTCGCGGAGGCCGGCCCATCGCGGTGGAGTGATCGCGGGCGCGTCTCAGGACCCTCCCGAGACGACAGGCGGCGTTTCCTGGGCAGGCACGGATTCGTGGGCCGGTGCGGGTTCCGGGGAGGGCGTGGATTCTGGCGAGGGCGCGGGTTCCGGCGTCGGAGCTGATTCTGGCGCCGGTTCGGATTTCGGAGCAGTGGCTTCCGGCGCGGGCGCCGGTTGCTGGGTTGGAGCGGATTGTTCGGTGGAGTTCGATTCCGTTGTCGATTCGGGCACGGATTTCGGCGCTTGGGCTGGTGGATGCAACGCGCTGGGCGAAGCCGTTGATCGCGCACGGGCCGACGGGCTTGTGCGATGCCGGGCCCTGGTCGCCTGGCTCACTTGGACCGTTTTGCCCGGGAAGGCGTGAGCCGCGACGTCTGTAAGCACTCCCGTGAGAGTCACGCTGCCCGCGATCAGCCAGCGATTGATGCGAGCGAGCTTGCGAAGCGCGGAATCCCGTGTCTGAGTTGTTTGTGTGTGAGGTCTCTGAGAACGCATATCAACGGTGGTTAAAGCTATGAGCGTGAAGCCAAGCGCTGAATCGGAGATCGAGAAAATGACCCTACGATCAATCAGTCTGCGCAGCCGAGCTAAGGATTCGCTAACCACATGATGAGAAAACCCATTGAAACCTGCGCACAGGGAATAGGGGGTGTTGGGATGCCTATCCTTGTTGGATGCAGAAGCTCACGAAAGCGGACACGCGACACAGGCAGGCATCTCTGGTAGGCAGCCGGCGTCCGGTCAGTACGGCGGCGTTTGGGACACCTTCGAGCGAGTTGCCCGCCGATACTCGGGTGCTGGTGGTCGAGGACGAGCCGGGGATTCTCGATTTCGTGCGGCGTGGCCTGGAGGGGGAGGGCTATGTCGTGGCGAGCGCCGCGGATGGGATCGAGGGTGAACGGCTCGCGCTGAGCGAGAGCTTCGACGCGATCGTGCTCGACCTGATGCTCCCAGGCCGCGACGGTCTTGACATCCTGACCTCGGTTCGCCGGGCGAAGTCGAGCGTGCCCGTGATTGTGCTTACCGCCAGGGGAGAGATCGAGGATCGCGTCACCGCGCTCGATGCGGGTGCGGTCGACTATCTGGTCAAGCCTTTCTCGTTGGCGGAGCTGCTGGCGCGCGTGCGTGCACAGCTGCGCGTTTTCGCGCAGGCGTCCACGACGACGCTGCACGGGGCCGGCATCGAAGCAAACCTGCTCACTCGCAAGGTGCACCGGGACGGAAGGCGGGTGGCGCTTTCTAGCACCGAGTTCGAGCTTCTGGTGCTCCTGCTCCGACACCCGGGGCGAGTCCTCTCGCGCGAGGAGATACGCAGCTCGGTGTGGGGCTACCAGCACGATCCCGCGACCAACGTCGTGGATGTCTACATCGGCTATCTGCGCCGCAAGCTCGGCCGTCCCGAGGACCCCGCGCCGATCTTCACGGTGCGCAGGGTCGGCTATCGCCTGGGCAGCACAGACTGAGCTATGACTCGCGAACGCCTGGCCGGCGTCGGGATACGCTGGCGACTGGCGGGATGGGTCGCAGCGGTGGTCCTCGTCTGCACTGCGGTTGCGTTCCTCGCCGTCTACCGTGGCACGGGAACGCAGGTCCGCCGGCAGATCGACACCGAGATCGCAGGCGACGCGGGCAGTTTCGCTCACAGCCTCGCGCTCGCGGACGCTCACTCACCGGCGCAGGCCTTCCAAGCCGCCTCGCGCTATATCCGTGGGCAGGCATTCACCGCGAGCTCCACGTTGTTATTCGCGCTCGTCCCCGGCGCGGGCACGAGCACCAACCGTCCCGAGCTGTTCCACGGTGAGGTGCCCGACAACGGCGAGACCCCGGCCGAGCAGGCCCAGGAGAACCGCCTCTCAGCACAACTGCTCACCGTGGGTGACGGCTACTCCACGCTTACGCTGCCCGACGTGGGCAACCTGCGCCTGCTCAAGCTCGCGGTACGCCTCCCTGCGGCCGTGGGGCCCGATCACCGAGTGGTCATCGGGGTCGGAGAGCCCCTCGCCCCGGTCGCCCACGCCCAGCAGAGCGTCGCGAGCGCGTTCATCCTCGCGGGCATCCTCGCTCTCGCCGGCGCGCTGCTCGGCTCTTATCTGATTGGCACCCGCATGTCGCGTCCGCTGCGCCGCATGGCCGCCGTGGCCGCGCAGGTCGACGCCGGGGACCTGCACCCGCGGATCGACCGCCCGCACGGGCAGGGCAACGAGGTCCGGGTGCTGGCTGACGCTTTCAACCATATGCTCGATCGGCTGACCGAGGCGTTCGCAGGTCAGCGCGCGTTCGTGGCCGACGCCTCGCACGAGTTGCGCACGCCGCTGACGGTGATCCGGGGACAGCTCGAAGTGCTCGCCGCCCAAGAGAGCCCCTCGGCTGATGAGGTACGTCGCGTCGAGCAGCTCGTGCAGGCCGAGATCGCCCGGATCAGCCGCCTGGTCGATGACCTGCTGCTGCTCGCAAAGACCGAGCAGGCCCAGTTCCTGCACATCGAGCCGATCGACGTGCCCGTCTTCGTAGACGCGCTCTGGCAGGGAAACGAATTGCTCGCCAAACGCCGCTTCCAGCTCGACCCGATTCCAGCGGGAACCTTGCTGGCCGACCCCGACCGGCTCGCCCAGGCACTGCGCAACCTGCTCGCCAACGCGACCGAGCACACCGCCACAGAGCACGGACGGGTATCGCTACGCGTACAGCCCGCGGCGAACGACCACATCAGGTTCATCGTGGAAGACGACGGCCCCGGCATTCCCTCCGACCAACGCGAGCGTGTCTTTGACCGCTTCCACCGCACCGACACGGCTCGCGACAGGGCATCGGGCGGAACGGGTCTGGGTTTGGCGATTGTGGACGCGATCGCCAGCGCCCACGGCGGTCGCGTCAAAGCGACCGAATCGCCTACCGGCGGCGCTCGGATCGAGCTTGACCTTCCCCACTTCACGCCCCCGCACCGGCGC
The DNA here is from genome assembly GCA_963743645.1 of uncultured Solirubrobacterales bacterium. Taxonomy (GTDB): domain Bacteria; phylum Actinomycetota; class Thermoleophilia; order Solirubrobacterales; family Solirubrobacteraceae; genus Palsa-744. The sequence continues at coordinate 634,395 of CAVUQT010000007.1, read as the reverse complement.
GTGCCCATGTCGCAGTCCTCGCCACCCACGATGAGCGCCCTCAGCAAATGGTGAGAGATCCTAGATTCCCTGGCAGGACGCCTCCCGCCGAGAGTCGGCGTCAGGTCGAGCGTCGAGCCGTCAAACGCCGTCGAGCAGTGCAAGTTCGCTGGGCGCTGGCGGCGGTCGCGGCAGCCGCGACTTTACTGCTGATCCTGTGGCTCAGCCGGCCAAGCACGACGGCGCGCCCGCGCTCGGCCAACGCGCAGGCGGCGGCAGGCGCGTCGCGCCGCCGGTCACAGAGCGCTCCCGCTCGTCTGCTGGTCAGGCGCCTGGCGTATACATTGCCTTTCGCACTGCAGGACGCCGCTGCTGTCGCCCTGGGGGATGGACGGGCCGCGCTGCTGGGCGGCCTGAACGCCGCCGATACGTCAACCGCGGATGTCAGTGTGCTCGACGCCCACGGTGTCGCCGCTGGCGCGAGCTTGCCCGAGGCGCAGCACGATGCCCAGGCGACTCTGCTCGACGGTCGGATCTACGTGTTCGGTGGCGGCCAGGTCAGCTCCTACGCCCACATCGTCTCCTACGACCCCGCGACCAACGGCGTGGCACAGGTGGCGAGCCTCCCCACGCCCACATCTGACGCCGCCGTTGCGGCGATCGCAGGCACCGCGTACGTCGTCGGCGGCTATGACGGACAGCGGGCGCTTGACACGATCATCGCCTGGCGTCCAGGCGAGCACCCTCAGGTCGTAGCGCATCTACCCTACGGCCTGCGCTATGCCGCGATCGCCGCCGACGGCGGTCGGCTGCTGATCGCCGGCGGGTCACACGGCGAAGCCGCTACCACGGCGATCCTGAGCTTCGACCCTGCCACTCGCAAGGTCGGGCGCCTCGGCGAGCTGCCCGACCCGATCACCCACGCTGCGGCGGTCGCGCTGGGACCGTATGTCTACATACTCGGAGGCCGACACTCCGGGTCGGACACGCAAACCGCGGCGATCATCGCGATCGACCCCTCAACCGGCCACGCCGTCGATGCCGGACGACTGCCCCAACCGCTGTCCGACGCGGCTGCCGTGCTCGTCGACGAACAGGTGTGGCTTGCAGGGGGGCTGAGCGCGAGCGGACCCGTCGCCTCGGTGCTCGCCCTCAGGCCCGCAATCCACTAGCGCGGTGCCTGAGGAGCGCGCTGCGTGGCCGCGAAACGCCCGGCCAGCGAATATGGTGGCGCAAGATCCACTCCGTCGGGGTTGCTCAAGAACCCTTCGCCCGCGCCGGACTGATGGGTATGGCCGTATTGCCAGACGATCTTGTTGGTGCGTGGATCGACCACGATCACACGATCGTTCTTGTCATCGTTGGCAAGTATGTCCCCGTTGGGCAGCGGCAACGCCAACGACGGCTGATCGAGCGCTGCGGGACCCGTGGGCGCATAGCGCCAGCGCAGCCTGCCGTCGCTCGTGAATGTCTCGAGCGCCCCGGGGTCTGTGTAGTCGGCGGACAAGAACAGGCCCGGGCGGAGCTCGTTGGTATCGGATGGGTATGTGAATCCGGGTGGATGAGTGGCAAGCACCGGGTGGCCGTCGGGCGCAACCACGTCGAGCCAGTCGCCATTGATCTCGGTTATCGCCGTGTCGCCGCCAGCCATCGGGAACGCGCCGTTGGGACTGCCGTAGGACACGCCAAGCTGGTGTTCGCAGACGCCTGTCATCCCGAGTTGACGCAGCGGCCGGTGCGCGGGCGGGCGGATCACGAGGACCCGGCAGTTCTTGATGTCAGCCGACAGAATGTCCCCCGAGGGCATCAGCATCGCATCGTCGGGGTTGTGCACATAGCCGGGTTCTGAGCCGGGAACCCCAGGATGGCCGTAGCGGTAGACGATGCGGCTCCTTGCAAGGTCGATCACGCTGATCGCGAAGTCATCCTCCTGGGTCACGATCACACGATGACCATCGGGGGAGAAAAACGCATCGTCGGGCAGCTTGAACGTCTGGCCAGCGGCGAGATCGCCGCGGACGGGAAAGCGCCACGTCACCCGTCCATTGGGGCTCACCTCCAGCAGGCGATTGTTGTCACGGTCGGCAATCAGAACCGACCCCGGAAGCACATGCGGATTCGATCCCGCGAGCAGGTTCCCGCTCACGCCGGAGAAGCCACTCTTCCTAGGATCGTGCGCACTCGGCGCATTCCGCGCACGCGCATCCACCGCACGCTCCCGGCGACCTCTGCCGATGCCTGCTCCGCGCCCATCGTCGTCCTCGCCACTGGCGATCGCGACAGCCATGACCGACACCAGTACGAGCGCGGCCAGCGCCCCCGCGCGTCGGCGCCTGATCATCCGCCGACGCGCGGCGCTCCGCCGATATGACATCGCGCCCAGCATCCAGACATCCGCTAAAGGTGAGCTGAGCCCTGAGTGAGAACTTCCTCACCGGACCCGGCCACACGAAATCGTTGTCGCTACACCTGGTGTCGCGGCCCTGCGGTGCAAATCGTACGCCTCATCCGTTCGGCAGTGCTCTCACCGCTGGTCACGAGGCAAGCCGCTGGGCGAAGAACGACAGGATCTCGTCGCGGGCCGCGATCGTCGGTTGGCCCGCTTCGTCGATCAGGTGGGCGGTCACCACGCTGTGCGGGCTCGCCACCACGTCTTTGAAGAACGGCGCTGTGTCGGGGTTGGCCGCGCTGTCGGGAAGGACTCGTCCGATGAAGCGGTCGCCGAGCGCCTGCGAGTAGGCCGCGAACCGTTGAGCCTTGCAGAATCGGTCGCCCTTGAAGCGGTAGGCCATCACGGTCAGGTCCTCCTGTTCGAGACGCGCTCGCACGGCGGCAAGCTCCTCGGGAGCGATCTCCAGCCCGGCGGGATCGTTCAGCGGCAGCGTCGGCTCGGCGAGGACCGGTGCGAGCATCGCGGGCTCGAGCATCATCGTGAGCGCGAAGTTGCCCGTGAAGCACATCCCGATCGCGCCGACCCCCGGACCGCCGCACTGTTCGTGCGCCAGCCTCGCGAGCGATCGCAGCCACTGGGTCACCGGGCTTGACTCGTTGGCGGTGAATGCGCGGAACTCGGCGCTGACGCACGCCCGCTGGAACACGGCGGCGCCCTCCTCGGCCTCGGGCACCGCGCCGTCGCGGCCGAACAGCGAGGGCATGTACACGGTGAATCCCGCGTCTCGTACCCAGCGACTGAAGCGAGCGACGTGCGGGCTGATGCCGGGCATCTCCGTCATCACGATCACCGCCGGTCCGGCGCCGGCCACGTGCACCACCTTCGTGACATCGTCGAGGGTGATTTCGGGGTGATCGAAGTCCTCGAGCGAATCGTCCTCGTTCATGTTCCGTTTGGGCATTCTCATAGCTCCTGTCTCGTAAATGTCGACCCGCTGCTTGCGCTCTGGCCAGCCAATGGTCGCAGCTGGCCGACGCCGGCCGACACCCGCCGCTAAAGCCCGCCGGCGCCCCCGCCGATGGAGGGTTGCACCTAGCTCCGCTTTCACGGGGGCGCCGGGTCGCGATGTCGAAAAAGGCACCCCCGCCGCGAGGCGGGCTCGCAAAGCCAGGGGTCTCCCGTAGATCGCCCAGCCGCCCGGCACGTTCTGTGAACGTTAGAAAGGAGCTAGTCAGATGTCCCGCATTTTCAACACAAAGAAGAGACGCCTTGGGCTTGGCGTCGTCGTGGTCGCACTGATCATGGCCGCGACCGCGATCGCCTACTGGACCAGCTCCGGCGAAGGTACGGGCACCGCCAAAGCGAGCTCCGGGGGCGCCGCCTTCGAAGTCAGCAGCACTCTGGTCGAAGGCCTCTATCCCGGCGGCAGCTCCGCAGTCACTGTCAAGGTCAAGGACGTCGACGCGAGCCAGAACGAGTTCCTGACGAAGCTCGAAGCGGAAGTCGAAAAAACCTCGGTGGCGGAATGCAAAAAGGAATGGTTCGAAGTCACGCCCGCATCCCAGGAACCGAAAGTCCTGGTCGCACACGGTGAAACCAAGGAATACACCGTGAACCTGAAAATGAAAGAAGAAGCGGCCGTCAACCAGAACGCGTGCAAGGGCGCGTCGATCACGCTTAAGTACAAAGCCTCATAGAGGATGGGCGGATAAGCGACGGCTGCCAAAGGACTGGCGCGAGCTCGTGAGACGGATGTCACATACCCGACTCAGGGTGCTCGCGCCGGCGTTGGCGCTGGTCGCGACGGCCGCGGTCGTCTCGGCGTTCTGGACGGGATCCGGCCAGGCCAGCAATTCGGCGACCGTGGCCACGCTCGCAGCACCCACGATCACGAGCGCCACGACCGGCGCAGAAACGGTCGCACTGAGCTGGTCCGCGGTCACCCCGCCTGGCGAAGGGACGGTCGAATACTACGTGACGCGCGACGGCGCCACGGCGAGCGCGGGCTGCCCGAGCTCGAGCTTGCACGCGACGGCCACGAGCTGCACCGACACCAATGTCCCGGTCGGCGCCCACAAATACAAGGTCACGGTGGTGTGGCGCTCGTGGACGTCCACCGGTGCGGAACAGACGGTGACGGTCACCTACGGCCCGGCGACCCACTTCGTGCTCGAAGCCGCGAGCCTGACGCCCACCGCAGGCGAAGCCGACAACCTCACGATCACCGCCAAGGACGCGAGCAACAACACTGTCGGCGCCTACTCGGGTCCGCACAGCCTGATCTTCGAAGGCGCCAGCGAAGCCGGCGGCGAAGAACCGGTCGTCGTCGACAACTCAGGCGTCGAAAGAAACTTCGGCGAAGCGACCGAAATCACGTTCAGCGAAGGCAAGGCCACGGTGTCGAGCGTGATGAACGGCGTGATGAAGCTCTACAAGGCCGAAGCGGCGCACATCAAGGTCAAGGAAGGTGGGTTCAACAACGGCGCCGGACTGGCGGTGACGGTCAAAGCGGCCGCGGCCAAGAAGTTCAGCGTGCCGACGCCGTCCGAACAGGAAGCGGGCGTCGCCTTCAACGTGACGCTCACCGCCACCGACGAATGGGGCAACACCGCCACGAGCTATGCGGGCAAAAAGACGGTCACCTGGAGCGAACCCGCCAACTCGCCCAGCGGCAAAGCGCCCAGCTACACGGCATCGATCACCTTCACCGCTGGCGTGGGCGCGGCTGCCTCGACTAAACTGTACGACGCCCAGACCACGACGCTGAAAGCGAAGGAAAGCACGATCGAAGGAACCACGGGCAGCTTCACCGTCAAGGCGGCGACGGCCAAGAAATTCACCGTGCCGACACCGGTCGAACAGGAAGCGGGCGTCGCCTTCAACGTGACGCTTACCGCGATCGACGAATACAGCAACACCGCGACGAGCTATGCGGGCGCAAAGACGCTCGCATGGAGCGGCCCATCCAATGCCCCCAGCGCCACGGCGCCCGAATACCCGGCCTCGGCGACGGCGGTCACGTTCGCCGCGGGCATCGGCACTGCCTCCGCGCTCAAACTCTACGACGCCCAGAGCACCACGCTCAAAGCAAAAGAAGGCACGATCGAAGTCACGTCCGGCTCGTTCACCGTCAAGGCGGCAAGCGCTATCAGCTTCAGCATGCCGACACCGGCCGAACAGACAGCGGGCACCGCCTTCAACGAGACCGTGACCGCCTGGGATACCTGGCACAACACCGCCAAGAGCTATGCGGGCGCAAAGACGCTCGCCTTCAGCGAACCCTCCAGCTCGCCTAACGGGAAAGCGCCCGTCTACCCGGCGACCGTCACCTTCACCTCCGGTGCGGGCACGGCCTCGATCAAACTGTACGACGCCCAGACCACTACGCTCAAGATCACGGAAGGCTCGATCGAAGGCACGACGGGCGCCTTCGCGGTCAAAGCGGCAGCGACCAAGAAATTCACTGTGCCAACACCCTCAGAACAGGAAGCGGGCGTCGCCTTCAACGTGACGCTCACCGCGATCGACGAATACAGCAACCTCGCCAAGAGCTACACGGGCGCGAAGACGATCGCGTGGAGCGGGCCCTCCAGCTCGCCCAACGCCACGGCGCCCGAATACCCGGCAGCGGCGACGGCGGTCACCTTCACCGAAGGTATGGGCACCGCCTCCTCGCTGAAGCTGAGCGACGCCCAGAGCACCACGCTCAAAGCAAAAGAAGGCACCACAATCGAAGGGACGTCGGGCTCCTTCACCGTCAAGGCGGCCGCACCGGAACACCTCGCCTGGGCGCACGCCGCGGTAACCGCCGGCAAACTCGAAGCAACGATCTGTCCGTTCGCCTGCACGACGACGACCAGCATCGGCAACAGCAAAAAGTTCACTGCCCACGCCAGCGTCACCGACGCATACGCCAACATCGTGAGCAACCTCAGCGCCACCACCAGGGCGAAGGTCGAACAGACAAGTGGCGCAGGCACGCTCGCCAATGCCACCGGCCTCACCATCCCCACCTCAGGCCTCGCCGAATCCTCGACGATCTTCGAATACACGAGCCCGGCGTCGGGGACGAGCGAAGCCGTGTTGAAGCTCAAGGTGGAAGAAGGCATCGCCTATACCGAAGCCGAAGCGCACGTGAAATACTAGACAGATCCGGCTGGCGCCACGGACGAGAGGGCTCGGAGCGATCTGGGCCGCTTGTGGCAACTTGAGCGCCGTCTCACCGGCCTACGGCTCTATGCGCGAGACCGTTCCAACCCTGTCGATCGTGCGATCGAAAGACATCACAGCCCCAACTCCGGTCGCCTCAGCCATCGCAACGAGATAGGCCTCGGCGAAGTCGAGTCGCTCTATCTCGTAGACCTCGAGCGCACGCAACAGCATCGCCTCATTCACGACAGCTATCGACCGCAGGGCGAGCGCGGCGCGCATCATCTCCGCGATCTGTACACGATCCACCTCATAAAAGGATTCGAGCACATATACGCACTCGGCCAACACCAGATCCGCCAGCAGCAAGCGCTCCCCGCCCGCCAGCGCCTTGGTCGCGCGGGCAGCCATCTCCGGCGGGTCTCCTGTGAGATGGCGCACCAGGACGTTCGTGTCGAGAAACGCCGTCAGCGTCGCGTCTCCGCACGCGCCCGCCGCGTCTGGCGCAGCACCTCATCCCACTGTGTCCCCCGCTTGGCCAGCGGGACAGCGACCGACGCAGCCATCTCGATGAAGTCCTGTGTCTTGGCGACCACCGCCCGCTTACGCTCCACGCGGAACAGAACCTCATCGCCCTCGTGCAGATCGAGCGCATCGCGAACGGTCTTTGGGATCGTGACCTGTCCCTTTGACGTCAGGCGTGCCGAAGCATCCATGGGCGCTTCTCCTTACTAGCTGGCGAAAGTAAGGATAGCAGAGGATGTAGCTAACCCGTATGGGTGTATGTTGGTACCTACCGATCGCGAGGAGGTCTCCATGTATGTACGTGTCGTGAGATTCACCGGCGTGAACGCCGAGCGGATGGAGGGGTTGCTGGCCCGTATAAAAGAGTCAGACGGGCCACCTCCGGGCGTGCCCGCCACCAGCTTGACGATACTGTTCGACGAGGCGCAGGGCACGGCGGTAGTCCTGCAGCACTTTGCGACGGCGCAGGACATGAGCGCAGGCGACCGAGCGTTCAGCGCGATGGATGTCTCTGAGACTCCGGGTGTCCGCGCCTCCGTGGACATGTGTGAGGCGAAGCTCGAACTCGAGGCCTGACACGCACACCAGCTCCGTACAGGCCCCCGTCAGGGGGAGGTGACCCCAATGCGGTGCCCGAGCACGCGCCCCGAAGGCAGTTGCACGTAGGTCTCGGAGATGTCGTTTTTGTGGTTGGACTCGATCAGGAGGCGGTCGGGGTCGGCAACCTGCACGTAGGCGAACCTGCCGCGCAACCCCGTTACGTCGATCCACTGCTGTGGGTACTCGTACGGGTAGGAGTCGGTCCAGCCGACGGACGTTCCGAGCACGTCGCGCTTGACGTTCGGGTCCTGGCTGCACGCGGGGTACACGAGCGCGCGGGGGGAGCGAGGCGAGGGAGCTGTGCGGAGCAGGTCACGCAGGCAGTAGTCCACCTTCGGCCCTTTCCTCACCAGTCGCACCGCGTTGCGGCGAGAGTCGATCGACCATAGCTGGAACGCCGCGGCGTGCCGGAACTTCCAGTAGCTGAAGGATTCGATCGTGGGAAAGCCATAGCGTTCGCCGGGAACGTACTTGAACACAAGTGTCGCGGCCGTCTTGAACAGGTGGGGACGGCCTTTGCGATCGTAGATCGCTTGGTACACCGCCCACCTGTGCGCTCCCTCGCGATGACCCCTCACCTCGAGCGGCCCCTGCCCGCGATTGTTGATCGAGCTGGTCGCCCTCAGCAGGACGTGCCCTGGGAGGGTGGTACGGTCGAAGTGCAGCTTCGAAGGCGCGGACATGATGAGGTCGGGACAGCGCAGGTGCAACTGCGCGCGCTGGCAGGGCGTCCGTTCGGCCACACCAGGCCCGGTCGCACCCGTCGTGCCGCCGGCGCCAGGGGAGTCGCCAGTGCCGCCCCCTACGGCCGTCGCCCCTCCGGTCGAGCCGCCCGACGTGGTCGAACCCGTGCCTTCCCAAGCCAGTCGCGCGAGCAGCACGCTTGGCATCACCGACGAGCTGGCGCCGATCACCAGTGCAACGGCGAATGCGATAGCCACGCGAGCGCGCATGCGGGTTAGAGAGCCACGCGAGCGCGCACGCGGGTTGGGGGTCCATGCGGCGACACCCGCCGAGCGATGCGGATAGCGAGCTCCAAGCGCTCAGCGCAAAAGAGCCAGGCGCCGATCAGGGGGTGGGCGCCGGTTGCATCACCGTGAAGGAGGCTCCCTGGGGATCGATCAGGCCGGCGAAGCGTCCGATCGGCATGTCCATCGGCTCGTTCGTGACGGTCGCCCCGAGCGCGCGGGCCTTGGCGACGATGGCGTCGCAGTCGGCGACCGCGAAGACCACGCCCCAGTGCGGTGGGATCTCGGCCGGGAAATACTCGTCGCTCATCTGCATCATGCCACCGACCTGTTTCCCGTCCAGCTCCCAGACCGTGTAGGTCGTCGGCGCGCCCTCGAACGCGGGCGGACGTCCCTGCCAGCCGAAGACTGTCGAGTAGAACGCCTTGTCCGTGTCGGCGTCACGGGTGAGCACCTCGTTCCAGCAGAGCGAGCCCGGCTCGTTGACAAGGTCGGCGCCGGTGAAGCTCTTCGGCTGCCAGACGCCGAACACTGCACCGGTGGGATCGGCGAAGAGGGCCATCCGCCCGATGTCCATCACATCCATCGGCTCAACCACCACGCTGCCGCCGGCCGCCTTGACCTTGGTCGCGGTCTCCTCGGCGTCGGCGACGCTTATGTAGGTCGCCCACGCGGTGGGCTGACCCTCCTGCATGTGGCCCATCAGGCCCGCGATGTTCTTGTCCTGCAGCTGGAACATGCGGTACCCGCCGGTTTCCTCAGATCCCGGCTCGGTTGCGCTCCAGCCCATGAGCTCGCCGTAGAACTTCGCGGCGGCGTCGGTGTCTGGTGAGGAAAGTTCGACCCAGGACGGGGTTCCGGGTGCGTACTCGGGCATGGTGCTCCTTTCGCGAACGGGGACGATCACGATCGTGGCAGATCGGCGCGCGGGGTGCGGTGATCCCGGTCGGTACATGTACCGATCGGCGACGTCGCACATGTGCGACGTCGATCGGGGCGCGCATGCGCGCCCCGCGCAGGGCCGCATGCGGCCCTGCGTTCCGACCCGTACATGTACGGGTCGGCCCCCCGGCACATGTGCCGGGGGGCCCCGATGGATGAGATCAGTGGCGCGCGATGCCGGGAAGCACCGGTGTGCCTTCGATCTGGACCGCCTGCAGCGCGCTCGGGTCCAACCCGAGCAGGTCGAGGATCGTCGGCGCGATCTGGGTTGTCTGCACCCCGGGGTGGTACGTGCCCGGCTGCACTCCCGGCCCGTAGACGACGATCGGCACGTCGCGGTCGGCCGGGTTGGCGCCGCCGTGCTCGGCGATCTTGGTGCCGCCGGTGTACACCACGCCGACCTGGACCACACCCCACACGTCCGGGTGGCGCGGATCGCTGCGCGGTACCCCGAAGTACTTCGCCGCGTCCTTGCCGGCGAAGATTTCGGCCAAGCCCGAGTGCGCCAGTGTGCGCGAGCTGCCGTCATAGGCGACGCCGGTCGCCGAATGGCTCCACAGGTAGTCCCTTACGAAATCGGCAGCCTGCTGGGAGGTGTTGGACAGGTAGCTCTGCCATGCGTCGTCGTCGGTCCCGGCGACGATCAATGCACCGGCCCCGGGGTGAGCTGCCGTCCAGGCGGCGTTGATCGCTTCGATGATCGGACCGTCCTTGATCCGGACTAGGGAATTCGGGTCCTGCGGCGACTGGCCGTGCTTCGCCGAGACGATGATCGCGGTCGAGTCAGCAAGGCCCTGCGCCTGGATCTGTTCGTCTATGGCCTGCAACTTCGCGTTGATGTAGTCGAGCGCTCGAGCGAGCAACGGCCCGGGCGTCGTGGTGCCCGGCAGGTACCCGCCGTTCAGGCCGTCCGATGCGAGCAGCTTCTCAGCGGTCGAGACGGTCTGGAAGTTCATCCCGAAGATCGCCGGCACGCCAACCTTCGTCGTGCGGCCGTGATCGTAACCGTCGATCTCGTTGAGAACAGCCTGGACCTTGTAGGAGTCGTACTGCATCGTGGCGGCGTTGTCGGAGGTCCATTCGTCCCCTTCGGGATATCCGATCGCCTGGCTGTCGATCTCGGGTGTGAACAGGTCGTCGATGCTGTTGCCCGACGGACCTTCGAGGGCTTCGTAGGCGGGGTGCTTGTCAGACCACGCCGTCCGCAACCCGTGTTCGTGAGCAACTTCGAAGATCGTGTTGACCTGGAGATATTCGTGCGGGTAGATGGGCGCACAGGTCTTCGGGTTCACAGGCAAGGCAGCCGGATTGAGCAGCGAGTGCGGGTGAGCGGTCATTTCGAGGATGCTCCCGGGTAGGCCGGTGAGACCCTGACCGGCGTCGAGCGCGGTCGCGTCGATGTCGTCCGGCGAGTCATAGATGACTTCTCCGCCGGTCGGCTGGCCGTGACACGAGGTCGTCCCCGCGGGCAGGACGGCGTGGCTGTACTCGTCGTCGTAGTAGATGCCGGCCGTACGTGGGTTGCCGCCGGTGACCTGGGCGATCATGCCGGGGAACGAATCGGACGGGATCGGCGTCTGTGCCCGTGCGTACTCGGCGCCGCCGCCGGCAAGCTTCGCCAGCTCAGATTCCGGGTGGTTGGATATGTACCATTCGAGGTCGGATTGGTGCAGGCCGTCGACCGAGATCAGCAGCACGTGGGCGATGGAACGCTCGTGATGTCGTCCGTGATCCTCCGACGGATGTGCGAAGACCGCCGCCGGAACCCCGGTCGCGATGGCTCCGATGGTCCCGACAGCAAGTGCGGCGATTGCGCCACGATGTACTCGTCCGAGCATGAACCCTCCTCGGTTGAAGGTGAGCAGTCATGTGCAGTTCTACCCGGGCACAGTCGCGCCGAGGTTGCCGACCTGTGGAGATCGTGTAGCCATGTCGTTACGTCCCGCGAATCCCCAATCAGTAGCGCCGCTTTGCGACGCGCCTATGTCTGAGCGTTTCGGAGCGGCTCGCGCGTCACGACAGTGATCGTCGCGGTTTGCCGTACGCGAAAGCCGAGCTCCTCGTAGAGCCGGATCGCTCCGGTGTTGGTGCTGAGGACGTGCAAGAATGCGCGTTGAGACCGAAGCTGAATGCCCGCTATCAAGGCTCCGACGAGCTGAGAGGCCAGCCCCTGACCGCGATGGTCGGGCTTGGTGCAGACGGCGCTGATCTCGGTCCAACCGTCTAGATGAAACCGCTCGCCGGCCATCGCGACGAGTGCCCCGTCGCAGCGGATCCCCAGGTAATCGCCAAGCTCGACAGTCCTGGCCAAAAACGGCCCCGGTTCGGTCTGGGCGACGAGCTCGAGCATCTCGGGCACATCGGCGGCGCCGAGCGGGATCGCCTCCAAGCAATCGACCCCCGCGACCCGCTCTCCGATCATCTGCACGAGATCGAACGCCTCGACGGCGTTCCAAGCGTCAGGTAGCTCGGCGCCGCTGTACCGGACGGCCGCGTAGGTACCCGGCGCAAGGAGATCGGCAGCGTCCCGCCAGTCCTGTGCCGACGGTGGCCAGGGCAGACCAAGGAACGGCGCGACGTCGAGGGGATATCGGCGCACGCGCCCACGCACCTGCGCAAACCGCGCATGAGGCCCGCACAGCGCCGCGTACGCCGGATTGTCGAGCAGGGCTTCGTCGGCCGGAAACATTGCCGTATAGTGACGGCACTTAGCCTGGTTGTGGCGCTCGACAGATCATTAAGGATCCGGCCCACACCGGGCGTTTGTCCGTAGCAGGAGGGTCGTGGCCATGCCGGATGAGCATGTGGCGCAGGAGGAGGCTCCCGGCCTCGGGCTCGTCAGTCCGCGCCGCCGACATCTGCTCGTGCTGGAGTTCGGCGATCGCAAGGACTTCGATGATCCGAGCCAGGAGTGGCGGCGACTCTTCTCCGAGCTGCTGGGCACGTTCATGCTGGTGCTCGTCGCCGCCGGCGGTGGGATTCTGCATGGCCAGGGCCAGATCAGCCTTGCGGCGGCCGTGGTGGCGCCGGGGCTGATGGTGATGGCGGTCATCCTGTTCATGGGTGCGGTCTCCGGAGCGCACCTGAATCCCGCGGTCTCGCTCGCGTTTGCGTTGCGCGAGGACTTCCCGTGGAAGCGCCTCCCCGGGTACATCATCGTCCAGCTGATCGGCGCGACGCTGGCGTGCCTGTTCCTGCTCGCGGTGTTCGGCAACATCCAGCATCTCGGCGCTACGCTGCCGGGCCCGGGGTACGCGAACTGGCAGGCGCTGCTGATGGAGATAGTCCTCACCGCGACCCTCGTCAGCGTGATCTTGGGAACCGCGTCCTCGGCGCAGAACGTCGGCGCGATCGCCGCGCTGGGGGTCGGCGGGTACATAGCGCTCGCCGGGCTGTGGTCGGCGCCCGTCAGCGGCGCCTCGATGAACCCGGCGCGCTCCTTCGGCCCGGCTCTGGTGAGCGGCGACTTCACGGGTTACTGGGTGTATGTCGTGGGGCCGCTCGCGGGTGCGCTGATAGCCGTCGGCTGCGCCTATGTGCTGCGGGGGCGCGGCGGAGGCGAGTCGGGCTACACCGCTGGGTCCGGCAGGCTGGACAAGGGTGAGTGGAGCGAGCGGGAGCGTCTTTCACGCCGGGCCAAGCGAGACGCAGCGGCTTCTCCCGGTATCGCCGACGACCCGCCACGAAGGAGCTGACTATGACGCCGTGCTTGTCAGCTGGGACGATGGGCCCGTCAGGCTCCCCTCCTCGGCGAACTTCGCGAGCGCTTTCTCGACGCAGCCTGGAGTTCGCGAAGAGACCGACGGACGCTTATCTCTTCCCAGCTCAGGCCCCGATGGCCTGGAAGCCGACGGGCCCTGGTTGTACGTTTCCCAAGCTCCTCGACTTTGAGCGAGGTCGGGTCGCCGGCGACGCTCTCGACGTTGCTGGTGCCGCCGGAACTGACGGAGGCATTTGAGTGGAGCTGTTTGCCGCTGGTCCCGAGCGGCAGAACCGTGAGCCAGTGTTTCGTCCTGCTCGTAACGCTGATCGACAGGCCGGTGACTCTTACCCAGGAGTTGGTCGCGGGTTCACCCGAGACCGTCGCCTCCCAGCACTTCGCCCGGTTTGCCGCTGCTGTCGGCGAACAGATCGAGCGCGACGCTGCTCACACCGGTGTTGGCAGTCCCGTTCGTACGAAACTCCAGTTCTTCAAATCTTTGCTCGTGGCTTTGGCGGTGAACTGGAACGTTTCCTCGCGCCCGACCGACATCTGGTCGTCGAAGGGTAGGCGATCCCCTCATCCAACAGGCGGTCAACCTGCGTCGGCTGCTCGGGAGGGAACGCCACCATCACGCGCGACCCGTCTTGGATGGTCTCCTCGATTCGACTTCGCAAGCGACCAGCGAGGTTGCGACTCATCACGTCGATGATTGCCCTGCGGCCCTCACAGAGCTGCGAGCGATGCCCGGCGTATGCCATCGTGAACGCGCGTACACGCAGCAAAACCTGGTCGCGGGTACGCGCCTGCGGCAACGTGGTCGGCGAGGGTTTCGCTCGGTGCTAGCCTCGGCTTGAGGCCACGCTGCCGAGCTTGCGGAAGGGTCGCGGCAGCGCTGAGCACCGCCGCAAGCTGCTCCCCGGCCTGAGTCGCCGCTTGCCGATGGGACCGGGGCGCCTGCCATCATGGAGGCATGGCCGCGCGGGTCGGGAATGCTTGCTTACGCCGCCCGATGGCGACTGGTCCCGCTAGTCTCACGGCCAGCCGTGGACTGGCATGCTTGCATATGAGGGCGCCGTCCCGGCGGACCTGGTTCTCCTCTGCGGCGTGTTCGGCAACATATCGGCCACAGGACATCGCCAACACCATCAGTCATCAGAGCAGTCCTTCGTCGGGCCAGTGGCGGTATGGCAGCGAGAGCCCGGCTCGAAGGAGTCGTCCGTTGCTCACGGGGACGCAGGCTTCTCGCTTAATGCGCACCGGATCATCGCTGGCGCGGCGGTAGTGGAAGAAGATCACGTCGGAGCGACCGCCGAATGAAGGGCAGGACGGCGCCGGCTTGCTTGGGGACGGAGGTAGAGCGTCCAGCCGTACCGCGAGGCGATCCGCGACGCCCGCGTTGTGGACGGTCAGCGTCCCTGCGAGGCTCGCTCCACGGTGTCCTGAATCACTTAGTCCCCAATAGCGGCAGATCAGCGCGCCCGTTGGATGAGCTGGTACGAGAACGCTCGCCGTTGTCGGCTCAGGGCTGGCTTCAGCGCGGGCATCGCTGGCCGGGCAATGCCGGTGGTGGGCCACCGCCTCCAGCGGCGCGTGCGTCGTTGCCGAAGTCGTCGCTTGCGCTTGCCTGCCGCAGCTCGACGCACCGAGCGTGATCGCCAGCAAACCTGCTATAGGCCGCCACGCGAATGACATGGCCTAACGTCCGATCCAGTATCCATTGGGTCAATAGTGTAGCTGGCCGACTGGCTGAAAGACCAGTTTGTCGTCGGAGAGATAGAAGACGCCATACAGTCGGCCGCGGCCACGGGCGTTCGCGTAGCGGCCACTGCCGCCTGTGATCGTCAAGGGGCCGACGAAGCTCGGACTGGAGCTACGAGGGTTGCTCAGCCTGCCCAGGCCGTGACCACGGATCGATCCACTGGCGGTACTGATTGTAAACTGCATTGTCACTATCGGGCTGCCGTTATAGAGAAAGCGTGCCTGTACGTTGCCCGGCAGGGTGCCCGAGACAGGTCCTTCTTGACGCAGCAGCGATGAGCCAGAGCGTTTGATGAGGCGCAGTTCGCCCTCGTCGCGCAGGTTCAGAGTGCGCGCCGCCGTGCGCGCCTGCGTATGCGAAGCCAAAGCGGGCACACTGCTTTGCATCAATACGGCGATACCGAGCACGACGACCGAGCGCACTGCGTTTCTGATCCACAGGGATGAGCGGTGACTAGGCGTCATAATCCGGCCTCCTCGATATCGTCGTCGTGTCCAGTTTGAAGATTGCTCTCACGGTAGTTCACTCACTTCCACTGGCGTTGTGCTGTTCGTCGTGGTCCCATTGCCGAGCTGTCCAAATGCGTTTTCGCCCCAACACTTGACACTGCCACCGACCAACCGGCCGCAGGTGTGGTATGTGCCAGCGATTATGCCGGCCGCAGTGGTGATCCCGCTTACGGCGACTGGAGTCGTGCTGTTCCTCGTGGTTCCGTTACCGAGTTCGCCGAAGTAGTTTTCGCCCCAGCAATCGAGGCTCTTGGCGAACAGCAGTGCGCAAGTGTGAAACGCGCCGGCTGCGACTCCGGCTCCGGTGGTGATCCCGCTGACCGCGACTGGCGTTGAGCTGTTTTTGGTCGTGCCGTTCCCGAGTTCGCCATCTTCGTTGTCGCCCCAGCAGTCGATTGTGCCGCTGGAAAGCTGCGCGCACGCTTGGAAGTAGCCGACAGCAGTGACCGCGACCGCGTTGGAGATGTTGCTGACTTTGACTGGGGTCGAGCTGTTTTCAGTTTTGCCGTTGCCCAACTCCCCGAATTCGCCGTAGCCCCAGCAGTCAACAGTGCCGCCGGATAGTGTCGCGCAGGTGCCGAAGCCGCCGGTGGTCACGGAAGTCGCAGTACTTATCCCGCTCACTTCTACCGGCGTTGAGCTGTTTTCGATTTTGCCGTCGCCCAACTGCTCGTAGGCGTTTTCTCCCCAGCAGTCGATCTTGCCACTCGATAGCAGCGCGCAGGTATGGGCATAGCCGGCGCTCACCTGAATTGCGGTGCTGATTCCGCTCACTTCCACAGGCGTCGTGCTCTCTTTGGTCATGCCGTTCCCGAGTTCGCCGAACTTGTTGTAGCCCCAGCAGTCGATTTTTCCGCTGCTGAGCAACGCACATGTGTGTTGTCCCCCCGCCGCGACTCCAATGGCATTGGTGATTTCACTGACGGCGACCGGTTTAGTCGCATTATTGTGATTCGTGCCATTACCAAGTTGCCCGTAGTAGTTTTCGCCCCAGCAGTCGATCCCACCACCCGGCACGAGTGCGCAAGTGTGGTAGGCGCCCGCCGAGAACGTTCCCGTAGCAGTGGTGGTAAAGTTTTTTTCGACTCCGTAACTCGTGCCAGTCGCGTTGTTTGCGACCACGCGATAGTAATAAGTTGTATAAGGCGCGAGTCCAGTAACTCCCACTTTTACGTGAACCGGCGAGCTGCCGGCGCCTGCGTCGCTCCCCGGTAGCACCGGAGCGTCGGCTTCGAATAGCGTGGGGATTGTGCCGTATTCGAAGTAGTAGTGGGTATCGAGGCCGTTGGGGTTGACGGTCGCTTCGAGCGTACTCGTGTGCGCCGCGATTGCGCTGGCGCCTTCAGTGGTTACCGTTGGCGGCGGTGGGGGCGGGGTGCCTGTTGTTTTGAACGTCATGTCTTCGCCTGCGGTTATGCCAGTCGCACTGTTTGCGATAATTCGAAAGTGGTAGGTGGTGCCGGCCTGGAGTCCTGTGATCGAAGCGCTCGCCGGGATTGAGCTTGAGCCGGAACCTGCATCAACGACCGGAGTTGACGCACTGTAGTTTTCAGTTTCGGTACCGTATTCGAATTGATATTCCGTGTTGAAGCCTTTCGGGTTTACCGTACCGTTCAGCTTTGCTTTTGTTTCCGCCACTTCGGTGGCGCTACTGGTCGTCGCGGCAGGCGGTTCCCCTTCAGATGACCCACCACCTCCACCGCCACCTCCTATACCTTTGCAGCTCTTAAAATTATCGGTAAACGCGTACTTGCTGGAGATGGCCGTAGGTGATGCGTTGACTTCTCCTTTTTCGTTGACGAGTGTCACGATCTCGGTTTTGTTCTGCGCGAACGCTTTGCCATTCGTGTAGCCTTGGAACGCGACGCTATGGAAGTTAAACAGACTGTAGCCTGCGGGGCGCTCGATAATGAACTCGTTGACGTTGGCATCAGGCGAGCCGTGCGCAGTTGCATGCGATGCTTTGCCGTTAGCGAAGTTGTCGACAAAGAAGCTATATTCTTCTTTACCCTTATATTCCGTGTCTGCCTCGAACCAATGCCCCGGTGTGGCAAAGACTTCTGGCATGACGAACTTCTTTGGGCCTACTTCGGGCGATTCGGGCAGCACCTCCCACCACGCCTGATGATTGCCGATCCCAGTCACGTCCTGGGCAGTCCCGTCCTGGCCGAGATGTTCGTTTGCCCAGCCACCTATTCCAGCCCACGTGTATGAGCCCTGTTTTTCGCACGTTGGAGTATGTTCCGATGGCTCCACAAAGTACCCCGTGGCATGATTAGATGTGCCTTTTCCATTCCAGTCGATATATCCTGACCAGTTACCGGACAGACCCGCTGAGGGTGCCGTTGGCGGCGATGCCAGCGCCGTGGAGCCGCCCAAGAGAGGGTTTGCCGATTCTTCTTTTTCTTCCGGTACCTCATAGAGAACGGTAGGCGGCGTTGCGAAGTGAATACCGTTCGAGATCATCGCCTTCCACTTTGGATATTCCGGCGAGCTGGCAGGTGGTTCCGCGGGAATACCAAACGTTTCCAGTTCGCTTGGTGATGCCTTTGCCGCATCGAATGATGAAGGTGGTACGGTCAGCGAGACGATCTGGCCGTTAGGCTGTTCATAGTTGTACTGAGTGCCACCATATGGCAGTTTGGTGGTCGATTGCTCGGGCAAGGCGCTCGTGCCGCACGCTTGCAGAACCGTAGATGAGGCATGGTATGGATCGCTATTCATGGGGCAGGCCGAGCGTTCCGTCGCCCGCGCAAGCGTCGGAAACAGGAAGCAGACCGCAGCGAGAAAGCCGAGCACGCACACGACGCCTCGGTTACTACCGCGAGACGTTCGCCCTAGACACGGGGTAGCCACGACCTCGGCACCCCCACCTCTGGACACTGTCATGCGCTTCGCCTTAGCCGTAAAGTCTGCAATCACGGTACCCAAACCTCCCTTGCGTTTGCTCGCTCACGCACCGTGCCGTTCTGTCGCACGGGCGATCTGTGGTGAAGGCTCTGAACCAACATAAGCTCTTGGCGCCCGTGCTACCCACAGCCTGGCGCAGCCAAACGGCCGAAAATTGGAAAAGTCGCAAAATGCGGGCAATCGAAAGTCGGGGCTGAACATCCGTCCAGAGTCCAGTAGGAGACACGGTTCAAGTGCCAACTGATCACGCTCAACCTGCTGATCGCGCAAACTGGCAGCATCTGCCCCTGGCCTCGACGTCCTCAACGAGGTTTACCTGTACGCGGCTCTTGTGGCCCTCGGGCTGCCACCTGGCCCGCGACCGCCCTGGGCTCTCTGATCGACAGCTACGCTCGGACTGTGCATCTCCACGAGGCGATCGTGCAGGTGCTCGCCGCGACCGGACAACCGATGTCCAGTCGAGAACTTGCGGATGAGACCAATCTACAGCGCTTGTACGCCCGTCCCTCAGACGGCGAACCTGTAAGCGCAAAGCAGGTTGCGACGCGCGTGCGGCGTCGAACGTACAGGGATCGCTTCCGCATCGATGAGGCACATCGCATCACACTCGCGGCAAACCCGGACGACACACGGAGGAGGACACCCGCATCCACGTCACCGTGTAACCACCACACCCGACCGCCGCCACGAACTTCCACGACGAACGGGACAACCTTCGAAATATATCGGGGCGCCCGGATTCGAACCGGGGACCTCGCCGACCCGAACGGCGCGCGCTACCAGGCTGCGCCACGCCCCGACGCGTAGTCAGTATCCCACACCGCTATCGTCGCCCGCGTGCCCGCCCCCACCGCCGAGATCGTGGCCGAGCTCGACACGCTGCTGCAGCCAGGGCGATACCAGGACTACTGCCCCAACGGCCTGCAGGTTCCCGGACCAGCGGAGGTGGCGACTCTCGCCACCGGCGTGTCCGCCGGCGCAGAGCTGTTCGAGCTGGCCGCGCGCGAGCATGCAGATCTGCTGCTGGTCCATCACGGCCTGTTCTGGGGCACGGGCCCCGGCCCGATCGACGCGCAGCTGAAGCACCGCCTAGAGCTGCTGTTCGACGCCGACATCGCGCTCGCCGCGTACCACCTCCCGCTCGACGGGCACCCGCAGCTCGGCAACAACGCGCTCATCGCCCGCGCGCTCGGAGCCAAGCGGCTGGACGATCCGTTCGCGCTCCACCATGGCGAGCCGATCGGGTGCCTCGCGCGGCTCCCCGACGACGGCCTGCCCGCCGAGGAGCTCATCGCGCGCGTACGCGCGCTGACCGACCGCGAGCCGCTCGTGTTCGACAACGGACCGCCCCAGGTCCGCACGCTGGCGATCGTGTCTGGCGCCGGCTCGGACTATCTCTCCGAAGCGGCCGCCGCCGGCGCCGATGCGCTGCTCACCGGCGAGCCCGCCGAGCGCACGATGGCAGGAGCGCGCGAGCTCGGCCTGCACTTCATCGCCGCCGGTCACTACGCGACGGAGACGTTCGGCGTTCGTGCGCTGGGCGAGCGCCTGGCCGAGCGCTTTGACCTGCGCCACGTGTTCCTGGACGTGCCCAACCCTGTTTAACGCTCGAGCCCGGGAGACCCGAAGGCCGAGACCCGGGAGATCGCAGGTCCCGAGACCGGGGCCCGTGAGGCCCACAGGTCTCAAGCCCAGGCCCGTGAGACCATAGGCGCGCTCTCAGGCGCCCGCTCCCACACTCCGAATCAGGCAGAACACGTGCATAAGACCTGGACGTTGCGGGAATCCTCTATTGCGTTCGTCCGCGCCCGACGCTAGGTTACGGACAGCCCACATATCTCGGACAGGAGATCCCGATGGCCAACCACCTGACGCCCACCGAGCTTGCACGCGAAGCCGGGCTGGGGCGCCGAGAAGTTCTGTCGAAGTGTCTCGAGCACGGTGTTCCTATCTTCAAGGGGCGCATCGACAAGAGCCTGTTTCTCGCCTCTCTCCGGCAGGCCCGCTCCAACCAGCGTCCGGCCGCCTCGCTGAAGACCTAGACCGCGACTCCCACGATCGCGACCGCCAGCCCGCGACCTGGTCCAGGCTGGGGCGTGGGCGTGCACGTGATGCGCCTTCCCGAACGGGCGCCAACGCCCTAATATCAGAGGGTCGCGTCATCTCAGCGATACGTCAGCCGGTCGATCAAGGAGGGAACATCCATGGAGGTCACCGCCGTGCCGTCGGCAACAGCGTCGCAGACGATCGCCGATCTGGCCCCGAATGCGGCCGCGCAGTACGCCGATCACGCTGCGATCCGGTACAAGCGCGAGGACACCTGGCAGGACGTCACGTTCGCCGAACTGGATCAGATCGTCCGGGAGGTGGCGCTTGGCCTGATCGACCTTGGCATCGAGTCCGGTGAGCACGTCTGCATCCTTGCCAACACCCGCCCCGAGTGGTCCTATGCCGATCTCGCCGCGACCTCCGCCGGCACGGTGGTCGTGCCGATCTATCAGACCAATTCTCCCGAGGAGTGTCACTGGGTCATATCCGACTCCGATGCCTGTGCGGTCGTCTGCGAGGACGCGGCCCAGATGGCCAAGATCGCGGCCATACGCGACCGGCTGCCCAACCTGCGCACGATCGTGGTGATCGACCCCCCCGCTCCCGCCGAGCAGACACCGCAGATCGCCGCGCTCGATGCGATCCCGCTGGATGAGGTCCGCGCTCGCGGACGCACGCGCTCGCCCGAGGAGCTCGACGCGCGCCGTGCCGGCGTGAGCCCAGAGGATCCGTATACGTTCATCTACACCTCCGGCACGACCGGCCCACCGAAGGGCTGCGTGCTCACGCATGGCAACTACCGGGCGATCCTCGACATGGTCGAGCAGCGCGCCAGCCTGCAGAGCGATGCTGGGGACGTGGTCTACCTGTATCTGCCGCTGGCGCACTCGTTCGCGCTGCTGCTGCAGCTGGTGGTGTTCGATCTCGGAGTTACGCTCGCCTACTGGGGCGGCGACACCAAGCAGATCATCGGCGAGCTGGCCGACGTGAAGCCCACCTACCTGCCGTCGGTGCCACGGATATTCGAAAAGATCTACACGCTCGTGTCGGCCAACGCCGAGCCTGAGGAGCTGGCCGGCGCCGTGCGCGTGGGCATGGAGGTGCGCGAGTGCCAGCTCGCCGGCCGACCGATCCCCGACGAGCTGCAGGGTCCGTTCGAAGAGGCCGAGGAGCGGCTGTTCAAAAACGTGCGGGCCGCGTTCGGCGGGCGCCTGCGCGAGGCCGTCACCGGGGCCGCGCCGATCGCCAAGGAGATCCTCGAGTTCTTCTACGCCTGCGGCGTGCCCGTAATGGAGGGCTATGGCATGACCGAGACCGCAACCGCCGCGACCTCCAGCACTCCCGAGGATCACCGGTTCGGCAGCGTCGGCAGGCCGCTCCCCGGTGTCGAGGTCAGGATCGCCGACGATGGCGAGCTGCTGATCAAAGGACCGAACATATTCCAGGGCTACCACAACCGCGCCGAAGAGACGTTCGGCGCGATCGAGGACGGCTGGCTGCACACCGGTGATCTCGGGCGCATCGACGAAGACGGGTTCGTGTACATCGTCGGGCGCAAGAAGGACATCATCATCACCGCCGGCGGCAAGAACCTTACGCCTGCCAACATCGAGAACGACCTCAGGCAGTGCCGCTGGATCTCCCAGGCGGTCATGCACGGCGACCAGCGCCCCTATCCGGTCGCCCTGGTCACGCTCGACGAGGAAGAGATCGCCGGGTACGCCTCCGAGCACGGCCTGCCACCGGACATCCCCTCGCTCGCGCGCGAGCCCTCCGTGCAGGCGCTCGTCCAGGAGGCGCTCGACCGCGCCAACGCCAAGTATGCCCAGGTGGAGCAGGTCAAGAGGTTCGCGATCCTCGACCACGACCTGTCCCAGGAGACGGGCGAGCTGACGCCGACGCTGAAGGTCAAGCGCAATATCGTCAACGAGAAGTACGCAAGCGTGCTCGACGCGCTGTACGCGGGCTGACCGGGGCCAGCGGGCAGCAGGCTCATGCCGACCCATCCGCCGCGGCGGCATGGATGGCGCCCTGAGCTCGGCTCGTCTGCGCTCGTGCGGACGGCCATGCGAACAGATAACCACGGACGGATGTCCGGGCACCTGCGAAGATAGGAACCGATGCGCACCGATCCCTCCGACAACGGCGGCCTGTTCGTCGGTCGCCGCCCCGGCACCGCGCCGGTCCGCTTCCGCGCGCTGCCCAAGCGCGGCGGCAACCTGCGCCAGCGGCTGGACGGCTCACTGGCGACCATCCTGCTGGCGGGGATCGTGCTGCTCAGCCTGCTCTGCTGGGGTCCGATCCCGCTTGCCTGCCTGTGGATCGGCTCCCAGGTGAATTACCTGACGAACAGCGTCAGCATCGGCATCCTGCTGTCGTTCGTCGGACTGTTCGTGCTGCTGTTCGGGGCGCTTGCGATCCTGCGCCGCCTCGACCAGGCCTGGATCCTCGTGCGCCGCGCCGCCGGCCACGACCAGCGCACAGGAGTCCTGGGACGCGTGTTCGCGATCACAGCCGTGATCTGCGGGGGAGCGTTCATGTTCTGGTTCGTGGTCATCCACGGACCCGGCGTCGGCGCATAAGCACCCGCTGGGCGGACGTCGTATGAGCCTGCTCGATTACTACCGCCAGTTCGAAGGGATGTCCGAGGAGGAGGTCAACGAAGGGCTGCGCGCGGAAGCGGCCGAGCGTAAGCGCAAGGCGCTGGCGCGCGTAACGACGATCGACCTGTCCCAGACCACGTGGCCCGAGCTGTCGCATCCGAGCATCGTCAGCGCGGTCACGTTCGTCGCTCGCCGGGGCATGCACCGCTATCCGCACCTGCAGAGCGCCTCTCAGCTGCGAGACGAGCTCGCCGAGCGGTACGCCGTCGAGCCCGCGCGGGTGATCCTGGGCAACGGCGCCGCCGAACTGCTCAGCTCCGCCACGCGCGCGCTGATCGAGCCCGGCCAGCGACTGCTCAGCCCCTGGCCGTCGTATCCCCTGTTCCCGATCATGGCCCGCCGCGCCCACGGCCAGGCCGTGCGGGTGAGCGGCGGCGTCGACGCCCTGCTGAAGGAGGCCCATGGCGAGCCCGGCACGCGCGTGGTCGCGATCGCCAGCCCCAACGACCCCACCGGCGAGCTGCTGGCACGCGCGGAGCTAGAGCGCCTGCTCGACGGCCTGCCCGACGACGTCGCCGTCCTGCTGGATGAGTCGCTTGTCGAGTTCGCCGACGCCCAGCCGGTCAACTCCTCGCTGGAGCTGCTCGCCGAGCACTCCCGCCTGTTCGTGGTGCGCAGCTTCTCCAAGGCCTGGGGTCTGGCCGGCCTGCGCGTGGGGTTTGCCATCGGCGGACCCGGCTCGGAGGAGCTGCTGGCCGAGCTGCAGCCGGACCTGGGCGTCTCCGAGGTCTCCCAGGCCGGCGCGCTGGAAGCGCTGCGCAGCTGCTCGGAGATCATCGCCCGGCGCGTCGCGACCGTCTCGCGCGAGCGCGCAGTCGTGACCGCCGCCCTGCGCGAGCGCGGCTTCGACGTCACCGACAGCCAGGCCAACTTCGTATGGGCCTCTCACCCCGCCGTCGAAGGCGGCGAGCTGTCCGCGCGCCTGGCCCGCGCCGGCATCCTCGTCGCCGGCGGCTCGGCCCTCGGCGAGCCCCGCCACGTGCGCATCGGCCTGCGCGACGCACCGACCACCGAGCGCCTGCTCGGCGCGATCGACAAATCGCTGTAGGGAAACCTTTCATTACGTCGATGCTGTACCGGACGGTGCACGCACCGTCACAAGCGGCGTGCCGCACATGTGACTTATTAGAAGCTGATGATGTACCGGGCGGCGCATGCGGCGCCCGGCGGGAGCGCACATGTGCGCTCCCGAGACGCGCCGCATGCGGCGCGTCTTCCGGCGGGCGCATGCGCCCGCCGGCGGGGCCGCGCATGCGCGGCCCCGGTCAGCGCCGCATGCGGCGCTGACTCCCAGGCGTGCTTCAGCTGGCGAGCCCCGACTGGCGTAGCAGCGCGCCCGTGGTGCCCTCGAGGATCTTGCGCCACGCGCTCGCGGGCTCGGGCTCGACGTCGTCGAAGTGCTCGACGACGCGACGCAACCGCTCGCCCGAGATGTCCAGCCCGTGGCGCTCGGCGATCTCGCTGTAGCGCTCGTATTCGCCCGCCAGGTGCTGCGTGACCGACTCGAACCCGTGCCGGGCAATGTCCACGCGCGAGGCGAAGCTCATGATCGAGGTCTGGAACATCAGCTTGTCCGCCGGCTCGGGCTCGATCAGCACGATGTCCACGCCCGGATACCGCTCCTCCCAACGCTCGGCCAGCTCGTGCAGCCGCTGGTGGGCGAGCAGCTTGAACGCCTGATAGCCGATCTGCGGAAAGCCCATGTCCGAGACCCGCTTCGGGCGCACCCCGCCCAGCGTGCGGACCGTCTCTGAGAAGTCGTTCACGAACGGCACGATCGGGTTGATCACGACGATCAGCTTGGCCCCCGCCTCGACGGCGATGTCGAGGTTCGTGGTCGACACCAGGCCGCCGTCGACCAGCTCGCGCTCGCCGACGGTGACCGGCGCGTACACCATCGGCAGCGCCCCCGACGCGCGCACCGCGGTGGAGATCGGCACGTCTCTCAGGCCCTCCTGCCCGAACACGATCCGCTCGCATGTGTCCAGGTCGGTCGCCGTCAGGTACAGCTCGCGATCCAGCTCACAGAAGTCGTCGCTGCGCCCCGGCTCGCTCAGCATCTTGCGCAGGTACGCCTCCATGCCCGCCCCCGTGTACGCGCCCGAGGGCAGACCCTCCGCGAACCCCAGCAGCACATCCATCACCGACACCTGCCCCCGCTGGCGCACGACCTGCCGCGCCAGTCCCAGCGCCCGCCACGGCAGCAGCGCGCTCTTGCGCGCCAGCTCGACCAGGTTGGGGCGCAGCAGATCGCCGAGGTCGATGTCTTCGAACGTGGGCGTCCCCTGATGGGTGACCACCCGCATCATCTCCTCCGGGGTCACCCCGTTCGCGCACAGCGCGGCGATGAACGACCCGGCCGAGGTTCCGACGTAGATGTCGAACTGGGTGACTGTGCTGTTGACCGCCAGCAGGTCCAGCGCGCGCAGCGCCCCGATCTCGTATACGCCCCCCGTGAACCCCCCGCCGCCGAGCACGAGCGCGGTTCGGTCGCGCCTGGATCGGCGCCGGCGCTCAGGTGCCGGCGGGCGTCCCACCCCGCGGGGAGCGAGCGGGCGAGCCCGCGTCTTGGCCTTGGAGGCCCCCCTGGCCGACGGTTGCAGCTTGACAACCTTGCCCATACCCGACATTTTACGGTCGCGTGCCCCGGAACCGTCTTGTCGCGACGCTGATTCTGCTCTGCGGACTTCTGCCGGGCGCAGCGGCGATGCCTGCGACGGCGAGCGCCTGCCGGCGAACTGGCCGGTTTGCAGGCCGATCTCGGCCATCAGCTAGCGCTTGCCGGGCCGGCGGACGGCGCGTACGTGTATGACATCACCGCGCACCAGCCCCTGTTCTCCGAGCGCGCCGGCACGCTGCGCCCGCCCGCGTCGGTGGAGAAGCTCTACACCGCCACCGCCGCCCTCACGCGCATGGGGCCGTCCGCGCGCCTGAGCACGACCGTGTACGGGACGGGCCAGCTCGCTCCGGGCGGGGTGTGGGAAGGCAACCTGTACCTGCGCGGCGGCGGCGATCCGACGTTCGGCTCGAGCTCGTTCATCCGCGCCCACTACGGCGGCGCGGGCGCCTCCGTCTCGACGCTCGCCACCCAGCTCGTGCGCGCCGGCATCCACCGCGTCACCGGCTCGGTGCTGGGCGACGAATCGTGGCTTGACTCGCTGCGCGGCGAGCCCTCCAGCGATTACGCACCCGACCCGTTCCTGGAAGGCACGCTCAGCGGCCTCGCGTTCAACCGCGGCTCCAGCGGCTCCGAACGCGGGCCGCACGCGCCCGCGGCGTACGCCGCCCGCGAGCTGTGGGCGGCGCTGCGTGGCGACGGTGTCCCCATCGCCGGGCGCAGCGGCGCGGCCAGCACGCCCGTCGGCGTGACCCAGCTCACGCGGGTCGCTTCGCCCACGCTCACGCAGCTGCTGGGGCTGACGCTCCCGCCGTCGGACAACTTCTTCGCCGAGACGCTCACCAAGGACCTCGGCGCGCTGTACGGCGGCGCCGGCACGACCTCGGCGGGCGCGTCGGTCGTACGCCAGACGATCGCCTCGCTGCTGGGAATCCACCCGCAGGTCCTGGACGGCTCCGGCCTGTCGGAAGCCGATCGGACGTCGCCGTATCAGGTCGCTGACCTGCTCGTGGAGCTCGCCTCGACCTCGATCGGGCCCGTGCTGCGCGGCGACCTTGCCATCGCCGGCCACACCGGCACGCTGGCCACGCGCATGCGCCACACGGGCGCGTCGGGACGCTGTGAGGGCAAGACCGGCACGCTCACGGGCGTGTCCAACCTCGTCGGCTACTGCACGGCCGCCAACGGGCATACGCTCGCGTTTGCGATCTTCACCGACGGGATCGCGACCGAAACGGCGCACGTGTTCCAGGACCACATGACGATCACGATCGCCGGCTACTGATCGGTTGCGGACCCACCCGCTCGCAATTGCAGTCCCGCACCCGACCCCGACGTACCCTGCCCCATGCTGCGAGCGCCCGATTGCGCGCACGCGCGCGGCGCGGTCACATCGCGCCGAACGCTCACCCCGAACCCGGCTCGCCCCCCAGCACATCGCGCAGACTGTCCTCGTCGAGCACCGGCACCCCCAGGCGCTGGGCCTTGGCCAGCTTCGACCCCGCGGACTCGCCCGCGACCAGGTAGTCGGTGTTTTTCGACACAGCGCTCGTCACCCGCCCGCCCGCGGCCATGACCCGTTCAGTGGCCTGCTCGCGCGACCAGCGCGGCAGCGTGCCGGTCAGCACCAGCGTCTTGCCCGCCAGCGGGCCCTCCGAGGGGGGCGGGCCCTCCTCGCGCAGTCGCAGCCCCAGCCCGCGCAGGTCGGCGATCAGCGCGCGCATGCGCTCGTCGTCGAGCTGGTCTCTGATCGTGCGAGCCATCTTCTCGCCGATCCCCGGCGTCTGGGCGATCTCCTCGGTGGAGGCCCGCAGCAGCGTGTCGATGTCGCGGAAGCGCATGGCCAGATTGCGCGCGGTCACCTCGCCGACCTCCTCGATCCCCAGCCCGAACAGCACGCGCGCGAACGGCCGCTGCCTGGACGCCTCGATCGCGTCGATCAGGTTGCGCGCCGACTGCTCGGCGAACCCCTCCAGCTCGGTCAGCTGCTCCGCGGTCAGGCGGTAGTAGTCGCCGTCGGTGCGGACCAGCTCGCGCTCCTGCAGCAGCGCCACCTGACGCTCGCCCAGGCCCTCGATGTCCATCGCGCCCTGGGATACGAAATGCTTGAGCAGCTGCCACGCGCGCGCGGGGCAGTCGCGGTTGGGGCACTTCGTGAACACGCCCTCGCGCGGCTTGACCGTCTTGGTGTTGCAGAACGGGCACCTGCTGGGCGGGCGCGGTCGGGGCGGGCGCTTGCCCGGACGATCGACCACGTGCGGAGCGGGCGAGACCACCTGCGGGATCACGTCTCCGGCGCGCATCACGATCACCTCCTCGCCCGGGCGCAGGTCCTTGCGGCGCAGATCCTCCTCGTTGTGCAGCGTCGCCAGCTTGATCGTCACGCCCCCGACGGCGACGGGTGTCAGCACCGCGTACGGGCGCAGGTCGCCGAACTTGCCGACGTTCCACATCACCCGCTCCAGCGTCGTCACCGCGGTCGTCGGCGGGAACTTCCAGGCGACCGCCCAGCGCGGATCGCGCCCCACCGAGCCCAGGCGACGCTGCAACTGCAGATCGTCGACCTTGATCACGACCCCGTCGATCTCGAAGTCCAGCTCGCCCCGGCGCTGCTGCCAGTCCAGGCACTGCGCGATCACCTCGTCCTCGCTGCCGAGCACCCTGATGTCGGCGTTGACCCGAAACCGATGCTCGCGTAGCCAGTCCAGTGCTTGGGAGTGCCGGCTGAACGACAGGCCATCGACGACGCCCACCTGATAGCACCACATCGACAGCGGCCGCTGCGCCGCGTCGGCCGGATCGAGCTGGCGGATCGTCCCGGCCGCAGAGTTGCGCGGGTTCATGAACGTCGACTCGCCCGCCTCGGCGCGGCGCTCGTTCAGGGCGGCGAAGTCGGCCAGCGACATATACACCTCCCCGCGCACCTCCAGCAGCGGCGGCACGTCCTCGACGTGCAACGGTATGGAGCCGATCGTACGCAGGTTGTGCGTCACATCCTCCCCCACCTCGCCGTTACCCCGCGTCGCGCCACGCTGCAGTATCCCGTCGCGATACACCAGGCTGATCGCCAGGCCGTCGATCTTCGGCTCGACCACGAACTTGAACTTCGGGCTGACGATCCCCTCGCGCGCGAGATGCGTGCGCATCCGCTCGACCCAGGCGCGCAGCTCCTCCTCGGAGCGCACGTTGCCCAGCGACAGCATCGGCTCCAGGTGCTCCACCTTGTCCAGGCGCTCCACCGGCTCGCCTCCGACCCGCTGCGTGGGCGAGTCGGGCGTGCGCAGCTCAGGGTGCTCGGCCTCGATCGCGCGCAGCTCGTCCAGCAGCGCGTCGTACGCATCGTCGGCGATCGTCGGATCGTCGAGCACGTAATAGCGATGCGCGTGACGTTCAAGCTCAGCTCGCAGCTCGCGCGCGCGCGCCAGTGTCTTCTTCAAAGGGGCGCTCACGACGCGCCAGGCGCTGGCCGATCTCCGATCGGTGGCTGCAGCAGCTCCTCCAGGTCGAAGGTGCTGAGCGCCTGCAGCCCCGCGCGGTCGGTCAAATCGAAATGAATCGGGGTCACAGCGACGCGCCCGGCCGCCACGGCCGCGAGATCGGTGCCCGGCTCGTCGTGAAACCCGGGGTCAGAGCCGTAGATCCAGTAGCGCCGGCGATGCTCCTCCTCGCGCTCGAGCTTGAGCTCGTCCTTGTAGATGCGCTTGCCCAGGCTCGTCACCTCGACGCCGCTGGGCTCGCCCGCGGGCACGTTGACATTCAGCAGCGTGCTAGCCGGCAGCGGCACGTCCTCGATCCGCTCCACCAGCCTGGCGACAAACGCCGCCGCGGTCTCGAACCCGAAGCCGCCGTCATAGCGGAAGTCCAGGGCCCGCGCGCGCGACTGCTGGGAGACGGCGATCGCCGGCACGCCCAGCACGACCCCCTCCAGCGCCGCCGCGACCGTGCCCGAGTAGGTGATGTCATCGCCGAGGTTCGCCCCGTGGTTGATGCCCGACACGACCAGATCCGGCTGGAACCCCTCGACCAGACCGAGGCTCGCCAGCCTCACGCAGTCCACCGGCGTGCCATCGCTGGCGTACCCGACCGTGCCGTCTGAGAACGGCGTCTCCGCGACCCACAGCGGCCTGCGCGTCGTGATCGAGCGGGCCATCGCCGAGCGGTTGCCGTCGGGCGCGATCACCACGAGTCGCACGCCCCCCATGCGCACGAGCGCAGCGCGCATCGCCTGCAGGCCCTCGGCCTCGATCCCGTCGTCGTTGGTCAGCAGCACGTTCAACATTTGATCTCCCCTCAGCATAGGGGCGGCTTCGGTCCCCGGGGTGGTGGTCTGGTTACCCCCCGGCAGTTGGGTATGCAACCGACACCAGAGTCAGGCCGTGCGCGGGCGCGGTCACGCCCGCGTGCGCGCGCGGCCTGCCTTCCAGCAGACGCTCAAAGTCGCTCAGCGCGCGCTTGTGCGAGGCGACCTCCAGCATGGTCCCGACCAGGATGCGGTTCATGTGCCGCATGAACGTATCCGCCTCGATCCACAGCTCGAGCACGTCCTCTGCGAGCACACCCTCCGCAAGGGGCTGACCGCGTGAAGCCCCACCGTGCGAAGCCTCCGGGAGCAGGGCCACCGACCCCGCATCGCTCGACCCAGGGTCGTGTAAGGCAGTGGTGCCGTGCCACCGCGCACGCAGGATGTCGCGCTCGAAGCGCACGTGGTCGGTCTCGCTGGGCGTGAACGCGGTGAAGTCGTGCCTGCCCACCAGCGCCCGGGCGCACTGGTCCAACGCCCCGCGATCGAGCTCACCCGGCCACCACAGCGCAAATCGGCGCTCGAGCGGGCTGCGAGACCGTCGTGTGAGCAGGCGATAGCAGTACGTCCTGCTGGTGGCGTCACGACGGGCATCGAAGCCGGCCGGGGCCGGCTCGGCGGCGAGGATCGAGATGTCCTCTCCCAGCAGCGTGTTCAGCCGCTGCGGATCGACCGCCTCGTGCTCATATGAGGCCACCTGCCTGCGGGCATGCACACCGCGGTCGGTGCGTCCGGCGACCGTGAGGGTGAGCGGCTGGCGCAAGACCGTCTGCAGCGCCCGCTCAACCTCCTCCTGTACGGTGCGCAGCCCGGGCTGACGTGCCCAGCCGGCAAAATCGGTCCCGTCGTACTCGAGCGTCAGCTTGGTGACCATCTGCGCTCCTCGACATGCGAGGCCCGTACATCGCGGTGGGACACCCGCCATGGCCCCGCGGCGGCGCTCAGACCAGCTCGATGAACACCATCTCGGTCGAGTCCGAACGCCGGGGACCGAGCTTGAGGATGCGCGTATACCCTCCCGGACGGTCGGCGTAGCGCGGAGCAAGATCCTCGAACAGCTTGTGCACCGCGAACTTGTCCTGCGCGAGCGTCGACAGCGCCTGGCGGCGCGCGTGCAGGTCACGGCGCTTGGCCAGCGTGATCAGCCGCTCGACCTCCGGTTTGACCGCTCTGGCCTTGGCCTCGGTCGTACGGATCCGCTCGTGCTCGATGATCTCCTTGCTCAGGTTCATCAGCAGCGACTTGCGATGCGCGCTGTCGCGACTGAGCTTGTGTTTGGTCTTTTGATGGCGCATGGTCAGTGAGTCTATGGTCAAGACGATCGATGAGCAAGCGAGGCAAGGACGCAGGGAGCGTGGTGTGCTCTGCACACGAGCGACCGAGGACGCCGCATCGCGCTGGCCGAAACGGGGATGCGAGCGCAGCGAGTGTCTCCCGGCTTCGGTCAGCGGCCGTCTAGTCCGCTCGGAGAGACAGCCCCCTAGCGTGCAGGGTCTCGATGACCTCGTCGATCGACTTTTTGCCGAAGTTCGGGATCGCGTTGAGCTCGGCCTCGGACTTGGAGATAAGATCCCCGACGGTCTGGATGCCCGCGCGCTTGAGGCAGTTATAAGAGCGCACGCCCAGCTCGAGCTCCTCGATCAGGATGCTCCACTCCTCACCCTGCAGCGCGCCTGCGGGCGCTCCAGCGCCACCGGCGACCGCGAGGCCGTGCCCGTCGAGCTGGCCGCCGGGCGCGGCGCGTAGCTCCTGGATGCGGTCGGCGTCGGTGAAGATCGCCAGCTGTGAGATCAGCAGCTCAGCCGCCTCGCGCAGCGCAGCCTGAGGGTCGATCGAGCCGTCGGTCTCAATGTCGAGCGTGAGCTTGTCGAAATCGGTCTTCTGGCCGACTCGGGCCTGCTCGACGGCGTAGGCGACACGGCGCACGGGCGAGAAGATCGAGTCGATCGGGATCACGCCGATCGGCTGGTCGGCCGACTTGTTCTCCTCAGCCGGGCGGTATCCGCGGCCGCGGCCGATCGTCATGTACAGCTCGAGCTTGGTTTTCTTCTCGAGTGTCGCGATGTGCACGTCGGGATTGAGGATCTCCACGCCCGCGGGCAGGTCGATGTCCTTGGCCGTGATGTCCCCCGGGCCGGTCACGACCAGCGGCGCCTCGACCTCGGTCGCGTCGGAGTGCATACGACAGACGATGCCCTTGAGGTTGAGCACGATGTCGGTCACGTCCTCCTTGACGCCCGGGATCGTCGAGAACTCGTGCGCGACCCCCTCGATGCGCACGCTCGTGACGGCGGCGCCCGCCAGCGACGAGAGCAGCACACGCCGCAGCGAGTTGCCGAACGTGTAGCCGAAGCCGCGGTCGAGCGGCTCGATGGTGAACGTGCCGCGGTTCTGCTCCACGGACTCGGAAGTGATCCGGGGGATTTGGAAGTCGAGCATCAGCGTCCTAACGTCGTTTTGTACGGTCTCGCACCGATGGCCCTTCGCGGCCGGTCGGCTCCGGAGCGCCGCCTTCCCCGCCCGCAGGCGGGTGATGGCGACATGGGCAAAGCTGCTACTTCGAGTACAGCTCGACGATGAGCTGCTCCTGCACCGGCGCGGCCACCTCGCGTCGCTCCGGCTTGCGCAGCACCTTGGCCGTGAGCGACTCGTGATCGGCCTGCAGCCACGCGGGTATCTGTCCTGTGAGCTCGGTCGCGTCCCTGACCACCTGCGTCGCCGCGGTGTCCGCCTTGATGGCGATCACCTCGCCTGGGCGCACCTGATAGCTGGGGATGTCCACCCGCCGGCCGTTGACCGTCCAATGGCCGTGGCGGATCAGCTGGCGAGCCTGCCGGCGCGAGGCGGCGAAGCCGAGACGCACCAGCACGTTGTCCAGGCGACACTCCAGCAGCGCCAGCAGGTTCTCACCCGTGATCCCCGGCTGGCGCGAAGCCTTCTCGTAGTAGCCGTGAAACTGGCGCTCGAGCACCCCGTAGTAGCGGCGCGCCTTCTGCTTCTCGCGCAGCTGCAGGCGGTACTCGCTCTGTTTCATCCGCCCGCGGCCGTGCTCGCCCGGCGGGTAGGAGCGGCGCTCGACGCCACACTTGTCCGTCAGGCAGCGCTCACCCTTGAGGAACAGCTTCTGCCCCTCGCGGCGGCACTGCTTGCACTGCGGACCGGTATCTCTGGCCATCTCAGACCCTCCGCCGCTTGCGGGGGCGACAACCATTGTGCGCCTGCGGGGTGACGTCCTTGACGCCCGTCACCTCGAGACCCGCGGCCTGCAGCGAGCGGATCGCCGTCTCGCGACCCGAGCCGGGACCCTTGACGTAGACCTCGACCTTTTGCAGTCCCTGCTCCAAACCCTTGCGCGCCGCGGCGTCGGCGGTCACCTGCGCGGCGAACGGCGTGGACTTGCGCGAGCCCTTGAACCCGGCGCCGCCCGCGGACTCCCAGGCGATCACGTTGCCGGTGGTGTCGGTAAGCGAGACGATCGTGTTGTTGAACGAAGTCTTGATGTGGGCCTGGCCGATGGGGATGTTCTTCTTGGGCTTGCGTTTGCCACGGGCGCGTTTGGGAGGAGCCATTACTTCTTGCCCGCTTTCTTCTTGCCTGCGACCTGCATCCGCTTGGGACCCTTGCGCGTGCGGGCGTTGGTCTTGGTCTTCTGCCCCCGCACCGGCAGCCCGCGACGGTGACGCAGCCCGCGGTAGCAGGCGATCTCCTGCAGGCGCTTGATGTCCTGCGAGCGCTCGCGGCGCAGATCGCCCTCGACGGTCAGCGAGCGGTCGATCGCGTCGCGCAGTTTTGCGACCTCGTCCTCGGTCAGATCGCGCACGTAGGTGTCCGGGCTGACCCCGACCTCCGAGAGCACCTTGTTCGAGGTGGAGCGGCCGATCCCGTAGATGTACGTAAGACCGATCTCAGAGCGCTTGTTCAGAGGCAGGTTGACCCCTGCGATTCTCGCCATCAGAGCCCTCTCCGGGAACCCAGTCTGACCAGCGGGGCTCGGGGGTCGTCAGGCAAGGAATGGACTGCCCACCCACCCCGGGGACAGTGGAAGACCCACGGACCCGACTGAGGACGCAGCATGACGATCATCCGAGGCACGCTGGTCAACCCTGACGCTGCTTGTGGCGCTTGTTCTGGCAGATGACGAGCACCGCTCCGTGGCGGCGGATGATCTTGCACTTCTCGCACATCGGCTTTACCGACGGTCTGACCTTCATGATCCCTTTCGGCTGGTCCCGGCGACCCGGCTCTGGCTGCCGTCATGGCCGCCGCTACCAAGTCGTGGATACGCTCTCGCGCGCGCGTACGACCTCGCGTTCGAGCAAGACTCCGGATGGTAGCAACTCCGGGGCTCGGAGCGTAGGTCGGCGCCCCGGGTGTAGGTCGGCGGCCTCGAAGCGTAGGGTCGGCGCCCGTGTGCGGGTCAGCCCGCGCCAATCGCAGCCGCGGCAGGCAACCGCGGTGAGCAGCCGTGCCGGAGCCGGCAGCCCCTCAACCCGCGCTCGCGGCGGTTTGCGGCTCGCGGGCCACAGGGCGCTCCTTGGGCGGCAGATGCCACGGGGTGAGGATGCGAGGACCCTCGGCTGTGATGGCGACCGTGAACTCGAAGTGCGCGGCGGGCGAGCTGTCCTGGGAGAAGATCGCCCAGCCGTCGCCGGCCACGCGAACACCGGCGTGCCCGGCGGTGGTCATCGGCTCGACCGCGAGGACCATGCCCTCCTCCAGCAACGGCCCCTTGCCGGGGCGGCCGTAGTTGGGGACCTGGGGATCCTCGTGCATGCTGCGCCCGATGCCGTGTCCGACGAGCGAGCGGATCACCGACAGCCCGGCGCCCTCGGCCACCTGCTGGATCGCGCTGGAGAGGTCACCCATGCGATTGCCCACGCGGCACTGCTCGACGCCCGCGTCGAGCGCCTCCCTGGTGGCGGCGAGCAGGTTCTGGACGATCGGGTCGATCTCACCGACGGAGAACGTCCGCGCCGCATCGGCGACCCAGCCGTCGAGCGTGACGCCGACGTCGATCGAGATCACATCGCCCGAGCCGAGCTTGTAGGACCCGGGGATGCCGTGCACGACCATCGCGTTCGGCGACGCGCAGATCGACCCGGGAAAGCCCCGGTAGCCCTTGAACGTGGGCGTAGCGCCGCGAGAGCGGATGAAGCGCTCGGCGGCCTCGTCGAGCTCGGCGGTGGTGACGCCCCCGCGGATCTTGCCCTCCAGCAGATCGAGGGTCGCCACCAGCACCTCGCCGGCGCGCGCCATCCGCTCGATCTCCTCGGGGCTCTTCTTGATGATCATCGCCAGACGAGCTTAGCTGGCCCTCTAAAGCTCCTCCTCCAGGCGCAGCGTCGCCAGCGTGGCGCGAATGCGGGCGTGGACTTCGTCGGGACTGCGGCGTCCGTCGAAGCGGCGCAGCAGGCCGGCGCGATCGTAGTAGTCGATCAGCGGCGCCGTCTGGCGGTGATAGACCTCCAGGCGCCGGCGGATCGTCTCCTCGCGGTCGTCGTCGCGCTGGATCAGGCGTGAGCCGTCCTGATCGCAGACGCCCTCGTGCTTGGGGGGGTCGAGCTCGACGTGATAGATATGACCAGGGTTCTTGACGCACACCCGCCGACCGGAGAGCCGGCGGACGACCTCCTGGTCTGACGCCTCGATCGCGAGCACCGCTGTAAGCCGACGATCCAGACCGCCAAGCGCCTGTGCGAGCGCGTCGGCCTGGACCTCGTTGCGCGGGAACCCGTCGAGCAGGAACCCGTCACCCGCATCGGTGTCTGAGACTCGCTGGGTGATCATGCCGATGATCACCTCGTCGGGCACGAGCTCGCCGGCGTCCATGTAGCGCTGGGCCTGCAGGCCCAGCTCGGAGCCCGCCGCGACCTGCGCGCGGAGCATGTCCCCGGTGGAGATATGCGGCAGGCCGAAATCTTCACGCAGGCGCTCGGCCTGCGTGCCCTTACCCGCGCCCGGCGGACCGAGCAGGATCAGATTTAGCTCGGACACTCGCCCGAGACTACTTCAAGAAGCCCTCATAGCTACGCATCATCAGCTGAGCCTCGAGCTGCTTCATCTCTACACGGGAGGGGGACAGGCCCCCCTCCCGACCACCCCCCGGAGAAGCATCACTTCAAGAAGCCCTCATAGCTACGCATCATCAACTGAGCCTCGAGCTGCTTCATCGTTTCCAGCGCGACGCCGATCACGATCAGGATCGAGGTGCCGCCGAAGTCGAAGTTCTGGTGGGTGCGCGCGAACAGGATCGCCGGCAGCGCCGCCACGGCGGCGAGGAACAGCGCGCCGGGGAATGTCAGGCGCGCGAGGATGCGGTCGAGGAATTCGGCGGTCGGGCGCCCGGGGCGCACGCCGGGGATGAAGCCGCCGTACTTCTTGAGGTTGTCAGCCTGGTCGACCGGGTTGAACGTGACGGCGGTGTAGAAGTAGGTGAACAGAACGATGAGCAGCGACTGCCCGATGATGAAATGCCAGCCGTTGGGCGTAAAGAAATCGGAGACCTGCTGACCCCAATGGGTTTTGACGAGCTGCCCGACCGTCGAGGGAAACGCCATGAGGCTCGCGGCGAAGATCACCGGGATCACGCCGGCCATGTTCACGCGCAGCGGCAGATATGTCTGACCGCCCTCGGACATGCGCCGCCCGATCACGCGCTTGGCGTACTGGACGGGGATGCGCCGCTGGCCCTCCTGGACGAACACGATGCCGGCGACGACCGCGAGCACCAGGAATGGCATCATCACCTTGAACACTTGGTCCTGGGTCGTCCACCAGGTCTGGATGCCGGTGGGCAGGCGGGAGACGATCGAGGCGAAGATCAGCAGTGAGATGCCGTTGCCGATGCCGCGCTGGGTGATCAGCTCGCCGATCCACATCAACACCACACAACCGGTCGTCAGACAGATGACGATCAGGAAGATGTGCGGCGGGTCGAAGTGGGTGACGACCGATTCGCCGGCTTTGGCTTGCAGCGAGTGAAACAGGAACACGTAGCCGATCGACTGCGCGAACGCCAGGCCGACCGTGAGGTAGCGGGTGTACTGGGTGATGCGAGCCTGGCCGACCTCGCCTTCCTTGGAAAGCTTCTCCAGCGACGGAACGACCACCTGCAGCAGCTGCAGCATGATCGAGGCGGTGATGTAGGGCATGATCCCGAGCGCGAATATCGCGATCCGCGACAGGCCACCGCCGGAGAAGAGGTTCAGGTAGCTGAGGATCCCGGAGCCGCCGAACTGCTTCTGGATGTTGTCGACCGCCGTGAGGTTGACGCCCGGCACCGGCAGGTGCGAGCCGAACCGGTAGATCACGAGCATCGCTGCGGTGAAGCCGAGCTTCTTGCGGATGTCCGCTACCTGGAATGCGCTGAGGATCGTGGAGAGCATGAGTTGGGAGGATCACGCGCCGGGGACACGCGGCCCGGAGATTCTAGCCCGTGCCGGGGGGCGATGTGGTGGGCTGGTTTGGGGGTGACCCGTGAGCCCGGCTCACCGATTGGCCCTGTCGGCGCCGGTCACCGTACCTGTGGGCGCCGCGGACGGCTTGCGGCACGTGGCTAGAGGTCGATCGTGTGGCAGGTTCCGCCCGCGGCCTCGATGCGCTCACGGGCGGTCGCGCTGAAGGCGTGGGCATGAACGGTGAGCGCCTTGGTCAGCTCGCCCTTGGCGAGGACCTTGACGGGTACGTCCTTGCGCGTCGCCAGGCCGTTGGCCTTCATCAGCTCCATCGTGATCTCTGCGCCGGCGTCGAAGCGGCTCTCCAGCGCGGAGATGTTCACGGGCTGAGTGTGGGTGCGAAACGGCTCGAACGGCATCGACTTCTTCATGTGCGGGCCGCGGAGCTTGCGCATGCGCATGTGGATCGGCATCTGGCCGCCCTCGAAGCGCGCGCGGCGCTTGGAGCCGGAGCGGGCGCCCGCTCCCTTTTGACCACGGCCGGAGGTCTTGCCTGTGCCCGAGCCTTCGCCACGACCGACGCGCTTGCGCGGCCGGCGGCTGCCGGGGGCCGGGCTGAGGTTGTGCAATCCGACGCGCGGGCCAGCCTGCGAGCGGTCGCCGGCGTCGGTCGAGCTCTGAGGGTCGGCCGCCGGACTCACGCCGACTCCGAGACCTCGACGAGATGGCGAACCGCGTGCAGCATGCCGCGTGCCTGGGGGCAATCTGTGACCTCGACGGTATGGCCGATGCGACGCAGGCCGAGCGAGCGCAGCGTGTCGAGCTGGCGGGCGTTGGAGCCGTTGCCGGAACGACGCTGGGTGACCGTAAGGGTGGTGGTCGTGGCGGGCATCAGGCGGATGCCTCCTCGACCGCGGGCTCGGGTGCGGCCTGCGCGGATGTCTCCGTCTCGGGCTGTGCAGCCTCGGTATCGGATGCAGGCACGGACTCGGCTGTCGCCACGGCAGATGCATCGGAGGGCGACTCGGATGCTTGAGTGGTCTCGCCGGCAGCCGCTGGGGCGGCGGTCTCCGACGCGCCGTCGGCGGAATGGCCGCCGAGGCCGAGCACCTGATCGATCGACAGGCCGCGTAGTCGCGCGACCTCCTCGGGCGTGCGCAGGCCGCGCAGCCCCTCGATCGTGGCCTTGACGAGGTTGATCGGGTTCTGCGTGCCGAGGCTCTTGGAGAGGATGTCGTGGATGCCCGCGAGCTCGAGTACCGCGCGCACGCCGCCGCCGGCGATCACGCCGGTACCGGGAGAGGCGGGCTTCAGCAGAACGCGTCCGGCGCCGAAGATACCGGTGGTCTGGTGAGTGATGGTGCTGCCGTGCTTGGGCACTCGGAAGAGATCCTTCTTGGCCCGCTCGACACCCTTCTGGATCGCGAGGGGAACCTCGTTGGCCTTGCCATAGCCGACTCCTACGGTTTCGCGCTCGTCGCCCACGACGACGAGCGCCGTGAACGAGAAGCGCCGGCCGCCCTTGACGACCTTGGCGACGCGGTTGATCTCCACGACCCGCTCCTGGAGGTCCAGGCCGGACGGGCTGACTGAGCGATCGGATGAGATGGACATGATGGTTGGCAGACGGAGAGGGTAGCGGGATGC
Organism: uncultured Solirubrobacterales bacterium; assembly: GCA_963743645.1. Classification (GTDB taxonomy): domain Bacteria; phylum Actinomycetota; class Thermoleophilia; order Solirubrobacterales; family Solirubrobacteraceae; genus Palsa-744. The sequence continues at coordinate 595,289 of CAVUQT010000007.1, read as the reverse complement.
GGCCGGAGTCCCTTAGACGGTCAGGCCAGCCTCGCGGATCGATTCGGCGAACGCGCGGACGTGACCGTGATAGCGATAGCCGCCGCGGTCGAACACGGCCTCGGACACTCCCGCCGCAGTGGCCCGCTCGGCGAGCAGCTGACCGGCGCGCGTGGTGCGCTCGGCTTTGCCGAGGGAGCGCAACTCGGGCTCGAACCAGGCGACGGCCGCCAGCGTACGCCCGGACACGTCGTCGATCACCTGCGCGGACAGGCCGCGGTTGGAGCGGAACACGGAGATCCGCGGGCGCGTGGCGCTGCCGGAGATCTTCGCGCGCACACGGCGACGACGTTTGAGCCGACGGCGCTCCTTCGTGATGACGGTCATACCAACGGCTCCTTCTGATTCCAGCCCGCCCCGCATGAGTTCGTAGGCCAAGCCAGACAAGGACGCAGCGAGCGTGGCGTGCGATAGCACGCGAGCGAGTGAGGACGCAGTATGGCGCCAGCATACGAACTCATGCGCGCTTTCCGACCTTGCGAGCCACGTACTCGCCCTCGTAGCGGATGCCCTTGCCCTTGTATGGCTCGGGTGGGCGCTGCTTGCGGATGATCGCGGCGGTCTCGCCGACAAGCTGCTTGGAGATGCCCTTGACGACGATGCGCGTCGGCTGGGGCACTTCGAACTCGATGCCCGCGGGCGCGGGGATCGGCACGGGGTGGGAGTAGCCGACGGCAAGCTCGAGGTTCTTGCCCTTCAGCTGCGCGCGGTAGCCGACGCCTTGGATCTCCAGGCGCTTCTCATAGCCGGCGGTGACGCCCTGGACCATGTTGGCGAGGAGCGAGCGTGTGAGGCCGTGCAGCGCGCGGTGCTCGCCGCGATTGGTGGGACGCGAGACGAGCAGCCGCTCGCCGTCCTGAACGACATCGATATCGCGGGAGATGCGCTCTGAGAGCTCACCTTTGGGACCGCTGACGCGCACCGACTCCGGCTCGATCGCGACCGTCACGCCGGAGGGCACGGGAATGGGTTGTCTGCCGATTCTGGACATCGTTCGATTACCAGACCTGCGCCAGGACCTCGCCGCCGACGCCGGCCGCGCGCGCGTCGTGGCCGGTCATCACGCCATGCGATGTGGAGACGATCGAGGTGCCCATCCCGCCGAGCACCTTGGGGATGTGCTTCGCGTCGACATACGTGCGCCGGCCAGGGCGCGAGACGCGCCGCAGACCGGAGATCGCCGAGCGGCGGTCGTCGGTGTACTTGAGCTTGATCTGGATCAGCTGGCCGGGGCCTTCGTCGGGCGCGGGCGCTACCGACCATGCCTCGATGTAGCCCTGCTCGACAAGGATTCGCGCAAGCTCGGACTTGAGCGTGGACGCAGGGATGTCGACCGTCTCGTGCGCTGCGTGAATCGCGTTGCGCACCCGCGTGAGGAAGTCGGCTATCGGATCGGTCATGGACATGGCTGGGAAGTCGTCTTTCGTTGAGGCTCTACCAGGAGGACTTCGTCATCCCGGGGATCTGGCCGTTGTGCGCCAGCTCGCGCAGGCATATGCGGCAGATTCCGAACTTGCGATAAACCGCGCGCGGGCGTCCGCAGCGGTTGCAACGAGTATAGGCGCGCGTCGGGTATTTGGGCGGGCGCGTCTGCTTGACGCGCAGAGAGACCTTGGCCATCAGTCGGGGTCCTTTGTGTCGGCGGTGTCCGTCGGATCGGCGGTGTCGTCCGTGTCACCAGTGGCGTCGAACCCTTTGGGCCGGCCCTGCTGGGCGAATGGCATGCCAAACGCCTCGAGCAGCGCAAACGCCTCGGCGTCGCTGGATGCGGTTGTTGTGATTGTGATGTCCAGGCCACGGATCTGGTCGATCGAGTCGTAGTCGATCTCGGGAAAGATGATCTGCTCCTTGACGCCCAGCGAGTAGTTGCCGCGGCCGTCGAACGAGCGCGGGCTCAGGCCGCGAAAGTCGCGGATGCGGGGAATCGCAACCGAGACGAGGCGATCGAGGAACTCGTAGCCGCGCTCGGCCCGCAGTGTGACCGCGACGCCGACGGGCATGCCCTCGCGCAGTTTGAACGCCGCGATCGACTTGCGTGCGCGGCGCAAGCTCGGCTGCTGGCCTGCGATCGTCGCGAGCTGTTCCTGGGCGGCCTTGAGCGCTTTGGAGTCCTGCTTGGCCATGCCGACACCCATGTTGAGGGTGATCTTCTCGAGCTTGGGCGCCTGCATCGGCGAGGAGTAGCCGAAGCGACTGATCAGAGCCGGACGGATCTCGTCCAGATAACGGGTCTTCAGGCGGGCTGGGGGGGCTGTTGCGTTCATCGTGTGGTTGTCGTGCTTGGTGACTGAGGTCGGTCCGGGATTGCTAGTCGATGGTCGCGCCAGAGCGCACGGCCACGCGCGAGGGCTTGCCATCGCGGCGCTCGATCCGCACGCGCGTCGGCTGGCCCTTGGCGTCCAGCAGCATCACGTTGGAGATGTGAATAGGGCCCTCGCGCTCGATCACGCCGCCGACCGTCTGTCCGCGGTTTGTATCGCGCACCTGTTCCGGGCGCATGTGGCGCTTGACCATGTTCAGGCCCTCGACATAGACGCGCTCCCGGCGCGGCTCCGTCCGCAGGACACGGCCGCTCTTGCCGCGATCCTTGCCGGAGATCACGCGCACCTGATCGCCGGAATGGATCTTCAGCGCGCGCCGCGGCGAGCTGGTGACTGTGCGGGACATCGTCAGAGCACCTCCGGGGCGAGCGAGACGATCTTCATGAAGTTGCGCTCGCGCAGTTCGCGCGCGACCGGGCCGAACACGCGCGTGCCGCGCGGGTTGTTCTGGTCGTCGATGATCACCGCGGCATTCTCGTCGAACGCGATGTAGGTGCCATCGTCACGTCCGATCGGCTTCTTCGTGCGCACCACGACAGCCGTCACGACCTCGCCCTTTTTGACAGCGCCCTGCGGATTGGCCTGCTTGACGGTAGCGGTGATCACGTCCCCGACGAACGCATACCGGCGCCGGGAGCCGCCCTTGACGCGGATGCAGAGGATCTCGCGCGCGCCCGTGTTGTCGGCCACCCGCAGCCGTGTCTCGTTTTGGATCATCGCGCTCGCTCCAGCACATCTACGAGCCGCCACCGCTTGCTGCGAGACAGTGGCCGGCTCTCGACCACGCGCACAGTGTCGCCCTCGTGGGCGTCGTTGTTCTCGTCGTGCGCGTGCAGGGTGCTCGAGCTGCGCACGATCTTCTCGTAGCGTCGATGCCTGCGGGCGGTGTCGATGCGAACCGTGATCGTCTTGTCGGCCTTGTCAGAGACGACAACTCCCTGACGCGTCTTGCGCACGCCCTCGGTCGGCGCATGCACGGGCGCCAGCGGCTGCTGGGCGGGGACCTCGCCGCCGGCGCGCGCCGCCACCTTTTTTGCCCGCTCCTGAAGGCGACGAGCACGGCGGCTGGCCGCCTTCTGCTTGCGCTCCACCGCGCGCTCGGCGTGACGCTCCTCGGGCGAGCGCGCAGGGCGCGCCTCACCAGAGCTCCTCGAGCGCGACCTGCGGCGGCGCTCCTTGGGGGAGAGCTGATCGGAGGGCTCGGCTCGAGCGGACGGCGCCGACCCCTCCGCCGGAGCAGGCGCGTCGGCCTGCTCGGGCGCGTCGGCCGCGGCAGCCCCCTCGGTGGTCTCAATCTCGTTGTCTGGTTCGTCAGCCATGGTGCTCTTCTCGATTGCTCTCGATTGCTCTACTTGCCCACGCTCTGGCCGGCGACCAGCTCCCGCTCACGCGCGACTGTCAGCGCGCGGGCAAGGTCACGACGAGCGCGGGCGATGCCGGCGGTGTCGTCGAGTTCCCCGGTGGCGTTTGCGAAGCGCAGACCGAACAGGTCTTTGCGCAGCGTTGCGATCTGCTTGTCCAGCTCTGCGTGCTCCAGGTCCCTGATCTCCTTAGCGTTCATCGCGACCTAATCCTCGCGCAGCACGAACTTGGATTTCACGGGAAGCTTGTGCGCGGCGAGACGGATCGCGTCGCGCGCGAGGGGCTCGGGCACGCCGGCCAGCTCGAACATCACGCGGCCGGGCTTTACCACGGCGACCCACCCTTCGGGTGAGCCCTTGCCGGAGCCCATGCGTGTCTCGGCCGGCTTCTTGGTGACCGGCTTGTCCGGGAACACATTGATCCAAACCTTGCCGCCACGCTTGATCTTGCGGGTCATCGCGATTCGGGCGGCCTCGATCTGACGATTGGTGAGCCAGCCCTCCTCGAGCGCCTTCAGGCCATACTCGCCGAACTGGACCTTGACCTGCCCGCGCGAGACGCCACCGCGGCGTCCGCGGTGCTGCTTGCGGTGCTTTACGCGCTTGGGAGACAGCATCAGCGTGGCCCTCCGCCGCCGGGACCAGATCCGCCACGACCGCCCCCGGGGCCGCCACGTCCACCACCACCACGTCCTCCGGGACCACCACGTCCACCGGGACCGCGACCGCCGCCCTGGCCACCAAACCCACGGCCACCCCCGGGTCCACCGGGACCACGGCCACCACCCGGACCACCGCCATCGCGGCGCCGTCCCCGTCCGTCGCCCCCGCCACGTCCGTCGCGACCGCCGCGACCGCCGCGACCGTCGCGATCGGAGCTCGGCGCCGCCGGCGCGGTCATGTCGGTGAGGTCGGCGCCGGTGTAACCCTCGGGCATGATTTCGCCCTTGTTCATCCAGCACTTCACCCCGATCCGCCCGAACGTGGTGCGCGCCTCGTAGAAGCCGTAGTCGATGTCGGCGCGCATCGTATGCAGCGGTACGCGACCGTCGGAGTAGCTTTCGGTGCGCGCCATCTCGGCGCCACCTAGACGTCCCGCGACCTGCACCTTTACGCCCTTGGCGCCGGAGCGCATCGCGCTGGTCAGCGCGCGCTTCATCGCGCGACGGAACGCAACCCTGTTCTGCAGCTGCTCGGCGATCGATTGCGCGACCAGCTTGGCGTCCAGCTCGGGACGCTTGATCTCGAGGATGTTGACCTTGATCTGCTTTTTGGTCAGGCGGTGCAGATCACGGCGCAGCGCGTCGACTTCGGTGCCGGACTTGCCGATCACGATGCCCGGCCGAGCCGTATGGATGTTGACCTCGAGTTCGTTGGCGTCCTTGCGGATCGTGATGTCCGACAGGCCGGCATGGGCGAGCTTGCCGATGATGTGCTCTCTGACACGGATGTCCTCGGCCAAGTACTCGGCGAACGAGCGCTCGTTGAACCAGTTCGACTTCCAGTCGTGGATGTAGCCGACGCGCATCGCCTCGGGGTGAACCTTTTGTCCCATACTCGTTCTTGCTCTTCTCTCTAGCTCAGTCTCTTGGTGTGATGTCGAGCCCGCGCCTAGGAGCCCGGGGTCAGGGTGATCGTCAGGTGGCTCGTGCGCTTGTGGATCGGCGTTGCGCGTCCCATCGCACGCGGGCGAAAGCGCTTGATCGTCGGCCCCTCGTCGGCGTAAGCCTCCCGCACGACGAGATCGTCCTCGAGCAGTTCGTGGTTGTTCTCGGCGTTGGCGACCGCCGACTCCAGCAACTTGCTCCAGTCACGCGCCACCTCACGAGGGGTGAACGCGAGGATAGCGCGTGCTTCCCCCACGGACTTGCCACGCAGGTGACCGCACACCATGCGCGCCTTGCGCGCGGAGGTGCGCACATAGCGCGCGTGCGCGCGCACCACCCTGCGCCGCGGCGGTTTGGCGGCCGCGATACGAGCAGCTTTTTTCTCGGTCGCGGGCTTTTTGGATGCCTTGCCCTCCGACTTGGTCGGCTCTTTTACCTCACTGGGTTTTTTTGCGGCAGCCGGTTTTTTCGCGGCTGGTTTCGCCTCGGTCGCCGGCTCGGCGGCGTCCGGCTTGGTCTCGACCGTCGAGGCTTTGCCAGCAGCCGGTTTTTTCGCGTCGGGCCCGCCCTGCGTGGAGGTCGCGTCCTCTTTGACGGAAGCCTTGGCAGGTTTCTTGGTGGCGGGCTTCTTGGCGGTGGGCTTCCCAGCCTTGGGCGGCGTCTCGCCCGGGGTCTCCTGCTCGTCCTGGGCGCTCATCAACGGACCTTCCCCGAGCCGGCATGTCCACGAAACACCCTTGTCGGCGCGAACTCGCCGAGCTTGTGGCCGACCATCGACTCGCTGATGAACACCGGCACGTGCCTCTTGCCGTCGTGAACGGCGATCGTGTGGCCGACCATCTCCGGGAAGATCGTCGATGCGCGCGACCAGGTGCGCAGCATTTTTTTGTTGTTCTCGGCGTTCAGCGCCTCGACACGCGCGAGCAGTCGCTCCTGCACCCACGGGCCCTTCTTGCTGGAGCGACTCATCTCTGCTTGCCCTTCCCTCGACGGCGGCCGCGCACGATGTACTTGTCAGAGCCCTTGTTCTGCTTGCGCGTGCGATACCCCAGCGTCGGCACACCCCATGGGGTGACCGGGTGCCGGCCCGCCGTCGTGGAGCCCTCGCCGCCTCCGTGCGGATGGTCGACCGGGTTCATCGCCGTGCCGCGCGTCTGCGGACGTACGCCCATGTGGCGCTTGCGCCCGGCCTTGCCAATCTTCACGTTCTGATGCTCCGCATTGCCGATCGTCCCGACGGTCGCCCGGCACTCGGCGCGCACGAGTCGCATCTCGCCTGAGGGCAGGCGCAGAGTCGCCATGTCCCCGTCCTTTGCCATCAGCTGTACCGAGGCGCCCGCCGAGCGTGCCATCTGCCCGCCGCGACCGGGCTGCAGCTCTACGTTGTGCACGACCGTGCCGACCGGCATGCGTGCCAGCGCCAGGCAATTGCCCACGGCGATGTCGGCTTCCTCGCCGGAGCTGACGGTCATCCCCACTGTCAGGCGCTGGGGCGCGAGGATGTAGCGCTTCTCGCCGTCGATGTAGTGCAGCAGCGCGATATACGCCGAGCGGTTGGGGTCGTACTCGATCGCCGCGACTTTCGCGGGTACGCCGTCCTTGCGGCGCTTGAAGTCGATGCGCCGGTAGGAGCGCTTGGCGCCGCCACCGCGATGGCGGGCGGTCTTGCGCCCGTGCGCGTTGCGTCCGCCGCTCTTCTTCAGGCCTTCGACGAGCGTCTTCTCCGGCTCGGAGGACGTGACCTCGGCGAAGTCCGGATAGGAGACGAAGCGCCGTCCGGGGCTGGTGGGCTTGGGCTTGCGGATGGGCATTGCGCGTGCTCCTAGTCCAGGGCCGCCAAGCCCTGAAAGATCGGGATGCTCTCGCCGGGCCGGATCTGCACGATCGCCTTCTTCCACGAGCGCGTGCGACCGCTGACGGCGCCGCGGCGCTTGGGCTTGGACCTGACGCTGATTGTCCTGACATCGACCACGTGCACACCGAACAGCTCCTGCGCCGCCTGGCGGATCTGCGTCTTGTGCGCGTTCGGGTGGACCCGGAACGTGTAGCGGTTCGCGGCCGACAGGACATAGCTCTTCTCGGACACGACCGGACGGATGATCACCTGCGAGCTGTCCATCAGGACTTCGCCTCCTCGCTCGTGGAGGGCTCGTCGGTGGCGGGCGCATCGTCGGTGGCAGGGGATTTCGCCGCGGATGCATCGTCGGTGGCAGAGGCTTTCGCCGCGACAGGGGAGTCGTCGGCGGCGGCGGCTTTCGCCGCGGCGGTCGACTTCGCCGCCTTCGTGGTCTTCGCCGCCTTGGTGGCCGTGACCTTGGGAGCCGGGGGCGTCTCGGGCACCGACGACCCATTCACACGTGCAGTCAGCGCGTCCAGGGCCGGCTGTGAAAGCACAAGCGACGCAGCGCCGACGAGATCGGCGACACCGACGTTCTCGTGCGTCAGCACCGCCACACGCGTGAGGTTGCGAAACGACAGCGCGGCATCGCGCTCATCGGCGGCGAGCACCACCAGCGTGGGTCGTGTCTCGGTGGGCGGACCCCAGTCATCAAGCAGGTCGGCGGCCTGACTCGTCTTGGGCGTGGCAAAGACCGAAGTGTCGAGCACGGCGATCGAGCCACGCTGCGCGTGCAGCGCCAGCGCGCTGCGCAGCGCCGCGCGCTGCTCCTTGCGGTTGACCTTGAACGTATATGACCGCGGATGGGGCCCGAACACGGTGCCACCACCGGTCCAGATCGGCGAGCGGTTCGAGCCCGCACGTGCGCGACCAGTGCCCTTCTGGCGCCAGGGCTTGGCGCCACCGCCGGAAACCAGGCCGCGGGTTTTGGTGGACGCCGTCCCACGCCGGCGTGCGGCCTGCTCGGCGCGCACGCTCTGGTGCACCAGCGGGCCGTGGAAACGCGCCGCGAACGCGCCATCCTGCAGCTTGACGGTCTTGCGGGCGCCGGCGCCGAGCACGGGAACCTCGGGTGTCCTGGCGGAAGCGTCAGGCATCGCCGCGCACCTCCACCACGTTGCCTCTGGCCCCCGGCACCGAGCCTCGCACCATCAGCAGGTTCTTCTCTGCATCCACCGCCACAACCTCGAGTCCCTTCTGCGTCGCCCGGCGGCTGCCCATGTGTCCGGGTCCACGCAGCCCGCGCAGCACGCGCGAGGGTGTCGCGGACGCTCCGATCGAGCCGGGCGCACGAACGTTGTGCGAGCCGTGAGACTTGGGACCGCTCGCGAAGTTATGACGCTTGATCGTCCCCTGAAAGCCCTTGCCCTTGGAGACACCGGAGATCTTCACCCGGCTTCCAACCGTGAAGGACTCGACTGTCACAGTCTCACCGACCTGAAGCTGGGTGGGCGAGTTCCCATCCAATCGGAACTCGACGAGATGACGCATCGGCGGAGCGTCGGCCTTCTTGAGATGGCCGAGCTCGGCTTTGCTCAGATGCTTCTCGCGGGCCAGGCCGAATGCCAGCTGGACGGCCTCGTAGCCGTCGCGCTCGGCACTGCGAATCGCCGTGACCGGACACGGTCCCGCCTCCAGCACGGTGACGCGCGCGACTGCCCCGTCATCGAGAAACAGCTGGGTCATGCCGAGCTTCTTGGCGAGAATCGCGGACATTAGGGTTCGTCAGGAAAGAGGTTGTGGGCCGAGGGGGTCGAGCCGTGGATGGCAGACGCCGCGCACGAGCACAGGCATGCTGGTGGCATGTCGAGCATCGTGGGTGGCGTATGACGCCGCGGAGTGGGCGCCTCAGGCCGCAAGATGTTTGCTGACGGACCCATATTCAGGTAGCCAGCCGGATCTCGATGTCGACGCCCGCGGGCAGATGGTCGAGGCGTTGCAACGAGTCGACCGTCTTGGGCGTCGGCTGATGGATGTCGATCAGCCGCTTGTGCGTGCGGATCTCGAAGTGCTCGCGCGAGTCCTTGTCCTTGAACGGCGAGCGGATCACGCAGTAGACGTTCTTCTCAGTCGGCAGCGGCACCGGTCCCGACACGCTCGCGCCGGTACGCGTGGCCGTCTCCACGATCTCCTTGGCCGCGGACTCGATCGCGGAGGTGTCGTAGGCCTTCAGTCTGATGCGGATCTTGTTTTGGGCGGCTGCTGCCATGTAAATCGGTTTCTGGGCTCGTCTTCTGTTCGTGTGTGTTTGGTGATCGTGCGCCGTCTGATCCTGGCGCCGCGCGGACTCGGGCGGCGGGGCGGATCTCCGCCGGCGTGCTTCCGGGGCGGCAGAGAAAGGGGCGGAGCGGGCGGGATTCCCATCCGGGGAACCGTCCCTTTCGTTACACGCCCCTGGCGGAGCTTGGTGTTCGTCGTATCGGACTGCCAATTGAGCGCGCCACCGCCGGTGATCCAGCGGCGGACGCGGTGTTACTCGATGATCTCTGAGACCACGCCCGAGCCGACCGTGCGCCCACCCTCCCTGATGGCGAACCGCAGGCCCTGGTCCATGGCGATCGGCTGGATCAGCTCAATCTCCATCTGGACGTTGTCGCCGGGCATGACCATCTCGACGCCGTCGGGCAGCTTGGCCACGCCGGTGACGTCGGTGGTGCGGAAGTAGAACTGCGGCCTGTAGCCCGTGAAGAACGGGGTGTGGCGGCCGCCCTCCTCCTTCTTGAGCACGTAGACCTCGGACTTGAACTTGGTGTGCGGAGTGATCGAGCCGGGCTTGCACAACACCTGGCCGCGCTCGATCTCCTCGCGCTTGGTCCCGCGCAGCAGGCAGCCGACGTTGTCGCCCGCCTGGCCCTGGTCGAGGATCTTGCGGAACATCTCCACGCCGGTCACGACCGTCGAGGTCGAGTCGTGGACGCCGACGATTTCCACCGTGTCGCCGGTGTTGACAATCCCCTGCTCGACGCGACCGGTCGCCACCGTGCCGCGGCCCGTGATCGAGAAGACGTCCTCGACCGGCATCAGGAACGGCTTGTCGAGCTCACGCACCGGCTCGGGGATGTAGGAGTCAAGCGCCTCGGCCAGCTCGACGATCTTGCCCTTGTAGGTCTCGTCGCCTTCGAGCGCCTTCAGCGCCGAGCCCGTGATGAACGGGATGTCATCACCCGGGAAGTCGTACTCGCTGAGTAGCTCGCGAACCTCGACCTCGACCAGCTCCAGCAGCTCCTCGTCATCGACCATGTCCGCCTTGTTCAGGAACACCACGATGTAGGGAACGCCCACCTGGCGGGCAAGCAGGATGTGCTCGCGCGTCTGGGGCATCGGGCCGTCGGCGGCCGAGACGACCAGGATCGCCCCGTCCATCTGAGCCGCACCGGTGATCATGTTCTTGACATAGTCGGCGTGACCGGGGCAGTCCACGTGTGCGTAGTGGCGGTTCTCGGTCTGATACTCGACGTGCGAGGTGGCGATCGTGATCCCGCGCTCCTTCTCCTCCGGCGCGTTGTCGATCTCCTCGAAGCTGCGGGCTTCGCCGCCCATCTTCTCCGCCAGCACAGTCGTGATGGCAGCGGTCAGCGTCGTCTTTCCATGATCGATATGACCAATGGTCCCGACGTTGACGTGCGGCTTGTCGCGCTCGAACTTCTCCTTCGCCACTTTCTGTTCGCTCCTGTATCGACTTGGATGCTCGCCGGTTATAGGCGAACCTGAGAAATCTATCTAAATGCGGCGCTTCGTGTTCGCTGCTTGCCTGTCGCTTGCGGTTGCTCTGCTTGACTGCACTGTGAAGCTCTGCTCCCCAGCTCGCGTCATCTAGGCCAGGACCGGCTCCCCTGTGCGCTGTTCGACGATCTTCTCGGCGATGTTCGGCGGAACCTCCTCGTAGCCCTCGAACTGCATCGTGTAGTTGGCCCGCCCCTGCGTGTTCGATCGCAGGTCGGTGGCGTAGCCGAACATCTCACTCAGTGGCACCCGCGCGGTGACCGCCAGCGCATTGCCCTGGCGCTCCTGTCCCTCGACACGCCCGCGCCGACGGCTCAAGTCGCCGATCACCTCGCCCAGGAAGTCCTCGGGGGTAACGACCTCGACAGCGAAGATCGGCTCCAGCAGCACCGGCTTGGCGCGGCGAGCGGCCTCCTTGAAGGCGATCGAGCCCGCGACCTTGAAGGCGATCTCCGAGGAGTCGACGTCGTGATACTTGCCGTCGGTCAGCGTGACCCGCACGTCGACCATCGGGTAGCCGGCCTTGACGCCGTTCTCCAGCGCCTCCTCGATGCCCTTCTCCACGGCGGGGATGAACTCCGAGGGAATCGAGCCGCCCTTGATCTTGTTGATGAAGTCGAACCCCTCGCCCGGCGCCGGCTCGAGGCTGATGTAGACCACGCCAAACTGGCCCGATCCACCGGTCTGGCGAACGAACTTGCCTTCGACCTTCTCGACCGTTCCACGCACGGTCTCGCGGTAGGACACTTGCGGCCGCCCGACGTTCGCCTCGACGCCGAACTCGCGCTTCATACGGTCGACGAGCACCTCCAGGTGCAGCTCGCCCATGCCCGAGATCTCGGTCTGGCCGGTCTCTTCGTTGGTACGCACCTGGAAGGTCGGGTCCTCCTCGGCCAGGCGCCCCAGCGCGATCGACATCTTCTCCTGGTCGACCTTCGTCTTGGGCTCGACCGCGACCTTGATCACAGGCTCGGGGAAAGTGATGTTCTCCAGGTGGATCGGCGCATCGGGGGCGGCGAGCGTGTCGCCGGTCACGACCTGCTTGATGCCGACCGCCGCGGCGATATCGCCCGCGTAGACCTCGGACACCTCCTCGCGATCGTTGGCGTGCATCATCAGGATGCGCCCGACCCGCTCGGTGCGTCCGCTGCCCACGTTCAGAACGCGTGCGCCCGCCTCCAGATGGCCCGAGTAGACGCGGAAGTAGGTCAGCTTGCCGACGTACGGGTCGGACATGATCTTGAACGCAAGCGCCGCGAACGGTTCGGAGTCGTCGGGCTTGCGGGTGACCTCGCGCTCACCCTCCTCGCCGCGAACCAGTTCCGTGCCGGTTACGGGAGGCACGTCAAGCGGCGAGGGCAGGTAGTCGATCACCGCGTCCAGCAGTGGCTGCACGCCCTTGTTCTTGAACGAGGAGCCGCACAGCACCGGGGTCAGCTTGGTTGACAGCGTCGCCTTGCGGATCGCCTCCTTCAGACGCTCCTCGGAGATCTCCTGCTCTTCCAGGATCAGCTCGACGAGCCCGTCATCGTAGTGGGAGACTTCCTCGAGCAGGTGCTCACGCGCGTCGGCGGCAGCTTCCGCAAGGTGCTCGGGAATCTCGACGATGTCCTGCTCGGTGCCGAGCTCGTCTTTGTAGACGATCGCCTTCATGCGCACCAGGTCGATCACCCCGAGGAAATCCGACTCCGCACCGATTGGCAGCTGGATCGGCACCGGCTGGGCGCCGAGGCGATCGATCATCGTCTGCACGCCTTTCTCGAAGTCGGCGCCGATGCGGTCCATCTTGTTGATGTAAGCGATCCGCGGGACGTGATACTTGTCGGCTTGGCGCCAGACGGTCTCCGACTGCGGCTCGACGCCGGCGACCGAGTCGAACAGCGCGATCGCGCCATCGAGCACACGCAGCGAGCGCTCGACCTCGACCGTGAAGTCGACATGGCCGGGAGTATCGATGATGTTGATTCGGTGGCCCTTCCACTCGGCGGTGGTGGCAGCCGATGTGATCGTTATGCCGCGCTCCTGCTCCTGCTCCATCCAGTCCATCGTGGCCGCGCCGTCGTGGACCTCGCCGATCTTGTAGGTGCGCCCGGTGTAGTAGAGGATACGCTCGGTCGTCGTCGTCTTACCGGCGTCGATGTGCGCCATGATCCCGATGTTGCGGGTGTTGTGGAGGGTGAACTTGCGTGGCATGGCTCGGGTCTGGGTGGGGCTGTGAAAAGCGTGTCGTGGCGGCCGGCTCGGGGCAAAAAAATGGGCCCTTCGGGCCCACGCGCGCTGCTGGTCTGCTCCGGACCGGTTCGCGTCGCTATCTGCTCGAAGTGATCTCCATCTTGATTACTGACTTCGCGCCGGGCCTGCTCGCACGACTGGTGCCCATACGCGATGCGGGGCCGACTATAGCAGAGGATTTCGGGCGGTCTTCGCCTGTGCACCCTGCAGCGACTCGGGGCATGACGCCGCGCCGGGCGCGTCTTCGAACACGACGCTGAGACGCTCGAGCACACGCGTTGCGGCGCCCAGCTCGCCCGGTTCCATCCCCTCCAACGCCGCCAGCCAGCGCTCCTGCCAGGCGGCACGCTTGGCCTCGATCTTGCGCTTGCCCTGGGTCGTCAGCCGGGAGACCACCACACGCCGATCGGTGTCCGAGCGCGCCCGTTCGACATGGCCGCAGGCGGCGAGATGCTCGAGCATCTGCGTCACCGTCGCGGGCGTCAGTCGCGCCGCGGCGGCGAGCTCCCCAGCCGGCAGCTCGCCGCGCTCGTACAGCTCGATCAACAGCTCGAACTGGGCGTGGCTGAGCTCTGAGCCACCGAGATGCGTGTCGCGCCCGCGCAGGCGATTGAGGCTGCGAAACACGCGTCGAAACGCCTTGCCGAGCTCGTCCAGCTCGGCTGTCCACCCCGGCTCACCTTGTACCGCCACAGGGCTCTTGCGGGGCTCTCCGCCGTTCGCGCCGGACCGCCCGCGTATCCCGGCGTCGGCGGAGGCGGAGGCGGAGGCGGAGGGCTTGACGGGACTCGTGGCTTCGGTGGAGCTCATCTCGACGCCTACACCCCGATCGGCTCGACCGCCGCCTCGGCGCCGGCAGCGTCACGAGTCCGCTTCGCCTGCGGGTTCTCGGCCCGCGCCAGCACCAGGCATGGGATCAGCGACAGCAGCGCGATCCCCAGCGCCCACCAGTAGGCCGAGTTGAACGCGCTCGCAAGCTGAGCGGGGGTGGTGGCGTGTGCGCCGGCCCGCTGCAGGACGACGGCGAGCACCGCCACCCCGATCGCTCCGCCCACGCGCTGGACCATGTTCAACTGCGGCGTGGCGTCAGAGAGCTCCTCGGGGCGCAGCGCGGTGAATGCGGCGGTCATCGCGGGCATGAACGACAGCCCGATGCCGACGCCTCGCACCACCAGCACCAGTGAGATCAGCAAGATCGAGGTGTTCGCGCCGATCAACACGAATGGGACCGTGCTCAGACACAGAATCGAGACTCCGACGATCGCCACGCGCCCACCGCCGAAGCGTTCGGTCAGTCGCCCGTTGAGCGGCCCTACGAGCAGCATCCCAAGCCCCTGCGGGCCGACGAGCAGCCCGGTAACGATGATGCTCTCACCGCGCACCTCCTGGTAGTACAGCGGTATCAGGATCATCGCTCCGAACAGCGATGCGCCCAAGCCGAAGGTGGTCAGCGAGGCGGCGCCGAACACGCGGTTCGCGTACAGCCGGATGTCCAGCAATGGACGCTCCACGCGCAGCGCATGCCAACCGAAGGCAAGCGTCAGCGCAATCCCGATTAGGGTCGGCCAGATCACGCTGGGTGCGGTGAGGCTGGCGTTCGTGCCGAGCTCCGACAGGCCGTAGACGATCGCCGTGGCGCCCGTGGAGATCAGGCCCAGGCCAACCACGTCCAGCTGCCCAGCCTCGCCCGACTCCGTCCGCGGCAGCATCCGCCAGCCGAGGATGAACGCGACCACGCCGATAGGGACGTTCACGAGGAAGATCCACGACCAGTGCAGCTCCTGCAGGATCACTCCCCCGACCACCGGTCCCAGGATCGGTGCGAGCATCGCGGGCATCACGACGACCCCCATCACGCGACCCATCCGCTTGGGACCCGCGACCTGGGCCATGATCAACTGGGCGATCGGCATGATCATCCCGCCGCCGGCTCCCTGCAGTACGCGGAAGAAGATCAGCGTGGTAAGCGAGCCTGCGATCGCGCACAGGCCCGAGCCGGCCGTGAACAGCACCAGCGAGACCAGGTACACGCGCTTGGCCCCGAATCGCCGTGCCGCCCAGCCGGTGACGGGGATCACCGCCGCCAGTGCCAGCAGATAGCCCGTGACGACCCATTGGACCTGCGAGATCGAACTGTGCAGGTCGTGCCCGAGCGTGTGCAGCGCGACGTTGACGATCGTCGTGTCGAGGATCGACATGATCATCCCGAGGATCACCACGCCGGCGATCTTCCAGACGTAGGGCTCTATGTGGTCGGAGGCCTCCGGGTGAAAGCCCGGATCGGCTGCCGTTGTCGAGGAGGAAGACATTCGGTACCGAAAGCTTAGGTACCGAAGCTTATTTCTTCAACCCCCGGTGAGCATGTTGTTCCGGTCGGCGCACGCGCCGACCGGCGGGGGCGCGCATGCGCGCCCCCGAGCGGCGCCACATGTGGCGCCGCCTGGCGAGCGGTGCATGCGCGGGTCGCCCCACAAGTCATACCCACGAACCCAGCTCGCTCGTGTAAGTCGCTACGACGTAGCGTTTCGAGGACCAAGCGGACCGCGGACGCAGGGAGCGAAGTGTGCTCTGCACATGTGCTGGCCGATCGGCGATCCCGTCGATCGACGATCGGTAAGGACAAAGGTCCGTGCCGCGTCCTCGAAACGCTACCAGCGGTAGTGGGCGAAGGCCTTGTTTGCTTGCGCCATGCGGTAGATGTCGTCCTTGCGCTTATACGCGCCGCCCTGCTGAGACTGGGCGTCCATCAGTTCGTTGGCCAACCGCTGGGCCATCGTCTTCTCACGGCGCTGCCTGGCGAACTCGACCAGCCAGCGCACCGCCAGCGTTCTGGCACGCCTGGAGGCGACCTCCACCGGAACTTGGTAGGTGGCGCCGCCCACGCGGCGCGATTTGACCTCGAGCGTCGGGGTCAGAGCCTTGATCGAGGCCTCGAGCGTCTCGACCGGGTCTTTGTCTGAGCGCTCGCCCAGCAGGGCCAGCGCGTCGTAGACGATCCTCTCGGCCGTGGACTTCTTGCCGTCGAGCATGACCTTGTTGATCACCTGCTGGACCAGCTTGGAGCGATGGATCGGGTCCGGCTCGACTGGGCGAACCTGGGCGGCTGCGCGTCTGGGCATGAACTCCTACTTTTTCTTCACGCCGTACTGCGAGCGTGCCTTTTTGCGATCGCTGACGCCTGCCGCGTCGAGCGTTCCGCGCACAACCTTGTAGCGGACACCCGGCAGATCCTTGACGCGGCCGCCACGGACGAGCACGACCGAGTGCTCCTGCAGGTTGTGGCCCTCGCCGGGAATGTAGGCGGTCACCTCGATCGAGCCGGAGATGCGTATGCGCGCGACCTTGCGCAGCGCGGAGTTAGGCTTCTTCGGCGTCGTCGTGTACACACGCGTACAGACGCCGCGACGCTGTGGCGCGGCGACCTTCTTCTTGCGCCCTTTCCCTGACTTCAGGCCCGGGGTCGCGAGCTTCTTCTTGGGCGCGACGCGCCCCTTGCGCACGAGCTGTGATGTGGTCGGCATCGGCCGGGGATGGTAGCAGTGCTACCGCCCATGCGGGCGCGCTGACGCTATGCCACAGCGGAAGCCGCCGCGGGGACGCCGGCCGCGCGCACGGGGGCGGGCATCAGCGCACAGGCGACGACCACGAGTACGAACGCCAGCGACTGCACCACGACGCCTGCTGGGCTGCCCGCCATCGGATCGCCGAACACGACGATCCCGCCGGCGATGCCGGCGATGTTCGCGGCAGTCCCGGTCACGGCGATCACGGGCACGGCGTCTCCGTCTTGCAACCCCCGCGCCGACGCATAGAAAGCGACGATCGACGCAAGCACCGCCACCGCCAGCCAGGGGCTGAGCAGCAGCGCAAGCGGGCCATGCGCGCCGGTGATGCCGGTGAGCGCCTTGATCGCCGTATCGGAGACACCGAACAGGATGCCCGAGGCGGCGCCCAGCATCACGCCGTGGTGCTCGACTCGACCGCCCATGCGCGGGCCCATGATCAACAGCCCTCCCAGCCCAAACAGGCCGGCCTCAAAGGAGATCATCGCCGCCTGGGAGAACTGCGAGTGCGCGCCGTGCATCGCCGGCAGCGTCAGACCCAGCATCACCAAGCCGACCCCGGTCAGCCACAGGCCGATCCACTGGCGCCGGCCGACCTCAAACCCGAACAGGCGGTCGGCCATCACCGCGATGAACACGATGCCTGCGGCCAGCGACACCTGGATCACCGACATCGGCGCCAGCGCCAGCGCGACCACGTGCAGCGCCCAGCTCGCAGTCGCGACGATCATCCCGAGCGTGAACCACTTCGAGGCGAACAGTCCGCGCGCCGAGCGCAGCGGATGGCGTACTTCCACGTTCGGAGCCGAGTTGGCGCCCCTGTACTTGTAGAAGAAGCCGAGGTTGGCCACGAACGCACACGCGAGCGCGAGCAGAATGCCGAGTGCGAGGGTCATTGGGTGTGGGGGGTCAGGGGATCTGGCTCAGGTTTGGGGATCGAGGTACCGGGTGCGGGTGGCTGTCTGGCTGCTCAGAGCTGAAGGCTTCCCCGTGCCCGCTCTAGCCCATCGACAGCGCTCGGCTGCTGCTTTACTGGCCGCACTCGATCCGGGCACATTACCGGGGCGAACATGTATGCAAGCTAAAGAACCCTCCGCATACGTCCCTGCCGCGACTGAGCCCTCGGCCGGCCCCGAAGATCGCGCCGAGCGTACCCGACTCGGCCTCGACGGCTCGAACCAGTCTCCCGCCAAGCCGCTGCTGATGGTCGACATCGACGGCGTCGTCTCGCTGTTCGGCTTTGCCGGCCAGACTCCGTGGCCGGCGCGCGCCGGAGACTCCGTGCAGCCCAACGCGCCCGAGGGCGCGTTCCACACGATCGACGGCATACCCCACTTCCTTTCACACGCTGCAGCCACGCACCTGCTGAGCCTGTCCGCTGACTTCGACCTTGTCTGGGCCAGCGGCTGGGAGGAGAAGGCCGAGGAGTATCTGCCTCGCCTGCTCAATCTGCCTGCCGGCCTTCCGTTCCTGCGTTTTGAGCGCTCGCCGGGCCGCGCCAACGCGCACTGGAAGCTCGCGGCGATCGACGAGCACGCCGGATCGCGCGCGCTGGCGTGGATCGACGACGCCTTCAACGACGCCTGCCATGCCTGGGCACATTCGCGCGCAGCACCCACGCTGCTCGTCCAGACTTTCCCCGAGCACGGTCTCACGTCGACCGAGGCTCGGCTGCTGCTCGAGTGGACGCGGACGCTCGTGGTCGACTAATGCGCCGACGATGCAGCCAGACGCCGCTCCAGGTTGGCGCGCACCCGAGGCCACTCCTCGTCTATGACGCTGTAGTAAGCGGAGTCGCGCACGCCGATGCCCGGTATCAGCATGTGCTTTCGCATGAGGCCCTCAAACTGTGCCGGCAGCGCCGCCAGCGCGGCCCGCGAGCGCTCGTTGCGGGCGTCTGTCTTGAACTCCACGCGTATACACCCCAGCGTCTGGAACGCGTGCTCGAGCATCAGCAGCTTGGCCTCGATGTTCGCCCCAGTCCGCCACATCGACGGCGAGAGCCAGGTCCAGCCAATCTCAACACCTCGGTGGGCCTCACGAACGTTCAGATAGCGAGTGCTGCCGATCGGCTCGCCGCTCGCACAATCGACCGTGGCGAACACCCCCTCTCTGTTCGCTTGGGACTCGGCGAGACTGGCGGCAAACCAGGCTGAGAAGTACTCACGGCTCTTGCCGATCGGCGCCAGCCATGTCCAGATCTCCGAGAACTGGGCAGCGGCGAACAGGCCGTCCTCGTGGCGAGCCTCCAACGGCTCCAGCACGACGATCCGCCCGTCCAGGCGCGCTGTCAGCTCATCCCACATCATGGCCGAAGGCTATACCGACGCGAGCGCGACGATTTACGTGGAGAGCGCACCGAATCGCCTGCCCCCGCAAACGTGGCCGGGTGCACCCGGCCACGCATACATGACTTTCGCCCGGGACTACTCTCCGGAAGACGGCTCCTCCGGAACCTCCAGGTCGGCGAGCTCCTCGACGAAGCCCGGGTCGGTGGCGCCCGCGCCGATCTTCTCCAGCGAGGCGAGGTCCGCGTCGAACTCCTGGCCGTACCCTCCCAGCCCTTCGCCGTTTGACAGACCGAGCTCCGCCGCGATCTCGTCCTGGTCGAGCAGCCCGACGTCGTCGATCGCCCGAGGCAGCGGTTCGGAAGGTTCGATCTCGATCCGCCGGTAGCGCTTCAGGCCGGTCGCGGCCGGGATCAGCTTGCCGATGATCACGTTCTCCTTGAGCCCGTTCAGCCGGTCGGTCTTGCCCTCCAGGGCGGCGTCGGTCAGAACCTTGGTCGTCTCCTGGAACGAAGCGGCCGATAGAAACGAGTCGGTGTTCAGCGACGCCTTGGTGATGCCGAGGATGATGTCCTCGAACTGGGCCGTCTCACCGCTTGCGCCGGCGACCTCCTCGTTGACTTTCGCGAATTCGAAGCGATCCACGAACTGGCCGGGCAGGTAGTCGGTGTCGCCCTTCTGGTCGACTCGCACCTTCTTCAGCATCTGGCGCACGATCAGCTCGATGTGCTTGTCGTTGATGTCCACGCCCTGGGACTTGTAGACCTCCTGGACCTCCTTGACCAGGTACTGCTCGGTCTCGGTCCGTCCCCTGATCGCGAGCAGCTCGTGTGGATACAGCGAGCCCTCGTTGAGCTGCTTGCCCGCCACGATCTTCTCGCCCTCGGTCACGAACAGCCGCGTACGTCTGGGGAAGGCGTGTTTGTGCTCCTCGCCGGCCTCGTCGGTGATCGTGACCGTGAGCGCCTTCTCGGTCTCCTCGACCGAGATCTTCCCGTCCTGCTCGGCGATCTTGGCCAGGCCCTTGGGCTTGCGTGCCTCGAACAGCTCGACGATACGCGGCAGGCCGTGGGTGATGTCCGCACCGGCGACGCCGCCGGTGTGGAACGTACGCATCGTCAGCTGCGTGCCGGGCTCGCCGATCGACTGGGCGGCGATGATCCCGACCGCGTCGCCGATCTGCGCGAGCGCACCGGTGGCCATCGCCCGGCCGTAACAGGCCTGACAGACCCCGCTCGGGGCCTTGCACTTGAGCACCGACCGCACGGGCACGACCACGCGGGTGCCCTTGGTGTGATCCTCGCCGAACGCCAGCACGATCTCGGCGAGCTCGGCGCGCCCGATCTCGGCGCCCTGCTCGACCAGCATCCGTCCGCGCTTGGTCGTGATCGGCTGGGCAGCGATGCGCCCGACGAGATCTCCGTTGACGTCTTCGCCGTCGACCCATACGGCCATCTCGATGTGCTCGTCGGTCCCGCAGTCGGCCTCGCGGATGATCACGTCCTGGGCCACGTCGACCAAGCGCCGGGTCAGGTAGCCCGAGTCGGCGGTCCGCAACGCGGTATCCGCCAAGCCCTTGCGCGCGCCGTGCGTGGAGATGAAGTACTCGAGCACCGACAGCCCCTCGACGAAGTTGGCCTTGATCGGCCGCTCGATGATTTCGCCCTTCGGGTTGGCCATCAGGCCGCGCATCCCGGCGAGCTGGCGGATCTGCTTGAACGAGCCACGCGCGCCCGAGTTGGCCATCATGAAGATCGGGTTCAGCGTGTCGAGGTTCGCGATCATCGCGTCCGCGACCTCGTCGGTGGCCGCGTTCCACTTCTCCACGACCGCCTCGTGACGCTCCTCCTGGGTGATCAGGCCCATGTCGTACTGGTCGGAGATCTCGCCCACGAGCGCGTCGTACTTGTCGAGGATTTCCTGCTTCTCCGGCGGCACGACGACGTCGTTCTTGGAGATCGTGATCCCAGCCTGGGTCGCGTACTTGAAGCCGAGGTCCTTGAACGCGTCAAGCACGAGCGAGATCGTGGTCGCGCCGTAGGTCTGCACGAGCGCGTCGATCAGCCTGGTCGTGTCGCGCTTCTTCATCGACTGGTTGACGAACACGTACTTGCTCGCGTCAAACCCGTCGCCCAGCGCCTCCGCGAGCGCGCGCTCGATGCGATCGTTGTAGATGATCCGCCCAACCGTGCTCAGCACGTGTCCGCCCTCGCGACCGAACGGCCTGAACTCGGCGATGTCGTGCAGCGTGACAACGCCCGCCTCGTAGGACAGCTCCGCCTCCTGCGCAGTCCTGAACACGTGCGGACGCGCCTCGCCCGAAGGCCACTTGCCGTTGGTGAGCAGCTCCCGTTTCCCGGACAGCTCCTCGGCCTCGGGTCCGTAGGTCAGGTAATAGGCGCCAAGGATCATGTCCTGGGTCGGGGTCGCCAGCGGCGCGCCATGCGCGGGGCTGAGGATGTTGTTGGAGGACAGCATCAGGATGCGCGCCTCCGCCTGCGCCTCCGCGGAGAGGGGCAGGTGCACCGCCATCTGGTCGCCGTCGAAGTCGGCGTTGAACGCATGGCACACCAGCGGGTGAACCTGAATCGCCTTGCCCTCGACCAGCAGCGGCTCGAACGCCTGGATACCCAGGCGGTGCAGTGTCGGCGCGCGGTTGAGCAGCACCGGGTGCTCGTGGATGACCTCCTCGAGCACATCCCACACCTCGCCGATCATCGAGTCGACCATCTTCTTGGCCGCCTTGATGTTCTGCGCGGACTTGCGCTCGACCAGCCGGGCCATGATGAACGGCTTGAACAGCTCCAGCGCCATGATCTTCGGCAGCCCGCACTGGTGCAGCTTCAGGTACGGCCCGGCCACGATCACCGAGCGCCCGGAGTAGTCAACGCGCTTGCCGAGCAGGTTCTGGCGGAAGCGCCCCTGCTTGCCCTTGAGCATGTCCGACAGCGACTTCAGCGGACGGTTGCCCGGGCCGGTCACTGGGCGCCCGCGGCGACCGTTGTCGAACAGCGCGTCGACGGCCTCCTGGAGCATGCGCTTCTCGTTGTTGACGATGATCTCCGGCGCGCCGAGATCGAGCAACCGCTTGAGGCGGTTGTTGCGGTTGATCACCCGGCGATACAGGTCGTTGAGGTCCGAGGTGGCGAACCGACCGCCGTCCAGCTGCACCATCGGGCGCAGCTCCGGTGGGATCACCGGGACAGCATCGAGCACCATCATCTCCGGCTTGTTGCCGGACTGGATGAACGCGCTGACGACCTTCAGGCGCTTGACCGCGCGAGCCTGCTTCTGGCCCTTGGCGGTCTTGACCTGCTCCTCGAGCTCCTTGCGTTCGTCCTGGAGATCCACCTGCTGAAGCAGGTCCCTGACGGCCTCGGCGCCCATCCCGCCGCGGAAGTACTCGCCGAACCCGTACGGTGAGCCGAAGCGCTCCTTGAGCTCGCGAAACGTCGTCTCGTCGTGCTCGATCTGCTTGGGCTCCATCGTCTTGAACAGCTCCCACACGCCGCGCATACGCTCGGCGGCGTCCTCGATATAGGCCTCGGTGTCGGCGATGTCCGCATCGAAGGTCTTGCGCAGCTCCTTGACGAGCTTCTCGCGCTCCTCGTCGGAGATCTTCTGAAGGTTGATGTCGAGCGAGTCCGCCCACAGGTGATCTTCGTCGTTGAAGTGCGTCTGCTTGCCATTCTGCAGGTACTTCTCACGGCGCTTGAGCGACTCGCGCAGCTCCAGCACGCGCTCCTCGCGCTCGGCCGCGTAGGAGTCGAGGACCTTGTTGACCTCCTGCTCGAGCGTGTCCAGGTCCTTCGCGCGCGCCTCGTCGTCGACCCAGGTGACGATCGATGCGGCGAAGTACAGGACCTTCTCCAGTTCCTTGGGCGCCATGTCGAGCAGGTATCCGATCCTCGAGGGCACGCCCTTGAAGAACCAGATGTGACTCACCGGCGCAGCCAGATCGACGTGGCCCATGCGCTCGCGACGGACCTTCGAGCGGGTGACCTCCACGCCGCAGCGCTCGCACACGATGCCCTTGTAGCGGACGCGCTTGTACTTGCCGCAGTAGCACTCCCAGTCCTTGGTCGGACCGAAGATGCGCTCGCAGAACAGGCCGTCCTTCTCGGGCTTGAGCGTGCGGTAGTTGATGGTCTCGGGCTTGATCACCTCGCCGGAGCTCCAGCTGCGAATCTGCTTGGAGGAGGCGAGGCTGATCTCGATGGCGTCGAAGTTGTTGATGTCAATCATCTGATGAACGCTCTAACTTTCGCTTTTGCGGGTGAAACGGACGGGTCGCGGTTCTTGCTCTGCCTGAGCCCGCCGAACCGCGGGCGGGTGATGAGCGCCGCCGGGCGACGGTGGCGCTGGACGTCTCGCGGCCTACGTCTCGGTCTCCTCGACCAGATCCTCCTCGGGCGCGGCCTCGGTCAGCGCCTCGATGTCCAGCTCGGCGACGCCCTCGCCCAGCAGCTCCTCGACGTCAAGCGCGTCTGTGGTGATGTTCTGCACGCCCTCGTCCTCTGTCTCGGCTTCGTCCTTGGGATCGTCCCCGTTCTTGGTGGCGTCCCCGTCGGAGGCGTCGTCCGCCGCGTCGGTTGAGTCCTCGCCCTCCAACGTCTCGTCGGCCGCACCGTTCACGGGAGCGCGTACGCCCGAGAGGTCGATGCCGAGCTCCTCGGCCGCGCGCAGCAGGTCGTCGTCCTCGTCGCGCATCTCGGTGCGCTGACCCTCCTCGGAGACGACGTTGACGTCCAGCGCCAGCGACTGCATCTCCTTGAGCAGCACCTTGAAGGACTCCGGGATCGACGGCTCGGCGATGTTCTCGCCCTTGACGATCGCCTCATACGCCTTCACGCGCCCGACCGTGTCGTCGGACTTGATCGTGAGCATCTCCTGCAGCGTGTAGGCGGCGCCGAACGCCTCCAGCGCCCATACCTCCATCTCGCCGAAGCGCTGGCCGCCGAACTGCGCCTTGCCGCCCAGCGGCTGCTGGGTGACCAGCGAGTAGGGACCGGTGGAGCGCGCGTGGATCTTGTCGTCGACCAGGTGCAGGAGCTTGAGGATATACATGTACCCCACCGTCACCTGCTCGGCGAACGGCTCGCCGCTGCGTCCGTTGAACAGCGTCATCTTGCCCGACGCCTGCTCCCCCGGACGGCGGCTCTTGTCGATGTCCATGCGGATGCGACCCTTGTGCTCGTCCTGCCAGCGCACGAGCGCCTCGTCGACGTCTTCGATCGTGGCGCCGTCGAACACGGGTGTGGACACGTACACGCGCCCGGAGCCATTGCCGTTGCCGGCGGAGCCGTTGCCGGCGTGCGCGCCCTTGTAGGCCTCCGAGCCGTCGTCGTACCAGCCCTGTGCGGCAGCCCAGCCGAGGTGGGTCTCGAGGATCTGCCCGACGTTCATGCGCGACGGCACCCCCAGCGGGTTGAGGATCACGTCGACCGGGGTTCCGTCCTCCAGGAACGGCATGTCCTGCTGGTCGACGATCTTGGAGATCACACCCTTGTTGCCGTGCCGGCCCGCGAGCTTGTCGCCCTCGGAGATCTTGCGCTTCTTGGCCACGAACACTCGCACGAGGTCATTTACGCCCGGCGGCAGATCGTCGCCCGCGTCGCGGCTGAACGTCATCACGTCGATCACCACGCCGCCCTCGCCGTGGGGAACCTTCAGCGAGGTGTCGCGCACCTCGCGCGCCTTCTCCTTGAAGATCGCCCGGATCAGCTTCTCCTCGGCCGTGAGCTCGGTCTCGCCCTTGGGCGTGACCTTGCCGACGAGCAGGTCCCCGGAGGCGACCTCCGCGCCGACCCGCACGATCCCGCGATCGTCGAGGTTGCGCAGCGACTCCTCCGAGCGGTTGGGGATGTCGCGCGTGATCTCCTCCTCGCCGAGCTTGGTCGTGCGAGCGTCGATCTCGTACTCCTCGATGTGGATCGAGGTCAGCTCGTCGTCCTGCACCAGGCGCTTGGACAAGATGATCGCGTCCTCGAAGTTGTAGCCCTCCCAGGACATGAACGCGACCATCAGGTTCTTGCCCAGCGCCATCTCGCCCTTGTCGGTGGAGGAGCCGTCGGCGAGCACCTCGCCCGCCTTGACCTTCTGACCGCTGCGCACGCGCGGCTTGTGGTGGATCAGCGTTCCCTGGTTTGAGCGCATGAACTTCTGCAGCTCGTACTCGTCCTTCTTGCCGTCGGTCGTCTCGATCACGATCTGGGTGGCGTCGACGTGCTCGATCGTGCCGGCGTTGCGGGTCAGCAGCACGTCGCCGGTGTCCAGCGCCGCGCGGCGCTCCATGCCCGTGCCGACGAGCGGAGCATCGGCCTTCAGCAGCGGCACCGCCTGGCGCTGCATGTTCGAGCCCATCAGCGCGCGGTTGGCGTCGTCGTGCTCGAGGAACGGGATCATCGCGGTCGCGACCGACCAGATCTGCTCGGGTGAGACGTCGACCAGGTCGACGTCCTTGGGCCCGACCGTCACGTACTGGCCTGCCTGCGTGCGGCACAGGATCTCCGTGCCCTTGAGCTTGCCCGTCTTGGAGTCCACGGGCGTGTTGGCCTGTGCGATCACCAGCTCCTCTTCCTGGGTGGCGTCCAGACGTACGACCTTGTCGGTCACCACGCCGTCCTTGACGACGCGGTAGGGAGTCGTGACGAACCCGTACTCGGAGACCTCCGCAAACGAGCTCAGCGAGCCGATCAGGCCGATGTTCGGTCCCTCGGGGGTCTCGATCGGGCACATGCGCCCGTAGTGGGTCGGATGGACGTCGCGCACCTCGATCGGCGCGCGCTCGCGCGTGAGCCCACCCGCGCCCAGCGCGGACAGGCGCCGGCGATGGGTAAGCCCGGCCAGGGAGTTGGTCTGGTCCATGAACTGGCTGAGCTGCGAGGAGCCGAAGAACTCCTTCAGCGCCGCCACGACCGGGCGGATGTTGATGATCGTCTGCGGCGTGATCGTGTCGGCGTCCTCGGTTGTCAGACGCTCGCGCACGACGCGCTCCATGCGGTACAGCCCGATCCGGAACGCCTCCTGGATCAGCTCGCCGACGGTGCGCAGGCGACGGTTGCCGAAGTGCTCGTACTCGTCGAGGTGCTCGGCGACCGGCTCGCGCGGCATGCTCAGCGCCTCGGCCGCGTAGTCCTTGATCTCGATCGCGCCGTCCTCGGGCAGGCCCAGACGCTTGGGCAGCGACACCAGCTCGCGCACCAGCGCGAGGATGTCGTCGTGGGTCAGCGTGCGCGTGTCGATATCGATGTCGAGACCCAGCCGCGAGTTGAGCTTGTAGCGCCCGACGCGCGTGAGGTCGTAGCGCTTGGGGTCGAAGAACAGCTGGTTCAGGAGCGCCTTGGCGTTGTCCACGCTCGGCGGCTCGCCCGGACGCTGCTTCTTGAACAGCTCGATCAGCGCGCCCTCTTCGGTGCGGGTCGCCTCGGTGTCGGACTCGATCGTGTTGCGTATGTACAGCGAGTCCTCGAACAGCTTGAGGATCTCCTCATCGGTCGCGTACCCCATCGCCCGCAGCAGCACCGTCACCGGCAGCTTGCGCTTGCGGTCGATGCGGACGAACACCTTGCCCTTCTTGTCGATCTCGAGCTCCAGCCAGGACCCGCGCGCGGGCATCAGATTGGCGATGAACACCTGCTTCTCGCGATCCTTGGGCTCCATCAGGTAGGCGCCGGGCGAACGCACGAGCTGCGTCACGACAACGCGCTCGGTACCGTTGATAACGAACGTCCCGCGCTCGGTCATCCACGGGAAGTCGCCCATGAAGACCGACTGCTCGCGGATCTCACCCGTCTCGCGATTGATGAACGCGACGGTCACCGTCAACGGGCGCGCGTAGGTCAGATCCTTCTCACGGCACTGCTCCAGCGAGGCGACCGGCTCGTCGAACACGAACTCGCCGAACTGCACGGCAAGATTTCCGGTGTAGTCCTCGATCGGCGAGATATCGTCGATCGTCTCGCGCAGCCCGCCGCCATTGGGGTCGGTCAGCCACGTAAACGAGCGGCGCTGGATATCGATCAGGTTGGGTACATCAACGGTCTTGTCGAGGCGCGCGAAGCTTCGGCGCGTCCGGAGAGCATCAACAGCAGCCAAGAAAACGTCTCCTTCGGAGGGCGAGATACGGACGTTAGAGGGCGCACGAGAGCGCGACTAGCAAAGATAGCACAGGCTATCGACGCCCTTAAGTGGGCGGCCAGCGCTCACGGACCCCGCCCTCGACGAACGCGTATGTGGCGCGGCGTCGTACTCCTCGGGCGGCTGCGGCTATCGGCCAGCGCGGGGCACTTTACCGGAAAGTCGGCTCAATTGTTAGGCGCGGGTAAAGGCTGGGCGAGAATGTGCGCAGCCTCGTCCGGCCGACTGTCTTGGACAGGCCAACGGACAGGCCAAACGCGCGCGTATCGCCGCCGACCTAGAGACCAATACCGCGCAGACCATATCCCTCAGGGACTGCCCGCCCACGCGCGGGCGTACGGGCGATGCGCGCGCGCGTATGCCGTCTTCAAACGAAGTACATCCACGCCGGGCCCAGTCCTCCGACAAAGCCCTCTCGCGCACACGCGCGTGCACCCAACGTCCACCCGCCACACGCCGATACGGCACCGTCATTCATCTCACACCGCTGCTCATCTCGTGAGCGGCCGGTCCGACCGTCAAGCGGTGAGGCCGGCGATGCCGTTGCGCAGCAACGCCACCGCCAGCAGCGCGAGGATCGCGGCCGCAAGCGTCATCGCATGGCGCTCGAGCCAGCCTCGTGCTCGGATGAGCACCCGCTTCGTCCGACCGGGAGCGAGGGCGAGCATCAGCAGCGCGAGCGCGAGCGGCAGCAGCGAGATCAGCGCGAAGCCGACCCACTCGGCGACGTAGCCGGCGGCGGCGGGGCCGGCCTGGGAGATGTCCTTGAGCGCCAGCGGGATGAACCCGCCGGGGTTCGCCAACGTCGCGCCGGCGGCCACGATCGCGATCGCCGGCGAGGAGGCAAGGGTCTCCATCTGCGCGATCATGCGACCCATCCGAGCGGAGTCCGAAGGCCGGCGCAGGAAGCGCACGATCACGACCAGCAGCGCCGCACCGGCGAGGATGTCCACGATGCACACCCACGTCTTGGGCGTGCTCGACCCCGCGGGCGCGGCGGCGACGTCGCCGAGCACGAACGCCGCGAGCACGCCGATCAGGAGCGTCACGCCGAACGCACCGAGATAGAACCACAGGCCGGTCCGGAGCGGGCGTTCGCCGAGAACCAGCGCGAGCACCGAGAAGGTGAGCGTGGTCGGCGAGAGCATCGCCGCGATCGCGATGAGCGCGAGCTCCGTGTCGACGGAGGCCATCGCCGGAGCCTATGCCACGGAGAGCTACTTCAACTCGACGGTCCCGCCGGCCTCCTCGAGTTCGGCTTTGAGCTTGTCGGCCTCCTCCTTTTCGACGCCCTCCTTGACCGGCTTGGGGGCCTCGTCGACGAGCGCCTTGGCCTCTTTCAGGCCGAGACCGGTAGCAGCGCGCACGACCTTGATCACCTGGATCTTCTTGTCGCCGGACGCCGCGAGGATCACGTCGACGGTGCTGCTCACTTCCTCCTCGGCGGCGGCATCGCCCCCGGCCGCGGCGCCCGCAGCAGCGGCGGCGGGCGCGGCCATGGCCGCAGCCGATACGCCGAACTCCTCCTCGAGCGCCTTGATCCGCTCGGCGAGCTCGAGCACGGAGATGCCCTTCAGCTCCTCGATCCAATCTTGTGTGCTGGTTGCCATGACTGTCAGTCCTCCTTGGGGGTGGGATTCGTCTCGGCGTCCTCGGACTGAGCCTCAGCCGAGACATCCGCCTTGTTGTCGTCTTCTTGCGCCGGCACGTCCTGCTCCGGCCCAGCCTGATCGTCGGGTGTTGCCTCGTCTGCGTCGTGCGGCTGCTCGGTCGTCGGCTCCTCAGCCGCCGGCTGCTCGGCTGATGGCTCCTCGGTGGCCGGAGCCTCATCCGCCGGGGACTCCTCAGCAGCGGGAGCCTCGACCACCGCGGACTCCTCGGCGACCGGCGTCTCTGCGGCCGGAGGGTCACCCGCGGAGATCTCGCCGGACTCCTTCTTCTCCTGCACCTGTCCCAGCGCCACGGCCAGACCACCGACGAGCGCACCGAGCGTGCGTACCAAGCCGCTGATGGGCGAGGCAACCACCCCGACGAGCTGCCCGTAAAGAGCGTCGCGGGAGGGCAGACGCGAGATCGAGCGAATCTGGTCGGGGTCGAGTGCGGCGCCGTCCATCAGTCCGCCCTTGAACGGCAACAGCTGGGTCGCGCGGCCATAGTCGGCGAGCGCTTTGGCGGCAGTGGCGATGTCGCCGCGAACG
This sequence comes from uncultured Solirubrobacterales bacterium, assembly GCA_963743645.1. Classification (GTDB taxonomy): domain Bacteria; phylum Actinomycetota; class Thermoleophilia; order Solirubrobacterales; family Solirubrobacteraceae; genus Palsa-744. The sequence continues at coordinate 565,921 of CAVUQT010000007.1, read as the reverse complement.
AATGTCAGGGCCGTGGGCCCCTGCAGCAGCTCCTTCAGCGCGTCGGCGCCGGCCTGGTCGGCGGCGCGTTCGGTGAGCGAGTTCTTGACGACCTTGAAGGTGGCGTCCGACTCGCGCAGCTTGGCGCGCAGCTCCGCCGCCTGAGGCACGGAGATGCCCTTGTAGTCGACGGCAAAAACAGCCTGGGACTCGTCTATGTGAGCTGCGATCTCCGCGATCGCAGCGGCCTTCTGGTCTCGGTTCATTGACTACGGCTCCTGTCCCGGGCTTATGCTGGCCGATCTGAGATCGGTGGCCGCCGGGGGTCTGTGGTGGCCTATGGAAACGTTATGCGGCGACGGCCGTCGCCGACGACGATGCCTCCTCGACGATGTCACGTGTACGACTTGGATCGACCTTGACCCCCGGGCCCATCGTGGAGGTCAGTGTGATCGTGCGCAGATAGCGGCCCTTCGCGGCCGATGGCTTGGCCCGGATCAGCTCTTCGACCACGGCCGCGTAGTTCTCCAGCAGCGCGCGCTCGTCGAAGCTGGCGCGCCCGATCACCATGTGCACGATCGCGGTGCGGTCGGTGCGGTACTCGACCTTGCCCGACTTGGATTCTTGCACCGCTTTTGCCACGTCCATCGTGACCGTGCCAACCTTCGGGTTGGGCATCTTGCCCGACGGTCCGAGGATGCGCCCGAGGCGTCCCACGACCGACATCAGGTCGGGCGTGGCGATCGCCACGTCGAACTCGTCAAAGCCCTCCTCGATGCGCTTGGCCAGATCCTCACCGCCGACGACATCGGCGCCGGCCTGCTCGGCCTGGCTTGCCTTGTCTCCCTGCGCGAACACGGCAATACGGACATCTTTGCCCAGACCGTTGGGCAGGGCGATCGTGCCGCGCAGCTGCTCGTCGGCGTGCCGTACGTTCAGGCCCGTGCGCACGTGCAGCTCGACCGACTCGTCGAACTTGGCGCTGGACAGGCTCTTGACGAGCGCGACCGCCTCGGCAGGCTCGTACTCGCGCTCGCGATCGATCTTCGCCAACCCCTCGCGGTGACGGCGGCCGTGGTTAGAGCTCATGACGCAACCCCAGACAGAAAGCACGCCCGGCATGGACACGCAGGGCAAGCTGGGCAAGGACTAGAAGGCCCACCCACCCCGCGTGGCGTACTACGTACGCGAGCGACTGAGGACGCCGATCCAGCGCAGCCATGCGTGTTCATGACGCCACCTCTACTCCCATGGAACGCGCTGTACCCGCGATGATCTTCGCCGCCTGGTCGATGTCGTGCGCGTTGAGGTCCGCGAGCTTGCGCTCGGCGATCTCGCGCAGCTGCGCCTGGGTGATCGTGCCGACCTTCGTGCGGTTGGGCTCGCCAGAGCCCTTGCCGATGCGCAGCGCCTGCTTGATCAGCACCGCAGCCGGGGGAGTCTTGGTGACGAATGTGAACGAACGGTCCTCATAGACCGTGATCACGACCGGGATGACCGTCCCGGTTTCGCTCTGGGTCTGAGCGTTGAACGCCTTGCAGAACTCCATGATGTTGATCCCGTGCTGGCCCAGCGCAGGACCGACCGGCGGCGCCGGGCTTGCCTGGCCGCCGTTGGCCTGGAGCTTGATGGTTGTAAGGATCTTCTTGGCCATGTATTTCTCAGCTTATCTTGGTGGGGAGCTTGCCTTCTGAGCCGGTCGAGGATCAAGCGAGGCAAGGACGCAGGGAGCGTGGCGTACCGATCGTAGATCAGATGCGATCTCCGATCGGCCAGCACGCGAGCGACTGAGGACGCCGCATCGCGCAGGTCATCGGCCGGCTCAGAGCTTTTTGACTTGGTCGAAACCTACCTCGACCGGTGTCTCGCGGCCGAAGATTGATACCAGGACCTTGAGCTTGGCGGCGTCCTCGTTGATCTCGGAGATCTCCCCGGAGAAGTCCGACAGCGGTCCCGAGACGACTTTGACCGACTCGCCGATCGTGAACTGGGCGCGCGTGCGAGGCGCGGTAGCGACCTCCTTGTGCAGCAGCCGGTCGACCTCGGTCTGCGTCAACGGGACAGGCTCCTGGGAGGCGCCAACGAACCCGGTGACGCCGGGGGTGCCCTTGACGACGCCCCAGGAGTCCTCGTTGAGCTCCATGTTGACGAGCACGTACCCGGGCATCGTGCGCTTCTCGACGGTGACCTTTTGGTTGTCCTTCATCTCCGAGACGGACTCGGTCGGGACGACCACGTTGCGCACGGCGCGCTGCTGGCCGAGCGAGACGACTCGGTGCTCGAGGTTCTGCTTGACCTTGTTCTCGTGGCCGGAGTAGGTGTTGACGACGTACCAGCGAAACATTCTTGCTCTCTAGTTCCTAACTCGTGAGGAGCGCGCGTGATCGATGGCGCGCTCAGAGGATGAATTCGACGATTTCCTTGGCGATGTAGTCGGCCAGGCCGAGGTAGGCGCCGGCGACGGCGACGAAGCCCAGAACGACCGCCGTGGCCTGAAAGACATGGCGACGGTCGGGCCACTGGACCCGCTGCAGCTCGGCCCAGCTGGCGCGCAGAAAGCCGATCGCGCGATTGCCGCCCTTGCGCAGGGGCGCGCCGGAGGCCTGCTCGGGACTGACGTCGCCAGCTCCACCTCCATCGCCACCGCCCCCGGGCCCCGATGGCTGCGCCGGTTCCTGCAGTTCGTCCTCGCTGAGATCTCCCTCGGCCTCAGCCTCAGCCTCGATCTCGGCCTCGGACAGCGTGTCCGTGTCGGCCTCGGAGAACGAGTCGGGCTCGGGCAGCGTCTCTGGCGTAGCAGCGACTCCGCCGGCGCCGGCGATGAGCGCGGCGTCGAACTCGTCGACATCACCCGCGTGCTCGAGCGCGCCGGGGAGATCGGAACGCTCGACGCGCCCGGTACCGCTCGATGATCCGGCGTCCGGTCGGCCGGACGACTGCCCATCGGCGGACCCGCCGGGGGACGCGGCCGGGGCGCCGGCCGATCTCCGATCGGTGGACGAGCGGCGGGCGCGACGTTGCTTTGCGCGTTTGCGATCACGGGCCACAGCACAGCGCTCCCGCGCTAGCTAGCGAGTCTCCCGATGGCTGGTGTGGCGACGGCACCAGCGACAGTACTTGCGCAGCGCAACCCGGTCGGGGTTGTTGCGCTTGCTCTTGTTCGTCTGGTAGTTGCGATGCTTGCACTCCTCGCATGCGAGGGTGATAGCGATGCGAACGTCTCCACGGGCCATGTGCGAGTTGCTCCTGCGCGATCGTGTGTGGACACCGGCCCAGGCGAACAAAAACCCCGCCCAGGCGCGAGGTATCCGGCAGTCTAGCGCGCTTTCGCGGCGGGGGCGATGAGACGGAAACGGAGCCCGTCGATCACGTCGGGTCCGGGGCACTGCGGGGGTCGATCACTCATACAGCGTGAACGTCGCCAAGATCACATACAGCGCAACCAGCGCCCAGCCCTCGAACTCGGCGGCCTCGCCGTCGCCGGTCACCTGGGAGAGCGTCAGCGCGGTCAGGGCAAGCGCGCCGATGTAGACAGGGGCGAGGGCGAACGTCAGCTGGGTGGACAGCGCGAACGAGACGAGCACGAGCAGCGGGAACAGGAACGCGGCGATCTGGGCGACGGAGTTCTTGACCACCGAGATCGCCAGGTCCGAGCGGCGCTTGTAGGCGAGCACCAGGCCGGCAACGTTCTCGACGGCGTTGCCGGCGATCGCGACGATCACGAGGCCCGCAAACGCCTGGGAGATGTTCAGCACGGCGATCGCAGGAGCGAGAGCGTTGACGAACCAGTCGGACACGAACGCCGAGGCGCCTCCGGCGAGGAGCAGCAGCGTCAGTGTCAGACCGAGCGAGAGCCGGGGACCGACGTGATCGGGAAGCCGCGACGGCTGGGCGTCGGCCGGCCGTGCGCCCCCCAGCTTCGCACCCTCTAACCGGTCGGCCGATCCGTCGGGGTCCTGCCCCTGCGGAGCCGAGTCCGAGCGCAGGTAGGGAACGACCCAGGCGAGGTAGACGACCAGCAGGCAGACGGCGCCGATCGCGGAGATCGTCTTGACGTGATGACTGGCTGGATCGTGCGCGGCGAGCGACAGGCCGAGCAGGACGATGATGAACACGGTGACCTGCAGCAGCGTGGCCGTGTCGCGGGGCAGGCGTGGAGAGAAGCGCATGATCCCGTCCGGGGATCGGCGCGCCCCGATCACGATCACCAGGCCCAGCACGAGCAGTGCGTTGGCCAGGATCGACCCGACGATCGCCGTCTGCGCGACGACGAGCTCGCCGGCTTTCAGGGCGAATATGACGACGAACAGCTCGGGCAGGTTGCCGAGCGTGGACTGCAGCATGCCGGTGACGCCGGGGCCGAAGCGTTCGCCGAGCTGCTCGGTCGCGAACGACACGACCCAGGCCAGGCCGGCGAGCGCGAGCGTGGCCAGCGCGAACCGCGGGACGGGCGACCAGGCGCCGTAGTTGGCGACGCCCGCGAGCGCCGTCAGCAGCACGATCAACGCCAGTGCGGCGCGCTCCAGGTTGCTCAACCGAGACATCGCGCCGGCGAGAATAGTTGGTGCGGATCTGCGCTCCTAGACGGCCGGGAGGCATGCTGGCCGATCGGAGATCCCGTCGATCTCCGATCGGTAAGGATGCAGGGAGCGTGGCGTGCTTCGCACTCGAGCGACCGAGGACACAGCATCGCGCCGCCTCCCGGCCGTCTAGTGGCTCTCGAGGACCCGGTCGATCAAGCCGTACTCCTGCGCCTGCTCGGCCGTGAAGAAGCGGTCTCGCTCCATGTCCTCGCGGACCTGCTCATAGGGGCGGCCGGTGTGCTCGGCGTAGATCTCGTCGAGACGACCCCGGACGGCGAGGATCTCGCGGGCGTGGATCTCGATGTCGGTCGACTGGCCTTCAAACCCAGCCGAGGGCTGGTGGATGAGGATGCGGCTGTTGGGCAGCGCTGCGCGCTTGCCGGCCGTTCCCCCGGCCAGCAGGAGCGAGCCCATCGACATCGCCACGCCGACGCACATCGTCGCGATGTCGGGCCGGACGAACCGCATCGTGTCGTAGATCGCCAGGCCCGAGTAGACCGAGCCTCCGGGCGAGTTGATGTAGATCGAGATGTCCTTGTCGGGGTCCTGGGACTCGAGGTGAAGCAGCTGAGCGACGACGAGGTTGGCGACCTGGTCGTCGATCGGAGTGCCCAGGAAGATGATGCGCTCGTTGAGCAGCCTCGAATATATGTCGAACTCGCGCTCGCCTCGCGCCGTGCGCTCTATAACCATCGGTATCAGCGGCATCGGCCCCCACCCTATCGCTCAACGCCACATCGTCCCGGCCCTGGTTGCAGCGCTGCTGGTTGCAGCGCTGCTCGTAGCCGCGTTGCTCATGACGGCGCCCGTGACGGCGATGACCAGCCACGCGGGCTGGCCGGCAGATCAGCACCTGGAGATGGACAGGGGGCCGGCGGGGCTGCACCACACGCTCGTCGGGAGGCCAGGCAGGCACAACTACCTGCTGGGCGGATACGGCGACGACACGATCTACGGCGGCCAGGCGGGGGATGTGATCTGGGGCGACTACCACCCGTCGGGCTGGCCGAGCCGGCAGACCGCTGTGATACACGCGGGAAACGGCGCGAACTACATATACGCCAACGACACGTACAACTACGTATGGACTGGCACCAACCCGAGGACGGTCGTGCACGCGCACGAGGACTCGGGGATCATCCACTGCGAAAACCCGCGCATCGTCGTATACACCAGCCACCACGCGCTGCCCCACTACAAGCTCAACGGCTGCAAGCGGATCAGCTTCTACTCGGTCGGCTACTGACCGGCGCAGACGCTCGGGCACGTCGCAAGCTGTTAAGGGCCAGGCCGCATGCGGCCTGGCCGGAGGAGCCGCATGCGGCTCCTCCCCGGGGCCGCGCATGCGCGGCCCCGCTGGTCGGCGCATGCGCCGACCAGTACAACATCAGCTTTTACAAGCATGCGAAAGACCGTCCCGCTCGGACGTGGCATAGCTCATCTCGCGCATGCGTCGACCAGTACAACATCAGCTTTTACGAGCATGCGACACCGTCCCGCTCGGACGCAGCACACCGCTCATCTCGGCGCATGCGCCGACCAGTACAGCTCAGAGGTTGACCGAGGCCATCCCGAACGGGTCATAACGATCGCCGGCCGCCGCCGGGACCGACTCGGCGATCAGCTGCGCCTCCTCCTCGCTCAGCTGTATGTCGGCGGCGGCGAGGTTCTCCTCCAGGTAGGCGACCCGCTTGGTGCCGGGGATCGGGACGATGTGCTCCCAGCGGTGCAGCACCCACGCGAGCGCGAGCTGGCCAGGGGTGATGCCACGCTCGCTTGCCAGCTCGCGGACGCGCTCGGCGAGGGTGAGGTTATGGGCTAGATTGTCGCCGGTAAAGCGCGGTCCGTAGCGGCGGTAGTCGTTCTCCTCGAGCTCGTCAGGCGAGGTGAAGCGACCGGACAGGAAGCCACGACCGAGCGGCGAATAGGCGACGAGCGCGATCCCCAGCTCTCGCAGCGTCGGCAGGATCTCGGCCTCGACGTCGCGAGTCCACAGTGAGTACTCAGATTGAACGGCCGTGATCGGGTGTACGGCGTGAGCGCGACGGATCGTGGCGGCGCTCGCCTCGGACAGGCCGAGGTGACGGACCTTGCCGGCAGTGACGAGCTCGGCCATCGCCCCGACCGTGTCCTCGATCGGCGTGCCGGGGTCGACGCGGTGCTGGTAGTACAGGTCGATGTGCTCGACGCCCAGACGCTGCAGTGACGCGTCGCAGGCCGCGCGCACGTACTCGGGGCTGCCGTTGATCTCGCGGCGAAGCAGGTCGTCGTCACGGATGAGCTTGATCCCGAACTTGGTCGCGAGGAACACCTCGTCGCGGCGCGGGGCGATCGCGTCGCCGACGAGCCGCTCGTTGGTGTGCGGACCGTACATGTCGGAGGTGTCCAGGAAGTTGCAGCCGAGGTCCAGCGCCCGCTCGATCGTGGCCCGTGCCTCGGACTCGTCGGCGGTCCCGTAGAAGGCCGACATCCCCATGCAACCGAGGCCGATCGCGGAGACCTCGGGGCCGTTCGGTCCGAGCGTGCGCGTGTTCATGGTCATCTCCTGTCATCGAGGATGGATTCCGGGAGGCCCGATCGAGGCCGCACAGACATAATGGCAACCATAGGGTCCACGCCGGAATATCTGCCGGGATTGAGGCCGCCGTTCCGCGGCGTCATACGCCACCCACGATGCTCGACGTGCCACCAGCACGCCTGCGCTCGTGTGCGACGTCTGCCATCCACGGCCCGGCCCCCTCAACCCACCATCTATTCTGGCGCGAACCCACGGTGTTTCCACTGAACCTCCCCAACATGCTGACGGTGCTGCGCATCATGCTGGTGCCGGTGCTTGTGGTCGCCCTGCTGGGGAACACCCCGGAGGGGGATGTGCTCGCAGCGATCGTGTTCGCGCTGGCCTCGCTGACGGATTTCGTCGACGGCTATCTGGCGCGCTCGCGCCAGACGGTGACGACGTTCGGCAAGCTGATGGACCCGCTCGCCGACAAGCTGCTGATCATCGCGGCGCTGATCGCGCTGGTGTCGCTGAACCGCGTGGAAGCGTGGGTGGCGATGGTGATCATCACGCGCGAGCTGGCGGTCACCGTGCTGCGCCTCGGCGCTACGCAGGCGGGAGTGGTGATGGAGGCGAGCATGCTGGGCAAGCTGAAGACATGCATGCAGATCGCGCTGATCCTCGCCCTGATCGCCGTACCCGGACAGCCGCTGTGGGTGTCGGTGCTGCTGTATGCGACGGTGCTCGTGACGGTGGTGTCCGGGCTGGACTACTTCTTCGGGCTGCGCCGGCGCCTAGCGCATGCTCAGGCGCGCGGCTGAGGAGCAGATGCGCCGGCGCGAGGCGCGCTCGCGGCGGCGCCCGCGACCAGCCACTCGTCGAGCGTCGTATGACGATGCGACAGCGTGGCGGTGTCGATCTCGCCGCGCAGCTCCGACAGCAGCCCGTGACGCTCGGCCAGGACGTTGTGCTGGTGGATCGTCTCGAGGTTCTCCTGGCGGGCGGAGATGAAGCTCGAGCCGTCCAGCTCGGGGAAGCGTGCGACGACCTGGGCGACCATCTCGCGTACGCAGTCCTCGACAAAGCGCGGGCGGGCGTGCGCCTTTTCGACCACGGCGACCTCGTCGGAGCGCTTCATCAGCTCGTAGATCTCCGAGGACATGCTCGCCTCGACGATCTCCAGCAGCGCTGAGGCGTCGATCTCGGCGACGCACTCCTCGATGCAGCCGATGTGCAGCGTGCCAAGCCCACGCTGGTTGTGGGTTGCGATCGGGACCCGGGCGAGAATGCGCTCGATCTGATCGGCCGAGAACCCATCGGCGAGCAGGCGCTCACGCGCGCGGGCTGCGACCAGCTCCTGCGCGCACGGGCATGCGGTCATGCCCGTGGCCGACACGCCGACGACGCGGCGCGTGCCGTGCTCGAACGCGACGGCGCGACCGAGAAGCGTGTAGATCTCCTGCGTGGCGACGCCCGAGACGGGCGCGGGCTTGTGCTCGGGATAGCGAGCAGCGATCGTGACTTCCGCGCGGTGAGCGTCCTGACGGGCACGCACGAGCTCGGCGATGTGCTGGGCGAGCGTCTCCGCCCGAAACGGCGACTCGCTGAGGACAACCTCGCCGATCGCCTCGTTGACGACCTCCTCGAACCGGGACATGTGCGCGCCCTTCTGATCTGAGCTGAGATCCACAAAGCACTCCAGGCGCGCGAAGAACAGCTCGTCGCGGATGCGCACGACCTTCTCTACGCCCGTGACCCCGACACGCGAAAGGCCGATCGGGACGGAGGGCGCGCGAGCCTGGACGTCCTCGCCAAAGGCATGCGTCGGAGACAGCAAATGGTTCTGGCGGGTCGCCTGCACCTCGACCAAGCCTAGCGACCGTTGGCGCCACGACCAAGCGAGCGGGATCGCCCGACGCCAACCAGCGTGGACGGCGGCGGATTCTGGTATCACTTCGCACTAAGCTCATCGAGTCAACCCCGGTTCGATCGGGGACTGAAGGCTCGACCAGCGTCGGGAAGCACGCAGAGCAGAGACGGTAAAAGTCAGTCATCACGACAGAGCACCAGACGAATGGCAAGCGATCACGGAGGAGGCTAGACGCAGGTCAGGTCAGGGGAGGTCGGAGCGAGAGGTATGGCTCCGACGGGGAAGCCGTTTGGATCCTGGGGGTCCAGAGTTGAGCGATAATGTCGAGGTCTTGATCGTCGCGGACAGTACGGCAGTGGTCGAGATCGAGGAGCTGCAGGGCCTGATAGCGGAAGGCCAGGAACGGGGGTTCCTCGCCTACGAGACGGTCGTGTCTGCGCTGGAAGAGGCGGAGCTGACGCAGGATCAGACACAGGATCTGCTCAGCTACCTGGAGGAGCACGGCATCGACGTGCTTGCTCAGGGCGAGCCCGAGCCAAGCCTGTCCGACGACGAGCATGACGCTGGCCCGAGCACAGCGCACAACGGTGCGCTTGGCGCCACGCCGAGCGACCAGCTGCGTGCGAGCGTGGGCGAGACGAATGAGGCCGAGTCGCTCACCCGGTCCCGGGCCGCCAAGACTCGTATCGACGCGCTACGTAAGGCCGACGTCGAGCTGGGTGTCGAGCCGAGCCTGGACTCGCTGCGACTGTACCTGCGCTCGATTGGGCGAGTGCCGCTGTTGAGTGCCGAAGAGGAGGTGTGCCTGGCCAAGCGAATCGAGCGAGGCGATGTCGCGGCCAAGCAGCACATGGTCGAGGCGAACCTGCGGCTTGTCGTATCGATCGCAAAGGGGTACGTCGGACGAGGATTAACCTTCCTGGATCTGATCCAGGAGGGATCGCTCGGGCTGATCAGGGCGGTCGAGAAGTTCGACTATCGCAAGGGCTACAAGTTCTCGACGTACGCGACCTGGTGGATCAGGCAGGCGGTGACGCGGGCGATCGCAGACAAGGGCCGAACGATCAGGATCCCCGTGCACATGGTCGAGCGGCTGAACAAGGTGATCCACGCCGAGCGCATGCTGATCCAGCGGCTGGGGCGCGAACCGACCAACGCCGAGATCGCCGCGGAGTTGGAGTGCTCGACCAAAGAAGTGCGCGAGGTGATGCGCATGGCCCAGCAGCCGGTCTCGCTGGAGAAGCCCGTCGGCGAGGAGGAAGACTCGGCGCTGGCCGACTTCGTCGAGGACGACGCAGCCGAGTCGCCATTCGAGATCGCCTCCGAAGCGTTGCGTCGCGAGAATGTCGTGCGTGTCCTGTCCGCGCTGCCACGGCGCGAGCGCGAGGTGATCGAGATGCGCTATGGCATCACCGGCGGGCGCCAGCGCACGCTGGAGGAGGTCGGCCGCGCGTTCAACATCACCCGCGAGCGGGTCAGGCAGATCGAGAACCGGACGCTGAAGAAGCTGCAAACGCTGCCCGACGCACAGCAGCTGCGCGAGGCGTCGTAGGGACCACACCCGAGCCTGTCTGCAAGAGGACTCCAGGGCCGGACGGGAATAAGCCCTAAACTGACGGCCGCCCGGCGGGGTGTCCGAGTGGTTAAAGGAGACCGGCTGTAAACCGGTTGGCTCAGCCTACGCAGGTTCGAATCCTGCCCCCGCCATCAGCCGATGTGCGCGATCGTCTCGGTCACACGCGTCATAGGTCATCCTCCACAGCATGAGTCTGCTTGCCATCAAGGCGCTGCTGGCCCCGACGTTCGTCGTGGGCGCGTCATTGTCCGTGCGGCGGTTCGGACCACGAGTGGGCGGGCTCGTCGGCGGACTGCCAGTGGTGGCGGGACCGATCTTGCTCGTGTACGCGCTCGCCCATGGACGGGGGTTTGCGGCGCACGCGGCATCGGGGACGCTGCTGGGACTCGTGTCGCTGACAGGGTTCATCGTCGTCTACGGACGCCTCGCCGGACGGATGGGGTGGTTGGCTTGCATGCTCGCGGGGTTGCTCGCATTCGCGCTCGGGACGCTGCTGTTCAGCATGGTCGTGATACCCGCCGGTCTGGCGCTCGTGCTTGCGGGTGCGGGGTTCGTGGTCGGCCTCATGCTGCTCCCACGCTCTGACGCGGAGACACCCTCACCCGTGCCCACGCCGGCGTGGGATCTGCCTTTGCGTGCCGCCTGCGCACTCGCGCTGGTGCTGGTGCTGACGGCGGTATCGGGCTGGCTGGGGCCACAACTGAGCGGCCTGCTGGCCCCGTTCCCGGTGATCACGACGGTGCTTGCGACGTTCACCCACGCGCAGCGTGGCGCTCCGGCGACCGTGCTGCTGCTGCGCGGGATGCTCACTGGTTTTGGTGCGTTCGCGTTGTTCTGCTTTGCGTTGGCCGTCTCCCTGCCCACCCTGGGCGTGGCCAGCGCGTTTGCCCTCGCCACTGCGGTAGCGCTCGTCACCCAAGCGGCGATGATCCGGGGCTCGACCCGCGGCGCTGCGCGCTGGGCCTGACAGAACTTTCACCGCACCCCTGGCGCGCGACGTCTCGCGGTGGGATCATCTGGGTAGCAACAAGTCATACCCAGAAAGGAGTTCCCGTCATGGAGTCCTCCGCATCCATCAGTCGTGTGCTGATCGTCGCCCACAAGACGGCGGCCACGCAACCACTGCTCGACGCCGTACGCGAGCGGGCGCAACGCGGGAGGTGCGCGTTTACATTGCTCGTGCCAAACGCGACTCACGGCCTGCACAAGGTCGTCGATCCCGAGGACCAGGCCGCGAGCGAGGCCCAGTCGGTGCTCGATCGCGCGCTGCCACTGCTGCAACAGGCGGCGGGCGCACCCGTCGAAGGCCTCCTCGGCGACGCCGACCCTGTGGCGGCGGTGCATGACGCGATCAACCTGCATGGGTTCGACGAGGTGATCGTGTCGACGCTGTCGGCAAAAGTGTCGCGCTGGCTGCGGCTCGACCTGCCAAGCAAGGTGGCGGGCATGGGCCTGCCGGTCACGACCGTGACGCCGGGTGAGGACGTGGCGGCGATCGCCAGCTGAACCCATGAGCGCGGGCACCGCGACGAACGTGTCCTGGCGCCTCCTATGAGAACCATAGAGATGGGGTCCGGGACCATCCGAGCCCACTCAGCTTGGTGGTCGGTAAAATGAAGAAGTGTTTCTATCTCTTGCGGACCGGACGGACGCGGAATGTCTCACGGCGCGACGCCCGCTCAGCGCGCAGCGCAAGCGCTGGAAGACAAATGTCCGGCGGTGTTTTGTCCGGGTATCGCTTGTCTGTAGACCTTCCGTCTGCGGGAAGCAAGAGTGCGAGGCGTGAGACCAGTGGAGTCCGTGCGGCAGCAGTTCGCCGAGAACCTGCGCCACCATCGCGAACGGATGGGTCTGTCGCAGGAGGCGCTGGCCGAGATCTGCGATCTGCACCGCACCGAGATCAGCCTGCTCGAGCGCTGCAAGCGCTCGCCGCGCCTGGAGACGATCGTGATCCTCGCACGCGGTCTGGATCTCGGCTCCGCAGGGGAGCTGCTCGAAGGCGTCGGCTGAGCGCATTGCGGCGGCGCGCCAGCCCAGCGCGCTGCAGTCCCACGGCTCGGCCGGCCTTTGACTAACTCCCCTCGAGCGAAGTCTCGACCATGACACCGATGCCCTCGGTGCGCATGCCCAGCCTCTCTATGCACTGGGTCATCGCCGTTTGCGCCACCACCTCCAGATGCGCCTCCTGAACGTCTGCTACGCGTCCCGACATTTGGCAGGTAATCCCGCTCAGCACCACGTCTGTGGCATCGTCGGCCTCACCTGAGAGTGTCAGCGTTACGTAGCTGACGAGCTCGCGAGCCTGGGTTCCTTCCTTGACGAGCTGCTCTGCGACAAGCCAAGTGAAGACGCTGCCAATCGCCCCGGCGAGCAGCTCGCCCGGCAATGTCGCCAGCGGATCCGTCATCTCGGGATCCACATTGAGCGACAACAATGGCGCCATCGAATGGCTACCCACAATCAGTCGCGGTGCGCTATCCGGAGGATGGCCCAGCCATCTGATCGTGGCCTCTCGTTTCAGTCCTGGCATGGACCCTCCTCAGAAACAGTCGTCTTGCACGGGATAGTCTCGACATCCTAGGCGCGACTGCAAGCGGCCTGCAAGTGGCCGCCTTCTGTGGCTGTACGCCAGGCCACCCCAGCCTGCGTGCCCACACGGGTGATCAAGACGGTGGACGCCAACCTCTGGCCAGCGTCGTTTGACCCACCTCGATCAGGTAGCCGTCGGGATCGCGGATGTAGCAGCGAATCTCGGTCTCGTGCTGCTTGGGCGGTGTCAGGAATTGGGCGCCACGCGCGCTCCACTCGGCGTACACAGCCTGGATGTCCGCAACCCGGATGTTGAGGAAGCTGCTCACCCGATCTGGGTCGGGCTGTGTCTGCAGCGTGACGGTCGGCTTGTCGTCGGTCGGAGCACCGCCGACGTTGATGATGATCCAGGTGTTGGCCAGCGCGACGTACGTCACCTCGTCACCCGCCTCGCCGGAGATGACCGTCTTGCCGCCCAGTACCTCAGTGTAAAAACGACGGGAACGCTCGACATCATCGGAAACGATGAAGTGGGCCAACACCATCTCCTCATCGATGTTGCTCATAATGACCTCCCTTGCTTGAATAGGCTCCACCGCTCCGCGACGACAGCCCCATGGTCAGTATCCGGCGCTCTGGCCGCCGTCGATGTGCAAGACCTCTCCGGTCACGAAAGGCGCCGACTCGAGATAGATGACTCCACCGACCACATCCTCGATCTCGCCAACCCGACCGACAGGGTGCAACGCGCCCATCCCCGCGTAGGAGCTCTCGTCGTGAATCGGCGTTTTGATCACGCCCAGAGAGACGGCATTTACCCGTAGACCACGGGAGGCATACTCGATCGCAAGCGATTTGGTGACCGCAACCAGCCCCCCCTTGGTCAGGACTGGCAGAGCGGCTGGTCGACCGCTATCCGCCTGCTCGACGAGCGTTGTCGAAACATTGACCACGTGCCCATGACCCTGGTCGAGCATGTGTTTGATCGTGCTCGTTGTCATGTGAAAGAAGCCCGCCAGGTTGACGGCGACCAGGGCGTTGAAGTCCGCGAGGGTGTACTCCGTGAAGGGCTTGCCGATGTAGATCCCGGCGTTGTTGATCAACGTGTCGATCCGCCCAAAGCGCTCGACCGCCTCCCCCACGACACGCTGCGCGGTATCAGGGTCGGCGATGTCGCCCTCGACGGCAACGATGCCGGAGTCCTCTGACGGCCCGATCGATCGAGCGGTCGCGATCACGGCATACCCGTGCTCACGGTATGCCTTCGTGAGGCCCGCGCCGATTCCCTGCGAGGCACCGGTGATGATTGCGACCTTCCCATCGTTGTGCTCGGGCGGCGGGTTCATTCGACGAGGTAGGTCTCGTAGGTCACACCAGCGGCCTGGCGAGCGCCGACGCTGATGAACACGCCTTTGTTCAGCCAGTCGAGCCGGGGAACGGCGGTCTCGATCTGAGTCGAGGTGCGGTAGGTGTACTCGCTGGCGTCAACGTCCTCGCCGCGCCCGAGACGTGCGAGCACCTCGGCGCTGCCGTGGCGCACGCCCACGCGCCGCGCGGGACGACCTTGACTTCTGCTCGGATGAATATGGGCGACCCGACGGGAGCGTTCCAGCCAAGCCGACGTCGGGACTCGAACCCGAGACCCCCTCCTTACCATGGAGGTGCTCTACCAGCTGAGCTACGTCGGCGCGGACCGCGAATCCTACCGTGATCCGGGCGGCTCCAGGTGTGCTCCGAGCACGAAATGACCATGGGTGTCCGCCAGTCCTGGGGGCGTTTTGTGGCGGTGTCAGGGGCCGCGATTCGACCGTGGGAGGCCCATGGGGGGAGCCCGCTCCCCCCATGGCAAAAGGCTGGGGTCATCGGTTCGAGTCCGATGCCTGCTCTGCAACCGGTTACTACCCGGTCCCATCGGGTCCTCACGCCTCGCCGCCTATCCGGCCAGCTCCTGCGAAGCCGCCTGGAATCTTGCCATCGCCTGCCCGAGCGCGTCGCCCGAGAACGCGTTCAGCACGCCGACCTGGTCGACGATCGTCGCTGCTCGGGTGATCAGCAGCTCGAAGTCCTCGGAGTTGCGGACCTCGTCGAGCTTGCCGCGCTCGCCATGGAGCACGATGAAGCCCGCGAGATCCCCTCCGTGCGGGGCGACCAGATGGGCGTCGAAACCATCGATCTTGCCGTCCTGCTGCAGCTTGCCGTGAAATTCGATGGTCTCCTGAAATACCTGCAGCGCTTTCTGCTCGCGGCCTCTGACGACGGGGCCCCAACCGATGAACAGCTCATCACCAGCCATGTTCCATCCTTTCGTAGCGGGGTCTGGCGAGCCTACTCCGAGTCAGACCACCTGTCCAGATGAATTCCCAACGACGCCGGCCATCCGGGTGCGTCCGCGCGCCGTCTTCGTCTCAGACGGCATCGATCGCTGCGCGCAGCCATGCACCGATGGCGCCGTCCAGTGTGATCCGTCGCGCCGGGGATAATCAGCGCCATCACCCCCTCCCCCGCTCCTCGACGACGACGACGACGACGACGACCCTCGCGGTCTGTGGGCTTGCGCAGGTGGATGCGGCGCGCCGCAAGCTGGATCGTGCCTGATGAGAACCCTGCTGGGGTCGTCTATGGAGTGATCATGATCGGGGCGCTGCTCGCGGCCGAGAGCGGGCTGCACGACGACTATCCCGAAACAGTCGCCTCGGCGGTGATCGCGCTGGGGATCTACTGGCTCGCCCGCTCCTATGCCAGTGTCCTTGGGCGCCGCCTCTCCCATCATGAGCATCTCACCGCCGGTGGGCTCGCACGAGCGCTCGCGCATGACTGGGCGATCGTGCGCGGCGCCACGATTCCGCTGCTCACGCTGCTGATCGCCTGGGCAGCGGGCGCGCCTCAGACCACGGGCATTTCCGCGGCGGTGTGGGCCTCCGTCGTATGCCTGATCGTGTTCGAGCTGCTTGCGGGACTGCGCTCGCGATCGACACCGGGCGAGCTCGTGCTCGAAGGCGCCATCGGCATCGCGATGGGGCTGGCGATGCTCGCGCTGAAAGTCCTGGCGAAGCACTGAGAGCCGACGAGGAGTCGCCCTCGGCGCTCCTGTCGGGGGAGCGCCTGCACCTACCGGTCGAAGCTCCCGAGGGGAACCATGGCGCCGCGACCCCATCGGCGCGAACGCTTCCTCGGGGCGACCCTCAAACTCGTACGAACCCCTGAAAACCCTTGATCAGCAGGGAAATCGGCGACCCAGTAGATCGATCCCAGAGGCTAGACAGGCTCCCCGCGCGCTTCTCTGTAGACAATAAATCGCTGACATGGAATAATCTTGGATGCCAGATTTATTGACAGGTGTCTGGACATGTAGATCGTTTCGGGGAGGTAGAAGAGATGTCCGAGCGCGACAGTGTGGGGTTGGACACGAGATCAATCGCGCCCCTGTACCAGCGTCTGCCGAGAGGGCCCCATCATCTCGGTCCCAAGGAGGTCGCTCGCCATCAGCGCCTGCGCATGCACGGAGCGATGGTCGAGGCGGTCGCCACGGACGGCTATGGGGGCACCAGCGTCAAGCAGATCATCGGGCTTGCGGGAGTCTCACGGCGAGCCTTCTACGAGCAGTTCGCCAACAAGGAGGAGTGCTTCCTGGCGACGTTCGACCTGATCGCCGCGCGTGGCGTCAAGCGCGTCAACGAGGCATACCGCTCGAGCGGCGGCGACCTGGAGCAGCGGATCCGAGCGGCAGTCGGAGGATTCACGGACGAGATCGACTCCAATGTCAAGGGCGCCGGGCTGGCGATCGTCCAAGCCCAGACGGCGGGAGCGGCGGGACTGGCACGCCTGCGCCGGGCGACGAGCACCTTCGAGCAGATGCTCTCCAGCAGCTTCGCGCATGCCCCCGAAGCCGGACCGCTGCCGGCTCCGATCGTCAGAGGAATCGTCGGGGGCATGCACGAGGCGACCTCGGTGCGCCTGCGCGCGGGACACCCCGAGGAGATCCCCGCGCTGAGCGAGGAGATCGTGCGCTGGATGCTGCTCTTCCATACCCCCACCATCGGCCGCCTGTCCGAGCGCCTGGCAGAGCGTGCCCGCGCCAGCTCGGTGGCCGGCGGGCATACGCGGCGTGTGCTGCGTCCGAGCGAGCACTGCCAGGACACCGACTCGGCCCTGGGCAAATGGACGCCGGCCGGCGTCCGCGCCGTCGGACCGAACGATTCCGACGAGGAGCTTCGCGAGCGACTGCGGTCGAGCGTGCTCAACCTCGCCGTGGTCGATGACTATCACGAGCTGAGCGCGCCTCAGATCGCCGAGGAGGCCGGCGTTCCGATCGAGGCTTTCTTCGATCTGTTCGCCTCCAAGGAGGAGTGCTTCCTGGCTGCGTTCGACGAGCTCAGCGACGAGCTGTTGCGGGTCGCCGCCAACCCCGACCTCGTCTCCGGCGACTGGCCCCTCGCGGTTCGCCGCGTCATCGGCGAGCTTCTCAGCCTGCTTGCGGCCCGCCCCCTCTATGCTCAGATCATCGCCTCCGAGGCGCCCAGCGCCTGCCCGGAGGGGCTCGCGCGCGACTGTGAGCTTGCGCACGCCATCGCCAGGCTGCTCACAGAGAACGCGCCCGAGAAGGCTCGCAACGCGCTCGCGGTCGAAGGGGTGGCCGGCGCGATCTGGCATGCGATCCGCTGCCAGGTCGCCAGTGGTCAGATCCACCTGCTGCCCGCCCTGTCCGACTATCTGGCCTACGTGGTGCTTGCGCCCTTCATCGGCGCGGACGCCGCCGCGGAGGTCGTGATCGAGGACAACGCGGCACTCGCCGCCTGAGCACGAGGCCGGCCGAGGACACTCGCCAGGTGGCGCGACCGGTCGCGCCACGCCTACTCGCGCGCTGCGGGACTGGGCTGCGGTCAGCGCCGCTTGCTCGTGCGGCGGTCGACGAGGTACGTCAGCACGATTCCGAACAGCACCGAGACCACGATCACGATGATCAGCGGAGCTTCGCCCGTGCCGAAGATCCAGTTGACCTTCACCGATTCCAGGTTCAGCACCGCGAACAGTGTGATCACAACCGCCAGCGTCACGAGCCCCGCCGTCCGAGCCACCTCGCGGCGGCTGCGCTTGTGCTCCGGCGATCCTGGCGCCTGCTGAGACATCGCCAATCGATCCTACCCGTTATCGCGGCGCTGTTCGGTCCCCGGCGCGATCGCAAAGCGAAGAAACGATCTCAACCGAGAGCGATTCCAGCTCGGTGCGATCTCAGCCAGGCGCATCCGCTGCTGCGGCCGTCAGCGCCAGCTCGCGCTCGGCTGCGACCCACGGACATTCGACCGACAGTTCCTCCACCCCCAGCGCCGCTGCGACGTTCAGCGCCATACCGCGCATGAAGAACTCGTCCAGCCGCTCGGGCTCCGCGCCGGACAGCTCGCGCGCCAGGTCGACCAGCTGGGCGTAACGGTGCCTTACGCGCGCACACACGATCTCGTCGTCACAGGCGGCATAGGACTGATGCTGGAGCATCAGATAGTCGCGGTCTGACTCGAGCAACTCCCGATACGCCCGCCCCATCGCCTGCAGCGCATCCTCGCACTCCGCCGGCGCCCGTCCCTCGCGATAGTCGGCCGCGGCGCTTCTGAACGTGTCGGCAATGCGCTCGAAGCTTCGCCCCAGGGCGGCGAGGAACAGCTCGCGCTTGTTCGGGAACAGGCTGAACACGTACGGCTGCGCCACGCCCACACGCCGCGCGATCCGCTCGACCGCCGTTCCGTGCAGCCCGCCTTTGGCGAACTCGTGCACGGCTGCGGAGATCAGCTCCTCGCGGCGCTCTGCCGCGGGA
The DNA here is from genome assembly GCA_963743645.1 of uncultured Solirubrobacterales bacterium. GTDB lineage: Bacteria > Actinomycetota > Thermoleophilia > Solirubrobacterales > Solirubrobacteraceae > Palsa-744. The sequence goes on along the minus strand of CAVUQT010000007.1, from coordinate 547,081 downwards.
ACCCGTCGGCGCACGGGCTCGCGCGGGGGGTCATCGACGGGCGTCTTGATCGCATCCGCGCCGGCATCCGGCTCCGGTGGGCGCTTGGCGTTCACGCCGCCTCCCCCACGATCACGGCGCGGTGACCCTCTCCGGCAAGCGCCACCGCGCCCTCGACGCCGGTCGCTGAGAGCGCCTCCGAGCTCTCGACTGTCGACCGCGCCACGTTGAACGGCAGTGCCAACACGGTCAGCGCGCCCGCCCCGAGCACCGCCACGCCAACCCATACGGCCGGGATCAGGCCGTTGACGAACTCCTGCGGCGAGCTGTAGGAGCCCGCGCCTGTGAACACCGACGCGAGCACCGCCACGCCGAGCACGCCCCCGACCTCCCTGATCGCGTTGTTCGCGCCCGAGGCCTGCCCCGCCTGATCGGTGCGCACGGAGGACAGCACCGCGTTGGCCGAGGGGGCGAACACGAGCGCCATGCCGGCGCCGGCCATGATGAACGGGCCGATCATCTGCGAATAGGCCAGGTGCGTCGAGGCCATCGTCGCGAACCACCCGAGCGCGCCCGCCTGCAGCGCCAGCCCGGAGAACATGAACGGCCTGCTGCCGAGCCGCTCGGAGAAGACGCCCGCCAGCGGCGCGACGACCATCGTGGCGCCGGTCCACACGAGCAGCTTCAGCCCAGCCTGCAGCGGAGTGTTGTGCAGCACGTCCTGCATGTACTGGCTGAGAAAGAAGATCGACCCGAACATCCCGAAGTACATGCTAAGCGAGGCCACGTTCGTTACCGCGAATGACCGTTTTGCAAAGAACGACATCGGCAGCATCGGCTCGCTCGTGCTGCGCTCTCGCACGACGAACGCCGCCAGCAGCGCTACGCCTCCGATCAGCGATATCAGGACCGTTGTGCTGGTCCAGCCCAGCGATTGCGCGCGCACGAGCCCGAACACGACCCCGAACGCCCCTGTCGAAGCGAACCCAAGGCCAGGGAGGTCGAGCGTCCCGTACGGACCTCTGCTCTCCTTCAGCCGGCGCATGGCCAGTGGCACCGTGACCAGCCCGATCGGCACGTTGATCCAGAAGATCCAGTGCCAGGAGATGCCCTGCACGACCGCGCCGCCCACGAGCGGGCCGATCGCCACGGCCATTCCGCTGATGCCCGACCACACGCCGATCGCCATCCCGCGTCGCTCGGACGGAAAGGCCTCCGCCAGCAGGGTCAGCGTCAGCGGCGTCACCACCGCCGCACCCGCGCCCTGCACCGCGCGCGCGGCGACCAGCAGGCCAGTGGTCGGAGCGAGCGCCGCTCCCGCCGAGGCCACCGTGAACAGCATCAGGCCAGCCAGGAACATCCGCTTGCGCCCGAACCGGTCTCCCAACGCCGCGCCGGTCAGCAGCAGCACCGCGTAGGCGAGCACGTAGGCGTTTACCGTCCACTCCAACGACTGGATCGAAGCGCCCAGATCGCGGTGGATCGTGGGCAGCGCGACGCTCACGACGAGGTTGTCGAGCACCACCATGAACAGCGCCACCGACACTATGCCCAGCGTCCAGCCGTTTTTTTGCTTGCTCATTGCCGTGCTCCTGACTCTCTCTGTTCTCACCATACGCACTTCAAGGGCAGGAACTTAGCAGTCGCTAATAAGTTTGTCAAGGCTCATACCAACCGGGGATTCGCCGGCCGCGCGGCGAATACGATGCAGAGCCCGATGAGACATCCGATCCTCACCCATGCTCCGATCCCGATCGCGCTCGCCGCTGCCGTGACCGTCATGCTCGGCGGTTGCGGTGGGGCCACCAAGACGGTGTCGGTCGCCAACTCTCCGACAATCGCGCAGACGACGGACACCACGACACAGCCCGCCACGAGCACCGCCGCCGCGACCAACCCCACCACCCACACGACAACCACCGGCGCGCCGGCGTCCACGACCACACGGACCGCTCCCGCGCCGGCGTTCGCCGAACAAGAAAAAGGCGGCGGCACGACCGCCGAAGGGCTGCCCGCCGCGGTCGCCGTGGTGCGAGCACACGGGTACACCGCCGGCGACACGTCCGCCTACCACCCGAGCCAGACCCTACGCGTGCTGATCGGCACGGGCGCGCACTCCAACGACGGATACGACAAACAGGCGTTTTTCTTCGTCGACAGCCACTACATCGGCACCGACTCCAGCAGGCCGAGCGCAATGGTCGGCGTCGTTTCCCAGAGCGACACCGAAGTCACGCTCGCCTACTCGCTGTACCGCTCCAACGATCCGCTGTGCTGCCCGGGCGGCGGGCAGGCACACGTGCGGTTTCAGCTGAACAACGGCCGTCTGACCCCGCTGGACCCGATCCCGCCCGTCAACTCGACCACGGGATTGAGCAGGCAGTAGGACAACGCGCGCGGAAGCCCTATCGTGGTGTGCGTCCACACCACCATCTCGCCAGAAAGGGTCACGCCGATGAGCGCAGCGATCGAGGGCCGCAGCGAGGAGCTGCTGCAGGCCAAGAATTTTTGCAACGTCTCCACCATCCGCAGCGACGGTTCCGTGCACTCAGCACCCGTATGGGTGGACGTGCAGGACGGAAGAGCAGTCCTGAACACCGCCGAGGGACGCGCCTGGCCGGCCAACCTCGAGCGCGACCCGCGCGTCACGCTCACCGTGCAGAACATGGAGAACCCCTACGAATACGTCTCGATCCGCGGCCACGTCGCCGAGCGCACGCAGGACGGCGCTGACGAGCACATCGATTCTCTGGCCAAGAAGTATCTCGGCCAGGACACATACCCGTTTCGTCAGCCCGGCGAACAGCGCGTGATCATCCGTGTCGAGCCAGAGGACGTTCACGTCTGGGGAGGCTGAGCCGCAGGCGCTTCGCGATACTGCGTCCTCAGTCGCTCGCGTACGTAGTAGTACGCCACGCTCCCTGCGTCCTTGTCTCGCTCGACCTGCGACTCAGCCGGGGCGTTTTGAGAGAACTGGAGCCGCAGGACTACCCATGCCCGAGCAGCCGCCGCCACAATGACGGCGGTCGCGGTTGGGTGGCCAGCCACTCGTCGCGCTGCACCAGCTCACCGCGGCTGCGCGCCTCGAGCACGCACTCGGTGTGGGCGTGGCGGCGGCGGCGCGTGTCGCCCTCGGGCGCGATCAGCATATGCTCGCTGAGAGCGGGCAGATGATGACCACAGATTGGACAGCGATACGTCGCCGGCTTGCGGTTCGCCGCACGGCGCACCGTCCACCATGGGGCGGGCGGAAGGCTGGGCATCGCTCCATTGTCGCGCCACTGGCGGCAACATTCGCGGGGACCGTCGCCGTGGGGATCGGCCTTGCCCTGGCGAAGGCCGAGCGCGAGCGGCGCGCCGTCCAGTCCAAGCCACGCGCGTCGCGACGGCACTTCGGACTGCTCGCCGATGAGACCGCTGCGCACGGGCTGAGACGGATCGCGCTCGGCCAGCTCGATCTCGCGATCGAGCTGCTGGGAGACTCATCCTCCATGCCCCCGGAGCGGGCGGTGCACGAGACGCGCAAGACGCTCAAGCGCCTGCGCGCGCTGATGCGCCTGCTGGAGGGGGAGATCGGTTCCAAGCGTGCCGCGCGCGAGCGCGCCATCCTGCGCGACGCCGGCGCTCGCCTCGCGAGCGCGCGCGATGCCGAGGTGATGGTGAGCACGCTCGATGCCCTCCTGGACCGTTATCCGCGCAAGCTTGCCCGCAAGCCCGGATTGGTGCAGCTGCGTGGGCACCTGCGGCGCGAGCGTCATACGGCGGCGGCCCAAGCTCTCGAGGACACCGGCACCCGCGTTCAGGTCGCCGAGGAGCTGTGCGCGCTGCGCGCGCGCGTGGCGAAGTGGAAGCTGCCAGACCGGCCGGCGGGCAGGCTCGTCCGACCGGGACTCGAGCACATCTATCGCGCGGGTCGCACCGGCCGTCGTCGTGCTGGGAGGCGCAAGCCCGACTCCAGGGCAATGCACAGGTGGCGCAAACATGTCAAGGACCTGCGCTACGCCCTTGAAGCCATCGACCTCAGCGACCAATCGAGCAAGCACATCGCCAAACTCGCCCGCCGCGCGGACGGGCTCGGCGAACTGCTCGGCGAGGAGCACGACCTGGCGCTGTTGGCCGAGCTGGTCCGCTCGCACAAGCCCCTGAAGCGGCACAAGCGCACCCGCAAGCGGCTCCTGCGGGCGATCGCGCGCAGGCGCGCACTTCTGCGCAAACGGGCGCTGCGCGAGGGCAGGCGCCTGTACGAGCGCAAGCCCAAGCGATTCGTCCGCCGCATCCGCGCGTAGACCAAGCCCGACTCCAGTAACTCCCGCGAGCAGCCGATGCAGATGCAAAGCGTCTGCAAGCAATGCCAGCTCGAACGACCCCACCGATGCTGTTCTTGGCCTGCCTCCTGGGAGGACTGGGCGTGCTCGTGCTGCATACGACCCTGGGTCTCGGTGGACCGCATACTAACGGGCTGTTCGACGACTATGTCTACAACGCGCTGATGTTCGGTGCGGCGTTCGCGGTGATCGCCCGTGGAGTGACCGTCAAGGCTCAGCGCACCGCCTGGCTGGCGATGGGCGCAGGCCTGCTGTGCTGGAGCCTCGGCGAACTGTACTTCACGCTGTTTCTCGAAGGCCCCGGCGCCTCCGGTGGCGGCGTCTCCCCAGCGGACGGGCTGTTCCTGGCGATGTACCCGTGCATGTACGTCGCCCTGACGCTGCTCATCGGCGCCCACCTGCGCGAGCTGCGAATGAGCATGTGGCTGGACGGCCTGATCGCCGGCCTGGCCGCCGCGAGCGTGGCGGCCGCGATCGTGCTGCCACCGATTATCGACGGTGCTCGCGGCGAAGTCGCCTCGGTCGCGGTCTCACTGGCCTACCCGATCGGGGACATCCTGCTGCTGATCTTCACGATCGGCGCGCTCGGAGTGACCGGGTGGCGACCGGGACGCGTGTGGCTGCTGATCGCGGCGAGCATGCTGCTGAACGCGGTCGCCGACTCGATCTACGTCTACCAGACCGCGACCAACGCATACCGGGCGAACACCTGGATCGAAAGCCTATGGCCGGCCGCGGCGGTGCTGCTGGCCGTCGCCGCCTGGACGCCATGGCCGCGAATCGCGCGCCGGCGGATCGAGGACTGGCGGTTGGTGCTGGTGCCGGCGCTGTCGCTGCTGGCCGCGCTGGGCGTGTTCGTGTACGGCAACTTCCACCACCAGCTGACGCTGCCGGCGCTGATCCTTGCGATCACGACCGTGCTCGTGGTATGCGCGCGGCTGATGCTGACCGTGCGCGAGAACCTGACGATGCTGATCGGCTCGCGCCGGTTGGCGCTGACCGACCCGCTGACAGGGCTGGGCAACCGCCGTCAGCTGATGGAGGACCTGCAGCTCACCTGCCGCATGGCCAAGCCGGACGCGCCGTGGCAGCTGGTGATGTACGACCTCAACGGGTTCAAGGGCTACAACGACACGTTCGGACATCCCGCCGGCGACGCGCTGCTCGTGCGTCTCAGCGAGAAGCTCAGCACGATCGTTGCCGCGCACGGGAGGGCCTATCGCATGGGCGGTGACGAGTTCTGCGTGCTGTTCCGCGGCTCGCCCGCCGGCGAGCAGGCGCTGGCGCAGGCGAGCGTCGTGGCGCTGTCCGAGCGCGGCCCCGGCTTTCAGATCGGCGCCGCGCACGGCGAGGTGAGCATCCCTGTCGAGGCCGGCAAGGCGGCGGCGATCCTGCAGCTCGCCGACCAGCGCTTGTATGAGCGCAAGGACAAGACCCGCGAAAGCACCGCCGCGCTGCAGCTGCGCGATGTGCTGCTGCAAGCCTTCCACGAGCGCCATCCGGATTTGCGTGAACACCAGCGCGGTGTCGGCGCGCTGGTGCTCGCCGTCGGCCGGCGCATGGGTCTGGATGGCGAGGAGCTCGACGTGCTCGCGCGCGCCGCGGAGCTGCATGACGTCGGCAAGATCGCGATCCCCGACGCGATCCTCAACAAGCCCGGCCCGCTCGAGCCCGAGGAGTGGCGGTTCATGCGCCGGCATACGATTCTCGGCGAGCGCATCCTGATGGCCGCCAGTGCGCTGCGTCCGGTTGCGCGCCTGGTGCGCTCCAGCCACGAGCGCTTCGACGGGGCAGGCTATCCGGACGGCCTGCTGGGAGGTGAGATTCCACTGGGTGCGCGCATCATCTTCGTGTGCGACGCCTATGACGCGATGACCTCCGAGCGCGCCTACAGCCCAGCCGTCACCCCCGGCGAGGCGATCGCCGAGCTGCGTGCGTGCGCCGGCACCCAGTTCGATCCGGCGGTCGTCAGCGCGTTCATCGAGACGATGCACTCCGACGACCTGCCCGTCCGCGCGGCGGACAGCACGGTCTTGTCTTAGAAGAACGGCGTTCACGCGCGCGCGTACGGCCGTCGTCAGAGAAGGTCTTTCCCGTCAGAAGTAAGTGCTCGGCGGGGACGCCAGCAGCCCGTAGATCTGCACGATCGCCGCCTGCACGAGCAACTGGCCTGACGGGGGCGAGCCGAACACGAACAGGTTGTTGGTGAGGCGCAGGTGCTGCCAGGCGTAGTCGACGTAGGGTTGCGCGAGCTTCGTCCCGGGCGGGTCGTGGGTGACCGAGTCCAGGTAGAGCATGTTGCGGAAGTAGACCGACACGAAGAACGGGATTTCCGAGCCGAGCCGTTCGGGCGTGTAGTAGGCGAGCGCCACCTGCGCGGTCTGGCGGGCCTGGAACAGGTAGGCGCTGTTGCCCGTCGCCTGGTAGAGGAGCACGCCGGCGCCGATCATCGAGCCCTGGTTGTAGCTCCAGTAGGTCTGAGCGACGGTCCCGTGCGGGCCGATGTGGTCGGCGTACAGCCCGTTTGACTCGAGCAGGCACTGACGCACCCATTCGTAGGCCTGCTGGGCGAACTGCAGGTACTGGACGTTGCCGGTGACCCGGTAGAGCTGCAGCGCGAGCTCGGCGCCGGGACCGTCGGTGACGGTGTTGCGTTCGGTGTTTTCCGAGGAGTTCGAGAACGGCACGCCGCCGGGACAGGCGAGTTCGGGATCGGCGTCCCAGCCGGCCATCACGAACGCCATGATCGCCTCGGCGCTGCCAAGCGCGGCGGCGTTGTGGCCCAGCTCGTATATTCGCATCAGCTCGATCCCGACCCACTCGTTGTCGTCGTAGTACTTGTTCCCGCCCGGGCCGGTCGGGGGCGCTACGGTGCCGTCGAAGGCCCCGAGCGTGCTCGTGAAAGTCCCTTCGGGCGCGCCCGAGTTGTCGATGTCCAGATACGAGCGCAGGCCGATCAGGCGTGCAGACAGTTCGCGCGCGAACGTGCTCGTCAGGCCAGGGATCTTGGCGATGCCGTTGACGTGTGACAGCGTCACGGTCGCGGCCATCGCCTGGGAGAACGGCCACAAAAACGAGAAGGGTTCTCCCTGGTAGAGACCCGATCCGGCGATGTAATAGGACCGCTGCATCGCTTCGAACGCGAGCACCGCGCGCGCGGCGTCGCCGTGCAGCCTGGGCTTGGGTTTGGGCTTGCGCTTGGGCCGCTTCTTCGAGGAGGTGGACTTGGCAGAACCGGATGCGGGAGCCGATGAGCCACCTGTCGGCGCCGAGGCGGCATGGGCGAATTCCGACGGCTTGGCCACGCGCAACGGGCGGGTGGCGCCGGCCGGATACGGGGATGCCGCGGAGGCGGTCGTGGCGCTCACGGGGCCGGCCTGCACTAGCGCGCACACGGACGCAGCCAGGACCGCGAGCAGCGTGGCCCGGCGCAGGCGCGTGCATGACGCGAGCCGGTGATCGAAGCGAGATGGCATCGGACGTCTAGTTCTGCAAAACAGGCCAGGCGCCTGTTCGACTCGGTCAGGCTAGCGAAGAAACCGCCTGGAGCTGACCGTTCAGGAGGGGTTGCAAATCAGCGTGCAGCCGCGCCGTCGATCAACCGCGAGAGCTCCTCGACGGCAATCGCTCCCTCACACCCAGCGGCACGCGCGGCCAGCAGCAGGCTGCCGCCGACGGGAGCCATCTCGACGGGGAAGATCTCGGCCTCGGGAACGATCGCATGCACGATCTCGGTGAGGGGTGAGACGAAGACCTCGCCCGCCTTGAACGCGCTGCCGATCAGCCCGACGGGGAAAGCCCCGGTGAGCCCCGTCTGGGTGACGACCGCCCGGATCTGCTCGCCGAGATGCGCTGCCGCGCGAGCGTACAGATCGCGAGCGACCACATCGCCCTCGTGCGCGAGACGGGAGGTCTCGACCGCGAAGGCTGCGACCTCGCCCTTGGTCAACGGCTTCGTGTAGACGCTCGCGGCGAGCGCCTCGATGGAGGGGGAGCCGAAGAATCGCAGCGCGGCGTCGCTGAGCGCCGTCTGCGGGCCGGAGCCGTCGCGGTCGTGCAGTGCCGAGACGATCGACTGCGCGCCCAGCCAGTAGCCGCTGCCCTCATCCCCGAGCAGATGCCCCCAACCCCCCGCCCGCCAGGAGCGCCCGACCTGGCCCCCTGGACCGCTTGCCCGCCCCACACCGAACACGTTCGAGCCCGTGCCGGAGATCGCGCCCACGCCGGGAAGCGCGCCCGTGGCCGTGGCCCATGCGCCGACGACGTCGTTGACGACGATCCAGTCGCAGACTCGCATCTCGCGGAGGTGGCGCACGATCGAGTCGGTGTCGGTCCCGGCGACCGCGAGCACGGCCGTCGCGAGCTCGTCCTGGGCGATGCCGGCATGCGCCAATGCTCCGTCGGCCGCCCCCAGCAGGGCCTGCACAGCCGCACGTGGGCCGACGGCGTCCTGGTTGCTGGGACCTCCATGGCCGAAGTGCAGCTCGCGGCGATCGAGATCGAGGACGGCCGCAAGCGTCTTGGTGGCACCGCCGTCGATGCCGAGGACGTAGCGCACAGGCGCAGCGCCCGCCGTGGCCGTGCCCAGGCTCGGGCTCGAGCCCGCTAGCTCCGGTGGCAGCTGGACGAGCGGGTCGCGGTTCACGCCGGGCATCCTCGCAGGCTGAGCTGTTCGGCGACATGTGTTCGGCGGCACGGCATGGCCGCATGGGCGGCATGCATGGACGGCATGAGTGCGCGCGTGTACGCACGCGCGCGGTACGCCACAAAAAAAGAACAGCAATCCACAGCGGCGACGATCCAGGACATAAGATCGCCGACGGTATGCCCGTCACCGCGATCTTCCCGTCGACGCCCCGCAAGGCGGGGATGTACGAGTCGTTCTACCTGCGAGCGGTCGCGCCGGACGAGCCGGTGGGCGCGTGGCTGCGCTACACGGTGCACAAGCGCCCGGGTGAGAAGGCAAACGGGTCGCTGTGGTGCACGGTGTTCGATGCGCGCAGAGGACGTCCGTACGTGCACAAGCTGACGACCGACGCGCTCAGCGTGCCCGCGGACGGGTGGATCGCGATCGGCGACGCCAAGCTCGGCCCGGACCACGCCGAGGGCAAATGCGGCGGGGCAAGCTGGTCGCTGCAAATCAAATCGAGCGAGCCGCAGCTGCGGCACCTGCCGGCGGCATGGATGTACAGGGGGAGGCTGCCGCGCACGAAGCTGACGAGCCCAGAGCCGGACGCGCGTGTGGAGGGCACGATCGAGCTGCCGGACAGGCAAATGCTGCAGGTGGACGGGTGGAGAGGGATGGTCGGGCACAACTGGGGCTCAGAGCACGCCGAGCGCTGGGTGTGGCTGCACGGGGTGGGGTTCGCAGAGCGAGACGATGCGTGGCTGGACGTCGCCCTGGGCCGGATCCTGATCGCGGGACGCATGACACCATGGGTCGCCAACGGCGCGCTGTCGCTCGGCGGCAAGCGCTACCAGATCGGCGGTCTGGGAAGGCGCGGGCTGCACGTGGATGAGCGCCCGGACGGCTGCGAGCTGCGCCTGCCGGGGGCGCACGGTCTCGCGATCGACGCCAGCGTGATGGTCCCAACAGACAGCGGCGCGGGCTGGCGGTATGCCGATCCGGACGGAGGCGAGCACGAGGTCGCCAACTGCTCGGTCGCCGCGATCGGGCTCGCAGTGAGGCTGCCGGGCGAGGAGAGGGCGCACAGGCTGACGACGGCGCACGGAGGAGCGTACGAGCTGGGGATGCGCGCAGGCGAGCAGCACGGCGTGCCGATCGCGCCGTTCACCGACGGCTGAAGACCAACCAAAGACACGTCTGACGAGGTTCTTATGTTGATCCTCGACAATGCACGTTTGAGAACGATCCGGCAAGAGGAGGCTCCATGAAGGTGATCGGCGCCGGCTACGGCCGGACTGGGACGATGACGCTCAAGGCCGCGCTGGAGGAGCTGGGCGCCGGACCGTGCTACCACATGGTCGAGGTGCTGTGGGGGGACACCAGCAAGCTCCCGCTGTGGCAGGCCGCGGCGAACGGCGAAGCGACCGACTGGGAGCAGATGTTCGACGGGTTCGAGTCGACGGTGGACTGGCCGGGGTGCACGTACTACGAGCAGCTGATGGAGGTGTTCCCGGACGCGAAGGTGCTGCTGACGGTGCGCGACCCGGAGGCGTGGTATGAGAGCGCCAGAAACTCGATCTACGCTGCGCTGATCGCGGGGCGAAAAGGAGAACTGGCGGAAGGCACGGAGGAGCCGCCCTCGCCGGAGGCGTTCCAGATGATCAGTACGCTGATCTGGGAGGGCACGTTCCACGGGCGGTTCGAGGACAAGGCGTACGCGATCGAGATGTTCAACAAGCACATCGCAGAGGTCAAGAGCAAGGTTCCGCCGCAGCGGCTGGTCGTGCACGAAGTCAAGGAAGGCTGGAGGCCGCTCGCGCAGATGCTGAGCGTGGATGAGCCGCTGACGCCGTTCCCGAGGCTGAACGACAAGGTGGCGTTCCGCGAGATGGTGGGCCTGCCCGCGCTGGCCTAGACAAGCGAGACGAGGCAAGACAAACATGAGCGCAAACGTGACCTGGCAGGAGGCGACCGTCGACCGGGCACGGCGCTGGCAGGCGCTGGGCCAGCAGGGCGCGACGGTGTGGTTCACAGGGTTACCGGGCGCGGGCAAGACGACGGTCGCAAGCGCGGTGGAGATGAGGCTGATCGAAGCGGGCAGGGGCGCGTACCTGCTGGATGGCGACAACCTCAGGCACGGGCTGTGCAGCGATCTCGGGTTCAGCAAGGACGATCGCGAGACGAACGTCGGGCGTGTGGGCGAGATCGCAAAGCTGTTCGCGGACGCTGGCACGGTCGCCCTGGTAGCGCTCGTGTCGCCGTACGCGGAGTGCCGCGAAAAGGTGCGCACAGCACACGAGCGCGAAGGGCTGGCGTTCGTCGAGGTGTACGTGAACACGCCCACTCAGGAGTGCGCCAGGCGCGATCCGAAGGGCCTGTACGCGCGCGCACGAAGCGGCGAGCTGCATGGCATGACCGGGGTGGACGACCCGTACGAGCAGCCACGAGCGCCGGAGGTCGAGCTGACCCCGGAGCTGGACGTGGACGCGGCGGCCGAGCTGGTGCTCACGGCGCTCGACGAGCGCCTTCAGCGCGACTGAGATCCCGTCGAGCGCCCGCTCGCGCTCCTCACTGGCAAAGTTGATCTCACAGTGTTGTTCCGATAATCTGCATCGCTGCCGATGCGATCGATCAAGCGCCTGCTCGGTGATACCAAAAACGCGATCCTGGCCGCCGGGGCCCTCGCCGGCGCGGTGGTCGCGGTGTACTCGGCGGGGAACACGATCCTGTCGATCGGGAGCAAGTCGAGCCCGCCCCCGCGCGGGCTCAATGCGATCTTCGCGACCGCCCACGCCCGATCGGATGTTCCTCTCGAGGAATTCGAATATCGGGATGCGAGCGAGCTCGAGAACACCCTGCGCAGCTCGCGAGCGCAGCTGGTCAGTTACCGGCTCACAGCCGACACGACACCCTCGGGCGCGGCGCCCGCGACCAAGATCATCCCCGGGCAATCCGAAGGCCCGACGATCCCGAGCACGGCTACCACTCCTACAACTCCTACAACTCCAACGAACCCGACGACTCCCACGACCCCGACGACTCCTACGACCATCCCAGGAAGCACATCGCCCACCGAGACAACGCCGCCCAAGACAAACCCCACGCCAACATCGACCAACCCGTCGACCCCCACCCAGACCCCGCCGAGAGCCACGCCCGGGCACGCCTTCGCCAAGCCGCCTCCACCCCAGATCCCGTTTCACCGCGAGGGCAGAGCGCAGGTTCTGATCGGAACGGGAGTTGCCACGAGCAAGGTCGATGCGGTGCTGCGCAAAGCAAAGGCGATACTCGCCGCCGAGGAGGCCGCCTCTCACAGGGGCGGGGCGGGCATCAGCCCGGAAGAGGCGGTTTTCGGCGGGATCGCGACCGCCAGACCGATTCGCCTGCAGGCGCAAGCCAGATCAGAAGCTCCCGATATCGCGCTGCCCTCCCACTGCGCTCGGTGCGGGGTCAAGCCGACGGTCGAAAAGGCGATCGAGGACTCCGATTCGAATCTAGCCAGCGCCGCCAAGAGGATCGCGGCCGTGTTCAGTCATTCTCGCACCGAGATCTTCGAACACAAGCTTCAGCCGTTCGGCGCGACCGTACGCTATGTGATCGATCTGGTCGGATTCGTCCACGACAAGGCGATCCTGGAATGGTCCCTGGAATCGGCAGACGGGGGTATCGCGAAAGCCTGGTGGGAAAGCGTGATCGTCAAGCAGATCGAGCCATCGGGCCCCGAAGAAAAGGTCGAAGGCACATTCTGGGTGCCGCTACCGTCCGAACGGAGAAGCTATGACATCCATCTGATGGTGTTTGACAACGAGGGCAAGCGGGTCGGCGAAAAGGAAACGAACACGTTTCACTAGGAGCGACGAGACTCGATGGGCGCCGATAAAGGCCCGATGAGCCGGCGCCGGGACGTTGGGACTATGTCCCGAGCGCAGCCTCGGCCGCCGCCTCGGCTTCGTGCAGCTGGCGCTCGACGAGGTCCAGGCCCGACTCCCAGAAGCCGGGGTCGGTCAGGTCGACGTCGACGATGCGACCGAGCTCCTCGGGGCTGCGCGAGCCGCCGGCGGCAAGCAGATCCAGGTATTGCGGTACGAACTCCGCCCCGCGCTGCTCGTAGCGCTCGTACACCGATAGCGCGAGCAGCTGGCCATATGCGTAGGCATACACGTAGCCGGGCGAGCCGATGAAGTGCGGGACATAGGACCACCACGAGCGGTAGCCGTCGGTGATCTGCACCGAGTCCCCCAGCAGCTCCTCCTGGCTTGAGGCCCACAGCTCGCCGAAGCGCTCCACCGACAGCTCGCCCTCCTCACGACGGGCGGTGTGAACAAGGTCCTCGAAGCGATTCATCGCGACCTGACGGAACACGGTGGCGATTGCACCCTCGATGTTCTCCGCGAGCAGCGCCAGGCGCGAGGCGGGCGTGGAGTCCTCGGCGAGCAGTCGCCCGAACACGATCGTCTCGGCAAACACCGATGCGGTCTCGGCGAGCGTCAGCGGCGTGCCCTGGTGAAAGACGCCCTGGCGGGCCGCCAGCGCGAAGTGCACGCCGTGCCCGAGCTCGTGCGCCAGCGTCAGCACGTCGCGCCGGCGCGAGGTGTAGTTGAGCAGCACATACGGGTGCACGTCCGGCACGGCCGAGGCGCAGAACGCCCCGCCGCGCTTGGCCGGGCGCAACGGCGCGTCGATCCAGCGCTCGTCAAAGAAGCGCTTGGCCAGCGACCCCAGCTCGGGGGAGAATGATCCGTAGCAGTCGAGCACGATCTCGCGCGCCTGCGCGAACGTATATGTGACGTCGTCGCTGGTGACCGCCGCCATGCGGTCGTAGTCGGCGATACGCTCGATACCGAGCAGGCGCGCCTTCAGCCGGTACCAGCGGCGCGCGAGCTCATAGCGCCCGCGCACCGCCTCGATCAGCGCCTGCACGGACTCGTCGCTGGCTTCGTTGGACAGGTTGCGCGCGGCCAGCCAGCTCGGGTAACAGCGCAGCCGGTCATCGGTCGACTTGTCCGCGAGCAACGTGTTGAACAGGAACGCGCGCGTGCGCAGACCCGGCTCGAGCGCCGCGGTGACGGCCTCGGCGGTCGTTCGCCGCAGCTCGCGATCGGGCAGGGCCAGATGGCTGAGCGCTACGTCGAGCGCGACCTTCTTCTCTTCCTCCGGCAGCTCGACCTCGATCGCGGAGGTCAGCTCTTCGAACAGCCGCGACCACGCCGAGGCGCCGGTGAGGGCCTTCTCGGCAAGAATCACCTCCTCGGGCTCTGAGAGCAGGTGATCGCGATAGCGGCGCGCGCTGCGTAGGTGATGGCGGCAGAAGTCCAGGCCCTCGCCGTCCAGCAGCTCCCGCGCGCGCTCGTCCGGCAGGGCCGCCCACTCCAGCTCGAAGAACAGCAGCGTCGTCTCGATCTCGGTGCCGCGCTCCTGCGTGCGCTGCAGCAGCGCGCCACGCGCGGGATCGGCCGTGTCGGTGGAGAAGTCAAGCGCCGCGTAGGAGCCCGCCCGCCCGACGAGGTCATGGATCTCGGCGAGCTCACCCATCGCCTGCGTGAGGCCGGCGCTGTCCAGCTCGCCCAGCTTGCCGGCGTAGCGCTCGGCAAACGCCCGCGCGCGCGTGAGCGCGTCCGCGAGCCGGCGCTCGACGCCCGCGGACCCCTCCCCCTCGACCAAAGTCTCCAAGTCCCAGGCGGTCTGCTCGAGCTCGGGATCGGTGAGGATGGCGGACGAGGTCGCGGACATGGACGGCAGCTTAGCCGCGATGACCCGGATGAGGATGCTGTTCCGTCAGGTGCATGCACCTGACGGCCGGACGATGCATGCATCGTCCGGGGAAGGGTCGCATGCGACCCTTCCGACCATGCCGCATGCGGCATGGTCCCCCAATCAAGGATCCACTTACTCCGCGCCCAGCGACTGCAACGGATCAAGGCGAGCCGCGCGCCGCGCCGGCAGCTGTGCCGCCAGCAGCCCCGCCAGAGCCGCGACGAACAGCAGGATGAGCAGCGTCCCCACCGGGAACGACTGTACGTAGCCCGAGCCCGACAGGGTCAGGGTCGTGACGAGGATCGACCCCACGATCCCGATCGCCAGGCCGAACACTCCCCCGATCAATGCCGTGATGACCGACTCGTAGCGGATCAGCTGACGCACCTGACGGCGCGAGGTGCCGATCGCGCGCATCATGCCCAGCTCGCGGGTGCGCTCGTAGATCGACAGGATCAGCGTGTTGACGATCCCGAACAGCGACACGATCACCGACAGCGCCAGCAGCACGTAGATCAGCGTGAGCAGCGTGTTGATCTGGTTCGCCTGATCTGCCTTGAACTGGGCGGCGGTGCGCGAGCGCGTCTGCGGGAACTCGGCGGCGAGCAGCCTGTTGACGGCCGGCTGTACCTCGGCGTCGGTGAAGCCCGGAGCGTAGGTGACGAAGTTGAGCGCGTCTTCGCGTTGCCCGAAGGCGCTCTGCGCGAGCTCCCGCGTGATCGTGAGGTTTCCAAGCAGACGTGCGTTGTCTTTGGCGATCCCGCGAACGGTGAGCAACACGTGCCTGCCACTCGGGGTCAGCACCGAGATCGTCTTGCCGATCCTCAGATGCTGCGATTTGGCGTAGCCCTTCGCCGCGACCGTTCCACTCGTGCCGAGCCCGAGCAGCGTCGCATCGCTGCCTTGTTCCCATTCGACGCGGTACACGCCGACGAACGAGCGCGGTTCGATCGCGGTGATCGACGCGTTGCTCGAGCTTCCGCGCGGCCGCCCGACGGTGAACGCGATCGGCGTCACCCTCCCGACCCCGTGCACGCGCGCGACCGCCGGCGCGACCAACGCCGGAATTCCCTGTTCGCTGCCCTGCTGTTGGTTCTCGATGATCAGGTTGCCGGCGAACGAACGGCTTACCGCGCTGTCGATCGTCGCCTTCGTGCCGTCCGCGAGCACCGACACGAACGCCACCAGCGCGATCCCGATCGTCAGCGCGCCCGCCGTGATCATCGTGCGGCCCGGCTGGCGAATCGCGTTCTCGCGCGCGAGCCGGCCGGTGATGCCACGCCAGAGGACGAGCACACCGATCGTGCGGGCCAGGGCCGGAACGATGCGATAGTGGCGCCGCCGCGGCCGCCCGCCACGTCGCAGACGGAGCATCAGCGCGACCGCGTAGCCGATCAGCAGCACGACGAAGAACACGAGCGCGCCGCCGCCGAGCAGCTGAGCGAGGCCGAGGGCGATCGCCACGGCGAGCACGAACCGCAGTAGCGCGTCTTTTCCAGTCAACGTCCGCGGCTCGAAACCGACCCCCTCGCGCATCGCGGCCAGCGGTGGGACGCGCGTGGCGCGCAGCGCGGGGATCAACCCCGAGAGCAGCGTCACGACGGTGCCGACGAGCAGCGAGACGACGATCGTGCGCGTCTCGATCACCGTGCCGCTGTCCGGCAGGTCGGCGCCGAAGGACTTGAACAGCTGATCGAGCGCGGGCGCGAGCAGCAGACCGCCGAGCAGGCCAAGCAGCGAGCCGAGCAGGCCGAGCAGCAGTCCTTCGAACAGCACCGAGCGCAGCACCTGGCTGCGCGAGCCGCCGAGCGTCCGCAGCAGGCCGAACTCGCGCGTGCGCTGGGCGACGGTGATCGAGAACGTGTTGAAGATGATGAACGCGCCAACGAACAGCGAGACGTAGGCGAACACGAGCAGGAACGTGCGGATGAAGCTGAGGTTTTCTTCGAGGTTGGCCGATTCCTTGTTCGCCTTTTCCGTGCCGGTGCGCACTTCGACGGTCCGTGGCAGGCTCGCCCGCAGGCGATCGCGCAGCGCGTTCGGCTGCACGCCCGGCTGCGCCGCCACGTCGATCTGGTCGAAGCTGCCAACCTTGCCGACGATCCGCTGCGCCTCGGCCGGCACCAGCAGCGCCGCGCCGGCGCCGCCGAAGGATTCACCGCCGCCGAACTCGACGATGCCGCTGATCACATAGCTCCTGGCGACCGCCTGCCCGGCGACGATCATCCGCTCGCCGATCCTCAGATGCGACCGTTTTGCCGTGAACTTGTCGACGGCGACTTCGCTGCGACCGAGCGGATAGCGCCCTTCGACGGGCTTGAACGAGTCAAAGCGCGCAGGCACGATCGACGCGACGAACGCAGGGGCGCCGCCGGTCGTCAGCCGTTTGTGGTGGACGTCGAGGAACGTCCCTTGGGAAAAGATCGCGCCGGCCGCCGCCGCGACTCCGGGCGTCGCGCGCACGCGGGCGAGCATCGTTTCGGTAATCGGCGAGACTTCGGAGGTGATTTCGCTGCCGAGCGCTTCGGTCGGGCTGACGACGACGTCGTTACCGCGGTTAGCGGTCTGAAAGATGCCGGCGAAGGAATGATTGATCGTGTCGGTGAGCACGTACGTGCCGGCCATCAGCGCGACGCCCAGCGCGATCGCGATGCCGGTCAGCAGCACCCGCAGCTTGCGCTGCGCAAACCCGCGCAGCACAAGCTTTGCCATCAGTCGAGGGCCTTCATCAGGTCGAGCGCCTGCTCGGTGGTGGCCGCGTCGCCGTCGTGGGCGATCCGCCCGTCGGCGAGCACGAGCAGACGATCGGCATAGGAGGCGGCATGGGCGTCGTGGGTGACCATCACCACCGTTTGGTCGAAGTCGTCGACGGCGTGGCGCAGCAGCTCGAGCACGTCGTTGGAGGCTTTCGAGTCCAGGTTGCCCGAGGGCTCGTCGGCGAACACGACCGTCGGACGCGAGATCAGCGCGCGCGCCACCGCCACCCGCTGCTGCTGCCCGCCCGAGAGCTCCGCGGGACGGTGGCTGAGCCGGTCACGTATGCCGACGGTGTCGACGAGACGATCGAACCACTCGCGGTCGGGCTTGCGTCCGGCGATCGACAGCGGCAGCAGGATGTTCTCTTCGGCGTTCAGCACCGGCAGCAGGTTGAACGTCTGAAACACGAACCCGACCCGATCGCGGCGCAGTTGGGTCAGGTGCTTGTCATCGAGCTCGGTCAGCTCGACGCCGGCGATGCTGACCGCGCCCGAGGTGGGCCGGTCCAGGCCGGCGAGGGTGTGCAGGAGCGTCGACTTGCCCGACCCCGACGGGCCCATGATCGCCGCGAACCGACCGCCTGGAAAGTCCACGCTCACATCCACGAGCGCGTCCACGGCGGCCTCTCCCTCCCCATAACGGCGACACAGGTCGTGGGCTTGCACGATCGCCTCCACACGGTTGCCGTCGTTCGTCGCGTCCACTCCCACGTCTATACCCGGATTCATCGAAGCCAGTCTACGGGGGCTCGTGGATGGGTCTCGCATCGATGCAGATCGTTGATCGAGGCCCTGGCGCGGATCGATGAGTCTCGCGCCTATGCGGTCGATGGATTCGCGCCTGCGGGATCGCAGTCGAGGAGGCCGGCGGTCCTGTCGCGGACTCACGAGGACGCCCGGTGAGAGATGTAGCATCGTCCGCCCGATGCACGAGACCAACCCTCGAGTCTTCCTGATCGCCCGCCCCTCGATCGACATCGAGGGGATGCGCGGCTACCTGCAAGACGTCGGTGGGGAGTCGTGGCTGCAGCGACGCCTGGACGAGGCCGGCGACGGCGCGGGAGACGCCGGCACGGGAGACGCCGAGGCAGCACAGACGGCCAGGGGGCTCAACGGCGGCGAACTGATCGTCGAGTTCGGCGGGCGGGCTTGCTACCGCAGCTGGGAGCCGGGCCTGAACCCGAACGTGACCAAGGTCCGCACCGACCAGCGCGCGTACTTCGCCAACATCCTGCGCTCGGCCCACGGCAGCGTGCTGGAGCACGCGAACTGGTCGTTCGTGCTGCGCAACGTGAGCAGGGTGTTCACCCACGAGCTGGTGCGACATCGCGCCGGCTCGGCGTTCAGCCAGGAGAGCCTGCGCTATGTGCGTCTCACCGACATCGGCTTCCGCGTCCCCCCGGCCCTGGAGCCCGTGCGCGAGCAGGTGCTCTCGATCGTCGAGCAGCTGGAGGAGTTCCAGGTCAGCGCGGCCTCGGAGCTGGGCGTCGACGCGGAGGGCGTTCCGTTCCACGTCAAGAAGGAGGTCACCTCCGCACTGCGCCGCCTCGCCCCGATCGGGCTGAGCACGGACATCGTCTGGACCGCGAACGCGCGCACGCTGCGCCACGTGATCGAGATGCGCACCGCCGAGGGCGCCGAGGAGGAGCTGCGCTTGGTGTTCGACCAGATCGCGCGCGTGATGCAAGCTGAGGCGCCCGGGCTGTTCCAGGACTTTGTCCGTCAGGAGGACGGCTCGTGGGTGCCCGAGCACCGCAAGGTCTGAGCGTCGCCGCCGCACCGTATGGCTTGCTCCCAATTTGCTACCATTTTGGGATGAGCAAGCAGATCGCCGTCCGGCTACCCGACGAGCTTGTCGACTTCGTTGACGAGATCGTCAGCTCCGGCGCCGGACGCAGCCGAGCGACGGTCGTCACGGTGGCGCTTGAACGCGAGCGCCGGCGCGCCCTCGCCGCGCGCGATGCCCAGATCCTGGCCCGCACCGGTCAGGATCCGGAGCTTGCCGGGCTGGCCGAGCACGCCGCCAGCCTGCCCGCTGCACCTGCCTGATGCGCCCGATCCACGTGGCGCAGCTCGACAAGGCCCGGCCGGTGCTGGTGCTCACGCGCGAGCTCGTGCGCCCGCACCTGACGACGGTGACCGTCGCGCCGATCACCACAACTATCCGCGGACTCTCCACTGAGGTGCCTGTCGATACGGCAAACGGCCTCACGGGACCTTCGGCGGTGAGCTGCGACAACATCACCACCATCCCCACAGGCACCCTGGGAGCACAGATCGGCGTGCTGCTTGACCGTCAAGAGCAAGCCCTCGGCGACGCGATCCACGCCGCGTTCGACCTCGATTGATCGCCTTCCGCCCCTTGATTGATCGCCTTCCCTCTCGCCGGCCCCCGTCGCGCCTCGATCTCTTGCACCCTTTGCGAGGAGATCCTATAAAGTTCTGTTCTCAAGAACTATCCTATCCGCCCTAATAGTCATCAAAGCTTCGCATCCCTCCGGAGCGATCGCCCAGCACGACCCCGAGCTCACCGAAAGGCGCCCGCATGGACCCTCGCGCGACAAGCATCCTTCAGGAACCGGCGGGAACCGACCTGGCTCGTCACATCATCACCTTCGACCCCGACGAGCCGGCGGATCGGCTGTTCTCCGCCATCCCGACGGCGGCACGGGCCGCGCTTTCCCCGATCCCCTGGCCGGCCGGCCTCGCGCCGGAGGCGGTGACGCCCGCCAAAGCGCCATCCTCGTCTGACCCGCTGCCGACCGCGGACGTGCTGGTGGTGACTTGGACCGTGGCCGAGGCCAAGGCCCTCGCCGACGTGCTCACACCTGGACACCCCAGCACCACATGGCAGGTCTACCGGCACGAGTTCGAGCGCAAGTACAAGCCGGTCCTGCGCCACGGCGCGCCCGCGCTGGAGAGCGACTGCCTCGGCGTCTACCACCAGTGCCGGATCGGCGAGCACGACGTGCTGTGCATGAAATCGGACCTGCACCTCAGCCAGGACGGACCCAAGCTCCCAATCCGGGAGCTGTGGCGGCAGATCATCGAAGAGACCCAGGCCAAGCTCGTGATCACGACCGGAACAGCGGGCGGGATCGGCGCCGAGACCCTGCTGGGAGATGTGATCGTGACCAAGTCCGTGCAGTTCGACTGCCACAAAACGTTCGCCAAAGCCCCGTTCGCGCACGCCACCTACAGCGACGGAAAGCTCACTGCCACGAGCAGCAGCCGGTTCGCGTTGGCCGACGAATCGCTGCTCCCGGCTAACGCCGCTCGCCTGCCCCAGGCGCCGCGCACCCCCATGATCGTGCCCGCGACGGCCGCGGATCCCGCGACGGTCCTCACCACCGATTTCTTCGCGTTCGACGACACCACCGACAGCTACGGCCTGCGGGCATACAACCCACGCGCACGGGCCGTGGAGATGGGCGATGCCGTGCTCGGGCTGGTGTGCGCCGAGGACCTGAGCAGCCCCCCGCCGTGGGCGATCGTGCGTAACGCCTCCGACCCTCAGATCGATGGGTCTGCTCCCCTGCGAGAACAGGCCCAGCAGGCCGCCCACATCTACGAGCAGTACGGCTACTGGACGACGGTCGGCTCGGCGATCGCCTGCTGGGCGCTGATCGCGGGCTGATCGAGCCCCGCCGCAATCAACATCAAATCACCACAGCAAAGGACCGGACAAGATGCCCGTACTGAGACTCGGCAAGCAACCTGCCACCCACGACGATCGCGACCTGCTGTTCACCAAGTACGTCGACACGACACAGATTCCGCCGGCGCCGGCGGAATTCGGTCACGAGACGCTGTTCCCGCCGAAAGGCTGGGGAATGCTCGGCAACGACGAATGGGGCGATTGCGCGTGGGCGGGCCCCGCACACGAGACGATGCTGCTGAGCACCGAGGGCGGTCATCCCGCGAAGTTCACGACTGCCGGCGTCCTGAGCGACTATGCCGCCGGAACCGGCTTCAACCCCAGTGCCGGCCCTCCTGGCAGCAACCCCACCGACAAGGGCTCGAACGTCCGTGAAGTGCTGCAGTACCGGCGCAAGACCGGCATCGTCGACGAAGCACAAAAGCGCCACAAGATCGGCGCCTTCGTCAAGCTCGAGCCCAAGAACCTGGCGCAGGTCTACCAGGCGATGTACCTGTTTCAGGTAGTCGGCATCGGCATCGAATTTCCGGGCTCGGCGATGGAACAGTTCAACGAAGGCAAGCCCTGGAGCGTCGTCAAAGGCGCGCAGATCGAGGGCGGGCACTACGTCTGCTGCGTGGCCAAGCACCAGGACATCGACATCGTCACGTGGGGATCCCTGCAGCAGATGACGGTGCCGTTCTTCGAGAAGTACTGCGACGAGGCCTGGGTATACATCTCGACCGAGGATCTGCAGAAAGACAAGGACCCCGAGGGCTTCAACCTCAGTCAGCTCAAGAAAGACCTCGCCAAGCTCTGACTTGGAGCCCGCTGGGCCGGCAGCTAGGGCTCTTCGGCCTGCAGCTCCGCGACGCGCTCCTCCAGCTGGGACATGACCGCCGGGTCGCGCAGGGTCGTCACATCGCCGAGGGCACGTCCCTCGGCGATGTCGCGCAGCAGGCGGCGCATGATCTTGCCCGAGCGCGTCTTGGGGAGATCGTCGGCCCAGATGATGCGCCTGGGGCGGGCGAACTTGCCGATGCGCGCGGCGACCGTCTCGCGGATGCCCTGGACCGTCTGCTCGTCGCCCGAGAGATCGCCCTGCAGCGTGACGAACGCGACGATCGCCTGGCCTGTGTCCTCGTCGTGCTGGCCGATCACAGCGGCCTCCGCGACATCGGGGTGCGCGACGATCGCGGACTCGACCTCGGCCGTGGACAGCCGGTGCCCGGAGACGTTGACCACATCGTCGATGCGCCCGATCACCCACAGGTAACCGTCCTTGTCGCGCCGAGCCGCGTCGCCGACGAGGTAGGTCTCCGAGCCGAAGCGACCGAAGTAAGTCTCGACGAAGCGATCGTCCTCACGGTAGAGCGTGCGCAGCATCGACGGCCACGGGCGGGTGAGCACGAGCAGTCCTTGACCCTCCTGGATCGGCTCGCCGGTGGACTCGTCGCGCACCTCCGCGGCGACCCCCGGGAAGGGTTGCGTCGCCGAGCCCGGCTTGGTGGTGGTGATGCCGGGCAGTGGCGTGATCATGATCGCGCCGGTCTCGGTCTGCCACCAGGTGTCCACGATCGGGCAGCGTTCGCCCCCGATCACCTTGTGATACCAGAGCCACGCCTTCGGGTTGATCGGCTCGCCGACCGAGCCGAGCAGCCGCAGCGAGCTCAGATCGTGCTTGCCGGGCCACTGCGCGCCCCACTTGATGCAGGCGCGGATCGCGGTCGGAGCGCAGTAGAGGATCGTGACGCCGTAGCGCTCCACGAGCTCCCACCAGATGCCTCGGTGGGGATAGTCGGGCGCGCCCTCCCACATCACCGAGGTAGCGCCGTTGGCGAGCGGGCCGTAGACGATGTATGAGTGCCCCGTGACCCAGCCGACGTCGGCCGCGCACCAGTACACGTCCTCGTCTGGCTTCAAATCGAACACGTAACGGTGGGTGGCCGACACTCCGGTCAGGTAGCCGCCGGTCGTGTGCAGGATGCCCTTCGGCTTGGCGGTCGAGCCGGAGGTGTAGAGGATGTAGAGCGGGTGCTCGGCGTCCAGCGGCTCGGCCGGGCAGACAGGAGCGGCGGCGGCGAGGATCTCGTCGTAGTAAACATCGCGACCCTCCCGCATCTCACAGGGCGTGCCCTTGCTGCGCACGACGACGATCCGCTCGAGCGTGCCCAGGTCGCCCATCACCTCGTCCACCCTGTCCTTCACCGGCGCCGTGGCGCCCTTGCGCGCGGCGCCGTCAACCGTGATCAGGACCCGCGCCTGGGAGAACTCCATGCGCTCGCGCACGGCCTCCGCCGAGAAGCCGCCGAACACGACGTTGTGGGGAGCGCCGATGCGTGCGCAGGCGAGCATCGCGACGACGACCTCGGGGATCATCGGCAGGTAGATCCCGACGACGTCGCCCGGGCGCACGCCCAGGTCCTTCAACGCGTTGGCGAAACGCTGCACCTCGGCGAGCAGCTCCGCGTAGGTGATGTCGCGCTCAGAGCCGTCCTCGCCGCGCCAGTGATAGGCGACGCGCTCGCCCCTGCCCGCCTCGACGTGCCGATCCAGGCAGTTGTCGGAGATGTTCAGCTTGCCCCCGACGAACCACCGGTAGAAGGGCGGGTTGGAGTCGTCGAGCACGGTGTCCCACGGCTGGGACCAACGCAGCTGCCGTGCCTGCTCGGCCCACCACGCCTGCGGGTCGCTCGCCGCTCGCTCGTACACCGCCGGATCGTTCAGCAGCGCTCGCTCGCGGAACTGCGCCGAGGGCTCGAAGCGCTCCACCTCCAGCAGGTCCGCCAGCTCGCGGTCGAGCGCCTCGCCCGTGGCCGTATGCGATTCAGTCGCCATTGCTCACTCCTTCAGATCGAAGCCGCGCGTTCGCCACCGGCACATCTTCTCACCGGCTGCGCCGTCGCATACAGACACTGTGTCCGCCCGGGCGCCACCTCACCGTCCGCCGAGCGGCACGACCGGAAGCACCGTGCGCCCGAAAGTCGAGTTGGTGACGGCCGCAAACGACGCGTACCACGCGGCCGCAGCGGTCGCGAGGCCGACGTAGCCACCCCAGTGGGTAACCGTTTCGTGCGGGCCCACGGCGCCGATCGCCAGCAGCACGAACGTCACCGTCAGCAGCACGAACACGAGCAGCACCGCCCCGCTGACGCGCAGCGCGGCGACAGTCATATAAGCGGTGAAGATCGCCCACGCCCACAGGTACACCCCGACCGCGTGACCGGCGTCGCCGCCGATCTGCTTGGCATAGAACACCTCCAACGCCCAGAACGAGATCCAGAAAGCGCCAAATGAGCAGAACGCGACCGCGCCGAAGGTGTTGCCGGTGCGGAACTCCCACATGCCGGCGAGCAACTGCACGATGCCGCCGTAGGCCAGGGCGAGTCCGAGCACCACCGGGACACCCTTGCCGTCGACGAGATTCGAGTTGAACATCGACAGGACGAACGTCGTCATCGCGAACGCCGCGAGACCGAGCGGCCCGGGGTCGGCGGGTTTCCATCCGGCCACGCCCACGCCTGCCACACCCGGGCGCTCGCCCTCGCCACGCGTCGGGTCTTGACGGTGGATCGTTGCAGCCTCCATGAAGTCCTCCTTCAAACCGACCCGTACGGCCGGCATCGACGATGCTGTGCGGCGCCCCGATCGCTGCAGCTACGGCGATGGCGGAGTCCGCGCTATATCCCTGTTATTCCCGCAAACACCCAGGATCAATCGTCTGGACAGCGGGATCGGCCGCACCGGCCGGAGTGGATCGAGCCGATGGGACATCTCGTCCAACTTCGAAGGCCGGGAGCGGAGGCTGAGAGCCGCGTCGGGGCGCTGAGAAGAGTCTCGTCAGGAGGCTGGGAGCCGCGTCTATCCGCGCTTGCGCCGGCGCTTGCGCGAGGATCCTCCGCTGGACGCTGCCGGGCGCTCCGGCAGGGGCGCCACGTCGGAGCCGGGCACGAGCGCCGGCTTGCCCTTGGCCGCTCGCCCGTCGGAGGTCTGCTCTTCGCGTTCGGCGCGGCGCTCGGCCTGTGTCGGCCACGGGCGGGCCTCCCCGGCCGCCCATGCAGGCGGATCTCCGTTCGGCCAGCGCCCGAGGTAGAGGATGCCCATCCCCACCATCCAGAACGCAGGCACGATTTCAAGCGTCGCGCCTCCGATCGGCAGGAAGATGAGGATGCCCGAGAAGATCCCGATCACGCCCATCCAGCGTGTGAGCAGGCCGACGCGGATGGCGTTGACGGACACAGTGATCATGCCCACCGTCAGCAATAGAGCCGCAAGCAGATCCAGGTACTGACTGCCCACGTTGACCGCCCCCTTCGTCAGCGCCTGTTCGACGGCGTGATTGGAGAAGTCGTGGCCGACCGCGAAATTGTGCGCCTGGATCGCGCCGATGACCTGGTGGGCGATGTTGATCACCGCCAGCCCGATACCTCCCACGAGCACGAGCGGACGGGCGGCCGACCATGTCTGCGGGCGGCGAAAGCGCGTCGCGTCGAACAGCAGCACAAGCACGAGCGTCAGCACGACGAGGGCCAGCGACTTGAGCGTGCTCCCGGCGATCAGGCCGAAGGCGTGGTGGCTGATGTACCGGACCTCGACGGCGCGCGGGCTGACCGCCGGGTTCGCTTCGCCCGAGAGCGCCGGAGTGAGACCCTGCACCAGACCTACCGTCGGCGCGGAGCTCAACGTCGCGGTGACGATGATCGCGCTCAGGAAGTAGATCATCCCTCCGGCGAAGGAGGGCACGCCCAGGCGCGCGCGTCGCTCGGACTCGCGGGCGAGTTGCTCTGAGATCTCACTGGCGCTTGGCATGGGTCCGGGCAGAATATCTGCCGCCCGCGCCAACCACTCTTCGGGGGGACGCCCGGCGCGCAAGCGGGTCTATGATGAGTGCATGGAGAGTGGCGGTCTCGGTGACCTGTTCGGTGATCCGGAGGAGCTTCAGCGCAGGCTCGCGGCGTTCGCCGAGCAGATGCAGGGCCAGCAGCGCCTGGCATGGGCGGACAATGCGATCAAGCTCGCGGTCGACATGACCGTCGCGGCCGTGGAGCGCGTCAACCTGCAGGGCAACGCCGAGGCCCAGGCCGAGCAGATCAGGACCGTGATGGCCAGGGTCTTCCCCGAGGCCGTCACGCTCGTGCGTGAGGCGCGCGAGGGGCTTCAGGGCTCGTAGGAGGCTTGGTCCCGGCGCGCTCTGCCTCGCGCGACGCGCGACCGGCGTGGAGCACTTCCCCGAAGGAGCGAAAGCGGAAGATGAACACCACCGCTCCAAGTCCCACGATCGCTGTAAAGGCGGCGATCGCGATCTGCTGGCCGACGGAGTACGCGGCCACCACCGCCGTGGGCGCCGAGGCCGCGAACACCTTCACGAGCAGCGCCTGCTGCACGCCTGCGCCGCCGGGCGTGAACGGGACTGCGCCGGCCACCTGATTGACCGCGAACACCAGCAGCACGTTCTGCACCGAGGCGCCGACCCGGAATGCATCCAGCAGAAACCAGAACGCGGCGAAGCGGCACATCCATGCGGCCGCCTGCCAGGCGACGACTTCGCGCAGATAGCGGGGACGGTCTGAGAGAATCGTCACGCCCTGGCGTGCGCGCGCCCAGAACGCGCGCACGCGCACCGACAGCAGCGCGAACGCGAACAGACCGATCACCGCCAGAGCCGTGATCAAAAACAGCGTGAACCTGAAGTGCTCGGCCAGGTAGGAGATGTCGAACGAGCTGAGCCGCGAGAAGTCCGGCGGCTTGGGGAACACACCCTGGGTAAACGCGAAGATCAGCACCAGCACGCCCGCGCACGCGTCGAAGATCGACTCCACGAAGAACGCCGCCGCCACCGTCGTATAGCTCGAGCCGGGAATCGAGGAGCGGGCGAGGAACAGCTTGATGATGTCCCCTCCACGGGCGGGCACCACGTTGTTGAAGCCGACCGCGGCGAAGTACGCGCCCCAGATTCGTCGCCATTTGATGTAGGCCGCCGGATAGGCGGCGCGCAGGCTGTGGAAGAACGCGCGCGAGCGCAACGTCAGGTTGAGCCCGAAGAAGACCAGCCCCAGCAACAGCGCGCCCCAGTGGACCGCCGCCAGGTCGGAGAAGAACTGCCCGACGGCGTCGACGAACGTGGCGAGGCTGTCGCCGATCGAGGTCGATGCAAGCAGCGCCGGCACAACCTCAAGCGTACGGGGACTCTCGCGCGAGCGATCGATTGGACAAGGGCAGGTCAAACGTCGATGATGTGCCCGCCCGCATCGCGTGGGCGGAAGCTCATCGGCGCACGAGCGCAAACCGAAGAAGGGTGGAGACGATGGCCAATGTGGTGTGCGTGCTGTATGACGATCCGGTCGACGGTTATCCGCCCGGGTACGCGCGCGATGACATCCCGCGGATCGAGCGGTATCCCGATGGGCAGAGCGCGCCGACGCCGCAGGCGATCGACTTCACTCCCGGCGAGCTGTTGGGGAGCGTCTCGGGCGAGCTGGGGTTGCGCCGGTTCCTGGAGGAACGCGGTCACGAGCTGATCGTCACGTCCGACAAGGACGGACCGGACTCGGTCTTCGAGCGCTCCCTGGGAGACGCAGAGATCGTGATCTCCCAGCCGTTCTGGCCGGCGTACTTGACGGCTGAGCGAATCGCGAAGGCGCCGCGCCTGAAGCTCGCCTTGACCGCCGGCATCGGCTCGGACCACGTCGATCTGCAGGCCGCGATCGAGCATGGGATCACGGTCGCCGAGGTGACCTACTGCAACAGCATCAGCGTGGCCGAGCACGTGGTGATGATGATCCTCGGGCTCGTGCGCAATTACATCCCGTCCTATCAGTGGGTGGTCGACGGCGGCTGGAACATCGCCGATTGCGCCGCACGCGAGTACGACCTGGAGGGCATGCAGGTCGGCACGGTCGCGGCGGGGCGGATCGGCACGGCGGTGCTGCGCCGGTTGCAGCCGTTCGACGTGGGGCTGCACTACACCGACCGCCACCGCCTGGCGCCGGAGGTCGAGCGCGAGCTGGGTGTGACGTTCCATCCGAGCGTCGAGTCGCTGGTGGGCGCCTGCGACGTGGTGACGATCAACGCCCCGCTGCACCCGGAGACGGAGAACCTGTTCGATGCGCAGCTGATCGCCAGGATGAAGCGCGGCGCGTATCTGATCAACACCGCACGCGGGAAGATCTGCGACCGCGAGGCCGTCGCGCAGGCATGCGCAAGCGGCCATCTCGCCGGGTATGCCGGCGATGTCTGGTTTCCTCAGCCCGCACCGCAAGATCATCCCTGGCGCACGATGCCCAACCACGGCATGACGCCCCACACGTCCGGCACGAGCCTCTCCGCGCAGGCCCGTTACGCCGCGGGCGTGCGCGAGATCCTGGAGTGCTGGTTCGACGAGCGGCCGATTCGCGAGGAATATCTGATCGTCGACGGCGGCAGGCTCGCGGGCGCAGGCGCACACTCCTACAGCGCGGGCGACGCCACCGGCGGAGCGGACGAGGCGGCTCGGTTCAAGGCCGGGTGACGGGCGGGCTGAGGTCGCATGCAGCGGCATCGCCTCTGCCCTCGGGCCGCATCGGCTCTGCCCTCGGTAACAGATCTCGGCGAGAGGACATCTCCTCAGAGGAGTGTGCCAATGCCGTGAATCGCCGCGCTGCCCAGAACGACCTCTAGCGCGACGCCCGCGACCCCGACCACAAGCGCCGCGACCACTACGACGAAGTCTTCGAGCAGCACGCCGAGCGACAGCAGCACGACGCCGAGCGCCGGCAGCGTGTCAAGCCCCGTGAACGGGGGAGCAAGGAACGCCCCGGCGGATCCGCCGATCACCAGCAGCCCGAAGACGACGTTGCTCAAGCGATGACCGAACAGGAAGCGCAGACGGGGCCGGGAGAGGCGCTCGAGCCAACGGATAGTCTTCATCAGCGCGGCAACGAAGCGCTGCTGCCTGTCGCCCGCCAGCTCCAGCTTGCGCCAGCGTTGCGGCAGCCAGATCTCTGCCCGTCCTGCGATCAGCTCGAACGCGAGCAGTATGGCGATGATCTCGAACACGTGAGTCGCACCGCCGGTGGGCAACGGCAGTGCCGGCACGCCGAGCAGAAGCACGAAGACGATCGCAAAGCTCTTGTCCTCGAAGAGGCCGATGAGGCTGCCCAGCGTCTTCTCGCCCTTGTCTCCCAGCCAGCGCTCGAGCTCGTCGCTGACCTTCGGTCCCGGACCAGGCTCGTCCCCCGCCGGCGGCGAGTGCTTATGCTCAGAGCGCAACGGGTGCCGACCTACGTCAGAGGGGGCATTGCCTCCTCCAACGCCTCCAGCACCAGCCCGTCGTGCTCTGCGGGCTTGACCTTGCGTAGGACCTTGGCGACGACCCCGTCCGTGCCGATCACGAACGTCGTGCGCTCGGCGCCCATATAGGTTTTCCCGTACATCGACTTCTCGACCCAAACCCCGTAGGTGTCAGCCACCGCGTGGCCCTCATCGGCGAGCAGAGCAAAATCGAGGTCGTACTTCTCGTGGAATTTCTTCACCTTCTTCACCGGGTCCGGTGAGATGCCGAGCACGACCGAGCCAACTTTTGCGTAGTCGGCGCGATGGTCGCGCACGCCGCACGCCTGCGTTGTGCAGCCTGGCGTATCCGCCTTCGGATAGAAGTAGACGACGACCGGCTGGCCGCGGAAGTCCGAGAGCTTCACCGCGCGACCATCTTGGTCGGGCAGCTCGAAGTCCGGCGCCTGATCTCCTTGCTCGACCATGCGAGGATCCTAGCCGCTCGCTCGATCCCGCTCGCTCGCCATGTGGGGACATCGCAGCTACAAGGCCAGGTGCAAACGCAGCGCCTCGTCGAGCGAGGTCATCAGCTGATCGGACAGCCGGCCAAGCTGATCGCCGATGCGCTCGACGTCAAGTGAGCGAACCTGCTCCGCCTGAGCCTTGCAGTCTTGCGGCAGGCCACCGGCGCCCGCCGGTATGAGCACCTGGAACGGGTAGATACGATCGACGCTTGACGTGACCGGCACAACCGCCAGCACTCCGCGACCCAACCTGGCCGCGGCGCCGTTCGCAGCGTCGTTGCTCACAACGACGGCAGGCCGACGCTTGTTCGCCTCTGCCCCGCGAACGGGGTCGAGATCGACCATTCGCACCTCGCCGCGTCGCATCACACGCCATCGCCGACGACCGCGTCCCAGCTGTCGGCTTCACCGCTCGCGCCCCATTGTGCCCAAGCGTCTCCGTACGCCTCGTGAAGCCCGCCGAGACGAAGCGCCTGGATGGCCTGATGCACGACGGCGGAGCGTGACGGGTACTCGTGGGTGTTGGCGTACTCGTCCAGGAACGCCACATCCTCGCCCGGTAGGCTCACACTTACCTTCATACCAAGAATCCTACCAGCTTTCCGACCAAACTGCGCCCGACCAACCGCGTGAGAACCTCCCGACCTCGGTCTTCCGTCGCGACGCTGTAAAAACCTTCCGACCTCAGTCGTTCGTCGCGCGCGATGCTTGTGGATGGCGTCCGTCGTAGGCGCCCGTCCTACAGATAGGCTCATCCGCCCTACTTCAACAACCGCGACATCCGCCGGTCCTTGAGCACGCGCCCTTCGGTCTGGCAGTCGGGACAGTAGGCGATTATGTAATCCTCGAAGTGGACCGCCTGCAGCGTGGCCGAGCAGCGCGGGCACGGCTCGCCCTCGTGCCGGTGGACCCTCAGGGGCATCGGCAGCTTGTCGGGGATCGGCAGCCGGATCGCCTCCTCGTAGTGGGCGATCGCCGCGTCCAGAGTCTGCACGATCGCCTCGCGCAGCCGCTCGCTCTCGTCCGCGTCGAGATCCCCGCCGCGCTTGAAGGGCGACAGACGGGCGTGCCAGAGGATCTCGTCGACCCAGGAGCGCCCGATGCCGGCGATCGTGCGCTGGTCGCGCAGCAGCGGGTGCAGCGGGCGGGGCGCGTCGAGCGTCTCTTTCAGCTGTGCCCGCCCGCCCGGGTCCGGCCACGCCTCGGGGCCGAGCTTGGCCAGCGCCTCGTCACCATCCAGCTCTGAGGCGCGCAGGAGCTTGACCCATGCCGCCTGCTTGGAGCCGAACTCGCGCAGTCGCAGCTCGCGCGATTCCTCTCCCTCCCGCGGGCGCACGCGCACGAGCAGCCTGGACGTGCGATCGCGCGGGCCGGCGCGCTTGTCGTACAGCTGCAGCCGCCCGGCCGACATCAGGTGGATCAACAGCGCCAGCTCGCCGGAGATGTCGACGATCAGGTTCTTCCCCCGCCTGCGCACCCCCGTGATCGTCTCGCCCTGCAGGGCGGCGAGCGGCGGATCGAACGTCTTCAGCGCGTTGATGCCCGGAGCCAGCGCCGACTCGATCCGAGCTCCGCGCAGCGCCTCGTCGAGCAGGCGCGCGGTGATCTCGACCTCGGGAAGCTCGGGCACACCCCAATCGTAGGGTCACACCCGAGCTGATTATCTAAATGCGCTCCTGAGAGGGTCGTGGACCAAGCGGGGCGAAGATCGGAAGACCCGCCCGCCCGCGTGGCGTACTACGTACGCGAGCGACTGAGGACAAAGCATCCGCGCCGTGTCCACGGCCCTCTCAGTAGGCGGCTATCGGCGAGCCTTCGTATTTCACGCCGCTCGGGCTGACCCAGCGCACGCGCCATGCCACGCCCTTGGCGGAGGAGTTGAAGCTCCAGGCGCCCTGACCGTTGGTCGTGACCGTCTTCAGCGTGCGATACGCGTGGGAGCCTTTGCGCTGCACGAGCACGGTCAGCTTGGTCGCGCCGGTAGTGGGACGCACGATGCCCCACAGCGAGAAGCCGCTGCGGCCGTGCTTGGTGACGGTGAGCGGCAGCGGCCAGCTGTAGTAGAGCGGCTTGGGCTTGGCCTTGACGTTCTCCAGGCCCGTCTGGAAGCCGATGGAGCCGCCGTTGACGCTCGCCCCGGCGGGCCCGCCGAGCGGGTCGTCCTGGAGCAGGTACTGAGAGAACGCCGCCACGCGCGGGTTGCTCCAGGCGATGTGCTCGTCGATCGCGTCGAACTGGGCCTGCTGTGAGAGCGAGACACCGAGTTCCCTGTTGGGCACGCTCTGCACCCCGAACTCGGTCAGGTAGACAGGCAGGCGCGCGGGGATCGCGTGTGCGCGCGCGGCCAGGTCGAGCGCGCGGGTCAGGCGCGAGAGCACGCCGATCGTGACGTCGTCGGCCTGGGGCGGGCGGTAGTACGGGCCCGCGGGCAGCGTGTAGGCGTGATGGGCGTATCCGGCGGCCTGCAACGGTCCGCAGGAGCCCGATTTCCTGTAGTGGGCGTTCAGACACAGCATGCCGCGCAGGAACGCCAGCGGGGCGACGTCGTGCAGCAGCGCCCTCGACCCTTCGCGGCGCACGTTGACCGTGTCATAGCCGAACGGCGCCGTCTCGCCCATCAGCACCTGCGGATGTGTGAGCCCGCCGGCCTGAAGGCCCGCGTAGCCGGCCTGGTACAGGCCGCGATAGATACGCGGCGAGGCGGGCTGTCCTCGGGAGGTGAACTGCGGGCGCAGGAACGCGGGATGGTTGGCCTCGTTCCAGATCGAGTAGAGCGACACCTCCGAGCCGTAATGACGGGCGACGGCGGTCATGAACTGTTCGAAGTCGAGATCGTCCGGGCTGGTCACATACGGCGCCTTGCCGTTGGAGGTCGCCCAGCGCGGCACGGGCGAGGTGACGGTCAGCAGCACTTTCCAGTGCAGCCGCTGCGCTTCGTTGATCAGCGCGTCGTATTCGCCCCAGGCGTAGCTGGCCGGGTTGGTCGCGTCGAAGCTGGGCTTGACGGCGCTCTTCTGGCCCGGCGCGACGTCATACCAGGAGAGCTCCACGCGCAGGGCCGTGACGCCGAGCGCCTGCAGCTGGGCGATCGCGTGAGGGCGCTTGACCGGGTTGAGCAGGTCGGTGGAGCCCTCGAAGTACACGGCCTCGCCGTGTGAGGCTACGGCGGCGGGGGCGGCGGCAAGCGCGCCGAAGGCGAGGCTGCAGAGCAGGACGGGAAGGATTGAGGGGAGCTTGTTTGGAAGCATGGTGGCTTGAGACACCTCCGGGCCGGAGAGGTTGCGGTCGTGAGCGCCCTTTTGGAGTGGGCTCATATACCGTAAGGATCGATGAGTGCAGCAGTCGCACCGGACGACATCGTCCGCACGCATGCCGACGCGTCCGCCAACGACCGCCCACCGCTGCTCGTGATCGAGCCGCTGCGCGAGTTCCTGGACGAGCACGGGCTCGGCGAGGGCGAGATCCAGGCGCAGCCGATCGGCGAGGGGCACTCGAACGTGACCTACCTGATCGAGCGCTCGGGCGCGGAGATGGTGCTGCGCCGCCCGCCGCGCCCGCCGCTGCCGCCGAGCGCGCACGACGTCCTGCGCGAGGCGCGGCTGCTGCGCGCGCTGAGAGACACGCGGGCGCGCGTGCCCGAGGTGCTGGCGGTGTGCTCGGACGAATCGACGATCGGATCGCCGTTCTATGTGATGGAGCGCATCCAGGGCGATGTGATCGTCGCGAGCGTCCCCGAGGCGCTGGACGTGCCGGCGCAGCGCCGCCGGATCGCGGAGGAGCTGATCGATTCGCTGGTGGAGATCCACGGCGTCGACTGGCGCGCGGCGGGTCTCGAGGGCTTCGGCAAGCCGACCGGCTACCTGGAGCGCCAGCTGCGGCGCTTCAGCGGCCTGTGGGAGCTGAACAAGACGCGTGAGATCCCGGCGGTGGAGAGCGTCGGCGCGTGGCTGGCCGAGAACCTGCCCGATTCCAGCCCGCAGACGCCGGCGACGGTCGTCCACGGCGACTACCGCCTGGGCAACACGATCTTCCAGTCCGGAGCGCCTGCGCGGCTCGCCGCGGTGCTCGACTGGGAGATGGCGACGATCGGCGATCCGCTGGCGGACGTCGGCTACCTGAGCATGATGTGGGCCGATGCCGACGATCCGGCCGAGGGGCTGCGCGCGTCGCTCGGCAACGTCACGCGCGCCGAGGGCTTCCCCACCCGCACCGAGCTGATCGCCCGCTACGAGGAGAGATCGGGGCGTTCGATGAAAGACATCCGCTGGTATACGACGCTCGCGCTGTGGAAGAGCGTCGTGTTCATGGAGGGCAACTACAAGCGAGCGATCGCGGGCACGACCGACGACCCGTACCTGCGGCAGTTCGGCGAGGGCGTGCTGATGCTCGCCGGCCAGGCCGAGGCGGTTGCGCATGGCGCCTGAGCCAGACGACGGCGCCGAGCCCGATCCGCGCTCGGCGCTGCTGATCGACTGGGGCGGCGTCCTGACGACCAACCTGTTCGCCTCGTTCCAGGCCTACTGCGTGCAGGCCGGAATCGATCCCAAGACACTGAGCGAGCGGTTCAAAGCCGACCCGCAGTTCAGGGAGCTGCTGATCGCGCTGGAGAAGGGCGAGCTGGATGAGCTCGCATTCGAGCTGCGCTTGGCCGAGCTGCTCGAGGTCAAGCCGGAGGGCCTGATCGATGGCCTGTTCGCAGGAGTGGGTCCCGACACCGCCATGCTCGAAGCGGTCAGACGCGCGCACGAGGCGGGCATCCGCACAGCGCTCGTGTCGAACTCCTGGGGCACGCACCGTTACCCGCACGATCTGTTCGACGAACTGTTTGACGGCGTCGTCATCTCCGGCGACGAGGGCATCCGCAAGCCCTCGCGGCGCATGTACGAGCTGGGCGCCGAGCGCGCGGGCGTCGACGCATCGGCGTGCGTGTACGTGGACGACCTCCCGTTCAACCTCACCCCCGCCCAGGAGCTGGGTATGGCAACCGTCCATCACACCAGCGCAGACACGACCATCCCTGAACTCGAAGGGTTCCTCGGAATCACCCTGCGCACAACAGCCGTCTCGAGCGACGACGGTTCCTAGCCCGACCAGCCCGCCCGGACAGGATGCGAACAATCGCCGCTTACATGTATAGCCGGTCGCAGACCGGCAACACACATCTTAAGATTCATCCAACACACGCCGATCTCCGGCAAGCCCACAAACAGGGTAATTCCACCCGAGGCAGCGGCGTAGCTATACCCTCCACAGCCGCGTAAGCCTTTTCCATCCCTGAGCCGGCGTAACCCATACCCGGCGTCACACGCCCGACGGTCTTGTCTAGTCGCGCTTGCCGCGCCCGTACAGGAACTTGAACAGCCCGGCCAGCAGCCGCGAGGTGCGGGACTTGTACGGGTACATGAACAGTTCCTTCTTCATCGCCAGCCGCGGCGTCACGACGATCGCCTGCTGCGAGCAGTACTTGCGAATCCCCCCCGCCCCATGGCGCGAGCCCAGACCGGAAGCCTTCGCTCCGCCCATGGCCAGCTCGAGCACCGTGTAGTTGATCATCGCGTCGTTGACGTTCGCCGCCCCCGTGTCCAACCGCCGCGCGATCGCCTCGCCGCGCTCGGTGTCGCGGGAGAAGACCGACGCGCCCAGGCCGTAGATCGAGTCGTTGGCGAGCCGCACCGCCTCCTCGGCGTCGCGGACGCGCATGATCGGCAGCGTCGGGCCGAACGTCTCCTCGGTCATGATCTTCATCGTGTGGTCGACGTCCACGAGCACGGTCGGCTCGTAGAAGCGCCCTCCGCCGGCGGGCTGCACGGCGTGACCGCCGGCGAGCACGCGCGCGCCCCGGTCGACGGCGTCGGCGACATGCGCTTCGATCGTGTCCAGCTGCGGCGCGAACGTGATCGCGCCGACGTCCACCGAGCCGGGTCCCTGCGGCGGGCCGACGCGCAGGGCGCGGACTTTGTCTGAGACTTTTGCGACGAACTCGTCATAGACGGGCTCCTCGACGTAGACGCGCTCGATCGAGATGCACGTCTGACCGGCGTTCTGCATCGAGTAGTAGGTGGCGAAGTTCGCCGCCCGCTCGAGGTCGGCGTCGGCGAGGACCAGCATCGGGTCCTTGCCGCCGAGCTCGAGCGATGCCGGGATCAGACGCTG
Source organism: uncultured Solirubrobacterales bacterium (assembly GCA_963743645.1). Taxonomy (GTDB): domain Bacteria; phylum Actinomycetota; class Thermoleophilia; order Solirubrobacterales; family Solirubrobacteraceae; genus Palsa-744. The sequence goes on along the minus strand of CAVUQT010000007.1, from coordinate 511,076 downwards.
CGCGGCCGCCTCGGCGACCTTGCGGCCCGTGCGGGTGGAGCCGGTGAACATGATCATGTCCACGTGCTCGATCAGCGCCGCCCCGGTCTCGCCGCGTCCGGTGGCGATCTGCAGGACGTCATCGGGCAGCCCGCACTCGCGCAGGCCCTCGGCCATCAGCAGCGAGGTCAGCGGGGTCACCTCGCTGGGCTTGAGGATCACGCTGTTGCCGGCCATCAGCGCCGGGATGCAGTCGCCGAAGGAGTTCGTCAGCGGGTAGTTCCACGGGCCAATCACGCCGATCAGCCCGAGCGGGCGGTAGCGCATGATCAGCTTCTTGCCCTTGACCAGCACCTGGCTGGACTTGACCCGCTCGTCGGCCAGATACTCGGGACCGGTCTTGGCCCAGAAGCCGAACGCGTTGCCGGCGTAGCCGATCTCCGCAAGCGAGGCGTCCTCGAAGGTCTTGCCCGTCTCCGAGCAGATCGTCGCGACGATGCGCTCGGCGTTGTCCATGACCCACTTCTGCGCCCGCAGCAGCACGCGCGCGCGACCGTCGAAGCCGTACGCCTCCCACGCGGGTGCAGCCAGACGAGCGCGCCGGGCCATCTCCGCGACCGCCGCCGCCCCGAGGTCGGGCACCGTGCCGGCGATCTGCCCGGTCGCGGGGTTCTCGACGGCGATCTCCTCGCCGGAGTGCGCGACGCCGTTGTGGGTCTGCGGTATCTGCTCTACGGTGGCCATCTCAATCTCCTCGTTAGCTCGTAACGAAAGAGGCTACTCCTCGATCGCCGTCTTGTCCGGCTTCGGTCGGCGACACATGCTGGGCCAAGCCGCACACTCAAGGACGGGCACACTTGACGTGGGACGAGCCGCATGCTTGAGAAAAGCTGATGATGTCCCAGGCGGCGCTAGCGCCGCCTGGCGGGAGCGCGCATGCGCGCTCCCGTGACGAGCCGCATGCGGCTCGTCATACCGTCGGCGCATGCGCCGACGGCGGGGCCGCACATGTGCGGCCCCGAGGCAAGGTCGCATGCGACCTTGCCCACCCAATCAGCTTTAATCAAGCATGCGGCGAGAGCTCCACCAAGCAACGGCCCCACTTACAGACAGCAACTTCGAACGTGCCTGCCCCGTCCTACTCCGACAGCTCGACCGTCGCGATCCCGATCGGCTCGGTCGGCCGGTCGCTGCCGTCGGTCGAGACGCCCTCGAGCTTCTCGACCACGTCCATGCCCTCGGACACCTGTCCGAACACCGTGTGCTTGCCGTCCAGCCACGGGCAGGCATCGGCGGTGACGATGAAGAACTGCGACCCGTTCGTGTTCGGCCCGGCGTTGGCCATCGCCAGCGCGCCGCGGACGATCTTGTGCGGGTTGATCTCGTCCTCGAACGTGTACCCCGGCCCGCCCGTGCCGGTCCCCTGCGGGCAGCCGCCCTGGATCATGAAGTCCGGGATCACGCGATGGAACGTCAGCCCGTCGTAGAAGCCCTCGGAGGCGAGCTTGCGAAAGTTCTCGACGGTCTTGGGCGCGTCGGCGTCGAACAGCTCGAACGCGATCGCGCCCTCGCTCGTGTTGATCGTGGCGGTTGACATCGGCAGGCCTCCTCGAGCTTGGGTGAGCGGGCCACGATAGCGGGCGCGACTACTCGCCAAGCTCGCGGAGATCGTTGAGATCCTGTTCACGCCCGGCAGCGCGCTTCATCGCGCGAAGGTGCTCAATACCGCAGACGCGGATGTCAATTCCACGAAACTTCACGGTGAGAGGTTCCCGCGCCAACTCCGGGTAAGCCGGGGCCACTCCGAACCGCAACGCCCCCGATGACCACAAACTCGACGCCGGCGCCGGTCAGCGCGACCAGCAGGTCATCGGGTTCGAACATCGTCCGGCAGGCCCTGCCTCAGCTCGCTGATGAACCGGCTCAGGCGCAACGTCTCCTCCAGGCGTACCTCTGGCGTCTGTTCGCGGCTCTGGCGCGCACGAATCTCATGGGCGCGCTCCTCTCGTTCCCGCTCCTCGCGGGTCCAGCCCGGCGTTCTGACGGGCGTCGACGAGTCGCTTGGTCTGCGCTTTTTTGTCTGCGCCATAGCGTCAGGATACCAATGGGTCTGGGTCAGATCACACCGCTGCGACGGTCAAAGCCCCTCACCGTTCGGTCGCCAGAACCCCCTGCACCTCCGCCCCGCGCGCGGTGAGCGTCCACGCGTTGGGTTCTCCTCGCGGCTGGCCGGCGCCGCTGTTGTGAATCAGGCCGAGGCGTTCCAAGCGTCCCAGGAGCTTTGAGATCTGGCCCTGGTCGTGCACGCCCGCGCCCTCGCCCACCCGCCGGTTGGAGGCGCCGGGCTCGGATGCGATCACCGACAGCACCATCAGCGTGCGATACGTCAGGCGCATGTGCAGGCCCTCCAGCGGATCGCGCAGGGACCCGTCATCGCGCGATCCGTTCGCGGCGGGCCCCGGCGACGCGCGGCGAGGAGAGGGCCGCGACACGGGACGAGCCAGCTCCCTGGCCGCGGCGGCCCGCCCCGCATAGGGGAGCACGATCATCCCCATCAACGGGTTCAGCAGCTCGACCAGCGAACGACGATCGTCCTGCACCATCCGCGCGTGGATCACGCTCAGCACGGCTCCCATCGTGCCCTCCGCGGTCAACGGCGGCGGACTCGCCCCCGCTTTGGCTTCCGAGCGTCCCCGGTCGACGATCCGCGCGAGGTCATCCAGCACGCGCGCACGACGCTCCAGCACCAGCGGGCCGGCGCCCAGCGCGTCCACCACCAGCAGCGACCCCATCGTCGGCTCGTCGTCGCAGAACCCCAGCAACGCCCCCAGACCGGTCCTGACACGCTCACGCCAGACGGGCGGCGCGCCCGCGGCGGCCTCGGTCGCGATCCTGCCGGCGCGCGCCACGGTCTCCTCGAACACCGCCAAGAAGCAGTCCTCACAGCCACTGAACAGTTCATAGAACGTTCGCCGCGAAACACCGGCGCGTTTCACTACCCGCGACACGGTCGTGGAGCCCACGCCCTGCTCGGCCACGACGCGCACCATCGCCGCCAGCGTCCGCGCGCGCTGCACCTCGACCACGTGCTCACGCGCGGACTCCCGCGACGGACGCTTCACCGCACGCTCGTGACTCAGACCACGCTGCGACCCAGACCCGACCCCACGACGGTCCTGCGCCGAAGAGCTCACACCGGCCACCCGCCCGCCGCCGCCGCGCCTACCGCTGCTAACGCTTCTTGCCTTTGCCGCCCTTCTTGCCGCCATGACCTTTCACCTTCTTCTTGGTCTTCTGCGCCTTGACCTTCGGGCACCCGGTGACGCTGATCTTCGTGCTCTGGTTGATCACGGCGCCGTTCTGGCCGGTGATCGTCGTCGGCATCACAAGCGATTCCGGCACCGTCGTCGTGACCTTCTTCGTGACGTGCTTGACGTGCCCGTGGCTGCGCACCGTCACACGCTTCTTGACCGTCTTCGTCGTCGTCGGCGCGCACAGGCTGCCGTTCGCTGTGAGGATCGAGAACGGACCCTCCGGCGCATTGAATTCAAACGCGCTGAACGGGGCGTCAGGGGTCGTGTCGAAATGGGAGTAGGTGATGCCTTTCTTGATCTGTGTCTTGCCATCCACCACCAGCAGCACACCTTCGCCTTGAAGGACCAGCTCGACATCGGGGAACGCCGCTCCGCCGTGACTGACGAAGTACGCCGGTCCTGTCAGCGGGCTGTTCAAGAGCGGGGTGTGGACCGTCACGGTCGCTATGTCAGACGCCACGGGACAACCTGCGGGGTTGGTATTGAACTGTGCTTCGGTGCACGCTTTCTGTAGGGTCGTCAACCGCGCCGGGAGGATCTTCGGGAACTGCAAGTCCACCTTCGCGATGTTCGCCTCGCCACTGGTGGGGTAGGCGATCTTGACGTTCAGGCTCGCGCCGTTGGCTTTGCTGGTCTTGCCTTGCGTGCTGACCGTGAACTGCGGTTTGAATGGCAGGTTCGCGCAATTCGCCGCCTGGTAGCGACTGGACACGTTCGCCTGGGCGCCCTGCGCGCTCGTGAGTGTCGCGCCGATCGTCTTTTCGTTGCAGCTGGTCGGGTTGAACGTGAAGTTGTTGGCCTGGCCGACCGTCACGTTGACCGTCTGCACCCTTAGTGGGACACCATCTATGCTTTGCGGCAACGGGTCTGAGACGATCATCGCGGCAGCGGTGTTCGGGTTGATGTAGATCGCGGCACGCACCACGATGCTCCCCAAGTTGTACGGGCCGGCCTTCGCCGGCACCACAACAGAGAGCCCGAACGGGGCATTCTTGTACGGGCCGGTCAGGTACACGTTCCCGGACTGCCAGAATGGGTGCGAACCCGACCCTGCAGCCGCCGTGGCCGTCCCGATGTGTGATCCCGGTCTTATCGACCCGCATGTTCCCGCGTTCGCTTCGCCTTCGGGGCATTGTTCAATACCGGCGATCTTGCCCAACAGTCCTTCGGGCATGTTGACCGTGATCCCGGAGAGGTCCTGTTCGCGGTCCTGGCGACTGAATGTCGTCGTGAACGCGCTGTACCCCCCTGCCTGGTTGTTGACCGTGCCCGCGCTGAACGACGGAGCGAACCTGTTTTCACAGCCCGTGATCCCGAACGATGGTTCCTCGATCGCGTTGGGACCCGATTCTGGCGCGGACCATGGTTCGAGGTTCGCGTTGGTCGTGAACGTCCCGCAGGTCTGCGGGTTCGCCAGCGGCGCGCGGGGACCGCTGTTGAACTTCAGTCTCAGTTCGCTGAAGACGGCTATCTGCGGGGTCTTGACGAAGCTCGTGCGTATCTGGCCGGGTTGCAGACCGTACGTCTGGCTGTACTGCCCGTTGCCGCCGACTTCGACCTTGCCCTTCAGCTTGACATGGATCCCGGTGTTTTCGCTGCCGACTTCCATATAGAGCGCGAAGATCCCGCCCGTTTCGGCCATTTCTTCAGTGCATTCCGGCTGTCCCGCCCCGCCGCACTTCGGTTGCGCGACGAACACGGTTCCCGTCAAGTGTTCTTCAAGCAGGGGGGTTACGACTTCGACTTTGCCCACTGTCGAAGCCGCCGGGCAATGCCCGGGAAGGCTACTTTCGAAGTTCATCCCTTCCGGTCCTGATTCCTGACAGCCGACGAGGCCATCAGCAGCGGACGGGGAGACCGCCACACCCGGTGGGAGCGTCACGACCGCTGTCTTCAAGGGAGGTGTGCCAAGAGTTCCAGGTTGCTCAGTTTGCGGAATACGTAGAGCAGATTCATAACCCGAGGGTTCATCAGCCTGAGAATGCGCTTCTTCGGGCCCAAACGTAAACGCGGAGGGTTCGAAGCGAAGCTGGTTGCAGCCCGTCACCGGGCTACTCGTTGCGGGCGTTACCGTCCCGCCTACCGGCCATTCATCGCTCGCCGCCGCTATCCAGTTCGAGCCCGGCCCGCCGAGCTCGGGTTCGCCTGCCGGGGTGCCGTTCGCGTTGAACGGCCCCGGTGCCTGCCAAGAGTCGACGTGCGCGACACTCGTGAGGGGTTCGGAGTTGCAGTCAGAGGGGTTCGTGAACATCGCGACGGCGGTGCCTCCCGTTGCGTCCTTAGCGGCGGGGTTGCCGTAGAACGTCGCGGTCACATCAGTCAGCGCGATCCCCGGTATTTCCCGGGTGCTCGCGCGCAGCACATAGCCCGCCGGCGTCGGGGCGACGCTCGCGTAGATCACGTGCGTCGCGTGCAGCGCGTCGAAGAAACCGAACTCAGCCGCGACACCATGCTCGGGGACCATGTTGTAGATCGCAGTAGACGCTTGGGTGGCACCTTCGGGGTGGGTTCTTATCTGCCCAACCCGTGTATCAGTCGGGCAAGTCGCGGCGAGCTCTGCAAACGTGCATTTGGGCGCGGCCTGCGCATCGCCGACCAACCCCATCGGCAGGTCGACGATGACATCCTTCAATTCGTTGACGCCAGTCATCCCGACAGCGGTCCCTTCAGGCAAGACCTTGACCGTGTTGTTCAGATCGAGGCGCGTCGTCATCTCATAGGGATGATCGCCCGCCTGCGTGTCGGGCGCGCCGTCAACCCCCGCGATATAGGACACGAGGTCATTTACGCCGAAGACCGAGGCAGCGGAGCCGACCAGCAGCGGTTCGCTCACCGACGCTTCGACAGAGCCCGGCGTAGTCGCAGTGGCCAGGTTCAACTCCCCGCTCGGCGTGCCTTCTTCGACGGCCGCCGACAAGCGAAGCTCAAGCCCCCCATCGGGTTCCAAGCCCGTAACCTGTTCACCGAGTTCGTTTTCCGCGCCGGAGAACGTGCACGTCACCGTCACACCCGCCACCGGCGTGCCTTCCTGTTCGCAGGCACCCGGCAGTTCTATTTCTTCGACCTGCGTTGTCGCACCCAGAGGAGCCGCGGGACTCCAACGGAACCGCATGCCCGACACCGAGAACCCGGGCGGCAAACGATCCTTGACCACGACCGGGCCGCCTTCCAAGGACGCACCACCCGCATTGCGCGCCGTCACCAAATACGTCTCACACGCACCATTCGCGTTCGAGGCCGCGCACGCAACGTTCTTGGCCTGCGAGAATCCCTGCAACGGCGCAACCGTATGAATCGTCAAGCCCCCAACCGGCGTCACGGCCCCCGCACCAGCCGTAGCAACGGCAAAAAAGCAAACCAAGAGAGCAACCATTGCCGTTGCTCTCCTACAGAGACCGTTGACAACCAGCGGTGTTCTCTTCAGGGCGTTCATAGGTCCCTTCCTCTTCTTGTCGTCCTGCTCAAAGCGCTCACTGGAATCGATGGATGCCGGGGCACTATGGGATTGCGGGCAGTGAGATAGATGAGAACCACCATCAAAGGCCCTATTGCCCTGCTTTGAAGTCACCCTGCTTGAAAAGAACGCTCTAAGAGAACGTGACATCACTTACTCCTCCCGAATCTCTTGTGAGCGGCCTTTTCGCATGCGGATCGCTTCTTCTTGCTCTTGTCCTTCCTACAGGCCTTCAGCGCTTTGGAAAGCTTCTGGGCACGCGTCAACGGCTTCGGCGTGGGTTTCACCGCAGGCGCAGACGGGGTGAAATTCCCCGTCCCGGAGAACGTCGAGCTCGACGGCGCGCCGAACGTCGGTGCTCCCCCGGCCGGCGCCTGGCAGGAGCGTTCCTGACACGACACTGGCGACGCCGGAGCTTTCACACACGGTTCCACTTCACTAGGCTCCGTTTTACTACAGATACGCGCATCATAGTAGTCGAGCTGAGTATCCGTATCTTGCGATACGAGCGGTTCGTTCGTCGAGAAGAACACGTCGGCACCAGACGCATCCGCCCCCAGCAATTCAACAGTGTGTCCGCCATCACCGAAGGGCGCCGTGGCGATCAACGACACGTTCCCGTCGTGGTACTCATAGATGTTCTCAGCGGCGAATAGCACCTTGCTGCCCTTGACTTCGTTGAGCGCCCCAGGGGCCAGCGCGACGGGACTTTCAAAGAACACATAGGAACCATCATCAGACATCGTCGGGTTCGCCACACCGGGACCCACCCCGAGCGCCCACCCCCGGGCCGCGAACTCGATCCCAGCGTCGGCGCTGCCCGCATTGCCATTGTCGTTATAGCCGTGCTGCCCGATCGAGATACGCACAAGCGCACCCGTCTGAGAGTCGTAGCGATACACCTGCGCCGGCCCTTCAACACGCGTGTCGTCGGCCGTAAGTTTGCGATGGCTGAGAAACACCAGATACCGGCCATCTGGTGTCACATTCGCCAGTTCGATGCCACCCGTCCACTCAAATGCTCTCTCCCTCGGGAAAAGGAGTTCATCAGAGTGCGGCAGCGTCGCGACGAAACGCAGCGGCCGGCCCTCGCTGTATGCGTACAGGTTGTTCTGCCCGTCCTGCGCCTGTTCCTGATTCTGGTTTTCCTGTTCACCGGTCAACACGCCTCTCGCGACGAAATAGACGTGTGTCCCGTCGGGGGAGATCGCCACGACACCCTGCACCCGCGGGCCCCCCGTGCTCCTCGCGCCGGCCGAGAGATCGACCAACGTGCGGCCGCCGGCCGCCGGTTCTTCACCCGGGGACCCGCACGGGCTCGCACACACCGACTCATACAAGTTGCAGCCACTCCCAGCCACCGCGGAACATCCCGGCCCGGCGGGCCCTTTGGCCTGGCTGGCGTCATCACTCAACTGCTGCGTGCTCGTGAAGATCACCCGCGAACCATCAGTTGAGGCACCCTCAAACGAGGCGTCCTGCGGTTCCGCCTGCGCCGCCAAACACGAGCCGCTCGTGCAATTCCCAGGGGTCGGCGTCGAAACCAGCACCGTATGCGCGTCCGGACCTTCACCATCGACACGCTCAAGCAGCTCGTTCGCCGCGGGCGCATTGACAGCTTCGGGGCATTCCCCCCCGTGGCTGTGGCCCAGGGCGGTAAAGAACGCGATGCGACCGTCCGCGGACAACGCCCCATATTCAGAGTTATGAGAGGCCCCGCTACCGGTAAGCGTCGTGCAGCTGCTGACCCGGCTCGTGCTACCGGCACCACCCGTCACACCAACCAAGGACGGCGCAGCGTTATCCCCACCCGCATACTCATACACAGATGGCTTAGTTTCCGGCTGGCCGTCCAGCGACCAAAGCTTTTGACCTTTGAACAGGACATGCGAGAAATCGCTAGTGGCGAGGATCGGCGGTTCATCGAGTTTTGCGAAGCTCGCGCCGCTCCCTGGGACTGCGCCTTCGGGGCCTTCGCCGATCGGCCCGATACCGGTGAACGACCCGTCGGCGCTACGCGAGTAGAACACGTCACTGCCTTCGGGCCCGGTCGGGGCACTGAACAGCGTAGTGTGCCGGTCAGCGTTCACGGCCCACAACGTGTTGACTTCGAAGTCTGAGGTCGACGGCGCGAGCGGGCGCGTCACCCACCCCTGAGCCGTGCGGGCGAATTCAAACGGCGCACCCTGGCGGTCCCGATCGCCGGTGCATGATTCACCACCAGCGAAGCACTGGGTGCTGTGCGTGATCACGTCCATACCATTTCTTGCGATCCGCGCGGGCCAACCGCTGCCCGATCCGAACGCGGCGCCGATAACCGCCCCGTTCTTCTGCGGCGGGGTGACCATTTCATACTGGCGGCCGTCGGGCAGCACAACACCCGTGGTGTCATCGATGAACGTGTGGTCGACGCTGGTTGCGGTGCCGGCGGCGCTCGAGGCGCTCAGCCGCCAGTGGTAGGTCACGTTCGCGGAAAGGCCCGTGATGTGCTGGGAGATCGGGACGCTGGTGCGGCCCGCCGAGACATGCGTGTCCGGGGTACTGCTACCGTAGGAGCTGCTGGCGCCGTATTCCATGTGGTAGGTCGTTTCCGTGCCGTTCGGATTGATCCTCGCGATCAGATCCACCGAAGAAGACGCGACGTTCTGCGCCGCTTCGCCATCCAGCGACGGCTTCACGGGCAGCGCGGCGAAGGTCACCTTGTTCCCGACTGTCGTTTCGCCGGCTTCGTTGCGAGCAAGCAGACAGAACGTGTAGGTCGCGTTCGGGAGCAGTTCGCCTACGGGCGCTGTCACGATCTGTCCTTCGGCTCCGGTCATTGCTCCCGCACCAGCGGCCTTTTCGCCTTCACATTCGGTCGACGATTCGCGATACAGGAATTCATACGTGCCCGGATTGCCAGTGCCGTGCGGGTTCAGCACCCCTTCGAGCACCGCGGATTCCGTCGTGATCGACCCAGCGGGGCTCCTCGTCTGCGGCACTTCAGGCGAGATCGCGGTCGTAAAGGACACTGCCGGGCTGACCGTGACTTCTTTGGTGCTCGCGCTTTCAATACGCAAACACACCGCGTACTCCGTGCCCGGGGTAAGACCGGACAGCCCTTCAAAGACTTCTTCACGTTCAAAGCCAAACGACAAGCCAGGCGATCCAGGCGCCTGAGAACCACCTTCACATTTCCCCGTTTTGGACGCTTTGTAGAGAAAGACGTACGTGCCTTCTTCGCCCGCTTTCCCGGGGTTCAAGACGCCATGCAGCGTCGCTGAGGTCGCCGCGACCGGAGCTTCCACCGTCACTTCCGGGGCTTCCGGGGCAGCCGCGAACGCCACCGCGCTCGTCAAGATCGACATCGCACACGTCGCGATCACAAGGACAACGGCAAGCGTCAACCTACGAGCGTTCATCAGAACATCTCCTCCTCAAGACAGACGGGACATGAGCGCTTGGTGATCAAGCCAAGCCTCCAGACGCGAGACAGACCACCGGTGCGCCACTACACGCGCGACGACGTACACAAGCGCCGGAGCGGGTGCGAACATCGGAACGCGTGGCAGAAAACAAGCGCGGCGTGTAACCAGGCGCGCTGCAGACCACCGGTGCACCGAAGCGAATACAAGCGCGAGAGCAAGTGCGAACACCAGAACTCGTGGCAGAAAACAAGCGCGGCGTGTACCCAGCTACGCCTCCAGGCGCGCGACAGACCGACTCGCAGTGGGCTTGCCGGCCGATCGTTACCGTGCAAGCGAGCGTTCGGTCTGACGCGACACTACGCGGACGGCGATCGTCAGAGTTGCCGTGGCAACAGTTGATGCTCCCCAGAGAGGGGGATGCAGCCCGGCGGCCTCTAGCGGTTAGACCAGAAGGGCTGAGCGGGCTAGAGAGAGAGAGAGAGAGAGAGAGATGAGTCAGCGCTGCTGACGCATCTACCTACGGGCGCACACAGGCGCGCGGCGATCCCTGTCACATCTGTCCCCAACGGACTCACGCGAAAACCACTGCCCCTCTTCATGCGATCTGGTCCCTCTCCCAAGAGTCCCTGCAAGCGCTTGAAATCGATCCAGGAGACCGACCCAAACCCGATCTTATGTTCCAATCGGCATCCCGGTCGGGACGCCATTACGAGAGTACTGTACATACCCGGCCACGACTTGTCAACACCCGACGTGGCTAACCTGGGACGCGCTCCAGGCTGAGCGCCCGTCCGCGCACCTCGCGCCCGCGCAGCGCGCCGATCACCTTGTCGGCCTCCGTCTCGGGGACGGACAGAAACGAGAACCGGTCGAGCACGAGCACGTCGCGGACGGCCTCGCCGTCGAGGCCCGCCGAGGAGGTCACCGCGCCGACGATGTCCGCCACCTGCAGCCCCGCCTGACGGCCCCCGCCGAGCACGAGCTTGACGAAGCGCTCGTCCTCGCCTCGCCGCGACACGCGCGGCTTGGAGTGCCGGCGCGGGCGCTCCTTGACGGGCGTGGGCGCGCCGACCGCGCCCGCCTGCCACGGCTCGATCGACATGCCGATGTGGCGCTCGATCGCCTCCATCTCGCGCTTCTGGCGATCCTCCACGAACGTGATCGCCCGCCCCGAGCGCCCCACGCGCCCGGTGCGCCCGATGCGATGCACGTACGTGTCCGGCGAGGTGGGCACGTCGTAGTTGACGACGTGCGTCACCGTGGAGATGTCCAATCCGCGCGCGGCCACGTCGGTCGCCACCAGGATCGGCACGCGCCCGCCCTTGAACGCGAGCATCACCCCGTCGCGCGCGCCCTGGGTCATGTCGCCGTGCAGCGCGCGCACGTTCATGCCGCGGTCGCGCAGCGTGCGAAACAGCTGGTCGCAGCGGATCTTCGTGCGCACGAACACGATCGCCTGGTCGGGCCTCTCCGCCCGCAGGACCTCGACCAGCTTGTCGGGCTTGGCGCGCGTCTCGACCGGGAGCTGAAACTGCGCGACGGTGTCGATCGTCAGCGTCGTCGCCTCGACTCGGATCAAGACCGGGTCATACAGGTAGCGATCCGCGAGCGTGCGGATCGGCGGTGGCATCGTCGCGCTGAACAGCGCGGTTCTGGCGGCCGGACGGGGTCAGCGAGAGGATCTTCTCGACGTCCTCCAGGAAGCCCAGGTCGAGCATCTCGTCGGCCTCGTCGAGCACCACGAAGCGGCAGTCGTGCAGCACCAGCGAGTGGCGTGAGATCAGATCGAGCACGCGCCCGACCGTCCCCACGACGACATGCCCGCCGGCGCGCAGCTGCGCCTGCTGGGTGCGGATCGGCGCGCCGCCGAACACGGCGACGACGTCCAGGCCGTTGTGCGCCCCGTAGGTGCGCAGCGCCTGGGTCACCTGGATGCACAGCTCGCGCGTGGGCGTCAGCACGAGCGCCTGCACCTCGCGCAGCTCGGGGTCTACGTACTCGGCGATCGGCAGCCCGAACGCGGCCGTCTTGCCCGTGCCCGTCTGTGCCTGGCCGATCACGTCGCGCCCTTCCAGCACGGACGGGATCGCCTGTTCCTGGATCGGGCTGGGCGACTCGTAGCCGACGTCGCGCAGGGCCTTGAGGGTGCGCTCGGACAGGCCAAGCTCGGCGAAGGTCTTGCTCATGCGCGACGCAGCTTACGCGGACGGGTCGAGCAGCAGCTTGCCCGTGGTACGCCGCTCGCGCAGGTCGATGTGCGCCTGGGCGGCGTCGCCCAGCGCGTAGGTCCCGCCGAGGACCACGTGCAGCTCGCCGCGCGCGACCCGGGCGAACAGGTCCTCCAGCGCCGCCGCGAACATCCCCGGCCGGCTCAGGCAGTGGAACAGGTAGAAGCCGACCGCCGCGCGCGAGTGGCGTAGCAGCGAGCCCGTCGACACACGGTTGGGCTGCTCGCCGGAGATGCCGCACACGACGATCCGCCCGAACCGTGCCAGGGCGTCGAAGGAGGCGTCGAACGCGGCGCCGCCGGCCATGTCGAACACGACGTCGACCGGGTCGCCTCCGTTGGCCGCGATCAGCCGCTCGGTCAACCCCTCGGGCGCCGGATCGACCGCGATGTCCGCCCCCAGCGAGACCGCGAGCTCGCGCCGACGCTCGCTCGAGGCGGTCCCGATCACGCGCCCCGCGCCGAGCTCGCGCCCGAGCTGGACCGCCAGCGAACCCACGCCCCCGGCGGCGGAATGCACCACCACGCTCTCCCCGTCCGCCACCCGGCCGGCCGTGCGATACAGGTGCCATGCCGTCGTGCCCTGCACGATCAGCGCCAGCGCGGTCCTGTCGTCCACCCCGTCGGGGATCGCAAACGCGTGCGCCACCGGCGCGGTCGCGTACTCGGCATACCCGCCCGTGCCGGTCAGCGCCACCACGCGCTCGCCCGTGTCCATGCGTGTCCCCGCGACCTCGCCGCCCGGCACGAGCGGCAACGTCGCCCGGCGCACGTATGAGTTGGTGCGCGTATGCGTGTCGGCGAAATTCACTCCCGCGCGCGCGACCTCGATCAACACCTCGTCCTCGTCGGGCTCGGGAACCGGCAGCTCCGTGAGCTGCAGCACCTCGGGCCCACCGAACTCGGTCATTCTGGATCGCGCGCATCGAGGCGCAGGCTATCTGCCCGCCCCGGCCATACGCCACCATAAGGCGCTAGGGTCTCGCGGCATGTCAATCACAGTGGTCGGTTCAATCGCGTACGACTCCGTCACGACGCCGTTCGGCGAGCGCGAGCGCATGCTCGGCGGCACAGCCGTGCACTTCTCGCTCGCCTCGTCGTTCTTCGCCGACGTGCACGTCGTCGGCCCGGTCGGCGAGGACTGGGGCGAGGCCGAGATGGTCACGGTGCAGCGCCCCGGCGTGGACACCCAAGACATCGAGCACGTGCCCGGCGGCAAGACGTTCTCGTGGCGCGGCCATTACGACTACGATCTCAACACCGCCCACACCGACGACACGCAGCTGGGGGTGTTCGCCGAGTTCGAGCCCAAGCTGTCGGACGCGTCGCGCGCGTGCGACGTGCTGTTCCTGGCGAACATCGACCCCGTCCTGCAGCTGCGCGTGCGCGAGCAGTGCGACCACGCCCGGTTCGTGGCGCTGGACTCGATGAACTTCTGGATCGACGGGTCGCGCGATGCGCTGCTGAGGGTGATCGAGACCGTCGATTGCGTGCTGCTCAACGACACCGAGCTGCGCATGCTCACCGGCGAGCCGAACCTGATCCGGGCCGCGCGCACCGTGATCGGCTGGGGGCCTGGGGCGGTCGTCGCCAAGCAGGGCGAGTACGGCGCGACGCTGATCACGCGGGGCGGCTTCTTCTCGCTGCCCGCGTATCCGCTGGAGAGCGTGCTCGATCCGACCGGCGCGGGCGACACGTTCGCCGGGGGCTTCATCGGCACGATCGCCGCCCACGACGGGCCTTTCGACGAGGACGTGATGCGCAGCGCGATGGCGCACGGCACCACGCTGGCCTCGTTCAACGTCGAAGAGTTCGGCACCGAGCGCGTGTCGCGCCTGCGCCACACGGAGATCGAAGCGCGCGTGCTCGAGCTGGGCGAGATGACCCGCTTCAGCGGCCGCCCGCTGCCCGCGCGAGGCTAGGCCCAACCCCCATGGGCGAGTCCAACTCCCATGGGCGCATACGAACGCTCCGATCGGTAGTACGATCGAGCAGTGGACGTGTGGACCTTCGTCTGGCTGATGGTGTTCTTGAAGATCCCGATCGTCGCGCTGTTCTTGATCGTGCGCTGGGCGGTCAACCAGACCCCCGAGACCGAGCCCGGACAGGACGGCGGCATCGGCCCGCGCCCGAGCCCGCACCGCCCGCACCATCCCCGCTCGAGGCTGCCGCGCAGGCGCGGCCCTCACGGCGCTCCCTCGCCGTCCTCTCCGCCGCGCGTCCGCACGCTGGTCGCGCGCGGACGGCTCGTGCAGCGGTGAAAGCGCTCTCCGCGCGGATGGTCGCCGTTCCCGGCCGCGGCAAGGGGCGCCGAGCGCGCCTGGGATCGCTCATAATCGGGTAGAACCCACTCGACAGGAGACATCATGAGCACCCCCGAGACACAGACGCAGGGACCGGGATCATCGTCGTCGGGCAACGGTGCCGCCCCGCAGGACACGCTCAGCGTGACGGACAACCGCACGGGCAGCTCGTACGAGCTGCCGGTGACGGACGGGACAGTGCGAGCGATGGACCTCAGGCAGATCAAGACGGGCGATGACGACTTCGGCCTGATGGCGTACGACCCGGCGTACACGAACACCGCGTCGTGTCGCAGCTCGATCACGTACATCGACGGCGAGGCGGGGGTCTTGCAGCACCGGGGGTATCCGATCGAGCAGCTGTGCGAGCACTCCACCTACCTGGAGGTGGCCTACCTGCTGATCAACGGTCGGCTGCCGACGCAGACCGAGCTCACCGGGTGGGTGGACGAGATCACGATCCATACGTTCGTGCACGAGAACGTCAAGGACTTCATGCAGGGGTTCCGCTACGACGCGAACCCGATGGGCATGCTCGTGGCGTCGGTGGGAGCGCTGAGCACGTTCTATCCCGACGCGAACAAGATCCACGAGGAGCGCGTCCGCGCGATCCAGATCATCCGCCTGCTGGCGAAGATGCCCACCCTGGCCGCGTTCGCGTTCCGGCACAACATGGGCCAGCCGTACGTCTACCCGGACAACGACCTCGGCTACGCCGGGAACTTCCTCGGGATGATGTACAAGATGACCGAGCTGAAGTACCAGCCCGACCCGCGGCTGGAGCGGGCGCTGGACGTGCTGTTCATCCTGCACGCCGACCACGAACAGAACGCGTCCACGAGCGCGGTGCGCTCGGTCGGGTCCACCCAGGTGGACCCCTACTCGGCGGTGGCCGCGGGCGTGGCGGCGCTGTACGGGCCGCTGCACGGGGGCGCCAACGAGGCGGCGCTGCGGATGCTCGCACGGATCGAGACCGTCGAGAACATCCCCGCGTTCCTGGAGGGCGTGAAGGCCGGCGACGAGCGGCTGATGGGGTTCGGGCACAGGGTCTACAAGAACTACGATCCGCGCGCGCGGATCATCCGCAAATACATGGACGACGTGTTCGCCGTGCGCGGCATGAGCCCATTGCTGCAGGTCGCCACCGAGCTGGAGAAGCGGGCGCTGGACGACGAGTACTTCACTTCGCGCAAGCTGTACCCGAACGTGGACTTCTACTCCGGTCTGATCTACGAGGCCCTGGGGCTGCCCGTGGCGATGTTCCCGGTGATGTTCGCGATCGGCCGCACGTCGGGCTGGATCGCGCAGTGGCTGGAGATGGTCAACGACTCCGAGCAGAAGATCGCCCGCCCGCGCCAGATCTACACGGGCGAGCGGGACAGGGACTACGTCCCGATCTCCCAGCGCGGCTAGCAGCGCGCGGGCACGGCGCCATGCGGCGTCCTTACCGATCGGAGATCAACGGGATCTCCGATCGGCCAGCACGCGTACGCAGTACGCCACACGGGGTGGGCGGGCCTTTTCATCTTGCCTGGCTTGGCCCGCGAACCGCTAGAACACGAATATGGCGCCGTGCCAGCGGGCCGCTAGAGGACGAGGGTTGCGCCGTGATGGCGCAGCCAGTCGCGGTCCTCGCGATAGCGCGGCCAGCGGCGCTCGACCAGGGCCCAGAAGCGGCGCGAGTGGTCGAGGATCTCCAGGTGGCAGACCTCGTGCCAGATGACGTAGTCCAGGACGGACTCGGGCGCGAGCAGCAGGCGCCAGTTGAAGCTCATGTGCCCGCGCGAGGAGCAGGACGCCCAGCGGGTGCGCTGCCCGCGGATCGACAGGTCGCTGTAGCCGACCCCCGCCAGCGCGGTGGCGCGGTCCAAGCGCGCGGCGACCTCCACGCGCGCGGCACGGCGGTAGAAACGCTCGATCGCCGGACGGGGATCGCCGCCGGGCACGAACAGCCGCTGCCCGCGACGATGGGCGCGGGTGCGCCCGGGCTGCACGACCAGGCGCAGGGCGGTGTCGAGATAGGGCAGCTCGCGCACCTGGCCGGGCGGCGGGGAGATGATCAAAGGTGTGGACATCGCGAGGAAGGGTAAAGGGAAGGTCGGGTGCATAATCCGCGCATGACGTCATCGGCGCCAGAAGCGGCTTCGGGCCCGAACGGAGAGGTCAGAAGATCGCGGGTGCGGCTCCCACGTGAGGTGAAGGGGGCGTCGTCGTATGAGGTCTACCTCAACGGCGTGCACCAACAGCGGGGAACCGACTATGAGGTCCGCGAAGGGATGCTGGTGTTCGAGCGGGAGCTGCGCAAGGACAAGATCAGCGGCTGGCGCTGGCTGCTGGGCGCGTGGGGCGTGGGCACGTACCGGCAGAACGACTCGGTCGACGTTCGCTACGAGGCGCCCGACGGCTCGCCGAGGCTAGCGGAGGCGCTGGAGATCGAGGCCGTGGGCTGAGCCGTGGTCAGGACCCGCCGCGTGCGACGGCCGGGCTCGGCGACGGGCCGGGCTCGGGGAGGAGGACGCCCAGGGCCGGGCGAGCTTGAGCGCGGACAGGATGGCGCGCGTGGCGGGAGAGCGGTTGAGCGTGTAGAAGTGAACGCCGGGCGCGCCGGCGGCAAGCAGCTCGGCGCACTGCAGGGTGGCATGGGCGACGCCGAAGTCGAGGACGGCCTCGGGGTGCTCGCCGCGCGCGTGCAGCTCCCGGCGCAGGCCGGCGGGGATGCAGGCGCCGCACATGGAGGCCATGCGCTCGACCTGGCCGGCATGGGTGATCGGCATGATGCCGGGGATGATCGGCACGTCGATCCCGGCGGCGCGCGCGCGAGAGATGAAGTCGAAGTAGAGGGCGTTGTCGAAGAACAGCTGGGTGATCAGGAAGTCCACGCCGGCGGCGACCTTCTCGGCGAGGTAGGCGAGATCGGCCTCGGGGCTGACCGCGTGGATGTGGGTCTCGGGGAAGCAGGCGGCGCCGATCGCGAACGGGTAATCGGCGCGGATCAGGGCGACGAGCTCGCGCGAGTACTCCAGGCCCCCCTCGGTCTTGACCCACTCGTCGTGGCCGGCGGGCGGGTCGCCGCGCAGCGCGAGCACGTTGTGGATGCCGGCGGCGAGCATCTCGTCCAGCGTGGCGCGCAGCTCGGGCACGGTGGCGCCGACGCAGGTGAAGTGGGCCATCGCCTCCAGCCCGTACTCGGCGCGGATGCGATGGACGATCTCGATCGTCTTGGTGCGGGTGGAGCCGCCCGCCCCGTAGGTGACGGACACGAACGATGGCTCCAGGGTGCGCAGCTCCGACAGCGCGGCATACAGGTTGCTCTCGCCGGCCGGCGTTTTCGGCGGGAAGAACTCGAACGAGAAGACCGGCTCGGCGCCGGAAGCGAGGATCTGGTCGATGTGCATGGCCTAATGCTATGCGGCGACCGCCCACCGCTCGGGCTCGCCGGGGATGCGAACGGCACGGCCGGTGACCTCGAGGTGGAGGAGCATCGCGAGGGTCTCGGTCAGCAGCCACTGGGCGACCATCGGGGAGAGCTCGCGGCCGTGGATGCTCGGGAGGATCTCGAACGCCGTCAGCGGCTGGGGCTCGATCACGGCGAGGACCTTGGTCAGCTGCTCGGCGACGAGCGCGCGGTTGCCCTCGATGTGGGCGTGGACGTCGGTGAACGTGCGGCCGTGACCGGGCAGGCACAGGCGCGCGTTCAGCGTTTCGACGACGTCGAGCGAGTTGACGAACTCGCCGACGGGATCGGGCGAGTAGCCGTAGTCGAAGTACAGCGAGATGCGCCCCAGCAGGTGATCGCCGGAGATCAGCAGGCGGTGGTCGGGCTGGAACAGGCACACGTGCGAGGAAGCATGGCCGGGGGTCTCGTGGACGGTCCAGGGGCCGAGGTCCGAGTCGACGACGACGCCGGGCAGGAGCGGACGGTCGGGCTCGATGATCGCGGCGATGCCCGATTCGCGGTTGGCGCTGCGCTCGGTCGCATAGCGGCGCAGGGGCTCCTCGGGGACGCCGGACTGACGTGCAATCTCCAGGCGCCGCTGCAGCGAGGCGTCGGGATCGCTGACCCGGCGGGACATGTGAGCGTGGTTGGGGTGCATCCACAGCTCACAGCCCGAGCGCTCGACGATCGTGGCGGCCTGGCCGTAGTGGTCTGAGTGGGCGTGCGTGCAGACCAGCAGGCGGACGTCCTCGACGGCGAGGCCGCACATCTCCAGCGCGCGTTCGAGATGTGCGAGCGAGCCGGGCGCGTGGATGCCGGTGTCGAACAGCACGATCCCGTCGCCGGATGCGACCGCCCAGGCATTGCCGTGGGGAACGCCGGGCCAGGGCAGCGGCAGGCGCAGGCGAAAGACGCCGACCGATCGTCCAGGATCGGCCAGCACACGCTCGCCCCGCCCAAGCTCGCGCATGCGCGTACCCTCGGTCACTGGATCAGAGCCTAGCCGCACGGCCAGTCACGCGGCCGGAGGGGCAACTGGTGGAGCTGTCGGGTGGGGCGATCCAGCGGGCGGTCCGTCACAGATCCAGACGGCGCCCACCTCGTTCGGACGGTCCGCAGATGGGCGTTCGCGCCGTGCGGGAATAGCGCTTAGACTGAGGAGTCCGATCGAAGGTCTAAACGCGGCGTCAAAGGAGATCGAGCATGGCCGAGCAGGAGAGCGAGAGCCCCAGCGAGAGCAGCGCGGCCATGAAGGTGCAGGAGGCGGCCGCAAGCGTGCGACAGGCATCGTCGCCGTCAGCCGGCGGGCGCGGGCGGATCACCGGCAGCAAGGCGGAGCAGGTCGCGAGGAAGTACTTCGAAGCGATCGACGCGCACGACGTGCAGGGCGCGGCGGCGATGTGGGCGCCGGACGGGTGCGAGGACGTGCGCGGCCAGGGACGGTTCATCGGCCCGGAGGGACTGCGCGAGTTCATCTCGAGCCTCGTCGAAGCGATCCCGGACCTGAGCGTGGAGATCGTCTCGACCACGACCGAGGACGAGCGCTGCGCGCTGCACTGGCGCTTCAGCGGCACGTTCGCGGGGCCGGGCTCGTTCAACGGGATCGCGCCGACGGGACACAGGATGCAGATCGAGGGCGTGGACGTGCTGACGGTGCGCGACGGGCTGATCCACCGTAACGACGCGTTCACCGACACGATGGCCGTGCCGCGCCAGATCGGGATGATGCCACCGCTGGGCTCGGCCACCGAGCAGCGGATGACGGGCGCGTTCAACGTCAAGACGCGCGTGACCGAGGGGCTGGCCGGCGGCGAGGCCAAGCTCGTGGCCGAGGGCGTGTGGGTCGTGCAGGGCCAGCCCGGCAGGTGCAACGTGTACCTGATCGAGGACGAGGGCGGCGTGATCATGTTCGACGCGGGCGCGCGCACGATGACGCGCGCGGTGGCGATGGCGGGCGCGAAGCTCGGCGGGATCAAGCAGATCGTGCTGGGTCACGGGCACACCGACCATCGCGGGACGGCGCCGGGTCTGGACGTGCCCGTGGTGTGCCACCCCGAGGAGGTCCAGGACGCGGAGGGCAGCGGCGGATGGCGCTACTGGCCGGCCGACCTGACGGGACTGCCGCCGATCGCGAAGCAGATCCAGAGGGTGTGTCACCGGTATGCCTGGGACGACGGCCCGGTGAAGATCACGGGAACCGTCAAGGAGGGCGACGAGGTGGCCGGGTTCAAAGTGATCGACCTGCCGGGGCACGCTCCGGGGCTGATCGGGCTGTGGCGCGAATCCGACAGGCTGGCGCTCGTGAGCGACTGCTTCTACACCCTCGACATGTGGGGGCGCAGCGTCCCTGCAAGCGTGCCGGCGCAGACGTACAACTACGACACCGAAGAGGCGCGCAAGAGCATGCGCAAGCTCGCCGCGATGGAGCCCGCCGCGGCCTGGCCGGGACACGCGAACCCGGCTATGGGGGATGTGCGGGAGCAGCTGATGAAGGCCGCCGGCACTATCTGAGCGAGTGGGTAAGCGCAGCCGTAGGGCACAGAAGCTGAAGGCCCCTGCGAGCGAGTACACCGACGGGGACGGCAACGTGCTCGCGTTGCGCGGCGTGCTGACGGTGGCGACGCGGCGCGAGTACGAGGATGCGCTGACGGGCAACGTGCTGTCCCAAGAGGATGCGTGGCAGCGAGCGGTGGAGCTGCTGTTCGAGCGGCTGGCGGCGAGCTGGACGATCGCGGGCGCGCCGATCGACGTTCAGCGCGAGCTGCTGGCGCGCTACCGGGCGGCCAGTCCGGCCGAGCGGGCCTGGATCAGGGACGTGCTGCGAGAGCACTGCCAGGAGAACTTTCCGGACATCAAGGCACCCTGAACAGCGCTGGCCCGAGCGGCCTCAGGCGGAGTCGGAGAGCAGCTCCAAGCGCGGACCGTGAGCGACACCGGCCGCGACGAAGCGGGCGGTGGCGGGGCTGAGGACGAACTCGAGCAGGTCTCCGGTCTCGCCGCGCACGCGCAGGCGGCGACCCTCGTCCAGGACGGCGACGACGACGCCGCTTTCGAACGTGCCTCCGAAGTGGGCGATGCGCGCGGGAGCGCCGATGTGCGGGACCGGTCGCGAGGGTCCGAGCATCGGTCGATGGTAAGGGCTGGGAGGGGGGTCGCGAGCGAGCGGCCGCCGCAGCCGAATGCAATCACCAGTACCTTGCGGGGCATCATGCGCCGCACCAAGATCGTCGCCACCATCGGGCCCGCCTCGCGCGATCCGCAGACGCTGCTGCGAATGGTGCAGGCGGGGATGGACGTGGCGCGGCTGAACTACTCGCACGGAACGCTGGACGAGCACGCCGAGACGGTCCGGCGCGTGCGCGACGCGGCAGGTCGGGCGGGGCGTCCGGTGGCGATCCTGCAGGACCTGCCCGGGCCGAAGCTGCGGATCGGGGCGCTGCGCGAGGATGTGGTCGAGCTGACGGCCGGCGAGCGGCTGACGATCACCGGCGGGGAGACAGACGAGCTGGGCGACGCCCGGCACATGAGCATCACCTGGGAGGGGCTCGCCGAGTCGATGGCCCCGGGAGAGGTCCTGTACCTGGCCGACGGGTCGGTGCGGCTGCGCGTCGTGGAGGTCCGCGCGGCCACGCACGAGGTCGAGGCCGAGATCGAGATCGGCGGCGCGGTCGCCTCGCGCCAGGGACTGAACATCCCGGGGCCCACCGAATCGCTACCATCGGTGCCCGAGCACGACCTGGAGCTGCTGCGCCACGGCGAGTCGATCGGGGTGGACATGGTCGCGCTGTCGTTCGTGCAGCGTCCGGAGGACGTCGAGACGGTGCGCGACCACACGCGCCTGCCGCTGATCGCCAAGATGGAGAAGCCCCAGGCGGTGGAACGCGCCGAGGAGATCGTGCGGGCGGCCGACTGCGTGATGGTCGCCAGAGGCGACCTCGGCATCGAGCTGGCGATCGAGCGCGTGCCGATCGTGCAGAAGCAGCTGCTGCGCCTGGCCGGCCACCTCGCGCGCCCGTCGATCACCGCGACGCAGATGCTCGACTCGATGGTCACCTCCTCGCGCCCGACTCGCGCGGAGGTCGCTGACGTGGCGAACGCGATCCTGGACGGCACCGACGCGGTGATGCTCTCCCAGGAGACGGCGATCGGCGCGTACCCGGTGGAGGCGATCGCGATGATGGCCTCCGTCGCCGAACAGGCGGAGTCGATCGCGCCGTACGAGGACTGGAACGCCTCGCGAGTGCGCCGCGTGGACTCCGACCCGGCGTACACGATCGCCCACAACCTATGCGTGGCCGCGCGCGAGCTGCGCCTGGACGCGCTGGTGATCCCGACGCTGTCAGGGCGCTCGGCGCGGCTGGTGTCGGCGCACCGCCCGACCGCGCCGATCTACGCGCTGTCGCCCGGCAAAGAGACCGTCCGCCGCTGCGGGCTGATGTGGGGCGTGCAGGCCGCTTCGATGCGCCGCCACGAGACGACCGAGGCGCTGATCGCCGACGCCGCCCGGCGCGTGGTCGAGCTTGGCTGGTGCAAGCCCGGTCAGCGCGTGGGCATCACCGCCGGGCTGCCCTCGGGGCGGCCCGGCACGACGAGCCTGGTGCAGATCCAGACCGTATAGGGACCGAGAGCCGGCCCGGGGGGACCGAGAAACCGGCCCGGGCCGAGGACCGACCCGGGCCGGGAACGCCGTGGGTGACGGGCTGTTCCCGCGGTCAGATCCCCAGCGCCCGCGCCTTCGCCGCGGCGAACTCCTCGTCGGTCAGGGCGCCGCTGGCATGCAGCTGCGCCAGCTGGTTGATCTTCTCCACCGTCGGGTCCGCCGGCGCTGCTGCCGGCGCCGCCGGCGGAGGGGGCGGGGCGGCCTCCTGTCGACCCTGTTCGTAGGCCTGCGTCTGCTGTTCCTCCTGGACCCGCGCGTTGCGCTTGCCCATCGCGTAGGCGCCTCCTCCGACGGCAGCAGCGCGGAGCAGGGGACGGCGTCTTCCTATCGGCATGATCTACGCCTCCTCGGGCAGCGCCAGGCCCAGCGCGAGCATGATCTCGGGTGCCGCCGCTACGACCTTGGGACCGCCGACCTGAAAGGCCACGGCGCGCAGCACGCCCAGAATGTCCTCCGGCGTCGCGCCTTCGTCCAGCGCGTTGCCGATCTGCCAGGCGTAGGACACCGGCGGGGCATCGAGCGCGATCAGCGCCGCGATTTTCACCAGCGCGTACGTGCGGGCGTCCAAACCCGTGACCTCACGGCCGAGCTCGCGCATGCCGATCGCCGTGTCCAGGATGCTCGCGTCACCGACGGAGATACCCGACAGCACCTCGTGTGTGTCTTGTGCGACATCAGCCATACGTGTTCCTTTCGTTCCCCGCGCGCCGCGGGCTGAAGTGGTCGAAATGGTCCGGGGACGAAGCGTTCGCCAGCCGTTGGGGCCATGGTACTCACAGCCGCTCGGCGGGACATCGCCACCGTGCGACGACCTCTCCTCACCACGGCATCACCAGCCACGGCGCCCTCGTTCCTCGCTGCTCAGAGCGACCTACGCGGGCGGGCCGGGCAGGCCCAGGAGCTGGACGACCGCGAACACCAGGATCAGCGCGCCGACGCCGATCAGCCCGTAGCGCGCTTGGCGCAGGGGAAAGTGACTGCTGATCCCCACCAGGAACAGCACGGTCGCCAGGAACACGGTGTCGCGCACGTACTTGTCACCGGTGGCGCCCGCCGCGGAACCCTTGGAGAAGTTGACGTCCGCCTGTGCGTCGTACACCGTCGCGGCATGTTCCTGGGGGATCACGTACTGCGGCATATACGACGGGCCCGGCGGCGCATGCGGATTGTGGGCCGGGTCGGTTGCCAGCCAGGCGTAGAACGCGGGGCGATAGCCGGGACGCAGGCGCCGCTCGGCGAGATGCTGCGCGGGGACGTTGCCCGAGGTGAAGGCGGCGAACCAGGCGTTGAACGACACCGAGTCCAGTGTGCGCAGCTGCAGGCCTTCCAGGTCGGCGCGGTTGGCCTTGGTGCGCGCGGCCGACGCCTTGGCCAGCAAGACCGACGACTCGGTGCCCCACTTGGCCGCGGCGTAGCCCGAATACGCTGCGAGCACGGCCACCAGCGAGAGCAGCAGCGCCTCGGTCACCGACAGCACACGATCGCGACGATCGCGATCGTCGGCGTGGCCGGCATGCTTGCCATGCTCGCCGATCTCCTTGCCCACCTCGGTCGCCGACAGACCCTCAGACACGCGTCACGCTCCCACCCCGGCAGGCGCGCCGGCGACAGGGACGCGGGCGCCAGACGCAATGCGAGCGCCAGACGCGGCAGGGACGCGAAACATCAGGCGCAGCAAGGGCGCGGTCCCAGACCTGGCAGCGGCGCGGGCGCCAGACGCCGGTGGCGGATGGACGATGGCATCGGCATGCGATCGGTCATGCGCGTCATCATGCCGACTGCCGCAGATGGAGGAGGGGACGCAGACCGGGCTGAGCCACCGGCCGATCCGGGCCGGCCGTCCCGTCCGTACGTACGCGGACATGTATCAATATGCTCTAACTGCACTGGGCTCCAGCCGCTCGTCGCGCCCACCGGCGCGGACGTGGGTGGAGCGCTATCTCAACCGATAGGACGACGACCATGATCCTCGCATCCAGCTATCCGTTCCTCGAAGTCTTTTGGACGATGCTCATCTTCTTCGCGTTCGTGATCTGGATCTGGATCCTGATCACGGTGCTGATCGACATATTTCGCCGCCACGACACGTCCGGGTTCGCCAAGGTTCTGTGGATCATCTTCATCATCGTGCTGCCATATCTCGGCGTGTTCGTCTACCTGATCGCCGAGCACAAGGGGATGACCGAACGGGCCGTCAAGCAGCAGGAAGCCGCCCAGTCGCAGATGGACAAGTACGTGCAGTCGGTCGCCGCGCAGACCGATCCGGCCGAGCAGATCGCCAAGGCCAAGGGCCTGCTCGACGCCGGAACCATCACGCAGGCCGAGTTCGACCAGATCAAGCAGAAGGCGCTGGCGGGGGCGTAGAGAGCTGGGGAGCGCACACGGCGCCGGCGCGACATCGCGCGCCGGCGCAAGCGCTCTCAGGCAAAACCGGGTGCGGTGACCGGAGTCGGTGGGGTCCTGCGAAGACGCGAGCTCACGGGTCTCCCACCCAAACCAACCCCGCGACCGTCAACCGCGTGCCGCGATCCCCGCATGCGCGTAGAACTCGGCCTCTTCACGTCCGAGCTCGGTCACCGGCTCGTCGCCGTACATCCACTCGCGCGCGATCCGGTGCCAGTTCGCGCGCGCGCGCAGCTGTGACAGCACCGCGAGCGTGAGCATCTCCATGCGCCGGCCGAACAGGTGCTCGGGGCGCATGTCCTGGTGGCGCATCTCGGCGAAGTAGCTGCTGCGCGGGTCCGAGCTCTCGATCATCACCTGCGTGGCGATCTCGGGCGTCAGCTGAACCGGCTCGTCCGCGGTCGTGTACCACCAGATCGCCTCGCCGATGAACGCCAGCAGGTGGTCGGGATCGACCCGCTCGGGTTCGGGCAGGAAGCCGGAGCCCGCCAGCAGCTTGTGCAGGGCGGCGGCGTCGCCCTCGGACACGTCCCGCTGACACTCGAGCTCCAGTTCCACCGGCTCGCGCTCCATGCGCTTGAACAGGCCGAAATCCAGAAATGCGACGCGCCCGTCGGATAGCAGCAGGAAGTTTCCCGGGTGCGGATCGCCAGAGAACTGCCGGTGGCGGTACAGGCAGCCGAGAAAGAACCGGAACACGATCTCCCCGATCCGGTCGCGCTCTGCCTGGGAGCGGGTCTTGAGCTCCTCAAACCCGACGCCCCGCACGAACTCGCTGACGAGCACGTGCTCGCGCGACATGCTCGTGATGACATCGGGCACGGCGATGAACGGGTGACCGCGAAAGATGCGCGCGAGCGAGCGCTGGTTCTGCGCCTCCAACTCGTAGTCGAGCTCCTCGCCGATCCGCTCGCGGATCTCGGTGGCGATCGCCTTGGCGTCCATCCCCGGCGTCATCCGCTTGAGCAGGCGCATGATCATGTCCAGGTTCTGCATGTCCGCGCGCACGGCGGCCGCGACCCCCGGGTACTGCACCTTGACGGCGACCTCGCGACCGTCGTGCAGCGTCGCGCGGTACACCTGCCCGATCGAGGCCGCCGCGATCGGCTCCTCGTCAAACGACGCGAACAGCTCTGCGATCGAGTCTTCCAGGTCATCTTCGATCACGCGCCGCATCTGCTTGAACGACACGGTCGGAGCGGCGTCGCGGAGCTTGGCCAGCTCGCGCTGGAACTCCTCGCGGTGCTCCTCCTCCACCAGGCCGACATCCAGGAACGACATCACCTGGCCGAGCTTCATCGCCGCGCCCTTCATCGTCCCCAGCGCCGCCACGATCTGCTTGGCGGTCTCCAGCTGACGCCTGGCGAGCGCCCGCTCGGAAGCCTCCTCACCGCGCGTCACGTTGGCCGCGCGCGTCCCGAACTGCTTGACGGCCTCGCCGGCAGCGAGCCTGCCGACGGTCGCCGTGCGGCGCACGCGCGAGGTGGGAATCTTGTCGTTGCTCTTGCGCTGCGCCATACCACCTGCATCCTAGGTGCTGGGCGCGCAGCGTCTCGGCGCTCTGCGCGTGGCGCCTTTGCGCGTGGCGCCCTCGGTGCTGTGCACTGCGCGCGCCGGGCGCCTCGGCGTGGTTCAAGCCGGCTGGACTTTGGACCCGGGCACGATGTCGTCCACGCCGCCGGGCCAGCGCACCCAAGCCTTGGTGCCACCGTCGTAGTCGTCGCACAGCAGCACTAGCGTCGCCGGCTCGCCGAGCGCGGTGCAGGGCTCGACGCCCTCCGCGTCCAGGCCGCGCCAGATCCTGATGAACGGGTTCTCCTCCCACTCCCTCCCGACGGTCGTCGGACCGGCGTGGCCGGGATGGATGACGGTCTCCGTGGGCAGCTCCATCAGCGTGCCCATGATCGAGTCCTTCAGGTCGGTGTACGTGGTGTGCCCGGGCGCGCGCACCCCGCCGACCGAGCCCGCGAACAGCGTGTCGCCCGTGAACACGACCGCCTCGCCCCCCGTGAACCCGCCCGGGGCGGCGCTCACCGATGGTCGCCTGGCCGCCCCGCTCGGCTCGCTGACGAGGAACGACAGCATCCCCGCGGTGTGCCCGGGCGTGTGCAACGGGCGCACCTCCAGCGTGCCGAACCGAAGCATCTCGCCGGCCTCCACGGTGTCCGCCTGGACCTCGCCCAGCCCGGGGCGCTCCAGCGGGTGGATCAGCACTTTGAGACTCGGCCAGCGCTCGCGCAGGGCGCCGATCTCGCTGACATGGTCGTAGTGATGATGGGTCAGCAGGATGTGCGTGGGCGTGACATCCAGCCGCTCGGCCGCCGCGATCAACGGCTCGACCGGTCCGCCCGCATCGATGAACAGTCCCTGCCCACCGGCGCCGTCGACGACGAGATACGTGTTGGACACGAACTGCGGATTGGACGCGCGCTCGATGAGCATTGCGCCATCCTTGCACGCTGGTGTTTGCCGTGCTTGTGCGTGGTGAGCGCCGGACGCCTCACGCACAAGGGAAGGGAGCGTACGACGATGCGAACGCCAGACAAGCGGTGGATTGCGGGCACACAGGCACGGCCATCTCATAGACTCCGCCCATGCCCCTCATCCACACCTGCTATCGCATCACCGACGTCGACCGCTCGGTCGCCTTCTACAACGCCCTCGGCTTCGAGGAGATCGGACGGATACCGATCAAAGACGAGGCCATCAATGTGTTCATGAACCAGCCCGGCGACGGCGACATGCCGCGGCTGGAGCTGACGTACAACTTCGGCGTGGACTCCTACGACCTCGGCACGGGCTACGGCCACATCGCGATCACCGCCGAGGACCTCGATGCGACGCTCGCGCAACTGGCCGAGCAGGACATCCAGCCCGAGAAGCCTCCCTACTCCGTCCGCGAGGGTGGGAATCGCCTGTGCTTCGTGCGCGATCCGGACGGGTATCGGATCGAGCTGATCGAGCAGGGCTGACGCACACGGCGGCAGTCCCGGCCCGAACCCGGCATATAGTGATCGCCCATGGAACTGGGCCTGGCCACCTTCGCCGATGTGAGACCCGGCGCCGATCCCGAGCAGGTCGCCCAGCGCCTGCGCGACCTGCTGGAGGAGATCGAGCTGGCCGACGAGCTCGGGATCGAGGTGTTCGGCTTGGGCGAGCACCATCGCCCGGACTATGCGGTCTCCTCCACGGTCGTGGCGCTCGCGGCGGCGGCGGCCCGGACGCAGAAGATCCGCCTGAGCAGCGCGGTCACGGTGTTGAGCTCCGCGGATCCGGTGCGAGTGTTCCAGGACTTCGCCACGCTCGACCTGCTGTCGGGCGGGCGCGCGGAGATCATGGCGGGCCGGGGCTCGTTCACCGAGTCGTTCCCGCTGTTCGGGTATGACCTGGACGACTACGACGAGCTGTTCGCCGAGAAGCTGCAACTGCTGCTGGCGCTGCGCGAGTCCGAGCGAGTCACCTGGTCGGGTGAGCACCGCGCGGCACTGCACGACATCGGCGTCTACCCCCGCCCGATCCAGCAGCCGCTGCCGGTCTGGATCGCCGTCGGCGGCACACCCGGATCGGTGGCGCGGGCCGGCGCGCTCGGGCTGCCGTTGATGATCGCGATCATCGGCGGGGCGCCGGCCCGGTTCGCGCCGCTGGTGGAGCTCTACCGGGAGGCTGCCCGCCGCGCGGAGGCCGACCCCGCCGGGCTCGCGGTGGGAATCAACTCGCATATGTACCTCGCCGACACTCCGCAGCGCGCCCGCGACGAGTTCTTTCCCGTCTACTCGCAGATGATGAACCGCATCGGGCGCGAGCGCGGCTGGCCGCCGATGACCCGCGCGCAATTCGACGCCGGGTGCGCCCCCGATGGGCATCTGCTCGTCGGCACCGCGACGGGGGTGGCCGAGAAGATCATCGCCCACCACGAGCTGTTCGGCCACGATCGCTTCCTCGGCCACATCAGCGTGGGCGTGCTTCCCCACGCGCAGGCGATGCGCGCGATCGAGCTGTACGCGACCAAGGTCGCACCGGCCGTGCGCACAGCGCTCGAGCAGGCCGAGCCCGTCAAGCTGCCCTGACGCGACGGCCGGCCTCGCGCTGCCCCGGACGCCACGACCGGCCCGGGCTGCCCTGACGCCACGACCAGCCCCGTGCTACCGACGCGACGACCGGCCCCGCGCTACCCTCCCTGAGGCCATGGCGGACACCGGCAAGATCGCCAAGAACCTGGAGCGGTTTGCGCAGGCGGTGGCGGCACACGACCGCGAGAATCCGACGCATACGGCTTACGGCATCGGGCTGGCCCACTTCGACATGGAGCGGCTAGGGTTCGACGAGGGCGAGACGGTCCTGCCCGGCATCACGATCCACGCCGACAGCGGCGGCACGGGAAACTTCAGGGTGCTGTGCGATGGCGAGCACGACGAGGGCGAGCGCGAGTCCGAGGAGGAGGTCGTGGAGGCGGTGGGCACGCAGTACGTACCCGCGGCTCTGCCTATACGCCGATACCAGTAGCGGATAAATCGCGATCGACAACACGACAGTGCCGAAAATCGGCGCGCTCAAAGATCGACTGGAGCAGTGCTCACGCCCGCGCGCGCGGCGATCATGAGGACGAGCCGTTCGATCGTCGGGCACCGCAGGTCGTGGCGCGCGCCCGCGCGCAGGATCGCCCCGGGGATCGCGTCCAGCTCGGACGGGCGCCCGGCGGCGATGTCACGCTGCATCGAGCTGCCGAGCGTGTCGTGCGCCAGCTCCAGCTCGGCGAGCGCGGTCCGCGGATCGACGTCGTCAGCGCCCTCGGCCTGTCCGACGGCGCAGGCCTCCTCGATCGTGGCGACCAGATCGGCGCGCAGCTCGGGGGTGCGGCGGATCTCACCCAGCAAGGTGTCATAGGCGCTGGTCGTGCACGCGAGCGCGTTCAGACGTACGAGCTTGGACCACATCACCTGCGCCTCGGAGCGCTCGGAGACCGGCAGGGTCACCCTGACGGGCACGCCGGCATCGCCGAGGGCCTGGGCCAGAGCCTCCATGCCTGCAAGCGCGGACGGGCTGTGGGTGGCCATGTCGACGAGCAGGAACCGGCTCGTGTGGACGATCACGCCCGGCTCGGGACGGTCGGACTCGACGCGGATCGTGCTCGCCAGCACCGAGTCCGGCCGGAAGCGCCGGCGCAGCGCCGGGATGTGATCGAGCCCGTTGAGCAGCGGCAGCACGAGGGCGGGCTCGACCTGGATGCGCTCCAGCGCGCCGTCGAGCCCGGCGGCCTTGGTCGCGACGATCAGGACGTCCACTTCCTCTCGCAGGCGCGCGCGCGCACGCACACGCGCGATGAGATCTCCAAACATAACGCTGCGCACCGCCAGCCCCCGCTCGGTGATCGCCTCTGCGGTGGACTCGCGCGCGATCACGACCACCTCGGAGCCGGCCTGTGCGAGCACGCCGCCCATCAGGCCACCCACGCCGCCGGGACCGAGAACGGCGACCCTCATGCCGTGGGCTTCAGTGGATCGATCAGCACGCCCGGGTTCATGATCCCGGACGGATCGACCGCCGCCTTGGCGCCGCGCAGCGCCTGCGCGAACGGCGCCGGGCGCTGGCGGTCATACCAGGGCCGGTGATCGCGCCCGACGGCGTGGTGATGGGTGATCGTGCCACCCTGTGCGATCACCGCGTCGGAGGCCGCGCGCTTGATCGCGGCCCACTGCTCGACCTCCTCGCCACGGCGGGCGGGCGCGATCACCGTGAAGTAGGGCGCGGGGCCGTCGGGATAGACATGGGTGAAGCGGCAGCTGACCTGCCCGGCGCCGCGTGCGGCCGGGGCCGCCACGGACTCGATCGCCTCGTGGACGGCGGCCGTGACGTGCTCGTGAAAGGCCGGAAACCGCTCCCAGGTGATGGCCGTCTCGAATGTCTCGCTCAGCACGCCCATCGCGACGAACACGTCGCGCAGGTAGGGGGCGCCCAGGAACGCGCTGCGCCATGAGCTAACCGCGTCGCCGCCTGAGCTGCCCGAACCACCTGACCCGCCGGAACTGGTCGAGCCTGTCTCTCCCGCGGCGACGCTCGGGCCCGCGCCTGGAGCGCCTCCACGCGCGGATGCGCTGTCAGGACCGATCGTACGCCGGCTCTCGACAGAGCCCCCGTGCTCCGCGCAGATCGCGAGCGCCCGGGACATGACCCGCTCGACGGGGTGGTCGGTGGACTCGAAGCCAAGCACCAGCAGGGCGGCCGAGCCGTCGCCGGCCATCGTCGTGCGCGCTTCGCGCGCATCGATCAGACGGCAGTTGGCCGGATGCAGGCCCGACTGGCTGAGTGCGCGCACGCAATCGGCGCCGTCGAGGAAGCGCTCGAAGCGCACGCCGGCCGAGGCGCGGTGGGACGGTCGCGGCTGGACGCGGACCCACGCCTGGGTGATCACGCCGAGGATGCCCTCCGAGCCGGCGAGCATCCGGTCCGGGCTGACCCCGGCCCCGGAGCCGGGCAGCCTGCGCGACTCCCAGGCGCCGGCGGGAGTGATCGCGCGGGTGGACTCGACGAAGTCCTCGATGTGGGTCAGGACGGTCGCGAA
This sequence comes from uncultured Solirubrobacterales bacterium, assembly GCA_963743645.1. Taxonomy (GTDB): domain Bacteria; phylum Actinomycetota; class Thermoleophilia; order Solirubrobacterales; family Solirubrobacteraceae; genus Palsa-744. The sequence goes on along the minus strand of CAVUQT010000007.1, from coordinate 479,334 downwards.
GTGGCCGGCCGCGCGCGTGGCGATCCAGCCCCCGAGCGTGGCGTACTCGAAGGACTGGGGAAAGTGGCGCAGCGTGAAGCCGTGCTCGGCCAGGCCGCGCTCGAGCTCGGGGCCGGACGCGCCTGCCTGGATGAGGGCGGCGCGCGAGACGGGGTCGACCTCGAGCACGCGGTCGAACGCGCCCATGTCGATCGAGACCGCGCCGTTGTATGCCGTGTCGCCGGCCTCGGGGCAATCGATGTCGGGAGTCACCCCGCCCACGACGGACGTGCCCCCGCCGTAGGGAATCGCGGCGACGCGCTCAGACGCGCACCACTCCAGCAGGCGCTCGACGTCCCGCTCGTCGCGAGGGCGCGCAACGAAGTCGGGAGGGTGCTCGAACCGTCCACGGAAGCCGTGTACGACGTCGACGTAGGACTTGCCCAGCGCGTGCGTCGCGCGCGCGTGGACATCGCTCGCGCAGATGTCGGCCAGCTCGGCCGGCAGAGCGACCCGCGGCGAAGCCAGATCGATCGCGTCCAGCGAGACCGGCGCCTGGACCTCGCCGAGCGTGACGTCCCCGAGCGCGGGCTCGAGATGGGCGGCCAGCGCAGCCGCCGTCTGACGGACCTCCGCGAGAGTGGGCTGCTGATCCTCGAGACCCCAGCCCCAGTGCTTGCGTCGCATGGAGATGTTCACCAAGCCGAGTCTACGGCGGCCTATCCTCGCCGGGCGTGCGCCCGAGCATCCCAGATACCCGCATCTGCGCAGCGAGCCCGCCCGGAGGATCGTGTCGCGCTCAGAGCACTAGCCTGTAGTCGAGCATGGCCACGCAACCACAAGCGACGGCAACCGAGCAGCCGGAGATCCTCGCCCGCGGGCCGTGGCCCCTGGAGCAGGTGAAGGCCAGCTGGCGCAAGGAGCACTACGAGCCCTCGCGCGAGCACTCAGAAGCCGCCGACGCGGCGATCGCAGAGCTGCGCGGACGGGGATCGCCGAGCCACGACGGTGTGGCGGCGCGGTTGGTCGACTACACGCAGGATCCGACCGACGGCATCGCGATCGAGCTGCAGCCTCAACGCTGGGCGTTGCGACTGCTCCCCGGCGACGCCTCGCTGAGCGTTGCCGCGCTGTGCGTCACGCGCTCGGCCGACGGCCGCTGGCTGGCCGGCAGGCGGGCGTCGTGGGTCGCCTCGTGGGCCGGGCGCTGGGCGCTGGGCGCGGGCGGCGCGGTCGATCTCGACGAGAACCCGGCCGAGACGCTCGTGCGCGAGCTGGCAGAGGAGTGGTCGGTCGTACCCGAGCGCGTGCGCGGCGAGGCGCTCGTGCAACTGCCTCACCGGCTGGTGATGTTCGTCGGACAGGCCTGGCTCGCGGAGGGGGTCGACGCCGAGGTCAAGCCCGATCACGAGCACGACGAGTTCGCCTGGTGGCCGCGCGAGATCGAGCAGTGGCCGGCGGAGGCCGAGGCGCCGCTGCGCCTGATGGCGCGCTGGCTGTCGGCGGAGTGAATCCGCGAGGACCCCTGACGGACTCTCCGCCCGAGGTGAGCGTGTCCTTCCCGCCCGATACGCCGTCCACAGCGCAGGCGCCCCCGCGCGCGACCCCGCCACCGCGAACCAGCGTGGGGCCGATCACAGCTGGACGCCTGAAGTGGGTGTCGTTCACCCACTCGTGCATCTACGCGGCGCTGCTGGTGTGCGCGTTCGCGGCAAGCAAGCCCGAGCCGCTGACGTTCGTGCTCGGGCTGACGCACGGCCTGCTGTGGATCGGGATGTCTCTGACGTGCATCGTGTGCGCGCGTCTGCGGATCGTGTCTCTGCGCCTGGCCGTGGCGGTTGCCGTGCTGGGAGGGATCGGCCCGTTCTTCGGCAGCTACGAGTTCGTGCGCGAGCAGCGAGCCCTCCCACCGGGCGCCGCCGAGCCGGCGCCGTGAAGGCTCTGTAAAAACACCGGCGATGGTCTGGTGAGGTTCGCCTGCGGGCCGCGCTAGAGTGAAGTCACATGGCGACGGGCACCACGGCTCAGCAGACAATAGACGTCGTGACTCCCGCCGCGGGCGAGTCGGTCACCGAGGGAACCATCCTCGAATGGCACGCGAAGGTCGGCGAGGAGGTCAAGCTCAACGACACGATCGTCGAGATCTCGACCGACAAGGTGGACGTGGAGCTGCCGTCGCCGGCGAGCGGAACGGTGACGGAGATCCTGGTGGGAGAGGGCGACACGGTCACCGTGGGGCAGGTGATCGCGCGCATAGCGGTCGGCGGGGAAGACGGCAACGCCCCCACCTCCGCACAGGCGCCGGGCGGCAACGGCGCCGGCAGCGCCGAGCGAGAGGGCTCCAACGGCTCAGGCGATGCGTCGGCTCGAGCCTCAGACGCCAAGGTGTCCCCCGTGGCGGCCCGCGCCGCGGCGGCGGAGGGTGTGAACCTGGCGGACGTCTCGGGCAGCGGCCCGGGTGGGCGGATAGTCAAGTCAGACGTGCTCGGCGCGGCGGCCGGCAACGGCTCCTCCGCGAGCGCGGTGGGCGAGAAGCCGGCGGGCGCCCTGCAGCTGAAAGGCGGCAGCGCGGCGCTTGCCAAGTACATGGAGCAGTCAAGGTCGATCCCGACCGCGACGAGCTTCCGGACGCTGACGGTGACCGTGCTGGATGCGCGCAGGCGCGAGCTGAAGGCGGCGGGAAAGAAGGTGTCGTATACCCACCTGATCGCGTGGGCGATCGCGCGGGCGGGCGAGGAAACGCGGGTGATGGCAAACCACTACGCGGAGATCGGCGGCAAGCCGCACCGGATACAGGACGGCCAGGTGAACCTCGGGCTGGCGGTGGACGTGCAGAAGAAGGACGGCTCGAGGACGCTGATGGTGCCGGTGATCGCGGACGCGGGCAAGCTGGCGTTCGACGAGTTCGTGGCGGCGTATGACGCGCTGGTGGAGAAGGCGCGCACGAACACGCTGACGGCGGACGACCTGCAGGGCGCGAACATCACGCTCACCAATCCGGGGGGCATCGGCACGATCGCCTCGGTGCCGCGGCTGATGGTCGGTCAGGGCACGATCGTCGCGACGGGCTCGATCGCGTATCCGCCCGGCCTGGCGGGCATCGGCGAGATGATCGGCGCGGAGAAGGTCATGACGATGACCTCCACGTATGACCACCGGATCATCCAGGGGGCGGAGTCCGGAAGGTATCTGGCTCGGATCGAGGAGTACCTGCACGGCGAGCATTCCTTCTACGACGACGCGTTCGCCGCGCTCGGCGTGGAGCTCGGGCCCGTCCCGGCGCCGCCCGCACCCGCCGCGGCGGCCGCGGCCGCCGCGGCGACCCAGGCGCCTGCCGCACAGCAGGGAGCGCCGAGCGAGGAGCTGCTGCAGGCGGTGCAGGCGGCGAGCACGCTCGTGATGCGATTCCGCAGCCATGGCCATCTCGCCGCGAGGCTTGACCCGCTCGGCTCAGAGCCCGAGGGCGAACCGGGCCTGGACCCCGAGTCGGTCGGGCTGACGCCGGCGATCACCGCACAGATACCGGCGAAGATCCTGCACATGTACGTGCCGGGGGCGACGCTCGCGGACGCGCTGCCGCACCTGAGAGAGACCTACTGCGGGACGATCGCGTACGAGATCGAGCACATCGCCTCCCACCGCCAGCGGGTATGGCTGCGCGAGCACATCGAGTCAGGGGAGTTCCGCAGGGCGCTGACCAACGAGGAGCAGCAGACGCTGCTGAAGCGACTGATCGAGGTGGACGCGCTGGAGCGGTTCATGCACAAGGCGTATCTCGGCCAGCATCAGTTCTCGATCGAGGGGCTGGACATGACCGTGCCGATGCTCGACGAGCTGATCCAGCTGTCGGCGGCGCACGGCGGCCGAGAGGTCGTGATCGGGATGGCCCACCGCGGGCGGCTGAACGTGCTCGCGCATAATCTCGGGCGGTCATACGACACGATCTTCGCCGAGTTCGAGGGCGCGTCGACGCTCGAGGCCGTGACGACGATCCCCCAGGGAGGGACCGGGGACGTCAAGTACCACCACGGCACGCAGGGCACCTACCAGCTGCCGGACGGCGGCGAGATCATGGTCAACCTCGAGTCCAACCCGAGTCACCTGGAGTATGTGTCGGCGGTCGTCGAGGGCGCCACCCGCGCGGCGCAGACCACCAGGCAGGGACCGCACGCACACCAGGACACCAACGCGGCGGTGCCGATCGCGATCCACGGCGACGCCTCCTTCCCGGGGCAGGGCGTGGTCGCGGAGACGCTGAACCTGCAGGCGCTGGACGGGTACAAGGTCGGGGGGACGGTGCACCTGATCATGAACAATCAGGTGGGGTTCACGACCGACGCCGACGACGCGCGCTCGACCCAGTGGGCGTCGGATCTCGCGAAGGGGTTTGACGTGCCGATCATCCACGTGAACGCCGACGACGTGCCGGCGTGCGCGAGCGCCGTGCGGCTGGCGTTCGCGTTCCGTCAGGAGTTCGGGCACGACGTGCTGATCGACCTGATCGGGTACCGGAGGTTCGGGCACAACGAGTCCGACGAGCCGGCGTATACCCAGCCGGAGATGTACGCGAAGATCAAGACCAAGAAGCGCGTGGCCGAGCTGTGGGCGGAGCGGCTCGTGGCCGACGGGGTGGTCAGCCGCGAGGAAGTCGACAAGCTCGGTCAGAGCGTGTGGGACAACCTGACGATCCTGCACCAGCGACTGAAGGCCAAGATCAAGGCCGCCGCCGAGCACGGCACGGGCGAGTATCAGCTTGACCGCTCGCCGAGTCCAGACGTCGAGACCGCAGTGCCGGCCGAGCGGCTGCGCAAGCTGGGCGAGGAGATGCTGAGGGTGCCGGACGGGTTCACGGTGCACCCGAAGCTCGTCAAACAGCTCGAGCGCCGGCGCGAAGCGCTGAACGGTCACGCATCGCCCGCGGGCGAGCAGTCACAGCCGGGCCAGGCCGCCGTCGTGGACGGGTCCTCGCAGGCGCAACCGCATCCCGCGATCGACTGGGCGCACGCGGAGGCGCTGGCGTTCGCGTCGCTGCTGACGGAGGGAACGCCGATCAGGCTGACCGGGCAGGACACCGAGCGGGGGACGTTCAGCCAGCGCCACATGGTGCTGCACGACGCGAAGACCGGGCAGACGGTGTGTCCAATCCAGAGCCTGCCGGACGCGCTGGCGCCGCTGGAGCTGCACAACAGCCCGCTGTCGGAGCTGGCGTGCATGGGCTTCGAGTATGGCTACAGCCAGGAGGCGCCGGAGACGCTGGTGCTGTGGGAGGCGCAGTTCGGGGACTTCGTCAACTCGGCACAGGTGATCGTCGACCAGTTCATCGTCTCGGGACTGGCCAAGTGGGGACAGACTTCGCGACTGACGCTGCTGCTGCCGCACGGGTACGAGGGCTCGGGGCCGGAGCACTCCAGCGCGCGCCTAGAGCGGTTTCTGATGCTGGCGGCCGAGGGGAACATTCGCGTCGCGAGCCCGACCACGCCCGCTCAGTACTTCCACCTGCTGCGCCGCCAAGCGCGGATCGCCAAGCAGCGCCCGCTGATCGTGATGACGCCCAAGTCGCTGCTGCGACTGCCCCAGGCGACCAGCACGATCGCGGACATGGCCGAGAACACCCGCTTTGCACCGGTACTGGCCGAGCCGGGGGTCAAGGACGAGCAGGTCACGCGGCTGGTGCTGTGCACGGGCAAGATCTACTACGACCTCGTCGGCCACCCCGACCGGCCCAGGCACGACGGGCTGGCGGTGGGGCGCGTGGAGCTGCTGTATCCGTTCCCGGAGGGACAGATCCTGGAGCTGATGGGGCGGTATCCGAACCTGAACGAGGTCGTGTGGGCGCAGGAGGAGCCGCGCAACATGGGTCCGCGCGCGCACATGTTCCCGCGGCTGATGCAGATCATGCCCGACGAGATGGGCTTCGGCTACATCGGCCGTCCCGAGCGCGCCAGCCCGGGCGAGGGGTATCCGGCCGCGCACATCGCCGAACAGAGCAGGATCGTGACGACCGCGATCGACCCGGGTGTGCCGATCTCTCAGTACCCGCGTAAGACACCGGGGCAGCGCTGATGGCGGCGCTGTGGCGACGGTTCCGGCTGGTGATGGCGCAGCGAAAGCGCCGCCGTCGCGCCCGCTGACTTTCTAGGCGGCCTAGCGGCCCTTCCATTCGGGCTGGCGCTTCTCCTTGAACGAGCTGGCGCCCTCTTTGGCGTCCTCGGAGACGAAGACCGGGCCGGAGATGGCGCCCTGGCGCTCGAACATCTCGGTGGTGGGCCAGTCGAACTGCTCCTGGAGGATGCGCTTGGAGGCGGCCACCGCGAGGGGCCCGTTGCGAGAGATCGCGCCGGCCAGCTCCAGCGCGGCGTCGAGGGCGGCGCCGGGCTCGGCGAGGCGGTTGACGACTCCGAACTCGGCGAAGCGCTCGGCCGGCAACGGGTCGCCGGTGAGCGCGAGCTCCATGACGACGTGGTAGGGCATGCGCCGGGGCAGGCGCAGCAGCGCGCCGCCGGCGGCCACGAGCGAGCGCTTGGCCTCGGGGATTCCCAGCTTGGCGCCGCGCGCGGCGACGATCAGGTCGCAGGCGAGCGCGATCTCCATGCCGCCGGCGACGGCAAATCCCTCGATCGCGGCGATCAGCGGCTTGACCGAGGCGCGCTGGGCGATGCCCGCAAAGCCGCGGTCGCCAAACCAGGGAGACTCGCCGCGGACGAACGCGCCGAGGTCCATGCCGGCGCAGAAGAAGCCCCCGGCGCCGGTGAGGATGCCGACCGACAGGGAGTCGTCGGCGTCGAGCTGGTCCAGAGCGCCGGCGATGCCGGCGGCGACGGCGGCGTTGACGGCGTTGCGCACCTTGGGACGATCGATCGTGATCAGCAGTGACGAGTCGCGGCGCTCGGTCAGGACGGCGGGAGCCTTCTCCTCGTCGGAGGTCGCGGCGGGGGTGTTCGGACTCGCGTCGGGCACGGGTGCAGCCTATCTACTCAGAACCTGGGCGGGCGGACAACGCGCAAAAGCCGGGGCAGCCTCTGTGCGGAGGTCCATCCGCGGCGCGACGGTGTCAGGCCGCGAACAGGGTCAGCTCTGGCTCGCGGTTGCCGCGCAGAACCTCGATGTCGACCTCGACGCAGTCGATGCCGCGCGCAGTGGCAAGGACGCGCGCCTGGGGCTTGATCCACTTGGCGACGAGCACGCCGCGGCACGAGGCCAGAGCGGGGTCGAGGCGGATGCGCTCCAGATAGCGGGTGAGCTGCTGGACGGCCTCCATCGTGGCGATGCGCTTGATCTCGACGGCGACCCACTCGTCCTCGGTGTCACGGCACATCAGGTCGACGGGACCGATGTCGGTCGGCCACTCGCGGCGCACCAGACGAAAGCCCTCGCCACACCACTGGGGAGCGTCTGCGAGCAGCTCCTGCAGTTCCCGCTCGAGGCCCTCCTTCTCCAGCGAGGCGAGAGCATCGACCGGGTGATCGATGTCGGCAAGCACCTCGGACACTGAGATCTCGAGGCGCTCGTCGGCGCGGTGCTTGCGCACGACCAGGCGCTCGAGCGCGCCGTCGGGGTCCGCGCCGGCGCGCTCCTCTTCAAGCACCGTGGGCGGGGTCATCCAGTTCAGTGGGCGGACGTTCGGGCTGCCGCCATCGGCCCAGACCATGAAGGTGCCGTCGGCCTTGAGCATCAGCAGACGGACGGCCTCGGGCAGGACGGTGGTGGTGCGACCGATGTAGGAGACCTCACAGCGGGCGACGATCAGACGCATGGGCCGACCGTATAGGCTGGCCCGGATCGACCTATGGGGCCGGATCGCCTGCGTCGGTCCCGGCACCATGGGCCTGATCGCTGCCGGACGTGGCTTGGGAGCCAGCGTCGTGAACCGCGGCACCGCCGGAGGCAGCTGAGATGCCCGTGCCCTGAACCACAGCGCCAGCCACGTCCCCCGGACCGGTCCCGGCGCCTGCCCGGCCCTCGGGCCCGGCGGCTCGAGAGTCACCGTCGGCGACGACTTCGGCCTCGGGTGGCTGGGACGCCGGCTCGTTGGGGACGTCGTCCTTGTGAGGGTGCACGAAGCCACCGACGGATCCGTCGCTCATCGCGTCGCGGAACTCGCGGATGCCTTTGCCCAGCGAGCGCGCGACTTCGGGCAGGCGCTTGGGCCCGAGTACGAGCAGGGCGACCGCAGCGAGGAAGATCAGGTGGATCGGGTTCTCGATGCCCATAGGGTTGGTTACGTAGCGACGGTCGTATCCGATCAGACAGCTACATCAACTAACTCCAGGGTACCGCCGAATCGGGCCGTAGCCTACGAGCGTGGCTCAGCAGACCTCCGCTCAGCCTGGACGCGTCTACCCTCCTCCCGGCGTCGGCGAATCGCCGTGGCCGGCGCAGCTGACGGTGTTCGCGGCAATCTGCCTGCAGCTCACGCTGCCCAAGCGGCTGACGGTCGGTCCGACGTGGCTGGTGCCGGCGCTGGAGGGGGCGCTGCTGGTGGGAATGTTCGTGGCGACGCCCAGACAGCTCGAACACGAGCATACGGCCAGGCGGCGGGTCGCGCTGGGAATGACGGCGTTCGTGAGCGCCGCGAACGTGTACTCGCTGGCTGCGCTGACCCACTACCTGCTGCACCACAACGTCTCGAGCGGTCGCGCGCTGATCGGCGCAGGCGTGCTGATCTGGCTGACGAACTTCCTGATATTCGCCCTGTGGTACTGGGAGCTCGACCGCGGCGGACCGGGCGTGCGCGCGGCGGGACACGACGGTCCGCCGGACTTTCTGTTCCCGCAGATGAGCGACGACCGCATCGAGCCGAAGGCGTGGCGGCCGACGTTCATCGACTACCTGTATGTGTCGCTGACGAACGCAACCGCGTTCTCACCGACCGACACGATGCCGCTGAGCGCGATGGCCAAGAGCGTGATGGGAATGCAGTCGATCGTGTCCCTGGTGACGATCGGGTTGATCGTGTCGCGCGCGGTGAACATCTTGTAGGCCCAGGAGCCGCGCTACTGCCCCATCAGGCCGCTGACACCGCGCTGCGCGGCTCCAGCGCCAGGGCCTGCTCGATCAGCTCGCGAACGGGCTCGCCCGCGCCCAGGGCCGTGGCCCGACGCAGCGCCTGCAGCGCACCCTCACGGTCGAGCAGGCGCAGGCGCAGACGTCCCAGGCGTTCCCATGCGCCCGCATCTGACGGCCCGCGATCGGCGGCGCGCTCGGCGGCCTCCTCGGCCAGGTCGATCGCGCCCATGTCCTCGTAGATGCGAGCGGCGAAGCGATGCGCGGCGGGACGGGAGCCGTCGACACGCGCCCAGTCGCGCACCGAGCGGGCGGCCGCCTCGAGGTTGCCGGCCTGCCAGAAGGCGAGCGTCATCAGACGGAGCACCGCGACGTTGCGCGGTTCGGCGTCGCGCGCGTAGACGAGTCGTTGGGCGGCGAGCTCGTATTCGCCTTCGGCCATCGCCCGCTGGGCGGCGAGCATGAAGCGCTCGACACGCTCGGAGGCCGGGTCGGGCGTGGAGAAGTCGACGAAGCGCATGCTCCCGGCTGGGACCGTGCGTACGCCGTGGCTGAAGCGCACGCGCGCCCACTGCTGGACCTCGTCATCGCCGGTGGGATCGCCGGTGAAGTAGATGCCCGCGACCGTGCCCACGCCCCACTCCGGATAGGACAGGCAGCGCGCGTAGCGGTGCACGACCGAGTGGTCGGGGACCCGGCTCGCGAACGGGTCGTTCTTGGCGCGATCCTTGGCGTGAGCGCGCGCGCGCTGCTCGGCCTCATAAGCGCGGCGGCCGGCCTCCTCGCGCTCGCGGCGCGCGGCGGCGGCGCTGGCGCGAACGGCGTTGCGCGAGACGCTCCCGCCCCGGGAGCCCTCGGCCAGACGCTCGAGCTGGTCGGCGGCCTCGTTGATCGCCTTGAGATGGCGCTCGTGCTCGAACTGGCGACCGGCGGGCGCGATGTCGGGATGCCAGCGCTTGGCCATGCGCCGCCGCGCCAGTTGGACGTCGCGCTTGTCGAACGGCGGCTCGAGCTCCAGCAGGAGCAGATGCTGCTCTATGTCAAGCACCGTGGTCGGCATGGACCCCCCAACGTTAGCGACCAGCAGTGGGCGCGTCGAGCCGTGAGCGTGGCCGTGTGTGCACCGCGCGCGGTCCAGCACACCGACCCCCCACCGGGTTCGGTCCATACAGGCTCACCCGCCGAGGACCGCCCGTAGGCCCACGCCGGAAGATCTGCCGCAAGCCCTATGCTGCGACGCGATGTCAGCTCAGTACATGTTCACGATGCACCGGCTGTCGAAGCTGCACCCGCCGGACAAGACGGTGCTCGAGGATCTGACGCTCGCGTTCTACCCGGGCGCGAAGATCGGGGTGCTCGGATACAACGGCGCGGGCAAGTCGACGCTGCTGCGGATCATGGCCGGCCTGGACGAGGAGTACCGCGGAGAGGCTGCGCTCGCGCCTGGGGCGAGCGCGGGCATGCTCGCGCAGGAGCCACAGCTGGACGAGAGCAAGGACGTGCGGGGCAATGTCGAGGAGGGCGTCGCCGAGACGAAGGCGCTGCTGGACCGGTTCAACGAGCTGGCGGCCAACTACTCCGACGAGACGGCCCAGGAGTTCGGCGAGATCCAGGCCAAGATCGACGCGGCCGACGCATGGAATCTCGATACGAAGCTCGAGTACGCGATGGACGCGCTGCGGCTGCCCCCGCCCGATGCGCCGGTCGGACCGCTGTCCGGGGGCGAGCGCCGGCGGGTGGCGCTGTGCAGGCTGCTGCTGAAAGCACCGGACCTGCTGCTGCTGGACGAGCCGACGAACCATCTCGACGCGGAGTCGGTCGCGTGGCTGGAGCAGCACCTGGCCGAGTACCGGGGAACGATCGTGGCAGTCACGCACGACCGGTACTTCCTGGACAACGTCGCGGGCTGGATCCTCGAGCTCGACCGCGGCAAGGGGATCCCGTACGAGGGCAACTACTCCAGCTGGCTGGAGCAGAAGCAGACGCGATTGGCCCAAGAAGAGCGCGCCGAGAAGGGCCGACAGCGGACGATCGCCGCGGAGCTGGAGTGGGTGCGAACCAACCCGAAGGGCAAACGGACCAAGTCCAAGGCGCGCCTTGCCCGCTACGAGCAGCTGGTCGCCGAGGAGCGCAACGTCAAGCTGGAGGACGTCCAGATCCACATCCCGCCGGGCCCCAGGCTGGGCGAGAAGGTGCTGAGCGCAACCCAGCTGCGCAAGGGGTTCAGCGAGAAGCTGCTGATCGAGGACCTGACATTCGAGCTGCCGCGGGCGGGGATCGTCGGCGTGATCGGCGCCAACGGTGCGGGCAAGACGACGCTGTTTCGGATGATCACCGGCCAGGAGCAGCCCGACGGCGGGCGGCTGGAGCTGGGCGAGAGCGTGCAGCTCGCCTATGTCGACCAGTCGCGCGACGCGCTGGACCCGGACAAGAGCGTATGGGAGGAGATCTCCGAGGGTCTGGACCAGCTGACGGTCGGCGATCGCGTGGTCAACTCGCGCCAGTACACGGCCGGGTTCAACTTCAAGGGAACCGACCAGCAGACCAAGATCGGCAAGCTGTCCGGCGGCGAGCGCAACCGGGTGCACCTGGCCAAGCTGCTGCGCACGGGCGGCAACCTGCTGCTGCTGGACGAGCCCACGAACGATCTGGACGTGGACACGCTGCGCGCGCTCGAGGAGGCGCTGCTCGGGTTCCCGGGCTGCGCGGTGATCATCTCCCACGACCGCTGGTTCCTGGATCGGGTGGCGACGCACGTGCTCGCGTTCGAGGGCGACTCCCAGGTGGTGTGGTTCGAAGGGAACTTCGACGCCTATGAGGAACACCGTCACGAGCGCTTGGGCGCCGCGGCCGACAGGCCGCACCGGCTCACGTACAAGCGGCTTGTGCGCGGGTGACGGCTCGTGCGCGGGTGACCGACACCTGGGCGCCAGCAACGGACACCCCGCGTGCCGACAACGGACATCCAGCCTGCCAGCGACGGATATGCGCGCAGGTCGCTTCGCCCAGGGCCGTTGACGCGATGCGGGTAAGCTCCGTTGCGCGATGCAACTCTTCAAACTCGGGATGAAGGAGACTGGCGATGGCTGACTACACGACAAAGCAGATCGACGACATGGAGGCCGCGTTCGGCGGCGGCCTGAAGAAGGCCCGCGCGGAACTCGGGGTGGCGTCCTTTGGCATGCAGGTGGTCGACCTGCCCCCCAACTACACCGACTACCCCGAGCACGACCACGAGGGTGACGGCCAGGAGGAGGTCTACTCGGTCATGCGCGGCTCCGGCGAGATCGACGTCGAAGGTGAGCGCATCCCGCTCACCCCCGACATCCTCGTACGCGTCGGCCCGGCGACCAAGCGCAAGATCTACTCCGGCCCAGACGGACTGCGCCTGCTGGCTTTGGGTGGAACGCCCGGTACGGCGTATGAGGCCGGGGAATTCACCGAACTGACCGGCGCCAGCGCCTAGCCACATCGCGTCGGGACGACCGGCGCCGGTCATCGATACCGACGCCGGCACCGGTCGGCGTCGGCACGCTGCCGGCGCCGTTCAACGAGTAAACGAAGCGCCGCCGTCCAACCGCAGGGCGGCGGCGGCGATCAGGCGGGCGGCGGCGTGGACGTCGTCGAGCTGGACGAGCTCTACCGGGGAGTGCATGTAGCGCAGGGGTATCGAGACGAGCGCCGTGGGGACTCCCGCGCGGGTGAGGTGGACCGCGTCGGCGTCGGTGCCGGTGGCGCGCGCCGAGGCCTCCACCGTGAACGGGATCCCCTCGTCCGTGGCGGTGTCGAACAGCAGCTCGAACAAGCGGGGGTGGATGGTCGAGCCGCGGGTGACCACCGGGCCCGAGCCGAGCTCGTGCTTGCCCAGCTCCTTGACCTCGACGCCCGGTGCGTCGGTGGCATGCGTGACGTCGATGACGATCGCGGCGTCGGGCGCCAGTGAGAACGTGCTGGTGCGCGAGCCACCGAAGGTGATCTCCTCCTGCGCGACCGCCACGGCGGCCAGCTCCCACTCGGCGCCGCCCGCCTCGGCCACCAGACGCGCTGCCTGCAGCGCGACGAACGAGCCGATGCGATTGTCCAGCGCGCGCGAGACGAGCCTGCCGCCGAGCAGCTCCACAGGGCCGGCGTCGATCACAGCAACATCGCCGATGCGCACATGCTCACGCGCTCGGGCGCCGTCGTGAGCACCGATGTCGATGTGCAGCTCGCGGATCTCGGCGACCTTCTTGCGGTCCTCGTCGCGCAGCAGGTGGATCGGCTTCTTGCCGACCACGCCCCGGATCACTCCCCCACGCGTGGCCAGCGCCACGCGCTGACCCACAAGAATCTGCGGGTCCCAGCCGCCGACGGGCGCAAACCACAGGTAGCCGTCGTCGTCGATGTGGGTGACGATCAGCCCGATCTCGTCGATGTGACCCATCACGAGCAGGCGCTTGGGCGAATTCTCATAGCCGTGCTTGGGCGACACGCGCGCGAGCGGCGTGCCCATCACGTCGGTGCTCACCTCCGCAAACGCGCCGGCCGCCGCCAACCACACCGAAGCGGGGTCGGCCTCATAGCCGGACGGACCGTGCGCGGTGAGCAGGTCGAGCAGCGGCTGCGGCACGCCGTCGTCGGTCATCGGGCCAGAAGCACGCGCAGCACGTACTGGAGAATACCCCCGTGCCGGTAGTAGTCGGCCTCGCGTGGGGTGTCGATGCGCACGCGCGCCGCAAACCGAACCGGCTCACCGGATGCGGGCTGGGCTGTGACCTGCACCTCGCTCGGGGGGGCGCCGCCCGAGCCCATCGCCTCGGCCAGGCCCTCGACCGTGAAGGCCTCCTGGCCGGTCAGTCCCAGCGACTCTGCGCTCTGTCCGTCGGGGAACTGCAACGGGAGCACCCCCATGCCGACGAGATTCGAGCGATGGATGCGCTCGAACGACTGGGCGATCACGGCACGCACGCCGAGCAGCGCGGTGCCCTTGGCAGCCCAGTCGCGCGACGAGCCCGAGCCGTACTCCTTGCCGGCGAGGACCACCAGGGGAACGTCCTCGCTTGCGTAGCGCATGGCCGCGTCGTAGATCGACATCTCCTGGCCGATCGGCGGCCCATCCTTCGACGCGTCCTGCGAGCCGCCCGTGGGCGGGGAGAGTGGGAAGAGTGGACCCAAGTAAGTGGTCACGCCCCCCTCGGTTCCCGGAGCCAGCTGGTTGCGCAGGCGGATGTTGGCGAACGTGCCGCGCATCATCACCTCGTGGTTGCCACGACGCGAGCCATAGGAGTTGAAGTCGCGCGGGGCGACGCCCTGTTCCTGCAGGTAGAGACCTGCGGGCCCGTCGCGCTTGATTGCGCCCGCCGGGGAGATGTGATCGGTGGTGACACTGTCACCAAGCAGCGCCAGCACGCGCGCGCCGCTTACGTCCATGACCGGCTGCGGCTCTGCGGGCATGTCCTGGAAGTACGGCGGCAGGCGCACATAGGTCGAGTGCTCGTCCCAGGCGAAGCGCTCGCCGGAGGGCACCTCCAGGCCGTTCCAGCGCTCATCGCCGGAGAACACGTCGGCGTAGCTCGAGCGGAACATGTCCGAGTGGACGGCCTGCGCGATCGTCTGCGCAATCTCCTGCTCCGACGGCCAGATGTCTCGCAGATAGACATCCCGGCCCTGTTCGTCCTGACCGAGCGGCTCGCCCACGATGTCGATGTCCATCGTGCCGGCGAGCGCGTAAGCGACGCACAGCGGCGGGGAGGCCAGGTAGTTCATCTTCACGTCAGGGTTGATCCGTCCCTCGAAGTTACGGTTGCCCGACAGCACCGAGACGACCGCCAGGTCGGCGTCGCCGACCGCTTGGGAGATCTCGGGCGAGAGCGGGCCGGAGTTGCCGATGCATGTGGTGCAGCCGTAGCCGACGAGGTTGAACCCGAGCTGCTCCAGCGGCTCGGTGAGCCCGGCGCGGTCCAGGTACTCGGTGACGACCTTCGATCCGGGCGCGAGCGAGGTCTTGACCCAGGGCTTGCTTCTCAGACCGCGCGCGGCGGCGTTGCGCGCGAGGATGCCGGCCCCGACCATGACGGACGGGTTGGAGGTGTTGGTGCAGCTCGTGATCGCGGCGATGACCACGTGTCCGTGTTCGAGCTCGAAGCTCTCGCCGTCGCGCGTGACCGTCGTCGCCGAGGCCCCGCGCGGGCTCAGCGTGGCGGCAGCCGCGGAGGACGAGGAGGCCGCTGCCGATGCCGATGCCGATGCCGATGCCGATGCCGATGCCGATGACTGTCTCGCATAGCTGGGGCCGCCGTCGTCGGACTTGGGCTGATCGTTGCCATTGGCCGGAGGGTCACTGGAGGGAAAGCTCTCGGCCGAGGCCTCGTCGCGCCAGTCGTAGTCCTGTACGTAGCCGGAGAGGGCCTCGCGAAAGGACTCGCGCGCGCCTGACAGCGCGACGCGATCCTGCGGGCGCTTGGGTCCGGCGAGGCTCGGTTCGACGACGCCGAGGTCCAGCTCGATCTCATCAGAGAATGTGGGCTTCTCGGAGTGCTCGTCGTGCCACAGCCCCTGCGCCCGGGCATATGCCTCGACGAGCGCGATCTGCTCAGGAGGGCGTCCGGAGAGCTCCAGGTAGGTGAGGGTCTCCGCGTCGATCGGAAAGATCGCACAGGTCGAGCCGAACTCGGGTGACATATTGCCGATCGTCGCCCTGTCGGCGATCGGCAGGCCGGCGAGGCCGGCGCCGTAGAACTCGACGAACTTCCCCACCACCCCGCGCTCGCGCAGCATCTGGGTGACCGTCAGCACGAGGTCGGTCGCGGTCGCGCCCTCGGGCAGCTCGCCGTGCAGCCTGAACCCGAGCACCTGTGGGATCAGCATCGACATCGGCTGGCCGAGCATCGCCGCCTCCGCCTCGATCCCCCCCACGCCCCAGCCGAGCACGCCCAGGCCGTTGACCATCGTCGTGTGCGAGTCGGTCCCGACCAGCGTGTCGGGATATGCCTGGGGCGGATGCGATCCGGATCGCTCGTTCGGGAAGACCACGCGCGCGAGATACTCCAGGTTGACCTGGTGCACGATCCCGGTGTCGGGGGGCACGACCGCGAAGTCGTCGAACGCGCCCTGGCCCCAGCGCAGGAACGCGTAGCGCTCCTGGTTGCGCTCGAACTCGCGCTCGGCGTTTACGCGAAACGCGTCGCGCGTACCGAACGCGTCGACCTGCACGGAGTGGTCGATCACCAGCTCGGCGGGGACGAGCGGGTTGATCTGAGCGGCGTCGCCGCCCATGTCGGCGATCGCGTCGCGCATCGCGGCGAGATCGACGACCGCGGGCACGCCGGTGAAGTCCTGCATCAGCACTCGCGCGGGCGTGAACGCGATCTCGACGCTCGGCTGCGCGGACGCCTCCCAGCTCGCGAGCGCCTCGATGTCGGCCGCCGCGACCGAGCCGTTGCCCTCCGTGCGCAGGAGGTTCTCCAGCAGCACCTTCAGCGAGAACGGCAGCCGCGCGACGTCAAAGCGCTGCTGCAAGGCATCCAGGCGGAAGATCTCATACTCGCGCCCTCCGACATCAAGGGTGTCTCTCGCGCCAAAGCTGTTGTCCATCGCATCTCCCGGGCCGATATACAAAGGTCTATCTGCAGTCTCGCAGAGAGTCCCTCGGGGCTCCGTCAAGGCGGCAGGACGCCCAAATGCCGGTATTGCGACCCAGGGCCCGAGCCGCCGGCTCCGGCGCCTTGAGGCCGAGCCGCGCCGGCTCCCGCAACCCAAGGCCCGAGCCGCCGACTCCCGCACCCCAAGACCCGAGCCGCGCCGGCTCCCGCAACCCAAGACCCGAGCCGCGCCGGCTCTCGCGCCCCTGAGGCCCGAGCCGCGCCGACTTCCGCACCCACGATGAACGACGACCCCGGAATCATTCCGGGGTCGTCGCCTCATTCCCCTGGGGAGGGAATCGCGCAGCGGATCCGCTACGAGGTGGACGGCATCGTGCCTCGGCAATGCCGCCAAGATTGGCTTTCTCGTTCGAGGTACTACATCTGAGACACGAAATGCGATTGGTCGCGAAAGGCGATTTGATCGCTCCGCCCCAGCTGCACCTCCAAGGATCTGCGGCCTTGGAGTGTTCACTGCTCTATTCGCAGCCGACCGCCCGGCGGATCAACTTCGTTGTCACACCTATCGCTCGCGGTCTGCAAGGGTCACCGCGATCGCACGGATCAGGGCGCGGGCGCGGGGCGTTACGGCGCGGGTGCGGGGGCGCTCGTGACGCGTCCCTTGCCCTGGCGCTTGGAGCGCAGCAGTGCGGTGTCGCAGGCCTGCAGCAGTGCGTCCGTGCCCATCGGCGTTCGCCATTGCGCGACGCCCACCGAGGCGCCCACATCGGTGGTGGCGTTGCGCGACAGCAGGGTCTGCAGCCGTTGCAGCGCACGCGCCGCGGCGGCCGCGGCGCTCTCGAGATCGGCGTTGGGCAGGATCGCGACGAACTCGTCACCGCCGTAGCGTGCGACGCGGTCGAAAGCGCGAAACTCGCCGACGAGCGCCTGGCCGACCTCGCGCAGAACCCTGTCGCCGGCCTGGTGACCCTGGCGGTCGTTGACCAGCTTGAAGTTGTCGAGGTCGATCAGCAGGCAGGAGAGCGGATTGCCGGTGCGCATCGCCCGGCCGATCTCCTCGTGCAGGCGCCTGCGCATCGCGCGGTGGTTCATGCAGTTGGTGACCGGGTCCGTGCCAGCCTCGGCGCGCGCGCGCATCAGCGCAAGCGCGGTGGCGGCCTGGTCGGCCAGCGTGCCGGCGAGCTCGATCGAGCGCTCGGTATAGGCCTCGGACAGTGTCCGGCGCACGAGCACCACGACCGCCTCGACCTCCCCGCGTACCGCCAGCGGCAACAGCAGCGCGCAGCTGGCATCGCCGGTCTCCGCGAGCCTGGGCAGAGACGCGGCCAGCTCGTGAGCGTCGGCGGCAAGGAAGCTGCGCGCCGTGCTCGCGACCCAGCTGACGCCGGCCGGGCGCTCGGAGCGGGGCGCCAGATAGCTGAGGCGCCCATTGCCTTCGAACAGATACACGACGACCGGATCCTCCTCGCCGGGGAGCTTGCTGAGACGGTGTACGTGCACCTCCTCGGCCCCCGGCGTGCGCAGCAGCTCACGGGCGAGCCCCCTGAAGATCTCCTCGCCGTCGCCGGCATCGTCGGCCAGCAGCGTCAGGCGCCGCACGCCGGCCAGTACCGAATCGGCGTCCGTAGGCTGCCTGAAGGTCTCCGTACCCGCACTGCCCACCCTTGGAATGTACCGCTTCTGGGATCCCGGCAGATATCGGGACGTGAACCCCTTACCTGAACGTCACACCGACAGACGCCGTAGAGCTCGGTGCGCCCCGCTGCTTGGGCACGAACCCGACGCGCACACGGGCTCTCAGCCGGCGGTGCTGACGCAGCGATCTCAGCCCACCGCGCGAGATCGGGATCCTCAGCGTCGTCGTCGACGCCTTGCCGACGCGCTGGAATGTCGTATGCAGATTGCTTGCCTTGACGCTTATACGGCCCGCCGCGAACGTCCTGATCTTGAGGATCAGCTCGTGGCCGGCAACTCGGTGAGAGACGACCATCACGCCGCAGTTGGTCACCGAGATCGTCGTGCTCTGCTTGATCTGGGCGCCGTTCTGAGCGGTGATCGTCGTCGGCATCACCAGCTTGCGCGTGCACAGGTTGCCGTTCGCCGCAAGCGCGGAGTGCGGACCGAGGGGCAGGCTCAGCGCGAAGCTCGAGATCGGCACGTCGGGCACCGCCGCGAAGGTAGAGCTCGTGATGCCCTGCCTGATGTCGGTGTTGCCCGTCAGGATCACTCGCACGCCGTCGCCTTCGAGGACGAGGTCGAGATCGGGGAACGCCTCCCCGCCATGGGAGACCAGGTATGCGGAGCCCTTCAGCTGACCTGGCAGCACCGGCGTGGTCACGGTGGCGTTTCCGACTTCCGAGCCCAGCGGGCGGCAGCTGGCCGGATTCGCCGCGAACGTCGCCTCCGGGCATGCTTTCTGCAACGTGGTCAGCCGCGAAGGCAGCTGCTTGGGCAGCTGCGCGAGCACCGACTTGATGTTCGCCTGGTGGGGCGCCTGCGTGATGTCGACCCGCAGGCTGGCCCCGTTGAGTTTCGAGGTCTTGGCGGCAGTCGAGGCCTTCAGCGAAGGTTTGAACGCAAGCGCGCCGCAGCTGCCGACTGCAAACGGGCTGGACAGTCCCTGTGTCGCGCCGAACGTCGAGGTCAGCGTGGTCTCGGTCGCCAGCGCGCCGCAGCTGGTCGGGTTGAACAGGAAGTTGGGGCGGTTGACGGCCACGCTGAGGTTTTTCAGCCTCAGCGGGACGCCCTTGACGATCGTCGGCAGCGAGCTGGTGGCGATCACGCGGGCGGTGTGCGGATCGACGCCGATGGCCGCTCGTGTGACGATCGTGCCGAGGCTGAACGGTCCGGCAGCCGCGTCGATCGGGATCGACAGGCCGTAGGGAGCGCCGTTGTAAGGACCGGTCAGATAGACGGGCCCGGTGAACAGGTAGGGGTCGGCGCCGGCGCCGACGCTCGCAGTCGCCGAGCCGATCTGACTGGCCGCCGGGCAGGCGCCCGACTGTGCCTGCGGTTCTCCGCAGAGCGTGACCGAGGGAATCGCTCCGACCAGCCCGGCGGGCAGGATCGTCGTGAGCGCAGACAGGTATTGCTGCCCGTCTGCGCGCGCGAGGTTGAACGTGTAGGAGGTGTACGCACCGGCGTTGGGGGAGGTGTTCGACGTGCTCTGGCCGAGGGAGAACGGGAGCGGCGAGGGGCAGCCGCCGGTCACAAACGGTGTCGAGCCGCCGCCGGAGGCGCCGCCGGTGTATGGCGTGAACAGCGATTGCACGAGCGCGCTCCCGCACACGAGTGGGTTGGCGAGGGGCGCGTGCACTCCTCCGTTCAGGCTGAGGATCAGCTCGCTGAACGGGAGCTGCGGGTTGTTCGCGAACGTCACTTCCAGCCTGCCCGTGCTTGGGTTCGGAGTGACCGAGCCCTGGAGCCTGACCGACACGCCCAAGCTGCTCTCGGCATCCAGGTAGATCGTGTACGGAGGATCGGTGATCGCTGCGCCGCCCGGACTGCCCAGGTAGACGCCGCCCGTAAGCGAGCCCGGCGGCAGGTCCGTTTCGATCGTGACAGTCCCCACTCTGGAGCCTGCCGGGCAGGTGACCGGGTCGGTGGTCCCGATCCCGATCTGAGCTGCCGAGCACGCTCCGAGCCCGTGCGCGGCCGCCGGGTTGAGCGTCAGGCCTTCGGGCAGCGTCACGTGCACGTCGCGGATGTCAGACGTGTTGATGTCCCCGGCGCCGACGTTCTGGGCAACCCCGACGACCGTCGTAGCGCCGTCCGGCTGGTCGGAGGCGGCCGTTTCGGGGCTGACCGTCGCAGTCGGTTTGAACGGCACTTTGTCGCAGCCTTCGACGCCGACCGGCGTGTGGGTTTCCGTCCGCGAGATTTCGCCGGTGTCAGATTCGAGTTCCAGGCGAGAGGTCGTGCTACTCGAGCACACGCTTGGAATCGTGAGAAAATTGCCCTGGCCGGCTCGGCCGTTGAAGTTCAGCTGCGACATCAACACCGTCAGCGGCGCTTTGATGGGAAGCAGTCCACCTAGAACTTTCACTTCGGCTTCGCTGGGTATGTTGTCGATTTCGAAATACTCGTGATAGTCCCCGCTCCAGTCGACGTGTCCTTCGAGGAGCAGGTGAACTGGGGTGACGAGCCCTTCGGCCGGAGCTGGCGTCGGTTCGACGTCAATGCCGAAGTCGAGCGGAAGGCCGGGCAACGGTTCGAGGTTGTACACGGTGCCGGTGAGCTTTGGGAGAGCGACGGTTATCCCCGAGCTCCGCACAGGTTCCACGGCGGCTTCCAGTTCCGTCGTTCCAACCACGCTTTCTTTCGGGCAACCACCTGGATCGGTTTCGAACTGCGCACGAGCGCACTTCGGGAGAGCCTCCGGATCGGCCGCAAGGCCGGGCGGGACATCGACGCGAATCCGCTTGAGCGGGGCGCCTTCCACGTTGCTGCCCTGATGGTTCATCTCGAACTTGGTGATGCCCCACGGAGGATGGCCCGCCGCCTGGGTGTAGAAGGCTTCGTGCGGGCTTGTGTATTTGCAGGAGGTTGCCAGGCAGGTCCCCGCTTCGAAGCTGGCCGCACCGAACCCCGCCTCGGCTGCGGGCGCCGACGCGCCGACGAGCAGGATGGCGCTTGCCAGCGCCGTGAGCGGTGCTACACGAGCGGGATACCTCATCTCTACCTCCCCTATACCCAATCGAAGTAGAGGTCGTATACCCCGGTCGTCGCGCTTCTAGTCGTCGAATCGCCCAATGCGTTTCGCGCTCAGGCGCACCCGAAAGCGATTGCGGGCATCGCGGCGAACACCACCCGGAGGGCCGCGCTTGCGCGGCCCTCCGGGCTACTACTGCTCGGACTTCCTTACCCGAACCTGACGGTCACGAAGGTGACGGACGTCGGCGTGCCCTTCTTCTTGGGCACGAACCCGACACGCACCTTGACGCTGAACGGACGACCCTTACGCTGGCCGGCGCGCGAGAGCGGAACCTTCAACGTCGCTGTTTTCTGAGCCTGCTTAAGGGTCCGGAACTGGGTCGCCAGGTCGCTGCCTTTGCCGCTGATGCGCCCCGGCGAGTAGGTCTGGACGGTCAGGTAGGCGGTGTTGCCGACGGTCTTGTGCCCCACGACCCGCACCGGACAGTTGTTGACCTTGATCGTCGTGTTCTGCTTGACCTTGGTTCCGTTCTGCCCGGTGATCGTCGTCGGCATCACGAGCTTGTTCGCGCACAGATTGCCGTTGGCCGTCAACGCCGAGTGCCCGCCGACCGGCAGGTTCACCGTGATGCTCGAGACCGGAACATCCGGGGGCGCCGCGAAGTTGGTCGTGGTGATCCCTTTTTTGATGTCCGTATTTCCGACCAGGACCACGCGCACGCCGTTGGCTTCCATGACGAGATCGAGATCCGGGAACGCCTGCCCGCCGTGCGAGACCAGAATCGCCGGCCCCTGCAGTTTGCCCGGGAGCGTCGGCGTGTTCGCCCTCGCGCCGCCGACGAACGAGCCGGAGGGGCAGTTGAACGGGTTGTGCGCGAACGTCGCTTCCGGACATGCTTTCTGCAGCGTGGTCAGCCGCGACGGCAGCTGCGAGGGCAGCTGCACGAGCACCGATTTGATGTTCGCCTGGCCCGCCACCTCGTTGATGGTCGTTTCCAGGCTGGCCCCGTTGGCTTTCGAGGTCTTGGCGCCGGTCGCCGCTCCGAACTTGGGCTTGAACCCGAGTTTGTTGCAGTTGGCGACCTGGAACGGGCTGGACAGGCTCTGCGTCGCGCCGGCGACCAAGCCGGGCGCGGTGATGCCGCTCAGCGTGGATTCGGTGTTGAGCACACCGCAGCTGGTCGGGTTGATCAAGAATCCCTGCTTGTTGATGTTGACGCTGATGCGCTTCATGCGCAGCGGTATGCCCTTGAAGATTGTCGGCACGGTGCTCGTGGCGGTCACACGCGCGGTGTAAGGATCGACCGTGATCGTGCCGCGAGTCACCACGTTGCCGAGGTTGAACGGCCCGGCCACGGCCGGCACCACGATCGAGAGCCCGAACGGGGCGCCGTTATACGGCCCGGTCAGGTAGACGCTGCCGGCGAACCCGTATGGCGTCGGACCCGCGCCCGCTTCCACCCCGACCACGCCGATTTTGCTGGCCCCGGGGCAGGTGCCCGCATTCGCTTCCGCTTCACCGCATTGCGTCACCGTCGGGATCAACCCGACGAGGCCCTCGGGCAGGGTGGTCTTGATCTGCGACAGGTACTGCTGGCCGTCGGTCCGCCCGATGTTGAGGGTGTAGGAGGTCGCGGCGCCCGCGTTGCCGGGTGGCTGGTTGACGGTGCTCTGGGTAAGCGAGAACGGCGGCGGAGAGGCGCACGCGCCTCCGGCGTTGTTGCTGTCGACGGTGAAGGGCGGGACAAGCGGGGATGCCGGCACCGTCGGGTTCGCGAAGGGGACGAAGCTCGCCAGGCTTGTCGCCGTCCCGCATGTCAGCGGATTGGCGACGGGAGCCAGCGGGCCTTTTGTGAGGGCCAGTTTAATATCGCTGAACGGCTGTTCGGGAGGTTCGGTGAACGTCACCGTCACTCGACCCGTTGTTTCATTGGGTGTGGCCAAGGCCTTCAGGCGCACGTCGACGCCGTATCTGGTCGATTCGGCGTTGACGTAGATCGTGAACGGCGGTTTGGCGATCGACGTGCTTTCACCTTCGCCACCTAGGTAGATGTTCCCCGTCAGGGTCCCTCCAGGAACTTCGGGAAGGGTGGGGACGTTCAGGGAGACGGTGCCGATCTTCGATTTTTCTGGGCATCCGACCCCGAAGACGGGGCTGCCGATCCTGGCCTGGGCCGCCGTGCAGGCTTCCAAGCCCGCTGCGGCCGACGGGTTGAGCGTCATGCCTTCAGGCAGGATGAAAGTCGACGCGGCCAGCTGCGACGAGTCGATTTCGTCTGTGGGGGTGTGGGGCACCGCCAGGTCGGTCGTGACGCCATCGGGCTGGTCCTGCTGCGTGGTTTCCGGGAGCAGTCCGATTGTCGGTTCGAAGGGGATGAGGTTGCAGCCCGTGAGACTTTGCCGGGCCGTGTACGGCCGTTGCGCCAATTCCCTTGCGGGGTCTTCCAAGCTTTTTTTCACTTCTTCCGGGGTGCCTATATTGACCCCTTCCAAGCTCAGGCGCGTGGTGACATCGCCCGGGCACTTGGTCGCGTTCGTGAGGAACGCGCCGTTACCGCTTGTGCCCTTCGTCTCCAGCCGCGACCTGATCAGCGGGAGATTTGGGGAGACGGTGACTTCGAAGTAGTCGTGGTAGTCGGCAGCGCCGGTGCCCTTTGCTTCTGCACCCCATTCAACGTTGCCTTCGATCAGGGTGTGCGCGTAGTACTGTTCTTCTCTGATCGGCGCAGGAGCTTTTGCAAGTATCTCTTCCGTAAGAGGTTTCGGAAGCGCAAGCGCTGTTCCGTACTCCGAGGGGCGGGCGACCGACGGGGGCGCCGGTGGCACGAGGTTCCATGTTTCGCCTTCCAACGGCACGTCGCCGACTCCTTCGACGTAGACCGTGGCCTTTTCTTTGCCGATCAAGGTTTCGGATTTGCAGGCGGATTTTGTGTAGAAGCCGGTGCCCGGGACGGCTTCGGCTTCGCCGAATTCTTTATGTTCACACTGGGGCACAGCCGCAGGGCTGGCCGCGAAGCCTTTGGAGACATCGGTCCTGACGTGCGTCACGACGCCAGTCGGCACCGCTTCGCCTTTCGCGTAATCCCCGATCGTGTTGACCTGGAAGTCGGTCACACCGTAGAAGCTGTGGCCCCCAGCCTGGGTATACCCTTCTTCTTCGGCTTCTTTCAAAGTGGGTTCCCTGGGTTGGTCGAGCTCCCCGAATGGGGAGGTTCCGACTTTTTCTTCAGCGCACGCTTTATGGCCCAGGTTGCAGTCGGTCGAGACAAGTTTTTCGATGCTGACGCCAGCCTGCGCCGCGGGCGCTGCGACGGCGACACACGCGATCAGGACCAGCGCGACGAGCGAGATACGGACGTGGGACCTCATGTAGCTACCTACCTCCCGTTGTGGCCAGGGCTTCTATACCCGGCCTTGACCCTTCGTACTCCCAAAAGTTGCGATCGACCGAGAATCTTCATTGAGCGAATTCAGCCAGCTTCGCCAATGTAGACCACGCTCCCGATATCCCCTGCACCTTCCATTGCAAACCCCATCTTACACCGCCGTCAAGCAACCATGCGTCAGTACCAGCCCCGTGTGGCGCTGCGGGAGACTACGCAGCGCCAGTGCGGCCGCGCGCGCTCTCATCCCCGGCCCCGTCAACGCGGCCCCGCGGGCCGAAGCTGACCGTCAACAGCGCCCCGCCCCCCGGCGCGTTGGCCGCCTCGGCGTGGCCCCCGCAGGCCTCGGCGGCCTGGCGCACGATCGCCAGGCCGAGGCCCGAGCCCGGCAGCGTGCGCGCCCTGTCGGCCCGGTAGAACCGGTCGAACACATGCGGCAGGTCTCGCTCGTCAAAGCCCGATCCGTGATCGCGCACGCTCAGCACGCCGTCGCGCAGCTCGACCTCCACGACACCCCCCGGCGGGCTCCACTTGCGGGCGTTCTCCAGCAGATTCCCCACGGCCCGGTCGATCCTGTCCGCCCGCCCGGTCACGACGGTCGACTCTAGCCTCGCCTCGAACCGCGCATCGCCGCGCCGCCGCGCCTTCTCGATCGCCGCCTGCACGATCCCGTCCAGGCGCACCTCGTCCAGCGATGCCAAGGCCTCTCGCTCTTCGCTGACTGTTCCCCGCGCGAGCTCGACCACATCCGCGACCATCGCGGTCAGCTCGTCCAGCTCCGCCACGATGTCCGCGCGCAGGCTCTCCTGCTCTGTCACAGGCAGGCGCTCGGCTTCACCCAGCACCTGGATGTTCGCCCGCAGGCTCGCGATCGGCGTGCGCAGCTCGTGCCCCGCGTCGGCCACCAGCTGGCGTTGGGAGGAGACCGAGCGCTCCAGCGCGTCGAGCGTCCGGTTGAAGCTGTCCGCCAGCCTGCCCAGCTCGTCCCGGCCCTCCACCTCCAGTCGCCTGGACAGGTCCAGGCGCGCACCCCTCAGCGCGCCCTGCTCGGTAAGCGTCTCCGTGCGCGCGGTGAACCGCCTCACCGGCGCCAGCGCCACCCGCGCGACGACCGCGCCCAGCGCTGCCGCCAGGGCGATCCCCACCGCGCCGACGATCGCGAGGATCAGCGCCAGCCTGCTCAGCTCGCTGTCCACCTCGCCCAGCGGCCGCGCCACCATCACCGCCCCGCGCGCTGCGCCGATCCCCTCCGTGAGCACCCGCAGCTTCGTCCCGCGCACGGTCCTGTCGGTCAGCGCGCTGCCGGTCCCGCGCCGCGCGATCGCCCGATCCCGCGCGTTGGGGACGATCCTCGTGGGCGAGGATCCCTGGCCGCCGGGCACCTGCACCCGGCCGTCGGGCGCGACGAACTGCACATACCCCGACGCACCGCCGAACGGCGCCGGCTGGACGCTGCTCGGAAGCTCCCCCCGGGCGTTGCCGCCCTGGCCGCCCGGCCCCTGTCCGCCCGGCGTCGGCGGCCCACCGCCGAACAGCCCTCCTCCGCCCGGTCCTCCAGCGTCGCCTTCCACGCCGCCGGGCGGCGGCTGCGTAAACGCACGCGCCCGCGCGCGCAGCCCGGTGTCGACTTCCCCGCGCAGGTCGGTGCTGACCGCGACATACAGCCCCACGGCCGCCGCGAGCACCGCGACCGCCACCGACACGCCCGCGGCCGCGGCTATGCGCGTGCGCAGAATCACTGCTCGGGACCCGCGTCACGGCTCGCGCAACACATACCCCACCCCCCGCACGGTGTGGATCAGCTGCCGCGCGCCCGCCCCCTCGAGCTTGCGTCGCAGATACCCCACGTACACGCGCAGCGCGTTCGACGCCGGGCCGAAGTCATACCCCCACACGCGGTCGTAGATCAGGCTATGCGCGAGCACTCGTCTCGGGTTCAGCATCAACAGCTCCAGCAGCTGATACTCCGTCCGCGTCAGCTCCACAAAGCTCTCTCTGACCTGCGCGCCGTGACGATCGGGATCCAGGCGCAGCTCCGCGAACGACAGCGCGTCCGTATCCGCCTCCGGTCCCGCCCGGCGCAGCAGCGCGCGTATGCGCGCCTTCAGCTCACCGACGTCGAACGGCTTGACCATGTAGTCGTCGGCGCCCACGTCCAGCCCGTCGATGCGATCGGACACCGCGTCGCGCGCGGTCAGCATCAGGATCGGCACTCGGTTGCCCAGCCGCCGCAGCTGCCGGCACACCTCCAGCCCGTCGATTCCCGGCATTCCCACGTCCAGCACGACGGCATCCGGCACCGACTGCACGACCAGCTCGAGCGCCTGCTCTCCGTCCTCGGCCAGCTGCACCTCGTACCCACCCAGCGTCAGCGCTCGGCGCAACGCGTCACGCACCGCACGATCGTCGTCTACGACCAGAACCCTCACGAGCGTGATTGTTGCGTGCTCAGCAGCGCCGCCGCGCGACCCTGGCAGTCATACAGCGTGCTGCTACTGCCGCCGCCGCTCGTGGCTGCGCTTTCGCCGCCCGTCGCACTCGACCCCAGCGTCACCTTCCTGCATGCTTGGGTCACCGCCGTGATCGCCTTCTTGGACCCTTCCCGCGTGTCGCCGGCCAGCCGCGGACCGCTCGCCGTGCCGCCCCCTTCAGCCAGCACCCAGCGGATCTGACCGCGGCCCACCTCGCCGGCCAGCCACGCGATGCTGACATCGCTCTCGCGCCCGGAGAACCCGCCGATCCCGGCCACGTCAGCGCCGTCGCCGACGATCTGCGAGGCCGCGCTCGACTGGCTCGACACCGCGACCGTACCGCCGCCGTGGCTCTTGGCGTAGGCGATCGCCCGGGCAGTCGTGCGCTCGTTGCCCATCGGCGAGCCGATCCCCCCGCCACCACCGCGACCGGCGCCCACGCCGCCGAGCTGCCCGCCCGGGCCACCGCCGCTTGGGACGCTCCCAGACCGACCGCCCGCGGGGAGGCCGGCGCCGGCGCCCGCCGGGGGTCCGGCCGTGCCGCCACCCGGGGGTTGTGGCGGCCCTTCGCCAGAGCCGCCTGACGCCGCACCACCGTTGCCGAACAGCTGCACGCCACCGGGTCCACCGCCCGCGGCGCGCGCGCGCGGGCCGAATCCGCCTGCGGGCCCACCGCCACGACCGGCGCTCGACGCCGACTGCGGCCCGCCCGAGGGAAACGTCCCGCTGGTCGCATACCCCAGCGTGTCCACCGCCCAGATACCCGGTCCGATCAGCAGCGCCGCCATGCCGGCCAGAAGCGCCGCCGTCCGGATCGCCCGATCTGTGAACGTCACGAGCGCAACGGCCGCGCCGGCGCCCACGACGATCAGCACCGGCTCCAGCCACTCCAGCTGGCCGGGGTACTGGCGCAGGACCGCGACCTCACACGCCGCCCCCGCGACGATCGCCAGCGGAGCGAGGACTCGCGCCTGCAGCCCGCCCGTGCGCAGCTGCGCCACGCCCGCTCCCGTCAGCGCCGCGGCAAACGGGGCCAGCAGCGACACGTAGTACGGGTGAAATATCCCTTTCGCCTCGCTGAACACGAGCGCCGTCACAACGAACGCCCCGCCGACCGCGATCAGCCAGCCGCTGCGTGGATCGGAGCGTCTGAGCCTGCTCGCCACGAGCACCGCCACACCGCTCACGAGCGCGAACCCCAGCAGCCACCCCGCCTGCCCGCCGAGCGCCGCGTTCAACAGTCGCAGTGGCCCGGGCGTGCCGCCGAACATATTCCCGCCCATCCCGCCCATGCCGCCCGGGCCGCCGGTCTGCCCGTCCAACCGCCCGGCGCCGTTGTATTCGGTGATCAGCTCCCACACGCTGTTTGTGCTCGTGCCAGACACCCACGGCCGGTCCGCGGCGGGAGTCAGTTCGACCAGAGCCGGCCACGCGCCGCCGACGAGCGCCATCGCGCCACCGGCCCCCAGCAGCTCGCCGAGCGCACGCCTGCGCCCGTGCGGCGCCACCCACAGCCACGCCGCCATGATTCCGGGCACGACCATCAGCGCGACCGCCATCTTCGTCTCGAACCCCAGCCCGACACACACCCCTGCGAGCACCAGCCAGCGAGTGCGCCGCTGGATACGCTCCGGATCGAGCGCCCTGACCGTGCACCACAGCGCCGCCACGCAGCACAGCACCAGCAGCGCGTCGGGGTTGTTGTGGCGCGACACGCCCACCGCGATCGGCGTGAGCGCCAGCGCCAGCCCCGCCACCAGCCCGCCGAGCCGCCCGAACCGCCGCCTGACCAAGTCGTAGACCAGCGCCACGCTGGCCATGCCCATCAGCGCCTGAGGCACGAGCACGCTCAGCGGGTGATATCCGAACACGCGCACCGACAGCGCCTGGACCCACAGCGCCAGCGGCGGCTTGTCCACGGTCATCACGCCGGACCTGTCCATCGCGCCGAACAGGAAGTCGTGCCAGCTGGAGCTCATCGAGCGCACGGCGGCGCTGTAGTAGGTGTTGGCCCAGCCGTTGCGGCTCAACGCCCACAGGTTCAGCCCGCCCGCCAGCGTCAGCAGCCCCGCCAGTCGCAGCCTGGCGGAGCCGACTGCTGCGGTAACCGGCGCCAGCAGGGCGGTAGATGATCTCGGCTTACGGGTTACCCCCAAAGACTGCTCGCGTGTGCTCATGCCGAGCAGCATCCACGCTCGCTGTAGGACCACCGTGTGACGAACCTAACGATTTGCTGAACGCCCTTCCTGGGCGCATGTCCATTCGTCGGCACACCAATCTCAGACGCCGGTCCATACCGGCCACGAGCTCACTCGGGCAGGCTGAAGCCAGCATGGGATAGCCCTCCAGACGCACCCGCCGTACGAGCTCAGCGATGCGAACCCGAACCACCAGACGAGCCCCCCGGCGGGCACCCCAGATCGTGGCCCTGGGCGGCGGCGGGTTCTCGATGGAGAAATCATCCTCGCTGCTCGACGACTACATCCTGTCGCTCACCGGCGCCGCGCGCCCGCGTATCTGCTTTCTGCCGACCGCATCGGGCGACGCCGACCACTACATCGTGCGTTACTACCGCCGCTTCTCCGCGCACTGCGACGCCAGTCATGTATCGCTGTTTCGCCGTGACCAGGGCGTCGGGGGCGTCGAGGACGACCTCGCCACCCACCTGCTCGCCCAGGACCTGATCTACGTCGGCGGCGGCAACGTCGTCTCGATGCTCGGCGCCTGGCGCGCCCATGGCCTGGACTCCGTCCTGCGCCGCGCCTGGCGCCGGGGCATCGTCCTGTGCGGCCCCTCGGCCGGGTCGCTGTGCTGGTTCGCCGAATCCCTGTCCGCCTTCCACGGAGCGCCTCGGCGTGTGCGCGGCCTGGGCCTGCTGCCGTACTCCAACTGCGTCCACTACGACGCCGAGCCCGCGCGCCGAGCCGAGTACCACCGCTTCGTCGCCGCCGGCATGCGTCCCGGCTTCGCGGCCGAGGACGGCGTCGCGTTGCACTTTCGCGGCACCCTGCTGGAGCGCGCCGTCAGCTCGCGTGCAGATGGTCGTGCCTACCGCGTCGAGCCCTCCGACGACTCGGTCGTCGAGGTCCCGCTCGACGTCGCCCATCTCGGCGCAGACCCCGGCCTGGCGTTCGCCGGCGGTGTCGAGTCCGCACCCACCAGTCCCGGGCCCACCGAGTCCGCGCCCGGCGAGCGCGATATCCATGCCGCCGCTCCCACCTCCCACACCTCGCCGGCGCCCGGCCTGACCTCCTCCGGATCGCCCGCCTCCGGTCAGGCCACTCCCCTGCCTGTCGGCGCCGCCGCGTGAGCCCGCCGGACGTGCCCCGCGCGCGACGCCTGATCTTTGCGATGGGCGGTGGGGGATTTACGATGGAGCCGTCCAACCCGCTGCTGGACGACTTCGTCCTGTCGCTCGTACCCGCCCCCGCATCGGTATCCGCCCCCGCATCCGTACCCGCCCCCGCATCCGCGCACGAACCCCGGGCCGCCTCCATGCGCGAGCCGCGGATCCTGTTCCTGCCGACCGCCTCCGGCGACACCACCGCCCAGATCGCAGCGTTCCACACGCGTTTCGCCGACCGCTTCTGCGTCGCCGAGCATCTGTCCCTGTTTCGTCTGGGTGAGTCACGCCGGTCCCTGGAGGAGATCGTCCTCTCCCAAGACATCCTCTACGTCGGCGGCGGCTCGATGCGCAACCTGCTGGCGATCTGGCGTGCTCATGACCTCGACCGCCTACTGATCGCCGCGTGGCGACGCGGGATCGTCCTCGCCGGCATCTCCGCTGGGGCGATGTGCTGGTTTCAGAGCGGCATAACCCGCTCCAGCGGCCCGCCCGAGCCGCTCTCGGGTCTCGGCCTGCTGGAAGGGTCGCTCACCGTCCATGCCGACGGCGAGCCCGAGCGTCTACCTGTATGGCTTGCCGCCGTCCGAGACGGCGTCCTGCCCGGAGGCTGGTCGGTGGACGACGGCGTCGGCCTGCTGTTCGCGGGCACGCAACTGCAGCGGATCGTCAGCTCACGTCCGGGCGCGAGCGCGCAGCGCGTCGATGCGATCGCCGGCGAGCTGGTTCGCAATCGCCTGCGGCCCGAGCTGCTCGGCGCAGCCGATTCACCTGGCATGACGCCCTCCTCACTGGATGAGGACATCCAAGAGCTGCGTCGCGTACAGCGCCTGCGCCGCACCATCTCCGGCCCTCGGGACGGGCGGATCGGCGGTCGCTGAGCTGCGTCCAAAGGCTCGACTTCGTCCGCCGACCGGGCAAATTGTCCCTATGAGATCCCACCGGCGGGCCAGCGCGCTGTAACATCGACGCGGTACCCCCCGGCAGCGATCCACGGAGGTCCAGATGGCGGCGGTAGACAGCAGCGACCTTGAGGACGTACAGGTAACCGAGCACGAGGTCTGGGAGCACGGAGTGCCGAACAAGCTGTTTGCGCGCCTGCGCAGGGAGTGTCCGGTGCACTGGACGTCCAGCATCGCCGAGTTCCCCGAGGAGGCCGGCTACTGGTCGATCACCACAGCCGAGGACGTCCACGCGGTGAGCC
Organism: uncultured Solirubrobacterales bacterium; assembly: GCA_963743645.1. Taxonomy (GTDB): domain Bacteria; phylum Actinomycetota; class Thermoleophilia; order Solirubrobacterales; family Solirubrobacteraceae; genus Palsa-744. Next base: position 447,718 of record CAVUQT010000007.1, on the reverse strand, counting down.
GCGACTGGCAGACATACTCCTCCGAACTCGGGGGCATCACGGCCGCCACCACCGGCTTCCCGATCGAGCTGTCACGGGCGATGTTCATCGGCATGGACCCGCCCAAGCACGACCGCATCAAGGCCCTGTTCCAGGCTGGATTCACGCCGAAGCGGATCGCCGCCCACGAGGATGCGATCAGGGCGATCACGGTGGACGCGCTCGACCGCCTGCAGGGGCAACAGACGTGCGACCTGGTCGCCGATGTGGCTCAGCCGGTGGTGTCGCGCGTGATCGGCAGCTTCATGGGCGTATCCCCCGAGGACGACGAGGCCTGGGCGCGCCTGATGAACATGATGCTCGGCGCCGGCGACCCCGATCTGAACCCGCACGAGAGCATCGAGGCGGGCATCCAGGCGGGGGTCGCGGAGATCTTCGAGCGCTGCGGTCAGCTGATCGCCGAACGCCGCGATCGCCCGACCGACGATCTGACGAGTGTGCTGGTACACGCCGAAGTGGATGGGCAGCGTCTGGAGGAACACGAGATCGTGATGGGCTTCTTCCTGCTGGTCGCCGCCGGCAACGACTCCACCAAGGCCACCTACTGCAGCGGCATGCGGGCGCTGATGCAGAACCCCGATCAGCGTCAGCTGCTGCTGGACGACCCATCGCTGATCCCCGGCGCTGTGGAGGAGTCGCTGCGGATGTTTCCCGCGTTCGCGCACTTTCGCCGCACGGCCACCTGCGACACCGAGCTGAACGGGCGCCAGATCAAGGAGGGAGACAAGGTCGTCATGTGGTACGTCTCCTCCAACCGCGACGAGACCTGCCACGAGGATCCCGACCGCTTTGACATTCGCCGCACCACCGAGCACCAGGCGTTCGGCGCCGGCGGTCGTCACTTCTGCCTGGGTACGGCCTTGGCCCGCCTGGAGCTGCGCGTGCTGTTCGAGGAGACCCTCGCTCGCTTCCCGGCGATGGAGCCGGCGGGCAAACCGACGATCGTGGAGTCGGTCTTTCTCAACCAGCTCAAGTCCCTGCCGGTGCGGCTGGGGACGTAGGCGCTGCCAGGCTCCTGCACGTCGAGTGCGGCGGCTTGATTGCATCGGGGTTGGGGCGCAGCGCATGCGTTTGTGACAAAAGCGTGACTTCTTTGTGGCAAAGGCTTGACGAGGCCTTGAAGCGCAGCGCTTACGCCATGGAGGGCCGCAATGTCGTCTCCTGTCGAACGTATGTTCGACAGGAGAGACGATGCCGACCGGCAACGAACAGACAACCATCCGAGCTGCCGATCTGGCTGAGCGGATCGTCGACGAGATCAGCGAAGCCGACCAGGACTGGCGCGCGATCGAGCGATGCGTCCGGGAGCTGGGCGAGCTTGCCGCACAGCTGGCCGCGAGCGCAGGCGAGCCACCGAAGCTGACGTCGCACCCGCCACCCAGCTGATACCTATATGGCCAGCATGCCCGCGCCAACGATCGACGAGCTGCTGATCGCCGACCGGGGCAAGCGTTGGGCGGAGCTCGGTTACACGATCTCAGACGGATGCTGTCAGCTGGGCGCCGTGCGCCTGCGATTCCTCGCCGATACGCCCGAGCGGGGCATCGTCGGCTGGTCGTTGCGCAATATCGCTCATACCGAGCTCGATGGGCTGCATACATCCCTGTCCCAGCGGCCGGAGCCATACGATGCCCAAGCCCAGCCAATCCACTCCGCACACCCGAACGGCGTCGTCGCGATCGACCATATCGTCGCGATGTCGCCGTCTCTGGACCGCAGCGTCACTGCGCTCGAGAGCGCCGGCCTCGACCTGCGTCGGATTCGTGAGCAGCCAACACCCGCCGGAGCGCCGCGTCAGGCGTTCTTCCGCCTCGGCGCTGAGATCCTGGAGCTGGTCCAGGAGCCCTACGATCTGGTCGAGCGTGCGGGTGGGCAAGACCATCCGGCACGCTTCTGGGGTCTCGCGGTGCGCGTGGAGGATCTCGACCGGACCGTGCAGCTGCTGGGCTCGCACGTGAGCCCGATCCGGCCCGCGATCCAGCCCGGCCGGCGCATCGCCACGCTGCGCCGCTCGGCGGGCCTGGCGGTTCCGCTGGCGCTGATGAGCCATCCCGCGGAGGCGTAAGACGCCGGTCGGGTCGATGCGTGCCGGCCAACGGTGTGCCGGGCCATCCGTCCACGATGCCCGTGTGGAGCAGTGCGGTGCGTACGGTGCTCTGCGGTGCGGTGTGGCGCGCGCGGTGTGGTGCGGTGTGGTGCGCGCGGTGCGGTGCGGTGTGGCGCGCGCGGTGCAGTGCGGTGTGGTGCGCGCGGTGCGGTGTGGTGCGACGACTGGGTAACCCTACGCCGTTCGCACACCCACAGCAGCGGCGGCATCACGTAGGCGATCCTCGCCCCAGAACAGCTCATGTGCGACCGAGATCGTAGGCACGCCGAACACGCCAAGCTCGTGAGCGGCGTCGGTCGCGGATCGCAGCGCCAGCTTGACCTCGGGGTCGCCGGTCGCATCGAGGACCGTGTGCGCGTCCAAGCCCACCTCGCCCGCGGCCTGCAGTACCTGCTCAGGGATACCGAGGTCGTGTCCGTGCTGAAACGCGTTGCGGAACGCCTGCATGGTAAATCGCCGTCCGCACCCGACCTGGAACGCGAAGGTGGCCACCCGCATCGCGAACAGATAGCTGCTCGGCCAGGGGTCGGGCCAGCACACGGGCGCGAGCCCGTGAAGCCGCGCGCGGCGCTCGACGTCGGCCATCCCTGCCCGCCGCTGGTCGGGATCGCCCAGCGCCCACGACGAGCGCCCGGTCAGCTTGAACAGGGCGCCCAGCGACACCGGCTGCCATACGACGGGCTCGGGCAGAGCCTCGGACATGCGCTCCGCCGCGAGGTATGCGTAGGGCGATCCGAGGTCGAAGTAGAAGGTCACCTGCGTCATGCGACGTGCCTGCCTGCCTGTGTACACATGCCGTGCGAGCGCCTTTCAGGCCGCCACGGGCTCAGCCGCGACCTCGAGCGCGTCCTCATGGCGCAGGTCGCTGTCGCGGACCAGCAGCAGAGCGAGCACGGCGCCCACGAGCGCCAGACCGCTGCCGACAAGCAGGATGGTGGAGAAACCGTGGGTGAAGCCCTCGCGCGCGGCGTGAACGATCGGTGCGGGCGCGCCGGGCGGGAGGCTGCCGGAGGAGACGGCCTCCGCAAGGCCGCGCGCCCGATGACTGCTTACGCCCGGTAGGAGATCCTGAATCCGCTGTTGTGACAGAGCCAGGAACAGGGCTCCGAGCCCGGCCGTGCCCGACGCGATCGCGACCTGACGGAAGGTGTCGTTGATGCCCGACGCCACGCCGCTCATCCGCTCTGGCACGGTCGAGAGCGCGACGTTCGCGAGCACGGGGTTGACCAGGCCAACGCCGAGGCCGCCAACGATAAAGCCGGGAAGCAGGATCGTCCACGAGTCGTCCGGCTTGGCGCTGCTCATCAGGGCGAGGCCGAGCCCGGTGATCGCGAGCCCGGCCGCGAGTAGAAAACGTGGCGCGACCTTTCCCTCCAGCGACGCCGTGCCTCCGGCGACAAAGAACGACCCCACGGTGAACGGCAGATAGCGCAGACCGGCTTGCAGTGGCGAAAGGTGCTCGATCTCCTGCATGTAGAGCGTGATGTAGAGAAACAGCGCGAACATCGAGCCGCTGAGTGTGAACGCGGTGATCTGCGCGCCGGTGAAGGCATGGCTGCGAAACAGGTTGAGAGGGAGCATCGGTTGCGAAACGCGCAACTCGATCACGACGAACGCCACGAACAGAACGATCGCCGCGGCGATCAGCCCGAGGATCACGCCGGACGTCCACCCGTCGTCGTTCCCGCGCAGCAGCGCGAGCACGAGCAGCGCGTTCGCGGCCGAGAACGTGACGGTGCCGCCCCAGTCCACGCCGCGGGCCGTCTCGTCGCGCGATTCCGCGACCTTGAGCACCGTCACAGCGACCGCGGCGATGCCGACCGGGATGTTCAAGAAGAAGATCGACTGCCAGCCGATGGCCTGGGTCAGCGCACCGCCCACGAGCGGTCCGAGCGCCACGGCGACACCGATGGTCGCGCCGTAGATCGCGGTGGCGGTCGCGCGCTCGGCGCCGCGCCACTCCTGCGCGAGCAGGGCCAGCGACACCGCGAACATCACGGCGCCTCCGACGCCCTGCAGCGCACGCGAGAGGTTCAGCACGGTCGGAGATCCGGCCAGCCCGCAGAGCAGCGACGCGACGGTGAAGATCCCGACGCCGATGACGAACACGCGCTTGCGCCCGAGCCGGTCGGCGAGCGACCCCGATGTGAGAACGAACGCGGCGAGCGTCAGCGCGTAGGCGTCGATCACCCACTGCAGGTCGGTGAACGACGAATGGAGATCCCTGCGGATGCTCGGCAGGGCGGTGTTGACGACCGTGATGTCCAGGAGCAGCATGAACGTCGCCACGCAGACGGCGATCAGCGTCCACCACTTGCGCCCGTCCTTTGCACCGTCGGACATCTTCTGCTCCACCGCCTAGAAGTCCCACCCGTGAGACACCAGGCGCGCTCGGGATCGTCCGACCAGGCGCGCTCGGGATCGTCCGCCGAGAGCTCGATCGAATGACAGCAGGCGAGGCACCGCTCGCACGATACGACGTCTGCCGGCTCTGGAAGCAGCTCGACCTCACGTATAGAGTCCCGCCAACGAGATGAGCGACGCGATCCCATACGCCAACTACCAGTACGAGATATACCTGCGTGGCATCACGGGTCAGCGTCCCGCGCGATCGCTGGACTGGCGCCAGCTGGAGCAGGACGCGCTGCATCTGCTGGCACGCGGGCCGCGGGGATACATCGCGGGTGGCGCGGGTTTGGGCGAAACGATGCGCGCGAATCGCGAGGCGTTTGACCACTGGCGCCTGCGGCCGCGGATGCTGCGTGACGTCTCGGAGCGAAGCCTGGGACGCACGGTTCTGGGGACGGAGCTGCCCGCCCCGGTGCTTCTGGCTCCGATCGGGGTGCAGACGCTGGCGCACCAAGAGGGGGAGCTGGCCATGGCGCGAGGCGCAGCGCAGGCGGGGGTGCCGTTGGTGGCAAGCTCGGCGGCGTCGCACACGATCGAGCAGATCGCGCAGGCGGCTGGGGACCTGGCGCGCTGGTATCAGCTGTACTGGCCGCGAGACCGAGAGCTGGCGCGCAGCTTCGTGACGCGCGCAGAGCGGGCGGGGTACGGCGCCATCGTGGTGACGCTCGACACCTGGCTGTTGGGGTGGCGCCCGGCGGATCTGAGCGAGGCGTTCCTGCCGTTCCTGTGGGGAGAGGGGAACCGCAACTACCTGGAGGACCCGGTCTTTCAGGGGTTGCTGGAGGTGGCGCCGCAGGAGGACATGCAGGCAGCGATCGGGCAGTGGGCTTGGCAGTTCGCCAACCCGTCGGTCACGTGGGATGACTTGGCGTTTCTGCGCGAGTGCACGGAGCTGCCGATCGTGCTGAAGGGGATCGTGCACCCCGACGACGCGCGGTTGGCGGTGGAGCACGGTGTGGAGGGGGTGCTGGTGTCCAACCACGGCGGGCGGCAGGTGGATGGGGCGATCGGCGCGCTCGATGCCCTGCCGGGAGTGGTGGAGGCCGTGGACGGACGCTGCGAGGTGCTGTTCGACAGCGGGATTCGCAGCGGCGCGGACGCGCTCAAGGCGCTGGCGCTGGGCGCCCGGGCGGTGCTGCTGGGGCGGCCCTACATCTGGGGGCTGGCGCTCGGCGGCGCCGAGGGAGTGGCGGAGGTGCTCCGCAGCTTCCTCGCAGACCTCGACCTGGCGATGGCGTTGAGCGGGTACGCGAACATCGACGAAGTGGACACGAGCGCGCTTGTCGCGCAGAGTTGAGGGCTCGGCTGACTCAACCTAGATCGCGATGTGAGATCGTGCCGAGCTGAAGTGCGCGCTCCGCGAGCTTGGCGCGCTTCTGGTTCTGCGGCAAGTCGCCCAACTCGAACTTGCCGAACAGCGTCCGCAGGTGCATCTTGACCGCGTCGACGCCAAGATAGACCTCGGCGGCGACCTCCTGGTTGGTGGCCGGAGTCGCGAAGCCGCCGTCACGATAGGGCCGGCAGAGAGCGACGAGAACCCGCCGCTGGGTGTCGGTCAGCGCCAGCGCGGGACGGTTTCCAGTGGACACCGTCTCCCCCGCCGGAATCCCCTGGGCAGCCCTGTAGACAAGGACTGTGCGTCCGACGCGAATGCGATCTGCGTCTCGCAATCGCCGGCGCCCGCTGACGCGCTGGCCGTTCACGTAGGTTCCGTTCGTGGAAAGCCCGTCGTCGACAATCGTCCACTCTCCGCCCAGGTGGTGCAGCTCGGCATGTAGACCGGAGACCTGGCTGTCCCACGGGATCGAGAGATCCGTCTCGGCGCGTCGACCCAGCGTGTTGGTCTCACCTCGATCATCCGTCGCAAAGAAACACAGATGGCCGCGCTCGTCGCGGAAGGTGAAAAACGCCTTGCCGGTCCGCTCGGCCGCCAGGAGCTCCTTCAGCTCCGGCGCCGAAAGCGAGTGCGGGGCAAGTGGATCGCCGTCCTTGGGAGGTTCAGGCATGACACGGTGAGGGTAAGGCCCGCCGCCTCAGAGGGCCTGCTCGGCGACCTGACCGAGGCCGAGGTTGGTCGACAGATCAGTCCACCCAGCTGCGGGCTCCGGTCGCCCGCCGCCGGGCTGAATGCTCCTAGGCTGTCGTCTGGCTCTGAGCCTTCGTAATGCTCGCTCGCTGTCGCGTATCTGTCAGGGCCGCGGTCGCGACAGGGGCGTGGCAGAGGAACAGCTCACGCGCCGGCGCGCTCTGCGCGGTGGGACTGACGAGCGAGGCTGTGTAGACGAGCGCGTGCCCAAGTGAGCGTGAGCCCTGCGCCGCGGCCGCCGGCTGGCCGTTGAGCCGACCGCAGAGGGCCGGTGCGGTCGCCGTTCCGGGCACGTTCTTGTTGAGCTCGCTGGCGTCGAGCACCCCGCTGTAGATGCCGCTGCCGTCATAGTCGATGCCGTGCACGACGATGACGGCGTTGTTCTCGCGGATGTAGGCGGCCACGGTCGGAGGCAGGGTGATGGTGCGGCTGTAGTGAAGCGTGCCACCCGTCAGATAGCGGGGGAACGCCAGAATGCTCGACACACTCGTATCGCCGCGCGTTGTCAGCGCCTGGACAGGCGGACCGTAGTAGTTGATTCCGTCGGTGGTGCTGATCGCGAGATGGCCGTTGTGCAGGCGCGCGGCCGACGCCGGCGGACACACGCCTTTGCCGCCGCCGTGAATGTGCATCGCATGTACCAGCTGCGCGCCGTTGTCCAACCCCTGCGTGGTCACCGTCACCGCGGCCACGTCTCCATTGAGCCGTACCGTCACATCGCCGGAGCCGGTCACGTGATTGGTCGGCACCCGCAAAAGCGCCGACAACGACAGCCTGCCCTTCGGGCCGGCGGATCCCGAGGCCAGGACCACAACCACGACGGCCGCCGCGACAAGCGCCACAAGCGCGGCGACAGACCACCGGTGCTCGGCAAGCCTTGCCCCCACACTGGGGCGATCGGGCCTCCCCGACACGGGCCGAGGCTGCTCACCATCGGGCGACGGCGAGCCGGCGGCGTGCGCGACGACAGGCTCATGGGCCGGCCGAGCGGCTTCCGGCGAAGCCTGAGCGCCGACCTCCGTGGGCTCGTTCGCCGACAATACGGTCGCGGCGATAGCCGTTTCCCCGGTGAGGCTGACATCCGATGGCCGACCCTCGAGCACGTAGCTGCACGCGCGGAGAAATTGCTCGCATGTCGCGTACCGGTCGATGGGATTGCGTGACAGGCCCTTGGCGATGACGCCATCGAGCGCAGTCGGCAGCTCCGGCCGCGTGTCGGTCACGGACTCGGCGGCGCCCGTCGGTGGCCGGGCGCCTTCGGCCAGTTCTCGCTGGAACGGGATGCGGCCGGTCAGACACTCATAGAAGGTGGCTGCCAGCGCGTACACGTCCGTTTGAGCGCTCACGTCGTGACTTTCGATCTGCTCGGGCGCCATGTACTCGACCGTGCCGATGAACCCGCCTGTGCCCGTCAGACCGCTCATGAAGGAGGCGCTCTTCGCGATCCCAAAGTCAGTGAGGTAGACGTGGTCGATGTCTCCCGCGGTGGATCGCTGGATGAGGATGTTCGCCGGCTTGACGTCTCGATGAATCAAGCCGTTAGCGTGGGCCGCGTCGAGTGCGAGCGCGATCGGCATCAGCAGTTCGAGCGCGCGCTCTGCGTCCAACGGGCTGGAGCTGGTCAGCAGATCCTTGAGATCTCCACCGGATACGTACCGCATCACGATGTAGAGCGAGCTCTCGTGCAAGCCCATGTCGTGGATCGGGATGACGTTTGGATGATCCACCGCGGCCGCCATCTGCGCCTCGCGCAGGAACCGCTCCCGAAACGTGTCGTCTGAGCTCAGCTCGGGCGCGAGCACCTTCAGTGCGACCGACATGCCCAGCCGCGAGTGCTTCGCCCGGTAGACGACGCTCATCCCGCCGCGCCCAATGACCGAGTCGATCAGATAGTTGCCGAGCTGCCCACCGATGACGAGACGGTCGCTCACCGACGCCAGTCTAAGCAAACCGCCCTGCCGGCGACAACCGCCGGCGACATAGCCGCGCGGCCCGCCCGTCCCGTGGCGATTACAAACACACGGGAGAGGCGGGCCGCACAGAGGCTCGTGTGAGACAGAGCGCTCTCAGTGCTGGGCCTGCGCCACCCGCAGGACGCCGTTACGCAGTGCGCTCGTACCGATCGGCTTGACCGATTTTTTCGGCGGAGCGCTGATCTCGGTGATCAGCCAGCCGAAGTGCCATTCACCGTCTTTTCCACAGACGAAGATCCCGACTCGCGTGCCGACCGGCACCGTTTCGATCCTGCCGTTGTTCTCGATCTGGCAGCCTTTTGGCGTGCCAGCGCTTTCCTTCGTGTCCGCATGAGCCTGGCCGGTCGCGATGCACGCCATCGCGACCGCGCCGATCGCGAGAGCGGCGAGCATCTTGCGGAGCATCTTCGTGGCGGTGGTTGTGATCTGAACGTTGGACATGACGCCTCCTTGTTGGCTTGGTTTGACTGACACCACGATCATCAACCGCCCAGGCGCCCACGCATAGCCACCCTAGGGGTAGCCTTTCTCACCCTTCCGCAGCCGCTCGCGCTCATATCTGCGATGTCCCGACGATGCAGCTCTGGTGTAGACGGTCGGCGCATGCGCCGACCGTCGGGGCCGCGCATGCGCGGCCCCGGAGCAGGGCCGCATGCGGCCCTGCTGGCCACGCCGCGTGCGGCGTGGCCCATCCAAGCAGCCGTACCACGAGTCAGAGCACGTTCGGCGTCGCGTGCAAAGACCCGCCTTGTGGTGTCACTCAACAGCCGCTCGTGCTCATTCACCGCCGGGCGCCCGCGCTGTGACCGCCCATACGCGGTGTGGCACGGCAAGCGGGTCCTCGGGAAAGCGCTCATCCAGCATCGCGGTCAGCTCCCGCGAGCAGGCTCGTACACCGTCGGCGTCCAGCGTGCCGGCTATCGGAGCGCTCGCTCGCACACGACCCACCCACGCCTCATGCGAGTAGGACGCGCTCACGTCAAACGAGAACGTCTCGATCCCCGTGAACCCCGCGATTGAAGATCGGTGAGCCACAGCGGATACAGCCCAGCCCGATCCGCGTACGGCCAGGTCGGTGTGCAGCGCAGGATGATCTCCTCCGTGGCCTCGACGACGTTGCCCGGAAGCGGTAGCCAGTCGAAGTGTGCGATCACCACGCTGCCGCCATCCGAGAGCAGCCGCGCGACCTCGCGGGCAGCGGCGGGCCGGTCAAACCAGTGCCAGCACTGGCCCGCGCTGACCACGTCGAAGATGCCACTCGGCAGGCAGGTCGCCTCGGCTGGCGCCTTCACATAGGCCACCTCCACCCCCTCCTCGCGGTCCAGCCGCCGGGCCTGCTCGATCAGCGGTCCCGCGATATCCACGCCGGTGACAGTGCACCCATGCTGCGCGAACAGTCGAGCAAGGCTCCCCGTGCCCGTGCCAAGGTCCACGACCCGCGCCCCTGGCCATACGATCTTGCCCGCCGCGAGCCGATCGAGCAACCCAGGGGGAAATCCTGCACGGTGACGCGCGTAGTCGTCGGCCGTGCGGGCGAAATCAGGTGGGCAGTCGCTCACGCTGACAGCCAGCTTACGGAGATCGGATATCGCAGCACCAGGCCTCCCGCCGTCCTGGTCCGGTCAGACGCTCAACTCCAGCACTGAGCGGATCCCGTCCTGCGCATCCATGAGCTGGAAGGCTCGGTTGACTTCATCCAGAGGCATGCGATGTGAGATGAACGGATCGACGTCGATGTCTCCACGCAGGTACAGCTCCACGAGCTCGGGCACCTGATCCCGACCCTTGACCCCACCGAACGACGAGCCGCAGACACGGCGCCCGGTGATGAGCAGGCGCGGGACCACGTCGAGCGTCTCCCCGCGGCCCGCGACGCCGCACACCGTGCACAAGCCCCAGCCCATGCGCGCGGTCTGGACGGCTTCTGCCATGACCGAGACCAAACCGGTCGCCTCGAAGGTGTAGTCGGCGCCGAACCCGCCGGTGGCCTCGAGCGTGCGCTCGACGGCATGCCCGTCGGCGGGCCAGCACTCGGTGGCGCCCTGACCGCGGGCAAGATCCAGCCGGTCATCGGACAGATCGACGCAGATGATCCGCTCAGCTCCCCGCAGCCGGCATCCGGCCACCGCGCCGAGGCCGACCATACCCGCACCGAACACCACACACGTCGCGCCAGGCTGCACCCCGGCGGTGAACATCGCGGCTCCCAGCCCAGTCGACAGCCCGCACGCGAACAGGCATGCACGGTCCAGCGGCGTCTCGGGGCTGACCTTGGCCAGCGCGATCTCCGGTATGACGGCGTGATCCGCGAACGTCGAGGTTCCCATGAAGTGCCTGATCGACTCGCCGCCACGGGATAGTCGCGTGGTGCCGTCCGGCAGATAGCCCTCGTTCTGGCGCTCGCGAATGGCCAGGCACAGGTTGGTTCGCGGGTCCAGGCAGTGAACGCACTCCCTGCACTGAGGCGAGAACAGCGTGACGACCTGATCGCCCGCCGCGACCGATGTCACTCCCTCGCCGACGGCCTCGACCACGCCTGCGCCCTCGTGCCCGAGAACCGTGGGTGCGTATCCAGACGGGTCAGACCCGGACGCGGTGTACATGTCGGTGTGGCACACGCCGCAGGCGACCAGCCTGACCAGCACCTCACCGGGACCGGCGTCAGCCAGATCCAGCTCCTGAACCACGAGCGGCGAAGCGAACTCTTCCAGTACCGCAGCGCGAACCTTCACGGATACCTCCTCCCAGGATGTGCCCTTGACCCGCGGCCGACGCGAATCTCCGTCGTGCCGGTGACCTATCTTGTCATGCGTCCGACGATCCTTGGCGCCCTCCTCCTCGCGGGGACGGCTTCCCGTGAAGGCCGTGCGGCTCAAGACCTCAGCATCGGGCTCCAGCGCTCAGGGTCGCGCTCCGCCTGCTCCCGCGCCCAACCGAAGTGGTGGACTGCGGAGCGACGCAGAGGCTCACCGAGCAGCAGACCCAAGAGCGCCCACCTTCGAGCATGTCGTGGAGTCTCGAGCGCGACGGCCAGCAGGCCCGCAAGCGTCCACAGGTGAAGCACCCTGTTATAGGGGCCGAGCTGCTCGGTCGTCATGCCCTCCGCTTCGGTCAGATACGGAATGCCGTGACGCCGCTGCCATGGCCATTGCACGAAGTGAACGATGCCACCCGCCAGGCCGGCGGCGTTGTTCAGGGCGATCCAGTTCTCGACTCGCTCGCCCTCAGCCAGCCATCCCGCGAGCGCCCACGCGGGCAGCCCCCCGGCCCACATCGCGACGGCGCCGCGCCGACCTATGAACGGCTCGAACACCAGACCCACGCCTGCGCGAACCTCGAACGCGTGATGGGCCGCGGTGCCGAGCGCGGTGAGGACCGTGAACGGTCGGCGCGGCAGCAGGGTCACTGGGTCGTCCAGGTGGCGTCATCGAGCTGTGGGAGATGGTGAAGCTCCTCGGGCAGCTCGAGCATCCGTACGGCCGCCTCGTCCATGCGCATCGCCGTAAGGGCGCCCGTTGCAGCGAGGCGAACGGTCTCGCCGAGCACGGAGTCGAGCGCTTCCCAGCCGGGATCACCGGTGAAGGCGACCGAGAGCGGATGGAACAGCAGCGTCAGGTGACCTGTCTGCTCTGCGTGGCCATGCAGAGCGGCAATCATGCCGCGTCGCATCTCCTCGGGTGTCAGGGGATCGGGCCCGTCACCGTAGCGTTCGCGCAGGCCCGCGAACTGGGGCAGGTAGGAATAGGCGTCCACCAGCGGCCAGCGGAACGGCAGCACCGCCAGACCGTCCAGCAGGCCCTCTCGCTCGCCCGCGGGCGAGACGTAGCTGTAGCCGTGCCCGTCGAGCAGTCCGAGCGTGCGCTCGGTCAAGCCACCTCCGGGCGGTCGAAAGCCGCTTGGGTCGATGCCGATGCAGCGCATCGCGTCGGTGGCACGCTCGAGCAGCGTGGCCTCGGACTCGGCGTCGAGCGCTGCCCATTCCTCGTGGCGCCACGCGTGAACCGCAACCTCGTGCCCGGCGGACACGATCGTGTGCAGCGCCTGCGGGTACATCCGCGCGTTCAGACCCTCGACGAAGAACGTCGCCTTCAGCTTTCGAGTCGCCAGGAGGTCGAGCAGTCGCGGAAGCACGTCCACGACGGTGAAGTGCTGCCCTTCGGGCACCTCCGACGGCCACATTCCGAGCTCGAGCTGGGCAGCCTCTCCGAGGTTGTCGAACGTCACCGACACGACTGACTCGAGCATGGCGCGATGATAATGCTGCTTCCGTCAGCTCGTCATCGGCGGTTCCGCGCCGAGTGTCTTGGACGCTGCCGCCATCTCGCCGCGGAGTGCCTTCAGGGCGGCGACGTAGATCTCCGAGAACGTCGGGAACGGCTGGATCGTGTCGGCCAGGACATCGAGTGGGACGTGCGCGCGAATCGCGAGCGTGGCCTGCTGCAGCCACTCGCCCGCCTCGGGTCCAAGCGCGTAGGCGCCCGTCAGCCGCTCGCCGTCCGAGAGGAGCGTCAGGAAGCCGTTCTGCTCGGCGTACGCGCGCGTGTAGGTGGCGGTCTTCGATACCTCCGACACCGGGACCATGGCGCTGAAACGGCCGGCGGAAGCGCCCACCGCCGCGGCCTGCGGGTCGGTGTAGACGACGCGCGGAACGGCCTCGTAGTTGGCCTTTCGCGGCTCGCCAAGGATGTTCGCGGCGACCACCTCGCCCTGGTACTTGCCGACGTGGGTCAGCGGCCACAGGCCGTTGACGTCGCCGATCGCCCACAGACGCTCCGCCGCGCGCAGGTGCGCGTCGACCGGAACTCCATGCGCGTCCGGCTCGACGCCGACTGTCTCGAGACCCAGACCGCGCACCCGCGGACGCCGGCCCGTGGCGACGAGCAGCCGGTCGCCGCGCAGCTCGCGCCCGTCGTCGATCTCGAGCACGTAGTCCTGGCCCTCGCGCCGTGCGGCGGTCGCGTTCGCGGACAAAACGAGCTCGATGCCCTCGCGGCTCAGGACCTCGCCGAGTGCCTCGCCCAGCGGCGCCGGCTCCCGCGCGAGCACGTGCTCGGCCATGTCGATGATCACCGCCTGGCCGCCGAGTCGCTGAACCGCCTGCCCCATCTCCACCCCGACCGGCCCGCCACCCAGGATCAGCAGGCGGCGCGGAACGGCCTTCATCGACGTCACCTCGCGGTTGGTCCAAACACCATCCAGCTCGCGCAGGCCCGGTACGGGCGGCACGACCGGATCGGCGCCGTTCGCGAGGACCACGTGGTCGGCGGTGTGCCGCACACCGCCGACCTCGACGACGCCAGGGCCGGCGAGCCGGCCGCTGCCGCGCAGCAGGTCGATGCCGTGGTCGGCCAGCCAGCGCTCCTGTCCGGCGTCGGAATGGTCGGAGACCATGAAGTCACGCCAGGCAAAAGCGCCGTCCACATCGACCTCGGCGCTCGCGGCGGCCTCGCGCGCCCCGTGGACCGCCTCGCCCGGCCGCAGCAGCGTCTTCGACGGGATGCAAGCCCAGTACGAGCACTCCCCTCCCACGAGCTCGCGCTCGACGACGGCCACGCGCAGGCCGCCCTCCGCCAAAGCGCCCGCGCAGTGCTCGCCCGGCGACCCGCCGCCGAGCACGATCACGTCATAGTCGCTGTTCATGTCGGCAGCTCCTCGCCGGCGCGCTCGCGCACCATGTAGAGCGCGTACCAATCCGGCCAGTCGGGGTCCGCCTGACCCGTTCGCTGCTCATGCTCGCCGTGCGCCGCGGCTGCGCGTCTGAGCGCTTCCGCAAGGTCTTTCACGGACTCATACGCCGTGGTCATGGCCTCTCCTTTCAGCGGCCCGGAAGCCGAGTCTTGATCTCTTGAAGCAGCCAGCCGTTGCCATCCGGATCGCTGAACGCGGCGAACGAGCCGTAATCGGCATGTGCCGGAGCCGGCCCGCTCACGCGCCCCACGGTACCGGCGTGATGGAAGATCCCGGTCACGTCGTGGAACGGCTCGCTGACGTCGACACCGCGCCCGATGAGGTCGGCACGGGCCTCGTCGATGTCGTACACCGTGAGCTGCAGGCCGTCGGACGAGCCCGGCGGAGCTGACGTGACGCCCTCGCCGAAGATGATCGAGCAGGCGGAGCCCGGAGGCGTCAGCTGCACCACCCTGTAGCCATCGTCGACAGCGAGGTCGGCGTCGAGCCGCCACCCCAACCCCTCGTAGAAGCGCTTCGCCCGATCGACATCCGAGACCGGCACGACAACGACCTCGAGCTTCACCTCCCCGGCCTTGACCGGCGGGGTGCCCGCCGCGCTTTCGCTGCTCAAATCGACACTGCTCATATCCCCTCCGTCGGTTGATGGCGCCACGGCATGGCAGCGCGTTCTCGCCGATCCGCACAGCGCGACACGGCGACGGCGGGAAGATCGTCGCTGCCTGTGTGCGCTCCGGAAGAAATCGGCACGAGCCCCTTTCCTGGTCGCCTCCCCGGCCGCTCTTCGACGAGGAGACTCCTTGGGTCGCACGTACTTTCCTTCTGATCCGCGCGGAAGTCAAGGTCTTCCACAGCGATGTTCCCCGACGCTGCCGATCATCCCTTGCGGCAGTGAAGACGATGTCGTCCAGCGCTTGTGCATTCGTCGGGGTGGATCCGAAGTCGGGTGAATGGCATCGCGCCTTGCTGTGTACGTTCCTTCCGATGCGGAAGTCGGGCCACCGCCGGTATGGCGACGCAGGGCTTCTGTCTTGCCTCAAGACGGCCATCGGTAGTCGGCAGGGTAGGATGCACGCTCGGGGGGACAAGCGATGAGATCCGCATTGCGCAGGCATATCGAGGAGATCCAGACCATTGACCGGGTCGGCAGACGTGGTGTTGTGCGCGCGGGCGGGTCGCGCGCCGCAGGCGGGTCGCGCCGTGGTAGAGCCGCCCTCTCGCGTCGTGTGCTTGCCATGCTGACGTCGTTTTGGGTGGTGCTGGCGCTTGTGGGTTCGTCAACGGCGCTTGCGGCGGGCGAGTGGTCGGCGCCTGACTTGGTTGATCCCACCATCGCCCCGCAGTCGGTCTCGTGCTCGTCGTCCTCTTTCTGCGTGGCGGTCGGCGTCGCAGGCGCAGACCTCGGGTCGGCGGCCGTTTACAACGGCACCACGTGGAGCGAACCGAGCGTGATTGATACTCAGTACTCGCTCTTCTCGGTCTCCTGCACCTCGTCTTCTTTCTGCATGGCGATGGACGGTACCGGCGGCGCGGTCACTTACAATGGCAGCACGTGGAGCGCCCCGGCCGCAACCGGCACGGATCTAATTCACGTGTCGTGCACCTCCCCATCGTTCTGTGTCGCAGTGGGAGGCTCGGGGCAGGCGGCCACCTACAACGGCAGCACGTGGACAACACCGACCGAGGTTGGCCTCGGCGATCTGAAGTCAATATCGTGCACCTCCGAATCCTTTTGCATGGCGGTGGCCGCGCCCGACAGCGAACACGTGTACGCGGTCACCTTCAACGGCAGCGTTTGGAGTGCACCGAGCCTGATAGACACCGAAGATCCGACCAGTTTCTCCGCCGTGTCGTGTGCATCCTCATCCTTCTGTGTCGCGGTGGGCAATTTCGGTGAGCTCACCTACAAGGGCGGCACGTGGAGCAAGCCCAACCCGATTGGCACAGACCCTATCGCGTCGGTGTCGTGCGCCTCGGAATCCTTCTGCATGGCGGTGTCAGGAGGGGAAACGCTCATCTATAACGGAAGCGCGTGGAGTGCATCGCACCCGACAGGCGCCGAACTGTATCCGGGAGCCGCCTCGATCTCCTGCCCAACAGAATCGTTCTGCGCGGCAGCCGGCTATAGCACGAGCACTCTCACCTACGACGACGGCACATGGTCGACTCCCGTGAGACTCGGCAGCGGAGGACTCACGGAAGTATCCTGCTCCTCCGCCACTCTTTGCACGGCGATCGACTCGCATGGTAGAGCGCTCACTTACAACGGCAGCACATGGAGCGCGCCCAGCCGGATGGACACCGAAGGCAATCTCCAATCGCTCTCATGTCCCTCAGCGTCTTTCTGCGCGGCGGTCGGTGGCTCCTCGCACGGGCATGCACTCATTTATGATGGCTCGTGGGGTGCGCCAAGGGAAGTGGACACAGGAGGTGGCTTGGACTCCGTGTCGTGCGTCTCCGCGTCCTTCTGCGTCGCGGTAGCGGACCATGTGACGGAAGGCTCGACCCGCGGATATGCCCTGACCTACAACGGCAGCACGTGGAGCGTGCCCAGCGAGATAGACGCCGAAGCCGCCATCGGCTCGGTGTCCTGTCCCTCCTCTTCCTTCTGTGTGGCCGTCGGTGGTCATGATGCCGTGACCTACAACGGCAGCACTTGGAGCGCCCCGAGCCAGATCGCCGAAGGCAACTTGAAGTCGGTGTCGTGCTCATCCGCCTTCTTCTGCGTCGCGGTTGCGGAACATTACTCCTCAGAATCGCACTACGGATACGCGCTCACCTACAACGGCAGCACATGGAGCGCACCGAGCCAGATAGGTCTCGGACCCGCACGCGCGCAGTCAGACGTCATCTCGGTGTCGTGCGCTTCTTCGTCCTTCTGCGTGGCGGTCGCCCCCGAAGGGGAAGTATCACTGTACGAAGAAGGCGCGTGGGCCGCGTGGAACCCACTTGGGTTCAACCTGAACGCTGGATTCTCCTCGGTGTCGTGTCCTTCCGCCTCCTTTTGTGCTGTGGTGGACGGAGCCGGCCAGGCGTTTACGTATGCTGGCCCGCCGTCCCATTTCCCGCTTACCGTGTTCATCACGGGTGAAGGCGAAGTCACCTCGACGCCCGCAGGGATCACGTGTTCGACCGATGAATGCACGAGTGAATTCGAACGCGAAGTGACCTTGACGGCGGCTAAAGCCGGCGCGGGTTACAAATTTGCCGGTTGGGTCGGGTGCGCGAGAGTCTCGGGTACGGACTGTACGGTTAGCATCGCTAGCAAAGTCACCGCTCTGTTTTTGAAAGCGGGCAAGGAAGGATCCGCCGGCAATGAGGACCCGGCGGACAAAGAAGCGCCAACCGGCAAAGAAGACAAAGCCAGCGCAGTCGGCTCCGCTGGTGAAAAAGGCAACACTGGCGCGCAGGGTGGAGAGGGTCCGCCCGATGCTCAGGGTTCAGCGAGCAAGATCGAGCTCGTGACGTGTGAGACGATTAAAGGAAAGCAGCAGTGCACGACCAAACTTGCCACCGGCACGGTCAGGTTCACGACCGCAGGCCCAGCCACACGGGCAACGCTCTCCCGTCACGGCGTGGTGTACGCGGCCGGGACAGCCCGCCTGGCGCACGGGCGCATGAGTCTGCGACTGCTGCCGACGCGTCTACTGCGACCGGGGAAGTACACGCTCACGCTGATCGGCGGGGCGGGACGGCACAAGAGGATCACCAGCGAGTCGTTCACGCTCGGCTAGCTTCCGGATCTGCGCTCGGGGAGGGTGCGGAACAATCGGTCCGGACGGACTCTGCTGCGACGGATGAGATCGGCGCCGCGGTCCGGTGGAGTCGAATGACGACAAACTCAGCGAGAAGGGGAACTGCGACCATGAAACCGGCGACCACGACGCAGGTTTCCGTCGATGGAGTGATGCAGGGACCCGGCGGGCCGGATGAGGACCGCAGCCGGCGGATTCGAGCGCGGCGGATGGGCCAGGCCGCCCAAGCCGTTGTTCGACAACGAGACCATGGCGTTTGTCTGTGAGGTCTACCAGCGCGCCGACGCGTCCCGGTTCGGCCGGCGGACCTACGACCGTGAGGCTGACTCAGTAAGAATTCGCAGGTCACGCAGAAGTCATCCGGATGCCGCCAGGACGGCTTGGATCGAGCTTGCCGAGGCAGGGGAGGACGATCGAGCCGCATGCGCCTACCGGACCGATGCAACAGGCGTGCCGCATGCGGCACGCCGTGGGACCGCGCATGCGCGGTCCCACCGGGCGGCGCATGCGCCGCCCGGCTCCCAGCACGCGGCCTTGCTCTGATTCGGCGGCCGGTATGAGCCCAATGCCCATGGTGGTGTGAGCCCGCTTTACACCATCCGCGGAAAGTACGGATATACGGGTCTCCGGGACAGAGTAAGCTGCTCGACGAGATGGTGTGCGGGCCAAACCGAGCAGGCTCCTGGTGAGTTCCGGCGTGTTGGCAGCGATCTTCAACCTGAATCACCCGGCCCATACGGTGGACTGGGAATTCATCCACCTGTCGGTGTCCAACGTCGTGGTGATCGTGCTGATGGTGATCGTGTTCGTCTTGGCGATCGTACTTCCGTTCCCTGGGGCAGCGCGCAGGCGCGGCGGGGAATCGTGAGCGTCGTACCCCCTCTCTCCGGTGATGGTGCGACGCACCCCGATACCTGGACCGTTCGCGTCAGGGAAGCAGCCGTGCGGGCTCTGCCTCCCGAGAAACTGCTCCCTGACGGCCAGCCTACGTATGTCGCCTCCTGGATCTATGTGTTCGGGGTGGCCAGCATCGCCTCTCTGATCGTGATCATCACCTCCGGCTCGATCCTCGCGCTGAAGGGACCCGCCTGGTGGCACTACACAGGCGTTGGGCATTTCTTCAACAGCATCCATATGTGGAGCGTCGAGCTGTTCTTCTTCGTGATGATCGTCCACCTGTGGGGCAAGTACTGGATGGCGGCGTGGCGCGGCGGGCGCGCGCGTGTGTGGGTGACCGGCGCCGTCACGTTCCTCGTCGCGGTGCCGACCGCGCTTACGGGTTATGTCTCCCAGCAGAACTTCGACGCGCAGTGGATCTCCACGCAGGCCAAGGACGGGCTGAACTCGGTCGGCGTCGGCGCGTTCTTTAATGTCACCAACTTTGGTCAGATGTACAGCTACCACGTGCTGCTGCTGCCCGTGGCGGTGGTAGCGCTCGTCAGTGCACACGTCCTGCTCGTGCGCCGGCACGGAGTTGTGCCGCCATTTGAGATCGACTCGAAGAAAGCGGCGCTCGTCTCCACGGGCAGTCTCGATGGGAGCGGCTCCTCCGCGCCCGGCGACTCACCCGTGCCTCAGCCGTCGACGGGGGCGCAGTCATGAGCTTCCTGCGCCCCACAGACGACACCAAACCCTGGACAGGCGGCTACGCGCCGTATGACCTGATCAAGGAGCTGTGCATCGCGGTTGGCGTGATCGGGCTGCTGGCGGTGGCGCTGACCGTGCTGTTCTCATCACCGGATGACAAGCCGAGCACGGTCGCGCAATGGTCACACGAACTGCCCGCGAATTTCGTGGCTACCGCGGCGAAGGAGCTCGATGGCACGAGCGACACCGCCGAATACGGCCCCCCGTACAACCACAACAGCGGCGGCGTGCAGCACTTCCTGTTCCTGCACCCGCAGCGCTGGCTCGGTGTCAGCCACCCGATCGACACCGCCGAGAACTACGTGATCGACCCACTGAAGACGGTCCCTGGCGACCCCGCGCTGCAGAGCGCAGTCGCGGAATATCAAGCGGCGCCCGATAAGACCAAAAAAGAATGGGGTGAAGCCTACGCCAAGCCGCTGGAAGAATACGAAACGGCGATGGAAGAAAAGAAGACTCCGCCCAAGACGGTGACGCTCGACGCGACGACTGGCGCGGTTACAGTCCAGGCGAGCGGCGCAGGCCCGGTGCCGAGGATGATGGCCAGACTGCTCGCTCTGGCAAAGAGCGGCGGCCTCGACGGGAGCCTGCTGACGAGCAACCAGTTCTTCCAGACCGACTACACCAAGCCACTGCTGTTCATGGCCGATGGCGGGCTACTCGGCGAACGCGCCGAAGCCCAGCACCTGCTCGGCGAGCAGTGGGGCATGATGAACGAGACCGGGAGCTACCCCGGCCAGGCTTGGCTGTGGCTGTATGCGCTGTGGTATCAGGTGGAACCGATCAAATCCTCGTCCAACGCCGACATCCAGGTGATGATCATCATGGGTCTGCTCAGCTTCGCGTTTGTCTGTATCCCCTTCCTACCGGGCATCCGCAGCCTTCCCCGCAAGATCCCGATCTACAAGCTGATCTGGAAAGAGCACTATCGCGCGCAGCAGAGCGCGTAGGTCAGGACGTGCACTCGCGGTCGGCGCGTGAGTTCAGCTCACCACCGTGTAACGCACTGGTATCTCGCGCTCGCCGTGATCCGCTTGATCGCACCGTCCTTGCCGGCCATGTCGCGCCCCTCGAAGAGGACAACCAGCCGGCTGCGCTGAGCGACAATCCACTCCTGCATGTAAACCAGCTCGGTCTGCAGGCGCAGCAGTTAGCCTGTTACGGCGACCCCAAGCAGCGCGTCGTAGCTCAGCTCACTAAACTCGGCGTTACGCGGAGCCTTCGCACAATTCCAGGGCATCTCATTTGCGCATCTGCAACGTAGCGCCTGATAGCAGCCTGGCTCGAACCCAACTCTGCCTGGACGGCTCCATAGGACGGCCAAATGCTCGCGCTCGCGGCGACGATCACGCCCGAGCTAGGTGTTGTGCCTAGGGACGTTCAGAATGTTGTGTAGGTAGGTCCGGGCCTGCCGAGAGGCTGTGGGTGTCAAAGCTCACGTCCTCAAGGGAGGCCCGGAATGCTGCACCATAGAGCCCGCTTCACCGCGCGTGGGCGCGAGATGGTCGTTCGTCGTGTCGTGGATGACGGATGTCTTTCGCGCAGGCCGCCGCGTGGGGGAACGTGTCGAAGTCCACGGTCTGGGAGTGGGTGCGCCGCTGGCGCCGGGCCGCCCCCGCTGAGCAGGAGTCGCTGGCCTGTCTGGTTGAGCGCTCAAGTCGTCCACACCATTCGCCCGCGCGGGTCCCTGCCGAGGAGGAGCGGCAGATCTGTGAGCTGCGCCGGCGAACGGGGTGGAGTCCCAGGACGATCGCCGTGGAGGTCGGTCGCGCGCACTCCACCGTGCACCAGGTGCTGCGGCGTGGGGGTTGCTCACGCCCCGAGCCGTCTGAGCGCCCGCCGATCGTCCGCTACGAGTGGCCGTGTCCCGGGAACCTGCTGCACATGGACGTCAAGAAGCTCGGGAAGTTCACCGAGCCCGAGCATGCGCTGACCGGTGATCGCACCAAACGCTCCAAAAGGGTCGGCTGGGAGTACGTGCACTCGATCGTCGATGACTGCAGCCGCTTAGCGTACTCCGAGATCCACGACGACGAGAAGGCTCCTACCGTGACCGCGTTCACCCGCCGCGCACTGGACTGGTTCTTGGAGCACGGAATCGTCACCGAGCGGCTGATGACCGACAACGCGTTCACCTACATACACAACAAGACGCTACGCGAGTTGCTACACCACCGCGCGATCAGCCACCTCCGCACCCGGCCCTACACGCCCCGCACCAACGGGAAGGTCGAGCGCTACCAGCAGACGCTGCAACGCGAGTGGGCCTACGCCCTGAGATACGCCTCAAGCAACGCCCGCCGCGCATCGCTGCCACACTGGATACGCCACTACAACGAGCAGCGCACCCACAGCGCCCTCAGCAACCGCCCCCCCATCGCACGCGTTCGGGAGGTCACCGGGCACAACAGCTAACCAACGAAAGCGACCGCCCCGAAGGACGGTCGCAGATCAACAAAATAGCGGGGGCGGGATTCGAACCCGCGACCTTCGGGTTATGAGCCCGACGAGCTACCAGACTGCTCCACCCCGCGTCGCTAACATGTTCTAGCAAAAAACGGCGCCCAAAGCGCGAACGGCGGGAAGCGACCATTCAGAACGCGATCGGCGCCCTGTCCCGAAAGAACCCGCCGGTAGGCCCGTCGTCGGGCAGCGTAGCCAGCCACACGATCCCGGCGGCTCCGTCCTGGACGGTCTTGGTCGCACCCATCGGGGCGCCCATGTCGGTGTCCACGAACCCGGGGCAGGCGGAGTTGACGAGAAAGCCCTCGCCCGCGAGCTCGGTCGAGAGGATCCGGGTCATCGCGTTGAGCGCAGCCTTGGAAACCCGATAGCCGGGCGACCAGCCGCCCATCTCGGTGACGCCGCCCATGCCGCTCGATACGTTGACGATCCGCGGGTGCGCGCTGGCCGCAGCAAGGGGAGCAGCGCGACCGTGAGCCGGTAGGCGCCATAGAAGTTCGTCTGCAGCGCGCGGTCCATCGCGTCGAAGTCGGGGGCGGTCCCGCTCACGCCCCAGTCGGTGCCGACGCCGGCGTTGTTGACGAGCACGTCCAGCCGGCCGGGCGTCTGCCTGCACCAGCGCTCGGCCGCCGCACGCGATGCTCGCCGGATCGGCAACGTCGAGCGTCAGCGCGCTGACCCTACCGCCGGTCTGGGCCGCCACCTCGGCCGCGGCCTGCTCGGCCTTGCGCCGTCGCGAGCGCTCAGCAATCACCTCGTATCCGCGCTCGGCCAGCTGCCTGGCGACCTCGCGTCCGATCCCGCGGTTTGCGCCGGTGACCAGCGCGACGGCGTGGTGCTCTGCGTGCATAACGTCTCCTCGCGTGCTGCTCGTGATGAACCGTGGATTGCCACAGTCTAGCATCCGCGCCCGATGCGCACGGCGGTGGTCGATATCGGCACGAACTCAACCCGGCTGCTGATCGCCGACGTCGATCCGGACGGGCAGCGTGGCGGAGCTGCGTACGCCGCTCGGTCGTGACGCGGCTCGGCGCCGGCGTCGACGCGGGGGGCGAGCTTTCGAGCGGAGGCCTGCGAGCGGGTGTTGCCGCGCTGACGGGATTATCGCGCAGGAGATCGACGCGCATCGCAGACGGCAGTCGTACCCAAACCTCGCGGTGATGACCTCGGCGGTCCGCGACGCGCGCAACGGGCGCGCGTTCGCCGAGCGAGTCACGATCGGAGTACGGTCTCGACGCAAGGGTCCTGTCGGGCGAGGAAGAGGCGCAGCTGACCTTCCTCGGCGCGATGACCGGCCGGACGGCCGCCGCGGGTGAGCCGACCGTGGTGGTCGACATCGGCGGAGGCTCCACCGAGTTCATCGTCGGCGTCGGCCTGACGTCCGGCTTTCACGTGTCGCTGCCCGCGGGCGTGGTGCGGATGAGCGAGCGTCACATCCACAGCGACCCGCCGAAGCCGGCCGAGCTGCAGAAGCTAGCGGCGGATACGCGCGCGATCTACCTGGCCGGCCTGCCCCAGGCCGAGCGCGCACCGGTGCGGTGCGGCATCGCGGTGGCCGGCACCGCGACCTCGGCGGCTGCGATCGACCAGGAGCTCGACCCGTATGACCCAGAGCGCGTGCACGGCTATCAGCTGCTGCTGGCCACGGTCGAGATGCTGCTCGCGCGCCTGGCGGACATGGACGAAGCCCAGCGCCGCTCGCTCGTGGGGCTGCATCCCGATCGTGCCCCCACGATCGTCGCGGGTCTGATCCTGCTGTCAGAGGCGATGCGCGCGTTCGACCTCGAGGAGGCGGAGGTCTCCGAGCACGACATCCTGCACGGCGGCGCGCTCTCCCTGGCAAATCACAAAGATTCAGGTCGCCACAGTAGTTCAGACATGTGATACTATTGTGGAGGAGTCGTGCATAGGATGTACGTCTCCCAGCCGGTCCATAGGACCCGGACTTCGCCGAACAAGGACTCGGCACTCCCGCTGTTCGGGTCACCCTATCCCCAAGGCCACCGAGGCACGTACCCCTGCCTGTTCCTCGGGGGGCCGCCCCGAGGAAGCCGTCCGCTCGGGCGGCTTCCTCATATGGAAGGCGAGCCTCAGCCGATCGCGGTCGGATCTGATCGCTTGAACATCGCATCACCCGCGGACTGCCGCGTGCAGCTGGCACGCGTCAGGCGAGGTTGGATTCGCGGCGGCGTCAGGCGAGGTTGGACTTGCGCGGGTAGACGACGTTCGGGTCGGTGAGCACGTTGACCAGGGCGGGAAGGCCGGCGGAGAAGGCGCGCTCCAGCGCAGGGACGACATCCTGCGGGCGCTCCACCAGCTCGCCGTGGCAGCCGAGCGCCTGGACGCACCTGGTCATAGCGCGTACCGGGACGCAGTTCGGCCGCGACGGAGTAGCCGTAGAGGAACTCCATCGGGTGCTTCTCCAGCGCCCAGATCCCGTTGTTGCCCATTACGCCGACAACCGTGACACCGTGGCGCGCGAGCGTGTCGAACTCCATTCCAGAGAACCCGAACGCGCCGTCGCCGAGCAGCAGCACGACCTGGCGCTCGGGGTGGGCGAGCTTGGCCGCGAGCGCGTAGCCGGGTCCCGCGCCCAGACAGCCGAACGGTCCCGGGTCAAGCCAGCAGCCGGGCTGATAAGCTGTCGATGACGCGACCCGCGTAGGAGACGAAGTCGCCGCCGTCGCCGATCACGATCGCGTCGCGGTCGAGCACCCGGCCAAGCTCGGCGTAGAGCCGCATCGGGTGCAGCGGCGAGCGGTCGTCCTCCAGCTCTGAGCGCTCGGCGGCGCGGCGCTCGGTCTCGGCGGCGCGCAGATCCTTGATCCAGCGCTCGCTGTTCAACAGCTGTCCACCCGCACCGGCGGCCGTACGCAGGTCGGCGAGCGTCGGAGCCAGCGCCCCGTAGAGCTCGGCCGCGACCGCCCGCGGATGACGGCGCTCGGGCTCGGCGGTGTCGATGACCACGATCTCGGTGTCCTCCCCGAACGAGCCGCCGAAGCCGAGCCGGAAGTCCATCGGCACGCCGATGACCAGCGCGACGTCGGCTCCGGTAAGCGCCATGTGAGCGGGCGCGCGAGAAGAACAGCTCGTGGTCGGCGGGAACGCACCCGCGGGCCAGCCCGTTCAAAAAGACGGGGATGCGCAGCGCCTCGGCGAGCGCCAGCAGCTCGGACTCGCCATGGCCCCAGTACAGGTCGGTCCCGGCCATGATCACCGGGCGCTCGGCGCCACGCAGCAGCTCGCCGGCGCGTTCGATCGCAGCGCCGTCGGCGCCACGGGTGGAGCGGGCGGGCAGGCTCTCGAGCATGTGGTCCGGCTCGGGAGCCTCCATGAAAACGTAGTCCAGGGGGAAGTCCACGAACGTGGGCCCGCCGTGGGGAGCAAGCGCGGTGGTGAACGCCTCGTCGACGAGGCCGGGAATCTCTGCGGTGCTCTCGGGGGTGACCGCGAACTTGGTCAGGGGGCGGACGAACGGGATGTGGTCGATCTCCTGCAGCGAGCCCATCCCCCAGCGTCCGGCGGGGGCGCGCCCGCCGAGGACGACCATCGGCGAGTGGTTGGCCTGTGCGGAGCCCATCGCGCTCATGCCATTGGTGACGCCGGGTCCGGCCGTGAGCGCGCAGACGCCGGGCTCGCGCGTGACCTTCGCCCAGCCCTCGGCGGCGAACGCGGCCGTGGACTCATGGCGGACGTCGACGATGTCGATCCCCTCCTCGCGACAGCCGTCGTAGATCGAGAACAGGTGTCCGCCGGAGAGCGTGAACAGCCTGCTGACGCCGTGCGCCCGTAGCCGCCGGGCGACCAGGCGCCCGCCGTGGAAGGTGTCGGTGGTCTCCTCGACGGCGGCCATCAGGAGCGCGACTCTACCCACTGAGGCGCCGAGCTGCCACCGTCGGGGTGATGGGGGGTGCCGAGACCAGGCGCGAGGCGGGTCGGCGGCACGGTGACCGCGGCCGCGCGCGTGCGCGTGATGCGGCGCTCGCGATATGCGTCTCATCCCCCCTGAGGAGGAACGCGCCAGCCAGGGACGCAACCGCGGCTGGTTCAGGGAGGGCATCCCGTTGGTCGTCGAGCTGCATGCTGGGAGCGACTCGTAAGGAGAGATGCCCGGGGTGGGACTCGAACCCACATGCTCTAGTCAGCCGCGGATTTTAAGTCCGCTGCGTATACCGATTCCGCCACCCGGGCAGGCTGGGCAGTGTACGCGGCAAGTATCGTCGCGTGCCCCGCCCAGCATGACCGCAACTATGCGGTTGCTACGGTGTATTTGGAGTAGATAGCAGCCAGCCGAAGGGACCGTACGCCGTGGAGGTCTCAGCACTAACGCGTAAGAGCATGCCGGGCCTGAGCGGCCCGTCGGCGCTGCTGCGGCTGCAATCGGACGAGCGTCTGATCGCGATGACCCGCAAGGGCCAGCACGCCGCGTTCGAGGTGCTGTTCTCGCGCTATCAGTCGCGGCTGCTGGCGTTTTGCCGGCACATGCTGAGCTCGCGCGAGGACGCCGAGGACGTGCTCCAGGAGGTGTTTACGGCGGCGTTCAACGCGGTGCTGGCCGACGAGCGCGCGATCAACGTCAGGCCATGGCTGTACCGGATCGCGCGCAACCGTTCGCTCAACCACCTGCGTCGCGCGTCGGCGATCGGCGTGGACTCGATGGACGTGCACTACGCCGACCATGGCCAGTCCACCGGCGAGCGGGTGTTGAAGCGCGAGAGCTTCAGGCAGTTGCTCGGCGACGTCAAGGAGCTGCCCGAGACCCAGCGCACCGCGTTGCTGCTGCGGGAGATAGATGCGCTGTCCTACGAGCAGATCGCGGACGCGATGGAGACGACCGTGCCGTCGGTCAAGTCGCTGCTCGTGCGCGCGCGTATCTCGCTGGCCGAGGCCGCCGAGGCACGCCAGCTGAGCTGCGACGAAGTGCGGTCACAGCTCGGAGAGGTGGCGGAGGGACTGGCCAAGCTGGGCGCGCCCGCGCGCCGGCACGTGCGCGGGTGCGAGCGTTGCCGATCGTTCAAGAAGCAGCTCAAGGCCAATAATCACGCGCTCGCGGCGATCTTCCCCGTCGGTCCGCTGCTGCTGGCCAAGAAGCTGCTGCTCACCAAGCTGGGCTCGACCGCCTCCGCGGGCAGCGCCCACGTCGGCGCCGGTGCGGGAGCCACGGCCGGCGCAACCGCGAGCGCAGCCGGCGCCGGAGGAGCGAGCGTGTCGGGCGGCCTCCTCACGGCGGGGGCGGGTGCGGTAGCGACCAAGGCCGTTGCAGGGCTGGCGGCCGCGGCGATCGTCACCGCCGGCGCGGTCGCAGCCGAACGCGTGGGGCGTCCAGCGCATCGGCATCACGCGGCTATCGCCGCCACCGTCCACGTGCCGACGCGCTCGAGCGAACCGATCGTCGTGCATGACAGCGTCCAGCCAGTCACCGCGACTCGCACGTCCCCGGCGAGCCACTTTGCGACGCTGCACCACGCTCGCGGCCTGCTCGCCAAGACGGGCAAGGTCGATCCCGCAAGCGCAACGCTCACGCACAAGCCGGAGGGCATGCCTGTAACGGTCCCGGCCGTCAAACCGGTTACGCCGCCTAAGCAGGAAACCCCAGGGCAGGTGACGGAGGTCACGACCGCGACCACCGTTCTGCCGACGACGGCGACCGAAGACGCACCGTCCCAACCGGCCGCCCCGACCGTGCCCGTCGCTGAAACGGGAGGTACTCCCTCGCCACCATCCGTCGAAATGGCGCCGCCCGCGGAACCGGCGCCGCCGGTCGAAACGGCGCCCCCTGCGGAAGCGCCTCCCGCCGAAACGGCGCCGCCGACGGCGCCCGCCGGTACAGCGCCCGAATCGCCGCCGGCCGTCGCGACTCCCTGAGGGTCGCTGCCGAGCAGATCACGCGCCGAGGTGGACGGGAGCCGCGCAATGCCGGCACAGCCGCCAAAGTCGGCTTCCACGACCGGGCTGACGTAGCCAAGATCAGCCGAAGGTGAACGTCTCGAGCGGCCGTTCGAGCACGCCGGCGGTGCCGACGAGCAGCGGTGAGGTGACCTGCGAGTGGGCCGCCGGCGCGGTCAGCATCGTTATGCGCACACCCGCACGCGCGCCGGAGCGCTCGGGCAGCAGCAGGATGTCGCGCCCGTAGACGGTCCGACCGGCGATCTGGGCCGTGTAGACGATGTCGTAGCCCGGCACGGTGTTGACTCGCGTCTTGCCCTCGCCGCGCAGCACGAAGCCGGCGTAGCGCCGATGCAGCTCATCGATGTAGGACGCCGCGTACACGGGCAGCTCGCCGCTGAGCCCCCCCGCATAGGCAGGCAGCTCGATCGGGCCGACCGCGAAGGAGTCGCGCAGTGGACCGCGCGCGGGGCGCCGCACCTGGACGTACTCCCCCGGGGCCGGAGTCGTGCGGTAGAGGCTGCGGTAGCTGAACGAGAACGGCGCGAGCCCGCCGCGGGAGAAGTGGGCGTTCTGGAGCGTGAGCACAGCCCCGATGACCAGCGCGAGCAGACCGAGGCCAAACGCGATCACGACGGCGCGGGCGAGCGAGGACGCCGCGTGCCAGCGGGGCGCAAGCAGGCGGCCGAGGGTGGGCTCGTACTCCGGCTTCAGGGGGATGGAGGCCATCGCGGCCTAGGGTCTCTTACTCACCGAGCGAGAACAGGGCTTCCAGATCGTGGCGAGAGTAGGCCGCGAACGCGACCATCGTCTGGGTCCGCGTCACACCCGGCAGACCGCCGATCTCGCCGGTGACGACATCGGCCAGCTGCTCGTGGTCGGGGACGCGCACGATCGCGACGAAATCCCACTCGCCGGTGACCGAGTAGGCCTCCGCGACACCCTCGATGTCGGCCAGCGCGCCACCCAGCGTCGAGAGCGCGTCCCGCTCCGCCTCGATCAGGACGACAGCGTTGGTCAGGGTCATGGCGAGCTGTGACGCTCCCCGGGCGTCAGCACGACGACCTCGGAGATGCCGGCCGACTCGACATCGGCCTTGAACGCCTGCGCGTCGGTGACGATCGGCGGGAACGTGTCGTAGTGGCAGGGGATGATTTGCTTGGCGCCGATCAGCCTGGCGGCTTGCAGCGCGTCGTGACGATCCATCGTGTAGTGGCCGCCGATGCACATCAGCGCGACGTCGATCCCGCCCTCGCTCTCGGCGATCAGGCGCAGGTCGGAGAACAGGGCGGTGTCCCCGAGGTGGTAGACCGTGGTGCCCGCGAACCGGACGATCAACCCGGCGGGGACGTTGACGGCGCCTTTGGGGGTCGTCGATGTGTGCCAGGCGGGCACGAGCTTGACAGAGCCCCACTCGAAGGAGACCGTGCCACCGAGGTTGGGGTCGTGCACCCGCTCGACACCGTCCGCGGAGAGCTCGTTGGCGATCTCCACGATCGCCACCACCTCAGATCCGGCACGGGTGGCGATCGAGACGGTGTCGCCGAGATGGTCGGCGTGTCCGTGCGTCAGCAGGATCGCCTGCGGGCTGAGGTCCTCCGCGGAGACGGCCGCGCTGGGATTGCCCGTCAGGAACGGGTCGATCAGCACGGATGTGGATCCGTCGCTGAGCTCGAATGCCGCGTGGCCTAGGAAGCGGATGTCCATGGTCGCTGCTCCTGTGTCGGGGAATGTGGATCGGGGAATGTGGATCGAGTCGGGCACATCACCGGGCGCGGACGCCGCCGGTGTTGCATTGCTCATCGACATCATAAGAGCGTGTGCCGGGCGGGTGGGATCAATCCGTGAAGCACGCGTGAAGCACGCGGCCGGGCCGGGCCAGGCAGCCCAGGCCAACCTAGCCGGCGGCGCGCCCACTCGGCCGGCTCGGCTGCGGCTCGGCTACAGCTCGGGTGGGTCGATCAGGTGCAGGCTGAGACCCAGCAGCAGGCCGACGAGCGCGCCGACCACGCCGGCCAGCCAGCTCGCCTCGGGGCGGGCGTAGGGCAGCAGCAGCAGGGTCGCGGCGATGGCGCCGACGCCCAGCAGATCGCCGTCGTAGTAGTAGCCGCGGCGCGCCGCTTCGAGATCCGGGATCGCCCACGCCGCGATCAGCGCAAGTGCGGCTCCGGCGGCCCCGCTGACGACCGGCTCGGAATAGACGGCGCTTGCCGCCAGCCCACCGGTGACGGCTCCGCCGAAGAACACGACGAGCACGATCACAGGGCCCCGGCGGCGCTCGAGCAGCCAGCCGAAGATCGCGGTCGCGAGCAGCGCCACGAACGCGTATAGGCCGTATATGTAGGCAAACGGACTCGAGAAGAGCTTCCACCAGTCCCCGTGCAGGGGCCCTAGGATCGCGAGCCGGTAGAAGGCGACGTATCCGCCGCGCACGAGCACCCACCCCACACAGCCGAGCGTGACCAGGGCGATCGTCGCGTATGGGCGCGAGTCCGCTCTGGGGTACTCCAATCGCCGCGAGGAGCGTCCACGACGAGCGCGTGAGAGCGACTGTCGTCCTCGCGGTCGCGTGCGAGCGGCCGTCCGCAGGCGTGCGAGCCGCCGCAAAACCGGGCCCCGGCTCTTGACACGCGGCAGCTTGGGCGCACGCCTGCGCAGCCGGCCGCCGCAGTAGGGACACTCGGTGATGTACGGGCTGACCTCCGAGCCGCACTGCTTGCACACGACGAACAGGTCGGGGCCGGAAGGCATCGTCATCTCATTCTAAGGACCCGCTCGACCCGGCCCGGATCACGCCCCCGATCCGGCCTGCAAGCCACCAGCTCGACCTGCTCGCTCGCGGCGTTCGACACCCGACAGAGGTCGCCCGTGGGATACTCAGGCCATGAGACCAGGATATGACCAGAAGCTGTACATACTCGCGTTCGACCATCGCGGCTCGTTTCAAAAGAAGTTCTTCGGCATCGAGGGCGAGCCGGACGCCGAGCAGACGGCGATGATCGCCGACGCCAAGCACCTGATCTTCGAGGGCCTCTCGCAAGCCGTCGCCGCCGGAGCGGACCCGTCGGTGACGGGTGTGCTCGTGGACGAGCAGTTCGGCTCGACCGTGCCCGAGGAGGCGCACGCTGGAGGTCTGAAGCTGGCGATGCCGGCCGAGCGCTCGGGTCAGAGCATGTTCGACTTCCAGTACGGCGACGAGTTCGGCGAGCACATCGAGAAGTTCGACCCCGAGTTCACGAAGGTGCTCGTGCGCTACAACCCCGACGGAGACGCCGCCGGCAACCGCGAGCAGCTGACCAAGCTCAAGCGGCTGAGCGACTGGCTGGTGGAGCACGAGCGCAAGTTCCTGTTCGAGCTGCTCGTGCCAGCCGAGGACTCGCAGCTGCAGACGGTGGCAGGAGACACAGACCGTTACGACGCGGAGCTGCGTCCAGAGCTGATGAGGCGCACGATCGCCGAGATCCAGGACGCCGGGATCGAGGTGGATGTGTGGAAGATCGAGGGTGTGGACGCGCGCTCGGACTGCGAGATGCTCGTCGCCCAGGCCCGCTCCGGGGGCCGTGAGGGTGTCGTCTGTGTAGTGCTCGGCCGTGGGGCCAACGACGCCAAGGTCGACCACTGGCTCGCGCAGGCCGCTCCGGTAGACGGCTTCGTAGGGTTCGCGATCGGCCGCTCGATCTGGTGGGATCCGCTGAAAGCGTATGTCGCGGGCAAGATCGAACGCTCGGCCGGCGCCAGGCAGATCGCCGATAACTATATGCGCTTTGTCAGCGTTTACGAGCGCGCCGAGACGCAGGCGCCGGTCCGGTAGGGGTGCGCCAATGCGCATGAGGCAGAGCCTGGCCGAGCTCGAGCAGGCGTTCGTGAAAGAGATCTCACTCGACCGTCACCGCCGCGCATCCCTGCGGCGCACGACCGAGCAGCGCGCGCTCAAGCGCGAGGTCGACCGCCGTCACAAGCGCGGGTCGGTGCGCTTTGCGCTGCTCGTGCTGACGCTGATCATGACCGCGGCGATCGTCACCGTGGTCATGTTCCGCACGCTGTACCTGCTGCTCGGCTGATATCCGACGCCCGCATGGGACGATCCGACGCCCGCATGGGACGCACCGACCCGGCGCCCGGATGGAACGTGCCGGTCAGCCGTCACCGAGCTCGCGCAAAGCGTCGCTCACCTCTGCATGGGTGTTCTCATCTGCCGCGGTCGTGGGCGCGGCGCCTGTTGAAGGCTGAGCCTCGTCGCGGTGTATCTCCAGGTAGATCTCCGTGCGAAAGACCGGAATCTCCTGCGGTGCCTGGATGCCGATGCGAACCTTGTCGCCCATGACGGACAGCACCGATACCTCGATGTCGTCCCCGATCATGATGCTCTGGTTGGACTTGCGTGTCAGCACCAGCATGGTGCGTACCTTCCTCTTGGCCGGCAGGCACTCGACGGGATTGCCCCGACGGCACCGGTCAGGCAAGCATAGTCGCAGGCGCGGTCGAAAGCGAGTCCGACGCCCCTGCGCCGTCGCGGGTACATCATGCGCTAGTCTCCCGGACCGTCCATGGCTCGCAAATCTCTGCGCCCCCACCTGAACCAGATCCGCGCTTGGGTACGGCAAGGCCGTACCGACGCCTGGGTCGCCCACCAGCTCGAGGTCACCGTCCGTGACATCGAGCAGTTCAAGCGCCAGAACGAGCTCGTCAGCGATGGAGAGACCGCCGAGGGCGCGGTCGTGGCCGACTACCCGGACGAAGTCGATCTCAGAGCCGAGGACGATGCGCTGATCGCGGCTGAGCTGGAGGCCGCCGAAGTGGAGGCCGAGCGCGAGAAAGCCGAGGATGAGGATCGGGAGGACGACGAGGCGTCATCCTCCTCGCCGGCGCCCACCCGCCGCCGCGGCCGCCGCGGCGGCCGCAAACGTGGCGCCGCGCGGAGCAACGCCGGCCCCCTGGAGGGCACGTTCGACCACGGCGAGGAGGGGTATGGCCTGTGGCTCGACCCCGCGATCCAGGACAATCCGATCTATGCCGAGCACTGGGCCGGCCACCGGCCCGTCGAGGTTACGATCGAAGAGGACCGCATAGTCATCCGTCGAGCCGGTGACGACGACTAGCGCTTCGCTGAGCGGCGCGATCCGGCGTCCTCGGTCGCTTGCGTGCCGAGCACGCCACGCTTCCTGCGTCCTTGCCTCGCTTGCTCAGCAAAGCGCTAGAAGCGCACCTGGATACCTAACCCCGGCGTCCTCGATCGCTTGCGTGCCCTGCTACGCCTCCGTCAGTGCTCGTTTTCCACCGGCATAGTCGGAAGCCTCACGCAGATAGCGGCCAAACGCGGCGTCTGCCACCACGCTGGAGTCCCACGCCCAGGGATCGTCCGGGGCAACGCTCATAGCCGTCTGCATGCACCAGCCCGTTCCCGCCTCGTACAGGTCGGCAAGCTCCTGTGCCGAGAACCTGCCGCCCAGGCGCCGGCGCAGCTCTGAGACCAGCACGGCGACGACGCGCTCCAGCAGCGGGCCGCGTTCAGGTGGGGCATCGCGCAGGCGCCGCTCGCCACGGCGCCACTGATAGATCGCGCTCTCGAACGACACCGACGGAGGTTAGCGGCCGCCATCACATTGCCGGGATCCGGGAAGCCCGAGCGGTCGGTCAGTTGTCGGGCAGGTTGGTCACAACGTAGGACTGCTCGCCGATGTTCATCATGCCCAGCCGGCGTGCCTCCTCTTCGACGGTGCCGCGCCGGCCAAGCGCTTCGTGCTGGTGTTGCAAGATCGTGTGTTCGCGCTCCAGCGCGCCGACCTGCGCGCTGTCGCTGCGCGCCTGGCGCCATGTCGAGAAGATGCGGATACCCGCGCTCAGGTACAGGTATGCGAGCGCAACCAGCAGACACAGCATCGCCACGCGTCCGAGCCTGTCCCAGCGCACGCGAGCGACCGTGCCGGTCGCGGCGACCGGCCGAGGACGTGCCGAGGCGTGGACACTGGCCATGTGCGTCGCATTCGCCCTTGCGCGTCCGATCCCTGCACGCCGGCCCCGAGGAGGGGCCTGCAAGCAATATGTCTGTCACCGACGCCATGCAGATCGCCGAGCGAGGACTCCGCCCGCTCAGAGCCGCGCGGTCAGCAGCGGTGCCGGTGACTCCGCCGGCTCGCCGCGCGGCGAGCCGGGCGGGGAGTCAGCCGCGAAAGACCGAGCGCCCGGGGAACTCGGCGTCAGGACCGAGCTGCTCCTCGATGCGCAGCAGCTGATTGTACTTCGCGACCCTGTCCGAGCGCGACGGCGCCCCCGTCTTGATCTGCCCGCAGCCGGTGGCGACCGCAAGGTCGGCGATCGTGACGTCCTCGGTCTCGCCCGAGCGGTGGCTCATCACCGACGTGTAGCCGCTCTCGCGCGCCAGGGCGATCGCATCGAGCGTCTCTGACAGTGTCCCGATCTGGTTGACCTTGATCAGGATCGAGTTCGCAACGCCCTGCTCTATACCTCGCTGCAGGCGCTCGGTGCTGGTCACGAACAGGTCGTCGCCCACGAGCTGCGTATGCTCGCCAAGACGCTTGGTGAGCGTGCTCCAGCCGGTCCAGTCCTCCTCGTCCATGCCATCCTCGATCGAGACGATCGGATAGCGCGCGAGGAGATCCGCCCAGTAGTCGGTGAGCTCGGCGGCGCTGAGCGTGCGGCCCTCGTGCTCCAGCACGTAGCCGGCGCCCTCGCGGTAGAGCTCGCTGGTCGCGGGGTCCATGGCGATGGCAACGTCGGCCCCGGGCTGCAAGCCGGCCGCCTCGATGCCCGCGACGAGCATCTGCAGAGCCTCCTCGTTGGAGCTGAGGTCGGGTGCGAACCCGCCCTCGTCGCCGACAGCCGTGCTGAGGCCACGCTCGTGCAGCGTGCGCTTGAGCGCGTGGAACACCTCTACGCCCATGCGCAGGCACTCCGAGAACGTCGAGGCCCCGCACGGAACGATCATGAACTCCTGAAAATCGACTTTGTTGTCGGCGTGAGCGCCGCCGTTGAGCACGTTCATCATCGGCACCGGCAGCACTCGCGCCGCCTCACCACCGAGGTAGCGCCACAGCGCGAGGCCCTCCTCGGCCGCCTGTGCGTGCGCGGCTGCCAGCGAGACGCCGAGGATCGCGTTCGCGCCCAGGCGCGCCTTGCCGGGGGTCCCGTCCAGCTCGATCAGGGCTGTGTCGAGGGTGCGCTGGTCGGATGCGTCCAGGCCCGTGACCGCCTCAGCGATCTCGCCGGTCACGTGGGCGACCGCTTGCGTGACGCCCTTGCCCTGCCAGCGCTCGCCGCCATCGCGCAGCTCGCGCGCCTCGAACTCGCCCGTCGACGCGCCCGAGGGCACGGCCGCGTGGCCGTGAGCGCCGGAGCGCAGCCCGATCTCGACCTCGACCGTCGGGTTGCCCCGGCTGTCGAGGATCTGGCGGGCGTGAACACGCTCGATCTGACTCATGCCGCGGTGACCTTCATGACGGACCTGGAATTGATGCTGGTTGCCGGTACGAGATGCAAGTCAGCGATCGCTTCGCGGTGTTGTGGCGCCAGCGCCAGCGGCCGGGCCGACGCTATTTGGCCGTGGTGGTGGCAGGCGTAGAGGTCGTCTGCGCCGGCGTGCTCGTCTGCGGGGTGGCGGGAGCGGCGGTGGAGGAGGTCTTTGGTTTCTTGAACTCCTTGCAGTCCTGCACGACATAGCCGCTGCGGCATTCGGTCTTGCCTTCCCACTTGGTGCGGAAGTCTTTGACGAATTTGCTCAGCGCCTGCTGCTGCTGCTGAGCCGTCAGCTGCTGTTTGATCGAAGACTGCACCTGGGCCAGCGTCTGCTGGTTGCCGGGCGTGGTGCCAGTGACTTCGTAGATGTAGTAGCCGAACGGCGTCTTGACGGGGCCGCTGAGCACGTTCTTCTTGGCCGCGAAGACGGCTTCGTCCAGCGCCTTCTCCTCCTGCCCTTTGGTTATGCCCGTCAGTTCGCCGCCTTTGGCCTTGCTCGTCGGGTCGATCGAAACGGCTTTGGCGACCGAGGAGAAGCTCTTGCCCGATTCGATTTCCTGCTTGGCCTTGTTGGCGGCGGCTTCGGTCTTGGTGAGGATGATCCGCAGATTGCGCTTTTCCGGTGACCCGAACTGCGACTGATGTTCGTTGTAGTACTTGCTGATCTGCGCCTGGGTGACGGTGCCTTTGCTTTTGGCGATCTTCTGCTGGATCTTCGAGGACAGCAGGTTCAGCTTCACGCGCAGCAGCAGGTCGGAGACGGTCTGACCGGAGGTCGCGAGGAATTTCTGAAATTCCCCGGCCTTGGGGAACTGCTGGCCCTTGATTTTTTCAAATTCCTTCTTGACTTCCTTGTCGCTCACCTTCACACCCATCGATTCGCCTTCGCCGAGAACCCACGCCGAGGAGATCAAGAAGCCGAGCACCTCCTGCTGCAGCGACTGATACTGCTGCTCGCACTGGGTCTTCAGCTGCGCGGCGGTCGGCTTGGACTGGCCTTTGGCGGGCTTGGGCGCAGTCGCTTCCAGGTGGGCGATGCAGGCCGTGTAGTTGGGCGGATCGGGGACGACCGGCTTGGCAGCGGTCGCTCCGGACGTCGCAGTGGTAGAGGCCGCCGCCACCGACAGCCAGTGTTCGAACGTGGCTTTGCTGATGGGGTTGCTGCCGACCTGCACGACCGCGTTGCTCGGGATGCCCCCACCGCACGCGGCCAGGCCGACGACGGCAAAGAAAACGGCGCCGAGCGCCGAGATGAAGCGAAAGTGCTTGGACACGACGCGGGCACTTTAGCGGAAACTGCAACCCTCGTGTTGAAGTACTTCCCGAAGACGCTCAGATGACACCGTCTATGCCGCTTCGCGGCTTATGGCAAGAAGCACGTCGGCGGCCTTGACCACCGTCGGAAAGCGCGCGGGACCCTCGCGGGGAACGCGAACGGAGACCTGGGAGCGCCCGGACTCGTACAGCGCCTCGGGCAGCTCCTCGTGCAGCCGGCGCGCGCGCACGGAGTCCAGCTCGATCGGGGTGACGGCGAGACGGTCGCCGCGAAAGCTGACCGCCGAGGCGCCGGCCTGGCCGAACTTGATCCGCGCCCGCTGCAGCGCCAGCAGGTTCTCCAGCGGCTCGGGCACGGGTCCGAAGCGGTCCTCGAGCTCGTCGCGCAGCTGCTGCACTTCGGCCACCTCCAGCGCCCCGGCCACGCGACGGTGGATCTCGATCTTGGCCTGCTCGTAGGCGACGTAGTCGGGCGGTATGTAAGCGTCGACGTTGACATCGAGCCGCACCGGCTCCGGGAGCTCCTCGTCCTCGCCGGCGTCGGACGAGCCGGCTTGGCGCACGGCCTCGTCGAGCATCTGCATGTACAGCTCGAACCCGAGCGCGGCGACATGCCCGGACTGCTCGTCCCCGAGCAGGTTCCCTGCGCCGCGCAGCTCCAGGTCGCGCATCGCGATCTGAAATCCGGCGCCGAGCTCGGTGTAGTCCGACAGTGCCGCCAGTCGCCCGGCGGCGTCCGGCGTGAGCGCGGCCGCGGAGTCGTACATCAGATAGGAGTAGGCCCGCTCGCGGCTGCGCCCGACACGCCCGCGGATCTGGTAGAGCTGGGCCAGGCCGAACGCGTCGGCGTGCTCGACGATCAGTGTGTTCGCCTGGGGGATGTCGATGCCGGACTCGATGATCGAGGTGCATACGAGCACGTCAGAGCCACCGCGCAGGTAGTCCATCATCACTGTCTCCAACTCTCCCTCGGCCATCTG
Source organism: uncultured Solirubrobacterales bacterium (assembly GCA_963743645.1). Taxonomy (GTDB): domain Bacteria; phylum Actinomycetota; class Thermoleophilia; order Solirubrobacterales; family Solirubrobacteraceae; genus Palsa-744. The sequence continues at coordinate 409,937 of CAVUQT010000007.1, read as the reverse complement.
GCCGTGAGCCACCGCAAACCGCACGCCCGGGCACAGAGCGCGCAGCCGCTCGGCGGTCTCGTCGATCGACTCGACCCGGTTGTGCAGGAAGAAGGCCTGACCGTCGCGTTCGTGCTCGCGCACGATCGCGCGTCTGACGAGCTCCTCCTCGTACTCACCGACATAGGTCTTGACCGGCCGGCGCCCTTCCGGGGGCGTCTCGATCACCGAGATCTCGCGCAGCCCGGCCAGCGACATCTGCAGCGTGCGGGGGATCGGGGTGGCCGACATCGAGAGCACGTCCATTCGCAGCTTCAGCTGGCGCAAAAGCTCCTTTTGCTTGACCCCGAATCGCTGCTCCTCGTCGACGATCAGCAGGCCGAGGTCCTTGGCGCGCACATCGCGCGAGAGCACGCGATGAGTGCCGATCAGGATGTCCACGCGCCCCTGGGCAAACTCCTTGATCGCGGCCCGCTGCTCGGCGGCGGAGCGAAAGCGCGAGACGTGGTCGACGTTGATCGGATAGTCGGCCAGGCGCTCGGAGAACGTCCCGTAGTGCTGCTGGGCCAGGATCGTCGTGGGCGCCAGCACCAGCACCTGCTTGCCCTGGCTGGCGGACTTGAACGCGGCGCGCAGCGCCACCTCGGTCTTGCCATAGCCGACGTCGCCGCAGATCAGCCGGTCCATCGGCCGGGGGGATTCCATGTCGGCCTTGACCAGCTCGATCGCCTCCAACTGGTCGGCCGTCTCGGTGTAGGGGAAGCGCTCCTCGAACTCGCGCTGCCAGTCGGAGTCCGGCTCGAACGCATGCCCGCTGCGCCGCCGGCGCTCGGCGTACAGGCTCAGCAGCTCGCCCGCCAGCTCCTGCGCAGCGCGGCGCGCGCGCGCCTTCATCGTCTCCCAGCGCGTTCCCCCAAGCTTGGACAGCGGCGGGTGCTCACCGCCGGCCCCCACGTATCTGGAGATCTTGGCCAGCTGCTCGGTGGGCACGAACACGCGGTCGTCGCCCTGGTATTCGAGGTACAGGTAATCGCGCGTGACGTCCGCGACGGTGCGCGTCTCAAAGCCGGCAAACCGCGCCAGGCCGTGATCCTCGTGAACGACTATGTCCCCGGTGCGCAGTTCTGTGAACGAGCGCAGCGCACCCCGGCGGGCACCCCCCGGACCGCCGCGCTCGGACGCTCCCGAGTGGGCGGGTCCCGATCCGCCACGCTCGGCGCGGCGGCGCCGCAGGAGACGGTGCTCGGGGAAGATCGCGAGCTTCAATTGGGGCGCGACGAAGCCCTCGCGCAGCGATGCCGCCGCAAACCGCAGGGACGGCTCGAGCACCTGACGACCGGCGTCGACGTCCTCTCCCAGCCAGGTGGCTTTCATCCGCCCGAGGTTGTAGGCGGCCCGCTCGCCCTCGCCGCGGCGGGGAAACGCGACGACCGTGCGATAGCCGGAGCGCACGAGCTTCTCCAGCTCGGGCTCGGCGTCGGCCAGCGAGCGTGCGGCGGTGTCCGCGGCCTGGGCGCGCAGCTCGAGCCGCTGACCGCTGGAGATCGCAGACAGCCAGATCTGAGCCCGTCCGGCAAGCGCCGACTGGATGTGGTCGGGGCTCACATACAGGTGATGCGCGTCCTCGTCGGCGAACGCCGCACACACGTCGGTCCAGTGGTCTGAGAGGGCCGGCTTCAGCTCCTCCTCGGCGGCGACCACGAGTTCGGTGTCGGCGCCGAGCAGGTCCAGCAGCGCGCCGAAGCGCTCGACGGGCAGCAGCTCGGCGATGTCGGGGCGATCGGTGACGTCTTCAGACGCGGCGATCTCGGCCAGCTCGCGGTGCTCGATCGCCAGCTCCGCCGCCGGGGCGATCTCCACCTCGGGGATGTCTCCGAGCGAGCGCTGGGTGAACGTCGAGAACCAGCGCAGCGATTCGATCTCCACATCGAACATATCCACGCGCACCGCGCGGTCCTCGGTTGCCGGGAACACGTCCAGCAGCCCTCCGCGCAGCGCGAACTGGCCACGCTCTCCCACCTGGTCGACGCGCTCATACCCCGCCGCCACCAGCTCGGCCGAGCACTCCTCGAGATCCAGCAGCTCGCCGACGCGCAGGACGAACGAGCGCGGGCGCAGCGCGGGGTCGGGCACCTTCTCCGACAGCGCGACCGCGCTGACGACGACCACCGGCGGCTCTCCTTCTTCAGGGGCGGTGAGCAGCGAGTCCAGCGCCGCGACGCGCAGACCGACCAGGTGCGCGGGCGGGGCGAGATGAGACTCGTAGGCGACGCCCCTGGAGGGGTAGTAGCGCACCCGGCGGGGCGCCAGCCACGCGCGCAGGTCGGCGGCCAGATCCCGGGCGGCACGATCGTCGCCGACGACGACCAGCGTCGGCCGCAACGCCTGTGCGGCAGGCTGGCGATCGGCCAGCGCGGCGATCACGTACGGCCGCAGCGACGCCGACACGAACGCGTGCCCGCCGTCGCGTGCGAGCGTGGCCGCGACGGGGTCGTCCTCGATCAGCCCGAGCAGCGAGCGCAGCGCCATCTACAGGGACTCCTCGCCGAGCACGATGCGCTGCACCTGATCGGCGGCGCGCTCGACGAGGTCGCGCACCTGCGCCGGGTCCTCGCGAAAACGTCCGAGCACGTGCGCGGAGACGATCTCCGGATCGCTCGAGTCCGGGCGCCCGACGCCCACGCGCACACGCGTGAACTCGGGACCGCCGAGCTCGCGCCGGAGCGACTTCAGGCCGTTGTGCCCCGCCAGCCCGCCGCCGAGGCGAGCGCGTACATCTCCGAACGGGATGTCGATCTCGTCGTGCACCACCAGCACACGCTCGAGCGGGAGCTTCAGTGCGCCGCGCGCCGGGCCGACGGAGCGACCGGCCTCGTTCATGTATGTCTGCGGCCACAGCACCGCCACACGCGCTCCCCCTCGCGCGCCCGGCTCGCTGCGAACGCGGCCCTCGGCGATGCGTCCGCGATAGCGCTCCCGCGGACGGCCCAGCCCCCAGCGCTCGGCGAGTGCGTCGGCGACCATGAAGCCGACGTTGTGCCGGGTATCGGCGTGCTCGCGTCCGGGGTTGCCCAGCCCAACGATCAGCCAGTCACAGCGCGCGCCCTCGCCGCCGCGATCCCGGCCGCCACCGCTGAACGGCCGCCGCAGGGTGGCTACTCTCCGCCCGAGGCGCCCTCGGAGCCGGCGCCCTCGGCGGCCTCGCCCTGCTCCTCGGACTCGCCCTCGCCGACGAGCTCGGTCTCTGACTCGATCTCATCCTCAGCCTCGGTCTGCAGCCGCGGCGGGGACAGGGTGGCCAGGACCGTCTCGGGCTCGTCCAGCAGCGTGACCCCTTCAGGCGCGGACAGCGCCGTGAGCACGAGCGTGTCGCCGATCTGCATCTCGCCGATGTCCTGCACGATCGACTCGGGGATCGCCGTGGGCAAAGCTTGGACGTTCAGCTCGCGCGTTATCTGCTCGAGCACGCCGCCTTCCTTGACGCCCGGCGCGTCCTCCGTGCCGGTCAGCTCCAGCGGCACGACCGCGTGGATCGCCTCATCCAGGCGCACCCGCAGCAGGTCGATGTGCACGGTCTCACCGCGCACCGGATCGCGCTGGGCCTCCTTGAGGACGACCGGCGTGGCGGTCGCGCCGTCAACGCTCAGATCCAGCACGGCGCCCGACCCGGCCAGCGCGAGGCGCAGGTCGCGTGCGTCGGCGTCGAAGCCCACGGACTCGCCGCCGCCGCCGTACACGATCCCGGGCACGCGTCCGGAGCGGCGCAGGCGTCTGGCCGCCCGCGAGCCCTCAGAGGCGCGGCTTTTGACTGCGAGCTTGGTCGTTGTATCGGCCATTGCGACGGCAGACTAGCAGCGCCGGGACGGCATTTCTCGTCCGGCCGGAGAAGCTGTCCGCGGGCCGGCCGGGATGAGAATGACCGCCTGCGTGGTCGATGCGACCACCGAGATGCGTCACCGTGCACTAGCAATTGGCTTCGTTGCCGATCGGCGCGCTCAGCGACAGCAGCGAGATGGCGATGCCCGTGAGGAAGTCCCCGGTACGGCGCACAACCACGCATTGCACGACCGGCAGCCTGCCGATCACCGTCCAGGCGACACGCGAGGTCCCAGTCGCCGCGGTCAACGATTGGGAGGTGGGCGATTTGATCGACAGGATCTTGATCGCCCCGGGCCGCTTCAGCCTGCTCGCGCTCGTGCGGACGGTCACCGCGCAGGCCGGGCGGGCGCGACACCCGTCCAGCAGCACCAGCTCGCGGGCGGCGTCTCCCCTGGCCTGCGCCTGCAGAACCGCCTGGATGTCGTTGCGTTCGGCGTTTTCGGCCGACAGGTATCGCGCCAGCAGGACGCTGATCGCCAGGAACAGGACGACCCCGGCGAGAACGATCGCCACGCGCCGCCCGCGAGAGATCTGCCGCCACCACGCACGCGGAGTCCGTTCGGGCGAGACGGTCTGAGAAGAGGGCTGCACGAAGGCCCCAGCGTAGGGCGCTCAGCCGGGGCACGTCGCGGCCGAGGCGACTGGGCGCGGGCAGCCTGACGGACACACGACCGGTCGCAGGCAGCCTGCGGCGGGCGGGCAGCCTGAGAACAGCTGGTTCTCGCCGCCGAACACTTCGCTGACGGAGTCATCGATGAAGATACGCCGGATAGAGTCGGTCAGCAGCTCCGCGCACGGCAGCACGCGGATGTTGTCCGGCCGGTCGGGGCTGACCGGGATCGTGTCGGTCACCACAATCTCCTCCAGCCCGGAAGTCTTCAGGTTCTCGAACGCGTTACCGGAGAAGACCGCGTGCGTGGCCGCCGCGTATACGCGCGAGGCGCCCCCTTCGAGCACGGTTCGCGCGGCCGCCTTCAGCGTGCCGGCCGTGTCGATCATGTCGTCGACGATCACCGCCGTCTTGCCGCGTACGTCGCCGATCACATAGCCGATCTCCGCGACCTGCTGGGCCGGGCGCTCCTTGTCGAGGATCGCCAGCTCCGCGCCGATCTTCGAGGCGAAGTTCTTGTTCAGCTTGACCCTGCCCGCGTCCGGCGCGACGACCACCAGATCGGACAGGCCGAGATCGCCAAAGTACTGGGTGAGCATGAACAGAGCGGTCATGTGATCGACCGGCTTCTGGAAGAAGCCCTGGATCTGACCGGCGTGCAGATCCATGGTGAGAACCCGATCCGCGCCGGCGGACTCGAGCATGCGCGCGACCAGCCGCGCAGAGATCGGCTCACGGGGCGCGGACTTCTTGTCCTGGCGGGAGTAGCCGAACCAGGGGGTAACGGCGATCACGCGGTGCGCCGAGGCGCCGACGGCGGCGTCGATCATGAACAGCAGCTCCATCAGCGAGTCGTTCGCGGTGATGCCCATCTGGGCGTTGCCGCAGGTGGACTGCACGATGAACACGTCCGCACCGCGGATCGACTCCTCATAGCGGCAGTAGACCTCACCGCTGGAGAACGTCTTCAGCGTCACCGGCCCGAGCTCGACGCCGAGCTTGCCGGCGATGTCCACGGCGAGCTGCGGGTTCGCGCGCCCGCTGAACAGCATCAGCCGCTTGTTGTAGTCGATCGGCAGGCTCGTCTGCGCGGACTGCTGCGCGCGCGTGTCCATCGCGCTCATCGTGTCTCGCAGTGTAAACGGCTGTCGAGACGCCCCCGGCCAGCCGCCGCGCACGCTCCTGCGAGCGGCCTGGTCGCGAGCTGTCCGATCACGGCCCCTGTTCCAGGGCAAACCCTGCTCATCACGGCTGCCCTCCCGACGGCTTGGCATCTGAGGACTGCGCGTCGCGTCGCTCGGCATACCCCTCGCGGTTGGTCTGGCGCGGGCGGGCAATGCCAAGAGCCCCGGGGGGAATGTCCTCGTGGATCACCGAGCCGGCTCCCGTGTATGCGCCGTCGCCGACCGTGACCGGAGCCACGAACGAGACGTGCACGCTGCTGCGCACCTGTCTGCCGATCGTCGTGCGGTGCTTGCTGCGCCCGTCGTAGTTGGCGGTGATCGTGCTCGCACCGAGATTGGTCCCCTCGCCCACGTCGGCGTCGCCGATGTAGGAGAGGTGCGGGACCTTCGTGCCGGCGCCGAGGTCGGAGTTCTTGACCTCCACGAACGTCCCCACCTTCACCCCCTCGCGCAGCACGGACCCCGGACGCAGATAGGCGAAGGGGCCGACGATCGCGCCGTTCTCCAGGATGCAGTCGATCAGATAGGAGTGCCGCACAAGACAACCCTCGCCGATCCGAGTGTGCCCCCGAATCGTCGTGAACGGCTCGATCGTCGTGTCCTGACCGATCTGCACATCGACATCGATCACGGTCGCGGACGGGTCGAGGATGCTCACGCCCGCCGCCATGTGCTGCGCGCAGATCGTGTCCTGGGCCAGCCTGCGCACCTGCGCGAGGGCGGCCCGGTCGTTGATGCCGAGCACCAGCCGCCGGTCTGCGACCGTGTGCGCCGCGACCGTCCCGCCGTCGGCACGGATCAGATCGAGCGCCTGCGGCAGGTACAGCTCGCCCTGCGCGTTGTCGGCGCTCAGGCGCGGAAGCGCAGCACGCAGGGCGTCCGCCGCGAACACATAGATGCCGGTGTTCACCTCCCGCAGCTGCAGCTGCTCGGGCGTTGCGTCCCCCTGGGTCTTGGTCTCCACGACACGCTCGACCAGGCCGCGCTCGTCGCGCACGACGCGCCCGTAGCCGCTCGGATCGTCCAGAACTGTGCTCGCCATCGTCGCGCCCGCCCCGCTCGTATCGTGCGCGTGTACGAGCTCCTCGATCGTGTCCGCGCTCACGAGCGGAACGTCCCCGCTGAGAACGACCACCGGCGCACTCCCATCCGAAGCGACCGCGTCGAGCTGCGCCATGGCCGCAACGACCGCGCCGCCGGTCCCGTTCGAGTGCGGCTGCACAGCGAGCTGAACACCGTCCGGCAGCACGCTCTGCAGCGCCCGCTCGGGCGAGTCGACGACCACCACCCGGCCGGCTCCCGCGGCCAGCGCGGCGCGCACGGGCCACAGCACCATCGGGATACCGCACAGCTCGTGCAGCACCTTCGGCGTGCGCGAACGCATCCGCGTGCCCCTGCCCGCGGCAAGGATCAGGACCGTCGGCGCCGGAGTCACTCCGAGGATGCTAGCTCTATTCGCTGTTCTCCCTCCCTCCGAGGAGTCCCACCGCATGCGGCGAAATCCGGCCGACCGCACGGCTGCAGCTGAGGTGGTGGGCCCGTGCCGCATGCGGCACGGGCGGCAGGGCCGCATGCGGCCCTGCCACGTGGCCGCACATGTGCGGCCACGCCGGGCGGCGCATGCGCCGCCCGGGTACGACATCACCGCCTGCTGGACGTAGCTCAATCTGTATGAGTCATGCTGGACCGAGCTTCGCGCTCGTACTGACGCAACCACTTACGGACGGCATTGTCGGACACTCCATACCGTCGTCCTGTCGCGGAATAGCCAATGGCCCGAACCTCGCGCAGGAGATGCGTATACGGCGGGCGCACAACTCTGCGCCGCTCAGGCCTTGGACGTCGGTCTCCACGCGCTCGCACCCCGCAATAGCGAGAGCAGTAGCGATGGCTGGCGTATGTCGGCAAGAACCTGCGACCACAGTTCAGACACTCCCGCGGAAGCACCTCGAGTCGATTCTGTCGACCACAGTGCGTATCAAGCGCAGCGGCGCAATTTGGACAGACAATCCGTAGGTTCTCAGTCCGGTTGTCGTCGGCAACGCCGTTTACGTGATCGAGGATCAGCGCCATCCGGCGCCCACGCCAAATCTCTCCCTGACCGCAGATCTCGCAGGCTCGCTGCTTGAGACCCTCGCTGAACAGACGTCGCTTGAGGTTGCCGCGACTATAGGTCGATCCACGCACGAGGATCTCATCGAGTGGCTTGAGCGGTTGTCTCAATGCATCGGTTTGGGACCTCCCCGAATCGAAGTGCGTTGTGGAAATCAGCCAGATCTCGGCGTACTTCCGGAGAGTGCGCCAGTTGCCGCCGGCAGCGCGCATGCCGAGCCGGCGCAATGCCTCCGCGTAGCTCGAGGACGCCGCAATCGCGATCCTGGCCTCCTCCTCGGAGTATCGAGGGCCTCCAGCCTGACACGAACATATGTTCGCAACATATCCGGATGGAACGTCGGCGGCGGATAGGCCTTCGAGATCCGAGGAAGTAGCTGGGGAGTCCGGATTCGAACCGGAACTTCAAGGCTCCAAAGGCCTGCGGGCTGCCGTTTACCCCACTCCCCAAGGCTCGGCACATCCTCGCACGACGGCCGCCGCTCCGGAGCAACGTGCGCGTGATCTGCGAAGCGAAGCCGGATACTTCCGCGGTGACACGCGCGACTCCTGCTTCTGCAAGGATGCTTGCCGCTCGTGCAGGGGGAGATTTGGAGAATGCGGCCGTACATCGGCGCTGCGCTCGTTGTCGCGGTGCTCACGCCCGTGCTCTGGGCGAGCGCAGCTTGGGCCACAGCGACGACCGTTCACGTGGCGTCCAGCTCCTGCGAGGGTGCATACGTGTACCCGAATCCCGCGAATGCCGCGACGATCGATGCTGCCACGCTGTGTCTGATCGACCACGCGCGCACCGCGCACGGCCTACGCCCGCTGAAGACCAACCGCGAACTGCAGGCAGTGGCCGTGTCCCAGGTCAAGACCATGGTCCGCCTGGACTACTTTGCCGACAACCGTCCGTCGGGTACGACCCCGGCGGCCCTGATCGCGGCGACGCCTTACGGAGAGCATGCCCGGGGCCTGTCCATCGGCGAGAACATCGGCTGGGGCACCGGCGGCTATGCGACGCCCGCGCAGATGGTCACGGCGTGGTTGCAGTCCCCGCCTCATCGCAAGATCATCCTCACCGGCGAATACAGTGACGCTGGCGTCGGAGTGACCCCCGCGGCACCGTCGCACCTGGCTGGAGGCCAGACCGGCGCAACGTACGCGCTCGAGCTGGCCAAGCCCTGACGGCCGGATAGCAGCGCGGATACGGCATCCTTACCGATCGGAGATCGACGGGATCGCCGATCGGCCAGCACGCGTACCGAAGCCGGGAGACACTCGCTGCGCTCGCATCCCCGTTTCGGCCAGCACGCCACGCTTCCTGCGTCCTTGCCCCGCTTGCTCTCCGACCGTCAGGGGCGATCCTCCAATCAGATGCGTTGACCGGTGCTTGAGGCCTCACCTTCACCGGGTCCGCCGGCCGGAGCGACCCGGCACTCGTCCGCCTTCCGCGCCGACCTCCGACGCTGGGCCGCCCGCGGCGGAGATCCCGAGCACGCGCATCGACTTCAGCCCGAGGCTGAGCTTCTCGCGACCGTCGCTGGAGCTGACGTCCAGGCCCGAGAGCTCGCGTACCCGCTCCAGGCGGTAGTAGATCGTGTGGCGGTGCGTGAACAGACGCTGGGCGGTTCCGGCGACGTTGCCGTCGGCCTCGAGGAACGTCGCCAGCGTGCGTACGAGCTCGGTCTCGTACTGCTCGTCGTAGGCGATCAGCGGCTCGACCGTCTCGGCGTAGAAGCGTTGCAGCTCCGACGGGTTCTCGGTCATCGCGCTCAGCAGCAGCCGGTAGGCGCCGGTCTGCTCGAAGGCCAGCGCGACGCCGTCCGAGCCGCCCTGGGCCACGTTCGCCGCGAGCAGCGCCTCGCCGGCGGCGCGTGGCAGATCGGCGGGATCCTCGGCGATACGGCTGCGCCCGAGCGCGAACGTATAGCCCGCCAGGCCGGCCTCCATCTCGCGCAGCACGGCCTCTGCGGCGCGTGCGGCCGTGGCCTCCTCCCCGCCCGGCACCAGCAGCAGCACCTCCGCGCCCACTATGACCGTGCCGGCGCTCTCGCGCTCGGACAGCGCGGCGATCGAGCGACTGACCACCGCCCTTGCTCCGCGCTCGGCGACCGCGCGCACGCGCGCGCGCCAGCCCTCGTCGGTCGGCGCCTGGGGGTGGGCTCGCGCGACGATCACGCTCGCGCCGTCCTGGATGTCCAGCGACAGCTCGCTCGCGCGCGCGAGCAGGTCCTTGCGGTCTGTCAGCTCACGCTGCAGGATCGCGCGCAGGAAGTCGGCGGCGGCAGTCTCCGAGGCGCGCTCCGGCGCTCGCACGCGCTCGACCTCCGAGGCGATCATCGTCACCAGCAGCCGCTTCATCTGCGTGCTCGGCTCGGCCGACCCGAGATCGGAAGCGTCCCCGCCTGAGGTGTTGGTCGCGCGCATGTGCAGCGTGCCCACGACCGTGTCCCCGACGCGCAGCGGCGTGCTGCTCACCCCCCTGCCTGCTGACAGCAGCGCGCGCTCCTCCGCGGGCGAGCGCGCGGCCACCGCCAGGGTCGCACCCCAAGCGTCTGCGACCGCAAGGCTCGCGTCCAGGGCCTTCGCCGCGGCGCGCACCACTTCGGGCAGCCCCGCGCCCGACTCGACCGCCTCGGTGACGGCTTCCAGCGCCGCGAGCTCGGACATGAGACCCGTCAGCCCCAGAAGTAGACGACGGCGAGCGCTCCCGCCACGCCGATGCCGACGAGCACGGCAAGCACGTACAGCGACAGGATGCTCGCCGCCACGCGCTCCCACAGACGTGAGTAGCTGCTCCATGCCGGCACGAGAATCAGGCCGGCGTACAGCGCGAGCCCGAACACGCCCGCGCAGACGGCTACCAGGTCGTTGACCGCTGTCCTGCTCATCGCTCGTGATTGTGACGCATGGGGATGTCGATCAGGCGAAGAAACTAGTCCGCCCGGACGGGTAGTCAAAACGACTACTCCGCGTACATGACATGCTCGCGCGATCATTGCCGCGGCGAGCCTTTCGAGGGGACCTATTCGACGGGCGTCCTCGGCCTGTCACTAACCCGTGCAAACGCCGCGTCCACGGGCGTGGCGCAGATCGCTGCGGGGTCTAGCTCGGCCAGCCCGGCCGCGGCGCGCTCAGCCCGCCCAGGTCCGTTGGCACGCAGGAACAGCCCCACGACGGTCGGGCCGGATCCGCTCACGAACGCCGCGTCGGCGCCCGCGTCCAGCGCCTGCTCCAGCGCGTGCTCGATCTCCGGACACAGCGAGACCGCCGCGGCCTGCAGGTCGTTGTGCAACAGCTCCCGTGTATCGGGCGCAGGCGCGCCCAGCTCGAACGCGATATCCAGGTCGTGCGGCGATCTCCCGCAGCGCCTGCGGCGTGCGCTGGATGCCGAGCCCGTCCGCGCACGCGTACACCTCGGCGGTGGACAGCTCGCGCGCGACCGGCAGCACGAGCACGCCAAACGGATGGCTGGGCGGCGCCAGCTCGCGCAGGCGCTCACCGGCGCCGGTGGCAAGCCACCGTCCGGGGACGATCTGCGCGGGCACATCCGCCCCCAGTCGCGCCGCGAGCTCGAGCAGCAGCTCGTCCGAGCCAAGACCCGATGCGTACCGGGCCAGGCGCAGCGCCGCCGCCGCGTCCGCCGACCCGCCTCCCAGACCGGCGGCCACGGGAATGCGCTTGACGATGCTCAGCCGCAGCGGCCCGACTTCCCAGCCGGTCTCCTCGCGGAACATGCGCAGCGCCCTCGCCGCCAGGTTCTCGCGCGGCGCCGGGGCACGCCCCGGGCGCCATCGGTCAGGGCATCGCATCGCCGCGCCGCCCGCGCCGCGGTCGCCCGGAGCGGGCCTCCGACCAGCGTGAGCTCGTCGGCGAGCGAGATCGACTGCATCACGCTCGCCAGCTCGTGCCGGCCATCCTCGCGCACGAGCCCGACGAACAGCCCGAGGTTGATCTTCGCGGGCGCACTCGCGCGCAGGTGCAGCGCGCCCCATCGGTCGGTCCTGCGGTCCGGTCGCGAGCGCGCAGCTCGCAAGTCCTCGGGCGCCAGGCGCTCGGCGCGGACGTCCTCGGGATGGCCCAGCTCGCTCAGCGCCAGGCGGATCTCCTCGCGCGAGTGCCCGCCCACGACGCGCCGGCACGCCGCGGCGGGCCAGCCCTTGCGCCGCTGCGCGGAGTATCCACGCCCGCGAGCGCGAGCGAGCCCGCCAGGGTCTTGCGCCGGTGCGCGAACGCTGCGCCCACCAGCGCACGCAGCGCGGGCGACGGCGCCTCTCTCAGCCGCATGCGACAGCACCGAGTCGACGTTCGGCTCCGGATGAAACACCGTCCGCGGGATCGCGCGCAGACCCTCACATCGCACGCCAGCTGGGCAATCACCGAGCTGACGCCGTACGCACCACGCCCGGCGCCGCCGCCAGGCGCTCAGCGACCTCCCGCTGGACCATCGCGACCCACAGCCGCACGCCCGGCAGCTCCTCGATCGTGCGCAGCAGCACTCCCGCCGCGATCCCGTAGGGCAGGTTTGCGACGACCTTGCCGGGCGCCGGGCGCAGCGCGGCGAGGTCGAGTCGCATCGCATCGCCCCAGTGCACGCTAACGTTGCGTGCGGGTCGGTCGCATCCAGCAGGGCCTCGCGCAGGCGCTTGTCGATCTCCACGACGTGCACGTGCCCCACACGCTCGGCCAGGTGCTCGGACAGCACGCCCAGGCCACCGCCGATCTCCAGTACGACGTCCTGCTCGGTCAGCTCGCGCCGCGCGTCGATCACCCCGAGGATGTTCGAGTCGATCAGGAAGTTCTGCCCCAATTCACGATCCGGGCGCACGTCGAAGCGCTGCATGCGCCGCAGGGTCGGCTGGGCCGGGCGCTCGGGCGCCCGGCGGCTCATCACCAGCCGAACACGCGCGCGGCGTTGCGCTCCACGAGCGCGTCCAGCTCGCTGCTCACGCCCCGCAGCCCGGCCACGAACGCGGCCGTGTGCGCGACGAACGCCGGCTGGTTGCGGTGCTTGCGCACGACCTGCGGAGTCAGGTAGGGGGCGTCGGTCTCGACCAGCAGCCGCTCGTCGGGCACCTGCCGCGCGGCCGCGGCCAGGTCGGCGGCGCTCTTGTAGGTGACGTTGCCCGCGAACGAGATCGCATACCCGCGGTCCAGGCACTCCTGCAGCTGGTCGGACATCGAGAAGCAGTGGATCACGACGCTGCACCCCTGCGCTTCGGCGGCGAGCTGCGCGAGCGTCTCGGCGGCGGCGGCGCGCGAGTGGATCACCAGCGGCAGGCCCGTCTCGCGCGCGAGGGCGATATGCGCGGCGAACGCCCGCTCCTGGTCTGCGCGCGGCGCGCCGTCGCGGTAGAAGTCCAGGCCGGTCTCCCCGATCGCCAGGCAGCGCTCGTGCGCCGCCAGCGCGCTCAGCTCCGCCAGGTCGGCGCCGTCGAAGCCCGTCGTCGCGTTCGGATGGCGCCCGATCGCCGCGTACACCTGCGGGAACGCCTCGGCCGCGGCCAGCGCGGCGCGGCAGGACGCGCTTTCGGTGCCGACCGTCAGCATCCGTGTCACACCAGCGGCGTCGGCCGCGGCGACCAGCTCCGCGTCGGGCGGCTCGCACAGGTCGAGATGGGTGTGACTGTCGATCATGCCCCAAGCTCTGCCTGGGAGGTGGAGCCGGCGCCGGATACCTGGCCCGCCGCGGCGTGACGTCGGTGGCGTGCTCGGAGCTCTTGGGGAACAGCGGCTCGATCGGCGCCACCCGCCCGACGGCGCCGGCGCCCAGCTGCGCGCCGGCATACGCCACGTCCGGAGCGCCGAGCGCCGCCAGCAGCTGGTCGGTGCTCGCCGGCAGGTACGGATGCAGCAGCACCGCCACGACGCGCAGCCCCTCGACGAGCGTCCCCAGCACGCGATCCAGATCGTCCGCGCGGGCGTCGTCCTTGGCCAGCCGCCAGGGCGCCTGCTCCTCGACGTAGCGGTTCAACCGGCGCACGCGCTGCCAGATCTCGTCGAGCGCGACCGTCAGCTCGACGCGGTCGATCAGCTGCGCGACGCGCTCGCTCAGGCCCGCGAAGTCCTCGGCGAGCGCCGGGTCGGGCTCGCACGGTCGGGCACGACCCCGTCGCGGTAGCGCCCGACCATCGCCAGCGTGCGGCTGGCCAGGTTGCCGAGCTCGTTGGCCAGCTCGCTCTCGTAGCGCTGCTCGAACGAGGCGGTCGAGACCGAGCCGTCCTGGCCGAAGGGCACGTCGCGCAGCAGATAGAAGCGCAGCGCGTCGGCGCCGAACCGCTCGATCACCGCGAACGGGTCGAGCACGTTGCCCAGCGACTTGCTCATCTTCTCGCCGTCCATCAGCAGATACCCGTGGACGAACACGCGCCTGGGCAGCTCCAGCCCGGCGGCCATCAGCAGCGCGGGCCAGTAGACGGCGTGAAAGCGCAGGATGTCCTTCGCGATCACATGACAGTCGGCCGGCCAGAACGTCTGTGTCAGGTCGCATCCGGCGCGGGCGTAGGAGAGCGCCGAGTAGTAGTTCAGCAGCGCGTCGAACCACACATAGAACACGTGCTCGGAATCCCAGGGCACAGGCACGCCCCATGTCAGCCGGTGCCGTGTCAGGGGCACGTCGCGCAGGCCCGAGCGGATGAACGACAGCGCCTCGTTGTAGCGCGTGCGCGGCGCGACGAACTCCTCGCGCTCGGCATACAGCCGCTCGAGGGGCTCCTGAAACGAGGACAGCTTGAAGAAGTAGCTGTCCTCCTGCTCGCGCGTCAGCTCGATGTGGTGAATCGGACAGCGGTTGCCCTCGTCGATCTCGTTCTCGGCCTTGAAGTCGGCGCACCGTGGGCAGTACCAGCCCTCGTAGGTGCCCTCGTAGACGAACCCGTTTTCGCGCACGCGCGCCAGGACCTCCTGCACCCTGGCCATGTGCTGGGGGTCGGTCGTGCGGATGAAGAAGTCGTTCGACGCCCCGATCTGCGGCGCGAGCGCCTTGAAGCGCTCGGCGTTGCGATCGGCCAGCGCCTGGGGCTCGATCCCGAGCGCATGCGCCGCGTCGGCGACCGGCTCGCCGTGCTCGTCGGTGCCGGTCAGGAAGAACACCTCCTCGCCGCGCTGGCGGTGGTGGCGCGCCATCACGTCGGCGGCGATCGTCGTGTACGCGTGCCCCAGATGGGGCGCCGCGTTGACGTAGTAGATCGGGGTCGTTACGTAGAAGGACATGGGCCGTGTCGCCCAGGCTACTGCTCCGCGCGCGTGATCTCCCGGTACAGCTCGTTTGTCGCGACCCCGGTCAGCTGCGCCACGATCCCCGCCGCGCGCCGTGGCCTGGCGCCCGCCCGTACGAGCTCTCGCAGCGCCTGCAACGCCTCCTCGCGCCGCCCCGCGCCCGCCGCGGCAGCGCCGATCACGAGCACGATCTCGCCCCGTGGCGGATGCTCTCGTAGTGGTCGGCCAGCTCGGCCGCGCCACCACGACGGACTTCCTCGTGCAGCTTGGTCAGCTCGCGGCACACGGCCACTGGGCGCTCAGGGTCAAGCTGCGGCGAGAGCCCTCAGGTCGCCGCCAGACGGCGCGGGGACTCGAACGCGACGTCGTCTCATCGGCACCCTCCAGCAGTCTGTCCAGCTCGGCCGCGCTTGCGCGGCAGGAACCCGACGAACCGCCAGCGCTCGGCCGGCAGGCCCGAGCCGACGAGCGCGGTCACCGCCGCGCTGGGTCCGGGCAGCGCTTCCACCGGCAGTCCCGCCTGCAAGCACGCGCGCACCAACGCAAATCCCGGGTCGGAGATCGAGCGGCGTACCGGCGTCGCTGACGAGCGCCACGGTCTCCCCAGCGCCACTCGCGCCGCCAGCTCGCCCGCGCGAGCACGTTCGTTGTGCTCGTGCAGGCTCACCAGCCGCGCCGCTGAGACACCGTGCCGCTCGAGCAGGATCCGCGTGCGGCGCGTGTCCTCGCACGCCACCACATCGGCTTCGCCGAGCGCCCGCAGCACGCGCAGCGTTACGTCTTCGAGGTTGCCGATCGGCGTCGCACACACCAGCAACCGGCCGTGCGGCGCGATCTGACCGCAGGGTTCGGGGCTCATCTCGCAACTATAGGTTTCACCCCGGGTTAGCTTGCGCGCCGCCGCAGCCGACCTCCGCTTGCAGACCGCCTCGTTTCACGATCGCCATTCGCCAAGTTAATCACGCCCGCCCATGCACCGACCGAGCCACCCCAGTACACCCGCTACCGCGCGGGGCGGCGCCTCAGACCGCGGCGTGAGGACGCAGAGCCTGATCGACCCGCTGAGCGCCGCGCGCGCCCGCGACGGCAAGCCCGGAGGCGGATGGCGAGCACGGGTGACGCCCAAACGAGTGGTCCTCGGCCTGCTCGGGCTGATCGTGGGCTGGCTGGTGCTGTCGCTCGTGCTGTTCCTGATCAGCTCCCACTTCGAGCGCACCTCCCCGCCGGCGAACGTCGCGAGCGTGCTCGACCCCGCGGGCTACCCGCTGACCTCGGCCAACAACATCCTCGTGCTCGGCTCCGACCGCCGCCCCAAGGACAGTCAAGCGAACCGGGCGCCGAAACCACCGGGCCGGGCCGCTCGGACTCGATCATGCTGATCCGCACCGGCGGCGGGCACGCGGCGCGTCTGTCGATCCCGCGCGACACCGTCGTCGAAATCCCCGGCCACGGCCTGCAGAAGATCAACGCCGCCCATGCGTTCGGCGGCCCCGCGCTGTCGATCTCGGTGATCAAGAGCTGGCTGGGCATCCCGATCAACCACCTGGTGGAAGTGAACTTCGAAAACTTCCCCGCCGCTGATCGACGCGATGGGCGGCGTCGACCTACACCGGCGGCTGCGTCGTCTCGCGCCTGGACGGCGGGTTCAGCCGCGGCGGCTACACGCTGCGCCTGAGCGCCGGCTCCCACCACCTCAACGGCAAGCAGGCGCTCGCGCTGTCGCGCACCCGCGAGAACCTGTGCGCCCCCAACGAGACCGACCTGCAGCGCGAGGAACACCAGCAGGCCCTGTTCACCGACATGAAGTCCCAGCTGCTCTCCCCGTCGAGCTTCCTGCGCCTGCCCTGGATCGCCTGGAATGCGCCGCCGACGATCATCTCCGACATGAGCGGCCCGACGCTGATCGGGCTGTTCGGGGCGCTGGCGATCTCCGGGACGCCGCCGACGCGCGTGCTCAAGCCGTCGGGGACCGTCACGCTGCCCGACGGCGAGCAGGGCCTGACTGTCTCCGAAGCCGAGCGCCACGCAGCGGTCGCCCGGTTCGAGGCCGGCTGAGGCTCAGCCGGCGGCGCGCCCGGCGAGCCTGAGGCCGCCCTGAGCCACCCGCCCCGGGACTCTGAGGCCGCCCCGCCGTTTGAGGCCACCCCGCCCGGCGAGACCCCCCACCCGGGTGAGGCCGCCCCGCCGGAGAGCGAAGCTCGGCTCAGCTCTTGGCCGCGACCGGCTTGGACTTGTCGGGCTTCTCAGACTTCTTGGACTCTGCGGCGCCCGGCTCGGGCTTGGCTTTGGTCTCCGGCGCTGACGAGTCCTTGCCGTCTGACGAACCGGCAGACGCCGATGAGGACTCCTCCGAGGAGGCCGCCGCGTTCTCACGCTGGCGTTTGCGGGTGCCGTAGTCGGTGTTGTAGAAGCCTTTGCCCTTGAAGTGCACAGCCGGGGCGTGCAGCACGCGCTCGACCGGCACGCCCGTGTCGGGGTCGTGCGTCAGGGTGTCGTCGCTGAATGACTGCACCATCTCGAAGGTGCTCCCGTCGGGGCGTCTGTACTCGTAGATTGGCATCGGGGCCGATTATATGGTCGGCGGTCAATCCGCCAGCAGCGCCCGAGCACAGGCGATCCCCGCGCGCACGGTCGCATCGAAGTCGCGCTCGGGCTCGGTCAGCATCCGCAGCGCGAATCCGTCGGCGAGAGAGAACAGGATCTCCGCGACCGTGTCCGGCTCGGCGTGCAGCCGCACGACGCCCTCCCGCTGTGCGGTAGCGAGCATGTCCGCCACCTGCTCGCGCGTGCGGCGCATCAGCTCGGCGTACTCGACCGCGATGTCCTCGTTGCGGCGCGACAGGGTGAACAGCTCGAACATGAGCGTCACGAGCTCGGGGTCCTCGCGCACCGTCTCCTGCAGGTTCTGCGCCATCAGCCCGATCACGTCCTCCGCCGTGCGAGCGCCGGCGAGCTGCTGTTCGAGCAGCTCCATGCGCAGCTCGCAATCACGCCGCACCGCCTCGACCAACAGCTGCTCCTTGGTGCCGAAGTAGTAGTGCAGCAGCCCCCGCGACACGCCCGCCTCGCGCGCCACGTGGTCGAAGGTCGAGCCCGCCGTCCCGCGCCGCGCGACGCTGCGGCGCATCGCCTCGACGATCCGCTGCGCCTTCTCGCCTTCTATGAGCCTGCGCGGCTTGCTCGCCGCGGCCTCCGCCTTCGCGGTCTCCACGACGATCCCGGTCGGGTCAACGCCCTCGACGGTCGCTGGCATCTCGCTGACGGGCCGGCCGCGGTTCAGGACGCGGGCGCAGCCGCTGAAGCAGGCTCCGCGGGAGCAGTGGTGGAGCTGTACTCGAACTCGTCCTCGGCGCCGAACATCAGGTCGAGCACCTTCCCGCGCAGATCCTCGCTCAACGCCAGCGCGAGCACGCCTGCGATCGCGAGCAGCGCCAGCTTGCGGCCGATCCCACCGCGACGACGCCCGCGCTTGGGCGGGGGCTCGCGCAGCGTGGTCGCGGCGTCGCGCAGGGCGTTCGCCGCCTCGCGCAGCTCTTTCTGGAGCTTGCGGTCCTCGAACAGCGCTTGGCTCGCCGGCTTGCCGTTGCTCATGCGCCCGTATGCGCTGCGGGCCGCGCCGTATGCCGTGAGCAGGCTCCCGCGCAGTTCTTCGTCCTCCATCAGCCGCTCTATGTACCGGTTGCGCCGCGCAGCCCGCGCCGCTTCGCCGGCCCTGCTGAACCTGCTGGCACTACTGTCCTTCGCCGCCATCTGGGCCACCGCCTCCTGGGGAGAGCTTGCAGTTCTGCTCCCAATATACGCCCCCTCGAGATTCGCGTCACGGTAGATGGTGGGTAAGAACCCTTTCTGGTGGGTAAGAACCCTTTCCAAAAGATCGGCGCGTCCGGATGCGGCTCCAAGGGCGGTCGGGACGCGGGCCCTCGGCCCACGCGTGAGAATAGGCGTCGTGCCCACATTTCAGGCGACCGCCACCGTGCTGGGCCTGTTGCTGATCGTCGGCGCGCTCGCCTCCGGCCTGGCACAGCGCTCGTTTCTGTCGCTGACCGCCCTGTTCGTGCTCACCGGCTTCGTCCTCGGTCCGGGCGGCTTTGGATGGGTCGACTTTCGCGCGCGCTCGGGCTTCGTCGAGGATCTCGCGTTCGCCGCGCTGATCGTGATCCTGTTTCGCGACGGACTGGAGGTCGAGGGCGAGATGCTGCAGCGCGCCTGGCACCTGCCCGCACGCAAGCTCGTGCTGGCGATGCCGATCACGGCCGGGATCGTGGCCTACGCCGCGCACACATTGATCGGCTTCACCTGGACGGAGTCCTTCCTGATCGGAGCCCTGCTCTCGCCGACCGATCCGGTGCTGACCTCGAGCATCGTCACAAATCCACGCGTGCCCCGCCTGATACGCCACTCGCTGAACCTCGAGTCCGGCCTCAACGACGGCCTCGCGCTGCCGGCGGTACTCGCGTTGCTGGCGGCGCTCAGCGTCGAATCCGGGCAGTTTCAGTGGTGGAGCTTTGTCATCCAGGACATCGGCCTGGGTTTTGTGTACGGGCTCGCGTGCGGGTGGCTCGCGTCGGTGCTGATGCCGCGCGCGCAGCGCCGCCCACTGGAGCATTCGATCCCGTCACACCAGAAGTCGCTGTTCGCGCTCGGGGTGGCGTTCGCGACCTACGGCCTGACCGTGCTGTCACCCAAAGGCAACGGCTTCATCGCGGTGTTCGTCGCGGCGATCGTGCTCGGCGTTCGCCGTCCCGACCTACGCCTGCACTTCGAGCGCCGCGCTGATGAGATCGTGGAGATCGTCAAGCTCGGCATCTTCCTCGTGTTCGGCTCGCTGCTGACACTGCACGCGCTCACGCGCGAGGGCTGGACGGCGATCGTGTTCGTCGCGGTCGTGTTCCTGCTGGCGCGCCCGGTCGCGGTGTGGGTCGCCCTGCTCGGCACGCGCACCGATCGCGCGACGCGCCTGTTCATGGGCTGGTTCGGTCCCAAGGGCGTCGCCACGATGACGTTCGCCCTGCTCGTGCTCGACCGCAACATCCCATCGGGCGAACGCATCTTCGACCTGGTCGCCCTGGTCGTGTTCTGCTCGATCATCGTCCACGGCCTGTCCGACACGCCCGGCGCCAACTGGATCGCTCGGCATGCCGAGCGCATGGCCTCCGGCGATCTGTCCAAACCGAAAGCGAATGAGGTGGCAGGGCCGCATGCGGCCCTGCCCGGGGGCGTGCATGCACGCCCCCGCCGTTGGCGCATGCGCCAACGGTAGACGGGCCGCATGCGGCCCGTCTCGGGAGCGCGCATGCGCGCTCCCGCCTGGGCGGCGCTTGCGCCGCCCAGGAACACCATCAGCTTTACAAGGCACATGTGCCGACCACGGACTACGACTACAAGTGAAGCGCCGCCTGCTCCTGTGCGGAGGGAAACGCCCACGCAGCCCGCGTGCGGCGCTCCTGGCGGAACACGAACCGCAGCTGCTGCGGCGGTTTCAGCTGGGCCTCGTTCGGGCGGAACGTCGCACAGGGCTCGTCGAGATCCAGCGCGCACAGCAGGTTGCAGCGAAAGAAGCAATCCTCGCAGCTGACGACCTTCGCGCGCTTGCCCTGCTTTCTCTGCACATGCCCCCCAGCCGGTTGGATTGAACGGACCGCGTCCATCCTCTCAGGTCGGACCGAGGCCAGCGGGAGCCATTCCGCAAATCGCAGAGAAAACAAATTTCTACCCGGAAAGAGCCGGTTCAAGTCACTTTTCTGTGAGCACCTCGACCTTTTTCGCGGACGTTGCGGTGATGCGAGCCGATGTGGGTCATCATCTGAACGGCATGCGCATCCTCGTCACCGGCGCCAGCGGGTTTGTCGGCTCTCAGCTCCTGCCCCGGCTGACGTCTCGCGGACATCTCCTGCGCGCGCTCGCGCGAGACCCCGCTCGCGTGGATGCGTCGGGGATTGTGCCCGACTCGTGGGAGACGTCCCAGAGCCAGAGCCAGGCCGCGCGCACGACACGCGCGCGTACGCGCGCACGCCCTGACGACAACGAAAGGGACAGCCAGGTAGACAACCAGGTGGAAGTGCTCGCCGGCGACGTGCTCACCGGAGAGGGACTTGCACAGGCCCTGGATGGAGTAGAGGTGGCCTACTACCTGATCCACTCCATGGAGCGCTCGCCCGCGGGCGACGCCACGGGCGGGCGGGCCACTTCATTTCCCGAGCGCGAGCGCATCGCGGCGGAGAGCTTCGCGGCCGCGGCGGCCGCGGCGGGCGTGGGGAGGATCGTGTACCTCGGAGGGCCGACCGCCGGCTGGCGCGACGGCGGCGAGGCCGAGGACGAGCAGGGCGGGGTGCGGCAGCCGGTCGCTCGTACGGGTAAGCGTGGTGAGAGCAAGCACACAGGCTCGCGCGACGCCCAGGCGCTATCGCGCCACCTGAGCAGCCGTGAGGCGGTCGAGCGCATCCTGCGCGACGCCGTGCCCGACACGGTCACACTGCGCGCGTCGATCGTGATCGGCGCGCGCTCGCGCTCGCTGCGACTGCTCGTCCGGATCGTCGAGCGCATGCGCGTGCTCGCACTGCCCGCCTGGCACCGTTACCGCACGCGGCCGATCGACGCGCGCGATGTAACTGACATGCTCGCCGCCGCGGCGACCGTGACCGCCGTCGCAGGCAGCTCGCTGGATGTGGGCGGACCCGACATCCTCAGCTATGGCGAGATGATCCAGCGCATCGCCGAGCTGATGCTGCTGTCACGCCCGAGCATCGGACTGGGTGTGAGTGCCACGCCGCTCGTGGCGCCTCTCACCGCGGCGCTCGTCGACGAGGACCCCGAGCTGGTGACGGCGCTGATGGAGAGCCTGCAGGGCGACCTGCTGCCCGGCGGCCCGGCCGGCGATGCCCACCTGCGCGCGGCGAGGCTGCTGGGGGTCGATCTGCACTCATTCGACTCGGCCGTGGAACGCTCGCTGCGCGAGTGGGAGGCAATCGAGCCGCTCGCGGCGCGGTGAGCGCAGCAGGTACGGCACGACGGGTACGGTTTACCGACACACGCTCGCCGTAATGGCCCACGCAAATCCGCAGAGCCGCTCCCATACCCGCCGATCGTCAGTCGAATTCTATGAGCCTGGTAACCGTATCCATCCACATCGACGCACCGCCGGAGAGAGTGTGGAGGATGGTCCTGGATCCAGCCAGGCTGGGCGACTGGGTCACTATCCATCGCAGGCTGAACCGCGCGGACTCGGGACCCGCGCGGATCGGATACCGGATGGATCAGCAGGTCCATCTACGAGGTGTGAGCATCGACATTCGCTGGAAGCTCGTCGAGTGCGACCCTTACAGACTGGCCGTGTGGGAGGGGCGTGGACCGGCACGCTCGCGCGCGCACACGGAGTACGTGCTGAAAGCCGAGGGCGACGGTACCCACTTCGATTACCGTAACGAATTCCGTCCGCCGTTCGGACCGATCGGGGCGATCGTCAGCAGAGCGCTCGTCGGGGGCATGCCCGAACGGGAGGCCGAGCACACGCTCGAACGACTTCGCGCCGAGCTGGAGTAGGTTCCACAAACCCCGGGCGCCATCCACAAACCCCAGGCGCCATTCCACCAACCTCAGGCGCCCTGAGCACTCCACATTCCAGGCTGTCTTGCACACTCGACTCGAGCCCTGAGCAGCGCCCGGCTCGCCCCCGCCGGTCCACTTCGTGCAGTTGTCAAACTCCCTAAGAGCCAGCTTAAGCTTGTCGTGAACGAGGTTTCTGAGGAGGAATGGTGTAAGGTCACGTGGAAAGGATGTGACATGGGCACATTCGCACTAGTGAAAAGGACTGGATCGTGACCGACTTCCTTGACGAGAAGCGCCGAGAGATCACCACGCGGCTGAATGAGTTGGGACCGCTGGTGGAGGAGTACAACCGCCTCACGGCCGCCGCTTCGGCACTGGACGGAATCGGCGGATCGACCGCCACCACGGCCACGGCCGCTCCTCGCCGCCGTGGACCTGGACGCCCGCGTGGCTCCGCCAGCAAAGCCGCTGCGGCGGCTCCCGCCAAAAAAAGGCCAGGTCGGCCCAAAAAAAGGCCAGGTCGGCCCAAAAAAGTGGGCAGGCCTGTGGGCAGGCCTAAAACCAAAAAAGTGGGACGCCCGCCGAGCGCCACCAAAGCCGCTGCGGCAGCCCCCACGACAAAACGTCGTGCCGGACGTCGCAAAGGCAGTGGCACGCGCGCGGCGCAGGCGCTGTCGTTTGTGCAGGGACAGCCAGGCATCACCATCCCCGAGCTCGCGGCGAAGATGGGTATCAAGCAGAACTACCTCTACCGCGTGCTCCCGGGCCTCGAGCAGGAAGGGAAGCTCAGCAAGCAAGGACGCGGCTGGCACCCCAAGGGCTAGTCTCGTCGTTTCTGGCTGTGTCCTCAGTCGCTCGCGTACGTAGTACGTCACGCGGGTGGGCGGGCCTTTGATTCCTTGCCAGAAACGACGATCCGTCGCCCTTGACCATCACCTCAGTCGAGGAGACACCAGGGCCGATCGGGGTCTCACGATCTCCGATCGGCCAGCATAGTCACAAAAAGAGGCGCGGCATATGCCGCGCCTCTTTTTGATTCCCGTGGGCGCGGCGAGACGCCCGCTCACTGTCAAATAAGGCCCTGGTCCTTGACAGTGTCGCGCTCGCCGGCGAGCTCGGCCACCGACGCGTCGATGCGGGCGCGGGAGAACTCGTCCAGCTGCAGGTCCTGCACGATCGTGTATTCGCCGTCAGAGCACGTGCACGGGAACCCACAGATCAGACCCTCGGGGATTCCGTAGGAGCCGTCGGACGCGATGCCCATCGATACCCAGCCTCCGTCGGTGCCGGAGACCCAGTCGCTGACGTGGTCGATCGCGGCGCTGGCCGCCGACGCGGCGGAGGAGGCGCCGCGCGCCTCGATGATCGCCGCGCCGCGTTTGCCGACGTTGGGCAGGAAGTCGGTCTCGATCCACACCTGATCGTCGACCACGGCCGCGGCCTGCTCGCCGCGAACCTGGGCGTGGAACAGGTCGGGGTACATCGTTGGCGAGTGGTTGCCCCACACACCCATGTGCGAGACGTCGCTCACCGGCGCCTGCACCTTCGCCGCGAGCTGCGCAATGGCGCGGTTGTGGTCGAGGCGCATCATCGAGGTGAACCGCTCGCGCGGGATGTCGGGTGCGCTGGACATGGCGATCAGGCAGTTGGTGTTCGCCGGATTGCCGACGACCAGCACCTTCACCGCAGCGGCGGCATGCTCGTTCAGCGCGCGGCCCTGGACGGTGAAGATCTTGCCGTTCTCGCTCAGCAGCTCGGCGCGCTCCATGCCCTTCGTGCGCGGGCGCGAGCCGACGAGCAGCGCGATCTCGACACCGTCGAACGCGTCGCCGGGATCGTCGTGCAGGTCAAGCCCCGACAGCAGGGGAAACGCGCAGTCCACGATCTCCATCGCCACGCCCTCCAGCGCGCCCATCGCGGGCGGTATCTCCAGCAGCCGCAGGTCGATCGGCTGGTCGGGTCCGAGCAGCTGCCCGGAGGCGATGCGAAACACGAGGCTGTAGCCGATCTGACCGGCGGCGCCGGTCACTGTGACACGTACTGGATTGCTCACTGGTTCATCTCCTGCTTGAGGTTGTCGTCGATTGACGCGAGAAACTCCTGTGTGCTCTGCCACTCCTGGTCGGGACCGACGAGCAGCGCGAGATCCTTGGTCATACGACCGGATTCGACGGTTTGCACGCATACGCGCTCGAGCGTCTGTGCGAACTCGCTGACGGCGGGTGTGTCATCCATCCGCCCCCGCGCCTGAAGGCCGCGCGTCCAGGCGAAGATCGAGGCGATCGGGTTGGTGGAGGTGGGCTTGCCCTGCTGGTGCATGCGGTAGTGGCGCGTGACCGTGCCGTGCGCGGCCTCCGCCTCGACCGTGCTGCCGTCGGCGCTCATCAGCACGCTGGTCATCAGCCCGAGCGAGCCGAACCCCTGCGCGACCGTATCGGACTGGACGTCGCCGTCGTAGTTCTTGCAGGCCCACACGTAGCCACCTTCCCACTTCAGCGCCGCGGCCACCATGTCGTCGATCAGGCGATGTTCATAGGTGAGCCCCGCACGCTCGAAGTCAGTTCGGAACTCGGCGTCGTAGACCTCGGCGAACAGATCCTTGAACCGCCCGTCGTAGCGCTTGAGGATCGTGTTCTTGGTCGACAGATACACCGGCAGGCCATGGTCCAGGCCGTACCGCAGTGAGGCGCGGGCGAAATCGCGAATCGAGGAGTCGAGGTTGTACATCGCCATCGCGATGCCCGGACCCGGAAAGTCGTACACGTCCAGCTCGATCGGCTCGCTGCCGTCCTTCGGCGTGTAGGTAAGCGTGAGCGTGC
Source organism: uncultured Solirubrobacterales bacterium (assembly GCA_963743645.1). GTDB lineage: Bacteria > Actinomycetota > Thermoleophilia > Solirubrobacterales > Solirubrobacteraceae > Palsa-744. Next base: position 384,606 of record CAVUQT010000007.1, on the reverse strand, counting down.
CCTCACCGGGGACGACGAGATCGGTCGCGCGGTACTGGTCGGCGAACGCGTGACGGCCGATCACGATCGGCTTGGTCCAGCCGGGCACCAGGCGCGGGATGTTGGAGATCACGATCGGCTCGCGAAATATCACCCCGCCGAGAATGTTGCGGATCGTCCCGTTGGGCGAGCGGTACATCTCGTGCAGGCCGAACTCCTCCACGCGCGCCTCGTCGGGGGTGATCGTCGCGCACTTGACGCCAACCCCATACCGCTTGATCGCTTCGGCGGCTTGCACGGTGATCTGATCGCGGGTCGCATCGCGGGACTCGATCGAGAGGTCGTAGCGATGCAGGTCGACGTCCAGGTAGGGCAGGATCAGCTGGTCGCGGATGAACGACCAGATGACGCGCGTCATCTCGTCGCCGTCGAGTTCGACTACGGGGCGCTGCACCTTGATCTTGGACATGGGGTCGGTCCTTGCGGGGATGGAGGGTTCGCCGGGCCGGCGATGCTATCTCGCGGGGGGATTTGGTGGGTGAGCCAGAGCGTGTTCCTGCGTCGGCTTGCGGTTGGCGCCGCTCACCACAGCCGCCGGCATTCGCGGGAGCCGACGACGGGCGACGCCGGACTCGCGGTGAGATAGTGACATCTGCTTCACTGTCATCCATGGCCACGATGCCAAGGGCAGCAACAGGTGAGAGCGGTGCCCCGTGGCGCACGCACGAGGTGTTCAACCAGGCCCCCGTGCTTCAAGGACGAGACGTGTTCTCCGACAACACCCCCCTGGTGGAGGCCACCGAGCGCGAGGGCGCCTCATGGGCGTTGGAGCGCGCGAGCGAGCTGGGCCAGCTGATCGGCGGCGAGCCCCAGCAGCTGTGGGGCCGGCAGGCCAACGAGAACAAGCCCATGCTGCACACGCACGACCGCTACGGCCATCGCATCGACGAGGTCGAGTTCCACCCGGCCTGGCATCAGCTGATGCGCTTGGGGGTCGAGCACGAGCTGCACTCGCTGCCGTGGACCAGCGAGGAGCCGTCCCCACACACCGCGCGGGCGGCGATGTACATGACCGCGATGCAGGCCGAGGCTGGCTTCTGCTGTCCGATCACGATGACCTTCGCGGTCGTCCCCGCGCTGCGCGCCACCCCCGAGCTGGCGGCCGAGTGGGAGCCGTTGGTCACCGCCGACACATATGACCCGCGCCTGGTCCCCGCCGCGGAGAAGGGCTCGGCGATCGCCGGCATGGCGATGACCGAGAAGCAGGGCGGCTCGGACGTGCGCGCGAACACGACCGTCGCCACACCGCTGAACGGCGGCGGCGCGGGGGCCGAGTACGAGATCGTCGGGCACAAGTGGTTCTGCTCGGCGCCGATGTCCGACATCTTCCTGGTGCTCGCCCAGACCGAGGACGGGACTGTCCTGCTTTTTGCTGCCGCGCATCCTGCCCGACGGCAGCCGCAACGCGTTTCACATCCAGCGCCTGAAGGACAAGCTCGGCAACCACTCCAACGCATCCTCCGAGGTCGAGTTCCACGGCGCCTGGGCGCGGATGCTCGGCGAGCCCGGACGCGGCGTGCCGACGATCATCGAGATGGTCGGCCACACACGGCTGGACTGCGTGATCGGCGCGGCTGCGGGGATGCGCTCCGGTGTCGTGTCGGCGCTGCACCACACCGCCCACCGCAGCGCGTTCGGCAAGCGGCTGATCGACCAGCCGCTGATGCGCAACGTGCTCGCCGACCTGTGCCTGGAGTCCGAGGCCACGACGGCGCTGGCGATGCGCCTGGCGCGCGCCTACGACGAAGCCCGCGAGGATGTCGAATATGGTCCCCACCCACCCGAGGACTCGAGCGACGCGCAGCTGTTCAAGCGCCTGGCCACCGCCGTCGGCAAGTTCTGGACGTGCAAGCGCGCCCCCAACCACGCGTTCGAGGCGCTCGAGTGCCTCGGCGGCGCCGGCTACGTCGAGGAGTCCGGGATGCCGCGGCTGTATCGCGAGGCGCCGCTGGCCTCGATCTGGGAGGGATCGGGCAACGTCATGAGCCTCGACGTGCTGCGCGCGCTGACGCGCTCCCCCCGCTCGCTGGAAGTGTTCTTCGACGAGGTCGAGCAGGCGAGCGGAGCCGACGCGCGCCTGGATGAGCGCGTGCGCGGGCTGAAGGACCAGTTCGCCGACCCCTCGACGCTCGAGGAACGCGCCCGGCGCGTCGTCGAAGGCATGGCGCTGTGCCTGCAGGGCTCGCTGCTCGTGCGCCACGGCCCGCCCGCGGCGGCGGACGCGTTCTGCGCCGCGCGCCTGGCCGGCGACGCGGGCCTCGAGTACGGGACGCTGCCGGCGGGCACGGACTTCGAGGCGATCATCGCCCGGGGCCGCCCGCAGGTCGCCTGAGCCTCCACCGTATAGCGCCCACCCTCCACGGGCTCTGTCAGCACCTCCCCGCCTTGCCACGCCGCTGGCCTGTCGGCTGACGCTGACAGGTGTGACATACGTCGGCTGACAGGTGTAACACGTGGGAGTCCTAACATTGCGGGCATGGCACCGCGCACGAACTTCCAGCTGGCCCGTGTGTTCGGCATCAGAATCGGCGTCGGCGTCAGCTGGTTCGTGGTGCTGTTCCTGTTCGTGATCGTGTTCACCCCGGAATTCCACAGAGTGCTCGGTGGTGCGGAGACGACCGCCTACCTGGTCGCGGTGGCGGTCGTGCTGTCGTTTTTCGTGTCGGTGATCCTGCACGAGCTCGGGCACGCGCTCGTCGCGCGGCGCAACGGCCTGTCGGTGGCGGGGATCGACCTGTGGGCGTTCGGCGGGCTGACGCGCATGCGCGAGCTGCCGAGCACCCCGGGATCGCAGCTGCAGGTGGCGATCGCCGGTCCGCTGGTGACGCTCGGGGTGGTCGTCGCCTGCGCCATCGCCGCCGCCCTGGTCGCTCCGGGAGGGCACTTCGCCGAAGTGGCGACCGGCAGCGGCGAAATCCGCGCCACGCCCGCGCTGGTATGGCTGAGCTGGGTGGCGATCGTCAACGTGTTCGTGCTGCTGTTCAACCTGATCCCCGCCTTTCCGCTCGACGGCGGGCAGATCGCCCAGGCCTTGATCTGGTGGCGCACGGGCGATCGCAACCGTGCGACGCGCTGGACGGGCCGCGCCGGCCAGTGGTTCGCGTACGCGCTGGGCGCCCTCGGGCTGGCGGGGCTCGCGTACGGCGACTCGTTCGGCCTGTTCACGATGGTGCTGGCGTTCATCCTCTACCAGGCGGCGAGCGGCGCCGTGGCCCAGGGGACGTTCGGGCAGCGCATCCAGGGCGTCACCGTCGCCGACATCATGGACCGCGAGCCCGTGACGATCCCCGCCGGGCTGAGCCTGCTCGACGCCCAGGAGCAGTTCTTCCTGCGCTATCGCTGGCCGTGGTTCGCGGTGGTCGACCCGGCACGCCACTTCCTGGGAGTGGTGCGCGAGCAGCGTGTGGACGCGGAGATCGAGGCCGGACGGCCCGGCGCTGCCGGTGGTGGACGTGCTCGAGGAGGACCTGCCGGTGCGGATCGACGAGAACCAGCCGGTGGAATCGCTGTTGCGCAGCGAGGGTCTGGGCCGTCTCGGCGCGATGGTCGCGGTCGACGAGCAGGGCGTGCTGCAGGGTGTCGTGACCGTGGGGCAGCTGCGCAAAGCGCTGCGCCCGGCCGCAACGGGTGATCTCATGCGTTACAGGCGCGCGCTGCCGAGGAGCGCGCTCGTTATAGAGTCCCGGACTGGGGCGCCGTCGGCCGCCCACGTCCTCCGAATCGACCGCAGGGAGCCATGCCAGCACACGACGTACTGATCATCGGGGCCGGCCTCGCCGGGCAGCGCGCGGCGCTGGCCGCCGCCCGGGAGGGCGCGAGCGTGGCGATCATGAGCAAGGTCCACCCCGTGCGCTCGCACTCGGTGGCGGCCGCGGGCGGGATCAACGCGGCGATCAACGTCGCCGACGACTGGCGCTCGCACGCGTATGACACGGTCAAGGGCTCGGACTTCCTGGGCGACCAGGACGCGATCGAGATCATGTGCTCGGAGGCTCCGCAGGAGGTCATGCACCTGGAGCACATCGGTGTCACGTTCCACCGCAACGAGCGCGGCGAGCTGGATCTGCGCGCGTTCGGGGGCGCGTCGATGAAGCGCACCGCCTATGTGGCCGACATCACCGGCCAGGCGATCCTGCATGTGCTGTACGAGCAGCTGATGAAGCACCACGAGACGGTCGATCGTTACGAGGAGTGGTTCACGACCTCGCTCGTCCAGGACGGCGCGGGAAACTGCTGCGGCGTGGTCGCGCGCGATGTGCGCTCAGGACGGATGGAGACTTTCCACGCCAAGAACGTGATCCTCGCCTGCGGCGGCGCGGGCCAGGTGTACAGCCCGACGACCAACGCGCTGATCGTGACCGGCGACGGCATCGCCCAGGCCTACCGGATCGGCGCGCCGCTGATGGACATGGAGATGGTCCAGTACCACCCGACGACGCTCGTCGAGAACGGGCTGCTGATAACCGAGGGTGCGCGCGGCGAGGGCGCGGTGCTGCTGAACTCAGAGGGCGAGCGGTTCATGGAGAAATACGCGCCCAACAAGATGGAGCTGGCCTCGCGCGACGTCGTCTCACGCGCCGAGCAGACCGAGATCCTCGAGGGTCGCGGCGTGGGCGCCGACGGCTCGGGCATTTGGCTTGACATCACGAAGGTCCCGCGCAAGCGCACGCTGGAGGCGCTGCGTGAGATCGTGAACATCGGCAAAGACTTCGCGGGCGTGGACATCACGCGCGAGCCGATCATGATCCGCCCGGGACAGCACTACATCATGGGCGGCGTCAAGACCGACATCCATGGCGCCACCTCGGTGCAGGGCCTGTACGCGGCCGGGGAGGTCGCGTGCGTGTCGGTGCACGGCGGCAACCGCCTCGGCGCGAACTCGCTGCTGGACACGCTCATCTTCGGACGCCGCGCGGGCGAGCACGCGGCCAGGCGCGCGCAGACGATGGCGATGCCCAGCGCCGGCGACGCGCGGCTGCGCGAGGACATCGCCGAGATCGACGCGATCCTCGCGCGCGAGCGCGGGAGCGGGCGGCGCGTGTCGGAGATCAAGCAGGAGCTCGGCGCCACGATGAACCAGCATGTCGCGGTCTACCGCGACGCGGACGGCCTGCGCCAGGCGCACGAGGTCGTGACGCGTCTGAAAGAGGAGTCCCAGAGCGCGTACGTGGACGATCGCGGGACGGTGTTCAACCAGGACGTGCTGGGCGCGCTGGAGCTGGGCTACATGCTCGACTGCGCCGAGGCGACCGTGGTGGGCGCGATCGAGCGCACCGAGTCGCGCGGCGCGCAGTTCCGCACCGATTACCCCGAGCGCAACGACGAGCAGTGGCTCAAGCACATCGACATCTCCCTGAACGTGAATGGAGATGGCCCGCCCGGGCCTCAAATCAGCTACTCGCCGGTCACGATCACCCAGTGGCAGCCCGAGGAGAGGAAGTACTGATGGCGCCCTCGCCCCCCACCCTCGACCGCTCCCGAGCGGCCCCGTCCGACGCCGCCCCCCGTCTTGTGTCCCATCTCAGCTCGTACCCGACCGAGGAGCGCACGCGCCATGGCCGAAACGCATAAGCCGCCGGAGACGTTCAAGCTGCGCATGCGCCGCTACGACCCCGAGTCGGGCGAGGCGCCCTACTGGGACGAGCACACCGTCGAGCTGGAGCCCCATCGCTCGGTGCTGGAGGGAATCTTGCAGGCCAAGGCCAAGCACGACGGGTCGATTGGGATTCGTTGCTCCTGTCGCGCCGCCATCTGCGGATCGTGCGGGGTGCGCATCAACGGCGAACCGGGGCTGGCCTGCCACACGCATCTGGACCATGCCCGCGAGAGCGCAAAGGACGGCGTGATCGAGATCGAGCCGATGGGCAACATGCCGGTGATCAAGGACCTGATCGTGGACATGGACGCGGTGCATTGGAAGAAGGTCCAGCGGGTCACGCCGTGGCTGATCGCCAAGCAACCGGTGCCCGAGCGCGAGTACATCGTCCCGCACGAGAACATGGCCGACATCACCCAGTCGATGGCCTGCATCCAGTGCGGAGCGTGCGTGTCGGACTGCCTGGCGATGGAGGTCGATCCGGGCTTCATCGGCCCGGCGGCGCTCGCCAAGGCGTATCGCTTCGTCGGCGATCCGCGCGACGACCAGCAGGACATCCGCCTGCGCGACCTGGCCGAAGACCCGCAGGGGATCTACGACTGCACGCACTGCTTCAAGTGCGTCGAGGCCTGCCCCAAGGGTGTCAACCCGATGGGCCAGATCATGCGCCTGCGCCGGATCGCCGGATCGGATCAGCACATCGTGGACCGCAACAACGGCGAGCGCCACGAGGCGGCGCTGACGACGTTGATCCGTGACTACGGGCTGCTGCACGAGGCCGAGATCATCCCGCGCTCCTACGGCGGGAACTCGTGGTTCGGCAAGTTTCATCCGGCCGCGGGCAAAGAGCTGCTGAGCTCGCTGCCGACCGTCATCAAGGGCGTGCTGCGGCGCAAAGTCAACCCCAAGATCGCGATCTTCGGTCACAAGATCCCCAAGGCCGATCTGAATGCGGTGCAGGCGATCTACGACAAGGTTGAGAGCCGCCCGCAGCGGTATGAGCTGAACCTGTACGTGACCGGCTATGACGAAGACGAAGGCGAGGCGGTTACCGCCGGTGTAGCGGCGGACGGCGACCCGGCGGATGGCGGCGCTGCAGACACGACGACATCGACGGATGGTCCGCCGGCGCCGCCCGCCCAAGCGAAGGGAGCGCAATAGCATGAAGGTCGCCTACTGGCCCGGGTGCGTCAGCCGCGGGTTCACACCGGAGCTGCACGGCTCGATGGCGCGCGTGGCGCCGCTGCTGGACATCGAGCTGGTCGAGCTCGATCGTGCCAACTGCAGCGGCTGCGGAGTGATCGCCGAGCACAATCAGGAGCTGGCGGACACGCTCAACGCGCGCACATTCGCGCTCGCCCAGCAGGTGGAGGGCGCGGAGCTGATGATGAACATCTGCTCGACCTGCCAGGGCGCGCAGGGCGAGTGCCAGGAGCGATTGGATGCCAACGCCGAGTATCGCGCGCACGTCAACGAGACGCTCGCCGGCGAGGGCCTGACCTACGAGAAGGGGCTTACGAACAAGAACTTCCTGTGGCTGCTGGTCGAGGAGATCGGCCTGGACAACCTCGCCGCGCGCGTCGAGCGCCCGCTGACAAACCTCAAAGTGGGGCCGTTCTACGGCTGTTACATCGTGCGCCCGCGCGCACGCCTGGGCATCGACGCAGAGCACCCGCGCGACCATTACCTGGAGCGGGTGATCGAGACTCTAGGGGGAACGGTAATCGAGTACGCGGGCATGCGCAAGTGCTGCGGGTTTCCGATCGTGACGATGAACAAGCAGGCCTCGCTCAAGCAGGCCGGACGGCACCTCGGCGACGCCGTCGATGCCGAGGCCGACTGCCTGGTGACGCCGTGCCCGCTGTGCCACCTGAACCTCGACCTGCAGCAGCCGGCCGCGGAAACGACGGTCGGGCGCGAGCTGAACATGCCGGTACTGCATCTGCCCCAGCTGGTCGGCCTCGCGCTCGGGTGCGAGCCCAAGGAGCTGGGGTTGCAGCGCCATGTCGTGCGGCCGACGTCGGTGATCGACTGGTCGACATCCGTGGTGGGCGCGGCGGCATAGCGCCCCAAGAGACCGCTATCTAGTGCGGCACCAAGTGCTACACTAGATAGCGTGCCAACCAAGCTGCGACGTCACACCATCACCGAAACCCACGAGGTCGCTGAAGCCCTCTCGCACGTACGCGCCATCGGCGAGACACTCGACCTCAAGCAGTTGGTTGTCCTCGGCGCCGAGCGACTGGTCGAAGAGCACCAGGGCCGGCAGGCCGATGAAGATCATCGCGCGGCCCTACGTCAACGCCTCCTTGCCCGCACTCTGACGGCGCCCGGCGTCGACATCGATACCGCGCAGTGGGCTCACGAGCAGGCTTGGCAGCGCAACCTGCTCAATGATTGACGCGAGTCCCGCCCCGTCGCTCGGCGGTCGGCCTCACCTGATCGATAACTCCGCCTACGCGCGCACATCCCATCCCGCAGTCGCACCGCTCTGGGCCGATGCCCTGCAGCGGAACCTCGTGGTCAGCAGCCCACCGTTCGTGCTGGAGGCAGTCGTGTCGGCACGCGACGCAAGGGAGGCCGGCGACGAGTTGTTGGAAGAGCTCACGGCGGGCATGCGCTATCTCTCCGTCGAAGAGGAGACCTGGCGCCTTGCATATCGTGCTCAGCAGACGATGGCCGCGTTGGGCCCCCACCACCACCGCCGCCCTCCCACTGACTTCCTCATCAGCGCCCTTGCTCACCAACACCGTCTGCCCATCCTCCACTATGACATCGACTATGAACTCATCGCCGCCGACAGTGGTCTGAGCTTTGAGCACCTCTGGGTCGCCGCGCGAGGGACGCTCGAGGAGCCCGATGAGCAACCGCAGATTATGCGCACCCTCAAGAAGGCCATCAGCACTCGACTCTCCCAATTCAAGGGCGAGGATGGCGAGGAGACTCTGCATCGCGATGTGGTCGCCCAGCTCGACCGAGCAATGAGCAGCGCCGGCAAGCCCGCCCTACCACCGCCGCCATAGTGAAGGCCATGTGCATATCGGTCATATCCGGGTGCATTAGGCTGCGCCCGTGAAGATCCTCACCGTCGTCGGCAATAGACCTCAATTCATCAAGGCCGCAGCCGTATCAGGACTGCTCAGAGAGCAGCACGAGGAGGTGCTGGTGCACACCGGCCAGCACTACGACGATGCGCTGTCGAAGGTGTTCTTCACCGAGCTGGGGCTCGTCAAGCCCGAGCGGGAGCTGGGGATCGGCGGCGGGACGAACACCTCCCAGACGGCGCGCATGCTGGCGGCGCTCGAGCCGCTGCTGGCGGAGTGCGAGCCAGACGCCGTGCTGGTGTACGGCGACACCAATTCGACGCTCGCGGGCGGCCTCGCGGCGGCCCAGGCGCAGATCCCGGTCGTGCACGTCGAGGCGGGGATGCGCTCGTTCGATCAGACGATGCCGGAGGAGCTCAACCGCGTGCTGACCGACCATCTGAGCAAGCTGCTGCTGTGCCCGTCGGACACGGCGGCCGCCAACCTCCAGGCGGAGTCGGCCACCGGCAGGATCGAGGTCGTGGGCGACGTGATGGTCGACGTCGCGCTGCGCCGCCAGCCGGGAGCGCGCGCCGACACACAGACGCTGAGCAGGTACGGGGTGCAGCCGGGCGGGTACCTGCTGTGCACGGCCCATCGCGCAGGAAACGTCGATGACCCGGCGCGGCTGGGCATGCTGGTGAGGCTGCTGCAGGCGCTGCCGGGGCCGGTCGTGCTGCCGGTGCATCCGCGCACGCGCGCGCGCCTGCAGGATGCCGGCCTGCTGGACGAGCTGGCGCACACGGACGGTATGACGCTGACCGAGCCGCTCGGGTATGTGGAGCTCAGCGCGCTGCTGTGTCAGGCCCGGGCGGTCGTGACCGACTCGGGGGGCGTCCAGAAGGAGGCATATCTTGCCGGGGTGCCCTGCGTGACCCTGCGAGCGAACACCGAGTGGGTCGAGACGGTCGAGGCCGGCTGGAACACGCTCGTGGACCTCGATCGGGAGGCGGCTCTGGCCGCGCTCGCAGGCACACCGCCGGCGCAGCGGGGTGGGCGGGCACTTAATCCCTACGGCGACGGTCATGCGGCGGAGCGCTGCGTCGCGGCGATCGGGGCGTTGTGAGCACCCAGGAGCCGGTGAGCGCCGAGCAGCCGGTGCGTGTGGGGGTTGCGGGACTCGGGTACTGGGGCCCGAACCTCGCGCGCAACTTCGCCGCGATCGCAGGCTGCGAGCTGGCATGGTTGTGCGACGCCTCGGAGGCGGCCCGCGGGAAGCTGGCCAGGGCGTTCCCGGGCGCGCGTGCCACCGCGAGCCTGCAGGACCTGCTGGACGATCCCGAGCTCGACGCGGTCGCGCTGGCCACGCCCGTGCCGACGCACGCCGAGCTGTCGGAGCGGGTCTCGAGCGCGGGCAAGCACTGCTTCGTGGAGAAGCCGCTGGCGACGTCCGCCGCCGACGCGCAGCGAGCGGTGGACGCGGCCGAGCGGGCCGGCAAGACACTGATGGTCGGCCATCTGCTCGAGTACCACCCGGCGGTGCGCCGCCTGAAGGAGCTGCTCGACGGAGGCGAGCTGGGGGATCTGTATTACGTGTATGGCAACCGCCTGAACCTGGGCAAGCTGCGCGCCGACGAGAACGCGCTGTGGAGCCTGGGCGCGCACGACGTGTCGGTCGTGCTGGCGCTGATCGGCGAGGAACCGGTCGAGTGCCTCGCACACGGCTCCTCCTATGTGCGCGAGGGGGTCGAGGACGTAGTGTTCTGCTACCTGCGCTTTCCCTCGGGCGCGGTTGCGCATCTGCATCTGTCCTGGCTCGATCCCCACAAGGAGCGCCGGCTGACGGTGGTGGGCGCCAAGCGGATGGCGACGTTCGACGACATGCAGATCGAGGGCAAGCTGACGGTGTACGACAAGGGCTTTGACGAGGACTCGCGCTCGTGGGGCGAGTACATCGCCCGCTCGGGCGACATCTTCTCCCCGCGCGTCGGCAACGGCGAGCCGCTGCGGCTGGAGTGCGAGCACTTCGTCGAGTGCGTTCGCACCGGCCAGACGCCGCGCTCGGACGGGCACAGCGGCCTGCGCGTGGTCAGGGTGCTGGAGCAGCTGCAGCGCTCGCTGGATGGCTGAGCGTCGTTAGCCCTGACGCGGCCTGCGCGATGCCTGCGCGATTGGTCTGCGGCTGCTACTGGGGTAGGCCCTCGGCTGTCCGCGCGCGGCGGTCGACCCCCTCGAACGGCGACCGGGACTGGCGGCGGCGGCGGTCGGGACGCAGCACGGGACCGGTCGAGTTGCCGATGGCGCGCAGCACGAAGGCGTCGCGACTGGCGCTGTAGCGCAAAGCCGGCTTCAGGAGCAGAAGCCAGTGCCCTGCAACGTATCGGCGCGGCCTGACCGCCGAGCGCATGACGCGTTCCCTCTCGCTCATTACGCCTCCCTGCTCTGTCTCGGCCCGCCCTGGCCTGGGATGGTGTCGACCATGTTTCGCGGGTCCGCCGCGATGGCCGGCAACCTCGATCCCTATCTCTTAATACGAACGCGGACCGGTATTTCCGACGGTTCGGCCTGAATATCTTCACCGGCCGGCGGCGCGCCGCGAAAGAGAACCGCCGCAGCGCCTACCAGAACCGGCGCAGTGCCTAGCGAACCAGGATCGGCTCGCTGTAGTTCGAGACGTGCGCGCCGTCGGAGACCTTGACTAGCGCACGGTACAGGCCGGGATGGCGAACACGCACGATGCGGCTGAACTGCGAGACGGTCGCGGTGGCGGCTTTGACGACCGTGCCGCCCTCGTTGACCGACCCGCCCGGCTGCAGCAGCTGGAAGCCGACCAGCGCCCCGACCTCTGCCGGCGCGACCGCCCCGTACAGGCGCACGAACCCGTGACGGCGGGTGCGGCGCGCATGAAAGCTCACGCGCACGGCGACGTTCTCGACCACCACCGGGCTGGTGACGATCGAGCCACCGACGGTGACGACGCGCAGCTGGGCGTTTTCGAGCAGACCCAGGAACGGGAACGAGAAGGCTCCGGCGGAGTTCGTGATCTCGGGGTTGCCGACGTTGCGAAAGCCACCGAGGTAGGGAAACGGGTTCGCCTGCAGCACGACCTCGTGATTGGTCGCGCCGGTTCCGGACAGGTGGCCCTCGACGAGGAACGGGTTGCCGAACGCGACCGGGTTGGGCACACCGGTGATCTGCACCGACAGCGGCACGTTGGCCGTTTTGAACGTGCGGTCCCCACCGTTGGTCGTGCCCGCGGAGTTGACCGCGACGATCCGGTAGTGGTAGGTCGTGGCGGGCTGCAGGCCCAGAACGGCCTGGCTGAGCCTGATCGAGATCGTCCCGTTGCCGGCCGGGGCGAGGGGCGTCTGCCCTCCGTAGCCTCGGGTGGTGCCGTACTGAAAGACGTAGTTGGTGGCCAGCCCGTGCGCGTCGACCTCGCCATAGAGGATCGCCGAGGAGAAGGTCACGTTGGAGGAGCCGAGGGTCGTGTCGATCGGCGCGGAGGAGGCGGCCAGAGCGCCAGAGGCGGGCAGGATGAGGACGCCGGCGATCAGCGTGAGCAGGACGGCGGGCAGGCGCAGCATGGCGCGAGGGTGGCGAGAGCGCGTATGAGGGTGTGTGTGCATACCAGCTATATACCCGGTTGGCGAGTTAAGTCGCGGTGAGGTTGCCTTGGCCGTCGTGACGACAGGTAGTCACGACGGCCAAGGACTTCGCCATCCGGCGTCTGTCAAGCCCTGATCAGCTTCTCGCCGGGCTCAGCCGCCCGAGTCACCCATCGCGGCCTCCACCAGTTCGCCTCCCCCAGCAGCGCGACCGTCGCGGGCACGAGCAGCCCGCGAACGACGGTCACGTCGAGCACGATCGCCAGGCCCATGCCGACGCCCAGCTCCTGAAATGGCACGAGCGGCGAGACTGCGAACGAGAAGAAGACCACACCCATCGTGATCCCCGCGAGCGTGATCGAGCGGGAGGAGCCGATCAGCGCGCGCTTGAGGCTGGCGGTGTTGGATTCGCCTTCGCGATGGTGCTCGCGCACGCGTGAGAGCAGGAACACCTCGTAGTCGGTCGACAGCCCGAAGATCGTGGCGAACAGGAACAGCGGAACGAAGTAGCCGATGTCCCCGGTGGAGCGGAAGAAGAAGGTCATCACGCCGAGCGCCGCCGACACCGACAGGAGCGTCGTGAGCGCGGCCTTGAGCGCGATCAGCGGCGCGGCGAAGATCAGCGTCAGGACGAGGATCTCGGCGAGCAGCACCACCAGCACGACCCACGGCGTGCGTTCGTTGATGCGCTGGATCAGGTCGAGCCCCACCGCGGTCGCGCCGCCCACCACGGCCCGCGAGCCGTACGCCCGGTGCAGCGAGGAGCGCAGATCTTCGACGATTCGATCCGCGCGTGTGCCGTCTGAGTAGGAGTCGAGCGTGGCGGACACGCGCACCCATCCGTGCGCTCCGCGTTCGGCCGGACCGACCTGCACGACACCCGGCTGGGCGCCGACGATCTGCCTCAGCCTCGCCGGCGAGGCGTGGGCCACGATGATTGCGGGGGTTCCGGCGCCCGGCGGGAGGTGCTCGGAGACCTGGGCGGTGGCCGCGCGCACCGGGTCTGAGCTGGGCAGCACGCTGAGCGACTTCAGCGTGATGTGCATCCCCGCGATCGGGATCGACAGCACGAGCATGATCGGCACGATCGTCGCGACGACGGCGACGCGCCAGCGCACGACGAAGTCGGCGAGCCGGCGCCAGAAGGAGCCGTTCTGGGCGGCGTTGACCGCCATCGGGATGGAAAAGCGATCGAGCCGCCCGTCGAGCAGCACGAGCGCGGCGGGTGTCATCGTCAGCGCGGCCGAGACCGCGATCAGCGCCGCGCCGATCGCACCGGTGGCCAGCGAGGAGAACACTCCGAGCCCCGTGACGTACAGGCCGGCGAGCGCCGTGGCGACCGTCAGCCCGGAGACCGTGATCGCCCGGCCGGTGGTCTGCAGCGCCTCGGTGATCGCCTGCTCCATCGTCGCGCCCTCGCGCGCCAGCGACTCGCGCACGCGCGTGACCATGAACAGCGAGAAGTCGATGCTGAGCCCCAGCCCGAGAATGAGGACGGTGTCCTCGACGAACACGCTCAACTGGACCACGTAGGTGAGCAGATACAGAAACCCGAAGGTCACGCCTACGCACACGGCCGCGAGACCCAGTGGCAGCAGCGCGGCGACGACCGACAGAAACGCGACGAGCAGAATCACGAGCGTCACGGGGAACGAGATCAACGAGGAGGTCGAAAGGCTCTTCTTGGAGTTCACCATGTAGCGCTGGTAGATGCCGACCTGACCGATCAGCCGTGCCGTCGCAGAGTCCAGCCGGGCGTGGGCGAGCGCCGCTTCGACGTCGGACACACGGGTCTGGGCGTATCCGTAGCTGCCGGCGAACGTCACCGGCATCAGCGCAGCGCGGCCGTCCGCGGAGATCACGGGCGCGCCGACCGCCTTGACGCCCGCCACACCGCGCAGTGCATTGGCCGCCAGGAGGACTTCGCGAGAACCTTCACCGGAGCTCAGCCCCCGCGATCCGTGCGGCGCGAGCACCGACAGGTAGGCCTGCGGTTCGGAGGTCGCACCAAACTGATGTTCTCCGAGTTCGGCCGCTCGTATGGCCTGTGAGCCCGAGGCGGCGTATCCACCGTTCTGCACACGGTCGCTCAACCGCGTCGCCCCCACCCCGCTGAGCAGGAGCAGGACGACCCAGAACCCGATGATCTTGCGCGGATGGCGCAGGACGAATCGAGCCAGCGCGCTCATGAGCGGTCGTACCGAAGGACGATCATCGGCGATAGAACTCCCCCGGCGTCTGTTTCGTGAGATGCCGGGTTATCGTTGGAATGCGCACATTGTTTTATGTGCGCACAGCGGGTTGTGTGCGCTTGCGCACACAACCCGGTTGCGACGTGCGGAATGAGCTACTGCAAGGAGCTACGCGCGCCTCGCGGGCCGCCACGGACTCGTTCAGCAGCCGCCGCTGAACGAGTCCGTCAGAAAGCCGCCGAAGTAGGGCGGCAGCTCGGCATACCACGTGCCGACGTAGGCATAGCCGATGTTCTGCTTGGCCAGAGAGCCGCACGCCGAAGCGGGCTGCGGCGTGGCGGCTTCGTCGGGCGCGTTGTAGATCGAGCGCCGCGAAGTCGTGGGCCGGGTAGCCCGCCTCCCAGGCGGCCTGCGTCCAGGAGGTGTAAGGGTCTTCGCCGGGCGTGTTGTAGGACCCCTCGAAGGTCACGGCGATGTTCGCGTCCTGTTGGCGGCGCCGCCGTTGAACATCCAGCCCGAGCCGGGGTTGGCGCCGAAGTTGTATACGACCTCGTTGCCGGGGCCCTCATGGGTGTGCACGTAGGAGGCGAGCGTCTGGTAGAAGCTCTGGTTGCTCATGGTCGTCCCGGGGACTTCGTCTGAGACGCCGTCGAAGAAGATCCCCGCGATGGCGCCCGGGTAGTACGAGTACCAGGCGTCGATCTGGCTCTCGATGCCGGCGATGCTGGCCTGACCGCCCTCGCCGTAGTCGGTCCACACGTAGCCGATGACCGAGGCGCGACCGTAGGAGTAGCAGTTGTCGATCACGCTCGCCCACGCGGGCACGCTGGCGCTTCCCGGCCCTGCTCCTTCGGCGACGTCGGCGATGATCCACGAGCCGCCGCCCGAGCCGTTGGTCTGCGAGCACGCCTCCGCCCAGTTGGCGGGATTGCCGTTGTCATACAGCGGGATCAGCGTTCCCTGAGCGTTTGCCACCGGGGGGCCGGGGGCGGCCCGGCGTCGCCGAGGAAGACGCCCGACAGCACGGCGTTGGCGCCGGCCGTGCGGGTGACGACGATCGAGATCGTTTCCCCAGCGGCCACCGAGACCGGGAACGTCACCCACGCACCCTGACTGAAGTCGCTCGGACAGGGTCGCGGTCTGAGCGCCCACCGCGATCGTCTCCCGCCGCGCATGAGAATCCCAATCAAGCGCATACAAATGCAAGTTGCCGGTGTAAGCCGAGCTGAACGTCAGCGACAGCCGCAACTGCTTGCGCGCCATAGTAGGTGGCTGCCTCACGCGTCAACCTATCCGGGCTCTGCAGCGCACGCACATCACCCGTCGAGCGCAGCCCATATATAACGGCCACCCTGAGTCAGGCTCAGAGCCGCGCCCGGAACGGAAGCGAGGTCGCTGGCGCCGCTCCAGGCGCCCAGGTCATAGCCCGCGGAGCCGTACGTGCCCATCCAGTTGCCCTGCGGAGCGCTGGTCGCTTCGATCGCGGGCGGCCCATCGCCGAGGAAGACGCCCGACAGCACGGCGTTGGCGCCGGCCGTGCGGGTGACGACGATCGAGATCGTTTCCCCCGCGGCCACCGAGATCGGGAACGTCACCCACGCACCCTGACTGAAATCACCGGACAGGGTCGCGGTCTGAGCGCCCACCGCGATCGTCTCCCGCCGCGCATGAGAATCCCAATCAAGCGCATACAAATGCAAGTTGCCGGTGTAAGCCGAGCTGAACGTCAGCGACAGCCGCAACTGCTGCGCCCCATAGTAAGCGGCTGCCTCACGCGTCAACCTATCCGGGCTCTGCAACGCACGCACATCACTCGTCGAGGAAGCCCACACATAACGGCCACCCTGAGCCAGGCTCAGAGCCGCGCCGGGTATGTCTGAGACATCGCTGGACCCGGCCCAGCCCGCCAGGTCATAGCCGTTGTGACCATACGTGCCGACCCAGCTGCCCTGAGGGGCGCTCGCCAGACTGGGGGGGCCTACGGTGCTGGCGCCGGCCGCGGCCGGGGGTATGAGCGCAGCCGCCGACAGCACGGCGAGCACCGGCGCACGAACCCGATTACGCATGGACCAACCCTCTGACTTTTTGAGCTTGTGCACCATCGCGAAGGACTGCACAAGTCTCGACGGCACATCGAGATCGGGCAATAGTCCAGCCGGTGCGTGTGCGTTCAAGCTTGTGAACGCGCCCGCGTGTGCCGGCCCGAGGGTCAGGTCGGGAGGTGCGCGACGAGCAGTCCCATCACCTGCGCGACCGCAACCTCAACGCTCTGCTCACCCGAGCGCAGCACCAGGTCGGGACGGCAGGGCGGCTCGTAGGGCGAGCCGATCCCCGTGAGGTCTGAAAGCTCGCCGGCCCGGGCGCGCGCGTACAGGCCCTTGGGGTCGCGCTGCTCGCAGACCGCGAGCGGAGCATCGACGAAGATCTCGAGAAAGCACAGCCCGTCGTCGGCGTGCAGCGCGGCGGCGGCCTCCCGGTCACAGGCGTAGGGACTGACCAGGCTGACCAGCGAGATCGTGCCCGACTCCGCGAGCAGCCTCGCGACGTGCCCGGTGCGGCGGACGTTCTCCGAGCGCGCGGCCTCGTCGAACCCGAGATCGCCGTTGAGGCCGTGGCGAAGGTTGTCGCCGTCGAGCAGAAAGGCAGCGCGCCCGGCGGCGATCAGCCGCTCCTCGACGATCGTGGCGATCGTCGACTTGCCGGCCCCGGGCAGGCCCGTGAACCAGACCGTGGCCCCGACCTGTCCAAGCGTCTCCCAGCGGCGGTCGCGCGTCATCCTCGATCCCTGCCATTTGACATTGGAACTGCGTTCTGTCCGCGGTGAAGCGCCGGCGTTGCCCGCAGGCGGAGCCGTCTTGGCCGTGGATGTGCGCGGGTGGGAAAGAGGGTAGGTGGCTGGCATCCGTGCTGGCTGCTACCTGGCTGGCTGTCGCGGAACTCAAGGCATGTGTCAAAGCCGAAAGAGACCCGCTGGGAAAATGATACACGTATCCGATGTCACCGCTGGGATCACGCTGGCGTGCGCGCATAGGC
The DNA here is from genome assembly GCA_963743645.1 of uncultured Solirubrobacterales bacterium. Classification (GTDB taxonomy): domain Bacteria; phylum Actinomycetota; class Thermoleophilia; order Solirubrobacterales; family Solirubrobacteraceae; genus Palsa-744. The sequence goes on along the minus strand of CAVUQT010000007.1, from coordinate 367,115 downwards.
AGTGGGAGCCGGAGGGCCGGCGAGAGAGCGCGAGGAACCGGCGACAGGACCGCCCACCGGTCACCCCAGAGCGAGGGCCTCAGCCCAGGAAGATGCCCGACAGCACGGCGTTGGCGCCGGCGGTGCGGGTGACGACGATCGGCACCGTTTCCCCGGCCGCAACCGAGATCGGGACCGTTACCCACGTGCCCTGATTGAAATCGCCCGACAGCGTGACGGTCTGAGCGCCCACCGCGATCGTCTCCCGCCGCGCATGGGAGTCCCAATCCACCACGTACAGGTGCAGGTTGCCGGTGTAGGCCGCGTGGAATGCCAGCGCCAGCCGCAGCTGGCTGCCCGCAAACCAGGTGGCCGCCTTGCGGGTCAGGCCGTCGGGGCTCTCCAGCGCGCGGACGTCGCTGGTCGAGGAGGCCCATACGTAGCGGTTGCCCTGCGTCAGGCTCACCGTGGCGCTCGGGATGGAGGTGAGGTCGCTCGTGGCGCCCCACGCACCCAGGTCATAGCCCGCCGAGCCGTACGTGCCGACCCAGTTGCCCTGCGGGGCAGTGGCCACCGTGGGGCCGCCGGGGGGAGCGCCGGCGTCGCCGAGGAAGATTCCCGAGAGCATGGCGCCGCTGGGCCAGCTTTCCCCGTTGACCGTGATCGTCACGCTGCCGCCCGCCGGGACACTTATCGGGAAGATCGCCCACTGGCCGTTGTTGAAGCCCTGACTGCCCATGTCGGGGTTGTTGGAGAAGGTGACCGAGCTGGCGCCGACTTTGACGGACTCGAATTCTTTGGACCCTCCCTTGGCCCAGTACACGGCGTACAGGCGCAGGTTGCCGGTATAGGCGTGGGTGAAGGTGAGCTTGACTTCCAGTTGCTTGGGGTCGTAGTAGGCCGCCGCGGTGCGCGTCGAGCCGGTCGGGCTCGTCAGCGCGCGTGTGTCGCTCGTGCTCGCGGCATATAGGACGCGGCTGCCATGCACCAGGCTCACCGACGCGCCGGGAAGATCGCTTACGTCGCTGGAGCCGCCCCATCCGGCCAGGTCATAGCCTTCGCTGCCGAAGGCGCCCGCCCAGCTCGTGCCGCTGGACGTGGACGAGGGCACGAAGACTGCGACGGGTCCCCGGTAGAGGCCTTCGGTGGCGATCAGGCCGCTTGCGCTGATGGCGATGCTCGTCACGGGGTCGGGGTTCACGAGCGACTGGACTTCGGCGAGCGCGCCGGAGGCGCCTATGGAGTGCAGATGCACGGCCGAGTTGTCGTATCCGGTCGTCGCGACCAGGCCGCCGGCCGGGCTGAACGAGGCCACCGTGGGAGTGGCCTGGATTTCGCCGCTGCCGATCGGCGTCAGCACGCCCGATGAGGCCACCGAGTACGTGCTCAGCAGCTCGCCTTTGCCGCCGAATCCGGCCACGTTGAGAACGGTCCCGCCACCACTGAACACCGCGCTTTCGCCCGGCCCACCGGAGGCGCCGAACGGCGATCCGGTCGCCGCTGTGAGCGCACCGGAGGCGCTGACCGAGAACATGCTCACCCCGGCGGAGTCCGGTACCGCGAGCAGGCTGCCCGCGGGATTGAACGCCGCGTGGCCTGCGCCTGTGACGCTGTAGGGGGAGCCCGCGGCCGGGGTCAGGGCGCCCGAGGCGCTCACCGAGAACATGTAAAGAGATCCGCCGGCGCTCACCTGCAGCAACTGCCCGCTGGGGCTGAAAGCGACCGACGCCGGCTGCGCGCCGAGCGTGAACGGAGAGCCGGGCGCGGCCGTCAGGGCGCCTGACGAGCCGACCGAGAACATCGAGATCGTGTGGCTGCCTTCGTTCGGAGCGGCCAGGAGCGTTCCGTCAGGGCTGAACGCCACCGCGTAAGCCGAGGGATCGGGCGGGGCGCCGCCGACCGGGGTCAGCGCGCCTGATGCGCCCACCGAGAAGATGGCGGTCCCGTCGGCGAGCAGTCCGCCGCTGGGGCTGAACGCCAGACCCGATCCTCCGTTGGCTGACGAGGAGAGCGGAGAGCCCGGCGCGGGGGTGTACGCCGGTTCGCTCGCAGCGGCGGCGCTGGGCGCCAGCAGGCACAGCGAGAGCGCCACGATCGCGACGCGCAGGCGCCGCAATTCGCTCGTGGGGGAATGAGGCGTACGTGCAGACGGTGCGCGATGAGTGGACATCCGACAACCGTATCCGCGTGCGCGGCTCGCGGCAATCGGCCGGTCGGCTAGTCCGGCGTTCAGACGATGAACGCGGCGCGAGGCACGTACGGATGCGTATCGGCAAGCATTGAAGCGGGTGTTTTGGGTCGCATCCGCGCAGGCCGGGAGACTGCGACGGGCGCGGGCGCGGGGCGTCCGGCCCCGCATCCGGGCGATATCGGACGCCTGGGTGTGAGCGTCGGCAGACGCGGCGTTCCGGCGCCCGGGCGCAGCTCAGCGCTTGCCCGTGGGTACGGGCTCGTCGGCTGAGACGGCGCCGTTGGATGACGCCGGCGCGGTGGATGCGGGTGGCGCGGCTCCGGGCGGAGCGTAGTCGTAGGCGTAGGAGTAGGGGGCGTTCCGGCGCGCCTTGAAGCCGTTGGCGATCACTCCCAGCAGCGGAGCGCCCGCGCCGGTCAGGGTTTCGTGCAGACGATCGGCGATATCGCGGCGGTTGCGTCCCACGCGGCCCACGATGATGACGCCGTCGACCTTGCGCAGCAGCGGAAAGGCGTCGGAGACCGCCGTCAGCGGTGGGGTGTCGATCACGATCAGGTCATATGAGAGCATGGCCCGCTCGAGCAGGGCCTCCATCGCATGGCTCTCGACCAGCTCCCCGGGGTTGGGTGGCAGCACGGCGCCGGCGACGAGCACATCGAGCGTCTTGCCCCTCGCATTGTCGCCCGACGTCGCCCCCAGGTCGATCAGCTGGATCGCCTCGTTCAGCGGCACGGCGCCGATCAGCACGTCCGCCAAGCCCGGCCCGGAATGGGCATCGAGCTGGCGCGCGAGCGTCGGACGCCGCAGGTCGGCCTCGATCAGCAGCACCCGCGAGCCCATCCTCGCCGCCGCCGCCGTCAGGTGACGCGCGATCGTCGTCTTGCCGTCACCGGGTGCGGCCGAGGCGACCAGCAATGTGCGCAGCTCGCGATCGACGTTGAAGTAGCGCAGGTGTGCGCGGATCAGGTGGAAGGCCTCGGACTCGCCCGCGGGCAGGACCGTCCCGGCGTTCTTGCCGCCCCGCGCGGAACGCGACAGCGCTGAGCTCTCGGGGACGACCCCCAGCAGGGGCAGGCCGTAGATCGCCTCCAGGTCCTTCGGCTCCCTGATCCGCCGGTCGAGGCGCTCGAGCAAAAAGGCCAAGCCCAAGCCGAGCAGCAGACCCAGCATCGCACCTAGGATCGTGTTTCTTGACGTCTTCGGCGAGGACGGCGACGTCGGGATCGTCGCCGCCTGCGCGACTTCGACGTTGCCGTTACGCAGTTCGGCGAGCACTCCCAGCGATTGAGCGCGGTCTTGGAGGGCAAGTCCGGCAGTACCGGCCCGTTCTCTCGGGGAGAGCACCGCCAGCTGCTTGTTTACGAGTGCCAGGGCAGCGGCATAGTAAGCGTGGTTGCTGCGCTGCTGCTCGGAGACGAACTGGCTGGTGTAGGTGTTCGCGATGTCGGCCGCGAGCGCTGGGGTGATCGCAGTGGCGGCAACGTTGACGATGTTCGATTCGCCCTGCGCGCTCACGCTCAAGTCGGTACTGACCTTTTCTTTGGTCAGGCCCTGCCCGAGCAGGCTTGCGGTCTTTGCTGCCATGTCCCCAAGCTGGACGAGCTTGACGTTTGTGCTCTGCTGAGCCTGCTGGTTGTTGCTGTTCGCCACCGGGAGCCCGGCGACCTGCTGGCCAAGCTGGTTGTTGTTGAAGACAAGCGAGGCCGTCGCCGTGTACTTCTTCGTCTGGTGCCTGGAGAACCCGAAGGCCGCGCCTGCGACGAGAAGGCAGCAAAGCAGGATCCAGGGCGCGCGGCGACGCAGGACGCCCAGTACCTGCTCAATGCTTAGGTTTGCCTGCTCAGAGTCCATTAGGTTGCTTTCCTCGCCACATCCGCAGGCTCAGGAACGAACTGCCGCTCGTAGTCTAGGCGGCGAGGCGTCGCAAACACCGCAATGCTCGTGTAGTAGACCAACCGGCCACTCCGTGCGCACGGCCGTACGATAGCTAGTCGCAGGAGCATACGCAAAAGGTGTCCGATGGGCTGACATGGGTCGTTATCGGCAACGCATCATGCAAACTCCAGGTTTGCGTCCGGGCGTATGGGCTCGCGACAGACTTATCCCCGCCTCGGGGGCCTGTATAAGGTTCGCTGCCGATGAGGATTCAGCTCTGGAGCTATAACTACGACCCCGAGCCGCAGGGAATCGCCCCGCTCAGCCGAATGGTCGCCGTGGAGCTGTCCGCGCGAGGGCACGAGGTTCTGGTCGTGTCCGCGCACCCGCACTACCCCGAGCCGAGCTGGGGCGTGAGGCTTCGCCCATATCGGGAAAGTCGCGACGGCATTCCCATCCTGCGCCTGCCGCTGTGGATCGGGCGGGAGAGCGGCGCCGAGCGAGTCAGGCAGGAGGTCAGCTTCGCGCTGATGCAGGCACTTGCTGTGCCGTTCCTTCCCGCTGCGGATGCGATCGTCGCCGTCACACCCTGCTTTCCCGCTCTAGCTCCCGCGATGGCTTTTTCACGAATGCGCCGTACCCCGTGGGTCATGTGGCTGCAGGACATCGTGACCGATGGCGCGGCCACCACGGGACTGATCGAGGATGGTCCGGTGCTGAAGGCGGCACAGAGCTTTGAGCGCATGGCCTACGACTCGGCCAGCCGCGTGGTGGTCATCTCGGAGGCGTTTCGTCAGAACCTGCTTGCCAAGGGTGTGCGGGAAGAGAAAATCGTCCGCATCTTCAATCCCTCCAGTCGACAGGCATCTCAGCCCATCGACCCTGATGGGGCGCCGGCGAGGCCGCGCATTCTCGCCATGGGCAACATCGGTCACTCGCAGGGTCTCGATCGCATCGTGGACTCCTTTCAAGCGAGCACAGCGCTCGAAGCTCTGGGAGCGCAGCTCGTCATCGCCGGTCATGGCGTCGCGGCGGATGAGGTGCGGGCTCGCGTGCACAGCGACCGAGTGCATATGCCCGGCGTGCTCTACGGCGAGCAGCTCGAGCCGGAGCTGCGAAGCGCGTCGATTGGCCTGGTCAGCCAGCGAGCAGACGTCCAGGAGTTCAATCTGCCGTCCAAGCTCATGAACTACATGGCCTATGGCATCCCCGTGATCGCTTCCGTACGCCCGGACTCCGAGACCGCTCGCATCGTTCTGGAGTCCGGCGCGGGCTGGGTGACCGACGCGCAGACCCCTTCGGAGTTCGCGTCGGTCGCCGCGGCCAAGCTGGGAGACCCGGAGGCCTTGAAGCGAGCCAGCCGCGCCGGCTTTGTCTATGCCAACGAGAACTTCCACCCAAGCGCGGTCGCCGCGAAATTCGAGGCGGTGCTGTCAGATGTCGTAAACGACGACCGACGATCTCCAGACCAAACTTACTAAGAAACCGCGACTAAGAGACCGCGGCTGACATCCACTGATCCAGGTTGTATGCGTGGATGTCTTTGAGCACATCCACGATCCCGTACGTGAGCCGCCAATCGGGATAGTCGGTCTTGAAGGCGCCGAAGTCGCTGACGTACCACTGGTGGTCGCCGATGCGGGCCTGGTCTGACAGCGTGTAGTCGAGCTTGCGCCCGGCGATCTGCTGGCAGAGCTCGATCGCCTCGAGCATCGAGACATTCGATTCGCGCCCACCCCCCAAGTTGTATACGGCCGCAACCTTGGGATCCCTGTGAAAGGCGTGAAAGGCTCGGACGACATCGTGGGCATGGATGTTGTCGCGAACCTGCTTGCCCTTGTAGCCGAAGATCGTGTAGGGATCGCCGGTGACCGTGCACCTCATCAGATAGGCGAGGAAGCCATGCAGCTGGGCGCCGGCGTGCTGGGGACCGGTCAGGCAGCCCCCGCGGAAGCAGACGGTGGGCATCTCGAAATAGCGGCCGTACTCCTGGACCATCACATCTGCGGCGACCTTCGAGGCTCCAAACACCGAATGGGTGCAGCGGTCGATTGACATCTCGACCGGGATGCCGTTGAACCACTGGTGATCGTCGGGCAGCTCCCAGCGCGTATCGAGCTCGATCAGCGGCAGATGGTTGGGCCTGTCACCGTAGACCTTGTTGGTGGACGTGAAGACGAACGTGGCGCTCGGGCAGTGCTCGCGAGTCGCCTGCAGCAGGTTCAGCGTGCCGACCGCGTTGACGCTGAAGTCCGTGTGGGGCTCACGCGCGGCCCAGTCGTGAGATGGCTGCGCGGCCGTGTGCACGACCAGCTCGATTTGCGAGCCGTGCTCGGCGAAGAGGCGATCCACGCCGGCTTGGTCGCGGATGTCGAGATCGATCGCGCGAAACGACTCACCCAGCTCGCCCGCCAGCCGCTGGCTGGATGGTTTGGTGGACGCATCGGCGCCAAAGAAGTAGGCGCGCATGTCGTTGTCAAGGCCAATGACATCAAAGCCCTCTCGAGCGAAGAAGCGCGCCGACTCCGAGCCGATCAGGCCTCCTGATCCCGTTACTATCGCGATAGACACAGCGTCTCCAATGGTTGATCCCAGTCGTGACCATGGGCCGGCATCTCGTTTCTCACGCCGCCAGGGTCGCTATCATAGCGCGCTCGATCTGGCCTGGTTGGGCCTTTGCAGAAATGGCGTTCGAATTGACGACGACAATATCCTCGTCAAACCTGCACAAAGCACAGTATGCAATCTCAGGCATCCCTCCGCAACACACTTCATCGGGCAAAAAAGCTTGGTCGCATACTCGCGGAGCCGAGCTATCGACGAGCGCTTACACGCGGAGTCGCCGCCACCACCGAGCATGAGAGTGTGACGTTTCCCCGTGAATATGGAACGGTGATCGACGTCGGCGCCAACCGCGGGCAGTTTGCCCTTTTTGCCCTGCATCGGTTCCCTCGCGCTCAGCTGCTCTGCTTCGAGCCGCTGCTCGAGGCTCACCAGAAGCTGACCGAAGTCGTGGGCGGCGATCCACGCGTGCACATCGAGCGATGCGCTGTCGGCGCAACCGAGGGGCGCTTGAACCTGAACGTCACTCGCAGCGACGACTCGTCTTCCCTGCTTCAGCCAACCCCACTTCAGCTGCAAACCTTCCCGCACACCGATTCTGTCTCATCCGTGGATGTGAATGTGAAGGCGCTTGACGACATCGTCGACTCAGAGCGGATCATCCGGCCTTTCCTGCTCAAGATCGACGTACAGGGGTTTGAGCTCGAGGTCATCAAGGGCGCCCAGCGTCTTCTGGCTGAAGATGGAGACCTCCTGGTCGAGTCTTCATTCGCCGAGCTCTACACCGGACAGGCGCTGGCAGACGAAGTCGTCGCCGCGCTCCTGTCCCAGGGTTATCGCCTGCGCGGGATCTTCTCTCTCACGAGAGGGCTTGACGGGGCGCCGTTGCAGGGCGACTTCCTGTTCTCGCGCTAGGCGCAAAGCCGTAGCCCTTGGCGATTGGCGAATGGCGAATGGCGAATGCTAGTGAGCCTCGATCGACTCCGTATAGATTGCCTCGAGTCGATCGAGGTACACAGAGCGGGTATGGTCACGCCGAACCGCGGCGCGCGCGTCGGATGAGAACTTCTCCCAGCGTGGGCGATCATCGTAAATCGATGCTATTGCGCCTGCCAGGGATGTCACTGTTGGTGGCACGATCAGCCCAGCTGCCGCGTCTGTGACGTACTCGGCAAGGCCACCGCTGTCGTACGCGATCAACGGAGTCCCCGCAGCCATCGCCTCCAGCGCAGCCAGTCCAGCCGGCTCTCGCCAGAGCGATGGCATCACCACCAGGCGTGCGGACACGAGCTCACGAGTCACCGCGGCCCGATCGAGCCAGCCCAGGTAGGTCACGTTCTGATGGGTCGCCGCGGCACGCCGCACCTCGTCTGACAGGGGACCGTCACCAGCGATCGAAATCGGCATGCCGGGTGTCAGGTGAGCCAGCTCGAGCAGATGGCGCACACCCTTCTCCTCCGAGAGGCGGCCGACGAACAGGACACCTGTGCGACCCTCGAAGCCTGGTGAGACCGAGGAGATAGCCTCGGTGAAGTTCGGGAGCACGCTCGCATCGATGCCGTGCCGGCGATAGACAAGGCTCGCCGACTTGGAGACCGTGATCCACCTGTCGACGCGCGGCGCGTGAACAAACCGCTTGACCCCGAACAGCGAGGTGTTCAGCAGGCGATACGCGGGTTGCTCCTCGTCACGATCCAACCATGATCCCGTGTCGTCGATTATGGAGGCTGAGATGAACTCGTAGTCGTGAGCCGTCTGCACGATTGGAACGTGCTTCCTCGAAGCCACAACGACTGGAGCGACCGAGAGTTGCGGATACAGCTTATGGACGTGCACCACATCCGGGCGAAACGAACTGAGCAATTCCTTTGCCGCGGAAGCCACGCTGGGGTTCCAGATCGCGCGGCAAGCAACTCCGGCCGCCTTGATGCCTGTCATCTCGGCCCGCGTTTCTCTGGTGACGATCGTGCGAACAAAAACGCCATCTCTGTCGATATTGCGCTCATCGGCGGTCGCTAGGAAGACAACCTCATGGCCACGTTCCCTCAGGCCTTTTGCCAGCTCCAAGCAATGGAGATCCGCCCCTCCGGTCATCCGAGTGTAGTTATTGACTAAAATTACCCGCATCTTATGAAGTCAGCATGGAACGGCAGCTCCCTCTGACATAATTGTTCCAGGCTGGATAGATCTGCGCCGTGATAGGCAGACGTTCATATCCCGGGTGCCAGCACCATCCATCGGCCGTAATGAGGTCGACCCTCACTAATTGCGTCATAGGCCGATTGTTCGGTCCAATGCGCAAGCTCCGGAAGCTCGGCTAGCGATCGGGCGGTCTGCTGAATGATCGTAATCCGATGCGTATCGCCGAACCGACCGCGTAGGACATCCTCGATGTCTTCGTGAACCCACCAGTGCAACTCCACGACGATCGTCGCCTCGCCGAGTCTGGGTGAATGTGCCGGATCGACAAGCTCGTGCTCGGCGCCCTCGATGTCGACCATCAGCAGCAGTTTCCCGGGGGGCAACATCTGAATATCCAAGCGCGAGGCCGTTCCGCGAACGTCAACATCCACTCCGTTGATCTCAGCAAGATGCTTGCAGAACTTTTGCTCGGCGGCATCGGTCTCATAGCCGACGACCGTTGCGCCGGGGCGCCGACGAGCCATGCCTACGCAGAAGTAGCCGTCGCCCGATCCGATGTCAGCGAAAATATCCCAGTCATCGCTGGATAAATAGGGCGCCAGCTCGAGCTCGTAGCTACCGAGTAGCTTGGCGGGAAGAAACGCCACCCTGCCAACGCCACCGCGCGGATAGATCATGCCTGCGAATGGGCCGTGACGAACCGTGAGACCTTGCTCGTCGACATAGCGCTTGGTGATGCGGCCCTGCGGATTGATGCGCTGCCATAGCCACGCCGGGCGCAGTCGCCGGTACCAACGAAGCAGGGGCGCGTATCCTCCGAGCCGGCGACGGAGCCTCCCACGGAGGGTGTTGCTGGGCACTAATCCGGCTGCGATGTCCATACGCTCTCCATTGTTCATCGAAATCACTATTGGTACACGCGCTAGACGCTGGCTAGAAGCGGGTCGGATACTGCTGTCGCAGTTAATGTCGTGGCCGAGACTGCGCTCTCCCGGCGGGCAGCTATGACCAGACAGCCGATAAAGAGACCACAGGGCACAAAAAGATAGCGATCATAGAGCTGGTTCTCCACGACTCCAATTAGAAGCCAAGCGGTCAGCGTGCCGCATACAGCACCCGCGAGTCCACGTAGCTCAGGGGTTATATCTGTCATCCGCGCAAAACGAAACGAACTGCGAATTGCCCCGCAACTAAAGGCCAGCCAGGCCAAAAGGGCTATCACCCCTCCCGCCGAGAGGAGCTGGAGATAGATGTTTTGAGCTTCCCGCACGTCAGAGAAATTGACGCCGTATATCGGACTCGAGTTGAATTGCGCGAGAGCAACCTGCTTGGCGGCGAGACGCTTAGAGTTAGATACTTCGACTCCTGCCTGTACCGAAGATGCTCCAGTGAGACGTTCGATGGAGACGAACGAGACGCTGGGCTGAATGACCACAGAAACCAGTATTACCCCTACGACTCCAGCGGCAAGCATCTTGACTGCCCGTCCTCGAATTGCCGGTTGAAAGAAGGGCACTGACGCGAGAACGAACACTGCTCCCAAGGCGCCTCCACGCGAGCCCGAGGCAAGCAATCCCAAAACTGTGAGCACGATGATGCATAGGTAAGCCACTTTGAGACTGCGAGACTCAGACTGCAGTATTCGGACCACGAGAATGGGCATCGCAAAGATGCAGACGAACGCGAGGTGATTCGGCTGCGTCGTGAGCCCCGCCACTCGGCCGAGATCCATGTCTCCCGTAAAACTCTGTCCGATGTGTGTGTGAGCAAAATAGTCCCATGTGCCAACAGCAGCGTTTACACCCGCAGAAAGCAGCCAGCAGTCAACGATGAGCCACAGGGCGCCCAGGTTGCCGGCGATCACCCCGATTACCAATGGCGTGAACAGCAGTGCTACCACGAGCCGGATGCCAGGCAGCATGGAGTTCAGGCTACCCCCCGAAGCGAGCGCAGAGAGCAACACGTCGATCAGAAGCAAGTATGCCGGGATAACGAGCCACCGCGGCGCGATGAGCAGCGCAGACTTGCCGGACACTATCGCAGCTAGGAAAGACATGGCCGCGAGAACCAGGAAGACATCGCAGAGCGCAAGCCCAGCGCCAGCGCGCAAGCCATTCCAGCTACTGGTGATTACACCCAGGCACAGGAAGATGAGGCTAGCCAGCTGCAGGGAGCCAAGCCTGCGATCTGCTCGCCTCCAACTGAAGCGGTTGCTCCTGATGCTTCTATACGATAGAGCTATCAGTGTCAGTATCGCGACAAGGATAAAGACGGTAAATGGGGAAACCTGGCTACCCAAATGGCTTATCAACACACCCAGCAGACCTGCCGTGACACAAACGCCAGCTATCACGATAAGCGTATTTAGACTTCGCCGAGGCCCGGATGGCGACCACTGCCACGCGTTGCTCGAGCTCTTCAATGGACTCCGTGTGCGCACAACCGTAGTCCTAGCGCAGATCAGCCGTCAATACTGCTGATATCGAAAGAGTATGGCGTTTAATCGACATGTCCGCCGAGATCCGATGTAACCAAGTTGTCAACGACATAGCCCGCTCGGCGCATCGCCTGCATTGTCGGCTCAACAAGGGTGAGTTGAGACTCCGAATAATGCGTGCGCCAGCCGTCATATGTGCCACTGCCCACGGTCACCGACATGCGCGCGTCGGAGTATTCGGTCCGCCGATCGCGCATCTTGGCGGGCCGGTTGTTCTCGACGATTTCATCAAGCCTCATATCGTCGACGGGAACGCCGAGGAATCTCGCCATGTCGCCCAACTTTATCACGGTGTCGTCGATGAGCTCCTCGTAGTGCACGACCAGGATGTCGGAGCTGCGATCGGCCGCCCCCAGCCACGACGTAACATGCGCCTGCCAGCTCCCAAATCCACCTATTTCGCCTCGAACAAACCTTGCGAGGAAGTCTTCGAAGTCTTCTTCGTCGAACCCCTCCACGGTGCGTAGCTGTCGAAACGACAGCGCCACGTCCCGTACATCGCGCACGAGATAGATGGCGCGTCTATAGATTCTCCTGTACGGCTCATGAGTCTTGATAAGCCGCCCGCCGCCAGGCAGAAGTCGCGGAGCCTGGAGGTGACGTCCTATCATGGGTACCACCTCTTCATTTGAAGAGAAATCAACCTCTGAGCCCGTCAACAGCTCGGCCAGCATGAACTTGGTCCACGTGTTGCCCGAACGCGGGTAGGATGCGAGCATCACATCAGCGGGCACAAGTCCACGGTGTCGCCATCTGGAAACCAAGACTCGCAGCCTCGAGCGCCGGAGACGATCTGCCGCTCGCGATGTAAGTAGGTTGGGCATTCCGAAAGTATCGCAGAAAAACACTGCCGCTTGTCTGCGTGTCGGATGCTACTCAAACATAGTCATCAAGGGACATCTGGAGCTGCCCGTGTGTTAGAGTTGCCGTCCAAGATGAAGGGGCCTCCTCAGCAAGCGCCGCGGCTACTTTTCGTCACATGGGCAACGCTGGGCTTCTCGACCTACGCGCAGGAACTCGCCGGCTACTCGACGACGAGAGGCGACGTCGAGACAGTTCATGTGACACTTCAATCCAGAGGGCTGCGGCGCATGTTGGCGACAGCACGAGTGCCTGGGCGTGGCGTCTTGCATCATGCGGTACGCCATCGTCGGGCGTTGCGCCAAAGCCATCTGACCTCACTGCGCGCGTCCCTGGAGACGGGAGCGTTTACTGCAGCTCACTTTACTCCGTCCTCGCTTGGCGATCTGGTGCGAAGAGCAGCTCCGAGGGTGCCCTACAGTGTGGGCCTGGACACTACGCTGGTACTGAGAGGCGACGGTCAGGCCGCCAATAGCTGGCTCCGCCAGTGTGACGAAGCGTTTTACAGGCATGCAGCCTTTCTGGCACCAATGAGTCGACAGGTGGCTGACTCTCTCGAAGGAGATTTCGGCGTTACGTCTGATCGCCTGTTGTTGACTCCACCTGCCATCGACATGGAGCTCTTTGGCAGTGAGACGCCGCGTGCAACACCGCCAAGACTGCTCTTCGTCGGAAACGACTGGCGACGGAAGGGGGGCCCGGCTCTTTTGGAATGGTATCGACGACACTTGGCGGATAGATGCGAGCTGCACGTCGTTGGGGATATGTCGGTGCCGAAGCATCGCCGCGCCGGAGTTGTGTTTCACGGTCAGGTGCCGCGCACGGTGTTGGCTCAAACTCTGCTTCCGAGCGCCACGGCGCTGGTGCTCCCCAGCCGGCTCGAGATGACGCCGTGGGTGGTCGTCGAGGCGGCGGCAGCGCAAGTCCCAGTGATCGCCTCGGCCGTGGGAGCTGTCGGTGAGATGGTTCACAACGGCAAGACTGGGTTCTTGCTACGTCCGAACCATGCCGAAGAGGATTTTGTGCAAGCCGTCGAGACACTGCTCTCAGACCCTGCCCTGTGTACGCGCATGGGCACAGCTGCGCGAGCAAACGCCCAGATCACAAACTCGCGCGAGCTGGTGCTCGGGCGCCTGTTCGATCGCCTGGCAAGCCTGTGACGGTCATTTGACATCCAAGTAGGATATGACTGATGGTGACGGCATCAAATTAGATCCTGCTGTCGACATCAGACGACGAAGGTGGATCGAGTATCGATTCAGGACCTGAAAGCGCGCCGGCTGTCTGTATAACCGGGTGTGAGATGGGAATGCTCGATCGTGGCCATCTCGTCGCTATGCCGAGACCCCCGAGCCGTCTGTGCGCTAGGAGCATGAGCAGCAGCAGGGCAAAACCGGAGGCGATCACGAGGGCAAATGCGACACCCCGTGCTCCTCCCAATGTAACGAACAGAGGCAGCAAGGGCGCCAGCACGAGCCACGAGGCGATCTCAGCCACCGACCCCAGGCCGGGAAAGCCGGCGCCCCGCAGGCAGTCGGAGAGAACACGTCGCCCAGCGAGGAAGAACGCGCTGACAAGCAGGATATGTGTAATTGGGACAGCTCCTCGGAACTGCTGTCCAAAGAGCAGCGGTACCAGCCAGCCAGACAGGAGCTCGAGAGGCACGATCACCGCGAGTCCAAGCGCAAGATTGAACCAAAAATATCTCCATACGCTGCGGCGCGCGCCAATCGCTGTCGACTCTGATGCGATCTGTGGATAAGCAACCAGCCCGATACTCTTGGCGATGAAGCCGGGGAGGTTGGTAAATGCGACACCAACGACGTACAGGCCCAACGCTACAGGTGACAAAGCGAGTCCGACGACAGCTTGGTCAAGGTTGAACGTTTCTACAGGATTCGAAGCGCCAAGCATCCCCTTGACACCGAAGCGCAACATCGGACGCACGCTTGGCCGGCTGCCACCCCGATCGATTGGCAGCCCGTGAAGCGCGACCGTCAGTATCAGAGCACCCGCGAGGGCGTTACCCACTGTCAACCCCACAGTGACGGCTAGCAGGCTATGCCATCCGGCGAAAAACAGCACGAGGATCCCCACGCTGTAAAGCGCCGGGGCGACAATCCGCAAGGCATTGAACCAGGTAAAGCGCCGCTGCCCCTGGAGAATAGCCAAGCCGTAGCGCTGCGCAAGGATGGAAGGGACCAAGGGCAGCGAACAGATTGCGGCTATCGCGACGATGTGACGGTTGCTGCCGCCAAAGAGCACTGCCATGAGCGCCGCCTGAACGGTCAATAGCAGAGCTACCTGTCCACCCACGGTTGGGGCCAGGGCACGAACGACCGAGCGCGCATCTATGGGATCCTTTGCAATCCAGTAGGTCGCGGCAGCAGGCAACCCAAGGCCGCCGAGTTCGACGAAGATGACTGCTATCAGCGTGTAGAGCGCGAGATGCCCGCGGTCTTCGGGACCGAGAATGCGCGCGGCGAGTATCCCGCTGATCGCGATGATGCCCTGCACGGCCAGCCCGACCGCCAGCGTGTTGAGCGTGGCGCGGCGGGCTGGACTGAGACCACGAAGATAGGCGAGGGGAGCCAATGCGAATTACTCCCGCCGCTTGCAAGGAGTGGAGGCCGGAATGGATCGAGACCGTGTCACGAGGCAGATACTTGCAGAGGGAGCCTTGATTCTGCTGGATTTTAGCCGCGTGGACCCCATTTCTTTGCCCGCTGTGACAGATTCGCATCGGCGTGCGTCGGTTTGCCGAGGTTTGTTGGGCTGCTGTGGTCTGAGACGTGCAGACGACGGCGACGGGGGCCCTGCGAGGGCACAGAGAGATCAGTCGTGGCGCTTAAGACGCCGAGTGGCTTTTTGGACTGCCCCGCGGGCACGGCACCTCAGTGCTGCCACAGCCAAGCGCCAGGGGACGTGGCGCGGATCGAGGCGGCGCTCGAGATTGCCCGGATGCACGATCCGAAACGGGATCCCGACCGGGGCATCCAGGTCCAGCGGCGCCTGGTCTGGGGCGACATACAGAAAAGAGTTCTGGGCATACCAGAACTCGACATCTTCATCGGTCCAGTGCCGCCAGCGCACCGCGTCGACGCATTCATAGCCATGACCGGCGAACAGATCGGCCCAGAAGTCCGGCCACTGCTCGTTGACGTGATCCGTGCCGCCCTGGCCGGGCACCGCGGCGGAGAACAGCACCACGGGAGCCAGGTCGACCAGATAGCTCACCAGACCGGCGGCGCACTCCAGTGGGAGGTGCTCCCCGGTCTCCATGCAGAGCGCCAGGTCGAACCGGCGATCGATGGGGGCCGGCTGACAGAGGTCCACCGTCTGAAACCGCTCAGCGGGGATCTCCAATGAGCCAGGCTGAACCCACGCTCCGTCCAGGCCAAGGACATCCTCGATGCTGGCATCGAGGGCCACCGAAAGCCAGGTGCCGACGCCACAGCCCGCGTCGACGACGCTGCCGGGTCGCACCGCCTCGATGATGGGAGGCAGGATCGCCTCGGCCGACGAACGAGAGCGGTTGCGCTGGCCCGAGTAGAATCGCTTGGTGTAGTAGTAGGTCGTGCTCATTGTTGAATGTACATCGACTATTCCAGAAAAATTCCTGACAGCAACGCATTGGGACCAGCCGTTCGAGTCACGGTTATCGTCGCCGTGCCTGCAGCCGAGACGCTGATCGGGAACGACATCCACGCGCCGGCGCCGAAATCGCTCGCCAGCACCGCGGTCTGATCGTCCACCGCGATCGCCTCACGGCGATCCTGTTTGTCCCAATCCACCGCATACAGCTCGAGATTCCCGCTGTAAGCCGCCGCAAAGCTCAACCTGACCAGGACCTGACTCGGATCGTAGTACGCGGCAGCCGTGCGCGTGCTCTTGCTTGGGCTTTGGAGAGCCCGCACATCTGTGGTCGTCGGAGCCCACCGGTAACGACCGCCCTGAAGCAGGCTGAGTGACACGCTGGGCAACGAGCTGAGATCGGTCGCGCCGTTCCAGCTGGCGAGCGCATAGCCCTTTGCGCCATGCGCGCCGACCCAATTCCCCTGCGGAGCTTTTGCGATCGGGATCGGCAGAGGGCCCGCGTCGCCGAGGAAGACCCCCGACAGCACGGCGTTGGTGCCCGCCGTCCGGGTAACCGTGATCGGCAGGGTGGTGCCGGCGGCCACGTTGATCGGAAAGGAGATCCAGGCGCCCTGGCTGAAGCTGCCCGACAGGTTGGCCGTCTGCCCGCCTGCCGTGATCGTCTCGCGACGCGCGGTGGAGTCCCAGTCCACCGCATACAGACGTAGGCTACCCGCATAGGCGCTGCTGAAGTGCACCTGAACCTGGATCTGATCGGGATCGTAGTAGGTGGCCGCGTTGCGAGTGGCGCCATTCAGGCCTTGCAGCGCCCGCGGGTCGGTCGTCTGCGACGCCCATCTGTAGCGTCCTCCTTTGACAAGCGTGGTGGTGGCGCTCGGCATGTAGCCGACATCGCTGGATCCATTCCAGCCCGCAAGGTCATACCCTGCCGCGCCCTTGACCCCCACCCAGCTGCCCTGCGGCCAGCATGGTGCATTCCAGACATCGAGGCTGAGATTCTTCTTCATCGCCATGAACCCGAGAGCGTTGGCCTGCGCGCAGAACTGGCTCGGTTCGAAGGTGTACTCGACCTCGAAGACCGCCTTGCCCGCCGTGACGAACGGCGTGAGCTGGCTGCACTCAGAGTACTTGAAGCATTCCTCGTCGAGCGCGAAATCGAAATAAGGCTGCAGCTGGGCGACCTGGCCCGTGTCATTCTTCAGGGCGATCGACAGACCGAGCGCATGCGCCGCGCTCGCAAGCCACTCGTTGTAGGCCAGCTGATTGGCGGCGGTCAACGGAAAACCCGTGTTGTTCGCATATCCGTCGATATTATCCGCCTCGACACCGTCGAAGCCCTTTTCCTTGCACATCTGCAGACGCGCTTGCATGATCGGCTCCAGAGCAGACAGCTGACGAATATCCAGCCAGCGCTCATTCGTCCACCCGGGGTCGGCGGATCCCAGAAGGGACGCCGGGAACTTGCTGGCGTCCGGGCGCCAGCCCTCCCACGTGCCAGCGTCGAGGTAGCAGATCACGTGCCGACCCTGAACATGCAGCGAGGACACCACGGACGCAGAGTTTTCGAACAGGTCGATGTCATATACCTGGGCGTCCACCGACTGATCGACCGGCGTGCTCAACTGCCACTGCCATGTCGATCGCGGAGGCGGGACCCACCGGCTGACAGCCGCCGAGGCCGCCTGAGACGTCGCGAGTGCAAGCAGGAGCGCCACCAGCGCTCCAGGCCATGCTGCTCGTCGCCATCGGGCGGGCAGTGCGCCGATCGGCGCACTGCCCACATCAACCGAGGAAGATCCCCGACAGCACCGCATTGGGACCAGCTGTCCGAGTGACGGTTATCGTCACCGTTCCGCCTGCCGCGACGCTGATCGGGAACGACATCCATGCGCCGACACTGAAATCATTCGACAGCACCGCGGTCTGGCCGTTCACCGTGACCGTCTCCCGCCTGCCCCCTTTGTCCCAGTCCACCGCATACAGCTCGAGATTCCCACTGTATGCCGCCGTGAAGCTCAGTTTCGCCTGAACCTGGCTCGAGTTGTAGTAGGTAGAGGCGACTCGCGTGCTTTTGTCGGGGCTCTGAAGCGCCCGCACGTCGGTGGTAGTCGGCGCCCACTGGTAACGGCTGCCTCGTTCGAGGGTCAAGGTCGCGTTTGACAGCGAGGTGAGGTCGGTCGATCCACTCCACCCGGCGAGCGCATAGCCCACCGACCCGTAGGTACCGACCCAGTTGCCCTGCGGCGTGCTGGGGAAGGGCGGTGTGCCCGCATCTCCCAGGAAGATCCCCGAGAGCACCGCGTTGGATCCCGCCGTCCGATCGACCGTAATCGTCACCGTCCCACCTGCCGAGACGTTGATCGGAAACGACAACCACGCACCTCCATTGAAAGAGCTGGACAGCACCGCCGTCTGCCCATTGACCGTGATCGCCTCCCTGCGCGCCGACGTGTCCCAGTCCACCGCATACAGATGCAGGTTCCCGCTATAGGCGGAGTTGAAACTCAGCTTCACCTGGACCTGGCTGGGATCGTAGTAGGCAGCCGCTGTGCGAGTCAACTGGCCAGATTCCGAGAGGGCGCGCCCATCGGTGGTATTCGCCGCCCAGCGGTAGCGAGTGCCCCGCACGAGACTCATGGTCACACCCGGCAAGGAGGCAAAGTCACCGGTGGCTCCGTACCACCCGGCGAGGTCGTAGCCGGTCGAGCCGATTCCCCCTACCCAGCCGCCTTTGGAGAGTTCCAGCCCGGTCGTCGCCGGCGGGGCGCCCGCGTCTCCGAGGAAGATCCCCGACAGCACCGCGTTTACGCCCGCAGTCCGAGCGACGGTGATCGTCACCGTCCCCCCAGCAGAGACACTGACCGGAAGCGAAATCCAGGCGCCCTGGCTGAAGTCGGAGTTCAGGAGCACTTCACGTGGGCCCGAGCCATCGTTTACGGTGATCGACTCGCGTCGAGCGTGTGTGTCCCAATCGACGGCATACAGATGCAGGTTCCCGCTGTAGGCGCCGGTAAAGCTCAGCTGCACTTTGAACTGGCTGGTGCTGTAGTACGCCGCCGTCGCGCGCGTCAGGCCTTCCGGACCCTGCAACGCGCGAACATCGCTGGTGCTCGCCGTCCACTGGTAACGCCCGCCCTGCTGCAGGCTGGCCGTCACGCCCGGCATGTTGGACAAGTCCTGGGCGCCGTCCCAGTCAGGCAAGAGGTAGCCGGCCGAGCCGACTTTGCCCACCCAGCTTCCCTGCGGTTCCTGCTGCACGGTTGCGGGCGCCGCCGGCCATGTCGTCGCGGCGGTGTAGGTGCTCGTCGCCGCCGGCGCGCTCGTCCACCCTGACTGGATCCCGCCGTACACAGACCCGACGCCTGTCACACCCGTGAGCGGGGCGTTGACGGCGGAACCGGAGTTCTGGAGGGTGACCTGGTTGCCTTCGATGTAGCCGCTGACCTGGCCGGCGTTGACCTTGCTCCAGGCTTCCTGCTGGGCGAGCAGCGTTCCGATCTGAGCCATCGTGAGCTGTTCGATCGGGACGTTGAAATACTGGCTGTACTGTTCCAACAGCGGGTTCATCACCGAGTAGAACAGACCGTTGCCTTCTTTCGGCGAGGTCGCCGGAGGAGTCCCGGTCGTCGGTGGCCCGGGAGGCGGGCTGCCCATCAGGTTCGGCTGATGGAAGTAGTGCGGGCGCGGGTCGTTGCCCATCACGTGCTGGAACATGTTCGTGTCGATGCTCGCCACGATTTCGGCGAAGTTGGCCGGTTTGGTCTCGCATGTGTTCGTCGGCGAAGCCACGCACTTGCCGCCTTCGGAGACAGGTGTGTACAGCTGGTTGTACTCGTCGACCTCCTGGGCCTCGGTTGAGACGTTGTAATAGATGTTCGTCGGGTAGCGCGGCACCGCCCGGGCCGTTCCGTCGAGGAACGTTTCGCCCGCCGCGTAGGCGGGGGTGGTGCTGCCGGCGATCGTCGGGTCGGGGTAGGGCTTGGAGGCATCAGAGCCGAAATACTGGACCCCTGCCCCGGTGAAGGCCGAAGCCAGCTTCGGGTTCTCCGGGTAGGCGCTCTCGACCGCGCCATTGCTCGCCGGCAGCCCGGCCGGTTCGGGCGCGCCGGCCGCTCCCGTGTCGATGAACGTCTGCTCGAGTGGGCCTCCGTTGGTCACTTCGGTTTTGATCACTTCTTTGCTCGCGTTCAGGGGGTCGCCGAACCAGCTGTTCGGCGGTTCCGCGGACGGCGCAGAAGACGTCGCGATCAGTTCCCAATTATTGCTGCCGGCGACCTCGCGGTAGATCTTGAATTCGGCGGCGTGACAGACGGCCGCCCAGCTCAGCGTCACCCCTCCGCCGGCGCCGACCGTGACCGGCGCCGAGACGGTTGCCAGCGACTGGCCTCCTCCCGGCGTGAAGGTGTCGGTGACGGCGTACTGATAGCTGCCCGGCGCCAGCGTGCCAGTCGCTTCGCCTTCTTCGGCCGTGTCGAGGTCGGGCGGATCCACCGCACCCGGATTGCCCGGGATCAGATTGGCCAAGCCCGAGTGCTCGCCGGTGACGATCACCCCGGGATTGTCGTTGCCGAACGCCGCCGTCGCTTCTTTGCTCTCAGTCAGGCCGAGGGTTTTTTCGGCCCAGGTGTTGTTCTGGTTGAGCTCTGCTTCGATGTAGGCCTGTGTGGCGCAGCCGATGTCGAGGTTGGGGTGGTCCCATGTGTGGCTGACCCAGCCGAACGCGTTCTTGTTGGCCTGGAACGCTGCCAGCAGCGGGTCGCTGCCGCCGTGTTCGGCCGCATACTGTTCGCTGCCGCCGCCGTTGAACAGCATGTCAATGCGGAAGTTGTGTTCTTTGGACCAGTTGGCGGCGTAAGTCACATCGCTGGAGACCTCGCGGAGCGCATCGGCCGGGGTGAAGTCGGTTTCGTGGGTGGTCGTGTTCCACGAGTCGTCGGCGAGGAAGTTATCGTCGATATGGGACTCGTAGTAGTTGCGCTGGTCGCCGAAGTACACGCCGCGGGTGACCCAGTTCAGCGCGCCGTGGCGCAGCAGCTCGGCCTGCAGCTGGTTGGCGTTCTCGTTGAATGTCTCGACCATTTCCTGAACACCAGTGGGGTGTGTATAGATGCCGACGAGCGCCGCGCCTCCCGGGCTCGAGAGCAGCGGCGTGAAGCTCGCCCCCGTCGCCTGTGTTGCGAGTGGGGCTGCTTCGTACCCGTATGTGCCGGTGTCCATCGTCACGGGCCCCTTCAGGTACGGAAAGATCGCGCTGCCTTCGGTCGTGAGCGTGCTTTGGAGACCGTCCAACACCCCGCCAAAGGTTGCGCTGTTTAGGCCATATGAAGCGCCCGGGAAGACGTCTCCGGTCAGCTGTCGCACGTTGAACGCCTGCTCGTACTCTTCGATCGCCGTCCATTCGGCCTGCGAGAGCGTCGACACGCAGCCGGATTCGCCGCATTCCGGCAACTGCCCCGTCGACACTATGACTGCCTGGTATTTAGCCTCTTGGGTGCCGTTGGGCAGCGTGTCCGAGAGCGTCGCAGCGGTGATCGGCGTGTGCCCGGGCGAGGTGACGACCGCTTCGAACGGAACGCCCTCGCGCTTCAGCGCGCCTTGCCAGGCGGTGAAATCGGGCTCGGTGGCGGAGGTGCCGAGCACCAGCACCTTCATGTCGATGCGCTGAGCTGCGGCGGCCGAAGCCGGAGCGATCGATATCAGGATGGCCGCGACCGACGAGACGGCCATAAGTGTGACGATCGGCTTTATGCTCAGCTTCTTCAACATCTCAGACCTCATCTCCCTCGAACATAGGTAAACCGATCGGCGCTCGACGTCGCGCTGGTTCCGCTCGCCGTCTTCACCGTGATATCCACGGTGCCGCTGCCCGACGGAGCCAGGACCAGGATCTCCGTGCTGGACAGCACGAGGCCGGCAGCCGGCTTCGAACCGAAGCCCACCGCTTGGACGCTTGTGAAGTTTTTGCCGGTGATCACCACCAGCGAGGATGTCCCACCGGAATTGGGAGACACTCGGCTTATGACCGGCGGGGCCGCTTTGACCGTCAGCGTCGCCGCCGTGGTCGTCGCCGAGCCGGTCGCGTTTGTGAACACCGCACGGTACTGACGGCCGCTCAGAGCGACCGTGGTGCTCGCAACCGTCAACGTGACGGTGGTGTTGCCCGCATCGGTCGTATCGTTGGCGAACGTCGCGCCGTTGTTCGTCGAAACCTGCCAGCGCACCGTCGGCGCAGGAATACCGGAAGCCGCCGCCGTGAACGATGCGCTTTCGCCCACCGTCACGGCCTTGTTGACCGGGTTGGTCGTGACCTTCGGAGCTTCCGACTTCGGGTTCACGGTCAGCGTCGCCGCCGTGGTCGTCGCCGAACCCGTCGCGTTTGTGAACACCGCACGGTACTGACGGCCGCTCAGAGCGACCGTGGTGCTCGCAACCGTCAACGTGACGGTGGTGTTGCCCGCATCGGTCGTATCGTTGGCGAACGTCGCGCCGCTATTGGTCGAGACCTGCCACTGCACCGTCGGCGCGGGGGCGCCGGACGCGGCCGCCGTGAACGACACGTTTTCGCCGGCTGTGACGGTCTTGCTGGCCGGGTTGGTCGTGACCGTCGGGGCGCCCGGCCAGGACGTCTGCGCTGTGTAGGCGCTCGTCGCAGCCGGCACGCTCGTCCATCCGGACTGGATGCCGCCGTACACCGATCCAACCCCGGCGACACCCGTGAGCGGGATGCTGACCGCGCTCGCCGGAGTTCTGGATGGTCACCTGGTTGCCTTCGATGTAGCCGCTGACCTGGCCGGCGCTCGCCTGGCTCCAGGCATGCTGCTCGGCGAGCAGCGCTCCGATCTGCGCCATCGTCGGCTGTTCGATCGGGACGCTGAAATACTTGGCGTACTCTTCGAGCAGCGGGTTGAGCACCGAGTAGAACAGCCCATCGCCGACGCTCGAGGAGGTCGCCGGGGGAGTTCCGGTCGTGGCCGGTCCGGGCGGAGGGCTGCCCATGATGTTCGGCTGATGGAAGTAGTGCGGACGGGGATCGTTGCCCATCACGTGCTGGAACATGTTCGTGTCCAC
Organism: uncultured Solirubrobacterales bacterium; assembly: GCA_963743645.1. GTDB lineage: Bacteria > Actinomycetota > Thermoleophilia > Solirubrobacterales > Solirubrobacteraceae > Palsa-744. Next base: position 344,343 of record CAVUQT010000007.1, on the reverse strand, counting down.
GTCGCTGACCACGCCGGCGAACGTCGCGGGCGAAGTCTCGCAGGTGGTGGTCGCGCTGGCCACGCATTTCCCGCCCTGGGCGACGGGCGTGTATAGGGCGTTGAACTCGTCTACCTCCTGCGCCTCGGTCGAGACGTTGTAGTAGATGTTCGTCGGGTAGCGCGGGATCGCCTGGCCCGTTCCGTCGGTGAACGTCGAGCCCGCCGGATAGGCTTCGGTCGTGCTGCCCGCAATGCTCGGGTTCGGGTAGGGCTTGGACGCGTCCGAGCCGAAGTACTGGATCCCGGTACCTGCGAATGCCGGGATCAGGTTGGGGTTCTGCGGGTAGGGGCTCTCGACCGCTTCGTTGACGGCCGGCGGTTCAGGCGACGGAGTGCCGGAAGCGCCCGTGTCGGTGTATGTCTGCTGGAGCGCGCCTCCACCGGTCACGTCGGTATTCGCGGCCGGGTTGCCAAACCAGCTGTTCGGCGGCGCGCTGCTCGGCGGCGGGATCGTCGCGATCAGCTGCCATTCGTTGCTGCCCGCCGCCTCGCGGTAGATCTTGAACTCCGCGGCGTGACAGACCGCTCCCCAGCTCAGCGTGACCGAGCCCGAACCGGTGATCGTCACCGGCGCCGACACGGAGGCGCTCGACTGGCCGCCGCCGGCGACGAAGTCGTCGGTCACGGCATAGACATAGCTGCCGGCGGGCAGTGTGCCCCCTTCCGCGGCTTCGGCGCCGTCGAGGTCGGGGGGGTCCACCACTCCCGGATTGCCCGGCAGCAGGTTCGCCAGCCCCGAATGCTCACCGGTGATGATCACCGACGGGTTGTCGTTGCCCAGCGCCGCCGTCGGGTTGTGCTCGTGGCCCAACCCGAGGGAGCTCGCGGCCCAGCTGTTGTTCTCGTTGAGCTCGGCTTCGATGTAGCTCTGCGTCGCGCAGCCGACGTCGATGTTCGGGTGATCCCACGTGTGGCTGATCCAGCCGAACGAGCTCTTGAGCTTCTGGAACTCGCTCAGCAGTGGGTCCGAACCGGAGTGTTCGGTCTGGTACTGCACGCTGCCGCCGCCGTTGAACAGCATGTCGATCCGGAAGTTGTGTTCCTGTGACCATTTCGCGGCGTAGTCGACGTCGACGGGGGTCTCGCGCAGCGCGTCGGCCGGGTTGTAGTCGGTCGTGTGGGCCGTCGTGTCCCACGAGTCGTCTGAGAGGAAGTTGTCGTCGATGTTTGCCTCGTAGTAGTTGCGCTGATCGCCGAAGTACACACCTCGCGTGACCCAGTCCAGCGCGCCGTGGCGCAGCAGCTCGGCCTGCAGCTGGTACTGGTTCTGGTTGAAGCTCGCCACCATTTCCTGGACGCCGTTGGCGTGCGTGTACACGCCCACCAGCGCCGAGCCGCCGGGACCCGAGACGAGCGGGTCGAAGCTCGCACCGGTCGCCTGGGTGGCGAGCGGGGTCGCCTCGTAGCCGTACGTGCCGGTGTCCATCGTCACGGTTCCCTTCAGATACGGGAAGACCGTCTTGCCGTCGGCCGTGAGCGTTCCCTGCGCGCCGTCCAGCGCACCGGAGCTCGTCGGGCTGTTCAGGCCGTAGGTCGAGCCGGGGAAGATGTCACCGGTCAGCTGGCGCACGTTGAACGTATGCTCGTATTCTTCGAGCGCGCTCCATTCCGAGGGCGAGAGCGTCGATACGCAGCCGGATTCGCCGCATTCCGGAAGTCCGCCGACCGACACGATGACCGCTTGGTACTTGGCCTCCGGGGTGCCGCTGGCCAGCGTGTCCGAGAGAGTCGCGGCGGTGATCGGCGCGTGCCCGGGCGAGGTGACGATCGCTTCGAACTGCACGCCCTCGCGCTGCAGCGCCCCCTGCCAGGCGGTGAAGTCCGGCTCGGTGGCGGAGGTGCCGAGCAGCAGCACCTTCATGTCGATGCGCTGAGCGGCAGCGGCTGAAGCCGGAGCGATCGATGCCAATGTCGCGGCAACCGACGCGACGGCCGTCAGCGTGGCGAACAGATTTACGATCGGCTTTTTCAACATCCGTGACCTCATCTCCCTAGACATCCGTGTACTCGAGTCCGCTTACGCTCATCGCTCAGGCGGCGTTCTGGGCAAGGCTGGAGGGGACTCGAGCTTCGACCGGCAGCTCCAGATCGACCTCCCCGGCGCCAGAGGCGATCCGGTTGGGCCTGGCCCGATCGCCAGTCCCATCCTGAAGGTCGACCGAAAGCGCGCCGAGCCGCCCGCGTATCCCCTGTATCGCCTGCTGGACCTCCTGGCAGGCCGCCACCAGACCATCGCGCATCGCCAGGCATTCGACTATCGCCTGCCCAGCGCGATCGGGCTGGGCGATCTCTCCGTCTCGCTCCCCGGCGGGGTGCTCACGCCCGAGGTCGCGCATGCGCTCGATGACCCGGCCCGCGTCAGGCGGTCGGTGACGCTCGACCTTCAGCCGTGCGTTCTCCTCCCTGAGCAGCGACAGCTCCATCTCGAGCTCGTCCATTGCCGTCGCCTCGCCTGTGGAGGCCTTGTCCCCGCCTGAGACTCCCAGTCTCAAGACTCGGTTTATCATCCCCCCACGTGTGCTCGTATCCATACTGAATCACGCTCGTTTGCTGATTGCTGCGCTTTCGTCGGGTTTCATCGAAATCAGCAGGTCAAGCGTGCATCGGCATTAGCCAAGCTTGACGCAAAGCCGACAACTCCGACGCTTTTCCGTGCCGCTGGAGTGTCCTCGCTCCGCCCTCGATACCCAATGGGCCAGGTGCCTCATCTTGCGTTCAGGCGCCTGAACGCAAGGCGCGCCGGATCTGGGCTGTAGCCGCGGGCGCCGCTACCAGCAGGGTTCGAACGTCGTCCCGTCGAGTTCGAGACCAAAGCGCGCGCCCATGATCCCGGCGGCATTGTCCGCAGCACAGAAGGAGCTCGTCGACAGGCCGTACTCCGCGTTCAGCACCGGTCTGCCCGCCGCCAAATATGGCTGAAAGTTCGGGCATTCAGAATACTGGTTGCACTGCTCGTCCAGCGCCCCATCGAAGTGCGACTCCAGCTGCGACGTCTGTTCGCCGTCGTTCTTCTGAAAGACCGCCATGCCCAGCGCATGAACCTCACCAGCGACCCACTCATCGTAGGTCAGCTGCTCAGCAGCAGTCAGCCCGAACCCCGTGCTGTTTTCATAGCCGTCCATGTTGTCCGGCTCGACCGCGTCAAAGCCCTTTTCCCGGCACATCTGAAAACGCGCCGTCATGATCGGCTCCAGCACATTGAGGTCGCTGATATCCAGCCACTCCTCTCCGGGCCACCCTTCCACTCCAGCGCCCCTGACCGTCGCGGGGAACTTGCTCGAGTCGGGACGACCCGGCTCGTAGGTCCCGACATCGACATAGCAGATCACATGCTTGCCCTGACCATGCAGCGCCGAGACCTCAGCGGCCGTGTTGTCGAACCCATCGATGTCATAAGCCGCCACCGGCTCACTGTTGTTGATGCTCCCCTGCAACTGCCAGTACCAGGTCAGATGCTGCGACGGGACCCACCGACCGCCAGGCGGCCCGCCCGGGCCACCTGGCGGACCGCCGCCGGGACCGCTCGACCCGCCAACGGGAACGCTGCCGGCAGAGCCACCGGCGATGACCCGAAAATGAGCTCTCACTCGGTCAAGTCTGCGCACCAAGCCACGCCGACCCCGAGCCGTCTGCGCTACGGCGAGTCGCAGCAGGCCACTGTCGCCAGCCGGCACCACAAACCTGACGCGGAAAGTCCCGGTCCCGGTCGCGCGGAAGGAGGCGACACGCCGCGTGCCCAAGACGACGATCCCCTTGCGCCGAGGACGAAAGCCCGACCCCCGGACCGAGACCCACGTGCCGACAGGACCGGACAGTGGAGCGAGGGCCAGTCGAGGCGCGGGCTTGGCGTGAGCGGCATCGGCGAGCGTATGGCTCGCAAGGACAACCGCCAAGCCGGCCGCAAGCACCACAACTCGATATGCCCGAGCGAGCATCCGGCGACCAGGATGCCAGATCCTCCCGACGCTCTGCCGTTGAGCCTCGATTGCCACCGGCTGGGACTGGGCTCGCAGCGGTGTCGGGCCAGAGGAATGGGGGGCGCCTCCAAGGACGCCCCCCACCCAGGAACGTCTACCAGCAGGGTTCGAACGTCTTTCCGTCGAGTTCGAGGTCATAGCGCGCGCCCATGATCCCAGCCGTGTTGTCGGCAGCGCAGAACGCGCTCGTCGACAGGCTGTACTCGGCGTTCAGCACCGGCTTGCCCGCCGCCAGATACTGCTGGAAGTTCGAGCATTCCTTGTACTGGTTGCACTGCTCGTCCAGCGCCCCATCGAAGTGCGACTCCAGCTGCGACGTCTGTTCGCCGTCGTTCTTCTGAAAGACCGCCATGCCCAGCGCATGAACCTCACCAGCGACCCACTCATCGTAGGTCAGCTGCTCAGCAGCGGTCAACGGGAACCCGGTGCTGTTTTCATAGCCGTCCATGTTGTCCGGCTCGACCGCGTCAAAGCCCTTTTCCCGGCACATCTGAAAACGCGCCGTCATGATCGGCTCCAGCACGCTGAGCTGCCGAACGTCAAGCCACTTCTCACCCGGCCAACCGTTGGAGCTGCCCATCACAGCAGCCGGAAAGGACGAGAAGTCGGGACGGAAGCTCTCGGACGTTCCCACGTCGATGTAGCAGATGACGTGCTCGCCCAGTGCGTGCAGCGTCGAGACCTCACTAGCCGTGTTGTCGAACCCATCGATGTCATAAGCCGCCACCGGCTCGCCGTTGTTGACGGTCCCCTGCAACTGCCAGTACCAGGTCAAATGCTGCGGCGGGACCCACCAGCTGCCGGTCGAACCACCCGAGCCACCGGTGGACCCGCCGGTCGAGCCGCCTTCAGAGCCACCCGTGGACCCGCCAGTCGAGCCGCCTTCAGAGCCACCCGTAGAGCCGCCTTCAGGACCGCCGGTCGCACCGCCTTCAGAGCCTGCGGACCCCCCGGTGGATCCCCCACCTGGAGCGTTCGTCGAGCCACCGGATCCTTCGGTTGAGCCTTTAGATCCTTTAGACCCTTTTGAGCTCTTAGATCTTTTAGGTCCTTTGGAACCTTTGGAGCCTCCGGTCGAGCCGCCATGGTGAGCGCCCTGAGTGGCGGAGCTGGTCAAGGTTACCCGCAAGCGATGCACCACTCGATGGCGGTGACGGCGCACGACTCGATGATGGGCCGCATGGCGCAAATGGTGCGGGTGGCGCGCAAAAGCAACGCCGGTAGAGAGAGCAAGCACCGCGGCAAGCACAGCCATCGCAATGACGGCATGCTTCGCGGTTTGACGGAAACGAGCGAGCATCGGTGACCTCCGTGTCACAGGCGCGACTGCAAGCGGCGCTCGCGTCGTACCCCGTGGTAGCAAAAGGCCGCAACCGCAGAAGCGTCGTTGCAGCCCTCAACGGATCGGGCAGCCGTCCGTTGACACGTAACGTCCGCGCGATTCATGGACACATGAACGACGCACGGGTGCATCCACCTACATGGAGCTGCGACAGGCCTGAATCTAGGGAGCGGAAGATCGCAGCTGGATCGACCAGCCCGCGTGCGACGCCACCCGCACGCCTCGATAGGTTCCTCCCGACAGCCGGATGGAGCCGCTGGAAGACGTGCCGTTCACGAGTATGAACCCGTTCGACGTGAAGATCTGCAAAGGAGGATGCTGCGCGGTCCACACCAGCACGCTCGGTGAGCCGACAACGATCGCACCCAGCGACGTGTTGCCCTGACCCGCGAATTGGCGCAGCAGGCGTCCGCCCGCAGGGGGCGACGTGCGATCGCTCGAGCCGGTGGCAGGCGCGCCCGTGGATGTCGTGGCGCCTGTCGAGGTTGTGGGGGTTGCGGCGCCCGTGGACGTGGTAGTGGCTCCTTGCGAGTGCACTGCCGAGGTCGTGCCCTGCCTTTTGGCGGAGGTCACAACCACGGTCCTCGTCGAGGCGCCGGTCGAGCCGGTGGAGCCGCCGCCGCCACAGCCCGAGAGAAGGACCGCCGCGAATAAGGCGACCAGAGACGCTCCGCATCGGCCGACGAGCTTGTGCCCGGGCGAGCTCATCGAGCACCGGCCCGGTTGGACCCTGGACGTCCACACCGAGGCGAGCTTACTGGATCCACAGGCTTGTGGCGAGCACACGTCCCGGTCGCAGAAGCAGCCGGATCAGCGGCGGAAGCGCCACGACGATGCCAACGACCGAGCCGGCGATCAGCGCCGTCCCGGGCACGGGTCCGCCCGCCAGCAGGAGCTCGCTCAAGGTCAGCTCGATGGCGACGCCGGCGAGGGTCGCAAGCAGTGCCCAGCGCACAAACGCCAGCGACTCGAGCAGGCTGACGAGCATGGTCAAAAGCGCAACACAGCCGAAGCCCACGAACAGGCTCAGCCGGTTCGTGCCCGAGGTCCACTGCCCGATGAGGATCACCACGCCGGAGAGCACCACGGTCGTTCCCACCAGCCGCAGCACCGATCCCAGGAAGATCGCCATCGCGCGACCGCGCACACCTCGCTCGTTTGCGCGGTCGAGCGCCACTCCCCGCAGTCCACGAGGGATGACGTCGTAGAACCTCCAGAGGTAGTAGCCCCCCCAGAAGCTTCCGAGCACGGAAGGCAGCAGGGCGAGCGCCGGAAAGGCGCCGTGCACCCCCCAGCCCAGGCTCGGGTCGCCGACGAGCAGGCCGCCCAGCGCGAGGCCGATCGCGCCCGCCGACAGAGCCCGCCCCACACGACCCGCGGGTTCGTCCGAGCGTCCGCCGCCGGTACGAACAGCTACCACCGCACTTATCAGGATCACGGCGGTCAGCCCCTCCAGCAGCGGGTAGGCGGGGACGTCGGCCTCCAACCCGACCACGGCTCCCACCAGCAGGAATCCGTAGGGCAGCGCCCAGCCCCTGCGAGCCATGACGGTTCCCCCGACCCAGATCGCCACGAACATTCCCGCCAGAGGACCGTAGGGACGTAGCAGGAGGATCAGCGGCGCCTCGATACAGAGCAGACACATGGCGCAGAGCGCCAGGCGATCGTGGGCCAGGCAGGCAAGTCCCGAGCGGCGGCTGAGATAGCGGCTGCGCAGCGCCCATTGCAGCGCCAGCGTCAGGGGCAGCGCGATCACGATGGCCTGCTCGAGCACGGATGTGCCGACCTGCCGGCTCAACGGCCCCGCCCACGACGCGACGGCGAGGATCGCCATGATCAGGGCGATGGCCTCGCTGAGGATGCCGTCGCGACGATCGCCGGCTCCTCGGTGGTCAATCTCCCGGGCGTCCAGCTGGGCGGTTTCGGAGGCACGACGCGCGAGCCGAGGCTGAGCGCGGCATTGGCTCGCACGCCTCCCCATGCCTCCAGCACCACCGCCGCCTCCAGCACGTCCTGCGCGCCCCGCCCGAGCCGCGCCTCGATCACGCCCGTCGCGTACTGGATCCCGGAGACTCCATGCCGGTCACGCCCACCCTGCGGCGATCGCGGGGGCGGTGAGGATGCGCCGAGGGCCCATAAGCCGCGTCATGCCGCCATCGCCGCGCCCGTGAGCTGTCCCAGCAGATCGCGATATCCGTCCAGGCAGGCGGTGCGCGTATAGAGGCGGTGCACGCGCGCGAAGCCGCGCTGGCCCAGGCGCGCCGCGAGCTGCGGATTGCGCAGCAGCGTCGCGACTCCGGTGGCGAGCGCGTGGACGTCGCCCGGCGGCGGGACGATGCCGCATCCACGCAGGACCTCCGGCACCCCGCCGACGGCCGTGGCCACCACCGGGCGCGCCTGCGCCATCGCCTCGAGAATCGACATCGGAAGCCCCTCGGAGATGCTCGTCATCAGCACCACGTCGGCATCGCGCACGACGCCATGCGGGTCGTCGGTGCGGCCCATGAAGCTGAAGCACTTCTCGGCGCCGAGCCGGCGCGCCAGCTCTTCGCACGCCCGCGCATAGGTCTCCTGGCCCTTGGTGGGCGGGCCCCAGTACTCAAAGCGCGCCCCCGGGCACCCGGCGGCTGACCTCCACGGCCACCCGCAGCATGGTCTGCACGTCCTTCAGGGGATCGATCCGCCCCACGGAGACCACCTTCAGGTTGCCCGGCGGATCGGTGTAGGTCGTCGGGGGCGTCGATCCCGTTCTGGATCACGCGGATCTTGTGCGGGTCCACGCCCAGCCCGCGCTCCCAGGCGGCGTTCGCCTCGGTGACGGGAGCCACGTGAGTCCGCCGCCGCGTAGGCCGCGCGGCTCAGCCCCCGGGCAAGGCGGCTGGCCAGGAAGCGCTCTCCCTGGGAAGAGGGGCTGCGCGCGGCGGCGAGGTAGGCCTCGCGCACATAGACGCCGTGCTCGGTCAGCAGCATGTCGGTGCCATGCAGCTGCTTGTGCACGAGGGCCGGAATGACCGCCCAGCCGGCGGCCGTGACGTGCAGCAGGTCGGTTTGCGGTGTGGGAACTCCCGCGGCGCGCGCGATCCAGTAGATCGTCTGGTAGAGCCTCGCCGCCTCGACGGCATCCAGCTGGGGTGACGATCCAGCGTCGGGATGATGCTCGGCCAGCACATCCTCGAGCGCACCGAGGAAGGCCTCCCAGGCTCCAGGTCCTCGGAAGGCCCGGCGCACAGCGTCGGGCCTGCGCCTGCACCACACAAGCGCGTCGAGCAGAGCGTCGTAGCTGCCCTCCCAGCCGATCAGCGTCCGCACCAGGTTGGCGGGCAGGCTCTCCCGCGCGCGATGGTCCGGACGGACGAACCAGCGACGGCGCGGCAGCCGATCGGACCACAGTTCGATCTGGCCGACCAGCAGCGGCATGGGGAGGCAGCTCGAAGATCGCGGAGACGCGGCGATCGCCGGCCATGATCGGAAGGATCTGCCAGTCGAACTCGGGCAGCCCGCCGATCACCAGATCACACCACGAGCTGACGCCCCCCACGGCATGGGGATAGGTGCCCTCGGTCGTCATCAGAATGCGCGGTCGCCGAGTCGCGCCGGCCTTGGAAGCTTTGCGGGCACGCCTCCCCGGGCGGCTCGTGGGGAGACCGACGCCCGAGCCGGGGCGGGATCCGCCAGCCGGACCTCGCCGACGCCCATGTCTTCCCGCCTCGCCGGTTGCGATGTGAGCATCAGTGGGCAGCGGCGCCGTTGGAGCTGCTCGCGACTGGTCGACGGCCGCTCGGCGGGGGCCCAGAACCGTCCCGCTCGATCGCGACCGGCAGCGCGTCGATCCGTTGCTGCATGCTGCTCATCGCTCGCTCGATCTCTTGACAGGCATCGAGCAGGCCGTCGCGAATTCCCAGACACTCGGTGAGGATGCTCCACGCCTCCTCGACCAGGCCCTGGGCCTCTTCGTAGAGTCGCTCGTCGCCGGACTGCCCGCCGTCGACCTCACCCAGTTCGGCCTCCAGCCGCTGCAAGGGATCGGAGGGGAGACTGGGACTCTCGCCGTTGGCGTTCCCCGAGATCTCAAAATCGCCATGTGGCCCTGCACGTCGCGCTTCCATACGATTACGCTCGTTCCATGTTCGCGGCCGCCCGATCTATATGCAACGACCGTGCGGTCATCCTGCGGGAACCACCTGCGCAATCCGATCCCGAAGGCGCACAGCCGACGTCCCCAAGTGTCTTAGGTTATGGCGCGGTGCCCAATGGCCCGTGTGCCCCATCTTGCGTTCAGCGCTCTGAACGCAAGATATGCTTTGCAGTCGGGACGAATGCCTTTACAGCATTGGGACGAATGCTTTGTACGTTACGCAAACAAGCAAAGATAGTGCGAGATGTTAAGATGCTATGACCTTCTGCCCTGGGGAGGGCGGTCATGCCATCAGGTAAGGGCTGCCGGACTGGAGCCCGAAGCCATCGAGAGGGCTTTGATCGAACTCAGGTCGAAACGGAACGGCAGAGAGTCATACACGGATGCTTGGGATCCCATCAGGTCGACATCGGGCAGCGACCATGACCGATCCGCTGGACGGCGCGTTCACGGTTCTCCTGCATCGGCTCTCGCGCAGAAACACAAAGCGGCGTATATCTAACCGTCCATGGGACGCCGTGCAGGACCAGTTGTGGATCCTCGCCGCGGCCCTGGTCGCGGTGGCGGCCACCATCGTCTTGCAGGCGCTTTCGTTTACCGCGCCCAGCCTCTCCGGGCATACCGCGGTGGAAACGGCGACCGGTCTGATCGGTGCGCTGGCGGCCTTCGTCTTCGCCGAGCGGACGCGCTCGACGCGTCGACTGCGCGACTTCTTGATCGCCCTGTCGCTGGGGATGCTGAGCGCTACGGACCTGATCTTCGGAGCAGGTCCCACGCTCGTCAACGTCAGTCCGGGAAACGCATGGGAGTGGATCACCATCGTCAATCGGATCCTGGCCAGCTGCGTGCTGGTCGGCGCGGCCTTCTGTCCAGCGGTCGGCATGAGCCCGTCCCGCCGTCTGCCCAGGACAATCATCGCCGTCTCGGCCGGCCTCCTGCTTGCGATCGTCGCCGCGATGCTCGTCTGGCGTTCGCACCTGCCAAGCCTGCTTGGAGGCCTGAGCTCATCGAGGTCCAGTGGTTACGGAGCTCCACACCCCAATCCACTCAGCTATCTCCAAATCTCCGGCACGCTGCTCGCGGCGGTTGCCGCCGTGGGACTCGCCCGGCACGCTGAGCGTGACGGCGACCGGATAGAGCGATCGGTCGCGGCCGGCGTGGCCGTCCTGGCGATCGCCCGCTTCAACTACTTCCTCGTCCCCTCGCCGAACCACAGCTCACTCTATGCCGGGGACATGCTGAAGCTGGGCGCCTACGTGCTGATCCTCTACGGGTGCATGGCCGAGTTTCGCGCCCTTCAGCGCAAGCTGGTCAGGCGGGTGGCAGTGGATGAGCGCAGGCGCATGGCGCGCGACATGCACGACGGGCTGGCCCAGGAGCTCGCGTTCATCGCGACCCATTCCCAGCGGCTGGGTCGCACCGGCGACGATGCCGCTACGGTTGGTCATCTGCAGGCCGCCGCGGAGCGAGCGCTCCACGACTCGCGAACGACGATCTCGGTTCTCACCTCGACCGAGCAAGCGCCGCTGGACCTGCTCGATATCCCGCACGGCGGAGACACTCAGGTTGCGGTTCGGGATCGAGATGGAACTCGACCTTGAGCACGACGTGATCGTCGATGCGGAGCGGCGCAGCGCCCTGTTGCGCATTCTGCACGAGGCATCGATCAACGCGATCCGCCATGGCATGGCCCAGCGGATCCTCGTGAGCTTGAGAAGCGGCCCGGACGGACCCTCTCTGAGGATCGTCGACGATGGCGCCGGGTTCGACGTGCAGGCAGCCATCGACGCCGGCCGGGGTATCGGCCTGATCAGCATGCGGGAGCGAGCCGAAATGCTCGGCGGCAGCCTGAGCATCGCCTCCAATCCGGGAGCAGGCGCCATCGTGGAGGTGGGACTCCCATAGAGGACGGCCTGCGCATCGTGCTCGCCGACGACCACGCCACCGCGCGTCTCGGCGTTCGTCTCGCGCTGGAGGATGGCGGCTTCCATGTGGTCGCCGAGGCGGTCGACGCTCGCAGTGCGGTCGAGGCGGCGTTAGAGCATCGACCCGATCTCTGCCTGCTCGACGTCTACATGCCAGGTCGAGGCATCGCGGCGGCAGCCGAGTTGGCCGAGGCGCTGCCCGACATGCCGATCGTGATGCTCAGCGTCTCCGACACCAGCGAGGATCTCTTTGAAGCTCTGCATGCGGGCGCCTGCGGCTACCTGCTCAAGGACACCGATCCGCAGCGACTCCCTTTCGCGCTGGCGGCGGTGCTCGACGGCGAGGCGCCACTGCCGCGAGTCCTCACAGCACGGCTCATCACCGAGTTCAGACGGCGCGGCTCGGAGCGACGCACATCCGACGCCGACGGTGCCTGGGTCACGCTGTCCGAGCGCGAGTCCGAGGTGCTGGAGCTGCTGCGCACCGAGTTGAGCACCAAGCAGATCGCGCACCGCCTGGGCATCTCCCCCGTGACCGTGCGGCGGCACATCTCCGACCTCGTGCGAAAGCTGCGGGTCGCCGACCGCGACGCCGCTCTGCGGCTGACGAGCGCCCAAAAGTAGGCGCCCGCCGTCCTTGGCCGCCTATGCACGAAGGCTCAGGCCGAAAGCGTCACGCCAAGCGGCGGCGTGCTCCGCGACCAGCTGTCGCCCGCGAGATCGATCTCACACCACACGATCGTCCCCGCATCGCGATCGACACCCCAGCGGTCGGCCACGCGATCGACTATGAACATGCCCCAGCCTGATGGAGTCGCGACAGGTGACTGGGTCACGATCACATCTGCCTGGCGCTCCCTGACTTCGGCGCGCACCAGTCCGCTTCCGCGGCGCACGACGAGCTCGCTCTCATCGCTTCCCGACTCCCCGCGCTGGATCGTATTCGTGACCAGCTCACTGACGCAGAGCGACAGGTCATAGAACAGGTCCGGCTCGAAATGGCCCTCCCACTGCCGCAGCGCCCGGCGGGCGGCTCCAACCGCCTGAGGCAGACCGCGGAACTTGAGCCTCCGCTCGGTGGCCGTCGGCACTGTCGGAGAAAGGACAGCTGCTGCCCCCCATACACCCGAGTCGGGTCTGAGGCGGGCGAGCGACGGGTGCTTCCTCTGCACGCCCAGCGTCGCAGCTTGATGCTCTTGTGTTTCTGTCGTGCGTGGACCTATCGGTGCCGGCACAGGATTCCTTTCCTTTGGATGATTGTGCCTTGCTTGGGTGACATGCCCATAACACGACCGTGTAGGTCAGCAGGCACTGCCCATGCAGCTTGTAGTCGCTACCCGTGTAATCCGGGAGACAGTGATCCTTGCATGCGCGTGGCAGGCCTGTCAAGCCGAGTCACGAATTGATCACGAGCGAGCATGTCCAGCCTGATCGGCAGCGACTCGCTCGCGCCCGGCATCTCCGCACCGGCATCTCGCCCGCTCGATGCGATGCCATCGGCCCACGAGCGCAGACTCCACCCGTCAGCTGTCTATCACTGTAGAATCGCCCTTTCATGTCCGCGCCGATCACGGTCGTTGTCGTCGATGACCACGTGCTTTTCCGCTCCGGACTGCGAAAGCTTCTCCAACAGGACGAGATCCAGGTCGTCGGGGAGGCATCGACAGCCGAGTCCGGCCTGGAGCTCATCCGACGCCAGGCGCCCCATGTGGCGATCATGGATCTCAACCTTCCGGGCATGTCCGGCCATGACGCCATCCGCCAGATCGCGACTAACTCACCTCACACCCAGGTACTCGTCCTGACGATCTCCGCGAACGAGGCCGACGTGACCGATGCGGTGTTCGCGGGAGCCTGCGGCTACCTGCTCAAGGACGCTTCGGTTGTGGACATCGTCGCCGGAGTACGGGCTGCGGCAGAGGGTGAATCGATGGTCTCGCCGAGGATGACGAAGACGCTGCTGGAGCAGCTGCGCCGGCACGAGCGCAGCGACGGCAAGCCACCCGTCGAGAACCTGTCGTCACGCGAGCGGGAGGTTCTCCGGCTCGTGGTCGAGGGCAAGGACAACGCCACGATCGCCCGGGAGCTGTTCATCAGCCCCTACACCGTCAAGAACCACATCTCGAACATCCTGCTGAAGCTCAGCGTGACGAATCGCATCCAGGCCGCTGTGCTTGCGGTACGCGACTCGCTGATCTGATCGCGCTATCCCTGCTGTTCGACGCGCGCGCGAAACGCGTCCAGGCAACTGCGCAGCTCCTCGCTTGCATGCGTCACCCGGCGCAGCAGAGCCGACAGCTTCCTCAGCTCTCCGGCCACCTCCGGATCGCCGGACTCCGCCAGGCGCGCGATCTCACGCTCGAGTCGCAGACGATCGACATCCAGCGCCAGGACGTGGGCGTAACCATCCACGATGAGCTCCAGCGAGCTCTTCGGAGTGCGCCTGGCCGCGATGCCCTCGGCGGACAGCGTTGCCGTGAGCGACTCCGCCTGCCTGCGCAGACGATCGGCGCCAGGCTGGATCGAGCCGTGAGTATGGGTAGACGTCGCTAGCACTCGGAAGATGCACCCCTGACGCCACAGATTGCTTTCAGCGCTCGACTTGGTCAACCGACCGCGTGGCCCTTTCACGTTCAATTCATGAACGCCGATCAGCCCGGCGGAGCTATAGCGACCTGGCGTATATTGACCTGACGCCCCGCAGTGGGAACGCCGGTCGTCCGGCCGGCTTATCTGGACGAGTAGTCTGCGAGTAGTCGAGCGTCGTCAATGACCACTGAGGCGCCCGCCTCCGATCGCGTTCAGGCTCTGAACGCAGGCATGCCTGCGTTCTCCGGCGCTCGGCCTGCCGTGGCTCCCTCGGCTTTGGCGTCTGGACTCTCCCGATGGGTGGAGAACGGCGGCAGGGAGTCGGCCGTGTGCGTTATCTCGATCAGGCGATATACGCACCTGGAGGCATCGATGATCATCAGCTCATGTCCCGCGCAATGCGCGCGGCTCTTTGCGTCGATCAACATGCTCAGGCCGGATCCGTCGATGAAATCGATCTCGCCGAGGTCGATCTCGACGGGACGCTGCAGACGCGCCGCCCGAGCTAAGGCCTTATCGAAAGCGCTCGCCGCGTTCAGATCGAGCTGTCCCTGAACATGGAGTCGTACAGCTCCCAGCTTGGTGGTTGTGTCTGCGTGTATGCGAACCATCGATTTGCCATGCCCTGAAGCGCGCCCGGTCTACTCTCAACGGGCAGAACCTATCTCCCCTTGCGCCTCGTCGTAAGCCGAAAGGTGGACATTTGGAGGACAGCTGATCCAATCGACCGCTGGCGATCCTATGTGCGACTCGGGTCGCCACACAAGATCCAGACGCCTACCGAGTCCGGAAATTCCGTACAAAGCCACCCGCGACCCACGTCGCTGCCGGCGACGGAGCTCACGCGGAGACGCTTCGCGCGGTGACCGGCGCCAGCTGGGCTGGCCGAAGTGAGCGCTTCGGGGGGCACATCAACGTGCCGCTGCGGCAGAAGGGGGTCGCCGCCCCCTTCTGCCTGAGGATGAGCTCGTCGTGAACGCGCTCAGGTTCCTTGAACGACCCTACTAGCGGTGATTACGACCATCGCCGCCGTCGCCGCCATGGCCATCGCCGCCGTGGCCACCGTCGCCACCACCGTGACCACCACCCTGGTTGCCGCCGCCACCGTGACCACCGTCGCCGCCGCCGTGACCGCCATCGCCGCCGTTACCACCGCCATGGTTGCCGTGGCCACCGTCCCCACCACCATGACCGTGACCGCCGTCGCCGCCATGACCGTCGCGCTGACAGTGTCCTTCTTCGTAGGTGTAGCCACGCGGGCAGTGCGGAACTGGGATCGGGATGCAACGCCGGCCGCTCACTTCATAGCCGGGCGGGCACGTGGGAGGCGGCAGCGGAACGCATTTGCCGCCGCTGAATTCAAAGCCGTGCCCACAGCGCGGAGGCGGAATCGGACGGCAATGACGGTCGCCGGCGAATTCATAGCCGGGCGGGCATTCGGGGCGGTACTGGTGATAGCTGGCGCTTCCGCCATCGCCCCCTCCGATCCCTGGAAACCCTCCAAAGCCTCCAAAATGACCGCCGCCGGCCAACGCCATCGCGCCGCCGGTGCCCAGTACGAGAAATCCGGCAGTAAGCAACGTCGTCAGGCGTGACCTCATGAAGAATCCTTTGTGTCGTGGGATGGGCCGGCCCGCCCCGCTCATTGCCCGCAGCTTGACTCGATCGAGTGCAAGCGGGTCCAAGGTGGGACGGCCGTCGCGAAGCACGTCGGCGACCTGTTGGAGGTCATCCGAGAAAATGTCGTCTTTGTCTGAGTGGCTCATGTCGCCTGATACGTACGACCGGCCAGATTCCAGACCGAAGCTCCAACGCCTGGACGAATGGTCGATACCGGCGTTGTGAGAGGGACGTCGCGACGATGCATTCGAGCGGCTCTACGCCGAGCACGCCCAGGCTCTGTTCGGATTCCTCAGGTACCGCACCGGCGATCCGGTGCTGGCCGAGGACCTGCTTGCGGACACCTACGAGCGGGCGCTGCGCGCGCGCCGGCGGTTCGACCCGCGCAAGGCGAGCGAGAAGACCTGGCTCTACGCGATCGCGCTCAACTGCCTGCAGCGACAGCGTCGGCGGAGCGCCAGCGAGGGCAGGGCGCTGGAGCGCATCGCCGCGGGCCCGAGTCCGGGATCGATCGGCGAGCCTGGGGTGTCGACGAAACCGATTTGGTCGACGAGGTCGCAGATCGGGAGATCGGCGGCGGGGACCTGCTCAGCAGGAGCCTCGCCCTGCTGAGCGGGTCCGAGCGCGAGGCGATCGCCCTGCGCTTCGGCGCCGATCTGACCATCGCGGAGATCGCCGAGCTGACCGGCGAGCAGCTCACGACGATCGAGCGCCGCGTGTACCGGGCGCTGCGCAAGCTGCGCGAGGCGCTTGACTGAGCGCGCTCAGGAAGGCACGATCGAGAGCGTCGTTGCTTGCCAGCGCGGCGGCGCGCACGTGCGCGCACGCCTGACCCACTCGGTCGGGCTCGACGTCTGCGAAGCTCTTGGCCGCCTGCCGGGTGAGCGGCTCGAGCGGGTTCATCCGCAGCGCCCGCTCGGCGGCGCTTCTGGGGTCGATGCCGGCCGAGGCCTGGCGATCGCGAGCGCGTAGTAGGTCTCCCAGCTGCCGGGGTCGTGGCTGCACCGCCTCGCGCATCGCCGTGACTCCCTGCCTGGGCAGGCCGCGCTCGAGGTCGCAGAAGCCGAGGATCTCATACGGTTCGGGGCGGACGTCGAGCCACCCGATCGACGACAGCGCGGCCGGGGCGGCCGTCGCGCAGTTCGATGCATACAGCGCGTGCTCGGCATCGTCGAGCCGGCTCTGCGAGCCGATGATCAAGACCGGGCATCACCAGCGCGAGCAGGCACAGCAGGCCGAGGACCAGCGGCCGTCCTACGCTCGGCACCCAGCCGACGCCCGAGCCGCCGATGCGCGGGCTCAGGGCTGCGCCCGCGACGGCGAAGAACCCGAGCGTGACCACCGGCATCTCCCAGTCCCAGTCCACGCCCGCGTGCACCGCCCAGACCACGCAGGCGGCGAGCAGCGCGCCGTAGATCGAGCGCCGCGGCCCGCGGGCGCGCACGCCCAGCCCGACCAGGACGGCGCCCACGAGGATCAGCAGCAGCGCGATGCCCGGGATCCCGAGCTCGGCCATCGCCTGCAGATAGAGGCTGTGGGCGTTGATCATGTAGACGAAGCTGGGGCGGTTGCGGTCCCACAGCGTCTGGTACATCCCCGCCCCGTAGCCGTGCAGCGGAGAGGCCGAGAACCCGTGCAGCGCGACCCGCCACAGATCGGTGCGCCCGTCGTTGGAGGGGTCGGTCAGGCGCTGGCGCAGGTCGCCGTGCGCCGCCGTGAGGAGCGGCTCCGCCGATGAACCGGTTCCAGTCGTGTGCGAGGCTGTGGGGAGCGCCCAGCGCGACGCATGCGCCGCCACCGCCACGGCGGCCAGCGCCCGCGAGCGTGGCCCGTTTGGCCCCGGGCTCATCCGCAGCCCTGCCGGCGCGGTGGCGCAGGCGGGGATCCAGGCCGATGGCGAAGAGCAGGCGCAGGCCGGCGCACACGACCGCGCAGATGCCGGCCACCAGCGCGACGTGATGACCCTGGGACACGGCCGCGGGCGTGGTCGGGTCGATCGTGTCCAGGAGATTGGCGTGGTAGGCGACCACGACCAGCGCCGCGGTGGCCGGCAGCGTCGCGAGCACACCGCTGAGCAGTCCGCGGGGACGGGCCACGAGCACGTAGACGACCAGGCCGATCGACCCCTGCGGCGATCGCCCCGCGCGAGAACGTGAAGAACAGCGTGGCGGCGAGCAGCGGCAGCGACCGCCGCCGCGAGGATGCGGACGAGGCGCCGTTCGCCGAGCGTGCAGGTGAGGTGAAACGCGAGCACGATGCCCAGCGCGGCGAGCAGCCCCAGCGTGTTCCAGTAGGTGACCGGGTAGCTCAGCCGCTCGTTGGACACGTCTCGGCGCCGTGTGCCAGACGTCGGGCAGCACCCGGCTGATCAGGCCCGCCAGGCACACGACCGACGCGCCGATCACAAGGCCCCTGATCAGCCAGCGCAG
The DNA here is from genome assembly GCA_963743645.1 of uncultured Solirubrobacterales bacterium. GTDB lineage: Bacteria > Actinomycetota > Thermoleophilia > Solirubrobacterales > Solirubrobacteraceae > Palsa-744. The sequence continues at coordinate 326,285 of CAVUQT010000007.1, read as the reverse complement.
GTCCTGCGCGCTCGCCCGCACGGTCCCGAACAGGACCAGGATCAGCAGGTACAGCCACGCGCGGTCGAACTCGATCAGCGCCCGGCCCATCGAGTGCGACCAGAACGCGGAGACGAGCGTCAGCAGCGTGTACAGCCCGAGCGCGGCGATCGCGACGAGCGTGACGGGCGCCAACCCCTCGAACGGCTGCGCGCGCGCACGATCCTCACGAGCAGGATCTGGGTGAGCACGATCGCGAGCGATCGCGGGGGTCGCGGGAAAGTAGCCCCCGGCGTTGAACCCGGTGAAGACGATCAGCGCGCCGGGCAACAGCATCAGCGCCGTGACGGCCAACCCGCTTGTCTGTGTGGCGCCCGGCGCCTCGCTCTCGTGACTCTCGCGCTGGTCGCCCGGCGGCGCGTGCGAGCTGGTCAAGCCCACGAACGGCATGACCTGCGGGCTTGCATGCCCGCGCACGCTCATCGCGTCCCAGGATGGCACGACACTTGTATCGGCAGGGACTCGCGGAGGCGTGAGCGCTAACGACCCGCGCGGGAACGTAGGGTTCAGGCACAGTGATCGACCTGCACTGCCACGTGCTGCCGGGCATCGACGACGGCCCCAAGACGATCGAGGGATCGCTCGAGCTCGCGCGTATGGCGGGCGCCGCCGGCATCCGCACGATCGTCGCAACGCCCCATGTGAGCTTGCGCTACCCCAACGACGCCGGCCACGATCGCGCGCGCTGGTGCAGGAGCTGAACGACGCGCCTGCGCGCGGAGGAGGTCGCCATCGAGGTTCGCCCCGGCGCGGAGATCGCGCTGACGAGAGCCGCCGACATGGGGCCCGAGCGAGCTCGCGGACCTCGGACTGGGCGGCGGTATCCTGGCTGCTGATAGAGCCGCCGTTCACCCCGGCCGTCAACGGCTCGACTCGATCCTGCACGATCGTCCAGCGGCGGACACCGCATCGTGCTCGCCCATCCGGAGCGCTGCCAGGCCTTTCATCGTGATCGCGCCATGCTGGAGTCGATCGTGCGCGCGGGGATCGTCACCTCGATCACCGCCGGCTCGCTCGTCGGTCGCTTCGGTGGCGAGGTGCGCCGCTTCGCGCATGGCCTCGTCCGCGACGGCTTGTCCACAACGTCGCCTCGACGCCCACGATCACTCGGGCCGTGCACCGGGAATCGAGGCCGAGCTGCGCGACGCGCGCCTGCAGCCGCTCGCCGACTGGTTCACCCAACAGGTGCCCGCCGCAATCCTGGCCGACGGCGAGATCCCGGCGCCCCCTGCCGGAGCGATCGAGAAGCTCCACTCCAAGTCGCCGCTACGGGGCTGGTCGTGGCGGCGGAAAGATTGATCGCGCCGTCACGCCGGTATGGCGACACCGGGCGAAAGGCGGCCGGGCAGCGCGAGCAGTGGACCAGCCCGGACACCCGGGGCCGCATCGGCGGTGTGGCGCCGTCGAGTAGGGTTGCGCCGTGTCAGCTGGAGCAGCTGGAGCGGTAGGAGTCGGCTCGCAGACTGAGATCGCGCCCGATCTGCAACGGCCCGAGCCACTTGAGAGAATCGGCTGGATCGCCCTGCTGGCACTGGCGCCGAGTGTCGTCGTGTACCTGTCGTTCAGCGCCGGCGGCTACTTCCCCAGCGGGCCCGGGTTCGTGGCGATCGTCCTCACCGGCGCGCTCGTGCTGCGCACGACGCTGGCGCAGCGTCCGTTCGAGGGATTCAGCCGAGCGCTCGCCGTGCCGCTCGCGAGTCTGGCGCTGTATGCAGCCTGGCAGCTGACCTCGACGCTGTGGGCGCATGCCACAGCGCGCGCGCTGGACAGCTATGACCGCACGCTGCTGTACATGCTCGCGCTGACGCTGTTCGGATCGATTCGCTGCACGCACCGGCGCCTGAGCTGGCTGGTCAGGGTGGTGTTCGCCGGGATGGCCCTGGTCTGCCTGGTCGGCCTGGTCTCGCGCGTGCTGCCGCATGTGTGGCCAACGGCGAACAGCTTCTACGACAGCCGGCTCAACTACCCGCTCACCTACTGGAACGCCGAGGGCATGCTCGCCGCGATGGCGCTGATCCTCGGCCTGCATCTGACCGCCGATCGCGGCGAGCACGCGAGCGTGCGCGTGCTCGCCGCGGCCGTGCTTCCGGGGATCGCCGCGGCGCTGCTACTGACGTTCTCGCGTGGGGCGCTGGGCGCGGCCGCGATCGGCCTGCTCGCCTACTGCGTGCTGACACGCCTGAGCACCCTTCCTACGGCGCTGCTCGCGGTCGTGCCGGCGAGCGCGATCGCCCTGCGCTCCGCTTGGGACGCGACGCTGCTGGCGACCAACCGCGCCACCACTCCCGCCGCGGTCGCCCAGGGCAGGCACGTGGCGGTCGTCGTCGGCGCGTGCATGCTGGGCGCGGGACTGCTGCGCGGGGCGCTGCTGGTCGTTGACCGCCGGCTCGCGAAGCACTCTCTCGTGCAAACCCCTCCCTCTCGCTCGGTACGTGTCGCGGTTGGGGCGGCGGCCGGAGCGCTCGTCCTGGCGGTCGCGCTCGCACTCGGCGCGTTCGGGCTTGCCCATCGTCAGTACGACAAATTCGTCCACAGCAACAGCGAGGCGCACGCGGCGCAAACACGCGAACGCCTCTCTGACGTGACCAACAATGGGCGCCTGTCGTTGTGGAAGACGGCGGTGCGGATCTACGACACCCAAAAGCTGCACGGCACGGGCGCCGGCACCTATCAGCTGCAATACACCCGCTACCGCACAGAGCAGTCCTATGTAGTCGACGCCCACTCACTGTACCTGCAGAGCCTGGCCGAGCTCGGGATCGTCGGCTTCGTGCTGATCCTCGTCGTGGTGCTGAGCATCCTCGGTGGGCTGGCGGCGCGCATCCGCGGTCCCGGTCGGGAGTTGTATGCGGCGCTGTTCGCGATGACCCTGGCCTGGGCGATCCATCAGGCATTCGACTGGGACTGGCAGATGCCGGCGGTCACGCTCGGCGTGTTCATCCTCGCCGGGTTGGCCCTTGCTCGCCCCCGGGACGGCAAGGTGGGGCTCAGCGGTCTGCCCATGGCACGCACGTTCGTCGCGCTCGGATGGCTCGTGCTCGCTGTCGCGCCACTGCTGGTAAGCACCTCCTACGCGCGCTTGCACCGGGCCGCGCAAGAGCTCGATCGGGGCGACTGCATAACCGCCAGGCACGAGGCGCTGTCGTCGCTGTCGCTGTCGGCCAGGCGCCCGCAGGCGTATGTGATCGTCGGTGTGTGCGACCTCGAGCAGGGCTTCGCCCAGGCGGCCGTCCCGGCGATGACGCAAGCCACGATGCTCGAGCCTCGGAGCTGGGAAGACGCGTTCTGGCTGGCCGTCGCCCGTGCCGGCGCGGGCGTTGACCCGCATGACGCGATCCGCCGTGCGATCACGCTGAACCCGCTCGAGCACGGCTTGCGCAACGCCGCCCTGCGGCTGAGCTCTGACAACCCGCGCCAGTGGGAACTTGCTGCCCCGCGCCTGCGCCGCGAAGCGCTGAGCTCGGGCAAGTTCGCGCTCACGAGCCTGTAGCTCTCCACCGGGGGGCTCCACCTGGGGGCTCCCACGGTTGTCCAAAGCGCCTGCGCGCGCCCAGACCAGAGCCGCGACCCAAGCCCGGAGCACGCCTGCGCGCGCCCAGACCAGAGCCCGCGGCCAAGCAGCCCAGAGCGCACCTGCGCGCGCTTAGACCGGAGCCCGCAACGAGCCGGAGCAGATTTGTCGGCGATCGTGTCGGAAAACACGCCGCTCGTTCGTATCGGTGGTCAGAGGGCACTTTCCGCCAACCGAGACTCAGGAGACCAGGAGACGACATGAGGCGTAAGCACGACGCACACAAGGATGAAGTGGAGGGCGTCGCTCAGCGCCTGCGCAACGAGCGTCCCGAGGCGAGTCCGTTGGAGCTCGACCGGATCAAGACGACGGCCATGTCGCGCGCCAAGGCAGCCACCGGTGCGCGCGCCGGCACTCGTCGCCTCGCGATAGCCGGCCTGACCGTTGGTCTGCTGGTCGCCACCACGGGCGGCGTCCTCGCCGGCGTGGGCAGCCGCCACTCCTCGGGCAATGCCGCCATCGCGCAGTACGGCAACACCTGCATCGCCGGCAACGGTAATGGCAACGGTGGAGATGGCGGCAACGGCGGGAAGGGCGGCAGCGGCGGCAGTGCAAACGGCGGTAACAGCCGCAGCTACGTTGCGACCTACGGCTCACATCACAGCGGCAACGGCGGCAGCGCCGGTGGAGCCGGGGGCACTGGTGGAGCCGGGGGCAACGGCGGAACAGGCGGCAGCGGTGGAGCCGGCGGAAACGAAAACGGCAACAACGACTGCAACGAAAACAGCTTCAACAACACCACCACCAACAACGGCGGCTCCAACACCACCAATATCACCAACAACTACTACACGACCGTCAGCGCCACGCCGGGCAGCGGTGTTCAGGGCGCCACGACCAAAAAAGTGACGACCAGCAGTCGCCACATCAAGATCCACGTCAACGTCCCGCACGGCCTGAAGCTGCGCAAAGTGACGGTACGAGTCAACGGCAAGCGCATCAAGACGCTCACCGGCAAGAAGGCCTCGGCGAACGTCGAACTGGTCAACCTGCCCTGCTCCAAAGGCGCGACCACAGTCGAGATCTCCGTCACATTGAGCAATGGCAAGACCGTGACCTCCCGCCATCAGTACCACCTGTGCGTGGCCTGACGGCATCCCGAGGAACGTCTTAGGGTCGCAGTCGCATAGCGACATGACACGACACTCCGGGGTGGCAGCCGCCCCGGAGTGTCGTTCGCCTTTTATCCAGCACCTACACCACAGACCATGGCTCACGAACTGATACCCGCACCCGCCGCTCCCCGTCTCGGCTCGCGCTCACCCGCCCGCCGCGGTTCTGCGCCAGCCGCCACAATGTCCAAGCACATGCGCGGGGACACGTTTGAGCGGCTGTTCGACGAGCATGCCGAGCGGCTGTTCTCCTTCCTGGCCTACCGCACCGGCAACCGAGCGCTGGCCGAGGACCTGCTGTCTGAGACGTTCGAGCGCGTGCTTCGCTCACGCCAGCGCTTCGATCCGCGACGCGGCAGCGAGCGCCGCTGGCTGTACACGATCGCGTTGAACCTGCTGCGCGACCATGCGCGCCGTCAGACCCACGAGGATCAGGTGCTGCGGCGTGTCGGCGCGGGAACGGCGCTGGAGGAGCCCGATCCCGGACTGGCCGCCGTGGAGCACCGTGACGAGCTGCAAAGAGCGCTCGCCACGCTGAGCGAGGAGGAGCGCGAGGCGCTCGCCCTGCGTTTCGGCGCCGATCTGAAGCTGCGCGATGTGGCCAAGATCGTCGGCGATGGGGAGAGCGCCGTCGAGGGACGGATCTACCGCGCATTGGCCAAGCTGCGCGTCGAGCTGGACTGACCGAGAGGTACGTCGCCAGACGCCGGCACTCCCGGGTTCCTCCCATCGGCGCGCCCCTTACAGAGCGCCTATGCGGTATGCCCGCTCACGCGTCATGCCTCACAGGGCACTTACGCAACAGCCCCTGAGGGTCAGCCCAACTCCCGAGCTGCTGTCTTCTGGCCGGCCGAGCCCGTAGATCGATCGGTCTGCGTGCACGCTCACCTGGTAGCGGACGCGCGGGAGCCGTGGATAGCGCACGACACAGGTCCACGGATTGCCCAGCGCCGTTGCGGTCGTGGTCGTGCAGCGCGCGTCGCGGGCGCGACCGCCATATCCGGGACGCGGATCGCTGGTGGTTAGTATCAGGCGCTGCAGAGCGACGGCGCCGACCGGGAGCAGGCCCTGCTGCTGGGAGACGAGCTGGATGTTGCCTTCGCGACCTTTGACCGCCACCGCGGTCCCCGCGAGACCCACCCCGAGAATGAGGGCGACGAGCAGCCAGGGGCGCCTCATGCTCTGTTGTCCCCCATCCGCTCAGGATAAGGCGGCCGCTCGACGAGGGCCTGCACCCTCTGCGTCCATATTGCCGGCGGGCGCTTGAGATCGGCGTGCACGGCAGCCGATAGCAGAGACGTGAAACGTGCACGCAGGCTTCTGCAGGCGACGATCCTGATCGTCGCCTGCACCTCCCCGGCCGCGGATGCAGCACCCAGTGGCGCGGGCACTCACGTCCGTCGCACCCACCATCATCGGGCCCGCCATCATGCCCATCCCTCACGAGATGCGGTCCACTCACGGCACCCAGATCGTTCGCGGACTGCCAGCGGACGATCGCCGGGCGTGCGCGCACGCCATTCGCAGCACACGGTCGTCGTGAGCGCGACCCCGCCGGCGAGTACGCCCGGGAACGCAGGCGCGGCAACGATCGCGAGCGTGCTGGCGACGCCGTGCCAGAACACCGAGCTGGCGCCCGAATCGGGGAACATCGAAGAGGTCGATGCCGCCACACTGTGCCTGGTCAACCAGGAGCGCGCGCGCAACGACGAGCTCCCGCTGCAGTCCAATGCACAGCTGGGACGGGCGGCCATGAGCCACAGCCAAGACATGGTCGAGGAGGACTACTTCGACCACGTTGCACCGGACGGCGAAACCCCGCTGAGCCGCATCCAGGCCAGCGGCTACATCCCCAACTCGCGGGTCGGATACACGATCGGCGAGAACATCGCCTGGGGGACTCTCTACCTCGCCACGCCGAGCGCGATCGTGACAGCCTGGATTGCCTCACCCGAGCACCTCGCGAACATCCTCAACGCCGCGTACCGCGACACCGCGATCGGCGTGGTCCCCATCGCGCCCGCCTCGCTTTCAGAAGGTCAGGCCGGCGCTGTGTATACCCAGGAGTTCGGCGTCATCCTCGACTGAGAGCCCGCCCCGGCGGGGGCTTGAGGTCCAAGCCGAGTGCGGAGAAGGCTTGCGCGACGGCACCTGCGAGCTCGCGGCGCGAGGCAGGTTCGCCGGCGCAGACATCGAAGATCGTCCTGAGACCAGGGCAGCTTGCGCGTACATCCATGGATCAGCGCATTCGAGCCCATCAAGACTTGGGCGGATCCGTCCGAAAGAAATACTAGAAATGAGACGTTAAAGAACTTTAAGATGCTTTTTGCTCTGATACCAATTGTCTGGCTGGCCATAGTGGCGCTCGGCTGGGCCGTATGCATGATGGCCCAGCGAGGGGATGCCAAGCCCCTGCAAAACACCGAGCGTGGCGACGAGGGCATCGACGGCCTGGTCGCCTGGGACGCTCTGCCTGAGCTGTCGCTTCGGGATACCCGGATTAAGGCCTATGGCCGGCGACGTGGCCGCTCACAGCCCGCGACGTCTGACGACATGCGAGACGGTCCGCAGCAAGATCTTGATGTCGGTCCACAGCGACCAGTTGGCCACGTACAGGTAGTCCATCACCGCCATCTCCCGTAGCGGCGCACGAGCCGGGCCGAGGATCTGCCACGGTCCGGTCATCCCCGGCATCAGCTCCAGACGCCGGCGATGCCACCCTTCGATGCGTCGATCCTCCTCGATCACGAGCGGACGTGGCCCGACCAGGCCCATCTCGCCCATGACGATGTTCAGCAGCTGGGGCAGCTCGTCGAGGGCGCTCTTGCGCAGAACCCTGCCGACGCGAGTCACGCGCGGATCGTCGGCGATCTTGAACAGACCGTCCTGAGCCTCGTTGCGGTCGCGCAACGACTCCTTCAGCGCCTCCGCGTCGGGCACCATCGTGCGAAACTTGAGCACCTGAAAGCGCCTCCCATGCCGCCCCACGCGCAGCTGGCGAAAGAACACGGGGCCGCGGCTGTCGAGCTTGATCGCGACCGCGATGATTAGCATCAACGGCGCCACCGCCAGCAGCATGACCGAGGCGCCGAGCATGTCAAACGCCCGCTTGAGCACCCTGGAGGAGCGGGTGAGCTCGAAGCGCCTGACGCCCATCAGGGTGACGCCGTGCAGGTCGTCGAACTCGACCGAGGATCCGACCACCTCCAGCAGTCGCGGCAGCACGCTGACCCGCACCCCGATCGCCTTGAGGGTGCGCATCAGATCGAGCATCTCACCGGCGTCCGCGCTGCTCGGAGCGACGATCGCGCGCTGGATGTCGAGCCTGCGCGCCAGCTCGCGAATCTCCGACAGCCTGTGAGCCGAGCACGCGTCGGTGGACCACGAGCCGACCTTGTCGAGATCCAGATGCGAGACCATCTCGGCCTTGACACCGCCATGCGCGGCCAGCTTCGGGCGGATCGCCTCGGCCAGCTCAGCGCTGCCGATGAACAGACATCGCTCGGTCGGCGCGGCGTGCAATGCGAGCCCGCGGGCTACGGCGCGCGCCAGCATCAACAGAGCGGCGAGGGTGAGCCACAAAAACAGCGCCTCGTGGCGATCCAGGGCGCCTTCGACGACCAGCCCACCGGCGAGCCATGCCACCAGCGTGCACAGCGTCGCCACCTCGAACAGCTTCGGCACCTCGTCGAGCGTCGTCTTGCGCAGCAGCGTCTCGTCGCGATCATACAGGCCGAGCATCTTCGCGCCCACCAGCAGGATCGGCAGGCCGACGATGCTCATCCAGGTGAGCTGCAGCGATCGCGACGACAGCTTCACCGTCAACACAAATGCCAGCGCGATCGCGAGCACATCTGCCACCATCAGCGCCCGGCGGAAGAGCCATTCCCGCCGCATGGTCGCCTCCGGAGTGTTGGCCGGAGCGTCGGTGGTCCGCTCGGTAGGCGCACGGCGGCCGATCCCCAGACCGGTAAAGCCGTGATCGGCGATCACGGCTTCGCCCCCCAAGTGACCATGCTGATCGCTCGCGTAGCGCCGGTCTTCGAGCGCCGAATGACCTAGGGCAGCGTGACGCTCGACCTTGCTGCTCATACCAAGCTCGCTACTCACAGCGTATCCCCGCTTCCTTGCAGTTCACTCGATCGGCCCTCGATCGTGACAGCTATCCGGCTGTCACGTACAAGCTACACCAAGCTCTGGCAACGATGAAACCTCGCAGCCTCAACTCGATAGCGGGACAGTCTGCACCAAACACGCTGGAAATGCAAGGCTCGGGCTGAATTTCATCTAGTTGAAAATCGCCTGGCTTATGGCTCGAGGCAGAAGCCCACTGCGCCGCTCGCATTGCGACGGTTCTCGATGCTCAGCTATGAACGCCGGAGATCAGCCCCGCACAGCGAGCGCTTCCAGCACACGCCCGACCTCTACTTGCACGCTCTCCGAACAGGTGCGCAGAACCAAGTCTGGGCGCGTGGGCGCCTCGTATGGTGCGCCCACGCCGGTGAGACCCTGAAGCTCACCGGCGCGCGCCCGGGCATACAGGCCCTTGGGATCGCGCTGCTCGCACTGCTCGAGCGGGGTGCTTACGAAGACTTCGACGAAGTGCAGGTCCGCGGCAACGTGCAGGGCCGCCGCCGCTTCGCGGTCCGCGGCATACGGACTGACGAGGCTGACCAGCGCGATCATGCCCGACTCGGCCAGCAGTTGCGCGACATGCGCGGTGCGACGCACGTTCTCGCAGCGCGCCGCATCATCAAAGCCCAGGTCGCCGTTGAGGCCGTGGCGCAGGTTGTCCCCGTCAAGCAGGAACGCCGGCCGGCCGGCGGCGACCAGGCATTCCTCGACGGCCGTCGCGATCGTCGACTTGCCGGCGCCGGGCAGGCCCGTGAACCAGACGGTCGCGCCGGCGTGCCCCAGCGACTCCCACCGACGCTCACGGGTGAGCTTCGACCCCTGCCAGCGCACGTTCGGGCTGTGCTCCGTCCTCGCTCGGTCGCCGGACGCCTCCTGGACCTGGACCTCCGTGTCCAGGACCACGCCGCCCGCGACTGTCTCGTTGCTCACTGCCGGCACCACCCATCAACGCCCCAGAGCACAACCTACTTGCGCACCTCGACTGGCTCTTCTGCGTTCGCCGGCCGCGAAGAAGCGGGCGCGTCGCTGATCGCCGATCCCAGCTTTCCATGTATGTGATCCACCAGGCGAAGCGCGAATGCGATGATCATGAAAGTGGAATTGGCCTGGCCCGACGTCACGAAGGTCGAGCTGCTGGCGATAGACAGCTCGTCGACTCCGTGCACCGCCAAGTCACGATCCACCACTCCATCCTCAGGCCGAGTCGACATCCGGGTCGTGCCAGCCTGGTGGTATCCGCCGGATAGCTGTTCTCTGATCGCGGACTCGAGATCGTCATAGCGATATACGAGATGACCCAGGCCGTGCTCGCGTAGGTATTCGTCCAGGTGTCGATGGGCCAGGATGATGCTGTGAATGTCCTCCTCGGTGAAACAGAGATGGGTGCGCAGGCGAGCCATCCCAAGCGCATCGCTGGAGGGGGTCGGCTCGACATAGCTCTCGTAATGTGGAATGTGCTCACCGTGGTACATGAGCGGATACACGTTTGCGGCGCTCGGCACGAAAAAGCCGGGCACTTTTCGTCCCTGCCGGAGATAGCGCTTATAGCCGAACGCAACGGCAAATCTGGTCGCATGGCCAAGGTTGCGGACCACATTGAGGAGATGGCGGGCAATCGAGACGCGTCCGCTTGCCTTGATGTGGGCTTGTCTGATGCCTTCGGCGACGAACAGCTTGCCAAACGGCGATACGAGCATGAGATATACAAACGACAGGACGCCATTCCCGTGCTCAGGATCGCTGAGCTCGGGATTGACAAGCCACATCGCCATGTTCGGAAGTCGCTGCTCGATGAGGAAATCCGACGAGAAGGTCAGGCGCCTGCGGACATATACGCCGGCCGAGTCGCGCTCATGACCATAGATTGTGTCCGCGGGGGGAGTCGTGAAGTGGATCTCGGCGATACGGCTCTCGACGTGTGCCATGTACCAGCGTCCAAGCTGCCCTGAATGATTGCCGAGCCCTCCGGGATGATGGCGATCGGACACGAACAGCAGGCGTGTTGTCTCCAAACCTCCACATGCCAGGACGTAGTGCGCAGCGTTGACAGTCACCGTCTTGCCGGCGAGAGTCCGTGCGCGAAGGTGCTCGACCTGGCGACCGGATGCGGCGCACACGATCTCGGTGCACGTCAAGTTGGTTATCAGGGTGACAAGGTCTGACCGCTCGATCGCGGAGTGGTACTCCCGTCCGAAATTGGTAGGAAGTGACCATCGCTCGAGCGAGGAGGCCGTCACCCTGCCGTCGGGGAAACCTGGAATCAGCGATCTGGATGCGAGGTCGGCCAGCTGCTTGGCGTCAAACACCGCGTCCCCGCAGATGCACCAATCGCAGGCTCGCTGAAAATAGGCCGCGATCTCCTCATATCCAACGGGCCAGCTGGCGTCGCCGACGATGTCTCGCTGCAGGAAATCAACCGGATCGAAGGGCACACAGCGACCGCCCCATAGATTCGATGCCCCACCGATCTGACGGCGGGTCGTCATCGACATGGGAGCATGCAAGGGGTCGTGCCCGGCCGCCTCGCCGAGGCTCTGCACCGCCGCGTCGAACGCCGCGCCGCCGCTCTCGATCAACATCACCCGATGTCCTCGCTCGGCCAACTCCAGCGCCGTCACAATGCCGGCCGGGCCGGCGCCGACGATCGCCACCTCCGTGTCCAGACGCGTACCACTGGGAACGGTCGAAGAGTCGACTTGCATGGCGTCCTCGATCTATCCCGCCGGCCGTGTCCGCATCAGCTCTTCGCCCACCAATCGTCGGAATGCCATGAGCGCACGGTCCTGCTCATCCATGAGGGAGACGGCATCGACGAGTCCGGCGACTCGCTCTGGCCGGGTACTGCTGAACAGCACAGCACCGTGCGGATTCGCCTTGAGCGCATCGCAGAGCAGCATCGAGGCGACGGCGTCGGTGGAGGTGCAATCCGCACCCACCGCCTGCCACCATCGATCGCGACGCTCAGGCGAGCCACGTACATGATCGACGATCCTGCCAAGCGCGCTCGAGAGCACTCCGAAGGCGATCGACAAGCCCGACTCAGCCGTGAGAGCCTGTGTACGGGAGAAGATGTCTTCGCGTATCTGCAGAATCGCGCTGCTGGGCAGCGAGCGCATGATGGCCAGGCAGGCGTCCCGCTCACCGGAAAGCCCCCACGCCCGTAGATGACCTGCCTGGCGCATGTCCTCGAGATAGGCGCATATCTCGGGCAGGTCGATTGCGTCCTCGCGAGATGGACCGTGCAGGAACAGGATGTCCACATAATCGGTCCGCAGCTCCCGCAGGCTGGTCTCGAGACTCCTGCGCGCCGTGACCGAGTCATAGCGATGAGGCTGATGAAAGCTGTCCGAGCGTCGCTTGACGTAGGCCCTCAGGGCCGGAGCGCGCGCCAGCATCCTGCGGGCGGGTCCCTGCATACGGCCAAGACGGCCCGGAGCGGAGGAGGGCTCGATCCCGAACTTGGTCGCTATTACGAGCTCCCCACGACGGCTCTTGGCAAAGCGCCCCAATTCTCCCTCGGCCGCTCCCAGCCCGTACATCCGGGCCACGTCGAAGTGCCTCACACCATGATCGAATGCCGCCTCCAGGACGTTCTGCCTGCCACGAGCGGACGGCTCGCGCATGAGCCCCGCGCAGCCGAACCCCACACGTGTGCCCGCGATGAGTGCAGCCGGCGAGACTGCCTGCATGTCAGCGCCACTCAAAGCTTGTCGGGGACGCTCAGCGTGGGTCCAGTCGCAGCGAGGCCGCAGACCTCAGAACAGGCCGGGCACGCGGTCCGGGCACGGGCTCGGTGATATACCTGCACGCCCAGCAACGTCCGAGGGCATCCCGGACTTGCGCTTGCATGCCCTGCCCTCGCATCTCCCTGCCCTCACATCCAGCCAGCCCTGCAAGTCGGATGTGACGCTGATCGTTGGTGAAAAAGGGCGCCCATGACTATCCAACCGATTTTCATCTTCTCCATCTCTCGCAGCGGCTCCACCCTGGTCCAGAGGGTTATCGGCGCTCACGACGATGTCGCGACGGTATCGGAGCCGTGGATCCTGCTGCCCTATCTCTACACCTTGCGCTCCCGTGGAGTGACCGCCGAGTACGAGCACGACCTGATGGTCACAGCGATCGAGGACTTCTGCAGGGAGCTTCCCAAGGAAGGGGAGGACTATCAAGCCGAGCTGCGCGACTTCGTCCTGCGCCTCTATGACAAGGCGGCCGGCGGAGAAGCACGCTACTTTCTCGACAAGTCACCCCCATACTGCCTGATCGTCGAGGAGATCATGCGTCTCTTCCCCGAAGGCAAGTTCGTCTTTCTGTGGCGCAATCCGCTGAGCGTCGTCGCCTCCATCATCCATACCTGGGAGCAATGGCATCCCACCATGTTCCGCAGCGACCTCTATATCGGCCTGCCGCGACTGGTCGCCGCCTATCGTGCTCATAGCGCTCGCGCGCACTCAGTCCGATTCGAGGATCTCCTTGGCGACGATACGAGCCGATGGAGAGCGCTGCTTGACTATCTCGGCATCGAGTTCGAGCCCGACGCACTCAGCCGCTTTTCGGAGGTCGAGCTCAACGGGCGCATGGGAGATCCCACGGGGGTCAAGCGGTACTCGGCGCTCAGCGCCGAGCCGCAGGACAAGTGGAAGGGCACGCTCGACAATCCGCTGCGCAAGGAGTGGTGTCGCAGATACCTGCGCTTCCTGGGCGACGAGCGCCTCGCGGTGATGGGCTATGACGCGAAGCAGATCGTCCGGGAGCTGGACTCTCAGCCGACGAGCGCCAACTGCTTGGTCGCAGATCTCGGCAGGCTTATCGGCGATGTCGCCAAGGAGCCGATCCGTGTCAGGATGCGCCGCCGTGGAATCGGCGGGCCAAACGTGCTCCGCGAGCTGCTCAAGGCTTGAGTGCCGCCGCGCATCAAAGCCAGAATCCAAAGCCCAGGACGGAAGAACGCTCATCGAGCTGGCGTTGATGAGTTCCATATGCTCAGCGCCTATAGACATGCATAGATCGCGTCGTCCAAGACGCCCGAGATCGCTGTCGCTGGCGATCCTGACAGCGATGCTGCTGACTGTCGGTGTCACCTCCGCCGGCGCCTCCTCCAACATCGAAGGGGTCTGGTCTTTCAACGGTGGCCAGATCGCGGTCCAGCCTTCGTCAAAAGGAACGTTCGCCGGCACGGTGGTCGCCGAAACCAAATTTGCGGAATGCACACATCCGGTGGGACAACCGATCTGGACGGAAATGACCCGTCAGCCAGACGGATCCTACTGGGGCTTTCACAAATGGTATTTCGAAAGCTCGTCCTGCGCCCTCAATCCGACTCCGGGACCGACCGCGTGGCGCGTCCTGAGCGGGACCGGTGGGTCCCACTACCTGCGCGTCTGCCTCAGCTCCCCGGGAACTTCTCAGCCGACCATCGCCGCCGACGGCTCTGACAGCGGCGCGACCTATGGTTGCGTCAGCTCAGCGCTGACCTCTCCCCTGCCGGCCTCCGGGACAGCGGGCTTCAGAGAGCGCCTGTCGCTGCCCAGCACGAAGAAGTGCTTGAGCCTAAGGCTCTTCAAGATCCACCTGCTGGACCCGAGATATGACCCTCTCAAGAAGGTATCCGTGACGATCAGAGGGCACAAGATCGCCACGCTGCGGAAGGGCAAATACATCGTCGCCACCATCAACCTCAGGGGTCTGCCCCACGGCGCTTTCACGGTCAAGATCCACGCCACGACGATCCTCGGACGCCATCTGTCGGCCAGCCGCACCTATCACACGTGCGTGCAGAAAAAAACCAGGAAGTCGAGCAAGAAAGGCTAGTCCGGCCCGACCGCCCTGACGTGGCGAGGAGCAGCTGCACGGGTTGTCCTCCGCACGAAGCAGCCCTACGGATCGGATCGCATCCTGCGGAGCCCGAGCCGCGGAAGAATGTTCGACTGGCCGGAGTTTATAGGGGCAATGACGACGCGCTACGTGGCCTTTGGTCTGGAGCTCCGGGCCTCGTTTCAGCTCCCCGGCATGATGCCCGACGAGGCGCACGAGCTGCCGTCGCTGCGGCTGGAGCTGACGACGCCAAGAGAACTGGAGAGCGCCTGGAGCGGCGCCGACGGACCGCCCGAGTGGCGTGGGCGCCTGGGTGACGGTCTAGACCTCGTGATCGAGCGAGGAGCGGCCGGGGATCTGCTCTTCAGCTACGGCGATCACCCCGACTCTCGCGGCGTCCGAGCCCGCTTCCTCCTTGACGCCGGCAAGCAGCGGCTCGACTGCGCCCCAACCCAGCCGGACCTCGACTGGCAGCGGGCGCTGATCGGCAAGGTGCTCTCGAGCATCAGCGTGATGCGCGGCTATGAGGCCCTGCACGCGGCGACGGTCGACTCGCCGGAGGGAGCGGTCGCGATCATGGCGCCGAGCGGATCGGGCAAGTCGACGCTCGCAATCGAGCTGTTGCGCCGGGGTTGGCCGCTGTTCGCCGACGATGTGCTGACGTTGGATCGTGGCGACGACGCGGTGCGCGCTCATCCCGGAACGCCCCACATGAACCTCGCGAAGAGCCTCTCCAGCGACATCGATCCGCAGACGCTCGGCACGACCCTCGGCATCCTCGCGGGAGAGCGCTGGCTGGCTGCGCACACGACCACGAAGCACCCTCGCCCGGTACGCATGCTGTGCCTGCTGGAGCGCGGCCCGAGCCTGCCGCTTGAGATTCACACCCTCCCCTGCAATCCACTGCGGCTGGCGCCTTACATGCTCGGCCTGTCGACCGACGCCGAGCGTTATCGCAGTCGCTTTGACCTGTACGCGGACCTGATGGAGTCCGCCATGCTCGCGCGACTGACCGCCGGCTTCGAGCACCGGCCTGAACAGCTGGCCGACCTGGTCGAGCAGGCGCTCGTGCGCGAGCCCGAGCTCGTCGCCGGAGGGATGGCATGACACCGCGATCGCTCGAGCTGGCCGAGCCCGCCCCCCGGGAGAGAGCTCGCGGCATCGACCTGGCGGCGTCCACCCAGGAGTCCGAGCCCGTCTCGGCGCCGCTGAAGCTGCGTGGCCTGAGCAAGCGCTGGCGCAAGGATCTGCCGCTCGTGCTCGACGAGCTCGACCTGACGCTCGAGCCTGGAACCACCACCTGGGTCGGCGGACGCAACGGCGTCGGCAAGACGACCATGCTGCGCGTAGCCGCCGGACTGATCGACCCCGACAGCGGTCGCGCCGAGGTGTGGGGAGTCGCGCCCAACGAGAACCGTGCGCGTTACCAGCGGCTGGTCTCGTTTCTACCCGCCGGCGATCGCGGCCTGTACGCCCGGCTCACCGTGCGGCGACAGCTCGAGTTCTGGGCTCGCATAGCGATGGTGCCCCGCGACCGGTTCCACGAGACGATCGACGCCGCAATCGAGACCTTCGAGCTGCACGAGCTGGCCGAGCGTCGCGTCGATCGCATGTCGATGGGTCAGCGCCAGCGGCTGCGTATTGCGATGACGTTCCTCCCCGGCCCGGAGGTGGTGCTCCTGGACGAGCCTTTGACCAGCCTCGACGAGGAGGCCGGCGTCCTGCTGCAGGCCGCGGTCGCAGAGGTGCTCTCCCGCAATGGAGCCGTCCTGTGGTGCTCGCCCAGCGGCGAGCACCTGGAGATGACGTTCGACGCCCGCTGGCTGATCGAGCACGGAAGGCTGGTGGCGGCATGAGCAATGCGATCACCGCAGGGCATGCCTTCCTGGCCGTGATACGACGCGACCTGCACGTCTACCTGTCATATCGAACCCGGATCGTCAGCCAGCTGCTGACGTCGGTGTTCAGCCTCACCCTCTTTTATTACGTGTCGAAACTCGTGCACGTCAGCGGCTTCGGCTCGCCCCAGAGCTACTTCGGCTTCGTCGTTGTCGGGATCGCGCTCGTGAGCATCATGTACTCCTGCTTCTCGATCCCGGAACTGGTCCGGCAGGAGCTCATCGCAGGCACCTTCGACCGCCTGCTGCTCTCTCCGTTCGGTGCAATCCGCAGTGTGGTCGCGATGACGCTGTTCCCGCTGCTGTACTCGTTTATGCTCGCCACGCTCACGCTCGGGCTCGCGTGCGTCCTGTTCGGGTTGCGGCTGCACTGGTCCACGGTGCCGTGGAGCGTGCCGGCAATGGGCCTGGCTCTACTCGCGTTCCTGCCGTTCGGACTGCTGTTCGCCGCGTTGACCGTATCGATCAAGCAGGGTGCCATCGGGACGAGCTGGGTGATCGCCTTGATCTCAATCGTCGGAGGCCTGTACTTCCCGATCTCATTGCTGCCGAACTGGGTACAGACGGCGTCCAAGCTGCAGCCGTTCACGCCCGCCACCGAAGTGCTCCGACATCTGCTCGTGAACAGCCCGCAGAGCACTTCGATCGGGATGGCGCTCGTGAGGCTCCTGGCGTTCGCTGCGGTGCTGCTGCCGGCGGCGATTCTCGCTCTGTCCAGCGCGATTCGCATCGGTCAGCGCCGGGGAACGATCATCGAGTACTGACTGCTGGGATTTGACCATTATGATCAACGACACAGTGCCCAACACGTCCTCGCTCCTGGCATCGAAGGTCAAGGTGCCCCAGCATGTCGTCTATCGCAGCTTCCCCTCAGAGACCGTCGTGCTGAATCTCGAGACCGGGAAGTATCACGGGCTCAACGCCACCGCCGGTCAGATGCTCGAGGCACTCGAGCGAGCTGCCTGCGTGCGCGATGCGGCAGCCGCGCTGGCCGAGGACTATGAGCAGGACCAGAGCGTGATCGAGCGGGACCTGTGCGAGCTCTGCCAGTCCCTGCTCGAGCGAGGACTCATCCAGACAGATGATGGCCGTCCCGAGTCCTGAGCCGCATTCCGTTTCACATCGTCGGATGCCGGCCGCAAGACGCTCGCGCGGTCAGCGTCTGACCCACGCCGAGCGAATACGACTCGCCGCCGAGATCGTCGCGACATACGTGCAGGCGCGCCGCGCGCTGCGCCGAGCTCCGATCGCCTCGGTCGTGGCGAGCCTGCGCTCGGACTCCCCTTTCGCCATCGCACCTGGCGCGGACACGCTCGAAGAAGCCCGCCATCTGGGTCGTGCGGTGACGCGAACTCTGACTCTCCTACCCGGCGACACCCGCTGCCTGGTCCGCTCGCTCGTCCTGACGAGACTGCTGGCCAGACGAGGCATTCAGGCCAAGCTGGTGATCGGGGCGAGAGCCGCCCCGGACTTCCTCGCCCACGCTTGGGTCGAGCACGCCGGCGATCCCGTGCTCGACCCCGGTGACGGTTCATTCGGCCGGCTGGTCGAGCTTTAGATGGCACAGGCAACGTCCCACCCGGACCGAGCGGACAGCCCAGCTGACCGTCGCCCAAGGGCGCGTGTGAGGACGACGGTGTTTGGGCTCGACGTGCACTCTGAGATCCCCCTCTTATTGCTTGGAGGGTCCACCGCGCGGCCGACCGGACGGGCGCTCGAGATCTCGGTGCATGGAACAGACGCCGCGCAGTTTGAGTGGCCTCGGCCGTCTGAGCTCGTCAGCGAAGATCGCCAGCCCGACGGCAGCTTGATCTTTCAGATCGAGGCCCATCCCGAGGCGGGATATCTGATCTCCGGACCGGACTACGGCGCGCACCGGCTCTCGGTCGACGGGGGGCTGCTGCGGTGCGCTCCCGAAGGTCTACCGGATGACGCATGGCAGCGATTGCTGATCGCCCAGGTACTGCCCTTTGCAGCGCTGCTCCATGGCCTGGAGGTCTTTCATGCCAGTGCCATCGTCCACCGCGGAGAGGCGGTTGCCTTCCTTGGGCCCTCGCGTGCCGGCAAGACCTCGCTGGCGCTCGAGCTCTGCCATCGAGATGCCAGCTTTCTGGCCGACGATGTGCTCGCGCTCGAGTCCTGTGCAGAGGGACTCCTGGCTCATCCGGGGACATCGGTCGCCGGAGTCGCTCATGCCGAGACAGAGCGCTCGAGCAAGCCGGACGGATTTGCACCGAAGGAGATCCTCGCCGTCAATGCCAGGGAGCGACTCGTGCGCATGGCGGGCGCCACCGAGCCGGCGCCGCTGACAGCATTGTTCTTTCTCGATCGTCGAGCGGATGGGCCTGCGCACCCGCGCTTTGAGCCCGCCGCCAACGCCAGGATGCTGCTCCCCGCCACCTTCAACTTCGTGCTCGCCACCCCCGAGCGCCTGCGCGGGCTGCTTGACGTCTGCGCGCTCGCGGCGCGGCTGCGGGTGGAGCGAATCGTCGTCGGCCCAACGACAGACGCCTGCGAGCTGGGAGCCGTGGTCGAGCAACGGCTGAGCTGCACGACGTGACGCGCTGGCTCGCAGGTGTCTTTGACCCGCACGGTCGAACGGACTCCTCGCGTCTGACGAATGCGCTTGCGCCGCACGCATCGACGGTTGTCGTCCAGGGACCGCTGCAAGTCGCATACAGCGGCCCGACTTGCAGCGGGTCGACGTCTGCCGGAGCCAAGCCGCTGTGCTTGTTCGATGGATTCCTCGACAACACCTCAGAGCTGAGCGCAGCGCTCGAAACCCCGGCCAGCTCATCGCTCGAGGAGCTGCTCGCCGCCGGCTGGCGGCGATGGGGGCGTGAGCTACCTGCCCGCATGCGCGGCGACTTTGCGCTGCTTGTCTGGGATCGCGAGCGCGGTGAGGGAATGCTCGCGCGCGACCAGCTGGGTGCCCGCTCGATGTTCTTGCATGACACCTCCGAGGGGCTGTACTTCGCCTGTGAGATTCGCCACCTGCTGGCCCTGATGCCGCGACGCCCAGCGCCAGACCCCGCGAGCGTCGCGCACTGGATCACGATGAGCAACCGGCCGGGGTCGGCCACCCTCTATGCGGGGATCCGTCGCCTGAATCCCGGCGCGATGCTGCTGCTGGATCGCGACGTACGCGAACAGTGCTACTGGGCGCCCCGCTTCACCGAGCCGCTGGGCGAAGACGAACCGCAGCTTGCTCAGGAGGTGCGCGCGGCGCTCGCTCTCTCCGTGCGGCGACGGATCGACTCGGACGGTCATACGGGTGTTCTGATGAGCGGGGGGTTGGACTCCGCGTCGGTGGCCGCCGTGGCCGCGACACAGGCGCCGCGCCGGGTATCTGCCTATTCAGCCGTGTTCCCCGCGCATCCCACTGTCGACGAGTCCACTCTGATCGACGAACTGAGAGAAGCCCTCGACCTTCCCGGTATCACCGCAGAGGTGCGGGCGGGCGGTCTGCTGGCAAGCGCTCTGGAGGCGATCGAAGCCTGGGATCTGCCGATTCGAAGCTGGGGAGACTTCTGGGCCCTGCCACTCCTGCGAGCGGCGGCTGCGGCGGGGACGCGGGTGACGCTCGGCGGGGACGGCGGAGACGAGCTGTTCGGACCGCGGTCCTACCTGCTCGCCGATCGGCTGCGCGCGGGACACCCATTGCAGGCGAGGGGCCTCGTCCGTGAGCTGCCCGGCGCCGGCTATGGGCCCGCACGCCGGGATGTCGCCAGGATGGTCGGCAACATGGCCCTGTTGGGCGCCCTGCCGTACCGCCTGCACGAGATCCTGCGACGACCCATCGCCGGACGCGATGCGCCGGGTTGGCTGCACGCTCGGACAGCTCGGGAGCTGCACGATTCCGATGACCCTCTGGCTTGGAAGCGCCTGGACGGTCCACGCTGGTGGGCCAACATCGCCCACGGGCTTACGCGTGGGATCGAGGAGACCGGCATGTTCGAACACCAGCGTCGACGAGCGGCTTCAGCTGGCCTGGAGGCACGTCACCCGCTGTTTGACCTGGACCTGGTGGAGCTCGGCCTGCGCCAGCCCCCGCTGGCCACATTCGATCGCTATCGCAGCCGCCCGGTGCTGCGCGCGGCCATGGCCGATCTGCTCCCGGATGCTGTGCGCCTGCGCCCGCACAAGGCCTTGTTTGACTCGGTGCTGGTCGACTGCCTGGCCGGACCCGATGGCGCGGTCGTGCGCCGGTTGCTAACCGATCCCGGGGCCGAGCTCGGAGCTTACGTCGATCGGCGCGGCGTCGAGCGCGCCCTGTTCGATACGGATCGCTACCGGCGCGAGCAGCCGTTTCAGTGGATGTGGCAGGTATGGCGGCTGACGACCGCGGAGTGCTGGCTGCGGGCCCAAGCCGACCCCGGCGCCGTGGCGCTCCCCGGCGGCCTGAAGGCCAGCACGGCACGCGTCACCCTTCGGCCCACATCGAGCGCCGCGGCACAGGCCGGCTCGTACGTTTTTCCACCTTGACGGAGAGGGCGCTTCCTCTAAGCTACGCGCTGTAGTTGGCCGTTCCGTCAAAGGCGGGGCGGATATCTATCGATAAGGAACTGCTCTCATGGACGATCAAATGACCTCCCAAGCTTATGAGACGCCTCGGGTCGTCGACTATGGAAACCTGCAGGATTTGACGGCAGCCTGCCTGGGAGCCACTGGTGGAGACGCCGTGGAACCCTCAGGACACGCAGGATCTTTTACCGTCGGTGCAAGTAACCCGGCACCCGGTAAAAATCATTGTTCGTCGACTCCTTGACCGGCGGTTTCATCGGCGGTTTCTGTAGGTAGACATAGGCTGATATACGTAGTGCCTCCAGCCGCCCGCAGGGCGGCTGTTGTGCGTCTGTCTTGAACCTGTTTCAAAAAGATCGGCACGTCCGGATGCGCCCCTGGACACCGCGCTGGCCGATCTCGGACGACCGGTTGCATGCGCTTCGCCACCTTAGGCATGTGATGCCGGTTTTTGCGCTCGACGAAAGTGATCGCAAAAAAAAAGTGATCGCTGATTTTGGAAGTCATCAGAGAGACCCACCGTTAGTCGGTCGTGTCCAGGACCCGTATCGCACCGCGGATAGCCCCGGCGACGAAGGTGGCACGAGGGCGGACGGCTTTGATCGCCACCGACGAGCCCGGCGAGCGGATCGCTGAGATCCTCCGCGGACAGGGTTTGGAGCTTGCGATATTCGACTGCGTCGAGGAGCTGCCCGAAGAGGCGGTGCAGCAGAATTTCTCGGCGATTGTGCTGTGGGTGCAGGACACGATCACCGCGCCGGCGAGATCCGTCGAGCCATTGGCGCAGCGCTTTGAGCAGGCGCCGATCATGGTGGTCTGCTCCGGCATCGAGCGCTGGGAGGTCCGCGCCGCCCTGGCCGCGGGAGCGGCCGGCGTGGTGTTATACGAGGACCTCGACTCGGCGCTGGGTCCCTGTCTGCAGGCAGTGCGGGCCGGTCAGATCTGTGTGCCACGAGGACACTGGCGGCAGATCGATCCACCGGCGCTCTCCTCCCGGGAGAAGCAGATCCTGGGCTTGGTCGTGATGGGCTACATGAACGGTCAGATCGCTGAACAGCTGTTCCTCGCCGAGAGCACTGTCAAGAGTCACCTCTCGTCGGCGTTTGGGAAGCTGGGCGTGCGTTCGCGCAACGAGGCGGTGAGCCTGATTCTCGATCCCGAGCGCGGCCTGGGCATGGGCATCCTCGCCCTGGGGGGAGAGCCTGTGGAACCGATCACGACGGCGGCGCGATGAGTCCCACCGCGCATACGAGCATCCCTCTGACCGTGATGGATCATCACGATCGGGAGCTGTTCGGCGAGCTGCTGACAGCAATCGAGCGAGTCGCGGCAACCGGCGCTTTCACAGGCGGGGCTGCGGTGGAGGAGTTCGAGACTGCGTATGGCTCGTGGTGTGAGTCTCCACATGTCGTGGGCGTGTCCTCCGGCACCGAGGCGCTCGTCCTGGCCCTGCGCGCGCTTGGCATAGGACCGGGTGATGAGGTGGTGGTGCCGGCCAACTCGTTCATCGCCACCGCCGAGGCGGTCAGCCTTGTCGGGGCGACGCCGCGCTTCGCCGACGTGGACCGCCAGACGCAGCTTATGACCGGCGAGACCCTCGCCGCCGCTCTCACACCGGCTGTGCGCTGCGTGATTCCCGTTCACCTGTTTGGACGCACCGTGGACCTGGCGCCAATCATGGAGCTGACTGGCGCCAGGGAGCTGCTGGTGATCGAGGATGCGGCACAGGCGCACGGCGCTCGCTATCGCGGCAGGCGTGTGGGGACGATCGGCGACGCCGGCACGTTCTCGTTCTACCCCGCAAAGAACCTCGGCGCATGGGGGGACGCCGGCGCGGTGGTCACCTCTCGCGAGGATGTCGCCGAGCGGGTGCGCCTACTGCGCTCGCACGGCGAGCGCCCGCGCTATCGCCATCGGATCGTCGGCACGACGGGCCGGCTCGACGCGATCCAGGCCGCGGTTCTGCGCTTGAAGCTCGCGCGTCTGGATGGCTGGAGCCAAGCGCGGCGAGCGGCCGCTGACGGGCTGCGCGAGGCGTTGGCAGGGATCGACTCGATCGTCCCTCCTGCTCCTGCCGCGCACGACGGAGACCATGTCTATCACCAGTTTGTCATCCGTACGCCTCGACGCGACGCGATCAGAGAGATGCTGGACGAGCGTGGCATCGCCACCGGCATTCACTACCCCGTGCCGATCCACGGCTCCGACGCCTACCTCGCGCTTGCCGGGGGGCGCGACGTTGCGCCCACCGCCACTGCGCTCGCGGGAGAAGTGCTCTCGTTGCCGATATTCCCGAGCATGACCGAGGAGCAGATCGGCCTGGTCGGTGACGCCGTGCGCGAGTGCGCGACACAGCTCCACCAGGACCTGGTCGGCGCCGGGTCCGGTTGAACGCTCGAGATCGTGTCTACCGTCGCCTTCAAGGAAGAGGAGCGCACAGTCCGTCGGCAGCGGTCGCTTGTGCTGGTTGTCTATCGAGTGCTGGACGTGCTGATCGCGGTCGTCTGCCTGCTCGTGTGTCTGCCTCTCTTCGTGATCGTAAGCCTCGTCATCCGCTGGGAGAGCGATGGTCCCGCAATATTTCGTCAGCGACGGCTCGGGCGCGACAAGCGAGCGTTCACCGTTCACAAGTTCCGAACTATGCGCCAAGAGGCCGATCCGCAAGTGCATCGCGAGTATGTGCAACAGCTGATCGAGGGCGCCGAGACCAAGCACGCCTGCGAGGACGGAAGCGATCTGTACAAGCTCGTCGCCGACGATCGCGTGACCAAGGTGGGACGAACTCTGCGCAAGACCAGCCTCGATGAGCTGCCTCAGCTGTATGACGTGCTTCGTGGACACATGTCGCTCGTCGGTCCGCGTCCGGTCATCCCCTACGAGGCGGAGATCTACCCTCCCAGCTATGACCGTCGCTTCGCTGTAAAGCCGGGCCTGACCGGCCTGTGGCAGGTGAGTGGGCGCAACGAGCGTACTTACCGCGAGATGGTGGCACTGGATGCTTCATGGGTGGAACGCCAGTCGATACCTCTGTATCTCTCCATCCTCGCGCGTACCCCCTGGGTACTTCTGCGACGCCGAGGCGCGGCGTAGTGACAATGACCCGTGAGATGGCAGAGCCCTCGTCACGATGACGAGACTTTCTCTGTCTCAGACGCAAGCGCAGACGTCGCGGTTGCGTTGATGTGAGTGATGAGCACCGGCACGATACCTCTCGCGACGGCTCTGCCAAAGACAGGGAAAGATCACAGATGATCACAACCCCTATCGGCGTCGCGGTCGTCGGCTATGGCTACTGGGGTCCGAATGTGGTCCGCAATATCGTCGAGCGGCCGGAGCTTCGCCTGATGGGATTGTGCGAGCGCGATCCGAACAGAGCCGAGAGCTTCTCCAACCGCTACCGGGATGTGCCGGTGGAGTCTGAGCTGGAGATGCTGCTGCTCGATCCACGCGTGCAGGCTGTGGCGATCGCGACGCCGCCGCGGACTCACTACAGCCTGGCGCGCCAGGCGCTGGAAGCCGGCAAGCATGTCCTGGTCGAGAAGCCGCTAGCCACGAGCGTCGCCGAGGCGGAAGAGCTGATCGAGATCGCGCAGCGGGTCGAGCGTGTGCTGATGCCGGGACATACCTTCGTGTACAGCCCGCCGGTCAACAAGGTACGTGACCTGATTCGCTCGGGCGAGCTGGGCGACGTGTACTTCGTCACCTCCTCGCGCATGAACCTCGGCCTGTACCAAGCCGACGGGGTGATCAGTGATCTTGCCCCCCACGACCTCTCGATCCTGCTCTACTGGCTCGACCGTCCGGTGACCCACGTCGCAGCGGCCGGACAGAGCGTATTTCAGGATGGCGTACCGGAGACCGCGTTCCTGACGGTCACCTTCGCGGGGGGCACGACCGCCAACGTGCAGATCTCGTGGCTGGCGCCCCGCAAGATGCGCCAGATGGTCGTGGTCGGCTCCAAGCGCATGGTGCAGTACGAGGACACCTCCTCGGATGAGTCGGTGCGGATCTACGATCGGGGACTCGATGTCTCGCGAGCCGAGGCGCCGGCAACGTTTGGGGAGTACCGGCTGACCTATCGCAGCGGAGACATCGTGGTGCCCCGCATCGAAGCGGCCGAGCCGCTGGGGCTCGAGTTGGCGGACTTCGCGCACGCTATCCGCACCGGCGCGGAGCCCCGCTCCAACAGCCGCCTCGGACTGGAAATCGTCCGCGCGCTGGGAGCCGCGCACCTCTCGGTGGAGCGCTTGGGCGATCCGATCGAGCTCGTCGGCGCGGGCTTCGGCTGTGACAGTCTCGCCGCCTCGCCTCTCGCCGCCTCGCCGGTAGTCTCAGCCGGCTGATCCGGCGAGCACAAACGGCGCCGGCTGAGATTCCGTGCACACCGTGCCGGCAGCGGCAAGACAAAGATCGGCGATCGTCAATTCGTCGACCGCCCGGACTACCGCCAGATCGCGGCTGTCGAGCTCAGCGGCGATGAGCATGTGATGGTCGTCGACATTCTCGCCGTACGCCCCTCGACGGGGCACAAGCACCGGCTTTTTACCGGACATCAGGGCGTCGATCGACGACCCGCAGCCGGCATGAGCGATTACCACGTCGGCCTGCTCGATCGCATCGTGAAGGTCTCGAGCCGGTAGTTGACGATGGGCGTCTATCG
Source organism: uncultured Solirubrobacterales bacterium (assembly GCA_963743645.1). Lineage (GTDB taxonomy): Bacteria > Actinomycetota > Thermoleophilia > Solirubrobacterales > Solirubrobacteraceae > Palsa-744. The sequence continues at coordinate 300,533 of CAVUQT010000007.1, read as the reverse complement.
GCAGTCCGGTTACATCTGTGCACCCCACCTGCCAGAGAACCTCCACGTCGGCGGGCAGCACGGCCAGGGCGCGCTCGACCAGGGCGCGAAACTGATAATCCTCCATGGTGCCGAGCGTGACCACAGCCCGTCTGATGCTCTCGCCCTCGGAGCGCGAGGGACCAGGGACGAAGGTGTCAAACACCGAGCCGGAGTAGACCCACGGAGCCTGCGCCCAGCATTGATATTGCGTATAGACGGCGATGCCCGGGACGCGGCTCAAGAGACGGCCGGTCGTCGAGGGGCCAACGCTGCGCGTCGCCGACTCGATGTAGTGACAATGTGCCCCCCGCAGCCGGCCGATCGGAAGGAACGAGAGCGCGATGCCCGAGCCGGTGCTTATGACCGTCGAGAATGAGTGACGCCCGCCAAACATGCGCCACGCGACGCGTGAATGGCGCAGCACGTTCCCCAAGTCGCGTGGGCCGGTGTAATCCACATAAACGACCTCCTCCCCCTCGAGCATCGATCGGCTCTGAGGGGTGTCAAACGTCACCCACAGCCGATCGTCGTCGATACCCTCCATGCGTGGTATGAGCCGATACAGCTCTGCCAGATGGCCGCCAACGCTGCTGACCAGCAGGGTGCTCATGCGGGGATCGGGATTGGTGTGGTGGGCCGAGGCGGGCGCGGCGAGAGCTCACGCGTAAAGAGCGCGTACAGCTGCTCGGCGGATCGCTCGGCGTCGAACTCCTCGATCACCTTCGCCCGAGCGTTGACGCCAAGCTCGCGGCAGAGCGCCGGGTCGGCGAGCAGCCGCTCCAGGGCGCCGGCGAGCTCGTCCGCGCGGCCCGGAGCGACGAGCAGTCCGGTGTGGCCGTCTTCGACGAGCTCGGGGATGCCCGTGATGCGGGTGCTCACCACGGGCAGGCCCGTCGCCATCGCCTCCATCAGCACGCAGGGAACGCCCTCGGCAAAGCTTGGCAGGCAGAAGACCGAAGCTCCCGCGTAGATTGCGCGTATATCGTCCTGTCCAACTGCGCCGAGGAAGGACGTCCGCGCCGCGATGCCCAGTCGCTCGGCGAGGCGTTCCAGATCTGCCCGCCCCGGTCCTTCTCCGACGAGCGTGACGCTCACCTGCCGGCCGCGCTCGACCAGCGCCCCGAGAGCTTCCAGCAGGACCGCCTGACCCTTCTCGGGCACCAGTCGCCCGACATAGAGGATGCTGGGCTCGACTCCGGGGCGATCTGCACTGTGAGAGCGGGGAAACTGATCGATCGGGATCCCGCAGTGCACGACGTGCAGCTTGTCCCAGACCTCGGGCTCGCTCAGCGACATGAGCTGGCTGCGCGCGAAATCGCTGATACACACCACCAGGCGCGCGCGACTCAGCTTCTCCGCCAGGCGAAAGTGACTGACGTCGAAGAACTCCGTGGGACCGTGCATGGTAAAGCTCCACGACCACGGCTCATCCTCGGTCGCAGACCCGAGATGGGCGGCGAGCAGGGCCACATCGGCGGCGACGTTGGCTATGTGCACATGCATGTGACGGATCTCCCGGCGGCGACACTCCTCCCAGAGCACGACCGCCTCGATGAAGTAGAAGACCTGCCACACATGACCACGCAGGCCCCGAGGCGCGAGACGCAGAGCCAGGAGCAACGTCGACAGATACGCCAGGGGGGCGCTGAGCACAATGCCGAGATGGGTCCTGAGCAGCCTGACCCAACGGGGGGGAAGGATCGCGAATGTGCTCTGGAATGCGGCGCGATCTGCGTCCGCGAGCAGATGCTCGACGCCCGCGCGCCGGATCGAGAATGTCGCGATCTCGGCGCCGAGCCGGCGCAGGGCGGAGACCTCTCTGAGGATGAAGGTGTGAGAGACCGCCGGATACAGGCTGCACAGGTAGGCGATCCTCAGGGCCGGTGCGGCCTCATAAGTTGTGCTGGCGGGTCGCTCGCTCAGCGATCTCACCGAGTCGCCATTTCGCGATGCCGGTTCGCGACCGCCGAGCATTATCGGACCTCACCGGGAGCCACGGTCGATTCACGCTCGGCCTTTACCCAGGATGTCGGCCCGCGACCGCCGAGCAGCCGCAGGTAGAGCATGGTCTTGCTGAGGATCAGGGCAGGAGCGACGATAAAGGCCCGGTAGACCAGCGCCGGCGCCCGCACGAGACGCAGGCCCCCCAGCACGAACGTGAGCTGAGCCACCAGGGTCAGCGCGGAGAGCCCCACCAGGCGCCGGGATCCCAGCAGCAGACCGGCCAGTGTCGTTCCCAGACTACCCGCCGCGATCAGCGACTGGGGCGGTACCAGACACTCCAGCCCGGCGTGTACGCTCACGATGTCGCCGCGGGCCAGACCCGAGCGCACAAGCCGGGGAGTCCAGCGGCGAATGAGCTGGAGCTTGCCCTGCTCCCACCGCCTTTCCTCGGAGCTGCTGCGCAGAGCGGTGGGCATCGCCGAGCTGACCCAGGCCTCGGGCGCGAACTCGACGCGCTCGCCGGCCATCACCAAGCGCATGTGATATTCGCTGTCCTCCACGAGGCCCATCGCCATCCACGGCTCGCGACCCAGCAGACCCCGGGTGAACGCCATACCCGAGCCGACCAGCCCGCACGACAGACCCAGTCGCTGCTTACCCTGAAACCGAACCGTGTTCATCAGCGCCAACCCTGCAAAGCGCAGAGCGGAGGCGCTCGACGCGTCGGGGTTGGCGGCCACGTAGTTGACCTGCACCGCGCTCGCCCCGGAGCGCAGGCGCAGGTCGATCGCGCTCAGCATGTTGGGGGAGGCCATGCAATCGGCGTCGAGCATGACGACGGCGTCGAAGCTGCTTCCGTCGGCCTGCAACCGCTCCAGCGCCCACGCCAGCGCGTAGCCCTTGCCCCGCTTGGTCGGGTCAGTGCGCTCCCATGCCTCGGCGCCTGCCTCCCTCGCGCAGGCCGCGGTCTGGTCGGTGCAGTTGTCGGCGATCACCACGATACGCCGGGCGTCGCTGGGATATTGACAGCGCCAGAGCGATCTCAGTGTGGCCTTGATACCTCCCTGCTCGTCGTGCGCCGGGACGAGCACCACGAGCCGCAAGGCGGCGTGCGAGCTCACCGCAGGCGGCTCGGACGAACCGTCAGTGGATCCGCGAGCGGCGAGCAGCAGCGTCAGCAGATAGCCGCTGGAGATCGCCAGTGCGCCCTCGAGCGCGAGCAGCGCAACGCCGATCCAGCGCACCGGCGCAGGCGGGTGTCGCGACCGGGATCGAGATATCAGCGCTGGGAACAACAGCATTCGGCACAGCATTAACGGCGTTGGCTCCCAAAAAAGTGCGCTCGCACGCTCTCGCGGCGGGATCAGGGGGTCATCGGCCGTCTATCTCGACCGCGTATCTGGGAGCCGAACAGGCGGATGATCGTCAGCCCGTACCTACCCAGTACCCGTACGCAGTGGCCGATGGGGGGACCCACCGGCCATCTCCGAGCTCCGCGAGCATGCTTGCGCACGGCGTCCCGCGGCGGAACCAGTTGACGTTTTATGAACGCGCGAAAGTCCCCGGGCGGCGTGAGCAAGCCATCGATCAAACCCATGTCCGCATACACCTGAGCCTCACTCGAGTGCGGGTGTGGATCGGCCAAGCGGACGGCTATCCGACCACGGACGCCGAGCTTGTGCTTGCGCTTGGTGAGTTGCGCGGCCGGCAGGCCCACCGTCCTCTCGGCCGCCTTCACGGCCGCAGCGAGGGCGGGCTCGAGGGCCGGATAGGCAGCGATCGACTCGTCGATCGCACCCGGCTTCAGGTCGGCGCCAAAGGTGTCCCACCACGCTCCGAGGTCCGTCGCATGGCGCAGGCCGACAAAGCCGTCGCGGGCGTAGAACAGCAGCAGCGCCGTCAGCTCGTCGACCGGGGCCGGTCGCCAGCCGCTGCCGAGGTCGCCGCCGGGCGCGACCAGGCGCTCGCGCGCGAATCGCGACTCATACCAATGTATGCGCCAGTGCAGCTCCACCGGTGGCAGTTCGTCGCGTTCATGAACCAGCGCGAAGTGCAGCAACGGCAAGCCGTCTTCGCCCACATGGTCGACCGGGGCGACGTAGCCCAGCTTGCGCACGACCGTCACCGCCTCATGCAACTGCTCCTGGGATACCAGCAGATCGATGTCACTCGATGGGCGCCGGCCGGGATCGCCGTAGAGAGCCTCGCCCAGTGACGGGCCCTTCAGCGCCGTCGAGGGAATCCCCGCATCGGCGAGCGCGTCCATTGTCCGCGCAGCGATCAATTGCAGAAACGCACCCTGACGGCGCCCCGTCTGTAGCGCGTCCCCGACCTGCTGCCTGAACTGCTCACTTGTCCGGTCCTGCGCCAGCTCCACGATGCGCGGGCCCAGCGTTGGCAGCAACCTCCCGATGCGCAGCAGCTCTGTCAGCTGCGGCCAGTCAACCGCGTCCGCCAGCCGCTCGGCCTGCCGGCTCTCGGCCTCGCGACGGGCCTCCGTCCCCACGCTGAGCAGGATCAGCTGTTCCTCGGCCTCGAAACGACTCATCCGTGTTTGCAGTTGGGGCAGACCCTGCACTTGGATCTACTCCGCCGGCGACCATCTCTGCGCGGCCGGGACCCGCCGCGATCCATACCCGTTGGGATGCAGCTCCAGCTTCAGCACCTGCAGCTGGCTCCATGGAAATGAGGCCAGCAGCTGATTGGGGTACATGCCTTCGAAATAGCCGTTGGGGCCGGTATATGGTTCGGTGCCCGTCGGGATCGGATCCTGCGCGAAGAAGGCTATGCCGTAGGACCTGTCCCTGACGATTATCCCGTAACGCTGCGCTGCTTCGGCGATCATCAGCGTCAACTTGGGAAGATGCAGAGCCGCGAGATCGAGATTGGGATTCAGACGCAGGCGGGCTCCCTCTGGGAGTGAAAGCGGGCTGGTGGATAGTCCATCGTCGCGGTTGGCCGGCGACGCGTAGACACCCGAGCGTACATCTGTGATGGAAATCGACAGAGCGTGATCGATCTGACCCCGTTCGAGATCTTCCAGGGTGATCAGGCCACCGGCGATCGACAGCGAGGACGCCGATGCGCCCCACCAGGGCTTGGCGCCTCGCCAGGCCCGCGGCCCGTAGGCCCCTGAGTTGGTCGAGACATGCCGTATCGCGCCTCCCCAGTCGGCGTGCCAGCCGTCGCTGCGGTGCGCCAGCCGCCAGAACTCCCACAGTCGATCGGTGCTCGGCTGCCAGACCACGAGATGGGCATCGGTGCCGAGCGCCGGCTGGGCCTTGGGCGGCAGTGGCACGGCGTTCCATGCCAATTGCAGAGCGCGTTCGGGCGGCACACGGTCGAGCCGCACTCGCACAGTCGCTTGATCGCGGGGCACCGTGTAGATCGGAACGCTCCAAACCTTGGTGTTGATCCAGGGTCCACGCCCAGCCTGCTCCAGGGCTGCGACTTCGCCGTCAAGCGCGGATACGAGCTGAGCCGAGCTGGGATCGATCGGCGCATCCGCGGCCAGGGGCTCATTCCAGAAGCTGGATGCAGAGAAGAAACGAAACGGACTCGCCCCTGCGACGGACTGCACGGCTTCGCCAGCGGAAGCGGCTCCGATCAGACTGTCGCTGGCGAGCGGGCGCCGCTGAGCGCTATCGCCGCAGCCCGCGTACGCGATACAGGCGAGCCCCAGTGCGAGCGAGACGGTGAATCGCGCGAATATGACAGATGCCTTGGGGTAGCGCATAGCGGCAACGTCATGTGTGCGCACACATGAAGCTCGATCTGTTGTCCATCGAGGGGGCGCGAGCCTATTCATCGCGGCTTCCAATGATGCGCGCCGGCACCCCGCCCACGATCGCGTAATCCGGTACATCCTTAGTGACGACGGCTCCTGCGCCCACAACGGATCCTCGTCCGACTTGCACTCCGGCGAGCACCTTGGCTCCTGCCCCCAGCCACGCCCCCTCTCCGATCGTCACGGGAGCGGCCGTCCGCGCTTGCCCGTTGATGGGGCCTCGTCCGCTGACGCCATGGTTGGCGTCTGTGATGTGGCATCCCGGTCCGATCAGCACGTCCCGCTCGACCCGGACGCACTTGGTGCTGCTCACCCAGCAGTTCTCTCCAATGTAGGCGGACTCTCCCAGGTGAAATGTTCCTGGGACGCACTTGATATAGCTGCCAGGCGCGATCACGGAGCCAGGCGCCATAAAGGCTCGCCGGGGGTTCTGGATAGTCACTCGTTTGAGAACTACCGCGCTGGGGGCGGCCCGCAGGCCAAGTATGTGCCACCTGACCATGAGGATGCGCGAGCGAAGGTTCAGGTCGAGCGGGTGGGCGAGCAGCCTGCGCAGTTTCACCCACTTCTCAAGCATCTGGCTTGGGCCCTTGTATGGATCCCGATTTCGGCCCTTGTATGGATCGAGTCATAGAGACCAGCCATCGAAGGGTTTGCCCGTGAGTGCGCGCAAACGCTCGACTTCCGGACGGAAGTGGTCTTCGAGGCGAGCGCGCAGCGCCACGTCGAGCAGCGGTCGCGTCACTCGACCCGCCAGCGCACGACGCACAGGCTTGAGCATCGGAGCTCGCACGGACGACGGCATGGCGCGTACCGCCGTCCGGATGCCGCTTTTGCGAAGGCGCCCATAGAGACCCGACGAAAGGCGCCGATGATCCGAGCTGCGATTGCGCGTCAGGTCAAACTCGGCGCTCCAATAGTCGGCATCGACTCCCAGAAACAAAAAGATCGACGACAGAGTCGACCGACGTCGATGCAGCAGGTCGTCCTGGTCGACGATGAGCATTCTCTCTCCGGGGAACTCGGCGAGATAGCGATCCACCTGGCGGGCGTAGCGTCCGGGGCAGATCGCCGGGTGCTGGGGGTCCTCTATGTCTCCCAGGACAGCATCGATCGAGCGGGTCTCCCCCTCCTCCGCAACGGCCTGCATATAGTGAGATTCGACTCGCTTGATCGGGTCTCCGACAATGTAGACAAACCGTGCCTCAGGGACCAGCTCGTGGATGCGGCGGGGAACTCCGGGACGCCACGGATGCTGGCTGTAGGAGCCACAGATCTCACCACGCAGAGACGCATCCGAGTCAAACAGGGATTCGTACTCAGACAGGTCGCCGACCCGCCGTCCCGGAAACGGCCTCAGGGGATCGGGAGCGGTGAAGAAGCGTGGCTCGTTGATCGGCGATATGTGAATGTCAGGATGCAGGCCCAGATAGAATGCCAAGCTCGTCGTCCCGCACTTGGCCGCGCCTATGACAAAGAAATTGGGGAGCACACTCAGGAGCCTCGGTAGGCGCCGAGGTGAGATGCGTCGATCCACTTGGTCGAGAAGCCACGCTCGATCAGGTAACTTTGAATCTCCTGCGGCGCGTGCTTGTGTCCTCGGGCCTCGAGAACACCGAAGTGGACCTCGCAAAGCACCATGCGACAGGTGGACGCTCGCAGCGTGGTATCGAGCCCGCGTAGGGCCTCGAGCTCGAACCCCTCGACGTCGACCTTCAGCACATTTGGCAGTGGCAGATCCTCGGCCTGCTGCAGCGCATCGCCGGGGTAGACGGCGAGATTCACAACCTTCCCCGTCGATCCGCGCTCCGCGACGAATGTATGGGTCGTACCCTCCAGATCATCGTCGAGGTGCATCGGCAGCTCGGCCTGAACGTCGCTCAGCCCGACGTTGAGGGCATTGACGTTGCCAGACCCGTTCGCCCGATCACGGAGTCGCGCAAAGCACGAGGGAACGGGCTCAAACGCCACCACCTGGCCCTGCGGGCCGACCCAGCTGCTGAACATCTGGGTGTATAGGCCGACGTTGGCTCCCACGTCCCAGACCGTGTCGCCTTCACGGACCGCCGCAGAAAGAGCCTCTCTGACTCTGGTCTCATAGCCGTCATTCCCCGGGAGGCGGCGCTGAAGGCGCTGAATCGATCGCGTCAGCCCGACTCGGCGCGCGATCGACCGCGCCTCCACCTTGGCCGACATCCAGGCGCTCATCAGCCCACACCCATCTCAGCAGCACCGATCAACGAACCATTGCGGCGCGCTCGCGCGGCCATCTCTGCTCGCCGTACCTGCGCCGACAGAGGCGGACTGCCCCGCGCCACCCCCGCCCAGACCCACAGCAACAACACCGAGAACGGCTCCTGGTAGGGGTTGAACACGGCGACCACCAGAAAGAACACGGCTATCGCCAGCAGGCCGAGTTTCCAGCGCTGCAGGTCAGCCGGCCCGCGACTGAGGATCGCTCCCCCGACTCCCCAGAGCAGCGATGCCAGCCACAGCAATGTGCCGACCAGGCCCAGTTCCACCGCGTAGGAGAGATAGGTGTCATGCAGCGGCAGTGTCTTTTCACCCTGCGCGGAATCGCCTGGCTTGTATCCATTCATCGGATAGTCCGGTGTCTGCCGGAAGTATTCGAGGCTGTCGCTTCGTATACCGTTCCCAGCCAAAGCCAAAAAGCGGCTTGGCCGCAAGCATCCGCAGGCCCGCGTATGTCTGGTTCTGACGATCCCATACGCTTATCTGAGGTTGGCCCGGGCCGAGGTTTTGCGGGCGAGCGCCGGGTGAGATCGCCAAGGCCCCGCCGATCACGAGCGCGCAGACCAGCAACCCGGGCACGATCCAACGTCGCCCGGCGCGCGTCACGAGTGCGGTGACCAAACTCGCCGCGAGCGCGGCGATCCAGACACCACGCTCGAGGGTCACAAAAGCACCCGAAGGCGCAGGCCCCCGCGGAGATGGCGGCGAACGCGGCGAGACGGCGCCTGCGCCTCCTCGCGCCACTGCATGCAGGCGATCACCGCGGCGACCGCACAAGAGAAGGTCGCGAAGCCCTCGGCAAGCGAGCTCTGAAAGGGACCGCCGGCGCGTTCGCCGCGCAGTTCCGAGTCGACTCGCAGGATATAGCGCGGGAAGACGAGGCTGTGAGGACCCAGCGACTCGAAGATCGCAGTGAACCCGAGATACGCGCCGAGTCCGACGAGGGTGACCAGCAGCAGGTTGCGCTCGCGCCGGCCCGCGAAGATGGCCGGGCGCCAGAAGGAACATCAGGTACGGGGCGACCCCGAACTGATCGACCAGCGATAGAAAGCCCGTTTCAGTGTTCAGCGTTCCCGCGGCGACCGCAGACGCCAGCGCGTACATCGAGGTCAGGCACATCAGCAGATGCACGTTGCGTATCTGCGGGCGCGGACGTGTGCGACGCCGGGAGCGCGCAAGAAGAACTGGAGCAGCACGATGACCAGCAGCAGTCGGTCGAACGGCAGACCTCCCAGGCCCATCTGCCGCCAGGCGCCGGAGAAGATCGTGAGCGCGATCGCCGCGCACATCGTCACGGCCGGTGGAAGTTCCCACAGCCGGCGCATGACCAGCACGCCCGCGAGCACCAGCACGGGCATGAGGATCAGCCAGTGGCCCTGCAGCCGGCTCGGCGCAAGCTTGTATACGCCAGAGCAGCGGCCCCCAGCCCGAGCAGCGTCCATGCGTACCACGGCGGACGCCATACCGCGCGCGTGGCCATCAGACCGATGGACCCCTGCATCTCGACCCCGGACCCCATGGCAAACCGTCGATTCGCTCGACGCCGCTCGCGCAGGATCGCCGCCAGGCAGCCGATGACGAGGCCGACCAGGAGCCCGATGAAGCCGAGCTTCTCAACCTTGGATCTGCGATTGCTGCTGGCGCTCGCGGCGCCGGCCAGCAGTGACACCAGCCCGCTGCGCGGCGCCTGGCTCGTCACAGCGGCGACGTAGGACGTTGCCGATCGCTCTGAGCTTGACCTCCGCCGCGGTCTTCTCGGCTGCGGCGTGTGCTCGCGCGCTGGTGGTGACCCCCTTGCCGCTGAGCCGAGCCGCGCAAGTGACGACCGTGGCCTGCTGCAGCTGCAAGAGGCAGCCGGCGGTATTCGTGCAGCGAGCGACCCGGCCTCGGGATTGGCGCTGTTGCTCTGACCCTCATAGTCGGCCACCGCGTTGGCGGTGACGTTGGCAAGCTCGATGGCCGCGGACCTCGTCGGGCCGGTGGCAATCACGCGAAACGCCGGGCTCACGGGAATCGGCTCCGCGGAGAGCCGCCCGACGGCCGCAGAAGGTGCGAGCTTGAGCTTGTGCTGGACCGTCGGCGAGCACCGGTTCCGCGCTGATCGCGCGGCTGAAGGCGGTGGCCAGCGCCGAGGCGGACTGAACGTAGCTGTAGAACCCGGGCGAGTTCGGGTTGACCTGGCCCACCTGCAGGGTGGCCGAGGCCGTGTAGGTCCGCGGACGCGAGAGTCCGTAGGCCGTCCCGATCAGTGCGGCCACCACGGCGCACCCACAGACCAGCAGCTTGTTGCGTCCGATCGCGGACAGGACGAAGCTGCTGGGCGGCTCGAAGACGCCGTGGACCATCTGGTCGGTCCCGGCAAACGTCGCGGGCGAGTCGGGAATCTTGGGGGGGAGGTGAGCATGTTCTGTGTCCTATCCGATGGTCCGCCGTTGGTCGATGGTCCGCCGGCGGTATGACGAATCGCTGATCGTCTAAATGCCATCTATGCACCCACGGTCCGCCTCGAGTCCCACGCATTGAAAACGGCCCCTCCACCGCGAACTTTCATCGCGCGGGCGCAGATATCCGCCGGCAGCGCCGGAAGGGAGCGCCACTGCCCGCGACGTTGATGGGGCGCCCATGGCCACGCCAGCGCCCCCCGATCCGCACGACGATCCTCGGCCCACAGCCAAGCGCGCGAGCTACCGCTCGGGGTTCGTCTTCGGCACCCTCAGCTTCCTCGCCGTGGCGGCCGTCGGGGTCGTCTCGACGATCCTCACGTCCCGCCTCTACGGCGTGCGGATCATCGGTCAGTTCGCGCTCGTCTCGGCTCCTGTGGCCGCGCTGTGGGTCCTCTCGACCGTCAAAGAGCAGCAGGCTCTCATCAAGGAGATCACCGGCCTGCCTCCCCGTCATCCGCGCGTCACGCAGCTGTTCGCGGCTGTGTTCACGTTCTCCTCGGGGCTGACCGCGGTGGTGGCGATGCTCGACGCCGTCGTCTGCTGGTTCGTCTTCCGCGGGCCGCTCCATCGCCCCGGAGCTGATCGCCCCGGCGTTCGTCGAGCATCGCGGGCTATGCGATCGTCACGAACACCGGCTGGAACATCGACTCGGTCCTCTCGGCCTTCGTAGCCGGCCGACAGATCTTCTGGGTGCGCCTGCACGAAGTGATCAGCTTCATCGTGATCGCGATGGCCCTGGGCTTGGTCTGGCGATCGGTCTGGGGGCTGGTGATCGCCGACGATCGGCGCATCGTTCACCTCGCTCGATCCATCGCATGATCGTGGTGCGGCCGTTCATTCGAGCACGTCTGAGCCGGGCCGAATATCGCATGGGCTTGCGCGTCCTGCCGGATCTGCTGCGCTTCGGCCTGAGGGCCACTCCCGGCCAGATCGCTCAGGGCGCCAGCCAGCAAGGCGGCATATGGGCACTCGGCATCGTGGCGCCCGTCGCGCGTGGTCGGCGCTTACAGCCGCGCCCTGACGATCCCGCAGCGCCTTCAGCAGGCGAGCAATCGCGTCACCGAAGTCCTCTATCCGACTCTGGTCGGACGCCACACGACAGGGCGACGGCCACGGCTTTGACCGCGCCCTGATCGACTCGATCCGCTATGAAATCGATCGGGATGCTGCTGATCGCGGCGGCGATCGGCGGCGCGGCTCATTCGGTCCTCAAGGTCTTCGGACCGGGCTTCAGCCGCGCGACCCCGGCGCTGGCCCTGCTGGCCCTCTTCCCCGCGCTGGCTTCGATCACAGCCACCCAGACGCAGGCGCTCTGGGCGACCAACCGACCCGGTCGAACCAGCCTGATCGCGATGGTTCGCCTGGTGATCACGATCGGCTGCTGGTGGTACTCACGCCGCGCATCGGCATCGTCGGACCCGCGATCGCCCTGCTGGCGGGCTACTGGCGGTCATCGTGCTGAGCGGGATCGCGCTGCGTCCCGCTTTGACCCGCCCGCTGCGCGCTACCTGGCCGCTGCGCGAGCGCCTGGCCGTCGTGGCCGCCTATGCAATCGGGTTTGCGGCGGCTCATGGAGTCGAGCATGCGGCCCCCTCCACAGCCGGGCTGCTTCTCTGCCTCCCAGCGGGGGTTATCGCCTACGTCGCGACGTTTGTGCTCTGCGGCGCTATCAACCCTCGCGACCGCGACCGGCTGAGGGTGGTCGTCGACCGAGCCCGATCCCGCCGCCGGCAACAAACAAGCTCACCCCAGCCGCAGCCAGAGGGCGGACCGGCTACGGGGGGTCAAATCGCCGGCCAAGGCGCCAACGAGCCCGGGGCGCTGGAGGAGCCACCGGGCGCGGCGGGCGAGCTGGAGCGGACCACGATCGCCACATAGCCTCGCCTTCGTGAGTCAGCCTCCGCTCAGCGTGTCTTGCCTGGAGCCGTATCCGTTGGCATGCAGTTCCATCTTCAGCAGCTGAAGATGGCGCCAGGGGAAGGAGGCCAGCAGCTGGTAGGGGTACTTCCCTGCGAAGTAGCCGCCTCTGCCGGAGTACGGTTCGGTCCCGGTCGGGGTCGGATCCTGCGCGTAGAAGGACACGTCCCCTCCCGTGTCTCGTGACGTAGATCCCGTAGCGCTGCGCGGCTTCGGCGATCATCAAGGTCAGCCGCGGCAGATGCAGGCTCGCCAGGTCAAGGCTGGGTTCCAGTCGAAGATGGGCGCCCTCGGGCAGGGCCAGCGGTTCTGCAGATGTCCCGTCGTCCGCTGGGCGGGTGAGGCATAGACCCCGGCGCGCACATGGGGAATCGCCATCGCCAACGCATGGTTGATCTGCCCAAGTTGAAGGTCTTCCAGGGTGATGAGCCCGCCGGCGATCGGCAGTGAGGAGGCGGTGGCTCCCCACCAGGGCTCCGCTCCCGGCCATGCTTCCGAGTCGAAGACTCCCGGTTGGAGGAGACATCCTGCATCGCGCCGCCCCAGGAGGCGTGCCAGCCTTCGGCCCCGTGCGCCAGCCGCCAGAACTCCCACAGCCGATCGGTGCTCGGCTGCCAGACCACGAGATGGCCATCGGTGCCGCTCGCCGGCCTGGCGTCGGGCGGCAGTGGAACCGCGCTCCATGCCGACTGCAGCGCGGGTTCGATGGCGTTGTCGATGATCTGGACCTGAACAGGCGGCTGGTCGGCGGGCACGGTGTAGATCGGAACGCTCCATACGGTGGTGTCGATCCACGGCCCGCTTCTGACCCGCTCCTCGCGCGCGATCTCTTCGTCGAAGGCTCCCACGGTCGCCGCCGAGCTCGCGTCCAGCGGCGCGCCGGCGAGCAGCGGCTCGTTCCAGAAGCCGGTCGGCGAGAAGAAGCGGAAGGGAGCACTGGCCGTGGGTTCGCCCGGCGCAACCGGATCGCTCGGCGAGATGGGTTCGCTCGGCAGGGCCGGTCCGCTTGGGGACGTACTCGAGCCGCTCGGCGGTCCGGAGGAGGAGGAACCGGGCTTTGAGCCGGGGGCGGGCACGTCCGTGGGTGGAGCGCTCCCACTTGCAGGCGGTTGCGGGCCCGGGGATTCGGCGGAAGGCGAGGGGGCCGGCCCGGGGCTCGGTCGCCGGCCCCTCGGCTTGACCGCGCTCTTGTGGGGGTGCTTGACCGTGCACCCGCCGGCCCGTCGATGCTTTGGGCCGCGTGGGGCAACGCACCTATGCCACCGCGAAGGAGGCCGCTGCGCGCGGGACCTCCGTCGCCTCCCAGCACGCGAGCGGGCCTGCTTATATGAGTGCGAGGAGATGGCGGCCCGGGTGGCCCGGGGTCGATGGGCGCTCGCCGCGGACGCCACGATGGTCGCGCTGCACAGCATCGCCCCGATGATCGGCAGGCAGACTCCAACGGCCGGCAGGCGGCGAGCGGGCAGCATGAATAAAGACATCCTTGTCGTTGGTACCCATCGCGGAGCCGTCATACGCTGGGCGTCTTCGTCGGGAGCCGTTATCGGACGTCGCGCCACCGACATGGCGCATCGGGCTCGAGCTTGGACATTTGTCTGCCCGCTGGACCGCGTCGCGTGTACGTGAGCACCGCTAATACACATATCCAGAACTCCAAGGCCCTGGCCGGTCCGAGCTCTCCCGGGGCTGCTGTCTGTGTGGCCGCCAGCGCACCGACCGCCTTGCCCAACCGAGAGCCAGGCGGCTGATAGTTTATGGCCGGCTTGCTCCATCGATCGCTTCGATCTTTGGAAATCCGGGGGTGTTGCGGTGATCTCACGCCGATGACTACGGTGGCTCCAGCTCATTTGCCTGGCGGCGTCCTGGCACCGCCTGACGCGGCCCTGGAGCAGCGGGCGTTTCGACGCTTCCCGTACAGCTTGATCGTGGTCGACGGCGACGGGCGCGTCGTCGCTCACAACCTGGAGGGTGAGCGCTTGATCGAGGCGATGGGCCTGACCGGCGTAGATCTCACGTGCTGCATGCTGCTGGGATGCCGCTCCTCCGACAGCGTGCTCGCCGATGCCTGCCTGACCGAGCTGGCGCGCAGTCGCGGGAGCGCCCTGCCGGAGGTGCGGGTGGATGTGCCCACGGCCGATGGGATCGGGGCGATGTGGGTGGCAGCGGCGCCCCTCCTCGACCAGGACGCGTCCCACGTCGTTCTGCAGATGCGTCCCGGCGTGGCCCGGGACCGGCGCAGGCGCACCGACCCGCACTGGATGAAGGGTCCACGCCTGCGCATCCGCGCGCTGGGCGCGACGACCGTCGAATCAGCCGAGGGCTCGATCGGCGGCGAGTGGCTGGATCAGCGCACCGGGCAGCTGCTGAAGTACCTGATCGCCGAGCGCCATCGGGCGGTTCATATCGATGAGATCGGCGAGAGCATCTGGCCGGGCGCCGACTTCGCGATCGCCGGCAGCGTGCGCTACTACATCCATGCGCTGCGGCGCAAGCTCGAGCCGCAACGCGGGCGGCGCGAACCCTCGGTGTTCATCGTCTCGAGCGCCGGGAGCTACCAGCTGAACCTCGACAGCGTCGAGGTGGACGCCGATAAGTTCGAGGCGCACCTCAACGCCGGGCTCGGCCGCGCTCGAGCACGAGCCGCAAGTCGCCTGCGCGGAGATCGAGCGGGGGCTTGCCGTCTATCGGGGTGACTTCCTCGCCGACTCTCCGTATGCCGACTGGGCCATGCTGGAGCGCCATCGGCTCCACGACCTTGCCTGTATGGGGCTGCGTGGTGTGGCCGGCGTTCGCCTGCAGGCACGCCTGATCGACAGCGCCGCGCGATCGCTGGAGCAGCTGGCTACGCTGCAGCCCTACGACGAGAGCGTGCACCGTCAACTGATGGAGTTGGACATCATGCGCGGACGTCGCAGCGACGCGGTACGCCGGTACGCCTCACTGCGTACTAGAATTCGGCGAACCTTCGGTCATGACCCAGATTTCACGCCAGCCGACCTCGCAAGTCCCAGGCCGTAACGCACAGAGCGCGTCCTGCGAGCTGGGAAACCAACCTTTTTTGGTCCCCGTATCGGACCCTCCGAGCGTGAGATGCCGTGCTCGCCGGCCGTTGAAGAAGAGTGTGCCACCACCACATCGAGGCCCGTCTTGAGCGAATCGCACGCGCGAGACGATCATCGTATCCGGGAGGGGCGGCGCGTGGCGCTGCAGCTTGACGGCTTCGCCGCGGAGGCGATCGACGAGGAGGCCGCTCGTCTGGGGATCTCGGTGGACGAGCTCATCAGCTTCTCGGTGCTCTACTACCTGGCCGATGTCGACAGCGGACGGATCGCTCGGCAGATCGCCACGAGCCCCTATGCGGGCGGCGACCTTGCGCGCCCTTCGCTTTCGGTAGGCGACTGGGATCGCGCCTCGGACTCCAAGGGCGCCCGGGCCCTGGATGAACCCCGCCGCTCGACCGATCCAGGGTATTAGCGTCCTGAGTCATAAATTCGCTGGCGTTTCCCGGCGCCTGAACGTGCCTGACGCCCGCCGGCGTCGGCCATGTGCTACCGGCACACTCACCGACGCCGTCGAACGTCAGATCACGCCCATCCATCCGGCAAACACTGACCGAATTCGCTAGCCGATCTCGATCCGCGCTCGCCGTGAGCCGACCGTGGACGGGGCCGCTCCACGAGTCTCCAAATCGGCCGTCAGCGCCCGGCGCCCGCGATGGTGCAGCCCATGGATCGAGCCCTCCGAGCGGCCCGTGCGCGCCGCGATCTCCGTCGGCGAGAGACCGGCGAAGTGGCGCAGGACCAACACCTCGCGCTGAGCTTGCGGCAGCTTGGAGAGGGCGTCGGTGAGGTCCCTCATCCTCCCGCTGCCGGCCGGGTCGCCACCGCCTTCGTCGCTCTTGCGGACCTCCTCGACTGGAACCAGTCGCTGGCGGCGAATGTGGTCGACCGCCACGTTGCGGGCGACTCGCAAGATCCATGCAAAGAACGGAACGTCGCGCTCCTCGTACTTGCCGATCACGTGGATGAGCTTGGCAAAGACATGCTGGGTCACGTCCTCCGCCTCGTGATGGTCGTGAACGATGCTCCGCACGTAGCCGTAGACATTGTCCGCGTAACGCGCGTACAAGAACCCGAGCGCCTCACGATCGCCGGCCTGCGCGCGCCGCACCGCACGCGAAACCAGTCGGATCGAAGCCTGCTCGCTGACGCTCAGCCCGTCAATTCCGTTGCTCATAGACCTCTCCGTGGTATTGAGTGCGAGAAGCCAAGCGCAGCCATGTTTCGTGGGTCTTTGAAAATGGATTAGAGTGACGTTAGAGCGCCCCCACTGAGCGAGGTTTTTACATTTAACGCTGGCCGATCTCGCTATCCGGAACTATTGGGCGATCGCCCGGCTAGGTGGTGGTCGATGCGGTGATCGAGCCGATACAGCGCCCGCGCTCGGCTGCGCGAAAACGTGGCGAGGTATGAAATTCGTACCTGCCTCTCCATAGTCCGGACCTTCCCGTGATCTTTTGGTGAAACCTCGCCTCCGACCGAAGGATGGCGAGTCGATCGCGTTTATCTTGGCCCTCGCTATGAGCGCCGAAGCAATGCCGATCCACCACCTCCGGAGCGCCCGCCACTCAGGGTGGCGCTCACTGTGAAGCGCCGCCCGCATGCCGCGGCGCTTGCGCTCGGGCTCGGACTCGGACTCGCGGCGCTGGTCATCGGCACGTACACGACGACCCGGGCTCTGGCCGTGATCCTGCCGGCAGTCACGATCGACGGTCCCAGCGAGGAGATCGTCGGTTTCGGCGGCGTCGCGATGGCCGAAGACGGCACCGGCGGGCTGGTGTACCTCAAGCGAGTCGAAGGGGTCCCGCACGTGTTCGTCTCGCGCTACCTGCAGGGCCACTGGCTGGCGCCGATCCAGGCCGACATCGGCCAGCCATATGCAGCCAGCTGGCCGCGTATCGCCGCGGCCGACGGCGGTGAGCTGGTGGTCGTATGGGCCACGCCGTTCGCCACCGAACACGACCTGCCCGTCGATGAGCTGCTCGGCTCCACGCTGGGCGCGGGCTCCTCGACGTTCGGGCCGCCGATGATCGTCGATCCCGACATTCGCGCCGGGACCGGCACGAACCCGGACCTGTCGATGAGCTCCACGGGCCAGGCCGACGTCGTGTATCGGGTCGTCGAGGATGAACAGGGCCGGATCTCGAGCATCCCGCTGCTGCGTCCGGGGGACGTGGTCGAGGAAGTGCGTGTCGCGCATTTCAACGGCGAGACATGGTCGGACCTGGGTGCGATCAATCGCGACGCCGGCGTCTCGATGCGCCCCCCCACGCAGGCCAACGCCCCGCAGATCGTCGTCGGCCCGACCGGCAACGGGATCGTGGTCTGGCAAGAGCCCGATATCGAAGGCGTCGCGCGCATCTGGGCCAGGCGCCTGTTCGGACGCACCCTCAACTATGTGCTCCCGGTCAGTGCCGTGAGCCTGGCGGGAGCGCCGATCGGGCTCGACGCCGACGCGCCCAGCGTGGCCCTCTCGCGGCTGGGCCAGGCCGAGGTCGCCTACCGGCAGGCGGCCGGTCCCGGCTCGCCGCTGCCGGGACCGCGCATCTTCCTGAACACGCTGCCCGACGGGGAATCGGCGAAAGCCAGCGGCACGGAGTTTCTCGGCGCGAGCGTCGCCGACTCCGCCGTGCCCGGCGGCGCGGGGGCGACGATCGGGCCGCCGAGCATCGACATCGACGAAAAGCGCGACATCCGCCTGCTCTATGACAGCGACGGCACACCGCGCGTCGTCGAGGGCAACGACCGCGGGCTGTCGGGCACCCTCTCGCTGGGGCCTGCCGTTCGCCGGATCTGAACCGTCCGCCGCGAGCGTCATGAATCCCGCCGGAGGGGGCGTCTCGGCGTGGCCGAGCGCCGACGCCCAGGGCAACCCCGCCGTCGCCGTGCGCGAGGACTTCCCCGGCGGCGCCGCACAGACCGCGCTGGTCAGTGGCGGCGCCGGCGGTCCGGTCGGCGAACTGGCGGTCGGCCGCTCGGGGCTGGGCGACGGTCTCGTCGCCTTCCAGCAGGGTCCGCTCGGCAATGCCGCGATCGTCGCGGCGCAGGCCACGGCGCCGCCCGCCGAACTGATCCTCAGCGCCCCCAACGGCTGGGTCAAGCCCTCCCACGCGATGGTCTCCTGGGAACCGGGGTTCAGCGCCAACGGACCGCTGAGCTACCGCGTCGTGCTCGACGGACGCCCGCTGGCCACGCCCGCCGGCGCGTTCGCGCTGCGCCTGAGCCCGCGCGGGCTCGGCGACGGCGCCCATCGGGTCCAGCTGCTCGCCACCGACATCGACGGCCAGGCGACGCTCTCCGCCGCGACGACCCTGCGCGTGGACGGCACGCCGCCGAAAGTGACGATCGCGCGCACGCGGGACGGCACTTCGGTGAGCGTGCGCATCCGCGACGCCTACTCGGGCGTCGACGCCCACGCGGTGAGCGTCAGCTTCGGCGACGGCCATCATGCCGGCGGGCGCACCAGGCTGCGCCACCGCTACGCCCATGCCGGGATCTACCAGGTCGTCGTCCACGTCCGCGATCGTCTCGGCAACGCGGGCGTCGTGCGCCGGCTGGTGAGCGTGCGATGAGACGCCTGCTCGCCACCGCCGTCTCCGTCTCGCTGCTGGCGGCGGCGCTGACAGGGATGCTTCCGACACTGTCCGACCCCGCCGAGGCCGATGTGTTCGGCCCGATCTCGCTGGTATCTCGAGAGCGCCACCCAGCAGGCCGACTACGCACACGATCCGGCGATCTCCGGCGACGGACGGTATCATCGCCTTCGACGGCTCCTTCGGCGGCGTCACCGGTGTCTGGCGGCGCGACCTGCAAAGCGGCGTGGTCGAACGAGTCGATGCCGGGCTGCCCTGCCCCGACCGCCGTCTCCCTGCAACGCCGAGCTGCCCTCGATCAGCGAAAGACGGACGCTACGTGAGCTTCACGACCACGGCGCAGCTCGCGCCGGGCGACACGAACAGGGGTCCGGACGTGTACGTGCGCGACATGGACAGGCCGGTCACCGAAGCCGGCGCGTTCACGCTCGCCTCCGCCGTCGACGGCTCGCAGACGGGCCTGTCCTACGGGCCTGCGGGCGCGAGCGTGTCGCCCTTCGAAGAAATGCACTACGGATCGCTGGCGAGCGGGCGCTCGGCGCTGAGCGCCGACGGGCGCGAGGTCGTGTTCGTGACGACCGCGGTCTCCAGACCTCGCCGGCCCGGGGACGCCGGCGCTGCAGGTCGCCGTGCGCGACCTGGACACCGACAGCACGCAGCTGGTGAGCGTCGCCTATGACCCGGCGACCGGCCAGCCCGCGGTCGATCCCGATGACCGGCCGGCAGGAGCCGGTGTCGGCGCAAGAAGGCGGGCTCATCTACGGCGCCGTCTACTCCCCGGGCCTGCCCCCGCCGGCGTTCGAGCCTCCCGTCGGCATACGGCCTGCAGTCGCCGGTGGGCGCGTCGATCAGCGCCGACGGCTCGACGGTCGCCTGGATGGGCCAGGACATCTCCCCGCAGGCGCGGACGCTCTCCGGCGAAGCCCTGCCGACCCCAGTACAGCGAGCCGCTGTGGCGGCGCATCGGCGACGGGCCGCAAGCGCCCACACGACGGATCACCGGAGGCTCGGACCCCGCCGATCCCGCCTGCGCGGCCAGCGGCGAGACGCACCCTGGTCGAATCGACCTCGCTCTCGGATCCCTGCCAGGGGCCGTTCAGGACCGAAGCGCCGGGCATCTGGATCGGCGGCACCGGCGACCCCGTGCCGCAGCTGAGCGCCGACGGATCGACCGTCGCGTTCCTCGCCGGGGCGCCGCCGATCGCCGGGAACTTCGGCGAAGACGTGCTGAACCGCAACAGCGACCTCTACGTGGTCGACATGGCCGAAGGGCTCACGCGCAGCGCAGGCGCTGCGTCCGCTGACCGAGCTCGCCGGCGGCAACGCCCAGGAACCCGCCACCACCGCGCCGATCGTCGACCTCGCGATCTCGCCCGACGGTGGCCAGGTCGCCTTTACGACCCAGCGCACGGTCTTCCCGCTCGGCTCGCCCGCGTACGTCAGCGCTCCGGCCGCGACTCCCGGGCATGGTCGAACTGTTCGACGTCGATCTGGCCGACGACACGCTCACGCGCGTCACGCACGGCTTTGACGGGCGGCGCCGGCGAAGCCACCCACGGCACGGAAGTCTCAGGCCAGGACCCCTATTCCAGCAGCGATGGCGCGCTCTCGCCGTCCTTCTCCGACAGACGGCGACACCCTGGCGTTCTCCTCGACCGCCGCGAACCTCGTCTATGGCGACGGCAACACGCCCAGGCAGCGCAAGCAGCCCGGTGTTCGACGGCAGCGACGCGTTCGTCGGTGTCCCGCGTCCTGTTCGGCTCGACACCCACCCCGCAGTACGTGTCGAGCGCGCCCGCGAGCCCGCCGCTGACACCGGCCTGGCGCCTCGGCGTGAGCGCGTTCTCACGCGCGAACGGAAGCGTGCTGCTGGAGATCCAGGCGCCGGGCGCCGGAACGCTGCGCGCCGGCGCGCAGAGCGCCGTGCGCGTCAAGCGCCAAGAACCGATCGCGCGCCAAGCGCGTCCTCGGCCCACGGTCGCAGGCGCAAGCGTGACGGTCGCCGATCGCACGGTCGCCACCAGGAGCAGCGCACGCAGGCGCCGGTGGGCTGATCGAGGTGACGCTGAAGCTCGCCAAGCCCTACAGCGCGCTCGCCGGCGCGCGCGGCGGAGGGCTCTCCGCGATGGTGGGCGTGACGTTCGCCGCCCCCGGCCACCCGGCGCTGCGCGAGAGCGTCGCGGTGACGTTCATGCACAGCGTGCCACCGCGACGCGTCCGCCGAGCGCGGCCCGTCGGACATGGCCGTTCTCGCGGAGGTCGCCGCGGATGAGCCTCAGACCGCGCCGCACCTCGCCCCGCACCTCGCCCCGCCGCACCTCGCGTCGCACCTCGCCCCGTACGTCACTGCTCGCTGCGGCAATGACCGCCATGCTGCTCGCCGGGCCGCTGTCCGCGCCCGCGGGCGCGGAGGGGCTCGCAGACGACGGGAACGCCTCCTGGCGCCTGGAACAGCCCGCACCGCCCGAACCGCCCGCGGGCGTGCCGGGATCGGCGACGCCCATCGGCCTGGGGCGCGATCGGCGACATCGAGTTCTGGGCGCCCAACCGCGGCCTGCTGATCACGGCCGGCAACGGCAGCACGATCCCGCCGGGCCTGTGGTCCTACGACGGCGAAGGCGGCAGCCGGGGCTGGCGCGAGCTGGCGACGGTGTGCGGGGCAACCGACGGACGCATCGCCTGGGCGGGCCCGGACGAATTCTGGACGTCTCCGACGGGCGCCCCGGCCAGGCCGCGGAAGCCAACGGGACGACCCCTCCTCTGGAAGACGACACCCTGTGTCACTTCGCTCGGCGGCCAGGTCGTGACCTCCTATGCGTCGCCGGCGTTTCAGGCGAGCTCCTATCAGCCGATGCACGCAGCCGGCTGCATCGAGCCCGTCGGACTGCTGGTTCGCCGGCGATCCGCTGCCCGAACCGCAGATCGGCGCGTTTCAGCTGCACTGGAACGGCAGCTCGCTGAGCGCCGAGCCCGACCCCCAGGGGCACGCCGTCGAGGACATGCGCCTGTTCGGCGGCCGGCTGTATGAGAGCGTGCGGCTCTCCCGCGAAGACAAGCTCACCGATCCTGAGTCCCCGGAGCACCCGCCGGTCCTGCGCCGCATCAACCCCGCCGGGGTGCAGCCGACGTTCGTGGCGGCTGTCGCCCGGCGTCCCCGAGTATGCGCCCGAAGAGATACCCGAAGCGCTCGACTTCCTGCGCCTTGGAGCCGACGGGGAAGCGCTGTGGGGAGCGGCCGGCCCGGCTTCGCCCGCGCCCGAAGGCTCGGCGCCGGGCGAAGTCACCGTGGTGCGCTACGCGGGCGGAGCCTGGAGTCAGGTGCTCGGCCCCGCCGAACCGCCGCGCGACGGACCCGTTCGCGGGAGACGTGGTCAGCTCGATCGCCGCCGAGCCCGGCAGCGAAAGCGCGTGGGTGGCGCTGGACTCTCCGGAGCGACGCCTCCAACCCCAGCCCCACCGCGCCGGCGCTGGTGGCGCGCGTCTCGGCGAACGGCACGGTCTCCGACGAGCAGACGCTGCCCTCCGCCGAAGAAACCCAGGCGGGAGTCGGCCCCAAGGGCGCGGCCAAGAAGATCGCCTGTCCCGCGCCGCACGACTGCTGGATGGTCACGACGCAGGGATGGCTGTTTCATCTCAGCGCCCGAAGCGACGCGCCTGCCCGGAGACACCGATCCCGGCGTTTGCAGAGCCTGATCACCTATCGCCCGCCCGACGAAGGTCTCCCGCAGGTGGCGCCCGACGCTCCGCCGATCGACGACTCGGGGCTGGCCGAAGGCCCGCCCGCGCCGGCCGGCACCCTGGCCGAAGAATCCGCGCCCGCCAAGTCGACGGTCACGGCGCCGCTGCTCTCGCATGTGCACACCCGGATCGTGCACAGGGACATGCTCGAACTGCGCTTTCATCTCGCGGTCAAGGCCCGCGTGCGCCTGCTCGCACGCCGCCGCACGCAGCGTCGTGGCGAGCACGCCGACGCGCACGCTGGCGGCGGGGACTCGCCGCCTGCTGCTGCGCCTCGATCCCGCGACACTGGCCGACCAAGCTTGACCTGCAGACCCATGCGCTCGCGCCCCTGCCGACGATCTCCGGGAGCGGCTCTGGCGGCTCGGGATCGGGCTCCGGATCGGGCTCGGGCGGCGGCGGCGGGCCCGAAC
Source organism: uncultured Solirubrobacterales bacterium (assembly GCA_963743645.1). Taxonomy (GTDB): domain Bacteria; phylum Actinomycetota; class Thermoleophilia; order Solirubrobacterales; family Solirubrobacteraceae; genus Palsa-744. The sequence goes on along the minus strand of CAVUQT010000007.1, from coordinate 277,364 downwards.
GCGGTGGCGACCTCTCTGGCGTTCCCCAGCGCGCTCGCGGACCCGGGATCGGGGCTGGCGCCGTGAGCGCATGCAGGCCCGAGCACGGGCCGGCTGCGCCGGCGCGGGTCGATCGCGGCCGTGGCTCGCGGCCGGGGTTGCTGGCGCTGGCGAGCAACTCGTTCGGGCCCGGCGCCGCGCTCGCGCGCGGCCGGACAGACCGGCGCGGGCGGCGAACCCACGGCGCAGACCGACGCGTCGGTGCCGGCGTTCAAAGTGACGATGATCGGCGCCTCCCCGCTCGAGGCGCCCGGCGAGACATGGGGCATCGGCGAAGCCGACCAGGGCGGCGTCTCCAGCTGGGTGCTCGTGCGCTATGGCGAAGGAGCCGGCTGGTCGCTCGGTCCCGGGCTGCTCGACGCCGCCGGTCAGCCGCTCGCGGGCTTCCGGCCCGACGCGCCGAGAGCGCCCCGGTCGTCGACGACGAGCCCGCTCGCCGGGACAGATGACCGCGGACGGCAGACGGCGTGCTGGTGGGAACCGTTCCCGCGCCGCCACAGCCCGGGCAGTCGAGCTCGAGCGGCCTGGAAAAGGTCGTGCTCGTACGCAACCGGGGCGGCTGCCTTCCAGGAGACCGCCCCGGTACCCCCGCCGCCGGCGCAAGAAGACCCCGGGGGAGGGGAAGCGCCGCTGCTGAAGCATGGCGAGACGCTGTTCGGCGCCGCCCGCGCGCCGCTGATCGCCCCGCTCGAAGAAGCCGGGCGGCGCGGGGGCGCTGGTGGTGCCCGCCGACGAAGGGGGCAGCGGCGTCGAGGACGGGGTCCTGCACTGGGACGGCAGCCAGCTGGACGCGCGAGCCGATCGAGATACCTGCAGGCCAGCGAAAAAGACTTCCGGGTGCTCGCGATCGGCGCGAGCTCGCCGTCGAACGCCTGGCTGCTGGGGCAGCTGGCCTCCAGCTCTCACTACCCCCCCGGCGCCGTCGCGCTGTTTCGCCGCCGGCCTCGACGGGTCCGAAAGGCCCGAGCTGGCAGCCCGTGGCGCCGCCGCGACACCGGGGGCGACGCCCGGCGAACCGCTCACGGTGACCGTCGCCGGAGGCGCACCGGAGCCGTTCACCGTCCCGGGCACCGGCGAGCCGCCGACGGTCCAGGCCCAGATCCTCACGGTCACGAGCGAAGGCGTCTGGATCGACGGCGAACGCGCAGGACGCGTCGGCCTCGACGACGATGTTCTTCAAGCCCGAAGGCGAAGCCGACAGCGGCCATGTGCTCGCCAGCTGGTGCCAGCTTCCCGTGGGAGCTCCGGCCGGAACGCAGCCGTGCAGCCACGAACTGCCCGAACCGCTGCCCACGGGCCCGTCGCGCAGCATCGCCTGGGCCAACCCCGCGACCCCCGAAGGCGTCGGCGAACGCGTCATCACCGGGCTGCCCGAAGGGGTCAGCCTGCGCCTGGACGGCACGTCGTTCACGCGCGTGCTCGCGCTCGGCGGATCGAATCCCCCCAACGACGTCGGCGGAACCTTCGGCGCGGCGTTCTCGAACCCGCGCGAGGGGTGGCTGGGCCAGGCGCGGCTGCCCGTGCATCTGACCTTGCATCCGCCCGAGCCGTCTGACGCCATGGCCCACGGCGTTCCGCCACGCGCTGGTCGCGATCGCGCCCCAGCCGGACGCGCCGATCGGCTCGCTCTCCAGCGAAGCGCTCGCGGTCGGCGACCAGGGCGAGGTCGCGCGCTACGAGCCGGGCAAGGGCTGGATGCCCGAAAGCCTGCTCAACCCCGGCGGGCGGATCGTCACGCCGCGGCTGCGCTCGATCGCCTGGCCCACTCCCAGCCGCGCCTACGCGGTCGGCGATCTCGGCCAGATGTGGCTGTGGCGAGCCGAGACCGGGCCTGTGGGAACAGGACCCCGCGACGCCGTTCAACTTCCGCGGCAACCTGCTCGGCGTCGCCTTCGATCCCAGCAACCCCGAACGCGGATACGCGGTCGGGCAGGGCGGCCTGCTGCTGGGCTACGGCAAGACCTGGACCCAGGAAGCGCTCCCGCCGCAGGCCGCCGGGGCGACGTTCACCTCGGTCGCGTTCGCCGGCTCGGAGGCGATCGCGCCTATCACGTGCTGCCCGACCCGTCGACCAACCACTACACGGGCGGCCTGCTCGTCAACGACGGCTCGGGCTGGCAGGTCGACGAAGGCGCGGCGGCGGCGATGGGCGCAGAACGTGCCCTGGGCGGTCGCCGGGCTGCCCGACGGGGGCGCCGCGTTCGCCGCCGGCGAAGCGTCGGGCTCGGGCTTTGGCGGCGTGTCATCGAGCGCTCGGGGCCCGGCGCGCCCTGGCAGCAGACCCCGACGCCGCTGCCCGGCGGCGACCGAGCCGGGCTCGCTGGCGCTGTTTCGCGAAGGCGGAGCGCTGCGGGCGATCGCCTCGGGCAGCGTCCCGAACACCTTCTCGCTCGAAAGCCAGCCCACACCGCCGCCCGGGCTTTCCGCCCGAACCTGATCGCGCCCTACCCGCTCAGCGCCGAATACGGCGCCGGTCACGTCGTCCGCCAGACGGCCGGCGGCTGGAGCGACGAGGAGCACGAGCTGAACAACGTGCAAGAACCGCCGGGCAACTACCTCGAGTACGACTTGGCCTACCAGCCCGACCCGATCTCCGCCGTGCTGATCAACCCGGCGGGCACCGAAGGATGGGCCGTGGGCGGCTTCGTCGACACAGCCGACAGCAACGGAGCGCTCGACACCGCCGATGTCGAGCGCTATCCGGCCGACGGGGTCACGCCCCCCGGCGTCGACGCGCCGCGCCGGTGAGCGACCAATCCGCGATGCGAGGCCACCTTCGCGATCGGCGGCGGCGCCCAATGCGCCGCGCCGTGCGCCGATCTCGAAAACGCCGGGATCGGCCCCGACGTATGGCTGTCCTCGGCGCTGGCGCGGGCGGGACAGATCCCGGGCGTGCGCGCGTTCCTGTACACCGGCCCGCGCGTGACCACCGGCGCCGCCTCGGTGGTCACGCAGGCGACTCCCGTATGCGCGAGAGCTCGATCGCTATGCCCAGATCGCTGGACTCCAGTCCGCTGCCGGCGTTCGTCGCGCCCGCGCCCACGGACCTCGACGGAGCGCTCAGCGAGGGCACGTTCGAGTCTGCGTTCGGCGGGCTTCCGCTTGCGAATCCCAGGAGCTGTGCGCGGCCACGGCAGGCTGTCAGGGCGCCTACTACGCGCTGCTCCGCGAGCGTGGCCGGCGACGGTGCGCGTGATCGTGCTCGACGACAGCCACCGACGTGGGCCCGATCCCAGCAGGCATGGCTGAAAGCTCAGCTCACGAAGCCGCCGGGCTCGGCGAGCCGGCGATCGTCGTCGGCAACGCCGATCTGAAGGCCCAGATCGAAGCCCATGACACCGACGCGGCCGCGGTTGCTCAGATCCTCGTCAGCGCCGATCCCTCCGGCTGTCGGCACGCCTCTGATTGTGACGGCGCCTCCGCCTACTTCTATGACGCCACCGAACAGAACGTGACCGGAACGCTGCATGCCGGCGGAGGCTCGATCCCCACCTTCGGCTCGGGCACGCTCGGCTATGTCAACCACATCGCCGAAAGCCAGCGGGGACTTCCTCGGCGCGAGCGGCTTTCTGCTCGGCGCAAGTCGACTCCGCCGCGCGCAACCCGGAAACGAACGTCGCTCCGGTGACGCGCGAAGCTGATCCCGAACATCGCCGAACTCGCGCTGGAAGCCCAGAACGGAACCCTGCTGCGCCGCAGCCAGGTGGCTTCGTTCAGCGCGCTCGCACGCCGGCCGCGCGCCGGCAACCGCTCCCAGAACGAGACCGTGCGTCCCGACACCAGCCCGTACATTCCGATCCCCTCCAACTGCGTGGGGGTCGCGTGCGCGAACGGGCTGCTCCCCGAATACGAATTCAGCTCGTCAAATCCGACGATCGGCAACTTCGTGAAGCCGAACCTCGCCTCCGGGCAGGCCGACGCGGTGCTGCTGGAACATGAACAACCGATCCCCGACCCAAAATCCGGCCTGTTCTGTGCCTATAACGCGGGCACCACGATCGTCACGATCACCACCGGCGGGTCTGTCGGCCTCGCTGCCGGTGACCGTGCAGGCTGGCAGCGTCCGCCGGCCGTGCGGCACCACGCCGCTGGGTGTCGCAGCTGCCGCAAGGCAGTCGGCGTCCAGTGCCGCGCCGCCCGCGCCCGCGCCCGCGCCGGCCGGGACCGCACCCGCCGGGGCCTCTCCTCCACCGCTGCCGGTCCCGCCTGCCCCCGTACCGCTGCCGGCGCCGTTGAGGCCGGCCTCCCCGGCGGCCACGCCTTTCTTTGCACCGCCGGCGCCTCCCGTCCCGCCGTTGGCGTTCGTGCTCCCCCCGCTGCCCCTGGCCGCGCGTCCGTCGCCGCCGACGGGCAGCTCGTTCGTGACCTCGCCGGTGGGCGTTACCGAGGAAGAAGAGGAGGACGAGGAAGCGACCGAGTCGGCCTCCGCCGCCGCGGCGTACCGGCCCGCAGAACACGAGCCGATGCCCATCTACATCCTCGGCGCCGTGCTCCTGGCCGCGTTCGCCGGCGCGTCGGCGTTCCGGCGCCCGCGCCGTGGCCGGCACGAGTTGCGCGTCGCCCCGGCCACGCTTTCGACGATACGCGCACAGCGGCGGATGACACAGGCGGGCCGGCGCAGATGAGGCGTTCGCGACCCGCTCCACTCCCGGCCCGATTCACCGGCTGGCAACAGAGCCCGTGGCGAGCGGCGCTAGGTTCGGTCGGCCTGTCCCGGAACGCAGGTGAGCGGCGCGTGAGGCTCAACTCTCAGAACATGCACCGACATGTGTCCGTGCCGGCGTGCGCCGCGCTGGCGTGCGCCGCGCTGATGGTCGGCGCCTGGCCGGCGCCCGCCGGTGCGGCAAGCTATGGCGAGCTGGGGCGCTTCGGCTCGGCGGGCACCGGCCACGGGCAGCTCAAGCTCAGCTCGGGAACGCACGCGTTCGGCGTGGACGCGACCGACAACAGCGTGTACGTCGGCGACGAACCGAAAAAAGGCGAATACCGCATCCAGAAGCTCACCGCGGCCGGCGCCTTCGTTGCCCAGACGGCGCCGCTCGTACCCCCCAACCACGACGGCATCGAGGGGATCGCGGTCGATCCCGGTGACAAGCGCGTGTACATGCTGGCGCTCGAACGGCGCAGCCAGAGCGCCGCGATCGACGCCAGCGAACCGGCTGCCGGCACGCTGTACGCGTTCTCGATCGAACAGTCCGGCGAAGCGCTCGTACCCGCAGCCGGCACGAGCGAAGGGGTGCTGATCGGTCCAAGCGCACTGGAAGCCCAGTCGGAAGTGCTCGAACGGGCGCTGCTCAGCCCGAAGGGCATCGCGGTCGATCCGACCACGCACGACGTGATCGTCCTGGGCGAAGTCGATCAGGGCGCGCCCAAAGAAGAAGAAGCGCCGCGGGTGCCGATCGCGTTCCAGCGAATCCACGCCGACGGGACGCTGGGAGCGCGCTACGTGGACAGCAGCGAATACTTCCCCGAAGCAGAACGGCCCAACTCGCCGATCGTGTCCTCAGACGGCTCGGTGTATGTCGTGCAGACCGATGACGTGCTTGCTCAGATACCTTCGGACTTCACTTCGACCAGCCCTCCCACCAGCTTCATCCAGTTCACTCCCAAGGGCGCCCTGGAAGCCGATGCAGTGGCGGAATTCGACGCCGGCGAAGCCGCCAAGGAGGGCGGGGGGCTGTCGTTCGCACCGGCAGGGGCGGGCGAAGGCACGATCTACGCCGAGGCGCACATATTCAACGGCATCGGCGGCGGCGCGTTCTATCCGGGCATCCTCACGTTCACCGCGACAGGCGAGGAGATCGGCTGGACCGGCGGGCAGAGCAAGCAGTCCGGCGGCGAAAGCTGCACGATCGGCTTTGCGGGACCGACCTATCCGTCGATCGCCGCCGGTAAAGAACAGACTGTGTTCGTGCTGGACCCCAAGACGACGCATGTCGTCAAGTTCGGCCCGGAAGGCCATGGGTGCCCGGCGGGGAACGCCTCAAATCCGGTTGCGAGCGTCAACGGCACGCCCCTGAGCGCGTCGGAAACCGTACCCACCGGAACAGCGGTCAAGTTCTCCTCGACGCTGACCGAGGCCAACGCGCTGAGCGTGCAATGGAGCTTTGGCGACGGACTGACAACGACAGTCGGCACAGATGAGTACCAGCGCGCCGAAGTGACGCACGTGTTTGCACGCGGCGGCGAACTGACCGTCACCGAGACGATTCACACCGACAACCTCGCCACGCCGACGATCGTCAAGCAGACGAAGATCTCGGTCTCGGCGAGCGCTCCGCCGCCGACGGCGGTGCTCGAAGGTCCGTCGGAAGTAACCCTGGGCGGCGGCGCACAGCTGGGCCGGCTGGTGTACCAGGAAGGCGGAGGACTGGAACTGATCGAAGCGGCCCAGAGCGAAGAAGCGACGTTCGACGCGAGCGCCTCGTCCGCGTCCACCGCGCTGGGACCAAATCAGATCGAGTCATACCACTGGACGTATGGCGACGGAACGTCTGCGACGACCGGCAGCGCCACCGTGACACACAGGTACAAAAAAGCGGGCGCATACAAGGTCGAACTGACGGTCACAGACGCGCTCGGAGCCACGAGCGAACCGGCAACGCTGACTGTCAAAGTCAACGAACGCCCCCCCGAAGCGCCCACCGGCGGTGGGGTCGCCACCGGCGTGACGAACGCACCCGCGCCACAGACGCCCGCGTCGACTCCCGAACAGCACTCCTCCACGCCGGCCGGCCACGGCTCGCCATCGGTTCCCGACGCCCGCCTGGCGAGCACCTCGCTCGCGGTCAGCTCAGCGGGGACGGTCGGCCTCGACGTGACCTGTCCCGCGAGCGAGAGCAGCTGCGCGGGGACCGTGACGCTGCGCACGATCGGCGCGGTGACCGCCGGCGCCGGCGGCGGCCCTCACGGCCAGGTTAAGCGCAAGGCCGCGGTCCTGACACTTGCGGCCAGCACGTTCAAGCTCGCCGGGGGGCGCCAGCAGTCTGTCAAGCTGCGCCTGTCGGCCCAGGCACGGACCCTGCTCGCACGCGCGAAAACACTGCGTGCGCGGGCGACGATCGTCGCTCACGACCCCGCGGGCATGTCACACACGACGCGGGTAGCTGTCACCCTGTATGCGCAGCCGGCTCTGCACCGCCGCCACACACGCTAGTGGTTCGTTTGAAAATTCGGCGAGGGTTTGCCGGATGGATGGTCTGCGTCTGAGGTTCGACGGACACGGTCTTCGTACCGGTAGTACGGGGGCCGTGGACTGGCCACATCAATGACTCAACGCCGGCGCTGTTAAGAACCTGATAACGACTGGTAGGTAATTAGTCCATATCACACGCTGGCAACCTGACTGAGGCTGGCGACTGAGAGTGTTCACAGCCGGAGAGGAGTGCGCTCTCCAGCCTAGCAATGCAATGGATGCCAGCTAACCAGGAGGTAGTCTGATAATGACGTTGCTCTCCGCACGCCGCATAGTACCGGCGTGCCTCATCTCCGCAGCCGCCGTGGCCGCTGCCGTGGCGCCGGGCGCCGCGAGCGCTGCCACGATCGGCCAGCAGTGCTCGGGCTCGAACATCACGGGCAAGGGATCCTCGCTGCAGAAGCTCGCACAGCAGAGCGTATGGGATCCGGATTTCAACACCTCGACCAATGCACACGCGTGCAGCGGCACACAGGGCTCCCTGGGGATCCCGACGGTGAAATACGAATCGGTCGGCAGTGGCGCCGGCATGGAAGCTTGGGGTATCAACGGACACGCGTTTGAAGGATCGAACGGGTTCGTCGGCACCGATGAACCGCCGAATGAAGCTCAGAGAAAAGAAATCCAGGCGCACTCCACCAATCCCAAAGCCAACACGCTGGAGACGATTCCCGTGCTGCAGGGCGCGGTTGCGATCATCATGCGCCTCCCGGGCCAGTGCGAAGCCACGAGCAAAGCCACTCCGGGACGTTTGGTGCTTGACAACGTCACGCTCGAGAAGATCTTCCGTGGAACGATCACCAAGTGGAGTGAAATCAAAGACAGCGGCGACGAACTCAAAACGTTCGTCGGCGACCCGGTGAAATGCAACCCCGAAACGCCGATCGTTCGCATCGTGCGCAAGGATCAGTCGGGCACGACGTCGATCTTCAAGAAGTACCTGGCTCTGATCAACGGTGAAAAAAATGTGCTCGGCGAACTGGGCTGGCGTGAAATCTCCGAAGGCCTGCCCAACGTGGAAGACTGGCCCGGTACGGTCACACGCCCGACCGAAACCGGCGGCGGCGCGCTCGTGAAGGCGGTCTCGGAAACCGCCAGCAGCATCGGCTACGCCAACCTCGCCGATGCCCGCAGCAACGGCACGTTTGCAGGGCCCACCGGTGGAGCGAAAACAAAACGCTTCTGGGTGGAGGTCCAGAACAACGGGACCGAACAGACAGAAGAGACCTACGCAGACCCGTCAACCAACGACGACTCAAAAGTCGTGGAAAACGCCAACTGTGCAGGCACGGAATACACCAACGGTGAAGTCCCGTTCCCGCCCGCCAGCACGCTGAATGCCTGGAACGAAGTGACCACGAAGACCGCGGAGACCAAGTACACGCTCTGCGGGCTCACGTACGATCTGACATTCCATGAATACTCAAAATACCCGGGAACCACACTCGAAGAGGCGACGACCGCCAACAACTTCGCGCTGTGGGTGGTGACGAACGGTCCCGGTGGCGGGCAGCTCGTGATCCCCAAACACGACTACCTGGCGCTGCCGTCGTCGATCCTGTCGATCGCAAGGACTGGAGCTGAAGCAACCAAATTCTAGTCTGCGCTCGAGTCTGCGCCGGTCGCTGCGGCGACTGACGTAAGACTGGCACGTATGCCAGTCACAAGTGGCCGGGTCGCGCAGAGGGCGGCCCGGCCACTGACGTTCCGCACCAGGGCAGTGAGATTTCTTTTACGCCAATCTAACATCGCCGCAGCTGCGATGGAGTTGACTTCATCCCCCGTCGCCAAGAGGCGGGGCAACTGACTCGAAGGAGTAAGCATGGAGTTGGCCACCGACCGAGCGGAGACCACTGTGTGTACCCGCGGCGACACGCTGCGCATATCCCGACGCATGAGCGAGACGGCGATGACTCCAATCGTGTCGCGCGCCGTCAGGCGAGCCCGGGGGGGCGATCGTGAAGCGCTGCGGTTCCTGTACGCCCGGTACGCGGACGATGTGTATGGCTGCGTGCACGCGCTCGTCGACGATCACGACAGGGCGCGGGACGTCACTCAGCGCGTGTTCTCCAGGCTGGAGCGCCTGATCGAGTACTACCAGGAGCCTGACGGCCCGTTCGGAGTCTGGATCAGGCAGGTCGCTCGCATCGCCGCCGGTGACGTCCGCCTGTCGCTGCCGGCGCCGGCGGCGGCGGATGATCCGTGGCGTTTCCGTCGCCGCGACACGCGCGCCTGAGGCGTCCGTCCAGTCCCTGCCCGTCCTGTCCGGCCCGTCTCGCGAAAGCTCAGGCGCCCGCGGCGAACGTCTCCTCGGCGACGATCGTGTCGGGACCGGAGAGCTCAAACGCGGAGTGCAGCGCCTTCACCACCGAGTCGACACGATCGCGGGGGATGACACACGAGATCCTGATCGGCGAGGTGGAGATCATCTCGATGTTCAGACCCTGACCGGCGAGCACGCTGAAGACTCGCGCGGCGACACCCGGGTGCGAGCGCATGCCGGCGCCGACGATCGAGACCTTGCCCATGTCCTCGTAGGCGATCAGCTCGGAGTAGGTCTCCTGCGCGAGGGGCCCCAGCGCCGCGCGGGCCTCGCGCAGGTGCTCGCGCGGCACGGTGAACGAGATCTCCGCCAGACCGCCCCCGGACGCGGGAACGTTCTGGTCGATCATGTCCACGTCCACTCCGGCGCCGGCCAGCGCCTCGAAGATGCTCGCGGCGACACCCGGCTGGTGGCGTACCCCCAGCAGCGTGATCATCGCCTCGGAGGTCGAATGGGCGACGGCGGTGATGAGGGGTTTCTCGGAGCGGTCCATGTTCTCTCCTTCCGACACGACGACAGTACCGGGACGATCCTCGAACGAGGAGCGACAGTGGATGCGCACGCCGTGGTTGCGGGCGTACTCGACCGAGCGCAGCTGCAGCACGCCCGCGCCCGAGGCGGCCATCTCGAGCATCTCCTCGAAGGAGACGACGTCCAGCCGGCGCGCGTCCGGCACGATGCGCGGGTCGGCGCTGAACACGCCCGGAACGTCGGTGTAGATTTCACACACCTCCGCGCCGACGGCCGCCGCGAGCGCGACCGCGGTCGTGTCCGAGCCCCCGCGGCCCAGTGTGGTGACGTCGCTGGAGTCGGTCGAGACGCCCTGAAACCCGGCGACGAGCACGATTCGATCCTCGTCCAGGGCGGACATGATGCGCTCGGCGCGCACGTCGATGATGCGCGCGCGGGTATGCGACGAATCCGTGACGATCCCGGCCTGGGAGCCCGTCAGCGAGATCGCCCGGTGGCCGAGATCGTGCACGGCCATCGCGCACAACGCGCACGAGATGCGCTCGCCGGTGGACAGCAGCATGTCCATCTCGCGCGGGTCAGGCGTAGCGGAGACCTCGGCGGCCATGCCGATCAGCTCGTCGGTCGTCTTGCCACGTGCCGACAGCACCGCAAGCACGCGGGCGCCGGAGTCGCGCTTGGCGACGATCCGCCGCGCCGCGCCGCGAATGCGAGTGGCGTCGGCGACAGACGTGCCGCCGAACTTCATCACGACGATGTCGGACACGTGCTGAGGATAGATGGCCTGAGCCGCATGCGGCTCAGGGACCAGGCCGCATGCGGCCTGGTCACGAACCCGTACATGTACGGGTTCGCCGGTAGGCGCATGCGCCTACCGGAACTGCCCCAACAACGAGCGGCGTCCCGCGAACGCCTTGCCGAGCGTCACCTCGTCGGCGTACTCCAGGTCTGACCCCACGGGCAGCCCGCTGGCCAGGCGCGTGACGGTCAGCTCGGGGGCGCGCTCGCGCAGCTCGTGGGCGATGTGCAACGCGGTGGCCTCACCGGTGGTCGTGGGGTTGGTGGCGAGCACGATCTCGCGGACGGGCGGCGTCTGGGACGCGACGCGCGCATATAGCTCGGCGATCTTCAAATCCTCCGGGTCGATCCCGTCGATCGGCGACAGCGCGCCGCCCAGTACGTGGTAGACACCGCTGTACTCGTGGGTGCGCTCCATCGGTATCACGTCGCTTGGCTCCTCGACCACGCAGATCAGAGTGTGATCGCGGCGGGTGTCCTCGCAGATGCGACAGCGCGGCTGGTCGGTGAGGTTGTAACAGACCTCGCACAGTCCGATCCGCGCCTTGACCTCGCGGATCGCGTCGGACAGCCCGTGGGCGTCCTCGTCGGAGGCGCGCAGGATGTGAAACGCCAAGCGCTGCGCCGTGCGCGTGCCGATGCCGGGCAGCTTGGACAGCTCGGTCACGAGCCGCTGGACGGGCGGGGCGTATGAGCTCACAGGCCAGGCAGTCCCAGGCCGCCGAGACCGCCTGGGTCCAGGCCACCGGTCGCGCCTCCGAGCTTGCTCGCGGCGAGCTCCTGAGCGGCGCGCAGCGCCTCGTTGACGGCCGCCGTGACCATGTCGGCGAGCATGGTCACGTCCTCGGGGTCCACCGCCTCGGGATCGATCGTGACCGACGTGACCTGCAGGTCACCTGTGACCTGCACCGTCACCATGCCCCCGCCGGCGGAGGCAGAGACCGTCTCGTGCTTGAGCTGCTCCTGGGCAGCCTCCATCTCGTGCTGCATCTGCTGGACCTGCTGCATCATCTGCTGCATGTTGGGCATCCGCTGTTGCTTGGGTCCCTTGGCCACGATCAGACCTCCTGACGCTCGCTGTTGACTGGCGCTTGCCCACCGGCGACCGATGCCACGGGCTCGGGCTCGACGCCCTGGCCGGGCTCGATCGGGATCTCCTCGGCGTCGAGCTCTGACTTGAACCGCTCGATCCACTCCTCCTCGGTGTACGTGCGCGCAGGGCCGTCACCGGCCGCGTCGAGATCCTCGCGCAGCTCATAGCCGATCCGCCAGCGCCCGCCCGCGAGCTGGCGCAGCGCATCGGTGACGATCTGGCGGTTGGACGGGTCCTCGGCCTTCTTCTTCAGGAATGCGGCACTCGCGGGAAACCCCACGGTCAGGTCCTCGCCGGCGATCGATACCGGCCTGGTGTCCGCGATCACCGCACCGCACAGCGCGTGCCCGGCCCCGACCAGCTCGATCACCGCGGGCCACAGGGCGACCACCGCCTGCAGATCCTCCAGCGGCTCGACCACCGGCGCGACGGCGTCGAGAGGCTGCGTCGGCTCGGGCGGCGCGTCCTCGATAGGGGCGGCGGCCGGAGTGATCTCCTCGCGCGCATGCTCGACAGCGAGAGCGGACTCCTCCTCGCGCGTACGCCCAGCCGGTGACTGTCCCGCAGTCGGGGGCGTGGTGGCAGCCGTGACGGGGGGCGCGGGCGCGGCTCCGGCCGCGGGCGCGGAGGGGGAGGCGGAGGCGGAGGCGGTGGGAGGCGGGACTCCCGTAAGGGTCTGTGCCGAGACGGCGCCCCCCTCCAACCGCTCGATGCGGGCCAGCAGCGCGCGGGTGGAGGCGTCCACCTCGGGTCTGGCCGCCCGCACCAAAGCCAGCTCCAGGCACGTGCGCGCGTCTGCGCCCGCACGCACGGACTCGCGCGCCGATCCGATCAGCTCCAGCAGGCTCACGACCGTCGCGTGCGGCACGCGCTCGGCTTGGGCCAGCAGCCGCGCGTCGGCCTCGGGCGTGAGCGCCAGTTCGGGTGGGATCTCGCCCAGGGTCTGCACGATCAGCAGCTCGCGTGCCCTGGACTCCAGGTCGGTGGCGAACGAGCTCGCGTCGCGCCCACCGTCTGCGCACTCCGCGAGCGCCAGCAGCGCGCCGCGCGCATCGGCGGCGGTGACCGCGTCGACGGTCCGCTCCAGCAGCGCCGCGTCCGCGATGCCCAGCACCGCGAGCACGTCCTCCAGAGCGATCGTGGGTCCGCTGTAGGCGAGCAGCTGCTCCAGCGTGCCGAGCGCGTCCCGGAAGCTCCCGGTAGCCGAGCGCGCCAGCGCGGCGATCGCCTCGGGCGGGATCTCGATCGACTCCGACTCGGCCGTGCGCCGCAGCACCTGCGCGATGTGCTCGACCGTGGGACGCTGAAAGTCAAAGCGGTGACAGCGATCGACGACGGTCGCGGGCACCTTGCCGGCCTCGGTCGTGGCGAGCACGAACACGGTGTTCGGCGGGGGCTCCTCCAGCGTCTTCAAAAACGCGTTCCAGGCGGCCGTCGAGAGCATGTGGGCCTCGTCGAGGATGTACACCTTGCGCCGGCCCGACACGGGCGCGAACGCGACGGAGTCGCGCAGCTCGCGGATGTCGTCGACCGAGTTGTTCGAGGCCGCGTCCATCTCGATCACATCCAGCGAGCTCGCGCGCGCGATCGCGGTGCACGAGTCACACCGCCCGCACGGGGTGATCGTGGGACCCTGCTCGCAGTTCAGGCACGCCGCGAGGATCTTGGCCATCGAGGTCTTGCCCGTGCCGCGCGAGCCGACGAACAGGTACGCATGATGCACCTGATCGCGCTGCACGGCGTTGCGCAACGTGCGCACGACCGGCTCCTGACCCACGACCTGGTCGAACGTGCGCGGACGGTGCCTGCGATACAGGGATGACTGCTGGGCTGCTCTGGGCTCGCTCGGCACCGTTCAGCTGAGTCTACCCACGGGCGGGCACATGCCCGAGCGGGTCGGGCGCGGCGGAGACCGCTCTCGCCCATACGGCCGGGAGCTCGGGTGTGCCCGCGGACAGTCTGAGCAGATAGCGTCCGCGCGCGTGAGGACCCCCAGGCTCTGGACCGAGCGCTTGGCTGCCCCGGCCGCGATCGTCGCGGGGGCGATCGTGCTGCGGGTGGTGGCAGGGGTGGGGTTCGTCAACTACGACACGCTGTACGCGCTCGCCTGGGGCGGACAGCTCTCGCGCGGCAGCACACCTGCGTACGCGGTCCCGATCGCGCCCACGCCCCACCCGCTGATCGAGCTGTTGGGCGTCGTGCTGGCCCCGCTCGGACCGGCGGGCGTGGTGCACGTGACCGTCGCGCTCGCGTTCCTGGCGCTGTCGGCGTGCGCGTGGATGGTGTACGCGCTCGCCGCGCGCTGGTTCGGACGCGCGGCCGGGGCGCTCGCTGCGCTGCTGCTGATCACGCGCGTGCCGGTGCTGTCGTACGGCGTGCGCGCGTACATCGACATTCCGTACCTGCTGCTGGTCCTCAGCGCCCTGCTGGTCGAGTCGCGTCGCCCACGAGCCGGCTGGCCGGTGCTGGCGCTGCTCGCGCTTGCCGGGCTGCTGCGCCCGGAGGCGTGGGTGTTCTCGGGGCTCTACTGGGCGTACCTGATCTTCTGGCCCGACTGGCGTGCGCGGATCGTCGCGCACGAGCGCACGCCGGGCTGGCTCGGCCGCCGGATCGCGCAGGAGCCGGCCCTCGGCGCCGGCACGAATACATGGACGTCCGCGCGCTCGCGCCGGCAGCTGGCCGGCCTGACGCTGCTGGCGGCGGCGGCTCCGCTGGTGTGGGTTCTCAGCGATCTGGCCATCACCGGGGACGCCCTCTGGTCGCTGACGAACACGCGCCACACCGCCGAGATCCTCGACCGTGTGACCGGGATCGCGAACGTGCCCGAGTACATACCGCGGCGAATCGGCGAGATCCTGCGCCCGCCCGTGCTCGTCGGTGCGGCGCTGGGCGGCGTGCTGTCGCTTGCGTGGCTGGGAGCCCGGGCTCGCCCGGGAGCGATCGTGGGTGTCGTGGCGGTGGTCGTGTTCGCCGCGCTGGCCGCGATCGGACTGCCGATCAACACGCGCTACGCGTTCGTGGCGGCGGCGATCCTGTGCATGTTCTGCGGCGCGGGCGTGTTCGGATGGACGCAGCTGGAGCACGGCGATCCGCGACGGCGCTGGTGGATGGCGGGCGGGCTGATCGTGCTCGCGGCGCTCGTTGTGTACGCGCCCAGCCAGTACCGCTCGGCGCACCGTCAGCTGAACACGCTGGCGCGCCAGCAGCACATCGAAGGCGATCTCGTCGCGCTCGTGCGCAAGGGCGCGATCGGGTTGGAATGCGGGCCTGTGGGAGTCCCCAACCACGCGCCGGTGCCGTTGCTGGCGCTGTACCTGAAGACGAGCCCCGCGAACGTGATCAGCGCCCAGGTCAACCAGATCTCATACGGCGTGTATGTCGACCCGGCGAGCATGGAAGTCGAACGCGACTACGTGCTGGACCTCCGCGACCCGCACCTGCCCGTGACGGTCCCGCCCGGATTCACCGAGTCGGCGACCAACCGCTCGTGGCTGATATTCAAGCGCTGCTCGTAGGACGCCACGCCCGGTGTGGACGGCTCATATACGGACCGTGCACCCCTCGTCGATGCTTCCGCGTCCGGCGCCTGGTCGCTGCCGCAAGCTCCGGTCCGGGAACTCCCGTTGCGCCTGCCGGGGATCGCTTAAGGCTGCTTCCTTCCGGACCTGACCTGGTTCGCGAGCCGGCACCGCACGGGACCCGAGCCATCGACGCCCACGGCGGCGGGGCAACCGGGACGGAAACCCCTCGGAGGGGAGTTCAGCCCCGCTAGAGCGGATTGCGGATTCAGGGCGCCGCTACATCCCCGCCTAGCACGGTCCACAGCGATCGTAGCGCGCAGGCGTCAGTTGCGTTAGGCTGCCCGGCCGTGACCTACTTCAGAGATGTCTCACCACGATTTCAGCGAGCCCGCACCCACTTCGGTCTCGGCCTAGCCGCGCTCGGAGCGGCTGTCCTGATCGCCGGCTGCGGCTCGGGCGGCTCCAGCACGATCACTGTTGGCAACGAGAACAAGGCCGACGAACCGCTGGCCAGCGCGAGCGCCCCGACGACCTCGACCAGCTCGAGCACCACCGCGGCGGCGAAGACACCGACGAGCGGCCCGCTGTCGACAGAACCGCACGTGACTCCGCCGAGCGGCCCGCCGCCGAGCAAGCTCGAAGTCAAAGACATCATCACGGGAACCGGCCCCGTGGCAAAAACCGGCGATGCGGTCACCGTCAACTACGTGGGAGCGCTCTATAACGGCGGCAAGGTGTTCGACGCGTCCTGGAAGCGCAAAGAACCGTTTCCGTTCACGCTCGGCAAAGGCCAGGTCATTCCCGGCTGGGAACAGGGCGTCCCGGGCATGAAGGTTGGAGGCAGGCGCGAGCTGATCATCCCGGCCTCGCTCGCCTACGGCGCCAAGGGCTCGCCCCCGACGATCCCGCCGAACGCGCCGCTGGTGTTCGTGATCGATCTGCTGGGCACGTAGGCGACCCGGCGCGAGCCACGCCAGCGCTCCCAGACGACCCGGCGCAAGCCACGCCGACGTTCGCCGGTGACGAGTCGCGGCCGCGACCGTCGGGCAAGGTTGTGCGCGTGGCGACGCTGGCGCTCGTGCTGGGGAGCGTCGCGGGCGCGCTGTGCGGCTGCGGACGCACGACCGCGACCCTGGCCGAACTGAGACTCCAGCGCGAAGACCTCGTCGCCGTCAGCCGGTCCCTCAGGGGTGTCGAGAGCCCTGTCGCCGCCGAGGTGACGACAGCCAAGCGAGCCTGGCCGCTCGTCGCCAACGGACTGCCGTCCGGCGCCAGGACGCTTACGGGCACGCGCGCCCCGGTGGTGGCGGCGGCGAGCAGCGCCGCGCAGATCAAGACGCCGGCACTGCTGGGAGAAGCACAGGCGGTCTCCCTCACCGGCCCGGGCGCAGAGCTGGCGGGCCTGTTCCGGACCTACACCGGCCTGGCCACGCGTGGATGGGCGCTGACCGGCGCGACGATCGACCAGATCGAACACGGCACGCCCGCCGCAGCGCGGTTCGCGCGCGAAAACGTGGCGCTGTACATCGAGAGCGTGTACGACGGCCACTTCGACCTGGCCCAGATCGGCAAGCACCTGACCGACGGCTACCGCGCCCTCGGCGGCCCGTCGGCGTTCGGGAGCGAGCTGACCCAGGCTGAAGTGGATGCGCTGGCAGGCGCCTACTCCGAAGCGGCCGTTCGACTGCATCCGCATGTCGGGGTACGACTGGGTTCGTAGGTCTCGGCGCTGGGTCCAGTCCCCGAGGCCAATAGAATCACGCGTCCAGGGCGCGTAGCTCAGTGGGAGAGCGCTCGCTTCACACGCGAGAGGTCGCAGGTTCGAAACCCGCCGCGCCCATGCTGGAAATGCTTGGAAACATGGCAGTTTACTCATCACCGATGAGGCCGTCCAGCTCGCTTGAGGGGCTGAAATCGTCCGTTGGCCTATTCACTGGCCTAAACTCCGGGTCGTCTGTACGGGTGACCTGGCGCGTGAACGGGCACTCGGCGGGCTCGTCGGCGAAGCGCATCAGCTCCCAGATGGCCTGGCGCTCGCGGTCGGTCAGGCGTCGGTTGCGAGTCTGCTGGTAGACCTGCAACGTGAACGCGGCCGAGGTGTGGCCGATCTGATCGGCGATCCAGTGCGGGTCGCGGCCGGCCTGCGCGGCGAGCATCGCCCAGCTCATCGACCTCCAGGAACGTACGATTGGGCTTGACCGATGGCAGGAAGCGGTCCTTGCGCTCGCCGATCTTCAGCGGGTTGTGCGGAACGTGGCCGTAGTCCACGGCGCGCTGCATGATCTGACTGAGCAGCGTCAGCAGCCCGTTGATCGACGTGTTCGACAGCGCTCGCTTGCGGCGCTTGTAGGGCTTCCCTGGCTCGCGCTCGACGGTCTCCATCAGCGGCTTGCCGCGAGCCTCGGCTTCGCGGATCACGCGCGAGCGGTGCGCGAGCTCGTCGCGGAACCCATCGACCCTGGCGACGTCGATCTCGAGGAGCTCCATGCGCCCGAAGTGCCCGATCAGATAGCCGAGCTTCCACTCGAGGTCGGCGATCGTGCTGTCGTCGAGACCGTGACTCTTCTTCGCGTCGACGACCTTCCGAGCAAATGGTCCGAAGGGCTGGTGGCCGTCAGGCCGCGCGGCCTCCGTCCGCACCACCGATGTCCTCTTCTCCGGCGGCATCCAGGTGCCGCGCTCGACCTGCTGCAGGATCGACTCGAGCTCGATCTCGGCGCGGACGTCGTTCCAGCCCTGGGTGTTGGTGCCGAACACCAGCCGGTGGCGACGCCCGTAGGCGTAGAGACGCGCGCCGTAGGTGATCGTCGTGCCGTTCTTCCACGGCCATTGCGTGACCTCGCCGGTGTTGGGCCGCGCCATCAGAGCCGCCGATCGGGTCGGGACGTACGGTTCGGACGCATCGGGGTCACCTCCCGGTGTCGCGCCGGAGGGCGTGTCCGCGGCGCCCCGGCTTCTTCGTGGTGCGATCACCTTACCGGCGCCCCGGGGGACTACTTGCGCCCCCGCATCGCTCGTTGCGCGGTCTGGAGATCGAAGCGCAGCCGCGCCTTTGGACCGTCGCCGAGACGCATCGCGCCGAGGTCCGCGGCGTGCGCGTATACGTAGTCGAGCGAGACGTTCAGCGCCGCCGCGAGCTCCTTCGGGTCGAGGAGTTGGTAGACCCCGGGGCTTGGCTGCTCCAGGAGCTGCACGACACGACGCGCGGCGCGCTCTGCAATCGCGTCGATGTCCTCGTGGTCGAGCGTCATCGGTTTTGTCGGGTCTCCTTGGACGGGTGCTCTATTGACGCCCGAGCCCGGCCGCTACCCCCTTCGGCCCACGAGCACAACATGCACGGCCGGCGTCTGGGACAGCTCAGGCTGAGCGCGCAAGCCCCCAATCCAAGGGGTGCGCGAAACCCCGCCAATGGTCGACAAAACCCCCTTTCGCATCGACAAAACCCCCGATTTCGGCCCTGAATCCGTGCGAAACTCCACGGACTCCCTCCACCCCGGCCCACCGCAGCCAAAACCCAAATCCCCTGCAAATTGGCACCTCGGCGTAGCCGTTCAGTCCTCTTGGTTTTGGGGTCAGAGGAGGGCTGGGAGCGCGCCGCCGGTTTGGTGGGCGGCGTGGAGGTCGCGGAGGTAGGCGAGGAGGCTGCGGTGTTGTAGTCGGCAGGTGACGGAGGCGGAGAGGGATCGCTCGGTGAATCGTTCGCCGGCGTTGGACTGGTTTCCGTGGCTGAGCTTGCGGTGGATGACTGGTCCGCGGAGTGCACGCTCGGCGGCGTTGTTGGTTGGTGTGAGGGCGGGGATGGTCAGGAACGTCCAGAGCGCGGGCCAGATCTTTAGGAGGTTGTTAGCGAAGCGGCGGTGCAGACGGTGGCGCTTGCTTTTCTTGCCGGCGTGCTGGAGCAGCGCGAGGAACTCGTCCTGGATGGGTTTCATCTCCAGGATCAGACGCTCACGGTCTTGGTGCTCGCCGAATGCGTGCCAGGCATTGAACATTCGGTCGGTCAACTCGAGGCCGGCCTGCCCGAACTCTTTTTGGAGGGCCAGTCCTTCGCTGTGGAAGCGAAAGTCGCGCTGTAGATGTGACCAGCATGCCTGTCGTTGCTCGGGGTCCAGGTGGTCATACGCCCACCAGCGATCGGAGGTCACGATCCCCTGGAAGTCGGGGCCGAGCAGCTCGATCAGCCGGTCACGATGACGATCGGCCACGATCTGGAAGATCGCCGCGTTCGCGGTAGCGGCGGCCCACATCGACCGGTTCTCCCCGGCCAGGTACCACCCCGTCTCATCGACGTTGATCGCCCCAGACCCCAGCACCCCAGCCACAAGCCGCTCATGAGGGCCGGTCAATAGTGCGCAGGCGCGCTGGCAGATCTCATCGATCGCGCCGACGGAGACCCTGACCCCGAAGAGCTCGCCCGCGAGCTCGCTCAGATCGCGGCGGGAGACCCGGTTACGTACGGTCAGCGCTACCAGCGCCGCCTGAAGGTTCGGCCCGAACGCGGACTCCCCGAGGACGCCCAGGGTGCCACGGGTCCGCGTCTTGCACCCCGGGCAGCGCAGCACCTGCGTGCGATGCTCGACGTACTCGACGGTGACCGGGGGCAGCTCGGCGACTTGATGGCGCCCGGCACCCCACCGCGGGACCTTCTCCACATCGGTGAACTCGCGCCCACAGCCCGAGCAGTCGCTCGGATAGTGATCGACGATCTCGCTCATCTGATCCTCACCCAACAATCCGCGCCCCGAGCCACGATGACCGGGCTGACCGCCCGCCTTACGTCGCTCCCCATCCTTCTTGAGCAGCTCCTTCGTCTTCGCTCTAGCCAGCGCACGACGCTCCTGACGCGAGATCGATGTGTCCGCGGACGGCGCGACCGAGCTATTGCGCGAGCTCGCGGCGCCCTTGGCCTCGAGCACCCGCACGCGCTCCTCCAACCGCCCCTGCGCCGCCACCAGCCCCATCAAAAACTCCACGCACGCATCACGACCGGAGTCATAAACCGCCTCAGCCTCCGCCCGCTCCACACCCCAAAAGTTCGCCGCCCCCCGCCACGCTCCTCGTTATGGAAACCAAGACAACTGAACGGCTACACCTCGGCACAATCTGCACGGACAGCCAAGACCTCGAATTTGCTCGTGCCGAGAAGTAATACGACAGTTTTCAGGAGATGAAGCAGCAGACACAGCGGCAAGAGCCGACGCCTCCGCGCCCGGCGAGGCAGGACATCAACGCACCCACTCATCCCGAGCCTCTGCCCAACCAGGCACCGGATGGATTGCTAGTGGACGTGTCCGGAAGTGATGCGGCTCAAGCGGCGAGCGCCAGGGGCTGGGGTTCGTGGCGGGTGATCTTGTCGATGACGGCGTCGAGCTTGGTGCGGGTGAAGGTCCACTCGAATGGTCGCGCGAACGTGCGGTAGTGCTGCCCGAAGTCCATCAGGTGTCTGGCGAGTTCGGGCAGCGTCGCGAAGTCGTTGGGGGTCAGCGCCTTGCGCTGCACGATCGAGAAGTAAATCTCGATCTGGTTCAGCCAGGAGGCGTGGACGGGGAGGTGGATCAGCCTCGCGTTTGGGTATGCCTCGGCCATCCGCTTGACGGAGGTCTTGCAGGCGTGGCTGGAGCCGTTGTCCACGACCCAGTAGACGGTGCGGGCCGACCGGTAGGGCTCGACCTTCATTACCTGGTCCACGAGCCGGCCGAACGGGACGATCCCGGTCGTCTGCTCGATCCGGTCAAACAGGTTGGCGTGATGCACATCCCACGCAGCGAGGTAGGCGAGCGTTCCACCGCGCAGATACTCAAACTCGACCAGCCCGGGGCGCCCCGGGCCCGGGGCGATCGTCTCATGATGGCGGCCGAGCGCTTGCAGCTGGGTCTTCTCGTCGGCCGAGATCACGTACTCGTCGGGTCGCAGCCGCTTACCCTCGAAGGTGCGGGCGTAGAGGTCCAGCGCGCGGGCGGCCTTCTCGGCGAAATCGGGGTCGCGCGGGAAGATCCAGGAGCGTGTCTGCCACGGCTTGATTGCGTCTTCGTGCAGCCAGCGCCAGATCGTCGAGGCCGACGCCTCAGTGACGCCGCGCTCGATCACCAGACGGTGCAGCTCAACCCGGGAGAAGCGCGAGAGCGCCAGCTCGTGGATGCGCGGCAGCTCGCACGCGATCGCCTTGACCTCGGCGACCTGTTCCGGGGGGAAAACGACGCGGTCGACCCGACCGCGCTTGATCCTCAAGCCCATCCAGCCGTTCAGCGCAGAACCGGGATCTTCGCCGAGAAACGCTGTCGGGCGAGCAATCCAGCCGGGCGGCGATATCGATGTCCTGCATCCCCTCCGCCGCATACAGGATCACTCTCGCCCGCTGCACCACACGGAACGGCATCGTGACCGTGCAAGCCCGCCGCTCAAGCTCAGCACGCTCCTCCTCAGAGAGTTCGATCACATGCTGGCTGCTCCGGGGCACAACACACAATTCTGTGCTCCCGGCGCTATCCCTCCCGATAATCCGCAAGACTTGCGGACGCGTCCACTAGGCGGAGTCGCGGATTCCCTCGGAGCCTCGTGTACGCAAGAACTCAGCGACCTGTTCGAGCGCCACGTAGCCCTCGGTCTTGACGCGGTTCGTCAGTCCCGCAGTGGCGAGGATCTCGTTCGCCTTGGTAGCGGTGACGTAAGCGCTCGCTGCCTGCTTGGCGATGTGATTCAGGCGCCAGGCGGTGTTCGGAATCTCCGCGAGCTCCTCCAGCTCTCGAGCGCGGGCGCGTGCGGCATGAGAGCGTCCCTTAGAGGCAAGCATGCTCTCTGCTCCATGCGGGCAACAGCGCACAGAGTCGCAGATCAGCCGGCCCTTGAGTCGGCGATCATCGAGCAGTATCCGGGCGATCTTCGGCGGCACGCTGCGCCGCAGCGCCGGAATGTAGATGCCATGTGCAGCGAACGGCGTTCCGTCGCGGTCGCGTGGCTTGCGCATATTCATGAATCCGCGTACGTCGGCCTGCTCGCCGATCCCCATGCCGCACTCGTAGCCGTCAAGGCCCGCGGCGACGAGCGCCGGCCCGTAGGCGCCCTGTCGCCACGCGATCACAGGAGCACCTGCACTGCGCAGATGCCGAGCGGCAACGAACAGATCCAGCAGCTTGGAGTAGCTCTCGGCTCCATCGCCGAGCGGTGAGAGGTGCAATCCAATGGCCTGCGGCCCGACATCCACCGCCGCCGCCGCGAAGCGATCGAGCCCCGCCTGCCGACCCGCACGGCGCGCGAAGCTCTGCAACTGCGCGCACAGCACAGGCATCAGGGGCAACGCCACTCCGTCAGCACGCATACGACGAGCGGTGCGGCCGATCGCCGCGATGCTCGCAGCAAACGCAGGCGACTCTGGACGATCGGCGTAGAAATATGGCGGGATAATGACCGTCGCGCCGTGGTCGACCTGGAACTCGACGACCTTGGCGACGATCTCATCTAGCACGAACGGATTGACGAGTTGATCACCCGGGAGCGCCTCGGCTCGCCCGAACGGGACACATCGCACCCAGGGATCTTGGGGATCCACCTCCCCTTGCAAAAGCATGGTCAGCGGATCGACGATCAGTGGGGTCCCCGACCGCTGGGCGGCCTCTACCAGCGCGTTGCCTCGGGCGGCGTGATGGGCATTGAGGACCAGGCGGTCAATCGGTGAGGATGTCCCGGTCGGCGTGGAACTTCGGCGGCGGCCCGGGTGAATCTTTTAGGCGGTGATGAGCGTAGTGGTTTCCTGGGTTGAGTGTGTGACGGCGGGCTGGGTGATCTCGCGTTCGACGGCGAGGGCGAGTTTGGCGAGGTCCTTGTGGCCGACGATGCGCCGGAACTGCCGTTCGGCCTCGAGCATCCCGGCGGCGGTCCAGCGCAAGGACATCTCCCCGTTCTGCCAGCGCTTCACGTTTCGTGAGCTGCGCCTGACGCACTCGATCATCGACTCGATTGGGTTTGTGCTCTGCAGCGTGCGCTTGAGCGCGCCGCGGGCACCCAGGCGGGTGACGGTCAGTGTCTCGACCATGCCCTCTCTGAGCGACGCGGCGGCGCCGGGATGTGAGCGCTCGAGTTCTGCCGCGAGCGCCTGAAGCTCGCCGAGTGCCTGGCGGTGGTCGTCCTTGGCCCAGGCCGCGCGCAGCCTGCGCTTGACGGCCGGCCGGTCGCGCTCGCTCAGATGCTCAAGGACGTTTCGCTCCTTGTGCCTGACGCAGCGATGGACCGGGGTTCGTGGTCCGAGCACCGCGTTCACCGCAGCCCGTAGCGCCTTGGAACCGTCGATCACGACCAGCACGCCCTGCTCGACATCAAGGCCGCGATCGACGAGGTCTGCGAGCAGCGCGGTCGCGACCGTCTTGTTCTCGGTCGAGCCCTCCCACAAGCCAAGCGGGATCTTCACTCCTTCGGTCGTGATCCCGAGCGCCACGACGTTCGTGTGGTCCTTCAAGACGATCCCATCGAGCATCAGCACCGCCAGGCGCACGTCCTCCAAGCGACGAGCCATCAGATCCAGCAGCGCCTCCCTGGTGCGCGCGACAAACGTGCGGGATACCGCTGACTTCGACGTCGACCGGGCCTGCTGCTCGACCTGCTCGCCAACCGGCTCCTGCAGCCGGCGGTAGCGGCGCGTCGAGACACCCGCGAGCATCCGCTCCAGCACGACCCGCGAGAGCGGATCACGGCTGGCGAAGTGCTCGTAGGTCCGCACCGGCACCTCCTCGCTGCCATCCTTGGTGCGCATCCGCGGCCGGGGGACCTGCACGCGCCGCCCGCCGAGCGTGACCTCTCCTTCATCGCTGCCGTGCCGGTACGCGCTGCGGCCCGGGTCGTGCTTGCCGAATGGGCCGCACACCTCCTCGACCTCCTCGCTCATTAACTCCTCCAACACGCCCAGCCCGACACCGACGCTGAGCGCGAGCAACCCCTCCTTCGCTGCCCCGACGAGCTGCCCAAGCGCCTCCTGGATCCGTGCCGGGAGCGGCTCCTCGACGGCCTCCCGCGCAGTGACGACCTCAGGTCGCGATACGGTCTGCATGGCGGTTCCTCCTGTTCTCGTCGCCGGAGCTGGAACTCCGACAAATGGACTTGAATCGCCCTACACGCTCCCAACCGGAGCGGACGAGGGCGGGAGGACCGCCACCTCAAGTTCTACGCCAGACGGGACAACCTCCAATCGGTCGCCCAGTGTCGAAGAGGCTGGGCGTCAACAGATCGGCGAGCACCTTGTGGTCGCCATGGGATGGTCTGATGAGCAACTCGGGCATAGCGCGATAACCTTGAGGCGGAAGCTGAAGCTGCTATTATAGCGGAAGTCTTATAGAAGTTTTGGATGGTATCCAATCTACGATAAAGGAGAATGAACGTGGCTCATGGGAGCGCTGCCCGTCATATAGCCGCCGAGGACTTCCCGTCGCCCGGCCGCACAGAGGCGCTCTACGCACGCATCGTCGATGAGGTCCGCGACAGCGGGCTGAGCACCACAGACATCGCACGCGTCGTCGGAGTCGCCGAGCGCCAGGTGCGCAACTGGACCTCCGCCGCCAACACCCCCAGCGGACGCAATCGCGACCGCCTGCTCGAACTGCACTACGTGACACGACTCCTGCGCGACATCTACACACAGGAGGGCGCCGAGATCTGGCTGCACGGCCGCAAGCGCAGCCTCGCCGGCCGTCGCCCGGTCGACATGCTCGCCGAGGGCTCCTACGACGAAGTGCTCGACGCCATTGAGCGCCTCCACGCGGGGGCCATGTGAAGCACCGCGACCTGCTTGCCGCGATCTCCGACCTCGACCCGATCGGGGTGCGGGGAACGTTCGAGCGACACACGTCGCTGCGCTGGGAGGAACTGAAGGCCAGCGCCGCAGGCGGACGCTGGGGCGCCAGCCGCGCCTTCGAGGTCCTCTATCTCGGACGCCACCCGACAGCGTCGTGATCGAGGCCTACCGACACCTCGTCGACGACGAGCTCGACGATGCCCAGACACTCGCGGCGAGTGTCCTGGAGCGACGCATCGTGACCTGTGAGGTCGACGTCCCCAACGTCCTTGACCTCCGCCCAAGCTCCGCTCAGACAGTGCTTGCCCTCACCGACGCACAACTCTTCTCTGACGTCGGCGACTACGCTGCCTGCCAAGCCGTCGGGGCAGCGGCGCACCAGCTCGGCCTCACCGGCCTCATCGCACCAGCAGCAACCAGACTCGGCGAAACACTCGCCCTCTTTCCGACCAATCTCCCGATCGAGCACTGGCCTGAAGTGATCGCGCGCGACATCTGGCACGGCCTCCCCGCCGACCCTCGGCGCCTGCGGCTCGTTGACGAGACGGGCTGACGAGGACTGCTCGGTAGTGACCGAGCAGCACAAGGTCTGACAGACCGTTTGCCCTCGCCAGATTCGACCCACGCGATCGTCGTGGGCACGATGCCAGCCGGTCGGGGACAATGCGGGGCAATGATCGGCCCATCCCCATATTCCGCATGAGCGACGCAGCCCTCTCTTACCTCACGTCCGAGGCACGCGCACGCGTCCAGATCGATCGCATGCTGGAGCAGGCGGGCTGGATCGTCCAGAGCGCCAATCAGGCGAACCTCAACGCTGGCCG
This sequence comes from uncultured Solirubrobacterales bacterium, assembly GCA_963743645.1. GTDB lineage: Bacteria > Actinomycetota > Thermoleophilia > Solirubrobacterales > Solirubrobacteraceae > Palsa-744. The sequence goes on along the minus strand of CAVUQT010000007.1, from coordinate 251,322 downwards.
TGGCGTGGCGGTGCGCGAGTTCGTGATGGAGCCGCCGCATGGCCGCGTGGACTATCTGCTGTTTGTCGATCGGGTCGCCGTCGGGGTGATCGAGGCCAAGAAGGAGGGCGAGACGCTCACGGGCGTGGAGTGGCAGTCGGCGAAGTATCTCGACGGGCTGCCGAGCTGGGTGGATGCCGCGCTCGAGGGGTTCCTGCCGTTCGCGTACGAGTCCACAGGCGTAGAGACGCGCTTCACGAGCACGCTCGACCCGGAGCCACGCAGCCGCGAAGTGTTCTGGTTTCACCGCCCCGAGACGCTGGTGCGGTGGATCAATGAGGAGGTAGATAACAACCTCGCACCCACGTTGCGCCACCGGCTGCGGATGCTCCCCGACCTGCACGACACCGACCTCTGGCCTGCGCAGGCGACCGCGATACGCAACTTGGAGGAGTCGCTGGCGGAGAACCGTCCGCGCGCCTTGATCCAGATGGCGACCGGGTCGGGCAAGACCTATACGGCGGCGAACGTCGCCTACCGGCTGATCAAGTTCGGCGGCGCGCGGCGCGTGCTGTTCCTGGTGGATCGCGCGAACCTGGGTCGCCAGACTCGCAAGGAGTTCCAGGCGTTCACGACGCCCGATGACGGGCGCAAGTTCACTGAGCTGTACAACGTCCAGCATCTCTCCGCGAACGTGATCGATCCGGTGTCGCGGGTCACGATCACGACGATCCAGCGGCTTTACGCCATCCTGAGAGGCGATCCAGAGCTCGACCCCGAACTGGACGAGCACTCGGGCTACGCCCTGGAACCGAGCAAGCCAGTGGAGATCGAGTACAACCCGCTGGTCCCGATCGAGACGTTCGACGTGGTCGTCGTCGATGAGTGCCACCGCTCGATCTACGGCGTGTGGCGGCAGGTGCTCGACTACTTCGACGCTTACATCATCGGGCTGACGGCCACCCCGAACAAGCAGGCGTTTGGTTTCTTCAACCAGAACCTCGTAATGGAGTACAGCCACGAACAGGCCGTCGCCGACCAGGTCAACGTCGACTTCGACGTCTACCGCATCCGCACCGAGATCAGCGAGCGCGGCGGCACGATCGACGCGGGCCTCGTCACCGGCTTCCGCGACCGCAAGACACGTGACGTGCGCTGGCAGCGCCTGGACGAGGACGTGACCTACAACGCGCAGGCGCTGGACCGGGCGGTCGTCGCCAAGGACCAAATCCGCACAGTGATCCGGACCTTCAAGGAGCGCCTGTTCACGGAGATCTTCCCCGGCCGCAGCGAGGTGCCAAAGACGCTGATTTTCGCCAAGGACGACGCGCACGCCGACGACATCGTGCAGATCGTGCGCGAAGAGTTCGCCAAGGGCGATGACTTCGCCGTGAAGATCACCTACAAGTCGACCGGGCGCAAGCCGGACGAGATGATCGCCGAGCTGCGCAACAGCTACAACCCGCGGATCGCAGTCACGGTGGACATGATCGCGACCGGCACCGACGTGCGTCCACTGGAGTGCGTGTTCTTCATGCGCGCCGTAAAGAGCCGTACCTACTTCGAGCAGATGAAGGGCCGCGGGGTGCGCGTTATCGACGAGGCAGACCTGCAGGCGGTGACGCCCGACGCGCAGGCCAAGACCCACTTCGTGATCGTCGACGCGGTCGGCGTGACCGAGACCGACCTCGACGACACCCAGCCGCTCGACCGCGAACCGACGGTGCCGCTGGAACGACTGCTCAAGCAGGTCACGTTCGGAAGCCGCGACCCGGACGTCATCTCCTCGATCGCCGGCCGGATAGCTCGACTGGAGCGCCAGCTCAACGACACGGATCGCGGTGAGCTCGAAGACCTCGCGGGCATGGCGCTGCACGACCTCACGCGCGCGATGGTCGATGCGCTTGACCCCGACCGCCACGTGCAGACCGCCAGTGAAGCCGCGGGCGACGCAGAGCCGACCGGCGAGCAGATCGCGGCGGCGGCCAAGCAACTGCTGGATGAGGCCGTCGAGCCGCTCGTCACCAAACCGGAGCTACGCGAGCGCCTGGTGGACATCCGGCGCTCCTACGAGCAGGCTATCGACGAGTACTCGAAGGACAGGGTGATCGACGCAGCCCACTCGCGTGACGGGCTCGACCGGGCGCGCGTGACGATCGATTCCTTCCGCGAGTTCATCGAGGAGAACAAGGACCAGATCACCGCGCTTCAGATCCTCTACAGCCGCCCCTACCGCCAGCGGCTCACATTCAGGGAGATCAAGGAGCTGGCGAACGCGATCGAGCGCCCGCCCCACCGGTGGACACCCGAAGCGCTCTGGCAGGCATACGAGACGCTTGACCGCTCGAAGGTTCACGGGTCAGCTGGCAACGTGTTCACCAACCTCGTCTCGCTCGTCCGCTTCGCGCTGGAGCAACAGAGCGAACTTGTGCCCTACCCCCAGCTCGTCGACGAGCGCTTCAAGGCATGGCTGCTCCAGCAGGAGAACGCAGGGCGTACGTTTACGACCGAGCAGCTCATCTGGCTGGAGCGCATCCGCGACCACGTTGCCGCCTCACTCGCGATCAGCACCGACGACTTCGAATACGCGCCGTTCGCGCAACAGGGCGGGCTTGGGAAGGCTTATGAGATGTTCGGGGACGAGTTGGCCTCGTTGTTGGACGAGCTCAACGAGGCGCTGGTTGCATGAGTGACGTGCTGCCAGGATGGACGACGGCCCGCATTGGCGATGTCGTCGCAAGCGATGGTGTGTTCGTGGATGGCGATTGGGTGGAGAGCAAGGATCAGGATCCTGACGGCGATGTCCGTCTCATCCAGCTCGCCGACATCGGGGAGGGTCAGTTTCGCAATCGGTCCAACCGCTTCCTGATAAGTTCCAAGGCAGCCACACTGAGATGCACCAATCTTGTCCACGACGACGTTCTCGTCGCGCGCATGCCTGACCCGCTAGGACGAGCGTGCCTGTTTCCGGGCGATGAGCGGCCATGTGTTACTGCGGTTGATGTGTGCATCATTCGTCCCGGAACCGCAAGCGTTGACCCGCGCTGGCTCATGTGGTGGATCAACGCACCGAAGTTCAGACACGAGATCCTCGCGCGTCAGGCGGGAACGACGCGCAAGCGCATCTCCCGCAAGAATCTGGCATCGATTGAGTTTCCGGTCCCGCCACTCGCCGAGCAGCGACGCATCGTCGCGGCGATCGAGGAGCAGTTTTCGCGGCTCGCCGCGGCGGACGGGTCGCTCAAACGAGCGAGACGGCAGCTCGCGACCCTGCGGGCGGCGGCACTGGCGGCGGCCACGATCGGCTACCGGCCAGTCGAACTCGGCGAGCTTGCCGCCGATCTGCGCTACGGAACCTCCATCAAGTGTTCCTACGATGCCGATGGCCCGCCGGTCCTCAGAATTCCCAACGTTCAGGGCGGCTACGTGGACCGCTCGGATCTGAAGTTCGCGACTGATCCTACTGTCGATCTCTCGCCGTTCGCGCTTGAAGACGGCGACCTGCTGTTCGTGCGCACAAACGGAAGTCGCGATCTCATCGGGCGAGTTGCTTCCGCTGATGGTGCCGGAGGTATGGCGTTCGCGTCCTACCTGATTCGAGCCCGACCAGACCGATCGCGCCTCGACCCGAGATTCGCGGTCATTGCACTCTCAAGTCCGATATCGCGCGCCCTGATCGAGTCGAAGGCAGCCACGACCGCGGGGCAGTACAACCTCAACCTCGCAGCCCTGAGATCGCTACCCATACCGCTGCCGCCAATCGAAGAGCAGCGTGGCGTCGTCGCTGAGGTCGAGCGGCAACTCTCGCTGGCCGAGGCACTGGACGGCGCGGTCAGCCGGGCGCTCCATCGGAGCAGCAGTCTCCGTCGCTTGATCCTCGACCGCGCCTTCGCCGGCCAGCTCGTTCCCCAGAACCCCGCCGACGAACCGGCGAGCGCGCTGTTCGAGCGGATCGCCCCCCAGCAAGCGGCGGGAGTGAGCAGGAATCGCGCCCCCGCATCGAAGCGTCGTCAAACCGTCGGGGCGAGCTGATGGCAAGCGTTGACGCGTTCCCGCCCGGCGTCTCGCGCAAGCTAAAGACGTACGTCTACAGACTTATCGACCCGCGAAACGGCGAAACCTTCTATGTCGGCAAGGGTCGAGGAAACCGCGTGTTCGCGCACATCCGCGCGGAGCGAGGACTCGACGGTGACGAGCTCGACAACAAGCTGAGGCGCATCCGCGAGATTCGCCTCGCAGGCTTCGAAGTCGCGCATGTCATTCATCGGCACGGCATGGATGACGAGACGGCCTTCGAGGTGGAGGCCGCCCTGATCGATGCATACCCGGGCCTGACGAACATCGCGGGTGGCTATGCCAGCAGCGATGTCGGGGCGATGCACGCGCAGGAGATTATCGGGCGCTATTCAGCCGAACCGGCAGTGTTCCAGCACAAGGCGCTGCTGATCAGCGTCAACAGGAGCGCAGCAGAGACGTCGCTCTACCAGGCGACTCGCTATGCATGGAAGATCAGTCGCCGGAAGGCGATTCAGGCCGAAGTGATTCTCTCGACGCTGCAAGGGCTCATCGTCGGCGCGTTCGTCGCGGAGGACTGGCTTGAGGCGACCGCCGAGAACTTCCCAGGTCATGCCGACGCGCCTGGGCGGCTGGGCTTCGTGGGCCGCGAGGCGCCCGCGGTCTTGCAGACGCTGTACGTTGGCAAGCGCGCACCCGACGAGTTTCGAAAGCGCGGCGCCGCAAACCCGATCAAGTACACGTGGTCCGCATGAGCAGCAACGGTCTTGTCCAACGCTTGTGGAGCTACTGCAACGTCCTACGCGACGATGGGCTCTCCTACGGCGACTACGTCGAGCAGCTCACGTACCTGCTCTTCCTCAAGATGGCCGACGAGCAGACGAAGCCTCCGTTCAACCGGCCGGCGTTCATCCCCCAGGGACTCGACTGGGCGAGCCTGCTCGCGTTTGACGGCGACGACCTGGAGGTGCACTACCGCCACATTCTGGCCGAGCTTGGCCGCGAGCCGGGAATGCTCGGCGTCGTGTTCCGCAAGGCGCAAAACCGTATCCAGGACCCGGCGAAGCTACGCAGGCTGATCGTGGAACTCATCGACCGCGAGCAGTGGATGACACTCGACGTAGACGTGAAGGGCGATGCCTACGAGGGCCTGCTGCAGAAGAACGCTGAGGATGTCAAGTCGGGCGCCGGGCAGTACTTCACGCCGCGGCCCTTGATCCGAGCGATCGTCGACGTCATGCGTCCGCAGCCCGGCATGACGATCTGCGATCCAGCGTGCGGCACGGGTGGATTTCTGTTGGCCGCACACGAGCACATCGTTTACAACAACCCCAACCTCGATCGGGATCAAAAGCATCAGCTCCGGTTCGAGGCGCTCTGCGGCAACGAGATCGTGGATAACACCGCGCGACTCTGCGTGATGAACCTGCTGCTGCACGGTATCGGCGCCGAGGACGCCGACAGCCCGATCACGGTCAAGGACTCGCTGAAGGGCGACCCGGGAGAGCGCTTCGACATGGTCCTGACCAACCCGCCGTTCGGCAGGAAGTCCTCGATGACGGTCGTGAACTCCGAGGGTGACACAGAACGCGAGGATCTCGTGATTGTCCGCGATGACTTCTGGGCCTCGACCTCCAACAAGCAGCTCAACTTTGTCCAGCACGTCAAGACGCTGCTCAAGATCAACAGCAGCGCCGCGATCGTCGTGCCCGACAATGTGCTGTTCGAGGGCGGTGCCGGCGAGACGGTGCGACGCAAGCTCCTGCACGAGTGCGACGTGCACACGCTGCTGCGCCTGCCGACAGGGATCTTCTACAGGCCGGGCGTCAAGGCCAATGTGCTGTTCTTCGAGCGCAAGCCTGCCTCCGAGAAGCCGTCGACGAAGAAGCTGTGGGTGTACGACCTGCGGACGAACATGCACTTCACGCTCAAGCAGAATCCTCTCGGCTACGAGCACCTCGAGGACTTCATCCGGGCGTATCGTCCCAAGGACCGTCGCAGGCGAAAGGAGGGCGAGCGGTTCAAGGCCTATACCTACGAGGAGCTGATGCAGCGGGACAAGGTCAGCCTCGATCTCACGTGGCTGCGTGATGAATCTCTGGAGGACTCCGAGAACCTTCCGCCGCCCGATGTGCTCGCGCAGGAGATCGTCGAAGACCTGGAGGCGGCAATCAATGAGTTCGCTGAGATTGCGGAGAGTTTGCGCGGGAGAGATGGTGGCTGACGAGCGGCTGCCGACGGTGCCCGTGGCAACGGCAGCAGGAGGAATAGATCCGCGAATCGCTCTCGCGATGTCGATGGAGGGCTGCTCCGGGCGTATACGCGGTCTTGGTCGGCAGCGGCATGTCGAGCGCCGCCGGCATCCCCACGGGATGGCAAGTTGTGCAGGATCTGATTCGAAAGGTGGCGACACTCGAAGGTGTAGACACAGAAACCCTTGGGGACGCTCCCGAGGCGTGGTGGGAAGGCCAGGGGCGAGGCGAGCCGCGGTACAGCGCCTTGATCGAAGCCCTTGGGCAGAATGACGCGGCAAGGCAGGCGTTGCTGCGCCAGTACTTCGACCCTCCCCCAGCAGGCGGCATGGCGATGCAGCCGACCGCCGGCCATGATGCGCTCGCAAGGCTCTGTGCCGCCGGTCGCGTGCGCGTGATCGTGACGATGAACTTTGACCGGCTTATAGAGCGCGCCCTCGACCGCACCGGGATCTCACCACAGGTGATCGCGACTCCGCAGGCACTGGACGGGATGACGCCGCTGCCTCACTCCCCGGTCACCGTAATCAAGCTGAATGGCGATTACCTCACACTCGGCATGCGCAACACCGCCGAGGAGCTCAGCGAATACCCTGAGCCGCTTCGTGCGCTGGTAACGCGGGTCGTTGACGACTACGGGCTGCTGGTCGTCGGCTGGTCTGGCGAGTACGACACCGCACTTGTGGGTGCGATCGAAGGCTGCGTCTCCAAGCGCTATCCGATGTACTGGGCGTCCTACCATGGACAGCTCACCGAGCAGGCTCGGCGACTGATCGCAAATCGTCAAGCCGCTCTGATCGACACAACTGGAGCAGACGAGCTTCTCAGTGATCTTGTTCAGCGGACCGATCTACTGGAGCAGCGCGCGGTTCGCCGCCAGAAACCGCAGCCGCTGCGTATCTACTCAGAGCCGTTCCGGGCCGGCTCGCCGCCACAAGGCTGGGCCTGCCTGCCACTTCTGATCCTCCGGGGAGTTGCCATCGTCGGTCCGGCAAGTATTGACAGCTGCGGATTCATCCGACCCCAGGACAGAGAGGCCGTGACACAGGCGCTGGATGAGGCGCGGATTTCGCGCGATTTGGATGATCTCGCGCAGATCGCCGTCGGCAGGGTTCCGGCACAGGTGCCCCGTGCTCCACATACAGACTCCCCCTGGCAGGCGACTCCCGGCGGACATCAGTCAACCGACTACGCCTTCTATCGATGGGGTGGAGACGCCTCGCAGGGAGTATCCGCCCTTGTGACGATCAACCTTCCTTCGGTCGCTCAGGGCGGCAGCATCACCGTCATCATCGACATCGGCGTTTCACCTGGGCGCCCACTGAAGCTTGGGGATGTTGCCGCTCTCTGGCGCGACAGCCTCGTCCTCACATCAGCAGCTCTGCCCGAGGCATTCGTGGGCGTGCTGCCGGTCGAGGCAGATGTGTTTCAAGTCGAGTTGCATGCACACGCGCCAGAGACGGACGGACAGGGAAACCACCAGGCCAACAAGTTGCTCGATCGCGTGAACCTCTCATCGCTCGGTGAGCCCACCAGGCGCATCGGCCCGTCGCTGGGCTTTGCCGCTGCAATCAACGGCGCACTTTCAGAACAGACGGCCGGTGAAGTCGTTGTCGAGGCAGTCGAGACGACCGCGTTGGCGTGGGGCTATCTCGACCCGCGCGCAGGCGTGGAGCGATTGCGCAACGAGCTCGGTTTCTTGCCACGAGACGAGTAACCAACGGTTTCCATCGCTCAGGCCCGGTGCTAACCCTCCGTCGCTGTCTGCTCCATGTTCGGCACACTGACCGCGTACTTCGTTGCGTATGCGCGCCGTACGCTCGGCTTGTCACAGCCGACCGCACAGTTCGGCGACGGAGCCATCTCGTGCGTCAAATCGCCGTTCGGACCGTAGGTAAAGATGTGCTCGAACGCGCCTCGTAGCGAGCCCGCTCCGCCGAGCGCCTGCTTGAGCAGCTCGCCTGCCGCGAGGATCCCCGGGAGCACCGACAGGAACGAAACCGACGGAGCGTGCTCATCTGGGAAGCTCCCGCACTCCCCGTTCCGCACGCCCTCCGCCATCGCCCGTGCTGGTGCCGGATGCCGCGTGCACCCCAGGCATCCCCACTCGCCGAGCAGCACGCGCTCGACCCTGCAGTTAGCGTCGCGGCCGGTCGCGGCATCGACCAGCACGCGCGGGAGCTCTCGTTGCACCTCATGCCTGACGTCGTCGTCGTCGAGCGCTGTCACGATCACCTCGTAGCGCCTGTCGCTGCGCCTAGGGGAAAGCAGCCGCTTGAACTCCGAGAATCGCATCGGGTACTCGCCCACATTGAGGTTCGCAAGACGGGCGTCGAGGTAGAACTTCGCCTCGCCGACCTTGCCAGCGCGGTTCACCGCGCTGCGCCAGCGGGCATAGCTCACACGGTTCAGGCTATCGCTGGCCAGCAAGTCGTGGTCGATCAGCCGCAGAGACCCAGAGATGTGCGACCCGAGCTCACCGAGGGCGGTAATCGTACCCGCCGCCACACCGCCGGCACCGACGAGGAACGCATCGATCTCCACCGGCATCAGCGCTGGGCTCTGCCCGTCGGGCATGTAGTCGAAGAAGGAGAAGCGGCCGCGGGCCGCCTCGAAGCGGCCACTCACCTCGGCGTCCGGATAGCTGAGCGCAAACAGCGCCTTGAATACCTCTCCAGCGCCGAGCGCCGCAGCCGCGAGCGGGCCGATCGGGTTCATCAGCCCAGGCTGATCTTCAATCCTCCCGCCGAGATCGACGACCCAACCGGCGCCGTCGACCAATAGATCGGCTTGCGTGGTTCGTGTACCGACGGCAATCGTGTAGTCAACGCTGGCCGACGGCGGGCCGTGAAGCTCCAGTGGCAGGCGCTGCTCCAGCTCGATCAGCACGCGTTCCTCGAACCCGTCGAGCTGCACCTCCGTGACTAGCGGGTCAAGCCGCAGGACGTTATCGAGCAGCGCACGAGCGAGCAGCCGTTGCGACGCCGTCGCATCGGCGCCAAGCACGATCGCCACTGTGCGCCCTGGCGATGCGCTAGCCCGCTCGGGGTCAATGTCGAGGGCCTTCAGCTGGGCGAGGGTGCGGCTGTCGACGGGGTCGACCAACTCATGCAGCCGCGGGCGCGCGAACAGCATCAGTCGATCCGCAGCAGTGACGGGTCGATCACGAAACGACGGTCGCGCTCGGGCTGATCCAGCTCGCGCCAGTCATCGCGGGCGTGGAACTCGTACGCGCGCCACAGGCCGACGTCGGCGAGATCCACGAAGCCGAACCCGGGGATCACGATCGAGAGGAAGCCGCGGGCGGCGACGATCGGACGCTGCGCGTCGGTCGGCGAAAGAAACGCGTCCTGTGGGTGGCTGTGGATCTGCGCGATCGGCACAAGGTCGAGCTCGTCGAGCTCGTCCAGCACATTCGCGACCGTGTCCTCGGATACCTCGCCGTGAAAATCTCCGGGCGAGCCGACCTTCGGGATCACCAGCGTGGAGACAAACGCGTCGCCGCCGCTCAGTGTCCCCGCCCATACGCCGAAGCCCTCCGCGCCGGCGACACCGTGCTGGCGGAGCATCAGCTCGGTGTGGTCGACCACCAGCGACGGCATGAACACGCGGTCATAGACCAAGTCCACCTCGCGACGCCCAAGCGAGCGCGCGCGGCGCGGCACGCCGATCCGAACAGTAGTCAGTGCTGGCGGGCACGCCGTAACGGCAGCCGGCGCTCGACGACGTCTAGCTCCAAGTATCGAGAATCGCATTGCGGACGTTCACCACGTGCTGGTAGAGGGTGTGCTGATGCGTCGGCGGGTTGCTCCATCCTTGGTGCCAGCCTCCAGCGTAGTAGTCGCGGTGGCCGATGATGCAGATCCGAGGCAGCGACCCGTGGTTCACGTCGATGTGGTCACCGTGCGGGTAGAACTCGGCCGCGCCGGGCGTGTTCTCGTCGGCGGCTTCGAACAGGTCGGGATCGATGAACACTGACTTCGCCGCGAGCGGGCCGTAGTCGTCGCATTCGAGCTTCAACACGAAGGTGCGGTCCGGCGACTTCTCGATCCGCGCAAAGATCACGAGATAGTCGCCCGCGTCCACGAGCCGTGTTCGCCAGCCGTAGGTGTCGCTCTGCTCGACCAAGAGCTCGTATTCCCTGTGCGCGAGCGCCTTGGATTCGTCCTCCGGGGTGGGCTGCTCGGCGGTCTGCTCGCCAGCACCCGTCATCTCGGCGGTCGAGTTGGCGCCGAACGGTGTGCCGGAGGCCAGCGTCACCTTTTGGTCGTTATGCAGCTCGTAGAACTCGACGGTCTTGGCCTCATCGAGCTGCACGTCCTTCTCGCCTTTGATCTTCGCACGCAACACGAAGCGCCCGAGCTCGGAAAGATCGATTCCGAACAGACCAAACGCCCCTTCCTTGACCCGCTCGATTGTCTCCGGGTCGCTGGCCTTGAGTTTCTTGTTGGTCCCGTAGACGATGACCAGCTCGATCGTCTTCGGTTTGTGCTCGTCGGACATGTGGCCTCCTCTGTTGGGATTGGACGCCGAGGCCTGCGCTAGGCTTTAGCTGTGTGCTTCACAGAACTATATACCAGATCGGTAAAGGTTTCGCTAGGCACGTGGACGTGCTCTTCTCCGGCATGGGCCTGAAACGAACCTGCGAGTCCGAGCCCGCGCTACGCCGCGCCTACGGACCGAAGGGCGCGCAGGTGGTTATGCGACGGCTGAGCGACCTTCAGGCAGCCGAGACACTCGAGGACTTTCGACGGCTGCCGGGCGCGTGCAAGGAGTGGGACGGAGCGAGACCGGGGTGCCTGGAGCTTGAGGTCGGGGGCGGGAAGCTCGTGTTCGCCCCGGCGGCGGAATGCGCCAGCCACGACGGTGACAGCGTGGGTCCCTGGACTGAGATCAAGGCGATCAAGGTGATCGAGATCATCAGCGACAAGCGACACAGGAGTGGTTAGGGAGATGGCCGCGATGACCGCCGAGCATTCGTTCCGGCCAGACTATGCCGTAGCACCGGGCGAGACCCTTGCTGAGCTGATCGAGGAGCGGGCAATGACGCAGACCGAGGTCGCACGGCGTCTGGGAATCTCGTTGAAGCATGCCAACCAAGTGGTGAAGGGAAGCGCGTCGATCTCGGCGGAGCTCGCACTGGGGCTGGAGAAGGTGTTCGACATCCCTGCGGGGTTCTGGCTGAGCCGGGAATCGCTTTACAGGGCGGCACTCGCGCGCCAGAGCGAGACGCAGGATCTCTCGAAATGGGTGGAGTGGGCAAAGCGCTTTCCGCTGCGGGAGTTGAAGAAGCGCGGCCAGATCGCAAAGGAGGCACAGGGAGCAGCGGTCGTAGAGGAGCTTCTGCGATTCCTCGGGGTGGCGAGCCCGGAGCTGTGGCAGGAGCCTGCCGCAGCCTACCGCCGGTCGCGACGCTTCAAAAGCGACCCATATGCGCTTGCGGCGTGGCTGCGTGTGGCTGAGCTCGAGGCCAACGAGATCGACTGCGCACCCTTCGACGGCGAGCGACTGCTGGAGACGCTGCGCGACCTACCTGCGCTTACCCAGCTGCCGCCGGGAGAGTGGCACCCTCAGCTGGTGGAGCTTTGCGCCGCCGCGGGCGTGGCGGTCGTCGTGCTGGACACGTTCGATGGAGCGCGGGCAAACGGCGCGACGCGCTGGCTGACGCCACGGAAGGCGCTTGTGCAGCTAAGCCTCCGCTACCGTTGGGAGGATATCTTTTGGTTCACCTTCTTCCATGAGGCCGCCCATGTGCTGCTGCACCGCAAGAAGGACTTCTTCCTAGAGGGCTTGCCGCCGACCAAAGATGCCGAGGACGACACATGGATCGCCCTTGAGGAAGAGGCCGATCGATTCGCGATGCGGCTGCTGATCCCCGAGGAGCACGAGCGGGAGCTTGCTGGCCTGTCGCTCGCAGAAATCCCTGGGTTCGCGGCGAGGCTGGGGGTTGCACCCGCGATCGTGGTTGGAAGGATGCAGCACGAAGGACTACTTCCGTTCAACCGAGGTAACGATTACCGTCGGCGACTGACCTTCGCGGACTAGGCAGAGAGGCGGAGTTGAGAATTCCTCCACTGGCCGGAGCTGGTTGTCAGGCCGGACGCAAACTACGTCTCCGCAGTACCCAGGCCCGACCTCGCCCCCGAGGACTGACAACACAGCAGTGTGGAATGGTGACCATCACCCCTTAAGCCATTTACCCACGCCCGGATCCCACGTCCCGGATGCCAGTTCGTTCTTGAGGATGGGGTCGAGAAACGACGCCGCATTTGCGTAGCCGATGCCGACATCTTCGTCAGCCGGGACGTTCACAACAAGCCTGCCCAAGCTGGACCCCAATCACCGGGCGGAGGTGGTACGGCGTGGGGCACGGGATGGGTGCCGCGCCGTTGGAAGATCTCCTTGATCGCGCGTGTGAGTCGGTCGGCGTCGATCGTAGTGGTGTGGGCGATTACGACGATGTCGACGAGGTCCTTGACTCGCGAGCTGGGCATGTCTGCGGCATAGGTCCGGGTGTAGGCGTGGAGCTTCTCAGCGACATGCTGCTCGATCGCGACCGTGGGAATGCGGACGGGCACTATGTCCGCAAAGTCCAGCAGGTGGGAGGAGGCGATGGCCTCTGGCTCGAGCACGGGCTCTGCGGCGAACCCGATGTCGATGGCTACGCGCTCGAACTCGCGCCCGGCGAGCGTCACGGCGACTGTCCAACGCTGACCGCCTCCCGGCAGATCGTCATCCACCTGCGCCCGCTCGATGGCGAACTCGAAGCGGTCATCGAGCGTCACGGCCGCGGCGTCCAAGAGCAACCCGATCGCCTCGTCCTCGCCGATTGCCCAGTCGACGTCGATGTCCTTGGTGGTACGAGCCCGAGCGCCGAGCCGCAGCTCGAGCGCGAACCCTCCCTTGAGCACCCAGGCACCCGACGCCACGACATGCAGGCGCGCGAGCAGGCGCTCGAACACCACACGCTTGCGGAGTCGCGCCAAGCCGACGCCATCGTGCTGCGCCGCCTTGAGCAGGGCCTCGAGCGCTGTGCGGAACGCCGCGGACGTGCGGTACTTCACGTCGCGTCCCGATCGATAGCGCCGTCGAGTCGCGAGCGCCACTTGGCCGGCAGTTCCGCCTCCAACCGCCGGCGTGTCGTGAGACCGCGCCGGATTGCCTGACGGATGGCGAGGTCGGTCTGCTCTGTCCATCCGCCGCTGCGCAGCATGTCGGTCATGGTGCGCTCGACGCTGGTCACCGGGATACCGAGCACAAGGCGTCGGGCTCGGCGGTCGATCAGCCGGTCGGTGAAGTGGACGCGCACACCGGGCGGGGTGCGCAGCCCTCGCTTGGCGCGTGGCAGGGTGATGTGGACTTCGTCGGCGATCAGATCGCTGAGATCGAGGAGCTCCAGCGCGCTCTCGTGGGAGACCACGCCGTCGGCGCGCGCGAGCGCAAGCCATCCGGCAATCACGTGACCATACGGTGGTGCTGGAAACCGTCGCATTCGATAGACCCCATGCCCGACACGCTCCAGCGCGTCGCTATCGGTGGCGTGGTAGGACAGCGTGGAGCGTGGAATGCCGGCGGCCACGGCCTGATGCGCGGCGAGGAAACCCCCTTGAGCCTCGGCGATCTCGTACAGCCGGTCTATCACCGAACTGTCACTAGAATCTACGGGTTCTCTGGACATATTCGTGACAATAGCACCGCTCCAGGACGCCGAGATTCCTTCGATGCCATCGCCAGTCACGGGTAGATGTTTCAGCCCGCCCTCGCCGGCCGCGGCTTTTGGTGGCCTGATCCAATCTCCCGTCAGGCCTCCAAACGTTTAGGCCAGTGGACCCGCTCACTGGCCCAAACCCCGCCGAATCGAGCCCAAATCAGCCGGTTTCCGCAGTTCGGCCAGCGACCTGAACCACGCGGATTTGCAGGAAAAACAACCCCAACCCACCCGACCGCAGTCCTGATTCACACGCGAGAGGTCGCAGGTTCGAAACCCGCCGCGCCCATGCGGTTTTGACTCCAAAAGAAGCGTCCAAGGCGTGGGCTGGAAGCGCTTTGGAAGCATAAGGCTCATCCGCGATCCCTTGGTGGTTATCCCCGCCGGCGTCTATATGCCGTCCGACACGCGCTCGGCGAGTTCGTCCAGCCGCACGCGATAGATCTGCGGGCAGGCACGTTCTACGACCTCCGCGCCGTAGAGCGTAAGCCTGGATCCACCGCGGGATGACCTGGTTGTGGGTGATTGGTGTCGTTGGCGTGGTTTTCGGGTGCCGTGCTGGTGTTGGTCGGTGTGTGGGAGCGATGGCGTCCTTTTGGAGGCCCCTGGCAACGTGTTTTGGGCAGCACTGAGCCTTCGGTGTTGAGTGGCGGCTCAGCTGGTTCTCTGATCGCGGCGGTTTGCGCTCAGGTGAGTTCTGGGAGTCCGCGGATGCGGGCGAGCGCACTGGTGAAGTCGTGTTGCCATGGCCATCGAGCGGGAAGGTGAAGTGTCCATTGGCGTCCCGTGCGGGTCAGCCGGCCCGGGATCTGGAGCAGCCGGCGGCGCATGGTGCGCGCGACGCGCACGGTCTCGCCGGAGAGCCCGATCGCGCTGGTCCAGCGCAGCAGGTTGTGCGCGATGCAGGCGATCACTGTCCAGGCGCTGTTCGCGTTGAACTGGCCGGAGGGAAAGTGCGCGAGCGCCTGGTCTTTGAGGTCGCGGATCGTGAGCTCCACGACGGCGTGCTGGCGGTGCTCAGCCTCCACGACCCCCAACGCCTCGGTGCGGTTGGTGATGAACGGGAAATACCGCCAGTCCGGCCACAGCTCTGCTTGCGCGCCGATGAGTCGGGTGCGACGCACGACCAGCCGTCGTCCGTGAGTGGTCGTCTCAGCGATCTGCGCTTCGCCGTCTTGGGAGTAGTCCTCCAAGGGCTGCCACGCCGACTCCGGGATCTGTTTGATCGCGGCGGGAACCCAGAACTGCAGGCGCACACTGATCGAGTAGCCCCAGCCGGCGCTCTCAAGCCTCGCGATCAGCTTGCGGTTCCAGAACCCCGAGTCGGCCCTGAAAAGCTTCTCGCCGGCAGCGCCTGCTCGTTTGACGCGCGCGATTAGCTCCTCGGCGAAGCGCACAACGCCGCGCTGCGTATTCGCCTGTCCCTTGCGCAGCCGAACGTGCAGCACCTCGCCAGTGCCTGCGCGGCTCGCGAGCAGCGGGTGATACCCGCGCTGTTTGGTGTACCCGAAACCGACACCCTCCTTCTGGTTGCCGTAGGTCTGCCCGATGAAGCTGTCCACATCAACGATCAGCCGCTCGACGCCCGGGCCGGCACCCGCCCACCACGCGCGTGTCAACGACTCTGCGAGCACCCGGTCGAGCTGGCGCACATGCCCAAAAGTAAACGCCCGCAAAAACGTCCCCAACGTCGACGGTGCCGGCAGCCAGCCACCCAGCAATCGGCGCGTGCGGCCCGCCCGCAGCACATCACAATCATCAATGCAGTCAGCGCCTAGCAGCATCGCGAACACGAGCGCCATCACCTTCCTGCCAGCGTTCGTCGCGCCCGGCCGGTCACGACGAAGCCTCACGAACCGGCCCACGAGAGCCTCGATCCCGAGCCGCCCCGCGAGCGTCGCGACCAACGCGATCCCCGCGTCCGAAACCACACGATCATCGTCAAAAACAACCCGCACACCGTCCAGTCCGACCCGCTCGTCATCCTGCACCATACGAGTGACCTCCTGATCCCGGGCCGCGACAGCCTCAATCTGTCGCTACCAAGCCCGATTCAGGAGGTCATTCAACGCCCCAACCCGGACAACACCAGTGGATCCAGGGTAAGACGCTGGGGCCGACCCGTTCCCGGCGAGGACGGCTGTCAGGTTGCCGACGATCTCAAGTCGCCAAGTCGTCGGACTCAGGCACACGCGGAACAAAACCTCCACACCACCAGTATCTATGTGTAGGATTTGTTCCATGCCATCGAGTTCCCGGTCGAGTATCGAAGTGTTGCGCGATCGCTTCGGCGAGCGGCCGTTCCGTGTGTCCGAAGCCCTGGACGCCGGCGTGAGCCGTACGACGATCTACCGACTACGCGAGGCTGGCAGGCTCTCCGCGGTCGGCCGGGGCGTCGTGCAACTGCCTGACGCCGGTATGGGGATGCTGTCCGGACTTGCGGTTGTCTCGGCTCGGGTTCCGAGCGGCACCATCTGCCTTAACTCGGCACTGGCCTTCTGGGACCTGACCGACGAGATCCCTCAGCAGGTCCACCTCGCCGTCCCCCGTGGCGCGCACCGTCCGCACATTGACCAACCCGTGACCCGGGTGCACGTCTTTGACGCCGACACCTTCGAGCTAGAGCGCCAGCAGGCGCGCACGGACGCCGACGAGCCCTTCTGGGTCTACTCGCCCGAGCGGTCGATCGTCGACGCCACGCGCATGTCTCGCTGGGTCGGCCGTGACGTCGCTCTGCACGCGCTCCGCCGCTATATGACGCGGCGAGGCGCCAACCCCGCACGCGTCGCCGAGCTGGCGAGAGACCTTGGCGGCAGCGCCCGCCTACAGCCAGCGCTAGAGGCACTGCTCAGTTGACAGCCCAGACAGCCCTCGACCAGGTCGCCAGTAAGGCGTTCAAGGCACTCCAGGCCAAGGCCCGCTCCGAGCACGGTGGCAACACGCAGGGGTTGCTCGTTGTCTACGCCGTCGAGTCGTTCCTGCGACGGCTAGCTCAATCCGACTTCGCCGACCGCATGGTCCTCAAGGGCGGCATGCTGATGGCGGCCAACAACATCCGACGGATGACCAAAGACGCCGACCTATCTACGCACGGCGTGGCCAATGATCAGGAGACCATCCGAGACGCCGTCGCCCGCATTTGCGCCCTCGTGCCCGATCCTCCCGACGGCGTCGTGTTCGACCCGGCGAGCATCAGGACCGAGGTCATGCGCGAGGACGACGACCACCAAGGCGTTTGCTGCAAACTGGTCGTCAGACTCGGCAAGGCGAAGATCCCATTCGCTTTGGACTTCTCCTTCGGCGACCCGGACATATCGACCGTCCTACAACTCGAATCGGTCATCGATCGCCCGCCCGTTCGCCTTCAGGCCTACCCGCTGGCCCTGAACCTCGCAGAGAAGATCGTCACTGCGATGCAACGCCGCGAGACCAGCACCCGCGATCGCGACTTCGCCGACCTCTGGGTCACCAGCCGCCGCCATCACCTCGACGCCGCCGAACTCCGCGGGCACATCCACGCCGTCGCTGAACACCGCGAACAGCCCGTGATCCTAATGGCAGAAGCACTGGCCAACATGCCCGACCGCCAGCAACCCTACGCTGCAATGGTCCAACGAATGGCGTACCTGTCACCGCCACCGGAACACTGGACCGAACTCATCGCTGCCGTCATCGAGTTCGTCGACCCGCTTCTAGCCGACGACAGCGGGCGTCTGTCGTACTGGGATCAGCACAAGCTCAGCTGGGTCTAGCCAGCGTAGCCCGCGCGTGTTGCCGAGTGTGCCGTGCGGCGCCGCACGGGGCGAGACGCCGAAACCCCCGGCTAAAAGCCGCAAAATACGACTATAGTTGCCATCGAGATCAGTGTCTCAGCCCTCTCGGAGGAGACCGAAAACCCAGGCGCAGAGCCAAATATCGGCTGACGTTTCGACGCGGAGCAGAGCGCTTCACACGCGAGAGGTCGCAGTACGGTTTTATCGATCGCACGACTGCTACCATGACATCATGCGTCAACTGACACTGCGCGTGCCCGAAGAGCTCGCCGAACGACTCAAGGGCGCAGCCCGCGACCACGAGGAGAGTGTCAACGGCTTCGCCGTCAAGGTCCTCTCGGCCGCGGTCGACCCAGACCT
Organism: uncultured Solirubrobacterales bacterium; assembly: GCA_963743645.1. Classification (GTDB taxonomy): domain Bacteria; phylum Actinomycetota; class Thermoleophilia; order Solirubrobacterales; family Solirubrobacteraceae; genus Palsa-744. Next base: position 233,236 of record CAVUQT010000007.1, on the reverse strand, counting down.
CGCAGGCGACGAGATCACCGGCCTCAGAGAGCGCCTCGCCCGGGCGGGGCTGCTGATGAGAACCGAACCCCTCCCGACCAAGCGCCCCTCCGCGCGAGCGCTCAGCCGCGCACGTACCGCCGCCGGACGCGGCAAGCCCCTGTCTGACTTCGTCACCGAGGATCGCAACTGAGCACCTTCGCCGATTCCTCGGCGCTGGTAAAGCTCTACGCCGACGAGCCCGGACATCGCCCGATCCGCGCGCTCGACACACTCGTCGTGTCGGCCCTTGCCCGCGTCGAGGTGCCCGCCGCACTGTGGCGCAAGACCCGCACCGGCGAACTCGACGACGCAGCCGCAAGCATCCTGGTCAGCGCTTTCCAGTTCGACTTCCACGGCGACTCCGACACCGACCCACGCTTCACGATCGTCACACCGACCGAGCGGGTGCTCATCACGGCCTCACACGAAACCGCGCACCACGCGTTGCGCGCGTATGACGCGGTGCAACTCGCGAGCGCACTTTCCGTCCGCGAGGTCGACCCACGCTGCGACCGGTTCGCATGCTTCGACACCGAGCTGCGACGCGCCGCCAGCCGCGCCGGGTTCCTGCTGATGCCGGAAACCGAGTGACCGGCAAGCAGCCGCTGCTTTTCGACGAAAACCAAGTGCACCTGACCCGGCCACACCGACCTTGATCGCTGACGCTCAACAGGAGAAGGCCCGGCTACGCAGCCGTGAGACGCTACGGAGCGGGGCTCGAACTGGTGCTGGTCGACGGTTTGGCGGTTGTGCCTGTCGGCGTTGTCGGTGTGGTCGGCGTGGTAACCGTCGTCGTTTTGGCGGGCGTGGTCACGGTGGTCGTCGGCGCCGTGACAGTCGTCTGATGGGTGACGGTCGGCGTGGCGGTCGTGGTCGGCGCGACGGTCGTCGTGTGCCCGACGCTGAGCGACTGGTTGGTGACGGTCGATGTCGTCTTGGAACCGCCGTTGGACGCCAGCACGACGACCACCACGATCAGCGCGATCACCAGCGCCGCGCCGGCGACGATCGCCAGCCAGCTGCCAGAGCGCCCTTCGTCGGGAGGCAGAGATCCGCCCCCCTGTGACGGATCGCTGGGATCCTGTCCGGGGTAGGGGGTGCCACCAGGCGGAGTCCCCCCGGGCGGCGGCGGATAACCGGACCCTCCACCCTGAGGCGGGGTGCCGCCCGGGGGCGGGGGATAGCCCGGCTGGTCATGACCGTCGGTCATCGCTGACTCCTTTCTGGAGTTAGATCGAGAGCGATGGCTCAGGCTATCGCTTGGGCTGTCACCGTGGCTGTCACCGCACTGCGCTTCGATACAGGCCGGCTGCCGCCATGCCGCCGATCAAGCGGAGCCCGGTCGCATGCGCCGCATAATCGGACTGCCGTCATGTGACTATGAAGCTGAAGTTCCAGGCGTATGCGCCAATACAAGCGGACTGTCGCATGCTACTTATGAAGCTGAAGTTCCGGTCGGCGCATGCGCCGACCGGCGGGGCCGCACATGTGCGGCCCCGAGGCAGGGTCGCATGCGACCCTGCCGGTCATGCCGCATGCGGCATGACCTTCCAAATCAGCCGTCATTGAGCATGTGGCCCGGTCTCTCGCGCATGGCATGGCCCACGACACCTCGACCCGGTGAGTGATCGACGGAAGAGTATGGTCTGGCGATGGCCACGGTGAGCGATACCTCGACGGTGCCCCACCTGAGCGTCGCCGAGCGGGTGGCGCGTGGCAAGGCGGCGCGCGCGGAGGTGCCGCGCTCCAGTCATGCCGCGTTTGAGCCGGCGCCGCACCGCGCCGATCCGATCGAGCTGCTGCAGCGCCAGGCGCAGACACGCGTGCCCGAGCTGGTGCCGATCCGCTACGGGCGCATGCTGGTGTCGCCGTTTACGTTCTATCGCGGCGCGGCCCTGATCATGGCCAGCGACCTGGCGACGACGCCGCGCTCGGGGCTGACGGTGCAGTGCTGCGGCGATGCGCACCTGTCGAACTTCGGCGTGTTCGCCTCGCCCGAGCGGCAGTTGATGTTCGATCTCAACGACTTCGACGAGACGCTCCCCGGGCCGTGGGAGTGGGATATCAAGCGCCTTGCCGCAAGCATGCTGATCGCCGCGCGCTACAACGACTATGCGGTCTCAGATCAGGACCAGGTCGTGCTGGACACCGTCGAGTCCTACCGCACCGCGATGGCCGGCTTTGCGGGTATGAACAACCTCGACGTCTGGTACTCCCATCTGGACATCGAGACCGTGCTCAAAGAACTGGGGCCGCAACTCGAACCCTCACAGGTCAAGCGGACCAAGAAGGCGCTCGCCAAGGCGCGCACCAAGGACAGCATGTCGGCCTTCTCCAAACTGACGCACGTCGTGGACGGCGAATCGCGGATCGTCGCCGAACCGCCGTTGATCGTGCCGATCCATGACCTCGCGCAAGGAGTCGAACGTGAGGAAATGTTCGAGAGCCTGCGCGAGCTGGTGCGCTCCTACCGCCAGACGCTGGAGTACGACCGGCGCGTGCTCCTGGAGGAGTTTCACCTGACCGATATGGCGCGCAAGGTCGTCGGCGTGGGGAGCGTCGGCACGCGCGCATGGATCGCGCTGATGCTGGGCCGCGACGGTCAAGACCCGCTGTTCCTGCAGCTCAAGGAGGCCGAGGCCTCGGTGCTCGAGGAGTTCCTCGGCCCCAGCGAGCTCTCGAACCACGGCGAGCGCGTGGTCACCGGACAGCGGCTGATGCAGGCCAGCAGCGACATCTTCCTCGGCTGGTTGCACGTCGAGGAGGGCATCGACGGCCAGGACCGCGACTTCTACGGTCGCCAGCTGAAGGACTGGAAGGGCTCGGCGGAAGTCGAGCAGATGAATCCCTCCGGCCTGTCCGCCTACGGCCGATTGTGTGGCTGGACGCTCGCGCGCGCGCATGCGCGCAGCGGCGACCGCATCGCGATCGCGGCCTACCTGGGCAAAGGCACCGCCTTTGACCGCGCGATCGTCGAGTTCTCTCGCGCCTATGCCGAGCTCAACGAACATGACTACCGGGCGCTGGCCGCGGCGGTCAAGTCCGGTGAGATCGTCGCCGAGAAGGGACTCTGACCGTGGATGGTCGATTCCCGTGGCGACATATGCTGCTTGGCGCCGAAGACCGGTCAACCGAGCGCTGAAGCAAGCAACGTCTGCTGACCCGGCTCCAGGATCGTGACCTCGACGTCCGGGGCCAGGCGGGCGACGTGCTCGGCGAACTGACGTGGCGGGTCGAGCCGCTCCCGGCGGCGTCGGAACGCGCCGATCGGCTGCAGGGTTCCCCAGTGAATCGGGATCGCGACGCGTGGACGCAGCAGGCTGGCCGCGCGCGCGGCGTCCAGCGGGTCCATGTGACCCGGGCCGAGCCTCGATCCCCAGCCCGCGACCGGCAGCAGCGCTACGTCAAGCTCGAGCGCGGTGTCCTGGCCGGGGGCGACATCGTGCCCCGGAACGGTGTCGCGGCCGGGCGCGACGTCGTGCCCAGAGACGGTGTCGCGGCCAGAAGCGACGTCATGGTCGGGGGCAACGTCGCGGCCGGATGACGGATCGGACCACAGGTCCGACATGCCGTCGAACAGCTCCGTGTCGCCGGCGAAGTACACCGTGCGCCGCCCACGCATGACGTAACCCAGCGTCTCGGCGCGCGGACCGCCGGGGTGGCGACGGCCGTCGTGACGAGCCCGCACCGCGGTCACGGCCACCGCACCTGCGCCCACCGCACCTGCATCTGCGCCTGCCACCGCACGCGCGCCCGCACCTGCGCCCGCGCCAGCTACGCCCGTCACCTGGCCTGCGCTCAGCTCGGTCACGTCTGTGAACCCCCGCGGCCGCAGCAGCTCACCTGCCCCGGCCGGCACGAGCAGGGACGTGTCGAGACCCAGCAGTCGCAGCGACGCCAGGTCGAGGTGATCGTGGTGCAGGTGCGAGATCAGCACGGCATCGGTACCGGCGAACACGCCCGGGTCGACCGGCGCGACCTGGCGGCGCAGATGTGCCACACGGCCACGCAGCAGCGGGTCGGTGAGCAGGCGCACCCCGTCGAGCTCGATCAGGACGGTGGCATGCCCCAGGAACACGATACGGTCCCGCGCGGAACGGCCTGCGCGATGGGCGAACGCGCCATCGGCCATACACGGAAGGTAGCAACGAGATGTCCCCAGCGATCGACCGCGGCCACCGGCCGCGCATGAAAAGTGGACGGCGGCTGTTCGGGCTGGTCTTGCGCGTGGCGATCCTGCTGCTGATCGAGGGTCTGGTGATCCTCGCGCTGGCGGCGATCCTGCCCGGCGTCGCGACGCCCTCGTTCCGAGCCGCGGTGCTGGTGGCCGCCACGATGGCGCTCATCAATGCGGTCCTGTGGCCGATCGTCATACGCGTCGCGCTTCCGCTCACGGTCCTCACGTTCGGGCTGGGATCGCTCGTGCTCAGCGCCGGCACGGTCGCGCTGGGGTTCTATGTGGTCGACGGCACCTCCATCCCGATCGGCGGCGACCTGGTGATCGCGTTCGGCATGGCGCTCGTGTCGATGCTGATCGCGCCCCTGCTCGACGTGGACGGGGACGCTCAGCATCTGCGTGTGGTCCGGCGTCGAGTGCGGCGCGGGCGCAGAGACAACCACACCGATGTCCCGGGCGTGATCCTGTTCGAGATCGACGGCCTGGGCGAGACCGTGTTGCGCGAGGCGGTGCGCGACGGGCACGTGCCCACGATCGCGCGCTGGCTGTCAGACGGGACACATCACATCATCGGCTGGGAGTGCGACCTGTCCTCGCAGACCGGGGCTAGCCAGGCGGGCCTGCTGCTGGGCAGCAACTGGGACATGCCCGCGTTTCGCTGGTATGAGAAGGAGTCGGGCCGCACGATGGTCTCCAACCATCCCGCCGACGCAGCCGAGATCGAGCTTCGTCGCTCCACCGGCGAGGGCCTGCTCGCCGAAGGGGGCACGAGCCGGGGGAACATGTTCTCGGGCGACGCGCCGCGCTGCACGGCCACGATGAGCGTCATCCGTGACCGCACGCGCTCGAAGTCTGGGGACTTCTTCGCCTACTTCGCCGATCCGTACGGATTTCTGCGCACGATCGTGCTGTCGCTCGCCGACATCTCCTACGAGCGGCTGGCGGCCCGCCGCCAGCGCCGCAGCGGCGCCGCGCACGTCGATCGGGGTGGCCTGTATCCGCTCATCCGCGCGGCGATCGCCGTGGTCATGCGCGACCTCAACGTCGCGCTGCTGATGGCCGACATCGTCGAGGGCGTGCCGGTCAGCTACGCCACGTTCGTGGGCTACGACGAGGTGGCCCATCATTCGGGGATCCGCGAGCCCGATGCGCTGGCGGTGCTCGAGCGTCACGATCGTCAGCTGCAGCGCCTGGAGCGCGCGGTCGCGCAGTCGCCGCGCCCGTATCACCTGGTCGTGCTCTCCGACCACGGCCAGACGCAGGGGGCGCCGTTTCGTCAGCGCTATGACGAAACGCTCGAGCAGGTCGTGCGCGGAGCGCTCGCGCGCGGTCAGGTGCACGCCCCGGCAGCGGTCGATGAGGCCTGGGGCGATGTCGGCGCGGCGCTCGCCGACGCACGCCAGGATCCCGGTATCGGAGGACGCGTGCTGGCGCGCGCCACGCGCAGCAGATCAGTCGAGGGCACCGTCGCGCTGGGGCCCAACCGGGAGGCCCTGGCGGAGCGCAGTGAGCCCGCGGACCCCGAGCTCGAAAGAGAAGGGTCGGTGGTGGTGCTCGTCTCCGGGCCGCTCGGCCTGGTCTACCTGCCGCGCAGCCCCGAACGACTTACGCGCGAGCAGATCGCCGAGGAGCACCCGCGGCTGCTGGACACGCTGGCAGCTCACCCGGGAATCGGATTCGTGATGGTGCGATCCCGGGAGCACGGAACGCTCGTGGTCGGCGCCGCGGGCCACAGGCGCCTGGCCGATGACGAGGTCGAGGGAGATGACCCGCTGGCCCACTTCGACCCGACGGTGGCCGATCATCTGCGCCGTCACGACAGCTTTCCGCACTGCCCGGACCTGCTCGTCAACAGCATGTACGACCCGCACACCGACGAGGTGGCACCGTTCGAGGAGTTCATGGGCTCTCACGGTGGTCTCGGCGGACCGCAGACCAAGCCCTTTGCCGTCGTGCCGGCCGGCTGGAGCGAGCCGGCCGATCCGATCGTCGGCGTAGAGGCGATGCACCAGGCGCTGCGCGACTGGCTGGCGCAGTCACAGGAAGTGCGCTCATGAGCGCGCTGCAGACGATGACCTACGAGGTCGCCGACCGGGTCGCGCGCATCACGCTCGATCGGCCTGCGCGCGGCAACGGCATCACGCGCCGGCTGATCGTCGAGCTCGAGCGGTGCGTCGAGCAGGCGGATCTCGACCCGGCTGTGCACGCGATCCTGCTGGCGGGCGCCGGCGCTGGGTTCTGCGGCGGCTATGACCTGGTGGAGAGCGCCGAGGGCCAGGGTCGCCTGGGCGAGGTGGAGCTCGCGCCGGCGCCGCCCGGCTCACCACTGGACCCAGCAGTGATGGCGGCCAATCACGATCCCACCGGCACCTGGGACGCAATGGTGGACTACGCGATGATGAGCCGCAACGCACGCGCGTTCATGTCGCTGTTTCACTGCGGCATACCGGTCGTCTGCCGAGTGCACGGGTTCTGTGTCGCCGGGGGCACCGACATGGCACTGTGCTCGGACCTGCTGATCATCGCCGCCGACGCCAAGATCGGCTATCCGCCGGCGCGTGTGTGGGGATCGCCGACGACATCGATGTGGGCCCACCGTCTGGGAGCCCAGCGAGCCAAGCGGCTGCTGTTCACCGGCGACTGCCTATCGGGCGCCGAGGCTCTGGAGTGGGGCCTAGCGATCGAGGCGCCGGCGCCCGAGCAGCTGGACGAGCGCACCGAGATCCTGCTCGAGCGGATCGCGCGCATGCCGGTCAACCAGCTGCGGATGATGAAGCTGCTCGTCAACCAATCGCTCTACGCCCAGGGGCTGCACTCCACGCAGGTGCTCGGAACCATTCTGGACGGGGTCGCACGCCACACGGCCGAGGGCTATGCGTTTCAGCAGCGCGCGATGCAGACCGGCTTCCGCGAGGCCGTGCGCGAGCGCGACGAGCCCTTTGGCGATCACGGCGCGTCCACGTTCAAGGGATAAGAGCTTGCAAGGGAGGGTCATGGCAGGCGGCAGGCGGCAGGCCGAGCGCGAGGTCATCGCGCCTCGGGCCCCGGTACACGCCTGACCCGGGTCCTACGCCTCCGGCAGCGCCAGCCTGAGGCGCTCGGCGATCTCCTGCACCTCGCTCGGCCCGAGCGGCCCGTCGCGCCTCGCCAGCCGGGCGACCCCTCGCGGGCCGGCGATGCGCACACCGTCGAGCTTTGGCTTGGAGAACAGCGGCAGCCCGTCGCTCTCGATGAAGCACATCACGCCCACCACACCGGTGCTGCCGCCGAGCACCTCGCTCACCACCGCGACCTGACGGCGCACCCCCTCGACCAGCTTGGTCTGATCGCGCCCGCCGACCGTCAAACGCTCGTGCGACTCGGAGAACAGCCCGCCCTCTCGGCGCACCCTCACCTTGCCGCGCATGCGCTTGGTGTCGATCACCGTCACACCCCCCGGGCCGACCGCCAGATGATCGATGTTCGCCCGCGATCCCGGCATGCGACGGTCGTGCACCAGCACGACACCCCGTCCGCGCAGCAGCGTGTTCAACCGCGTCGCCGTGTGCTCCTCGCCCTCGGCGCCCCGGCGCCAGTTCCCCTCGGGCGTGGGCGTGCCGGACAGCATCAGCAGCAGGCGGCCGATCCGCGGATGCCTGGCCAGCACCCGCGCGCGCCTGGCCTCGCGCCTGCGCTCGTACTCCCGCCGCGCGCTCCTGCCCGCCCCAAATCCAGGATCGTTCATGCAGATGGGAATCTATCTCGCGCGCACAGATTCCGCACTTTCGTCGAAGTCCACTGCGATCGAGGCTCACAGCAGCTGGCGCTCGGGCGAGCTCGAGCGCCTGTCCACCCGAGCTCGCCCGACGCGCCGACGCGTCTACGTGATCGGGATGGCCTCGTACACGTCGGCGCTTCCGCCGTTGGCGAACACAGGGCAGCCCTTGGTGAGCTCCGTCGCGGCGGCGAGGCTGTCGGCCTTCACGATCGAGTAGCCGGTCAAGCCCGACCCGGCCGTCCCTGCGGCCGTCCCGTCAGAGGTGGCCGCGTTCGAGGGACCGAACGGGTTGCCCGCATCCACGAGCGCCTCGCCGAGACCGCCCAACCACTTGCCCCATGCCTCCATCACGGCCTCGCGCTCGGTCTCGGTCTGCGCCATCCCTCCACCTGTGTAAGCCAGCAGATAGTTCATCGTGATGCTCCTTTCGCTTGTACTGCGATTGCAAATGCACATCGTGCTCGGGTGCGAGCTCTATACCGTCGCGAGCACTTGCGAGCACTTTTTCTGAAAACTCTTTAGACATCTCTACACGCATGCGCCGTATGGCGTCGTGCGGTCGGCGCCGGCGGCGATATACGCTCAAGCGACGGCGCGCAATGCCCGATACGGCTCGCCCGCAAGCTCGCGCACGAGCGCGTCGACCACGCCCTCCTCGTCCTGCTCGCGGCCGTCGGTGACGGCGCCGATCACCGCCCGCTTGCGCTCCAGCAGCGTCGCGATCGTCTCGTCGATCGTGCCCGCCGCGAGCAGATAGGTGGCGTTGACCGCGTCCTGCTGGCCGATGCGATGGCAGCGGTCCTCGGCCTGGTCGTGCTTGGCCGGCGTCCAGTCGAGCTCGAGGAACACCACGTTCGAGGACCGCGTCAGCGTCAGGCCCTGGCCGGCGACCTCGATCGAGCAGACGATCAGCTGGTTGTCCGAGCCGTCGGGAGCCTGGAATTCGCGCAGCGACGCGTCCCTGGCCAGGTGGCCGTCTTCGCCGAGGATGTGCAGCGCCCGTGGAAAGCGCTCCAGCACCGCGCGCTGGATCTCGCGATGCTTGGCGAACACGACCAGCCGCTCGCCCGAGGAGCAGAAGTCGTGGATCCAGGCGAGCGCGGCTGCGAGCTTGCCGCGGGCGGCAAGCAGCTTGAGCGCGTTCAGCCGCACGAGCCGCTCGGCGCGCAGCGCGGCCGCGACCTTCGCGTCGAGCTGGCGCAGATCCAGCGGCTGGCTCTGCAGCCACGCGATCACATCGCGCTCGGCGAACCGGTACTCGGGCTCGTTGTCCAGCTCGATCGGCACCACGCCGCGCGTCTTCGGCGGCAGCTGCGGCAGGACATCGGACTTCAGACGGCGCACGTAACAGCGTGCGCGCAGATGCCAGTGCAGGCGCCGGTGAGCATCGGCGCCGCGAAAGCGCCTGCCGAACTGGGCGCCCGAGCCGAAGTCGCCCAGCCTGCCGACGATCCGCAGCTGCGAGATCAGCTCCTGCGGGCGGTTCACCACCGGTGTGCCCGTCAGCGCGAGCACGAGTCCCTCGCGCGGCACCGCCGCCGCCAGCTGCCGTGCGGCCTGGGTGCGCTTGGCCGTCGCGTTCTTGCAGTAGTGAGACTCGTCGAGCACGAGCGCGCGCGGCCGAAGCTCTCGCAGCTCATCCAGCCGCGCGGCCACGATGTCGTAGTTGACGACCGTGATGTCGGCCCCTGCCCCGGCAGCTGCGACCCCCGGCCCGGCGCTGCGCGGGCCGCAGCCGGTCCCCACCAGTGCGCGCGCGCTGCGCTGGGGCAGCCAGCGCTCGATCTCCGCCAGCCAGTTGAGCTTGAGGCTCGCCGGGCACACCACGACCGCCGGGAACGCGCCGTCGGCCTGCAGCGTGGCGAGCGCCTCGATCGTCTTGCCGAGCCCCTGCTCGTCGGCGAGAAACGCGCGCCGCTGGGCCAGCAGATAGCTCACCCCGGCGCGCTGGAACGGCTTGAGCTCGCCGCCGAGACCGGCCACTTGCAGCGGCGCGTCGGTCGCCGCCGACAGCGCGACCAGCCCCTCCGAGCGGGCGTGCTGCTCGCGCACCTCCTGCAGCAGCACGAGCGCCTCGGGGTCCACCCATGTGCCGTGCCCAGCGAGGAACCGGTCGAGCTCCGGCACGCAGAACGGGTCGGCGCGGATCGCGGCCATCCGCGCGTGCTCCTGTCCGGCGCCGCGACGGGCGGGCGGGCGGCTGAACACCGATGCGCACGCCAGCGCGGCGAACTCCTCGCACTGCGCCCCATCGTGGCCGGGCACGAGCACGAACGTCGGGTCCTCGTGCACGCTCGATACCTCCAGCACCGCTCCCGGCGCCGGCCTGCCCTCGCGCAGGGCCGCCACGCAGCGCCTCGCGGCCTGGCTGATCCAGCCGTGGATCTGCTGCTCCATCAGCTGCCATGACTCCAGCGTCAACGGCACGCTTGCCCCACCCGGCGCGCTTGCCGCCCGCTCGCGCAGCGCCGGCGGCAGGCGATCGATGTCCCCCAGGAGCAGGAACTCGGGCGCGTCTCGCTCGCCGGCCACCTCGATCGTGCCGTGCCAGCGCTTGGCGTGCTCTCGCCCGGCGCGCTCGCGTCCGGTGTCGGCCTCGGCGTCGAGCGGCCCCCTGCCGGGCGCCTGCTGTGCGGCGCGAGCGCGCTGTGCGACCTCGGTGAGCGCGTGCATCGCGTCTTCGGTCAACCGCAGGCGCCGTGACTCCTGCGCACACAGCGCACCGACGATCCGCTCCGAGCGCTCGTCGAGCGGGATCATCCCCCGCCCGATCACCGGCAGATCGCGAGCGTCGGGATGCTGCGCCAGCGCCTGCAGGAGATCCTCGCCGATGTCCGTCGGAAAGCTCAGCCACCAGTTCTCGTCGGGGCGCACCATGTCTATGACGCACTCTCCGTCACGCCGTCGTGCACGACGGCGCGCCATCGCGCGGGCCAGCGCGTCGCTTATCTGTGGCTTGCCCGGCAGCCCGGCGAGCAGCCTCGCCAGCGCCTCGGCGCGCTCCGGATCCAGCGGTATGCGCCACGCCTTCTCCCCCGGGTCCCAGCGCCGCCCGGGAATCGCGCGCAGGAGCAGGCGCAGGCGATCGTCATAGGGGAAGCGCAGCACGGCTTCGCCGCCGTCCAGGGAGGCTAGGAAGGGGGAGATCACGAACAGAGCACGATAGGGATCGATCCCGATAGGAGCGTGCGGCTGGGCCTCAGGCGTCGGGTGATAGGCGGTCCGTCGGGTCGATCCAGGAGACTCGCCCGCCGTCAGCCGCGTTCACGCGATCACATCTCGATGCCCACCCCACCGCGACCCTCCCAGCTCAGCCCGGCCACGTCCCCAAAGCCCGCTCGCCTCGTCCTCACAAGACGCGGGCGACGCGTCGCGCTGGGGGGAGTCGCACTGTTCGTCTCGGCCGCGCTCGTCGCGCTGCTGCCCGCGGCCGTGCAGAGCGATCAGGGCCTGTGGTCACAGCCGGCTGCCCTGGCCCCGTGCTCCACTCCCGGCGCGCCCGCGATCCTGTTCCCGAGCGACACTCCCCGGCACGGCACCGGCCCCGGCGCGATCGTATGGGGCTCCGCCTTCGGCTGCCCCGGCGGCGCCGGGCCGCGCGTGGCGATGATCGCCGCCGATGACGCTCCCCGACCCGCCTCGCTTCCACGCACACTCGCGGGCCGAGCGCTCGGGCTCGCCGGACCGGTCACCGTGGCGGGCGCTCCCCGCGGACGGATCCTGCTCGCCGGGCCGGCCGGCGCCGGTGTGAGACCAAGCTCAGGGGGCCCGGCGGGTGGCCTGCTGCTCAGCGAAGGTGTCGCGGGCGGACCGTTCACCGCTTCGTGGGCCACGGGCGGCGCGGCCGCTCCGCTCGCGCTCGCGACCGCCTATCTCGGAGACGTCGCCCTCCTCTCGCCCGGTGGCTTTCACCATGGCCGCAGCGCGATCGAGCTGCGCATGCACCGTTACTACGCTCACTCGTTCCTCGCGCCCGTGCCGGTAGGCGCGACGCCCAGCCACTCGGTCGAAGGCCTGACGCTGGCGATGGACTACCGCTCCGACGCGCTTGCCGCGTGGGAGCGAGCCGGAGCGATCTACGCGCGCGACCTGCCCGGCTCGGGCCGCTCGGCGCGCTCGGTGACGCGCGTGGCCTTCGCCGCGCCCGGCGCGCGGATCGCCGCGCTGCGCAGCGACGACAACCGCGCGATCCTCGCCTGGACAGACACCCGTGCCGGGGTCACCAGCGTCTATGCGGAGCTGTCCGCCCCCGGCGTGCGCTTTGGCGCCCCGCGACTGCTCGAACGCTTCACCGACCCGCACGGCCTGGCGCCCCCGAGTGGCTCGCTGCGCATGGTGCGCCTGCTCTCAGAGTCGGTGATGCTCGCCTGGACCGGCGTCCAGGCGAAGCATTGGGTCGTGCGCGCCGCCGCCGTGGACCTCAACGGCGTGCGCGCGATCGAGACGATCTCCAACCCCAACCGAGACGCCCTGCTCGCTGACCTCGCGCCAGGACCAGCGGGCGAGGCATACGCGCTGTGGACCGAGCCACGGCCGGCTCCCGCCGGCCTGGATTCAGACGATCAGGCGCTGTTCGCCGCGCGTGGGATCGACGCCTATCCGGGGCGGACGATCTTCGCCGCGCCCGAGCAGATCACCACGCCGGGCGCCTCCGGCTCGACGGGCGAAGCCGCGATCGCGGTAGACCCCGACTCCGACCGCGCGATCGCAGCCTGGCGGACTTCCGGCGGCACGATCGACTACTCGCTGCGCGCGGTCGGCGGCGCCTGACCCGATCAGGGATCTCTGTCTGGTCAGGCGCATCCCGTCGCGCCGGGCTCACGCCACCTGCTGGTAGATCAGGAACACGTTCAGCGCCGTGATCAGCCCCGCCAGCCCGCACGCCGCCACCGTGGTCACGCGGCGGTTGACGTGCGCTCCCATGATCTGCCTGTTGCTCGTCAGCGCCACCAGCGGGATCAGCGCGAACGGGATCCCGAACGACAGCACCACCTGGCTCAGCACGAGCACGTTCGTCGGGCTCAGACCGACCGCCAGGATGACGATCGCGGGCGCCATCGTCACCAGACGGCGGGCGATCAACGGAACGTTCAAGCCGACGAACCCCCGCATCACGACCTGGCCGGCGTACGTGCCCACGCTCGAGGACGACACGCCCGAGGCCAGCAGCGCGACCGAGAACGCCAGCGCAGCGCCGCCGCCGGCCAGCTGCGCGATGCCCGCGTGGGCCTGCTCGATCGTGCTCACCCCCGCGTGCCCGCTTCCATGAAACAGCTTCGCGGCGACCGCCAGCATCGCCATGTTCACCACTCCCGCCAGCCCCAGCGCGACGATCACGTCGGTCCGCTCGAACCGCAACACCCGCGCGCGCTCACGCTCGTCGCGCACCGGCGTGCGCCCGTTGGTCAGCGCCGAGTGCAGGTAGATCACGTGCGGCATCACCGTGGCCCCGATGATCCCCACCGCCAGGTACAGGCTGCCGCTGCCCGCCAGGTGAGGGACGATCCCGCCGAGCGACTCCCGGGCCGAGGGGCCGATGTGGAGAGCCTCATACAGGAAGCCGAGAAATATCACCCCGAGCAGAGCCGTAATGGCGAGCTCGAACCGGCGGTAGCCGCGGCGCTGGAGGTCGAGGATCACGAACGCGATCACCCCGGTCAGCAGCCCGGCGATCGGAAGGGGCACGCCGAACAGGAGGTTGAGCCCCAGAGCGGCGCCGACGAACTCCGCGATGTCGGTCGCCATCGCCATGACCTCCGCCTGGACCCACATGCCCCGGGCGAGCGAACGGGGATAGTTGGCGCGAAACAGCTCGGGGAGGCTGTGGTCGGTGACGACCCCCAGCTTGGCCGACAGGTACTGGATCAGCATCGCCATCAGGTTCGCGGCCAGCACCACCCACAGCAGCAGATACCCGAACTGGGCGCCTCCCTGGATGTTCGTGGCGAAGTTGCCGGGATCCACGTAGGCCACGGCCGCCACGAACGCCGGCCCCAGCATCGCCAGGGACGCCTTCACCCGCCCTTTCGCCAGCAGCAGATCCAGATGGCTGGGCCCGAGCGTGACCTCGCCCGCCGCGCCGCCGACACCCGCGCCCTCCAGCGCCGGCTCGGTGACCAGCGGCGGTGGCGGCGGCGGACTCATACGAGCGCCTCACCGCCCGTGGCCGACCTCGTCCGCGACCGCGATCGCGACGCCCGTTCGGATCGGCTGGGCTCATGCCCCGCTGCCCCGCCGCTGTACTCATCCTCGAGCGTCACTCGCATCGCGCGCGCGAGCTGGCCCCCGATCGCCTGCTCGCGCTCGCCCGAGAGGCTCACCAGCAGTGGCCCCCCGAACGGCTGGCGCTCGATCACGCGCACGCGGTCCCCCGGCAAGATGCCGTGCTCGGACAGGTACCTGAGCATCTCCGGGTCGGCGTCTGACACGCGCACGAACACTCCCCCCTCGCCCTCGCCCAGGCTGTCGAGGCTGCGACTGCTGTCGCGCTCGGGCAGCTCCAGCTCGGCGGTTGGGATCGGATCGCCGTGCGGGTCCCGTGTCGGGTCGCCCAGCTTCGCCGCGATCAACTCCTCCAGCTCCTCGCTCAGCACGTGCTCGAGCACCTCCGCCTCGGCGTGCACCCGATCCCACGGCATCTGCAGCGTCTCCGCCAGGAACAGCTCCAGCAGCCGGTGATGGCGGATCACCTCCAGCGCGACCCTCCGCCCCGCCGGCGTCAGTCGCACACCGCGATAGGGCACGCGCGCGATCAGCCCCTCACCGTCGAGTCGCTTCAGCATCGCCGAGACCGACCCGGGCGTGATCTGCAGCCGCTTCGCCAGCGCGTTCGTAGACACCGGCGCCTCGCTGCGCGACTGCAGCGTGTAGATCGCCTTGCAGTAGTCCTCCACCGCCGGTGACCGCGCCTGCTCGAGCTCAGTCGGTGATTGGGTCGCCATCGAACTTATTTTATGGCATGCCTCAATTTTTTTCAAGGCAGGGCGCACAGCGCGCGGACGGGCCGATAGGAAAAGATGCGCCGATGGATCGCGACTACGAGCTGCAGACCCACCGCGCCGAGGACCGCCACTGGTGGTACCGGGGCCGGCGCTCGGTGCTCGAGCGCGTGATCGACCACCTGCGCCTGCCCGCCCGCGCGCGCATCCTCGACGCCGGCTGCGGCAGCGGGCGCAACATGGTCGACCTGGCCGATCACGGCACCGTCACCGGAGTCGAGCTGTCCGCCACCAGCGTCGCGCTCGCCCGCGCCCGCTCCGCCGGTGAGGTGATCGAAGGGTCGGTCTTGGAGATGCCGTTCGACTCGGCGAGCTTTGACCTCGCCGTCTCCCTGGATGTGATCGAGCACCTCGCCGACGACCTCTCGGCCCTGCGCGAGCTGCGTCGTGTCGTCGCCCCCGGCGGCGCTCTGCTGGTCACCGTTCCCGCCTACCAATGGCTGTGGAGCGGCCACGACGAGATCAACCACCACCACCGGCGCTACACCCGCCGCTCGCTGCAGCAGGTCGCCGAGCAGGCCGGGTGGGAGACGGTCCGCACCACCTACTTCAACTCCCTGCTGCTCCCCGTCGCGATCCTCCTGCGCGGCCTGGACCGCTTCTCCTCCTCCAAGACGACCGAGTCGAGCCTGGACCTGTGGGTCCCGCCCGCCCCGGTGAACTGGCTGCTGGAGCGGCCCCTGGCGCTGGAGGCGGCGATCATCGGGCGCTCGGGACGCATCCCGGCCGGGCTGTCGCTGCTGACGCTGTTTCGCTGAGCCCTCAGCCGTCGCCGCCCGCCGGAAGGACCGCCGGGGTCTTGAACGTCCAGGACCGGTTGACCGCGAACGTCAGCACGGTCACGATCGCCGTCGTCGGGATCTGGCCCACGAGCTCGTCCATGCCGAGGCCGTGCACGAACAGGTACACGAGTCCGAGATTCAACCCCAGCCCGCAGGTCTGCACGATCGCCCAGCGCACCGGCGTGAGCGCATCGCCGACATGCTCTCGAAACGTCCAGCGGCGGTTGAGCAGAAACCCGTTGACCGCGCCCACCGCGAACCCGATGCCGGACGCCGCGACGTACCACACGCCGAACACCTTCAGCAGGATCGTGTACACGGCGAACGCGATCAGCGTGTTCGACACGCCGACCACCCCGAACTTCACGAACTGCACGACCAGCGGCAAGCTCAACCGCCGGCGCGACCCCGCTACGCTCGGAGAGCGGCCCGGCTCAGTGTGCGTGGAAGGCATACGCACACAGGATGAACGATAATTTGAGCTGCGGCTTAGGGCGCTGGTCGAACATATGCCCTACACGACAGCCGCAGCGCTCACGCCGATCGCGCCGGCGCCGCCGGTCAAGGCAAAGATCATGTCGGATACACCACCTCGCACCCCCACCCGGCCCAGCCGAATCCCGACCCTGCTCAGCGTCGTCGCGCCGGTGTACGACGAGCAGGAGCTGATCGAGAGCTTCGTCGCCCGCGCGATCGCCGCTGTGTCCGCCTACCCGTTCGAGCTGGTGCTCGTCAACGACGGCTCATCAGACCGCACGCCCGAGCTGCTGGACCGCATCGCCGACGCCGACCCGCGCGTGCGCGTGGTGCACCTGTCGCGCAACTTCGGACACCAGGCCGCGCTCACCGCCGGCCTGGAGCACGCCCGGGGAGACGTCGTCGCGATGATCGACGCCGACCTGCAGGACCCGCCCGAGCTGATCTCAGAGATGATCGACAGCTGGAGCGCCGGCGCGGACATCGTCTACGCCGTCCGCCGCCGGCGCGAGGGGGAGACCGCGTTCAAGCTGGCCACCGCCTCCTGGTTCTACAAGCTGTTCGACCGGCTCGCCCAGGTCGACCTCGAGCCCAACTCCGGTGACTTTCGCCTGCTCGATCGGCGCGCGCTCGACGCGCTGCTGTCGATGACCGAGCGCTCGCGCTTTTTGCGCGGGATGACCGTCTGGGTCGGGTTCTCCCAGACCGCAGTCTCCTACGAGCGCGACGCTCGCCATGCCGGCGAGACCAAGTACACGCTGCGACGCATGCTGCGGTTCTCCCTGGACGCGATCGCCTCGTTCTCGCACCTGCCCCTGCAGCTGGCCACCTACGTCGGCCTGCTGTCCGCGGGCGTCGCGTTCATCGCGATCCCGGTCGTCATCGTCCTGCGAATATTCGACTCCTACCTGCCGGGGTTCGGCTCGATCACGATCGCGATCCTGCTGCTCGGCGGCATCCAGCTGATCGCGCTGGGGGTGATCGGCGAGTACGTCGGGCGCATCTACGACGAGGTCAAGCACCGCCCGCTGTACATCGTCCGCGACGAGCGCAACCGGCCCGCGGACGATCCCGACGATCCGGCCTCGGCGATGACGGCAATGCCGCTGACCCGCGCCGGCCTGCAGGCGCGTCCCCCGGAGCGCGTCGGCTGACACCGCTCCGCAGGCGTCAGTCATGTGTTGTGACCTGGCGATGACGTTTCCCCGGCGCCGTCGCCCAGCGCAGCTTGCGCTCTTGGCGTCACTCTCGCTCGCGCCTCTGCTCGCGCACGCAGCCCTGCCAACCCCCGCTCATGCCGAAGCCTGCCCAGGCTCCGGCTCCGCCGAAGCCTGCCCGTACGTCTCGGCCGCGAGCGTCGGCCAGCGCGCCGAATCGATCCTGCGCTTCCCCGAGGCCGTCGCGCTCGACACCGCCGGCGATGTGTATGTCGCCGACCAGCTCAGTTATGTCGTGCAGAAGTTCAGCGCCTCCGGCGCCTATCTCGGCGAGTGGGGCTCCTACGGCGGCGGCCACGGCCAGTTCGGCCCGATCGGCGGATTGGCGACCGATGCGGCGGGCAACGTGTACGTCGTCGACTCGAGCCATGACCGGATCGAGAAGTTCAACTCCGAAGGCGTCTTCCTGGCAGCGTGGGGTCACAAGGGCAGCGAACCTGGGGAATTCAACTTCGGCTCCTCCCAGAACTACACCCAGCCCCCCGGCGGCGGCATCGCGGTGGCGGGCGAATACGTGTATGTCGCCGACTCCGGCAACAACCGCATCGAGCGGTTCAACCTGTCCGGGGGAGAACCGCTCGAATGGGGCTCCAAGGGCTCAGAACCAGGCCAGTTCTCCTACCCGCGCGGCGTTGCGGCCAACGCGACCGAGGTGCTGGTGGCCGACGACGACAACCATCGCATCGAGCGGTTCACCACGAGCGGGGAATACGAGGGCTCGGTCGGCTCATACGGCACGGGCCCGGGGCACTTCGGATTTCCGTACGGCGTCGCACTGGACGCGGCCGGCGACGTGTACGTCGCGGACGACATCAACCATCGCATCGTCAAGCTCGATCCGCAGCTCGGCCCGGCGGGCGAATGGGGTGGCTACGGGTCGGGCCCCAGCCAGCTCGCGTTCCCGCGCGCACTGGCCAGCGATCCCGCCGGGGACACTTATGTCGCTGACACCGCCAACGATCGCGTCGAGGTGTTCGACCCCAGCGGCGCCTACCTGCGCACGATCGGCGCCTCTGCGCGCGCGACCGCCGCCTTCGTCGCGCCTCGCGGGCTCGCCGTCGATCCCACCGGCCGGCTGTTCGTCGCCGATACGGACAACAACCGCATCGAGTCCTTCGCGCCGGGCGGCGGCGCGCTGCAGGCCATCTGGTCGCGCGCGGGCGGTCACGCTGCCGGCTTTGCCGAACCATCCGGCATCGCGATCGACCCGCGCGGCTCGGTCTATATCGCCGACACCACCAACGCGCGCGTGACCCGTCTATGGGGCGAAGGCACGTATCTCTCGGAACTCGGCGGCCCCGCCAACCTCGGCGGGGCCCAGCTCAGCGGGGCGCGCTCGCTCGCCGTGTCGGCGATCACCGGGGATCTGTACGTCGCCGACACCGCTCACAACCGCATCCTCGTCTACTCCCCCGCCGGCTCGCTGCTGGCGCGGGTCGGCGCGGGCGGCGGGAACGGGTCTGCCGGCAGCGGAGCCGGTGCGTTCAACAACCCCGCGGCAGTCGCCGTCGCGCCCTCGGGCTACGTGTTCGTGGCCGACACCGCCAACAACCGCATCGTCAAGCTCCGGCCAGACGGCTCGTTCGCGGGCCAGTTCGGACAGCTCGGCTCCGCCGACGGGCGCCTGCACACACCGACCGGGGTCGCGGTCGACGCCGCCGGGCGCGTGTATGTCGTCGACAACGTCAACAACCGCATCGAGGTGTTCGACGAATCCGGCCACTACCTGGCCAGGTGGGGCTCGCGCGGAATCCGCCTCGGCGAGCTCTCCCAGCCGACGGCCGTCGCCGTCGGCTGCGAAGGCAGCGTGTATGTGGCCGACACCAACAACAACCGCGTCGAGCGCTTCGACCCCGCCGCGCCCGCCGGCGTCGGCTGCCTGGGCCCAGGCGC
Organism: uncultured Solirubrobacterales bacterium; assembly: GCA_963743645.1. Lineage (GTDB taxonomy): Bacteria > Actinomycetota > Thermoleophilia > Solirubrobacterales > Solirubrobacteraceae > Palsa-744. The sequence goes on along the minus strand of CAVUQT010000007.1, from coordinate 213,914 downwards.
CTGGCCCCCGCCGCTGGACGTCTCACCGGTGCTGCACATCAGCCTGATCCGTCGCTCGGGGGTGCTCGCGCGGCGCGCCCTCGCGCTCACCGTCAGCTGCGAACGGGGCTGCAAGATCCTCGCCACCGCAACCCTGTCGGCGCTCTCGCCCAGGCATGCCGTCGCGCTGGCCGCGGTCGCCCGCCCGCTCCCGCCCGTGCACGCCGGGCACGTGCGCCTGCGCCTCGGCCCTTCCTCGCTGCGCCGTCTGCGCCGGGCCCTGGGACGCCACGTCGCGATGATCGCATCCGTGCGCATCGTCGCCGTCGGTCTCACCGGACGGCGCACGGTCCTCACGCGGACCTACTCGGTCACGCGATAATGCTCGCGTGAGCACCGACGCACCCATCCCGCCCGACGCCCCCACCCCGCCTGCTGCGCACGCTCCCCCGGAGGCGGCCTCCGACCCGGGCGGCATGGATCACCGTCGCGAGCGCATCCGCATCGAGACCGAGCGCCACCGCATCGTCGGCTTCCTCACGCTCGCCCGCGACGGCTATCGCAGCCGTATCTCCGACGTGCTTAACGCGTCCGAGCGGGACTTCCTCACGCTCACCGAGGTCTCCGTCGAGCCGCTTGCCGGCGGACCGGTGGAGCTGTATCCGTTCCTGACCCTGGCCCGGCGTCACATCGTGTTCGCGGTCAGCGCCTCCGATGACTCCGAGGGGCTGCTGGGCGGCTGAGATGGCCTACGACGATCGGATGGGTGACATCGCAATCTGATTCGGTCCTGGCGTGCTGCCGTCAGATGCGCAAGCGCCCGACCGTACGACATGATCGGACCTGCTGTGGTTTGCTTGCTCGTACGACGGTCCAACTCCAGCGACCGTCTCGACGCAGACAGAAGGAGGCTCTAATGAGTGCCGAGATTGACGAGGCCAAGCTCGAAGCCTTCATGGGACAGGCGGTGACCGACATGGGCGCGATCATCAGCGCGCCGCTGATGCTCATAGGCGAGAAGCTGGGTCTGTATAAAGCCATGGCTCACGCCGGGCCATTGACCTCACAGGAAGTCGCCGAGCGCTCAGGCGCGGCCGAGCGCTACGTGCGCGAGTGGCTGGGCAACCAGGCGGCCGGCGGCTATGTGACCTATGACCCCGAGAGCAAGCGCTATACGTTGCCCGACGAGCATGCGCTTGCGCTGGCGGACGAGGACAGCCCGTTCTACATCCTTGGCGTGTATGACTCGATCGCATCGCTGTATGCCGACGAAGACCAGATCGTCGAGGCGTTTCGCAGCGGCAATGGGATGGGTTGGCACGAGCACGACCACCGCCTGTTCCGCGGCACCGAGCGATTCTTCCGGCCCGGCTATCGCGCCAACCTCGTCGCCGAGTGGATCCCGGCTCTGGACGGCGTGCAGGAGAAGCTCGAACGGGGCGCCAGGGTCGCCGATATCGGCTGCGGACACGGAGCGTCGACGGTCATCATGGCGGCGGCGTTTCCGAACTCCCAGTTCTTCGGCTTCGACTACCACGACGCTTCGATCGAGCGCGCGCGTGAGGCGGCCAGGGAAGCCGGTGTCGAGGATCGCATCACCTTCGCGGTGGCCTCCGCCAAGGACTACCCGGGCAGCGACTACGACCTGGTCTGTGTGTTCGACTGCCTGCACGACATGGGCGACCCGGTCGGGGCCTCCGCCCACGTACGGGAGACGCTGGACCCCGACGGCACCTGGATGATCGTCGAGCCGTTCGCCGGCGACCGTGTCGAGGAGAACCTCAACCCGGTCGGGCGCGTCTTCTACGGCGCCTCGACCGTCATCTGCACGCCCGCCTCGCTCGCCCAAGAGGTGGGCCTCGCGCTGGGAGCCCAGGCCGGGGAGGCGCGCCTGACCGAGGTGCTCAAAGAAGGCGGATTCACGCGCGTTCGCCGCGCGGCCGAGACGCCGTTCAACCTGATCCTCGAGGCACGCCCCTAGCGGTGTCCTAGAGCGCGGCCAAGAGAGCATCTCAGCAGCTGATCACCTGCTGAGCGCTGAGCGAGCATCGAGCTCCGGGAGCTGCATAGGCCCGGTGATCAGTTGCTCTTCGTTGGCTTGTCAGAGCCGACCTGGTCAACGGAGAGGGCGGGATTCGAACCCGCGATCGAGTTTAACCCCCATACTCGCTTAGCGGCTGTGGGCTGCTGTCGCCTGTGACGGCCTACCTCGAAACCAGATAGATCAGCCGTTGCATCATGCCGAGCGAAGCCTCCGGCTGCCCGTCTGCTGCGGTCTGTCGCTTCCACACCGCTTCCAGAGGCAGGTCGATAGATAGCAACTACTGGCGACGTGTGGTCGTGGCCTCACAGGCCGAGCGCGACTAGGAGTGCTGCATCGACTTCCTCCATCTTGGCTGGAGACAGGGTGAACCTGTAGTCCTTGAGCTCGTCCTTGGGCAGCTCGTAGAGGCTACGGCAACGAACTTCGCCCGCTTCAGGCCGCGGATCGTTCGCTGCAAGGAAGACGTTCACCGGGAACAGCTTGCTCGCGACTTTCGTGGTGATCACGGCCACGATGACAGACCCGGCGTACTGGTTGCCGTGTTCGCCCGAGACGATCAGCACCGGCCGGATCTTCGTCGCCGCTGGAGCCCAGTAGATCTCGCCGCGCCGCGGAAATTTGTTCGGGAACGCGGACACCGCGTCGCTCGCGGGTCGCGTCTTTTAGTCGTCGCCCAGCGCGCGGTGGCTTGCGTCCATCAGATCGCCGTGGATCGCCTGCGCCTCGTCATCGAGGTCACTCGACCACTCGCTCATGTCTGCTACGGGGGGCGCGTCAACGAGCTCGTCGCGCAGCCAGACGATTCGCGGCTCCTCGATCCGGCGCCACATCTCTGCGGTGACGTTCGCAAACGGCGACAGCACGACCATGCCGGGGTCGTCATCGCACGTCAATTCGTCCTGCCCGCTGTCGAGGAGGGACGAAAACGAACGCTTCGAGTGAGGGATCACGGACAGGCTGAGCATCGGCGCTGATGAGATCTTCCGGGTTTCGACTTCGGCTATCCCACTCGTTTGCATGCTCTCTCCTATGGTGTGAGTAGTTTCATCGTCGGTCCTGCGCAGAACTCGAAGGCCTCCGTGATCAAACTGGACAGATTGTCGAGCTCAATCGCGTGCTGCACCGCAACTCGCACGACCTGGTGTTCGATGTAGACGTACTTGTTGTCCTGCACATATGGCTCGACAGACAGGTTGTCCTCGCCGGAGTTGTCGTTCTCGATGTTGCGGAACTTGACTCCGCCCCCGAAGTAGCGAGGGCCAAGAATGTTGGGCTGGTTGCCATCAGCCATGAGATGCTCGCCGACGAACTCCTTTGCGTCCGGGTTCTCGCCGGGCACCGCTGCGAGCGCGACAATGGCGATCACAGCCTGGAGGAAGGCCTCCATCTCAAGACGGGTACACGCGATCCTCAGGATGCGCATCACCTTCTTCGCTGCCGTTTCCCCACCGAGCGGTTCCTGCCCGTCGAGCTTGGCTTGGATCTGGAACTGAGCGGGACGGAGTTCGACGGCGTCCTCGGGCCCATTATGGAAGATCGCGCCGCGCTGGTCAGGCGTGAACCCGAACGACTGGTACGGGTACTTGTCGATCACCTCGGAGAAGATCGCCTGTAGGTCCGCGCTCTTTAGCGGCTCGGGTGGCATCTGCTTGGGCTGCGGTCCGAGTTGGACCATCAGTGACTTGTAGAGCGGCTCCATATGATCCAGCCTATCGGCTAACGGGGGCAGCGTCCATAGGCAGCCACGACTCCTTAGCACGTCTTCGAGACCGCAGCAAAGCGAGGTAGACCCGCAGCCGGGCCTGGTACTCCTACATGGACGAACAGGAGGAGTCTGTGAACCTGTATTGAGCCGCGCTATCCCATTCCCACTCAGCTACCCACGAGGGACCCTCTCGAAGTCGAGCACTTCGGCCGTCGAGCAATCGGTTGCCTGCTGCCCTCCGCTGCCGTTAGCCGCTGCCAAGACGGGCCCGTAGTGGGCCTCCATGCGAGCGCGTCGACGTGCGGTGCGCTCGGCGCTCTTGACCTCCTGCACGTAGACCGCGCGCGTGACGAGGCTGCTCTTGTGTCCGAGCTGCCAGGAGACCTCCTCGGCGGACTCGCCGGCGGCGATGGCCTCGCTCGCCGCGGTGTGGCGGAAGCCGTGAAAGCTCGGCACCGAGCCGCGCGGTACGGCCAGCCGGCGCCCGCGCTCGTCACGCTCATGCAGGATGGGGAACATCCGCCGTCCACGCTTGTCGGTGGCCTGCTCCTGCGCACGCCGCAACGCGGCACCTACGTTGCGCTGCTGGATCGCCGCTCCCGAGCGCGTGGCGAATACAAACGCGCTCGGGCTCGTGTCGTCGCTCCTCAGCTCGTGCGCCACGAGCATGACTGCGAGCCGTCGCGGAATCTCCACGGTGCGCCGTGACTCGTCGGTCTTGAGCGGCTGTCGCCGGCCTTGGCGATCGACTTGGTACTCGAAGCGCACCTCCGCCGCGTCGAGGTCGTCAAGCGACACATCAGCCCACACGAGCCCCAGGCACTCGCTCAGGCGCGCACCTGTGACCGATCCGACGGCGAACAGAGTCTTGTAGGGCTCACGAGCAGCCGTGAGCGTTTGCGCGAGCTGAGCGCCCACGAAGATCGGCCGCCTCGCGGCGGCGGACACCTTCGGGCGCTCACTCTTCTCCAGTTCCAGCACAGGGTTTTGACCGTGCCAGTTCATGCGGCGCTTGGCGAACTTGAAGGCCCGATTCGCCGCCTTGACGACACCGGCGATCGTCCACTCGGCCTTGCCTTCCTCCCGCAGTTCACGCACGAGCCCGGCGACATCCTCGACCGTGATCGTGTCGAGCCGCCGCCGTCCCCAACGTGGGCGAAGATGGGTCTCGATGGCGTTGCTGTAGATCGCCCGCGTCGCCGGCCGGAGTTCGGCGACCTGCCCGACGAGCCATGCGTCGGCGGCCTCGCCAAATCGCAGCCGCGGGTTCGGCTGGACGCGCTCGCCACGTCCCTTACGCCCGAGAACGTCGTCGCGCGCGGCACGGGCCGCGGTGATCCCGCCATCCACAGTGCGCCAGCGCTGCCGACCAGCGGAGTCGCGGTAGCCGACTTCGTGGACGGTATGGCCACCAGCATCCTGCCGACGGTAGATGTTGCGCTCGACGCGCACGCGCCGAGCAGTAGCGTTCGTCTTGCTCATGGAGTCATACCTCCTGGGCCATGCCCCCGGCGATTGCAGTCGCGCGGGGGCGCTTTTTGTCGTTGCTGCAAGTCTACAGACCCCATACTGGCAAAGCAAGACGTGAGGGCAAATCTCTTGCAAATCCGCGGGTTTCTGTAGGTGTGGAAGCAGCTTGGAAGCATCTCACGCGGCCCTGTGATGATTGGAGCGTGCGCCACCGCCCCGACGCCAGGCGTTCAGATCGGCTCGATTGAACCAGCACTTCCCGCCGGGCGAATCCTGCTCAAACGGAACGGCGCGGGCCGCCGTGAGCCGGTGCAGCGCGGGGAGTGTGAGCCCGAGATAGGTGGCAGCCTCGCGGCTCGTCATCCAGCCGGCGGTGGCAGGCTGCTCGGGGTGCAGGTGCGGACGTAGGACGGCGGCAAGGTCGGCGGCGAGATCGGCGTCGCTGCGCGTGGCGTCGATGATGAGACTTGCTAGTTCGGCACCGGCGGTGTTCATCACGCGAGTCCCTTAGCGGCGAGGCGCGCGAGTTCGGCGTCCGCGTCAAGTGCGTCGGCTGGAGGGTGCAAACGTGCAGTCCCGTTAAGGGCGCCTGCGCCTTGCACCTGCGTTCCTGGCCTGGTGCAAAGGTGCAAACTGTCGCTCTGCACCGTTTGCATCTTCACGTAGTCGTTGCCCTGGCGGGTGAGCAGGCCGTCCGCGACGAGCGCGGCGAGCGCGTTGCGGACGCTGCCATCCTTTGCCCCCCGCCCGACCAGCTCGGCGATGGCAGCGAGGCGTAGAGGGCGGTCGTCCATGCTTGCGAAGATTTCGTCGCTGAGCTTCGCCCGGACGGGCTGCGTGACAGGCCGGTCCTGCTCCTCGGGCGGTTCGGCTCGGTCGATCAGGACACGTCCCCGGTCAACCTCCAAGCGAAGCCATAGCCGCTCGGGCTCAGCCGCTACGCGCATCTTGCGGCAGCTCAGGAACCGCCGCCGCGGGTCGGGGTCATCCTCCTGGCGACCAAGGTGCCACAACACGTCCACGGCGTCGCGGATCGAGCTGGCGCCCCGGAAGTCCCGACCGGCCTTATTCGCATGGTGGATAAGGAGGATCACGGTCCCGGACTCGTGAGCCAATCGGCGCAGCGGATCGAGGGCACGGGCCGTCTGGCCGGTGTCGTTCTCGTCCATCCCTGGCGTCATCGAGCGGAACGAGTCAAGCACGAGCAGGTCCGGGTTCGCCTCGTTCACGACGGCCTCGATCGCGGATATATCGCGGCGCAAGTCGAGGCCGCTGGCGTCGGCCATCCGCACACCCGACGACGGCAACCCGAGCGTGTGGACGCGGCGGTGTATCTCCCACTCGCCGTTCTCTGCGTCGAGGTAGATCGTCGTACCGGGCTTGCATTCGATACCCGCCAGATCGCTCCCGTGGGCGATCGCAGCGGTAAGCGCCATCGAAAGCAGCGACTTTCCATCGCCACCCGGTGCGTAGAGAGCGGTAAGTGCTGCACGCGGCAGGACGGGCGGCGCGAGCCACGGAACCGGCGGCGGAGCCTTGGCGGCCATGCCCGCCACGTCGAGGAAGCGGATCGGTGAACTGGTCATCGAGTCGTCGCCTCGATCGTGTCTATTTGGCGGACGACCTCTCTGTGGACGAGCACTTGGTGAATGTGCTCGATGACCTGCGCGTCGAGGTCAGCGTAGCCGCTCGTGCCCATGAAGTCATCCGACTGGAGAGACCATACGGTGCCGCCACGAGTCACGTCGGCGTACACTGCCATCGTGAGACTGCCAGCCACAGCCTCCACCGTCCAGCGCGCCCCAAAGGCATCAGTCGGGTGGACACCTCGGACTGTTACGCGCCAACTCACGAGAGCATCCCAACACGGACGAATCGGCCATAACCCAACACGTAAGTGCCGCCGCCGGACTCACTATCCTTCTGTTCGACCAGTGCTGGCGCCGCCTCCGGGCGGCGTTGGCTGTTCATGGACCTGCACCACTTGATTGCTCAGCCGCATCGAGGGCTGCATGGATGCGGCCTATAGCCGTCGACCGTGACGGCACGCATCCAGCCTCGATGTTCGCGAGCCAAGTAAGCGAGCACTCGGCTGCGGCTGCAAGTTGGCGTTGGGTGAGATTGAGGGCGAGTCGGCGAGAGCGAAGGCGCTCCGCCACGTCCGCACCGGCGGTGATGCTTGTGGTTGTCATGCCTCCGAGCGTCCCGCACCGACCAGAACGGAATTGTGGTCGCGCGAACGGCATGCGAACGCCAGATGAGGCGCTTGCCGATCACGGTTGGCGCTGTGCTGTGGTCGTGGCGCGCTCTGCCGGCGCACCGGACATCGCCTCAGCCGAACGGCTGGTGAATGTGACCGTCGAGGCGATGGCCCGCTTCGATCGGCCGGCGCCACGACGTAAGCGTGACCGTGACGCTCTGTCTCGCCGACGATTCTTGGTGCTGCACGATGTTGGCGTCGGTGCGCTGGTCGTCGCCAACCGTCAGGGCGGGCAGACATTGAAGCAGGCAGCGAGCTTCGTGTCGGCGCTCTATGGCCTCGCCATACCGCCGACGACAGCCCGTGAATGGTCGCTGCGGTGGGTCGGGCTACAGCGGAGACTAGGAGTCGAGCCGCCGCCCGTGCCTTCTAGCAGTGAGGCTTGGCGGATTGGCCGCGCCGCGTCACGGCGAAGCCAGGCCGAAGCCAAGCTCGCGGCGACGCGGGAGTCGCTTGCCCGCAAGGCGGCGCGAGCCGGCTCTACCGCTCAAGAGATCCCCAATAAGGTCGCCGCTGCGATGCGTGGTGATCCCGCCAGCGGCATTCAGAGCGACGACACTCAAGCACTTGCCGCCGAGCGTCTGGGGAAGGTCCTCGAAACGCAGGCTGCGGTGCGGGCGCTCATGTCTCCACCAAGCGACATCGTGGTGAGTGAGGTGGAGCTGCGGCGCCTCGGTCAACGCTGGGGCAAGCACGCAAGCTCGCTCAGGTCGTCGTGACCGGCCGTAGCTGATCGAGAGTCGACAGCCATCGGGTCGCCCGGAGCTGAGCCTGTTTTACGAAACGAACCCGACGCCCCAAGCATGGCGTGCGGGTCAGTCGGGAACGCGCTCACTCGGCATGAGCGCGCATAGCCGGCGCGCCTGCTCGAGCTGGGCGAGCAGCCGGCCCAGCTCGCGGGTCAAGTGCGCCTCGTATCGCATGGCTAGGTCGAGCGCGCCCTCTGGTGCCAGCGATCGTGACAATGCCTGTCCTCGCTCGTGAGCCTCGGGATCGGGGGAGGGGTCCGTAGAGAGGTCATGCAACAGGCGATCGAGCGACTGCGTCGGGGCGCTGTCGCGCTCAAGCGCGCTGCCGGCCTCGAAGTCGAGCACTCGACGGGTCCGCCACAGCGCAGCGGCGATACGTTCCACGATGAGTGACTCAAGGATTCCCGATGGGCGGAGTTCGCCGCCGAGCTGATTGAGCAGTCCCACGAACGCCTCTTGCTGCTCCGGCGTATCGCCCGCACACACGTTTGCGGTCAAGATGCCGTGCCGGGCGGCGTTGCGAGATGAGCGCATCTTGCCCTCGGTTGTGATCGGTCCTCGGCTCCGGCGCCCATTCCGCCGCGAGGCTTCGGCCCGCGCTGATGTCGTCACCGTTCCCATATCTCCTTCACGGCGGATTCTGCCGTGCCGACAGGATGCCTTGCTGCGCTGCGCTCAGCGCGACGCCCTTCGCCTGGGTACGGCGAGTTCTTGGGAGAAAGGCCATTAAGCCCCTACGCGCGAAGAACGCACTCTGGGTGCGCAAGGGGCCGGACGCTACCTACGTCGGCACGGGAATGATGCCGCCGTTCTTGCTGCGACATACAACCTGACGGCCTTCGCTGGTGCTTATTTCTACCGGCGTCCCACCGATAGCCCGGCAGTTGGTTTCGAAGTGTTCGACCGCATGTCGGCGTTGTGCAGCTTCTTCTCGACGTTCTTCGGCTTGGTGCTGGCGTTCCTCGGTCGCTTCGCGTTGCTCCCTGCGCTTGGCGGCAGCGCACCACTGGCGACTGAGCGGCTCCTTGAAGTGCTCTCTGCGCACGAGGGGCGAACCCGACCCCCCTAGCGCCTGCACTGAGTAGTGGACCGTCTCGCCGGGGTGGCGGCACGACCACCGGATGATGATGTGCCCCACTTCTCCTTCGTTGGCTTCTTCTTCGTCTTCTCCCGCTTTGCCTCCTGGCTGGCGCCAATGCTTCTTCCCCAGGCCGTGGTCGGCCGTAAACGCAAGGTGGGCATACGGCGTAGCCGTGATGAAGATGTCCGTGTGACCGGGTTCACCGTAGAACCCGCCGTGATGCGAGCGCAGCTTGACTTCAAGGCGCGTTGCAGGGGCACGTTCGGCAGCTTCTCTCGCCCTCGCTGCTGCCTGTTCAGCCGCTTCTTTCGCCCTTGCCGCTGTCTGTTCAGCGGCTTCCTTGGCCGAGGAACCCACTGCCATCGAGACAGAGCTCACGAGCTGGCCGAAGTAGCCGCACAGCAGATATGTACCCGGGCGTTCGACGAACAGGTTGGCCGTGACGCTAAATGGCGCCGTGGAGTCAAACGGTACCTGCGCCCATGCATGCGGACCCGAGTATTCGACGCTCGCCAGTGCTGATGATGCATTGCACGTCGAAGCACCGCTCACTGCATAGACATCCACGCCAAACTGATAACGAGTAGCTTCACTGCGTTCGCCGCTCAACACGACAGGAACGGCAGTTTCGGCTGTTGCATCCGAGGGAGGCGTGATCGTGAGAGTGTCTGCGGCCGCGGTTGGTGCCGTAGCGCCGGCGAGCGCGCCAAGCACGACGAACACCAGAGCTACAAGTCTCCGACTCATCCCGCCGACGGAGCAGCCCAAGGGTCCCGAGATCGGCCGGTAGCGCCCGCGGCGAACGAGGCGCGGTCGGGTTGCTGAAATGTAGCCAACACGATTAGGCTGTAGAAGCTAACACGGATGGGCTGCATCGTGCTCCGTCGTGGCACAGTGTGATCCACTCCTCGTCGGGCTCGGTGCGGCCATCCGCAACCGACGTGACGAACTCGGAGTGTCCCAGGAGCGCCTCGGGCTTGAGAGCGGCGTCCATCGCAACTACATCGGCGGCATCGAGCGCGCCGAGCGACAACCCAGCGTCACGACGCTCGCGCGGTTGGCCCAAGCCCTCGGCGTGAAGCCGTCGGACCTGCTCGCCTTGGCCGAATGTCACGACTAGCTTTCTGGCTCCTCGTCGCTTCCAAAACGCTTCCATATCGCGCCCGGCGTCGAACCTTGAGGGCGATGGCCGCTCCCGCCGTTTTCGCCAGAAGCCCAGTGTTTACAGGGCCTGAGCGAAACGGAGAGGGCGGGATTCGAACCCGCGATGGAGTTTAACCCCCATACTCGCTTAGCAGGCGAGTGCCTTCAGCCACTCGGCCACCTCTCCTGGAGGTCCGGCAAGTTTAGAGGCTGCCCGGAGGTCGCGCGCGCCGAGCAGCCACTATCTCGCGCGCCTCGGCGTCGATCTTTGCGCGCCTGCCTACCCGCAAACGCCAGGTTGGTCCGCAGCATGGTCATGCCCGCCCCGCCCGCACCGGCGTATCCTCCGCGTAGCATCTGACTCCTCAGAAGGTGACTAAACAGGTCGAACGGGCGATCTTGATCCAAGCCCCGCATGACGGCCAGCAGCGTCAGCTCAGCCAAGCGGATAGCTCCTTCAGTGCGTCGGGGATGACGTAGTAGTAGGCCCACAGCCCTGTCCGCTCGGAGTCCACGATCCCTGCGTCGCGGAGCTTCTTCAGGTGATGGGAGAGCGTCGGTTGAGAGATGTCGAACAGCGGTACGAGCTCGCAGACGCAGACCTTCCCGGCGTGCCCGCGCAGGACGTCCACGAGTTGCAGGCGGATCGGGTCACCGAGGGCCTTGGCGACCTCGGCCATCCGCAGCGCGTGGTCGCGCTGAACGTCGGGGTAGGCGACAGGCTCACAGCAGCGTTCGCCGGCCGCGCGCTTCTGCTTGGGGGCGAGCTCCAGATCGACGGACATCAATCTACTTATATCAATAACACTCATATCTATCAATGTAATACGATCTGGGCGTCATGCCCACCGACGATGCGCCCACCACCGGACGTCCCAACCTCGCCCGGCGCGCATTCATGGAGGCGATCGGCGCCTTCGCGCTCGTGACCGCTGGGTGTGGAGCAATCATCACCAACACGACCCACGCCGGCTCGATCGGCGACGTCGGTGTGAGTCTCGTGTTCGGCCTGGTGATCATGGTGATGATCTACGCGGGCGGACATCTCTCCGGTGCGCATTACAACCCGAGCGTCACGATCGCGTTCACGCTCGCCCGGCACTTCCCGGTACGAGACGCGCTGGCATACATCTCAGCGCAGCTCATCGGGGCGACTGGGGCTGCTCTTCTGCTGCTTGCCGCGTGGACGAGCAAGCCCGCGCACCTCGGCGCAACGCTTCCGAGCGTAAGCAGGGGGACCGCCGTGGCCTATGAGATCGTCCTGACGGCCTTCCTGATGTTCGTCATCACCGCCGTTGCCACCGACACACGCGCGGTAGGGGCCGCCGCCGCTATCGCAATCGGTGGGACAGTGGGACTCGATGCGCTGTTCGGCGGCCCGATCACCGGCGCCTCGATGAACCCCGCGCGCTCCTTCGGCCCCGCCTTGGCCTCCGGTACTTGGAGCAGCTTCTGGGTCTACGTGATCGGCCCGGTAATCGGCGCCGCCATCGGAGTGTTCACATACGAGCTCGTGCGCGGCCCCAAGTCGCTTGTCGCCTCCGCTGCCCCAATCAACCGAGAGAGTGGCCGCCGATGACGAGCGTCCTGTTCGTCTGCCTGCATAACGCCGGACGCTCGCAGATGAGCCAAGCGCTCTTCGAGCGCGAGGCCGCCGCGAGCCATTCCTCCCTCTCCGCCGGCACGACACCGGCGGACCGGGTGCACCCGGAGGTAATCGAGGTGATGCGCGAGATCGGCCTCGACCTATCCGATCGGCGGCCTCAGCTCCTCACACGAGAGCTCGCAGAGCAAGCGGATGTCGTCGTAACGATGGGCTGCGGCGATGAGTGCCCCTACATTCCCGGCAAGCGCTACATCGACTGGGACCTCCCCGACCCTAGGGGACGTCCGCTTGACGAGGTCCGTGCGATCCGCAATGACATCGTCCGGCGCATCGACTCGCTGCTCGCGGCTGAGGCTCTGAGATGAGCGGCCCACAAGACCTGTTATCCCGTGCTTCTGACAACCGGTTGCTGCTGTTAGATCGAGGCATATGCCGCTTGCCGACTGAAAGCACTTCACCCAGAACTGTGAGCAGCGATTTTCAACTCTGGAGGAGGAATCGCGCCGTCAGTTCCGGCGGTTGTGCACATCGTGCCCGACAGTGATCACGTACATGATCTCGTCCGCGTATCCCGGAGGTGGCGGGTAGTTACCTGTGAGGGGATGTATGTTGATTTGCTTCGGCGTCGCCTTCAGGTTTTCCACAATGTGGCGTTTAAGATGTGCTCCAGTGTACGCATGTGCTGGGCGAGAGCATCAAGCACTCGCCCAGAGCCACAAGTATCGACGAAAACGGAAGGGGGGAGATTCGAACTCCCGAGACGGGGGTTGCCCGCCTGCCGGTTTTCAAGACCGGTGCATTCAACCGCTCTGCCACCCTTCCACGCGAAACACGCAGGCTAGTCGATGATGGCTCTCGCTTTGGCCTCATGCCCCGACAGCGAAGGCAACATCTCCGAGCTGTCGGCGTGCGCGCTGTTGAAACTCCGTGTCCGCGATGACCTCGATCCCATCGAGGATCGCCCTCAGTGGCGTCACGATCGGCAGTCCCCGCAGTCGCCCGGCCTGCTCATCTGCCAGTCGCGAGGATGCAGCCGGTGGAGCGCCGGTACCGGGCGGTGGTGCGATAGCGGCGCGGCACGGTCACGTCGATGACCCTCCGGGGCAACAAAGCAAGGCCTAGCCGATCAGCCCTCGAGAGCGTCTGCGGCTCGGAAATCGCACCTGCAGGCCACGCCCAAGTAGAGCGTGCATGGCCTCATCGTCCGCGTCAGCGAGTCCCGCCCGTCGTGTGAGTGTTGTGTGTGCGCGTAGAGTGACTGTTCTACAAGGAGGTCGCATGGAACCACAACAGCAGCGCAAGGATCACATTGCCAACGCCGCCAGATCACGTAGCATCGCCCAGGAGCGTCGAGCCGAGCACACCGCTGAGATAGCCGGAAAGCAAGCCCAGCTCAAGCATGAGGCACGAGAGCGGCGGGAGAAGAAGCCCAAACCTCGGTGACGAACGAAAAGGCGCGGTTTCCGGGACGCTCGAGGAGCCGTCCCGGCTCGCCCTATGTCGAGGCGCCCTCGCGGTCGCGCTCCTCCAGGTACGGCGCCAGGTATTTCGCGGCGATCTTGCTCGGCGGCGATCTTGCTCGGCGGCGACCAGGTAGGTGTGTCGGCGATCTCCGAGCTGAACCCCTGTCCTCCGACGATGTGCACGGTGAGGTATAGCGGCTCCTCGCTGGTCAGCAGCATGCCGTGGATCACTGGGTCAAAGCGCTCGGGCGTCACGGAAGCTCCGGCTAGGGCCGCGATCGACTGTGCGGCAACGTCGGCCTGCTGTGAGCTGATGCCACCGTGCTTGATGGGGAAGTCGGTCGCGTCGCCGGCTGCGTAGATGCGCTCGACATCGGGTACCCGGCAGTACGGGTCCACCCGGATGAAGCCATGTTCGCCGAGCGGCATGCCGCGCACGACGGGACCGAAGAGCTCGGGCAGCGCAACCACCCGATCCACCTCGAGGCGCCGTTCGCCGGGGATGATCACCACTTCGCGGGAGCTGGGGACCTCGGCGTAGGCGGAGCCGATCGTCCTGACGTTCGCGCGGGCAAGCAACTCTGCGACGGCGCTGCTCGCCGACGATCCAAAGATCGCCAGGGGACTGTCCTCGGGGGTGACGATCGATGGCCACGCCTACAGGCCGACCTTGTCACTCTTGGCCGCCGGCGAGACCAACGTATCCGGGAACTCATCCGTCGTGCCGATGAGAATTGTGAGCAGGTCGCTGATCCGCTGCACGCGGCCGAGGCGGTCAGGAAGCGGAAGGCCGGATTGGATCGTGTAGTGGTTGCGTCGTCCGTCGCGTTCTCTCGTGATGTAGCCGCCGTTCGCGAGCTCGGTGACGATCCGATGGGCGGCGCGTTCGGTAATCCCGACTCGCTCGCTGATCTCGCGTAGAAGCACGCCTGGATCGTGAGCGATGCAGGCGAGAACCTGAGCGTGGTTGGTCAGGAACTTCCAGCGGTGAGTCGTGTCCTCGGTCATGTATCAAGACTAGCGTATCTTGATTCCTATTTCATAGACATAGATTTCATGCTATGTTGTTCAGGTCCGCGGTGCAGCTCAGGTCGCTGGCACTCATGCGCTCAGGCGCACACCCATCGAATCGAGGCCCATCGTGCCCAGCTCAGTCATGCCCCATCCGTCCGCCGCGACAACTGGCAACGGCGTAACGCCCCCCAACATCGCCGAGCCCGTATCCAATGGGCTGCACCAAGACCCGCATCTCGATCACGCGCCGCGAAGCCCGCTGCTGGCAAAACTGACCGGCCTGACATCGATCGCCACCGTGGCCGCGGCGGGGGTCATGATCATCGGCATCATCGCCGTCGTGGGAGGTAGCTACGACAAACAGGTCGTCCACGACCAGCTCGTCCCGCAGAAGATCTTCTTCCCGGCCGCAACCAGTCCGGAGCTTCTGCCCGGCGTCAAGCAATACGCGGGCCAGCAGCTCGTGAACGGCGCTCAGGCGAAGGCGTACGCCAACAACTTCATCAACGTGCACCTTTCCAAGGTCGCCGGTGGCCAGACATACGCCCAGGTCAGCGCCGCGGCGCTGACCGCGCCGAAGAACGCAAAACTGGCCGAAGAGAAGGCTACGCTGTTCCAGGGCGAGACCCTGCGCGGCCTGTTGCTCAACGCCTGGGGCTGGTCGCTGGTCGGCACCATCGCCACCCTCGCTGGCTTCATCCTGATCGCATTGGGCGGCATTCTGTTCCTGCTTCCGCTGGCCAACTGGCAGGTGAACCTCAGAGGCCGACGCCCAGCCGTCGCCGGCGCCTGACATGAAGGCTCTTGCTTATCACGGTCCCGGCCAGCGCGGCTGGGACACCGTGAATGACCCGACGATCATCGATCCGACCGACGCCTATGACACGTTCGCCGACGCTGCGAGCACCGGGGCGCTGAAGGTCGTGCTCGAGGGGGATGGGAGCATGCACGGCTCGGAGGCGCTTATCGCGGCCTCCTCGGCCGCGTGACGCGACCGTGAGAAGACTCGCCGGTGACGATCCGATCTATCCGGCTACCGCTCAGGAGGAACCGGACGCTGCGGTCATTCCTGTTCAGGGCTGTGCCTCTTCATCGTTGCGACCTGCAGCAGACGACGACTCAAGTTGATCTTGAGCAGCCCATGCACCTACCCAAGCTCTTCGGTGCTACGAGCGCTTTACAGGCCTGCGGCGGATCTTGAGTGGTGAGTTGCACAGCCCCGCAGGACGGCTACCCCACACAAAGTCTCCCTTACATCGCATTTGGCCGTGCTCGAATACGTCGCCTGACCCCGACCGCCGCCAGCCCGCAGCAACCCCAGCTGACGGTCGCAAACGAAGCAACCACCGAAGCCTTATAGACCGGATGCTCCTTGAGCTCCGGCCGCAAGGCGAGCACCCCGAACGCGTTCGCGTTCGTCCACGCCCCGAGTGCCAGGGGCCAGGCCACCCGCCGCGGCAAATCAGGCACCGCGCTACCGACCAGCACCGTCAGACTCCCGAGCGCGATCAGGTCGAGATGCCACTGCCGCAGCCGCCCCACCGAGCGAACGCCAAGCCGCCGCGCCGCGTCGGGATCGTCGACCGCAAGCGCATACGGCCACCCGGACAGAGCGCCGAGCGCAAGCTCGATCAAACCGGAGGCAATCAACGTCTCGTTTGCGCGCCCTGCGCGGGACTTGCTCATGGACTAGCTCCTGTCTTAGCGGATGGGAAGTGGCCGGCTCGTCGCGAACGCACCGCGCCTATCTGAGGCTCAGCTCTCTCGAGACAGAAACTGCTCCAGCGAGCCTCGGGCGCGACGGCGCACGGCAGAGTGAAGAAACGGGGTCCAGCCGAGGATCAGCCCCTGGGCTCCCAGAGCCTGCCTGGCCCAGCGGTAGAAGTCGAACTCATCGATGTGCTCGGCGATCAGCCCATCGTCGAAGCGAAATGACGCATGGACTTCGTTGACGACCGGCCGGCCCGTCTGGGAGAACGTATAGTGAGCCCGCCAGTGAGCCGAGCCGCGCGCATCGTCGCAGTCGTGATCGAGCAACTCGATGCGCAAGTCCGTCGCCTGACCGGTCAACATGCGCCACATCCCGCCAGCCTCTCGAGCGTCAAGTCCCTGGAATACGGGGTCTGAGAAGGTCGCATCCGGCGCATAGCAGGCAGCCATCCCGGCTCCATCGCTATCCGCGAACGCGCCGTAGAAGCGGACGATCAAGTCTTCGGTCGGTGTCGGCATACAAACCCTTTCACTAGCGAGCCCTGGCTACTCTGACGCTGGCCACACTAGCCCAGACCGCCGTCCACGCAACGCGCGCCAAAGCGATCCGCTCTTGCGGGTAGAGTACGGAGTCGGAAACACATCCTGATCATCGGAACATACAACTGTAGACTGTTGTACTCGATAGTGGAACTCCGTCGACATCCGATATCAGGCTTCCGCGTCGCCCGAGGAGGCGATGGGCAAGCGTATTGGCGTATCGCAGCAGAGCGAGCGGCCCGAGGACGCGTGTGGCCCATCCGCACCGCATCCCGTCGCGCCGTGCACAAGCTCGCAAGAGCCCTGCCGTGGGCCGCGATCGGCGCACTGGCCCTCGGTCCCGGGGCGGCCCAGGCGCCGGCCTCGCGGGCGGCGAGCGCCACGACACCCGCCGAGCACGGCGGTCCGGTGGCGGTGGCGGCGCGGGAAGTCAACCTGCAGGAGACGGGCCATCTGCACAGTGTCGGCGAACCGGGGACCACGATCGTCGAGCAGGGCCACGCCACCGGCACATTCAACTGCTCGATCACGGTCCGCCTGACGATCTTGTCAGCCAACCGGGTGACGGCCACGTTCACGGTCAAGCCCAACGGCGGCTCGGTCACCGGCAAGGGCGCCGCGCGGTTTGAGCAGCAAGGCGCCGATGGGTACTTCGGCGGGACGATCGCGATCACGAGTGGGACCGGCAACTACGCGCACGCGTCGGGAACGGGCGTCGGGATCAGCGGAGTCATCAACCGCGAAACGTTCGCTCTCACGGTGCACGTCCACGGCAAGATCCACCTGTAGCGGGCGGGTTCCGGCGGCGCGTCCACCGAACCACGACATGCGCAGCAGAACAGGTCTTCCAACCCTCCTCCTCGCCGCGCTCGCGCTGTGCGCATGCCTGCCGGTCACGGCGCGAGCCGCGCAGACGGTCACGCTGGAAGCCAGCCTCAATCCCGACCGGCTGGGCGCGCGCACGACGATCGAGTTCGGCTTCCAGGTTCACAGCACGATCCCGGACAAGGCCCCCTCGCCGGTGGTCGACGTCGATCTGCACCTGCCGGGCGGACTGGGCCTGGCCACGAGCACGCTCGGGCTGGCCAACTGCATGCCCGCCGTCCTGCTCGAACAGGGCCCGGACGGCTGCCCGGCGAACGCTCGCATCGGATTCGGCAGCGCGCTCGTCGCGGTCCCCGCCGAAGGCGAACCTGTCGAGGAGGAGGGTAGCCTCACGGCGCTGGTCGGGCCGCCGAACAGCGAACACCTGGAAGTGCTCTTCTACGCCGAAGGTCACGCGCCGGTCTACGCGCAGCTGGTGTTCCCGGGTCAGGTGCTCGATGACAGCGCCCCGTTCAGCGGGCGCTTGAACACCGCCATTCCGCTGATCCCGACGTGGCCCGGCGGCCCGGACATCGCCGTTACGCGCATGAGCTCGACGATCGGCCCGCGCGGCCTGACCTACTACCGGCATGTGGGCGGCGAGGTCGTGCCGTTTCATCCGCGAGGCCTCGCAGTGCCCAGGCGCTGTCCCCGTCGGGGGTTCCTGTTCCGCGCCGACATCGCCTTTCTGGACGGTACCCACCGGAGTGCCACAAGCGCCGTCCCCTGCCCGCGATAGGGCCCCTCAACCCAGCCGCGCGGCGGCCGGCGCGACGCCGAGAACGCGGCCGCTCGCATCGAGCGCCTGCACGGTCACATACGGCCCGGCCGTCCCGCGCGGCAAGACGATCGCCGTCTCAAAGCCCGTGCGCGGACCTGCGGCGACCGTCTTCAGGCGCGTCGCGGACGGCCCCGCGAGCACCCGCCAGCTCGCCACTAGCGTCGCCCCGTTCCAGCTGGCATAGATCATGCCCGCTGCCCCGCCCGTGCCGCCCTGCACGGCAAACGCCGGAGGGTGTGCCGGAGCTCCGGTCCATGCGAAGCGGAAGTCCCGGTAGGACTGGTCGCCCGCGGGGAAGTGCGCGTCGAACAGCAGCTGGCCCGTGGAGCTGAGCTCGGAGAAGTCTGGGATCTGACCCCAGCCGAGAAACCAGTCCCCGTTGGGCAGAGCCTGCAGATTGCCCTGACTGTCGGCAAGCAACGCCGAGGGCCCGTGAGTGAGCTGGCCGGCGAGCGTCGCTGTCCGCTGCTGCGGGTTGAGGCTGACGAGAATCCCGCGCGATTCGCCGTGAACCTTCGGTGAGGCGCCGTTGTCGAAGATGCTGATCGTCCCGTCTGCGAGCTGGCGCGGATCGTGCTGCCAGGCGGTGTTCGTACCGGGAGCCATCGTAAAGCTGCTCTGCTTACCCCCCAGCCGCCACGAGATCTGACCGGTGGCGCTGTCGATGTCATAGACCGTCCAGGTGTTGCGCGCCGAGATCAGCAGGCTGGCGTCCTGGGCGAGATCGATCGAGTTGATGTGAAAGAAGTCGAACGGCAAGCTCGTGCGCGAGTCGCGCGCCTGCGCATAGGACTCGGTGAGCGCGACGTGATCGAGGCTCGTCCACTGGAACATGACCAGCCCGGTCTTGACGTCGACCTCCTGGAGCAGTCCGTCGGTGACCGCTCCGTAGCTCGCGCCACCGGCCCCGGAGAGGTTGCAGTAGATCGGATCGTATGCGGTGATCAGCGCCGTCCCCCGGGGCGTCAGCTGGAACTCGTGCAGGTCCGCCTCGACGCCGTTGCCGGCCCTCACGTGGGCGATGTCCTGGTAGGCGGTGTCGGCGATCGTGTCTTCGCCCAATCCGAACCCGTGCACGGAGATGTCGCCTTGCCACCAGGTCAGCACCGGCTTGCCGGCGTATTCCTGCACCTGGAAGTTGGTCGCCGAAGTTCCATGCGCCAGCGCCTTGAACCAGACCAGCCCGCCGCCCGAGTCGAGGATCATCGGTCCGCTCTGACCGGGCCCGTCATAGGGTGCGACGAGCTCGTCGCCCGGGGCGACCGCGGGAGACCGCGCGGTCACCGAGAGCACCGGTGGGCGCAGGTCCGGGCGCGAGCGAAAGCGCTGGATCTCGCTCGGGGTCCCGGGGTAGATCGTCTCCGGGGTCGAGCTGATCGCGTCCTGATGGGCGATCGTGAACTGATCGGACAGCGATTGGGTCGCGCCGGCGGAGCGCAGCCGTGCGTGCACGGTTACGGTCTCGCCTTCGGCGAACGGCTGCGATGGCAGAAAGCTCGCGCCGTCGCCCTGGGAGTAGGCGGCCAGATGTCCGCGGTGCGCACCGGTCTGCGAGCCGGAGACCGTTACGCCGCTCAACTCTCCGGCGGGAACGCCGAGGAAGCTGACCTGCGTCTGCGGCGTCGCGTCGCGGCTGCCGGGCAGTGGAGAGACGGTGACCGAGCCATCCAGCTGCGCGGAGGTGTTCAATGTGCTTGGTGCGCAGGCCGGAGCAGAGCTCGCCCCGCCCGCTGCAAGGGCGCTCCCGGTGACGAGGCCAAGCGCCAGCGACATTGCAAGCCCGGCGATTGGAGCACGTGCATAGACCATGAGAGCAGACGAGGATAAGAGAATCGACAAAAGAATCGACAGACGCAACTTCGTCAGGAAAGGCCTGATCGCCAGCGGCGCGCTGGCAGGAGGGGGTCTTGCGATCTCCAGGCTAGCCCACGGGACCGACAGCTCGGACGCGGGTGAGGCTCCGGCGCAGACCCCGGCGGCGGCGCAACCTACCCGACGACCGGCGGCCGCGAGCCCGGAACGCCCCAACATCCTGGTGATCGTCGTCGACCAGCTGCGCTTTCCGCAATGGCTCGGCGCCGGTCCGAGCGGTCCCAGCCTGCCCCCGAACCTGCGGCGCCTGAGCAAGGGCGCGGTGTCGTTCGCCCGCCATTACACGGCCGCCAACGACTGCACGCCGGCGCGGGCGACGCTGCTGACCGGGCTGTACACACACCAGACCGGCTGCATGATCACCGGTGGCAGCACGCTGGATCCCGACTTTCCGACGTGGGGCTCGATGCTGCGCGAACACGGCTACCACACGCGCTGGTACGGCAAGTGGCACCTTACGCACGGCGATAACAAGTGGGATCCCGCCCGAGGCGAGCGCGAGCTCGAGCATTACGGGTTCGCCGGGGGCACCTTCCCCTCTCCCGATGGGGCCCCCGGCCAGGGCTGGCGCGTGGACCCCGGCGTCGCCGGACAGTTCGAGCAGTGGCTCTCGACGGTCGGCGAGGCGGAGCCGTGGTGCACGACGGTGTCGTTCGTCAACCCGCACGACATCGCCTGGTGGTACGGCTGGAGCAACCGCGTCCCGGACGAGATGCAGGCGCCGAGCGTCGCCCACCGGCTGCCGCCCAACTTCGAGACGCCCGAGCTGTTGATCGAGCGCAACAAGCCGCGCTTGCAGCGCTCGCTGCAGGAAACCGCCGCCGCCTCCTTCGGCCCGGTGCCGTTCACGGGTCCGGAAGTCGCGGGCGCGTGGCTACCGATGCTCGACCTGTACATCAAGCTCCAACTTGAGGTCGACGAACATATCGGCCGCGTCCTCGATGCCCTGGAAAGCCGTCCCCGGGTCGCCGCGAACACCGTGATCGTGTTCACCTCCGACCACGGCGAGTACGGCGCCTCGCACGGCCTGCGCGGCAAGGGAGCGGGCGCGTATGAGGAGGCGATCAAGGTGCCGCTGATCGTCAAGGACCCCCGCGGCGTGCTCACCAAGGCGCCCGAACAGGCGCGCACCCAGCTCACCTCGAGCGTCGATGTGGCGCCGCTGCTGCTGACGATCGCCAGCGGATCGGACGAATGGCGGCGCGAGCGCCGCTACGCGCACCTCGCACACCGGCCGGACCTCGCGCGCATCCTCGGCGAACCGGCGGCGCCGGGCCGCCCGTACGTGCTGCACGCCACGGACGAGACCGTGACGGAGTTCGCGATCGAACCCTATGCCGCGGACGCGCCCCTGCACGTGGTCGCGCTGCGCACCCCGCAGGCCAAGTACGCCACCTACTCGCGCTGGCCGGATGAAGGGATCGAACCGCTCGCGCTCGAACAGGAGCGCGAGCTGTATGACTACCGCACCCACAGCGGCCGCCTGGAGCTGCACAACGGCGCCGGCAACAGTCCGATCGAGGGCTCGCTGCGGGCGCTGATGCGGCGCGCATACGTCGAAGAGCTGCGCCGGCCGCTGCCCCAGCATCTCCGCGCCGCCCACGGGCGAGGCTTTTATGACTACTTCACGATCGCCACCCGCTCGGCCGAACGTGCCACACAGCGCCGGGCAGAACGAGAGCTCGCCGCACAGAGCACTCCCGGCGCGCAGCGAGCTGGGCGGCACGGACACGGGCTCTCGCCACGCGAGCGGACGCGCACACGGCTGGACAGGCCGTTCAGCCCTTGATCGTCGACGAGCTGCCGATCACGGCGCCGGAGGCGTTGAGCGCCTGCACGGCGATATACGCGGGCGTGGGACTGACCGCGATGGTCGTCTGAAAGCCGCTCTTGGGGGCGCTGGCCACGGGTGCCAACGACGCCGGCGAGGCGCCCGCCAGCACCTGCCAGGAGGCGACTTCGGTCGCCCCGTTCCAGCTCGCCGCGACCGTCAGCGTGCCGGCGGCGCCAGGCTGGACGGCGAGCGAGGGAGCGCTCGCCGGGCGTGCGCTCCACGGTGCCAGATAGGTCCTGAAGTCCTGCACGTTCTTGCCGAGCGTCCCGTCGAGCAGGACGTGGCCGGAGGCATCGAACTCGGTGAAGTTCGGCAGGCCTCCGTAGCCGAGCAGCCAGTCGCCGCCGGGCAGGCTGAGCGTGTTGCCCTGACTGGAGGCCAGCAGCGTGTGCGTCGGGTTGACGAGCTGTTTGACCAGCGTCACGGTGTGACTGGCGAGGTCGGGCGCCAGCAGCAGGCCGCGCGACTGCTTCTCCAAAGGCGGGGTCGAGCCGTTGTCGAACACGGAGATGTCGCCGCCGGGCTGGAACTCGGCGTCGTGCTGCCAGTAGAAGCGCGTGCCGGGACCGAGCTTGAAGCTCGAGTGCCGATCGCCCAGGCGCCAGCGAAAGCCGCCGCTGTGCATGTCCACGTCGTACAGCGTCCAGCTGTTGCGCGCCGACAGCAGCACGTCTTCGCCGGACGGCCCCGGGGAGACCGAGTTGATGTGGATGTAGTCCCACGGATAGCTGCTGTTGGGCGCCGGATTGTGCGATTCGCCGAGGCCGATATGCCCGAGCGAGTGCCACTCCCACATCACCAGGCCCGTCTTGACGTCGATCTCCTGGATGACCGAGTCCATCAGCACGCCATTGCTCGCTCCGCGGTCGCCGGAGAGGTTCATGTGTACGGTGTCGAACACGTCGATCCAGGCTGTGCCTTGAGGCGTCAGCCGGATCTCGTGCAGGTCGGCTTTGTAGCCGTTGCCCGCCCTGACGTACGCGACGGGCTGGTAGGCGCTGTTGTAGAGAACGTCCTCGCCCTGGCCGAAACCGACCTTCAGGATCCGTCCCTGCCACCAGGTCAGAACCGGCTTGCCCTGATACTGCTGGACCTGGAAGTTGGTCGCCGACTCGCCGGCCGGCAGCGGGTGAAACCACACGAGCGCGCCGTTCTGTTCGGCGATCATCGGCCCCGGCGAGCCCTTGCCCTGATAGGGCGCCATGAACAGGTCGCCCGGGCTCGCGCCGGGCTGGGCGGGGGTGGTGATCCGCACGGTCGAGGGCGTGAGCGTCGGCGCGGAGACGTAATGCTGGACGGCGTGCGGATCGCCGGGGTTGGTCGGGAACTCGCTCTGGCTGACGGCCGCCTGGTGGGCGATCGTGAAGGTGGTGCTCGCGGCCTGAGTCGGGGCACCGCTGCCGGTTCCCACGAGAGCATGCACCGTCACCCGCTCACCGGCGAGGAACGGGTGCGACAGCAGGAAGCTTGCACCCGTGCCGGTCGAGTAGGCCTGCACGCGGCCGGAGTGCACGCCGCTGCGAGAGCCGATGACGCGCACGTGGGCGACCTGCAAGCCGTTATTCCCACCCACCCCGAGAAAGCTGATCTGGGTTGCCGGCGAAGCGTCCTCGGTGCCCGGCTGTGGCGAGACGGCCACGGGGTTGGCCGCGGCGAGGCTGATGTCCGCCGCGGGTATGAGCGCGTCCGAACTCGCCGAGGAGGCTACGCCTCCGCACGCGCACAGCATCATCGCAATCGCCAACGCGGCGGACACCCCGCCGATCGCTCGCCTCACCCGCATATCAGTGCTCCCGTGTAGCCCGTTCGCCGCCTGCCGCGACCTGGATCGTCATCGACCCTACCGCGACCGGCCAGCTTCCCTCGCCGGTCAGCGAGAACGCGACCGACGTCACGCGCGCGCGCCGCGGGGTTAGGGATGGCCCGGGCGACGATAGAGCCTGGGCATGCACCGGAGGTGGATGCGTAGATACGGGTGCGGGAGGTGCGTTTGGAGGAGGCTCCGGCGGGACCGAAACATGGCCGTTGGCGGCCGCCGGAGCGGATACTGGCGCGGCAGGCGCCTTGTCGGCCTGCGGCGCGGACGCGGATACCGGCGCGGCAGGCGCCTCGTCGGCTTGCCCCGCGGGCGCGGACGCGGGCACGGGCAGCTTGGGAACGAACACGAACGTGACGATCGCCGCGACGGCAACGAACACGGCGCCGAGCAGGTAGCCGAGGCGGAAGCCGTTGGTGAGAGCCAGCAGCGGCGCCTGGAAGTCGGCGTTGATCAAGTGGCTGGTGTACTGGGCGCCGAGGGAGGCGAGGATCGCCAGCCCGAGCGCTCCGCCCATCTGACGGGAGGTGTTGACCAGGCCCGAGGCGAGGCCCGCCTCGTTTGGCTTGGCTCCGGCGGTGGCGGCGATCGTGGAGGGCACGACCGAGAAGCCGATGCCGACCGACACGAGCAGGCCGGGGAGCAGCACGCTCGCGCCGTAGCTGCCGTGAACGCTGACCAGGGCGAAGAACAGCACCATCCCGATCGCCATCGTGCTCAGCCCGAAGCCGAGCACCGAGCGAACGCCGTAACGCGCGGTCAACGGTCCGGCTCGCATCGCGCAGGCCATCACCGTCAGCGCCATCGGCAGGAACGCGAGTCCGGCGCCGAGCGGGGGCATGTGCAGCACCTCCTGCAGGTACAGCGAGGTCAAATACCACATCGGGAACAGGGCGGCGCTGAACAGCAGCACGATGCCATTGGCGACGCGCAGCGGACGGGCCTTGAACACGCGCAGCGGCACGAGCGGCGCGGTCGCGATACGCCCCTCGATCACGGCGAACCCGGCCAGTAGGAGCACGCCGAGCACGATCGGCCCGAGCGCGTCGAGCGCGCCCCAGCCGTCGTTGCCGGCGGTGACGATCCCGTAGACGAGCGCGAGCATGCCCCCGGTGATCGCCAGCGCCCCGCCCAGGTCGAAGCTGTGCGCGCCGGTGTCGCGCTTGCGTTCGGCGATCACGACGCTCGCGACGAGCGCGGCGGCGATGCCGATCGGCAGGTTGATCAGCAGGATCCAGCGCCAGCTGAGCACTTCGGTGATGATCCCGCCCAGCAGTGTTCCGGTCGCCCCGCCCGCCCCGTTCATCGCCCCCCACAGGCCGATCGCGCGATGGCGTTCGGGACCGGGCGCGAACGAGGAGGTGATCACCGCCAGCGAGGCGGCCGCCATGATCGCCCCGCCCAGGCCCTGCAGCGCGCGGGCGCCGATCAGCATCTCCTGTGTCTGTGCCGCGCCACCGATGAGTGAGGCGAGCGAGAACACGAGCAGCCCCGTGACGAACGTCCGGCGCTGGCCGAACAGGTCGGCGACGCGACCGCTGAGCATCAAAAAGCCGGCGAACGTGATCGTGTAGGCGTTGACGACCCACTGCAGGTCGGTCTTGGAGAAGTGCAGGCTCTTCTCGATCGTCGGGATCGCCACGTTGACGATCGAGACGTCGAGGATGACCATGAACTGCGCCAGACAGCAGAGGGCGAGCAGCAGCGCGTGGCGCGGTGGGGCTTGATTGCCCTCCGCAGCGGCGGGCGCCGAGCCGGAGCCGAGGGACTGAGCGGTTGCGGCGGCTGCGCTCATCTGCAAGAACTGTAGTGGCGCTCCATCGACAGACAACTACCCACTGAAGACCGGCTGCCAACGTTGCGGCGGCTACTCATCGGCGAAGATCACCCCGGCGCCGGTTGCACTGCGACGGTCGCGGAGGTGCCCAGCACCTGCCCGGAGGAGCCCACCGCCTGGACCGCCGCGTAGGCGTAGGCTTCGGGCAGGATCACCGAGCTCTCGAAGCTGGCGTCCGGCATCGAGCCCTCGGGCGCCAGGGAGGAGGGGCTCTTACCGGCGAGCACCCGCCATGAGCTCACTTCGGTGGCCCCGTTCCAGCTGGCGGCGACCGCGGTCTCGTCTTTTGTGGCCGTCACGCGGGCAACCACGGCCGGGGACTGCAGCGGGTGGCCCGTCCAGGGGAAGCGGAACGCGCGATAGGAGCCGAGGCCGGGCGCGAAGTGAGCGTCGAACAGCAGCTCTCCGTGTGGTGAGAACTCGCTGACGAACGGATTCGCCCCCCAGCCGATCACGACGTTGCCGCTGGAGAGGACCTGCATGTTGCCCTGGCTGTCGGCGAGCAGCGCGCTCGGGTGGGTGTAGGCCTTCAGCAGGGTGGCGGTGTGGCGGGTCGTGTCGATCGCGATGTGCACCCCGCGCGACTGGTAGTGCTGGCGCGGGTTCGAGCCGTCGTCGAAGAACGTGATCGTCCCGTCAGGCTGCATCCGCGCGTCGTGCTGCCAGGCGGTGCGCGTGCCGGGTCTCATCGTGAAGCTCGAGCTGGTGCCGCCCAGCCGCCACAGGATCCTGCCGGAGCCCCTTTCCAGTTGATATCCGGCCCAGGTGCTGCGCCCGGAGATCAGCAGGTTGCCGTTCGGCTGGGGATCGACCGAGTTCAGGTGAAACCAGTCCCACGGCGTCGCGTTGGTCGGAACGGGCGCGTGGGACTCGCTTACGCCCACGTGGTCGAGGGCATGCCATTCCCAGCGCACGAGACCAGTCTTCATGTCGATCTCCTGCACGGTCGTGTCGATGATCACGCCGTCGCGCGCCCCGCTCACGGGAGAGAGGTTGCAGCGGATGACGTTGTAGGCGGTGGTGTAGGCGACGTTGCCAGGTGCGATCTGGAAGTCGTGCAGGTCGGCCTGCAGGCCGTTGCCGCCGGAGATCGTGGCGACCCGCTGGTAGTTGCTGTTCATCACGATGTCTTCACCCTGGCCGAAGCCGACGGCGAGCACCTTGCCCCGCCACCAGGTGAGGTCGCGCTGGCCTTCGTAGGTCTGGACCCGCAGATTCTCCGCGACGGTCCCGCCGGACTGCCGTTCGAACCACACGAGGTGTCCCTGCGGGGTGTAGATCAGCGGCCCGTACTGCCCGGGCCCCGGTCCGGTGGTCATCATGATGTCCCCCGCGGCGGGATCTCGATCCGGCGTGGTCACGTTCAGGATCGGCGGCTGCATCCCGGGCCAGGAGAGGAAGCTCTGATAGAAGGCCGCCGGCGCGGACGGGTTGGGGAATTCGGGGATCACGCTCGTCGGGTAGGGGGTGTCGACGCGGAAGCTGAAGCTCGCGCGGTGTCCTTCCCCGCGCGGCCCCAGGACGGCGCTGACCGACACCCGCTCGCCAGAGTCAAACGGCGTGTCGGGCACGAAGCTGCCGCCGTCACCCTGGAAGTACCCGTAGACGTGACCGTAGTGGTAGCCGGTCACAGAGCCGACGACCGAGACTTCCTGGATGTTCGCCACGTTCGTCCCCAGGAAGCTGATCTGGGTGTGCGGGTTGGCCGTGTTGGTCTCGGGCTCGGGCGAGACGTCGACGCTCGTGCCGGGCAGCGTGGCGCTGTGTTCGAGCGTGGCCGGCAGGCACGAGGGTGAGACACCGCTGGGCGCGATCGTCGCACTCGAGCCCGACAGGCCGAGGCTGGCGGAGCCCAGCACGATGGCGACCGTCACCCACGCGGTCGCGGCCAGGGCTAGGACGATCAGGCCGTTGCGTCTCATGCCGGCGGGGGCGGCGCTCCGCTGATCGGGCTCACCACTGCAGCAGCATCAGGCCAACCGTGATGCCGGGCCCGATGGTCACCACCAGCCCGCGATCGCCGGGGCGGGGCTCTCTCTGCTCGATCGTCTGCTGCAAGACGTAGAAGATAGAGGGTGTGCCGATGTTGCCGTGGTTACGGAGCACGTCGCGGCTGACGGCGACGTCCTCCTCGGAGAGCGACAGCGCGGATTGCACGCAGTCGATGATGCGCCTTCCACCTGGATGCACGATCCAGTGGTCGATCGCCGTGCGGTCCAGGCCGGCGGAGTCCAGGAAGCTCTCGGCCAGCTCGTCGAGGCCGGCGGCGGCGACGTCGGGGAGATCGCGGTTGAGGTGCAGGTAGCTGTCCGCGGCGGCCAGTTCGAGGCTGACGGCGTCGAGGGTGCCCGCGATCTGGTGGACCTTCGCGGAGACGATCGCCGGCCCGCCTGCGCCGAGGTCGTCGGAGATCAGCGCGGCGGCGCAGCCGTCGCCGAAGATCGCGGAGCCGACAACCTTCGCCTTGGCGTCGTCGGCGCATGCGCCCATCAGGATCCCGGTCATGCTCTCGGCCGCAACGACGAGACCGAGCTTGCCGGGGTGGTGGTGCAGCGACTGGCCGGCGAGTCGCATCAGCGGCACGGCGCTCGCGCAGCCCACCCCGACCACGTGGTACTTGTCGGTGTCGGGTTCCATCCGGAAGTGGTCGACCAGCCGGTGGGCCAGCGTCGGCCCTCCGAGCGAGTACAGCGTCGCGGTGACGACCGTGCCGATCTCGCGGGGATCGACCTCCAGGCGCTCGATCGCCGTGACGGCATAGCCGAACAGCTCGTCCTCGATCTGGGTCGTACGGCCCTGGAGAGTGGTGGCCAGGACCTCGCCGCTCAGGTTGAGCTGCCGGCGGTGCACGCCGCAGCGGG
Source organism: uncultured Solirubrobacterales bacterium (assembly GCA_963743645.1). Taxonomy (GTDB): domain Bacteria; phylum Actinomycetota; class Thermoleophilia; order Solirubrobacterales; family Solirubrobacteraceae; genus Palsa-744. The sequence continues at coordinate 185,285 of CAVUQT010000007.1, read as the reverse complement.
CGAAGATGCGCTCGGCGAACTCGTCGCCGCGCATGCCGAGGAGCGTGAGGACCTCCTCCTGGGAGAACGAGGTCTCCGGATCGACGACCTCCAGGCGGCTGATCCGCGGGCCGAGCAGCGGCGCGGGCTCGGCGAGCGCGGTCGCGCCGGCGGCCGGCGATGAAGAGTGCAGCTGCGAGGACTGTACGTCTGTGACGTTCACCTTCGACCCCCTGGGTCTGGATGGGAGCGGCCTGAAGCGGCTTGCGAGTCGGGCTCGTGACCATATCGGTGCAACCCGTCGGTATCCGGCGCTGAAGCGCCCGAATGGCTGATCCTTACCAACTTCTTCGCAGTACGCCCGCGCGCCGCGCGCGGCGCGCGCGGCGCGATGCGCGGGCGCGGGTGTAGAGTTCGAGATCTTGTGAAGCGCCCGGCGTTGCATCAGATGCGCCATTCGACGACGGCGATCGTGTCGGTTGCGCTCGTCGCAGGACTCTTCGCGAGTGCGATGAGCGCAATGGATCCGGTCGGACTGCTGCACCTCGCTCCGGCGCTGGTCCTGGCTGTGGCGCTGCTCGCCCGGCGCTACCCGGGCGAGCGCCTGATCGTGCGCCTGGCCGGTTGCGCCGAGCGCGCACGTCGGCGCGTGCGGACGCTCGCGCTCGCGCCTCGGACACATGTCGCCGCGCTCGTGCCGCGTGGTGGACTGCTGCTGGGCAGCTCGCTGGCTGTGCGCCCACCGCCTGTTGCGGCTCGCGCGAGCTAGCTGCCCTCTCGCCAGGCGGGATCGGAGCTTGCTCGCAGCCGCTCCGTGTCCGTGCCCAACAAAGCGAGAGAAGTCAATGCTTCGTCGTACCCATCTGCTGCTCGTACCCATGCTCGCCTGCGCGGCGCTGCTGGCGAGCGTCCCGCTGGCGTGGGCGCATGCCCAGCTGCTCGGCACCTCGCCGCTGTCCGGCGCGATCGTGCAGAAGCAGCCGCGGGAGGTCGTGTTCGAGTTCGACCAGGCCGTCGGCGGCACGCTGGGCGCGGTGCGGGTGTACGACGCGCGGGGCGATGAGGTCGACAACCTCGACGTGTCCCATCCCGATGGGCGGCAGCGCTGGATGGGCGTCGGCCTGAAGCCGAGTCTGCCCGACGGCACTTATACGGCCACCTACAGGGTGATCTCGGCCGACACGCACATCGTGTACGGCGGCATGGTGTTCAGCATCGGCCACGCCGGTCCCGCGCCGAAGGTGAGCGTCGCGGGGCTGATCGGCCGCAACCAGAGCGGCGAGGTCACGCGGGTCGCGTTCGGCGCGGTGCGGAGCCTGGACTACGTGTCGCTGGCGCTGTTCATCGGCGGGCTCGCGTTCCTGCTCGTGGCGTGGCTGCCGGGGCTGGCCGCTGTGGGCGATCCGTCCGAGCGGCGCTGGCGAGCAGCCGCGCGCGCGTTTGCCGAGCGTTTGCATTGGCTGCTGATCGCGGCGGTGGCGCTGGGGATCGTCGTGGGCGTGCTCGGGATCCTGCTGCAGGGCGCGAGCGCCGCGGGCGTCTCGTTGTGGTCCTCGCTGAAAGGCACGGTCGTCGAAGGCACGCTCGAAAGCCGGTTTGGCCAGGTGTGGGGACCGCGGACGATCGTGTGGCTGGCGCTGGGGGTCGTGCTGCTCGCGACGGACTTCCCTCGGCGCCAGGCGATCCCGGCGCCGGGTCCAGGCGCGAACGAGCCGGGCAAGGCAGGCAGGACGACCTCAGGTCAGGGGCCGCCGCGCTGGGTCCTCGGCCTGCTCGGCATCGGCGCGGCCTGTCTGGCCGTCACCCCGGCGCTGGCCGGGCACCCGAGCACGCAGAGCCCGAAGGGCGTGTTCTTCCCGGCCGACGTGGTGCACGTGCTCGCGGCCAGCGTGTGGGTCGGCGGGATCGCGTGCCTGCTGCTGGCGCTGCCCGCCGGGACCCGCGAGCTCGAGCGCGCCGACCGCAGCAGGCTGCTGCTGGCCGTGCTCGGTCGGTTCTCGCCGCTGGCGCTCGCGTCGGTGATCGCGATCGCCGCAACGGGGGTCGTGCAGGCGTACATCGACGTGCGCAGCATCGAAGGCCTGCTGCACACGACCTATGGCGCGCTGATCCTGATCAAGGTCGCGCTGCTGCTCGCGCTGATCGGTCTGGGTTGGGTCAACCGCGAGCGCGTGATCCCCGCGCTGCGCCGGATCGTCGAGTCAAGCGCCTCGCCCGGGCAGACGGGAGTACTGGCACGGCGCACGATGCGGGGTGAGCTGGCACTGATGCTTACGGTGCTCGGGGTGACGGCAGCGCTGGTCAGCTACGCCCCGCCGATCGATGCCGCGTCGGGGCCGTTCGCGACGAACACGAGGCTCGGCCCGATCGAGCTGGAGATGACGCTCGAACCGGCGCGGGTCGGGCTGAACACGGCCCACCTGTACCTGATCGACGCCAAGGACGGGACGCAGTACACGGGCACCAGGGAACTGGTCGTGACCGCGAGCCTGCCCGCCAAGGGCATCGGCCCGCTGCCGCTGCACGCGTACCTGGCGGGGCCGGGGCACTACGTCCTCGACTCGGCCGCGCTCAGCCCCGGTGGGACGTGGGAGATCGAGATCACCGACAGGGTGTCCGAATTCGAAGAGTACGCGCAGACCGTGAAGGTCCCGATTCACTGAGCCCGATGCCCATTCAAGCCCGATGGCGAAACCCGCTGAGCCGATGCCATCACCGGGCCCGGTCGGTGCCGATCCACCGAGCCGGCGGCGAACCGAGCCGATCTCTGACCACGACCCGACGGCAAGCACGAGCACGAGCGAAGTCAAACCACAGACAGGAGCACAGATGAGCCGAAAGAGAACGATCGTCACCGCCATGGCCACATGCTGCGCGGCGCTGCTCACAGCGGGTACGGCGCAGGCGCACATCAGCCTGCATCCGAACACGATCCCCGCGGGGGCGTTCGTGACGCTGAACGTACGTGTGCCGGGAGAGCAGGAAGGCGCGTATGTGTACAAGGTGGACGTGCTGGCGCCGCCCGGGTTCACGGAGATCGACACCCAGAGCGTGCCGGGGTGGAGCGTGAAAGAGGTAATGATCAAGCTCGCCAAGCCGATCCAGACCGACGAAGGCCCGATCGGCGAAGAGGTGGGGCAGATCGTGTGGACGGGCGACCGCTCGAAGCTGGGCAGGCTCGAGAATGGGCAGTTCATCCAGTTTCCGCTGTCGATCGCGATGCCCTCGAACATCGCGGGGAAATCGCTCGCGTTCAAGACGATTCAGTACTACTCGAACGGCAAGGTCATCCACTGGATCGGACCGCCGAGCGCCGAATATCCGGCCCCGACGATCAACGTGACAGCCAAAGGCGGCGTGATCGAGGAAGTCGCCGGCGGCGAGGCTGGGCCCACCGCAAGCGAGACACCCAGCGCTCAGGGCTCAGTCACGTCGGGGGCGCCGGCGACGAGGACAAGCGATGTAGCGAGCAAGGGTCTGGCGATCGTCGCGTTGATCGTCGGCGCGCTGGGACTGCTGGCCGGCCTGGCGGCACTGGCGCTGGCAAAAAGAGAGGCCCGAGCGGAATAGGGAACCGTCAAAGAGAAGTCTGACGAGGGCAGGCGTCAGCGCGATCTGGAGGGTGAGGCCGTCGCGCGGAGCTGTCCGCCTCCCATCCATTGCGCCCAAATCGCGTCGCTTGCCGCTGACGAGCCCTGCAGCCGCGTGTCCACTGTGAGAAACCGGCCTCAAGGAATTGGCGGTGGCCACCGATTTGTTTACTTGATATGACAGTTCAAGGGTCGAGCGTGAAAAAGGATGAAATGCAGGCGGCCCAGGCGAGCCCGGCGCCCCCAGTCGCGCCTGCGCCTCCGTTGCCGCCCGCCGCGCTGCAGGAGCAGCCCAGGGAGGACCTTGCTCCCATCGGCGAGGCGTTGAAGGCCCGAACCGAGGATGTGCTCAGAGAGACGGTCGCGCTGACCGCGGGATCGGGTCATGACGTGGACGCGGTGGTGCAGGACAGCTTCGAGCGGATCTGCACCAGCTCCACGATCGCGGTGGCCCGCTGGATTTCGGGGGAGGGCTTGGAGGTGGCCGTCGAGGCCGGCCGGGAAACGTGGGAGATCTTCGGCGAGCTGGCCGCCCATCGCGCGGCGTCGCTGAACGAGGTGACCAGGCGCTGCCTGTGCTGGCGCAATGTGATGGCCGAGGTGCTGCACGAGATCGCCGCACAGCAGGATGCGTCAGCCGAGGCGCGCTCGGAAGCCCTGAGCCTGCTGCAGCTGAGCCTCGAGTTCACCCTGCTGCGGATGTGTGAGTGCTTCGAGGCCGAGCGCACGCGCACCGACGAAGAGCTCGCGCGGCGCGAGGAGGAGCTGTCGTTCCTGGCGACACACGACGCGCTGACCGGGCTCCCCAACCGGACGCTGATCTTGGATCGCGTCGAGCAGATGCTCGCGCGCGCCCATCGCAGCCAGACTCCGGTGGCGGCGCTGTTTGTCGATCTGGACAACTTCAAGAGCATCAACGACACGCTCGGTCATGGCGTCGGCGATGAACTGTTGCGAGCAGTCGCCGCGCGGCTCGACGGCGTCATCCGCGGCGCCGACGCGCTGGGACGCCTCGGCGGGGACGAGTTCGTCGTGATCTCCGAGGATCTTTCGCTGTCGGCGGGGCCCGAGCTCATCGCCGAGCGCCTGCTCGACGCGCTCAAGCAGCCGTTCAAGCTCGGAGCGGACAAGGAGACTCGGGTGACGGTGACGGCGAGCGTCGGGATCGCGGCGGGAGACCACACCACGGCCGAGGAGCTTCTGCGCAACGCGGACATAGCGATGTACCGGGCCAAGTGGGACGGCAAGAATCGCCATGTCGTGTTCGAGACCGATATGCAGGACACCATCCAGAACCGCATGGAGCTCGAGATGGACCTGCGCGAAGCGCTCGATAAGGGTGAGTTCTTCTTGGCCTATCAGCCCACGATCGACCTCAGCGACATGAGCCCCACCGGAGTCGAGGCGCTGATCCGCTGGGAGCACCCGGTGCGCGGCGTCGTGCAGCCCGACGATTTCGTTCCTCTGCTGGAGGAGACGGGGCTGATCACAGAGGTCGGCAGGTGGGTTCTCGAGGAGGCCTGCTCGCAGGTCGCCAAGTGGCGCCGAGACGGGTATCCGATCGGTATGGCCGTCAACGTGTCCGGACGTCAGCTCGACACCGATCAGCTCATAGCCGACATCGAGGGAGCCCTCTCGCGCAGCGGCCTGGACCCGGAAGCGCTGACGATCGAGATCACCGAGACGACCCTGATGCGCAACATCGAGGAAACCGCCCGCCGCCTCACTCAGGTCAAGGAGCTCGGCGTGCGCATAGCGATCGACGACTTCGGTACCGGGTACTCATCCCTGGCTCACCTGCAGAGGTTCCCGGTCGACGCGCTGAAGATCGACCGGTCATTCATCTCGGGGCTGGAGCACAACCAAGAGGGCGAGACACTGATCCACACGCTGGTGCAGCTGGGCAAGGCTCTCTCGATCGAGACCTTCGCCGAGGGCATCGAGCAGCAGCAGGAGCTCTCTCTGCTCAGAGATGAGAACTGCGACAGTGGTCAGGGCTTCCTGTTTGCCCGCCCGCTCGACGTGGACGCCACCGAGGCGTTCCTTCGCGACTGGGCCGACAACGTCACTCCCGCCCTGTCGCAAGCGCCACAGCACACCTAAAGAGCCCGTCAGCCCACTTGGCGGTCCCGTCAGGGATACGTGTGGACCGCAGCGAGAGCTTGATGGGACCACGGCCGGATCGCCACGATAGCGGCCTGCAAGCCCGATCTCATTCGCAACCCAATCTCATTCGCTAGAATTTAAGGCTCGTCTCATTCGGTGTCGGAGCGTCTGCCATCGCACAGCAGCGCTCCGGCGCCGGTATCTGTCGACAAGGGGTCGTGGACCCGTGGAGATCGTGAGCCCATGATCGGGTAAATGCGCCCAGCCACGTCTACGACCCCGAGTAAGAACGTCGACGCCGGAGCGTTGGTGGACGCCCCGGCGCCGGGTACCTCGTCTCATTCGGTGCCGGTGTCGTCTCGCCAGCACGCTTTGGCACCGGTCGCGCCTATGGACATAGCCGATAAGCCGCGTCCGTAAACACGAGTGTTGATCCAATCATTTTGGACAACGAGTGTCAAGGTTTATGGACAAATTGTTGTATAAACATAGATGGTGTCACAAAACGATCGGAAGAGCACTCAGCGCGAGCGCCTGCTGGAGGGCATGATGGAGGTCGCCGTGCAGGAGGGATATGCCGCTGCGACGGTGGCGCGCGTGATCGCACACGCGGGCGTGTCGCGGCCGACGTTCTACGACTACTTCGACGATCGGCAGGCGTGCTTTTTGGCGGTTCATCGCGAGCTCGCCGCCAGTCTGGTCGAGCAGGTGCGCGCAGCGGTGGATGCGGAGGACCCCACGCGATCGGTCCACGCGGCGATCGCGGCGCTGGTGGCGTTCGCCCGTGCAGAACCGGTGGCGGCGCGCTTTTTAATGCACGAGCCCACGAAGGCGGGCGGGCAGCCTCTGGATGAGCGCGACCGCACGATCGCCGAGCTCGCGAGCTTGGTCGAGCTTGCGCACGGACAGGCGCCGGACGACGCGCGGACGCCTGACGTGTTCGTGCCGACGCTGATCGGCAGCGTCTACCTGATGCTGTCGCAGCGCCTGCGCCGGGGCGAGCGCGACCTCGCATCGTTCACGGACGAGCTCGACCGCTGGCTCGCCGTCTACGAGCGCCCGCGGCGCGAGCACCGCCTGAGCTCGCTCGAGGGCCCGGCGCCCGCGGTCTCGCCGTTCGTGTCGAAGACCTCGCTGTATCCGCCTCCGCCGCTGCCCTCCGGGCGCGCGGGGCTGAGCTCGGAGGAGGTGAGCTACAACCACCGCGAGCGGATCCTGTTCGCGTGTGTGGAGATGTCCTGCAGGAAAGGCTATGCGGGGACGACGATCGCCGATATCGCGGCCGTCGCGCACGTAGACAGGCGCGTCTTCTACAAGCACTTCCGCGACAAGGAGGACGCGTTCCAGGCGACACTCGAATACGGCTTTCAGCAGTCGATCGCCGTCACCGCCACGGCATTCTTCAGCGCTCCCACCTGGCCCGAGCGCGTGTGGCGGGCCGGACAGGCGTTTACTCAGTTCCTGGCTGTGAATCGCCTCCTGGCGGAGTTCGCGTTCATACACGCCTACACGATCGGGCCGACGGCGGTACACCGGTTCGAGGATCTGCGCTCGGCGTACATGATCTTCCTGCAGGAGGGTCGTCAGCACTCGCGGGCTGACATTCCCGAGCCGTCGACCGTGGCCCTCGAAGCAATCGCGACGACCGTGTTCGAGATCGCCTACTACGAGATACGCCACGAGCGCGTGAGCAGGCTGGGACGGGTTCTGCCTCAGATCGGCCATCTCTGCCTGACACCGTTCCTCGGCGCGAAGGAGACGGAGGAGCTCATCGAGTCCAAGCTGGCTGAGACCGCAGAGCCCGCGTAAGCTGGCGCGGGGACTCGAACCCCGGACCCCACTTGGCTAGACGGACCCCACTTGGCTAGACCAAGTGGTAGCACACCCTCGTGGACACAAGACGCTTGAAGGCGTCCGGACCGGGCGTCCGGGGCGAAGCTCGGGGGACGCTCGTAAGTGACTCGTAGCGACAGTGTCGGGTGCTAGCGGCCGGATCGGAGTTTGCAATAACGCGCTACGGCGATGGCCGCCCCGGATCCCGGTGGCCGGAGGGCTGGCCCGTAGATATGAGGGCTTTCGCCGGTGATCGCGGCGTTCACTCGGACTCCTCGGCGGGCGCGTTTGACAGCCACTGAGGTGGAGTCCAGTCCCCCTCAGTGTCCGTGGTTTGCCCCACCTCGATCAGATAACCGTCGGGATCGCGGATGTAGCAACGGATCTCGTACTGGTGCTGCTTCGGCGGCGTCAGGAATTGAGCGCCACGGGCGCTCCATTCGGCGTACACGGTCTCGATGTCCTTGACCCGGATGTTGAGGAAGCTGCTGACCCGGTCGAGGTCGCGTGGCGTCTCCAGGGTGACCGCAGGCTTGTCGTCGGTCGGACCTCCGCCTCGATTGATGACGATCCAGCTGTTGGCGAGCGCGACGTTGGTCGGCTCTCCCGAGCGGGCCACCGTGCCGCCGAGCACGTCGGTGTAAAAGCGCCGGGAACGCTCCACATCATCGGAGACGATGAAGTGGGTCAAGACCAGCTCCTGGTCGGGGGTGCTCATGCTGACCTCCCTTGTGAATTGATCCATAGCGATGGCTTATACCTCAGAGGCTTGGGCTGTCCACGTCACGCGTCTCGAGTACACCGCAGTCGAGACAGAGCTCGACGGGTTCCGGATCCTGCGCAACGATCGAGCCGTCGCTGACGCGGCGATGAGCGCAGTCGGTGACCTGGCCGAGCGCAGCGACGGGTACCACCGCATGCCGCTGACCGACGCGCTGATCGCCGCAGCCGCCGCCGAGCACGGCGGCATCGCGCTGCTTCACCGCGACACCACTTCGACAAGCTCGCCGAAGTCCTCACATTCGAGAACGTCGAGCTTCCAGGGTCCTGAGCCGTCAGGCGTGCACCGACGCCGCCAGCCATCTACGAGACGCCTCTCGTCCGTTGTGCTTGTCTGCCGGGTGCCTATGCCGGCGATCGCTTCCCGTGCGCCGGCGTCACTCTCGCGGCGGGTGCGTGGCTATCGGGTGCCTAGCGGGCGACGTGATATCTGATGTGGGTCACTGCCGGTGAGGCGATCACGTTGATGGGCTCGAGGGTAGGATCGCCGACGTTCTCGAGCAGCCGCTCCCCGGCCCCAAGGATGATCGGGACGATGTGTAGATAGAGCTCATCCAGCATCCCGGCGGCGAGGCATTGCTGCACGGTGCTCGCGCCGCCAGCGACCGAGACGATCCTGTCACCGGCCGCTGCGTGCGCTTGCTGGAGTGCGGACTCGATCCCGTCGGTTACGAAGTTAAAGATAGTGCCGCCCTCCATCAAAAGCGGCTCGCGGGGGTGGTGTGTGAGCACGAAGACGGGCGCATGATAAGGAGGGTCATCGCCCCACCAGCCCGTCCACGTCTCATCCCATGGCCCGTCACCGCCACCAAACATCTTTCGGCCCATGATGTAGGCACCGACACCCTTCAGGACATCGTCAACGACCCCCGAGTCCGCGTTTCGCTCGCCCCCGTCCAATCCGTGCTGCTTTCGCCAGCTGTCGGTCGCAAACGCCCACTGGTGCAGGCGCAGCCCGCCCTCTCCGATCGGATTGCTGGGGCTCTGGTTGGGCCCGGCGACGAAACCATCGAGCGACATTGCGATATGACAGGCGACTGTACTCATGGCTTCTCAGACCTCCGTCAGCGGGATGAATCATCGCACGCGAGTAGCCGCTCGAGCAGTCACGGGTGCGCCGCAAAGACGTGAGCGACGGCTCCGCGGCTGAAGGCGGTGGTGCTCACGGGCTCGATAGTCAGCGGCATGGTAAAGAGCCGCTCGCCCGCGCCCAGGATGACCGGGTGGACGACGAGACGATACTCATCGATCAAGCCAGTCTCGACCAGCGACCGCGCGAACCGCACACCACCCTGGGCAAGCAGGTACCCGTCGGGGCGCTCCTGCTTGAGGCGCGTGACGGCGCCCCCGCGTAGCGAGCGAGACGCCCGAGTTGGACAAAAACCTGGTCTGAGCCACGGCGAGTCGACCGTCAGGTGAAGGGATCTCGCGGGCGGGCGCTGGGGCGGCGACGGACCACCTCGCTGTACGATGCAGACGTCCCGCCGACGTAGCTCAGCTGGTAGAGCGCATCTCTCGTAAAGATGAGGTCCCCGGTTCGATTCCGGGCGTCGGCTTCGCCGAGAAGAGTCATTTGGCCTCCTTTATGCCCGCGGCCCCAAGGGGATCATCGTCGAGCTGGCGGAGCAAATTGGCTGACCGGTTCGCCCGCCGCCAGTCGCCTCGCTCGCTTTACGCGGTCACGCCCTGGGCCGTCCCCCGCAGCGCCTGGAGCTCCGCCAGCAGCGACTCGCCGTGGCGCTCGCAGAAGGTGGGCCCGATGCCGTGGACGGTGCGCAGCTCGTGCATGTCGGCGGGACGCCGGCGCAGAATCCCTTCGAGCGCCGCGTTGGCGGCGACGGTGTACGCGGGCTTGCCCTCGGCGCGCGCGTAGCGCCAGGCGCGCAGACGCTCGAACTCGCGCTCGTCGACCGGCTCGGCGGGGGGCTCGGGGGTGGACTGCGCCGTTGGCTGGCGGGGGTCTGGTGTCGGCCTCGGTCCCCGCGTGTCCGGCCGCGACGATCGCCGGCGCGAAGCCGAGATCGGCGCTGCCGACAGCGCTCGCACGAGGGCGGGGTCGGGGTCGCAGACATCGCAGCAGCGGCCGGAGGGAGCGCCGGGAGAGGGGTCGCCGAAGTGGTCGAGGATCTGCCGGCGGCGGCAGAGCGAGGCGCCGGACATGTAGCGCTCGATCGAGCGGTAGGACTCCCAGCCGCGGTCGCGGGCGGCCTTGATCGCCGCCCAGGCCAGACGCGGGCTGCCGGCGCCCGTCGGCCGGACGAGCAGCCCCCGGGCGCCGCCGGGCGAAAGCTCGACGGCGCCGGCGCGCTCGGCGATCGACAGCAGCACGCGGTCGCCCTCGTCCAGCTCGCCGTGCCCGATCGTGGCCACGCCGTCGTCCGCGGCGCCCCGGCGCAGCGCCGCGACATAGGCTCGGACATCGGCGACGGTGGTGGTGCGCTGGGTGTTGAAGCGGATCAGCCGGCCGAGGTCCATGCGCGAGGCCAGCAGCAGGGCGCGCGCGGCGAGGCCGTCACGCCCGCCGCGGCCGGCCTCCTGGTAGTAGGCCTCGAGGCTCGTGGGCAGGGCCCAGTGCGCGACGGTGCGTACGTCGGGCTTGTCGACGCCCATGCCGAAGGCGTTGGTGGCGACGACTACCTCGGCGGCGTCGGCCATGAACGCCTCCTGGCTGGAGCGCCTGGCGTGGGAGGGCATGCCCGCGTGATAGGCGACGGTCGAGATGCCGCAGGAGGCGATGAGTTCGGCGACGGCGTCGGTGTCGCGGCGCGTGCCGCAGTAGACGATCGCCGGCCGCGACTGGGGTCCGTCCTCGCCGGAGAGGACGTGCAGCAGAGCGGCGCGCTTGCGTGCGACGGCGCCGGTGCCCTCCAGGGAGACGACGTCGAAGGCGAGGTTGGGCCGGTCAAAGCCGGCGCGGACGGACGCCCACTCGCGCAGGCCGAGCCGCAGGGCGATCTCCTGCGCGACGCGCGGGGTGGCGGTCGCGGTGGCGGCCATCACGGGGGGACGGCCGAGCGCCTCGATCGCGTCGTGCAGGCGCAGGTAGTCGGGGCGGAAGTCGTGGCCCCACTCGGTGACGCAGTGGGCCTCGTCGACGACGAACAGGGAGACGCGCCGCTGCGAGAGGGCGTCGCGGAAGGCGGCCGACGCGAACCGCTCGGGCGCGGCCAGTACGAGCCGGGTGTGGCCGGCGGCGATGTCGCGCAGCGCGCGCGCGTTGTGCCCGTCGGCCATCCCGGAGGCGAGCATCGATGCGGGCACGCCCGCTTCGTCGAGGCGGCGCAGCTGGTCGGCCATCAGAGCGATCAAAGGGCTGACGACGACGACCAGCCCGTCCCCGGCAAGCGCGGGCAGCTGGTAGCAAAGGGACTTGCCGCCGCCCGTGGGCATCACGACAAGCGAGTCGCGCCCCTCGAGCGCAGCGGCCACCGCCTCACGCTGCCCGGGCCGGAAGGCATCGAGCCCAAACCGCCGCAAGAGCGTCTCGGGGGACTCGATCGTAGGGCTGGAAAGCTCCATCCCAAGGAAACTACACGGCGCTTCGGCTGGGATTATGCCGGCCATGGAGGGGTGTGCCGAGTCCGCGCGGACGGCAAGTCAGGCAGCCGATGTCCGCAGCAGTGCGCGTGCGCCAAATGAAGCGCTTGCGACACCCATCTCATCCCCGCAGACAAGCGTCGAAGAACCTTCCCTGAACGCGCCGCGCAGAACAGCTATCTGCATGTCAGATCGCCCCCTGGGTCTCGCGCTGAAGGCCACCACAAACAAATGCCGGGCAAGCCACAAGGAGGCGTGCTGAAACGCGCGAAATTGCGTAGCCCCAATACGTACAAGGAAACAACCACCGACATCCCACCACCCGACGCAATCCATCAACTCTCACCAACACCGCAAACCACAAACACCCTCACCACAACACGCACAACCACACAACCCAAGAAACACGACCCACCCAACACCACCCGACGCACCCCATCAACCCTCATCCAACCACCCGCAAACCACAAACACCCCCACCACAACACGCACAACCACACACTCCAAGAAACCCAACCCACCCGACATCCCACCACCCGACGCATCCCATCAACCCTCACCCAAACACCCGCACAACCACAACACACACATCACAATACGCACAGCCATACAACCCCCACCAACCCAAGAAACACAACCCACCCCAACACCACCCGACGCACCCATCAACCTTCACCCAAACACCCCAAACCACCACACCCCCATCACACAACCACACAACCCCACCACTCCAAGAAACCCAACCCACCCGACATCCCACCACCCGAGGCATCCATCAACTCTCACCCAACCCCCGCAAACCACAAACACCCTCACCACAACACGCACAACCACACAACCCACCAACCCAAAGACCCAAACCACAACACCCCAACCACCCAAGAAACCCCACACACCCATCGACCCTTACCCCAAACATCCGGTCCGGCGTCAACGATCGCGAGAGTGCTCATCCCACTCGTGTGCGAGCAGATCCTCCCATGTCCCGGCCGGTGGTGTGGCGGCCACTGCACCCCAGAGCGACGAACGGCAGCGGGCGCGCCTCAGTCGGGACGAGGTACAGACGTCGAACGGCGGCGAGCCTCGCGAGTGAGCGCGTCGGCCAGGTCATCAGGCAGAGACAGCGTTGTGCGCATCATACATGCACACTAGCATCGCGATACGTTACTTCTTCTTCTCACCTTTCTTGCGCTTCTTGGGCTTGACCGCCTTCTTGGCGAGTGGCCAGGGGCATTGCAGCCCCTGGCTCTCACAGAACCGGACGTGAACGTCTCCATTCATACGGCTCCCACCATTCGGTCGCTGGCATGTGTGACGACGCGCCAGTGGGCAAAGAGCTTTGGCTCGCGTGCTGCCACGCGCTCCAGGAACTCCCATGCTCGCATGCGACGCCGCTTAAGTCGTTTGTACTTGCGCATCGCCCATCGCACCAGGTACTTGTCGATGCTTCTGAGCGATCTGGCCAACGTGGACGGGTTGAACCGCCCGTAGTAGTTGACCCATCCGTGCACGGTCTTGTTGATCTCTCGTGCTATCTCCGCGAGGGGTGTCCCGCTCCACATGTGAATCCTCCATCGCCTGATCGTTCGACGTATCCTCTTCGCGGCGTCATCACTGATCGCCGGGGTGAAATTGGTGAACAATTCACCCCGCCCGCGGGACTGCCGGGGACGAAACGTATAGCCAAGGAAGTCAAACCGCTCGTGCTCATAAGAGCCCGTGCGTTTGTTGTCCTTGCAGTACACGATGCGCGTCTTGCCCGGATTCAGCTCCAGGCCCAACGACACCATCCGCAGCGTGATCGCATCGAGCACGATCTGCGCTTGGTGCTCACTATGGCAGTGCGCGACGATATCGTCCGCATAACGCTCAAACGGGACAGTCGGGAACTCCCGTGCCATCCACGCATCAAACGCATAGTGCAAGAAGACATTCGCCAGCACCGGGGAAATCGCAGAACCTTGAGGGGTCCCGCGATCTCGCGCTAACACCGTGCCGTCCTCCTGTTGAATCGGAGCTTTCAGCCACCGCTCCACATAGAGGAGAATCCACCGCTGATCGGTGTGGGCAGCTACCGCCTTCAGCACAAGCTCATGGTCAAGCGAGTCGAAGAACGACCGGTAATCCAGATCGATCACCCAATCATATTTCCAACACCGTTCCCGGCAAACCCCAACCGCGTCCAACGCCGAGCATCCCGGTCGATAACCGTATGAATCCCGGTGGAAGTACGGCTCCACACCCGGCTCCAAATACCGTCTAACGACTGTTTGCGCGACCCTATCCGCGACAGTGGGCACACCAAGAGTCCTGACCCCTAGCGCATGCTCCTTCGGTATCTGCACCGCCCGCACCGCCGGCGGCATATACGACCCCGAGGACAACCGATTCCAGACCTTATAGAGATTCCCCTTGAGGTCCCTCTCAAAATCCTTTACCGACATCCCGTCAACACCAGCAGCGCCCTGGTTTGCCTTCACAGACTCCCAGGCCTCCAAACAACCTTCTTAGAGATAACAAACGACTTCACCTGCGACTTCGACTCAACCATCAGCTCATCCCACACACTTCGTGGTTGACCGATAATCTCGCCTGAATGGCCCGTCCCCTTCGCTCCAGTCCCATTACAGGACCTTCCTCACTACTACGAGACGGTCCGTCCCTGTGCCCCACAACAGGAGTTCGCGCCTCGCGGTTTCGTCCGCTTGGCGCCCTCCCTGAAACAACCAGCTGCAAGCCAAAGGCCCCCGACTGATCGCCCCGCAGAACGACAGGTTCCCATGTTCCATGCAAGAGCCTGACCCACGCTCGCGCCGCATACATGCCGGACACCGTCTGACCAATAAACAGGCACCCGCCAGACTCATCCCGAGGCAAAAGCAATGCCCCGGTTTTGATGTCATCTACTGCCTTTCGACAACTCACCTGCGGTTCACTCTCGTTCGCCTTCATTGGGTCACACCTGACGCGCTCAAAGACACGCCTTTTCCCACAACGCTCAGCACGAACGGCTCTTAACCGACGCACCTTGGGGTGGTTTGTGGCCTCCTCCTGCAAGGCGACCACGGAGGGCCTACCTCCATCTCCTGCACAGCACCGCATCGAAGAACCCACCATCACTTCTTCTTCTTCTTCTTGTGGGTCTTCTTGCGCTCATGGCGCACGACCTTCGGGCATCCGGTGACGCTGATCTTCGTGCTCTGGTTGATCACGGCGCCGTTCTGAGCGGTGATCGTCGTGGGCATGACCAGCGATTCGGCGACCCGGGTCGTGACCTTCCTCGTGACGTGCTTGACGTGCCCGTGGCTGCGCACCGTCACGCGCTTGCGGACCGTCTTTGTCGTCGTCGGCGCGCACAGGCTGCCGTTCGCCGTCAGGATCGAGAACGGACCCTCGGGCGCGTTGAATTCAAACGTGCTGAACGGGGCGTCCGGGGTCGTGTCGAAGTGGGAGTAGGTGATGCCTTTCTTGATCTGCGTCTTGCCGTCCACGACCAGCAGGACGCCTTCGCCTTGCAGGACCAGCTCCACGTCGGGGAACGCCGCTCCGCCGTGACTGACGAAGTACGCCGGTCCCGTCAACGGACTGTTCAACAGCGGGGTATGGACCGTCACGGTCGCGATGTCAGACGCCACGGGACAACCTGCCGGGTTGGTGTTGAACTGCGCTTCGGTGCACGCTTTCTGCAACGTCGTCAACCGCGCCGGGAGGATCTTGGGGAACTGCAAGTCCACCTTCGCGATGTTCGCTTGCCCACTTGAGGGGTAGGCGATCTTGACGTTCAGGCTCGCGCCGTTGGCTTTGCTGGTCTTGCCCTGTGTGGAGACCGTGAACTGCGGTTTGAACGGCAGGTTCGCGCAATTCGCGGCCTGGTAGCGACTGGACACGTTCGCCTGGGCGCCCTGCGCGCTGGTCAGCGTCGCGCCGATCGTCTTCTCGGTGCAGCTGGTCGGGTTGAACGTGAAGTTGTTGGCCTGACCCACAGTCACGTTGACCGTCTGCACCCGTAGTGGGACACCATCGATGCTTTGCGGCAACGGGTCTGAGACGATCGTCGCCGCCGCAGTGTTCGGGTTGATGTAGATCGCGGCACGCACCAGGATGTTCCCCAGATTGTACGGACCAGCCTTCGCCGGCACCACAACCGAGAGGCCGAACGGGGCGTTCTTGTACGGGCCGGTGAGATAAACGTTGCCGGACTGCCAGAACGGGGGCGAACCCGACCCTGCAGCGGCCGTGGCGGTCCCGATGTGCGATCCCGGTCTTACCGACCCGCATGTTCCCACGTTCGCTTCGCCTTCGGGGCATTGTTCAATACCGGCGATCTTGCCCAACAGTCCTTCGGGCATGTTGACCGTGATCCCGGAGAGGTCCTGTTCCCCATCGTGGCGGACGAATGTCGTCGTGAACGCGCTGTAGCCGCCCGCCTGGTTGTTGACGGTGCCCGCGCTGAACGACGGTGCGAACCTGTTTTCACAGCCCGAGATGTCAAACGATGGTTCCTCAGTCGCAGGGGGACCGGATTCCAGTGCCGACCATGGCGTCAGACTCGCGTTGGTTGTAAACGTCCCGCACGTCTGTGGAGTCGCCAGCGGCGCGCGCGGACCACCGTTGAGCTTCAGTTTGAGGTCACTGAACACCCCGACCTGGGGGGCATTCAGGACGCTGGTGCGGATCTGGCCGGGCGCCAGGCCATGGGTGCGGCTGTATTGGCCGTTGCCGCCGACTTCGACCTTGCCCTTGAGCTTGATATGGATCCCACGCGCTGCGTTTGAGACTTCCAGATAGAGCGAGAAGATCCCGCCCGTTTCCGCCATTTCTTCGGTGCATTCCACTTGACCAGGACCACCGCAGTTCGGTTGCGCGACGAACACGCCGCCTTCGGTCAACGGTTCTTCCAACACGGGAGTCGTCACTTCGACAGTCCCCACCTTTGACGCCGCCGGGCAATCACCAACGCTCGGGCTCTGGAAGTTCATCCCTTCAGGCCCCGATTCCTGACAACCGACCAACCCGTCAGCAGCTGAGGGGGAGATCGCCATTCCCGCGGGAAGCGTGACGACCTCGTCCTTCAACGGCGGAGTCGCGAGCGCCCCGAAACGCTCGTTCTGGGGGAGCTGCTCATCGACGCTGAGCCCTGTCGCGCTGTCTGCGCTAGTAGTGTCGGGCTGCACGCTGAACGCCGAGGGGACGAGCGCAGCAGGTCACAGCCCGTGACCGCGGGCGTGACCGTACCGCCTTTGGGCCATTCTTCGCTGGCCATCGATACCCAGTTCGCGCCTTCGATTTCTGGTTCGCCCTGCGGGGTGCCGTTGGAGCGGAAAGCGCCGGGTTCTTGCCAGGAGTCCATGTGGACGGCGCTCGCGGGGGCTTTCGCGGAGCAGGCCCATCACGGCCCGCAGCAATCCCCGACACGTATGTTCCTACTGAACTCACGCGAAAACAGCTCCCTCACCGAAGCGATCAAGGTCCCTCTCCACAAGAAACCCTATTGCGCACTACAAGGTCGACCACACAGGGGAAGACCCAACCCGATCCTATGTTTGCGCCCACTCACGAACGCACCCCAGAACAACATAGCCGGTGCGAGAACAAATGTCAACCCCATAGAGTTGCAGCTCCGCCCCGGGCCGGAAACCAGGCCAGAATGAAAGTCTCCGACCTGCTCGGCTCAGTTACTGCGGCGCACGAAGCGATCGATCGCGCGGCTGCCAGACCACGCGGGCGCCGGCGGCGGGGACCAGTGTTATCGCTCGGCGGCGGTTCCACTCGCCTTTTCGCCATACGCTCTTCCGCGGCACGACCGGGTGCAGCTCTCTCAGCATCGTGCGCAGCATCACCTTCATCTCGAGCATCGCAAACGACGCTCCGATGCAGCGGCGGATGCCGCCGCCGAATGGGATCCATGCGAACGTGTCCGGCGCCTGATTCAGAAAGCGCTCCGGTCTGAACTGCTTTGGGTCGTCATACACGCGCGGGTTGTTGTTCGTCAGATAGATCGACGGCACCACCCTCGTGCCCGCCGGCAGCTCGTAGCCGGCAACGGTCAGCGGCTCCTGCAGCAGTCGCACCACGCCCGGCACGACCGGGCGGGCGCGCAGCGTCTCGTGGATCACGGCCTGCATGTACTCGTCCGTCTCTCCCCTGTCGATCTCCCCGACCAGCCTGCTCAGCTTGTCGGGGTTGCGGACCAGGCGCTCGATCGCCCACGCCGTCGCCGTCGCCGTCGTCTCGTGCCCGGCCAGCAGCAGCGACACGAGCTCGTCGCGCAGCTCGCCGTCGGTCATCGCCTCGCCGTCCTCGTCGCGCGCCTGCAGCAGCAGCGACAGGATGTCGTCGCGCTCGCCCAGGTCCGTCTGCTCGCGCCGGCGTCCGATCTCCGCGTAGATCAGCCCGTCCAGCTTGTCCAGCGCCCTGCCGAGATCTCCCGGCGGGCGGTCCTTGCTCGGAGGGGCCAGGGCGAACCGCAGCATCGCCAGCGTCCTCGTCGGCGCCGCCAGCTCGGCGATCGCGCCTTTCAGCCCGCTCATGCGCTCGGCCGCCACGCCGAACACCGCGCGCAGGATCACCTCCAGGGTGATGCTGCGCGTATGCCTGCTCAGCCGCATCGGCCTTCCCAGCTGCCAGCTCGCCATGTCGCGCTTGGTCGCCTGCGCGATCGTGTCCTCGTACGCCCGCATCCGCTCGCCGTGGAACGGCGGCAGGAGCAGCTTGCGCTGGCGCATGTGCTCGGGGCCGGTCAGCGTGATCACCGAGCTCGGCCCCAGGATCGGCGCGATCGGGGTGTCGCCCGCGGCCGACGGCGCGACCTCCGGCGGCGCAGTCAGAACCGTCTTGACGGCGGCCGGGTCGCTCACCATCACCAGCTTGCGCCCGCTCGGGGCGAACGTCAGCGTGAACGCCTCGCCGCGCTCGGAGTAGCAGCGGTCCATCAGCACGGTCGGCGCCAGCGCCCACACGAGCGTCTGCACGACCGCGGGCATCCTCGGCCCGGGCGGCAGTCGCTTCGCCGGGAGCTCGCCGATTCCGATCGGCTTCACGCTTGAGACTGTGCTGGCCATTGTCCGGTGGTCGGATGCGAGTTCGCGCCCGAGTCCCTGCCCGTATGTTTAGCGCACCCGGCCCCACCTGGCGGTGCGGCGGCGGCGCGGCGGCCCCTGCCGGCGGTGCTCGCGCAGCGCCACCGCCACCTGCTCGTGCGCGTGGCGCACCTGTTTGGGCGACAGCGTCCCCGCGCGGCGGTCCAGGTAGCCCGCGAGCATCCTCGCCGGCAGCACCCGCACGCCCTTGCGCCTGGCCAGCGGCCGGTCCACCCACGCGCGGCTGTACACGAGCAGCGGCTCGACCTCGACGCCCGTCACGCGCTCGATCGCTTTGCGCTGGGCCTGCGCCTGGCTCAGCGTCGCGCCGTGCACGCGCGCCACGCGCACCGGCCCGGGATTGCTCTTGGTCTCGACGGTGAACACGCCCGCCGGCCCGATCAGGATGTGATCCACGTTGCCGTTGCCCAGGCTCGCGTCGTGGATCACATGCCAGTCTTTGTCCGCAAGCCCGTCCAGCAGGCCACCCACGTGCTCCTCGCCCGTGGCCCCGCGATCATGGCGCTCCACGAGCGGCAGCACGTACCGCGACACGACGAAGATCGCCGCCAGCAGAGCGATCTCCGCGCCGAGGAACCACATGTTGCGCAGGCCGAACGCCCGTCCCAGCAGGGCAGTGGCAACGGCCAGCACGCCAAGCGCCACGAGCGTGCGCAGGCGCAGGCGCTTTACGATCGCGCGCGTGTGCTGGCCCGGCACGCGAGCGGTCGGGTCATGGGCGAGCGCATGATTGTGCATCGGTCTGATCACTCTCTACATCGGTCGAACCCGGCCCCTTCCTTGAGGACTCGCTCGCGAGCTGCTGTTGGAGACACCCGCGCTCATATCGCGTCAAATTCCCCCAAGAAGCGTGGAAACTCGGCCCAACCCCTAAAGCCCCGGCCACCGTCCGCCGAAGCCCTGAGCAGACCCTGTGCCGTGAGCAAGGATGCTTCGCATGTCCCATTCTTCCGATCACTCCCCCCCTTCCGACGTCTATCTGCTGCTGCGCGCCCACGCCGAGCAGCGCTGGCTGACGCGCGAAGTCCTCCCCGTCCTGCGCCAGCTGCAAGCGCCGGGCGAGCTCCCGGAGGAGCAGCTCGGCGCCGCCCTCGCCTACCTCGAGGTCACCTGGTTCGAGGCCGTCCGCCTGGCCGCCGAGACCGACGCCGCCTTCGCGAACATGGAGGCCGCATCGCCCGACACAAACGAGGCTCTGTCATCCAAGGCGCGCCGCTACCACGCGGCCGTGCGCACCCTGCGCGACGCCATCGCCGAGCATGTCACGGGCCTAGTCGACGCTCCTTGCGACTTCGTGTGCACCGGGACGGGGCATTTTCGGCCGGCCGCAAACCGGCTGGCCTGAAGCCCGCCCCGCTTGGCCGACTTCTCCGGGCCCCATCGCGTAGGGTGCTCAGCGCTCATGGCGCTTGCCTTTGACCTGCAGTCCCACTCGACGCACTCCGACGGCGTACTCGCCGCCGCCGAGGTCGTCGAGCGCGCCGCTCAGGCCGGCGTCGAGCTGCTCTCGCTCTCCGACCACGACACGGTCTCCGGAGTGTCCGAGGCCTTGGCGGCGGGCGAGCGCCGCGGGGTGCGCGTCGTCCCGGCCGTGGAGATCTCCTCGATCGACGATCCCGGGGACGGCGGTGGCGCCCCGCGCGAACTGCACATCCTCGGCTATCTGGTCGACCACTCGAGCCCCTCGTTTCTGGCGACCCTTGCCGACTTCCTCGCCGACCGCGAGCAGCGCACCCTGCGCATGGCCGCCGCTCTGCGCGAGCAGGGCCTCGAGCTGGACGAAGCCGCGATCTCCGAGCGCGTCAGCGCCGGTCAGCCGATCGGCCGCCCCCACCTGGCCGAAGCCGTCCTCTCCGCGCCGTCCAACGCCTCGCGCCTGCGCGAGGAGGACATCGACGACATCGGCTCTTTGATCCGCGCCTACCTGATCGAGGGCCGGCCCGCCTTTCGCCTGCGCGAGACCCCCACCGTCGCCGAGGCGATCGACGCGATCCACTGCGCCGGCGGTGTCGCCGTCTGGGCGCACCCCTTCTGGGACGTCACCGACCCCCCCGAGGCCTTGGCGATGGTCGATCGCTTCCGCTCGCTGGGGATCGACGGCATCGAGGCCTTCTACGTCACCCACACGCGCGAGCAGACCGAGCTTCTCGCCCACCGCTGCGCCGAGCTGGATCTGCTCAGCACGGGCTCCTCGGACTTCCACGGCCCGGACAACCGCCTCTTCTCGCGCTTCCTCGCGTTCGAGACCTACGGCCTGGAACCGAACCTAGGACCACTCGCCAGCTGAGAACCGCCCGAACCAGGTGGGCGGCGCCTTCACCTTTGGCGGCGCTTTCGCTCGATCGCCCCCACCCGCAACCCCTCAGGCGGCCGCCGCGGCCTGCAGCCGAAACGCCAGCGCTTCGAGCGCCAGCTCCTCGCCCACGTTGACCGCGATCCGCGCTCTCGTCTCGCGCACCAGCTCCACACCCCTCCTCGCCGCGGCGCCTCCCGCGCACTTCGCCGAGTCCTCTTGCAGCTCGGCCCTCCGGTCCACCGCGTACACGAGCTCACTCGCCCCCTCCTGCACGCACACCAGGTCGCGCAGCCACAGCTCGGCCACCTGCAGGCCCTGATCCAGCGCCCGCGCGCGCGCCCTGCGCTCCGCCCGGCGCCGGCCCTCCTGCGCTTCCCTTTCAAGCCTTTTGCGCTCCTTGCCCGGCGCCAGCTCCAGCTCGCCTTCCAGGCGCTCGCCGAGCTCCTCGCCCGCGTGCGCCCCCGCCGCCTTCGCGGCCTCGAGCAGGTCCATCCACAGGCGCTGCCCCGTCGCGCCCGCGAGCGCCGAGCGCACATACCCCTCGGCCGCCGCCCGCAGCGCCCTTCCCTCCTCGCCCGCGAGCATCCTCGCCCTGCTCGCGTCGCCCAGCGCCAGCCTCGCGCACGCCCGCGCGTGCTCCTCCTCGCCGTCCTCGCAGGCGCCCTGCGCCAGCAGCCCGCGCGCGATCGTCTCCGCCGCCGGCGCGTCGAACCGCACGTGCACGCACCTCGACGCGACCGTCGCCAGCACTTCCTCCCTGCGGTCGCTCACCAGCAGCAGGTGTGCATATGCCGGCGGCTCCTCCAACGTCTTCAGCAGCCTGTTCGCCGCCTGCTCGTTCATCGTCTCCGCCGCCTCGATCACGAACACGCGCCTGCTCGCCTCAAACGGAGTCCGCGTCGCCGCGGCCACGACCGGCTCGTCGACGTCGCTCACCAGCATCTCCGCCGCCCCGCTCGGCTTCACCCACGTCAGGTCCGGATGGGTGCCGCGCAGCGCCCGCTCCCTGGCCGCGCGCGCAGTCTGCTCGTCAGGCGACCCGTCGGCCAGCAGCGCCGCCGCGAACGCCCTCGCGATCGCGCGCTTCCCCGCCCCCGCCGGGCCGTGCAGCAGATACGCGTGCGAGGGCCTTCCGGCTGGCGCCATGGCCGGGCCCAGGACCGCGCGCGCGTGCGGATGGGCCTCGATCCCGGGCAGCGCCTCGGTCGCATCGGACAGGGTCACCTCGCCATCGTAGAGGCGCTACGGTGCCGCTGTGCCCCGCGGCCGCCTGATCACGATCGAGGGCCTCGACGGCGCCGGCAAGTCCACGCTCGCCCTCGGCCTGCACAGCGCCTTGGGCGAACGCGGCGTCCGCGTCGAGCGCTTGCGCGAGCCCGGAGGCGTGGCCCTGTCCGAGCGCATCCGCACCCTCGTCACCGACCCCGGCCTGGCGGTGGACCCGCGCGCCGAGGCCCTCCTCTACGCGGCCGCCCGTGCCCAACTCGTAAGCGAGCGCCTGCGCCCCCTGCTCAACGCCGGCGTCCTGGTCCTGCTCGACCGCTTCGTCGACTCCTCGCTGGCCTATCAGGGCGCCGGGCGTGAGCTCGGGATGGGGGAGATCGAGGCGATCAACCTCTTCGCCACCGACTCCCTTGCGCCCGATCGCACGCTCCTGCTGCGCATCTCCCCTCCCGACGGCCGCGCGCGCCAGGACGCGCGCGCCGCCGAGCCCGACCGGCTGGAGCGCGAGGACGAGCCCTTCTTCCAGCGCATCGCCGCCGCCTACGACGAGCTCGCCCTCGCCGAGCCCGCGCGGATCCACGTGCTCGACGCCTCCCTACCGCCCACCCGGGTGCTCGCCGGCGCGCTGCTCGCGATCGAGGACCTACTATGACCTCTGTCGTGTCCCGTCCGCTCCTTGCCGCAACGATCCTGGCGCTCGCGCTGCCGGCGCCGGCTCTGGCCGCGACCACCACCGCGCCGACCACCTCCACGGCCCCCACGACCGCCGTCCCCACCACCCCGGCGACCACGACGGTTCCCGCCGGCAAGCTCCCGCCGGGCTCCTCCGCGGTTCAGAACGGCACGCCGGCGAGTCCGGCCGCGCCGGCTCCGTCGGCGATCAACCCTTTCAACTCGGCGATTGTCCGCGCGCGCGCACGTGCGCGCGCACACGCACACTCACGCTCTTCGGGAGGAGTCTCGACGGAGGCCGTCGTGCTCGCCGCGATCGCCGCCCTGCTCCTGCTCGCGTGCGCGGCCTGGGCGTTCGCGCGCTCACGCGCATATGAGCCGCACTGGCTGATCTCGATGCGCCACGCGATGGCCGAGGCGGGCTTTCGCACCTCGGCCACGTGGGCCGAATTCAGCGACTGGGCGAGGCTGGGCAGATAGCTCGTGCCGGCCCTCTCGGCCGTCTAAAATGAGGGTTGCGCGACCTGTTTTTCCGTCCGGTGCGAGCAGGATGATGCTCGGCCCAGCAAACACAGTCGAGTGGGCGTCTGTCCGTCGTGTGACGGCGGCGCAGAAGGAGCAATGCCGATGGACACAACCACGCACCCCACCACCGCCGAGCAGGAGACGTCCATCCCCGCGCTGTCGATCGAGCGCCGCTTCACATCGCCGGACGCGCACCCGTTCGACGCCGTCGAGTGGGAGCTACGCGACGCGCGCATCGGCCACGGCGACCGTGTCGCCTTCGAGCAGACCGACGTCGAGTTCCCCGTCGGCTGGTCGCAGAACGCGACCAACATCGTCACTCAGAAGTACTTCCGCGGCCAGCTCGGCCATCCCGCGCGGGAGCGCTCGGTCAAGCAGATGATCTCGCGCGTCGCCGGCACGATCGCCGGCTGGGGACGCGAGCGCAGCTACTTCGCGAGCGACGAGGACGGCGATTCCTTCGAGGCCGAGCTGACCCACATCCTGCTGCACCAGATGGCCGCGTTCAACTCGCCCGTGTGGTTCAACGTCGGCTTCGAGGAGTCCCCGCAATGCAGTGCCTGCTTCATCCTCTCCGTCCAGGACACGATGGAGTCGATCCTCGACTGGAACACCCGCGAGGGGATGATCTTCCGCGGCGGCTCGGGGTCGGGCATCAACCTGTCGAACATCCGCGGCTCGATGGAGCCGCTCGCCAAGGGCGGGACCGCGTCCGGGCCGGTGTCGTTCATGCGCGGCGCCGACTCGTGGGCGGGGACGATCAAGTCCGGTGGCAAGACCCGCCGCGCCGCGAAGATGGTCGTGCTGAACGTCGACCACCCAGACATTCTCGAGTTCATCCAGTGCAAGGCCCGCGAGGAGGACAAGGCACAGGCGCTGCGCGACGCGGGCTTTGACATGTCGATCGACGGCGACGGGTTCAAGTCGATCCAGTACCAGAACGCCAACAACTCGGTACGCATCACCGACGAGTTCATGCAGGCCGTCGAAGAGGACCGCGAGTGGCATCTCACCGCTCGCGCGACCGGCCAGCCCGTGGGCGAGCCGCTGCGTGCGCGTGAGCTGATGCGCGAGATCGCCGAGGCCGCCTGGCGCTGCGCGGACCCGGGCGTGCAGTACGACACGACGATCAACCGCTGGCACACCTGCCCCGTCTCGGGCCGGATCAACGCGTCGAACCCGTGCAGCGAGTACATGCACGTCGACGACTCCGCCTGCAACCTCGCCTCGCTGAACCTGATGAAGTTCCGCCGCGCCGACGGCACCCTGGACGTCGAGTCATTCGAGCACGCCGTAGACATCATGCTGCTGGCGCAGGAGATCGTCGTCTCACCATCCAGCTACCCCACCGAGGAGATCGGGGCCAACGCGCGCGCGTTCCGCCAGCTCGGGCTCGGCTACGCCAACCTCGGAGCGTACCTGATGAGCAACGGCATGCCCTATGACTCCGACTCCGGTCGCGGCACGGCGGCGGCGATCACCGCGCTGATGACCGGCCGCGCCTACCGCGAGTCCGCCCGGGTCGCGGGCGCGCTCGGCCCGTACGAGCGTTATGCCGAGAACCAGGTCGAGCACAACCACGTGATGGAGATGCACCGCGACGCCGCGCACGCCATCGACGACAGGATCTGCGCGGACTCAGAGCTGCTCGCGGCGGCGCGCCACTCGTGGGACGAGGCCGTGGAGCTCGGCGAGCGCAACGGCTACCGCAACGCGCAGGCGACCGTGCTCGCGCCGACCGGGACGATCAGCTTCCTGATGGACTGCGACACGACCGGCGTCGAGCCCGACTTCTCGCTCGTGAAGTTCAAGGAGCTCGTCGGCGGCGGGCAGATGACGATCGTCAACCGCACCGTCCCGCTCGCGCTGCAGACGCTCGGCTACTCCGAGCAGCAGGTCGAGCAGATCGAGGCGCACCTGGCCGAGCACGGCACGATCGTGGGCGCGCCCGGCCTAGCCGCCGAGCACCTGCCCGTGTTCGACGTGGCCGTCGGCGAGCGCGCGATCTCCCACATGGGCCACCTGCAGATGATGGGCGCAGTGCAGCCGTTCATCTCCGGGGCGATCTCCAAGACCGTCAACCTCCCCCAGGAGGCGACCGTCGAGGACATCGCCGACGCCTACACCCAGGCTTGGCATCTCGGGATCAAGGCGCTGGCGATCTACCGCGACGGCTCCAAGACCGCACAAGCGCTGCGCACCGACGCACAGCAGGACGCACCCGCGCCGCCGGCCGATGTCGATGAGCTCGTCGAGACGGCGGTGAGCAAAGCTCTGGCCGAGGCCGGCCCGCGTCGCAAGCGCATGCCTCGCGAGCGGGAATCGATCACCCACAAGTTCTCTATCGGCGGCCACGAGGGATACATCACCGCCGGCAAGTACGAGGACGGCTCCGTGGGAGAGATCTTCCTAACCGACATCGGCAAGGAGGGCTCGACGCTGCGGGGGATGATGAACTCGTTCGCGACCGCCATCTCGATCGCGCTGCAGTACGGCGTGCCGCTGGAGACACTCGTGCGCAAGTTCAGCTACATGCGCTTCGAGCCCGAGGGGATCACCGGCAACCCCGAGATCCCATTCGCGAAGTCGATGCCCGACTACATCATGCGCTGGCTGGCCTCGCGCTTCCTGGACGTCGACGTCCAGGAAGACCTGGGCATCCTCACGCAGGAGGTTCGCGCGCGCAAGTCCTCCCAGGAGGCCGCTCAGTCGGCAATCGCCTCCGACACCGCCGGCCCCAGCGCCGCGGCGAGCGACGCCGGCATGGAGTCGGCGGCGGGCACACCCACCGCGGCCGCCGGCAATGGCAGCGCCAGCGCCCCCGCCGCCTCAGCGCTCACCGACACCCCGCCGGTCGTCCCGGCGCGCATGCAAGGATTCGACCTCGGGCCGGCGTGCGGCCAGTGCGGAGGGATGATGCAGCGCACGGGGTCTTGTTACACGTGCTCTTCTTGCGGCAACAACACCGGCTGCGGCTGAGCCACCATAGGCGGCACATATCTGCGTCCTCGGTCGCTCGCGTGCGTAGCACGCCACGCTTCCTGCGTCCTTGACCTGCTTGCCTATCGTGGCTCAAGGGCGCGTGGGGTTCATGACGCAGACCTGCAGCCCTAGCCCGAGTAGGACGACGGGGTCGCTGGGTCGTTGCGGATCGCGGCCAGCTCGCTGAGCAGAGCCGCGGGGCTGGTGCCACCGAGGACGCGCAGGCGCGGGAGGCGGTAGGGGTCGCTTCCCGCGCCCGCCCAGCCCGGGACGACGGTGGTGGAGCCGGTGTAGCCGGCGGATTTGACGACCGTGATCACGGTCGCGTCGTAGTGGCCGGAGGGGTAGCAGAACCAGTTCACCGGGACGCCGTAGCGCTGCTGGATCGTCTTGCGCGAGCTGGCGACCTGTTCGGCGAGCTGGGTCGCGTCGAGCGTGATTAGGTCGGCGTGGCTGATGCCCTGCGTGTCGAGCTCCCAGCCGGCCGCGACCAGGCCCTCGATCTGGGTTTGCGAGAGCCCGCCCTGTGACGGGGGCAGCCCCGTCAGCTGGATGTTCTCGTTGCCTACCCAGCCCAGGCGGCGCAGCACGGGCAGAGCGTTGGTGTATTGCGACTGGTAGCCGTTATCGAAGCTCACGACGATCGGCTTCTTCCCCGTCGGCAGCGGTACGCCGCGCTTCCAATAGGCCCACATCTGGTCTTGAGTGATCGCGTGATAGCCCGCGTCCGCGAGCGCCTGCATCTGGGCGGCGAACTCGCTCGGTTCCACATACAACCCCGGAAAGGGCGCTCCGGGCGGCGGCTGGTTGATCACGTGATACATCAGGATCGGCACGCGTTCGTTCCCGGGCCTGCCGGTCCCAGCGCCCGTCACCGTGCCCTGCGACGCGGCGCTCGTGGACGAGCCCGCCCGTGAGGACCCTCCCGAGCTGGAGCTCGTGGAGATATGCCGGCTCGCGCCCGCCGTCGTGCCGCTAGCGGAACCGGAGGAGCCCGAGGAACCCCCGCTGCCGCCACCACTGGACGCGAGCGCCACCGCCGTCACCGCGCCAACCACGAGCAGCAGGCTCACGCCGGCGAACACCCTGCGCCGTCGGCGCGCCCGCTCACGGCGGTGCGCCTCGCGACGCGCTTGGCGCCGGCGCTGGCCGATCACCGTCCGGTCGCCGTCCAACCGTCCATCGCCGTCCTCGCTGGTCACCAGAGGTACTCTCGCACGCTCGTGGACTACCCAGACGTCACCGACCCCCGACAGGTCGGTGACACCTGGACCCCGCGCGGGACTCTGGCGCTACGGGTTCAGACGCTTCTTCAGTGCGCTCGCCGCGGAGAACTTCGCCGCCTTGCTGGCGGAGATGTTGATCGTCTCGCCGGTGGACGGGTTGCGTCCCTGGCGGGCAGCGCGGTGGCTGACGCTGAACTTGCCAAAGCCGGCAAGCGCGACCTCACCCCCTGCGGCCAGCTCGTCGGACACCGCCTCGATCGCGGCCTCCAGAGCCTCACGGGCATGGCTGGCAGCCATTCCGGTCTTCCCCGCGACCTTGTCGGCTAGCTCGTTCTTGGTCATGGCACTCCCTTCTCGGGTGTCGTTGCTGATCGCAGGCTAACCGCTGGGCAGGACGACGACACGCGCAATTGCTGGATTTGGACCCGATAGAAGCCCTAATTTCCGGAAATGACCCGCGCCGAGGGCCGCCCTTTGGCGCTTTTCAGGCCGAGACCCGCGCCACCGGGGCCACATGACGCTCCTGTGCCGGCTGCGCGCGTGGGGCCGGGGAGCCCGCCGCATAGGCCGCCCACAGGGTCGCGAGCCACGCCAGGCAGGCCAGGCCGACATGCACCCACACCAGCTCGGTCGGCAGGTGCGTCTCGTACTGATCCAGCCCGACCACGCCCTGCAGCGCGATCAGCACGCACAGCGCCGTCAGCGTTCGCCTGAGGGTCGGATCGGCCGTGCGCCGGCGCGCCAGCCACCAGACGGCGAGCGCGGCCAGCCCGAACGCGAGCGCGATCTCGCCGTGGCGGTGGATGACGAAGTTCATCGTGCCGCGCCCGTCGAAGTCCAGGCGGTTGATCTTCTGCCCGGGCGAGCCCCCGGCGTGCGGGCCCGCGGCGGTGGCGGCGGTCCCGGCGAAGATCGTCAGCGCACCGAGCGCGACCAGCGCGCGCACCGACCATACGAGCATCCGGTCGGCCGGCTCGCGCTCCACCAGTTCCGCGTCCGGCTCGCGATCGGTCACCGATCGGCCGGCGCGCCACGCGAGCGCGGCGGCGGCCGCGAGGATCAGCATCGACAGCGCGAAGTGGCCCATCACCCAGCCGTAGTCGAGATCGCCGCGCACGGTGAAGCCGCCGAGGATCGCCTGGCCGATCACGCCCAGCGGCAGCAGCACCCCCAGCCACATCAGGTCGCGCCGGTAGGGCCTGCGGCGCAGCGCGCCCAGCCACGCGGCGCCCGCCGCGATCGACACGGGCACGGTCAGCAGCCGATTGGAGAACTCGATCACCGCGTGGGTGCTCAGCGGCGGGTAGACGTTGCCATAGCACTTCGGCCAGGTGGGGCAGCCCAGACCCGAGCCGGTCAGCCGCACCGCGGCGCCGGTGAGCACGATCAGCGTGAGGGCGACCAGGGCGACGTACGCCACGCGCGCGTACTGGACCGGGGTGACGGTGTAGCCGTTGGTGCGCTCTCGCAGGCGGTCCAGACGGGTGCCCATGGGATAAGTCTGCCAAGTCGCGCGCGCCGGGGAGATGGGCCCAGAGTGATGGGCTTCGATAATGGCCGAGATGAACGCTCCGGCAGATCACCGCTGGACCGCGCCCCCGCCGGGGCCGCGGGCGACTCCGGGCGTGGTGCACATCTGGCGCGCGGACCTGACCGCGGTGGGAAGCGGGCTGTGGGAGTTGCTCTGCGCGGAGGAGCACGAGCGCGCCGCAGGCATCCTCCGAGAGGGCGCCCGCGCACGATGGGCCTGCTCGCGAGCGATGCTGCGGGCCGTGCTCGGCCGCTATCTCGACCGCGACCCGCGCGCGCTGCGCTTCGAGCTGGGACAGCACGGCAAGCCGGCGCTACGCAGGACAGGGCCGAACACCGGACCGCGCCGCGGCGACCCGGACCCGGCCGCAGGCCTGCGCTTCAACCTGTCGCACTCGGGCGAACTGGTGCTGGTGGCCGTGACCGCCGGGCGGGAGATCGGGGTCGACGTCGAGTGCATGCGTGAGCGTTACACCGCCGAGCTGCTGCGCAGGTGGACCGTGCGCGAGGCCACACTCAAGTGTCTGGGGACGGGACTGGCCTCGGCGCCGCCCGTGCCCGGTGCCAATCCGGTCTCTGGGTTGTGGACGGCCGAGCTAGACGTCGGCCCACAGGCGGTCGCGGCCGTTGCGGTGGCGGGCGAGGAGGCGTGCGAGTTGCGCTGCTGGGAGTCAGCACCTACATCGATCGTTCTTCGTCGCGGAGCTGGACCGTGACAAGATCATCCTCTGCGGGACATGTAGACGCGATCTGGCTGGCACACAGCTTTTGGCAGCGATCGAAGGGCTGTTCGACTGAGCGCGATTACCCCCGAGCTCACGAGCCGCCGTACACGAACGGCAGCTCCTCGGCGACGTCGCTGAGACGTGGTGCGGTACGGTCGCGCTCGGAGACGATCAGCTCTGCTGCAGGTAGCGGCCACTGAACGCCGATGTCGGGATCGTCCCAGGCGATGCCGCGCTCGACGGACGGGTCGTAGTAGGCGGTCTGCTTGTAGAGCACGTCGGCGACATCGCTGAGCACGCAGAAGCCGTGCGCGAAGCCGACGGGGACGTACAGCTCGCGCAGGATCTCGGAGTCGAGCTCGACGCCCTCCCACTGTCCATAGGAAGGTGAGCCGCGACGCAGGTCGACGGCGACGTCGAAGATACGACCGCGGGCGCAGCGCACGAGCTTGGCGACGCCCGGGCCGACATGGAAGTGCATCCCCCGCACCACCCCCCGCACCGAACGTGAGTGGTTGTCCTGGATGAACTCATCCGCCGCGGGGATGCCCGCTGACTCGTGCCACGCACGACGGTAGGTCTCGACGAAGAACCCGCGCTCGTCTCCGTGCACGGCGGGCTCGATGATGGTCACACCGTCGAGGCGGCAGGAGGTGGCTTGCATCGCGCCAGAGGGTATCTGGCGCAATACGTGGCTGGCCGCGGCAGGCAGGACATGGAGGTTGCAGTTAGGGAGCAATCATCGCTTCCGGCCAGTGGCCGCCACAAGTATTGGTGCATGACCTCCGGCCCATCCGTGGGGTGACACCATGTCCGGGGCATGGGAAGATGGACGGCGTGCAGATGAGCACTGGGGGTCTGGGAGGCGATGTGTCGGCGCGGCCGTCGTTGTGGCCTCGTATCGCCGCGGTCGTCGCGCTCCTTGCGCCGATTGCCATGGTCGTGGTCGCCGCGGTCGCGCTGGCGGGGGATGTCCCGGTAGCGGTGCTGGCGGTCGGGCTCGTGCTGGTCTGCAGCGCGGCGATCTGGCTCGCCCTGACCCGTCGCGGCCCGCGGCGAGCGGCCGCCGCCACGCTCGCCATGCTCAGTGGGATTGGCCTGATCGTGGTGCTGGCGACTCACTGGCAGGGGGTGGTGGTGCTGGTTACATTGCTCTTGCTA
Source organism: uncultured Solirubrobacterales bacterium (assembly GCA_963743645.1). GTDB lineage: Bacteria > Actinomycetota > Thermoleophilia > Solirubrobacterales > Solirubrobacteraceae > Palsa-744. The sequence continues at coordinate 154,019 of CAVUQT010000007.1, read as the reverse complement.
CTGGCCGTTTTCGGGCTCGCGGCGCGCTACGCGCTCGGGCGCACCGGGCAGGCGGCAGTCAGCGGCGTCGCCGGGGAGATCGTGCCGGTGGGCGCCGCGGGGCACGCTGTGCTGATCATCAACCTGAAGTCCGGTGGTGGGAAGGCCGAGCGCTTTGACCTCGCTGCTCAAGCTCGGCGACGGGGCATCGAGCCGGTTGTCCTGCAGCCCGGCGATGACCTGCTCGAGCTCGCCGAGAGCGCCATCGCACGTGGTGCGCAGGTCATCGGGATGGCCGGGGGCGATGGCTCGCAGGCCCTCGTGGCGACGGTTGCCGCTCGGCGCGACGTCGCCCACGTCTGTGTTCCCGCGGGAACTCGAAATCACTTCGCCCTGGATCTTGGTCTTGACCGTGATGACGTCGTCGGTGCGCTGGATGCGTTCACGGACGGCGTCGAGCGGCGCATCGATCTCGCGCGCGTCAACGACCGGGTGTTCGTCAACAACGCCTCGCTCGGCGTCTATGCCAAGGTCGTCCAGTCCGACGCCTACCGCGATGCCAAGCTTGAGACCTGGACCGGCATGCTGCCCGACCTGCTGGGCCCCGACGCCGAGCCGATCGATCTCGAGTTCACCACTCCGGACGGGAACGGCTGCGACGACGCGCCGCTCGTGCTCGTATCGAACAACCCTTATCAGGTGACGAGCCTGGCTGGCGCGGGCACGCGTGCGCGGATCGACACTGGCGAGCTCGGTGTCGTGGCCGCACGGGTGCGCAGTGCTGGCGACGTGTCAAAGTTCGTCGCGCTCGAGCTGGTCGGTCAGGTGGGCCGCTTTCCGGGTCTCCTGTCGTGGTCGACCCGCGAGTTCGAGGTCCGCTCGAGCGGCCCGGTGGAGGTTGGCCTCGACGGTGAGGCGCTCGTGCTCGATCCACCCCTGTGTTTCGCCTCGCTGCCGGGGGCGCTGCGCGTGCGGCTACCCAGGGGAGTCGGCCTGCCACCGGCTGCCAGAGCCGCGGCGCTGACCACGGATAACCTCGGCGCGCTGCTGCGGGTGGCGGCCGGTCGGTGAGCCACCCGGCCGCGCGGTTGGTGCTCGGCCTGGCTGCCTTCGTGCTTCTCGGTTGGGGGGTCGGGGAGCTATGGACCTCGATCGTCGGGTCGGTCGACCTGAACGCGGTCCGCGAAGCTGCCGCGCAGCGCACGACGGCGCTCACCGACGTGGCGCGGGTTCTCACCTGGGCGGGCAGCGCGTTCCTGCTCGTACCGCTCGCCCTGATCGCCAGTCTTTGGTTTGCCCGGGCTGGCCTGCACCGGCAGGCGCTCGCGGTCGTGCTCGGCCTCGGCGGCGCGATGTTGATCTCGGACTTGGTCAAGTTGCTCGTGTCGCGCCCGCGCCCGCCCGTGCCGCACCTGCAGGCGGTCACCGGCTCGAGCTTTCCCTCGGGTCATGCGACGCAGGCGAGCGCATTCTGGCTCTCGCTGGTGTTCGCGTTGCCGGCGGTGGGGGCCTCGCCGAAGCTCACGCGTGTGGCCGGCGGTCTCGCGCTGCTGATCGTTCTCGCGGTGGCCGCGTCTCGCGTCTACCTCGGCGTTCACTATCCAAGCGACGTGGTCGCCGGGTTGCTGCTTGGCAGCGGCTGGGCGATCTACGTGTCGCGCTGCTTGCGGGAGCCCGTGAGCCTGGCTCAAACCACTCGGGGTCGATGACGATGCGCGTGGCGCTACGGGTTCTTCACCGACGACGCGCCGCCTGCAGGCCGGCGGACCTTGTCCCATGAGCGGGCGGATTTCGGGTCGAGTCGAGCGCTGGGTGCCGGGCATCCGCGTCGTCCGGACGTATCAGCGCTCGTGGCTGCGAGCGGATCTCGTGGCGGGGGTGGTGTTGGCGGCGATCCTCGTTCCGCAGGGCATGGCGTATGCCGAGCTGGCCGGGCTCCCGGCGGCGACCGGTCTGTACACGACGATCGCGTGCCTCATCGGCTACGCGGTGTTCGGGCCTTCGAGAGTGCTGGTGCTCGGACCCGATTCCTCGATCTCGCCGCTGATCCTCGCTGCGATCACGCCGCTGCTGGTAACCGGAGATCCCGCGAGCGCAATCGCCCTGGCCGGCATGCTCGCCGTGCTGGTGGGGCTCACCGAGATCGGCCTTGGACTGGGGAAGCTCGGGTTCGTCGCCGACCTGCTGTCGAAGGAGGTGCAGGTCGGATACATGAACGGCCTTGCGATCACGATCATCGTCGGCCAGCTGCCAAAGCTCTTCGGCTTCTCCACGCACGCCGACTCGTTCCTCGCCGAGCTGCGCGCATTCGCTGAGAACCTCGACCAGACGCATACGACGACGCTGATCGTCGGTGTCACTGTGCTCGTCCTCCTGCTGGTGCTCCCCCGCATCACCACTCGGCTTCCTGCGGTGCTGGTCGGGGTCGTCGGCGCCACCGTCGCGTCGGCTGTGTTCGGGCTCGCCGGCAAGGGTGTGGCCACGGTGGGCGCGCTGCCTCAGGGGATTCCGTCGCCCACGTTGCCGTGGACGAGCGCCAGCGACGTCGTTCCCCTGTTCATCGCCGCGGTGGGCATCACGCTCGTGTCCTTGACCGACACGATCGCCACCGCGACGAGCTTCGCGGCTCGGCGTGGTGAAGAGGTCGAGCCCAACCAGGAGATGATCGGCATGGGTGCGGCGAACATCGCCGCCGGGCTCTTCCAGGGCTTTGCGGTATCAACCAGCGGCTCACGGACAGCAGTAGCCGAACAGTCAAAAGCCAAGAGCCAGATCACCGGTGTTGTGGGCGCGGCCCTGGTCGCGGTGCTCCTACTGTTCCTCAACTCGTTGCTGGCCGACCTGCCGCAAACGGCACTGGCCGCCGTGGTGATCGTCGCCGCGCTGTCATTGATGGACCTGGGCATCCTGCGCCGCTACCTGCAGGTTCGCAAGAGCGCGTTCGCGGTGTCCCTCGTCGCAACCGCCGGAGTGATGGCGCTCGGCGTGCTGCAAGGCATCGTCGTGGCGGTCACGCTCGCGATTCTGCTCTTCTTCAGGCGCAACTGGTGGCCTCACGGCGCCGTCCTGGGCAAGCTCGAAGGTGACGACGGGTGGCACGACGTTGACACCCATCCGGACGCCCGGCAGATTCCGGGTGTTGTCGTGTATCGCTGGGAGGCGCCCTTGTTCTTCGCTAACGCCGGCGCCTTCCGGCTGCAGATCCGCAAACTCGTGCGTGACGACAAGCCCCGGTGGGTGGTCCTGCAGTGCGAGGCGATCACCGACGTCGACGTCACCGCCGCCGAGATGCTCGAGCAGCTCGACAACGAGCTCAACGCCGCCGGCACTCACCTGGCTTTCGCGGAGATGCGCAGCCGCCTCCAGGACCTCACCTTGCGCTACGGCCTACTGGAGACCCTCGATCGCGAACATTTCTACCCCACGCTCGAGGCCGCTCTCGAGGAGATCGCGCGCGAGTCCTCGACGAGTCACCCACGGTAACTCGAGATCCGACAGGGGTGGATGCTGAGCAGGCGTTTCGCCGGATTGTCAGGAGTCCCGTCGCTCCTGCTCGAAGGGGTCGGCGGGGGCGCCCTTGGGCGCTTGCTCCTCGAGGCGAGCCTTGGCCTCGAGCAGCGCCTCGCGCTGTTGCCTGGTGACCAGTGGGAAACGGGGGTCGATCTCCATCAGCGTGTGAACCAGCACCGCGGCCGCTCCGAAGCGGGCAAACCACTTACGGTCGGCGGGGATCACATACCACGGCGCCCAGTCGGTGCTCGTGTGCGAGAGCATCTCAGAGAACGCTGTCTGGTAGTCATCCCAGCGCTCACGCTCGCGGACGTCGGCCGCGGAGAACTTCCAGTTGTGGTCGGGCAGGTCGATGCGCCGCAGCAACCGGGCTCGCTGCTCCTCCTTTGAGATGTTCAGGAACAGCTTGACGATCCGCAGCCCGCTTTCGGTGAGGTACCGCTCCCAGTCGTTGATCTCGCGGTAGCGGCGCTGCCAGATGTCCCCTGCCCTTGCCGCCTTGGGCAGCCTTCTGGCGATCGAGGTTCTCCGGATGTACGCGCACCACGAGCACCTCCTCGTAGTGGGAGCGGTTGAAGATGCCGATCTCGCCGCGCTCGGGCAGGACCGCGCGTAGCGCCAGAGGTAATCGTGATCGAGCTCCTCGGCCGACGGCACCTTGAAGCTGTGCACTGCCACGCCCTGCGGGTTGACCCCGCTCATCACGTGGCGGATCGTCCCGTCCTTGCCGGCGGTATCCAACGCCTGCAACACCACCAGCACCCCCCACGTGTCCTGAGCAGCCAGCCGTGCCTGGTACTCAGACAGCAGTCGCACTCCCTCGGCGAGCAGGGCGACCCCTTCCTTCTTCTTCACCGCCTCCCTTGAACGCAGGGTCGAAGTCCTTGGCGAGGATCACCTTCGACCCGGGTTTTACCCGGAACGGCTCGATGAACTCCGCAACCCTCTTCTGACGCTTGTCGGCCATCCTCAATCCATTCCGTTGCAGGGAGGCTCGGCTAGGTCGGTGCTGGCTCGGAGCCGGGTTGTCGCGTCGGCATTCGCCCGACGAAGAAGAGCGCGACGGCTGCGATCAGGATCAGGACGGTCAGGCCGGCGCGGAGCCCGTCGAGGCGTGCGTGGGCGTTGGCGTCGAGCGCCGCCTGCGTCACCTCCGAGCTCGCGCCCGCTTCCTTTGTTGCGGCTTCGAGCTGCTTGTCGGACATGAACGGTATGCCCGCGGCCAGCTCGATGTTCGCCTTGTCTTTGACGCCCTGAGGGACCGCGCCGTTCATCTCGATGTGTGTCAGAAACGACGCCGTCAGCACGGCGATCAGGATCGACCCGGCGAGCGCTGTGCCCAGCGAGGCGCCGAGGTTGGTCACCGTGTTCTGCAGCCCGCCCACCTCCGAGCTCTGCTCGTCGGGCACGGCCGAGACGGTCACGGCGCCGAGCTGCGATGCGAGCGCGCCGAGGCCGAGCCCGACGAGCAGCAACGGCACGGTCACGATCTCCGCCCCCGCATCGATATCGATCGCCGCCAGGAGCACCAGCAATCCCGAGCAGCATCAGGAGCATCCCGACGCGTACGACCAGCCGCGGCGAGACGTCCGGGAACAGCCGCGGCACTCCCAGCGCCGCCGCCAGCAGGGTCAGGGACATCGGCATGATCCGAACCCCGGTGTCGATCGCCGACAGCCCGAGTGCCACCGACAGGTAGAGCGGGAGCAGGAAGAAGACCCCCATCATCAGGAGGTATTGAAAGAAGAACATCGTCAGGCCGCCCGCCGAGCTGCTGCGTTGCGCAGCAGCGCCGGATCGACGAGCGGCTCCTTGTCGCGCGCGACCATGCGCGCCTCCCAGTGCAGAAACGACCAGACCAGCACGAGCCCGGCGACCATCAGCCACGGCACGGGCGACATTCCGAACCATTGCGGCGCGCCCGACTTCGGCGCCACCCAGCCCCAGGAGCCGGACTTGAGCACGCCGAAGACGAACACGCCAAGGCCCGCGGCGCACAGGACGGCGCCGATCACGTCGATTTTCGGCCGGCGGTCGGGGGGAGCGTCCTCGGCGCGACGCGCGAGCACGAGGATGACCAGCACAAGCATGACCTCGCCGGCGAAGACCCAGCGCCAGGACGCATAGGTTGTCGCGAGCCCGCCGATCAGCGGGCCGATCAGCGATCGCGATCGCCCCGGCGGCGGCCACGAGCCCGTAGGCCGCGGGACGGCGTGCCGCCGGGAAGTTGCCGGCGACCAGCGCGACGATCGACGGCAGGATGAGCGCGGCGCCGACGCCCTCGAGGAAGGACCAACCGAACAGCAACACCGGCAGGCTCTGTGACAGCGCCGTGGTGAACGAGCCGCAACCGTAGATGACGCAGCCGATCATGAACGCGCGCTTGCGGCCGATTATCGCGCCCACCTTCGCCCCGGGGATCATCAGCATCGCCATCACGAGCGTGTAGGCCGTGATCGCCCCCTGGATCCCGGTGACCGTCGTGCCGACATCTTCGGCGACCGTCGCAATCGAGACGTTCATCACCGAGCTGTCGAGCGCCATCAGGAACTGGCCGGCGGCCAGCGTCAGCAGGATCACCTGAGCACCTTGGCGGCGGCGGTCTTTGTCACGGTTGAATCGCTCACAGCGCCCAGCCTTACAGCTGTGGGGAACATCGTGGTGTCAGAGGTCGCAGAGCACGGCTACAAGCCGGTCTCGGCGGAGATCGAGCAGATGATCCCCGAAGGGGCTGGCAGCCTACGGAAGGCTTCCAATCCTTCAGCTGACGACCATAGAAGTCCCGTTCTTGACCGTCGACCCCAGACTCGACGTGCAGCCAGCCGAGAATGATGTCACTGGCTGCCCGAATCAGCCGCCTCACTACACTCGCCGCGATGCTTGACCTGGACGCCTACCTGGAGCGAATCGGCCTGGACGGGCGCCCGAGCATCGCGCAGCTGCACAGGGCGCACCTGATCTCGATCCCCTTTGAGAACCTCGACCCACACCAGGGCCTGCCGGTGTCGCTGGAGGTGGAGGCCCTCGAGCGCAAGCTCGTGACCGAACGCCGCGGTGGCTACTGCTTCGAGCAGAACCTGCTGCTGAAGGCAGCCCTCGAGGCGCTCGGCGCGGAGGTGGACATGTTCCTGGCACGCATGCGCCTGGGCACGAAGCCGGGCATGATGCGGCCCCGCAGCCACCTTGTCCTGCGCGTCAACGAGAACGGCACAAGCTGGCACGCCGACGTGGGATTCGCCCGCGGCATCCTCGAGCCGATCCCATTCGGGCCGGGCCCCACGCAGGAACAGTCGGGCTGGAGCTTTCGCGTCGTGCAGGACGGCTCCGAGCTCGTGCTGCAGAAGCTGGCGGGGGACGAATGGGCCGACGTTTACGGCTTTCTCCCGCAGCCGGTTCCACTCATTGACGTCGAGACCAGCAACTGGTGGACCTCCACGCATCCGCGCTCGCTGTTCGTCACCGGCCTAATCGTGGGCGTTCGTGGCGATGACGGCACGGGCACATTGCTGTGCGACTGGAGCGAGCTATCCCTCAGCGAGCAGACGCCCGCGGGCACGAGCGTGACGCCGCTCGAGCGAGAGGCCATACCGGAGCTGCTTGCCACGCGCTTCTCGCTACCAGGCTTTGCGCTCGGCGCCGACGAACGCCTTGTCCGGGTAGCGGCTGCGCCCTAGATCGATGTGCGCTGCCCTGTATTCTTGGAGGTTAGAGGTCGACGGATCATCTGGCTCAGCTCGGACGATGCCAGGGACCAACTTCTCAACCTCGACATCTGGGACGAGCGCGGACAGCTAGCCCCATGTCCATGCAAAAACAACGACTGGCCTTGAGGAAGAACCAAACGCCTCGCGCCACCCACAGACCCCACCTCGACTGCGTCCAAGAGCTGCTGGGCGACTTCGCCACCTTCTGGCGCGCCGAGCCCGATCCCGCCGAGCGACGCAAGCTCCTCGCCAGCCTCTTCGACCACATCTGGCGGGACGCCGGGCACATCGTCGCCGTCACTCCCCGCCCCGCCTTCGCCCCCTACTTCGAGGCGCTCGACCAAGCCCGCCCGACACCCCCAAAAACGCGGCCGAAACGCGGGGTGACAAAAGCGGGAGCGACGGGGGTCGAACCCTGTCTGTACACCGCATCGGAATCCGCTTGTAAGCAGGGATTTTGCTGGCTCGTGTTGTGGCGCGAACCAGCAGAAGACTTGGTTCTAGAGCAGCTTGGCCGAGACGCGCTCTACCCGTGTCCACCGAGTTCTGCCGGACGATCTCCGCTCGTCAGTGCGATCAGCAGCTGCGCTTTCGCATTCGGTGGCGAACGCAGGTATCGGTACTCCACAATGACTCGCTTGTTCGTCGTACACGGCTGGTGTACCTAGTGGACGCGTCCGCAAGTCTTGCGGATTATCGGGAGGGATAGCGCCGGGAGCACAGAATTGTGTGTTGTGCCCCGGAGCAGCCAGCATGTGATCGAACTCTCTGAGGAGGAGCGTGCTGAGCTTGAGCGGCGGGCTTGCACGGTCACGATGCCGTTCCGTGTGGTGCAGCGGGCGAGAGTGATCCTGTATGCGGCGGAGGGGATGCAGGACATCGATATCGCCGCCCGGCTGGATTGCTCGCCCGACAGCGTTTCTCGGCGAAGATCCCGGTTCTGCGCTGAACGGCTGGATGGGCTTGAGGATCAAGCGCGGTCGGGTCGACCGCGTCGTTTTCCCCCCGGAACAGGTCGCTGAGGTCAAGGCGATCGCGTGCGAGCTGCCGCGCATCCACGAGCTGGCGCTCTCGCGCTTCTCCCGGGTTGAGCTGCACCGTCTGGTGATCGAGCGCGGCGTCACTGAGGCGTCGGCCTCGACGATCTGGCGCTGGCTGCACGAAGACGCAATCAAGCCGTGGCAGACACGCTCCTGGATCTTCCCGCGCGACCCCGATTTCGCCGAGAAGGCCGCCCGCGCGCTGGACCTCTACGCCCGCACCTTCGAGGGTAAGCGGCTGCGACCCGACGAGTACGTGATCTCGGCCGACGAGAAGACCCAGCTGCAAGCGCTCGGCCGCCATCATGAGACGATCGCCCCGGGCCCGGGGCGCCCCGGGCTGGTCGAGTTTGAGTATCTGCGCGGTGGAACGCTCGCCTACCTCGCTGCGTGGGATGTGCATCACGCCAACCTGTTTGACCGGATCGAGCAGACGACCGGGATCGTCCCGTTCGGCCGGCTCGTGGACCAGGTAATGAAGGTCGAGCCCTACCGGTCGGCCCGCACCGTCTACTGGGTCGTGGACAACGGCTCCAGCCACGCCTGCAAGACCTCCGTCAAGCGGATGGCCGAGGCATACCCAAACGCGAGGCTGATCCACCTCCCCGTCCACGCCTCCTGGCTGAACCAGATCGAGATTTACTTCTCGATCGTGCAGCGCAAGGCGCTGACCCCCAACGACTTCGCGACGCTGCCCGAACTCGCCAGACACCTGATGGACTTCGGGCAGCACTACCGCACGTTCGCGCGACCATTCGAGTGGACCTTCACCCGCACCAAGCTCGACGCCGTCATCGACAAGATCACCCGCCACGAACCCCAGCCCCTGGCGCTCGCCGCTTGAGCCGCATCACTTCCGGACACGTCCACTAGCCGGACTGGAAGTCGCCGCCGTGATCGCTGGCGACGGAGCGTCGTTTTGTGCCGACCAGCTCGGTTCCTACTGGCAGCTTCAGCTCGCGCAACCGCTTACGGACAGTGGGTCCGGTGAAACCGATCTCCTGCGCTAGCGTTTCGATCGAGCCGCCAGCCATATAAGTGTTGTGGATCGCCCGCGCTTGGTCGTCAGTCAATCCCCGCTCACGCTTCGGCAGGCCGGCCGCGAATAGGATGCTCAGTATGTTATGCACTTGGTTATCAGTTAGTCGCAACTCGGCGCCGATCTCTTTGTGCCTCTTTCCCTCCCGGTACAACCGTCTGACTTCATCCATGACCGCCTGCACCGTCCGCTCTTGACCCGCCACATAGCAGTCTGATTGAGCCCGTAGAAGCCCACGGCGCGAGGCGAGCCTCCCGCTGAGGATCAGCTCCGTAATCCGGCTCTGCAGCGCTCCCGGACTAATCCCTAAACTCGCGGCGATCTGATCGTTTTTCAGGCCCGCTTTACGCATGGCAATCAGTTGATCGCCCATATCCTCAGTCCATGCAGTCCCTTGACGTGACACTTCAACCCATTGCTCACTGTCGCCTAGCTGCCCGACGCCTGGCGATTGAACAGAGCAGTACCCATATCGTCATCCCGCGGCCTGCAGTCGTTCGACGGGCACTGACAGTCTCCTCGGCGGTCCGCGCTTCGCTGTCGATGACGTGGGTCTCCAACTAGCTGAGATCGGCGAAGTCGTGCCACAAGCGTCGATGACCGCAGAATTTGAGAGCGGCTTGATACGCGATCCCAGCTCTTGTTCAGAGCGCAGCAGAGCAATGTGTCGACTTTAAGGTCCGGCCTCTGCAAGGGTATCGGCAACTTCCGAGCTATTTTGATAGCTCCCAACCGCGACGCATTCTGCGGACGGGCAGGACACAGCATTCAAATGGCTCGCTTTAGCGCCGCTCGGATTCGGAGTTGAGACCACCTGCCATTCTGTCCCGTTCCATCCCTCTGCGAGTGTGACTTTGGTGCTTGAGCTGTTGATGTAGCTGCCGGCGGCGATGCATGAGGTGGAGGATGAACACGATATCCCCAGTAGTGTGGTTTCTTTGGCGCCGCTTGGAGTCGGGACTGTCTGGGTCGCCCATGACGTACCATTCCAACTCTCGACCAGGCTACTTGAGCCGCCGGCCCCGACCGCCACACACGCAGTTGCTGATGTGCATGACACTCCGCGCAAAGCACTAGACCCGGAATTGACTCCTTTTTGGGTCGACCATTCTGTGCCGTTCCACCGCTCTACCAAAACTTCGGTCGAAAAAATTCCTACCGTACCAACAGCGGTGCAAGCTGTCGTCGATGTACACGACACGCTACTAAGCGAATTGAATGAGCTCGGGCTCGGGGTCGACTGGACTTTCCATTCCGTGCCATTCCAGATCTCCGCAAATGTCGACGGGTCCCCATTTTCACTATTTGTCTCCTGTCCAACTGCCACACACGACGTAGCTGACGAACACGACACACTCTTCAGCGCATTAAATATGCTAGACGGATTCGGCGTAGACTGAATGATCCATTCTGTACCATTCCAGCGCTCCGCGAGCGACTTAAGATTAGAAGTAGTCAGGTAAGACCCCACCCCAGTACAAACGGTCGCCGACGTACACGACACGCTCTTTAAACTAGGTAGTTCGCCATCACTAGGCACCGCAAGCGACTTCAACGCCCATTCCGTACCATTCCAACTCTCACTCAACCCGCCCCATTTCCCCGCACTATTCTTATAAGGTCCAACCCCGATACAAGCCATAACAGACGAACACGACACACCTTCAAAACCATTTTCCGTACCACCACTCGGATTCGGAGTTGTTTGTGTCTCAAGAAACGGACCCGTCACAAACGACACTTCTTTGCCTTTTGTCGTCCCCCCTGCATTTGTAGCAGTGACCCTATAAATGTATTCCGTGGACTTCGGGAGGCCAGTCAAATGCTGACTCACTTTGACGTTGCTCGTTCCTGATCCAACCGATTCGGCAATAGCGGGAATCTTTTTTACTTCTCCACCTTTGCCATTCTGCCAGTATTCAAACTGATATGTCGTATTAAATTCTTCAGGATCTACTACAGCGTTAAGTGTCACATGAACTTCACCGACTTCGGTCGGAGCTTCCGTTTTCACGACTGGAGGGGGGATCGGCGTAGTGAATTCCTTATCAGCACCATAGCTCGTTCCAACCCAGCTACTAGCTACAAGACGATAATGATAGGTGGTGCCCGGTTTTAGGCCAGTAATAGCCGACTTCTCGGTGAGGCTACTGTCGCCGTAGCCGGCATCGCTTTCTGATGTCGAAGAACCATATCCCGTGGTCGGCCCATATTCAAAATGATAATGTGTATCGAGCCCATTGGGATTTAGATTACCGGTTATAGCCGCCTGTTTATATTGGATATTAATGGCGCCTTCGGTCGTGACACTCGGGACAGGCGGAGTAGGATAAGGCGGATCTTCGATGGAGCATTTATTGCCACCTTCGTCATCCCATAGTTTCACGGCGTACCAAGTACCTTTCCGTCCGTTCTCTTCTGGGAGTTCTTGGGCGGGGAATTGCTCACAAAGATCAGCGACCTCTGTTTGATCATTAGTTTCCGATTCACGCCAGCCGACTTCGTTGTTACTCAACATTGGGTCTGTCACGCTCTCGGCAAACTCATGAGAGGCGGCACCTGTCGTTTCGTGGAGTTCCCCAGCGCCAAGGTTGCATTCTGGCACTTGATAAGGCACCACGGAGTAACTATACCCTTGGCTGTCAACGCTGTGATAAGCGCAGTAAACCTGATATCCTGAACTAAAGGTAGTTCCGGGTGGTGTCAATACTATTACCTGTGTATTGGGATTTTGTTGCAGCCCATTCGCAACCCAAGTGTTGATCTCTTCTAAAACCTGCGCTTCGGTAACGTTCGTGGGAGCATTGATGCTGTTGATCTTTGATTCGCCTGTGACCCTAGCCTTTATATATGGACCCCTAGCGTTCGTATACTGAGTGACCATGCCCTGCCAACTATCCTCTCCTGGGTCATCTGTTTCGCCCTGGAGACCGTAGTAGAACTCCTTAAGTTGGGTGTACAGGGTAGTTGGAGGAGTATTGTTGAAGAAATTGTTTCCCCAGAACAGCAGATCGAGCTGAGGTTCAGTCTGAACTGGTCCTCCCCAGTACTTTAGCTTTTCTCCACCTTGTCCTGCGAGCAACGGAGAGGCACCCGCGCCCGAGAGAGATCCTCCAAGGGAGGATTCTGGCTTGCTCGCCGCAGCCCTGTCGGCTGCCAATGGGAAGAAGTGAACAAATTTGTGGGCGGCCCAAGTTGGGACGGGCTCTCCTGGGGGGAGCCCGTCCATCGCGGATGCTTGGGGCGAGTCGAGCATTAGGCCCGTGGACCATGCGCCAAGCGTGATCAGAAAAACCACGCGGAACTTGAGGGCGATTGCCCGTAGGCGTGGGGCTGGCTGGATGAGCCAGGCACGAATGCGTGATCCATCATATCTTGAGTAATTGTGCGAGGTCACCCGAGTTCTCCCTTTTTCTCCACTAGCTTGCGAGACATGCCGGGTAAATCAGTAGTCGATCTGATCTCTCCGCGGAAGGGTCAAAGTGTGCACAATTTGCGCCTCCAGCTTCCGCTTTGCCCCACCTCGCCGAGAGGCTGGCTAAACAGACGGGGTACTAAGTATCAAAGCTTGACTTTTTCTCGACCTTATGTCAGGATGGCGAACATGATTAAGCGAAATCTCTATCTAGTTCTCATTGTTGGCTTCTTGTTGCTGGCTGTTGCGCTCAGCGGAGTCGCTTCGTCCGCTGTAGGAACAGCTAGCTCGACTAATCGAACTCCCAGCCCAAGAGCGCCACGGACCTACGCTTATGGTCTGGTGTCGCCGCCCTGTGGTGGATGCGGCAAGCTTCCTAAAAACTTCACGCCCCTCAAGTCCGCATACAGCATGAATCTTACTCTGGGCTCAGCTCTTTCCGGAGCGCCGCTTGGTACTTGGTGTTTTGTACTTAAGAACGGCATCAATCCGTCCACAGCGACACTAGTACCTAGTGTCGTTAGTGTTGAAAGCCCTCGCGTTCGGCGGTTCGGCCTAGAAGATGCACGGTGGGTCGTAGGTGCTCCCAACTGTGTGCCTAATCAGATTGAGATTAGGACCTTTGGGCTTGCTATCGAGAGCGGGAACTTGGTTTCGGTGCCAAATAACGAAATAGCTTTTTCTTTTGTCGTAGATTGACGGGACACGCGGTATCCCGCTCAGACCAGCTCGTCAAGTCTAAGCGCTATTTCCAACTCGGCCTGATTGGTGTCGTCCAGCGAGCCCAAACTTTTCTCGATTGTGGCCATGCGGTTGGACATTGTACGGCGACTGACGTTGAGATTTCGCCCAGCCTTGGCCGCGTTGCGGCCGGCAGCAAAATATTCCCGTAGTGTTTCGCGAAGTATCTGGCCAGAGCACCGATGCTCATCGAGCGGAGAGAGATACATATCTATTAGCGCTCGTGCCCTCTCCTCGTCCCGCAGCCACGATGCCAGTAGTGCCACGTCGGTGTACAGAGTAAGCGATTTTGGTCGGCGTCGTGACACCAGCAATGTGTCTTGAGCCTGTCGATGTGTTAGACGCCATCCGTCGAACCCCTCAGCAGGCTGTCCAACCGTTAGTGATATGCCCGCTGGCCAGCTGGCTGATGACACGCGTTGATAGTCGTTAGTGACATGTTTGCGCTCTCCACCGAGCCACGCCCACACACTCTGATCATCATACGACACGCAAAGCAGACGACAGGCCAATCTTCTTGCCACGTCTTGGATAGCTTGTTCTGCGTTGTTGCCTGTACCAATGATACCGAGATGCCAGGCGCCAAATTCATAGCCGAGTCCCATAGGATCTTCCGATCCATAGTGTCCATAGGCGAGTAGCCGTCTTACATACTCGGCGAGACGTCGCTCAGGCGACCGGGCTGTGCGCTCAGTCTCAAGTACATACTCATTGTTGACTGTGACGATGAGATGATCAAGCAGCCATGCCTGCCTTCTCTGCACGCTGCGCAAAGCTGTTCCATAACCCAAGAGATCCCCGCGGTCGGCCTCCTGCATAACAAAGTCCCCGAGCTCCGCATTGCCGGCGGTGTAGCGTCGCATAATAGTGTCGAGTCCTACTCCAGTCCGTGCGGCGTAGTGAACCTGTGCCACCGCCTCTGAGGGGGTTAGTCGCGTAAGCTCTTCCCCGTGTTCGATACCTGTCAGTGCATAACGCAGGATCGCCGCGACTGCCGCGATCTGTCCTTCTTCGTACCGGATATCCTCGTTCTCGACTGGATCGGACGCGACACTGCGGATTCGGGTTAGAATTGCCTCCTCAACCTCCATGCTCCGTAACCGTAAACGCGACGCCACGGCGATACCCACATCTTTAGATGTCTTTCCTTGTCTATCAGATGTTCGATCCGTCATCAAGCATCAGGTCGATTGACTTCGCGGCGATGTAAGCGGCCGCTCCCAGACAGAAGTGAGTACACATCGTCGCTCCATCATGCTTTCCCGTCGTCGCGACAGTAGCCCAGTCGTGCAGAAATGCGGTCGGACGCTGCGACCAGATGGTGAGCCAACGTGGTGAATTCCTCTAGTGAGGTCATCGACGAATGAGCAGCGATGTTCACGGCGGCGATAACCTCGCGTGCCTCATTCCGAACCGGCACGGCAATCGAGTATAGATCTGAGGTCAGCTCTTCGTTGTTAACCGCAAAGCCTGAGTTGCGCACCTCCGTCAGCTCTCGGAGTAGCGCGCTCTTGCTTGTAATCGTATTTGGACCGAGTTTGGTGAGATGCGGTATGCGAGCGATCCGTTCGCGCTGTTCATCTTCAGAGAGATATGCGAGCAGAATCTTTCCCATTGAGGTGCAGTACGTCGGCAGCCGCGAATCCGGATGCAGGTCGAGATCGATCTTGCTCTGCCGTGAGCGGAAGCTCCGAGCGCGGGTGATGTACAGGATCTCCGAGCCGTAGAGCACTGACAGATTCGCGGTGTAACGAGTGGACTGCCGCAGTTCGGCAAGATAAGGATAGGAGTGCTCGCGTAAGTGAGTCGAATTCAGCGCGGACATGCCCAGGTCGGTCACGCACAGACCGAGGCGGTACTTGTGTACGGTGCTCCGCTCCAAATAACCGAGCTCC
This sequence comes from uncultured Solirubrobacterales bacterium, assembly GCA_963743645.1. Lineage (GTDB taxonomy): Bacteria > Actinomycetota > Thermoleophilia > Solirubrobacterales > Solirubrobacteraceae > Palsa-744. The sequence goes on along the minus strand of CAVUQT010000007.1, from coordinate 138,696 downwards.
ACAAGGGTGACGACGTAGCGATGGATCGTCGATCGATTCATGCCGAGCTCATCAGCGATATCAATGACTCCCCGCATCGAGCACTTGGCGGTGAAACATCCCATTATCGCCAGGCCACGCTCCAAAGATTCCGAGTAACGGGGCTCACGCCGCGTCAGGCCCGCGCCACCCGGTCGGTAGAGAGAAGGTGCGGCGCGCTTGCTCACAAGCGGCCCGTTTCCTCATGGACGCCCACCCTAGCGAACTCCACACCCTCAGATGTCACCCAATAGAGAAGGCGTGACCCTCCCTTCCCGAGAAGCCTACAAATCCACGCCTTCGCTCCATCTGAGCGAACCTGTTGGGAAGCGCTGGCGCCGGCGCCACCACGAAGCTGGTGAGGCTCCAGCCCCGGCATTTCCTTCGCGCGGCCCGATGCAACCATCGCGCAGGACCATGCGATCCTCTCAAGCGGCGTTCCGGTAAGCCCCTCCACGGACTTGACGAATCCAGCACCAAACACATATCTGAGAGGTTTTTTTGTACGGTCCTCGGCAGGCAAGGCACGTATCCATTCCCGCGAGATGAGCCTGTGCATCCTTGCGTCGCTGTCCATGCTTGCGACCATCTCAAGCTCGGCATGATCGAGACCCGCCAGCTTCAGTGCGGTGAGTAGCTGTTCGGCGCTCGCAAGATTCGCCTCGACTGCTTCGGCGCGGTCAAGCACCACGCTGCTCTCGGCGCGCGCTTCGCGTAGTTCCCGACGGGTGTCTGCTGCTCGCTGCTCCGCGGCTTGTAGGCGCTCCTGCGTGACCGTGACGTGAACGCGAACACCTGGGCGGCTGAGCTCAAGCGCATTGATGAGCCTATCTGCCGGGTCCCGGTCGCCGCTGCCGCCTACCGGGACAAGCGGGTGATCAGCCGGGTCGCTGTCCCTACTTACGCCAGGCCACAAGAACCCGGGCGTTCCCGCTACTCCGGTTCGCTCTACACCTGGGTAAAGGAACACGGCGGGAAGGTGCTCCCCGCCACCGCGACGCCTGCGCCGGGGGACCTCGTCTTCTACGGCAACGGGCCGAGTGAAAGCGTCCACGTCGGGATCGTGCAGCGCGTCTATCCGGACGGGCGGATCACCCAGATCGACGGAAATAACGACCACAACGAAGTCGGGATAGCCGGGCCATTGCAGCCGAGCCAGGCAACCGTTCAACACAAGCACATCTACGGGTACGCCCAGCCACCTGCCGTCAACTCCCCGAAGGCATGACCGAGCGGATGGCACACAAACTCTTGTCAAACGTGCGCGGCGCTGTCGGCCGCGCCCTATCGAGAAAGGAATCTCGATGCCACAGTCACGTAAGACGACGGCCTCCCGCAACCGCCGCCGCCGCGCCAGCGCACACAAACAGCCGGGGAAGATCCTCGACCTGTTCGCTGGCGCGGGCGGCTGGGAGGAGGGGTTGCGGATGCTCGGCTTGAACGCGCTCGGGATCGAGTCCGAGTCCTGGGCGTGCCAGACCGCACGCGCCGCCGGCCACGAACGCCTACAGGCGGACGTCGCCGCGCTGGACCCGCTGCAGTTCCGTCCGGCGTGGGGACTGATCGGCTCCCCGCCATGCCAGGCGTACTCGACGGCCGGGAAGGGATTGGGGAGGCAGGATAAGCCGTTGGTGATCGCGTGTGCACACGATCTCGCGGCCGGGAACGACACCCGCGCGGCGCGACTGCGGAAGTGTCGTGACCCTCGTTCGCTATTGACCGTCGAGCCGTTGCGGTTCGCTATCGCGCTTCGCCCAAGGTGGATCGCGCTGGAGCAGGTCCCCGGAGTCCTTGAGCTATGGACGCTGTTCGCCGGGCTGCTCTCAGCTCACGGCTACCAGACCACCACCGGAGTTCTCAGCGCCGAGCAGTACGGCGTGCCACAGACACGTAAGCGGGCATTCCTAATCGCGTCACTCGACGGAGACGTGACGCTGCCTGCCCCCTCGCATCGTTCCTATGACGCACGCCGCCGCGCAACCCCCGCCAACGAGCAGGACCTGTTGCCGTGGGTGAGCATGGCTGACGCCCTCGGCTGCCAGTCAGAGGAGATCGTGCACACCAACCAGACCAGCGGAGGGAAGCGCCCGCGCGGTCTGAGTCGCCAACACAGGACTCCCGCGCATACGATCGATACGGCATCGGGATCATGGACACTTGGACCTGAGGAGCACGAGGGCTGGGTGTTTCGTAACAGACCTCGACGCCCGATATGTCTCCGTGGTCGCGAGCTGCCGGCGCCAACGATCCTTGCGCGAGCCCACCAGAGCTGGGTCAAGCAGCGACCCGCGACCACCGTGTCATGCGATTCGCGTATCGCGCGACCCGGCGCCAAGAGGAACGCCGGGAGACCGAAAGCACCGGGTCGCAGCGAGGGAGCGGTGCGCGTCAGCGTCGCGCAAGCCGCAACACTCCAGGGCTTTTGCTGCGACTACCCGTGGCAAGGGTCCCGCACCCGCCAGTTTGAGCAGGTCGGCAATGCCGTCCCACCGCTGTTGGCGCGACGTGTCCTTGAAGAGGCGATACAGCCCGGCGGTGGATCGTGACCGGGCGCTTCACACACCGCGCGACCGGCTCTTTCCCCGGTTCGATCCACGGTTCGACCCAAGGTTCGATCGGCGGTTCGGTGCGGGCAGGACGGAGTATCCGCCAAATCCCGCTCTGGGACTGCGATCTCGTGGAGTGTGGGTTTGGCGACATCTCTATCCGTTGGGTAACGTCGTCGTGAGGGAGAGCACGCCGAAGGAGCGCGCGACGATGGTCTGCCTGGCGGGGCTGGTGCTGTTCGCGCTCGCGGTTCACGCTGTGACCAGGGTCAGCCCTGGACCCGGTGTTATTAGCCCGACCTCGATTCGGGCCGATCTCCTCCCACCACTGGGTGGTCTCGCTGTCCTTGTCCTGCTCGTGGTTGGTCTGCGCGTGGCGTTCACTCGTCGTGTGTTGCGCTCGCGTGTCCAGTTCGAGCTCTTGCCCGCTGACACGTTCGATCCGTCGCTTGATGCGATCCGGCGGTTCGCGGCGCAGCTCGTCCGTATCCGCCGCGGGTTTCTGATCGGCTGGCTTGAACGAGCGGGGAGCGCTGTGCGCATCCTCATCGCCCCGGATGAGCGGGGCGTCCTGCGCTATCGCTTGGAGGTGCCTGAGCGCGCCCGCATCGCCCTTGAGGCCGCGCTGACCGCTTACAGTCAGCTCGAAGTCAGAGAGTGCGACCCGGCCCAGTTGCCGAGCAAGGGGAGCACGGTGAGGGTGCAGTTGCGTCTCGCTCGCTCGCCGGGGCAGCCGCTCGGGGACCCGGGTCTCGATCCCGATCCGTTGCAGGGGTTCGCGGGAGTCCTCGGCCGCCTGCACGGCTCGGCGGAGGGCGCGCACGTCGTGATCGACCTACTACCGAAGACACCCGGGCAGAGCCAACGATTTCGCAAGCGCCTGTTCAAGGACGCGACCCGTCACACGCCAGGCGCACAGAGCATGGGAATACTCGACGGGTTGCTCGGCGACGGGCAGCATCAGCGAGCGGGCAGGCTCCCTGCGGCAGACGCGGTGGATCGTCTGTTTCAGACGCGGGCGTTGCAGCGCAAGCTCGACGCCTCCGACCCATTGTTCGCCACGCAGATCCTGCTCTGCGTACGTGCAGGTGAGCGTGCTCGCGCGAAGATGTTGACGCACGCGCTGCTCTCTTGTTTTGACGTGTTCGCCGGGGAGAACCATCTCCGTTCAGCGGGGTTGCGGTTCGGCGGTCTCGGGTTCCTCGGCGCCGACGCGCCGTGGCGACGCGGGAGCTTTGATCGGCGATTGCGCACCGGACGGTTCGCGCCCATGCGGGAGAGCGTGCTCGGCGCGTCTGAGATCGCGGGGTTGCTCAAGCCGCCGACCGCGCGCTGCTACGTCGAGAACGTCGCGCGGTCCGGTGGCGCGATCCCACCACCACCGCCGGGACTACCGACGTTCACCGGCCAGGAGGGCTTGATCCCGCTCGGGAAGATCAGCGACCGCAACGGAGAGCGGATCGTCGGAGTACCCGTTGCTGGAACGTTCTTTGCGTACATGGCCGGCAGGAGTCGGTATGGGAAGACGGAGACCGCGATCGGGCAGTTCATTGCGCTCGCCCGCTCCGGTCAGGGCGGGCTCTTCCTCGATCCTCATGCGGACGCGATCAAAGAGATAAAGCCATATCTCACCGATCCGGGAATACGCGAGCGTGTCGTTGAGATCAACCTCACCGACACTGAGCATGACACCCGGGCGCCCGCGTGGAACCTGTTTGCGCTGGAGCGTCGCACGGCGGCGGAGGCCGCCGGGAAGGTCGAGGCGTTCGTGGACGCGCTCGCTGCCGCGCTTCGCTGGGATGAGCGCAACACCCGCGCCCTGAACCTCGCCACGCAGGCCGGGCAAGCGCTCGCCGAGCTCGCGCTCGCTCTCCCGCCAGAGCTCGCGCCGACGATCTTTCAGATACCCACGCTGCTCTCCGATGAAGACTGGCGCGCAGCGATACTGCCCGCGCTCTCGGCCGGTACCCGTGGGTTCTTCGAGAACCGTTTCCCCAGGTTGCCCGCCGAGGCCGTCACGGCCGTCACGAATCTAATCGACCGTCTCCGCGCGGCACGGCCGGTCGCGGCATTCCTCGGCGCGCCACTGTCCACCTATGACGCGGCGCGCGCGATGCGCGACGGGCTGATCGTGCTCGCGTGCCCAGGGTCGGGATCGACCCGTGACCGTCTGATGGCAAACCTCTTGGTGTATGACGTGCTGCACGCCGTCAAGGCGAGAGCGGGCATCGCGCCCGAGCAGCGCCACCTGTTCTGGCTGTTCTGCGATGAGCTACAGACTTATGACGGAGCGAACCTCCCGGTGCTTTTGGAGCAGTCCGCGAAGTACGGTGGCCGCGCGTTCCTGTTCAACCAGAATCCCGAGCGACTGACCGACGCGACATGGAACGCCGTCACGACCAACCGCTCGCACCTGCTCAGCTCGACGGTAAACGCGAAGGCCGCCGCGATGATCGCGCGGGAGTGGGGCGGCCAACTCGACCCCAAAATCATCACTGGTCTCGCGCGCTACACCTATCTTGCGCAGGTCACGCAAGGCGAGCGGACCACCAAGCCATTCCTCGTGCACGGCCTCACCGCCCGCGAACTGCACGGCCAGCACCATCATCCCGAGCAGCTGCCGGCCCTCGAAGCGGCGATCGGGCAGCGCACCAGCAGCCAGCCGATCGCGACGGCTCTCGCCACGCACGAGCAGCACGATCAGAACATCCGCGAGGCGGTCGAAAAGCTGCGCAGCACCGCGTCTCGCTCAGAACATGACGGCGGGCCTGGAGGGCTGACCCTTGATGTTGGACTCCCGTTGGCGGAGGTCGACCGATGAGCGCGCTGAGGCCAGCGGCAGGGACCCTGCCGGCTGTAACGACGGAGGTGCTGACGAGCATCTATCAGCACAGGTTGCTCAGCACCAGCCAGGTCCGCGCTATACACCTGCACGGGCACTCGCGGCGTTGGAACGAGCGGGTTCTCGCCGAGCTCACCCGGCGTGGATTAGTTACGTTCGTTCATCCCGGCCGCTACCGACCACGCCTCTACTTCCTCACGCTCGCCGGAGCACAGGCCGTCGAGGTGATCCCTACTCGTGTCGAGACGCGCCGCAAGCTCATCACGCCCGAGCAGGCAACCGGACCATTGTGGCGGCACACCCTCGCCGTCAACGACGTCGGTATCACGTTCATGCGAGCAGCACGCGAACGCGACGATGACTTCGGCGCATTCGCCTGGCGCCACGAGATAGCCCACCACGCCCCCAATCCGGGCCTCGCCCGTGGCGAGCTGCTGATCTCAGACGCCCTGCTGACGTACCTCGCGCACAATCCCGACGGACAGCTCACGTTCCATTACCGCCTGCTTGAGCTCGACCGTGCGACCGTACCAACCGACACGCTCGCCGCAAAGCTAGCGCGATACGCCGACCTCTACCGTCACGTCCCCGCCAATCGCGGTCAACCGTCCGGTAAGCCCGCATGGCAGGCGCGTTATCCGGTCTTCCCCGACATCATCTGCGTACTCGCGGGCCAACCCCGAGCCGCGCTCCTGCGCCGCGCGCAGACCGTCCTCGCGCTCTGCCAGAACGACCGCCAGCTACAGCGAACACCGGAGGCACGCATCTCTCTCGCCCTGCTCGAAGACCTCCAAACCCACGGGCCATACGCGCCGGTATGGCGACGGCCCGAGAACCTCACGCAAACGCTCGACTGGCTCGGCAACACGCACGATCGGAGGGGCCATGAGCACGCACAACGGCGCCAGCGAGCGACCTGAACACCACAGACGGGCGAGCTGCGCTGCCTTGAGCGACCCCGCGAAGGCCTCGACTCGGAGGAAGGTTCCCGATAGACTTGAGACATCTCAATCAAGCGGCCGGGCAGCGTTGGAGCGCCCCCGGCCCGACACAGGAGGTAGTGACTCCCATGCAGGATCAAAATACCGCGACGGCAGCCTTGACGCCTTCGCCAGCTGGTTCGCTGACTGGTGGCTCCGACGCGGACGAGACAGTGGCGGGACTGGAGGCGATTGTGGCTAAGCGCGGCGCCGCCTACATTCGTGAGTCGAGCGAGGAGCAGGGCCAAGGATTCTCTCCCAGCGCGCAGCGTCAAAAGATTCACGAATCCGCACAAGAGAACGGGATAGAGATGGTCGCGGAGTATTGCGACCTTCACTCCGCGTGGCGCAAGTCAAACTCCCGGCCCGAGTTCCAGCGCCTTATGGCGGACGCGACCGAGGGCAAGTTTGACGTTGTGCTCGTTTTTCACACGTCACGGTTCGCCCGAAATCAGGCCGAGGCCCGCCACTACAAGCAACTACTCAGGGAGCGCCTAGGAATCCAGGTTATCTCGGTCACCCAGCCGCTTGGTAACGATCCAAGCGAGCCGTCGTCATTCCTCGCAGAGTCAATCAACGAGATGTTTGACGAGTATTACAGCGTCTCGCTTTCGTTTTGGGTGCGCACCGGACTTCACGAGAAGGCCCGCCGAGGTCACTTGGTCGGGCTGCTCCCGTGGGGCTACGTACGCGACGCGGCGACAAAGCTCGCAGTACCGCACCCGTGGCGCGCACCGCTCGTGCTCGAAATATTCAAGCGCTACAACGGCGGGCAAGAGTCAGACCGCTCGCTTGCGATGTGGCTCAACGCCAAGGGTGCGCGCACAGCTCGCGACCGAGACTTTTGCGCAGACACCGTTAGTAGTGCTTCGTTAGGTTGGAGGTGTTTGTGCTTGGTTCTTGAATCTCTGGTTGATGCTGTTGTCGATTGGGGAGGTCAAGATGGGGGTTGTGGCTGGTCTTTCGCGGGGTGAGCTTGCGCGTGTGCGGGGGCGGCTGGAGGAGTTCGCTGGGGAGATGTTCGACTCGATGCGTCGGAAGGACCAGCGGCGTTGGGGCGAGGTGTATCTGCGCGGGCTGATGCTGGATGGCAAGCGTAAGTCGATCGAGCCGATGGCCGCACGGTTGGAGGACGGGGACGAGCAGTGTCTGCAGCAGTTTGTGAATCAGTCGCCGTGGGATTGGCGGCCTGTGCGTAGGGAGCTGGCGGCCCGCATGAGCGTCGAGATTGAGCCCGAGGCGTGGATCGTTGACGACACTGGGTTTCCGAAGTTCGGGAAGATGTCGGTCGGGGTTGCGCGCCAGTATTCCGGGGCGCTTGGGAAGGTCGGTAACTGCCAGCTCGGGGTGTCGATCAACGCCGCTTCAGAGCGGGCGTCGTGCCCTGTTGACTGGCGGCTGTTCATCCCCAAGGAGTGGGACGAGAACAGCGAGTCAAACCGGGATCGGCGCGAGAAAGCCAAGCTGCCGCAAGATGAGCACCACGTCGAGAAATGGCGGCAAGCGCTTGAGATGATCGATGAGCTGATCGGCTGGGGAGTCGAGCCGCCGGTGATTCTCGGCGACGGCGCGTATGGCGATATCACCGAGTTCCGTGGTGAGCTCCAGGAGCGCGAGCTGCAGTATGTGTTAGACGTCAAGGGTGCCACGTCTGCCTATAGCGAGGAGGTGGCGCCCGAGCTCCCGGAGTGGAAAGGGACCGGCCGCCCGCCCAAGCCGCGCTACCGCCAGGAGCCGTCTTCGCTGAAGGCGCTAGCGCTCGCTGCCGGCAAGCAGGCCGCCCAGACAGTCACATGGCGGGAGGGCACACGCGGCAGCATGACCTCGACGTTCTTGGCGCTGCGAATCCGCCCCGCGAACGTTCAGCTGCGCAACAACGCCAACAGAAACGGCGAGGAGATCCCGGCCTGCTGGCTGCTATGCGAGTGGCCGCCCGGCAAGGACGAGCCGACCAAGTACTGGCTCTCCAGCCTCCCGCCCGACACACCACTAAAAACGCTGGTGAAACTAGCGAAGCTGCGCTGGCGGATCGAGCACGACTACCGCGAGCTCAAGGACGCGCTCGGCCTCGACCATTTCGAGGGCCGCACCTACCGCGGCTGGCACCACCACGTCACCCTCGTTTCCATCGCGCACGCCTTCCTCACCCTGGAGCGAACCCGGCACCCTCAAGCCAGGGCGGCAGCCTAACCCTCTTCCGGGTCGTCCGGGAGCTACAAACGCTCCTGGCCTGCTGGCACGGAACCTGCCCCACCTGCCACACACAGCTGCCGCCCGACCACCACCTACACCCACCCCCAACCTAACGGAGCACTACTAGGGACATGCTGCGCAACGCCGCTTATTGCGGCTACGTCTCCGCGCAGCGCGACACCGCGAAGACGATCAAAGGACTACACGAGCCGATCGTCCCCGAGGATCTATTCGACAGCGTGCAGCGACTGCGCGCCTACCGGGCAGCCGTTAAGCAGCCAAGCCCGCCATCGGACGAGTACCTACTGCGCAAGATGCTCCACTGCGAGCGCTGCGGCGCGCGGATGCACGGCACCCGTGGATCGCGCCCACCCGTCCGACGCTACATATGCTCGTCCAAACGGCACGGGACGGCCTGCGGCCAGAGCATCACCAAGGCCGAGCCGCTGGAGAACCAGCTCGCTGACTGGCTACGCGCGTTCCAGCCGGACGCCGGCCTACGAAAGCGCGTGCTTGATGCGATCACGGCCCACACGAACCAGCAAAGCGACGGGACAAACCGTCGCGCTGAGCTGACCGAGCAGCTCCGCCGCCTGCAAGACCTCTACGTGCTCGGCGACCTCACCAAATCCACCTACATCATGCGCCGGCAGGCCATGCAGGACGAGCTAGAGCGTCTAGCACCCCCAGCCGACCCGCAGCTAGGGGAAGCCGAGGCGCTACTCGCCAACTTCGCAAGCTTTTGGGACCGCGAGGACTCGCCGGCCGAGCGCCACCGCCTGCTCGCAACGCTCTTCGAGCGCGTCTGGCAGGACGGAGGACGGATCGTGTTTGTCAAGCCACGACCCGCCTTCGTCCCGTACTTCCAAGCCCTCACCAAAAACCCTAAAGACCAATCAGGATTCAGCGGTGTACAGAGCGGGAGCGACGGGACTCGAACCCGCGACCTCCGGCGTGACAGGCCGGCGCTCTAACCAGCTGAGCTACGCCCCCGCGCTTGCGCAGTCCAGGCCGCCGTCCGGCGGCCTGGCGCGCCCTGCCAGTATGCCAACCCATCGCCGCCGTCGCCTCGCACCTCACCGCCGGCGCATCCCAGCCTGGCCGCAACCCCTTTGCCGCCGCCAGTCCTGCCAAACTGGCCAGTCAGCCAGTATTACTCTAGGCTTCTTTCCATGCCGCTGACCAGCCCCGCTCCGCTCCGCTCCTATAACCCGTTCGTGGTGGTCGTCCAGGACCTGCTCGACGAGCGCGCCACCACGGTTCCCTTCCCGCCCGGGGAGACCCGTCCCTCGCTTGCTCGCACCAAACGCTTCGCCGACGAACCCCTTCCTCTGCTCCTGGAGTCCTATGAGCGCTTTGGGCCGGTTTTTACGCTGCGGCTCTTTCACTCCAACGCCGTATTCGCCCTCGGGCCTGCCGCCAACCACTACATGACCGTCTCTCATGCCTCCAACTTCCTCTGGCGCACCTCCTACTTCCGCGACCTGATCGGCTTCGCCGGCGACGGCCTGCTCACGACCGACGGGCCCTTCCATCACGCCTCGCGGCGGATCATGCTGCCCGCCTTCCATCACAGTCGCATCCTGGCTTCGCTCGACACCATGCTCGCCGAGACCGTTTCGGCCCTGGACTCCTTCGTTCCCGGCGCCACCGTCGACCTCTATGCGTGGACGCGCCGTCTCGCCCTGCGCATCGCCATGCGCGCGCTCTTCGGCCTCGATCCCGACGGTCCCGCCGCGCGCTCGATCGACGCCGCCGCCATGTTCGAGCAGACCCTGTCCTTCTACGCTCGCGACTACACCCTGCGCATGCTCCGGGGGCCCTTCTCGCCCTGGGACCGCCAGCAGAAAGCCACTCGCGCGCTCAACGGCCTCATCTACTCCGAGATCTCCCGTCGCCGCCGCACCGGGGAGCGCGGCGAGGATGTCCTCTCGCTGCTCATGGACGCAACCGACGAGCACGGGGCCGCCCTCACCGACACCCAGATCCGCGACGAGGTCATGACCCTCCTGTTCGCCGGGCACGACACGACCACCTCGACGGTCGCCTTCATGTTCTACGAGCTCGCCCGCCACCCCGAGGTCGTCGCCCGCCTGCTCGCCGAGCAACGCGAGCAGCTCGCGGGCGCCCGCCCGACCCCCGCCCAGCTGATGGGCGATGGCCTGCCCTACCTGGAGATGGTCCTGGACGAGACCCTCCGCCTCTACCCGCCCGCCTGGATCGGCCCGCGTCGCTCGGTGGAGCCCTTCCAGCTCGTCGGGCAGCCCGTGCCCGGTGGCGTGTTTGTCAACTACTGCTCCTGGGCCTCGCACCGCCTGCCCGACGTCTTCCCCGAACCCGACTCCTTCCGCCCCGAGCGCTTCGCCCCGGACGCCAAGTCAGCTCTCCCCAAGGGCGCCTACATCCCCTTCGGCGGCGGCTCGCGCACGTGCATCGGGATGCGCTTCGGCCAGCTGGAGATCCGTACGATCGCCACGCTCATCCTCTCCCGTTTCGCCCTGTCCCTGCCCGACGACTTTCGCCTGGTCATTCGCCAGATGCCCACCATCAGCCCGCGCGAGGGACTCCCGATGGTCGTCTCACCCCGGGCCACCAACGCCTCCTCCTCCGATCTTGCAGCGGTGGCCTGAAATCGCCGCTGGCCGATCGGAGATCCCATCGATCTCCGATCGGTAGCTGACGCGCACCGCGACGGACTCGGCCGCCGGACTCGCCGGCGATCGGAGATCCGTCGATCTCCGATCGGTTACCGCAGGCTCGCCCACATCGACAGCTCGTATCTCGCCCCTTCACCCGGGGACGCTTGCAGCGCGCGCGCTCGTACACCTTCCACACGCACGCTCGGATCTTCGAACACCGTCAGCTTCAGCCCGTCCAGCGGAAACGCCGTCGGCCGTGCCACCAGCTTGCCGTCTTCGGCCCTGGCCACCGCTTCCACGCTCGCCCGGACTCCGAACAGCCCGCCGCCGGCCCGCACCTGGACCGTCCCCCCTTCGCTCTTGACCAGCGTCAATTCGACCCCTTCCGGCAGCGCCCTCTTTACGTCTTCTTCGCTGACCCGCGCCTGCACCCGCAGCACGCTGCCGTGCTTGTGCATGCTCGTGCTCGTCAGCCTCAGCCCTCCCACTTCCACGCTTTCCGCGGTCGTGTCCATCTTGTCCACGCCCTTCGCTTCCTTCAGCAGCGCCACCGTCTGCCCGGGGCTCACGTGCAGCCGTCCCGCTCGCACTAGTACTTCGTCCGCTTCTCCCCACACGAGCTTCACCGCCGGCCATGCCTTCACCGTCACGCTCTTGACCGTCCCGTACTTCTCGATCTTGTCGCGCACCATCCTCGCCGCGATCCCCGGCAGCAGCACCTGTGCGAGCGCGACCACCGCCACGATCGCGCCCGCCACCCCGCCCGCGATCTTGACCGCCCGCCCGCTCGCTGTGCCCATGCCCACCCGCCCAGCTTCGCACTTCCTCGCCCGATCAGCCACTCACGCACGCCGGATCGCGGCCGCGCTTCTTCGCTAGCCTTGAACTCCCGGCCCACGGGCGCGTAGCTCAGCTGGCCAGAGCACCTCGTTTACACCGAGGGGGTCGCCCGTTCGAGTCGGGCCGCGCCCATCCCACTTCCGCCGATGACCGACTCCTCCGCCTCCCACGCCCCCTTCCGTATCGCCGTGGTCGGCTCCGGCCCGGCCGGCTTCTACGCCGCCGGCCACCTGCTCGCCGACTCGTCCGAGCGCTTTGACGTGGACATGCTCGAGCGCCTGCCCACGCCCTGGGGCCTGGTCCGCTCCGGCGTCGCCCCCGACCATCCGAAGATCAAGTCCGTCACCCGCATCTACGAGCGCACCGCCGCCCACCCGCGCTTTCGCTTCTTCGGCAACGTCACCTTCGGCGAGCACGTCTCCCGCGAGGACCTGCTCGCGCACTATCACGCGATCGTCTACGCGACCGGCTCGCCATCGGACCGTCCGCTCGGCATCCCCGGCGAAGACCTCCCCGGCTCGCACGCCGCGACCGAGTTCGTCGGCTGGTACAACGGCCATCCCGACCACACCGACCTCGAACTCGACCTCCTCTCCGCTGAGCGCGCCGTCGTCATCGGCAACGGCAACGTCGCCCTCGACGTCGCCCGCATGCTCGTGCTCGCCCCCTCCGAGCTCGCGCCCACCGACACGGCCAACCATGCCCTCGATGTGCTCGCGCGCTCCCACGTACGCGAGGTGGTGGTCGCCGGCCGACGCGGCCCGGCCCAAGCGGCCTTCACCAACCCCGAGCTGCGCGAGCTCGGCGAGCTGTCTGACGCCGACATCGTCGTCGATCCGGACGAGCTCGACCTGGCGCTCGCCGTCTCCGACGCCGACGCCGAGGCCAACGCGACCTCGCGGCGCAACGTTGAGATCCTGCGCTCATACGCCTCCCGCCCGCCTTCCGGTCGCCCCAAGCGCATCGTCCTGCGCTTCCTGCTCTCGCCCACGTCGCTCGTCCCCGACGAAGCCTCCGGCCATCTCGGCGCCGTCGAGCTCGTCCGCAACCGGCTCGCACCAGGCCGCGGCGGCGGTCTGCGCGCCGAGGCCACCGACGGACGCGAGACGATCTCCGCCGGACTCGTCTTCCGCGCGATCGGCTACCGCGGCATCCCCCTCCCCGGCGTCCCCTATGACGAGCGCGCCGGCACCATCCCCCACGACCGCGGCCGTGTCCTCGACCCGGCATCTGGCGCCCCCCTGACCGGCGAGTACGTCGTCGGCTGGATCAAGCGCGGGCCTTCCGGCGTGATCGGGACCAACAAGAAGGACGCCCAAGAAACGGTCGACGCGATCCTTGCCGACCTTGCACCTGCCGACAGCGCCGGCGCCGGCGCGCCGGCCGGGCACGCTCCCGACTCGCCCGACCCCGCGGCCGTGGAGGCACTCCTGCGCGACCGCCAGCCCGAGCTCGTCACCTATTCGGGCTGGGAATCGATCGACCGTCACGAGCGCGCCCTCGGCGAGCCCTCCGGGCGCCCGCGCGTCAAGCTCACCCGGATCGATGAGCTCCTGCGCGTCGCGGCTTCCGAACGGCCCTCCTAGGCCCGCTTGGCCGGAGGCCCGCCAAGCGGAGTGCCGCCCTGGAGCCACACGCCTCTCCGTCTGCGACCACATCGCCTCTGTGCCTGTGCCGCGCGCGTACGCGCGTGTGTGGGGCGCACGTCGCCGGCCGATCGGCCCTGTGCAAACACCGGCGCCCGATCGCCCACGAAAGCGCCGTCATGTGCCAGACTGACCGCCGCTGGCCCCGTTAGCTCATCTGGTAGAGCGCCGGACTTTTAATCCGGTGGGGCGGGTTCGAGTCCCGCACGGGGCATTCCTGCGTGGCCGCGGGTGAGCCTGCTCTCGGCTGTCCGCCCGCGCAGCGTCCAACCGAACCGGGGTCAACAGCATGAGCCGCCAATCAGAGCCTCCTTTCGACGTAAACGGGCGCACCGTATTCATCACCGGCGCCGCGCGCGGCATCGGCGCGGCGACCGCCGAGCGGATGCACCGCCGGGGCGCAAACGTCGCGCTGGTCGGCCTGGAGCCCCAGCGGATGCACGCGCTGGCATCGCGCCTGGGCGACCGCGCGGCCGCGTTCGAGGCGGACGTCACCGACCACGATGCGCTGCGGCGCGCGGTGGACGGCACCGTGCAGCGCTTCGGCGGGATCGACGTGGCGATCGCCAACGCCGGCATCGCGTTCACCGGCGCGCTCGCGACCGCGCCGATCGAGCAGGTCGAGCGCACGTTCGCGGTCAACCTGCTCGGCGTATGGCGCACCGACCGCGCGGTCGTCGAGCAGCTGATCGCACGCCGCGGATACCTGCTGAACATCTCCTCGATGACCGCCCTCTTTCACCCGCCGCTGATCGGCGCCTATGCGACCGCGAAGTCGGGGGTGGACGCGCTCAGCGACTGCCTGCGCGTGGAGCTGGCCCCCAGCGGCGTACGCGTCGGCTGCGCCTACTTCGGCTTCCTCGACACCGATCTGGTGCGCGCCGGCTACGCCCAGCCCTCGGCGCAGGTCGCCAACGAAGCGACCCCCGGCTTCATCCGCAATCCGGCCCCGCTGGTGAAGGCGATCGACGCGATCGAGCGCGGCATCAACGGCGCTCCGCGCGCATCTGGACGCCGCGCTGGATCGGCCCGATGATCGCCCTGCGCGGCCTGCTGCAGCCGCTGCTCGAACGGCGCATCCTCGACGAACCCGCGCGCGTGGCCGAGGCCATCCGCCTGGCCGACCCTGCGTCGGGATCGGTCGCAGAGCAGGACCCCATCCTGGGCGTCGCCGCCCAGGCGCTCGAGTAGCGAGAGTCTCTCTTGCTCACGAGCCTCCCCTGACGGAGCTCGAGCAGCTGTTCGGCCGGTCAGGTCAGGTTACTCGGCTTGGGAGAACTCCCATATCGCGATGAACAGCATGACCAGCCCGAGGATCGCGATGACCGCGGCCTCGAGCAGGGTGGGGACGCGCCAGCCAAACCAGGTGACACCCGGGTCGAGCGCCTGGCGGGCGGCTGCAGAGATGTCCAGGTGCGCAAAGATCGCGCGGCGCATCGGCTCGACGGCATAGGTCAGCGGGTCCAGGCGATTGAGGACCGCCAACCACTGGGGCAGGTTCGCGACCGAGAACATCGCGCCGGAAAGAAAGAACATCGGCATGATCACCATCTGCATGAGCGCCATGAACGACTGCATCTGGTTGATGCGCGCGGCGAACATCACGCCGAACGCGGTGATCGCAAACGCCAGCAGCAGCGACAGCGCGAACAGCTCGAGGATCAGGCTGAGTTCGTAGGGGACTTCGACGAGCCCGGCGATCGCGATCACGATCAGGCCCTGGAACGTGGCGACTGTGGCGCCGCCGGCGACCTTGCCGAGCACGATCGAGCTGCGGCGCACGGGCGCGACCATCATCTCGCGCAAAAAGCCGAACTCGCGGTCCCACACGATCGAGGCCGCGGAGAACATGGCGGTGAACATCACCGCCATGCACAGCACGCCGGGGTAGATGAACGTTTTGAAGTTGACCCCGTGCGTCCCGGCCGAGGCCAGCGTGGAGATGCCCGTGCCGAGCACGAACAGGAACAGGAACGGCTGGATCAGCGAGGTGAGGATGCGCAGGCGGTCGCGGCTGAAGCGGATCAGCTCGCGCTTCCAGACGACGCGGATCGCGCGCAGCTCGCTGTGCAGGCTGCGCGCGGGCACGTGCACGCGCGCGACGTGGCCGGGCGGGCGACCGGGTGTGACAGGCGGCCCGGAGGGGACGGAGGTGGTGGCGGTTTCGGTGGCCATCAGCGGTTCAGGATAGAGACCATCAGCGGTTCATCATGCGGGCCATGTTGCGCCGCATGTCGGTCATGCCCGAGGACTCCTCGGCGTCGCGGATGGTGGTGCCGGTATAGGACATGAACACATCGTCGAGCGACGGGCGCGAGACGTTGACCGCACGGATCGGCTGGCCGAGCTCGGCAAACAGGCGCGGGACGAACGCCTCGCCCGCGGGCACGCCGAACGTGACGGCGCCTTCGGCGACGACGGCCTCGATGTCGAAGCGCTCCTGCAGCGCGGCGATCGCCGCCTCGTCGTCGCCGGTCTGGATCTGGACGCGGTCGACACCGACGCTCGCCTTCAGCGCCTCGGGCGTGTCGAGCGCGACGATCGTGCCGCGATCCATGATCGCGATGCGGTCGCAGTACTCGGCCTCGTCCATGTAGTGGGTGGTGAGGAAGATCGTGATGTCCTCGTCGCGCTTGAGCTCTGAGATGTAGCTCCAGATCGAGCTGCGCGTCTGCGGGTCGAGGCCGACGGTGGGCTCGTCCAGGAACAGCACGCGCGGGGAGTGCAGCAGCCCGCGGGCGATCTCCAGGCGGCGCTTCATCCCGCCGGAGAACGTCATCACGAGGCTGGAGCGCCGCTCCCACAGGCCGACCATCTCCATCACCTGCGCCAGCCGCTCGGTGACGGCGTCGCGCGGGACCCCGTACAGCTCGGCGTGCAGGCGCAGGTTCTGCTCGGCGGTGAGATAGCCGTCGAGCGTGGTGTCCTGGAACACGAGCCCGATGTTGCGCCGCACGTGGTCGCGTTCGCTGACGACATCGTGCCCGGCCACGCGCGCGCTGCCGCCGCTCGGGTGCACGAGCGTGCAGAGCATGCTGATCGTCGTCGACTTGCCCGCGCCGTTGGGGCCGAGAAAGCCGAACGTCTCGCCGGTGGCGACGGCGAAGTCGATTCCCCGGACCGCTTCGAGGTCGCCGTAGCGCTTGACCAGCCCGTCCACGAACACGGCAGGGGCAGCGGCGGCGGGAGGACCGCCGTTGCCGGAGCGCGGATCGGTTGGCATGGGGCTGGAGTCGTTGGTCATGAGTGACGCGCCGGCCTAGGCTAGGCGTCGTCGTCAAGAATAGTGCTGTCGGGATCGCCGTCGGCCAGGATGCGGTACAGATCGCGACGGGTCGACGTCAGCACCTTCCGGGCCTCGGCCATCTGAGCCTCGCTGCCGGTGCGGATCACCTGCGTGAAGGCGGAGGAGACCTCGCGTATGAGCCTGCTGAGCTCGAAGGCCAGGTCTGAGACGTCGCCGCTCATCTGCTCCCACGGCGCGGGCGCCTCACCGCGCTCCTGCACGTAGGCGCGCCCAGCGTCGGTGAGCTGGAAGAGCTTGCGTCCGTCGATCTCCCCGGAGCGGATCAGGCCCTCGTCCTCGAGCTGTTGCAGCGCGGGATAGACCGAACCGGGGCTCGGTCGCCAG
Source organism: uncultured Solirubrobacterales bacterium (assembly GCA_963743645.1). Taxonomy (GTDB): domain Bacteria; phylum Actinomycetota; class Thermoleophilia; order Solirubrobacterales; family Solirubrobacteraceae; genus Palsa-744. The sequence continues at coordinate 121,361 of CAVUQT010000007.1, read as the reverse complement.
ACGCCGTCCGAGCGCTCCTCGATCTCCTGCATGATCTGGTAGCCGTTGCGTGGCTCCTCGGCGAGCAGCAGCAGCGCGGCTGTGCGGATGTCCCCGCGGCGCGCCTTGCGCCCCCGGCCGAATGGTCCGCCGCCGCCCGGGCCGAATCCACCGAACGCCCCCCGGCCGAAGCCTGCGCCGCGCGGGCCGCGATGGCGATGCCCGCCGTGGCGGCCATGGCGGCCGGCGCCCTCGCCCGGGTCTCCCGCGGGTCCCTCCCGTCCGCCACTCATGGCGTGCAGCAAGGCGCGCAGGCCCTCTCGATGCCTGTCGCCGTGCTCACAGCGATGATGACGATGATGAATCTCTTCTGATGCATAGATCGCATTCGCGAACATATCTATCTCCTATCGTGAACTATCAAAGTAAGATCACGATATATCGTTATCCGCCATATGTCAAGGCTCTGCCGAGATTTGCCCGAGGAGCGCACCACGGTGGTAGGTGATATCTTTTATGATGTCATGAATGCTGCGGAGCTGGTTTCATCCACACGCAAGCAGCAAGGTCTCAGCCAGCGTCGGCTTGCCCTACGGGCCGGCACCACACAGGCGGCCGTCAGCCGCATCGAGCGAGGTCTGGTCTCACCCACGTTCGCGACCCTGCGTGAGCTGATGATTGCGATGGGACAGGAACCTGTGCTGTCGTCTCGGCGGCTTCCGACGAGCTGGGACCCCGCGCACATGACCAGCACCCTGGAACGGTCACCCGAGGAGCGCCTTGCCCTGGCTCTCTCCTGGAACCGGATGGCCGCACGGCTCGACAGCGCGGGACGGGAGGCGCGAGGCGATGACTGATCCTTCCTCCATCCAGCGACGGCTCGACCCTGAGCTCATCTTCGCCGCCCTGGACGATCACAAGGTGGAATACGTGGTGATCGGAGGCATAGCCGTCCAGGTTCACGGCCATGTGCGCATGACCAACGACATCGATCTGATCCCATCGCCCAACCCGGCGAACCTGCAGCGCCTGGCCGACGCGCTCAACGATCTTGATGCCCGGATCCTCAACCCTGGAAGCGAGCACCTGACGATCGACGCGGCAATGCTCCCCCGCGCGACGTTATGGCAGGTGACGACACGTCACGGCGACATCGACGTCTTGCACGATGCGCCCGGGGCAGCGCCCTACCCCCAACTGCGCGCTCGAGCGCTGACCGTCACCCTCGGAGATATCGACATCCCATTCGCCGGACGCGACGACCTGATCAGGATGAAGCGAGCGCGTGCGCGCCCGGTCGATCTTGCCGACGTCGCTGCGCTGACCGAGCCCAGCGATCGCGAGCAAGGCTCGCGCTGAGATCGGCTTGCAAAGCGCGGAAGATCGTCGGAGCTAGTGCCGAAAATGGCGCACGCCGGTAGCGACCATCGCCACCCCCGCGGCAGCGACCGCGGCTACGACGTCCTCGTCGCGCACGGATCCACCCGGCTGGATGATCGCGCCGATACCGGCGTCGATTGCCAGCTGGGGACCGTCGGCGAAGGGGAAGAAGGCGTCGGAGGCCAGCGACGAGCCGTCCAAGAGCTCAGGCTGGGTGGCGCGGGCGCTTGTCGACCGCGAGGCGCACGGCGTCGACCCGGCTGGTCTGTCCGGCGCCGATGCCGATGGTGGCGCGATCGCGCGCGATGACGATCGCGTTGGAGCGCACGTGGCGACAGACGCGCCAGGCGAACAACAGGTCGTCCCATTGGGCGTCGGTGGGCTCGGTGGCAGACATCGCGCGCATGTCGGCGCGCGTCTCTGAGACGACGTCACGGGTCTGCACGAGCTGCCCGCCGATCACCGGTTTGGAGTCCACCTCGCGGCTGGGCGCCGGCCAGCGGGGCAGCTCGAGCAGGCGGACGTTTTTCTTGGCGGTGAGGATCTCCAGCGCCGCCGGGTCAAAGCCGGGCGCGAGCAGAACCTCGATGAACTGCTGGGACAGGCTTTGTGCGCAGGCGCGATCGACAGGCCTGTTGAGCACGATCACGCCGCCGTAGGCGCTGAGCGGGTCACAGGCGAAGGCGCGCTCGTAGGCGGACTGGATCGTCTCGCCGAGCGCGCAGCCGCACGGGCTGTTGTGCTTGACGATCGCACAGGCGGGAGTGTCGAACTCCTCGATCAGCTCGCGGGCGGAGCTGAGGTCGAGCAGGTTGTTGAATGACAGCTCCTTGCCGTGCAGCTGGGTCACGCCGTCGAGCAGGTGCGTGGACGAGCCGGCGCGGGCGTAGAAGGCCGCCTGCTGGTGGGGGTTCTCGCCGTAGCGCAGGTCGGTGACCTTCTCGTAGGCGTCGCGCCAGGTCGGGGAAAGCCCGCGTAGGTGCGCATCGAGAACCAGGTCGAGATCGCGGCGTCATAGCGGGCGGTGAGCGCGAACGCGGCGCTAGCCAGCCGGGTGCGGGTCTCGAGCGAGATCAGCCCGCTCGGACTCGCGCAGCTCCGCCAGCACGGGGGCATAGTCGCCGGGTCGACTACGACCGCGGCGAACGCGCTGTTCTTGGCTGCGGCGCGGATCATCGTGGGGCCGCCGATGTCGATGTTCTCCACGATCTCCGCGTCGGTGGCGTCGCCGCGGGAGAGGGTCTGCTCGAACGGGTAGAGGTTCACGCAGACGAGATCCACGGGCTCGATCGAGTGCTGGGATGCGGCCCGCAGGTGTGCGTCGTCATCGCGCAGCGCCAGCAGCCCGGCGTACAGGCGCGGGTGCAGGGTCTTGACGCGCCCGTCCATCATCTCGGGAAAGCCGGTGAACTCCTCGATCGCGCGGACCGGATGCCGGCGTCGGCGAGCGCACGGGCGGTGCCCCCGGTGGAGACGATCTCGACGCCGAGCTCGGTCAGGCCGCGGGCGAAGTCGACGACGCCGGTCTTGTCGGACACGGACAGGAGCGCGCGGCGGACGCGCACCTCGCCGGCTGCGGCGCGCTCGATGCCGGCGCCTGGTCAGCATCGGCGCCCGCGCTCGGGCCGGCGCCGGGGGTCGAGCCCCTCATCGTCATGATCCCCATCGAAAGCCATACGGGCCGCAGCCTACCCGTCGATGACGATCAGGCGCGGGTGCTCGGGGTCGACGCGCAGGGCGCCGCGCGCGAACAGGCGCACGGCCTCGGGCAGCAGGGTGTGCTCCAGAGGGCGCAGCGCCGCGAGGACCTCGTCGGGGGTGCGTGCGCCGGGGAGCTCGACCGCGCGCTGGAGGATCACGGGGCCGGTGTCGACGCCAGTGTCGACGAAGTGGACGGTCACCCCGAACACGGTCACGCCGTAGGCCAGCGCCTGCTCGATCGCGTTCAGCCCGGGGAACGCGGGCAGCAGCGAAGGGTGAACGTTGATCACGGCCGACGGGAAGCGGGAGGAAAGCGCTCGGACAGCAGCGACATGTAGCCGGCGAGCACGATCAGGCGAGCGCCGCGGGAGTGCAGCCAGTCGGCGAGAGCCTCGTCGCGGGCGAGGCGATCGGGGTAGTCGGCTCGCGGGAAGACCTCCGTGGGCACGTTATGCGCCCCGGCGCGCTCGAGCGCCGGGGCGCCGACGACGGACGACGCGACGGCCACGACCTGGGCCTCCCGTCCATGAACGGTGTCCAGCAACGCCTGGAGGTTGGTGCCCGCGCCCGAGACGAGCACGGCGACGGGAAGCGGCTCAGACGGTGGCTGGTCGGGCACGGGGGGCACGATAGCTGTGACTCAAATCACAGAGAGCGAACGGAGGCGGCGGTTCAATGAGCGGTGAGGGTGGAGAAGCACACGACAAACGAAACAGGACGAAATCATGCTGACATCCATCATCGTCACAGGGGTCATAGCCGGGGCGCTCGGATACGCGCTGAGGCCGGGAAGGCACGGCGAGATGATCGTGCACAGGCCGTACAACAACCGTCTACAACGACGCCAGCGCAGCGCGCGGTACCACGCGCTCTTTGAGTAAGAGCACGCCTGTACGAGCGGGAGGGGCGTCGTGGTTGAAGCCTCGTCCTCGCGGTCGTCCTCCAGCGCGTACTTGCCGTTCGCCTCGCTGGTGCGATCGAGCGGGTAGCGCCCGGTGAAGCACGCGTCGCAGTGGGTGGTGCTGTCGGCGGCGATCGCCTCGTAGACGCCGTCCAGGGAGAGGTAGTGCAAAGAGTCGCAGCCGAGCTCGGCGGCGACCTCGTCGGAGGTGCGCCCGTGGGCGATCATCTCCTCGCGCGTGGACATGTCGATCCCGTAGTGGCAGGGATGGACGATGGGCGGGGCGGAGATGCGCATGTGGACCTCGGCGGCGCCGGCGTCGCGCAGCATCTGGACGATCTGCCGGGTGGTGTTGCCGCGCACGATCGAGTCGTCGACGACGACCAGGCGCTTGCCCGCGATGATCTCGGGGAGCGGGTTGAACTTCAAGCGCAGGCCGTGGCGGCGCAGCTCCTGGCCGGGCTGGATGAAGGTGCGCGCGACGTAGCGGTTCTTGACGAAGCCGTCGTCCTGGGGCAGTCCGGCCGCGCGGGCCAGCCCTCGAGCCGCGGCGTTGCCGGAGTCGGGGACGGCAATCACGAGGTCGGCGTCGACGGGCGCCTCGCGCCACAAGATCTCGCCCATGCGCCCGCGGGCGACCTGCAGGACATGGCCGTTCATGCGCGAGTCGGGGCGAGCGAAGTAGATGTACTCGAATACGCACAGGGCGGGGCTGACGCTCGTCGGGACCTGGCGGCTGCAGAGACCGCGCTCGTCGAGCGTGACGATCTCCCCGGGGGCGACGTCGCGAACGAAACGGGCGCCGATGATGTCAAACGCGCAGGACTCAGATGCAACGGCGTAGCGCTCCTGACCGTCGGAGTCGTCGCTGGGCGGGAGGACGCCGAGCGCGAGCGGGCGCAGGCCGTGGGGGTCGCGGAAGGCGATCACGCGGTCGCGGGTCATGAGGACGATCGAGAAGGCGCCGCGCAGGCGCGGGAGGATGTCGGCGATGGCGTCCTCGATCGACTCGGCGGGATGGGTGGCGATCATCGCGGCGACGATCTCCGAGTCGGAGGTCGAGCTGAAGGTGACGCCGCGCGCGAGCAGCTGTTCGTGCAGGGAGACGGCGTTGATGAGGTTGCCGTTGTGAGCGAGCGCCAGCTCGCGCGTGGAGCCGTGCGTGCCCTCCGAGCGCTGGACGGGCTGGGAGTTCTCCCAGGCGTTTGAGCCGGTCGTGGAGTAGCGCACGTGCCCGATCGCCAGCTCGCCGGCGAGCGTGCTCAGGTCGTTCTCACTGAACACCTGGCTGACGAGCCCGAGCTCGCGACGCGTGACGATGTGCCCGCCGCGGTCGGCCGCGGCGATGCCGGCTGACTCCTGACCGCGGTGCTGAAGCGCGAACAGCCCGAAATAGGACAGCCGCGAGACCTCGTGGCCGGGCGCGTACAGACCAAAGACACCGCACTCGTCGCGGGGGCCGTCACGCATTAGAAGTACACGCTAGCAGCATGGGCAGGGCCGAGACCGCGGGCGGGGCGACTCGAAGGGACCGTGTCCGCGGCTGCGCGCGTGTGGGGAAGGGAGCGATCGTGTAAGCGGGCAGGGTACGTCGAGGTCGCCGAGTGGGCGGCAAGCACGGGCAGTGGCTTGCGACCTCAAGGGAACAGCTCGCGCAGCGAGTCGTGTGCCCGGGCCAGCTCGGCGAGCGTGGCGGTGAGCGAGACGTCGCCGAGGTCGATCCGCATGCCGGCGGAGACCGTCATGCCGATGACGCGCACGCGGGTGCGGCGGCCGAGCGCGCGGACGCCCATGGGGGTGCCGCTGATGAGAAAGCCGCCAGGGCCCTCGCCGAACAGGGTCTGCAGCGGATCGGCGTCCCCGTCCAGACGCACCTCGGCGCCGAGGCCTCCCGCGAGGCAGCACTCGGCAAGGGCGACGGCCAGTCCTCCCTCGGCGATGTCGTGCGCGCTGGAGAGCCCGCCGACGCGCACGGCGCCACGAACGGCGAACTGCGCGGAGCGCACGGCCGCGATGTCGATCGCGGGCAGCTCGTCGGGGAGAAGCGCGCCGTGCAGCTTGGACAGCTCGCTCGCGGCGAGCGAAGGTGCGAAGGGACCGGCGAGCGCGACGGTGTCGCCCTCGCGGGCGAAGCCGAGGCGCCCGGCGAAGCGCGCGTCGGGGAGGCGGCCGACCATGCCGACGACGGGGGTCGGGTAGATCGGGCCGGAGGGGGTCTCGTTGTAGAGGGAGACGTTGCCGCCGACGATCGGGGCGTCGAGCGCGCGACAGGCGTCGCCGAGGCCGCGCACCGATTCGGTCAGCTGCCAGGCGACGTGGGGACGCTCGGGAGAGCCGAAGTTGAGGTTGTTGGTCGTGCCCAGCGGCTCGGCGCCGACGCAGGCGAGGTTGGAGGCGCACTCGAGGGCCGCCTCGATCGTGCCGCGGTAGGGGTCGGCGGCGACGCGGCGGCCGTTGCAGTCGATGCTGACGGCAAGGGCAGGGATCGGCCCCTCGCTTCCGGCGCTCTGGGCATCGGCCTCGTCGTGAGCGACGTGCGCGCCCAAAGCATCGGGCCGGATCGCCAGCACGGCGGCGTCGGCCTGCGCGGGGCGGTGGACGGTGCGGGATTGGACGATCGAGTCGTACTGCTCGAAGAGGGGTCGGCGGGAGGCGATGTTGGGACAGGACAGGAGCGCGAGCAGGCACTCGCGCGGCGAGGCGTCAAGCGATAGCGCAGGCGACGGCGGCGGGTAGATCGGCGATGAGGGGCGCGCCGGCGAGAGGTCATAGAGCGGGCAGTCGTCGACCAGGGCGCTGACCGGCATGTCGCCGACGAGCTCAGGGCCGTCGAAGACGCGCATGCGGCGAGTGTCGGTGACCGTGCCGATGACCGTGCCGCCGACCTCCCAGCGGGCGCAGAGGGCGAGCACGTCCTGCATTCGGGCGGGCTCCACCACGCAGAGCATGCGCTCCTGAGACTCGGAGACCATGATCTCGAAGGGGGCCATGCAGGGCTCGCGCAGGGGAACGGACGAGACGTCGATGTCGATGCCGACGCCGCCGGCGGAGGCCATCTCCGAGGCCGAGGAGGTCAGACCGGCCGCGCCGAGATCCTGCAGGGAGACGAGCAGGCCCCGGTCCAAGAGCTCCAGAGAGCACTCCAGGAGCTTGGACTCCTCGAACGGGTCCCCGACCTGCACGGTCGGGCGCTTGTCGTCACCGTCACCTCCGAGCTCGGCCGAGGCGAGCACCGAGGCCCCGCCGATCCCGTCGCGGCCGGTGGAGGCGCCGAACAGGATCACCAGATTGCCCGGCCCGGCGGCCGCGCTGCGAACCAGGCGCTCGCGCGGGGCCAGGCCGAGAGCCATCGCATTGATGAGGCAGTTGTGTGCGTAGGGCGCCTCGAAGTAGACCTCGCCGCCGACGGTGGGGACGCCGATCGAGTTGCCGTAGTGACCGATCCCGGAGACGGCCCCGTCGAGCAGGTAGCGCGAGCGCTCCGCCGCCGGGGTGTCGCCCGCGGGCTCTCCGAAGCGAAGCGAGTCGAGCACCGCGATCGGGCGGGCGCCGATCGCGAAGATGTCGCGCAGGATGCCGCCCACGCCGGTGGCGGCGCCCTGGAAGGGCTCGACCGCGGAGGGATGGTTGTGGGACTCGACCTTGAATGCGCAGACCAGGCCGTCGCCGATGTCCACGGCGCCGGCGTTCTCGCCGGGGCCCATGACCACATGGGGACCCTCGGTGGGGAGCGTGCGCAACAGTCGCCGGGAGTGCTTGTACGCGCAGTGCTCGCTCCACAGCAGCGAGTACATCGCCAGCTCGACCTCGTTCGGCGGGCCGGACTGGTGCTCGCAGACGAGCTCGTACTCGGCGCGGGTGAGGCCGAGCGCGAGGGCGTCCTGCACCGTCGGCAGGGTCGTCGCGTCGTCAGACACGGGCGCCTCCTCCGAGGAAGGCTGCGGGCATGCAGGCTCGCGAGATCCGATCCGCAGCGCGCTCAGGCACGCGCGCCCTCCACCGTGAGACGCATCGACTGAAAGATCGTCAGCCCGTCGGTCGAGCCGCCGGTGAGTCGCGCGACCGCGTGCTCGGGGTGGGGCATCAGGCCGAAGACGTTGCCGGCCTCGTTGCATACTCCGGCGATGTCCTGGAGCGAGCCGTTGAAGTTGTGCCCCGGTGCGTAGCGAAGGACGACCCGACCCTTGCGCTCCAGCTGGTCGAGCGTGGGGGCGTCGGCGTAGTAGCGCCCCCAGGAGTGCTTGGCGGGAATGCTCAGGCGCGCAAGACCGGCGCTCGCACGGGTGAAGGCGGTGTCGGACTGGACGACGTCGAGCTCGACCTGGCGGAAGGTGAAGCGCAGGTTGGCGTTCGGGAGCAGCGCGCCCGGAAGCAGGTGGGCCTCGCAGAGCACCTGAAAGCCGTTGCAGATCCCCAGTACGAGCCCGCCTTCGCGGGCGAACTCGATCACCGACTCCATCGCCGGCGAGAACCGCGCGATGGCGCCCGCGCGCAGGTAGTCGCCGTAGGAGAACCCACCGGGCACGACGATCGCGTCGGCGCCGCGCAGGTCACGGTCGCCGTGCCAGATCAGCTCGGCGTCGCCGGCAAGCCGCGCGGCGTGCAGAGCATCGACCTCGTCACAGGAGCCAAGAAACTGAAGGACGCCGAATCTCACCGCGTCAGGCGGAGGCTCCGTCGAGGAGCTGTATCTCGTAGTCCTCGACCAGCGGGTTGGCAAGCAGGCGCTCGCACATCGAGTCGAGCTGCGACGAGTCGTCCACATCCAGCTCGATGAGGCGCCCGACGTGCACGTTCGTCACGCCGGCGAAGCCAAGCGCCGGGAGCGCCCGCTCGACGGCCACGCCCTGGGGGTCGAGGATGCCCGCCTTGGGGCGGATCAGCACGCGCGCCCTCATCGCGATCGGACCAGCGCGGTCCGAAGCACCGATACGTCGTGCCGCGTCATGGGACCCCTCCGGTGCGGTCCAGCCACGCTTGAAACGGCTCGCCCACGATCAGCTCGTACGCTTCGACGTAACGCCCGCGCGTGCCCGTGACGACCTCCTTCGGGATCGGCGGCGCCGGCGGCCGCTTGTCCCAGCCGCTACCGGCGGCCCAGTCGCGCACGTACTGCTTGTCGAAGCTGGGCTGGCCGCGGCCGACCTCGAAACCCTCCGTCGGCCAGTAGCGCGAAGAGTCGGGTGTGAGCACCTCATCGCCCAAGACCAGCTCGCCGGCGGCGTCGAGTCCGAGCTCGAACTTGGTGTCTGCCAGGATCACACCGCGCTCGCGCGCGTGGGCGGCGGCGAACGAGTACAGCTCGATCGAGACGTCGCACACGCGCTCCATCAGCGCCCTGTCGCCGACCAGCTCGGCGGCGCGGTCGAAGTCGATCGCCTCGTCATGGCCGACGTCGGCCTTGGTGCTCGGGGTGAAGATCGGCTGCGGCAGAAGCTCTGACTCGCGCAGACCGGGCGGCAGCTCGATCCCGGAGACGGCGCCGGTGGCCTGATAGTCCTTCCAACCGGAGCCGGTGATGTGGCCGCGCACGACGCACTCGACGGGCAGCATCTCCAGCTTGCGCACGACCAGCGCGCGTCCGCGCGCCTCGGGGGGCACGCCGTCAGTCGCGGAGATCAGGTGGTTGGCGACGATGTGCCCAGTGGCGCCGAACCAGAAGACCGACAACCCCGTCAGCACGCTGCCCTTGTCGGGGATCGGCGTCGGGTGGACGGCGTCGTAGGTCGAGATGCGGTCGCTGGCGACCATCAGCAGGCGGTCGCCGTCAGGGCTGCCCAGGTCGTACATCTCGCGGACCTTCCCACTGGCGATCAGAGGCAGGTCGGCGAGCGCGGTCATCGTGGCCCGACTTTATCGACGTGCGCGGCCGCAACGGGTCGCGAGGCGCCCGGCGGCGCGAGACGGTCGCTCAGAGCACGCGGGGACTCATGCGATCTCGTCCAGTCGTGCGACGATCTCTTGCGCGTAGCGCACGTAATGCCCGTAGTCGAAGATCTCATCGAGGTCCAACCCGGAGGCGCGCTCATCGCCGGCAAGCAGCTCACGCAGAGGAATGCCCTGATCCCAAGCGCGCTGTGCCAGCTCCTGCACGATCCGGTAGGCGTCGTCGCGCACCATCCCGGCCGCCACGAGCGCGAGCAGGACCCGCTGGGAGAACAGGGCGCCGTGGGTCAGCTCGAGATTGGAGCGCATCCGCTCAGTGTCGACGGTCATGTCGCGTACGAGCGCGATCGTGCGGTGCTGGAGATAGTCGAGCAGGATCGTCGAGTCGGGCAGGATGATGCGCTCGACGGAGGAGTGGGAGATGTCGCGCTCGTGCCACAGCGCGACGTTCTCCAGCGCCGCCTGGGCGTTGCCACGCAGCACCCGCGCGAGCCCGGAGATCTGCTCGCTCTTGATCGGGTTGCGCTTGTGGGGCATGGCGCTCGAGCCCTTCTGCCCGGCGCGAAACGGCTCCTGGGCCTCGCGCACCTCCGTGCGCTGCAGGTGACGGACCTCGGTCGCCAGGCGCTCCAAGCCTGCCCCCGCAAGGGCGATCGCCTGCAACAGCTCGGCGTGGCGGTCGCGGGCGACGACCTGCGTGGAGACGTCCTCGCGTGCAAGGCCCAGGCGCTCCAGGACACGTGACTCGAACTCGGGACCGGTGGCGGCGTACGTCCCCACCGCGCCCGAGATCGCCCCGACCGACACCTGCGCAAACGCTCGCTGCAGGCGCTGGGCGTTGCGGTGAGCCTCGAACGCGAACCCGGCGAGCTTGACGCCGAACGTGGTCGGCTCGGCGTGCACCCCGTGCGTCCTGCCAACGCACAGCGTTCCCGCGTGCTCGCGCGCGCGCGCGGCGAGTGTCCTGACAAGCTCGTGCGCCCCCGGCAGAATCACCTCGCCGACGGCGCGCAACTGCAGCGCGAGCGCGGTGTCGAGCACATCCGAGGAGGTCAGCCCGAAGTGAATCCAGCGGCCCGCCTCGCCCGCCGAGGCGGCGAGCACGTCCACGAACGCGGCCATGTCATGGTCGGTGATCCGCTCACGCTCGTCGACGGCCTGCACGGTAAACGTGGCAGCACGGATCGCCTGAAGCTCCGTCCCCGTCGGACCGCTGTCCCCGAGCAGGCTGGGCAGCTCCTCGCAGGCGGCGACCTCGACCTGGCGCCAGGTCTGCATGCGTGCGGCGTCCGTCCATAGGACACCCAGCTCGGGGCGGGTGTAGCGCGAAATCATGCCCCGAGGATCTGCGCGGCGAGGATCGCCGCGTTGCGCGCGTTGTCCAGACCGACGCAGGCGACAGGCACGCCCGGGGGCATCTGCACGATCGAGAGGATCGCGTCCAGGCCGCCCGCGGCGGTCAGACGACCGGACAGCGGCACGCCGATCACGGGCAGGTCGGTGTGCGCGGCGACCGCGCCGGGCAGGGCCGCGGAGATGCCGGCGCCGGCGATGATCACGCGCAGGCCGCGCATGTGCGCGTTCTTGGCGTAGTCGGCGACGACGTCGGGTTCGCGGTGGGCGGACATGACTCGCAGCTCGTGCAGGATGCCCCGCTCTTCGAGCTCGCGCGCGGCCTTCTCCATCGCCTCCATGTCGCTCTTGGAGCCCATCACGATGCCCACGCGCGGGGCGTCTACGTCCATCTCCTCCAGCTGCGCCCGCACCTCGGCCTCGGCCAGGGGAGTCACGATCGGGGACACCTCACCCATCGAGACCCTCCAGCTCGAGACCCTCCTCGCCTCCGGCCCACTCTCTGAGCCAGTCCTCGAGCGAGCGCCAGCCCTCGGACACGGGCTCGATGGGATTCTCACCGGCGCCGGCGGCGATGTCCCCGCGCAGCTGCATGCCCTCGAAGGAGATCATCCCGGCCGCAGCATACGCCGACTCGCGCGCCGACTCGGCGTCAGGACCGAACCCGGTGACGTTCAGCACACGCCCGCCGGCGGTGACGATCGTCCCATCCTGCTCGCAGGCGGTCCCCGCATGCGTGACCTCGACGTCGTCCGGAACCCGATCGAGCCCTGAGATCGGATCGCCGCTGGAGGACGATGCGGGGTAGCCGGCGCTCGCCAGCACGACCGTGACCGCCCACTCCGGCGACCACCGGGGAAAATCCTCCTCGGGATCGTCCCCGATCAGACCGCCGGGGCGCACCGAGCGAAACAGCAGCTCCAGGAGATCGGATTCCAGGCGCGGCAGCACCGCCTGGGTCTCCGGATCGCCGAAGCGCACGTTGAACTCGAGCACCTTCGGACCGTCCGCGGTCAGCATGATGCCAGCGTAGAGAACGCCGTGAAACGGGGTCCCTCGCGTGCGCATCCAGTTGACGATCGGCTGGTGTACGAAGAAAGCGAGATCCTCTCCCTGCGCGTCAGGCAGGTCGGTCACGGGCGAATATGCCCCCATGCCGCCGGTGTTGGGCCCGGTGTCGTCCTCGCCGATGCGCTTGTAGTCGCGCGCCGGCGTCAGCGGCAATGCAAACCTGCCGTCGCACACCGCGAGCAGCGACAGCTCCCTGCCGATGAGGCGCTCCTCGACGATGGCGCTGGGAGGGGCGGAATCGCTCGCTCCAAAGCGTTCCTCGACAAAGATCTCGCGCAGGGCGGCGTGGGCCTGCTCGGCGTCGTCGGCCACGGTCACCCCCTTGCCGGCCGCGAGCCCGTCGGCCTTGACCACCACTCCGGGCGCCGCCAGCTCGGCGACCGCGTCGCTGCCCTCCTGCAGCGAGGAGACATGGCGCCAGCGCGCTGTCGGCACGCCGGCCTCCTCCATCGCCTGCTTGGCAAACGCCTTGGAGCCCTCCAGGCGCGCGGCGGCGGCCGTCGGTCCGAAGACCAGGCGTCCGCGCGCGTCGAGCGCGTCCACGAGACCCGCCACGAGCGGCGCCTCGGGGCCGACGACGGTGAAGTGCACGCCCTCGCGCTCGACGGCGGCCACGATCCCCGCGACGTCGTCGGCGGCAATGTCCAGCACGCGCGCGTCCTGCGCGATGCCGATGTTGCCCGGCGCGCACAGCAGCTCGGTCACCTCCGACGAGCGCCCGAGCGCGCGCACGAGCGCGTGCTCACGCCCGCCGCCGCCTACGACCAGGACCTTCAAGCGTTCTTCTTTGCGCGCATCGCTGAGCCTCGACGTAGATCTCGCTCAGAGAGATGCGATGAAGTCGTCTATGGGAATCGCCGCAAGCGTCTCATAGCGACCGGTGCCGCGCGAGCCCAGCTCCAGCGACACGCGCGCCATCGTCGCCTCGTCGGGCGCCTCGACGACCGAGATGAAGTCGACATGGCCGAGCGTCGCCCACTGCGCCTTGACGCTCGCGCCGAGCTGCTCGACCTCCTTGTTGACCTCCCTGATCCGCTGCGGGTTGTTCTTGACCGTCTGCACGCCCTCGGGGGTGAGCGTGGAGAGCATGATGTAGGTGGGCATGGCGGTGAAGGCTCCTCCCGTCGGTTTTGTGTGCGGTCGCGTTCCGCGCTCGCGCGCGCAAGGTTGTTTGTAGCGGATCGGCTGCCCGGTCGCTCACTCCGAACTCCCAATCGCCTGAATCAGCCGCTGAACGTGGGCGATCGTCCTTTCGTCCAGAGCCTGCGATGTCCGCCGCTTGCACCCGTAAGGTGCCGCGCATGCATATATCTAGGAGGCATCTCAACTACGCAAACGTCACGGCTACGCTCGCGCTCGTGTTCGCGATGAGCGGCGGGGCGTTGGCCGCGAACCACTACCTGATTAACTCGACCAAACAGATCAATCCAAAGGTGCTCAAGTCCCTCAAAGGCAACGCGGGGAAAGCCGGAGCGAACGGAGCCAATGGAGCAGCCGGACCGACCGGAGCAACCGGACCGGGCGGACCTCAGGGCGCCCAGGGGCCAGGCGGTGCCGCCGGCAGCGCTGTCGCCTTCGCATATGTGACAGGCGTCGCAGCAACCCCCACGCTCACCAACGCAAAGAACGTATCGGCGGTGAGTAGGGTCACGACGGCAACAAAAGGGGAGTACTGCATCACCGTCGCCGTTCCATTTCAAAACATAACCGGCATCACGGACCCCGGTTTCGGAGGCGGAAATGGCGTGACAGTCAGCGCCAACCTGACTGTCGTCCCAACTTTCGTCGCCGGGGGCGCCTGTCCGGCCGGTACCTCCGTCATCGTCCTAACGGGCGACGAAAAAGAACTCAAAAGCGCCAACTTCTGGATTTCCTTCGACTAGCAGGCACGAGGACGGCGGGCGCATCCGTCTCGCCGTCCTCAACTCAAATGAGCCGCGGCGGCGGCGCGCGTCTCCAACGCCAGCTCTCCTCCGACCGCGTCCACGCGCACAGAGTCTTCTTCGCGCAGCTTGCCCTCCAGCAGCGCGAGGGCAAGACGGTCGGTGAGCTGCTTCTGGATCACGCGCCGCAGCGGCCGCGCGCCGTAGGTCGGGTCATAACCCATGTTCGCGATCAGCTCGCGGGCTGAGGCGGTGAGGGCCACCTGGACGCCGCGCTCGGCGACGCGCTCGATCACCCGGGCGACCTGGAGATCGACGATCTCTGAGATCTGCTCGCGGGTCAGGGAGTGGAAGCGGACGATGTCGTCGAGGCGGTTGACGAACTCGGGCTTGAAGTACTGGAGCAGTTCGGTGCGCAGCCGCGCGTCCGCCGCGGCGCCGACCCCATCCTGCGCGTCCGCCGCGGCGCCGGTCCCATCGTCGACGCCCGCCCCACCCGCGCCAGCGCCATCCGCGCCACCCCCGATGGGCAGGTTGGAGGTCATGATCAGGACGGTGTTCTTGAAGTCCACGGTGCGGCCCTGACCGTCGGTGAGGCGCCCGTCGTCCATCACCTGCAACAGCGTGTTGAACACGTCGGAGTGGGCCTTCTCGATCTCGTCGAGCAAGACGACGGAGTAGGGACGGCGGCGGACGGCCTCGGTCAGCTGGCCGCCCTCTTCGTAACCTACGTAGCCGGGGGGCGCGCCGACCAGGCGCGAGGTGGAGTGTTTCTCCATGTACTCGGACATGTCGATGCGGACGATCGCGTCCTGGGAGTCGAACATGAACTCGGCCAGGGCGCGGGCGAGCTCGGTCTTGCCGACGCCGGTGGGGCCCAGAAAGAGAAATGAGCCGATCGGGCGGTCGGGGTCCTGCAGCCCGGCGCGTGAGCGGCGCAGCGCGGTGGCGACCGCCTCGATCGCCTCGTCCTGGCCGACGACGCGTTCGTGCAGGCGGTCCTCCATGTGGATCAGCTTCTCCGTTTCACCCTCGAGCAGGCGTGAGACGGGGATGCCGGTCCAGCGCGCGACGACCTCGGCGACGTCGTCGGCGTCGACCTCCTCTTTGAGGAATTGAGGCCCGCCCGCCCCGCCCGGCCCGCTCGGATCCCCACTCTCATCCCCGCCCGCGGCCCGCTCGCGCTCGGCCGATTCGTGCTCAGCCAGCTGGCGTTCCAGCTCGGGGATCTCCCCGTAACGCAGCTCGGCGGCGCGCTGCAGGTCGGATTCGCGCTCGGCCCGTTCGGCCTCGGCCCGGGCCGACTCGAGGCGCTCCCTGAGCTCGCTCACGCCCCTGATGGCATCCTTCTCGCGCTGCCACTGCTCCTTCATCTCGGCCGAGCGTTGCTCCAGTTCCTCGAGCTCGGACTCGATCGCGGCGCGGCGGGCCTTGGACGCTTCGTCCTTCTCCTTGCGCAGCGACTCCAGCTCGATCCGCAGCTGCATCACGCGCCGGTCGACCTCGTCGATCTCGGTGGGCAATGAGTCGATCTCGATGCGGATCTTGGAGGCCGCCTCGTCGATCAGGTCGATCGCCTTGTCGGGCAGGAAGCGGTCGGCGATGTAGCGGTGCGACAGCGTGGCGGCAGCGATCAGGGCGCTGTCCTGGATGGTGACTTTGTGATGGACTTCATAGCGCTCCTTCAGCCCGCGCAGGATCGCGATCGTGTCCTGCACGCTGGGCTCGCCGACCGTCACCGGCTGGAAGCGCCGCTCCAGGGCGGCGTCCTTCTCGATGTACTTGGTGTACTCGTCCAGCGTGGTCGCGCCGACGCAGCGCAGTTCCCCGCGGGCGAGCATCGGCTTGAGCAGGTTGGAGGCGTCGACCGAGCCCTGGGCGGCGCCGGCGCCGACGATCGTGTGCAGCTCGTCGAGGAAAAGGATAATCGCACCCTGGGCCTCGGAAACCTCCGCGAGCACCCCCTTCAGGCGTTCCTCGAACTCCCCGCGGTAGGCGGCTCCCGCGATCAGCGCGCCCATGTCCAGGGCGATCACGCGCCGGTCGCGCAGCGACTCGGGCACGTCTTTGGAGACGATGCGCCGCGCGAGGCCCTCGACGATCGCGGTCTTGCCCACGCCGGGCTCGCCGATCAGGACGGGGTTGTTCTTGGTGCGCCGCGAGAGCACCTGGATCACGCGGCGGATCTCCTCGTCGCGTCCGATCACGGGGTCCAGGCGGTCCTGCTCGGCCATCTCGGTCAGGTCGCGCCCGAAGCGCGCCAGCGGGCTCTGCTCCTCCTCCTGCCCGGAGGTGGGCTGGGCGCCGGCGGGAGCAGCTCCGTCAGGTGACATCTGGCCTCCTTTAGGGACGGGCTCGAAACGGCGAGCGGGCGTCGGCCGCGCGCACGATCTCGGTCCCCCCACGGTAGGGCACCGCCAGCTCGGCGCGGAAGGAGCGGCGCACCTCCTCCAGGCGCTCGGCCAGCTCGACCTGCGCGTGCAGCGCCTGCAGCTCGAGCTGCTCGATGCGCGCGTGCATCTCGTTGATTTCGGCCTCGAGGTCGAGCACGCGCTCGACGCCGGCGAGGTTGAGGCCCAGATCGGCGGTCATCTCCTGGATGCGACGCAGCCGCTCGACGTCCTCCTGCGAGTACAGGCGCGTGCCCTTGGGCGAGCGCTGGGGCTCGATCAGGCCGCGTGCCTCGTACATGCGCAGCGTCTGCGGGTGCATGTTCGCCAGCTCGGCGGCGACCGAGATCATGAACACGCCCCGGGTGGTCTCGACTTCGATGCGAGCCATCACTCCGTTGCCCCCTCGAACAGCCGGGCGCGGGGGTTGCCGTTCATGACCGCGGCCAGGGCGTCGACGGCGGACTGCTGCTCGTCGGTCAGCTCGTCGGGTACGTCGAGGACGAAGCGGTAGTGGATGTCCCCGCGCGACTTGCCGCTCAGCTTGGGCGGGCCCTCGCCGCGCAGGCGCTGGACCGAGCCGTGCTGGGTGCCGGGCTTGACGCGCAGGGTCTTGGAGCCGTCCAGGGTCGGCACCTGGACCTCGGCGCCGCGCAGGGCCTCGGGGATCGTGAGCGGGACCTCGACCTCGAGATTGTCGCCCCGGCGCTTGAAGACGGGCGAGGGTGAGACGTGGGTGATGAGGTAGAGGTCGCCGGGGGGACCGCCGCCATGGCCGGCCTCGCCCTTGCCGGCGAGGCGGATGCGGCTGCCGTCGCGCACCCCGGCGGGAATGTTGACGCGCAGGCGCTTGACGGTGCGCACCGCTCCCGCCCCGTGACAGGTCGGGCAGGGGTCTTCGATGATCGTCCCGGAGCCGCCGCAGCGCGAGCAGGGCTGGGACATCGAGAACATGCCCTGGCCTGTGACCTCGACCCCGCGGCCTTCGCAGACGGGGCAGACCGTGGGCGTCGTCCCGGGCTTGGCCCCTGTGCCATGGCAGGTGGGGCAGGTGTCGTGCATCGGCACCGACAGGGGGATCTGCGCACCGGAGATGGCCTGGTCGAAGGTGATCGAGACCTGCGCCTCGAGATCGGCGCCGCGCTGGGCGCGCGGGCGCCCGCCGCCGCTGCGCCCACCCGCGCCGGCGGCGCCGCCGCGCCCGCCACCGGTGAACAGGTTGGAGAGGATGTCGCCCATCGACGAGGCGTCGAAGTCGAAGTTGCCAAAGCCGCCGAAGCCGCCGCCGGGACCGCCGCCGGTCGAGAAGGGACCCGTGCCGCTGTCGTACTGCTTGCGCTTGTCCGGGTCGCCGAGGACGTCGTGGGCCTGGGAGATCTCCTTGAAGCGCGACTCGGCCTGTTTGTCGTCGGGGTTGCGGTCGGGGTGGTAGGCGCGGGCGAGTTTGCGATAGGCCTTCTTGATCTCCTCGGGAGTCGCCTTCTTGTCGACCCCGAGCGTCTTGTAGTAGTCGGGTCCAGGCGCCATGACAGCTCCTCTCGCCCCTAAGCCGCCACGACCACGCGCGCGGGGCGGATGACCTGCTCGCCGAGGCGGTAGCCGGGCTGGTAGACCTCGACGACGGTGCCGGAGGGCGCGCCGTCCGGTGGCTGGGGGACGGAGGCCATCGCCTCGTGCAACGAGGGGTCGAACGTCTCGCCCGCGGGCGAGAAGGACTCGATCCCCAGGCGCGCCAGCGCGTCCGTGAATTCAGAGCGGACAAGGCGCACGCCCTGAAGCAGCGGATCGTCCTGGTCGGCGGCCTCCAGCGCACGGTCGAGGTTGTCGAGGGCGGGGAGCAGCTCCTTGGCCAGCTTCGAGACCCCGCGCTCCTGCGCGAGCGCGGACTCGCGCGCCGTGCGACGGCGGTAGTTCTCGAAGTCCGCCTGGGTGCGCTGGGCGAGCGCCAGGTACTCGTCGCGCTCGGCGGCGACCGTGACCAGCTCGTCGAGGTCGCCCTCGATCTCGGCCGCGTCGCCATCGCCATCGCCCACCACGGCGACGGGCTCAGGCTGGGAGTCATCCCCCGGCGCGGCGTCCGCGCCGGGGGTCTGCTCCTGCACTGTCTGCTCGCCCTCGTTCATGGCTGCCTCCTGACTTCGCTGTGCCCCCATGAGCACGTAGAGCAAGCTGGGCAAGGACGCAGGAAGCGTGGCGTGCTTGGCACGCGAGCGACCGAGGATGCAGATCCAGCGCAGCTATACGTGCTCATGGCTCGTCGACGACCTCGGCGTCGACGACGTCCTCCTCCTCGGAGGACCCAGCTGAGCCAGAGCCGTCCGCAGACGCGCCGTTGCCGCCCTCACCGCCCGAAGCAGCGGCTTGCTCCTGGGCGCGCTGGTACATCGCCTCCGAGACGGAATGGAAGGCGGTCTGCAGTGTCTCGGCGCGGGCGTTGATCGCCGCGGGGTCCTCGGACTCCAGGGCCTCGCGGACATCCTTGATCGCCTCTTCGATGCGGCCTTTGGAATCGGCGTCCACCTGGTCGCCCAGGTCTGAGAGCTGGCGCTCGGCCTGGTAGGCGGCGTTCTCGCCGTTGTTGCGGGCCTCGGCAAGCTCACGCGCGCGAGCGTCCTCCTCGGCGTGGGACTCGGCGTCGGAGACCATGTTCTTGATCTCCTCGTCGGAGAGCCCGGAGCCGGACTTGATCTCGATCGTCTGCTCCTTGCCGGTGCCGAGGTCCTTGGCGGAGACGTTGAGGATGCCGTTGGCGTCGATGTCGAAGGCGACCTCGATCTGCGGGATGCCGCGCGGCGCCGGCGGGATGCCGGTGAGCTGGAACTTGCCCAGGGACTTGTTGTACTGGGCCATCTCGCGCTCGCCCTGCAAGACGTGGATCTCGACCGAGGGCTGGTTGTCCTCGGCGGTCGAGAAGACCTCGCCCTTGCGCGTGGGGATCGTGGTGTTGCGCTCGATCAGCTTGGTCATGACGCCGCCCTTGGTCTCGATGCCGAGCGTCAGGGGAGTGACGTCGAGCAGCAGCACGTCCTTGACGTCGCCCGCCAGCACACCGGCCTGGATCGCGGCGCCGACGGCCACCACCTCGTCGGGGTTGACGCCCCGGTGGGGCTCCTTCTTGGTCAGTTCCTTGACCTTCTCCTGCACGGCGGGCATGCGCGTCATGCCGCCGACGAGCACGACATGTTCGATCTCCTTGACGCCCTTGTCTTTGGCGTCGTCGATCGCCTGGCGCACGGGGACGATCACGCGGTCGAGCAGGTCGGACGTGAGCTCGGCCAGCTTGGCGCGCGTGAGGCGCGTGTCGAGGTGCTTGGGGCCGGAGGCGTCTGCCGTGATGAAGGGCAGGTTGATCTGCGTCTCCTGGGTGGTGGAGAGCTCGATCTTGGCCTTCTCCGCGGCCTCGTAGAGACGCTGCAGGGCCATCGGGTCGGCGGACAGGTCGATCGCCTGGTCGCGCTTGAAGTCGGCGACGAGCCAGTCGACGATCGCCTTGTCGAAGTTGTCGCCGCCGAGGTGGTTGTCGCCGGCGGTGGACTTGACCTCGAACACGCCGTCGCCGATCTCGAGGACCGACACGTCGAAGGTGCCGCCGCCGAGGTCGAACACGAGGATCGTCTGGTCGTGATCCTCCTTGTCCAGGCCGTACGCGAGCGACGCGGCGGTCGGCTCGTTGATGATGCGCTTGACGTCGAGGCCGGCGATGCGGCCGGCGTCCTTGGTGGCCTGGCGCTGGTCGTCGTTGAAGTAGGCGGGGACGGTGATGACGGCGCCGTCGACCGCTTCGCCCAAATACGATTCGGCATCGGACTTGAGCTTCTGCAGAATCATCGCGGAGATCTCCGGCGGGGAGAACTGCTCGGAGTTGGCCTCCACGCGCGCGTCGCCGTTGGGGCCGGAGACAACCTTGTAGGGGACGATCGACTCCTCCTCGCGCACCTCGGCCTCCTTGCGGCCCATGAAGCGCTTGATCGAGAAGATCGTGTTCTGCGGGTTGGTGACGGCCTGGCGCTTGGCGACCGTGCCGACAAGCCGCTCACCGGAAGCGGTGAACGCGACAACCGAAGGGGTCGTGCGCCCGCCCTCGGCGTTCTCGACGACGGTGGGCTCGCCACCCTCGAGCACGGCCATGCACGAGTTGGTCGTGCCCAGGTCGATGCCAATGGTCTTGGCCATGAATGATGCTCCTTCTGAAGACGGTGAATAAATCTAAGCGCTATTGAAGCAGATTTTCTGAGGGACGTCAAGGCCTGCCTGGATTATCCCGCAGACAGAGGTCGAAGAACCTTCCCTGGACAGCGCCGCGCGGAGCAGCCACCGCCGCCTCGGACCGACCCCTGGATCTCGCGCTGAAGGCAACCACATGCATATGCCGGGCAAGCCACTGCGAGGCGTATTGCTACCCGCCGAATTGCGTAGCCCCAACACGCATACGAACGAGTCGACTGCCGTTCGTCCGCAGCGAACGCATACGCCACAAGCAGCAATCGCAAACCCGCTCCTACTGAGCGGATTCCCGTTATCCTGAGACGTATGCGCGCAGTGCTCCTCGACCCGCCCAGGGATCTGCTCGAGAGCAGGCGCCGCTCGGGAGTCGATCGTTTCGACGAGGTGTGGGAGGGTGTCCTGCACATGGTCCCGGCCCCAAATCACGCGCACGCCTCGATCGAAGCTCAGCTGATCATGATCCTGGGACCATCAGCCCGCGGCACAGGCCTGGAGTTGATCGGCCAGAGCAACCTCGGCGAGAGCGAGCACGACTATCGGGTACCGGACAGCGCCCTGCACCGCCCGGGCGCCTCCGGCGTGTGGCACCCTACCGCCGCGCTCGTCGTGGAGATCGTCTCGCCGGACGACGAGAGCTGGGAGAAGCTGCCGTTCTACGCCGCCCACGACGTCGACGAGGTGCTGATCGTCGACCCCGAGAAGCGCTCGGTCGACTGGCTCGGGCTGCATGAGGGCGAGTACCGCCCGATCGAGCGCAGCGGACTGATCGAGTTGGGTGCGGCCGAGCTGGGCCAGCGAATCGAGTGGCCCGTCTCCAGCTGACTTGATTGGGGGTGGCCTTTGGGTTGCCCGTGGCTCGTCCGGGTCGGCGGGGGACGGGACGGCGGCTATGCCCAGCAGGTACTCCAGGCCGGCGAGTCTCAGGGGCTGCTGGTTAGGGCGGTTTGGACCTGGGAGCCCCTGGGGGTCAGCTCCCATGCGTTGGGTTCGCCCTTGGGCTGTCCGCTACCGGTGTTCTGGATCAACCCAAGGCGTTCCAGGCGGCCCAGGAGCTTTGAGATCTGGCCCTGGTCGTGCACACCCGCGGCATCCGCCATCCCACGATTGCTCGCGCCGGGGTCTGCCGCTACTGCTGACAGGACCATCAGCGTGCGATACGTCAGGCGCATGTTCAGGCCGTCCAATGGGTCCCCGGTGGACCTCTGGGGCGTCGGGGAGGCTTCGGACTTGCGGGAAGGCTTTGGCGTGGGACGGGCGAGCTCTCTCGCCGCCGCTGCCCGACCGAAGTAGGGCAGCACGATCATCGCCATCAACGGGTTCAACAACTCCAGCAACGGACGCCGGGCGCTATTGGCGGTGTTCTCCAGCATGCGCGCGTGGACGACCGCCAGGACAGCACCAACAGTGCCCTCCGCCGTCAAAGGCGGCGGCGGAGAGGACATCCTTCGCTTGGCCTGCGCACTACGACCCTCGTCGACGATCGCGGTCAGGGAGCGCAAGATGCGCGTGCGACGCTCCAGCACGACAGGGCCCGCACCGAGCGCATCCACTACCAACAGCGAACCCGACAGCGGCTCCTCGTCACAGAAACCCAACAGGGCACCCAAGCCCGCCCTAACCTGCTCACGCCAACCCGATGTGCTCGCGACCGCCTCGGTAGCGATAACGCTTGCGCGTGACACGGTGTCCTCGAACACCGCTAGAAAACAGTCCTCACAACCCGCGAACAGGTCATAGAACGTACGCCGCGACACACCCGCGCGCGCCACGACACGCGCGACCGTGGCCGAGGCGACATCGTGCTCGGCCACGACACGCACCATCGCCGCGAGAATCCGCGCACGCTGAACATCACTGACCTGTGATCGCGCAGGATCGGCACTTCGTCCGGCCGGAAAAACCCGGCCGGACCGAAGTTGTCCGACCTGCTTAGCTCCCCGCTTCACAGACGCTTCGCGACGCGATGACGAACGCGTCCCACCGCCGTGGAGATCACCAGGGGACGCCATGACCACAGTCCCGCGCCTTACCCGAGCCTGTCCCATGGCCCTAATGCTTACCTGCCTTGTTTTTCTTGGCGCCATGTTTCGCCTTCTTCTTTACTGTCGCTTTCTTGACCTTCAGACAACCCGTCACCGCGATCTTCGTGCTCTGATCGATCACCGCACCGTTCTGGGCAGTGATCGTCGTCGGCATCACAAGCGATTCCGGGACCGTCGTCCTAACCGACCTCGTCACGTGCTTGACATGACCATGCGCTCGCACCACCACACGCTTCTTCACCGTCTTGATCGTCGTCGGCTCGCACAAGCTGCCGTTCGCTGTCAGGATCGAGAACGGACCCTCAGGCGCGTTGAATTCAAACGTGCTGAACGGCGCGTCGGGGGTCGTATCGAAATGGGAATACGTAATGCCTTTCTTGATCTGCGTCTTACCATCCACAACCAACAACACACCTTCCCCTTGCAGGACCAGCTCGACATCGGGGAACGCCGCGCCACCGTGACTGACGAAATACGCCGGTCCAGTCAACGGACTGTTCAGCAATGGGGTGTGGACCGTCACGGTCGCGATGTCAGACGCCACGGGACAGCCCGCCGGGTTGGTGTTGAACTGCGCTTCGGTGCACGCTTTCTGCAACGTTGTAAGGCGAGCCGGGAGGATCTTCGGGAACTGCAGATCGACCTTGGCGATGTTCGCCTGCCCGCTTGAGGGGTAGGCGATCTTCACACTCAGGCTCGCACCGTTGGCTTTGCTGGTCTTACCCTGCGTACTGACCGTGAACTGCGGTTTGAACACCAAGCCCGCACACCCTGCCGCCTGAAAACGACTCGACAATGCTGCGTGGCTGCCGGGAATGCTTGTCGCGATCGCCGTGATCATCTTCGGTTCACAGCTCGTCGGGTTGAACATGAACCCTGGACGATCCAACGTCACATTGATGCGCTGCAAACGCAACGGGATACCATCTAGGATCGTCGGGAACGGGTCACTCACGTCTGTGGCGTGCGAGTCGTTCGGATCGACGAACAGCGCCTGGCGGATCACGACGGTACCCAGATCAAACGGGCCGGCGATCGCCGGGACGATCACCGCCAGACCGAACGGGGCGCCCTTGTACGGGCCCGTCAAATACGCCTTGCCGGTATCGAAGAACGGGTCAGGGCCAGGACCCGCGCCAGAGGTCACGGTCCCCAACAGCGAAGAAGCCGGACACGACGGGCTGGCGAGCTCCACCGCGCCTTCCCCGGGATGACTACGCGATTGCGCCACCGCCACCTGAGCATCACTGCACTTCGTGACACCAGCAATCTTACCGAGCAACCCACTCGGCAAAGACACCGTGAGACCATCCACACCCTCTTCGTTATCACCACGCGAAAAGGACAACGTAAACGGCGAATACGCACCCGCCTGTGGACTCACCGTCCCCGCACTAAACGCCGGGGCAAAACCCGACACACAGCCGTTGGTGATCGAGAAGCTGTCCGACGGCGTGGCATCCGGGCCCGATTCGGGGGCGGACCACGGTTCGAAATCCGATGTTGTCGTGTAGGAGCCGCACGCTTCGGGGGTCGCCAGGTCGCCTCGTTCGCCGCCCGAGAAACGTATTTTCAGCTCCGAGAACGGGAACTGGGGGTTCTGGTCGAAGACGCCGGTGATCTGGCCCGTTTCGGGGTCGGCTTTCAGTTCGCCGGGGATCTTCACGATCGTGCCCGTCACCGGGTCATCGATCACGATATAGCCCGCCAACAGGCTCCCGAACGGGTTTTCCTGCTGCCTAGCCAAATACACCGATCCGACCAGCGTGTTTTCGACGAGAGGGCTAGTCACTTCAACACTTCCGACCTTCGAGGAGTCCGGACACGACGGGGCCGCCGGAGTAAAGTTCGAAAGGCCCCGGTTGGGTTCTTCGCCATGCGGACCATGAACCTTGGGGAGTTCTTCGCCCTTCGGTCCGGTCGCGCCGAGCCAGCCAACCTGCGCCTCCGAGCACGCCTGCAGACCGTTGCCCGCGGAGGGGTCGACGGTCAGGCCCGCCGGGAGGATGACCGTAGCGTCGCGCAGCGGTGGTGTCGCGAGCGTGTTCAGCGTCTCAGGCTGCGGGATCTTGAGGTCGAACGTCAGGCCCGTCGGCTTGTCCGCCGTAGCGGTGTCGGGTTTGACCGTGAAGGCCGACGGGCTGAAGCGGAGCTGGTTACAGCCCGTCACCGACGGGGATTCCGCCGCGGGGCTTTCGAGCGATTTCCATGGTTCGAGGCCGACCGCGGGTTCGCCCGCGGGGGTGCCGTTCTCAGGGTACGGGCCCGGTTCCTGCCAGGCATCCATATGTACGGAGGCGATCTGCGGTTGGCCAGTGCAGGCGGAGGAGTTCGTGAAGAACGGCACTTGGATCTGGGTGCCCGTAGTGCCGTCCCGGGACTCGGGGTCGCCGAACAGCGTCGCGGTCACGTCGGTGAGTGCGAGCTGCGGAATTTCCCTGGTTATCGCCCGCACCACGTAGCCACTAGGCGTCGGCGCGACGGTCGCATAGATCGGGTGCGGGATGTGCAGCGCGTCCTCGAACCCGAAGGCTGCCGCGACGCCCCGCGGCGGAACCATGTTAAATATCGCGCTGTCCGCGGACGCGACGCCGAACGGTTCGGTCACGATCTGCCCGATACGCGTGTCGACGGGACAGCGCTTGAACGACCCCAGCTGAGCGAACGTGCACTTCGGCGTCGCCTGCGCGTCGCCGATGGCACCGACAGGCAGATCGACGACGACATCCTTGACGTCCTTGACGCTCGTCACTTCCGGGGTCCCTCTCGACGTCGCCCTGATGACATTATTCAGGTCAATCCGGGTCGTCATCTCATAGGGATGATCACCCGCCTGGGTATCGGGCTGACCGTCAGCACCGGCGATAAAGGACTCAAGCGCGCTCGGGCCGAACGCCAACGGCGGCGCACCCACCGTCAGACGTTCACTGCTGAACGCTTCAGGAGACCCCGGGCCGCTCACCGACGCCGTGTTGAGCTGGCCGCTCGGCGTGCCCGGCTGCAATGAGAGGAACAGCCGCATCCCGAGAACTTCATCGGGCGCGAGCGCACCCGGGTAGGTGCACGTCACGGTCACCGGCCCCGGTTCACCTTCCTGTGAGCAGTCGCCAAACACCGGTTCGTCTTCAAAATTCACTTTCGTGCCGCCATTGGGCACGACCGGTTGCAGCCACAGCCCTGGACCGATGAGGCTGAACCCCGCTGGGAGCCGGTCCCTGATCACGATCGGACCTTCCGAAGCCACGCTTCCCGCATTTGTCGCCGTCACCTCATATCCCTCACACGAGAGCAGTCCGTCACTTATCACGCCTTCCGCGTGGCAGTTCGGGCTTTCCCCCATCAGGAAGCGGCCGCCGTAGGCAAAGGTATGAACAGTCAAGCCCGGCGCTGGTTCAGCCGCGGACGCTGTAGTGGCACCACAGAGCGCCACCACAACAGTCGCGGCGATGACCAGCGCATATCTTTGTCCTCGCCCCTTCATGTGCGGAGCACACTTCATACCCTGAAGGGCAGAGCGGGTCTGCGTCCTCGATCTGCTTGGTCCTCGCCGCTCTTGGGCGGGATTCCGGTCCTGAGGCGCGGAATCGCGATAGCGAGCTGCCGCAGCCGAGCCGTCACGTTCCGATCCGGATCGCTGGCCGCTTGCACACGGAGCGGAGGCACGGACTGCTGCGAGGAGGGGCTTGAAGGTGGTCATCGGCTTGCCCTCCGGTCGTTGGTGGCTCTCTTGGTGGACTTCTTCGCGCTCGCCTTTGCGCCGAAGGGCCTACGTGCCGCCCTTTCGCAGAGCTGGCGTTTGTGTTTGTTGTGTTTTGTACGGCACGCACTGAGAGCTTTGGCGAGCTTCTGTTGCCGCGTGGGTGGTTTCGATTTGCCGGTGGCTGCCGCCGGTGGCGGCGTGAGGTTGCCTGGGCCGGCGAAGCTCTCGCTGCCCGGGGCTTGTGCGACGGCAGAGGCGGGGGCGGCGGGCCGGCAGCCTTCTTCAGAGCACGGGATGCTCGCTGCGGGCGGTGTGTAGCACGGTTCCGCGGTTGTGCAGATGCGGGCGTCGTAGTACTCGCGTTCGGTGCTGATGTCCTGGGTTGTGAGCTGGGCAGCGATCGCGAAGAACACGTTCGCGCCGGTCGCATCGGTGCCGATCAGGTTGGTGCCATTTTCGCCGATGAGCGGTGGCGATGTCTCCGCGCCCGCAGCGATCAGCGAGACGGCGCCGTCGTGGTACTCATAGATATTCTCGGCCAGCTGACGGCCGGAGGCGCCCTGGATTTCGACTTCGTTCAGGGCGCCCGGCGCTAGAGCGACGGGGCTCTGGAAGAACACGTATTCCCCATTGTCGGACATCGTCGGGTCGGCACGCGCAGGACCGACTACACCGAAAAAGCCTTTGCTGGCTTCCACGAACCGGGCCGAAGCCGAACCGCTGTTTCCGTTGTCGTTGTAGCCGTTGGAGCCGATCGAGATCCGCACGAGCGCACCCGTCTGCGCGTCATAGCGATAGACCTGGGATGGGCCTTGCGGGCGTGTGTCATCCGAGGTCAAAGCGGCGCCGCTCAGGAACACCAGGAACCGCCCATCGGGCGTGACGTTCGAAACCAAGCCTTCTTCGTTGTCGACGTCGGTCGCGATGAATTTCAACGGCTGGCCTTCGACATGAACGTAAAGATTGTTGTGGCCATCCTGGGCTTTCTGTCCCCGAGCGTTCGCGGCCTGGGTGAGGACGCCAAGCGCGACGAAGTACACGTGCGAGCCGTCAGCGGAGATCGGCATCACATCCTGCACACGCGGGCCCCCCGTTTCCTTCGCGCCTTCGGAAAGATCGAGCAGCTCACGACCTGCGGCCTTGGGTTCTTCGCCGGGTTTGCCGCACGGCTCCGCGCACACCGACTCATAGAGGTTGCAGCCGGTCCCGCTCGTCCCGCTGCAGCTCTTCTGTCCGCCGCGGCCGGTGCTTCGGCTGGCGTTGTCGGTTAGTTGCCCAGTGCTCACGAACAGCACCCGCGAGCCGTCATGGGATGCACCGACGAAGCCCCCGCCCTGGTCTGGCGCAGACTGGCATTCAGCGCCGCAACTCGACGCGACGGGTCGTGAAATCGCAACCGTGTGCGCATCTGAGCGTTCCCCATCGACACGCGCATAGAGCTCGGGAAGCCCCCCCGCGCCCTGGCATTCTTGTGCGGTGAAATAGATGGTGCGACCGCTTTCGGAGAGCGAGCCGTCCGGGGCCTCATGCGTTCCGGCCTCGTCACTGCCGGAGTCGCCGAAGTACGTGCACCCAGCGATCCGGGTCGTACTGCCCTGCGGCCCGGTGACACCAACAGCCAGAGGCTGGCGGTTGCCCGTGCCGACATACTCATAAACTGAATCTAGGTTTTCGAGTTCACCATCCAGCGACCAGAGGTTATGCGTCCCGAAAACGACGTGCGAGAAGTCTCTGGTGCCGAGCAGCGATTCCTCGATCTGGGATGCGAGACCCGAGCCGGGGGCCTGTTCGACCGGGCCGATATCAGCGAGAGCACCAGGCCCGCCACCGACATAAAAGTCGTCTCGCTGTGACGATGGCGCGGTGGCGGTGAACAGCGCCGTGTGAGTTTCGACGTCGGCAGCCTGCAGCGCGGCCCCAGCGAAGGCCGTCGCCGACGGCGCGAGCGGGTTCGTGACCCAGCCTTCGGTCGGCGTCCGGTGGAATTCGTAAGGGTCCCCCTCCTTGTTACGAACCGGGGTGCAGGATTCCGTGTGAGCAAAGCATTGAACAGCGAACGCCATAAGGGCGCCGCCATTCGGCGCGATCAGGGGAGGAAAACCGGAGTTGTCACCGAACGCGGCGCCGAGCTGCGAACCGTTCTTGTCGGGCGGCGTGACCATTTCGTAGGCGCGGCCGTCAGGCAGGCCGGCCGCGGGCTCGTCGATGAAGGTGTGGTCGGGGCCCGTTTCGGTGCCCGCGGCGTTTGAGGCGGTCAGGCGCCAGTGGTAGGTGACTTCGGGTTTCAGTTCGGTGAGCGGGACGGAGACCGGGACCGGTGAGCGGCCGGCGCCGAGTTCCGCGGCGTCGGGGTGCGCGCACGGGACGGGGTGGCCATAGCTCGTGTCGGTGCCGTATTCGAAGGTGCAGGCGGTGATCGGAAGGCCTTCGGGGTCGAGCTTCGCATCCAGGGTCGCCGAGGTCGCGGTCACGCTGGTGGCTTCTTCGCCTGAGAGAGTGGGCTTGGCCGCGTTTTCTGTTTCGAATGCCTGGATCACGGCCGTGTTCTCGGTCGTGCCCGCCGAGTTCGTCACGATCGCACGATAGAAGTACTTCGTGTGGGGTTGCAAGGCGCCCGCGAGGTCGGCGCTGACGGGCTGCCCGGCGCCGAGGAGCGCCGGGATGCTCGGGGCGGAGACCTTGACGCCCTTGCCTTCGAGCACCGTGGATTCTTCGCCGGCGTATTCGAAGGTCACTTCGGTCGTCTGATAGTCAGGGTTAAATCTGGGCGTGCAACTGCGCGTCGATTGCGGTCACGGCCGAGACGCTTTCGCCTTCGATCACGGGTGCCTTTGTGGTTTCGGTCGTGAATTCCCCGGTGCTTTCGCCCTTTTCATGACTGGTGTTTTCGGCGAGCACCCGGATGTGGTAGGTCGTACCCGGTTCGAGGCCTTTCACGGGTAGCGAGATCCCCTGGTTACCGGACCCTTCCACCGTCGCGGGCACGCATGGTGATTTGTGTTCGCTCACCACCTTGCCGTATTCGACTTCGCACGTGCTTGTCTGAAACTCGGGGTTGACTTCCGCTTCCAGCGTCGCCGTGAACGGGGCGAGCGACGAAGCATGCACGTTTTCGACCTTCGGGGGTTCCTTGGAGAGCGTCGTGAATTCCCCGGTGCTTTCGCCCTTTTCATGACTGGTGTTTTCGGCGAGCACCCGGATGTGGTAGGTCGTACCCGGTTCGAGGCCTTTCACGGGTAGCGAGATCCCCTGGTTACCGGACCCTTCCACCGTCGCGGGCACGCATGGTGATTTGTGTTCGCTCACCACCTTGCCGTATTCGACTTCGCACGTGCTTGTCTGAAACTCGGGGTTGACTTCCGCTTCCAGCGTCGCCGTGAACGGGGCGAGCGACGAAGCATGCACGTTTTCGACCTTCGGGGGTTCCTTGGAGAGCGTCGTGAATTCCCCGGTGCTTTCGCCCTTTTCATGACTGGTGTTTTCGGCGAGCACCCGGATGTGGTAGGTCGTACCCGGTTCGAGGCCTTTCACACGCAGCGAGATCCCGTGGTTGACCGACCCTTCCACCGTCGCGGGCGCGCATGGTTCCTTGTGTTCGCTCACCACCTTGCCATATTCGACTTCGCACGTGCTCGTCTGAAACTCGGGGTTCACTTCGGCCAGGAGCGTCGCCGTGAACGGGGTGACCGAGGAAGCAAAGACATTTTCGACCGTCGGGGCCTGCGCCGCAGGCGTTTTGAATTCCTCGTCGGCGCCTCTGGCGGTGCCGGTCGCGTTACCAACCACGACACGATAGTGGTAGGTCTTGCTTGGAGTAAGGGCACTGACGGCGGCGCTCACACCCTGGTCGCTGGACCCTTCCACGGTCGGCGGCGCGCACGCCGCGGTGGTGCCGTACGCTGCCGTTTCGCCGTATTCGAACACGCACGAGGTGCTGCGCTGGTTCTCCGGGTTGACCTGGGCTTCGAGGGTCGCGACGAACGGCGTCTGGGCCGAGACCGACTCTGCATCGACCTTCGGGGCGACCGCGGACGTCCTGAACGTCAACGGCGGAGCAATCTGAGATTCGCGCCCTTCGATCGACCCGAGCTGATTCTTGTTGATCGCGACCACGCAGAACGCATATTCGGTGCTTCCCTCGAGCCCCGTCACCGTCGTTTCGACACCCTCCCTGGGAGAACCGGCCGCTACAGCCGCCGGTTCGGGTGCCACCGCAGCACCCGTGCACTGGGAGGCCGACGGCGCATAGTCAAACTGGTATTCCTCGGTCACCGGGTCGCCGGCTTTCGCGCCCGGATTCAATTCGCCGCGCAAGACCGCCGTGGCGCCCGTGATCGACTTCGCTTCCCTCGTCAACGGTGCTTCCGGGGTCAGGGCGGTCTTGAAGGTGGCGGGCGCGCTTTCGGCGGATTCCGCAGCAAGATTATTGGCACGGAGGCAGACGGTGTATTCGGTGTTGCCTTCGAGGCCGCCGATTGTTTCCGGCCCGACATGTTCCGCTTCGCTGCCGACCGAGACGAACGGCCCGATGACGCCTTCGCCCGTGCACCCAGCCCCGTTGGACACCTTTTTGTAGAGGAACTCGTATTCGCCGACTTCGCCGGCCGCCTTGGGGTTCAAGACGCCTTCCGCCAACGCCGCGCCGGCCGAGACCGGGGAGAGGAGCTTCAGTTCCGGAGTTTCGGGGGCCGCGGCCAAGGCCGGGGTGGTTGTGAGCACCAGAGCGGTCAGCGTCATGGCACAGACCGACAGGACCAACCTAGGAAGGCTCATCAAGACATCTCCTCTGAGAAAGAGGGGACGACCCCTCGATAGTTGCAAGACAACACCGCAGAGCACGACCCGAGCGTTAGCCCCGACCGCAAAACCGCACCGCGAAACCGGTCCAACCGAAGCTTCGGCCCGCCTGGCTCAAGCTGACCGGGCCGACAGCCCAATCGCTGACAGCTCAGGAGAACAGCACGCCCTGACGCGCTACTGATCCAACCCCGCGAGCGCTGCTCAGAGCGGGAAGAGCCGGCTGCTAAACGAGGAGCGCTACTGGGCCAAGAGAGAGTCACTGTCATCCTGGCTCTCCCCGGCTGGCGGCGGTGGTGCTGTCCGGCCGGGGGTGTTGGGTGTCTCGGGCATAGGCGGCGAGCTGACTCCAAGTGAGAGAGTCGACCCCTCGGGGGCCTGACCAGTCTCTGTTGTGTCGCTCGCCGCCGCCCAAGAAGGACCGCTGGCTTGACCTGATAGGAGCGTGGCAAGACGCCCCAAGTGACTCGTGTCAGCCAGCGATCCGCCCAAACGACAGATCCAATGATGAATGGACGGTAAGAATGATCCTGATCGGAGCGGACGTACACAAGCACACCCACACCCTCGCCGCCATCAACACCCCCAACGGACAACTCCTGGACGACAAGACGATCCCCGCGAGCAAGAACGGGTTCATCGAGCTGACCGACTGGGCCCGCAGCCTGCCAGACCCCGAACGGGTATGGGCGATCGAGGACTGCCGGCACCTCACCGGCCCCCTCGAGCGGTTCCTCATAGCCACAGGGGAGCGCGTCCTGCGGATCCCGCCCAACCTGACCGCCAGAGAACGAGGCACCGAGCGAACCCGCGGGAAGTCCGACCCAATCGACGCGCGCGCGATCGCCAGAGCCGCACTCAGGGAGGGCATCGACACCCTCCCCGCCGCTCATCTGGACGAGGACTCCCTGGAGATCAAGCTGCTGCTCGATCATCGCGAGGACCTCACCAAAGCCTGCTCACAAGACCAACAACGACTGCGCTGGCACCTCCACGACCTCTGGCCAGACTTCAAGATCCCCGTGGGAGCACTCGACCGCACGGTGTGGCTGGAGCGGATCGCGCGCAAGCTATCCCGCGCCGAGCACTGCGCTCGCGTGCGGATCGCGCGCGAGCTCGTGCGCTCACTCAAACAACACACCCGACGAGCACGCCAACTAGCACACGAGATCACGACACTCGTCGAATCCAAGGCACCACAACTACTGCAGCTCACCGGCTGTGGAGCACTGACCGCAGCAAAGATCCTCGCCGAGACCGCAGGCATACAACGCTTCTCTTCCGACTCGAAGCTGGCACGCCTCGCGGGAGTGGCGCCAATACCCGCATCCTCCGGGAAAAACAACCGCCACCGCCTCGACCGCGGCGGCAACCGCCAACTCAACTGCGCACTACACCGAATCGCAGTCGTCCAAGGACGCACCCACCAACCAGCACGAACGTTCCTCGCCAAGAAGGAAACCGAGGGAAAGACACGCCGCGAAGCACTACGCGCCCTAAAGCGACACCTCGCACGCGCAGTCTGGCGCGCACTACAACAAGCCGCACAAGGCCAAGAGCCAACCAAGCCCCCAGCAAAACCCCTCCCTACAAGACCTAGACCAGAACCAGATTTAACTCCGGCCTTGACATAGGAGCAAGAGAGAGAGAGAGAGAGAGAGAGATGAGTCAGCGCTGCTGACGCATCTACCTACAGGCACACCCAAGTGCGCAACGACCCTCTTCACATCTGTCCCCAACGGACTCACGCGAAAACCACTGCCCCTCATCATGCGACCCAGTCCCTCTCCCACAAAGTCCCCTGCACAAGCGCTTGACATCG
The DNA here is from genome assembly GCA_963743645.1 of uncultured Solirubrobacterales bacterium. Lineage (GTDB taxonomy): Bacteria > Actinomycetota > Thermoleophilia > Solirubrobacterales > Solirubrobacteraceae > Palsa-744. The sequence continues at coordinate 88,232 of CAVUQT010000007.1, read as the reverse complement.
ACCCAAGAGATCGACCCAAACCCGATCTATTTCCTTGCTCCCTGCTTCAAGAGCACCGACCTAGTAATCATAAGCACACATGACGCGTCTCGTCAAGCCCCCAGGTGCGAATGTCTTTTACGGCCGAAAGTCCTCGGCCGTAAAAGACATTCGCACCTGGGTTGCTCGGGGGCGGAAACACCACGGCCGGAGACTTTCTGGGCGGGGCTAGGACGGATCTGGCTGCCCGGGGGCTTTGTCTGGGTCGGCGGGGGGTGGGACCGCGACTATGTCGAGCAGGGCCTCAAGGCCGATGAAGTCGTTTAGGTTGTGGGTGTAGAGAGGCAGCTCGTTTGATAGCGCTGTCGCCGCTATCAACAGATCCAGTGTTCGCCGGCCGCGCGCCTTACGTCCTGCTGCGATCACGGCTGCGTAGATGCGTCCGTACACGCGTGCCGTCTTGAGGTCGAAGGGGAGCTGGTCGAACGTGTCTTCGGCGTGCTGGATCAGGGCGATCCGGCGAGCGCGCTCCTGTGGGTCGAGCGCCGCCTCGGGGCCGGTTGCCAGCTCGGCCATCGTGATCGCGGAGACGGCCAGCTCGATGGGCAGAACATCTGGGCTGAGCAACTCGAGGTCGATAACGACCGAAGTGTCGAGTAGGCCGCGCGGGCGCCTCTGTTTGTCAGCCACCGCGTTTCTTTTCGTGTCTCTTGTCCCAGCGCTCCCAGGCGCGTGGCGTGGGGTCCTGGTCTACGTAGCGATCGATGTCCGCGCGGAACTGCTTGTAGTCGATATGGCCCACGCCTGAGAACGCCGCGATCGCCACCTCGGCCGGCACGAACCGGCGACGGCGGATCGGGTGCAGCTCACCCACGGGCGTTCCGTTGCGAGTCACGACGAACGATTCCCCCCGGTCCAGCTCGCGCATGATCTCGCCACTGTCGTTGCGCAGCTGTCGCTGGGTGATCTCACGCATCGTGGACACAGCGTAGCACACGTGCTACACAGAGGAGGAGCCCGTCAGCGACCGGTTGTGAGGACCTGCTCCACCTCTCGCCCCTTGGCCGTGAGCTCCCAGGCGTTTGGTTCGCCCTTGGGCTGGCCGCTGCCGGTGTTCTGGATCAAGCCGAGACGTTCCAAACGGCCGAGGAGCTTTGAGATCTGGCCCTGGTCTTGCACACCCGCGGCATCCGCCACCCCACGATTGCTCGCGCCAGGGTCTGCCGCTACCGCCGATAGCACCATCAGCGTGCGATAGGTCAAGCGCATGTTCAGGCCATCCAACGGGTCATCGGCGGACTTGCTTGGCGCACGAACGGCCTTGGGCACACGGACTTTCGGAACGGGACGAGCGAGCTCTTTTGTCGCCGCCGCCCGACCGAAATAGGGCAGCACGATCATCGCCATCAACGGGTTCAACAGCTCTAGCAACGGGCGCGGGGGGCCATTGGTGGTGTTCTCCAGCATGCGCGCGTGGATTACCGCCAGGACCGCTCCGACCGTGCCCTCCGCCGTCAAGGGCGGCGGAGAGGACACACCTCGCTTGGCCTGCTCGCCGCGACCCTCATCGACGATTGCGGTCAGGGACCTCAAGATGCGCGTGCGGCGCTCCAACACCGCAGGGCCCGCGCCGAGCGCGTCCACGACCAGCAGCGACCCCGATAGCGGCTCCTCGTCACAGAAACCCAACAGGGCGCCCAGGCCCGCCCTGACCTGCTCACGCCAACCCGCAGGCGCGCTTGTGGCTGTGTTGGTGGCGATAACGCTTGCACGCGACACGGTGTCCTCGAACACCGCTAGAAAACAGTCCTCACAACCAGTGAAGAGGTCATAGAACGTACGCCGCGACACACCCGCGCGCTTTACGACACGCGCGACCGTAGCCGAGGCCACACCGTGCTCGGCCACGACACGCACCATCGCCGCGAGAATCCGCGCACGCTGAACGTCACTGACCTGTGCTCGCGCGAGGCTCGCTCGCCCGACCTGGCTAATGCCGCTTACCGCTACTACCTTTACCGCTGCCATGACGCTTCGCCTTCTTCTTTACTGTCGCTTTCTTGACCTTCGGACAACCCGTCACACCAATCTTCGTGCTCTGATTGATCACCGCACCGTTCTGACCGGTAATCGTGGTGGGCATGATCAGCGATTCCGCCACCGTCGTCCTAACCGACCTCGTTACGTGCTTGACATGACCATGCGCTCGCACCGCCACACGCTTCTTCACCGTCTTGATCGTCGTCGGCTCGCACAGGCTGCCGTTCGCCGTTAGGATCGAGAACGGACCCTCGGGCGCGTTGAATTCGAACGTGGTGAACGGCGCATCCGGGGTCGTATCGAAATGGGAGTAGGTGATGCCTTTCTTGATCTGCGTCTTGCCATCCACCACCAACAACACACCTTCGCCCTGCAACACCAGCTCCACGTCGGGGAACGCGGCTCCGCCATGACTGACGAAATACGCCGGTCCAGTCAACGGACTGTTCAGCAATGGGGTGTGGACCGTCACGGTCGCTATGTCAGACGCCACGGGACAACCCGCCGGGTTGGTGTTGAACTGCGCTTCGGTGCACGCTTTCTGCAACGTTGTAAGGCGAGCCGGGAGGATCTTCGGGAACTGCAGATCGACCTTGGCGATGTTCGCCTGCCCACTGGACGGATAGGCGATCTTGACGTTCAGGCTGGCACCGTTGGCTTTGCTGGTCTTGCCCTGCGTACTGACCGTGAACTGCGGTTTGAACACCAAGCCCTGACACCCTGCCGCCTGAAAACGACTCGACAATGCTGCGTGGCTGCCGGGAATGCTTGTCGCGATCGCCGTGATCATCTTCGGTTCACAGCTCGTCGGGTTGAACATGAACCCTGGACGATCCAACGTCACATTGATGCGCTGCAAACGCAACGGGATACCATCTAGGATCGTCGGGAACGGGTCACTCACGTCTGTGGCGTGCGAGTCGTTCGGATCGACGAACAGCGCCTGGCGGATCACGACGGTACCCAGATCAAACGGGCCGGCGATCGCCGGGACGATCACCGCCAGACCGAACGGGGCGCCCTTGTACGGGCCCGTCAAATACGCCTTGCCGGTATCGAAGAACGGGTCAGGGCCAGGACCCGCGCCAGAGGTCACGGTCCCCAACAGCGAAGAAGCCGGACACGACGGGCTGGCGAGCTCCACCGCGCCTTCCCCAGGATGACTACGCGATTGCGCCACCACCACCTGAGCATCACTGCACTTCGTGACACCAGCAATCTTACCGAGCAACCCACTCGGCAAAGACACCGTGAGACCATCCACACCCTCTTCGTTATCACCACGCGAAAAGGACAACGTAAACGGCGAATACGCACCCGCCTGTGGACTCACCGTCCCCGCACTAAACGCCGGGGCAAAACCCGACACACAGCCGTTGGTGATCGAGAAGCTGTCCGACGGGGTCGCGTCGGGGCCCGATTCCGGTGCCGACCACGGTTCGAAATCCGAGGTGGTCGTGTAGGTGCCGCACGCTTCCGGGGTCGCGAGATCCCCGCGTTCACCGCCCGAGAAATGGATTTTCAGCTCGGAGAACGGGAGCTGCGGGTTCTGGTCGAACACACCGGTGATCTGCCCCGTTTCCGGGTTCGCTTTCAGTTCACCCGGGATCTTCACGATCGTGCCCGTCACCGGGTCGTCGATCACGATATAGCCCGCCAACAACGAGCCGAACGGGTTTTCCTGCTGACGTGCGAGATAGACCGATCCCGGCAGTGTGTTTTCGATCAGCGGGCTCGTCACTTCCACGCTGCCGATCTTCGAGGCGTCCGGACAGGACGGCGCCTTGGGGGTGAAGTTGGACAGGCCGCGGTTCGGTTCCTTACCGTGGGGGCCGTCGACTTCGGGGAGGGCTTCCCCGTGCGGGCCGGTCGCTCCCAGCCAGCCGATCTGCGCCTCGCTGCAGGCTTCCAGGCCGTTGCCGGCCGACGGGTCGACCGTCAGGCCCGCCGGTAGCGTGACCGTTGCGTCCCTGAGCGGCGGGGTCGCAAGCGAGGAAGGCGCCTCGGTCTGGGGGATCTTCAGGTCGAAGCTCAACCCCGTCGGGGTGTCGGCGGTCTGCGTGTCCGGTTTGACGGTGAAAGCGCTCGGGCTGAAGTGCAACTGGCTACAGCCCGTGACCGGCGGGGATTCCGCCGCCGGGCTTTCCTTGGAGACCCAGTTCGGGCCGTTGACTTCCGGTTCGCCCTGCGGAGTGGTGTTCGAAGCGAACGGCCCCGGTTCCTGCCACGAGTCCATGTGCACAGTCGCGGCGGACGGCCCAGAGGAGCAGTCGGACGGGTTCGTGAACATCGGCACCGGCGTGCTCGGAGCACCATCCCTGAGGGCGGGATCTCCGAAGAACGTCGCGGTGACATTCGTCAACGGGACCTGCGGTACTTCCCTGGTCGTAGCGCGCACCACATACCCCGACGGGGTCGGCGCGACGCTCGCGTAGATCGCGTGCGGGGAGTCAAGGGCGTCGACGAACCCGAACTCCGCCGCCGCACCGTGTTCGGGGACCATGTTGAAGAGCCCCGTGAACGCCTGCGTCACACGTTTTGGTGGTTCGGTGTGGATCTGCCCGACCTGCGTGTCGGTCGGACAATGCACGTTGGTCTCAAGCTGGGAGAACGGGCACTTCGGCGCGGCCTGCGCGTCACCCAACAGGCCAACCGGCAGATCCACGACCACATCCTTCACATCATGGACACTCGTCAGTTCGATGTCCCCTTTCGCGCCGATCCTGATGGTATTGTTCAGGTCGATCCGCGTGGTGTACTCATAAGGATGATCGCCCGCCTGAGTATCGGGCGCACCATCCGCCCCGGCGACATACGACACGAGGCCGCTGGGCCCGAACGACAGCGGCGCGGAGCCGACAACCAGCGGTTCACTGACAGACGGCGTGGAAATGCCCGGCGCTGTCGCGGTCGCAGTGTTCAGCTGGCCGCTCGGGGTGCCTTCCGCGACCGTCACGAACAACTTCAGCACCAGAGCTTGATCGGGCGCCAGCCCGGCCGGGAACGTGCACGTCACGATCACCGGTTCGCCTTCCGCCGCGCAATCTTCCGCGGGCAGCCGCTCCTCGGAGACCTCATTTGTGCCGAATTCGAACTGGAACACCGGCTCCAAAAAGAACCCGCTCTGAGTCACGGTGAATCCTGGCGGCAGGCGGTCCGTGACGACGACTGGGCCTTCCGCGGCCACGCTCCCGGCACTCGTCGCTGTAACCTGATAGCCGTAGCAGCTCGGCGCATCTGTTGCAGGGCACGGCACGGGACTTTCACCGACCGAGAACGGGCCGCCGATTGCAAACGTATGCAACGTCAAACCAGGTGCCGGAGCCGGGGACGCCGCGGCACAGGCGGGAAGGAGCATACCGATGGTCCCCGTCGCGGCGACCGCGGCCATCGCTGCGATGGTCGTCGCATATCTTTGTCCTCGACCTCTCATGTGCAATGCACACTTCGGGGCCTGCGTCCTTGATCTGCTTGGTCCTGAGCGCTCTTGAGCGTGTTGGGAGGGAAACCCGCAGGACGCTGCCGAGCCGATCCGCGCCGGCGCCGGCGTCGGCGCGCGCCCGAGCTCGAAGACAACGGATGCGCGGGGCTCAGAGGGGCGAGAAAAACCGGAGCGTCGACTGAGTCGTCGGAGGAACTTGAAGGTCGTCATCGGCTTGTCCTCCGGTCGTTGGTGGCTCTCTTGGCGGACCTCTTCGCGCTGACTTTGGCGCCAAAGGCTTTCCGGGCGGTCTTTTCGCAGGCCTGACGCTTGTGCTTGTTGTGTTTCGTTCGGCACGCCTTGAGGGCCTTGACGAGCTTCTGCGCCCTCGTCAGGGTTTTGGGTTTCACAGGCGGAGGGGGTGGCGCAGCCGCAGGGTTGCCCGGGCCCGTGAAGCTTTCGCTGCCCGCAGGCCCGGACCCAGGGGCACCCGGAGATGCGCCGCGACAGGCTTCTTCTGAGCACGGCGCCGCAGGTGACGGCGGCTTGAAGCACGGTTGACTCGTAGTGCAGATCCGCGCGTCGTAGAAGTCACGCTGCGTGTCGGTGTCCTGCGCGGTGTCCTGGTCGTCGGTCGCGAAGAACACATTCGCGCCCGTGGCATCGGTGCCGAGCAGCTGTGTGGAGCTCAAGATCCCCAGCACGATGTTCCTTGGCGAGGTGTCTCTGCCGTCGGAGATCAGCGACACCGTCCCGTCGTGATACTCGTACACGTTCTCCGCATATGCCTTCAAGCCGGGGAAGTACGGAACTTCAACCTCGTTGAGCGCACCGGGCGCCAACGCGACCGGGCTTTCGAAGAACACGTATTCCCCGTCGTTGGACATTGTTGGGTTCGCACGCGCCGGACCGACCCCCTTTTCGAAAGCCGTTTTGGCGCGCGCGATACCCGCATCGCGTGTTCCCGCGTTGCCGTCGTCATTGAAGCCATGCTCGCCGATCGAGATGCGCGCCAGCGCTCCCGTCTGTGAGTCATAGCGGTAGACCTGCGCGGGGGGCGTGGCGAAGTTACCCCCCCTGTCGGGGCGGGTGTCATCCGGGGTCAACGCGCCGTGGCTGAGGAACACCAAGAAGCGCCCGTCGGGGGTCACATTCGCAAGTTCATTGCCGTGAGTCCACTCAGAGCTTCCCAGGTTTTCGAGGAATGGGTTTTCGTCGTCCCGCGGAAGCGCGACCACGAACTTCAACGGCTGCCCTTCGACATGGACATACAGGTTGTTGGCTTCGTCTTTGGCTTCCTGACCCTGCGCGTTGGGGGTTTTGGTGAGCACGCCACGCGCGACGAAGTAGACGTGCGAGCCGTCAGGGGAGAGCGCCATCACACCCTGCACCCGCGGGCCACCGGTTTCCTTCGCGCCTTCGGAGAGGTCGATCAGCTGACGTTCTTTCGCGTTCGGTTCTTCACCGGTACTACCGCACGGCTCCGCGCAGACCGACTCGTACAGGTTGCAGCCGCCTTCGGCCGCGTTCTGACATTCGACGCCGGCTTTACCCGTGCTCTGGCTGGCGTTATCGGTCAGCTGCCCCTTGCTCGTGAACAACACGCGCGAACCGTCGTTTGAGGCGCCCGCCCAGATCCCGCCCTGATCGGGTGCGGACTGGCATTCGCTATCACAACTCGAAGGCACCGGCTTTGAGATCGCGACGGTATGCGCATCCGGGCTTTCCCCATCCACGCGGGCATACAACTGTTCAGTCGCCGTCCCACAAGTCGCAGATTCGAACGCCGTGAAATAGACGGTCCGGCCACTTTCAGAGAGCGATCCGTACTGATCGACACCACCGGCGCCGCCCTGCCCGAAAGCCCCGAGCACCAGGGCACCGCAGACGCGGGTCGTGCTGCCCTCCGGACCGGTGACGCCCACCGCCAACGGATGAGCGCTCCCAGTACCGGCGTACTCATACAACGAGGGTTGCGTTTCCGGTTCGCCATCGAGCGACCACAGTTCGCGACCCTCGTAGACGACGTGGGAGAAGCCCCTCGTCGCATCCAAATGCTCCTGGACGGTCGGGCCGAAGGAGAATTCGCGTCTTTCGGCGACGGGGCCGATGTCGAGTGGTTCGCCTTCGCCGCCACCGACATAGAAGTGATCCGGTCCTTCTCCCGCCGGGGGGGTGGGGGCGCCGAACAGTGCGGTATGCGTCGCGGGATCAGCGGCGTACAGCGAACTCTCTTCGAATTTGGTCAGGGGCGGCGCGAGCGCATGCGTGACCCAACCTTCGGTGGGGGTGCGCGCGAATTCGTAGGGGTCACCCTCCTCTTCGCGTATTGCCGTGCAGGATTTCGTGTTCGCGAAGCACTGGACGCTCGTCGCGATCATGTCGCTGCCGTCCGCAGCGATCTGCGGCGACAACTGGCTGAAGATCATCGCCGCGTTCTTGTGGGCGGGGGTGACGAGTTCGTAGGCGCGGCCGTCCGGGAGGCCCGCTGCCGCCTCATCAACGAATGTGTGGTCGACGCTCGTTTCGGTGCCGGCGGCGTTTGAGGCGGTCAGGCGCCAGTGGTAGGTAACGTTGGGCGACAGGCCAGTGGCCTGGGCGGACACCGGGATGGCGGCGTGCCCCGAGCCGACTTCCGCGGCATCGGGGTGCGCGCAGGGGGCGGTGTGTCCGTAGCCGGTGTCGGTGCCGTACTGGAAGGTGCAGTCCGTGATCTGCGCGCCGTTCGGGTTGACCTTCCCGCCCAATGTCGCGGTGGTTTCCGTGATGTTCGTGGCGGCTTCGCCTTCAAGGGAGGGCTTGAGCGCTTCTTCGGTTTCGAACTGTTCGATCGTCGCGTCGCTGGTCTTTTCGTGCGCCGTGTTTTCCGCGAGGGCACGGTAAAAGTAGACGGTTTTCAAATCGAGGCCCGTGACGGTCGCGGTGCCCGTGGCGGGGGTGCTGCCGGCGCCGAGCGGCTGCGAGCACGCGACCACGGTGCCTTTGCCTTCTTCGACCTTTGCCTTTTCGCTGGAGTATTCAAAGCTGCAGGTCGTTTGCTGGTTGTTCGGGTTGACGCTCGTTTCGAGCGTCACGCCTTCGGGAGTGATGCCCGTGGCGGTCTCGCTTTCGATGCTGGGTGGGCCGGCGAGCGTCGTGAAGCTCACCTGCGGCGCGGACGGGTCGACTTCTGAGCCGAACGGGTTCTGAGAGACCAGACAGACCGAGTAGGTCGCACCCGGCTGCAGACCCGTCACTTCCGCTTCCACGGGCTCGGGGGCTTTGGGGGTGCCCGCGGGTATCGGCGTGGTCGCGCTCCCGGCCGTGCAGTCTTCGGAGCCCTGGGCGTAGGCGAAGGAGTACTCGGCTTCCGCGCCTGGCGTTTCGGTCAACGGGGTGAGCGTGCCGTGGAACGTTGCCGTGGTTGACGTGATCGCGGTTGCCGCTTCGGTCTTCGGGGTCGCGACCGTCGTGAAGCCCGTTTCGGAGACCGTGCCGTCCGTCGTGCCCGTGGCGTTGGTCGCGACCACGCGGTAGAAGTAGGTCGTGTCGGCGGAGAGGCCTGTGACCGGGACGCTTGCCGCCTGGTCGCCGAAGCCTTCCAGCGGGCCGGCGCCTTCTACTTTTTCGATCGTGCCCTGCAGGACACCGGCTGTCTGTTCGGTCGAGTATTCGAAGCTGTAGGTGGTCGATTCGTTGTTCGGGTTGACCTGGGCTTCGAGGGTCGCCGCGGTGGAGGTGACGGCGCTGGTGGACTCCGTGTCGATCGATGGTGCCGCGGCGGGGGTCTTGAAGCTCACAGCCGCGCTCGGCGCGGAAGGTTCGTTGAAGAACAGGCTGAACGCCGTCAGACACACCGCGTATTCAGTGCCCGGGTGCAGTTCGGTGACGGGCACCGAGACGGCTTCGCTGGCGGCGCCGAGCGACAGTGCCGGCGAGAGCGGAGCGACACCGCCGCCGGCGCATGCGAGTTCTGTCGAGGGGGCGTAGGAGAACTGGTAGCTGCCGCCTTCAGACGCACCACCCGGGTTCAGGACACCGTTGAGGGTCGCCGTAGTCGCTGTGACGGCGGTCACGGGCTTTGATTCGGGGGTTTCGGGGGTGGCTGCGAGGGCCGGGGTGGTTGTGAGCACCAGAGCGGTCAGCGTCAGGGCACAGACCGACAGGACCAACCTAGGAAGGCTCATCAAGACATCTCCTCTGAGAAAGAGGGGACGACCCCTCGATAGTTGCAAGACAACACCGCAGAGCACGACCCGAGCGCTCGCCCCGACCGCAAAACCGCACCGCGAAACCGGTCCAACCGAAGCTTCGGCCCGCCTGGCTCAAGCTGACCGGGCCGACAGCCCAATAGCTGACAGCTCAGGAGAACAGCACACCCTGACGCGCTACTGATCCAACCCCGCGAGCGCTGCTCAGAGCGGGAAGAGCCGGCTGCTAAACGAGGAGCGCTACTGGGCCAAGAGAGAGTCACTGTCATCCTGGCTCTCCCCGGCTGGCGGCGGTGGTGCTGTCCGGCCGGGGGTGTTGGGTGTCTCGGGCATAGGCGGCGAGCTGACTCCAAGTGAGAGAGTCGACCCCTCGGGGGCCTGACCAGTCTCTGTTGTGTCGCTCGCCGCCGCCCAAGAAGGACCGCTGGCTTGACCTGATAGGAGCGTGGCAAGACGCCCCAAGTGACTCGTGTCAGCCAGCGATCCGCCCAAACGACAGATCCAATGATGAATGGACGGTAAGAATGATCCTGATCGGAGCGGACGTACACAAGCACACCCACACCCTCGCCGCCATCAACACCCCCAACGGACAACTCCTGGACGACAAGACGATCCCCGCGAGCAAGAACGGGTTCATCGAGCTGACCGACTGGGCCCGCAGCCTGCCAGACCCCGAACGGGTATGGGCGATCGAGGACTGCCGGCACCTCACCGGCCCCCTCGAGCGGTTCCTCATAGCCACAGGGGAGCGCGTCCTGCGGATCCCGCCCAACCTGACCGCCAGAGAACGAGGCACCGAGCGAACCCGCGGGAAGTCCGACCCAATCGACGCGCGCGCGATCGCCAGAGCCGCACTCAGGGAGGGCATCGACACCCTCCCCGCCGCTCATCTGGACGAGGACTCCCTGGAGATCAAGCTGCTGCTCGATCATCGCGAGGACCTCACCAAAGCCTGCTCACAAGACCAACAACGACTGCGCTGGCACCTCCACGACCTCTGGCCAGACTTCAAGATCCCCGTGGGAGCACTCGACCGCACGGTGTGGCTGGAGCGGATCGCGCGCAAGCTATCCCGCGCCGAGCACTGCGCTCGCGTGCGGATCGCGCGCGAGCTCGTGCGCTCACTCAAACAACACACCCGACGAGCACGCCAACTAGCACACGAGATCACGACACTCGTCGAATCCAAGGCACCACAACTACTGCAGCTCACCGGCTGTGGAGCACTGACCGCAGCAAAGATCCTCGCCGAGACCGCAGGCATACAACGCTTCTCTTCCGACTCGAAGCTGGCACGCCTCGCGGGAGTGGCGCCAATACCCGCATCCTCCGGGAAAAACAACCGCCACCGCCTCGACCGCGGCGGCAACCGCCAACTCAACTGCGCACTACACCGAATCGCAGTCGTCCAAGGACGCACCCACCAACCAGCACGAACGTTCCTCGCCAAGAAGGAAACCGAGGGAAAGACACGCCGCGAAGCACTACGCGCCCTAAAGCGACACCTCGCACGCGCAGTCTGGCGCGCACTACAACAAGCCGCACAAGGCCAAGAGCCAACCAAGCCCCCAGCAAAACCCCTCCCTACAAGACCTAGACCAGAACCAGATTTAACTCCGGCCTTGACATAGGAGCAAGAGAGAGAGAGAGAGAGAGAGATGAGTCAGCGCTGCTGACGCATCTACCTACAGACACACCCAAGTGCGCAACGACCCTCTTCACATCTGTCCCCAACGGACTCACGCGAAAACCACTGCCCCTCATCATGCGACCCAGTCCCTCTCCCACAAAGTCCCCTGCACAAGCGCTTGACATCGACCCAAGAGATCGACCCAAACCCGATCTATTTCCTTGCTCCCTGCTTCAAGAGCACCGACCTAGTAATCATAAGCACACATGACGCGTCTCGTCAAGCCCCCAGGTGCGAACGTTCCTTGCGGCCGGACAAACCCGGCCGCAAGGAAGTCTCGCACCTGGGTTGCTGAGGGGCGGAAATACCAGAGTCAGACCCCCACCGGGTCGGGCTCTGATGCTCTAGAAGGCGCTGGTTAGGGCGGCTTGGACCTGGGAGCCCCTGGGGGTCAGCTCCCATGCGTTGGGTTCGCCCTTGGGCTGGCCGCTACCGGTGTTCTGGATCAGGCCCAGGCGTTCCAGACGGCCTAGGAGCTTTGAGATCTGGCCCTGGTCTTGCACACCCGCGGCATCCGCCACCCCGCGATTGCTGGCGCCGGGGTCTGCCGCTACCGCCGATAGGACCATGAGCGTGCGGTAGGTCAAGCGCATGTTCAGGCCGTCCAATGGGTCACCGGCGGATCTCTGGGGCGGCGGGGAGGCCTTGGACCTGCGAGAAGCCTTCGGCGTCGGGCGAGCGAGCTCTCTTGTCGCGGCCGCCCGACCGAAGTAGGGCAGCACGATCATCGCCATCAACGGGTTCGACAGCTCCAGCAACGGGCGCCGGGCGCTATTGGCGGTGTTCTCCAGCATGCGCGCGTGAACGACCGCCAGGACAGCACCGACCGTACCCTCCGCCGTCAAAGGCGGCGGAGGGGAGGACATTCCTCGCTTGGCCTGCTCGCCGCGACCCTCGTCCACGATCACAGTCAGCGACCTCAAGATGCGCGCGCGACGCTCCAACACGACAGGGCCCGCGCCGAGCGCATCCACCACCAACAGCGACCCCGAGAGCGGCTCCTCGTCATAGAAACCCAACAGGGCGCCCAAGCCCGCCCTAACCTGCTCACGCCAACCCGAAGGCGCACCTGCGGCTGCTTCGGTAGCGATAACGCTTGCACGCGACACGGTGTCCTCGAACACCGCTAGAAAGCAATCCTCACAACCCGCGAAGAGGTCATAGAACGTACGCCGCGACACACCCGCGCGCTTCACGACCCGCGCGACCGTGACCGAGGCCACACCGTGCTCGGCCACGACACGCACCATCGCCGCGAGAATCCGCGCACGCTGAACATCACTGACCTGTGATCGCGCGAGGTCTGCACGCCCGACCTGGCTAATGCCGCTTACCGCTACTGCCCTTACTGCCATGACGCTTCGCCTTCTTCTTTACCGTCGCTTTCTTGGCGAGTGGCCAGGGGCATTGCAGCCCCTGGCTCTCACAGAACCGGACGTGAACGTCTCCATTCATACGGCTCCCACCATTCGGTCGCTGGCATGTGTGACGACGCGCCAGTGGGCAAAGAGCTTTGGCTCGCGTGCTGCCACGCGCTCCAGGAACTCCCATGCTCGCATGCGACGCCGCTTAAGTCGTTTGTACTTGCGCATCGCCCATCGCACCAGGTACTTGTCGATGCTTCTGAGCGATCTGGCCAACGTGGACGGGTTGAACCGCCCGTAGTAGTTGACCCATCCGTGCACGGTCTTGTTGATCTCTCGTGCTATCTCCGCGAGGGGTGTCCCGCTCCACATGTGAATCCTCCATCGCCTGATCGTTCGACGTATCCTCTTCGCGGCGTCATCACTGATCGCCGGGGTGAAATTGGTGAACAATTCACCCCGCCCGCGGGACTGCCGGGGACGAAACGTATAGCCAAGGAAGTCAAACCGCTCGTGCTCATAAGAGCCCGTGCGTTTGTTGTCCTTGCAGTACACGATGCGCGTCTTGCCCGGATTCAGCTCCAGGCCCAACGACACCATCCGCAGCGTGATCGCATCGAGCACGATCTGCGCTTGGTGCTCACTATGGCAGTGCGCGACGATATCGTCCGCATAACGCTCAAACGGGACAGTCGGGAACTCCCGTGCCATCCACGCATCAAACGCATAGTGCAAGAAGACATTCGCCAGCACCGGGGAAATCGCAGAACCTTGAGGGGTCCCGCGATCTCGCGCTAACACCGTGCCGTCCTCCTGTTGAATCGGAGCTTTCAGCCACCGCTCCACATAGAGGAGAATCCACCGCTGATCGGTGTGGGCAGCTACCGCCTTCAGCACAAGCTCATGGTCAAGCGAGTCGAAGAACGACCGGTAATCCAGATCGATCACCCAATCATATTTCCAACACCGTTCCCGGCAAACCCCAACCGCGTCCAACGCCGAGCATCCCGGTCGATAACCGTATGAATCCCGGTGGAAGTACGGCTCCACACCCGGCTCCAAATACCGTCTAACGACTGTTTGCGCGACCCTATCCGCGACAGTGGGCACACCAAGAGTCCTGACCCCTAGCGCATGCTCCTTCGGTATCTGCACCGCCCGCACCGCCGGCGGCATATACGACCCCGAGGACAACCGATTCCAGACCTTATAGAGATTCCCCTTGAGGTCCCTCTCAAAATCCTTTACCGACATCCCGTCAACACCAGCAGCGCCCTGGTTTGCCTTCACAGACTCCCAGGCCTCCAAAACAACCTTCTTAGAGATAACAAACGACTTCACCTGCGACTTCGACTCAACCATCAGCTCATCCCACACACTTCGTGGTTGACCGATAATCTCGCCTGAATGGCCCGTCCCCTTCGCTCCAGTCCCATTACAGGACCTTCCTCACTACTACGAGACGGTCCGTCCCTGTGCCCCACAACAGGAGTTCGCGCCTCGCGGTTTCGTCCGCTTGGCGCCCTCCCTGAAACAACCAGCTGCAAGCCAAAGGCCCCCGGCTGATCGCCCCGCAGAACGACAGGTTCCCATGTTCCATGCAAGAGCCTGACCCACGCTCGCGCCGCATACATGCCGGACACCGTCTGACCAATAAACAGGCACCCGCCAGACTCATCCCGAGGCAAAAGCAATGCCCCGGTTTTGATGTCATCTACTGCCTTTCGACAACTCACCTGCGGTTCACTCTCGTTCGCCTTCATTGGGTCACACCTGACGCGCTCAAAGACACGCCTTTTCCCACAACGCTCAGCACGAACGGCTCTTAACCGACGCACCTTGGGGTGGTTTGTGGCCTCCTCCTGCAAGGCGACCACGGAGGGCCTACCTCCATCTCCTGCACAGCACCGCATCGAAGAACCCACCATCACTTCTTCTTCTTCTTCTTGTGGGTCTTCTTGCGCTCATGGCGCACGACCTTCGGACAACCCGTCACCGCGATCTTCGTGCTCTGATCGATCACCGCACCGTTCTGAGCGGTGATCGTGGTCGGCATGATCAGCGATTCCGGCACCGTCGTCCTAACCGACCTCGTCACGTGCTTGACATGACCATGCGCTCGCACCGCCACACGCTTCTTCACCGTCTTTGTCGTCGTCGGATCGCACAGACTGCCATTCGCCGTCAGGATCGAGAACGGACCCTCAGGCGCGTCGAATTCAAACGTGCTGAACGGCGCGTCGGGGGTCGTATCGAAATGGGAATACGTGATGCCTTTCTTGATCTGCGTCTTACCATCCACCACCAACAACACACCTTCCCCTTGCAGGACCAGCTCGACATCGGGGAACGCCGCGCCACCGTGACTGACGAAATACGCCGGTCCAGTCAAGGGGCTGTTCAGCAGCGGAGTGTGAACGGTCACGGTCGCTATGTCAGACGCCACGGGACAACCCGCCGGGTTGGTGTTGAACTGCGCTTCGGTGCACGCTTTCTGCAACGTCGTCAAGCGTGCTGGCAAGATCTTGGGGAACTGCAAGTCAACCTTCGCGATATTCGCCTGCCCGCTGGAGGGGTAAGCGATCTTCACGCTCAGGCTGGCGCCGTTGGCTTTGCTGGTCTTACCCTGCGTACTGACCGTGAACTGTGGTTTGAACACCAAGCCCTGACATCCAGCAGCCTGAAAACGGCTCGACAGGGCTGCGTGGTTGCCGGGAATGCTCGTCGCGATCGCCGTGATCATCTTCGGTTCACAGCTCGTCGGGTTGAACATGAATTCCGGACGATCCAACGTCACGTTGATCCGCTGCAAGCGCAACGGGATGCCATCTAGGATCGTCGGGAACGGATCACTGACATCCGTAGCGTGCGAGTCATTTGGATCGACGAACAGCGCCTGGCGGATCACTACCGTACCCAGGTCAAACGGGCCCGCGATCGCGGGGACGACCACCGCCAGACCGAACGGGGCGCCCTTGTACGGACCGGTCAAATACGCCTTGCCGGTATTGGAGAACGGGTCAGGGCCAGGACCGGCGCCAGAGGTCACAGTCCCCAACAGCGAGGACGCCGGACACGACGGGCTGGCAAGCTCCACCGCGCCTTCCCCAGGATGACTACGCGATTGCGCCACCGCCACCTGAGCATCACTGCACTTCGTGACACCAGCAATCTTGCCAAGCAACCCATCCGGCAAAGACACCGTGAGACCATCCACACCCTCTTCGTTATCACCACGCGAAAAGGACAACGTAAACGGCGAATACGCACCCGCCTGTGGACTCACCGTCCCCGCACTAAACGCCGGGGCAAAACCCGACACACAGCCGTTCGTGATCGAGAAGCCGTCCGACGGGGTCGCGTCGGGGCCCGATTCGGGGGCCGACCACGGTTCGAAATCCGATGTGGTCGTGTATGTCCCGCACGCTTCCGGGGTCGCGGAGATCGCCGCGTTCACCGCCCGTGAAGCGGAGTTTCAGATCGGAGAACGGGAACTGCGGGTTCTGATCGAACACCCCCGTGATCTGCCCCGTCACCGGATCCGCTTTCAGTTCGCCCGGGATCTTCACAATCGTGCCCGTCACCGGATCATCGATCACGATATAGCCCGCCAGCAGGCTCCCGAACGGGTTTTCCTGCTGCCTGGCGAGATACACCGAACCCTGCAGTGTGCTTTCGATCAGCGGGCTCGTCACTTCCACACTGCCGATGTTTGAGGCGTCCGGGCAGGTCGGCGCGGCCGACGTGAAGTTCGACAGACCGCGATTCGGTTCTTTACCGTGCGGGCCGTCCACTTCCGGCAGCGCTTCCCCATGCGGACCGGACGCGCCCAGCCAACCGATCTGCGCCTCGCTGCACGCCTGCAGACCGTTCCCGGCCGACGGGTCCACCGTCAGGCCCGCCGGCAAAGTGACCGATGCGTCCCTGAGCGGCGGGGTCGCGAGCGCGCCGACCGTCTCAGGCTGCGGGATCTTCAGATCAAACGTCAAGCCCGTCGGCGAATCCGCCGTCTGCGTGTCGGGTTTGACGGTGAACGCGGACGGGTTGAAATGCAGCAGGTTGCAGCCCGTCACCGCGGCGGTCGTCGCAGGCGTCACGGTACCGCCGACCGGCCACTGGTCCCCGGCCAGCGACACCCAGTTCGGCTCGCCCACCTCCGGTTCGCCCTGCGGCGTCGCGTTCGATGCAAACGCTCCGGGTTCCTGCCAGGAATCCAAGTGAACCGTGGCGGCTGGGGGTCCCGAGGAGCAGTCGGACGGGTTCGTGAACATCGGCACCGGCGTGCTCGGTGACCCGTCCCTGAGGGCCGGGTCCCCGAAGAACGTGGCGGTGACGTTCGTCAACCCGATCTGCGGGACTTCCCTGTTGATCGCGCGCACCACATACCCCGCCGGGGTCGGTGCGAGGCTCGCATAGATTGCGTGCGGGGAGCCTAGCCCGTCAACGAAACCGAACTCCGCCGCCGCACCACGTGAGGGCACCATGTTGAAGATCGCCGTGTACGCGCTCGCGGTTCCTTCCGGCTGGGTCTTGATCTGCCCGACCTTCGCGCCCGGCGGACAGTGCGCGAAGGTCTGCAGTTGCGCGAACGTGCATTTCTCCGCGGCCTGCGCGTCACCCAACAACCCCACCGGCAGGTCAACGACCACATCCTTGACGTCATGGACACTCGTAAGCTGCAGGAACCCCTGCGCGCCGACCCTGACGGTGTTGTTCAGATCGAGCCGCGTCGTGAACTCATACGGATGACCCCCAGCCTGCGTGTCCGGCGCACCATTCGCGCCCGCGATATACGTCACGAGGCTACTCGGCCCGAACGACAACGGCGTCGAGCCGACCTCCAGCGGTTCGCTGACCGACGCTTCAGGGGAGCCAGGGCCCGACACGCTCGTGGTCGCCGGCTGGCCGCTCGGGGTGGCTTCCGCGACCGTCACGGACAACCGCAGCGTGAGAGCTTCATCGGGCGCGAGCGCCCCCGGAAACGTGCACGTCACCATTACCGGTTCGCCTTGTTCTTCGCAATCCGACCCCGGTTGTTGTAGAGAAGAATCCTCGTTTTCGGCAGGTTCGAAATGGAACGCGGGCTCCACAAGAAACCTGTGACTCGAGACAGAGAACCCCGGCGGCAGCTGCTCCTTGAGCACAATCGGGCCTTCCGCAGGAGCAGCACCCGCGTTCGTCGCCGTGACCTGGTAGCCATAGCAGAACTTCAGGATGGTGGACGGTACTTCATCGCAGCGGGCCGGGCTTTCCCCAACAGAGAACGAGCCCGCCATCGCGAACGTATGAAGCGTCAACCCGCCAGCCGGCGCTTCATCAGCCACAGCCACACCGTCACAGCAACCAAACACCACAGCGCTCGCAACGATCACCAGCAGGATGGATGTACGCGGTGCTGCGCGGAGAGCCTTGAAAGTGGTCATCGGGTTGCCCTCCGGTCGTTGGTGACTATGATCGACTTCTTGGCCTTCGGCGCCAAGCCGGACTGCTTGCGCGCCTGCTTTTCGCATACGACCCGCTTGTGTCGGTTGTGTTTGGTGCGACACGCCTTCAGCGCTTTGACCAGCTTCTGCTGCTTCGTCAGCGGGGGTTTGGATTTGCCGGGAGGCACGGCGGGCGGCGGCGTGAGGTTGCCAGGGCCGGTAAAGCTTCTGCTGCCAGGCGTCTGCGTCGCCGGAGGGGCGGGGGCGGCACCGCGACACCCTTCTTCATGGCATTCGCTGGGTGGGGACGGCGGCGTAAAGCACGGTTCCGCGACAGTGCAAATCCTCGCGTCGTAATAGTCGCGTTGCGTATCAGTATCCTGCGAAGTCAGCGCATCGTCCGTCGCGAAGAACACATCCGCGCCCGATTCGCTACTCCCGAGCAGCTGTGTGGAGCTGGGAATCCCCAGCACGATGCTCTTTGGCGAGGTGTCTCTGCCGTCTGAGATCAGCGACACCGTCCCGTCGTGGTACTCGTAGACGTTCTCGGCGAACGCCTTGATCGGTGGCCGGCCTTCCGTTTCCGGGAAGTACGGGACTTCAACTTCGTTCAGCGCGCCCGGGGCCAGCGCGACGTGGCTTTCGAAGAACACGTATTCGCCGTTGTCGGACATCGTCGGGTTGGCCCGCGCCGAGCCGACCCCCAGCTCGAACGCTCCGTCGGCGAGTGCGATACCCGCATCAAGCGTCCCGGAGTTGCCGTTATCGTTGAAGCCGTGCTCGCCGATCGAGATCCGCACGATCGCGCCGGTCTGTGAGTCGTAGCGGTAGACCTGCGCCGGCGGCGTCGCGGAATTACCGCCCCTGTCGGGACGCGTGTCATCGGGGGTCAACGCGCCGTGGCTGAGGAACACGAGGAAGCGCCCGTCCGGTGTCACGTTCGCCAGTTCGTTGCCATGGATCCACTCGAAGGCGTTTTTTGATTCGGGGAACACGTTTTCGTCGTCCTGCGGGAGCGCTGCGACGAACTTCAACGGCTGCCCTTCGATATGGACATACAGGTTGTTCGCCCCGTCTTTGGCTGTCTGTTCTTGAGCGTTTGGGGTTTTGGTGAGGACCCCGCGGGCGACGAAGTAGACATGGGACCCATCGGGGGAGAGCGCCATCACACCCTGCACCCGCGGGCCACCGGTTTCCTTCGCGCCTTCGGAAAGATCGACCAGCTCGCGTTCTTTGGCCGCTGGTTCTTCGCCGGGTTTCCCGCACGGCTCCGCGCAGATCGACTCGTACAGGTTGCAGCCACCTTCGGCCGCGTTCTGGCATTCCACGCCGGCTTTACCCGTGCTCTGGCTGGCGTTATCGGTCAGCTGCCCCTTGCTCGTGAACAGCACGCGCGAGCCGTCGTTTGAGGCGCCCGCCCAGGTGCCGCCCTGATCCGGTGCGGACTGGCAAGCGCCGCTACAACTCGAGGGCACGGGTCTTGAGATCTCGACGGTATGCGCATCCGAGCTTTCGCCATCCACACGGCCATATAGCTCTTCAGGGGCCGTCCCGCAACCCGCATCGAACCCCGCGGTGAAATAGACGGTCCGGCCACTTTCAGAGAGCGACCCGTACTGATCAATACCACCGTTGCCGCCCTGTCCGAAAGCCCCGAGCACCGGGCAGCCGGCGACGCGGGTCGTGCTGCCCTCCGGGCCGGTGACGCCGACCGGCAGGGGCTGATGGTTACCGGTACCGGCATACTCATACAACGAGAATTCGCTTTCTGGTGCCCCATCGAGCGACCAGAGCTTCGTGCCGGAGTAGACGACGTGCGAGAAGCCCCTCGTCGCAACCATTTGTTCGACTCTTTGGAAGGTTTCGCTGTTTTCGCCGACGGGGCCGATGTCGAGCGGTTCGCCAACGCCTGAACCGATGTAGAAGTGATCCGGTCCTTCTCCTGCCGGGGGGGTTGGCGCGCTGAACAGCGCAGTATGCGTCACAGGATCAGCGGCATACAGCGAACTCTCTTCGAATTTGGTCAAGGGCGGTGCGAGCGCGTGGGTGACCCAACCTTCGCTGGGGGTGCGCGCGAATTCGTAGGGCTCCCCCTGCTTGATTCGGTCTGCTGTGCATGACTGTGTGTTCGCGAAGCAGGGGATGCTTGGAGTGATCATGTCGCTGCCATCCGCCGCGATCTGCGGAGGCCAGCCGCTGCCGCTGCCAAACGCGAACCCGACTAGCCCCTCATTCTTATGGGCAGGCGTTACGAGTTCGTAGGCGCGGCCGTCGGGGAGGCCCGCTGCCGCCTCATCGATGAACGTGTGGTCGATGCCGGTTTCGGTGCCGGCGGCGCTCGAGGCGGCGAGGCGCCAGTGGTAGGTGACGTTGGGCGAGAGGCCGGTGAGCGCGGCGGAGACCGGGATAGGTGTGCGGCCGGCGCCGACTTCCGCGGCGTCGGGGTGCGCGCAGGGGGCGGTGTGGCCGTAGCCCGTTTCGGTGCCGTATTCGAAGGTGCAGTTGGTGATCTGTGCGCCGTTCGGGTTGATCTTCGCGCCCAGGGTCGCGGTGGTTTCCGTGACGTTGGTGGCGGTTTCGCCTTCGAGGGTGGGTTTGAGGGCGGTTTCGGTTTCGAACTGTTCGATCGTGGGGTCGGTGGTCTTTTCGTGCGCCGTGTTTTCCGCGAGGGCGCGGTAGAAGTAGACCGTTTTCAAATCCAGGCCCGTGACGGTCGCGGTGCCGGTGGCGGGGGTGTTGCCCGCGCCGAGCGGCTGCGAGCACCCCGCCACGGTGCCTTTGCCTTCTTCGACCTTGCCCTTTTCGCTGGAGTATTCAAAGCTACAGGTCGTTTCCTGGTTGTTCGGGTCCACGGTTGTTTCGAGCGTCACGCCTTCAGGGGTGATCCCCGTGGCGGTCTCGCTTTCAATGCTCGGGGGTCCAGCGAGCGTCGTGAACGACACCTGCGGCGCCGGGTCGACTTCTGAGCCGAACGGGTTCTGAGAGACCAGGCACACCGAGTAGGTCGCACCCGGCTGCAGGCCCGTCACTTCGGCTTCGACGGGCTGGGGGGCTTTGGGGGTGCCCACGGGCGTCGGTGGCGTCGAGGTGCCGCTCGTGCAGTCTTCAGCGCCCTGGGCGTAGGCGAAGGAGAACTCCGCTTCCGCGCCGGGCGTTTCGGTCAGGGGGGTGAGCGTTCCGTGGAAGGTCGCCGTTGTCGACGTCACCGCAGTTGCCGCTTCCGTTTTCGGGGTGGCCACCGTTGTGAAGCCTGTTTCGGAGACCGTGCCGTCGGTCGTGCCCGTGGCGTTGGTCGTGACCACCCGGTAGAAGTAGGTCGTGTCCGGGAGCAGGGCGCCGGTCGGGACGCTTGCCGTCTGGTCACCGAAGCCTTCAAGGGGACCGCCCGGCGCCGCAGGGACCGTCACGATCGTGCCACCAAGGACACCGCCCGACTGTTCGGTGGAGTATTCGAAGGCGTAGCTGGTCGATTCGTTGTTCGGGTTGACCTGGGCTTCGAGGGTCGCTGCGGTCGAGGAGACGGCGCTGGTGGACTCGGTGTCGACCGAGGGTGCCGCCGCGGGGGTTTTGAAGCTCACAGCCGGGCTCGGCGCGGACGGTTCGTTGAAGAACAGGCTGAACGCCGTCAGACACACCGCGTATTCACGGTTGGGCTGGAGTTCGGTGACCGGGGCCGAGACGGCTTCGCTGGCCGCGCCGACCGACAGCGCCGGCGACAGCGGAGCGACCCCACCACCCGCGCATTCCAGGGCTTCCGACGGGGCGTAGGAGAACTGGTAGCTGCCGCCTTCAGACGCACCGCCCGGGTTCAGGACACCGTTCAGGGTGGCCGTGGTGGGCGTGACCGCGGTCACGGGTTCGGCTTTCGGGGTTTCAGGGGCTGCCGCGAGCGCCGGGGTGGTTGTGAGCGCTAGAGCGGTCAGCGTCATGGCACAGACCGACAGGACCAACCTAGGAAGGCTCATCAAGACATCTCCTCTGAGAAAGAGGGGACGACCCCTCGATAGTTGCAAGACAACACCGCAGAGCACGACCCGAGCGTTAGCCCCGACCGCAAAACCGCACCGCGAAACCGGTCCAACCGAAGCTTCGGCCCGCCTGGCTCAAGCTGACCGGGCCGACAGCCCAATGGCTGACAGCTCAGGAGAACAGCACGCCCTGACGCGCTACTGATCCAACCCCGCGAGCGCTGCTCGAAACGGGGAAAACTGGCTGCTAGAAGAGGAGCGCTACTGGGCCAAGAGAGAGTCACTGTCATCCTGGCTCTCCCCGGCTGGCGGCGGTGGTGCTGTCCGGCCGGGGGTGTTGGGTGTCTCGGGCATAGGCGGCGAGCTGACTCCAAGTGAGAGAGTCGACCCCTCGGGGGCCTGACCAGTCTCTGTTGTGTCGCTCGCCGCCGCCCAAGAAGGACCGCTGGCTTGACCTGATAGGAGCGTGGCAAGACGCCCCAAGTGACTCGTGTCAGCCAGCGATCCGCCCAAACGACAGATCCAATGATGAATGGACGGTAAGAATGATCCTGATCGGAGCGGACGTACACAAGCACACCCACACCCTCGCCGCCATCAACACCCCCAACGGACAACTCCTGGACGACAAGACGATCCCCGCGAGCAAGAACGGGTTCATCGAGCTGACCGACTGGGCCCGCAGCCTGCCAGACCCCGAACGGGTATGGGCGATCGAGGACTGCCGGCACCTCACCGGCCCCCTCGAGCGGTTCCTCATAGCCACAGGGGAGCGCGTCCTGCGGATCCCGCCCAACCTGACCGCCAGAGAACGAGGCACCGAGCGAACCCGCGGGAAGTCCGACCCAATCGACGCGCGCGCGATCGCCAGAGCCGCACTCAGGGAGGGCATCGACACCCTCCCCGCCGCTCATCTGGACGAGGACTCCCTGGAGATCAAGCTGCTGCTCGATCATCGCGAGGACCTCACCAAAGCCTGCTCACAAGACCAACAACGACTGCGCTGGCACCTCCACGACCTCTGGCCAGACTTCAAGATCCCCGTGGGAGCACTCGACCGCACGGTGTGGCTGGAGCGGATCGCGCGCAAGCTATCCCGCGCCGAGCACTGCGCTCGCGTGCGGATCGCGCGCGAGCTCGTGCGCTCACTCAAACAACACACCCGACGAGCACGCCAACTAGCACACGAGATCACGACACTCGTCGAATCCAAGGCACCACAACTACTGCAGCTCACCGGCTGTGGAGCACTGACCGCAGCAAAGATCCTCGCCGAGACCGCAGGCATACAACGCTTCTCTTCCGACTCGAAGCTGGCACGCCTCGCGGGAGTGGCGCCAATACCCGCATCCTCCGGGAAAAACAACCGCCACCGCCTCGACCGCGGCGGCAACCGCCAACTCAACTGCGCACTACACCGAATCGCAGTCGTCCAAGGACGCACCCACCAACCAGCACGAACGTTCCTCGCCAAGAAGGAAACCGAGGGAAAGACACGCCGCGAAGCACTACGCGCCCTAAAGCGACACCTCGCACGCGCAGTCTGGCGCGCACTACAACAAGCCGCACAAGGCCAAGAGCCAACCAAGCCCCCAGCAAAACCCCTCCCTACAAGACCTAGACCAGAACCAGATTTAACTCCGGCCTTGACATAGGAGCAAGAGAGAGTCACTGTCATCCTGGCTCTCCCCGGCTGGCGGCGGTGGTGCTGTCCGGCCGGGGGTGTTGGGTGTCTCGGGCATAGGCGGCGAGCTGACTCCAAGTGAGAGAGTCGACCCCTCGGGGGCCTGACCAGTCTCTGTTGTGTCGCTCGCCGCCGCCCAAGAAGGACCGCTGGCTTGACCTGATAGGAGCGTGGCAAGACGCCCCAAGTGACTCGTGTCAGCCAGCGATCCGCCCAAACGACAGATCCAATGATGAATGGACGGTAAGAATGATCCTGATCGGAGCGGACGTACACAAGCACACCCACACCCTCGCCGCCATCAACACCCCCAACGGACAACTCCTGGACGACAAGACGATCCCCGCGAGCAAGAACGGGTTCATCGAGCTGACCGACTGGGCCCGCAGCCTGCCAGACCCCGAACGGGTATGGGCGATCGAGGACTGCCGGCACCTCACCGGCCCCCTCGAGCGGTTCCTCATAGCCACAGGGGAGCGCGTCCTGCGGATCCCGCCCAACCTGACCGCCAGAGAACGAGGCACCGAGCGAACCCGCGGGAAGTCCGACCCAATCGACGCGCGCGCGATCGCCAGAGCCGCACTCAGGGAGGGCATCGACACCCTCCCCGCCGCTCATCTGGACGAGGACTCCCTGGAGATCAAGCTGCTGCTCGATCATCGCGAGGACCTCACCAAAGCCTGCTCACAAGACCAACAACGACTGCGCTGGCACCTCCACGACCTCTGGCCAGACTTCAAGATCCCCGTGGGAGCACTCGACCGCACGGTGTGGCTGGAGCGGATCGCGCGCAAGCTATCCCGCGCCGAGCACTGCGCTCGCGTGCGGATCGCGCGCGAGCTCGTGCGCTCACTCAAACAACACACCCGACGAGCACGCCAACTAGCACACGAGATCACGACACTCGTCGAATCCAAGGCACCACAACTACTGCAGCTCACCGGCTGTGGAGCACTGACCGCAGCAAAGATCCTCGCCGAGACCGCAGGCATACAACGCTTCTCTTCCGACTCGAAGCTGGCACGCCTCGCGGGAGTGGCGCCAATACCCGCATCCTCCGGGAAAAACAACCGCCACCGCCTCGACCGCGGCGGCAACCGCCAACTCAACTGCGCACTACACCGAATCGCAGTCGTCCAAGGACGCACCCACCAACCAGCACGAACGTTCCTCGCCAAGAAGGAAACCGAGGGAAAGACACGCCGCGAAGCACTACGCGCCCTAAAGCGACACCTCGCACGCGCAGTCTGGCGCGCACTACAACAAGCCGCACAAGGCCAAGAGCCAACCAAGCCCCCAGCAAAACCCCTCCCTACAAGACCTAGACCAGAACCAGATTTAACTCCGGCCTTGACATAGGAGCAAGAGAGAGAGAGAGAGAGAGAGATGAGTCAGCGCTGCTGACGCATCTACCTACAGACACACCTGAGTGCGCAACGACCCTCTTCACATCTGTCCCCAACGGACTCACGCGAAAACCACTGCCCCTCATCATGCGACCCAGTCCCTCTCCCCTGCATCTCTGCACAAGCGCTTGAAATCGACCCAGACGACCGACCCAAACCCGATCTATTTCCCTGCTCCCCACTTCAAGAGCACCGACCTAGTAATCATAAGCACACATGACGCGTCTCGTCAAGCCCCCAGGTGCGAATGTCTTTTACGGCCGGGGACTTCCGGCCGTAAAAGACATTCGCACCTGGGTTGCTCGGGGGTGGAAACACCACGGCCGGAGACTTTCCGGGCGGGGCATGGCGGGGGGAAGCTAGACCTGCCGTTAGCGGATTTGGTCGGCGCTTGGGCACATTCGCCTCAGGGCGCACTCGCCGCAGGCCGGTTTGCGGGCGTGACATGTTCGCCTTCCGTGGCGCAATAGGTTCACGTGCAGCTCCAGCTCCTCGCCGGGTGGGGTCAGGGCCAGCATCTGGTCGTGGAGTTGCTCGAACGGGGCCCCGGGCTGCAACAGGTGCAGGCGCGTTCCCACTCGGGATACGTGGGTGTCTACTGGGACGTCTCTTCTGCCGTATGCGAACAGCAGCACGCATGCGGCCGTCTTGCGGCCCACTCCGGGGAGGGCTGTCAGGTAGTCGCGGGACTCCTCGATCGAGGCCTCCTTCAGCCAGTCCAGCGATAGGTTTTGCTTTGGGGTCTCTGCGATCGCATTCAGGATTGCCTTGATCCTGGCCGACTTTACTTTCGATATGCCTCCGGGGCGGATCGCCTCCTCTATCTCTGCTGTTGGTGCTTGCATCACCTGCTCCCATGTCGGCAGTCGCTTGCGCAGGCGCAGGTAGGCCACGTCGCGGTTGCGGTCGTTCGTGCTCTGGGACAGCACCGTCAGCACCATCTCGGCGATCGGGTGGCCGTGCGGGGGCATTTGCGGTCTTCCGTACACCTCGCGCAGCCTTTCTCTGACTCGCAGCACCCTTGCGCGTGGCGGGGGCTTCCACGGTTCGGGTCTGCGTTTCGTGTTCGTCGCGCCCGCTTGCATGCTGAGGACCCTAGACATCGGATCGCCTGTTCGGGCCGTCCGTATGTGGCCGGCGACACTGCGACCGTTGGGGGGCGCACAAAGTTGCCTACCACCCATAGCCCGAACGGCTTTGCGTCGCGGCCCTATGATCATTCGCCGTATGCCCGCTGTCAGCGACCGTACCGCTCAGATCGACACGCTGCCCGTGTTCTGGCGCGAGGCCGCGGTTGCGGATGGCGCTGCTGTGCCGCTGTACCTGCACGGGGTGCCGACCAACTCCGACGACTGGCTTGCGTTTCTCGCGCGCTCCGGGGGGCTGGCGCCCGACCTGCCCGGGTTTGGGCGCTCGGGCAAGGCCGGCAACCTCGACTACACGATCGACGGCTACGCCGACTTCATCGAGCGCTACCTCGACCTCGTCGGCGTCGATCGCGTCAGCCTCGTCGTGCACGACTGGGGCGCCGTCGGGCTCGCGTTCGCGCAGCGCCATCCCGAGCGTGTCGCGCGGCTGGTCGTGATCAACGCCATCACGTTCCTGCCCGGCTATCGCTGGCACCGCACCGCGCGCATCTGGCGCACGCCCCTGCTGGGGGAGCTGTCGATGGGCGTCACCACCCGCACCGTCCTGCGCCTGACCTCGCGCGAGTCCAACGTCACCCCCGGACCGATGCCCGACGCGTGGCTGGACACCGTGCTCGACCATTTCGACCAGGGCACCCAGCGCGCGATCCTGCGCCTGTATCGCAGCTCGCCACCCGACGTGCTCGCGGCAGCCGGCGCCCATCTGGGCAGGCTGTCGATGCCCTCGCTCGTGCTCTGGGGCCAGGCCGACCCGTATATCCCCTCGCGCTTCGCTCGCGCCTACGCCGACGCGCTGTCAGCCTCCGAGCTCGTCGAGCTCGCCGACGCCGGCCACTGGCCGTGGCTGGACCGGCCCGACGCGATCGACCGGGTGGTGGACTTCCTCGGCGCGACCTAGCGCGATCGCCTCGGACCGCCTGATGGCAGCGCATGCCGTGATCGGAGCCCAACCCGAGCCCGTCCAGCACAGCGGGGGAGCCTCCTCGTCGACGCATCCCCTCACGCGTCCCTGGGCGTTGGCGCTCGCGCTCGCGATCCCCCTCGCGATCGCCTATCTGATCTGGGCGCCGCCGGCCGCCGACCTCTCCGCGGCGATCTATCGCAGCGACCTGTTCGCGCGCGTGGGTTACACCCTGCGCGACAACGGCTGGTATGCCGTCCACGGCCACTACCTCCTCGGCTACTCGCTGCTCTCCCCCGCGCTGGGGGCGCTGCTGGGGGTGCGCGTGCTGCTCGCGCTGTCGGCCGTCGCCGCGAGCGTCCTGTTCGGCCTGATCGCGGAGCGCGCCTTCGGTCTTGCCGCCGGACGCGCGGCCGCCGCCGTGTTCGCGTTCGGCATCTGCGCCGAGCTGCTGTCCGGGCGCGTCCCCTACGACCTCGGCTTCGCGGTCGGGCTCGGCGCGGTGCTTGCGTCGATGCGCGGACGTCTCGTGCTCGCGCTCGTCCTGGCGGTGCTCACGAGCGTCGCCAGTCCCGTCGCGGGCCTGTTCCTGGCGCTCGTCTTCCTCGCCTGGACACTCTCGGACCCGGCGCGTCTGGCCGCTCGCGCTCACCCTCGCCGCGCTCGCGCCGATCCTCACGCTCAGCCTCGCCTTCCCCGAGGGCGGCTACGAGCCGTTCGCGCCCTCGGCCTTCTGGCCGGCGCTCGGCGGGGTGCTGCTGATCGCCCTGCTCCTGCCCCGGGGACCGCTCACCACACGTGCGCGCCTGATCGTGCGGGTCGCAGCGGCGCTGTACGCGCTCGCGCTGATCGGCGCGTTCGCGATCGCCACCCCCGTTGGGCGGCAACGCCGCCCGTCTCGGCGCCGCCGCTCGCCGCGCCGCTGCTCACCGGCGTGCTGTGGGAGCGTCGCCATCTGGCGCTGTGCCTGCTCGCCCCCCTGCTCCTGTACTGGCAGCTCAACACCCCGATCGGCGACCTGTCCCTGATCGCGGGCGGCTCCTCGGCGAACGCCTCCTACTACGCGCCTTTGCTGACCGAGCTGCGTCATCTGCGCCACGACGCCCCCACGATCGTCGAGGTGCCGCTGACCGCCACCCACTGCGGAGGCCGCCTACGTGGCGGGCCATGACCACGTCTCGCTCGCCCGCGGCTGGGAGCGCCAGCTCGACACGCGCTACGCCGCCCTGTTCTACGGCCCGGCTGCGCTCACCGCTCCCGCCTACCGCGCGTGGCTGGCGGAAAACCGGGTCGTCTACGTCGCGCTGCCGGACGCGCGCCTGGACTACGCCGGGCGGGCCGAGGGCGCGCTCGTGGCTCGCGGCCTGCCCTATTTGCGCGAAGTCTGGCGCTCACCGCACTGGCGCCTGTTCCGGGTCATCGTCTAGGCTTCACCGTCAGATGCCCGCCCGCGTTCGTGTCCTGCAGGCGCGCCTCCTGCCGCAGGGATGGCTGGACGTGCTGCGCCAGGTCTGCCCTGTTCGCGCCTCGCCTATCTCGCCTACCGGCTGGTCGCGCGGCCTGGTCGAGGGCGACGCCAACGCCGCCTTTGCCGCACGCGCGCGACCTGATCTCGCTCGAGCGCACCCTGCACCTGTTCGTCGAGCCCTGCGTGCAGGCCTGGGCGCTCGGGCAGCCGCGTGCTGATGGACCTCTCCAGCTGGCTGTACGTCAACGCGCAGACGACCGTCACGGTCGGGGCGCTCGTCTACCTGTACGTGCGCCACAACCGCAACTTCTACTTCGTGCGCAACATGTTCATGATCGCGATGGTCGATCGCGCTCGTCGGCTACGCCGTGTTCCCGACCGCGCCGCCGCGCTTCATGCCCGAGTGGGGCTTCATCGACTCGGTCTCGGACTTCACCGGCGTACACGTCTCGCACGCCAGCTCCTCGATGACCGCGCTGTTCAACCCCTACGCCGCCGTGCCCTCGATGCACGTGGCGTTCGCGCTGATGATCGGCTGGCCGCTCGCGCGCCTGTCGCGACGCGTCGATCGTGCGTGTCTTGTGGCTGCTGTATCCGTTCCTGATGGCGTTCGTGATCGTCGCCACCGCCAACCACTTCATCTTCGACGCGATCCTCGGCGCGCTCACCGCCGGGGCCTCGGCCTACGGCGCGCACCTGGCTGGCGCGGGCACGACCCGACGTGTGGCGCTTCTCCGCCTGGGTGCGCATGGCGGCGCTGGATCGGCGTCCTCGGTCGCTCATGTGCCAAGCACACTTCGCTTCCTGCGTCCTGGACCAGCTTGCCCTGCGCACCCAGGGCAGCGGGATCTCACATGAGCGAGCCCGACCGCAGCTCGACCGCGACCATGGCCCCCCGCCGCGAAGCTCCTGCGCGACGCCTGCGCCGCGGCGCCTACCGCGCCGGTCCCCGGCGGGCCCGCGCTCCGATCGGCGCCGGCGAACGGCGCGAGCTGATGCGCAACCGCCTGATCGAGTCGCGGCTGACCCCCAACGCGATCTCGCTCACCGGGCTGGCGCTGAACCTGCTCGCCGCGGTGCTCGTGTGGGAACAGCTGTTCTTCCTCGGCGGCATCGCGTTCATCGTCGGCTCGATCATGGACACGCTCGACGGGCGCTACTCGCGCATGTCCGGCAAGGGCACCCCGTTCGGCGCGTTCCTGGACTCGACGCTCGACCGCATCGAGGAGGGCATCGTGCTGACCGCGGTGGCGGGCGACTTCGCGCTGCAAGGCGACCGCGTCGCGGCGGCCGCGGTCGTCGTCGCGGTGCTCGCCTCGCTGATGGTCTCCTACACCCGCGCGCGCGCCGAGGCGCTCGGCGTCGAGTGCAAGGTCGGCATCGCCACGCGGCCCGTGCGCGTCGTGATCCTCGCGATCGGGCTGATCTTCGCGCAGCGGCGCCTCGCTCGGCGACTTCTCGCTGCTGGCGCCCGCCGTGTACGTGCTGGCGGCGCTCAGCCTGATCACGGTCGCCCAGCGCATCTCGCACGTGCGCCGTGAGCTGCTGGCGTCGGTGTGACCGCCGGCGCCCCGCGGAGTAGTCTCCCCCGAACCTCCAGCGAAGGACATTCCACCTGAGCCATCCACACAGCAACGAGCGGCAGATGCGCATCAGAAGGCAACGCGTCCAGCGGCGCCTCCTCCAAACGGCGCGGCGCGCTACCAGCACGACAAGGTCCGCGTCGCGATCATCGGCGTCGGCAACTGCGCCTCGGCGTTCGTCCAGGGCGTCCACTACTACCGCGACGCCGACCCGACGAGGACGTGCCCGGCCTGATGCACGTCGACCTCGGCGGCTACCACGTGCGCGACATCGAGTTCACCGCCGCCTTCGACATCGACGCGACCAAGGTCGGCAAGGACCTCGGCCAGGCGATCTGGGCGGGGCAGAACAACACGATGAAGTTCGCCACGGGGCGCGAGCGCGTGCCCAAGAAGCTCGGCGTGCCCGTGTACCGCGGCATGACCCACGACGGCCTCGGCAAGTACCTCAAGGAGAAGATCAAAAAGGCGCCCGGCGAGACCGCCGACATCGTCAAAATCCTCAAGGACACCCACACCGACGTGGTCGTCTCCTACCTGCCGGTCGGCTCCGAGCAGGCCACCAAGTGGTACGTCGAGCAGGTGCTGGAGGCCGGCTGCGGCTTCGTCAACTGCATCCCCGTGTTCATCGCCCGCGAGGACTACTGGGACAAGCGCTTCAAGAAGGCCGGACTGCCGATCGTCGGCGACGACATCAAGTCCCAGGTCGGCGCCACGATCGTGCACCGCACGCTCGCGCGCCTGTTCGCCGACCGCGGCGTGAAGATGCTGCGCACCTCCCAGCTGAACGTCGGCGGCAACATGGACTTCTACAACATGCTCGAGCGCGAGCGGCTGGAGTCCAAGAAGATCTCCAAGACCAACGCCGTCACCTCGATCATGGACCACGAGCTGCCCCCCGAGGACGTGCTACATCGGTCCCTCGGACTACGTGCCGTGGCTGACCGACCGCAAGTGGGCGCACATCCGCGTCGAGGGCCAGGCCTTCGGCGACGTGCCGCTGAACGTCGAGATGAAGCTCGAGGTGTGGGACTCGCCCAACTCGGCCGGGATCGTGATCGACGCCGTGCGCTGCTGCAAGCTCGCGCTCAACCACGGCGTCGGCGGCCAGCTCGACGGGCCCTCCTCCTACCTGATGAAGTCGCCCCACAACCAGCGCCCCGACAACCAGGCGCGCGAGGACGACCGAGAAGTTCATCGCCAAGTACGCCGGCGCGCCAGCAGGCACTCGGCCAAGCGGGCCACCGGCGAAGGCAAGACGGCCAACGGCAAGCCCGCAGCCAAGGTGACGCAGAAGCGCGCGATAATGGCGGGGCCGATGGCATCTCAGCACGGTTCTCGATCGCCCATGTGACCCCCTATCCGTGGGAGGCCCAGGAGAACGAGGTCAACGCCTACGTCGAGCGCGTCGCGAGCGAGCTCTCCGAGCGCGGGCACCGCGTGCTGATCCTCGCGCCGTCGCGCTCGCAGGAGCGGGTGCGCGCCTCGCGCAGGGAGCTGCGCGCAGCGCGCGCGCAGCGGCGGGGCCGGAGCTCTGCTGGAGGGCACCGACGACGGCGCGCCGCGCGTGATCGCGGTCGGCGAGGTGCTCGACCTGCCGAGCACGCAGACTCGCGACCCGTCCGCGCCGCCGGCGCGCGCCGGCGCTGCCGATCGACGTGGCGCGCACGGTCGAGGAACTGCTGAGCACGGTCCCGCTCGACTTCGTCCACGTGCACGAGCCGTTCGCGCCGAGCACCTCCAACGCCGCCCTGCGCCACTCGCGCTCGCTCAACGTCGGCTCCTTCCACGCGCCCACCGAGCGGCTGCTCTCGACGCTCGTCGGCGCGGCGCTTCGTCGAGACCTTCTTCGGGCGCCTGGACGCGCGCACCGCGAGCCTGCCCGCCACCGCCGAGCTGATGGCCCGCCACTTCCCGGGCGACTACCGCCTGCTCGCAGACGGCGAGGACGCGGCCGACGAGCTGGAGGAGATCTACCGCGGCCTGGCGGCGCGCCGGCACGCCTCGACGGGCGATCCCGACGCTGCGCCGGCGCCTGGCCGAAGCGGCCGCTGATCGACGTCGACCTGCACATGCACACCGACCACTCGCACGACTGCGCCACGCCGGTCGAGGTGCTGCTGGCGACCGCGCGCGAGCAGGGGCTGGGCGCGATCGCGGTGACCGACCACAACGAGATCTCCGGCGCGCTGGAGGCGCGCGAGCAGGCGGCAGGAATGGACCCGGGCGTGAAGGTGATCGTCGGCGAGGAGGTCAAGACCGCCGGCCAGGGCGAGGTGATCGGGCTGTTCATCGAGGAGAAGATCCCGCGCGGGCTGAGCCTCGCAGGAGACCGTCGCCGAGATCAAGCGCCAGGGCGGGCTCGTGTACGTGCCGCACCCGTTCGACCGCATGCACTCGGTCCCCGACTACGAGCACCTGCTGACGATCCTCGACGACGTCGACGCGATCGAGGTCTTCAACCCGCGCGTGGCGATCGGCGCGTTCAACGAGGAGGCCGCGCGGTTCGCCGCCAAGTACCGGATCGTCGCGGGCGCCGGGCTCTGACTCGCACGTCGCCCAGGGCCTCGGCTCGGTGCGGATCCGGATGCGCGACTTCGACGGGCCCGACCGAGTTCCTGCAGTCGCTGCGCGACGCCGACATCCTCACGCGCCCCACCAGCCTGCTGTACGTGCAGGCGCTGAAGTTCCTGCAGACCAAGGCCACGCCCTCCGCGCGGCGCGCCAGCAAGGCGCGGCGGGTCAAGCGCGCGAGGCGGCCGGCGGGTGACGGGGCCGGCGCGGACGGGACCGATGGGGCGGAGCCGCGAAGCTCAAGCTCGATGCACCGCCAAGGACAAGCCGGCGCGCCGTCAAATCCCTCGGGGTCGATGCCCGTTACCGACGACGAGATCCGCGAGAAGTACCTGGAGCGCGCGATCCGCGAGCTGAACTCGCTCACGCGCGAGCTGCAGGCCTGCCCGCACTGCCCGCGCGGCAACCTGATGCCGGTGCTCGGCTCGGGCCATCCCCAGGCGGACATCATGCTGCTCAAGTACGCGCCGCTGCCCTCGGAGATCGAGGAGGGCGTCGCCTTCTACGGCCGCGCCGGCGGCGCGCTGATGAAGTCGCTCAAGCGCCTGTCGATCGACCCGCTGGCGGTCTACGGCACGCTGTGCGTGAAGTGCCCGCTGAGCGACTCCTCGCTCGCCGACTTCGCGTGCGTGGCGCGCGTGGTCGAGGAGATCGCGATCGTGCAGCCGCAAGATCGTCGTCGTGATGGGCCCAGACGCGCTCGCCGCGCTGGGCGAGATGGAGATCCCGCTCGCGCGCCCGCTGCAGCCGCAGCCTGGGCGAGATCCAGCAGCTGACGCCGACGATCGACGCGCTGTACGTGCCCGAACATCGACGAGTCGCTCGACGAGCAGGACGCCAAGCGCGCGTTCTGGGCGGCGTTCCGCACGCTCGGCGACTGGTACGCCGCGCAGCCGCCCTACTGAGCGGCGGCGACGCTCAGATCGTGAGCACGATCTTGCCGAGCTTGCCGCCGGCCGCGAAGCGCTCGTAGGCGGCGGCGGCCTCCTCCAGCGGGAAGGTCTCGGCGACCGGCACGCGCAGCGCGCCGGACTCGAACAGCGGCAGCACCTCGCGCTCGAGCGCGCGCGCGGCGAGCGCTTTCTCCTCCAGCGGGCGGGCGCGCAGCGTCGAGCCGTGGATGCGCGCGCGCTTGCCCATCAGCGCGAGCAGGTTCAGCTCGGCCTTGACGCCCGGCGGCGACGCCGATCACGGCGATCCGCCCGCCGGTCGCGAGCGCGTTCAGGTTCTCGGCGCAGGTTGGGCGCGCCCACCAGCTCGAGGATCACGTCGAACGGCCCGTGCTCGGCGAAGCCCTCGGGCGCGATCACCTCGGCGCCGAGCGCGGCCACGCCGCTCGCGCGAGCTCCTCGCTGCGCACGGTCGCGGTCACGCGCGCGCCTGCGGCCCGGCGCGAGCTGGATCGCGGCGGTGCCCACGCCGCCGGCGCCGCCGTGCACGAGCAGGCGCTCGCCGGGGCGCAGCTGCGCCTGGGTGAAGATCGCGTCGTGGGCGGTCGTGAAGACCTCCGGCAGCCCGCCCGCCGCGGGCCAGTCGAGCGCCTCGCGGAACCGGCATCAGCTGGCGCTCGTGCACGACGGCCAGCTCGGCCTGCGCGCCGCCGCCGACGATCGCCATCACGCGATCGCCCACCGCGAAGCGCGTCGCGCCCCGGCGCCGAGCGCGGCCACCTCGCCCGCCAGCTCCATGCCGGGGATGTCCTGCGGCGAGCCGGGCGGCGCCGGGTACAGGCCGCGGCGCTGCATCATGTCGGCGCCGTTGAGCCCGGCGGCGCGCACGCGCACGAGCACCTCGCCGGCGCCGGGCACCGGGTCGGGGTGCTCCTCGATCACGATCTGCTGGTCGCGGATGGTGGCGGCGCGCATCGCGGCAGAGACGCCTACCTGCGCAGAGCGTCTCTCGAGCCGGCCCGCTCGAGCAGCGCGACGCACTCGATGTGGTGCGTCTGCGGGAACATGTCCACGGGGCGCACCTTGACGCAGCGTCCAGCCGGCCTCCACCAGCTGGCGGCGTTGGGCGCGAGCGTCGTCGGGTTGCAGGAGACGTAGACGATCCGCTTGGGCGAGGCCTCGACGATCCGGCGCACGACTTTCTTGGAGAGCCCGGCGCGCGGCGGGTCGACGACGAGCGACGTCCGGGCGCCCGGCGCGCTCGCACCAGCTCGGGCAGCGCCAGGCGAGTGTCGCCGGCGAAGAAGCTGGGCGTTGGTGATCTCGTTGCGCCGCGCCGCGGCGATCGCGTCGGCGACGGCCTGCTCGACCAGCTCGATCCCCCACAGCTCACCCGCGCGCGGGGCGAGCGTCAGCGCGATCGTGCCGATCCCGCAGTAGAGGTCGTACACGCGCTCCCAGCCCTCCAGCGCCGCGTACTCGGCGACGACGCCGTACAGCAGCTCGGCCATCTCGGTGTTCGTCTGAAAGAACGCCTCGGAGGAGATGCGCAGGTCGAGCTCGCCGAGGCGCTCGGGCAGCTCGGCGTCGCCCCACACCAGCTCGGTCTCGCCGCCCGCGGTCGTCTCCGCGAGGCTGCGCGAGCGCGTCCACAGCACGCCGCTGAGGCTCTCGCCCAGCGCCTCGCTCAGCGCCAGCGCCAGCGAGCCGGCGTCGAGCTCGCCGTCGGTCGTGACGATGCCGGACCTGCAGCTTGCCCGGTGCGCCGGCCTTCGCGCACGACCAGGTTGCGCAAGCGCGCGCGCCCGTCCGGCCCCGGCGCCGTCCGCTCCCGATCGCTCACTCGCGCGCGGACCGCGGCCCGCTGCCGCGCTCCCAGGCGGTCAGTCCCTGCGCGCGACACCAGCCCAGCGCCGACCTCGCGCGCGCGATTGCCCCGCTCGGAGGCCAGCAGGCAGTCCTCGATCGGCGCGACCCGCGTTGCCCGCCCGCCGGAGGCGTGAAAGCCGCACACCAAGCTCGTTCTCGTCCTGGCTCCATCGCCGAAGGAGTACTCGAGCTTGTTGCGGTAGCGCCACTGCTCGCAGCGCCGGCACGATCTCCTCGCAGCTCGAAGCCATCCAGCCGGCCGATCCGCCGCAGCGCCTCGTCGACCTGCGTCGCGCTTGATCTCCAGCTGGCGCTCGTAGGGGAGCACCTGCCAGGGCACGCCCGGATGGTCGGCGCGCGGCGCGATCCGCTCGGGGCTGGGCTCGAGCACCTCGATCGTGCGAGCGTGCGCATAGCTGCGCTTGCGCTTGTGCACGACGCGCGCGCACGCGATCGCCCGGGATCGCGCCGGCGACGAACACGACATAGCCGCCGCTCGCCCAGCCGCGCGACGCCCTCGCCGCCGAAGGCCAGCGAGTCGATCTGCAGCTCCAGCTCGTCGCCGGGCCGCGGGCGCGCCGGGCGCTCATCCGCGGGCGGCGCGCCAGCCTGAGAGGTCGTCGACGCGGGGACGCCGTGCGTCGCGCGGCGTGTCGGGCAGGGTCGTCGGGCTCGGGTGTCATCGCGACGGCGGAATCCGATGCCGGCGCGACCAGCAGCTCGAGCAGCGCCTTCTGCGCGTGGCGGCGGTTCTCGGCCTGGTCCCAGATGCGCTGGCGGGAGCCGTACGAGCACCTCGGCGGAGATCTCCTCGCCGGGATGCGCGGGCAGGTCGTGCATCGCGAACGCGCCCGGGCGCGGCCGCGTCGAGCAGCGCGTCGTCGACCCGGTAGCGCGCGAGCGCCGCGCGGCGCTCAGCGCGCGGTGGCCTCGTCGCCCATGCTCACCCACACGTCGGTGTACACCGCCTGCGCGCCCGCGACCGCCTCGCGCGGGTCGGTGTGAAGCGTCAGCGAGCCGCGTCGCCGGCCGAGCGCGGCAGCGGCGCAGATCGCTGCTCCAGCGCGTAGCCCGCGGGCGAGGCGACCGCCACGTCCATGCCCGGCGAGCGTGCCGAGCAGCGCCAGCGAGCGCGCGACGTTGTTGCCGTCGCCCACATAGGCGACGCGCAGCGCCCTCAAGCGTTCCGAACGCCTCGCGCAACGTCAGCAGGTCGGCCAGCGCCTGGCAGGGATGGTGCAGCGCGCGTGAGCATGTTGAAGACCGGGATCGCGCTGTGCTCGGCGAGCTCCTCGAGCATCGCGTCGGGCCCGGTGCGCACCCCCACCGCGGCCACGTGCCGGGAGAGCACGAGCGCGGTGTCGCGCAGCGCCTCGCCGCGCGAGAGCTGCAGCTCGTCGGAGCGCAGCACGACCGGATGGCCGCCCAGCTCGTGGACGCCGACCTCGAACGACAGCCGCGTGCGCGTCGAGGGCTTCTGGAAGATCAGCGCGACGCTGCGCCCGGCGAGCGCCTGCGAGGAGCAGCGGCGCCGCCTTCAGCTCGAGCGCGCGGTCGAGCAGCGCGTTCGAGCTCCGCGGCCGTGAGCTCGGCCCCGGTGAGGAAATGGCGTGGGTCATGGACCGGCCAGTCTAGGTTAGGCTGAGCGCAACGTCCGCCGAGAAAGGATCGTCGCATGAGAAGAGGCCTACCCGCTCGTGATCGCCTGCTCCGCGCTGCTGCTCGCGGCGGGCTGCGGATCGAGCAGCTCGAGCTCGACCACGACCACCACCACCATCGAGACCTCCAGCACGACCTCGACCACCGGCACTCGTCCTCACGGCGGGCTGAAAGCGGACACGACGCCCAAGTACGCCGCCCCGGCCGCCTCCGCGCCCGTGCAGAGCGGCACCGTGCAGATCGCCTATCGCAACATCGCGATCGACCCGGACACGCTCAAGGTGAAGGTGGGCAGCACGATCAAGTGGACGAACTACGACGCGGTCGAACACAACGTCACCAGCGAGGGCGGCGCGGCGAAGTTCGCCTCGAAGAACTTCGGCGAAGGCGGCACCTTCGAAGTCAAGGTGACCAAGCCCGGGATCATCCACTACGAGTGCACGATCCATCCGGCGACGATGAACGGGACGATCGAAGTAGTCAAGTAGAGCCGGATCGACAGCGTCAAGCGAAGTCGGGCAGCCCTCGTCGGGGGTCGAAGCGGTGGCGTAGGTGGCGCCGCGGGATGCGACCGGCGGCGCGCGCCAAGCGCCCGGCCTGCACCGCCGCGCGCATCGCGGCGGCCATCGCACGGGATCCTGCGCGCGGGAGATCGCGACTGGCGGCCATCACCGCGTCGCAGCCCAGCTCCATCGCGAGCGCCGCATCGGAGGCGGTGCCGACCCCCGCGTCGAGCACGACCGGCACGCTCGACGGCTTCGCGGATCAGGCTGATGTTGTAGGGGTTGCGGATGCCCATGCCGCTGCCGATCGGCGAGCCCAGCGGCATCACCGCGGCGACAGCCGACATCGACCAGGCGGCGCGCGAGCACCGGATCGTCGGTCGTGTAGGGAAGCACGACGAAACCGTCGTCGACCAGCTGCTCGGCGGCGCGCAGCAGCTCGGGCGCGTCGGGCAGCAGCGTGTCCTCGTCGCCGATCACCTCCAGCTTGATCCAGTCGGTCGGAACGCCTCGCGCGCGAGCTTGGCGGTGAGCACCGCATCGCGCGCCGTGTAGCAGCCGGCGGTGTTCGGCAGCAGCTCGCACGCCCGCGTCGGCGAGCACGTCGACCAGCGAGCCGCGAGCCGCCGGATCCACGCGCCGCAGCGCGACCGTCACCAGCTCGCTGCCGCCGGCCGCGATCGCCTCGGCGAGCAGCTCCAGCGAGGGGAACCCGCCCGTGCCGAGCAGCAGGCGCGAGCGCAGCGTCCTGCCGGCGATCGTCAGCGGTCGTCCTGTGCATGCCGTCCTCCTGCATCGCGGTCAGCACCTCCACGCGCGCATTGTCCTCGAGCGCGTAACAGCCTCCCATCGCCGCGCGCGGCACGACCTCGCCGTCGACCGCCACCGCGACCCCCCGCGCGTGACGCGACAAGCCCAGGCGCACCAGGACCTCGGCGACCGTCTCGCCTGGCCGAGCTGTCGAGCTCTCCCCGTTGACGCGATCACGCGAGACACCGCGGCAGAAACGAGCCGCAAGCGCTCGGGGCACAGGCGCCCGCAGCGGGTGCCTCGGGCTCGTCCGCAGAGCGACTGTCCGCCACCAGCTCGGCGGTGAGCGGGGCGAGCAGGATCCCGTTGCGGTGGTGCCCGGTCGCCCACATCAGTCCCTCGAGCGCGCCCGGCCCGATCACCGGCACGTTGTCAGGCGTGCCCGGGCGCAGCCCCACCGACAGCTCCTCGATCTGCAGCTCGCTCGACCCCCGGCACCAGCTCGCTCGCGTCGCGCAGCAGCTCATACACGCCGCCCGCGGTCGGGCTCAGATCGAAGCCCTGCTCCTCGACCGTCGCCCCCAGCACATAACGGCCGTCCGCGCGCGGCACGAGATAGCCGCCCTCGAAGCGCACCACGCGGCTCAGCAGCCCCGGACCGGCCGGATCGCGCAGGCGCAGGATCTGGCCCTTGACCGGGCGCACGGGACATCTGCGCGTCGCCGGGCAGACCCTCGATCTGTCCGGTCCAGGCGCCCGCGGCGAGCACGACCCGACCGGCGCGCACACGCTCGCCGCCGCGCAGGACCACGCCTGTAACCCGTGCGCCGGCGCCGTCCAGCTCGCACCGACTCCACCGTCGCGTGCTCGCGGATGCTCACCCCGGCGACCTCGCACGCCCGGCGCAACGCCACGAGCACCAGCCGCGGATCGACCGAGTGATCGTCCGGCGCCTCGATCGCCAGCCGCACGGTCGGCGCGAGCGCCGGCTCGCGCTCGCGCGCCTCGCTCGCGAGCAAGCGCTCGGCGGCAGCCCCAGCGACTCGCGGAAAGCGAGCTGGCGCTCCAGCTCGCGCGCCTCGTCCTCGTCGCGGGCGACCACCAGCGTGCCCGTCCTCAGCAGGCCCACCTCTCGCCGCTCGCCCCTTCGAGCTCGCAAGCGAACCCCGGCCACATCTCAGCCGAGCGCAACCCCAGCTCCAGCAGCCGCCTGCCCGCCGTGCCGAACTCGACCTCGGCCACCGGCGCCAGCATCCCCGCCGCCACATGCGAGGTGCCGCGCCCGACGTCGTCGCGCTCGAGCACCGTCACCGACAGCCCCCGCTCACGTGCGCGCCACGCGCAGGCGACAGGCCGATGACCCCGCCGCCGACGATCGCCATGTCAGGCGATTCGGTGCGCTCGGGCATACGGTTGATGCTAGTCCGCTGTCAGACTCAGCGGGAGTGCCCGTCAGCGACCTCCGCACCGATCGCCTCGCCCGCCTTGCCGCCGCACGGCTGTATCTCGTGTGCGACTCCCTGCCCGGTGGGCACAGTCTTCTGGCGCTTCCTGCCTGAAACGATCGCCGGAGGCGTGGATATCGTGCAGTTGCGCGAGAAGAGGGACATCTTGCGCGAGGACCCCTACGAGAGGCGGTTCATGCTCGAAGCGGCCGGTCATGCGGCCGGCTGTGCGAGCGAGCTCGGCGCGCTGTTGATCGTCAACGACCGTCCCGAGCTCGCCGCGGAAGTTCGTGCCGACGGGGTGCACGTCGGGCAAGACGACATGCCGGTGGCCGAGGTGCGCGAGATCGTCGGCCCCGACATGCTGATCGGCCTCTCCACCCACACGCCGCAAGAGATCGACGCGGTCGACCCCGACCTCGTCGACTACATCGGCGTCGGCCCCGTTCACGCCACCCCGACCAAGCCGGGCCGTCCAGCCGTCGGGCTCGAGCTCGTGCGCTACGCCGCCACCCACGCCCGCGTGCCGTTCTTCGCGATCGGCGGCCTCGATGCCGGCAACGTCGGCGAGGTGATCGCCGCCGGCGCCGCCCGCGTGTGCGTACTCCGCGCACTGGCAAAAACCAAAGACCCCGAGCGCGCGACGCGCGCCGCTGCGCGCGGCGCTGTGAGTCGCAGAGCGCGGACACCGCGGGCCTCGCGTGACGCCGCTCGGAGCGGACGAGCGGCCACCCGCCCTGCTCGTCGCCATCGCCGTCGCGGCCCTGCTCGCGCTCGCGGTGATCGTCGGCGCGCCCACCGTCCACGGCCTCAGCCGCCATGGCGGCTCGCTGCCGGGCGGGGTGTTCCTCGCCTTCGTGCTGCGCTGCTCGCGCTCGGCATGTACCGGCGGCGCTACTGGGCGGTGCTCGGCTTCGAGGCGCTGCTCGCCTTCCAGATCATCGTCACCTCGCTCGCGCTCGTCGTCGCGTCCACGATGCTTGCCGCGGGCCTCTGCGTGCTCTCGATCGTGCTCGGCGGCTGGCTGTTCTGGAAGCTGGTGCGTGTGATGGGACGCATCCAGGCCGGCGAACGGGAATAGCCGTGCACACGCCGGGACTGTACGCCCTGCTTCGATAGGCTCAGGCCAGTATGGCAGAGACAGCGTATGACTGCATCGTGATCGGCTCCGGGCCGGGCGGCTACGTCGCCGCGATCCGGGCCGCGCAGCTCGGGAAAAAGACCGCAGTGGTGGAGAAGGACAAGGTCGGCGGGCGCTGCCTGAACTATGCCTGCATCCCCGCCAAGGCGGTCCTGCGCTCCGCCGACCTGCTCACCGAGATCCGCGAGGCGGAGGAGTACGGGCTGAAGGTCGGCGGAGTCGAGGTCGACTACGCGGCGGTGCAGGCCCGCCGCGAGAAAGTCGTCTCCACGCTCACCGGCGGCGTCGGCGGGCTGTTCAAGAAAAACGAGATCGACCTGATCGAGGGCGAGGCGTCGCTTGGCCCGCGTGGCAACGACGGCGACGGCCCGTGTTGTGCGCGTCGACGGACGGGAGCTCGCCGCGGAGACCGTGATCCTCGCCACCGGCTCGGTCCCGCGAGCGATCCCCGGCGTCGAGTTTGGCGGACGCGTGATCGGCACCGAGCAGGCATGGGCGCTGGCCGAGCTGCCCGCCCGCCTGGCTGTCGTCGGCGCGGGCGCCTCGGGCGCCGAGATCGCCTCGGGCTTCGCCCGCCTGGGCAGCGAGGTGCTGCTGCTCGAGGCACTCGACCGCGTGCTGCCCA
This sequence comes from uncultured Solirubrobacterales bacterium, assembly GCA_963743645.1. Classification (GTDB taxonomy): domain Bacteria; phylum Actinomycetota; class Thermoleophilia; order Solirubrobacterales; family Solirubrobacteraceae; genus Palsa-744. The sequence goes on along the minus strand of CAVUQT010000007.1, from coordinate 46,508 downwards.
TGAGGACGCCGACATCTCGCGCCTGGTCGAGCGCGGCCTCAAGCGCCAGGCGATCGGCGTGCACACGAGCACGCCGATCGAGTCCGTGCAGGTCGGCGAGAGCGAGCGTCAGCTTCTCCTACGGCTCGGAGTCGGCCGAGGTCGACTACCTCGTGATCTCCGCCGGTCGCGGCCCCGACATTCAGGCGCTCGGCCTCGACGAGGCAGGCGTCGAGCTGGATGAGCGTGGCCTGGTCAAGGTCGACGGCGCGCTGCGCACGACCGCGCCGGGCGTCTATGCGATCGGCGACCTCGTCGCCGGTCCCGCGCTCGCGCACAAGGCCTCCGACGAGGGCATCATCGCCGCCGAGGACTCCGCCGGCCTGCCGACCCATCCGATCGCCTACATCGACATCCCCCGCGCCACCTTCTGCACGCCGAACGTCGGCTCCTTCGGCCTGACCGAGGCGCAGGCGCGCGAGCAGGGCTATGACGTGGTCGTCGGCAAGGTTCCCTACGGCGCGGTCGGGGGCGGCACCGTCTACGGCGACCGCACCGGCCTGGTCAAGCTCGTCGGCGAGTCGCAATACGGCGAGCTGCTCGGAGGGCACATCGTCGGCGCGCGCGCGACCGAGCTGATCCAGGAGCTCGTCAACGTGCGCGCGCTGGAGGGCGGCTTCGCCGAGGTCGCGCGCACCGTTCACGGCCACCCGACCCTGTCGGAGGCCGTGATGGAGGCGGGCCGCGCCGCCGACGGCTGGCTCATCCACGGCTGAGGAGGCCGCTCCGCGGCGTCATACCGCGCCGAACGCTTTCTACTTCGATCTGGCCAGCCCGCTGGCCTATCTTGCAGCCGAGCGCATCCTGCAGATGCTGCCCGGTCCCGTTGAGTGGCAACCGGTGCTCGCGCGCGAGCTGTCTGGCGCAGAGTCGTTCGAGGCTTACCGCTGCCGGACCGAGGAGGAGGTCTTTCGCTCAGAGACCGAGCGCCGCGCCCGAGCGCAGGGGCTGCAGCCGCTGAAGTGGCCGGTCCCGTTCCCGTTCGACAGCACGCTGGCGATGCGCGCGGCGACGTACGCCAAGTCGATCGGCCGTATCGTGCCGTTCGCACAAGCCGCCTTCCGGCAAGCTTTCGCCGGAGGGCGCTCGCTCGGTGAGCTCGACAACGTGCTGATCGCCGCCGCGGCGTGCGAGATGCACCCCGCCGCGGTGCTCGCGGGAGCCGAGCTTCGCTCGGTGCGCGAGCAGCTGTCCGCGACCACCGGCCTGGCGGCGCAGATCGGGGTGACCGACGTGCCTGCCGTGCGAGTCGGCGAGCGAGTGTTCGTCGGTGAGCGCGCGATCGAGGACGCTGCCGGGATGCAGTCACGATGAAAGCCAACCGCGCCTACCGACTGATCGTCACGCGCGGCGGGCGCGCGCCCGCGCTGCTGGCCGACAGCGGACGGGTCGATCACATCGAGGTCGTCGAGATCGACGGCGGCGAGGTCGTCCTGTTCTGGGATCGCCCGCCGCACGCCGCCTCGCGGCTGGCGCGCGCGCTGCGCGAGGACCTGTCCCAGCTGGAGGCGGACGAGTTCATCGCGCGCTGGAGCGCTGTCGAGACGTAACCGGGCGCTAATGTGGCCACAATGGCCGAGGAGCGCGCTTTCCCAGCCACCGACGAGGACTCAGCTCCCTCGAGCCGTCCCCTGCCGGCTCCAGATGCAGCCCGCGAGTGGTTGGCGACGATGACGCTCATCCGCCGCTTCGAGGAGCGCGCGGGCGAGATGTACGCACGGGCGAAGATCGGCGGCTTCCTGCACCTGTCGATCGGCGAGGAGGCGACGATCGTCGGGTCCGCACGGGCGCTGCGCGAGCAGGACTACCTGATCTCGACCTACCGCTCGCACGGAAACGCGATCGCGCGCGGCACCCTGCCCGAGCGCGTGATGGCCGAGCTGTTCGGACGCGTCGACGGCTGCTGCGGGGGGCACGGCGGCTCGATGCACATGTTTGACCTGAAGCGCCGCTTCATGGGCGGTTACGGGATCGTCGGCGGCAACCTGCCGATCGGCGCGGGCATCGGGCTGGGCAGCGACTACCTCGGCCACGACGAGGTGACGCTGTGCGCGTTCGGCGACGGCGCCTCCAACCAGGGTACGTTCGGAGAAACCCTCAACCTCGCCGCGCTGTGGCGCCTGCCGGTGCTGTTCATGGTCGTCAACAACCAATTCGGGATGGGCACCTCGATCGGCCGCCACTCGGCCGTGACCGATCTGCGCCGCAAGGGCGAGTCGCTCGGTGTCCCGGGGATGCGCTGTGACGGGATGGACGTGCACGACACCTACACGGTCGTCGGCGAGGCGCTGCGCCGCGTGCGCGAGGATCGCAGACCCCTGCTGGTCGAGGCGGTCACCTATCGCTTTCGCGGACATTCGATGGCCGACCCCGAGGAGTACCGCACCCGCGAGGAGGTCGCGCAGTGGCGCGAGCGCGACCCGGTCCCCCGGTTCGGCGATCTGCTGCAACGCGAAGGCGTGCTCGACACGGCGGCCCGCGAGCTGATCGAGCGCGAGGCGGCCGAGCGCGTCGAGCAGGCGGTCCAGTTCGCCGAGAGCTCGCCGTTTCCCGCGCCGGAGTCGTTGTATGAGGACGTATACGTGCTCGGCGAGCAGGTCCACGGGCGGTACCACGGATGACTGAGCCACTCACGCGACGGGGAACACGCACGGACGTGCCGCGCGAGCCCACGGACATGCCGCGCACGCCGGTAGGCGCCTCACCGACGAGAGGTCCGTGTCGATGATTGAGCTGCGCTACCGCGAGGCGCTGAACGCGGCGCTGCGCGAGGAGCTGCGCCGCGACGAGCGCGTGGTGCTGCTCGGCGAGGACATCGGCGTGTTCGGCGGCGCGTTCAAGGTCACCGAGGGACTGCTCGAGGAGTTCGGCGAGCGGCGCATCCGCGATACGCCGATCTCCGAGAACACAATCGTCGGCATGGGTGTCGGCGCGGCGATGACAGGCCTGCGCCCGGTGGTCGAGCTGATGACGATCAACTTCTCACTGCTCGCGTTCGATCAGATCGTCAACAGCGCCGCCCACATCCGCTACATGTTCGGCGGCCAGGTCTCCGTGCCGCTGGTCATCCGCATGCCCCAGGGCGCAGGCCACCAGCTCGGGCCGACCCATTCGCACTGCCTGGAGGCGATGTTCCTGCACGTCCCCGGCCTGCTCGTCGCGGTGCCCGCCACGCCCGCGGATGCCAAGGGCCTGCTCAAGACCGCGATCCGTGACGACAACCCGGTCATCTTCATCGAGCACGAGTCGCTGTACGGCATCCGCGGCGAGGTGTCCCAGGACGAGGACGCGCTCATCGGTTTCGGTCACGCGCGCATCTGCCGTGAGGGTTCGGATGTGACGATCGTCGGCGTCTCGCGTATGGCGCTCACCGCCGAACGGGCGGCCGCCACGCTGGCCGACGAGCACGGCGTGCAGTCCGAGGTGATCGACCCGCGCACGCTGCGACCGCTGGATCTGGACACGATCATCGCCTCCGTTCGCAAGACCAACCGATGCGTCGTCGTCGAGGAGGGCTGGCCGCACGGGGGTGTCGGCGCGAACCTCGCCGCGCTGATCGCCGAGCACGCCTTCGACGATCTCGACGCCCCCGTCGCACGCGTGTCCGGCGCCGACGTGCCGATGCCCTACTCCAAGCCGCTGGAGGACATCGCCTACCCGCACGAGCCCCAGATCGTCGCGGCCGCGCTCGCGATCGTCGGCAAGCGCCCGACAGCGATTCCCGGGGTGCACTGATGGCCGAGATCGTGATGCCGCGGCTGTCGGACACGATGGAGGAGGGCACGATCCTCGGCTGGCTCGTCGCCGACGGCGAGCATGTGAGTCGCGGCCAGGAGCTCGTGGAGATCGAGACCGATAAGGCGAATATGACCTACGAGTCCGACCAGGAAGGCGTCCTGGAGACGATCGCCGCCGAGGGCGACACGCTGCCGGTAGGGGCGGTGATCGCGCGCGTCGGCGGTGGCGAAGATCCTGAGGTATTCGCCACGACCGAGGCTCCCCCGACAGAGAGCCCGTCCGCTGACGCGCAGGACCCGCCTCCTGACGCCGCGCGTATCAAGGCCTCGCCCCTGGCCAGACGGATAGCGAAGGAGCGGGGAGTGGACCTGCACGCGGTGACCGGCAGCGGCCCTGGCGGGCGGATCGTAAAAGCCGATGTGCAGGCGCCCGCCGCCGGCAAGCCCGCCGCGGGCGCGCCATCCATCGCCGCAGGTACGCCGACGGCCGCGACTGCGCCGCCCGAGACAGGGTTGGCTGGTGTGGCGACAGCCAAGGGTGAGACGACCGAGGTCGAGCTGTCGCGCACTCAGCAGACGATCGCCCGGCGCATGGCCGAGTCGAAGGCCACGATCCCCCACTTCGCGCTCCAGACGGACATCGACATGGAGGAGTGCGTCGCGCTGCGCTCCGAGCTCAAGCGGCTGGGTCAATCGGATGCGCCCACGTACAACGACATGGTCGTCAAGGCCTGTGCCCTCGCGCTGCGCGAGCACCCGCGCGCGAACTCCAGCTATCGCGACGGCCGCCTGCAGCTGCACGCCCGCGTGAACGTCGGCGTGGCGGTAGCGGCGGATTCCGAGGGGCCCAGTGGCGGCGCGCTGATCGTGCCAACGGTGTTCGACGCCGACCAGAAGTCGCTCGGCGAGATCGCCCGCGAGACCCGCGCCCTCGCCGCGCGCGTGCGCGACGGCTCGATCACGCCACCCGAGCTGGGCGGAGGCACGTTCACAGTCTCCAACCTCGGCATGTTCGGTGTCAGCAGCTTCACCGCGATCATCAACCCCCCGCAGGCGGCGATCCTGTCGGTGGGCTCGGCGGGGCCGCGGCCCGTCGCGCGCGACGGCGAGATCGTCGCCCGGCAGGAGATGACCGTCACGCTTGCCTGCGACCACCGCATCCTCTACGGCGCCGACGCCGCCCGTTTTCTTGCTCGCATCCACGAGCTGCTCGAACAGCCCGCTTCGCTCACACTGTAAAAAATCAGGGCCGGCCAATCGGTCCTCTAATCGGACGACTGGCGCAATGTTTCTGTATCAGGGCGAACAGCACTTGGCTAAAACCCTGCATCTGGTCAATATCCGGTAATCGGAGATATTTGGTCCTCAAACAGAGGATAAACAGGTCTTGCGTATCCGACACATTGTGTGCTAAGACAGCCGATCGAACCCTGTCGATAAGCGAGCAATTAGCCGAAGCGGAGGGTCTAAACAGGAAACGGCTCCTAGCGCGTCACCTCACAATTGATGAGCGCCCCAGAGCCGAGACCACAGCAATTGCCCTAGCCTGGATTCAGGGCTTAACAACAGGAGGATGCGGTTGTGGTGAGGCGCATCAAAATAGTAGGAATGGCTCTCGTGGCGGTGTTTGCGGCCTTCGCGGTCGGTGTCTCCACGGCGTCGGCCATGATTGAAAATGCGGAATTCAGCAAAGAAGGGACGAACAATGGCTTTACGGGCAAAAACAGAGCAGGTTTAGAACCAACACTGGACAGCGTTGCCGGCACTATCAAATGTAAAAGCGACACTTCCAAAGGACGCATCAGCGGTGGAGCCGGATCGGTGGGCATCGAAAAAGTTGTTATAACCTATAAAGAATGCAAAGGTAAATATACGGAAGAATGTGCCGTAAAGAGCACCGGTGCAGCGACCGAAGAAATAAAAACAGCCGAACTCAGAGGGACGCTAGCTCGCATCTTATCAAAAGAAGCAACGAGCGAAGTCGGGCTTGTCTTTGCTGGTCCTGGTGGAGTATTTGTGACACTCGAAGGCACATGCCTACCGGTTACCCCTACCAAAGTCACAGGGAAACTCGCAGGTGAAATGACACCCACTAATAAATCCCAGTCGAAAGGTGAATTGATCTTCCGTGTCCTGAAGCCTGAAACGCTGGAAGCGGAACAACAGATCAAAAAAGCCTGCTTATTAGTATCAGAAAACACCTTTGGTGGTTTACCATGCAATGGAGGGTCGATAGGCTTAGACAAAATGGAACTGACCCTCTTTGCCGCCGAAGAAGGATTTGAGATGACTGCTGAGGAACTCACTTTCGAAGAAGCATTCGAACTCAATAGTGACCTGGTGGCCACTATGGTTAAGTCAGCTAATCCCTTTCAACTAAAAGACAAAGGAAAAGGATTGGTCAAATACGAAAACATCGAAATCCCGCTGATAGGAAAAGACTGGTACCCAGGTAAGCCAAGATTGGTCTTCGGTAACAAGGGGTTTAAAATCAAAGGAACAAACACCTGCACGGGCAAAAAGATAGCGCCCAAAAAAGGGTGTGAAATTGAAGTGGAATTTACAGGAGCTGTAGGAGAAAAAGACGAACTCAAGCTATTCCCGGCAGAAGACGTTGGTCTAGAGTCGATCGCATAGATCTGGGTAGCCAGACTATCCAATAACTCGAATCGTAGGGCCCATGCCAATGGGCCCTACGATTCCGGTCTCGATGACCTGGCAGTCACTCGTGACGAGTCGGACAGAGCGCTCGTGACCACTGTCCGTCTCGTGAAGCATTTATGGGAAGCGCTCACGTCAGCCACCCAAGGTGCTTCCCTCTGCTCGGCGCTAGGCTTAGGCAGATGATGACCGTCGCCTGCAGATTCCCAGAACTATGGGTGTGCCATCTAGGCATGATTTCTTACCGCGACGCACTCGCCACACAGCTGCACATCCGCGCGCGCCGCCAGACCAACGAGCTGCCCGACACGCTGCTTCTGCTCGAACACCCGGCTGTGTACACCCGCGGACGGCGCTCGGCCGCCGCCGAGCTGACCCGCGGCGAGGACTACTACCGCGCGCGCGGGATCGACATCGTCGACACCGACCGCGGCGGGCGCGTCACCTACCACGGCCCCGGCCAGCTCGTCGGGTACCCGATCATGCGCGTCAACGACATCGGCGCCCACCTGCGCACGATGGAATCGGCGATCATCTCCGCGCTCGCGGACTACAACATCGAGGCGCACTCCCGCTGCGCGGAGGGACCGGACTACACCGGCGTATGGGTGCAGGACCGCAAGATCGCCTCGATCGGAGTGCACGTCTCGCGCGGGATCACCACCCACGGGTTCGCGGTCAACGTCGACCTCGACCTGGCTCCGTTCTCCTGGGTCATAGCCTGCGGCCTGCCAGACGTCACGATGACCTCGATCGCACATGAGCTCCCACCCGGTCGCACAATCGACCCGGACTACTTCCGAGCGCGCATGGCACACCACTTCTGCGCCGCCCACGGCCGTGACGAGCGTGTGGTCACACCGACCGTGCTCGGCATCGCCGAGCACGACCTGGGCCTGGCAATCGCGTGAGCGCCACCAGCTCGCACGCCAACACTGCCGGTGTACCCACGAGGTCTACGAGATCCCGCGCCAATCCCGGCGGCATGGACGTGCTGAGCGTGCTCGGCCCGAACGTCCGCCCGCTGCGCGAGCGCAAGCCGCCATGGTTCAAGGTTCCTCCGCCCGGCGGTGAGCGCTACCGCGAGCTGACCGAGCTGATCCGCTCGGAGAACCTGCACACCGTCTGCCAGGAGGCGGCCTGCCCGAACGTCGGCGAGTGCTGGGAGCGCGGAACTGCGACGTTCATGATCCTCGGCGACACCTGCACGCGCCGGTGCGGCTTTTGCAATGTCCGTACCGGCAAGCCCACCTGGAACGACCCGCTCGAGCCCGCCCGGGTCGCGCGCTCGATCGCGCGCATGGGGTTGCGCCATGCGGTCATCACGTCGGTCGATCGCGACGACCTGCCCGACCTGGGCGCGTCGGCGTTCGTGGGCGTCATCCGTCAAGTCCGCCGCCAGGCGCCCGGCTGCCAGATCGAGGTGCTGACGCCCGACTTCCAGGGCCAGGAGATGCCACTGGCACGGGTCATCGCCGAGCGCCCGGACGTGTTCAACCACAACGTCGAGGTCGTCCCCCGGCTGTATCCGCTCGCGCGGCGCGGCTCGGAGTTCAAGCGCTCCTGCCGCGTGCTGCGCCTCGCGGGCGAGCTCGGCGCCGGGGAGGTCGTGACCAAGTCGGGACTGATGGTCGGCCTCGGCGAGACCCACCAGGAGATGGTCGACACGTTCGGCGCATTGCGCGAGCACGACGTACGGGTGCTCACCGTCGGGCAGTACCTGCGCCCGTCCGAGCGCCATCTGCCGGTGGTGCGCTACTGGCATCCCGACGAGTTCGCCGCGCTGGAGCGCGCCGCGTACGAGCTCGGTTTCGACCACGTCGCCGCCGGTCCGCTCGTGCGCTCCAGCTATCACGCCGACCAGCACGTACCGCAGCCGCGAGCTGGTGTCGGACCGCTCGCGGCCGGCATGTAGCTCGCGCGAGCCGCCCACCCGCGCCGGGCTGTGCGCCCGCGGATAGGCTCACGCGATCTTCCCGTTCACAGACAACGTCCCCCGTCGAGGCTTTCCGACCGTGACCGTCGTCCTGATCGCGCTCACCACGGTCGCCTGCCTGCTGTCCATCCGCCACCACGGCGACTTTCCCGCCGATCTCCTGTCTCTGCTGGTCAGCATGCTGTTCCTGACGATCTTCGGCCCCACCGTCGAGGACACGCTCGGGCGGATCTCCCTGCTCGCTCTCTATCTGATCGGCGGGCTCGCCGTGCTGGGAGCACACACGCTGATCGACCCGGGCTCGACCGCGGCTCTGCTCGTCGCCGCGGGCGCGGTCACCGCGGTGCTCGCCGCCTACATCGTGCTCTATCCCCGCGCGCGTGTGATCAGCCTGGTGTTCGTCATCTTCTTCTTCACGATCGTCGAAGTCCCGGCAGTGCTCTTGCTCTGCCTGTGGCTGGCTGTGCAGACCTACTTCGGCATCGCCGGCCCGGCGCTTGCATGACACGAATCCTCGTCCTCGGCCTGGCACTGGTGTTCATCGCGGGCTTCGCCTTCCTGACCATCAGCGCGGTGTCCCAGCAAGGGTTTACCCTGCTTAGCGCCGTCTCGGTCTTCGTGCTCGTGCTGCTCGGGGTGGGGATCGTCGGTGCGTTGCTGAACCCCCCGCGACGATGACGCGATGGTGCCTCTCCCTTCATATATGACCCCCGATCAGAGCCGGCGGCGGCGTGAGACCGCTCGGCGGCGCCGGCGCGCGCGGAGGCGTGCCCTGGCCGTCGGCGCGCTGGCGCTGGCGATCGTCGCCGCGCTGGGGGTGATGGCCCTCGCCAAGGCGCACCACACCCACGGCTCTGTCTCGGCATCCACCCACCGCACGAGCCACGGCGGGAGCCCGCACGCGCACACCAACTTCGCCACGGTCCCGACCCCCGCCCGCTCTCCGATCGGCCTGCCCCTGGCAAAGCCCCCGCTCGCGCTCGCGGGGATCGGCGACCCCGAGCGCGACTCGGTGCACGTCTCTTTTCACACCCCGCCCAGCGCCGGGCTGCTGTTCAACCTCGACACGGGCCAGGTCCTGTGGCAGCTGAACCCCTACGCGCGCCTGCGCATCGCGAGCCTGACGAAGATGATGACCGCGCTGCTGACGGTCCGCTCGACGTCGCCGGATGCGCCCGTGCTGGTGACCCGGCAGGCGGTCAACTCGGCCGGATCGAAGGTCGGCGTGCTCCCGCTGGGTCATCACGTGCGCGTGCAGAGCATGCTCTACGGCCTGCTGCTGCCGTCCGGCAACGATGCCGCCGTCGCGCTTGCCCAGCACGTCTCCGGCAGCGTGAGCCGCTTCGTGACGCAGATGAACGCCGAAGCCGCGCGACTGGGGATGGGCTGCACGCACTACTCCTCGCCGTCGGGCTATTTCGACCTGTACAACTTCTCCTGCGCCGCCGACCTCGCACTGCTGGCGCACGTCGACCTGCAGCAGCCGCGCATCGCATCGATCACGCGCACCTACACCGCGGCCCTGCCGTTCCCGATCAAGGGCGGCAAGCTGTACCTGTACAACAACAACCCGCTGCTGATCTACCACTACCCGGGCCTGACCGGCCTGAAGACGGGCTACACGCTGGCGGCCGGCCGCTGCCTGGTGGCGACCGCCGAGCGCCACGGCGTGCGCCTGGGGGTCGTGCTGCTGCACTCGCCCGATCCCGGCACGCAGGCGAGCTACCTGCTGAACCGCGGGTTCGAAGGCGTCTACCGCCAGCCGCCCGTCCCTGAGCCGCCAATCCCGGCGGGGGAGTAGAGTCTGCTCTCAGTAGATTGACTGGTCAGTCAGCCAGTAACCGCGATAGAGCGCAACAAGGAGGCAGCCGTGGATCTCGACGACACACCGGAGCAGGCCGCGTACCGTGCCGAAGTGCGCGCCTGGCTCGATCAGCACGCCTCTGAGGCGCCCGTCCTGCAAGGACCCGGAGCGATCGAGGACGAGGACGAGATAATCGCCGCGCGGCGCGTCTGGCAGGGCAAGCTCGCCGAGGGCGGCCTCGCCGGGGTGACCTGGCCCAAGGAGTACGGCGGCCAGGGACGCGGACCGATCGAGCAGGTGATCTCAAACCAGGAGATCACTCGCGCGAAAGTGCCGGGGATCCTCGACGCGATCGGCGTGGGCATGCTCGGGCCGACGATCATCGCCCATGGCGATGAGGACCAGAAGGGACGCTATCTCGGCGCGATGCTGCACGGCGACGAGGTCTGGTGCCAGATGTTCTCCGAGCCCGCCGCCGGCTCGGACCTAGCGGCAGTGCAGACGCGCGCGCGCCTGCAGGATGACGGCAGCTGGAAGCTCACCGGCCAGAAGGTTTGGACGACCAACGCCCAGTTCGCCTCCTACGGTCTGCTGCTGGCCCGCACCGACGCCGACGTGCCCAAGCACAAGGGGATGACGATGTTCGTCGTGCCGATGGACGCGCCCGGCGTGACCGTGCGCGGCCTGCGCCAGATCTCCGGCGAGGCAGAGTTCAACGAGGTGTTCTTCGACGACGTCCCGCTCGACGCGGGCGCGGTCGTCGGGGGGGTCGGAAACGGTTGGGGCACGGCGCTGACGACGCTGATGTACGAGCGCGTCACGATCGGGCTCGGCAGCGAGGGGCTCGGTTACAACTCGACCCGGTTCGCGTCGGCGATCGCCGACGACGAGCACGCTCGGCGCGACCCGGAGGTCCGGCACCAGCTCGGCGAGATCGCAAGCGAACTGCTGGCGGTCAGGTTCACCGGCTATCGGACGCTGACGGCGCTGCAAAAAGGTCAGATACCCGGCCCCGAGGCGGGCCTGGCGAAGGTCACGATCGTCAACGGCGCGATCCGCGCCGGCGAGCTGATCGCCGACGTGCAGGGCCCGGACGCGCTGAGCGAGGACAGCCAGTGGGCCTACATGATCTCCTTCCTGCCCGGCCTGAAGTCGGCCGGCGGAACCGAAGAGATCCTGCGCAACACGATCGGCGAGCGCGTGCTCGGCCTGCCGCCGGAGCCGCGATTGGACAAGGGCATCCCGTTCTCAGAGCTGCGCTCCAAGGAAGGAGCCGCGGCATGAACCTGGCACTGTCAGACGAGCAGGTGTTCCTGCGCGAGGCCGCCCGTGGCGCGCTGTCGCGATTCAAGACGCTGGAGGCCGCCCGCGAGGCCCTGGACGGCGACGAGACCGCCCTGCCCGACATGTGGCCCACCGCGCGCGAGGCGGGCTGGCCGGGTCTGCTGATCGACGACGCCCACGGCGGCGCCGGGCTGGACGCGTTCGACGCGATGCTGGTGCTCGGCGAGTGCGGTCGTGTGCTCGCGGGCACCCCGCTGCTGGGACATCTCCCGGCGAGCGCGATCCTCAACGACTCTTCAAACGCGGATGCGCTGCTGGAGGCCCTGGCGACGGGCGAGCGCAGGGCGGCATACCTGCCTGTATCGCCCCCGAGCGACGTGGACGACCGCTGGAGCGTGGACCCGCACGGTGGCATCGAGCGCCCGCCGGCCCCCACGGCGACAGGCGCGGGTGACGCCGCGACGGTCAGCGGCGAGCTGTCGTTCGTCCCGGACGCGCCCGGGGCCGACCTGCTCGTGGGCGTCGCCCTGCTGGACGGACAGCCCGTCGGGGTCGCGATCGAGGCGGACGGGCCGGGCGTGAGCGTCGAGGCGACCGTGCGCTATGACGCGACCCGCTCGCTGGGACACGTCTCGCTGAAAGACGCCCGGGCGACGGTGCTGGACGCATCCGAGGAGCAGCTCGCGGCGGCGTGGCATCTCGCGCAGGCGCTGATCGCGGCCGAGTCGCTGGGCAGCGTCGAGACCGCGCTGGACGTGTCGGTGCAGTACGCCAAGGAGCGTTACACGTTCGGCCGCGCGATCGGTTCCTATCAGGCCGTCAAGCACTCGCTCACGGAGGTGCTGCGCCAGCTGGAGAACGGCCGCTCGCTGCTCTACTACGCCGGCTGGGCCCGGCACGGCTCGCCGGGCGAGTTCCCGCTCGCGGCCGGCGCCGCGCGCTCGGTGGCCGGGCGTGCGCTCGACCAAGCCGCGCGCACGATGATCTCGGTGCACGGCGGCATCGGCGCGACCTGGGAGCACGACGCGCCGCTGTACTTCCGCCGCGCGCAGCTGTCGCGACGCCTGCTCGGCGGCGCCGGCGGGGCTACCGATCGCGTCGCGGGCGAGCTGATCGCACAGGCCGACGCCGCCTGATCTGACCCGGGGGGACGCCGATCGATCCATACAGGTAGACGCCGCCCATTTCCGGGCGCGCGTCTGCCGCGTAGCGACCGCCTCGGTGGCGTCGTCAGCGAGCGTGCTTGCGCTTGGACCGGGCGGCCGTGACCCGAGACGCGGTCTGGGCGGAGGTGAGCGCCGCGAGCACCGGCGCGCCGTAGGCGGCGTGCACGGCGGCCACCATCCCCGGCTGCGGACCGCAGTTGGCGCAGAAGCCGTGCTGTGACCAGCCGATCGCGCGGGCGATCACCTCGTCGGCATAGGCGACGCCGGTGGCGTCATGCCCGTAGTAGTCATACGCCGCGTCCCAGGCGCCGCGGTCAAGCGCCAGCGTGGCGCCATCCGCTGACAGCAGGTGCGCGGCGGCCATGATCGCGTCGAAGTCGTCGTATATCGACGGGTGCTTGGCCGTGGGATGGTCATACGCCGCGGGACGGCGACCGTAGCGGTAGGAGTTGCTGACCAGGTCCCAGGTGGATCCGGTGCCCGGGCGGGAACCGTTCATGACGTTAAACTCCATCGGACCGCCGCAGCAGCCGGCGAAGTTCAGGCCGTGATAGGTGCTCGGAGCGGTCGAAAACGCCGACTCCTGCTCGTGGATCGAGGCGATCAGCAGCCAGTTGACGCCGAACGTGCTCTGGGCGGCCGAGTAGATCGGGTAGAACCCTTCCATCCAGCGCGTCGGCACCTGCGTTTGCAGCGGGTCATAGCGCGCGAACGCCTGACTCTGCGCGGCGGACGGTTGCGCGACGATCGCCCCACGCGCGGTCGAGGGCGCGGTTGCGGAGACCTGGGCGGGAGCGGGCGTGGCGGCGGCCACCAGCACCCGGGGAGGCGCGACGGACGGCGCTGTCCCGGTGCGCCCGACCAGCCCGGTGAGCACCGCGACCAGCACCGCTGCGCCGAGCACCGCAATCGCGCCCGCGAGCAGCCAGGGTCCCCGCTCCGATGGGGGCGGCGGGACCTGTGCGGCTAAAGGTTCGTTGATCTCCTCCGAGCTCATCGACTTCACCGTAGCGAGGACCGTTAAAGACAGGCTGCGGTAAGCCGCTGGATGATCGCTCCGCCCGAGGGGATCGGCTCGGCCGGAGGATCGGCTCGGCCGGGGAATCGGGCCGCCTGAGGAATCGGGCCGCCCGAGGGATCGTCTCCGGTGACCACGCCGTCTATTTCAAGACGCGTCCTCAGACCCCGATGACTCTGCGCAGCACGCGGTCGAACAGGCGGTCCGGGAGCAGCCGGCTCGCCCACAGCATCACATGCGCGTCCCGTCCGATGACATAGCGCGCGCGCATCCGCTTGGCGGTCAGCGCCCGCTCGATCGTCCGCGCCGCCTGCTCGGGCGCAATGCCGCGACGGGCGGTGTTCTTGAGCGCCTTTGCCATCGCGGCGGAAACGTGACCGTACTGCTCGCGCAGCTCCTCGGGAACGGCCAAGCCTTCGACCTGACCGAGATTCTTCTCCCAGATGGGGGTGGCGATCGAGCCCGGCTCGATCAACGCCACCTGGATGCCGGAGCGGGCGAGCTCCGTGCGCAGCGAGTTCCCCAGCGCCTCCAGCGCGTACTTGGAGGTGTGATACGGGGACAGGTACGGCGTGGTGATCAGCCCTCCGATGGAGGAGACCAGCACGATTCGCCCACGCGCCCGGCGCAAAGACGGCAGCAGCGCTTGGGTGACGGCGATGTGTCCAAAGAAGTTCACCTCGAACTGGCGTCGCAGATCGTCCAGGGAAAGCAACTCCAGTGGACCAACGACGACGCTGCCGGCGTTATTGACGAGCGCGTCCAGCCCGCCGGGCGCGATCTCGCGCACGCGCTGCGCGGCTCGTTCGATCTGCTCAGGATCGGTCACGTCGAGCTGCACCGGCAGCACTCGCTCGCCTCCGGCGGCGGTCAGCGCCTCGCCGTCGGCGGTCTTGCGTACGCCCGCGAGCACCGTCCAGCCGGACGCGGCCAGGCGCAGCGCGGTGGCACGCCCGATGCCCGTGGAAGCGCCGGTGATCAGGACCGTCGGCACATGCCGACACTAGCGGAACGCGGCCGAACGCCTCGGGCGTGTGCAGCTCGCTCTGACCTGTGCAGCGCGAAGCGACGATGCGCATGGGGTATAGAGGACATGACGCGGCGTGTGCATCGCCGGGGTGCCTCGCCGCATATCGACATCCCGTGCACGAACCGGGGGATAAAGCAGGCTCATCCACGTGTGTGCACCCCGTAGGATCTAACTTGATGGCTCGGTGCGTACGCAAGCCTTATGCAGCCTTGCTCGCGGCACTCACGCTGGCGAGCGGTGTGGCCTTGGCCGGCTGCGGGTCAAGCGGAGGTGGCGTCAGCGCGCGTGCGAGCGCCGATCCCGACCCTCCGCCGCCGGTGACCGTTGCAAACGTGTGCTCCTCGGCGGTGCTCGGTGCGTTCGGCGATATCGCCGAACGCGTCTACCGCGAGGGCGTCTCCAGCGAACGCACGGCGTCGGCGGTGAGCCTCGTCACGCGCTCGATTCCCCTGCGCGAAGCCGTCGAACGCGACGACCCGCGGGCCGCGCGCGCGGCCGCGCAGGCGCTGCTCGCGACCGGGCACATGACAAACCTGCAGGTCGTGCGCGCGGGCGCCGCCGGAGGCGGCGGTCAGGTGCTCGTGGACGCCGGCGCCCCGAACGCGCTCGCGCCACTGCGCGGCAGCATTCTCGGTGCGGGCGGCGCCCCGATCGCGAGCTTCGTCGCCAGCGTGTGGGCCGACAACGGGCTCGTCGCCGAGACGAACGGGATCGCCCAGGGCGTGACCGCGCTGCGCGAACACGGGCGCAGCATCGCCGGCTCGTTCGCGCTGCCACCGGGCGAGCTGCCGGCCCAGGGCACGCTCACCGTCAGGGGCGTCACCTACGGCTACACCTCGTTCGCAGCCGACGTCTACCCGACCGGACAGCTGCGCGTGTATCTGCTCAAGTCGATCGCATCGATCGCACCCCTGTGCGGGGCGACGGCGACCGACACGGCCGTCAACGCGCTCAGCCGCGTCGCGCAGCTGATCTACGCGGGCGAGGCCGGCCGGCACGCGCTTGCGCAGGTCCACCGCGTGCAGCACAACCAGCCATTGCTGCACGCGGTCGCCGCGCGCGACCCGGCGGCGACCAAGCTGGCGATCGACGCCCTGCTCCACGAGCACATCGTGCGCCTGCGGGTCAGCGCCGGGGGGCGGCTGCTGGCGGACGTCGGCGGTCCGTACGTGCTCGCGCCGGTACGCGCGCCGCTGCGCCTCGGCGGGCGCACGATCGGCAGCATCGTGCTCTCGATCCAGGACGACGAGGGCTACAAGCGCCTCACCGGGCGCCTGGCCGGGCTGGACGTGCTCATGTACATGAGCAACCGACTGGTCAAGAACAGCCTCGGCCCCTTACCGGGCGCCGTGCCCGCCAGCGGCGTCTACCACTATCGCGGGCGCACCTTTCGCGTAGTCACGCTCCACGTCCAGGCGTTCCCGTCCGGCCCGCTGCGGATCGCCGTGCTGATCCCGATCCCCTACTCGTAGGCCAGCTCCGACGGAGCGCGACGACCGCGGGCTCGACTCGACTCCAGGGTCGCCGTCGCCCCGTTCGCTTCCGCATAGCCGGCAGGTGCGGTAGCCGGCGCCGACAACGGTGGCTGGTGGACTGGCTTATGGGTTTCCCCCCAAAGCCCGCACCCTGTTGCGCCCGTCAGGCGGACGTGAGCGACGCCTGCTTACTGTCAGGCGGTTGTGAGCGACGCCTGCTTGCCGCGCAGTCCGTCCAGCAGCGCCGCGAACGAGTCGGAGAATTTGGCGACTCCCTCGCGCTCGAGCGTGTCGGTGACGTCCTCATAGCTCACCCCCGCCGCGGCCAGATGCTCGAACAGGGCATGGGCCTCGTCGAGGCCCTGCTCCAGGCGCAGCTGCGGGTCGCCGTGGTCCTGGTAGGCGTCGATCGTCTCTTGGGGCATCGTGTTGACAGTGTCCGGCCCGATCAGCTCGTCCACGTACAGGGTGTCCGGGTAGGACGGGTTCTTCACCGAGGTCGACGCCCACAGCACGCGCTGGGGCGTGGCGCCCTTGCCGGCCAGGAACTCCCAGCGCGGGCCGGCGAACGCCGTCTTGTAGTGCTCGTAGGCGAGCCTCGCGTTGGCGACCGCGAGCTTGCCGCGCAGCTCGTCGTGCCCGCCGACCTCATCCAGCCGCCGGTCGGCCTCGGTATCGATGCGCGAGACGAAGAAGCTCGCGACCGACGCCACCGGGCTGGGGTCCCCGCCGGCGGCGACCAGGCGCTCGAGCCCGCGGATGTAGGACTCGGCGACCTCGGCGTAGCGGCGCAGGGAGAAGATCAGCGTCACGTTGATCGACTTGCCCTGCGCGATCACGTCCTCGATCGCGGCCAGGCCAGGCTTGGTCGCGGGGATCTTGACCAACAGGTTCGGCCTGTCGACCGTCTCGTGCAGGCTGATCGCCTCGCGAAACGTCTGCAGCGTCTCGTACGCCAGGCCGGGGTCGACCTCCAGCGAGACGTACCCGTCGCGTCCAGCGGTCGCGTCGAACACGGGCCTGAACACGTCGCACGCATCCTTGATGTCGCGTACCGCCAGCGCCCAGAACGCGTCACTCGGCTCGCGGTCGGCGAGCTCGCGCAGCTGCTCGTCATAGGCGTCGCCTTCGGCCATCGCCTTCTGGAAGATCGTCGGGTTCGACGTCGCCCCTACGACCGAGTCGTCGTCGATCAGCCCCTGCACGTGCCCGCCCCTGATCGACGCGCGTGACAGCGAGTCGATCCATACGCTCTGCCCGTATCCCGACAGTCGCTGCAGTGGCTTGTCCATCGGCGTTATGTCTCCTCCATCGACTTTTCGTTCAGGGGCATATCTGTCGAGCTGCCTGGCAAGACTTGCCTCCCCAGACGTTCCTCCCCGAGACATGTCTTCCCGAGACCTTTCTCCTCAAGACCTTACCCACCGAGACCCTCTCACCCATCAGCGTTTCTCCCCGAGCAGCGCGCGCGCGCGCGCGGTGATGTTCTCGACGGTGAACCCCAGCTCGGCCAGCACGGTCGGTCCCGGCGCGCTCGCGCCGAAGCGGTCGATCCCGAGCACGTCGCCGCGATCGCCGACCCACCGCCACCAGCTCATGCTCACACCCGGCTCGACCGCCAGGCGGGCGCCCACGCCAGGCGGCAGCACCTGCTCGCGGTACTCGATCGGCTGCGCTTCGAACAGCTCCATACATGGCATCGACACGACCCGCACCCGCGTCCCCTCCGCGGCGAGCTGGCGTGCGGCCTGCAGCGTCGGCGGAACCTCCGCGCCGGTGGAGATCAGGAGCGCCTCGGGCTCGCCCTCGCCGGGCGCGGCGGAATCCCACAGCACGTACCCGCCGCGCTCCAGCTCGCTCGCCTGCCCGAGCCCCTCCCCGTCGCGGTCGAGCACGGGAATGCCTTGTCTGGACAGCAGCAGCGCGACCGGACCGTCCTCGCGCTCCAGCGCGAGCCGCCACGCCTGGGCGGTCTCGTTCGCGTCGGCCGGCCTGATCACCCACAGCTGCGGGATCGCCCGCAGCGCCGCATAGTGCTCGACCGGCTGGTGCGTCGGCCCGTCCTCGCCGAGGCCGACCGAGTCGTGCGTCCACACCCATACGACGGGCAGGCCCATCAGCGCCGACAGGCGCACCGCGCCGCGCATGTAGTCGGAGAACATCAGGAACGTCGAGCCGTACGGCTTGACGATCCCGCCGTGCGCGGCGGCGCCGTTGACGATCGCGCCCATCGCGTGCTCGCGGATCCCGAACGGCACGTTGCGCCCGGCGTGCGGCCGCGAGAACTCGCCCGCGCCCGCGAACACCGTCTTGGTCGACTCGACCAGGTCGGCGGCCCCGCCGATCGTCGTGGGCGCGTACTGCGAGAACGCCGCCATCGTCTTCTGGCCGGCCGCGCGCGTGGCGATCTCCGTGCCGGGCTCGAACCGCGGCAACGCCTCACGCCAGCCCTGGCGCAGACCGTCGCCGTTCCAGGCCAGGTCCCAGTCGGCCGCCAGCTCGGGCAGCTCTTGACGCCAGGCGTCAAAGCGCTCCTGCCAGCGCGCCTGCTCGCGCGCGCCCGCGTCAGTGAGCGACATGTGCTCGCGCACGCGCTCGTCCACCCAGAACGTGCGCTCGGGGTCATCCCAGCCCATCGCGACCTTGGTGGCCCTCACCTCCGACTCGCCCAGCGCCGCCCCGTGCGCCGCGGCCGTGTCGACCGCGTTCGGAGCGGGATAGGCGATGTGCGAGCGGATCGCGACGAACGACGGCCGCTCGGATTCATCGCGCGCTGCGGTGAGCGCTGCGGTCAGCGCGTCGAGGTCCTCGGAGTCGGACACCCGCTGCACGTGCCAGCCGTCGGCGGCGAGACGGTCTGAGTGGTTCTCGCCGTCAAAGGAGATCGCGGTCGTGCCGTCGATCGTGATGCGGTTGTCGTCATAGCACACGATCAGCTTTCCCAGTCCGAAGTGCCCGGCGATCGAGGCCGCTTCCTGGCTGATCCCCTCCATCATGTCGCCGTCGGAGCAGATCGTGTACACGTGGTGGTCGACCACCTCGCTGCCGGGCCGGTTGAAGCGCTCGGCGAGGAACCGCTCGGCGAGCGCCATGCCCACGGCGTTGGCGAACCCCTGGCCCAGCGGCCCGGTCGTGATCTCGATGCCGGGGGTGTGCCCGCGCTCGGGATGACCCGGACAGCGCGAGCCCCACTGGCGAAACTGCCGGAGATCCTCGAGACCCAGGTCGTAGCCGGTGAGGTGCAGCAGCGAGTACTGCAGCACGCATGCGTGCCCCGAGCTGAGGATGAAGCGATCGCGATCGGGCCACGCGGTGTCAGCGGGGTTGGCACGCAGGAAGCGCTTGAAGATCGTATAAGCGAGCGGCGCCAGCGCCATCGCCGTACCCGGATGCCCGGAGTCCGCTTTTTGCACCGCGTCCATGGACAGGCCGCGGATCGTGTCGATCGAGAGCCGCTCTATCTCGGTTGCGGGCACGACCCGATCCTAGAGGCTGCGTCCCGCTGACGCCGCCCCCAGGACCGTCGGTCCTCTATCCGGCGTGCGGCCGGCGACGGTACGCCGGCAGACACGCCACGGAATGCACCCGCCCGGATGCGCACCAGCGCCTGCGCGGACGCACTCGCACCAGCCAGTGAAGGTCGTGGCGGCAGTGCGAGCGGCGATACGGCCACCGTCCGTGCAGCGAGCGCAACATCCGTTGCTCCTCGCAAGTCAGCAATCTCATCTAGACCTCCCTGCTCGTCCCGGCGCGAGCACGGCGCCCGAAGGCCCGTACGCGTGTGTCGGCCGGATCGGCCAACCGACCCCCCTGCTGTGGGCCGGAACGTCCCAGCTAATAGTACGACGCCTACAGAATGGGATCAGCCCGCGCCACCCTGCACCGTAACCTCTCGCCCTCCTATCCGGCCTCAGCCTCCTGCTTGACCATTGACCCATACCCAGGCCCCCAAATCGCTTTCAGCCTCCATGCCACCCTATCGAAACGATCTCCGAGTGGCTGCAGACCCTCTCCCGCTACCCGACATATAAATCATGTTTTACTCAGTCTGTCAACCTGCAAGCGCGTAGTCTGTCAAGGGGGCGATGACAGCGAGGGGAGTTTTGTGGGAGATATTCGGAGAGATCGAGCAGGCAGTAAGCCTCGGGGGCCGTCGAGAACCGGCGGCACGCCGGGGAGGAGCACCGAGGCACGGCGCGTCACGGCCGACCGAAAGCCGGGAGAGCGCCCCAAGACGGGCGTAACCACTGAGGGCACAGACACGCCCGGCGCCCTCGAAGAAAGCGCCCCAGCGAGACGCACGAGCCCCGCGGACAGAGACATACCCGGCGGAGGTGGGCTGCCACGTGGCCCGCAGGCGCTGCCGCGCGAGCAGGTCGCCGAGCACCAGCGCGAGCGCCTGTTCAAGGCGATGGTCGAATGCGTCAACGAGCACGGCTTCGCCGGGAGCACCATCTCTGAGCTGGTCTCGCACGCGCGCATCTCCAGGCGCAGCTTTTACGAGCACTTCAACAACAAGGACGAGTGCCTGCTCGCGACCTACGACGCTGTGATCCAGCGGCTGGGGCGGCGGCTGCGCGATGCGCAGGTGTCCACCGGCGAGTGGGAGGACGAGCTCGAAGCATTCATCCGCGCATTGTTCGACGCCGCCGGCGACCGGCCCGATGCGGCAAAGCTGGTGTGCGTGGAGATGGCCGCGGCCGGCCCTGCCGGAGTTCAGCGCTGGGCGGACGAAGCCGAGCGGCTGCAGCGATTCATCGTCGGCGTGTTCACGCGGGCGCCCGGGCCGGGGACGGTGCCCGACCCGGTGGCCAGGGCGATCGTCGGAGCCCTGCGCAGGATCCTGTATACGCGTGTGCGCAGCGCGCGGTCGAGCAAGCTCCTGAAGGCGGAGCTGGCCGGGCTCGTCCCCGACCTGCTCGCCTGGATCGCCTGCTACTACCCCTCGCCCGAGGGCGTACCGCTGCACCCTCGCGCTCTCGCGCCCGGCACGCGGGCCCTGGGAGTGCGGATCGGAGGGCGCGCGCCCGGCACGCTCACGGCGCCGCCGCTGCTGGGCGGGCGCGGGCTGCCCCGCGGCGAGCACAACCTGCCGCACGGGTTCGTGGTGTACAACCAGCGCGAGCGGATATTCGACGCGATCGCCAACCTCACCGCGGCACACGGCTACCCGGCGCTGAGCCTGAACGACATCGCCGCCGAGGCGGCCGTGTCACTGCAGACGTTCTACACGCACTTCGACAACAAGCAAGACGCGTTCATCGCCACCTACGAGGCCGGCCACGCGCGCGCGATGGCCGTCATCAACCAAACGCTCGCCCGGCAGTCCAGCTGGATCGGCGCCATGCGCGCGGGGGTCGCGGCGCTGCTGGAGCTGCTCGCCAGCGAGCCCTCATACGCGCATCTGGCGTGCGTGGACGTGATGGTCGCCTACCCGCACATGGCCCAGCGCGCGCACGAGGCGAACGACTTCTACGCGGGACTGCTCGACCTGCGGATCGCGGCCGACTCCCCCTCGCTGCTGCCCTCGCCGGTCGTCGGCGAGGCGATCGTCGGCGGGGTGTACGAGCTATTCCATGACTACGTCCTGCGTGGGCAGACCCGGCGCCTGCCCGAGCTGACCGATCACGTCATGTACATCGCGCTCGCCCCGTTCATGGGCGCACGGGACGCCTGGCGGGCGATCGCGGAGGGGTGAGACCAACGGTGCCCTCGAGGCCGCCGCGAGGGCGGAGGGTCGATAGTGCACCCGGCGGTGTGTGGTGCCAGCACATAGTGGACGGGTGTGCGGGACAATAGTGCGCCCGGCGGGAATCGAACCCGCGGCCTGCGGCTTGAAAGACCGCTGCTCTTTGGCTCCCCGAAGAGAACCGTTGACCACTGAGCTACGGGCGCGCGATGGGACTTGAAAATCGAATTGGCTGCTGAGAGCCTAATCTAAGCATGTGGGAGCCTACCTTGAGACGAACAGCGCGCCAGCCCCGGTGACACCGCCTGCCGCAAAGCACGTTCCCGTGAGACGAATCCTCATCGGCGTGCTGGTCCTGGTCGTGATCGGCGCCGCCGCGACGCTGTTCGGCTGGAACATCGAAGCGTGGTTCAGGCACATCTGGGACACGATCACCACGATCCCGGTCGCCAGCCTGCTCGGGGCGCTCGTGCTGATCACGCTGCAAACGACGATGGTGGGGACCTCGTGGTACTCGATCCTGCGCTATGCGTACCCGGACGCGGGCATCGGGTTCGTACAAGTGCTGGCCTGCTATGCCGCGGCCGTCGCGCTGAACTGGGTGCTGCCCGCGAACCTGGGGACGTTCGCGATGCTGCTGATGTTCACGACGATCATCGCCGGCGCCACGTTCGCCGGCGTGCTGGGGGCGATGGCGGTCGAGAAGATCTTCTTCACGCTCATCGGCACGGCGTGCTACGTGTATCTGTTCCTGACCGTCGGCGGGGCGTTCGACCTGCAGCTCGGATTCATCAGCGAACACCCCTGGGCCACGGCGCTCCTGCTGGTGGGCGTCGCCATGATCCTGTTCCTGGTGGCGCAGACGCTGCGCGAGCGGATCGCCAAGTGGTGGGAGCAGGCAAAGGTAGGCGGGGGAATCGTCATCCATCCTCGCGCGTTTCTCGGGCGGGTGGTGCTTCCTCAGGCGATCAGCTGGGCGGCCGGCCTCGGCATCATCGCTGTGTTCCTGGGCGCCTACAGCATCCCGGTCAGCTTCCATACGATCATGCGTGTGGTGGCGGGGAACTCGATCGCCAACATGACCGCGGTCACCCCCGGCGGCGCGGGCGTCACCCAGGCGTTCAACGTCGTCTCGCTGAAAGGCATCACCAGCACCGCGAACGCGACCGCCTACTCCGTGGCCCAGCAGCTGGTGGTCACCGCCTGGAGCATCCTGTTCGCGATCGTGCTGCTCGTGCGGGCGTTCGGCTGGACCGGCGGGAAAACACTGGTCCAGCAGTCCTACACCGAAGCGCGCCAGAAGAGCTCCGAACAGTCGGCTGCGCGCAAGGCCAAGCGGCAGGCCAGGCGCCACCATGGCGCGCCCGCCGATACGGAGGCTTAGCCGATCAGGTCGACAAGGCCCTTGACGATCAGGTACACCCCCACTGCGACGGACGCGGCGATCCCCACCGACCGGCCGTTGCGGGCAAACCACAGGTTGACGCTTTCAAGCGTGCCCGCCGCACGGTCGGGAACGACGAGCAGCATCAGCATCGGCAGCTCGATCAGCCACAGCATCAACACGACGACCGCCACGAGGTCGACCAGCTCGGCGCTGGTCGAGAGGTTAGCGTCGGCGATCGCCTTGACCGCGCCGATGTAGATCGGCGAGGGCAGCACGTACAGCGTGATGCCGAGCACGAACGCCAGCCGGCGGCTCTCCAGGTAGCGCTCGATTTTCGACGGTCCGCTCGGCTTCGCCGCCGCCGCGGGATCGGGCCGCTTGCGGTGCAGGCGTATCGCCAGGAGGATGAGCAGCACCCCGAGCGCCACGTCGATCGCGCCGCCCGGGGTCAGGTGATGCGGGCCGGTCACGCCGAGTTCGATCAGGACGTACAGAATCAGCACGCCCATCGCATACGTCACGAGCCACGCCGCCAGCACGAACGCAAGCACGCGCGGTCGGACGTCGGCGCCCCGGCCGAGCGCGATCACAGCCGCCACAGCCGGCGGATAGATCGAAGCGGCCAGCGCCAGGGCGAGGGCTTGGGAGGGCACGTTGCCGGTAAGCCTGCCAGGCGATCAGGCGTCTTCGGGGTCGCCTGCGTGCGTATCGGCATGTGCTGCCGGCGGGGTGGGGGCGCCGCCGATCAGATCGAGCGCGCGACGACGTCGAGAGCGCACGCGTTCAAACCGGGCTTGCGAGCGGGCCAGCTTGTGCACGCCGGCCGGATAGCGTCGACGCGCCCAGGGCGAGGTGGGCGCGGCCAGCCGGATCGCTCCGACCAGAGAGACGGGCGGTATGAACAACCCGATCAGGCCGAGGATCGGCTTGCCCTTGAGGATCGCCAGGGTGCACAGGAGCAGGTCGATCGCGACCACGACCACGATCGAGGTCACCGCGGAGCGCTGATCGGTGAGATCGAACGGCGCCAGACCGAGGACGATGAGCCCGCCGAGCAGCGCCGCGATCACGACGGCGTCGAGCGAGGCACGTCCGTCCTGCGTCCAGTAGACGTCTTCCAGGCGAACCCACAGCGCGAACTCGTCGAGCGTCAGCCCCGCGCCCACGCCGAAGGCCGCCGCGAGAACCTCGTGCCATGGGCTGCCGGGCGCCAGCGCAAAGCTCAAAAACCCCGAGCTCAGGATGAGCACGATCCCCCAGACGAGGTGATGCAGGTGCAGACCACCCTTGGTGGTCACGCTCCCGGGCCACCACGTAACCCGCGGACTGCGGATCAGGCGGGCGCTCGTGCGGATGAACAGAAACGACGCAAGAAACGCGCCCAGCAGCACGAACCCGGCTCGCTGTCCCGGTTCGTCGAGAAAGTGCTGGGAGATTTCGAAATGCAGTCCCATCACCAGGCTCGCATGAAACCCCTCAGCCGGGCGCGTCGCGCGGGATCACGCGGTCAATCTCGACGGCGGCGCCGGAGTGCGTGTCGGGGAAGACGACGATGACCGTGGGCGATCCCCCGAACCACGCGCTCAGCTCGCCCTCGCCGACGTACTCGGCAGGGCGTCGTGAGCCGTCGTCCTGCACCACCCAGATGGGCTGCCCCTTGTGAAAGGGACCGTCGACGACATCGTTCATACGGGCAGCATAATGGTCGCCTGCCCGTAGACGAAGAACTCGGGTGTCGTACGGATTTGGGCGTTCCAGCCGAGCCCGGCAAGCCGTTGTTGCAGCGCGTCGGGCTCGTGAAAGCGCTTGACGATGCGATATTCGCGGCCGTCGGCGAGCCGCCGACGCATGGTCTGCTCGGCGGGGTCAGGGAGCGTGTGATCTACCGCGGATGCCCGCTCGCTGCGTGCGCTGTCCACGAAGAACACCCTGCCGCCTGGTGTGACGGCCCGCTTGACCTTCTCCCAAAAGGACTGAAAGCGCTCCTCGGGAACATGCGACAGCCAGAAACTGAAGAAGCACACGTCGTAGGTCCTGTCAGGCTCCCACTCGAACAGATCCGCCTGGACATAGCTCACACGCGGATCGTCCACGCTGGCCCGAGCGAGCTGCAAGACCTCCGGGGAGGCGTCCAGCGCGGTCACGCTGCTTGCATGACCGACCAGCCGGCGGGTCCACAGGCCCGTGCCGCAGGCAAGCTCCAGGACGTCTCCGGTCGGCTCAAATCGCTCGAGCGCGTCCTGCGCCTCAGCGACATCCGCGAACCATCGTGCGTTCGCGTCGGGACCGTGGTCGTAGCGCCCGCGGCGAAACCACCAATCCTCGTACTCACCCGCCCGCTCCCGGTAGTAGCGCGCTTGCTCGGCGAGCAGTCCCTGGACTTCGTCCATCATGTCCGTCCTTCCGGTCGTGCTTCCGGTTGCTCGATGGCGACCCGAAGCGGGCCCGAGGCCTTATCGACGCCGGTCCGTACCGACGCCGGTCCAACCGGTTCGCGGGCAAATCGAAACTCCGGCCTTGCCGCATCGGCGAGAGTCTGCCTCACCTGCGATCCAGCGGGGCGATTTGTGTATGGAGCTAGCGAGACTCGAACTCGCGACCTCCTGGGTGCGATGCGACCCGAACGATATCTGGAAAGAAGCCGATTTGGAGGACCTTTTGATCTGCCCCCGGTAGCGTGGACTTGGTGATCTGCCCCCGGTAGCGTGGACTTGGGGTTTTGGAATCCTTCGGCGACAGCGAGGAGGATTCAATGCCCAGGAAGTACTCACCGGAGGTTCGTCGCCAGGTCGTGGAGCTGGCTCGTGCCGGCACGAAGGTGCCGCAGTTGGCGGCCACGTTCGGGATGACTGATGCGACGATCT
Organism: uncultured Solirubrobacterales bacterium; assembly: GCA_963743645.1. Classification (GTDB taxonomy): domain Bacteria; phylum Actinomycetota; class Thermoleophilia; order Solirubrobacterales; family Solirubrobacteraceae; genus Palsa-744. Next base: position 20,418 of record CAVUQT010000007.1, on the reverse strand, counting down.
ATAACTGGCTCAAGCAGGAGAAGATTGATCGCGGCGAGCTCGCCGGCACGAGTACTGATCAGGCGCTGGAGCTTGCTGCGGCGAGACGCAGGATCAAGGAGCTCGAGACCGAGCTCGCGGTCTCGAGGAAGGTAAACGAAGTCTTTCTCGACCAGGATCTGGCCCCAAAAGCCTCTTCCCGGTGATTGACTCTCTGACCGGGCAGGGAATCGACGTCGGTCACGCTTGCCGCATGCTGGGAGTCTCGAGCTCTGGCTTCTACGCCTGGAAGGATCGGCCCGCCTCAGCGCGGGCGCTGCGTCATCTGTGGCTTGCTGGCGAGATCACCGATGTGCACCGCGAGTCCGGCGGGATCTACGGCGAGCGGCGGGTCGCAGCGGAGCTGCGGCACGGGAGAGGCATCATCGTCAGCCGCAAGACCGTGACACTGCTGATGCGTCGCCTCGGCCTATACGGGCTCCCGAAGAAGCGCTTGCCCAAGGGCGCGAAGGTCGGCAAGTATGCCGCCAGCGATCTCGTCAGGCGCGAGTTCACGGTCACAGCACCTAACCGACTGTGGATGACTGACATCACCGAGCACCCGACCAGGGAGGGCAAGGTCTACTGCTGCGTCGTTCTTGATGCGTTCTCCCGCAAGGTCGTGGGCTGGTCGATCGACACCCAGCAGAACACGCTGCTCGTCACGAGCGCCTTGACGATGGCCACAAGCGAGCGCAACCCGGGCAGCGACCTCGTGATCCATTCCGATCGCGGAACGCAGGGCGGACTCAATCGGTCGTCGCAACGGTTTGTGTTTGGAGGGATAGTAGGTGTTCGTCGAGGGCTTCGGCGGGTGTGCGCCAGCCGAGTGTCTTGCGTGGTCTGCTGTTGAGCGTGGCGGCGACTGCTTCGAGGTCCTCAGCAGCGTGTCTGGCGAGGTTTGTCCCTTTTGGGAAGTACTGCCGTAGCAGTCCGTTGGTGTTCTCGTTGGTTCCTCGCTGCCATGGGCTCTGAGGGTCACAGAAATACACGTGCAGGCCGCTGTCGATAGTGAGCTGCGCGTGTTGTGTCATCTCGGCGCCTTGATCCCATGTGAGCGAGCGACGCAGCTGCTCGGGGAGTGTGACGATCTGGGAGGTGATCGCGTCACGTACCGCTTCGGCGCCGCGTCCCGCGAGCGGCGGGCCGTTCTTCACTCTCCGGCCACCGTGACCAGACATCGGCGGTAGGTGAAGTAGCATGGTGAAACGGGTGCTGCGCTCCACCAGCGTTCCGATAGCGGTTTGGTTGGCGCCGAGGATGAGGTCACCCTCCCAGTGGCCGGGTATGGCTCGGTCCTCGGCCTCGGCAGGACGCGCGCTGATCATGACCTGCTCGCTGAGGTAGCTCTTGCCGCGAGCCCGCGTGCGAGCCCTGGGCACCCTGAGTGCCCTGCCTGTCCGCAAGCAGGCCGTGAGCTCGCGGCGAAGCGCGCCGCGGCCCTGTACGTAGAGGGCCTGGTAGATCGCCTCGTGGGAGATCCGCATGCCCTCATCATCGGGGAAGTCGACCTTCAACCGGGCAGAAATCTGCTCAGGGCTCCACGCGCTCGCCCACCTGCGGTCCTGGCGGTGCGGCTTGTTGCGCCCCTTCCACGGCGCCGTGGCGGGGCCCGCTACCGCGGTCCCGTCCGGCCGGCGGACCTGACCCGAGAGCCGTGCCTGCACGTACTCGCGCAACTGCTCGTTGGCGGCGAGCTTCGCAGTCTTCGGGCGACGCGCGATCATCTCCGCCTTCCACTGCGCGACTGACGCGCGATATTCCAGCTTCCCACCACGCGTGGCCGCATTACGGCGCAACTCCCGGGAGATCGTCGAGGGTGAGCGCCCAAGCTGACGGGCGATCTCACGGACTCCGGAACCCTGGGCTCTTCGCTCACACCCGCAGCGCGAGGGGTTACGTTCTCCGCGAGAAGCTACGCTTGCGCGCCTCGGATACGGACTGCACGATCGTCATGAGTGCTCAAGAACCACAACCACCAAGTTTGCCTTCACGCGATGCCGTCTTCGGTCCCGGACCGGTGTTCGTCCGCTGGACGCCGGCGGCCGCCGGGGAGTACCCGGAGCTCGTCCGTGAGGTGGAGCAATTTGACGCGGGCCAGCGTGACGCGGCGCAGCAGGCCGTGAGCTGGCTGCGGGATCGAAGCCTGCTCGTGCCGGCCGAGTCGGTCGCGCGGCTGCTCCTGGACAATGGTCACCTGCTCGGGTTCTACGCGCTCGCGAGCGGCGCCACAGAACTGACTCGCTCCCAGCGCCGCGCATTGGGCGGGAGCGATCGCCGAACCCAGCCCGCGACGCTCCTGACCCAGATCGCCCGCGACACGCGGGCGCCCTCTGGCACAGGAGGCCAGCTCCTCCTGCACGCCGTTGCAGTCACGCGGCGCGGCGCCCGGCAGATCGCCGCGACGATGCTTGCGCTGGACCCTCACGACAGCGAGACAGCACAGATGTGGAAGGACCGCTTCGGCTTTCGCGACTCCGCTGGGCCGGGACCAGGCGGCCACGAGCGCCGCCTGTGGATGCCACTAACGAGCGCCAGCGGTTAAAGGCTGCGGCCTTCGCGCTCCAGACGCTCGAGGAACTCTGTGGCTTCCCGGTTCGTCTGGTGCACACGCGGATCGCGTAGCGCCTCCTCGTACTCGTCTGCATCGACGACCACGGTCAAGAACCCGGCCTTGGGGGCCTGCACCTTGTTCTTGGGATCGATCATGGTAGCCATTGCGTAAGCGTAGCAATACCAGAATCAAGGCGGCCAGGGACAGTACCAGGCACCACAGCCTGCGGCTCTGTCTATCATCTCCAGCGTGCCCGAGCGCTTGTGGTTTTGGCGGCGTGGTCGCTCGACTGGCTGGCAGCTGATCGCCGATCGTGCGCTCGTCTACCGTGCACCCAACGGATTCGACGGCGTGTGTCATTTGCGGGTATTCGAATCAACGGCTCGCCGAAGGCGTCCGATCGTGATCGTCGGCGAACTGTCAGATCAGGCTGGCGCCTGCTCGATCACGAACGCGTGCGAGTACATCGCGGCTGAGACCCAGGAGACATTTTTTTGGGACGGGCGACGGTTCGACTACGTAGAGCACCATCCGGAGACGATCAACGGCGCCCCAGAACCAACCTTCGCGCTCGTGCATCTGAAGCGCGCTCGCACACGCGGTAAGGGCTCGCGCGGGGGCGCCTCGTCTCACGCATCGGTCAAGCAGGAGCAGGTAGTGGTCATAACCGAGGAGGGATCGGAGGGTCATCCGCTGCCTCGCGCTTCGGCTGGGCCTGCAGGAGATTGGGCGTTCACCACGCTGCGCAGGGAACCATTCACGGCTCACCCCCTCGGCGCCGGTCGTGTCGAGCTGGACATCCTTCCCGACGTCGAGGTGCGCGTGTGGCCTGTAGAGGACTACACCGCCTATGCGGTCGCCGGTGAGGAGGGAGTACTGCCGATGGCCCTCGCCGCCGAAGACAACAGCGAGCGCGCCGCCAAGCTGATCGAGGCCATTGACGCCGTCACCGAGGCTTCCCCCGACGAGATCGTTGACGTCTCGACTGACACCGACCCGACCGATCCCGGCCCACACCGTGGCGGCTGAGGGTTGTGCAGGCGTGTTGCAAGCCCCCTTTGACGGCGCAAGGGCAGAACCGTCCCGTTTTTGGGGAGACACGAACGAGCCAGTCCCTTCGACCAGCCCCACCGGCGCCGGTCATCACAGCATGTGGCGCTAGGAAAGCGGATCCGGGCAGAGCCCGTAAAGAGAGCCCTGAGGCGATCCACGGCAGGGACCTGACCTCGGGTCTGGACGGCTGTGTCAAGCGCTCGGTGGGGTCGGTGTCGGTAGCCGCTTGCCAATTTTCGCCGCCGGAGAGGGTCGGTGCGAGACCACGGGCGGCGCGATCGTCGCGGCGTGGCGGTCTGGTGGCGTGTGCGGCGGCGGGGGCTGCGCATCTACCGCCACCGACCCGAAAGAGCGAAGCGATGAACCAGAGCGACCGCACAACAGAGCGCCCGAGACTCCTCAGCGAGCAGATCCTCCAAAGCGCGCGGGAGCGGGCGGCGCGACTGCGGCCGATGTGGGATATGAGTGTGGACGAGCGTGTTGCCGCGATGCGGCGCGGTGAGCTTACGCTTGAGCAGTGCGCCGCGTGGGCGGCGCACTGTCCCGAGCAGGTCCCGTTGCTGAACGGGGAGTTCGAGTACATAGCGGCGTTCACCCCGGAGGCGCGCGAGTAGCGCGCGCCTCCCAACCATCGCGCGGGAGCGCTACCGTGGGGAGTCGTGGAGTTCAGCCCGCGACGAGCGATCAAACTGGCCGTCAGGCTGGACGGCCGCGAGGCGGCGAGCAAAACGATGTGTGTGAGCAACGGCGCCCACGTCCTGACGCTCGTCACTGTGCTGCCGGAGATGGGGCTCGCGATCGAGCACAGCTCGGCCTTTGTAGGACATCGAGGTGTGGCGATGACGGTGACGCACCTCACGCTGGGACCGCCCGGAGAGGACCCGAGGATCCGCCAAGACGAGCACGAGCACAACCGCGTCGACCCCTCGACAGAAGCGCGGGGATGCGCGTATGAGCATGTGCAGGTCCTGCTCGAACACCTCAGAGGGCTCGGGTACGACGCGAGGATCGACATCCCCGACAACGCGTTCAAGGAGCTCGAGCGCGTCGTGCGCTGAACGCTCCCAGCGCGACCCATCCCATACCGCCCTCGCTGCTACATCACAGCGCTACAAGCGTGCCGCTCACGGAGCATCTCATGCATTGGCATTTCGACCGAGCGATGGACCTCGGCACGGCTTTCATTTGGCGCTGCCGCGTCCCTGCTGGCCGCTCTCTCGCAGCGCTCTGGTACCGGACAGTTGATCGGCACGACGCATAACGCTGCTGGCCGACAACGGCCGCCGAGTTGTGCTAGGATACGTAAGTTACGTCCAATCTTCGCCTGCACCACCCTTCGGGGTGCCCCAGGAAAGGAGGAAGCAAGCGGCCGCCGATCGCGAGTCGCCACCGCAAGACCGACCCTCTAGGGTCGAATCGTTTACCTAATCCATGTTGCCCTGCCGCGTCTGACGCGCGCACGCCAACTGAAGGAGATGAAATGGCTGTTTCAGTTACACCTCTGACGCCCCCGAGCGTCGTCGAGAAAGAGATCGAAGCACGCATCCTGAAGGTCTGGGCCGAGGCCGGGTACACCACCGCCGACGGCGTGCACGACAACAACCTGATGCACGAGGCCGCGTTCGAGGCGGTGCGTACCCACGTCGCGAACACGAAGGAGGACGTCGCGAACAACGCGATCACGAAGGGCGAACTGTTCGCCGAGGTCTTCCCGAACGCGCCGGGAGCGGACGGCTCCGGCGAACCGGTCGACGAGTTCGACCAAGAGGTCGCGAAACGGCTCGAGCGCGACGTATGGAGCCTGACCCAACCGAAGGACACGGGCTACATACAGAAGAGGCTCGGTGAAGAAGGCTCGAAGCTGATCCTCTGCCGGGAAACGATACGTCGCAAGGTCGATAGGGCCTGGGGCGTGTACCTCACCGAAAGCCCCGTGATCATCATGGAGAAAGTCGTGGAACAGGAGGCCAAAGCGTACGAGCAGAAGGCTGCAAGTCTTAGGCAGCAGCTTGACATGGTGCGCACGCGGCAAAAAGATCTCCAGGGGCAGATCAACGCCCGCGTCCGCCAAGCGGAGAAGAAGACCAAGGCGGAGCTGACCTTCTCGTCCCAGGCGGCCCCCGAGGCGCTGCTGTCCGAGGGGTCGGACGAAGAGTAATCAGGTTCCCGCAGGCCGGCGCCCCGCAGGACGCGGCGCCGGCCTGCGGACCTTCATTCCCATGGTTACCACAACGAACAAGACCAGCCGCACGGACGAGGTGCTCGCGGTGATCGCGCCCGGCTTGGAGCTGACCGATGCTGAGATCGTCGAGCGCCTGGCGCCAGGCCTTCACCGAGGCCAGGTGATCCCCGCGCGCGGGAAGCTGGAGACGCAGGGCAAGATCGAGCTTGTCGGAACGAACGCGGCCGGGCACAAAGTCTGGCGCCGCACGCCTGCGGAGCGCGTCGATGCCGCGCGGGAGGAGACCGCGCTTCGGAAGGACGCTGAGCGTCAGAAGCTGCGCAAGCAGAAGTTGAGCCCGAAGCAGATCGACGAACGCGTGCAGAAAATCGCGGCGTATCTGGACAACGAAAGGATCAACAAGGCTCTGCGCGAGCAGACCGAACGAAGCAGGAGCTGGCGCAACGCACGCAACCGCGCGAACGAAGCCCAGCACGAGACCGAGGCGAAGCGCCGCGAGCGCAAGCGACGGCTGCGCCGGGCGAAGGGCGCTTATCTGGACTTCCTCAAGGTCCACGATAGGCTTCGCGATGCTGTGGGCGACCTCCTCGGGGTCCGCAGCTTCATGCAGGACGAGATCGAGCGGCAAGAGCGCGGCGAGGACACCCACATCCCGGGCGAGCGATGGCCTGCAGTCGGTAGCAACGTCTTCGAGGTGATAGCGGTCGCGGTCGCGCTGTGGCACGACATGGCGACCGCCCTTGGAAAACCGCCGGAGCACTGCCCGCTGTGCGGCGAACGGACGGCAAGGCCGCCGAACACACTTGGAGAGGGATACGTCGACGGCGAGGTGCTCGACGATGACGACTTGATCGACGGCGAAGAGGGCGAGTGAGGGTGTCCCCCAGGGGCAGGGTGTCGTTGATCCCAAAACCCCGTATCCCCCGAGGTGCGCCAGCAATTCTGCTGTCCCCACCTGTTAGATACGAGGCATGCGGCGGGGGTCTTAGCCTGGATCCACCGCGGGATGACCTGGTTGTGGGTGATTGGTGTCGTTGGCGTGGTTTTCGGGTGCCGTGCTGGTGTTGGTCGGTGTGTGGGAGCGATGGCGTCCTTTTGGAGGCCCCTGGCAACGTGTTTTGGGCAGCACTGAGCCTTCGGTGTTGAGTGGCGGCTCAGCTGGTTCTCTGATCGCGGCGGTTTGCGCTCAGGTGAGTTCTGGGAGTCCGCGGATGCGGGCGAGCGCACTGGTGAAGTCGTGTTGCCATGGCCATCGAGCGGGAAGGTGAAGTGTCCATTGGCGTCCCGTGCGGGTCAGCCGGCCCGGGATCTGGAGCAGCCGGCGGCGCATGGTGCGCGCGACGCGCACGGTCTCGCCGGAGAGCCCGATCGCGCTGGTCCAGCGCAGCAGGTTGTGCGCGATGCAGGCGATCACTGTCCAGGCGCTGTTCGCGTTGAACTGGCCGGAGGGAAAGTGCGCGAGCGCCTGGTCTTTGAGGTCGCGGATCGTGAGCTCCACGACGGCGTGCTGGCGGTGCTCAGCCTCCACGACCCCCAACGCCTCGGTGCGGTTGGTGATGAACGGGAAATACCGCCAGTCCGGCCACAGCTCTGCTTGCGCGCCGATGAGTCGGGTGCGACGCACGACCAGCCGTCGTCCGTGAGTGGTCGTCTCAGCGATCTGCGCTTCGCCGTCTTGGGAGTAGTCCTCCAAGGGCTGCCACGCCGACTCCGGGATCTGTTTGATCGCGGCGGGAACCCAGAACTGCAGGCGCACACTGATCGAGTAGCCCCAGCCGGCGCTCTCAAGCCTCGCGATCAGCTTGCGGTTCCAGAACCCCGAGTCGGCCCTGAAAAGCTTCTCGCCGGCAGCGCCTGCTCGTTTGACGCGCGCGATTAGCTCCTCGGCGAAGCGCACAACGCCGCGCTGCGTATTCGCCTGTCCCTTGCGCAGCCGAACGTGCAGCACCTCGCCAGTGCCTGCGCGGCTCGCGAGCAGCGGGTGATACCCGCGCTGTTTGGTGTACCCGAAACCGACACCCTCCTTCTGGTTGCCGTAGGTCTGCCCGATGAAGCTGTCCACATCAACGATCAGCCGCTCGACGCCCGGGCCGGCACCCGCCCACCACGCGCGTGTCAACGACTCTGCGAGCACCCGGTCGAGCTGGCGCACATGCCCAAAAGTAAACGCCCGCAAAAACGTCCCCAACGTCGACGGTGCCGGCAGCCAGCCACCCAGCAATCGGCGCGTGCGGCCCGCCCGCAGCACATCACAATCATCAATGCAGTCAGCGCCTAGCAGCATCGCGAACACGAGCGCCATCACCTTCCTGCCAGCGTTCGTCGCGCCCGGCCGGTCACGACGAAGCCTCACGAACCGGCCCACGAGAGCCTCGATCCCGAGCCGCCCCGCGAGCGTCGCGACCAACGCGATCCCCGCGTCCGAAACCACACGATCATCGTCAAAAACAACCCGCACACCGTCCAGTCCGACCCGCTCGTCATCCTGCACCATACGAGTGACCTCCTGATCCCGGGCCGCGACAGCCTCAATCTGTCGCTACCAAGCCCGATTCAGGAGGTCATTCAACGCCCCAACCCGGACAACACCAGTGGATCCAGGGTAAGGCCCCCGTCGCAACTGTTTCGACGAGCAGGCACCCGATCCTGCCGCCGCGACGCGGGCTACGATGCGCCATCGCGCACCACCGCACGACAGCCCGCGCAATCCGGCTCGGCGTCGCGTACGCGACTGACCTCGGAACGATGTACTGCTCCACCATCGAGGAGTTCTTGTCCTCGGATGTGGCCTGCGCCGTGCGCGGCGACGTCCAGATGATCTTCACTTCGCCGCCGTTCCCGCTGAACCGGAAGAAGCGGTACGGCAACCGCACCGGCGAGGAATACCTCGAGTGGCTAGGCGAGCTGGCAGCGCCGCTGTCCGACTTGCTCGCGGAGGACGGCTCGCTGGTGGTCGAGCTGGGCAACGCGTGGGAGTCGGGCGAGCCCGTGATGTCGACGCTCGCGCTCAGGGCCCTGCTGAAGCTGCTTGAAAGCGGCGGGCTGTACCTGTGCCAGCAGTTCGTCGTGCACAACCCCGCCCGGCTCCCATCGCCCGCGCAGTGGGTCAACGTCGACCGCATCCGGGTCAAGGACGCCTACACGAACGTCTGGTGGATGAGCAGAACCCCGCGACCGAAGGCGGACAACCGCAAGGTGCTAATCGCATACAGCCCGGCGATGAAGAAGCTCCTGGACCGCCAGTCCTACAACGCGGGTGAGCGCCCATCGCAGCACCACATCGGGAAGAAGTCCTTCCTCACCGACCACGGCGGCGCAATTCCGCCGAACGTCCTGACGATCAGCAACACTGTTTCGACCGATGCCTACCGCCGGTACTGCAAGGAGTCCGGGCTGGACATGCATCCGGCTCGGATGCCGTCCGAGCTAGATGATTGATTCCACGGCTGGTGTCGTGGTTTTGGGGGGTTTCTGAGCAGCAGGGTCGAAGTCGGCGGTGCTCATAAGCATCGCCGACCGAAGGGGGCCTCGATGGACGCCGACCTCGACCTGTTGCTCACCGCTGTTTACGTCACAGCAGACGATCTCCTGCCCGATCGACCGAAGAACGCCAGACGAAGCGTCACAGACGCGGAGGTCATAACGCTCTGCGTCGCCCAGGCGATCATGGGTATCCCTTCCGACCGGCGCTTCCTCGCGGTCGCCTCCAAGCACCTGCGCCACCTGTTTCTGAAGATCCCCGCCCAGCCCGGCTACTTCAAGCGCCGTCGGCGTCTGGCCGAGACGCTGGAGTGGCTGATCGGCGTGTTCGCCAGTCAGAGCCCGGGATTCCACAGCCAGACGCTGCTGGTGGACTCCACTCCCGTGGAGTGCGCTCGCAGCCGCGAGACGGTCAAGCGCTCGGCGCTCGGTGATGCCGCCGACTACGGTTACTGCAGCTCCCACTCCCGTTTCTTCTGGGGCTTTCGCCTGCACGCACTCTTCGCACCCGACGGCACACCAAGGGCGCTCGCGCTGACTTCCCCCAAGCAGGATGAGCGCGAGGTCGCGCTGAAACTGCTCGCTCGCGCCCCGCGCATCGGTGGAGAGACCGTGATCGGTGACAAGGGTTATGTCGGGCGAGCGTTCGCTGCTGGCGTAGCAGAACTCGACGCCACGATCCTCAGACCCGCCCGCAAAGACGAGCCCGGCCCGGGTCCCAACCTCGCCCCGATCCGCCAACGCATCGAGTCGATCTTCTGGACCTGCAAGGACCTGCTGACACTGGAGCGCCACGGCGCAAGAACACTCCCCGGTCTCAGAGAGCGCATCGTGCAACGCCTACTCACCCTCGCCGCCGCCGTCACCCTCAACCACCAACTCGGCCGCCCCACACGCGCACTCGTCAACTACTGCGCCTAACACCGTGGAATCAATCATCTAGCTGAGTTCTTCGTCCGGTTTCTCACCGACGAGGGTGACCTTGTGCTCGACCCCTTCGCAGGCAGCAACACGACGGGGGCGGTCGCCGAGGAGCTGGGCCGGCAGTGGATCGCGGTCGAGCCCGACGCCGACTACATCGCTGGATCCGTCGGACGGTTCGCTGAGTCAAGCGTGGAGCGTCGCCGCGTGCCTTGAGCGGACCCAGGCAAAGAACCGCACTTGGTGGCGTTTGGTAAACCACGCCGATCGAAACCGCAATGGGCTGAAAAGAAAGAGACGCCCCTGCGGGGCTGGCCAACAATTTCGACGTGAAGTGGGTCATGAACCAGGTGGGCCACGCCGACTCGAAGATGACCCTCGACGTCTACGCCCAGCTTGAGCAGAGGGTCGATCGCGGCCACGGAACGAGCTTCGACGCGCTCATCCGCAACGCCCGCGGGCAGGCCAGAGGTGCCCAGCGGACCGCTTCTGGAGGGGGGTTTAGGACCGGCAATAGGACCAAAACCCCCCCAAAGACCCACAGAGCACACCCCAAGCGCCTTCGGGAGCGGCCGCAAAACCGTAGCCGTTCAGTTGTCTTGGTTTCCATAACGAGGAGCGTGGCGGGGGGCGGCGAACTTTTGGGGTGTGGAGCGGGCGGAGGCTGAGGCGGTTTATGACTCCGGTCGTGATGCGTGCGTGGAGTTTTTGATGGGGCTGGTGGCGGCGCAGGGGCGGTTGGAGGAGCGCGTGCGGGTGCTCGAGGCCAAGGGCGCCGCGAGCTCGCGCAATAGCTCGGTCGCGCCGTCCGCGGACACATCGATCTCGCGTCAGGAGCGTCGTGCGCTGGCTAGAGCGAAGACGAAGGAGCTGCTCAAGAAGGATGGGGAGCGACGTAAGGCGGGCGGTCAGCCCGGTCATCGTGGCTCGGGGCGCGGATTGTTGGGTGAGGATCAGATGAGCGAGATCGTCGATCACTATCCGAGCGACTGCTCGGGCTGTGGGCGCGAGTTCACCGATGTGGAGAAGGTCCCGCGGTGGGGTGCCGGGCGCCATCAAGTCGCCGAGCTGCCCCCGGTCACCGTCGAGTACGTCGAGCATCGCACGCAGGTGCTGCGCTGCCCGGGGTGCAAGACGCGGACCCGTGGCACCCTGGGCGTCCTCGGGGAGTCCGCGTTCGGGCCGAACCTTCAGGCGGCGCTGGTAGCGCTGACCGTACGTAACCGGGTCTCCCGCCGCGATCTGAGCGAGCTCGCGGGCGAGCTCTTCGGGGTCAGGGTCTCCGTCGGCGCGATCGATGAGATCTGCCAGCGCGCCTGCGCACTATTGACCGGCCCTCATGAGCGGCTTGTGGCTGGGGTGCTGGGGTCTGGGGCGATCAACGTCGATGAGACGGGGTGGTACCTGGCCGGGGAGAACCGGTCGATGTGGGCCGCCGCTACCGCGAACGCGGCGATCTTCCAGATCGTGGCCGATCGTCATCGTGACCGGCTGATCGAGCTGCTCGGCCCCGACTTCCAGGGGATCGTGACCTCCGATCGCTGGTGGGCGTATGACCACCTGGACCCCGAGCAACGACAGGCATGCTGGTCACATCTACAGCGCGACTTTCGCTTCCACAGCGAAGGACTGGCCCTCCAAAAAGAGTTCGGGCAGGCCGGCCTCGAGTTGACCGACCGAATGTTCAATGCCTGGCACGCATTCGGCGAGCACCAAGACCGTGAGCGTCTGATCCTGGAGATGAAACCCATCCAGGACGAGTTCCTCGCGCTGCTCCAGCACGCCGGCAAGAAAAGCAAGCGCCACCGTCTGCACCGCCGCTTCGCTAACAACCTCCTAAAGATCTGGCCCGCGCTCTGGACGTTCCTGACCATCCCCGCCCTCACACCAACCAACAACGCCGCCGAGCGTGCACTCCGCGGACCAGTCATCCACCGCAAGCTCAGCCACGGAAACCAGTCCAACGCCGGCGAACGATTCACCGAGCGATCCCTCTCCGCCTCCGTCACCTGCCGACTACAACACCGCAGCCTCCTCGCCTACCTCCGCGACCTCCACGCCGCCCACCAAACCGGCGGCGCGCTCCCAGCCCTCCTCTGACCCCAAAACCAAGAGGACTGAACGGCTACCAAAACTCGTAGCCGTTCAGTTGTCTTGGTTTCCATAACGAGGAGCGTGGCGGGGGGCGGCGAACTTTTGGGGTGTGGAGCGGGCGGAGGCTGAGGCGGTTTATGACTCCGGTCGTGATGCGTGCGTGGAGTTTTTGATGGGGCTGGTGGCGGCGCAGGGGCGGTTGGAGGAGCGCGTGCGGGTGCTCGAGGCCAAGGGCGCCGCGAGCTCGCGCAATAGCTCGGTCGCGCCGTCCGCGGACACATCGATCTCGCGTCAGGAGCGTCGTGCGCTGGCTAGAGCGAAGACGAAGGAGCTGCTCAAGAAGGATGGGGAGCGACGTAAGGCGGGCGGTCAGCCCGGTCATCGTGGCTCGGGGCGCGGATTGTTGGGTGAGGATCAGATGAGCGAGATCGTCGATCACTATCCGAGCGACTGCTCGGGCTGTGGGCGCGAGTTCACCGATGTGGAGAAGGTCCCGCGGTGGGGTGCCGGGCGCCATCAAGTCGCCGAGCTGCCCCCGGTCACCGTCGAGTACGTCGAGCATCGCACGCAGGTGCTGCGCTGCCCGGGGTGCAAGACGCGGACCCGTGGCACCCTGGGCGTCCTCGGGGAGTCCGCGTTCGGGCCGAACCTTCAGGCGGCGCTGGTAGCGCTGACCGTACGTAACCGGGTCTCCCGCCGCGATCTGAGCGAGCTCGCGGGCGAGCTCTTCGGGGTCAGGGTCTCCGTCGGCGCGATCGATGAGATCTGCCAGCGCGCCTGCGCACTATTGACCGGCCCTCATGAGCGGCTTGTGGCTGGGGTGCTGGGGTCTGGGGCGATCAACGTCGATGAGACGGGGTGGTACCTGGCCGGGGAGAACCGGTCGATGTGGGCCGCCGCTACCGCGAACGCGGCGATCTTCCAGATCGTGGCCGATCGTCATCGTGACCGGCTGATCGAGCTGCTCGGCCCCGACTTCCAGGGGATCGTGACCTCCGATCGCTGGTGGGCGTATGACCACCTGGACCCCGAGCAACGACAGGCATGCTGGTCACATCTACAGCGCGACTTTCGCTTCCACAGCGAAGGACTGGCCCTCCAAAAAGAGTTCGGGCAGGCCGGCCTCGAGTTGACCGACCGAATGTTCAATGCCTGGCACGCATTCGGCGAGCACCAAGACCGTGAGCGTCTGATCCTGGAGATGAAACCCATCCAGGACGAGTTCCTCGCGCTGCTCCAGCACGCCGGCAAGAAAAGCAAGCGCCACCGTCTGCACCGCCGCTTCGCTAACAACCTCCTAAAGATCTGGCCCGCGCTCTGGACGTTCCTGACCATCCCCGCCCTCACACCAACCAACAACGCCGCCGAGCGTGCACTCCGCGGACCAGTCATCCACCGCAAGCTCAGCCACGGAAACCAGTCCAACGCCGGCGAACGATTCACCGAGCGATCCCTCTCCGCCTCCGTCACCTGCCGACTACAACACCGCAGCCTCCTCGCCTACCTCCGCGACCTCCACGCCGCCCACCAAACCGGCGGCGCGCTCCCAGCCCTCCTCTGACCCCAAAACCAAGAGGACTGAACGGCTACCAAAACTCGCCGATTAGCAGGCGATTCCAAAAATGGGCCGTGCAGGAATCGAACCTGCAACCTTGGGCTTAAGAGGCCCCTGCTCTGCCGGTTGAGCTAACGGCCCGTGAGCGCGCCGGCGCCTGAAGCCGGCTCAGGGCTCGATTCTACCCAAGCATGCCCGCAGCCCGTCCCGTGGAAGGGCAAAGCGCTGTGCGCTCGCGCGTGGGCCACACCCCTCAGAACACAACCGTCCGCCGCCCGTCCACGATCACCCGGTCGTCCAGGTGCAGAGCCACAGCGCGGGAGAGCACGAGACGCTCGATGTCGCGACCGACGCGCTCGAGATCCTCGGCGCTCTGGCGATGGTCGACGCGGACAACGTCCTGGTCGATGATCGGACCGTCGTCCAGCTCGACGGTCACGTAGTGGGCGGTCGCCCCGATCAGCTTGACGCCGCGCTCGTGCGCACGCCGGTAGGGGTCGGCGCCTGCGAACGCAGGAAGGAACGAGTGGTGGATGTTGATCGCCGGCATACCCAGGCGCTCCAGGAAGTCGCCGCTGAGGATCTGCATGTAGCGAGCGAGCACCAGCAGGTCGGCCTGGCCCGCCAATAGTGCGAGCATCGCCGCCTCGGCCTCGAGCTTGCCGTCGCGCTGCACCGGCACGTGGTGAAAGGTCACCCCGGCGGCCTCGGTCTCGCGGCGCAGGTCCTCGTGGTTGGAGATCACCGCGACCACATCCCCGTCCAGCTCGCCCCGGCGCCAGCGCCACAGCAGGTCGACCAGGCAGTGGTCGTGGCGGGAGACCAGGATCGCGATCCGCCGGCGCTGGCCCCAGTAGCGGATCTCCCAGTCCATCCCCAGCCTGTCCGCCACCTCCGCGGCGAAGCGTGCCTCGAAACGCTGTCTGAGCTCCGGCGAGCCGCCCAAAGCGTCCAGCTCTTTCAGGAACAGCTCGGTGCGCATGAAGAACCGCCCTCCGATCTCCTCGGAGGAGTACTGATGGGAGGAGACGATGTTCGCACCCTGCTCGAACAGGAAGCCCGACACCGCCGCGACGATTCCCGGCTGGTCCGCGCAGCCGATCAGCAGGCGCGCCGTGCCGCGCTTGTGATCGTGCTCGCCGGGCGCCTGGGCGGGCCAGACGCCTCGCTCCGGCTCACCCTCCGGGTGGGCTTCCGCGGCGCGGTGAGCCTCCCCGAACCAGGGCACGCAAGCGCTCCGCGGGCTACTTCGTGCTCGTCGACAGCCCGCCCGGAGCAGCGGCGCCCGTCGAGGTCGTGCCAGTGCCGTTTTCGCCCTGTGAGACGGTGGACTGCCCGCTGGCGGCGCCGCTGGGGTGCTTCTTGATTTCCGCGAGCTGAGTCTTCAGCTGCTTGCGCTGCGCGGGCGGCGCGAGAGCGATCGCCTTGGCGGAGGCGAGATCGCCGGTGCGCGTGTTGTGAGCCCTGTAGGCGTACTGCGCTAACGCCGCGTACAGCGCCGCGCTTTCGGGCCTGGCGGCGACCACGATCTGCAGGACCTTGACCGCTTCGGAGGGCTCGTCGAGGCCTTCTTCGCCGAACACCCGCACCATCTCCTGCGCCAGTTCGGAGCTGGGCTTGGGCGGGTTCAGGGCGAGGTAGCTGTTCCAGGACTGGGCGGTCTGGGCGAACAGTTCTTTGCCCTTGCTCGTCAGCCCGGCGCTCGTCACGTACGCTTCGCCGCCGGCTTCGTGCAGTTGCGCGAGGGTCAGTTTTTCCCATGCGCTCACGTTGGTCGGCTGCTGCTGGGTGAGCTTCTTGTATTTCTTGATCTGGGCCGAGAAGCTCGCGCTGTTCGAGCCTTCGTTGCCGTTCAGGGAGCTCAGGAGCCCGCCGCCGCCGACACCGGCGCCGACGCCGAAGAACACGAGGCCCGACCCGATCAGCAGGGCAAGCCCGGCGTAGATCACCTGGACTGTGCGGCGACGGCCGCGCCCGCGCAGATCGAACAGCATCAGCTCAGCTCGCGATCGAAGTGGTCGATGATCTGTTGCACGCTCGGCTCCGTCCTCTTCTCTGCGGGCGACCCGCCATCCGGTCCTCCACCGGCGCCCGGGGTTTGCCCCTCACGCTTGCGCGCGCGGCGCTCGACAAACGACGCGAGCAGGATACTCGCCTCGTACAGCAGATACAGCGGCACGGTCTCCAGCAGCAGCGTGATCGCGTCTCCAGGCAGGAACGCGGCGATCGCGGCGCACGCCACGATCGCGTAGCGGCGGTTGTGACGCAGCTGCTCGGGAGTCACGATCCCGGCGCGAGTTGCGGCCAGGATCGCGACCGGCACCTGGAACACGAGACCCATCGCGAGCAGGATCGTGGCGGCGAATTTGTAGTACGGGCCGGCCTGCACGAGCACGTTGAACTGGCCGCTGTTGAAGTTCTGAAAGAAACGCACCGCTGCCGGCAGCACCACGAAGTAGCCGAACAGCACACCGATCGCGAACAGGACCGGGATCGCTGCGAGCAGGGGCAGCGCGATGCGTCTCTCATTGGGGCTGAACGCGGGCAGCACGAACCCGTAGAGCTGGAACAGGATGATCGGCAGCGAGAGCACCAGCGCGAACAGAAACGTGACCCCGAGCGTCGTCGTGAACGGCTCGCCGATACCGAGCGTCACAGGCTTGTTGCCCTGCGGGACGCGCGGGATCTTCGCGACGTCGGCCTGCAGCCGCGGGATCTCGGCCGCCAGCGCCGCGCGGGTCGCGGGCGGAAGCTTGCTGGCGGGATCGGCCAGCGTGCTCGCGATCGACTGCACGTCGCGCGCGACCCCGAGCACGCCCTGCTGGGCCAGGGCGGTCTGCCCGAGCGGGCCGTTGCCCTTCTCGACCTGCTTCTGGGTCTGCTTGTCGAGCGGGCGATTGATGATTTCCAGCAGCGCGTGGTTCTGCCACAGGCACACCCCGAACGCGATCGCGATCGCGATCGCGCTGACGATCAGGCGCGTGCGCAGCTCTTCGAGATGGTCGACGAGGCTCAGCCGGTCTTCGTGGCCGATCGTGCGAATCGCAGTGGCCATTGCCCTCATGAACCTAGCACCGTGCCCTGAGGGTTCATGCCTGAACCGTTTGAGGTCCCGCCAAAACCTCTTGCGGCATAGCCGCTCGCCGAGCTGTACGGCGGGGGCTAAAGGCGGACGGTGCGAGCGTCGATGACTCCAGAGCAAGCCATGTCAGACACCAGCCCGCATATCCGCCACCACGTGCAGATGCCCGACGGCAAGCACATCGAGGTCGTCTACCGCGACCACCTGCGCGCCCCGAATCCTCCGTATGAGCCGGATCCGCTGCATGTCTGCTTCAACTGCGCCGGTGAGTTCGTCTACCCGCTCGACTGGGTCGAAGAGGGCGCCAAGCACTGGCGCATCGTGTTGCGCTGTCCCGAGTGCGAGGCCCGCCGCGAGGGGGTGTTCGAACAGGCCTTCGTGGAGCAACTCGACGATGAGCTGGACCGTGCCGCGGGCGCGCTGCTGAGCGATCTGAAGCGGATCACGCACACAAACATGACCGACGAAGTCGAGTTCTTCGTGCGGGCTCTCGATGCGGACCTGATCACGCCCAGCGACTTCTAGCTCACGAGCCTCGGAGCTCTGAAACCGTGAGAGCGCTCAGCGTCAGCGCTCTACGATCGTGAGGGCACTCAGCGGTAGCGCTCTACGACCGCATCCGCCACGAGGTCGAGTAAGGCCGCGCCATGGCCGTCCGGCAGGCTTTCCGGGAGCGCCGACTTGGCCTCGGCGACGAGCGCCAGCGCGCGCTCACGGGCCTCGTCGAGAGCGCCCGTGGCGGCGATCCGATCGCATAGCTGCTCGGCCTGCTCGGGTCCGTGCAGCGATGCGAGACCGAACGCGGCGAGATCGGGGTCGCGCTCGCGCGCGAGGATGAGCGGGAGGGTTACGGTGCCGTCGAGCAGATCCGTGCCTCGGGCCTTGCCGGTGCGCTCGACCGGGCCGGACACGTCGAGCACGTCGTCCAGCAGCTGAAACGCCAGACCGATCCGCCGGGCGAACGCGCCCAGCTCGTCGGCGAGCGCCGGCGAGCCTTTGACGGCCACCAGCGCGCCCAGACGGCAGGCGGCCTCGAACAGCGCCGCGGTCTTCAGTTCGCAGCGGCGCAGATATCGCGCGACCGCGACGTGCGCCGCGTAGGCGTCCTCGCGCTGCAGCAGCTCGCCTTCGGCCAGCGCCGAGCTGGCGTCGGACAGGGCGCGCAGCTGGGAGTCGTCACCATTGCGCGCCAGCTCCGCGAATGCGCGCGAGAACAGCAGGTCGCCCGTGGCGATCGCGAGCTTGCGACCGGCGGCCGCGGCGACCGACGGGCGGCCGCGGCGCAGCTGGGCGCCGTCGATCACGTCGTCGTGCACGAGCGTCGCCGAGTGCACGAGCTCGACCGCCACGGCCGCGCGCACGAGGCGCTCCTCTCCCTCGACGGTTTGCAGTGGTCCACCCGCGGACTCGGCCGCGAGCACGACCAGCAACGGGCGCAGCCGCTTGCCGCCGGCCAGGACGGTGGCTGTGGCGTGGGAGGCGAGCGGGTCGCCGGCCTCGGCGGTCACCCGCTCGAGATGCAGCTCGGTCTTGAGCATACGCTCGCGCAGACCGTCGCCACCGCGGCGCATGATCGTCTCGACTGCGTCCACGTCCGCAGCGCTTTTGTCTGCTGCGCCCTTGTCCGCCGCGCTCGTGTCCGCGGCGCTCTTGTCCCCCGCGCTGTCCCTGGCAGCCGTGCCGCCCACCGCGCTCCTCATGACCTTTCCACGGGAACCGTGCCGGCGTGGATCGCGATGATCCCCCCGGCCGTGAGCAGATAGGAGATGTCGCGCAGCCCTGCGCGCTCCATCTCGGCGGCGAGCGCGGCGGGCGGGGGAAGCGCTTGACCGAGTTGGGCAGGTACGCGTACGCATCAGCGATCGTCGCGTTTGCGGTGGAGCCCCGCAGACGCGAGGCCAGCACGGCGATCGACCCCACCAGCCGACCGAGCATCGGCACGAGCCGGTCGAACCACAGCCGGTAGAAGATCGACAGCGGAGGTCTGGTGGGCGTGGTCATCTCCAGGACCACGACCCTGCCGCCCGGTCGCACGACCCGCGCCATCTCGGCCAGGCCCCGGGTCAGGTCGGAGAAGTTACGCGCTCCGAAGCCGACCGTGGCGGCGTCGAACGAGTCGTCCGCGTAGGGCAGCTCCAGCGCGTCCGCCCACTCAAAGCGTGGCATAACGCCCCCCGGATCCGCGGCCGCGGACTTCGCGCGCGCACGGGCGAGCATCGCCTCGGAGAAGTCGCTGCCGAGCACCTCGCCTCCCGGTGAGACGCGCCGGACGAGCTCGATCGCCAGGTCGCCGGTTCCGGTCGCGACGTCGAGCACCCGGCTGCCCGGTCCAACCTGGGCGAGGTCGGCCGCACGCTCGCGCCAGCGGTGGTGCAGGCCCGCCGTCATCGCTGTGTTCAGCGGGTCGTACACCCCCGCGATCCGGTCGAACATCGTCCGCACCTGGCCGGCCTCCAGGCGTCCGGGCGAGGGCGCACGCGACGCCGTGTCGGATGGCGAAGAACCCCCTGTGTCGCTCGGCCCGGTGCCGATCGGAGATCGGCCGGCGCCGGCGCCTTGCTGAGCGGGCATCGCTAGGAGGCTACTTCAGCTGCGACAGGAATTCGACGGCCGCTTTGAACTTCTGCGGCGGCAGGTTCTTGAACGACGGCATCGGCGCGGTCGGATTCACCAGCGTGCGGGCGATTCCCTGGCGGGCAGTCGCGAGGCGATGTGCGTGAGCTGCGGGCCGGGGCCGTCGTTGCCGTTGTCGCCGATCTTGTGACAGGCCAGGCAGCCCGACTGAGCCACGACCGCTTGCCGGCTTCGAATTCGGCGAGCGTCTGCCCGCCGGCCTGCTGCACGGCTTTGGCGTAGCCATTTCGATCGCCGTTGGCGAGCCGGCGTTGGCGCCCTCGTAGGTGAGCAGCGCCATCGCGCAGATCACGAAGATCCCGGTCAGGGTCGCCATCGGCCGGCGCTCGGGGCGGCGCTCGGGGCGACGATCGTAGAACGGCAGCAGGAACAGCAGGATCATGCCGAGCGTCGGCACGCCGATCGTCGCCAGCGGCACGAGGCTCGGCGGCTTGACCACGCGCAGGAGCTCGAACAGGAAGAAGAAGTACCACTCGGGACGGGGGACATAGGTGGTCGTGGTCGGGTTGGCCTTGGAGCCGAGCTCCGCGCCGAGCACGAGCGACATCGTGATGATCACTGCCATCACCACGCACGCCATCAGCGAGTCCTTGGCGACCGCGTAGGGGAAGAACGGCTTGCCCTCTGACTTCAGGATCGAGTACTCGCGGAGGTACTCCTCTTTCTCGCTTCTGTTCATGCTCGGCCTCGATCCGGCCAGCGCCTCTGACGACGCCGGACGCTCTCCCGGCGATGCCCATGATCGCGGTCGCGGCGCTCATGCGTCGGACTCGCGCAGCTCGGGATTCTTCTCGGCCTTCAGCCAAGGCGGGGCCGTCGTGCCGAGCTTGGCCACGAGGTACAGG
>CAVUQT010000006.1:0-651893 GCA_963743645.1 uncultured Solirubrobacterales bacterium | reverse complement strand
AGCATCCAGGCGGTCGTGGAGGCGATCCTCCAGCACCCCGACCTCTACGAGGGCCCCGAGCTGGTGACCCCGCCCGTGGTCTACAACGCGGGCCTGCTGCGGGCGATCGGCCGACCATCGATACGACGGCCTGGGCGTGGCTGTCGTCGGGCGCCGGCCAGCAGCTGTTCTACCCGCCCAACGTCTCGGGCTGGGACTTCACGCGCTGGCTTGACACCTCGACGGCGAAGGCGCGCTGGGAAATCGCCAGCTACGTGACGCAGAAGACCTACCCCGACCCGTGGCCCCCAGAAGGGAACCCGGGATACGACCCGACCGAGGACCCCGCGACGGCGCTGGCGGCGCGCTGGCCTACTGGGCCGACCCGCCGCTGTCCGGCGAATCGCAGCAGTGCATCGCCGCTTCGCGGAGACGTGCCTGAGCGAAACGCCGGCGAATGGGAACAGAGCCCCTACCGGGCGCTGCGCCAGAACGCGCTGCGGATGCTGATCGCCACCTCTCCCGACATGCAGGTGAGCTGACCGTCCCCGACGACCCCGAGGTGAGCTGAAATGCCAGAGCTGCTCTTGCAACGACTTCAACCGCGCCCAGCTGCTGCGCCGCGGCGCCGCCGTCGCGGGCCGGGGGCTGCCCTCGATCGAGCCGGGGATGCCGGTGCCGGCCGGGACGGGGCTGGACCGGCGCGCGTTCCTGCTGCGCTCGGCGGGCGCGGCGCTCTCGGTGTACGGGGCCTCGATGCTCGGCCCGCGCCACTTCGAAGAGGGCATCGCCCAGGCCGCGGCGGCCGCGCCCGAACCAGCCGGTGCTCGTGTCGATCTTCATGGAAGGCGGCTGGGACGCGCTGTCGGTGCTCGCCCCGGTCGAAGGAAGCGCGCGTACCACGAACTGCGCCCGTGCTGGGCCTGCCGAAGGACCGGGAAGGCGTTCACCGAGGACCCAAGCCTGATGTGGCATCCGCAGGCCGAGCGGCCTGGCCGAAGCTGCACGAAGAGGGCAAGGTGACGGTGTTCCCGGCTGTCGGCTACGACCCGCCGGACGAGAGCCACTTCACCAGCCGCCACTACTGGGAGGTGGGCGAGCTGAACACCAAGACGCGCTCGGGCTGGATGGGGCGCTCTGCTCGACGCGACCGGCGAACCCGGCAACCCTCTGCAGGGCCTGTCGCTGGACTACTCGCTCGCGCCGGCGCTGGCCACCGCGAAGTGCCGGTGGCGGCGGTGTCCTCGCCGGCCGACTACAACTTGTGGGCCTACGGCCTCGACGAACCGCTCACCGACCCCGCGCTGCGGACGTTCGGCGCACTGGGCGCGCTGGACGCGCCCTCGCCCGCCTAGCGCAGGCCCGCGGCGCTTCGCTGGACACGAGCATCGTGCTCAACCAGATGGCCGCCGTTCGTCGCAATCGCAAGGCAAACCGCGTACACACCGACGGTGCCCTACCCGGCGGCGGGCGGAGAATTCCCCGCACGGCTGGCCGCGCTGGCCGCGATGCTCGAGGCCGGGCTGCCGATCAAATGCGCATCGCTGAGCGCCGTCGGCTCCTATGACACGCACTCCGACGAGGCCGACACGCTGAGCACGAACCTCGGCGAGACGGTCGAATCGGTGCTCGCGTTCCAGCGCGACCTCGAACGCGCGGGCTCGCGGACCGGGTGCTGATCCAGCTGTGGTCGGAGTTCGGCCGCCGCCCGCAGGAAAACGGCTCGGGCACCGACCACGGCGCCGCCGGTGTGGCCTTCCTGATCGGGACGCAGCGCCGCCGGCAAGATGGTCGGCGAATTCCCGGGTCTGAGCAAACTCGACGAAAACGAAAACCTCGTCAACACCTCGGACTACCGCGCGATGTACTGCTCGCTGCTGGAGCAGTGGTTCCAGACCGAAGCCGGTGGTCGATCCCGGAAGCGGCGTCGTTCGCGCGACCGCAGCTGATCAAGAGTTGATGCGCCCGTCGGGTCTCACATCCCGGCGAAGCGCGCGCCGCGGGGTCTCGTTGAGCGCACGCAGGCTCTCGTTGCTGCTGGCCTGCGTGCTGTGCGTGGTAGCCGGCGCGGCGGCCGCGGTTGCACTCGCCGCGCCAGGGCAAGGCGCACGCCATCGCCTCGCTCGCACGACGAGGGTCTGCCGGCACGCAAGACACCACCGCTGCCCGGCAAGACGCGCCGGCAGGGCTCCCCACAAGCACAAGCGGGGCACAACCAAGCGCCCTGCGCACACCCACCCGAGCGCCTCCACCGGCTCGGGCGCGACGGGCGGCGCGAGCGCCCCGGGGGCGACGGGCACGGCGCCGGGCACACCGGGCGCGACACCCGGGTCCGGGACGCCACCTCCCGGCGCGGGCGGCGGAGCTGCACCCACGGAATCCCCCAACGGCCCGGCTGCGCCGGCCCGCGTGCAGGTTACGGCCGAGGACACCGAAGGGTTCCGCTTCGTCCTCTCGCGCACGAGCGTGCCCGCCGGCAAGGTGATCATCGAATTCGTAAATCACGGCCAGGACGAACACAACCTGCACGCGGTCGAACCGACCGAAGGCGCCGAAGCGGGCTCGCTGCCGAACACCGTGCCCGGCGCCCACCCGGACCTGACGCTCAACCTTCGCCCGGGCAGCTACACCCTGTTCTGCTCGCTTCCCAAACACGAGGAAAAAGGCATGAAAGCGACGCTCGTCGTGCAGTAAGCCAGCACCTTCGGAGGCCGATTCTTCCGCCACCGCCGCTGGTACTACTCCCTCGTCGTTACTGCCTCCCCTTCCCCTCGCCGCCTCGAACGGACCTCGCCACACCGGCGCCCTCGCCACGCCGGCCGGAACGCTCAGGCCACGCGCCGTACGGCAACAGTGCGGTCGGCCTCAGCGACGATCTCCCAGCCGGGCGCGCCGTCATCGGAGCGAAACTGGCGTGTGACGACCGCACTGGGGCCGGGCAGGCCGCGCCCACCGGGCCGGTCGGCGCGAGCGTCGTGAAAGACGACATGGCCGCCGAGCGCGACGAACCGATGCCACTCCGACCAGTCCAGCGCGCATCCGGACTCCGAGTGGTCTCCGTCGATGAACACGAGATCCGTCCCGCCCTGCCAGCGCGATGCCAGCTCCGCGGAGAGGCATGCATGCCAGTGAACGGTGGGCGCCCCCGGCCCGCGCCGGCGCAGCGCGCGCGAGACTGCGCGCCGGGTCGCCCACTCGGTGGCGCCCCAGCCGGAGGGCAGCGCGTCGGGATGGCGGCCGAAGGGATCGACCAGATGCAGTTCCGCGTCCGAGCGCAGCGCCCCGCACAGGACGACCGCGGAGGAGCCCTCGTACACCCCGATCTCGACCACACGGCGCGCGCCCCGCGCGGCCTCCAGCAGCACCGCGGCATCCTCGGCGGAGTGCATCGTGCGCGGCGGGATCAGCCCGCAGCCGACCGCCAGCGCGCGCAGGCGGACGTCGTCGCGCAGGCGGGCAGGCGTCAAGCTTCGCAGTCGGGCGGGTAGAACAGACACCGGGAGCGCACCCTACGCGCTCAGCGTTCATCAGACGGCGGAGACCTGCTCCTCCTCGGCGACGCGGAAGGACGAGCCGCAGCCGCAGGCGGCGACGACATTGGGGTTCTCGACCTTGAATCCTGCTCCCTGGAGGCTCTCCTCATAGTCGATGACCGAGCCGCGCACGTAGGGCAGGCTGTCGTTGTCGACGAGCAGCTTCAGGCCATGAGACTCGAACACGGTGTCCTCAGGACGCTGCTCGTCGAAGGCGAGCTGGTACTGAAAGCCCGAGCAGCCGCCGCCGCGCACGCCGACGCGCAGACCGGCAAGGCTCACATCCGCCTCTTGGGCGGCAAGGAACTCATGGACCTTCTCTGCGCCGGTGTCGGTGATCGTGACCATTGCTTTCCAAAGTATAGCGAGGGCATGGAGAGTGTTCTAAGCTTGCCTGGAGCATGCCAAACGCCGAGGAGATCAAGCAGCGCATCGAGGCCGCGATCCCGGGAGCGCAGGCCGAGGTCGAGGACTGGACGGGCGGCGGCGACCACTTCAAAGCGACCGTCACTGCGGCGGCGTTTGCGGGCCGCAGCCGCATCGAGCAGCACAAGCTCGTGTACGAGGTGTTCGGCGCAGAGATCGGCGGCCCCATACACGCGCTGTCGCTGAAGACCCAGAGCCCCCAATGAAGAGGTCCGTAGATGAATATCTTGGTGCCTGAGCAACCCGGGCCGCCACCCACGATGCTCGACGTGCTGGCCGATCCCGGGGGAGAGGGAGCACGCCTCCGCTCGTGTGCACCGTCTGGCACTCGCGGCCCGACCTCCTCAGCCCCCAACCTATTCCTCTACGAACCCTAGCCAGGAGCAGCCCATGTCAGACACCGAGCACAATCAGATTCGCGACGCGATAGGACAGGCGATCTCCGAGCACGAGGTGATCCTGTTCATGAAGGGCACGCCGGATGCGCCCGCGTGCGGCTTCTCGGCGCGCACCGTGGCGATGCTGCAGGACCTCGAGACACCGTTTGCGGCGGTCGACGTACTGCCCGACCCGCGCATCCGCGAAGAGCTGTCGGCGATCTCACAGTGGCCGACGATCCCGCAGCTGTTCGTCAGGGGCGAGTTCGTGGGCGGGTGCGACATCGTCACGGAGATGTACGAGTCGGGCGAGCTGGCGCAGACGCTCGGCGTCGAGGACGATGGTGCACCGAGCGCCCGTGAGCTGCGAGACCAGGCCGAGGCGGTCGCGCCCGGGCTCACACCGGTCGAGAACCGTCTCGGCTGAGGGGCCGCGAGCCCGAGACCGAGACCCCGCCGAGGCTGGCCATTGGTGTAGCGTCCGCCGCGAATGACCCCGCCCGTCGCGGTAGTGACCGACAGCACGCAATACCTGCCGCGACAGCTCGCGGAGGTGCAGGGCATCCACCAGGTCAGCCTGTACGTCGGCTGGCAGGGACAGCCCGAGCGGGAGCTGGAGATGGACGGCTTTGACGGCTTCTACCGGCGCCTGGGATCAGACCCGGAGCTGCCGACCACCTCACAGCCCTCGATCGGCGATTTCCTTGCCGTGTGGGAGCCGTTGCTGCAGGAAGGACGGGACATCGTCTCGATCCATCTCGCCGGCGGCATCTCGGGCACGTGCGAGGCTGCCCGGCAGGCGCACGACCTGCTGTCCGAGCGCGGGCTGGAGGAGCGGGTCGAGGTGATCGACAGCGAAACGGCGTGTGGCGGGATGGGGTTGCTGGCGCTCGCGGCCTGCGCGGCGGTGAGGGCGGGCGCTGACCGCGGCGCGGTGGTGGAGCGGGTGCGTGAGACGCGCAAGGCCCTGAAGATCTGGTTCTGCCTGGACACGCTCGAGTACCTGCGCCGCGGCGGGCGCGTCGGCAAAGCGCAGGCGTGGCTGGGCGGGACGCTGCGGATCAAGCCGATCCTGTCGCTGGAGTACGAGATCGTCCCGGTGGAGCGTGTGCGCACCGCCGGCAGGGCGTTCGAGCGGATGGTGCAGTACGCGCGAGAGCTGCACGACGCGGGGTCCGACGGATGGGTGGTTCAGCACATCCAGGCGACCGAGCAGGCCGAGCGTCTGATCGAGCGCTGCCGCGAGATCTTCGACTCCGAGCCGGTGTTCACCTCAGAGGTGGGACCGGTGATCGGCACGTACACGGGCCCGGGCCTGATCGGTGTGGGCGCGGTGCCGCGCACCCTCCTGGGCGACCGCTGACCGAAGCCGGGAGACACTCGCCTTCGGCTTGCATCCCCGTTTCGGCCAGCGCGAGACGGTGTCCTCGGTCGCTCGCGTGCCGAGCACGCCACGCTCCCTGCGTCCTGGTCTCGCTTGCTCATCAGCCCGCCGGAGCGCGTTGGATGGATCAGCGCCTGCTGCGGCGACGGCGCAGCATGCGTCCGGCGATCAGTACCCCGACGACGGCGGCCGCGGCGGTGACCTCACTGCGGTGGCGCTCCAGGTGGCCGCGCCAGTCGGTCAGGTAGGTGACCTCGCCGCGCAGGCGCACGATCGAGACGGCGAGCTCGTTGCGGTTGGCCTCGATCGAGTTGCGGATCTCGGCGGGTGAGCGCTGGGCCATCAGCCGGCTTCCTCTCGGTCGGCGCTTGCGTGATGAGCCGGGGGCGCCCGGTCGCGTCGGGCGTGCCCGCGCCTTTTCCTCTGCATCCGAAGAGACGGTGTCGCGGATTCGGCGCGCCTCTTCGATCGCCATGTCCGGCGTGGGGGGAGCGCCCCGTTTGACCGCCCGGGCGGCGATCAGGCCGGCGATCAGGCCGAGGATGAGCAGGATCAGGGCCATCGCGAAGAAGCCCCAGAAGTAGGTGAACTGGTTGCCGATCGGCAGGTAGTAGTAGAGCAGCCAGGCGCAGCCGATCAACACGAAGAACAGGGCGGTGACCACGAAGATCCCGGCGGCGACGCCGATGACGGCGCCCTTGACGAGCTTGGTGGCCTTCTCGGCGACCTCGGCCTTGGCGAGCTCGATCTCCTCGCGGACGAGCAGCGTCGCGCGCTCGGAGACCTCGGCGATCGCGGTGGCGATGCCCTTGGGAACATCGCCCTGGGGTATGTCGCCGCCGCCGCTGTGCCCGTTGCCGAGAGGGATCGCTCACTCGGGCGGCTCCTCGTCGAACAGGCGCTGCCACACTCCCGCGGCGATCCGGTGGGCGATAACGCTCGACAGCGCGCCGATCCCCGCGAGCATGCCGGACCACATCAGGCGCTTGATCACATCGTTCTCCATAGTCGTCTCTACGGCAGTCTATTGCTCTGGGGGGACACGTCCTTTTTCTAATCCGCCGCAGACCGTCTCGACGACCAGGCGCTTGGCCTGCTCGTAATGGGTCTCCCCACGCGGCAGCAGGCCGAAGATCCAGCCGGTCAGAACCTGCTCGATCGCCCCGTAGAAGGCGATCGCCGCGAACTCGGCCGAGATCTCGGACTTGAACTCGCCGTCGGCCTGCGCGGTCGTGACGATCTCGGCGATCAGTGTGAACGCCTCGCGGATCTGGGCCAGGTGGGTCTGCCCGAACGAGTTCGCCGCGCGCGTGACCTCGACGATGATCACCTTCATCAGATCGGGATCGTGGCTGTAGGAGTCGATGATGAACGAGGCGATCGCGGCCAGCTTGTCCCGCGCGGGGATCTGCTGGGCGTCGACCTGGCGGATCGTCTCGAGCATGATCGCCCAGCGCTCGAGGAACAGCGTGTCAAGAATCTCGTCCTTGGAGGCGAAGTAGTGGTAGACGAGGCCATAGGCGACGCCGGCCTCGTCGGCGATGTCGGCCACGCGGCAGGCGTGAAAGCCCTGGCGCGCGAACACGCACACGGCCGCGTCGAGGATCGCGCGACGCTTGTCGGCGGCGGTCTTTGCCCGTGTGGCGCTCACCGGGTCTGCCCCGCGCTCCGGGCATCGGCGCCGGCCGCCGTCGCCGCGGTGTCTGTCGTCGCCGCGGTGTCCGTCGTCGCCGCCCTGCCCGTGGCCGTCTCCCCCGCCCCGCCCGTCGCGTCGGCCGGCTCGGGCCAGCTGTAGGCCTCCGGGCGGCGGTTGGCGAGCGCGGGCAGCTGCGCGCGGATCTGAAGCTGGCGCTCGAGGTCCAGGTCGGCGACGATGTGGTGCTCGCCGTCGGGAGCCTGTGCGAGCACGACGCCCCAGGGGTCGACGATCATCGAGCGCCCGCCGGAGCGATTGCCGCCGGGGTGCGGGCCGACCTGGTTGGCGGCGATCACGAACGCCTGGTTCTCGATCGCGCGCGCACGGACGAGAACTTCCCAGTGGTCGCGAGTCGTGGGCAGCGTGAACGCGGAGGGCAGCGCGAGGATGCGCGCGCCGCGGACGGCGAGGATCCGGAACAGCTCGGGAAAGCGCAGGTCGTAGCAGATCGCCAGGCCCAGCTCGACGCCGGCGGAGGTCTCGCCGAGCACGATCTCATCGCCGGGGAGCTCGATGTCGGACTCGCGGTAGGAGCGACCGTCGATGGAGACGTCGAACATGTGCAGCTTGCGGTAGATCGCACCGACCGCGCCCGACGCGGCGACGTGCACGCAGGTGTTGGCGAGCTTCTCCTCGCCGGGGATGCGCTCCATGAACGAGCCGGCGACGAGGTCGACCGCCAGCTCGCTCGCGGTCGCGCGCGCCCACGAGACGGCGGGCCCGTCGAGCGGTTCGGCCGCCGCGCGAAGCTGCTCGTCGGAGCCGATCGCCGTCCACTTCTCGGGCAGGACGATCAGCTGCGCTCCATCCGCGGCGGCGGCGCGTGTGAGACGATCGGCGGTAGCAAGGTTCGCGTCGAAGTCGGCGGTGCTGTTGAGCTGGACGGCGGCTACCTTCACGTGTACATCCTCCTCCGCAGGCCGAGTACCAACCCATGGAACAATAGATTGACCAGTCAGTCAACAGCGTCAAGCATAGCTCTGCAGACACGCGATCCGACCGCCGGCGGCGCCCGCCTGCCCCTGTTCCGCGGCGGACGGCCCCTGAAGCGGTGGCGCTACGTGGGGGTGTTCTGCGAGGAGCTGATGGCCTGCGCTGCGCTCGCACAGGTCGGACCGGCGAGGCAGTCGTTCTGGGCGGCGTACACGCGCGGCGGTCGATCTTCGAGCGATGGAGGGTCAAGCGGCGGAGGGCTGCGCGAGCGCACGCACGTGCTGCCGTGGCGCATCGGCGCGGTCGAGCTCGTCGCCGGCAGCGCGCGGGCAGACGCGGACGGGGATGAAACCCAGACCGGCCTGGTGCGGGTGCGCGACGGCGGCGTGGAGCTGCGTCTGAGCCTGGAGGAAGACGACGGCATCCAGGCCAGGTGCCAGCACGGCGACGGCCAGGTGTGGACGCGCAAGCAGGCCGGCGTGCGCGCGCACGGGACGCTCGCGCTCGAAGGAGGTCCCACGCGGGAGATCGAGGCGCTGGCGGTGATCGACGACACGGCCGGGTATCACGCCCGGCATACCGAGTGGTGGTGGAGCGCCGGGGTGGGCACGAGCGATCAGGGGTTACCGCTCGCCTGGAACCTTGTGGCGGGCGTGAACGACCCCCCGACCGGGAGCGAGCGCGCGGTGTGGGTGGACGGCGAGCCCAGCGAGGCGGCGCCGGTGCGATTTGCCGCGGACCTGAGCGAGATCGTCGCCGAGGACGGCTCGCGGCTGCGCTTCGCCCCGGAGGCGCAGCGCACGCACAGAGAGAACCTGCTGATCGTCAGCAGCGACTACACGGCGCCGTTCGGCACGTTCGCCGGGACCTTGCCTGGCAACGTCAGGCTCGCGAGCGGGCTGGGCGTGGTGGAGCACCACCGCGCGAAGTGGTAGCCCGGCTGCCGGCGGCGCCAGCAAAGCCCACGCGCGCGGCAGCGCTCACCCCGGCGATGCTCCCTCAGACCCGAAACGCGGCGCGATCCGCCAGCGCCTCGGCCGGCCCCGCGGCCGCGCCGCCGGCCAGCAGCTCGGCGACCTGCTCGGCGGAGTAGCCGGCCTCGAGCAGCGCCTGCTCGGTGTGCTCGCCCAGGACGGGGCCGGGGAGGCGCGCGTGCGAGCCGGGCGTGCGGTCGAGCTTGACGGGGATGCCCAGCTGGCGCACGGGCCGCTCGGCGCCCGGCTGGTCGAGCTCGACGACCATCTCGCGCTCGCGTACGAGCTCGGAGCGCAGCGCCTCGTCGAGGTCGAGGACGGGCTCCAGGCAGCAGTCGTGCTCGCGCGCGAACGCCTCCCAGTCGGCGCGCGAACGCGCGCGGAAGATCGCCTGCACCTGCGCGTGGGCATCGGAGCCCGGGCGCTCGAACTGGCGCTCGATCAGGTCCTCGCGGCCGACGCCGCGACACCACGCCTGCCAGAACTTCGGCTCCAGCGCGCCGAGCGTGACCCAGCCGTCGGCGCACTCATACGGCCGGTAGCAGACCAGCGAGCCGGCGAGCGGCAGCTCGCCGCGATGCGGAACGGTGCCGTCGGCGAAGTACGCGGCGGCGACCATCGCCAGCCAGGACAGCGCGCCGTCGGCCATCGAGACGTCCACTACCTGGCCGGCGCCGGAGCCGGGGCGGGCCGGACGATCGCCACGCGCGGGGGCGCCGTCGCGCTCGTGCAGCGCGGCCATGATCCCGAACGCGGCCATCAGCGCGCCGCCGCCGAGGTCGGCGATCTGCCCCGCGGCTTGAATGGGAGCCCCACCCGCCCCGTCGCCGCGCTCGCCCGTGAGGCCGAGCAACCCGACGAGGCCGAGGTAGTTCATGTCGTGGCCGGAGGCCTCGCGCTTGGGCCCGGACTGACCGTAGCCGGAGATCGCGCAGTAGACGATGCCCGGGTTGACCTCGCGCATGCGCTCGTAGCCGACGCCGAGCCGGTCGAGCACGCCCGGGCGAAAGGACTCGAGCACGACGTCGTACCCGCGCACGAGCGCCAGCAGCGCCTCGCGCCCGCGCTCGTGCTTGAGGTCGAGGCGGATCGAGCGCTTGTTGCGATTGAGCGACAGGAACAGCGCGGACTTGGCGCTGTCCTGCACGCCCTCGACGTAGGGCGGCGACCAGCGGATGTAGTCGCCCATGCCGGTGTCCTCGACCTTCAGCACGTCCGCGCCGAAGTCGGCCAGCAGCAGCGAGCAGAACCCGCCCGGCAGCAGGCGCGACAGGTCGAGCACGCGAATGCCCTCCAGCGGCAGGCTCACGCCGCGGCTCCCTCGCGCTGCGCGATGTTCAGCATCGCGCGGGCCTCGGCGACGGTCGCAGGACGGCGGCCGACCTCTTCGGCCATGTGACGTGCCTGTGCGATCAGCTCGCCGTTGGAGCCGGCCATCTCCCCGGTCGGCAGGTACAGGTTGTCCTCGAGACCGACCCGCACCGAGCCGCCGAGGGTCAGCGCAGCGGCGACGAGCAGCCATTGCTGGCGAGAGATGCCAATCACGCCCCAGTGCGAGCCCGCGGGGATGTTGTCGACCATCGCCGCCAGGTTGCGCGCGCTCGGGGGGATGCCGCCGGTGACGCCCATGATGCAGTCCACGTGCAGCGGGGGATGCAGCACGCCCATATGGATCAGCGGCTCCAGCGAGCCGATGTGACCGATGTCAAAGCACTCGTGCTCGGGTTTGATCTGAAGCTCGTTCATCGCTTCCAGCAGCGCGACGATCTCCTCGAACGGGTTGGCGAACACCATCTTGAAGACGAAGTCCTTGCGCGAGCGCGAATACTTGGCGTAGTTCATCGAGCCCATGTTCAGCGCCGCCACTTCCGGCCGGCACGCGCGCAGATAGGCGACGCGCTTCTCCACCGACACGCCGACCGCGCCCGTGGAGAAGTTGACGATCGCGGCGTCCCCCACCTCCGCGCGGATCGCGTCGGAGATCGCCTGGTAGTCCTCGACCTCGAAGCTCGGCCGCCCGTCGGGTGTGCGCGCGTGGATGTGAATCATCACGCCGCCCTCGTCCACGATCCGCCGCGCCTCGGCGGCGTACTCAGCCGGGGTGTAGGGGATGGCGGGACATTGCTCGCGGTTGGCGAGCACACCGGAGATCGCGCAGGTGAGAACTACAGGGTCCTCGACGCTCACGTAGCCTCCGTTCGTGTTGTTCCAGTCGGCGCATGCGCCGACTGGCGACGTCGCACATGTGCGACGTCGAACGGGCGCGCATGCGCGCCCCGCACAGGCCCGCATGCGGGCCGTGGACCATGCCGCATGCGGCATGGTCGTCATACCGGCACCACCCCATGGCGCTTCCACGGCCGCTCGACCCTCTTGCCCGCGGACATCTCCAGCGCCCTGCAGATCGTCTCGCGGGTGTCGCGGGGGTCGATGACGTCGTCGATCAGGTCGTTGCCGGCGGCGATGTAGACGTCGAAGATGTTGCGAAAGCCCTCGATCAGCTCGGCGCGCTTGGCCTTGGGGTCCTCGGCTTCGTCGACCTGGCGGCGGAACGCGATCTCGACGACGCCCTCCGCCCCCATCACGCAGATCTCGGCCGACGGCCAGGCGACGATCAGGTCGGGCTCGTAGGCGCGGCCGCACATCACGTAGTAGCCCGCGCCGTAGGCCTTGCGCGTGATCACCGTGATCTTGGGGACGGTCGCGGCGGCGACCGCGTGCAGCATCTTCGCGCCGTGGCGGATGATGCCGGCGGCCTCGACCTTGGTGCCGACCATGAAGCCGGGCACGTCCTGCAGGAACACGAGCGGGATGCGCGAAGGCGTCGCAGAGGTTGACGAAGCGCGCGGCCTTGTCGGCGGAGTCGTTGTCGAGGATGCCGCCCAGCTGCCGGGGCTGGTTGGCGACGATCCCGGCGGGGCGCCCGCCGAAGCGCGCGAGGCAGGTGATGATCGTCTTGGCCCACTGGCCCTTGATGTCGAAGTACTCGCCGTCGTCGACGATCGCGCGAATGACCTCGTACATGTCATACGGCGTGCGGTTGGAAGCGGGCAGCATGTCCAGCAGCGACATCCTCGCGCCGGTCGATCGGGTCGCCGACCGCCCGCACGGGCGGCGGGGCCTCGCAGTGCTGGGGCATGAAGGAGAGGTAGGCCTTGACCTGCTCGATGCACTCCTCGTCGGAGGCGACTTCCATGTCGCCGACGCCCGACTTGCGACAGTGCACGCGCGAGCCGCCCAGTTCCTCCTGGGTGACGTCCTCGCCGATCGCGGCGCGCACGAGATGGGGACCGGCGAGCGCCATCGAGCCGCGCCCCCTGACCATCGGCACGAAGTCGGCCAGGCCGGGGATGTAGGCGGTCCCGGCGGCGCACGGCCCCATCAGCGCGGCGACCTGGGGGATCACTCCGGACATGATCACCTCCTCGCGAAAGAGGTGCCCGGAGCCGGCGAACATCGCGCCGGCCGCCTCCTGCACGCGCGCGCCGGCGGAGTCCAGCAGCCACACGAACGGGATGCGCTTTGTCAGCGCCAGCTCGCGCAGGCGTGTGACCTTGAACTCACCGGTCATCCCCATCGAGCCGGCCATGACCGTGAAGTCGTACGCGCACACGGCCGTCAGGCGTCCGTCGACCTTGCCGTAGCCGGTGATCGACGCCGTCGGCGGGAGCGTCGACGCCGTCCATCGCGCGCTGGGAGGTGTGCGGGCGGCCATGTATCCCCAGCTCGACGAACGTGCCGTCGTCGACGAGCAGGGCGATGCGCTCGCGCGCGGTCAGCGCGCCCTTCTCGTGCTGGCGGTCGATCTTGTCCTGCCCCCCGCCGAGCATGATCTGCGCGCGGCGAGCTTCGAGATCCTCGACCAGGGGGCGGAGCAGGCTGGACTCCGTGGAAGACGCGGCCACCGGCCAATCCTAATCGCATCGACAGTATGCGGAAAGTAAAGAGCCTGCTGCTTGCTTGCCGGGTCAGCGGCCTTGCCACTGCGGGTCGCGCTTCTCGAAGAAGGCGGTGACGCCCTCGACGATGTCCTCCGTGGAGAGCGCCAGCGAGAGCTGGGCGCGCAGATAGTCGAGCGCGTCGTCGAGCGGCATGTCGAGCTGGCGGCGCATGGCTTCCTTGCCGAGACGCATGATCACGGGCGACTTGGCGGCCAGCTTGGCCGACCAGTCGGCGACGAGCGCATCGAGCTCGCCGGCGGGGACGACGCGGTTGACGATCCCGGCCGCGAACGCCTCCTGGGCAGACCAGCGCTCGCCCAGCAACAGCAGCTCGGACGCGCGCTTGCGCGGGACGTTGCGGTAGATCAGCGCCATGATCATGAACGGGAAGGCGCCGACGTTGATCTCGGGCGTGCCGAAGGTGGCCTCCTCGGATGCCACGATCAGATCGCACGCCAGCGCGATGCCGAGCGCGCCAGCGAGCACGTGCCCGCGCACCGCGCAGAGGGTCGGCTTGGTCAGCGAGCCGATCAGCCTGAAGAGCGAGACGAAGCGCTCCGAGGCGAAGTGCTTGTGCACGAGCGGGACGTCGCCCGCGAACCCGCCGAGGTTGGCGCCCGAGGAGAAGGTCCGCTCGTGCGAGGAGGCGAGCACGACGCAGCGCGCATCGGGGTCGGCGTCGGCGCGCTGAAACGCGTCGATCAGCCCGAGGAGCAGCTCCGCGGAGAGCGCGTTACGCGTGTCGGGCTCGTTCAGCGTGATCGTGGCGACGCCGTCCGCAAGATCGAAGAGGACGGGCTCGGCCACGAAGGTGATCCTATCCACGGATGGCGTGAAGAGGGTGCCGAGACCAGGCGCAGGGCAGGCAGACGCCGAGTGACCGCGGCGACGCGCGTGCGCATGCAGAGAGCGTTTTCGACCCCACTCTCATCCCCACGGACAGGCGGCGAAGGACTCGACGACTTCAGCATCATCGCGGGCGGCTATGACCAGCGCGGCGACGCGCACTTCGGTCTCGTGCTCGTCCCGCGTGGCAGCTGCCCGCGGAGCAGATCAGCAACCATAGGCCGCATGGTCACGGCGCTCGAGCAGTTACTGGAGGAGCACCCAGAGGCCACTCCGACAAGCCTGCGCCACTGGCTCTGACACGAACTCCGATGGCCCCGGCCGGCGCGAACGTCCCTATACGTCGAGGCCCAGGGAGAACACCAGCGCGGCGTTCAACCGGCGCAGCGTGAACGGGTCCAGGGCGCCACGGCGATGGACGAGGCGGTCCTTGGCGATGTTTACGACCCAATCGCAGTTCGCGACGCTGGGCTCGCGCACGCCATGCGCGCGCGACAGCTCGACCTCCGCCACGTGACCACGCACCGTGCTCGTCACGACAACGCAGGTCAGACGGCTCAGGACGGGAATCGCCGTCTCCCGGGTCGCAACCACGACCGGCCTGAGGACCGGCCCGAGATCGGCGTCCCAGACATCGCCGCGAGCGATCACGACATCGCGTCGCCGGCGAGCGCAGCCGCGGCGTCGAGCACGCGTGCCTCCTCGTCGGTGAGCGGAATCGCCGTGTACGCGACGCGATAGGAATCCGCGACCCGCGCCTCGCGCAACGTCCCTTCCAGCAGCCTGATCCCGGCCCGAACCGCATCCGCCCGCGAACGAAACGCACCCTCGGCCACGGCCGTATCCAGCAGACGCAGCTGCTCCTCCGTCAAACGCACCGCGATCTGCGACATGCACACAGCATACCAATGCGGGATGCACCCGATCCGCTGCTACCTCCTCCCCTTCTTCCTGGCCTTCACCGGCCCGTACTTCTTCCGTGCCTGCCGTTCGCACTTGGCGCGCTTGGTCTTGCTCTGGGTCTTGCGGCACACCTTCAACGCCCTGGCGAGCTTCTGCGCCCGAGTCAGCGCCTTGGCCTTGGCGAGTGGCCAGGGGCATTGCAGCCCCTGGCTCTCACAGAACCGGACGTGAACGTCTCCATTCATACGGCTCCCACCATTCGGTCGCTGGCTTGTGTGACGACGCGCCAGTGGGCAAAGAGCTTTGGCTCGCGTGCTGCCACGCGCTCCAGGAACTCCCATGCTCGCATGCGACGCCGCTTAAGTCGTTTGTACTTGCGCATCGCCCATCGCACCAGGTACTTGTCGATGCTTCTGAGCGATCTGGCCAACGTGGACGGGTTGAACCGCCCGTAGTAGTTGACCCATCCGTGCACGGTCTGATTGATCTCTCGTGCTATCTCCGTGAGGGGTGTCCCGCTCCATATGTGAATCCTCCATCGCCTGATCGTTCGACGTATCCTCTTCGCGGCGTCGTCACTGATCGCCGGGGTGAAATTGGTGAACAATTCACCCCGCCCGCGGGACTGCCGGGGACGAAACGTATAGCCAAGGAAGTCAAACCGCTCGTGCTCATGAGAGCCCGTGCGTTTGTTGTCCTTGCAGTACACGATGCGCGTCTTGCCCGGATTCAGCTCCAGGCCCAACGACACCATCCGCAGCGTGATCGCATCGAGCACGATCTGCGCTTGGCGCTCACTATGGCAGTGCACGACAATATCGTCCGCATAACGCTCAAACGGGACAGTCGGGAACTCCCGTGCCATCCACGCATCAAACGCATAGTGCAAGAAGACATTCGCCAGCACCGGGGAAATCGCAGAACCTTGAGGGGTCCCGCGATCTCGCGCTAACACCGTGCCGTCCTCCTGTTGAATCGGAGCTTTCAGCCACCGCTCCACATAGAGGAGAATCCACCGCTGATCGGTGTGGGCAGCTACCGCCTTCAGCACAAGCTCATGGTCAATCGAGTCGAAGAACGACTGGTAATCAAGATCGATCACCCAATCATATTTCCAACACCGTTCCCGGCAAACCCCAACCGCGTCCAACGCCGAGCATCCCGGTCGATAACCGTATGAATCCCGGTGGAAGTACGGCTCCACACCCGGCTCCAAATACCGTCTAACGACCGTTTGCGCGACCCTATCCGCGACAGTGGGCACACCAAGAGTCCTGACCCCTAGCGCATGCTTCTTCGGTATCTGCACCGCCCGCACCGCCGGCGGCATATACGACCCCGAGGACAACCGATTCCAGACCTTATAGAGATTCCCCGTAAGGTCCCTCTCAAAATCCTTTACCGACTCCCGTCAACACCAGCAGCGCCCTGGTTTGCCCTCACGGCTCCCAGGCTTCCAAAACAACCTTCTTAGAGATAACAAACGACTTCACCTTCGACTTTGACTCAACCATCGGCTCATCCCACACACTTCGTGGTTGACCAACAACCTCGCCTGAATGGCCCGTCCCCTTCGCTCCAGTCCCATTACAGGACCTTCATCACTACTACGAGACGGTCCGTCCCTGTGCCCCACAACAGGAATTCGCGCCTCGCGGTTTCGTCCGCTTGGCGCCCTCCCTGAAACAACCAGCCGCAAGCCAAAGGCCCCCGGCTGATCGTCCCGCAGAACGACAGGTTCCCATGTTCCATGCAAGAGCCTGACCCACGCTCGCGCCGCCTACATGCCGGACACCATCTGGCCAATAAACAGGCACCCGCCAGACTCATCCCGAGGCAAAAGCAATGCACCCGGTTTTGATGTCATCTACTGCCTTTCGACACTCACCAGCGGTTCACTCTCGTTCGCCTTCATTGGGTCACACCTGACGCGCTCAAAGACACGCCTTTTCCCACAACGCTCAGCACCACGGCTCTTAACCGCGCACCTTGGGGTGGTTTGTGGCCTCCCCCTGCAAGGCGACCACGGAGGGCCTACCTCCATCTCCTGCACAGCACCGCATCGAAGAACCCACCATCACTTCTTCTTCTTCTTCTTGTGGGTCTTCTTGCGCTCATGGCGCACGACCTTCGGGCAGCCCGTGACGGCGATCCTGGTGCTCTGGCCGATCACGGCACCGTTCTGGCCGGTGATCGTCGTCGGCATCAACAGCTTCTGCGTACACAGGTTCCCATTCGCGGTGAGGATCGAGAACGGGCCCTCTGGCGCGTTGAACTCGAACGTGGTGAACGGCGCATCCGGGGTCGTATCGAAGTGGGAGTACGTGATGCCTTTCTTGATCTGCGTCTTGCCATCCACGACCAACAGGACACCTTCGCCCTGCAGGACCAGCTCGACGTCGGGGAATGCCGCGCCGCCGTGACTGACGAAGTACGCCGGTCCCGTCAACGGGGTGTTCAGCAGCGGGGTGTGGACCGTCACGGTCGCGATGTCAGACGCCACGGGACAGCCCGCGGGGTTGGTGTTGAACTGCGCTTCGGTGCACGCTTTCTGCAATGTGGTCAGGCGGGCTGGCAAGCTCTTGGGGAACTGCAGATCGACCTTGGCGATGTTCGCCTGACCGCTTGAGGGGTAGGCGATCTTCACGCTCAGGCTGGCACCGTTGGCTTTGCTGGTCTTGCCCTGCGTGCTGACCGTGAACTGCGGTTTAAACGGCAGGTCCGCGCAGTTCGCGGCCTGGTAGCGACTGGCAACGTTCGCCTGGGCTCCCTGGGCGCTCGTGAGTGTTGCGCCGATCGACTTTTCGGCGCAGCTGGTCGGGTTGAACGTGAAGTTGTTTTCTTGTCCTACCGTCACGTTGACCGCCTGGACGCGCAACGGGACACCGTCGATGCTTTGCGGCAACGGGTCTGAGACGATCGTCGCCGCAGCAGTGTTGGGGTTGATGTAGATCGCGGCACGAACCACGATGTTCCCCAGGTTGTACGGGCCAGCCTTCGCCGGCACCACGACAGAGAGGCCGAACGGGGCGTTTCTTGTACGGGCCGGTGAGGTACACGTTGCCCGACTGGTAGAAGGGGTGCGAGCCAGATCCCGCGGCCGCGGTGGCCGTGCCGATGTGTGATCCCGGTCTTACCGACCCGCATGTTCCCGCGTTCGCTTCGTTTTCGGGGCATTGTTCGATGCCGGCGATCTTGCCCAGCAATCCTTCGGGCATGTTGACCGTGACACCGGAAAGGTCCTGTTCGCGGTCCTGGCGGGTGAACGTCGTCGTGAACGCGCTGTAGCCGCCCGCCTGGTTGTTGACCGTGCCCGCACCGAACGATGGCGCGAACCTGTTTTCACAGCCGGTGATCCCGAAGGATGGTTCCTCTATCGCGTTGGGCCCGGATTCTGGCGCGGACCATGGTTCGAGGTTCGCGTTGGTCGTGAACGTCCCGCAGGTCTGCGGGTTCGCCAACGGTGCACGGGGACCACTGTTGAACTTCAGTCGCAGTTCGCTGAAGACGGCTACCTGCGGTGTTTCGATGAAGCTTGTGCGGACCTGGCCGGGGGCCAAACCGTGTGTCTGGCTGTACTGTCCGTTGCCGCCGACTTCGACCTTGCCCTTCAGCTTGACATGGATACCAGTGTTTTCGCTGCCGACTTCCATATAGATCGCGAAGATCCCACCGGTTTCTGCGGCTTCTTCAGAGCATTCTGCTTGCCCTGGGCCGCCGCACTTCGGTTGCGCGACAAACACGCTGCCGGTCAGGTGTTCTTCAAGCAGGGGAGTGACGACTTCGACCTGTCCGACCTTCGACGCCGCCGGGCAATGACCGGGAAGGCCGCTTTCGAAGTTCATCCCTTCCGATCCCGATTCCTGACAGCCCACGAGACCGTCAGCGGCGGACGGGGAGACCGCCACGCCCGGCGGGAGCGTCACGACCGCTGTCTTCAACGGGGGTGTCGCCAGCGTTGCGGGCGTCTCGGTCTGAGGGATACGCAGCACAGATTCATAACCCGCGGGTTCATCGGCCTGACTGTGGGCTTCTTCGGGAGCAAACGTAAACCCGGAGGGCTGGAAGCTCACTTGCAGGCATGGCATGCGACTGCGGCTTGCGCTTCTCGACAGCGGGCACGGGACGCGCTCTCTCACGACGCGCCACCGCAGGACCCTGATAGGGCAACACGATCAGGCCCATCAATTCCCCGAGCAGACCCGTCAATGGTTCGCGGTCACCATGCAACAACCGGCCGTATACGATCGAGAAGGCCGCGCCGACAAGGCCCTCGGCGGTCACTGGCGGGCACTCGACACCGCGAGCGCTCTCAACACGACCCGCGTCAACGACACACGCCAACCCCGCCAAGACCTCCTCACGACGCTCCAGCACGCGCGGGCCGCCACGCAACGCCTGCACCACACACACCCGCGCCGGCCAAGATCGCGCTCAAAGAACACCAAGATCGTCCACAAGCCCGTACGCACACGCTCACGCCAAGCAAGGCCATCCAAGTCGGCCCGGGCAAGCTCATCGCCGACCATCTCGACAACGCTCTCCAACGCCGCCAGCAGACAATCCTCGCGATTGTCAAACAGCTCATAGAACGTGCGACGTGACACCCGCGCACGCGACGCGACATGCGCCACCGTCACCCGCGGATAACCCAACTCCTCGATCGCACCCAACGCCGCCGCCAGCAACCGTGAGCGCTGGATCTCCACCACACGACCACGCGGAGTCTCACCACGCACCGGACTCGCGCGATGCACAGAATGCGAGCGCTTGGTGATCAAGCTACGCCTCCAGGCGCGCGACAGACCGCCAGCGTAACGCGACTACCCGCGAACAACCAAGGACGACGAGAAAAAGAAGCGTGCTGTATTTCAGCTACGCCTCCAGGCGCACGACAGACCGACTCGCAGTGGGCTTGCCGGCCGATCGATCCCTTGTAATTGCGCGTCCGGTCTCGCGTTACACCGCGCGGATGGCGATCGTCACCGCACGGGTGGCAGGCCTTTCCCTTCCCTACTAAGGGACTTACAGCCCGGCGCGATCTGGCGGTTAGACCAGGGGCGCTACTGGGCCAGAGAGAGAGAGAGAGAGAGAGAGAGAGAGATGAGTCAGCGCTGCTGACACATCTACCTACGGGCGTGACAACCACGCAGGGACTCCCGATCACGCTGATCAAACCCGAGCTCACGCGAAAAACAACTCCCTCATCGTTCTGACCCGGTCCCTCTCCCAAGAATCCCCGTTTGCGCTGAAGCCGGCCCAAAAGATCCGACCCAACCCGATCCTATGTCTCCCAAAACGCCCCACCACATGACAGGACGCACACAACAGACACAACATAGCTCAAGCCCAACCCGCCTGTCAAGCCCCCAACCGAGAGAGTACCGTCCCAAGCGCGGCGTAGGTTCGTGGGAGATGCCGATCGAACGCTTCATCTGGACGTTCCACGCCGAGGACAAGCGCGGCAAACGACTGCTTGATCGCGTCGCGGTGGAGCGTGCGATCCGCGACGGGCACATCGACCGTCAGATCAACCCCGGCGAGGCAGACTGGCTGGTCCATGGCCTGTTGGTCGATGGACGACGCTTCGAAGTCGTCTACGACCATCCTCACGGCGGTGACCACACAACGGTGCGGATCGTCAGTTTGTGGGACTTCTGAAACCCAATCCAACGAGTATCCTGGAGACATCATGGAGCCGCACACGCACTACGATCCCGAAGTCGATATCGCGCTGATTTCCTTCGAGAATGGGCGCGCCGTCGGTGAAAGGCACTCCTGGGGCCTGATCGAACGCCATCCGGACGACGGCCACCTGATGGGCTTTGAGATATGGGGCGCTTCGAAGATGCTGCCCGCCGAGCTGATCGCCGCGATGCCCACATCGAGCAGGCCCCACGGCGTTGCCGCCTGACGCGATCGCAGAAAGCAAGCAGCGCTGCTTTTTACTTTGAGGCCGCGCTGCGTTAGCCTCCGTGGAGCACGGTTCGCGCCGTAAGGCGCGTGCGGGAACCCGTCCGAGCATTCCGCACATAGACCGAGCCCCAGCCCCCACACCGAGGAGACCGCCCGAACATGGCCGCCACCGCCGAGAGCGTGCGCAAGCCCGACTTCAACGCCGCGCGCAAGCACTTCATCTTCACCGACGAGCACGAACAGCTGCGCGAGTCGGTTCGCAACTTCGCCATCAAAGAGCTCGCGCCGCACGCGGACGAGTGGGAGGAGACGACGTTCCCCGACTGGGTGTTCAAGCGCACCGGCGAGCTCGGATTCCTGGGCCTGGACAAGCCCGAGTCCTACGGCGGGCAGGGCGGGGACTACTTCTCGGCGATGGTGTTCGCCGAGGAGATCTCCAACGCCAACTGCGGCGGCCTGTCGATGGGCCTGGCCGTGCAGACCGACATGGCGATGCCGCCGATCCTCGCGTTCGGCACCGAGGAGCAAAAGCAGGAGTGGGTGGTTCCGGCGATCAAGGGCGAGAAGATCCTGTGCCTGGGCATCACCGAGCCCGACGCCGGCTCGGACGTCGCCGGGATCAAGACGCGAGCGGTGCGCGACGGCGACGACTACGTGATCAACGGCTCCAAGACATACATCACCAACGGCCACCGCGCCGACGTGATCGTGCTCGTGACCAAGACCGACGTTGATTCGAGCCCACCCACCCATGACGGCTTCACGCTGTTCCTCGTGCCGATGGACGCACCGGGCGTGATCCGCGAGCAGAAGCTCAAGAAGATGGGCATGCACGCCTCCGACACCGCTCTGCTGGCGTTTCAGGACGTGCGCGTGCCGGCGTCGGCGATGCTCGGGCAGGAGGGGAAGGGCTTCTACCACATCATGTGGGAGCTCCAGGGCGAGCGCATGATCGGCGCCGCCGGGTGCGTCGCGGGCGCGCAGAAATGCTTCGATCGGACACTCGAATACGCCAAAGAGCGCGAAGCGTTCGGCAAAGCGATCGGCCACTTCCAGGTCATCCGGCATAAGTTCGCCGAGATGGCGACCAAACTGGAGTCCGCGCGCCAGCTCGTGTACGTCACCGCCTGGCGGTTCGCCAACGGCGAGTACCCCGTGCGCGAGATCTCGATGGCCAAGCTGCACTCCGCCCGCGTCGCGTGCGAAGTCGCCGACGAGTGCATCCAGATCCACGGCGGCGCCGGGTACATGCGCGAGTACAACGTCGAGCGCGTCTGGCGCGACATGCGTCTGAACCGCATCGGCGCGGGCACCGACGAGATCATGCTCGAGGTAATCGGGCGCTCGTACGGGCTGTGACCCAGCCGCCGTTCTCAGAGGAGCACGAGGAGTTGCGCGAGTCGATCCGCGGGTTCATCGACCGCGAGCTCGCGCCCCACGCGCAGACCTGGGAGGACGAGCAGTGGTTCCCCGACGAGGTCTTTCCCAAGCTCGCTGCACAGGGCCTGCTCGGGCTGAAGTACCCGATCGATCTGGGCGGGCAGGGCGGCGACTACCTGCACGAGGCGGTCCTCTGCGAGGAGATGGCCCGTATCGGATCGGGCGGCACCGCGGCGGGGATCGGGGCGCACGTCAACATCGCCACCCCGCCGATCTGGAAGTTCGGCACCGACGCCCAGCAGCAGGACTACCTCGTGCCCGCGATTCGCGGTGAGCTGATCGGCGCGCTCGGCATCACCGAGCCCGGCGCGGGCTCGGACGTCGCCGGGCTGCGCACCTCGGCCGAGCGCGTCGACGGCGGCTGGGTGGTCAACGGCGAGAAGACCTACATCACCAACGGTGTCCGCGCGCAGTTCATCGTGACGGCCGTCAAGACCACCCCCGAGGGCGGGCACCATGGCATCTCGTTTTTGATCGTCGACCGGGGCGAGGGCGTCACCTCGGCCAAGCTCGACAAGCTCGGCTGGCATGCCTCGGACACCGCCACGATCGCCTACCAGGACGTGTTCGTGCCGGAGGAAAACCTGCTCGGGGAGCTGAACGGGGGGTTCAAGCTGATCATGGCCAACTTCCAGTGGGAGCGCCTGGCGATGGCGCTCGGGGCCGTCGGCGCGATGCGACTGGCGTGGGAGCGCACGGCCGAGTTCGCGCGCGAGCGCACCGCGTTCGGGCGGCCCCTCTCGGGCCACCAGGTCATCCGGCACAAGCTCGCGGACCTCGCCGCCAGCGCCTACTCCGC
The DNA here is from genome assembly GCA_963743645.1 of uncultured Solirubrobacterales bacterium. Classification (GTDB taxonomy): domain Bacteria; phylum Actinomycetota; class Thermoleophilia; order Solirubrobacterales; family Solirubrobacteraceae; genus Palsa-744. The sequence goes on along the minus strand of CAVUQT010000006.1, from coordinate 628,746 downwards.
GCGCTGCGTGACCTACGACGCGCTGCGCCGGTTCGTCGCGGGCGAGGAACCCCTGCGCGAGGTCACGATGGCCAAGCTGCTGACCCAGCGCGCCTGCTTCGAGCTGATGGACGAGTGCCTGCAGATCCACGGCGGCGCCGGCTACATGCGCGAGGTGTGGGTGCAGCGCGCCGCTCGCGACGCGCGCCTGGGGCCGATCGGCGGCGGCAGCGACGAGATCATGCGCGAGATCCTCGGGCGCATCCTGGAGGCCCCGGCGGCTCTGTAGGGACTGCAAGAATCCGTCCAGGCCCATCGGGCAGCCTCAAGGCGCAGCAGCCGTCGTCCGATTCCAGCTGTGTGACTCGTCTGCTCACAGCGCTCGCCGCTGCCGTCTTGCTCGCAATCGCCGTCCCCGCGGGCGCCGGCGCGCACGCGGCCCGCAAACACGCTCACGCCGCCCACCGGCGTCACCACGCTACCCACGCGCGGCGGCGCCACCGCCATGCCACGCGCCACAAGCGCACGCGCTCGGCCCGCCATCCACGGGCCGCGCACAAGCCCCCTCGCAACGACGCCCGCCACGCGGATACGGGCACGGGCGCATGCGCGGGCGCCACCCTGAGGCCCGGACCCGACGACCTGGAAGCCGTGCGCGAAGCGACCCTGTGCCTGATCAACCGCGAACGCGTAACGCGCGGCGAGCGGGCGCTGAAGCTCAACGGCAAGCTGCAGCACGCGGCCCAGGGCCACAGCGAGAGCATGGCCCTGAACGACTACTTCAGCCACGAAGGCCCGGGCGGGAGCACGCCGCTGAGCCGGATCCGCGCCGACGGGTACATCTACAGTTCGAGGATCGGCTATGAGATCGGCGAGAACATCGCCTGGGGCACGCTGTGGCTGGCGACGCCCAAGGCGATCGTCGAAGGCTGGATGCAGTCGCCCGATCACCGCGCCAACATCCTCGACCCCAACTACAGAGACACCGGCATCGGCGTCTCCTCCCACCCCCCGGCCTCGCGCAGCGAGGGCCAGGCGGGCGGCATCTACACGCAGGACTTCGGCGTGATCATCACCGGCTGAGCCGCCCGCCCGACCGCCATCGATACCCCTCCCCCTGTTCCACGCCCGCGACCCGCGCCCGGCATGTCTCTCGCCGGTGACCCCGGACGGATAACCTCCCGGCCCAACAACGACAGGCGACCAGAGGAGAAGCAACGACTATGGGAGTACTCGACGGCAAGGCGGCGATCGTCACCGGCTCGGCGCGCGGGATCGGACGCGCGACGGCCGAGCTGCTCGTGGCACAGGGCGCGCAGGTGCTGATCAACGACCTCGACGGCGACATCGCCGAGCAGGCCTCGGGCGAGATCGCCGGGGAGACGGCCGTGTTCGCGGGCGACCTCACCAAGCCGGGCGTCCCGGACCAGCTCGTGCAGACGGCGGTCGACGCCTTCGGCAAGATCGACATCATCGTCAACAACGCCGGCTACACGATCGACGCGCCGGTGCACAAGATGACCGACGAGCAGTTTCAGGCGATGATCGATATCCACACGGTCGTCCCGTTCCGCGTCATCCGCGCGGCCGCGCCGCACCTGCGCGAGCCCGCCAAGAAGGAGCGCGAGGAAGGCCGCGAGGTGTTCCGCAAGATCGTCAACGTCTCCTCCACCTCGGGCACGTTCGGCAACGCCGGCCAGGCCAACTACTCTGCCGGCAAGGCGGGCGTCGTGGGCTTGACCAAAACGATCGCCAAGGAGTGGGGTCAGTTCAAAGTCAACGTCAACGCTGTCGCGTTCGGCTTCATCGACACGCGCCTGACCCAGGCCAAGGTCGACGAGAACACGATGGAGATCGGCGGCGAGCAGGTGCAGCTCGGCATCCCCGAGCAGATGCGCCAGATGGCCTCGATGCTGATCCCCCTCGGCCGCCCCGCCACCCCGGAGGAGGCGGCAGGAGGCGTGTTCTTTTTGTGCACGCCGTGGTCGAACTACGTGCACGGCCAGACGCTGCACATCACCGGCGGGCTGTTCGGAGGGATGACGGGCTGAAGGCTCTGGGCCGGCGCAGCGCTCGCGCAAGGATCGCGCGCGGATGCGTCCGCCGGCCCATCCCCGCCTGACCGTCATCATCCCCGCGAGGACTTGTGGCGCGGGCGATCAGACTCCGCGCAGGTCCAGCAGGCAGCCCGAGAAGTACGCCCCCGCGGGCGAGGCCAGGTAGGCCGTGAGCGCCGCCGCCTCGCCCGGGGTGGTCGCATCCCCGAGAGCGATCGTCACCACCGTGATCTCGTGCCGCGCCCACTCGACCGACAGCGTACGGGCAAGGTTCTCCAGGCCGGCGCGCGCGGCGTCGGCCTGCTCGCCCGCGCCCGGCGCCGGCGCCAGATAGACGATCCGTCGGGCGGGCGAGCTCGGCTCAACGGGCAGGAACGCGAGGTTGACTACGGCCCGTGTCGCATCCCAAGCGCTGTCCAGACACGCGCGCAGACCTCCGGACGCGAACAGGGCGGCGCCGTCCACGACCAGCATGTCGAGCCCGCCCGACTCGACGGCAGAAGCGACCGCGGCGTCCATCGCCGCTTCGTCGACGGGGCCGCCGTACGCATACGGATGTGCGTAGGAGCCAAGCTGCGCACATGCCTCTCCCACGGCGCCGGCAAACGACTCAGCGCGGTGCTCGCCGGCGACTCGCGACGGCGCGCCCACAATCAGGATCGAGGTCTCGCGCAGGAGGTCGGGACGAAGCAGCTCAGAGGCGACCGTCGGCATCGGATGCGCAGCCTATCCCGCCCGGCAGAGCACGCCCCACCTGGCACTCGTCAGCTCAGGCGGGCGCGGTGCGATGTGCGGTGTGCTCGGAGCGACGCTCGGCGCGAGCACGCTGGAGAGCGCCCTTGCGACCATGCTGCTCGAGGCCCGCGTAGAGGGCGCGAATCCGAGTGAGAACCTCGTCGGCGACGGCCTGCTGCTGCTCGCGGGTGGGGTTGGCGATGGGCTCCCAGCGAATCGCGTCCCCGTACTGGACGGTGACCTTGGGGAAGCGCAGTCGCTTCCAGTTGCGGATGCGCGAGCTGCCGTAGATCGCGATCGGCACGATCGGCGCGCCCGTCTCCAGGGCGAGGCGACCGATGCCGCGCTTGGCCTGGGTGGCCAGGTGGCCGGTGCGCGAGCGTCCGCCCTCGCAGTACATCGTGATCGCGCCCCCGCGCGACAGGATCGTCTCGGCTGTGATGAACGTCTCCTCGTCACGTGCGCCGCGGCGCACGGGGAACACGCCGCCAGGGCTGTAGATGTAGCGCATGGGAAACGAGAACAGCTGCGACTTGGCCATGAACCGGACCTTGCGGCGGATGTAGCAGCCCATCAGAAAATGGTCCATGAACGAGAAGTGGTTGGGTGCGAGGATGACCGCGCCGCGCCCGGGAACCTTCTCGGAGGAGATCGAGCGCACACGCAGCAGCGTGTAGGCATACAGCGAGGTGACCATGCGGGTGGCCTCATAGACCCAGTTCGGTTCGCGCGTGCGAGCGCGCTCGTGAAACTGGTCGAAGTACTCCTTCGGCCGCGGGTCGGCATAGACCTGTTCGCGCATCGGTGCGAGATCGTTCATCTGAGCGGATTACGTCGCAGGGCCACCAAAGTTACGCGTGCGCCCCAGCGCGTCGGCCCAGCCAGCGAGCAGCTGGGAGCGCTCGTCGGGGGACATGCGCGGCTCGTAGCGCAGGCGCTCGCGCCGTGAGGAGACGATGTCCGCGAGCGTGCACTGGCCGACGCCTACTCCCGCGAGATAGGCCGCGCCGAGGGCGGTCGTCTCAGAGGTCTCCGGCAGGACGACGGGCACGCCGAGGATGTCGGCCTGAAACTGCATCAGCCAGGCGTTGGCGGTGGCGCCCCCGTCGACGCGCAGCTCGCCGAGCGCCTGCCCGGAGGAGGACTCCATCGCGCGCACGGCGTCGTGGGTCTGGTAGGCGATCGCCTCCAGCGTCGCGCGCGCCAGGTGGGCCCGCGTGGAGCCACGGGTGAGGCCGACGATCGTGCCGCGCGCGTGGGGATCCCAGTGGGGGGAGCCCAGCCCGGTGAGAGCGGGGACGAAGTAGACGCCGTCGTTGGAATCGAGCGATGCGGCCAGGGCCTCGCTGTCAGCCGCGGCGGAGATGATCTCCAGGCCGTCGCGCAGCCACTGGACGGCAGCGCCGGTGGCGAAGATGGAGGCCTCCAGCGCGTAGGTGGTGGAGGCGCCGATCGTCCAGGCGACCGTCGCCAGCAGCCCGGGGGACGGCGCGGGCGGGAGGAAGCCCGTGTTGAGCAGCACGAACGAGCCGGTGCCGTAGGTGTTCTTGCCGAGGCCGGGGTCGATGCAGGCCTGGCCGAAGAGAGCGGCCTGCTGGTCGCCGGCGACGCCCGCGAGCGGAACGGCGTGGCCGTGCAGGGCCGACGGGAGCGTCTGCGCGAAGACGCCGGCGCTGGGACAGACCTCAGGCAGCGCGCGGCCGGGGATGTCGAACAGCTCGAGCAGCTCAGGATCCCAGCGCCCGGCGGAGATGTCATACAGAAGCGTGCGCGACGCGTTGGAGGCGTCAGTGAGGTGCTGACCGGTGAGATGGAAGATCAGCCACGAGTCGATCGTCCCGAACACGGCCCGCCCATCGCGCGCGCGCTCGGCCAAGCCGGGAACGTTGTCGAGCAGCCAGCGGATCTTGGTCGCCGAGAAGTACGGATCGAGCACGAGACCGGTACGCGCGCGGACGAGCGGCTCGTGGCCATCGGCGCGCAGCTGCTCGCACACGAGGGCGGTGCGGCGATCCTGCCAGACGAGCGCGCGGTGCAGGGGCTCCCCGGTGGAGGGATCCCAGACACAGACGGTCTCGCGCTGGTTGGCGATCGCCACGCCAGCCAGATCGCCGGGCCGAACGCCGGCGCTGGCGAGCGCCTCGCCCGCCACGGCCTGCGTGACGGTCCAGATTTCAGCGAGGTCGTGCTCCACCCAGCCGGGCTGGGGGAAGTGCTGGCGAAACTCGCGATACGAGCGCGCGATCGGCTCGAACTGCTCGTCATAGACGAAGCACGTCGTCCCGGTCGTCCCCTGGTCGATGGCGATGATCATCGGCGCAGTGCAACATAGACCCGCACGAAGTCGACCAGCTGACGGGCACGGTGGGCGAAGCCGGCGGGAGTGCGACCGGTGGCCCGGTGGGCCAGGTCGAGCTCGATCTCGACGACACGATGACCGGCGCGGACGGCGTCGATCGTCATGCCGACCTCCATGCCGAATCCGGAGGCGAACGGCAGGACGTCGGGCACCACGCGCGCGCGCAGGGCACGCTGCCCGGAGATGGGCGCCGTCGTTCGCAGGCCGCAGCGCCGGCGAATCGCCCAGCGCGCGAACGCGAGCGCCAAGCCGAGCCCACCTCCGGCGCGCGTGGCGAACACCGCCACCGCCAGGTCGGCCTCGCCACGCCGGATCGCCTCCGCGAGCGGGCCCAGCGAGGACGCGGACTCGCCGAGGTCGCCGTCGCAGAGGACGACGACCAGGCCCGCGGCGGAGGCAGCAGACCACTGGAGAGACGGACGCGAAGCCGAAGGACGCTCGGATGATGATGACGAAGAAGAAGACTGCCGCCGGGCGGCGGAAGCAGAGGCGGACGGGGGAGCGGAGGCGGGGGCGGAGGCAGGGGCAGGAGCGGAGGCAGGGGCAGGAGCGGAGGCAGGGGCAGGAGCGGAGGCAGGGGCAGGAGCGGAGGCAGGGGCAGGAGCGGAGGCAGGGGCAGGAGCGGAGGCAGGGGCAGGAGCGGAGGCAGTGGTGGGAGCGGGGGCGGGGGCTTTTGAAAGAGAGCTGTCTAAATCGTTGTCGTGCCGCGCGCGCGCACCTACGCGCGCGGCACCGTCTGAAAAGTCGACGCCCGACAGCGCCGCCTCGACTCCCGCTGTCATCGCCTGGCCCTTGCCGATCACTCGCGAGCTGCGCACGACCGTCGCGCCGGCGGCGCGCGCGAGCTCGGGGGTGGCGTCGGTGGAGCCGTCGTCGGCGACCCAGACGGGCGCGCCGGGAAAGGCGACGGCGAGCGCAGCCAGCGTCGCGGCGATGCGGTCGGCCTCGTCGAGGGCGGCGACGACGATGAGGGTGTCGGAAGTCATGGAACGATGAGGTCGGGGACGGAGGCTATTGTCCGCGGGCGACTCCGGCAATCGAGGTTCGCATCCAAGGAGGTGCGCGGGTGACTGACGTGGAGGCCCACATAACGGGCACGGTATGGAAGATCGAGTGCGAGGTGGGAGACGAGATCAGCGAGGGCGATACGGTCGCGGTGCTCGAGTCGATGAAGATGGAGATGCCGGTCGAGGCCGAAGACGCCGGCACGGTGGCGGAGATCCGCTGCCAGGAGGGCCAGGCCGTCAGCGAGGGCGACACGCTGGTCGTGTTGGAATAGGAGCCGGCCCCGGCGGCCGATCCTCAAGCCATCTCGACTGCCGGCCGATGAACGGACAGCCAGCCGATCTGTGCTGCATGGATGCACCGAGGTTTCATGGCCATGAACGAGATCCTCAGCAGACATATCGCAACGATCGCAGCAACCGCCATCGCCGCAAGCCTTGGCGGCGCGCCTGCCGCGGCTGACGCGGCCGGCGGCTTCGGCCCGCTCAGCGGCCGGGGCGGATGTCTTGTCGCGCCGGAAGCCGGCTCCTCGGATGACGGCACATCCGGCTGCGCGGTCGGCGCCGCGCTGGTCGGGGCTCATGCGGTCGCGGTCTCTCCCGACGGCGCAAACGTGTACGTGGCGGGAGGGACCGCCGGCACCAGCGTGGCCACGAGCTTCGGCGCGGTCGTGATCCTCGAGCGCGACCCGGCGACGGGCGCGATCTCAGAGACAGGCTGCCTGAGCTCCGACGGCACCGACGGGCGCGACGGCGCCTCGGGCGCATGCACCCCCACCCCGTCGCTGCTGGGAGCCGACGGCGTGGCGGTCAGCCCTGACGGCTCGACGGTGTTCGTCAGCTCGAGCAGCTCCGCGAGCGTGGTCGCCTTCTCACGCGATCACGCCACCGGAGCGTTGACGCGACTTGGCTGTCTTCAGGGCGACCCCCGTCCCGGTGCTCCCTGTGGCGCCGCCAACCTGTTTTCGAGCTCCAGCGGCCTGGCGGCAGCCACGGACGGCAGCGCCCTGTATGTCGCCGCTCCGCTGGAAGGCGCGATCTCCACGCTGACCGCGCCCTCGACCACCACTATGCCCGTCTCCGACCCCGGCGGCTCGATGTCCAGCTCCGGCAGCCCGGCGTCGAATGCTGCGACTACCCTCGCCTCGATCTTTACGACACCACCCGCGAGCGCGTACCTGTTGAACCCGTGCATCGCCGTCAACGGCCTCGACGGCGTATGCAGCGTGGGCACCGCGACACAGGGGCTCGACGCCCTCACGCTGAGCCCCGACGGCAAGCAGCTCTACGCAACCGCGCCCGGCAGCAAGGCGATCGACGTGTTTGCGACCGGTACGGGCGGTGCGCTGTCCGAGACCAGCTGCCTGAAGGTCCAGGCCCCGCCCGGGCTGTGCAGCGCGGGCACGCTGATGAGCGCACCCGACGAGATGGCGGTCAGCCCCGACGGTCACAACGTGTACGCAAGCGACTCGCTGGGCGCGGGCGGCAGCGTGGATGTGTTCGGCAGAAACCCGACCACAGGCGCGCTGTCCAGCGACGGCTGCATGGATTTCCTGCCCAAGCCCGTTACGCGCGAACCCGGCGAAGAAGGGGAAGGCGAAGAAGAAGGCGAAGAAGAAAAGTCCTCTGCGCCGACGGACCCGTGCACGAGCGTTCCGGGCCTGAACGACGTGAGCGTTGTCGCAGTCAGCGGCGACGGCTCGTCTGTATACGCGATCGGCAGCGGCTCGGCGGCGATCTTCTCGCGCGACGCCGCGACCGGCAAGCTGACCGAGACCTCGTGCGCCGCCGAAGAAGACAGCCGCTGCACCAGCCTCCCGTCATTGCAGGGTGTCAGCGGCGCCGCCGTCAGCCCGGACGGGCGCGAGGTCTACGTGGCAGCGGCCAAAAGCGACGCGGTGATGGCGTTCGGCATCGGCGCGGCGGTCACCACCGGACAGGCAGCCGCGACCCGCGCCGGGACCGCAAGGGTTCGCGTGGTGTGTCCGGCCGGTCTGCGGCACGCGTGCAGCGGTCGCGTGGATCTCACTCGGGCTGTGGCCAGCATCGTGCGGCGCCACGGCCATCGCGCGCGCGTCCGGCGAATGTCGGTCGGCCACTCCGGTGCGTTCTCGATCGGACCCGGCCGCCAGGCAAGCATCCGCATACGCCTGACACACGCCGAGCGGCGGCTGCTGCTCGAGCGTCGGCGCCTGCGCCTGATGGCAGTCGTGCGCGCCGACCCCTCCGCGGGCGGGTCCGGCTACGGACGCCACGTGGTGCTCCGGCTCGGCCGCCGCTGACGAGACCAAGCGCGCGATTGCGCCGTTAAACCCTCACACTCACACCACGCCGGCGCGCGCGATGGTGCTCGGATAGCCTGTTGGGACGGTGTCTTCGAGCGCCTCCCCACGCGAGCTGGCCGATGGCAAGCTGCTCATCGACGAGCCGAGTGCCGGTGTGGTGCGGCTGACGATCTCCAACGAGGACAAGCGCAACGCGCTCGATCATCCAATCCTCGACGCGATCACCGCGAAGCTGAACGAGCTCGCCGATCCGCAGGGGCGGGTGCGATGCGTGGTGGTGACCGGGGCGCACGGGATGTTCTCGGCCGGGTACGACATCGACGAGATCCCCGAGAGTGAGTTCGAAGAGCGCGCGGAGCGGCTGGTGGCGCACCCGTTCACCGAAGCGATCGACGCGCTGGAAGCGTTCCCGTGGCCGACGCTGGCCGCCCTGCCGGGGCACACGATCGGGGGCGGGCTGGAGCTCGCGCTGGCGTGCGACCTGAGGATCGCGGCCGATGAGATCAAGCTGGGGATGCCGCCGGCGAAGCTGGGGCTGGTGTACTCGCACACGGGGCTGCGGCGGTTCATTGACGCGATCGGCGCGGCGCGCACGCGCGAGCTGTTCCTGCTCGGCTCCTACATCGACGTGCGGACAGCCCTGAGCTGGGGCCTGGTCAACCGCATCGCGGCCCACGCCGACCTGGAGGCGACGACACTGCAGCTGGCGAGCGAGCTGGCTGGCAACGCGCCGCTGGCCCAGCTCGGCAACAAGCGGGTGATCGCGGCGCTGCTCAAAGCCGAGGGCAAGCTGGCGGATGACGTGCAGCGCGAGTTGATCGAGCTGCGCAGGGCATCTTTCGCGTCGCGGGACATGCGCGAGGGCATGAGGGCGTTTGCCGAGAAGCGCGCGCCGAGCTGGCGCGGCGAGTAGCCGTCCGAGGCGCGGCATAACGTGAGGGCATGCCGCCGCTCATAACCCGCGAGGAGGCCGCGCGCCTGGGTGAGATCGAGGATCACACCGAGATCGAGGCGCTGGTGCAGCGCGCATGGGAGGCCCGCGTCGAGCGGTTCGAGGACTCGACCGACATGTGCTCGCTGGTCAACGCCAAGTCGGGCGGGTGCGCGGAGGACTGCGGGTTCTGCGCGCAGTCGCGGTTCGCCGAGGCGCGAGACGCCGATGCACGCGATGATGAGCCCCGAGCAGATCCTCGAGCACGCGCGGGCCGCGGAAGCGGCGGGCGCGCACCGGTTCTGCATGGTCACGCAGGGACAGGGGCTGTCCAAGCGCGACTTCGAGAAGATCGTCGAGGGCGCGAGGATGGTCGCCGAGCACACCAACCTCAAGCGGTGCGCATCGATCGGGCACATGTCTCCGGCGCGCGCGCGGGCGTTGAAGGAGGCTGGTATCCAGCGCGTGCACCACAACGTCGAGACGGCCGAGAGCTACTACGACGAGGTCTCCACGACCGTCAGGTACGAGGGGCGGATCAGGACGATCCAGGCGGTGCGCGAGGCAGGGCTCGAGACGTGCGTCGGGGGCATCCTCAACCTCGGGGAGAGCCGATCGCAGCGTGTGGAGATGGCGTTCGAGCTGGCGGCGCTCGACCCGACGAGCGTGCCGATCAACCTGCTGAACCCCAGGCCCGGCACGAAGTTCGGCGACCGCGACCCGATCGACCCGTGGGAGGCCGTCAAGTGGATCGCGATCTTCCGGCTGATCCTGCCCGAGGCGCTGTTCCGGCTGTGCGGCGGGCGCGTGGAGAACCTCGGCGAGCTGCAGCCGCTCGCGGTGAAGGCGGGCCTGAACGGCGTGATGATGGGTAACTTCCTGACGACGCTCGGCTCCGAGCCCGAGCAGGACAGGGCGATGTTCGAGGAGCTGGGGCTGAACGTCGCCCGCCAGCCGGACAACGGCGCCAACCCGCGGCCTGACAATCGCACGGGCTGGCTGGACGGCGAGACGCCGGACGTCGTGGATGAGCTGCTGTCCGAGGACGCCTCGACGGGCGCCGGCGACACCAGCGCGAGCGAGCACGGCGGCGACGAGGAGGGACAGGGTCTGACGGTACGTCTGTGGGACCCATCCACGCAGCTGCGATTCAAGGCCAAGCGCAACGTCCCGCCGCGTCCGGACGGCGCACCGAACCGGGCGCCGGCGCACGCCACCTCACCCGGAGCGGCTGCGGACAGCCCCGTTCCCGCCGGCGCCGCGGGCTGGGGAGACTGACCGGACATCCGCGGAGAGGGTCGGCGATGAACGAGATCGAGCAGCACCTGGCAGGAACTTGAGCGACTCGGACTCGGCAGGCGCACGCGACTGGTGAGCGGTCCGCAGGGACCGCGAGTACTGCTCGACGGCCGGCCCGTGCTGCTGCTGTGCTCGAACAACTACCTTGGCCTCGCCGATCATCCGCGCGTGCGCGAGGCGGCAGCCGATGCCGCTATGCGCTGGGGCGTGGGCGCGGGCGCGTCGCGGCTGGTGTCGGGCACGATGACGATCCACCGCCGCCTGGAGGAGCGCCTGGCGGCGTTCGAGCGCAGCGAGGCCTGCGTGCTGTTCGGCTCGGGCTACCTCGCCAACGCGGGCACGATCGGCGCACTGGCGGGCCGCGGCGACGCCGTGTTCTCCGACGAGCTGAACCACGCCTCGATCGTCGACGGCTGCAGGTGCTCACGCGCGAAGGTCGTCGTGTACAGGCACCGCGACATGGATCATCTCGACTGGCAGCTTCGCCGTCACGGAGGCAACGGCCGCCGGCTGATCGTCACGGACTCGGTGTTCTCGATGGACGGCGACTCCGCTCCGCTGGCCGAGATCGTCGAGCTCGCCAGGGTGCACGGCGCACGCACGATCGTCGACGAGGCGCACGCCGTCGGCGTGCTCGGCCCGGGCGGGCGGGGCGCCATCGCGCAGGCCGGGCTGGAGGGCGAGATCGACATCGTGGTCGGCACGCTCGGCAAGGCGCTCGGCTCCTACGGCGCATATGCGTGCGCGCGCGAGGAGACGATCCGCTACCTGATCAACACGGCGCGCTCGTTGATCTTCTCAACCGCCCCCCCACCACCCGCCATCGCGGGTGCGCTGGCGGCGCTGGGGCTGCTGGAAGAACGACCTCACCGCGTGCGTCGGCTGCGCTGCAACGCACGCGTACTGCGCCGCGCGCTGATCGCAGAGGGCATGCCCGTCAAGGACGCGGAGATGCACATCGTCCCGCTGATCGCAGGCGACGAGCGCGCGGCGATGAGCCTGTGCGAGGCGGCGCTGCGGCAGGGCGTGTTCGCCCAGGCGATCCGCCCGCCGACCGTCGCCCCGGGCACGTCGAGGCTGCGGCTGGCGGTGATGGCGAGCCATACCCCCGAGGAGCTGCGCGACGCGGCGAGGGTCCTCGGCGAGGCGGCACGCGAGCTGGATCTGGACCCGGCGAGGATGGGCTCGCACGCCGGGCAGGCTCCACCGCGCGAGGACGAGCGCGAGGACCCCGAGCTGGATGTGCCCGCGTTCGCGCGGGCTGCGCCGGCGGCCGTCCGCTCGGTGGAGGCTCCCTCGCTGGAAGCCCCACCGGTGAGCGCTCCGTTCGACGGCGAGCGCGACATCGTCATCCACCGCGCGGCCTAGCGACAGCGCCCCTCGGGGACGATGAGCGAGGGAGTCAAGAGCGCAGGGAGCGCAGTGCGCTCGTCGGCACATAAGCGACCGAGGACGCCGAATCCCGAAGCTCAGCGTTGCCGAGGGCTGTTCGTCACGGGCACAGGCACGGGCGTCGGCAAGACGATCCTGAGCGCCGCGCTGCTCGCCGCGATGGCGGCCGCCGGTGAGCGGGTACACGCACACAAGCCCGTCGTGACCGGCCTGGACGACCGATCGCCGACCAGGTGGCCTCCAGATCATGAGTTGCTGGCAAGTGTCGCGGACATGTCACCTGATGAAGTCGCGCCCCTGCGGTACAGCCCCGCCGTGTCACCTCATCTCGCGGCTAGGCTTGCGGGCGAGACGATCAGCCCTGACGCCGTTATTGCCCGCGCGCGCGCGGCGAGAACAGAGGATGGCACGCTGATCGTGGAGGGAGTCGGCGGCCTGCTGGTCCCGCTGACCGAGGACTTCACCGTGCGCGATCTAGCCATGGCGCTCGGGCTACCCGTCGTGATCGCCGCGGGACCGGGACTGGGCACGATCAACCACACGCTGCTCACCCTCGCCGCCGCGCGCGCCGTTGGATTGGATGTGCGCGCGGTCGTGATGACGCCGTGGCCCGACACACCAACGGAGCCCGAACGCTCCAACCGAGACACGATCGCCTGCCTGGGCGAGGTCGAGGTCGAGGGTCTGAGCCAGGTGCCCAGCCCCGCAGCGGCGGACCTCGCGCGGGCCGGCGATGCGCTCCCGTGGCGGCGCTGGTGCCCGTCTGAGAGTTTCATCCCAAGTGATGCTTAGCATCGACGTATGGCTGGTCGATGGTGCTGCGAATGTGCTTCCTCTCCGGAAGGTTCCGGGGTCGTACCCCGGAGAAAGGAGGCACCATGAACGGAGCATTTATCGCCCTAGCCATCGCCCTGCTCATCTCCACGCTGGTCATCGACCGACTGACGAGGTAGCAGAGCGCCCCTGGCGGTCGCAGCGAAGACGACTCCGGCGACCGTCAGGGACCTATTTAACCGGAGGGAGCCTGGTCGCCCAGGCTCCTCGGAGGCAATGAACGAAGCATTCAATGCACTAGCCACTTGCCACTGTAGCGAGCCACCCAGCGGAACTCAATCTCGCCATGACCGTCAGGATCTGCTTAACCGGAGGGAGCCCGGTCGCCCAGGCTCCTCAGAGGCAATGAATCAGCATTCAATGCACTGGCCATGGATCAATGTAACCAACCATCAGACGGAGCCCAACCACGAGTCTCAGCCGTCAGCGCAGCCACCACCGCCTCCGCCACGCGCGCCAGATCGTCCTCGCCGATCACGTACGGCGGCATCGTGTAGATCAGGTCGCGAAACGGTCGCAACCACACTCCGTGATCGACCGCAGCCGCGGTCGCAGCGGGGATGTCCACAGCATGGTCGAGTTGAACCACCCCGATCGCGCCCAGCACGCGCACGTCCGCTACACCCGGCAGCTCGCGGGCAGGCTCGAGACCCGCGCGCAGTCCCCGCTCGATCGCGGCCACCCGCTCGCGCCAGCCGCTATCGGCGAGCAGGTCCAACGACGCCAGCGCGACCGAGCACGCGAGCGGGTTGGCCATGAACGTCGGCCCGTGCATCAGCCCCCCGCCCTCACCGCTCGGAGACGGCCTCTGCCACGGCAGGCGTGCACAGCGTGGCCGCGAGCGTCATATAGCCGCCGGTGAGCGCCTTGCCCACACACATCACGTCCGGAGCAACCCTCGTGTGCTCGGACGCGAACAGCGCGCCTGTACGCCCGAACCCCGTGGCGATCTCATCCAGCACGAGCAGCAGGCCATGCTCGTCACACAACCGGCGCAGCAGTGCGACGCACTCGGGCGCGTACGTCCACATCCCTCCAGCGCCCTGCACGACGGGCTCGACGATCACCGCTGCCAGCTCGTGCTCGTGCGTGGCGACCAGCTCGCTCACATGCGCCGCCCAGCGCTCGTCCAGGCCGGCGTCGAACCCGGCGGGCGGGCGCTCGGCGAACACGTGCTGCGCCAGGACGTCCCTGAACAGGCTGTGCATCCCCCCGACCGGGTCGCACACGGCCATCGCCCCGAACGTATCGCCGTGATAGCCGCCTCTCACGGTCAGCAGCCGCGTGCGCTCCGGTCGCCCGAGCGCATGCTGGTACTGAAGCGCCAGCTTGATCGCAACCTCAACCGACACGGAGCCCGAGTCGGCGAAGAACACGCGCTCCAAGCCTTCGGGCGCGAGCTCGATGAGGCGCTCGGCCAGGCGTATCGCGGGCTCGTGGGTAAGCCCGCCGAACATGACGTGCGCCATCCGGGTCAGCTGCTCCCGCACCGCCTCGTCCAGCACGGGATGGCGATAGCCGTGGATCGCGCACCACCAGGACGCCATCCCGTCGATCAGCTCGCGCCCGTCGGCCAGCCGCAGGCGCACACCCTGAGCGGACACCACAGGCAGCGGCTGGGGCGGCACGGCGGGCAGCCCGCCATAGGGATGCCACACGCGCTCGCGGTCGAGCGCCAGCAGGGCCCGCCAATCGGACAGGTCGGGGCCTAGTCCTCGTACAGCACGAAATCGCGCTTGCGCGCGCCGCAGACCGGACAGAACCACGTGTCGGGGATGTCCTCGAACTTCGTCCCCGCGGGGATGCCCCCGTCCGGGTCGCCTTCGTCGGGGTCGTATATGTAGCCGCAGGACTCGCAGATCCAGCGTTGCAGGGTCTTGGTTGCGTTCATGTCCGGAACATTACCGACCACCCTGCTCGTCGGGCAGGTAGGGTCAGTCGATGGATTCCGCCACTCCCGACAAGCCTGTTGCCAGCGACCGGCCGGCCCCGGGCGAGGACTACAACTCCGGCGCCGCCACCCGGCCGCGCCAGGCGGCGACCGTGATCCTGCTGCGCGGCGGCCCCGACACGTTGGAGATCCTGCTCGTGCGGCGCACGCCCGAGGCGAAGTTCATGGGCGGGGTGTGGGTGTTCCCGGGCGGGGCCGTCGACGCCGATGACGGCGAGGGCGACGATGCTGTGCGCGCCGCCGCGATCCGCGAGCTGCGCGAGGAGGCCGACATCGCCCTGCAGGACCCGGCCGCGCTGGTCGCGTTCTCACGCTGGATCACCCCCGCGGAGGTCAAGATCCGCTTCGATACCCACTTCTTCCTCGCGTCGCTGCCCGCCGGACAGGAGCCGCATGTCGACGGCGAGGAGTGCGTGGACCTCGGCTGGTTCTCGCCACAGGCCGCGCTCGACGCTCATGGCGCCGGGGAGATCGTGCTCGTGTTCCCGACGATCGCGCATCTCGAGCAGCTCGTCCCGTTCTCCTCGACCGACGCGCTGCTCGCGCACGCGCGCGATCTCGTGGTCGAGCCGGTCCTGCCGAGAGTGATCATCGAGGGCGACTCCGCCCGCGTGCTCATGCCCGGCGACCCCGGATACTGATCCTGGGGGCTACTGATCCTGCTGTGCGGTGATGATGTGCGTGACGGCGTTGATCAGCGCGAGGTGGGTGAACGCCTGCGGGTAGTTCCCGAGATGGCGCCCGCTCGAAGCCTCCAGCTCCTCCCCGTACAGCCCCAACGGCGAGGCGTAGGCCAGCAGCCGCTCGCACAGGTGCTCGGCCTCGCGGTGCTCGCCGATCTCAGACAGCGCCGAGACCAGCCAGAACGAGCAGATCAGAAACGTGCCCTCCTCCCCGCTCTGCCCGTCGTCGGTCTCGTCGGTGCGGTAGCGCAGCACGAGCCCGTTCTCGGTCAGCTCCTCGCGGATCGCGCGCACGGTCGCGCTTACCCGCTCGTCATCGGGCGGTAGAAACCTGACCAGCGGCACGAGCAGGTTGGAGGCGTCCAGCGCATCCGTGTCGTAGTGCTGGCGGAACACGCCCCGCTCGTCGATCCCCTTGTCGAGGATCTCCTCGCGGATCTCGTCCGCCAACGCCTGCCAGCTCTGCGCTTTCTCCGGCTCCCCGCGCCGTTCGGCCAGGCGCGCGCCGCGATCGATCGCCACCCAGCACATCAGCTTTGAGCTGACGTAGTGGCGCGGCTGCCCCCGCGCCTCCCAGATGCCCTGGTCGGGCTCTTGCCACACCTTCGCAGCGCAGTGCACCTGGTCGATCAGCACGGGCCACAGCCGCTCGGGGATGTGGTCGCGCCGCTTGGAATGCAGGTACACCGAATCGAGCACCGCCCCGTACACATCGTTCTGGCGCTGGTCATACGCGCCGTTGCCGATCCGCACAGGATGCGCCCCCTCGTATCCCCTAAGGTGATCCAGCGTCGACTCCGTCAGGTCCTTGCGGCCGTCGATCCCGTACATGATCTGCAGCGACCCGTCCTCGTTGCGCTGCATGTCGGCGACGTACTGCACGAAGTCGTCCGCCTCCCAGTCCAGCCCGAGCGCGTGCAGCGCCCACAGCGTGAACGACGCGTCGCGCATCCAGCAGTAGCGATAGTCCCAGTTGCGTTCGCCCTTGGGCGTCTCCGGCAGCGAGGTGGTCGGCGCGGCCACGAGCGCGCCCGTCGGCATGAACGTCAGGCCCTTCAGCGCCAGCGCCGAGCGCTGCAGATGCCCGCGCCATGGGTGATCGGGATATGTTCCGTCGGCCAGCCAGGTGCGCCAGAAGTGGCTCGTCTGATCGAGGCAGACTTTCGCTTCGGCGGCCGTGCGCGGACCGCCGAGCGCCTCCGTCCAGGAGATCGCGCAGAAGCGCTGCTCGCCTTCGGACATCGTGTGGCGGGCATGCACCCGGTTGCCCTCGATCCCCATGCGCATGTCGCTGTACAGTCGCAGCGAGGGATGGTGCTTGTCACCGTCGCCGGCGTCCAGGGCGTACCCGCCCTCCTTGCTGGTGTCCACAGCGCTCCACTGTGCGGGCGTCGCGCCGTAGTTGAGCATCGGCTCGCACACCACCTCCAGCTGCACCTGTCCCTGCACGCATTCGACCCACCGCACGAGCAGATGGTCGGCGTCGAAGTCCGTCGGCGCGCGCGTATGGCTCGAGCCGTGCTTGTTGTCGTGCCATTCGCCGATCGTCATCCCGTCGATCACCCGCAACCATCCCTGCGGGGTCATCCAGGTCGTCTCGATCAGGTTCGTGCCCGGGATGTAGCGCCGGCCGATGGGCACGTAGACGCCGTACGGGCCAAAGCGAAAGCTTCCCGCGCCACGATCGAGTATCGCTCCGAACACTGACGGGCAGTCGAAGTGGGGCACGCACATCCACTCGATCGATCCGTCCGAGGCCAGCAGCGCGCCGGTGTGGCAGTCCGACAGGAACCCGTAGTCGGCGATCGGCGGAAACGGCGAGCTCGACGCGGCGCCAGCGGGCGCTTGCCCGGCGCTCGTCCCCGATGCCGCCGTGCCCGCGGGCGCTTGCCCGGCGCTCGCGTCGGGAGCGGCGCCGGGCGGGCTCACCAGTCGAAGCTGTCGAACGTGGGGCGCTGCACGCCCTCGGGCAGGACCTGCTCGTCGTCGAGCTTGTCCAGGTGCGCCGCCAGCGTGACGCTGGCCAGCGGGCGCATCGACTCCGATACGTCAGGCCAGACCGCGTCGAGCAACTCGCGTTCGCTGCGCAGGCCCTTGCTGAGCGCGTACATCAGCGAGTGCTCGCGGTCCAGGCGATGGTTGACGTACTCTTCGAGCTTGCCGTCGGCGTCCCACACCGTCGGGCCGTGTCCAGGGCAGATCACGTTGAAATCTTCCCGCATCCGCAACCGTGTCAGCGCGAGCATGTAGTTGGACATCGAGCCGCGGTGCGGTGCGATGAAGACGCTGCCTTCGCCGAGCACTGCGTCTCCGGTGAAGCACGCGCCGTCCGCGATCAGCGCGAAGTGATCGGCGGAGTGCCCGGAGGTCGCGACCGGATAGAACGGCCCGAACCGCACCCCCTCCTCGAGCACCACGTCGACGTCGCCACGCCCGCCCGCCAGCGGCGCGGGATGGCGCGCCAGCAGCGCCGGAACGGCCTCGGTGTGGTCCTCGTGATCGTGCGTGAGCACGACGCCGCCGAGCCCGCCCCGGGCCTCGATCGCCGCGTACAGACGCTCCAGATGAGACTCGATCAGCGGACCCGGGTCCACGACCCACCCGGGCCGGCGTCCCACGACCCAGGTGTTCGTGCCCGACAGCGTGAACGGCCCGGGGTTGGGCGCGCGCAGGCGCAGGATGTCGTAATTCCTGAGCAGGTCGGCATCCGACCCCGACTCGGAGACGATCTGCTCGTCGGGATCGGACGGAAACGGCGTGTCCACGGGCGCGACGTTAGCTGACAGGACGGTTCAGCGACTGCTCGTAGGGCTCCCGCGGTGTCCTACGCGGCCACGTAGCGCTTGCTCGTACGGCGCTCCTCGGGCACCTTGACCACGTCCCAGCACAGCCCCAGACGGGCCATCGTGCGGATCACGAGCGCGGAGATGTCCGGCTGGCGCCAGCTGAGGCCATGACTGGCCGAGGTGGGGAAGGCATGGTGGTTGTTATGCCAAGCCTCGCCCAGCGTCGGCAGCGACAGCCACAGCAGGTTGCGCGAATGATCCCCGGTGGCGTAGTCGCGGCGCCCGAAGAAGTGGCACAGCGAGTTGATCGAGTAGGTCATGTGATGCAGCACGAGCATCCGTACGGCGCCGCCCCACAACAACCCCGTGAGACCGGCCCGCAGCGAGCCGCCGATCGCGTATCCGAGCCCGAATGCCGCCGCGAGACCGACTGCCGTCCAGAGAAAGAAGGTGCGATCCACGAACGACACCACCGGGTCGGCGAGCAGATCGGGCGCGTAGCGTTCGCGCGAGCCACGCTGGGTGTGGATGAACAGCCAGCCGACGTGCGCATGCGCGAGCCCGCGCAGCGCCCCGCGCCAGCCGACGCCGTGGTCGACGTGCGGGCTGTGCGGATCTCCCTCGCGGTCGGAGAACGCGTGGTGCTTGCGATGGTCAGACACCCAGGAGATGACCGGCCCCTCGATCGCGGCCGACCCCAGCACGGCGAACACCCCGCGCAGAGCGGGCGAGGTCTTGAAGCTGCGATGCGTGAACAGACGATGAAACCCGACGGTCACGCCGAGCCCGGTGAGCAGGTACATGATCACGAACACCACCACGTCAGACGGGTGCAGCAGCCCATCCCACAGCTGCCAGCCGACGAAGAACAACGCGACGATCGGCCCGACGGTGATCAACCCCGTGAGCACGCGGTCGAGCGTCTCGTTCGCGGGAGGCTGCACATCGTCTGGTCCGGGTCCCCTGCTTACCGGACCACCCAGAGTATTTTCGTCGTCCATGGTGCCAGCAGGCAAGTTACCAGCGCGACCCCTAGGCTGCGTAACCGCGATGTGGTTGCCAGCCGCCTCATACTCCACGACCCCACGACGCGCCTCATCCTCGACCGGTCCACGGACCGGACGCCATCGTCAGGCTCCATACGCAAGCGGCCGCGAGCTCACAGGGAGGACGTGCGGTGCTCGCCCAGCCTGAGCCACTGCGCCGAGAGATGGCGCGCGCGCTTCCCGGGCGCCCGTTCACGCTGCGCTTCTGGGACGGCTCGGAGCTGCCGTCCACGACGCCGGGCGGGCCCGTGCTCACGGTGCGCTCCCCGGCCGCGGTCGCGCATCTGCTGCGTGCGCCCGGACAGCTCGGCTTGGGACGGGCCTACGCGGCGGGCGAGCTCGAGGCCGACGACCTCGACCGGGTGATCAACCTGCTCGACACGTTCCAGACGCCCCCGATCGATCGTGCGACGCGAGCGCGCCTGATGCTGGCCGCGGTGCGTGCGTGCGGGCTGACGCGGCCCCCGCGGATCCCCGCCAGCGAGTTGCGCCCGCGCGGCCGGCGCCACAGCCGCGAGCGCGACGAGCGCTCGGTGCGCCATCACTATGACGTCTCCAACGACTTCTTCGAGCTGTTTCTGGACGACTCGATGACCTACAGCTGCGCCCTGTTCTCGCGCGGCGCCCGCACGCTGGAGGAGGCCCAGGCCGCCAAGCGCGAGCTGGTCTGCGCGAAGCTGCGCCTGCGGGAGGGCGAGCGCCTGCTCGACGTCGGCTGCGGTTGGGGCAGCTTCGTGATCCATGCCGCGCGCGAGCACGGCGTGCAGGCGCTCGGTGTGACGCTCTCCCCCGCCCAGGCCGAGCTCGCGCGCCGGCGCGTCGCCGAGGCGGGCCTGGAGGATCGGGTCGAGATCCGAATATGCGACTACCGCGACCTGGGGCGCGACGGCGCGACGTTCGACGCGATCGCGAGCATCGGTATGGTCGAGCACGTCGGCTCGGCGCGCATCGATGAGTACGCGCGCGTGCTTGCGCGCCTGCTCGAGCCGGGCGGGCGACTGCTCAACCACGGCATCGCCCGCCTGCGCCACGGCGACGCCGAGGCGGGCCCGTTCTCCGAGCGCTATGTCTTCCCTGACGCCGCCCCTCTGCACCTGTCGCGCATCCAGCTGGCGCTCGAGCGCGCGGGGTTCGTCACCGACCACGTCGAGGGGCTTGCGCAGGATTACGTCGACACGCTGTCCGCCTGGATCGACCGTCTGGACTCAAACCGCGAGGCCGCCGAGCGTCTGGCCGGGGGCGAGCGCCTGCGGGTGTGGCGCCTGTATCTGCGCGCGGCCCGCCACGGGTTCGCGACCGGATTTACTTCTATCTACCAGGTGCTCGGCCACCGCTCTTGACGGCCTCGGGGCGCGCCGCGTTCCTGTTGGATGAGCCCCGGCCCGGATTGCCGCGACCGCGATTTCCGGCGCGACCGGTGCGCTTGGGGCGCGCCGTGCCCGCGTCAGACGCCTCGGACGCGCCGCCCCCCGTCCGCCCGCGGTTGTTGCGAGCCTTCCTCTGGGATGAGCCGCCGCCGCGCTGCCCGGTGGAGTCGCTCGGCAGGCCGCCCAGCTCCAGCTCGCGATGCAGCCCGAGGTCGCTGACCATGCCCGACAGCTCGCGGGCCTGCTCGTGGGTCACGAGCGTGACACCGACCCCGCTCGCGCCCGCACGGGCGGTGCGTCCGATGCGGTGGACGTAGTCCTCGCGGGTGCCGGGGATGTCGTAGTTGATCACGTGCGTTATCCCCGCGACGTCGATCCCGCGCGCCGCGACGTCTGTCGCCACGAGCGTGTCCACCGCCCCGGACTCGAAGCTTGCAAGCGCGCGTTCGCGCTGACCCTGGGACTTGTCGCCGTGCATCGCCACGGCCTGCACCTTGCTGGCGGCGAGCCGTTTGACGAGTCGGTCGGCGCCGCGCTTGGTGCGCACGAACACGAGCGTGCGCCCGCGCTCTGACCCGTCCAGCTCGGAAACCAAGCGCGCGACCTTGCCCTCGTGGGAGACCGTGACAAAGCGGTGCTCGACATTGCCCTTGCGCTCCTCGGAGTGGGCGTGCTCGTGACGGCGGGGGTTGGAGGTGTAGGCCTTGGCGATACGTCCCACCTCGCCTTGCAGCGTGGCGCTGAACAGCAGTGTTCTGGCGCTCGCGCGCGGTCATCTTCACGATCCGGTCGACGACCGGCTTGAAGCCCATGTCGAGCATCCTGTCGGCCTCGTCCAGCACCAGCAGCCTGACCGTGCCGAGCGATACATCCCTGCGGTCGATCAGGTCCAGCAGCCGTCCCGGGGTCGCGACGAGAATGTGGGCGCGCGCGGCGATCCGCGCCTGCTTGACGATGCCGGCGCCGCCGTATACGGCCGCGATCGACAGCGCGCGCGAGTGCGCGATCTCGCGCAGATCGTCGACGATCTGGCTCGCCAGCTCGCGCGTGGGCGCCAGGACGAGCGCCGATGGGCGCACATCGGTGCCCTTCAGCCGCTCGACCATCGGGATCCCGAACGCGAGCGTCTTGCCCGATCCGGTCGGGGACTGGGCCAGCACGTCGTGGCCGGCGAGCACGTCCGGGATGACCATCCTCTGGACGGCGAACGGCTGGGTGATCTCGCGCTGGGCAAGCTCACTTGCGACGACCTCGGACACGCCGAGGTCGGCGAACGTTGCATGCTTCATGTGTTGGTGCTCCTTCTCTGGCGACCCATGTGTCGCCGCTGCGGATGGAGATTCAAACTGACCCCATCCGCGCATTCGAGCGCCAACAAAGACAAAGAACCTCGCGAGCGACTTCGCCGCCCGGTGGGGCCACCGTAGCAGCCCGCTCGCTGCGACCGCGCCCGATCTCGTGCAGTCGCGGAGTCGAGATCCGCTGACGTCGTTGTGTCAAGGTCTCATATTTCCAAGATAAGCAGCATACTTTGGAAATTGTATGCCAAGATAAGCAGCATATATTGGCAGTTCACGCTATCGTCGGGCACCGTGGCACTAAGTGACGAACAGATCCTTGCTCAGAATCCCTGGTGGAGCGAGAGCAGATGGCCGGTCAACGACCGACAGCTCGCGCTGCTCGCGAGAGCACCGGTGCGCCTACCGGCGGAGCTTGTCGAGGAGATCGATCTGACCAAGGCAGGCATCCATGTGTTGCGCGGGCCGCGCCAGGTCGGCAAGACCACCGACCTCAAGCTGCTGGTTCAGCGTGGCCTGGCCGAGGGATGCGATGCGCGCTCGATCGTGTACCTGACGCTCGATCTCATCGAGGGTCAGCACCACGCCGAGCTGGCGCAGACAATCGTTCGCGCCAAGACGCTGGCGAGGCACCCAGGGTCGAGCATCGTGCTGCTCGACGAGGTGACCGGGATTCCCCGCTGGCAGACCGCGGTGAAGGCCATATGGGACGACGGGACAATCGGCGATGACGTGGTCGTGTGCACCGGCTCCTCGGCCATCGACCTGCACAAGGGAGCGGCCGAGAGGCTCCCGGGGCGTCGCGGCGCGGGCCAGGATCATCTTGCGCTTCCGCAGACGTTCGCCTCCTTCGCCCGGGCGATCGACCGCTCGATACCTCCCTCGCCGTGCCTGACGATCGCCGAGATGCACACGCCCGACGGGCAGAACGCGCTGAACGAGAGTCGCCTTCGCGCACCGGCGCTCAGCGATGCGTTCGCGTTGTATCTGAAGTTCGGCGGCCTACCGGCAGCGGTCGCCGAGGCCGCCACGGGAGCCGTCGATCCCTCCGAACAGGTCAAGCGAGTGCTGTATGACTCGCTTGTCAAGGAGGTCCAGCGTCGGGGCGCCAGCATACCCGCGGCCCACGCGCTGCTGGAGCGAGTGCTTCGTTCGCTCGGCTCGCGGACCGACTGGAGCAGGATGGCGCGCGAGATGGATGTTCCGCTCGGACACAGGCGTGGCGTCACAAGCCATCACACGCTGCGCGATTACATTGAGCTGCTGGCAGGTGGCTACTTCCTGTTCATCCTCTACTTCTGGCGCGCCGGCTCGCAGACGAACAGCCTCTCCAATGAGAAGAAGGTCTTCTTCGCCGACCCACTCCTGCACACGATCGCACTCGATCACGCACCCGGGCTCGCCGCCGACGTTCCCGCGCTCGTCGAGAACGCCGTGGGTCTCGCGCTCTACCGTGGCTACGAGCCACCCGAGCGGCTGATTGAATCGTTCCCCTCGCCCGACCGGCTGCACGTGTGGCGCACTGCCAGAGCCGGTGAGATCGACTTCGTGGCCGGCCCACGCCGCGAGCTGGACGTCGTCGAGGTCAAGTACCGCCGCCAGATCGACCTGCGCGGCGCAACTGCCGTGGCCAAGGCTCATCCCGGACGCCCGGCGGTGATCGCAACCCAAGACGAGTTGCTGTTCGCGGACGGCTACACCCTCGTTCCGGCTCACCAGCTGCTGTGGGCGCTCGGCTGACGCCGCGAGATGTGCAGGTCGTGCCCGCATGCGGGCACGACGGCACGGCCGCATGCGGCCGTGCCTGCAACCGCGCATGCGCGGTTGCACCGAGCGGTGCATGCACCGCTCGGCCGGTCGGCGCATGCGCCGACCGGGACTACTCCTCCCCTCTCCAGCAGGTCGATGGCCAAGCGTGGCCAGAACGCAGGGAGCGTGGCGTACTACGTACCCGTGCCAGCGGCCCTACTGCAGGCTCGCCATTACATGCTTGACCACCGTGTAGTCCTCCAGCGAGTACACGCTCAGGTCCTTGCCGTACCCGGACTCCTTGAACCCGCCGTGGGGCATCTCCGAGACGAGCGGGATGTGGTCGTTGATCCACACGCACCCGAAGCGCAGCGCGCGCGTTACGCGCAGCGCGCGGCCGACATCTCTGGTCCACACCGAGGAGGCCAGTCCGTAACGCGTGCTGTTCGCCCACGCGATCGCCTGCTCCTCGTCTGAGAACCGCTGCACGGTGATCACCGGCCCGAAGATCTCGCTCTGGATCATCTCGTCCTCCTGCTCCAGCCCCGCGACGACGGCCGGCTCCAGGTAGAAGCCGTCGCGGTCGGGCGCCGTGCCGCCGGTGACGATCTCCGCGCGCTGGGGCCTGCGCTGCAGGAACCCCTGCACGCGCTCGCGCTGCCGGGCCGAGCTGATCGGCCCGAGCGTCGTCTCGGGCGCGAGCGTGTCGCCGATCACAAGGCCCTGCGCCTGCTCGGCCAGACCTGTGACGACGTCGTCGTAGACCTTCGCCCCGGCCAGCACTCGTGTCGCGGCAGTGCAGTCCTGGCCGGCGTTGTAGTAGCCCGTGCCGGCGATCGTCTCCAGCGCGCTGTCCAGGCTTACGTCGTCGAACACGACGACCGGCGCCTTGCCGCCCAGCTCGAGGTGGACCCGCTTGAGCGTGTCCGCGGCGGTGCGGGCGAAATGCTTGCCGGTGTCGACCGAGCCCGTGAGCGCGAGCATGTCGACGTCGGGATGGTTGATCAGCGCCTCGCCCGTCGGCTGACCCGGTCCGGTCACGACGTTCAGCACGCCCTCGGGCAGGATGTCGGCGGCCAGCTCGGCGAACCGCAGCGTTGTCATGGGAGTGGTCTCGGCGGGCTTCAGCACGACCGTGTTGCCGGCCGCCAGCGCGGGGGCGAGTTTCCAGATGGCCATCATCAGCGGGTAGTTCCATGGCGTGACCTGCCCGATCACGCCGACCGCCTCGCGGCGCGTGAACGAGGTGTACCCCTCCATGTACTCGCCCGCGGCCCTGCCCTCCAGGCAGCGGGCGGCGCCGGCGAAGAAGCGCAGGTTGTCGGCCATCACCGGCAGCTCGTCGCTGGAGACCGCCGCGATCGGCTTGCCCGCGTTCAGCGCCTCCATGCGGGCGACCTCCGGCGCATGCTCCTCCACCAGGTCCCCCAGCGCGAGCAGCGCCTGCGCGCGCTGGGCGGGCGTCGTCGTCGACCACTTGGCGAACGCCCTGCGCGCGGCTGCGACCGCACGATCGACGTCCTCGGCGGTCGACTTCGGCGCCCGCGCCAGCTCCTCTCCGGTGGCCGGGTTGAGGATCGGTTCGGTCTCACCGTCGGAGGGGACGGACTCGCCGTCGATGAAGTTCTCGAGTGTCTCTGTCGCAGTCGCCATATCGTCCTCTCGTTCAGGTCCTGGTTTGTCCTGCCCGCGCCGGCGGCGCCGACCCCCTGCCATCGGATGAGCCCACAGTCTCGGCAGCAATCCCGGCCAGGGCCTGGACTACGGCCGGGTGGGTGATCTCGCCGTCACGTACGTTCATACCCATGGCCAGCCCCGGGTCGGCGGCCATCGCCCCCTCCACCCCGGAGTCCGCGAGCGCCAGCGCATACGGCAGCGTGGCGTTCGTCAGCGCATAGGTCGAGGTGATCGGCACGGCGCCGGGCATGTTCGTCACGCAGTAGTGGGTTATGTCATCGACCTGGTACGTCGGCTCGGAATGGGTCGTCGGACGCGAGGTCTCAAAGCACCCGCCCTGGTCGATCGACACATCCACGAGCACGGCGTGCCTGCGCATCAGCTTCAGCTGCTCGCGCGAGATCACGTGCGGAGCTCGCCCGCCATGCACGAGCACCGCGCCGATCACCAGGTCGGCGTGCGGCAGCATCTCCTCGATCGCCAGTGTCGAGGAGTACACGGTCGAGGCGCGGCCTCCAAACGCGACTTCCAGCTCGCGCAGCCGGTCGATCGAGCGGTCGAACACGAACACGTCGGCCTGCATCCCGATCGCGATGATCGCGGCGTTCATCCCTACCACACCGCCGCCGATCACGAGCACCGTCGCCGCCGCCACACCCGGAACCCCGCCCAGCAGGATGCCTCGCCCCCCGAGCGGCTTCTCCAGCATGAACGCCCCCGCCTGCGTGGCGATCTTGCCCGCGACCTCGCTCATCGGCGCCAGCAGCGGCAGCCGTCCCACGGCGTCCTCGACCGTCTCATACGCGATGCACGTCGCACCGGACTCCTGCAATCCGTGCGCCAGCTCCGGCTCGGCCGCCAGGTGCAGGTAGGTGAACAGCGTCTGCCCCGCGCGCAACATCTCGACCTCGGCCGGCTGAGGCTCCTTGACCTTCAGCACCAGCTCGGCCTCCGAGAACACCGCGACCGCGTCTCCCACGATCTGAGCGCCCTGCGCGGTGAACTGCGCGTCGGTCATCGCACTGCCCACGCCCGCGCCGGCCTGAATCAGCACCTCGTGCCCGTGCGCGCTCAGCTCGCGCACGCCCGCGGGCGTGATCGCGACGCGATACTCGTCGCGCTTGATCTCACTCGGGACCCCGACGATCATCTCGCGAGCTCCCTTCCGCGCAGCGCCAGCCAGAACTCGATGCGATCGCGCGCGTTGTTGAAGTCGCGCCCGGTCAGCTGCTCGACGCGCCTGATCCGGTAGCGCAAGGTGTGCCGATGACAGTACAGCGCGCCGGCCGCCTTCTCCCAGTGGCCGTTGTTCTCGATGAACACATCCAGCGAGCGCAGCAGCTCGTCGCCGTACTCGCCCTCGCCCTGCTCGACCGGGCCGAGCACGCCGCGACAGTAGGACATCAGCGCGTCGTCGTCCTGCAGCGACAGCAGCAGCTGGAACGCGCCCAGGTCTCTGTAGGAGGCGATCGTCTCGGGCGTGTCCCCGTTGCGCAGCCGCGCGGCCTCCAGCGCGCAGCGCGCCTCGTGGAAGCTCAGGCGCAGCGAGTGGGTCGCCGCGGGGCGGCTGGCGGCGGCGCCGACCTTCCCCAGGCGCGCGGCCAGCTCTGAGCGGATGCGCCCGGCGAGCTCGACCGGGTCGGGCTCGACGCCGTCGATGTCGACGACCGCGCACAGCAGCCCCGCCCGGATCGCGACCAGGCTGTGCACCTCCGCGCGGGCCAGCGCCCGCTCCAGCAGCGGCGCCGCCACCGCCGGGTCCGACAGCGAGAACGCCAGCACGGCCGCCTGCTCGCCGATCCCGAACGGACGCAGCTTGGCCTGCAGCTCTTCCGGATACAGGTTGCCCGTCAGGGCTTCGGCCAGCACGTCGCCCGCCATGCTGCGCTGCAGCATCTCGTAGCGTTCGTCGACGAGCTGCGCGAACACGCGCTCGGTGATCGCGATGAACGGCAGCTCGTACGGGACCTCGAACACGGGAAAGCTGAGCTTGCGCGCGGCATTCACGAGCGCGACCGGCAGCCGCTTGTGGGCGAAGCCCGTGCCGAAGCCCAGGCCGGCGATCTCGTGCTCGGCCAGCCGCTCGATCAGCTCGTGCTGGACCTTGGGACCGTCCAGCTGAATGCCGGTGGTGAGCAGCAGCTCGCCACCCTTCAGCCACGGCGTCGGGTCGACCAGCTCGGTGATGTGTACCCAGCGCACGTGCGCCTTGGCGGAGTCCTGCCCGCTGGCGAGCTCCAGGCCGAGCTCGGCGATCAGGCTCTCGACGGTGAGCTCCATCAGCTGCTCACGAGCGCAGGTGAAGGGCGCGACCCGGCTCACGCCGACTGCGCCCCATCCGCTCCGATGCCTCGCTCAGCACCGGGCGCAGGATCGACTCGATCTCCTGAAACTGCTCCTCGCCTGAGATCAGCGGGGGCGAGAGCTGCACGATCGGGTCGCCGCGATCGTCGGTCCGGCAGATCAGCCCACGGCGATACAGCTCGCCGGACAGGAACCCGCGCAGCAGCTCCTCGGCTTCCTCGTGGTCGAACGTCGTCTTGGTGTCCTTGTCCTTGACCAGCTCGATCGCGTGAAAGTAGCCGGCACCGCGCACGTCGCCGACGATCGGCAGGTCGCGCAGGCTGTCCAGCATCTCGCGCAAGCGGCCTTCGTTCGCGCGCACGTGCCCGCACAGGTCCTCGCGCTCGATCACGTCGATGTTCGCCAGCGCCGTCGCGCACGCGACCGGGTGGCCGCCGAAGGTGAAGCCATGGTTGAAGATCGCCTTGCCGTGCAGGAACGGCTCGGCCACGCGGTCTGAGGCGATCACTGCGCCCAGCGGCGCATACGCCGAGGTGATGCCCTTCGCGGTGGTGATCATGTCGGGCTCATAGCCGTAGCGCTGGCAGCCGAACCAGTGACCGATGCGCCCCCACGAGCAGATCACCTCGTCGGAGATCAGCAGCACCCCGTGGCGGTCGCAGATCTCGCGCACGCGCTGGAAGTAGCCCTCCTGGGGGACAAAGCAGCCGCCGCCGTTCTGGACCGGCTCCAGGATGACGGCGGCCACCGTGTCCGGACCCTCGAACTCGATCGCCTCCTCGATCGCGTCCGCCGCCCACAGCGGATCGCGGTCTTCCTGCCAGCGGTAGGAGTTGGTGTTCGCAACGTGCACCCCGCCGGGGGTCAGCGGTTCGAACGGCTCGCGCAGCGGGGTCAGCCCGGTCGCGGTCAGCGCGCCCATCGAAGTGCCGTGGTAGGCGAGCTTGCGCGAGATCAGCTTGTGACGTCTGGGCTGCTCGCGCGCGGCGTGGTAGGCCTTGGCGAGCTTCCATGCCGACTCGACGGCCTCCGAGCCCCCGGAGGTGAAGAACACGCGGTTCAGGCTTCCGGGCGCCAGCTCGGCGATGCGCGCGGCCAGCTCGATCGAGCGCGGATGGGCATAGCTCCAGTTGGTGTAGAACCCCAGCTCCTTCGCCTGTCTGGCGCCGGCCTCGCCCAGCTCGGCGCGCCCGTGGCCGATGTTCACGCAGTACAGCGCCGACAGCCCGTCCAGATAGCGCTTGCCGTGCTCGTCATAGACGTAACACCCCTCGCCCCTGACGATCACCGGCACCTCGCCTTGCTCGTAGGCGCCCATGCGCGTGAAGTGCATCCACAGGTGGCGCTTGGCCAGCGCCTGCAGGTCGCCGCCCGATCGATCGCCGGCGCTCGCGCCGGTCCGCGCCGGCGTCGGGGTTCGATCTCCGCGGACCTTCTCAGTCAGACCTGTGCTCGTCGGGGTGGTTGCCATCGCGCACTCTCCTTGGATGCGTCACTCAGCTAGACACTCAGGACAACCGTACTCCGACAGGATGTCCAGCTCAAGACGCTACCCGTTCAACAAAGGCTGCATCCATTGTACGAGATGTACAAAATCCTCCGTACGTTTTGGGGATCGCGCCCCTTGTCTCGTGCCGGTCGGGGACGTAGCGTTTGCCACAACCTTTTTCGAGAGGAGTTCCAATGGCCAGTGCAAGCGTCGCCTCATCCGCAACTCCCGAGCCTCCGGGAGTAATGGACAAGGGCCTGAAAAAAAACGCGATCGGCTACCTCTCGAACATCGTCATCGGCGTCGCCTCGACGGCTCCCGCCTACTCGCTCGCGGCGACGCTCGGCTTCATCGTCGTGGTCAAGGGCGTCGGCGTACACGCCCCGGCGGTGCTGCTGGTGGCGTTCCTGCCAATGCTGCTCGTCGCCTCGGCCTACAAATACTTCAACCGCGCCGACCCCGACGCGGGCACGACGTTCGCTTGGACCACACGCACGTTCGGCCCGGCGACCGGCTGGCTGAACGGCTGGGCGATCTTCCTCGCGGACGTGATCGTGATGGCCTCGCTGGCGGACATCGCCGCGATCTACACCTTCCAGCTGTTTGGCTTCACCGAACTCGGCGAATCGAAAGCGGCGATCATCATCGCCGCGGTCCTGTGGATCGCGATCATGACCTGGATCTGCTACCGCGGCATCGAGCTCTCCGCGCGCATCCAGCAGGTGCTGCTCAGCGCCGAGGTGTTCATCCTCGGGCTGTTCGCGGTGGTCGCCTTCATCAAGGTCTACGGCAGCCACCCGCCGGCCGACTCGATCAAGCCGTCGCTGTCGTGGTTCAACCCATTCGCGATGAACTTCGGCGACCTCGTGGTCGCGCTCCTGCTCGCGGTGTTCATCTATTGGGGCTGGGATTCCGGCGTGTCCGTCAACGAGGAGTCCGAGGACCCGGCCGAGGGGCCGGGCAAGGCCGCGGTCGTCTCGACGATCGTGCTCGTGCTGATCTACGTCGTCGTCTCGGCCGCCGCGCAGTCCTTCCACGGGGTCGGCTTCCTCTCCAACGAAGCCAACCAGGAAGACATCCTCAAGGCCCTCGGAACGGGCGTGCTCGGCGAACCCCTGAACAAGCTGCTGATCATCGCAGTGCTCACCTCGGCGTCGGCCTCGACGCAGACGACGATCCTGCCGACCGCCCGCACGACGCTGTCGATGGCGCACTGGAAAGCCGTCACCAACCTGCTCGCCCGGGTGCACAAGCGCTACCTCACCCCGACCGTCTCCACGCTCGGCTTCGGCGCGCTCGCGATCGCGATCACGATCGCCCTGCTGCTGCTCTCCGAAAGCGTGCTCGCCGACTCGCTCACGGCGATCGGCTTCCCGATCTGCTTCTACTACGGCTTCACCGGCGTGGCCTGCATCTGGTATTTCCGCCACGATCTGCGGGAAAGCACGCGCAACCTCCTGCTGCTGGGCATCGGACCGCTCCTCGGCGGGTTGATGCTGTTCGGCATCGGCATCAAGGCGGCGTTCTACTACGGACACACGGCCAACGTCGAATCCAAGCCGATCCTCGGCATCACGCTGCCGCTGTGGATGGGTATCGGCGGCATGATCCTGGGCGCGGTGATCATGCTGATCTCCCGCCCGTATTTCAAAGAGTTCTTCTCGCGCAAGACCGAAACCGCACCACCGGGTCTGCTCGACCAACCGCCCCCGACCGAGCCGGTTCCGGCGCCGGTGGACTTCTGATGATTGGGGCCCCACCCGCCCCACGCCGCCCGTCACGGGGACACGGTGCTCACACCCGGTCTGAGGGAGCCGGTCGTGAGCACCGTGAGACGGGACTCAGCTGAGCCCGGCTCCACCCGTGAGACGGAGCTCCGCTCAGCCCAGCTCCATGACCCCATGCGGTGAGCCAAGCTCAGCCAGGCGCTCCAAGAACGGCCGTGGGGGGAAGGCCTCTGGACCGAGCACGCCGGCGCCCCGCCAAGCTCCCTCGTCCAGCAGCTCCAGCGCGACGACGGGGTTGACGGCCGTCTGCCAGACCACGGCCTGGCTCGAGTACTCGCGCATGGTCGTCTCGTTGTCGACCACGTGGTACAGGTACGTCGAGCGCTCGCCCCCGTCCACACCCGTGCCTGTCACCCACGTGCCCGCGCACGTGCGCCCGGTCATCCGCTCGCCGAGCGTCGCCGGGTCCGGCAGCGCGGCGGCCACCACGTCGCGCGGGGCCACCTGCTGCCCGCGAACCGAGACCGGCTCGGTCGAGTCCAGCCCGAGCTTGTGCAGGGTGCGCAGCACGTCGATGAACTCCTCGCCGAGCCCGTACTTGAACGTGACCCGCTGGCACGTGACCCAGCGCGGGATCAATACGACCTCCTCGTGCTCGACGTTCACGCACTGCACCTCGCCGATCCCCTCCGGGAACGTGAACGTCTCCGGCTCGGAGAACGGCGGGGTGGTGTAGAAGCCGCGCTCGCGCTCCCAGATCAGCGGCGGGTTCAGGCACTCCTCGATCGTCGTCCAGATCGAGAATGTCGGCGCGAAGTCATAGCCCTCGACGACGAGGTCCGCGCCGTCGCGCACGCCCACTTCGCGCACGTCGGAGAACAGCTCCTCGTGATGCGTATGCCGCGAACACGTCTGACAGCCCCGGCTCTACCCCGATCCCGGCCAGCGCGAGCAGCCCGGCCTGCTGCCACTGCTCGTGGCGTTGCAGCTGGTACTCGCCGAGCATCGTCCCGGGCAGCTCGTGCGGGCGCTGCGGGTGGGGCTTTGACAGCGTCATCGCCATGTCGAGGTAGGTCACACGCGCATCGAAGCAGGCGTCGAAGATCGGCTCGTTGAAGCGCGGATCGCAGGCGTTCAGCACCGCGTCGGGCTTGGTCGCCGCGATCAGCGCAACGAGCTCGCCGCGGTCTGAGGCGTCCACG
The DNA here is from genome assembly GCA_963743645.1 of uncultured Solirubrobacterales bacterium. Lineage (GTDB taxonomy): Bacteria > Actinomycetota > Thermoleophilia > Solirubrobacterales > Solirubrobacteraceae > Palsa-744. The sequence goes on along the minus strand of CAVUQT010000006.1, from coordinate 596,592 downwards.
CGCTCGGCGGCGAAGCGGTCGGCTTCGCCCAGGCGGGCGACCACCTCGCGCGCGCGTTGCGGTGAGACGTCGGCCATCACCACCCGCTCGAACGCGTCTCGCCGCTGAGCGATCGCCGCAAATGCAGCCCCCACACCGCCGGCTCCCACCACGAGCACGCGCATGACTTGCAGTGTGGCACGACCTGACCCAAGCGTGGCGCGACCTGACATATGCTGCCCGCTTCGATGGCGACTGCGCTTCTCGACACGCCGGTGCCCGACTCCTCCGCCGCCAAGCTGCCCACGCGCTGGGCGCCATCCCCCAAGCTCGGTGGCGCCGAGATCGCGTGGGCGATCCTGGCCGGGATCGCCCTGGCGGTGCTCACGACCTGGCCGCTGGTCCTGCATCTGCCCAGCCGCATCGCCCCGGACCTGGGCGACCCCGTGCGCACCGCCTGGCAGATCGCTTGGGTGGGGCACGCGATGCTGCACGACCCGCTGCACCTGTTCGACGCCAACGCCTTCTACCCCCACCCGCTGAGCCTTGCGTTCTCGGACTCGCTGCTGGGGTATGGCCCGGCGGCGTTCTTCGGCCATGGCACGGTCGCCGCGCTGGTCCGTTACAACCTGCTGTTTTTGTGGGCGTGGTCGCTGTGCTTCGTCGGCGCGTATCTGCTGGGGCGCGAGCTCGGCCTGAACAAGCTCGCCGCCGGCGCCGCGGGCGTGGCCTTCGCCTATGCGCCCTACCGTGTGACCGAGGCGGGACATCTGCACGTGATCTCGAGCGGCGGGATCGCGCTCGCGCTGTTCCTGCTGCTGCGCGGCTACCGGCGCCGCTCGACCGGGCTCGTGCTCGCCGGCTGGCTGGTATCGGCCTGGCAGGTCAGCCTCGGGTTCACGCTCGGACTGCAGTACAGCTACCTGATCGGCCTGCTCGCGCTGCTGGCGCTGTGGTACTGGTGGCATGTCGGGCGCCCGGCGCTGCCACGACGCCTGGTGGTCGTGACCTGCGTCGGGATGGCGATCCTCGGGGTGGTGGCCGTCTATCAGGCGCGCCCGTATCTGAAGGTCTCCAACGAGTATCCGACGGCGAAGCGCACGCTGAAGGAAGTCAAAACCTATTCCTCCGGGCCCGCGGCGCTGGTGTCCGCCTCCTCGGAGAACCGCGTGTGGGGCAGCGTCACCGCGGGCGCCCGCGAACACGTGCACTCAAAGAACGAGGACGTGTTCTGGCCCGGTGGCCTGATCCTCGTGCTCGCCCTGACAGGGCTGGCGGCCGGGGTGTATACGCGTCGATTGCGCATCGGGCTGGCCGGCGGGATCGCCGTCTGCTCGATCCTTGCGATGGGCCTGGGGCTGACCGGCGCCGGCTATCCATACCGCCTGCTGTTCGATTACGCCCCTGGCTGGGACGGGGTGAGAGTGCCGGGCAGGGTGTTTACGACAGCGACGCTGTTCTACGCGCTGCTCGCCGGCGCCGGCGTGCAATGGCTGATGGGACTTGTCGGCTCCTGGGGCAAGCGCCAGGCGCTGCGCGGACTGCCGGCGATCCTCGGCGTGGTGCTGCTCGTCGGCCTGCTCGGAGAAGGCGCGGGGCATCTCAGCCACCCGGTCGTCCCGCAGCCCGCGCGCGCGGAGATCGGGCTGCAAGGACCGCTGCTGGACCTGCCCACCGATGGCGCCGCAGACCGCGTGTGGCAGTACTACTCGACCGACGGCTTCTACAAGATCCCGATCGGCAACAGCACGTTTGACATCCCCCAGGTGGACGACCTGCGCGGCGGCATGAGCGGGTTCCCGGACAAGGCCAGCATCGAGAAGCTGCGCTACTACGGCATCCGCACGGTCGTCCTGCACCTGACGATGCCCAAATTGCCCGGTATCCACGGCTACGCGCTGGCCGAGCCGCCGAACGTGCAGGCGGCGGCGGCCAAACCGGTCGCGGGGCTGGGCGTCACCCGCCGGCAGGTGGGCTCGCTGGTGATCTATGAGATCGGGCCGGGGCCGGCCGCATTGCACGGCACAGATTGAGGACCTGAGGATGTTGACCCGCAAACGCCTCGCGCTGGCCGCGATCCTGCTCGTGGGGCTGTCGTATGCGACGTTGATCCAGTCGTTCTCGTGGAATCAGACCTCGCACTACGACCTGATCCGCTCGCTGAACGTGGAACGCACGACGATCGATCAGTACCAGCAGAACACGGGCGACAAGGCCTACTACAAGGGCCACTACTACTCCGCACGGGCCCCCGGGCTGGCGCTGATGGCGCTGCCGTTCTATGACGCGCTGAACCTGGTCGGCGCCGAATCGTGGACGAACGCGCATGTGGCGCCGCCGAATCATCCGGGCGACGAGATGATCTACCTGATCGGCCTGTGGGCCAACGTGCTGCCCGGCTTGCTGCTGCTGCTGCTGGTGTGGCGCGTGGCCGACCGGTTCGAGCCGGGCTATGGCGCCGCGGCGGCGGTCGCGCTGGGGCTGGGCACGATGGTGCTGCCGCTGTCGACGCTGCTGTTCAGCCATGTGTTCACGGCGTTCCTCGGCTTTGGCGCGTTCGCGCTGATGCTGCGAGAGCGGGAGGGACCGCCGAGCGCCATGCTGCTGGGACTCGCGGGGCTGGCGATGGGGTATGCGGTCGCCTCGGAGTACCCGCTGTTCTTCGTCGCGGCCGTGCTCGGGCTGTATCTGCTGTCCCGGCGCGACGCGCTCAGCCCGCTGCTGATCGCACGCCGCGCGGGCGCGTACATCGCCGGGGGTGTCGTCGGGATCGTGCCGCTGGCGCTGTACAACCACTATGCGTTTCACTCCTGGACGCACCTCGCCTACTCCAGCATCCCCCGCCAGCAGAAAGGGTTCTTCGGGATCTCCCTGCCGAGCCTGAAGGTGCTGGCGACACTGCTGCTGGACTCGCGCGGACTGCTGACGATCTCCCCGATCCTGCTGCTGGGAGCGCTCGGCACGGTCCTGCTGTACCGTCGCGGCAAGCGCGCCGAGGCGCTGACGATCGCCGGCGTATGCCTGTGCTATGTCGGCTACAACTCCGGCTACTACCTGCCATTCGGAGGCGGCTTCATGGGACCGCGGTTCCTGACGACGATGCTGCCGTTCCTGGCGTTCCCGGTGGCGCTGGCGCTCAAGCGCTGGCCGGGACCGACGGTCGCGCTGGCGGGAGTCTCGATCGCGACGACGGTGATCGCGACGATCACCCATCCGCTCGTGGGGTACGAGACCGAGACGGTCGTGTGGGCGCGCTACCTGCGCGAGGGCTTCTTCCAGCCGACGATCGCCTCCGCGTACGGCCTCGGCCGCGGCTGGGGCGGCATCTGGCCGTTCCTGCTGGCCGCGGGCGGTGGCGTGGTGCTGGCCGCGTGGGCGACGCCGCGCCTGCGCCTCTCGAACGCGACGCTCGGCTATGGCCTGCTCGCGCTGGTCGGGTGGTGCCTGTTCGCGGTGCTCGCGCCGACGGTGCTCGGGATCGACCACCAGGGCCTGCTCGACATCCGCTCGGCCGGCGATCACACCGCCCTGAACCTGACCCTTCACGACGGCAGCCGCTACCCCCTGAAGACGCTCGCCCCGATCGCCGCTGTCTTCGGGCTGCTGGCACTGGGCGCGATGCGACTGCTGCGCAACGAGCCAGAGCCACGGTCGCGCGTCGGGGTGGTGCCGAGCCCGCACGAGCGTCAAGTCGTCGCGAGGTGACCGCGGCCGCGCGCGCGTGCGGAAGGCAGCGCTTGCGAAACTGATCTCATCCCCGCAGACAAACGTCGCGGAACCTTCGATGGGACGCCGTACGGAGAACAATTACCCGGTGTCAGATCGGCCCTTGGGTCTCGCGCTAAAGGGGCACACACGCAAATGCCGGGCAAGCCATAAGCCGGCATCTCGCAACACGCCAAATTGCGTAGCCCCACCACGCGAGAAAAGAGTGCGACGAGCCCGTCTAACTACGGCGCCGTCAGTTCCTGGCGGTCTTGACGTTGCACTTGGCCCCGTGCAACTGCTTGCACACGACGACATAGCCGGGACGAGGCTGGTCGTGGGCGTTCATCAGCCCGGCGTCGAACCGTGTCGAGGTGTACCCGCCGGTCCAGTCGTAGATGTACAGACGCTTGATCTGACGCTGGGAGGCGGCGACGGCGAACATGTACTTGAGCACCTTCGCGGCCCGCGCCAGGCCGGAGCCGCGCACGTTGGGAAATGCGCCGCCGAACTGCACGATTCCGCCGGTCTCGGTCAGCCACACCTGCCCGCCGAGCGCGCGTGAGATTTCGCGCGTGCGCCAGCTTTGCAGGCGGTTGATGTCGGAGTAGTCGTGCAACCCCCAGATCCTCGGCATGATCGTGCGCAGGCGGCCGATCTCGCGCTTGAATTCGGAGATGTATTCCAGGGTCGGCGCGATGTTCTGCCTGTCGAGCACGTCCAGCCCGATCACGGTGCAGCCGTGGCACACGCGAATCAGCGCCTGGTAATACTGCGCCGCCGCGACCGCCGAGGGACTGGCGAGCACGCGGGAGATGTACCCGCGGTTGGCCTCGTCCCAGGACTGGTACTGGCGAACGTGGGGAAAGCGCTTGACGAATTTCTGCACGTCGTGCTGGTAGGAGGCGACGCTCGGCATCCGTGTCGGCGAGTACTCGGAGTGGTAGAAGGCGACCAGCACCTGCTGGTGCTGCGCTTCGGCGGCGCGGATGAACGTGATCGCCCGGTCAAGCGAGTAGGAGTGCACGACCGCGTCGTAGGGGGCGATGTAGCGGACGATTTTCGTGTGCAGCTGCTGCCACAGCGGGTTGGCGAACATCTCATCCTGCTCGTCGCCGATACCCGTCAGGTAGGAGGCGGCCGCGTGCGCACGCGGGGCCTGGGCGCCGCCGACCGCGCTCGGCGCGATCAGCAGGCCGAGCGCCAGCACGAGCGGGATCGCAAGCTTGGCAAGCTGCCCGGGAAGTCTTGGTGGTCGCAGACGCAATGTCATGTCGCTCCTGAAACAGCGGTCGAGGCGCAGGGTTGCGCGATTCTCATAGCTTTACGCCACGACGACGCCGGGTCCTGCTCGGTGCACGCGATCTGGTGCGCCGTTTACGCGACCTTTACCTCGAACCCGCCCAGCGGCCCGACGTCTTCCCAGCAGCTGCAATACGCCCAGTAATTGCACACGCTCACCCTCGGACTCGCTTCGCGGCCGGCGCGTCGGTTTTGGGCGCCTGCTCCTTGGCGCCGGGCGCTTGGTCCTGCTCGACCTCGGGCCCCTGCCTGCGCAAGGTCGGGTCGGCGACGATGCGGATGTCCACCCCCGGCAGCCCCCGCAGCAGGCGCGTCAGCAACGAGTCGTTCAGGCGGCGCAGGCCACGACGAGGCGCGGGGGCGCCCATCAGCACGTATGTGCTCCCCAGCTCGCGCGCGACCGAGATCGCCACGGCGGCGACGTCTTCGCCCTCCTCCACGCGCACCGCGCTCCCAGCATCGACACCAGCCGCCGCAGCGCCTCCAGGCGCTCGCGGTCCTGGGCGCTCGGCTCGCGTCCGGGGGGACGCACGACCAGCACGTCGAGCTCGGCGTCCAACCGCTGAGCCGAGCGCCACGCGCGCCGCACCACGCGCTCGGAGTGCGGCTCGAGCGTCGCTAGCGCGAGCAGTCGCTCGGCGATCGCCTGCGGTCCGGCTTCGGGTGGGCCGGGCAATCCCTCCTCGTCCCGCCGGACCGCCGGTGCGGATCGATCGTCTGAGATCGGCCAGCGCACGAAGCGCTTGACCTCGACGTCCTCCGCCACATGGCGCAGCGCGGTCTCGCGCAGGGCGGCGAGGTTCTCGATCTTGAAGAAGTTGTTCAGCGCCGCCGGCACGCGCTCAGCCGGGTAGACCTTGCCCGCTTTGAGCCTCCCGATCAGCGCCTCCGGGGTAAGGTCGATCAGCACCACCTCGTCGGCCATCGACAGGACCTCGTCGGGAATCGTCTCGCGCGTGCGCGAGCCCGTGAGCTGCGTGACCTGGTCGTTGAGGCTCTCCAGGTGCTGGACGTTGACGGTCGAGTACACGTCGATCCCCGCCTGGATCACGTCGCGCACGTCCTCGTAGCGCTTCTCGTGCTCGACCCCCGGCGCGTTGGTGTGCGCGAGCTCGTCGATCAGGCACAGCTCCGGTTTGCGCTGGAGCACCGCCGGCAGGTCCATCTCTGTGAGCGGCGTTCCGCGATAGGTGACCGTGCGCCGGGGGACGACCTCCAACCCCTGCGCCTGCGCGAGCGTCTCGGCGCGGCCGTGGGACTCCAGGTAGCCGACCGCCACGTCGCGTCCCGCGTCGGCTTCGGCCGCGCCCTCTTGGAGCATCCGGTAGGTCTTGCCGACCCCCGGGGCCATGCCGATGAATACCTTCAAGTGCCCGCGGTCCGATGAGGCCATGCGGGCATTGTCGCCGACGGCGCGGTCCGCGAGCGGTTCAGGCGCCGAGCAAGTTGTGGATCACGAGGTCGATCAGCTTGATGCCGATGAACGGGGCGATGATCCCGCCGAGGCCGTAGATCCACAGGTTGCGCCGCAGCAGCGCGCTGGCGCCGATCGGCCGGTAGCGCACGCCGCGCAGCGACAACGGGATCAGCAGCGGGATCACGAGCGCGTTGAAGATGATCGCCGAGACGATCGCCGACTGCGGGGTGCCGAGGTTCATGATGTTCAGCACGTGCAGCGGGCCCTCTGTTTGAGCCCACCGCCCCGGTGGCATAGGTCGCGACGAACACGGCCGGCAGGATCGCGAAGTACTTGGCGACGTCGTTGGCGATCGAGAACGTCGTCAGTGCGCCGCGCGTGATCAGCAGCTGCTTGCCGACCTCGACGATCTCGATCAGCTTCGTCGGGTTGGAGTCCAGGTCGACCATGTTCCCGGCCTCGCGCGCCGCCTGGGTGCCCGTGTTCATCGCCACACCGACGTCGGCCTGGGCGAGCGCGGGCGCGTCGTTGGTGCCGTCGCCGGTCATCGCCACCAGCCGGCCGTCGGCCTGCTGCTCGCGGATCAGCGCGAGCTTGCGCTCCGGTGTCGCTTCGGCGAGGAAGTCGTCGACGCCCGACTCCTCGGCGATATGGGCGGCCGTCAGACGGTTGTCGCCGGTGACCATCACCGTTTTGATGCCCATCGCCCGCAGCTGCTCGAAGCGCGCCGCCATGCCCTCCTTGATCGTGTCCTTGAGGTAGACGACGCCCAGCACCTGGTTGTCGCGCGCGACCGCCAGCGGCGTGCCGCCCTCGTTGCCGATGCGGTCGAGCTGGGCCTGCAGCTCGGGCGGCGGCGAGCCGCCTTCGCGGCGACGAGCTCGATGATCGCGTCGCCCGCGCCCTTGCGCAGCTGCCGGCCGTCGATGTCCACGCCGCTCATCCTGCGTCTGCGCGGTGAACGGCACGAACTCGGCGTTCAGCGTCGTCATGTCGTGCTCGCGGATGCCGTACTGCTTGGCCAGCACCACGATCGAGCGTCCCTCGGGCGTCTCGTCGGCGAGCGAGGCCAGCTGCGCGACCTCGGCCAGCTCGGACTCGGGCACGCCCGGCATCGGGACGAACTCTGACGCGAGCCGGTTGCCGATCGTGATCGTGCCGGTCTTGTCCAGCAGCAGCACGTCCACGTCGCCGGAGGCCTCGACCGCGCGACCGGACAGCGCGAGCACGTTGCGGCGCACGAGGCGATCCATGCCGGCGATCCCGATCGCGCTCAGCAGCGCGCCGATCGTGGTCGGGATCAGCGCGACCAGCAGCGCGATCAGCGTCGTCTCGGAGATCGACGTCCCCGCGAACAGCCCGAACGGGCGCAGCGTCGCCACGACGATCATGAAGATCAGCGTCAGCGCGGCGAGCAGGATGTTCAGCGCGATCTCGTTCGGAGTCTTGCGCCGCTGCGCCCCCTCGACCAGCGCGATCATGCGATCGAGGAACGACTGGCCCGGCTCCTGGGTGATTTCCACGACGATCTCATCCGAGGTCACGCGCGTCCCGCCGGTCACCGCGCTGCGATCTCCGCCGGACTCGCGGATCACGGGGGCGGACTCGCCGGTGATCGCCGACTCGTCGACCGTGGCGATGCCCTCGATCACAGTGCCGTCGCCGGGGATCAGCTCTCCCGCCGGCACGACCACGACGTCGCCGCGCGTCGAGCTCGGACGCAGCCTTCGTGGAGCCGTCGCGCATCGTGGCGACCGTCTCCTTGCGCATCGAACGCAGCGTGTCGGCCTGCGCCCGACCGCGGCCCTCGGCGAACGCCTCGGCCATGTTCGCGAACACTACCGTCAGCCACAGCCAGATCGCGATCGTGAACGTGTACCAGGCGGGCTCGTGGCCACCGCCGAGCGGCTTGCCGCCGAATGCCTGGATCATCCACGTGACGGTCGTGATGACCGAGCCGATCTCCACGACGAACATCACCGGGTTGCGGATCTGCACGCGCGGGTCGAGCTTGATGAGACTGTCGATCAGCGCGCGCCGGACGATGTCGCGCTGGAACAGCGATATCGCCTGACGCTCGTGCGTGGCGGGCACGGTGGACATCAGCCTTTTCCTCCGGTGAGTCGATCGAGCGCGAGGTTGAGCTCAAGCACGTTCACGCCCCGCTCGCCGGAGAACCCGAGCCCGCGCGCGTCCGTGTACTGGGCGATCAGCGCGTTCACTCGGGCGAGCGGCAGCCGACGCACGGCCGCGATGCGATGGGCCTGGATCCAGGCGTTGGCCTGTGAGATTTCGGGGTCGAGGTTCGAGGCGGAAGTGTTGACCGCATCGACCGGAATCTTTGCAACGGTCAGCCCAGAGTCATACGGCTGCTTGTTCGGTGCCGTGTTCAGTTCGAGATAGGCCTTGATGTTTTCCGCGTTCGCTTCCTCGGTCCTTACGCTGTTGGGCCCGCGGTTGGAGAAGGTGCTTGCGGCCGCGTTATACGCGCCGCCTTCGGTGGCCGACGGACGCGACTGGAAGTAGCGCGGGTCCGGTTCGGTGACGAGTTCTTCTTCGGATTCCTCGGGCTTGCCGTTCTTGCCGATCACTGGCACGGTGAAGCTCTGACCGATGATCTTCGAGCCGACGAGCCTGCCGCGCACATACACCTTCTGCCCGTTGGCATTGCCCGGGAACGCGACCTGGCTGACGCCGGTGATCGAACAACGGGTACACGAAGCCCGAGCAGAACAGTGAACACCAGGATGCGCGATTGCCGATGTGACGATGTCGCGGCGCATATCAGTAGAGGTGTCCGGTCAGGCCCTGCACGACTGGGCCGAGCAGCAGGGCGGGGAAGAACGTGAGCGCGCCTACCAGGACGATCACGCCGATCAGCAGCACCACGAACGTGGGATTGTCGGTACGCATCGTGCCGAGGCCCGCGGGCGTGACGCGCTTGCCCGCCAGCGCCCCGGCGACCGCGAGCGCGAACAGGATCGGCGCGTAGCGCGCGAACAGCATGTCAAAGCCCCCGAGCAGGTTGGCAAAGGTGATGCCATGGGAGCCGAGGTTGCCGGCGTTCGGTTGGATGAAGCCCATGTAACCGGCGAACGCGGAGCCGTTGTTGTTCGCCTGGGACAGATAGGCATAGAACGTCTCGGAAAACCCCTGCGGCGTGCTCCCGCCCGCCCTGGACAGCGCCCCTTCGGAGATCGAGGCCCGTCCAGCCCGTGGTGGCGGTCGCCATCGCCGTGCAGAACAGCGCCGCCAGCGGCGTCACCAGAATGCCCAGACCGGCGAGCTTGATCTCGCGCGCCTCGAGCTTCTTGCCCAGCCACTCCGGCGTACGTCCCACCATCAATCCGCCGATGAACACCGCCAGCAGGACGTACAGCAGGATCGAGTACAACCCCGTGCCGACGCCGCCGAAGATCACCTCGCTGGCGGACAGGTTGGCGAACGGCACCGCACCGCCGATGCCGGTGAACGACTCCAACGCGCTGTTCACCGCGCCGCACGAGGTGACGGTCGTGACGACGTCGAACAGCGCCGAGCCCGCGATCCCGAAGCGCTGCTCCTTGCCTTCCATGTTGCCGCCGGTCGAGCCGGAGATCACGTGCGTGTGCAGGCCGGCGGCGTGCTGAGCGGGCGAACCGTGCGCCTCGGCGATGTAGGCGACACATACCGCGCCGAGGAACATCACCATCATCGTCCCGTAGATCGCATACCCCTGACGGCGGTTGCCGGTCATCCGCCCATACGCGAACACGAGCGCCGCGGGGATCAGCAGCACGAGCAGCATCTCAAAGAAGTTGGTGAACGCCGTCGGATTCTCGAACGGGTGTGCCGAGTTGACGTTGAAGAACCCGCCGCCGTTCGTCCCCAGCATCTTGATCGCCTCCTGCGAGGCGACCGGCCCCATCGCGATCGACTGCGTCAACCCTGTGATCGTGTGCGCCGTCAGGTAGGTGGTGAAGTTCTGGATCACCCCCTGCGAGACGAGCACCAGCGCGCCGATGACCGAGATCGGCGCGAGCACGTACAGGACCGTCCGCACGAGGTCCTGCCAGAAGTTGCCGAGGCTCTTGCCACTGCGCCCGACGATCCCTCTGATCAGCGCGACCGCGACGACGATGCCGACGCCCGCGGACAGCCAGTTCTGCACCGTCAGCCCGATCATCTGGCTGAGGTAGCTCATCGTCGTCTCGCCGCTGTAGTACTGCCAGTTGGTGTTCGTCAGGAACGACGACACGGTGTTGAACGTCACGTTCCACGGGGCCGAGTGATAACCGAGTGGATTCAGCGCATGGGGAACATAGAACGCGTTCTGCGTGCGCAGGATCAGGTACAGCAGCAGCCAGCCCGCGAGTGAGAATACGAGCAGGCTTTTGGCATATGACTTCCAGTCCTGCTCGCGCTCGGGGTCCACCCGCAGGATGCGATACAGCAGCCGCTCGGGACCGGCGAATACGGGCGAAAGGAAAACTCGCTGGCCCGTGTACACCTTCGCCATGTACTGCCCCAGCGCCAGCGCCAGCGCGGTCAGGATGACCGCGAACAGGGCGATCGTCAGCCAGCCAGCGACGGTCACTAAAGCTTCTCTCCGCGGATCAGCGCGTAAAACAGATATCCGATGATCAGCACCGTCACGACCAGGCCGAACACGTCGGCGCCGCTCATGTGCGCGATCAGCGCGCCGGTGAGCAAAGAGATGGTCATATCCTGTCGATTCCCTCGATCAGGACCAACAGGATCAGGAACGCTGTGATCCCAAGTAGTACGGCTACGACGTCCATGCCCGCACTATGGGCGAGAGTTCATCACGGCCGCATGACAATCCGCCGAGTGGGCATAACGATTTCGTGACGGTGCCGACTCGGTAAGCCGAGCCTTATTCAAACGCCAACAACCCTGATGGCGGCGCCTGCAAAGGGCACGGCGCCGGTGGTGGTTCAGCTACGCAACCTCTTGCGGTCGCGACATCTCGCGGGCTGGCTTGCCGGACTGGGCCAGTTATAAAGAGATCTTTACGGTGTCGGCGGCCGGTCAGCGACCGGCAAGACATGTAAGCGGCGATTTGTCGCAGAAGATCGAGTCATGATTACCCGGCAAATCGGTAACCGACACCGGGATCGGTGACGATATAACGAGGAACGGGTCCCTCGGGCTCGATCTTGGCCCGCAGTCGCGCGACGTGCGTGCGCAGCGCCTGCACGTCGTCCGCGTACCCGGGACCCCACACCTCGACCAGCAGCGAGCGGTGAGTCATCAGCCGGCCGCGGTTGCGAGCGAGCACGCGCAGCAGGTCGAACTCGATCGGGGTCAGGTGCACGGGCTCGCCGTCGCGGCGTACCGTGCGCGCGGCGAAATCGAGCTCCAGCCCCTCGACCTCGATACGGGCATGCTCCTCCCCGCCCGCGGCCCCGGCCGCGCGGCGCAGCGCCGCCTGCAGGCGGGCAACCAGCTCGCGCGTGCCGAACGGCTTGGTCACGTAGTCGTCGGCGCCCGCCTCCAGCGCGCGGACCTTCTGCTCCTCCTCACCGACCGCCGACAGCACGAGGATCGGCATCTCGCTCCACTCGCGCAGCCTGCGGGTGACCTCGATCCCGTCGCCGTCGGGCAGCACGAGGTCCACGATCGCGGCCTGCGGAGGACGCACCGCGGCACGATCGAGCGCCTCCGACGCGGTTTGCGCGGCGACCACCTCAAACCCGGCGTCGCGCAGCACGACCCGTAGGGCGCGCAGGATCTGCAGCTCGTCGTCGACGACCAGCACGCGCGGCGCTTCAGCCGCCATGACGCCAACTAGCTGCGAGGACCACGTGCCTCAGCCACCATCGCGCTCGCCCTCGGCGCCGGTCTCGCCAGACGCGCCGCCCGTGCCTGCGACCCCCACCGGCGCTGGGCCATCCTCGGCGGCAACGACCGGGTCCAGGGGCAGCTCGAACACGAACGTGGCGCCCTGGCCGGGCAATGACTCGACATACAGCTTGCCCCCGTTCGCCTGCACGAACCCGCGCGCGATCGCCAGGCCCAGGCCCGAGCCGCGGTGCCCGCCACGCGCGGTGCCCGCGCGGTAGAACGGCTCGAACACCCGCTCCAGCTGCAGCGGCGGAATGCCGGGCCCGCGGTCGACGATGCGCACGATCACGCGGTCGCCGGCCGGCCGGTGTCCTTCCGAGAACGCCTCACCCCCTCCGTCGGCCGGCGACGGGTGGGCGGGGACGCGTGTCAGGCTGCGGACCGCGCGAGCGCGCACCGACACGGGGTGTCCGCCGGAGTGACGCCGGGCGTTCTCGAGCACGTTCACGAACGCGCGCTCCAGCTGCGCGGAGTCGGCGCGCACGAGTGGGAGCTCGCGGTCGATCGACAGCGTGAACTCCTCGGCCTTTGCGCTGAGCTCATCCAGGGCGGCGCCGAGCACCTCCTCGACCGACGTCCACTCGCGGTGGGGCTCGGCCACGCCGGCCTCCAGGCGCGACTGGTCGAGCAGGTTCTCCACCAGGCGCGACAGCCGGCGCGTCTCCTGCTCGATCACCGACGCCAGCTCCTCGCGCTCGTGCTCGGACAGGCCCGGCAGGGCGACCGCCTCGCCCGCCGCGGAGATCGCGGTCAGGGGCGAGCGCAGATCGTGGGAGACCGCCCGCAGCACCGCGGTCTTGACGACGTCCGCGCGCCGCAGCGACGCCGTCTCGACCACCTCGCCGAGCAGCGCCTCGCGCTCCAGCGCCGCGCTGAGCAGCGCCTCCAGGGCCGGCACGACGCGCTCCTGCAGCCGACGCAGGCTCGCCTCGGGCGTGTCGGCGCCGACCAGCAGCGTCCCCAGCCGGCGGGTGCCTTCGCGCAGCGGGAACGCCACCCGGCGCTCGTCGCCCTCGACGGCCTCCATCTCGATCGCGGCCGAGTGCAGCCCCAACACCTGTGCCAGCCGTGCCGCGGCGGTCGGCAGCACCTCGGCGAGGCTGTTGCCGCGCAGCAGCAGCCTCGCCATCTCCGCCGCGAGATCGGCCTCGCGCCGGCGCTCCTCGGCCTCGCGCGTACGTGCGCGAGTGATCTCGGCGATCGAGCTGGCCAGGCCGGCGGCGACCACGAACGCGATCAGCGCGACCCAGTTCTCGGAGTCTCTGATCGTGAACCTGCCGACCGGTGGCAGGTGAAAGAAGTTGAACGCCGCCGCGCTCAGCACGGCCGTGATGACGCCCAGCCCCGCGCCCCATATGGCCGACACGACCAGCACCGCCAGCAGATACACCACGCCGAGCGAGACCGCGGGCGCGATCTGCTGCAGCGGGTACAGCAGCAGCGTGCACACCGCCACGGCGGCTATCGCGACGAGCACCCCAACCCGCTTGGGTGGGGGCTCGGTGGTCAGCATGAAGCCGAACGGTCGCATCCTGCCGTTCAGCCTAATGGGGAACGGGGCGGGACTCGCGCAAGGCCACACCCCGCACCGGCTGCCCTGCGCTCGATTTCTCCCGTGGGGGGCCCATGGGGGGAGCCTGCTCCCCCCATGCTCGAACGGGGCGGGACTTCCATGTCCCGCCCCGTTCGGTGCGCCCTGCTTGGCAAGACCCGGCGTCAGCCGAGCTTCACCATCTCATGGAGCCGGTCACGCTCGCCCGGCTGCCACCCGCCCAGCCACCCGCATGCGCCGCTCAGTCGATCTCGACACTGAAGTCCCAGGCGACGATCGGCCGGCCTCCGTCGGGCGACCATGTCAGACCGCCGTCGCCAGTCGGCAGCACATCGTGCACGGTCAACGACACCGTCCGGCCGGGCAGCACTCGCCGGGGTGGCGCGCTGCCATCCATGGCCGTCACCTGCGGATGGCGAACGTGACCGAGATCGTCGATCAGCGTAAACGCGTTCGTCCTGAGCGCAATCACGCCAGAGGCATCAGCGAAGGTGACGATGAACGTGCACGGGCTCGTCGCCGGAACAGGGACCTGGCCCTCCTCCGGCACGCTCGGTCCGACGGCTGTGGCCAGCACGCGCCTGCCCCCGAGATCGACCGAGACCGTTTCGCCCTGGATGGAGAGCGCTGGGTGAGCATGGCTCGCCTGGACGGTCCGGCCGACCGGGATCTTCGCCTTCGGCAGCCAACTTGGGAGCCCTCCATATTTGGCTGCCGACGCGCTGTGATGGATCGACTTCGCTGTCGAACCACCATGACGGGTCAAGCCGGCTGGGGACCCACCGTGCTGGTTCAGCAGGACGCCGACCAACGCCGCCAGCGCCACCAGGGCCGCCACCACGCCGGCACGGCGAACAGCGCGGCGGGGGCCGAGCCCGAAGGCCTGGCCCCCGCCGTGAGACGCTGACGCCGTCGACGGCGAATCGGTGGTCGGCGCCACCAGCGAGCGTCGCACGCTAGCCATCGCTATTCACACCGGTCGACTCGGTCAACCTCACCGGTGATGTTCCCTGGGCGGCCCTTTCGGGTTGTTGAACACATCTTTGCCAAACGGCGCCAGCCCGAGCTGCGCGGCGTAGCCGATGTGACCTTTCTTGTCCAGACCCGGAGAAGCGCTGCGCACCTTGAACAGGTCCTCCATGGTGCGCAGCCAGCTGTAGTGGTTGTAGTAGACCGCGCTCACCGAGCCAGGGGTGATGTACGGGCTGATCAGCACGCTGCCCGTGTCGCCGCCGCCGGTGGTTTCGTCGGTGGCGTCATACAGCGGGTCGCTCGCCGGGGTGCGCGCACCGAGCACGACCCCGCTCACGGCGCCGGTCGTCGGCAGGGGTTCGGCGGAGGAGTTCACGAGCGTGAACGACCCGGTGTCCGCCAAGCCGCCGCTCTGGCTCGGAGCGGTCGCGGTGGCCGGCGTGTCGGTTACCTGGCCGACGAAAGCGCCCGCAGGAATTCCGGCGCCGGTCACCGAGCGTCCCGTGTCGGTCGCCACCGCCGCGTTGTCGGCGATCGTCGAGCTCCCTTCCGGAGCAGTCGCGACTGCGTCGGTGCGCGCACCCGGAACGTGACTGCCGCCGCCGAGCAAACAGGTGCCCGCCGGCTGTGCCGGAACCGTCTGGGCGACGCAACTGCTCGGGCGATCCAGAAACGCGTTGTCACCCGGTCCGGGGAACAGCTCGTTTCCGTGTTCGTCCTTTTCCAGCGGCGTGTTCGGACCGGTCGGCTCCCAGTTCACGCTGTTGCCGAACAGCGTCTCGGCCGCCGAGTCCGACGCGACCGAGGTGGCCGCGTTCGGACCCACGATCGTCGAGTTGGCGAAGCTGTTGCCGGTGTAGGTGAACGGTGGGAATCCCTCGTCGAAGGTGACGTCGATGAGGCCCCCTTCCTTGAACGCCGGCGATTCCTCGATCTCGGGAATGACGTGCTCGAGGAACAGGTCCGATGCATACAGGCCGCCGGTGTAGTTCACCGGTTCGTTCGGAGTGTTCGGATTAGAGAACCCGCCCGACAGGTTGTTCCCGTGACACACGGCGTCATGGGCATCGCTGCAGTTGTTCGGCGAGATCCAGCTGAACGCCGGCGTCGTCGCCGCGCTCTGCAGGTCGTGATAGAGACCGTTGGTCGAGTCGAACAGATTTGCGATGTGCTGTGAGTTGCAGTCACCAGACTGCAATATCGACTCAAACCACGGGAACGGGAAGTGCTTTGGCACGTACTGGTCGGTCGCGTTTGCGCTGCCAGGGTTGGGCTGCGCGATGCTGCCCGTAGAACCGGGCGTGGCGTACGGAGCGCCGCAGTATTCAGTGCCCGCGTCGTGTGCCGGCCCGCTCGCGTCGGCGTTGCCGAGATCCTGAGCGTAGCCCTTCCAGCTGACACCCGCCGAATCGAACTGATTGAACAGGGTCGGCACGCTCGCCGGATACACGCAACCATTTGCGCCGGCCGCGCCGTTCGGGCCCGCAGCAGAGTCCATCTGGCCGTAGTTGGGGTTGGTACGCAACTTCCCCGAGGTGTCGACGCTGCCCGAGAACTGGTCGTAGTTAGGGCAGTCCGCCTGGGTGTCGGGCTGCGGCGCCTGGCCGCTAACCAATGAGACGTAATTGTCGAGGCTGAAGTGTCCGGTGCCGAAGTAGTTCTTCAACAGCACACCCTGAGTGGGCAGCGTCTGCCACAGGTAGGTGTTTTTGTTCAAGCCGGTGAACGTCGCGTCGTAAGCCTTGTTCTCCAAGATGATCAGCCACACGTGCTTGATCTTGCCTTGACCGATTCCAATGCTGTCCTGACTGGACGCGGACGCGGCGCTCACCGACGAGGAGGCGCTCGCCGAGACGATCGGCACCACGGCCACCAGTGCGCCCGCAACAGTGGCGATGGCTGTCAGGGCGATGCGGCGTCGACGCGGCGTGCGCGTGCTCGCTGACCTTCGCCGATGGAAGATGCGTGCAGGGGGCTTGGCGTTCATCGCGACTCGATCTCCTTTGCACAGAGTGGTGTTCGGGATTTGCCCAGTCTCTGCGTCTACATCGCGCCGCGGGTATCCATCGCGTGACCCGGCGGTGAACGAGTTGAGAACATCCGACCTTCGCCCCTTGCCTCCAGCCGCCGCACCGCTCACGCGGGCGACGGACCGGGTCGAATCTGGATTGTTCGTCTGAGTCGGCCCGCATTGCTCAAGCGGCTTGGCCAGCTGACGACTACCGTAGGAGTGACCATCGATGACCGATGGCGAAGGGCAATCGGGAGATGAGCGTGACACCCACGCAGGACCAGGACCAGGACCGTAAGAGGATGGCGCCACCCGGGACGAGCACGCTGCGCGCGGCACTGGCAAGCGCCGCCCTCGTCTTCGTCGCGTTGCCCTGCGTGTCGGCCGGCGCGACCACCGTCTCGCCGCTGCCCGCCTCCGACTACACGGTGCACCCGGTGTGCGCTGCTCCCGCCCCCGGGCACGCCGGCTGCCTGGCGCTCGAGCTGGTGGCGCAAACGGCGGCGGCGCGCGCTCATACCCACCCGCTGGGCATGACCAGAAGCAGAGCGATCCAGGCCGCCAAAGCGGCCGAAGGCGCCTTTGGCCTGCGACCCGCGGATCTGCACGCCGTCTACCAGCTGCCGATCACGACAGCCTCCACCCAGACGATCGCGCTCGTCGACGCCTACGACGACACCACCGCCGAGCACGATCTCGGGGTCTATGACCAGGAATTCGGGCTAGCCGGGTGCACCGCCGTCAATGGCTGCCTCACACAGGTAAACCAGCGGGGCGAAGCCGGGAACCTGCCCGTCGCCAAAAGCAACAAAGAAAAACAGGAAGCCGACGAATGGGCGCTGGAGACCTCCCTGGACATCGAGGTCGCCCGTGCGGTCTGCCAGAGCTGCCGGATCGCGCTCGTCGAGGCCGACTCGGCCTCCTTCTCAGATCTCGAAGCGGCCGAGGAGACGGCCGTCGGGCTGGGGGCGACCGAGATCTCAGACTCGTGGGGAGGCCCGGAATGCGCGGAAGGTCCGGGCGGTCGTGAATGTATCCCGGACAGTTCCGCGTTCAACCATAGTGGCGTTGTCATCACCGCCGCCGCCGGCGATGACGGCTACCTGGACTGGGACGCCGAAGAAGGCCTGGAAAAGGGCTATGCCGACTATCCCGCCACCTCTCCGCATGTGGTAGCGGTGGGCGGCACCCGCTTGAGCCTCGGCCCGGGCAGCACGTGGGCGGGCGAGACGGTGTGGAACGGCGACGGCGCCGGCGGAGGTGGTTGCAGCGTGGGGCTCACCGCCGCGCCCTGGCAGCTAGACACTGCCGACTGGCCCTCGGTCGGGTGCGGCACGCGTCGCGCCGTCGCCGACGTCTCCGCCGACGCCGACCCCTACACCGGCGTGGCCATCTACGACTCGACTCCCGAAAGCCCGACCCAAGCGGCGCCCGACTGGATACCGCTGGGTGGGACAAGCCTCGCTTCGCCGCTCATCGCCTCGGTGTTCGCGCTCGCCGGGGGCGTCAGCGTCCCCGACTCCCCCGCCAAGACCCTGTACGAAAACGAGATCGCGACACCCGGCTCGCTGCACGATGTCGCGTCCGGGTCAAACGGGGAATGCTCACAGCCGTTCCAGCAGGCAACCGGCGTGTCCGGCTGCACCGAACTGCAGGAGGCGATCAGCTGCTCCGAAGAGGCCATCTGCCTGGCCAAGACCGGCTATGACGGTCCGACCGGTGTGGGCACACCCGACGGGATCGCCGCCTTCCAGCCCTCGACCGAAGGCGCGGGCGGCGATGACGGCGGCAACAAAGGCGCCAACGGAGGCACAAACACCGGCGAGAGCTCCGGACCTGTGAACAACCAGCCGCCGCCGGCTCCCGTCAGCGCTGTGCTCCCCAATGTCAATCCGTCGCCCGGACCGCCTGCGACGCCAGGCGCGAACGCAATCGTCCCGATCCTGTCGGCGGCGGCCCTGACGAAGACGGCGACAGCCGCGCTTGGCCACCGCAGGCCACGAGCCGCCCAGTTGGCGTTTGCGTTCACGCTGAACGTGCAAGCCCGCGTACAGGTCGGGCTCGCCAAGCTGGTCGTCGCGCACCGGCACAAGCGCTGGCAGACGCTGCCGTACTCGCTCACGATCGCGGGCACGCCGGGACGAGACAGCGCGCGACTGAGCGCGCACGTAACGCTCACCCCCGGGCGCTACCGGCTGACGCTCGCCCCGGTGAACGGCACGGCGCGCAGGCTGACGTTCCAGATCGGCTGAGCGCCGCACGGGCTACTTGCGCAGACGGGCGCCCACACGGGCTACTGCGACGAGGCCGGCTTGCCCGTGCCCGGCCAGGGGCGCCCGAAGCGCTCTTCGACCCCGCGCTCGACGCGCTCGCCGAGCTCGGTCAGCCGCCAGGCGTTGGGGGCCCCACGCGAGGTCCCCTCGCTCAGGCTGGCGATCACGCCGGCACGCTCCAGGCGCGCCAGCAGCTTGGAGATCTGGCCCTGATCGACGATGCCCGCGCGTTCGGCGACCTCCCGGTTGCTGGCGCCCGGGTACCGGGCGATCGCCGTCAGCACGCGGCCCGTCCGATAGGTGAGCCGCACGCCGTGGTCGTCGAAGCCGGACCCGAGCACGGCGTGACCGGCCGCGCCGAGTGGCGCCGGTGCGGGGCGTGTCAGCTCACGGCGGGCGGCGCTCGCCCCCAGGTAGGGAAGCACGACCAGGCTCATCAGCGAGCCGAACAGCTCGATCGCCGGGCGCTCCTCGGGCGGGTCCGCGTCCTGGGCGAGCAGGCGCGCCTGGACGACGGCCAGCACCGCGCCGACCACGCCCTCCGCCACGACAGGCGGAAGCTCGGTCCTGCCGGCGGCGCCTTCCGCGCGCCCGCGATCGACGGCCTTGCACAGCGCGCTCTGCACCTCGGTGCGGCGGCGCAGCAGCGCCGGCCCGCCGCCCAGCGAGTGCACGACGCACAGCCGCCCCAGCGCGGGCTCGTCGTCGAGGAAGCGCAGCTGTTCGGCCAGCGCCGCTCTGATCGCGTCACGCCAGCGCGACTGCGCGGCGTACGCCGGCACGATCCGCTGCGCGGCCCGCTCCACGCCGAGGTCGAACGCCGCCAGCAGGCATGCGTCCACGTCGGCGAACAGCCCGTAGAAGACCCGGCGCGTGACGCCGGCCCGCGTGAGCGTGTCCGCCAGCGTCACCCCGCCGACGCCCCGCTCGGCCACGATCGCGGCCAGCGCCTCGAGGATCTCTGTTCGCTGAATGTCCTCCACGCAGCTCCTTCATGCGGCCACGCGAGAACGACCCGAACCTCTCCGGTTTCCCCCAAGCCACTGTTTATAACCCTGTCAAGCTTGAGAGTACCAATAGAAGTTATCTTCTTAATGTCCAGTGATTCGAATGCGTGCAAGACGGCCTGCACGAACCCGAATCGCTTGTGTTCGAGCCGCTTGCGGACTAGCTTGTGCGCCCCTGATGCGCCTGCACCAGCGCCATTCCGGGTCGCGCGACGCGCGACCCGCCCGCTTGCGCCACACCCGCGTGCGCTGTTTCCGCGCGCGTGCGCTCGCGTCCTGTGCGGTCGCCGTCCTGATCGCGGTGGGCGCCGCTGCCGGGCAGGCCGCTGGCCGATCTTCGATCGGTGGCTCGACCTCTGCAAGCCTGGAAAGCCATATCGCCGCCTCCCAGGCCCGGGAAGGCGAGCTGCGCTCGGGCGTCGGCGCCGACACGCACCAGATCGAGGGGTTTCAGGGCAACATCGACGACCTGCAGACGCGGCTGAGCGCGCTGGAATCGAGCCTGAGCGTCGAGCGCAGCGTGCTGTCCAGCCTGCGCTCGCAGCTGAGCGCGGCACGGACGCGCCTTGCGTCGCTGCAGGTTCAGCTCGCGCAGGACCGTAGGGTGCTCGTCGCCCAGGTCGTTGCCTCCTATGAGTCGCCGCCGCCGGACATCGCCACGGTCGTCCTGCAGGCGCACGGGTTCGCCGACCTGATCGAGCGCGTCGACGACCTGCGCGCGATCTCGCGCGAGAACGCCTCGGCGACCGTGCACGTCGCGGTGGAGCAGCGACTGGTGACCGCCCAGGCTCAGCGACTGGCCCTGCTCGAGGCGAGCCACGCGCGCGAGACGAGCGCGGTGCTGGTGCAGCGCGACGAGGTCGCCCAGCTGCACCTCGCGCTGGTCAGACGCCAGCTGGAGTACATCCGCGCCCGAGATCGCAAGAGCTCCGAGCTGGGCTCGCTCGAATCTCACAAGCAGTCGCTCGAACACGAGCTGTCCAAGCTCGCCACCAGCGAACTCGCCGCCCGGGGAGTCGCCTTGGCCTACACCGGCCCGGTCGGCGCCTTCACCTCGACCCCCGCAGGCGGATACGGTTTCTTCCCCGCGGCCGGCACCAACTACACGGTCGGCGAGGAGCCCACGCTCGCCGCCCACCTGAACGCGCTCGGGATCGCGCTGCATCTGCACCTGATCGGCATCTCCGGATACCGCTCCCCCTCACACTCCGTCGAGGTGGGCGGCTTCGCCGACGATCCGCACACGCGCGGCGAAGCCTCTGACACCCCCGGCGTGGAGGGCGTGCCCGAGGCGACGCTCGCGCGCTTCGGCCTGATCCGCCCGTTCCCGGGCGCCGCCGAGGCCGATCACATACAGCTGCTCGGCAGTAAATACTGAGTCCGGCGGCGCCTCATCGCCCCTGGCTGTGTCCTCAGTCGCTCGCATGCCGAGCACGCCACGCTCCCTGCGTCCGGGCCAGGAACGACGATCCATCCGCCGGGGCGCGGCGTCAGATGGCCGCAGGTAGGCGCGCGGGAGCGCCATAGGGCACGAGCGCTCCCGGCAGCTCGACGCTCGCATCGGCCTGCTGGCCGTTCTCCAGCAGCGCCACCAGCGTGCGGCCTACGGCTACAGCCGTGCCGTTGAGCGTGTGCAGGATCTCGGTCCCGCGCTCGGCGCGTACACGGATGTTCAAGCGGCGCGCCTGGTAGTCGGTCGTGTCCGAGCAGGAGGTCAGCTCGCGGTAGCGCGACTGGCTGGGCAGCCAGGCCTCGCAGTCGTACTTCTTCGCGGCCGACGCGCCGAGGTCCGAGACGGCGATGTTGACCACGCGGTAGGGCAGGCCCAGCTCGGTCAGGATCTCCTCCTCGATCGCCAGGATCCGCTCGTGCTCGGCGGCCGAATCGGCGGGCGAGACGAAGCTGAACATCTCCACCTTGTCGAACTGGTGCACGCGAAAGATCCCGCGCGTATCCTTGCCGGCCGCGCCGGCCTCGCGCCGAAAGCAGGGAGAGTAGCCGGCGTAGCGCAGCGGCAGCGCCTCTGCGTCCAGGATCTCCTCGGCGTGCAGCGAGGCGAGCGCGACCTCAGACGTGCCGACTAGATACAGCTCGTCGTCGGGCAGGGCATAGATCTGCTGCTCGGTGTCGGGCAGGAACCCGGTTCCGTACAGCGCCTGCTCGCGCACGAGCACCGGCGGGATCACGGGCTCAAAGCCGTGGGCGCGCAGCTTCTCCAGCACCCAGCGCACCAGCGCCAGCTCGACCAGCACGAGATCGCCCAGCAGATAGGCAAATCGTGCGCCCGATAGCCGCGCGGCGCGCTCCATGTCGATCCGGGAGCCCGCCAGCTCCAGGTGGTCACGCGGCTCGAACTCGAACGTCGGCGGCTCGCCGACGGTACGCACCAGCTCGTCCTCGGGCCCGGGCGCAGCGCTCGGATCGGGCAAGTTCGGCAGCGGCACGAGGGCCGCCTGGAGATCCTCCTCGACCACGGTCAGCTCGCGCTCCAGCTCCTTGACGCGCGCGGCGACGTCGCGCATCGCGGCGATCTCGCGCTCGCGTTCCTCGGGCGCAGCGGCGGACTTGATGCGCGAGTTGGCCTCGTTCTGCTCGGCGCGCAACCCCTCCAGCTCGGGCAGCAGCTCACGGCGGCGCACGTCCAGCTCGATCACACGGTCCAGACCGGCGGCCGCCTGCTCCCCCCGCCGCGCCAGCGCGGCCCGCACCGAGTCGGGGTCCTGCCTGATCCGCTTGAGGTCGAGCATGACCGGCAGCCTACCCGTCCGGCCAGCACCGCTCTGTCGTGCGCCTCATCGGATCGGACAGCACCCGAACCGGCTCGTCGAGCGGGCTTCGGTCCTCTATTTGGTGGACAGGGTGATGTTCGTGGACGGCACGGACTGCGATTGCGAGCCCGAATAATGGGCCAGGAATTCGGCCACGTCCTTGGCGTCCTCGCCGAGGACGATGTTCTCGGGCATGATCGCACCGGAGAAGCCGCCGTTGCGGATCGCGTACAGGACCTGTTCGACGTTCTCCTTGCGGATGTTGAAGTTGGGGCCGTTCGTTTTGACGCGGTCCTTGATGCTCGTCGCCGAGCCCTGCGCGCCGACGACGGAGAGCGTGTGACAGCCCGAGCAGTGGTCGCGAAACAGGACCGAGCCGCGGTAGTACGGGCTCGTCTTGGCAACCTGGTTGCC
The DNA here is from genome assembly GCA_963743645.1 of uncultured Solirubrobacterales bacterium. Classification (GTDB taxonomy): domain Bacteria; phylum Actinomycetota; class Thermoleophilia; order Solirubrobacterales; family Solirubrobacteraceae; genus Palsa-744. The sequence continues at coordinate 573,345 of CAVUQT010000006.1, read as the reverse complement.
CTGAGAGCCGCACGCGCCGAGGACCGCGGTGCAGGCGAGCAGGATCGTCGTCGTGACTGCGAGCCTCATGCGCGGGGGAATATATACGACCCGCCTAGAACCCGTGAGCCGTGCCCGCCGCGCGCAGGGCCAAGAACACGACGACAAACGCCGACAGCGCCATGATGCCCATCTCGCGTGCGAGGATCGCGGCGACGACCGCGCGCTGCTCGGGCTCGGGCAGGGCGCCGACCGCCTGCGCATCGGGCAGGTCGCGCCGGTCGAGGATCGTCTGCGCCGAGACGACCCGCAGCTGCTCGGCGACGAACGCGACCGCGAGCGGCAGCAGCGCGTAGAGGTAGAACAGGTGGTCGCTGGAGTAGTGCCCGGCGACCGCCAGCGAGCCGGCCAGGATCGCCAGCACGAGCGCCGAGCCCTGGCCGACGCGCAGGAGGACCCAGAACGTCTCGCTGGACTCGCCGCGGTACCAGCTCCATGCCCCGACCAGAGCGGGGAGCGCGTTGAGCAAGGCGACCGCGAGGGCGCCTGCGACGACGGCCTGGGTCACGAGGTCGAGCCGATCGTCACTATGTAACAGTTTGCCACAAGCGGTGATATAACAGCGCCTCGTGCTGCGCAGCTACTTCCCCGCGATCATATTTCTCCTGCTGGGCGGGGCCGTGGGCGTCGCATTCGCACTGCTGAACTCGGCGATCGGTCCGCGGCGGACGGTCGCGCAGAAGCAGGACCCCTACGAGTGCGGGCTGCCGTCGGAGGTCAAGCGCGGGATGCGGTTCGGGATCAGCTTCTACCTGATCGCGATGCTGTTCATCCTGTTCGACATCGAGGTCGTGTTCCTGTACCCGATCGCGATCGAGCTGCGCGCGTACGGCGGATACGCGCTGGCCGAGACGATCACGTTCATCGTGCTGCTGTTCGTCGCGTTCGTCTACGTATGGCGACGGGGAGCGCTCGAGTGGAGGTGAAACGCGAGCCGCTCGGTCGACACGGCCGCCGACGCGCAGCGCTGCGCGTGCAGAACCTGAACTCGCGCCAGCTGCTGCGCGGCGGAGATCTCGAGGGCGCCAACCAGCCCGCGCACCTGGAGGGCGCCGAGCTCGAGCGCTACGTGGAAGAGCGCGTGCTGACCACCACGCTCGACAAGGCGGTCGCCTGGGCGCGCTCGAACTCGTTCTTTCCGCTCGGGTTCGGGCTGGCCTGCTGCGCGATGGAGCAGTTCCATGCCGCCGGCCCGCGCATGGACATCGCGCGGTTCGGCTACGAGGCGTTCCGGGCCTCGCCGCGCCAGGCCGACCTGATCATCCTCGCGGGGCGGGTGTCGATCAAGATGGCGCCGATCATCCGCCGGCTCTACGACCAGATGCTCGAGCCCAAGTGGGCGATCTCGATGGGCGCGTGCTGCAGCTCGATGGGCGTGTTCAACAACTACGCGCTGGTGCCGGCCGACAAGTTCATGCCGATCGACGTGCACGTGCCCGGCTGCCCGCCGCGCCCGGAGGCGCTGATGCACGGGATGCTGAAGCTGCGCAAGATGGTGCAGGACGACCCGGACATGGGCTGGCGCGAGCGCTACGACGCCGTCGGCACCGAGGAGTCCCCGATGTGTAGGGGCGGTACGCGCGGGCATGGATGGGTGAGCCGAGCCAGTTCTTCAGCCAATGCCGTCGGCGCCGCTCACCGACCGGTTGGCGTTGCGGAGCGCTTGAACGCTGACGCCACGGGCTTGGAGCTGCTCGCCGCGAGCTGGGCGACGCGCGATCGAGACCGTGTACTTCCGCGACCGGGCGACGGTCGTGGTCGATCCGGCGCAGATCCGCGCGGTGCTGCAGACGCTGCGCGGCAAGGGCTACACGTTCCTGGCGAGCGTGCACGGCGTCGACCACTACCCCGAGGAGCCGCGCCTGGGCGTCGTGTACGAGCTGCTGGACATGAGCAGGGTCGACCGCATCACGGTCAAGCTGCGCGTGCCGCTGCGACGCGCCGCAGGTCGAGTCGGTGACGGCGCGACTGGCCGACGGCCGACCATCAGGAGCGCGAGGTGTACGACATGTTCGGGGTCGTGTTCGAAGGCCATCCCGACCTGCGCCGGATCCTGATGCCCGAGGACTACGAGGGGCACCCGCAGCGGCGCGACTTCCCGATCGGCGGCGAACCGGTGATCTTCACGCGCGACGAGGCCAAATGGCTGGAGACGCGCGAGTGAGCCCGCCGCCGAGCGAGACCCGCACGCTGTCCGAGTACCGCCGGCGCGAGCAGAGCATCACGCTCGCGCCCGTCGAGGAGCAGCTCGGACGGGCGGCCGAGACGCACGAGAGCTGCTGACGCTCAACTTCGGCCCGCACCACCCCGCCACGCACGGCGTGCTGCGCCTGCTGGTGACGCTGCAGGGCGAGGTCGTGCGGACTCAAACCGATCATCGGCTACGTGCACACCGGGATCGAGAAGACCGCCGAGGACAAGGCCTACTGGAAGGTCATCCCGATCGTCGAGCGGATGGACTACCTGTCCTACTACTTCAACGCGATGGCCTTCTGCGGCGCGGTCGAGACGCTGCTCGAGGTCGAGGTCCCGCCGCGCGCGCAGTACCTGCGCGTGATCCATCTCGAGCTGAACCGCATCGCCTCGCACCTGATCTGGCTCGGCACGAGCGCGCTGGATCTCGGCGCCATCTCGATCTTCCTGTACTGCCTGCGCGAGCGCGAGCTGATCCTCGACCTGTTCGAGATGTCCTCCGGCGCAGCGCATGCACACGCGCTACTTCCAGGTCGGCGGCGTGATCGAGGACATCCCCGCCGGGTTCGCGCAGAAGCTGCGCGAGTTCCTGAAGATCATGCCCGAGCGCGCCGACGAGTACGGCGCGATCCTGAACTCCAACGAGATCGTGCTGCAGCGCCTGCGCGGCACCTGCCCGCTGGACGCGGAGACGCTGCTGGGGCTCGGCGTGACCGGCCCGCTGCTGCGCGCGGCGGGCAACCCGTGGGACCTGCGCAAGGCCGACCCGTACAGCTCCTACGACGACTTCGAGTTCAAGATCCCGGTCGGCACGGTCGGCGACAACTACGACCGCTTCGCCGTGCGGCTGGCCGAGATATACGAGTCGGTGCAAGATCATCGAGCAGGCGCTGGACGGGCTGCCCGAGGGGCCGCACATCACCGAGGACCGCAAGGTCGCGCTGCCGCCCCGGCACGAGCTCGCGACCTCGATGGAGGCGCTGATCCACCACTTCAAGCTCGTCACCGAGGGGTTCAGGGTGCCGCCGGGCGAGGTCTACCACCCGATCGAGTCCCCCCGCGGCGAGCTCGGCTGCTACGTGCGCTCGGACGGCTCCTCCAAGCCCGCGCGGGTGCACATGCGCGACCCGTCGCTTCGTCAACCTCCAGGCGCTCGCGCACATGACCCGCGGCAGCTACATCGCCGACATGATCGCCACGACCGCGATGCTCGATCCGATCCTCGGGGGGCATCGACCGATGAGCGCCGCCCGCAGCTCGGCGACGGCTGGGACGTGCCCGGCCGGGACGGCCGGCCGACCTGACAAGGACCCGGCGACGATCCCCGACCCCGCGACGACTGCCGTCCCGGAGGCGCTGCGCCGCGAGATCGAGGCGCACATGGCCCTGTATCCGGACACCCGCTCGGCCGCGCTGCCCGCGCTGGAGGCGGCGCAGCGCGTGCACGGCTGGTGCTCGCCGGAGGCGATCGAGCAGGTCGCGTGCGTGATGGGCGTGACGCCCGCCTCGCTGGATGCCGTGGCGACGTTCTACGACATGCTCGAGACCGAGCCGGTCGGCAGCACAGCGTGTATGTGTGCACGAACATCTCCTGCTCGCTGCGCGGCGCCGACGAGCTGTACGCGGCGATACGCGCAGGCGGCAGGCGAGGATCGCGGCGTTCAACGTGCGCGCGTTCGAGTGCCTCGGCGCATGCGACATCGCGCCGATGGCCTCCGTCGACGGCGTGTACGTCGGTCCGCTCGCGATCGACGATGTCCCGCGGCTGCTCGACGACGTGCGCGCCGGGCGCGACGGTGCTGCCCGACAAGCAGCTCGCGAGCCGTGCGTGCGCGGACCCGGGGCAGGCGCATGATCGTGCGACTGTCAGCACCGCACGCCCGTATGCGGGGCAGGAGGCCCCGCGCCGGCGCGCCCGGTACGGGACCGACCTGCGCGGACGCGACCCAAAGCCATACCCGCATGTTCATCCGGGCGGTGGAATCGATGACCAAGACGCTCCTGTTCGACCGCATCGACGAGCCGGGGCTGAACACGCTCGAGGTGTACGAAGCGCCGCGGCGGCTACGAGCTCGCTGCGCAAGGCGCTTGCGATGACCCCGGAGGAGGTGCTCGGCAAGCCTCGAAGCCTCAGGCCTGCGCGGGCGCGGCGGGGCGGGGTTCGCGATGGGCAAGAAGGTCTCGTTCCTGCCGCACGGGTCGATCGACAAGTACCTCGTGTGCAACGCCGACGAGTCCGAGCCGGGGACGTTCAAGGACCGCGAACTGATGCAGAAGACGCCCCACATGCTGATCGAGGGGCTGATCATCGCCTCCTACGCGGCCGGCGCGAGCCGCTCGTTCATCTACATCCGCGGCGAGTACGTCCAGCAGGCCGACATCCTCGACGCGGCGCTCGCCGAAGCGCGCGAGGCGGGGTACGTCGGCGAGCGCATCCTCGGCTCCGAGCACTCGCTCTCGCTGGTCGTGCACCGCGGCGCCGGCGCGTACATCTGCGGCGAGGAGACCGGCCTGCTGGACTCGCTGGAAGGCAAGCGCGGCAACCCCCGCCTGAAGCCCCCGTTCCCCGCCAACCAGGGGCTCTACCAGGGACCGACGCTGATCAACAACGTCGAGACGCTATCCACCGTGCCCGCGATCATCCGCATGGGCGGCGCCGAGTACGCCAAGCTCGGCACCGAGACCTCGACCGGCACGAAGCTCGTGTCCGTCTCCGGCCACGTGCAGCGCCCCGGCAACTACGAGATCGAGCTGGGCATCCCCTCGCGCGAGCTCATCTACGACCTCGCCGGCGGGCCGCCGGAGGGGCGCACCGTCAAGTGCTGGTTTCCGGGCGGCTCCTCCTCGCCGGTGCTGACGGCCGAGGATCTGGACGTCCCCTACGACTTCGACTCGCTCGCCAAAGCCGGCTCGATGCTCGGCTCGGGCGCGATCATCGTCGTCGACGACTCCACCCCGATCCTCGACGTCGCGCTGAAGGTCGCCAAGTTCTACCGCCACGAGTCCTGCGGCAAGTGCACCCCCTGCCGCGAGGGCACCAACTGGACGGTGCACATGCTCGAGCGCATCGACCGCGGCGAGGCGACCCCGATGGACCTGGAGATCATGGCCTCGGTGCAGGACCACATCATCGGCCACTGCCTGTGCGTGCTCGGAGACGCCATGGCGATGCCGATCGGCTCGATGATCGCCAAGTTCCGCGACGAGTTCGAAGCGCACATCGAGAGCCGGCGCCTGGCGCGCGCCCGAGCCCGTGGGAGCCATGGCCTGATGCCGCGCCCGCAACAGCGAACGATCACCTTCACGATCGACGGTCGCGAGGTCCAGGCGCCCGAGAACTCGATGCTCGTGGACGCCGCCAAGCACGGCGACGTCGAGATCCCCGTGTTCTGCTACGAGCCCAAGCTCGGCCAGCCGGTGGGCGCGTGCCGCATGTGCCTGGTCGAAATCGAGGGCATCGCCAAGCTGCAGACCGGCTGCTCGACGCCCGGTCAAGGACGGCATGGTCGTGCAACACCCAGTCCGAGCGCGTGACAGGAGGCCCAGCGGTCGGTGGTCGAGTTCCTGCTGATCAACCATCCCCTCGACTGCCCCGTGTGCGACAAGGGCGGCGAGTGCCCGCTGCAGGACATCACCTTCGGCTGGGGCCGCGGCATCTCCCGCTTCGTCGAGCCCAAGCGCCACTTCGTCAAGCCGCTGGAGCTCTCCCCCACGATCGCGATCGACCGCGAGCGCTGCATCCTCTGCTACCGCTGCGTGCGCTTCAGCCAGGAGATCTCCGAAGACCACCAGCTCGTGCTGCTCGAGCGCGGCGCGCACTCCTACGTCTCGACGTTCGACGGCCACCCCTATGTGGCGCCGTTCAGCGGCAACATCGTCGAGCTGTGCCCCGTCGGCGCGCTGACCTCGCGCCCCTACCGCTTCCGCGCGCGCCCGTGGGATATCGAGGACGCGGGCTCGGTGTGCACGCTGTGCCCGTCCCAGTGCAACGTCACGCTCACCGTCCGCGACGAGCGCGTGCTGCGCGTGCTCGCGCGCCAGAACGACGAGGTCGACGACGGCTGGCTGTGCGACCGCGGCCGCTTCGCCTATCCCGCGCTCGGGCGCCATCCCCCCCGCCGCTGGCGCGAGCCCACTCGTCCCGGCCCGCGCGTCACCGAGCCGCTGATCCGCGACGGCGGCGAGCTGCGGCCGGTCTCCTGGGAGCGCGCGCTGGAGGAGGCCGCCGCCGGCCTGGCCCGCGCGGGCGCGCGCACCGGCGCGCTGGTCGGCGGCGGAAGCGACGAACGAGGAGGGCTATCCTGCTCGCGCGCCTGATGCGCGAGGGCCTTGGCTCCCCGCACGTGGACTCGCGCCGCGCGGGCACGCTGGCGCTGGAGCTGCACCGCGCGCTGAACGACCCGCGCCTGCAGGCGCGGGTCAGCGACCTCGAGTTCGCCCACGCGGTGCTCGTGCTCGACGGCCGACCCGATCGAGGACGCGCCGATCCTCGACCTGCGCCTGCGCAAGGGCGCGCGCCGCCACGGCATGCAGCTCGTGCAGGCTGAGCGTCGCGGACCTGCGCAACGCCGAGCGAGCCGGCGAGCTGGCGGCGCAGCTGCAAGACGCCGGCGAGGAGGTCGTGATCCTGTGGGGCGAGCGCCTCACTGCCGGCCCCGACGGCGCGGCGGCGGCGCAGGCGCTGCTCGACCTCGCGGAGACACTGTCCCTCGCCGACACCGACGGCGCGGGCCTGCTGGAAATCCCCGCCGGCACCAACGGCCGCGGTCTGCGCGAGGCCGGCGTGCTGCCGAACGCCGGGCTCCGCGGCCGTGCGAGCCGCGCCGACGCGTGCAGGACGCGCGACGGCCTCGACGCCCGCGGGATCGCCGGACGCGCGGACTCGCCGCGGGCGAGCTGAGCCGCACTGCTGTTGCTGCAGGCCGACCCCCTGCGCGAGCGACCGGCGACCCGCTCGCGGAGCTGTGGGAGCGGGCGCTGGAGCGCGCCTCGACGGTCGTCGCGCACGCCACCTTCCTCACCGACGGCCTGCGCGAGCACGCGAACGTCGTGTTCCCGGCGCAGGCATACGCCGAGAAGGAGGGCACGGTCGTGCACCCCGACGGGCGCATCCAGCGGCTGCGCCCAGCCGTCGCTCACCCGGGCAAGACCCGCGCGCAGTGGCAGACGATCGCCGAGCTGGCCGCCCGGATCGGGCTCGACCTGGAGGCGCTCACGGGCCGATGGCCTCCCAGCAGCTGTTCGACGCGGTGCCGTTCTATGCGGGGCTGACGCTGGAGGAGATCGGCGGCAAAGGCGTGCGCTGGCAGGACCGTAACGCCGCGGGTGCCTACCCGACGCGGGAGCAGCTCGTATGAGCGCGCCGTCCGTCCTGGCCATCGGTCGGCTACTACGAAGAATGGTGGATCCAGATCCTGAAGGCGATCGTCATCTTCGCCGTCGGCCTGCAGCTCGTGCCCGTCGTGCTGCTCGCCGAGCGCAAGCTGCTGGGGCGCTTTCAGAGCCGCTACGGCCCCAACCGCGTCGGCCCGTACGGCGCGATGCAGCCGCTCGCGGACATCCTCAAGCTGCTCACCAAGGAGCAGTTCCGCCCGACCACCTCGATCGGCTTCCTGTTCGCGCTCGCCCCGTTGATCTCGATCGTCACGGCCGTTGCGGCGTTCGCGATCATCCCGTTCGGCAACGTTCAGCACATCTTCGGCACGCCCGTCGGGCTGTACGGGCTCGACGTCTCGATCGGGCCGCTGTACCTGTTCGCGTTCGGGGCGATCGCGTTCTACGGGATCATGCTCGGCGGCTGGTCCTCGGGCTCGAAGTACTCGTTCCTCGGCGCGATGCGCGGTGCGGCGCAGCTGATCTCCTACGAGGTCTCCCAGGGACTGGCGCTCGTCGGGGTGATCATGACCGCGCAGACGCTCTCGCTCACCGGCATCGTCCAGGCGCAGGCCGGCATGTGGTACATCGTGCCCCAGTTCTTCGGCTTCTTGATCTTCCTCACCGCGAGCTTCGCCGAGACCAACCGCGCACCGTTTGACCTGACCGAGGCCGACGCCGAGCTCGTTGGCGGCTACAACACCGAGTATGGCGGCGGACGGTTCGCCTCCTACTACTTCGCCGAGTACCTCAACGTGCTCGTCGTCTCGGGCATCGTCACGACCGTGTTCCTCGGCGGCTGGCTGCTGCCGTTCGGCATCCATATTGCCGGCTGGCTGGACCCGTTCATCGTGCTGTTCAAGATGTCCCTCGTCACGTTCCTGTTCATCTGGGTTCGCGCGACGCTGCCGCGGCTGCGCTACGACCAGCTGATGAGCTTCGGCTGGAAGGTCCTGCTGCCGCTGGCCACGCTCAACGCGCTCGTCACGGCCGTGCTCGTGGTGGTGACGCACTGATGATGCGGAGAGAGCCCGAGACCACTCACCGCGTCCTTCCCGGACGGGGGGTGGTCGGGAGGGGGGCCTGCCCCCCTCCCGCTCTGATAGTGGTGGCGACGCACTGACATGGCCCCCGAGACCCCCCAGCCGCCCAACCCCGCCCCGCCCGCCAGCTCCCCGGCGCAGTCCGCCACGCCGTCGGCGGCGGGCGGTGTGACCGTCACAGCCTGGAACCCCGGCGATGACCTGATCGAGGTCCAGCGCATCCCGGCGCCGGGCGCCGCGCGCAGCACCTGGCGCACGTTCCGCGAGACCGTGCGCGGCCTGATGACCACGTTCGGCCGCTTTACGGAAAAGCCCGTCACGGTCGAGTACCCCGAGGAGAAGACCCCCGTCTACCCGCGCTTTCGCGGCCGCCACAAGCTGCACCGCTTCGAGGATTCGGACCCCTCCCACCCCAACCTCGAGAAGTGCGTCGGCTGCTCGCTGTGCGCCGCCGCCTGCCCAGCCGACTGCATCAGGGTCGTGGCGGCGGAGAACACCCCCGAGCACCGTGTCTCCGCCGGGGAGCGGTATGCGGCCGTATACGAGATCAACCTGTCGCGGTGCATCTTCTGCGGCTACTGCGAGGTCGCCTGCCCGTTCGACGCGATCACGATGGGTCACGACTACGAGCTGTCGGACTACGACCGCACGGACCTGATCTTCACCAAGGAGATGCTCCTCGCCGAGCCGCTGGAACGCACGCCGCTGAGGAACGAGGGCGAGTAGGTGGTCGTGATCGCCGCACACACGCTGGCAGTGCGCGATGCCGCACACATCACACCAGTGCTCGACGACGACTGCAAACGCGCGCGTACGCACGCGCGCGCGCGGCATCCCCTGGGACGGACTCTTCCATGAGCTCGGTCCTGTTCTTCATCGCGGGCTTCGGCGCGATCGCGGGCGCGGTCGGCGTCGTCATGCTGCGCGACCCGTTCTACGCCGTGCTCGCGCTCGTCGGCCACCTGCTGTCGCTGGCCGTGCTGTTCCTGCTGCTGCGCGCGGAATTCGTCGCGGCCGTGCAGGTCGTGGTGTACGCGGGCGCGGTGATGGTCCTGTACGTGTTCGTCGTCGCCTACGTCGGCGGACGCGAGGAGCCGTTCGGGGAACGGCTGCGCGGGCGCGGCCCGGCGGGCTCCACGCTGCGCCTCGGCGCGGCGATCCTCAGCGGGGCACTGCTCGTGGAGCTGCTGATCGCGCTGCTTGGCACGGGCCTGAAGGCCGTCGACGGCGACGGCGCGCCCTACGCGCCGGGACCGCACACGTTCGGCACCCCCGCTTACATCGGACAGCTGCTGCTGACCCGGTTCCTGCTCGTGTTCGAGGCCGCCTCGTTCCTGCTGCTGATCGCGGCCGTCGGCGGAGTCGTGCTCGCCCGGCGGCGGGGCGGCATCGAGGAGGACCGGGACACCACGCTGCTTACGCCGATGGACCTGATCCGCCCGCCCAGCACCGGCACGATGGTCGAGGGCGTGGGCGGCCTGCCCTACGCGGCCCTGCTCGCACGCGCGGAGAACGGCGGCGACCTATCCGACCCCGAGCGCGACGCCCCTGACGCCGAACGGGTCGGCGTCGGCAGCCCCTCGTCCGGCAGCCCCTCGCCCAGTGGCCCTTCCGGCGGCGACCCCTCCGGCCATGACCCATCTGAGACGGAGGGCGGCTGGTAATGGCGATCGGCTGGTATCTCGCCGTCTCGGGGATCGTGTTCGCGCTCGGCGCCGCCGGCGTGATGGTGCGGCGCAACCCGCTCGTCGTGCTGCTGTGCCTGGAGCTGATGCTCAACGGCGCCAACCTCTCGCTGGTCGCGTTCTCGCGCATGTGGGGCAACGGCGACGGCCAGATCTTCGCGCTGATCGTGATGACGGTGGCCGCGTGCGAGGTATGCATCGGGCTGGGCATGATCGTCGCGATCTACCGCCGGCGCCTGCCGATCGACGTAGACGAGCTTCGGGAGCTTCAAGGATGAGCCTGAACACGCATGGCGGCGCTGGATCTGCGTCCTTACCGATTGAAGGTCACGTGACCTTCAATCGGCCAGCACGTGTGCAAAGCACACTTCGCTCACTGCGTCCTGGGTGGGCGGGACCTGATCCATCTGCGTGCCCAGGATGGCGCTATGACAATTCCGGAGAAGACGCCGCATGACCACGACCACGTTCGGCTGGCTTGTGCTGCTGTTCCCGCTGCTGGGGACGCTGATTCTCGCGTTCGGGTATCGGACGCTCCCCGGACGCACAGCGGGGTGGATCGGCACGGGCGCGATCGGCCTCGCGTTCGTGGCGGCGCTCGGCGCGCTGATCTCGTTGCAGGGTCATTCACCCGACCATCGAGAGCTCACGTCGTCGCTGTGGAGCTATGCGAACACGGTCGGCGTGAACGCGGAAGTGTCGATCCTGGTGGACCCGCTGTCGGTGTTCATGATCCTGATCGTCAGCGGGATCTCGAGCATGATCCACCTGTACTCGATCTCCTACCTCGACGAAGACCGCGGGTTCGCGCGGTACTTCGCGTACCTGAACTTCTTCGTCTTCTCGATGCTGCTGCTCGTGCTCGCGGGCAACTTCCTGCTGCTGATCGTCGGCTGGGCGTTCGTCGGCGCGGCGTCATACCTGCTGATCTCGTTCTGGTACCGGCGCACGACCGCCACTAGGGCGGGGATCAAGGCGTTCGTGATCAACGTCGTCGGCGACGCCGGGCTGGTGCTGGGGACGTATTTCATCTTCAAGCACACCCACACCCTCGACTTTCTCGGCACGTTCGCGGCCGCTCCTCACGTGTTCCACACGAGCGAAGCGGACATCGTCGCCGGCTGCCTGCTGCTGCTCGTAGGGGCAATCGCCAAGTCGGCCCAGATCCCGCTGCACACGTGGCTGCCCGACGCGATGGAGGGCCCGACTCCCGTCAGCGCGCTGATCCACGCGGCCACGATGGTCACCGCGGGCGTGTACCTGATCGCGCGCATGCACGTGCTGTTCGAACTCGCCCCCGCCGCGCAGGACACCGGCGCGGTGCTCGGCGCGACGACGCTGCTGATCGCCGGCACGATCGCGCTGGTGCAGACCGACATCAAGCGCGTGATCGCCTACTCGACGATGTCCCAGATCGGCTACATGATCATGGGCGTCTCCGTTGGCGCGTACGCCGCGGGGATGTTCCATCTGATGACCCACGCGTTCTTCAAGGCGCTTTTGTTCATGGGCGCCGGCTCGATCATCGGCGCGATGGGCGGAGAGCAGTCGCTGCAGAAGATGGGCGGCTTTCGCAAGGCGCTGCCGTTCACGTTCGCGTGCTTTGTGATCGGCGGCCTCGCGCTGTCGGGCATACCGCCGTTCTCGGGGTTCTTCTCCAAGGACGAGATCCTGCTCGTCACCGGCGAGCTCGGCGGCTGGCACTGGGCGCTGTACGTGATGGGCTACATCGGCGCGTTCCTGACGGCGATCTACACGTTCCGGATGATCTTCCGCGCCTTCTACGGCGATCCCGTCGCCGAGGCGCGCGAGCTCGAAGAAGGACACCTGCACCACGCGGAGGTCCCCACCAACCCCGCCAACGGCGAGGTCGAGGACACCGATGTCGGCTTCCCCGGCCCGCATCACACGATCGCCGAGCGCGCTCCGGGAATGCGCGTGGCGATGACCGTGCTGGCGATCGGCGCGATCGGCGCGGGCCTCGTGCAGGTGCCTGGCCTGGATGACATCGTCACTACGTTCCTGCGCCCGTCGTTCGCCGGCTCGCCGTTGTATGAACCGCACACCCGCGACGGGCTGCTCGTGTTCGGCCTGATCCTCGGCACGCTGCTGGGGCTCACCGGCATCGCGATCGCCTACCGCATCTGGGTCAAGCAGCCGAGCATCGCCGTCACCGCACGGGAGCGCCTGGCGCCCGTGTATGAGCTGCTGGCGAACAAGTGGTACTTCGACGAGCTGATCGACGCGCTCGTCGTGCGCCCCGCCGCCGCCGCCGGTCGGTTTGCGACGGGCACGTTCGAGCGCGTGTTCGTCCAGGACACGCTCATCGGCGGCTCCACCGGGATCGTGCGCGCGGGATCGGCCGCGGTGCGCGCGGTGCAGAGCGGCTTTTTGCGCTACTACGCCGCGCTGCTCGTGCTCGGCGTGACGGGCGTCGCGTTCTACTTCCTGCTGCAGACATGAGAATCTGATGCCACCGCTCTCGATCATGCTCTGGCTGCCCGCCGCGTGCGGGGTGCTCGGGGCGATCATCTGCACTCTCGTCGGGCGCTCCCATGCCGCTGGAGCCGGCGCCTCGGAAGGCCGCGTCGAGGCAACTGGCGCCGCTGACGCCACGAGCGCGTCCGAACCCGACATGCAGACCGGCGCCTGGAGCATCCCCGGCGTGCTGGCGCTGATCGGCTCGCTCGGCGCACTGGGTCTGGCGATCGGGTACATCGCCGATTACTCGCCGGGCACGACCGGCCTCACCCACGTCACGGACGTCGTGTGGATCTCAGAACTGGGCATCCATTACAAGCTCGGGATCAGCGGGCTGAACGTGTTCCTCGTCGGTCTGACCACGCTGCTGTTCGCCGCCGCGACGATCGCCGCAAACATGCGCTCGTGGGAGCGTCCAAGGCTCTTCTACTTCCATTTCATGCTCGCCGAGTCCGCCGTGCTCGGCGCGTTCCTCGCCCAGGACCTGGCGCTGTTCGTCGCGTTCTTCGACCTGATGCTGATCCCGTTCTACTTCCTGATCGGAGGCTGGGGCCGTGAGCCGGACCGTGTGAAAGCGACGATCAAGCTCGTGATCTACACGCTCGTCGGCTCGCTGCTGATGCTCGCCGCGGCGATCGCCACCGGCGTGCTGGCTGCACAGAGCGGTGGCGGGCACATCACATTCGTGCTGTCCCAACTGCAGGCGCTCCCCCTGAGCAAGGGATCGCAGGAGTGGATATTCCTGTTCTTCGCCGCCGCGTTCCTGGTGAAGATGCCCGCGTTTCCCCTGCACGGCTGGATGCCGGATGGATATCGAGCGATGCCGATCGAGGTGCTGATGGTGTTCTCGGGCGTGCTGTCGAAGGTCGGCGCGTACGGGTTCCTGGCGATCGTGCTGCCGCTGTTCCCGCAGGCCGCGGCGCACTTTCAGACGCTGATGCTGATCATCGCGCTCGTCTCGATCCTGTACGGATCGGCGGTCGCGTTCACCCAGACCGACGCGCGGCTGATCGCCGGGTATTCGTCGGTGGCCCAGCTCGGGTTCATCACGCTCGGGATCTTCGCGCTGAACCCTCAGGGCGCCCAGGGAGCGCTGCTGCAGATGGTCAACCACGGGCTGGTCGTGGCGCCGCTGCTGTTCATCGTCGCCGTCCTCTCCCGGCGGGCGGGCGGCTCGGAGGACGTGCGCGACATGGGTGGGATCGCTTTCCGAGCCCCGGTCCTCGCCTCGATCTTCCTGATCGTCTCGCTGGCGACGCTGGCGATCCCGGGCTCGGCGAACTTCGTCGGCGAGTTCCTGATCTTGCTCGGCGTGTTCCAAGCCAAGCTGGTGATCGCGATCATCGCGTTCAGCGGTGTAGTAATGGCGAGCGTATATGCGCTGCGGCTGTTCATCCGCGCGATGCACAACCGCGTCGGCACAGGCGTTGACTCGCGCGAGATCTCGATCCGCGACGGCGCCGTGCTGGTGCCACTGGTGCTCGTGATCCTGTTCATGGCGCTTTACCCGCAGCTGGCGTTGCGTCGCAGCGAAGCGTCGACCAAGACTGCGGTGGCCAGCGCGCAGGCGGCGCTGAAGCCCTCCTTCCCGACCTCGGCGAGCACGTCGGCGACATTCCCATGATCCCGTTCGCCACAACCACCCTGAAAGGCCCGCATGTGGACTTCGCGGCGCTGTCGCCGCTGATCGCGCTGCTGGGTGGCGCTGTGATCGTGCTGCTGGTCGGCCTGCTCGGCTCGCGCCGGGCCCGTACGCAGCTCGTGCCCATGCTCAGCCTGGCGGCGCTCGGCGCGGCGGCGGCCCTGACGATCTGGCAGTGGCATGAAGAGAAGTCGATCGTGGCCGGCGCGCTGCGCATCGACGCGCTGTCGCTCACGCTGAACCTGATCCTCGTCGCGGGTGGAGCCTGCACCGTGCTGCTCGCCTGGCGCTCGCTGGCCGCGCGCGAAGCCGCGCACGGCGAGTGGCATGCGTTGCTGCTGACGTCGATCGGCGGGATGTCGCTGCTGGCGGCGGCGCAGAGCACGCTCGTCGTATTTCTCGGCCTGGAGCTGCTGTCGATCCCGCTGTACGTGCTGTGCGCGACCGAGCTGCGGCGCGAGCACTCGCTGGAGTCGGGACTGAAGTACCTGATCGTGGGCTCGGTCGGCTCGGCCACGCTGCTGTACGGGCTCGCGCTGATCTACGGCGCGACGGGCGCGACCGACTTCACTGCGATCGCAAGCGCCCTGTCGAGCGGCAACCTGGCGACCGATCCGCTGACGCTCACGGGCATCGCGCTGTGTGTGGCGGGCCTGTGCTTCAAGGCGTCCGTCGCCCCGTTTCATCAGTGGACGCCCGACGTGTACGAGGGCGCCCCGACGCCCGTGACGGCGTTCATGGCGGTGGCGACCAAGGTCGCGGCGCTGGGCGTGTTCCTGCGCCTGTTCGACGTCGCGTTCATCGCCGCCCACGCCAGCTGGGGCCCGGCCGTGGCGGCGCTGGCGGCGATCACGATCATCGTCGGCAACGTCGGCGCCCTGGGACAGTCGTCGCTGAAGCGGATGCTCGCCTACTCGTCCGTGGCCCAGGCCGGATACATGCTCGCCGGGGTGGTCGTCGCCACGAAGCTGGGCGCGCAGGCGACCGTGTTCTACCTGGTTGTGTACCTGTTCATGAACATGGCCGCGTTCGCCACGATCGTCGCCCGCGAGCGCGAAACCGGCCTCGGCGACACGGTCACGGCGGTGAGAGGCCTGGGCCGCGAGCGCCCGCAGCTCGCCTGGCCGATGACGCTGGCGATGCTCGGCCTGGCGGGAATCCCCGCAACCGCCGGGTTCATGGGCAAGTTCTACCTCATCGACGCAGCGGTATCGGGCGACTACACCTGGCTGGGAGTGGTGATCGTGATCGGCTCGATGATCTCCCTCGGCTACTACCTGCCGGTGATCGCCGCGATGTGGATGAGCGACGCGCCCGAGCAGAGCTCGATACCCGTGCTGGCGGGAGGCTCGCCGGAGCTGGATGAGCCCGTGTCGCCATCCGCGGCCGGCCCTGAGCCGGAGGTCGCCCTCGTTGCGATCGTCGCCGGCGCCGCGATCCTCTTCTTCGGCATCCTCCCCCAGCCCCTGTTCAACCTAGTGCACGGGGTCGGCAGCGCGCTGGGGTTGCTCTGATCGCGCCGCCCTCGATCGCTTAAGCCCGTTTTAGCGACCTTGAATAGGGTTGTCTCGATGCCAACGCCCACCGTGGGAATCAGGGGAGTCGTCCCGCTCTTGCTAGTGCTGGCCTTGGGCGGCTGCGGAAGCGGCTCGAGCAGCTCGAGCGACGCTTCCTCGGTGTCGACGACCGTGACTGCCGGCGCCGGCGCTCCGACGCATGGGGCGCACGCAAGCGGCGAACCGATCGCGACGGTGAACGGCAGCCCGATCGCGAAGTCCGCGTTCGAGCACTGGCGGGCCGTAACCGCGGCGCTGAGCAACGCGAATGGACACAGCAGCACGAGCGCCTCAAACCAGGCTGTCAAAAACCAGGCGCTTGGGTTCCTGATCTCTCTGCAGTGGGTGCTCGACGAAGCGTCCGCCCGGGGGGTCAACGTCTCCGAAGCGGCCGTCCACACGCGCCTGGCCGAAATCCAGCGCAAACAGTTCAAAAGCCCCGGAGAGCTGCAGAAGTACCTGACCAAAGCCCACGAGACCGAGACCGACCTGCAGCTGCGGGTGAAACTCGAACTGCTGGAGCAGGCGATCTCCCAGCAGGTGACGGCCGCGAAGCACACGGCCGCCGAAAAGCGCGCAGCGCTCTCGAGCTTTCAGACCGCGTTCCAGAAGAAGTGGAAAGCGAAGACCAGCTGCCACTCGGGGTATGTCGTGGAAGACTGCAGCGAGTTCTGACGCGCAGCCTGCGGACCTCTCCCCGACATCACCGAAGGCCGCCTGCGCAGCGGGGTTCCGTCGGGTTTCGGCGCGCTCGGGGAGAGGACCTGCGATCGGGTCCGTCAGATCTCAGGCAGCCGGCGCGGGGGGTTGGGAGTAGCGCAGAGAGCCGGGCGTCGTGAGCGACTCCCCGCTCTCCAGGAGTGTCTTCAGCCCGGAGAGAATCATCGGCCAGCCGCCGTAGAGCTGACTGTTGGCGTCCTCGCGAAGCTGATCGTGGGTCACCGTCAGGCGGCAGGAGTCGCCGATCGGCTCGATGTCCCACGCGATCCTCGAGACGCCTTCGGCCTTCACGTCCTCGTCCCAGAGAGCGGCGAAGCTCTGAACGAGCCGGCGCGGCGGATCGACCTCGAGGTTCTCGCCTTCTCCGAGGAGCGCGTCCGCGCCGGGGTGGCGCATCTCATAGCGCGAGCCCGGCGTCCAGTCTGAGACCTGCTGGGCGCCGAAGTTGTACTTGCTGCGCATCTCCGCATCGGTGATCGCCTCCCAGAGGCGCTCCGGGGTCGTCTTGATATAGATCTCGAACACCTTCTCCATCGTTTTCTCCAGTCTGTTCTTGAGCCCGCTGAGCGTCGCCGCCCAGGGCTCGGCGTATTTGCTTATCCAGCGATCGTGGACGAGTCGGATCGGGACCGGATTCAGGAAGTGCAGCTTCTCGCGGCCACGCCTTCGCGTGACCACGAGATTCGCCTCCTCGAGCACCCGCAGGTGCTTCATCACGCCGAAGCGCGTCATCGGCAACCGCTGCTCGAGCGCACTGAGCGTCTGCCCGTCTCGCTCGAACAGCTCGTCGAGCAGGCTCCTGCGTGTCGGGTCGGCGAGCGCCTTGAACACCTCGTCCATGGCCCGATTATAGGTGACCATTTAGTCACCTGTCAAGGGGGCGTGCGAGCAAGCCCGCCGCTGGCCGGGGGGCTTCAACGCGCCAGGAGAGATTCGACTCCTGACCTTTCGGTTCCGCAGTTACTCAGAGTGCCATGACTTTGGCTCTGTAGAGCCATTTATGAGATCTAAACGTGTTTCGAGTTACCTCAGGCTTGCGGAGTACGGGGCATATTTCGGGACACGGCTTTGGCGGCCAAGACGCGGCACTACAATGCGGACATGAGCACAGCGCGACCTAAGCCATCCTCGGCACCACCGAAGGCCCAGCGCCAGCGAAGCAGTCGAAGCTCATAAGCGGTTTCCCCGGCAGCGACGAGGAGCGGGCCGAGCGGATTCGCCGGCTTGCCGAAGAACATAAAGAGACACTGCGCCGCTTGGGCAAGTAGCCCGTGGCAGTCAACTATCCGGAGTTCGGCGCTCGAATCCTCGGCACCACGCCCGAGCAGATCGCCCGCCTTCCAAACGTCGGCCTCGCTCAGTCGGCGCTTGCCGCTCCACAGGCAGGGTTCGGGGACGTGGAGGTTTACCCGACGCTGCATGAGAAGGCTGCGATTCTGCTCGAGCGCCTGGCGCGTAATCACCCGCTCCCGGACGGCAACAAGCGCACCGCGTTCCTGTTGACGACGCTCTTCCTGGAGATCAACGGCTCCGCGCTCAGCGGGGAGCTGCCGGAGGGCGACGTGCCGATGGTCGAGCGGATCGCCGCTGGCCAGGCCACGCACGACGAGATCCTAGCGTGGCTGTCCGAGCGCACCACACCCGCCTGATCGCTCGGTTGACTCGATCCCGAACCGTTGCGCTGAGCTCGTCTCCTGTAAGCACTCGTGGGCGGGCGCCAGTACCATGTTCCTCGCCATCGCTGGCAAGGTATTTGCCTCACCCACACCACAGGTACCGATAGAAAGATATGGGTTCGTCTGTGGTCTGGTCGTTGACTGCCGGATTCTGCGATTAGACTTGTTGCGGGGATTTTCTACGCGCCAGGAGAGATTCGAACTCCCGACCTTCGGTTCCGTAGACCGACGCTCTATCCAGCTGAGCTACTGGCGCAGAGCCGCCCAGTCTAGACGCCTCGCCTCGCCGCCTGCCGCCCGGCGGCCGTGTAGCGTTGGATCCCAGCCGGGACGCCCAGACTGCCTTGGACGGCCGGCGCCGCCGCGATGAGCCATATGCCCAACCACATCGACGACTTCGAGGCCTGGCAGATGCAGCTGCATGGCCATCGCGTGATCTACCACATGGCGGGCAGCGGTCCGCCGGTCGTGCTGATCCATGGCATGGTCAACTCCTCGCGCCACTGGCGTGACGTAGCACTGCGCCTGGCGGATCGGCATACGGTGATCGCGCCCGACCTGATCGGCCACGGCGACTCTGCCACGCCGCGCGGGGACTACTCGCTCGGCGCGCATGCCAGCAGCATTCGCGACCTGCTTGCCGTGCTCGGCGTGGACCGCGCCACGATCGTGGGCCACTCGCTCGGGGGCGGCGTGGCGATGCAGTTCTTCTACCAGTTCCCCCAGCGCACCGAGCGCTTGGTGCTCGTCTCCAGCGGCGGGCTCGGACGGGAGGTCAGCCCGCTGCTGCGCAGCGCCACGCTGCCGGGCGTCTCCGGGCTGCTGTCGCTCGCCGCCCACCCGCGCCTGCTGTCGGGCCTGCGCCGCACGGGCGACCAGCTGCGCGAGTCCGGGTCGCGCCAGGGCGTCTACCTGCAGGCGATCGCCCGGGCACTGCGCCCGTTGGAGGAGCCGGGCGCGCGCAAGGCGTTCCTGCACACGCTCCGCGCGGTGATCGACGTCCACGGCCAGCGTGTCAGCGCCACCGACCGGCTGTACCTGCTCGCTGGCATGCCCACCCTGATCGTGTGGGGCGAGCGCGACCATACGATCCCGCTTGCCCACGGCCTCAGCGCCCACCGCGCAGCCCCGGGCAGCCGCTTTGAGACCCTGCCCGGCGCCGCCCACTTCCCCCACCTGGAAGATCCAGCCGGTCTCGCGGCCGTGCTGGGCGACTTCCTCGCAAGCACCGAGCCCGCGCGGATCGAGGATGGCGACTGGGGCGGAATCGTCTCCCCCCGCGCGCCCCGCTCGCGGCACGAGCTCAGCTCGGCTGCCTGAGATCGGGATCGCCCGCAGGCGCAGGTCGCCTGTGTGAGGAGGAAGGTCGCCGCTCGACGGATGATCCGTCTGGGCGTCGGTCGCGTAGATGTGTCCACCGAGGAACGGGACTGGGGCGTGCTCCTCGAGCAAGTCGTCACAGGCGAGGACACCACCCAAAACCGAATGGAGACGGATCACATGTACGACGAGCACAACGACCCCGAGTCCACCCACACAGGGGCGCAGCAGGACGACCCGCTGGCAGCACCCACGACGCGCAAGAGCTTTCTCAAGGGCGCGGCCGTCGCGGGGGCAGGCGCAGGAGTTGCCAGCCTGGGGGCGTTCGCACCCGCCGCGCTTGCCCACGGCAGACATCGGCACGGCGGACACGGGCACGGCGGACAGGGCGGGCTGACTCACACCGACGTGGAAATCCTGAAAGCCGCCCAGATCGCCGAGGCGCTGGCGGTCACGACGTATACGAGCATCATCAACACGGCGCCGTTCTTCAAAAACCTCGAAAGCGACGACCAGGGCTACCTGAAGGCCGCGGTGCAGGAGGAGATGTCCCATTACCTGCTCGAGGAAAGTCTCACCAAACAGCCGACGCCGTTCACGATGTTCTATTACCCGCCCAAGATGTTCACCGACGCACAGACGACGCTCAACATCCTGGTCACGCTCGAGGACGCATTCATCGCCGCCTACCTGGTCGGGGTGCGCCAGTTCAGCACCCCGGACCTGCGGGTTACCGCGGCCCGAATCATGGGCATCGAGTCCGATCACCGCACCCTGGCACGGGTCGTCGGCCCGGGCGTGGCGGGTAAAGACGGCGGTCCGATCGAGCAGATCACCGGGATTCAAAAAATGGCCGAGTCGGTCGATCCGCCCAACAACAACGGCTATGAGCGCACGCTGCTGCTGAAGAACATCGGACAGGCCGTCGAAGCGCTGCTTCCGTTCGCGGAAAAGTCGGTCGCCGAAAAAGAAGGCTTCGACACCACCAAGCCGTACAAATTCGAACCGTTCACACCCACGCTGCCGAACCCCCTCGGCGAATTTCACTCACTGAAGGGCTGATCCGAACCCCCACAGCTGGGAGGTCGCGATGCGGGATCTGCGGCACGTGGCGTGCCGCAGATCCCGGTCGCCGTGTAGTTCGATTCGCGCTACGATGTGCTCATGGCATCCGCTCCCGCCCCACTCTCACTGAGACTCGGTCGCGAGGGGCTCAATGCGCTCGAGGAGATCGCTCGCAGGCGAGGGGTGAGCCGCGCCGAGGCGGCACGCCAGGCCATCACTGAGACGGCTGAGCGCGAGCGCAGGCGCACAGGGCTCGCGGCTGAGGCGAGAAGCCTCATGGAAGACAAGGGGTACGTACGCGAAGCACGCGAGGTAGCGAGCCTGATGGAGGAGATGCGTGGTCCGTGGTGACATCCACGCGATCACGCTGCCACGCAAGCGAGGTCGTGTTCAGCAAGGACGCCGCTATGCAGTGATAGTCCAAGCCGATGATCTTCTCGCCCTCTCGACGGCTGTCATCTGCCCAACGTCGCGCTCAGCCTTCCCGGCCAGCTTTCACCCAGAGATCACGCTGCTCGATCAGTCCACCCAAGTCCTCTGCGAGATGGTCGGCGCAATCGACACCCGTGCCCTCGGCAAGCGAATCGGCCACCTGAACCTCGAGGAGATGCGCGCTATCGACGACGCGCTGCTGCTTGTGCTCGATCTGCCATGAGGTGGTGTTTCCTACCGTGGTAGGATCAGCTTGTGGCCAGCCAGAAGCGATCTATTTCATTCGATGAGTCCGTCCTGCACGAGGCCGAGCAGCGCCTCGCCGAGTCTGGTGGGAGCCTGTCGGCATTCGTGAATACGGCGGTTCTCCGCGAATTGCAGGTCTCACGCGGCCTCGAGCTTCTCGCTGAGGATGATGAGCAGTTCGGTGCCGTACCAGCCGATGTCAGAGTCCAGGTCGCCGCGGAGTGGCAGGCCTGACGCTCGACGCCGGCGCGCTGATCGCCTATGAGCGAGGCGAGGTGCGTATCCGCGAGATCCTCGCGACGGCGTACGCCCGCGGCTTCGTGCCGACGATCCCGGCGATTGCGCTTGCGGAGGTCTGGCGCGGCGACGCGAAAGATGCTCGCGTCGCGCGCCTCCTCAAGGCGAGTGCAATCGAGACTGTGGATGAGCGTTTGGCGAGAGAGGCCGGTCGCCTGCGGCGAGCCACGCAGGACGCAGGAGCTATCGACGCATGCATAGCGGTCGGCGTGCGCAAGCGCGGCGACGCAATCGCCACCTCAGACCCTGCAGACATGCGCATGCTCTTGGGGTCCGGCTTTACGATCCTGGCGGTGTAGCTCATCGGCAGAGGGCAGGAGCGCCAAAGACCGCCACGCCTGCCATCTCTGTGTGAGTTCGAACAGTGGCGTAATGCCCGGCGCGAAACGGAGAGGGAGGGACGAAGATCGAACCCGGGCCTTGTGTGGAAACGCATTAGCGAGCTTCACGCAAAGCGCTTCGGGCACTAGCGTCCGTGATCCGCAATGCCAATGCTACTGAGGGATTTCGAGGCGGAATAGCTACATGAGGAGTGATTTGGCACGGAATGATCAGTCCAACCGCACACCACCGTCGATTTGCGTGATGCTCAGCGTCTCGCCCTCAGTGAGTCGAGAGGCAGCGTGCTTGCCGATCCCTAAAACACCAGAACGCTCACGATCAGGGCCAAGACGCGGGTCCCATCGCACCTCACGTAGGGACACGCCGCGCAGCACGATGGCGAGCTGAGCTCGTTCGGCGGGGAACAGCGGCTTGCTGCGCGACGGGATGCGCACGATGCCAGCCTCACGGTCGCCTGCCCTCACCGGCTGCGTCTGAGCCGGGGCCTCGATTTGATCCCGCGCCCACAAGATGATCTCATTGGCAAGCGCCAAGGCCTGCTCGCGCTCCAGCAGATCCTCAATCGTCTCCCCATACCGAAACTCGACAGCCCAAGGGATCAGCACACGGACCTCGCACAA
This sequence comes from uncultured Solirubrobacterales bacterium, assembly GCA_963743645.1. Classification (GTDB taxonomy): domain Bacteria; phylum Actinomycetota; class Thermoleophilia; order Solirubrobacterales; family Solirubrobacteraceae; genus Palsa-744. Next base: position 550,615 of record CAVUQT010000006.1, on the reverse strand, counting down.
CGACGCCGGCAGTGGTGTTCCCGCTGCTTGGAGCCGATCCATGAGATGCCGCAGGTCGTGTGTCCACGGGAAGTCATCGCCAGAGGCTGCAAGCACAGCCTTCAGCGCCTTCTCCGCGGCCTGCTGTGCGTGGAAGCCTACGACCGAGTCCGCGATATCGGTGTCCGGCACGAGCTTCTTGACGGCGTCGGCGTCCTCCTGAGCCTTGCGCAGCAGTAGCAGCGCCTCTTCCAGCTCAGGCCGGGACAAGGATGCGGCCTTCGCGGAGCGCGCGGTGCACCAGCGTGCTCGGAACAGGAGACCGCCGTGCGACCTCCTCCTCAGAGACAACAACGACATCAACGGGGACCGCCAGCGGCGGAAGCGCATCGCGCAGGCGCACCATCTCGCTCAGCTTGCTGTCGAGATGCTCCTCGATTACGAGGAAATCCAAGTCGCTGTCCTCACGCGCATCCCCACGCGCGCGCGAGCCGAAGAGCACGACTCGCGCAGGGGAACGCGCGGCTGCCGCCAACCGCTGTCCTGCATCCACGATCATCGCGTCGCTGACCACGAGCCCTACGGTACCGAATGATGCCATCGTACTGGCCTTACGAGGGTCGCTATGGACGGCAAAACTGCTTCCGGGCGAGGGCAATCGATCCCGCGTCGTCGATTCGCTGCCGGGTTCGAACAACCGTCACGAACCCGCCGAAAACGGAGAGGGAGGGATTCGAACCCTCGAACGAAGTTTCCCCCGTTACGCGATTTCCAGTCGCGCCCGTTCAACCGCTCCGGCACCTCTCCATGCTCGCTTGCCATGTGCTCGCTGTGCGGCGGTGAGCCTAGAGCCTATCTCGCCGCGCTGCTAGGCTCCCCCGCGATGATCCCCGTGCTCGCCAGTGCAGCCACTTCCAAGGACATCGGCCTGCTCGCCACATTCCTGGGCATCGGCCTGATCGTCAACGTCATCGTCGTGTTCATCGCCGTCCAGATCCGCGGCGAGCGCCAGCAAAACCAAGCGCACCTCACAGAGCCCGACCGCTCTCGCCGCGTCTGACCTGACAGTCGCGGGCCCGGAGTCGCGCGAGTCCGGCACACGTGCGGGCCGCCGGTCGCAGGCCCGGTCCCGCGCCTCGCGCCCAGTCGGATGACAATCAGATGATGTACACGGGCGTGCCCACGGGAGTGCGGCTGTACAGCGCGATCACGTCCGGGATCCTCATGCGTACGCACCCGTGGGAGGCGTCATGCCCGATCGAGCTGTACTCGCTCGGGTCGATCCCGTGGATGCCGGCGCCGCCGTCAAACGACATGAACCGCGCCTTCAGCGGGTCCTGCGGTCCCGGCGGGACGGTCGTCCCCGCCAGCGCGCCCGCCCAGGCTTTGTTGGGCACCAGCCACGGAGGATCGACCTCCTTCCATTCGATCTTGTGCAGGCCGGCGGGCGTTTCCAGGCCTTCCATGCCCACGGCGATTTCGTAGGTTTTGGCCAGGCGCAGGTGTTCGTAGAAGCGCAGCTGAAAGCTCCCCCGGTCGACCACGATGTATGCCGGATACTCGCTCGCCAGCTGCGCCGAGGTGACCTTCGGCTGCACCGTCTGCGTCGGGACCGTCACCGTCCGCGAGGCGCTGGCGCCCGTCAGCGCGTACTCGATCCGCCCGCCCAGCCGTTCGCCGGCGACCGTCACCCCGACCTTCGCCGGCACTGTGCTCAGCCCGCTCGCGCTCGGCTGCACGGTCGCGTCCTGCGCCGGCCTGTCCACGGCGGTGCGCACCCGCGCCGTCAGTTCGCGCACGGCCTGATGGGAGTAGCTCACCACCAGTGGCACGTTCCGGTGCACGCTGCCCCCGGACAGGCTCCTGAGCGTGCGCGTCACGATCGAGCCTTCCCGGCTGGCCTGCACGGCCTGCGCGACCATGTTCTGCGCGTCCACCGTCAGCCGCGCCGCGCGCGCGTCAAGCGTCCACGTCCCGGCGTCCGAGCGCACCGTCACCGGCCGGTTCAGCGGGTCGATCACGACGTGCTGAACCTTGCGCAGGGCCGCCGCCTCACTCAGCCCGCCCACGGGCACCCCGTCGATCGTCACGCCCTTGGCGATTGTGTCGCGGCGAGCGTGGTCGTACAGGTACGTCCCGCCCGCGAGCACGACGACCAGCACGGTGAGAACCGTGCCGAACACCAGCCAGATACTGCGACTGCCTGTTGCGGATGCGCTCATCTCATGCCGGGCGATGCTCTACCAAGGAAATCCAGTCCATCCGAGAGTACCGTTCGCCGCCCGCCCCGGATCACCCTGCATGGGAGTCATAGGAACGGGGACGCGCATGCGCGTCCCCGCGAGACGGTGCATGCACCGTCTCGGACCATGGCGCATGCGCCATGGTCAACATCACATACGATCCTCCGCGATCTGCGCCTCTTCGGCGTGCGCCTCCTCCCGCGCGCGGCGGTACTCGTTGACGACGATGTCCGTGAGCTCCTCGACCGAGGTCTCCGCCGTGGGCTTGTCCAGGGCGATCGCGCCGTCCTGGATCATGCTCACGCGGTCGCATGCCTGCAGGACGTGGACGTAGTTGTGCAGGATCATGATGATCGACACGCGTCCCTCCTCCTTCAGGCGCGCCACCAGGTCGAGGATCATCGAGCCCTCCTTGGCGCCCATCGCGGCCAGGGGCTCGTCCAGCAGGATGATGTCCGCGTCCCCGTTGACCGTCCGCGCGACCGCGATCGCCTGGCGCTGACCGCCCGACAGGCGTGCCACCGCGACGTCGATCCGCGGGATGTTGATCCCGATCTCATCCAGCGCGCTGCGCGCCTCCGTCTTCATCTCCCGATTTGCCAGGAACGGCAGCGGGCGGTGCACCCGCTCACGGCGCAGGAACAGGTTGTGGTAGACCGACAGTTCATCGATCAGCGCCAGGTCCTGGTAGACGGTGTCGATTCCTTTCGAGCGGGCGTCATCGACCCCTTTCGGCGCGTACGGCCGCCCGTGCAGGAACATCTCACCGGAGTCCTGCCGCTGAAAGCCCGACAGGATCTTGATCAGCGTGGACTTGCCCGCGCCGTTGTCCCCGAGCAGGCCCAGCACCTCGCCGCGGCGCAGGTGCAGGCTGACGTCGCGCAGCGCCGTGACCGGGCCGAATCGCTTGGCGATGTGCTCGACGCGCAGCACGTCGTCCGCGGCCGGGGTCGGCTCCACGGCGCTCATGCGGCCGCTCCTGCCTTGTCACGGACACGCAGGCCAAGCTGGGCAAGGACTAGAAGGCCCGCCCACCCCGCGTGGCGTACTACGTACGCGTGCTGGCCGATTGAAGGTCCCATGACCTTCAATCGGTAAGGACGCAGATCCAGCGCCGGCATGCGTGTCCGTGACTCAGCCACTGCCGGCCCCCCGGCGTGCCCGCTGGACGTAGATGTTGACCGTCATCGCAACGATGATCGCCAGACCCAGGTAGAACAGGAGGTAGTTGGCGTTGACCCCCTGCAAGGTCAGGCCGTCGTGGAGGATCCCCAGGAACAACGCTCCCACCAGGGCGCCCACGACCGTTCCCGAGCCCCCCGCGAGCAGCGTGCCGCCGATGACCGCCGCGGCGATCCCGTAGAACAGAATTTCGTTCGCCCCCGCCGTGTCCGGCTGGACGGTGCCGGAGCGCACCGCCTCGAGAATGCCCACGAGACCGCCCGTGGTGGCGCACAGGACGAAGTTGCGGACCATCACCAGCCGTACCCGCACGCCGGCCTCCGCGGCGCCGAGCTTGTTCGAGCCGACCGCGACCGTGTACAGCCCCCAGCGGGTGAACATCAGCACGACCTGCAGTACGATCACGATCGCCAGCGCCCACACCAGCTCGGAGTAGACACCTCCACCGAACACTTTGGCGAACGTTGAGATGTGGTTGACGGTTTCCGGAAGCTGGACGTGCACGCCGTTGACCACATGGGTGACGTTGTGCGTGGTGGCGTGCACCTGCGCACCCGGTGTCGCCACCGGCTGGCCGTGGGAGATGATCAGCGTCAGACCCTCCAGCGCAAACAGCATGCCGAGCGTCGCCACGAACGAGCTGATGCCGACAATCGCCACGAAAAAGCCGTTTATCAACCCCACGGCCATACATGCGAGCAGCGCCACGATCACGCTCGGCACGAGCGGCAGGCCGGCGGTTGCGACCTTGTAGAACAGGTACGGGGCCAGCAGATAAGTCCCGCCGATCGACAGGTCGATCTCGCCCAGGATCATCACGAACACCTCGCCCGCGCCGAGGATCGCGAACGGGGCGAAGTACGGCAGCAGCGTCTTGAAGTTCGCCGAAGTGAAGAAGCTCGACGTGTTCAGGGTGAAGTAGATCGCCACGATCAGCGTGACGATGATGATGCTGCCCTCGCGCAGACCGAGCACGCGTTCGCGCAGCATATCCCGCGAGACCAGCGACCCCCGGCGCGAGCGCGCCGGGGGCTCTGTCGCCGGGGGCCCTGCCCCTGGGCGAGGGCTCTCCGAAGAGGCCGACGAGGGTCCTCCCGTCACATTGGCCATGACCGTGGGGCCTACGCGGGCGTGCCCGCTTTGATCGCCACGACCGTGACCGATGAGGACGTTCCCTCATAGCGCGTTTTGGATTCGACGTACGGCGCGACGGTTTCTTTGTTGAGAAACTTCAGGCCCGTATCGGTTTCCGCAGGTCCCGTCAGTGATCCGGACGCGTGCCACATATACAGCTGCAGCACCGGCAGGAACCCCTGCAGGTAGGGCTGCTGGTCGATCGTGAATTCGATGTTGCCTTCCTGGAGCAGCTTCTGGGTCTGTTCGGTCAGGTCAAACCCTCCGGCCTTGATGCCTTTGGCGGGCAGCCCGTACTTCTGCATCACTTTCGCGAGCGATTCCGTCGAGCCACCGTCGACCGCGTACATCCCCTTCGTGCTTGGATGCCCGACCCAGTAGGCGTCGATCGTCGAGAGCTCGCCCGGCACGGCCGCGCCCGTGGCAACCGTGTGCACTGTGATCGGCTTGCCCGAGGCCTTGATCGCCGCTTCGGCGCCTTCGATGCGCGGCTGCAGGTTGGCCGAGCCCGGCGTGGCGATGAACAGCGCCACGTCGCCGGAGGGCACGGCGGCGACGATCCGTTCGCCCATCTGTTCGCCCGCCTTTTTCAGATCCTGGCCGATGTAGGACAGGCGCTTGTTGCCGGGGGCGTCCGCATTGTAGGCGACCACCGGGATGCCCGCCTTCAGCGCGGCTTCGGTGGGTGCGTTGAACGCGTGCAGGTCGATCAGCGCGACCGCGATCCCGTTGGCGCCGCTGGTGACAGCGGTGTTCATGGCGTTGACCATCTGGTTGACGTTGCTGGATTCAGAGCCGGTCCACTGATAGGAGCAGCCCAGCAGCTTGCAGGCGTCCGCGGCGCCGTACTGCGTGGGCACGAAGAACGGATTCGTGGTCACGTGGTTGACGAACACGAATTTGAGTTTGGGCACCGAGCCGAACACAGCCACGGCTCCGCTGCCGCTGGAGGCGCTCGACCCACACGCGGCCAGCAGGGTGCTCACGGATCCGGCGGCGACCCCGGTCAGGGCGGTACGGCGCAGAAACGCGCGCCGGTCGAACCCTGGGCTTGCGACCTCGGATGCAACCTGCGCTCGATCGGCGTACTCAAGACGCTCCACCGCTTCGTGGGCAAGATCTGAGTCTGACATCTCCTCCTCCTTCACTGGCTCATGCGATGGCGTCACGTCGTCGACGCTCACCCATATACGTTCCCCATCTACGATCCCGCTAACCATCGGTTCAGTCAAGGCAATCGGGACCGGTTAATCCGCGATCCTGCTGCGGGGTACTACGGAGAGCCCAGACGGCATGGGCATGCGGCGCACACGGCACGGACATGTGATGCAGGCGGCACGGACATGCGGCGGCGAGCCGGCGGGGTATACCTTCAGAGCATGGCCTCACCATCTGAGCCCGTCCCCCAGTCGCAGATCGGCACCCGGCGGGGGCGTATCCAGGAGAGTGAGCCCGAAGCCTTCGGGGTGCTCACGGTCGCGCGGCATGTCAAAGACGACGGTCGCATGCTGATCCTGTACACCCGCCGGCGGGACGGATGACCGACCGATCGGAGACCGGCCAGCGCTATGACGAGCTGCGCGGCGAGCAGGTCGTGTACGCGATCGACCGTCAGGAGCGCACGTTCCTGCCACCCGCCGAGCACTGCCCGCTGTGCCCCACGCTTCCGGGCGGCGAGCCGACCGAGATCCCGTTCGCGGCATTTCAGATCGCCGTGTTCGAGAACCGCTTTCCCGCATTCCGCTCCCCGCACGGGGCGGCCGAGGTGGTCGTGTACACCGACTCGCACACCGGCTCGCTCGGGACGCTGGAGCGCGAGCGCGCGCAGGCGCTGATGTGGGTGTGGCGCCACCGTTACTCAAAGCTCGGCGCGCGCGAGGACGTCGCGTACGTGCTCATCTTCGAGAACCGCGGGGTCGAGGTCGGCGTGACGCTGCACCATCCCCACGGGCAGATCTACGCGTATCCATTCCTGCCGCCCGTGCCCAAGCTGGAGCTCGAGGCCGACGAGCGGCTCGGAGGCTGTGCCGCGTGCGAGCTGCTGCGGCGCGAGTTGGAGGACGGACGGCGGGTCGTGTATGAGAACGAGGGGGTTGTCGTATACGTGCCGTATGCCGCCCGGTGGGCCTATGAAGCGCACGTCGTCGTGCGCGCGCACCGCCCCAGTCTGCTGGAGTGCGAGCCCGCCGAGCTGGACGCGCTCGCGGACGGCCTGCAGGCGCTGGTGCGCGGCTATGACGCATTGTTCGACAGGCCCTTTCCCTACGTAATGGCGGTGCACCAGGCGCCGTGCGACGGCCGCGCGCAGGGACACCTGCACGTGGAGCTCTACCCGCCGCTGCGAACCGCGGACAAGCTGAAGTACCTCGCCGGCTCCGAGCAGGGCGCGGGCACGTTCATCTCCGACACGCTCCCGGAGGAGTCCGCGCTGACGCTGCGCGACTCGATCGTCGATGTCGCTTAGTCTCGGCCGGCCGATGCCGCGTCAACGCAACGGGTCTCGACTTAACAGGCTCGATCGCGCGCACGTCCGCGCGCGAAGGGCATATTGTCGATGAAAGGATCGTCGATGTCGCATAGTCCCGATGAGCGTTGCCCGCGCGCGCGTGCGCGCGTGCGCGCATTCGCACCCGGACGGGTATGTCTGATCGGCGAGCACACCGACTACAACGATGGCCTCTCGCTGGCGTTCGCGATCGCCCAGGGGGTGACGGTGGATGGGCAACGACTCGCGCCGGAGCAGGACGGCGAGCAGCGAGTGCTCGCGCACGCGCTCGACTTCGGCGAGCGCGACGAGTTCGCGCTCTCAGATCCCCAGCCGGCGCCGGGCTGGCGCGCGTTCGTGCGAGGCACGATCGCCGAGCTGCAGCTCGAGGGGCTGCGGCCGGTGGGCGCGGACCTCGAGATCGAGGGCGGAGTTCAACGCGGGTCCGGTCTGTCCTCCTCTGCGGCCCTGGAGGTCGCGCTGAGCCTTGCGCTGCTCGCCCTGGCCGGCACGACCGATGAGATCGACAGGACAGAGCTGGCCAGGCTGTGCTCGCGCGTGGAGAACGAGTGGGCCGGCGCGCAGACCGGGCTGCTCGACCAGCTGACGTCGCTGAACGGCGAGCAGGACGCGGCGCTGAGAATCGACTTTCAGACGTTACGCCTCGATCTGGTCCCGCTGCGCCTGGACGGCTGGCGGCTGGCGACGCTCGACAGCGGCGAGCGACGCGAGAATGCTAGCTCCGGCTACAACCAACGCCGCGCCGAATGCGCGCGGGCGTGCGAGCTGCTGGACATACGCTCGCTGCGCGAGGCCGACTGGGATGCGGTGCAGCGGCTGCCCGACCCGTTGCGAGGGCGCGCCAGGCACGTGCTCAGCGACAACGAGCGGGTGGACGGCGCGGTCGCGGCGCTGCAGGCAGGCGATCTGCCCGCACTGGGAGGGCTGCTGAACGCCTCGCACACGAGCCTGCGCGACGACCTGGAGGTCTCCACCCCGACGGTCGAGGAGACGGTGCGGCGCATGCTGGACGCCGGCGCCGTCGGGGCGCGCCTGCTGGGCGGTGGCTTCGGGGGCAGCGTCCTCGGGCTGCTGCCCCCGGGTGTGGCCGTACCCGCCGGGGCGCTCGAGGTGCGTCCGTGCGCGGGAGCGCGGCTGCTGGAGGGATAAGCTCAGCCCTCTGCGGCCGGGCTCGGCGATGACCGTCAGGCGCGGAGACAGGCCGGATCACACGACGAGCGACCACGGTTTCAGTGGGCGCCCGAGCGAGGAGACCATGAGCACGCAGACGCATACCCACGGACGGCCGCTGGTGGCAGTCGTCACAGGCGCCTCCAGCGGCATCGGCGAAGCCGCCGCGCGACGGCTGGCGCGCGAGCCGGGAGCTTCGCTGGTGCTGGTCGCCCGGCGTGAGGAGCGACTGCGCGCGCTGGCCGAGTCGCTGGGCTCAGAGCGGGTGAGCTGGGTCGCGGTCGACCTCGTGGACGAGCACGCGCCGGAGCGAATTCGCGCGCACGTAGTCGAGCGCCATGGGTCTGACGGGCTGAACCTGCTAGTCAACAACGCTGGCGCGTCCTGGCGCAAGCGGTTCGCGGATGGCGGCTATGAGAACGTCAGGCGCACGATGGCGATCAACTTCGACGCGCAGGTGCGGCTCACCGAGGCGCTGCTGCCGCTGTTGCGGGCCTCGACGCCGAGCGCGATCGTCAACGTCGCCTCGACCGCCGCCCGAGTGGCCCGCGCCGGGACCGGTGCGTACAGCGCGTCGAAGTTCGCGCTCGCCGGCTGGTCTGACTCGCTGTGGGCCGAGGAGCGTGCCGGTGGCGTGCATGTCGGGCTGGTGCTGCCCGGGTTCATCTCGACCGAGGGCTTCCCCCAGGCCGAGCTGACCGACAAGCCGTGGACCCGCTGGATCGTGTCCACGCCGGACCGAGCGGCCGAGGCGATCTACCAGGCGGGCGTCGGACGTCGCCCCGAGCGCTACGTGCCCCGCCCGTACGCGATCGTGGCGGCGTTGCGGATCCTTACGCCGGGGCTCGTGCGACGGGTGCTGGGCGGCGCAAGCGCAGCCGTGATGACGACGACCACCGGCGCAGACATCGCAGACCGGGACACCCCGGCCTGATCACACGCGCGCCAGGACCAGCGCGCAGGCGAGCAGGACCAGCGCCATCGACAGCGCGGCCAGAGCGCCGTCGAGAGGCACGAGCAGGCCGGCGCGCGTGAGCGGCTCGGTGACGCCATCGGCGCGAGTGCGGACGCCGTCGATCGAGCGTGTTCGGCGGCGCAGCTCGCGCGCGGGCGCGCTCAGGCGCCGCTGGGCGACGCTCAGCGCCAGGCAGCCGGCGGCGATCAGCAGACCGGCCACCGTGACCCGCTCGGCCTCGACGAAGTACCCGGTGAACGCCGGGAACGCGCCCCAGCCGATCGCAAACCACAGGTCAGAGTGCAGGCGCCCGCCGAGCAGCTCGAGGTTGTAGGCGGGCAGGAACAGCGCGCCTGCCACGACGAACGGCACGAGGGCCGTCGAGACGGTGACGATTCCCGCCACGCCGATCGCCAGCGCGCCGAGCAGGCTCAAACCGGCCAGCACGATCAGTGTGCGGTCGGACAGGCGCGTGCCAAGCGGGCGGTCGTGCAGCTCGTCGAGCGCGTGCGCGGCCACCCCGACCGCAAGGCCGAACGCCGCCAGGCACCAGAGCAGGCGGTTGACGTACAGGTGCGGGGCAGCGGCCGCGCCGATCGCCACATAGCTCAGATGCCAGGCGGTGTAGGGCGGGTGCAGCAGCGTGAGCAGATCGCCCGGCAGGCCGCGACCGAGCGCGTAGAAGGCCGGACGCTCAGGCGTCGCCGGCATCTGTTCCGGAGCCTGACCTGGTCGCCGATATGACGACGCCGCCGCCGAGGCTCATGCGCCGCACGCGGACGTTCTCCAGTCCCGCGTCGCGCCAGTAGCCGATGATCGCGGGTAGCGGGTGGCGCGTGTAGAAGCCGGCGATGCTCGGCCCCAAAAAGCGCCCGACCTCACACCACTCGCGCGAGAATAGGCGCCCGAGCGCGGGCAGGCCGACCGCCGTGTACAGACGCCAGGCGGCGCGCGCGACGGCGCGCGGAGGGACACCGAACTCGAGCGAGGCGACCCGGCCGCCGGGACGGACGACGCGCGCCAGCTCACGCAGAGTGGTCGGTGGATCGTCGACGTAACGCAGCAGATAGGTGAACGTGAGCGCGTCGAAGCTCGCGTCCGCGAACGGCAACTGCTCGGCCTGTCCTTCGATCAGCTGCACGCGCGCGCTGTCCGGGCTCGCGGCAAAGCGTGCGTGCGCGCCGGCGAGCATCTCAGCGCTCTGGTCGAGGCCGACGACCGTGCAGCCGGCACGCGCGAGAGCAGCTCGGCGGCGACCATGCCCGTGCCGGTGGCGACATCGAGAATGCGCTCGCCCGCCGCGGGCGCGACCGCATCGACCAGGGCACGCCGCCAGCGCGGGTCCTGCCAGAAGCTGAGCGCCGCCGAGAGCTGGTCGTAACGGCGGGGCAATCCGCGGAACAGCTCGAGCGCCTGGCGCTTGGTGGCCGACGCATGACCGGCCGACCTCTGCCCGGTCGACGCTGGACCGGCCGGATCGCTGGGTGGGTTGGAGGTCATTGTGATTGCTGCGAGAGGCTAACGGCCCTGCGCTCGCGCGAGCATCCTCGTGGTCGATCTGCCGCGTCCGTCCCATGCCATCCCGCCCTGATGGTTGGAATGATTTACGAGAAGTTATACAACATTACAGAAATCTGTCATGTTTGGTAATTTTCTGTGATGGCCAAGAATCCCTACCGTCCGGGTGTCGGCACACGGCCTCCCTACCTGGCGGGCCGCGAGCAGCAGATCCACAGGTTTCAGCGGCTCCTGCAGGACTACCCCGAGAAGCGGCGCAACTTGCGGGTCACCGGGTTGCGTGGTGTCGGCAAGACCGTGCTGCTAAAGGAGTACGAGCGGATCGCCCGGCGCAACGAGTGGGTTGTGGTCCGCCGGGACTGGAGCACCCGGTTCTGCGAGGAGACCGACTTCGCGACCGCGATCGCCGGCTATCTGAGGGAGGCTGTCGAGGCACTCAGCGTCAAGGCCAAGCTCAAGAACCGTGCCGCTGCCACGATGAAGGCGATCGGCCAAGTGCAGGTGCAGCTCGCCGATGGTGTGACGGTGTCGGTCAGAGCAGGCGCCGAGCCGGATGTCTCCTCCGTACTGGAGGACCGGCTGCGGGTGGCGCTCACACATGTCGGCGAGATCGCCCAGGCGCAGGGGCGCGGCGTGGCGCTGCTGTTCGACGAGGCCCACAGCGTCTACGACCGGCAGGCCAAGCGCCAGTTCCCCCTCGGGGCACTCCTCTCGGCGCTCCTAGCCGTCCAGGACGACGACGAGCACCCGTTGCCGATCATGCTCGTCCTCTGCGGCCTGCCGCCTCTGACCGGCTACATCCACGCGGCTCGCAGCAACGCCGAGCGACCTGTTCCGCACCGAGAAGATCGGCAACCTCCCGCTCACGCCGCAGCCGCCCGAGGAGCTCAGCGCAGCCGCGCAGGCGCTCGTGCGCCCCGACAGCGACATCGCCTACACGCCCGGGATCGCCGACCGGATCGCGCGCGACGTCGACGGCTACCCGTACTTCATCCAGTGGTTCGGCGAGGCCCTCTGGGACGCTGCCGACCTGGAGGACACCACAACGATCACCTCGGAGCTCTACGCGCGCGAGCACCGCGCCATCCAGCGCAGCCTTGACGAGGAGTTCTTCGAGCCGCGCTACCGCGACGCCCGGCGGGCCGACCAGGGCACCCTGCGAGTCGCGGCATCGCTCAGCGGTGAGCGCTTCACCAAGGCAGACCTCGACGCGGCCACCAGCCGCTCGACCGGCGCGCTCGCGCAGAGCCTGATACGCCTCATCGCCGACAACCTCATCTACCGCGACGACCACGGCGTCTACGCCTACACCGCGCCGGTGTTCGGCGAGTTCATGCGCCGTCGACACCCGCGACTCCCCGAGGACCGGTAGCGGCAGAGGTCGCCGAAGTAGGATCTGAGTCTCCCGAAGCGCGGCCACAATTACCTCAAGGGAGCACCGTCATTGTTCACGTAGCGCCGTAGCGGTGAAACGTCATGGTTGTCCCCCGAGGCGGCCGTTCTCGCTCAGTTGAGCGATCACCCAGTCGACGATGGCGTCGAAGCACTCCTCGGTGAGGGCGTGCCCACCACGCGCGCGGTAATGCGCCAGGGCTTGCGGCGCTCCTGCGTTCCGGTAAGCGCATGCGGCCGCTTGGGCGATGCGGGGAGCGTCACGCGAGTACTTGTCATCCTCGGCCGAGCACAGCAGCAACGGCCGAGGTGCGACCAGCCCGGCGATGTCGGGGGCGGGCGGGACAGCGAATCCCAACAGTTCAGTCAGACGCTGGTGCAAGCCCTCTGCGGCCGTGAGGAGAACTCTACGGTCGCGCACAGCAGCGGTGCCACCTGCGATGCTCCGGCCAACTATCCTTCGTCGGCGAGGGCTCGCATGTACGACGCGGTCAGTGGCCGCCAGGGGTGTACCAAAACCGTGACGGTGCGGGGGACACGAGCAGGACGTGACCGCCGGCGTCAAAGACGAAACCGCGCACGACGATCGACGGCATGACCCAATCCTGACCGCGCCGCGCCTGAGCAATCGCCGTCCGAGCAGGCCGATGAGCGGTGCCTGTGTGAGACTGGTTGAGCACCATGCCATTGCTTCTTCTTGACCTCGACAACACGGTTGCGGATCGGGATGCGGCCTTCGTACATTGGATGCAGACAACCCTGTCGGCGTGGGCTCCCGGTGATGAGGCGGGCCGCAGGTTCCTGGAAGAGCACGACAACGGCGGCACTCGTCCACGGGTCGAGTTCCTTGCTGGCGTGCGTGAGCGCTTCGCCCGGCCGGAGTCCGTCCAGGAGCTCCTGGACGAGTATCGTCGGCTGACACTCGCCGGGTTCCCGCCGATGAACGATCAGGCCAAGCGGCAACTCCAGAGCATGCGGGAGAGCGGTTGGAAGATCGCTGTCGTCACCAACGGTGACAGCGGGGTTCAGGAGGCCACGGCTGAGCGGGTTTGCCTCAGTCCGCTGCTCGATGCCTGCCTCGTGTCGGGGACGGTCGGCATACGCAAGCCCGACCCACGCATCTTCGAGCTCGCCGCCCAGCTCTGTGGCCAGCCGGCCAGGGGTGCCTGGATGATCGGAGACTCAGAGGCCGACATCATCGGCGCGGACCGCGCTGATATGCACAGCGTCTGGCTCGCGCGTGACCGCGAGTGGACCCGACATGATGTCTCCCCCGATGTCATCGCCGCCAGCCTGATCGAGGCGCTGCACGTCGTAGTTGGCAACTGGGCGGCATAGCGTGGCGCTTGGTGAGCGTGGTCGCAATCCGCTGACTCCGCGTAGCACCGCTGAGGGTTCATGTGCGATGCGCGCCGCCGGTGCACTGGAGGATGACCCCGCGATCCGTTGTCCCGATGAGATGGCGGCGGGTTTTCTGGGGGGCTTGAATGTCACGACGCTCGCTAAGCACCGCACAACACGGGGACTCCTGCTGCGCGTCGCGCGCCGGTGGCGCCCCGGCGCCTATACCCATGAGCGCACCAAGTTCATCGATGAGATCGTGCTCGGCGAGATGGCCGCGGGACTGGATGAGCTGATCCTGCTCGGTGCCGGGTTCGACTCGCGTGCGTATCGGCTCGCCCCGCAGCTGCGGGGTGTGCGTGTGATCGAGGTCGACCATCACGCAAGCCAGGCATCCAAGCGCGCCCGGCTGCGCCGGCTGCTCGGCCACGAGCCCGAGCACGTCACCTTCGCCGCGATCGACTTCACGCGCGACGATCTCGACGCGGCGCTCGCCGCCGCCGGGCACGAGCGGTCTGCGAGGACATTGTTCGTCTGGTCGGGCGTGAGCTTCTATCTGCCAGAGCAAGCGGTCGCGGAGGTGCTCTCGTGGATCGCCGCGCACGGCAGTCCCCGCACGTCGATCGTGTTCGACGCCTTCTGGGCGGAGGCGATCGACGGGTCACGCGAGTACTACGGCGCACGCGAGCTATGCAAAGCCGCTGCGGCAAGAGGCGAGCCGCTTCGCTGGGGCATACCCGATGGTCGTGTCGATGAGACGCTGTCGCGTTTTGGACTGCGGGCCAAGCGAACGCTCACGGGCGAGGAAGGCCGCGCCATGTACACGAAACGCTCAGACGGCGCCCTGCACGACCCTCCGTACGGGTTCGGCGTGCTCGTGCACGCCCTCCCCAGCTGACGGCCGAATCACAACACGCGCGTGCTCAGCGGATCTGGCGGGTCTCGGCGCTGTTCTCCACGGCTGTACTCGGCGCGTACGTCGAGGTCAGCTTCACTCTGGTCGCTGTCGCAGCCCGCCACACCAACCCCCAGATCACATAGGCAATGGCGATCGTGATCAGCGTGAACTTGATGCTCGAGCAGATCGTCGCGACCAGCGGGGCGTGTTCGCCTCCATGGCCCCCGAGGACGAGCAGTAGGATCACATTTTCGGTGGCGTCGAACATCGCTGCTGCGGCGGCAAAGAACGGGACGACCATGCCCGCTGTGGCCAGGCGCCGCCAGTTGCGTGTTCGCGCGAGGTCCCGCGTGGCGAGACCAGCGAGCGTAAAGAAGCCGCCGTAGCTGATCATGTAGGCGTAGTCGACGATGAGCGACAGTCGGGCGGTGCGGCGTCCTTTCGGGCCCCATTCGGCGAGGATCTGACTCGCGCGTGCCTTGGTGGCCGCAAACTCGAATGCGAGGATCCCCGGTCCGCCCGCGTGTTCCAAACGTTTTTCGAAGACCAAGAAAGGGACGATGGTGAGCACGACCATCGCGATACCGAGCAGGATCAGCCACTGCTTGCGGTTCATCGAAGCGACTCCCTTCAAGATCATCGATCACGAACTACGCAAACCGCTGTAGGTGGCGGTACGTCGTAGTCTCTCATCGTAGACTGGCGTTTGGGTCGCCGCTCGCACGCCGCGCGGCGTCGGCCGCCAGCCTCGATGGGGGCGACCCCTTTGGGCCGACCCTGACCCAAGCTCAGCAGTGATCTTCAGCACGATCGCCCCGAGTACCAACGCATTCCCGAGATCGGCGACCCGCTAGCCTTTTGGCGTCGCCCTGGAGGGGTGGCAGAGCGGTTGAATGCGGCGGTCTCGAAAACCCCGGCGGCCAGAAAGTCACGTCTTCTCGGGTGCTTGGATTCTTGGCTTTCCTGAGCCGTTTTCGCACCGTTAAGCGGGATTCGGCTGGTCGGTCGCGATGGGTGTGCGACGCCGCGAAACCGCTGTTAACCGCCTGAAACCGTTCGATCCGCACTCGGACTGGCGCGAGTTTGGCGCGATCCTGGCAGATCAGTGTAGATACCACGATCGGCGAGCAACGCCCGCAAACGCCACTCGTAATCAAGCTTCGGCGCCACCGGCTGCCTCTTCCATTTGGCGTTTCAGAGCGCGTTGCATCGCGTCATGCTTGAAATCCGAGCTGACGCCCGTGTAGATCGCGGTCGTTGAGGCATAACGGTGACCGACCTGATGCTGAACGAACAGGTCATCCCAACCGTCCTCAATCAGATGCGTGACGTAGCTGTGGCGCAAGCAATGTGTGCTCAGCTGGGACGGCAGCCCGAGCTCGTCGCGCAGACAAGCAAACCGCGAATTGATGTACTTCGTCGAAACGCGATCCCCGCGCTCCGTGAGGATGTCCCGGTCGGCGTGGAACTTCGGCGGCGGCCCGGGTGAATCTTTTAGGCGGTGATGAGCGTAGTGGTTTCCTGGGTTGAG
Source organism: uncultured Solirubrobacterales bacterium (assembly GCA_963743645.1). Taxonomy (GTDB): domain Bacteria; phylum Actinomycetota; class Thermoleophilia; order Solirubrobacterales; family Solirubrobacteraceae; genus Palsa-744. The sequence goes on along the minus strand of CAVUQT010000006.1, from coordinate 534,766 downwards.
TGTGTGACGGCGGGCTGGGTGATCTCGCGTTCGACGGCGAGGGCGAGTTTGGCGAGGTCCTTGTGGCCGACGATGCGCCGGAACTGCCGTTCGGCCTCGAGCATCCCGGCGGCGGTCCAGCGCAAGGACATCTCCCCGTTCTGCCAGCGCTTCACGTTTCGTGAGCTGCGCCTGACGCACTCGATCATCGACTCGATTGGGTTTGTGCTCTGCAGCGTGCGCTTGAGCGCGCCGCGGGCACCCAGGCGGGTGACGGTCAGTGTCTCGACCATGCCCTCTCTGAGCGACGCGGCGGCGCCGGGATGTGAGCGCTCGAGTTCTGCCGCGAGCGCCTGAAGCTCGCCGAGTGCCTGGCGGTGGTCGTCCTTGGCCCAGGCCGCGCGCAGCCTGCGCTTGACGGCCGGCCGGTCGCGCTCGCTCAGATGCTCAAGGACGTTTCGCTCCTTGTGCCTGACGCAGCGATGGACCGGGGTTCGTGGTCCGAGCACCGCGTTCACCGCAGCCCGTAGCGCCTTGGAACCGTCGATCACGACCAGCACGCCCTGCTCGACATCAAGGCCGCGATCGACGAGGTCTGCGAGCAGCGCGGTCGCGACCGTCTTGTTCTCGGTCGAGCCCTCCCACAAGCCAAGCGGGATCTTCACTCCTTCGGTCGTGATCCCGAGCGCCACGACGTTCGTGTGGTCCTTCAAGACGATCCCATCGAGCATCAGCACCGCCAGGCGCACGTCCTCCAAGCGACGAGCCATCAGATCCAGCAGCGCCTCCCTGGTGCGCGCGACAAACGTGCGGGATACCGCTGACTTCGACGTCGACCGGGCCTGCTGCTCGACCTGCTCGCCAACCGGCTCCTGCAGCCGGCGGTAGCGGCGCGTCGAGACACCCGCGAGCATCCGCTCCAGCACGACCCGCGAGAGCGGATCACGGCTGGCGAAGTGCTCGTAGGTCCGCACCGGCACCTCCTCGCTGCCATCCTTGGTGCGCATCCGCGGCCGGGGGACCTGCACGCGCCGCCCGCCGAGCGTGACCTCTCCTTCATCGCTGCCGTGCCGGTACGCGCTGCGGCCCGGGTCGTGCTTGCCGAATGGGCCGCACACCTCCTCGACCTCCTCGCTCATTAACTCCTCCAACACGCCCAGCCCGACACCGACGCTGAGCGCGAGCAACCCCTCCTTCGCTGCCCCGACGAGCTGCCCAAGCGCCTCCTGGATCCGTGCCGGGAGCGGCTCCTCGACGGCCTCCCGCGCAGTGACGACCTCAGGTCGCGATACGGTCTGCATGGCGGTTCCTCCTGTTCTCGTCGCCGGAGCTGGAACTCCGACAAATGGACTTGAATCGCCCTACACGCTCCCAACCGGAGCGGACGAGGGCGGGAGGACCGCCACCTCAAGTTCTACGCCAGACGGGACAACCTCCGCTCCGTGAGGAACAACGCGGATGACTCGAAGCTATAAGCCGGGCGAATGTCGTTGACGAACTGATCGAGCACTTCCGCAGCCCAGTCAAAGACAGTCAGGACCTCCCGCCGTCGTGGCCCGCTGCCGTTCGCGCCCTTGCCATGACGCACGTCAGCGCACCGAATCGCCCGAAAGACGGCCGGTTGGGGTTCGGTCCGAAATCTGCGACATCGACCATCCCTACCTCTGCGCGACGAAGCCCGAATGCGTACATCGTCTTGAAGATCGTCGCGTCACGGAACGCGGCAAGCGAGCCCTTGCGGCGCAACGCGCGCCGGCCGCTCACCCGCCCGTCGCAGAACTCGAAGAAGGCAGCCAGCTCACTGCGGGTAAATGGACGGTTGCCCTCCGGATCACCTCGTACTCATAAAGATGGCGAACCAAGTTCAGGTCATCGAAGACCTGCTCGGGAGTCCGGCCGAACTCCTGGACGCACACAGCAGCCCACGGATACCGAGCGTCAAGCAGGAAATCGAGAAAGCCACGGAGGCTGCCCTGGTAGCTGCGTACCGTCGACCGTGCAAGCCCAGCGACGAACTTGTCCTCAAACCACTCATCCATCGCCTCAGCAGTCCACTCCCAGGGCCACAACCCAAGCTGCTTCTGGACTCGCCGCACGGCCCACTCCCGGCCCTTGGAAGTGCCGTTCTCCAAACCGCGCGCCTTCTGCTGGTTATGCCAGCCCCGCAGCACAGTATCGAAGACCGTCTCCTCCAACCGCAACGGCCGGATCCCGCCAAACAGCCGGTCAAGCGCACGCAACGTGCCACCATCAGCCGCAGCATCAATGCCCATCCGCCCAAGGTCTGAATAGGTCGTCATCTGATGCCAGTATTCAGCATCAGATGACGACAAGCGCGACTCAGGCGATACTGTCCCCGATCTTTCCGAGGTTTTTCGGCGCTTCCCGTACTCCCTCGATCTCCGCCTCGCAATACCCAGCTGGCGAATGCCCTTGACTTGAAGGCAGACCCGAGCCGACAGACCGCTGCTTGACGTGGTGAGCGAGTGCAGAGTTCGCGGCGGCTCGGGCTCCCGCAGGGAGAGTGCGCGGCTGGACCACGGTAACCGTTCCGTTACCGCTCCTAGTGCTCGTGGTCGCGCGCGGGCGCGGGCGATGGTTCGCTCCGCTTGCGCTACCTCACGCCGCTACGATCGGTACCGGACAGCAGCGCAAACTGAGTAAAGGTGCATATCTGAGATGGAGCGGCTCGCTACGCCGGAGGGACTGTTGCGCGATGCGCGCGATGCGTTGCGTCGCGGTGCGTGGGCGGAGGGGCGAGCTGGGTTCGAGGCGGTCAATGCGATCGAGGAGGCGCCGGAGGCGTACGACGGACTTGCGACGTGCTGCAGGTTCATGGGCGCCCTCGATGAATCGCTTGCCGCGCGCGAGCGGGCTTTCCGTCTCTTCCGTGAGCGCGGTGACGTGGATCGTGCCATCATTGCCGCCGCATGGCTGGGGCGCGACGCCGCCGCGCCGCGCGGCGAGGCGAGTATCGCGCGGGCCTGGTTTGCCGTCGCGAGGCGGCTGTTGGAGAGGACCGACTCGCTGCTTGCGCGCGGCACCGTCTGCTATTACGAGGGTCAGTTTGCGCTGCTGGGCGAGATCGACGCTCCGAGGGGCGGCGACCTGGGTGCGGAGGCCCGCACGTGCGGCCGGGAGTGCGGGGATCTGGATCTGGAGATGCAGGGTCTTTCCCTGCAGGGTTTGGCGCTCGTCGCGGAGGGCCGCGTTGAGGAAGGGATGGTCCTCGTTGAGGAGGCCGCGGCCGCCGTGCTTGGCGGGGAGCTCTCGGGCGCGGATGTGGCCGGTTGGATCTGCTGTCTCCTGATCTATGCGTGCGAGCGCGTGAGCGACACGCGCCGCGCAGCGGAGTGGTGCGGTGCCATGCGAAGCTTCTGCGAGCGCTGGGAGATGCCGGGGATGTTCGGGATGTGTCGAGCTCACCACGGCTCCGTGCTCGTCTCCGAGGGCCGCTGGGAGGAAGCCGAGACGGAGTTCTTCGAGTCGGCGCGCCTGTTCGCGGCCAACCTGCCTGCGCTTGCCTACGAGCCGGTGCTGCGACTGGCTGAGCTGCGAGTACGCCAGGGCAGGCTCGAGGAGGCTGAGGCCCTCGTCGTGCCCTTCCGCGAGCATCCGCTGGGTTGGCAAGTGCTGCCGCAGTTGGCCGCCGTGGCGTTCGAGCGCGGCGAACGCGAGGCCGCGCTCGCGATGCTCGACCGCTATGTGCGTTCGCTCCCCGAACGTGATCGGATGCTGCGCGTCCGGGCGCTCGAGCTCGTGGTGCGCGTACATGCCGAAGGTGGCGAACCGGATCGTGCCGAGAATGCCGCCGCCGAGCTCGTCGAGCTGGCAGCTGAGGCCGGCACGGAGCGGCTGCGCGGTAGCGCGGAGCTGGCCCGCGGACGGCTGCTGCACGCGCGCGGTGACGCCGCCGCGGCCAGACTTGCGCTTGAGAACGCGACGGACTTGTACGTCGGAGCACGGGCGCCTTTTGAGGCTGCGTGTGCCCGCACCGGGCTTGGCAGGGTCCTGCTCGAGCTGGGTGAGCGCCGGCAGGCGGTCGCCGACCTTCGCGCCGCGCGCGATGCCCTCGAGACGCTTGGCGCCGACTCCGAGGCGAAGCGAGCCGCCCGGGCGCTCGCGGCGGCGGAGTCGACGAACCCGCGCGATCGCTGGGGCCTGAGCGGGCGCGAGCTCGACGTGCTACGGCTCGTCGCAGACGGACTGAGCAACGGGGCGATCGGCGAGCGGCTCGTGATCAGCCCGCACACCGTACACCGTCACATGGCCAACATCCGGGTTAAGCTCTCGTCGACTCGAAGGCCGCAGCGGTCTCGCGCGCGACTCGCGCAGGCCTCGTCTGATGGCCCGTTAGGGCCATCACCCACACGTCCTGAAGATGACCCGTCGAGGCGATGCGCGCGGCCCGAGCTGGCGCGAGGCTGCACGCGAACGGTTCTACTAACGGAGGAGGCCAGCAATGTCCGGAATCGCACGAGAGGACGCGCCCGTCGCGATCGAGGGCGACGGCGTCGAGCTGAGGATGCGCGAGATCGGCGGCGACATGACCGCCGCCTTCGTGCGCGTCCGGAAGGGTGCGGACTTCAGACCCGCCCTCACGGGACTACCCGGCGATCTCTGCCAATGCCCGCACTGGGGCTACCTGCTCAAGGGGCGCGTGAAGATGCACACCGAAAGCGGCGAGGACACGTATCAGGCTGGCCAGGCGTTCTACTGGGCGCCGGGGCACGCGCCGGAGGCGCTCGAAGACTCCGAGTACGTCGACTTCTCGCCGACCCGCGAGTTCACCCCGGTCATCGAGCACATCAGGGCGCAGTGAAGACTGCCACCGCCAGGCTCTACTCGCTCTCGCTCTCGCATCCGGGTCATGCCGCACGGCTGATGCTGGAGCGAAAGGGCATCGAGCACGAGGTCAAGTACCTCATGCCCGGACTCCATCCGATACGTCTCCGGGCAGCCGGTTTCAACGGCGGCACGACACCGGCACTAAGGATCGACGGCCGCCGAATCCAGGGCTCTCGCCAGATCGCCGCGGCGCTGGACGAGGTTAAGCCCTCCCCGGCGCTGTTTCCCGCCGACCCTGAGACACGGGCTGCGGTGATCACGGCGGAGGAGTGGGGCGAGCGTGAGCTCCAGCCAGTTCCGCGACGGCTCCTCCGCTGGGGATTCAGGAACCTGAACGCGATGCGCCGCTGGATGGGGGCAGAGATCATGCGTATGCCCGCAGCCGCACTCATCGCGCGCACTTCCGTACCCCAGGCCGCCTACTTCGCCCGCCTCTCGGGTGCTACGGACCTGGCCGTCCGAGCGGATCTCGAGCGGCTTCCCGTGCTGCTCGACCAGGTAGAACGATTCATCCAGGCAGGCACGATCGGGAGGGCCGAGCTGAACGCGGCCGACTTCCAGATCGGCACCACCGTCCGCCTGCTGAGCGCGTTCGACGACCTCCGAGACACCCTGCAGGGAACGCCGCCCGCCGATCTGGGGATGCGGGTCTTCCCCGATTTCCGATACCGCATCCCCGCTTTCCTACCGCCAGCCTGGCACAACCAATAGTCCGGGCGCCTCCGGCACGGACGACTGCTATCGGACGCTGAGCGATAGCGACGGCGCACCCCGAACTCGCTCTCGGAATGGACGACGGGTAGCAGCCCGAGCCAACACCATCCCTGAGCTCGCTCTCCACGTCAGGCAGGAGTCCGCCAGCCAATGCTCAGCCCTGGTAACGCGGCTAGAAGAGGACCATTCCCATCAGGAGGAATAAAGGTCACTTGTCGTGGAACCAGTGGTAGTCGGCGGCAGGCGTGAACCTATTACCGCCGATGTTCGCACCCTGCATAGTCAGCGCGGTCTCGTCGCCCACGTAGCGAGCAGATGCTGCTCGGGGGCAGTGAGAGAGCGCGACTGGTCGAGCAGCATCGGTGTGAGGATGGGCTTTACTTGCTCCTCTAGCCGCGACATCCAGCCGTTGTTGCAGATCTCGCAGATATCGCGGATGATGACATCGAACACGTCGCTCGCTGGGCGCCGATGCTCGTCGTCGGATGAGGGCGTCACCAAGCGGCGCAGGTATTCGGTTTCGCTCAGCAGCGGAAACAGCGGGTGGAGCCATTTCGGGAAGACATCCTCCCGGCTGCGCTCACGGTCTTGCCACAAAAGATGCACACCATCCATTTAGGCTAGAAGCCTGTGCGGCGATTCGGATTCTGGGTAGTCTGGGCCGTAAGCACACGCTCATCTCCGCAAGCGTCCGCTGAGAGCGGACAGGCCGACGCTCAACCACGGTCGCAGCAGCGGTGATCAAAACTCTGGACGCGAATCGATCTGGCTATAACCGGTGTCAGAGCAAGCCCGCGACGGACGACAACAACTATCACTGGACACCATCACTGATGGAACGACAAAGCCCCGGCCGCATAACTCCGAGGAGTCCTAGGCGGGACCGGGGCGTCGTCAACTAGCCTAGCGCGAACGTGGACGAACAGCAAGCACTCGCCTGGCTATCCGAGCCGCGCTACGCGCGGTTCCTCGATGCTGCCGGAGGCGACCATGAGCGAGCCGTGGCGCTGTACGAGTGGCATGCCGAGCTCGCCGTCGCATCGTTCGGCTTGATCCATCACTTCGAGGTGCTCTTGCGCAACGCCGTCGACGGAGTCCTCGGTGCGGATCAGCCGCAAACTCCGATCAAGGACACGTGGCTGCTCGACTTCGAGATCCTCCAGCCCGATGGGATCAAGCAGGCAATCGTCGCGATCGAGCGGCTGGAGAAGGGCAAGCTCGTCACGCGCGGACGGATCATCGCCGGTGTCTCCTTCAGGTTCTGGGCCGGACTCTTCGGACGTCGCTACGAGGAGCTGTGGAGACACAGGCTACGGGCCGCGTTCCCGCACGCCGCGCTGACGCGCAAGGACCTCAGCTCCAGAATGCGGCTGATCCAGCGCTTCCGTAACCGTGTCGCCCATCACGATTCGCTGCTCGACCAAGATGCCGAGGGGCGTCTTGAGGACATGCTCACGATCGCTGGATGGACCGATCCTCACGCACAGACATGGCTCGCTGAACGCAGCAATGCGCTCACCATCGCTCGACGGATGCCGTGAGCAAACGCTAGAGAGCTCGGCTCTGCGCATTGGGCCTGTCTCGGGGTGCCAAGAAGCCGCCGACACCTTGCGGCGGCTCCTTTGCCTCGAGGACGGAGGGGGGGAGATTCGAACTCCCGGTACGCCAATCAGACGCACAACGCTTTTCGAGAGCGCCGCATTCAACCACTCTGCCACCCCTCCAGGGTGACGCACACAGAGGCTATTAGATCAATGCGGTCCGAGAGGTACGGACGAAACTGCTGGCCGTAGGCTGGCGATGTCGAGCACGGATCTCCCGCGGGTCGTGAGGAGGTCGGATGCAACATCTTTCGAGCAAGCAGGCTTCTCCGAGCCCGGCGGCTGGCCTATGGCGCATCGTCGGTTGCCTGACCCCGGAGCAGACCAGGCAGTTCACGCGCGAGATCAAGCTCGTGAGCGGCGCGTTGGCAAGTGAGCGTCCCCGGACGGGGACTGAGTCAGGTGCGCCAGCCCCTGAGGGCGTACGGCCGAGGCACTCCCAGCGATGCCCTAGCCGCCACAGCGGGGTATGTGGTTGCTCCCCACAATGGGAGGCTTGGGTGTACTCGAGGAGGGACAGGGCCAAGGTCCGAAAGACGTTCTCCGAGCACTGGGAAGCGAAGGCATGGCGTCACGAGCAGCTCGAGCTGGCGAGCATCGATCGGCTGCGAGCTCCGAGCCGCCTCTCGCTTGCTGAGGCCGGCTCGCTATGGGTCGAGATGGCCCAGAAGGGGCAGATCCGTAATCGCTCAGGCCGCCGCTATAAGCCGAGTACGCTACGCACGATCGAGGCAGACCTTCGTCTGCACCTTGTTCCGAGCCTGGGCACGAAGGTCATGGTGGGCGTCACGCGTGCGGACCTGCAACGGCTCGTGGGCGACTGGCTTGCCAAGGGATCGAGTCCAAGCAAGATCCGCTCGATCGTCAACGCTGCACGGGTGCTCTGGCGAGATATTGATCTCCTCACCGGCGACGATGACCAGTTGCTCATTGACCCGACCCGTGGCCTGCGCCTGCCAGCCAGTATCGGGCGACGCGAACGGATCGCGACCCCATATGAAGCTCGTCGTCTGATCGAGGCCTTACGGCCAGATGATCGGGCATTGTGGGCGACGGCGATGTATGCCGGGCTACGCCACGGCGAGCTACGTGCCCTGCAGGTCCGCGACGTCGATCTCGAGCGACGCCGGATCGACGTGCAACGAGGCTGGGATCAGTACGAGGGCGAAATCGACCCCAAGAGCGAAAGGGCGCACGCCCAACGATCATCACCGAGCCACTGCTCCAGCTTCTCGCCGGACACCTACGAGATACCGGGCGTGAGGGCCACGATCTCATTTTCGGGCGCACACCGATCAAGCCATTCCAAGGTAGCTCCGTCAACAAGCGCGCCCGCAGCGCGTGGGCGACCGCGCGCGGAGGAGAAGACCATCAGAACACTACGCCCGCAGCCCAGCGGATTCACGATATCGGACTGCAGGAGTGCCGTCACACGGCTGTCTCGCAGATGCTCGATGCCGGGATCGCGATCGACAAAGTCAGCAAGTTCATGGGGCACGCCTCGATCACGATCACAATCGACCGCTATGGACACCTCCTCCCCGGAGGCGAAGCCGACGCCATCGCGCTCCTGGACGCCTACCACCGACGAACCGAGAGCGAGTAAAGCCCATGCGGGGCTGTGGCGCGAGGAGCCGACGTTTGGCTCTACAGAGCCAAACGTTAAGCGTTAAAACTGAACCCGAAGACTGGCGCAAGAGCTGGCGCACGTGGCGAGTATTTTGGCTCTAGTAAGCTAAAAACCGGTGAGTAATTCAAGATCTCGAAAACCGTTTCGGGGGAGATTCCTCCGACGAGGGTTCGAATCCCTCCCCCTCCGTTTTTTTGGGCGGTTGCGACGGCCTCGCCCGGCTGACTGAGAAGCCCTGTCAGTGTGCGACCGGTGCCGGACGTGGCCCGCGAAGCCGATGCTGATATCCCGGGATCGGGACTGGATCGGTATCAACCCAGTCCGATGGGTTTGTCACGAGAGGTCCCATCTCCCGGAGACGACGGGTGGCGAAGTGGGAACGAAACCGTCGCCGGAGTCTTGCGACCAATCCCGGAGCAGGCTCATAGAGAAACTCCACACCATCGGGCATCACGATGAGCACTGGACGGTGCTCCTCAAACGCTGCCTGTGCGAATGAAGATCCGAACGTGGCGGAATCGCCTGCGATGAAAGCCGTCCGATCCGGATATTCGAAGCGATCTTCCATCAGCGCCGCGAGAGGTCTGGCCGAAGCGCGTGCGCTCGGCAGAGGGGTCCCGTCGATGAAGTCGTCAAAAAACGGTTCGAGCGTCATGGATGCCAGCTTTCGATGATCGAACTCGATGCACGCACCAGATAGGCGACTGCCTTCGGGAGTACGTCACGAGGACTACCAACTTCAAAGGGTACGGCATCCTGCTTGAGGTCTCCAACGTATCGGTGCATATGGTGTGCGTCGTGGGCGTTGTCGATCAATCGGATCGTGCGCCATTGACCATGCAGCAAGATCTGAAGCATTGCTGCATAGCGGGTTACGGGCCAGCCGCCGTGACGAACCAGGATGCGGACTCCCTCACGCTCCAATGGCACGATCCACTCACGGTCAAACTCCATCGCCGGGCAGATTGACGCATCGCTCGGATGCTGCTCGCGGGAATCTCACTGCCCGCTCGCCGGTCGTCCCCGACCTTCTCAACCGCAGGCGCGAAGCGCTGAGCGTGGAGCTCGGGGATGTGTTCCCAGGCAGGATCATGTTTCGAGTCGTCTCGTGCACCCGCTCTGTTTTGTCTCAGGACATCCTGGACAGCTCAGGATTGGGACCGCCGGGACGCGAAGAACCCGCTCAGCAACTGCCCGCACGCGGGCGCGAGCAGCCCGGAGACGACCTCCGGGCGATGGTTCAGGCGGGGCTCTGAGAGCACGTCGAGCACGCTGCCGGCGGCGCCCGCCTTGGGGTCGGTGGCGCCGAAGACGACACGGGGAACACGCGCGAGGACGATCGCCCCGGCGCACATCGCACAGGGCTCGAGAGTCACGTACAGCGAGCAGTCGAGCAGGCGCCAGGAGCCGACCGCGCGAGAGGCCTCGCGCAGCGCCAGGATCTCGGCATGGGCGGTCGGATCGGCGCGCAGCTCGCGCTCGTTGTGGGCGGAGGCGAGGACCTCGCCCGCGCGTACGAGGACCGCGCCGATCGGCACGTCGTCATGGACGAGCGCGCGCTCGGCCTCGCGCAGGGCGAGACGCATGAAGTAGACGTCCTCGTCTCCGGGAGGGTCGATAAGGGAGTGCGGGCCGTTCATCGGCCGCGGCCGATGAGTCTGCGAGAGTGCTGCGTCGCCGTCGCCGCAATCGTCGGTCTGCCGCCTGGCGGGGTCATGGAAGGGATGATTACGCAAGAGGACTATGTCGCCGAACGAAGGCCATCCCAAAGCCCTTGCCCAAGGGAGCACGAGCGGTCCTGCCCGCAGAAGCTGCGTGTGCGCGCACGTGCGTGTGCGCGCGTGCGCTGTCGCTGTCGCGACGACGCTCGCCATAACGCTCGTGGGAACGGCGGCGGCGAACGCCGAACGGGAGCGCGCGAGTCAGCCGCAGGGCGAATACACCGAAGGCCAGGTGGTGGTGCAGTACGCCACCCCGACAGGCGCGAGCGCAAGGGCGACGACCGCAAGCGCCACCGAAGCGACCGATCCGTCCGCGGCGGCGGCGGCGGCGGCGGCGCAGCCGCCTCGGCTGTTGAAGCTGGCGAAAGGCGTGAGCGTCGAAACCGCCGTCAGGGCGTTGCGCAAGCAGAGAGACGTGGTGTGGGCGGCGCCCGACTACAGGGCGAGCGCAGCGGGCGGGTTGATCCCGAACGACACGGGACTGGCGGGCGCGCCCGGGGGATGGCAGCAGCTGCAGTGGAACTTCGCGGAAGGGCCGGGGACGTTCGGGGTGGACGCGCCACAAGCGTGGGCGAACGCGGCGGCGGAGGGAGCTCCCGGGGGCAAAGGCGTGATCGTGGCGGTGCTCGATACGGGCGTGGCGTACGCGAACCGCGGGCGATACCGCCGATCGCCGGACTTCAGCAGGTACGGGTTCGTGCAGGGATATGACTTCGTCGCTCACGATCGCTACCCGAACGACCGCAACGGCCACGGGACGTTCGTAGCTGGGACGATCGCGGAGGCCACGAACAACCGGTACGGCCTGACCGGGCTGGCGTTCGCGGCGCGGATCATGCCGGTGAGGGTGCTCAACAGCGAAGGCGAAGGAGACGCGACCACGATCGCCGAAGGTGTGCGATTCGCGGTGCGTCACGGCGCGAGGGTGATCAACCTGAGCCTGGAGTTCTCCCCCGGCGTGACCGCACGCGACATCCCCGAGCTGATGGAAGCGCTGCGGTACGCCTACCGCAAGGGGGTTGTGGTGGTGGCGGCGGCCGGCAACGAGGGCCATGCGGCGATCGCGTATCCGGCAAAGGCCCCGCACGTGATCGCGGTGGGTGCGAGCACCGAACACGGATGTCTGGCGAGCTACTCAAACGACGGGCCGGGACTGACGCTCGTGGCCCCGGGGGGCGGCGCCGACGCGGATCTCCCGGGCGATCCGAACTGCCGCCCGGAACTGCCGTCGGGCAGGGACGTGTTCCAGATGACCTTCACCGGGTCTTCGCCCCGCCAGTTCGGGTTTCCGCCGGGATACGAGGGCACGTCGATGGCGACCCCCCACGTGGCGGCGACCGTGGCGCTGATCATCGCCGGACGCGTGCTCGGGCGCAGGCCGACGGTGGCTCAGATAACGGCGAGGCTGCGTGCGACGGCGCGCAAGCTGGGCGGATCGGGCGACAGCGATCTGTACGGCGCGGGCCTGCTGGACGCGGCCGCGGCGACCGCCCGCGGCGGGCCGGGCGCCGTCGGGTAGCGGGACAGGGCGGGGCAGAAGACGAGCCAGCGCGGGCGGAGGGATGGGGGTGGGACTTTGGGTAGGCGACGCGCGCAGCTCCCGCATACCCGTTTTGCTCCCCGCCGCGGTACGGGCTGGACGAGTCCGAGGCGGCTGAAGCGGCTAAGCGACGATTCGGAAGCTCACCGCGTGTCGAGTGCCTGCGTGCCCGCCGTAGACGGGCACGACCTGCAACCTGTACAACCCGGGATCGAGCTTACGACGCACGCTCCGGCGGTTGAAGCCAAAGCCGTTCACACCCGCGCGATCGTCGCGCGAGAAATCCAACACCGGTGCATATCGCATGCAAAGCCAAGCCCCCGACACCCGTACTCGACGCGCGGGCTTGGCGCAGCGGGCGCCGGCGCGCACGACGCGGGTCTGCACGCGCAGCACGGTGAACGCGGCTCGCGCCGGAAGCGAATCTGTGTAGCTGACTCGCGCGCCGGCGCCGTCGATCCTGAAGGTGGCGGGAGCTATGTGGAGATCCTCGATCTGTGCTGTGGCGCCTGGCGGCTCACCGCCCATCGGCGAGACCAGGGTGGGCGATGCGAGCGAGGCGAGCAACGACGAAGGGGACGAGCCGCCGGGCGCCGGTTCGGTCTGTTCGCCGGGGGGTTCCGAGGGTTCACCCGAAGGACCGGACACATATCCGAGCCCGTAGCGGCTGGTGCTCGCGACCGGCACGCCGTCAGCCCAGTCGATCTCGAGCATCACGCGAGTCTGCGCGAGCGTGGGAAGTGTGGTGAGGATCTTCAGGGTGTGGGTGTCGATCACATCGCCCGAGTCCCCTACATACACGAAGCGGCCATCGCGACTGGCCTGCAGCCATCCGCTTCTGCCGCAGTCATAGACACATGGTAACTCGTTGCCCATCATCGAGGAGAGCTTGATTTCCGCGATCTGTGTGGGCGCAGACGCGGGAACGTGACTTACGTCAAACACGTGCACGGTTTCGTGCACGGTGTCCATCACATAAAGCTGCTGCTCGTCGGGGGTCAGCGTGATGCCGTGACTGGGCGGGGTGAGACGGAACGGGTGCGGGAGCCCGGGGAATTCGACCGTGTAGAGAACTTTGCCGGTGACGACGTTCGACACCTGAAAGCCGAGGAATTCGGTGGCGGTCGTATAGGCGAGCGTGTGGGCCCCGTTGATGGTGAACGGACGGACACCACCGGCGAGCGGACCGATTTTCTCGATGACTTCATCCGTGGCGGTGCTTGCGACGTCGAGATAGTCGTAGTCACGCCCGCCGAGGAACACATACTTGCCGTCGAGGCTGACAATCGTGTTGTGCGCGCTCGTCCCGCCTTGGATCGACCCGAGCGGTTCGCCGTCAGAGGCGCGCAGCACGTTCCAGATACCGCTGGGATCGTTCTCGCCGGTCGGCATGTAGATCGTCTTGCCATCCGGTGTGATCGCACCGCTGTCGACAGAGAAGGGGTACGCGCGATTCCACAATTGCGCTTCGGACACCAGGTCGTAGGCCAGCAGCGAGCCGTCGAAGCTGCCGGTCGGACCGTCGCCGCCGTGGCTTATGTAGAGGCGGTCGGTGGCCGGGTCGACCATCGCGCCGCGGACGCCGTCCGCGTCGGGCAGGCCGGTGACTTCCTGGACGAGCTTCTGTTCGTCGTCCATGTCGTACACGGACATGACACCCGGCTGGAAGACGTACTCGTAGGGATGGACGGTGGAGGATCCTGCCGTGGCTTGCGCGGGCGTGAGCGCCGATGCCGGGCACGCGCCCACGCCGAGCCACCGCGTGCCGGGCAGGCCCAGGGTGGCCGCCGTCGCCACGACAACTCCGACGGCGAGTGTCCGTCCGGGTCTAAGAGCGCTTCGCCGCACGAACGACATAATGCCAGCCTGTCCACCGCAGGCCGGGCGTGCCGCGATCGGCGAGCTCCTGCAGGCGCCGGTTGATGCGCATGCCTCGCGCGTCGTCGGTGATTGGCCGGCCGAGGAAGGAAAGCGGGCCGAAGCCGACCGTCCTGCGCTCGATCAGGTATAGCGGTGTCTGTCGCAGGAGTCGATCGATGCTGCGCGGGGAGTCCAGCCGGGAGGTCGCGACCCCGCGCCGTTTGCGCAGAGTGTCGTAGACGCGCTTGAGCGGTGAGAGCGCCAGGATCGCACGAGGATCGGTGAAGGAGATCAGGCGAGCGCGGTTGTCCGCCGTCAGCACGAGCTGCCCGGCGGGGCGCAGCACGCGCACCATCTCCGCGACGGCGTCCCGCGGGGAGTGCAGCCACGGGATCACGCCGACGGCGACCACCAGATCGAAGTGCTCGGGTGCGAAGGGCAGCGCGTGCACGTCGGCGACGGCGACGGTTATTCGCTCGCCGAGCCCGGCCTCGCGCGCCCGGTCCGCAGTCGAGTCCACCATCGCCTGGCTGGCGTCAACGGCATCCACCCGCAGATCGCGCTCGGCGAGGCGCACGGTGAGATGCCCCGCGCCGCAGCCGATCTCGAGCACGCGAGCGCCGGAGGGCAGGGCGGCGGCGTCCACATAGTCCAGGACGGCGGCCTGACGCTGCTGGTAGATCATGCCCTGCAGGTCGGTGCCCCGATAGACTCCGTCCCAGTAGGACGCCGTCGAGTCGAAGTGCCTGTTGACGTGCCCCTGGACGCTCCCGCGGCCGAGGTCATCGGGCGCCGAGCGGTCCGTGTCATTCTCGCTATTGCGTTGACTCATTGCCAGCGACGACCACGCCGATCCTGATCTTTGGGCTGAGCCGTGGCGTCTTTCACCACGGCGCGCTTGGAATCGCCCGCAGCGCCGGCCGGCTCGGCATTCCCGTCCATCGTATCGGCTGCGAGCGCTGGGCTCCCGCCCGCTTGTCGCGTTACAGCAGCAGCTGGAGCACGATCTCAGAGCAGGCGGGTCCCGAGCAGCTGCTGGCGGCGCTGCACCGGTTCAGCCAGGATGCAGGGCGCGCGATCCTGATCGCAGTCGACGATGCGAGCAGCGTGTTCGTCGACGAGCACGCGGGGGCGCTGGAGGCCGACTTCCTCCTGCCCTGCCAGCCGGAGGGACTTGCGCGAGCGCTGTCGAGCAAGCGCGGGATGTACGAGCTGTGCCGGCGGCACGAGATTCCCACTCCGCTGTCGGTGTTCCCGCAGTCACAGGCGGACGTGCTCGAGCACGCCGATCGGGCGAGCTTTCCGATCGTGGCCAAGTGCATCAACGCAGGCGACGCGCCAGCGGGATCGCCGCGGGTGGCGATCGCCGAGAGCCGCGAGGAGCTGCTCGAGGCATACCGGTCGATGGAGACCCCGTACACGCACAACGTGATGCTCCAGGAATACATCCCGGGCACGCCCGAGACGGTGTGGATGTTCAACGGCTACTTCGACGAGCAGTCGGAGTGCAGGGTCGGTTTCACCGGCAAGAAGATCCGGCAGTCTCCCCCTTATACGGGCGCGACGACGCTCGGCGTGTGCCTGGCGAACGAGACCGTGCAAGCGACGACGGTGCGCTTCATGAAGGCGATCGGCTACCGAGGGATCCTCGACATCGGCTATCGCTACGACGCGCGCGACGGCCAGTACAAGCTGCTCGACGTCAACCCGCGCATCGGGGGCACCTTCCGGCTGTTCGTCGGCGACGACGGCGCCGACGTGCTGCGAGCGCTGTATCTCGATCTCACCGGCCAGGAGGCGCCGACGAGCAGGCCGCGGGAGGGCCGCCGCTGGATCGTCGAGCCGCTGGACGTCGCCTCGTCGCTCGTGTACCTGCGCCGCGGCGACCTCACCGGCGGGGCGTGGGTGCGCTCGTCTGAAGGAGTGCGCGAGGCCGCATGGTTCGCCGCCGATGACCCGCTTCCGTTCCTCGCGCTGTGGCCCTGGCTGGCGCTCGATCGCGCTGCGCGGCCTCGCCTGCGGCGACGCTGACCGCTGGCGTCAGCGCTCAGCCGCTACGGCGAGAACCTGGCCCTGCTCCACGACGAACACGCCGTCCAGATCGTCGATGTGCCCGAGCACGAACTCCAGGTCCTCCGTCCTGGTCGGTGTCGCGCAGGTAACGGGCGCTCCTTCCCTGCAGGAAAGCGTCGTCGGGAGCGTCGCCGAAGCGCTCCAGGACCTCCTCGGTAAAGCGATCGGCCACGCTGTAGCCGGTGGCGACCAGGGTGCGCGGCGATGCGAGCCGCGCACAGCTGGTCCTCCTCGCGAAACTCGCCCCGGCTGTCGGCGCCGAGGATCAGCACGTCTCGATCGGCTGCGGGCCAGGTGCGCGGCTTGGGCGCAGGCGTTGCGCAGACAGGCCGCGTAGGTGACCCCATGGCGGACGGCCTCCGCGATCAGGCGCGTGCCGGAGGTCGACAGCAGGATGATCGGTCGCGCCGAGCGCTCCAGCGCGTCGATCTGGGTCGGGCTGTTCTGCAGGTCGAACCCGTAGGGCTGAACCCCGCCCAGCTCGCCCGCGAGGATCGGCCGGTCGAGGTCGGCCGCCAGCCTGCACCGCGGCCTCGATCGAGCCGGCGGGATATACGCGCCGGCCGAGCGCGACGGCCGTGACGGCGGTGGTAGTCGCCCGGATCACGTCCACGGCAACGATCGCGGCGTCCGCCGGCGATCGGCGGCGAGGTGCTCGTGAAAGCAGTCGATCGCGACGCTGCGGCATGGACGCGAGTGGACCTCAGGCCTGCTCTTCGGCGGGCGGCCGCGGCCGCAGGTTGGCGCGGTCGAAAGGCGTCGGAGTGCAGTCCGCGCCGGTAGATCTCGACCCTCGAGCACCTCCTCCAGGCGGACGTTGCCCAGCTGGACCTCGGGCCCGAAATGGTCGATCAGCGCGAACTGGCTGGCCTTGTTGGGCGCCTCGAACAGCACCGTGTCGAGCCCGAACGCCTCGGCGATAGCGGTCGGCCTGGCGCGAGTCGAACTGCCCGGGCGCCGAGAACAGACCGACGTCCTGGGCGCTCTCGCGCGCCTCGACGACGAGCCGACATCGCGCCGGCCTCCAGCCAGCGGCTGCCCGGTCGCGATCAGCTCGTCGGCCTGTCTCGTCGGTGAAGCGCCCGGCGTGCTTCTCGCCCAGCTCGAACTCCGACCTCCAGGCCGTGCTCGCCCGCCTGGCGCACGATCTCAGCCGGCGCGAGGCCGCAGGTCGGTGAACCCTTCGCCGCACTCGATCCGCGTGATGCCCACGTCGGCGCAGAGCTCCAGATATGCGGGTCAGCGCGCGCTGGGCGACCGCGACCTCGAACGGGCCCCCGCCGGCGACCGCCGGGATGCCCAGGTCGCGGGCGGCTCGGATCTTGCTGCGAGTGGCGCTCTCCTCGGCGACCATCCAGCACGCCATCGAGATCTTCAGCGTGCCCGATCAGATGGCCGCTTTGGCGCAGGTGCGCCTCGACCGTCACCGGGTCATAGCCGGGGTCGAACGGGCATGTCGCCTTCGGAGTGCGACGGACGCCGATCCGCTCGAGATAGCGCTCGCAGGCCGAAGCGTGCTCAGCTCCTACCATGGCGCCCGCCTCATGGGCGGGCATTGTAGAGGCCGGCTGTGGATTGCCGTCTGCGCAGCGCAGGCGCCGACCCCCGGACGCAAGCGACGATGGCGACGCTGACGTGCATACATCGATCAAGCCGTATCCAGTCAAGTCATACATCGCTTCTAGTGGCGCGCGGGCCGCTCACGCCCCACTAAACTGGTGTCACCTGCTAATTCGGCGGGTCCGCCCATCCGCAACCGCAGTCGAAAGCTTGGCTGGGGGATCTGGCATGTACCGCCACACCGACACGCATGAAAGCAGGTGGCGCGGCTGTGGATTCAAGCGCTTCCTGTCGCTCCTCGCACCTGCGATCGCAGCGCTGAGCGTGAGTGCCTCGGTCGCCTTGGGCGAAACCCCGAACGATCCTCTATTTCAGCTGCAGTGGGGCTCGGACAACACCGGGCAGAGCGTTCCCTTGCAGGAAGCCGAAGAGATCCTCGGCCCGCCCAGCCCGGGCGCTCCCGGCGACGACGACGGCGCACTGAAGGCATGGGGCCTGACAACGGGCAGCCGCTCGATCGTCATCGGCGAGACCGACACGGGAGTCGACTACACCCATCCCGATCTGGCGGCCAACATCTGGTCAAACCCGGGCGGCATCGGCAGCTGCTCGGCCGGGACCCACGGCTACAACGTGCTGACCCAGACCTGCGATCCAATGGACAACGACACCACCTACGGCGGCCACGGCACACACGTCGCTGGGATCATGGGAGCCATCGGCAACAACGAAGTCGGCATCGCAGGCATGAACTGGCAGACCACCATCCTGCCGGTCAAGTGGCTGAACTCGGCCAGCAGCGGCGAAACCAGCGGGCTGATCGAAGCGCTCCAATGGCTGGTGGCAGCCAAGCAAGCAGGCGTGAACGTGCGCGTCGTCAACGACTCCCCGACCTTCATAGGCACCGGCCCCTCGCCCGAACTCAAGAGAGAGATCGAAGTGCTGGGCGAAAACAACATCCTGTTCGTGACCGCCGCCGGCAACAGCGGCAGCGACAACGACGAAGCAACAGTGCGGCGCTACCCGTGCGGGTATGACCTTCCTAACGAGATCTGCGTCACCGCGAGCGACGACGACGATCGGCTGCCCAACTGGGCTAACTACGGGCCGAATACGGTCGATCTCGCCGCGCCTGGGGTGAGCGTCTATTCGACTCTGCGCGGACCCGAAGAATATGGCTATCTGAGCGGGGGCTCGATGGCCGCCCCGCAGGTGGCCGGCGCGGCGGCACTGATCCTGTCCGTCGACCCGACCTTGTCCGCGACGGAACTGAAGGCCGACATCCTCAACAACGTGGACCGGCTGCCCTCGCTTGCCGACAAGGTGATCACCGGAGGACGCCTGGACGTGTGCAAGGCGCTGCCGGGCTGCGAACGCGTAGCGCCGGGCCCTGTGAACACGGAAGCACCGCAGGGCAGCAGCCAGAGCACACTACCGTCGACCGCTACGCCTGTCACGACACAGTCGAGCGTCATCGTGATCGCCACTACCACCTTCACAATCCACAGCGGCAGGGCGGCGATAAAGCTACGCTGCAGAGGCTTGGAGACGTGCAGCAGCGGACTGATGCTGACCGTCAAGATGAAGGGCACGAAGGGCCAGGGCAAGAAAAACACGGCCAAGACGAAAACGACGACCATCGGGACCGCCACCTTCTCCATCCCGGCGGGAAAGACCACCACAGTCGCGGTCAAGCTCAACGCGACCGGACGCGTGCTGCTGAGCGCGGCATACGGACATCTCAGTGCCGATCTGACAATCCTCAAGTCGTCCTCAGTCCCGACCGGGACACAGACCAAGCACGTCCATCTCGTGTCGCGGAAAGCCACCAAAGAGCAGCGACCGAAGTAGTAGCCCTATATGGCAATGCCAGGCTTCGCCCGGCGTAGCAGCCGAATGGCCTGGAGACGACGCTGATGTAGGACTCGTACATCCGGCCAGCATTGCGCGGAGCGCTCAAGCCGGTACACTTTTCGGGTTGCGCCTGCCGCGATCGTCCCTCGAAAGAGCCAAACGGCGCCGCAGAGATAAGCCGATGAGAGCGGAGGGAACCGTCTTATGATCGCGCATGGAAGCAGGTGGAGCGAGGGCAGGAGCAGCCCGAAGAGATTCGTCGCGGCCGCGCTTGCGGCGACTGCGGCCCTGAGTGCCGGTATGTCGATCGCGCCAGGCGCCGGTGCGCAAGATGGCGCGCACAGCGCAGGGCGCTTGTCCCTGCGACCCGCGCTCGAACCGGCGCCGACGCCCGCTCCATTTCGCCCGGGGGTGGTCCTCGTCGGCTTCCGCCCGGGCGTCACGGTCGGAGAGCGATATGCGATCGAGCGCGCCGCCGGCGGAGATGGCGCCAGACACCTCGGGCCGCTCATCAGGCCGGCCGGCCATGGACCCGTTACCGGTCAGGAATTCCTCGAGCCCCTGAAGCTGCAGGTACCCGCGGCACAGGTGCTCGCCGTGGTGCGCCGTCTGCGGCGCAGTCGTGCGGTCGCCTACGCCGAGCCCGACTACCTGATGCAGGCGCAGCGCGGTCGCCCGAACGATCCTTCGTTTCCGCTGCAGTGGGGCGTCGGACAACACCGGGCAGAGCGTTCCCACCCAGGAAGCCGAAGAGGTCCTCGGCCCGCCCGCCAGCGGCACTCCCGGCGACGACGACGGCGCAGTGAAGGCGTGGGGCACTGAGCACCGGGCAGCCGCTCGATCGTGATCGGCGAGACCGACACGGGCGTCGACTACACCCACCCCGATCTGGCGGCCAACATCTGGTCCAACCCGGGCGGCATCGGCGGCTGCGCGGCCGGCACCCACGGCTACAACGTGCTGACCCAGACCTGCAATCCGATGGACGACGACACCACCTACGGCGGCCACGGCACCCACGTCGCTGGGATCATGGGCGCCGTCGGCAACAACGGCATCGGCGTCGCCGGCATGAACTGGCAGACCTCGATCCTGCCGGTCAAGTGGCTGAACTCGGCGAGCCAGCGGCGAAACCAGCGGGCTGATCGAAGCGCTGCAATGGCTGGTGGCGGCCAAGCAGGCAGGCGTGAACGTCCGCGTCGTCAACGACTCGGCGACCTTCTGGGGCACCGCCTACTCCGCAGGCGCTCTCGAACGAGATCGACACGCTCGGCGCGAACAACATCCTGTTCGTCACCGCGGCCGGCAACACCGGCGACAACAACGACGAACTCGCCGTGCGGCGCTATCCGTGCGGCTATGACCGCCCGACCGAGATCTGCGTGACGGCGAGCAACAACAACGACCAGCTGCCCAGCTGGGCCAACTACGGACCCCACACCGTCGACCTGGCCGCCCCGGGCGTCAGCATCTACTCGACGCTGCGCAACAGGCAACTACGGCTACCTCAGCGGAGGCTCGATGGCATCGCCGCAGGTCGCGGGCGCCGCGGCGCTGATCCTCTCGGTCGAGCCCTCCCTGTCGGCCACCGCACTGAAGGCCGACATCCTCAACAACGTCGACAAGCCGCCCTCGCTGTGCGGGCCGCGTGATCACCGGAGGACGCCTGGACGTGTGCAAGGCGCTGCCGGGCTGCGAAAGCCAGCCGCCGCCTCCCCCTCCGACCGGAACGTTCGGCAAGACGACAGTGGGCGCGAGCACGGACACGGTATCTTCGCCAACTACAAGGTCGTCAACACAGCGACGCTGTCCGTTCCGGCGCTCGTGACCAAGCTCAGCGTGTATGCGGTTCCCGGCATCGACTCGCCGAGTCCGCAGGCGGTCAAGGCCGTGATCTACTCCGACTCGGGAGGCTCGCCTGGCGCACTGCTCGCGACAGGGACGGAAGTCACCTATCGCGGCAACCTCAACGGCTCCGGCTGGTTCGAACTTCCTTTCGCCTCGCCCGTGGCGCTCAGCCCCGGCACCTACTGGCTGGGATTCATCACGGGCGCTACGACCGAGGGGCTGGGCTACGTGTATGACAGCGTGACCAACAGCCGCGCGTACAACGCGAACACCTACGCCAGCGGACCGACCAACCCGTTCGGATCGCCCACCAAGGACTCCGAGCAGGCGTCGGTCTACGCCACCTATACGACCAGCGCCCCCCCACCGACCGTTCCGCCGGTCAACACCGCGCCGCCCACGATCTCGGGGACCGCACAGACCGGACAGACGCTGAGTGCCAGCACGGGCTCGTGGTCGGAAAGCCCGACCGCCTACGCCTATCAGTGGCGAGCGCTGCGACTCGACCGGGGCGAGCTGTGCTCCCATCTCCGGCGCCACCGCGCACACCTACTCGGTGGGCTCGGCGGACGTAGGCTCCACGCTGCGCGTCTCGGTAACCGCCTCGAACTCCGCCGGACCCTCGACTCCCTCAAGCTCAATCCCAGACGGCGGTGGTGACGCAGGGCGCGTCGACGTTCGGCAAGACCAGCGTCGGCGCATCCTCAGACAGCTATGCCGCCAACCGCAAGCGGGTCAGCCGCTATGCGCTGCCCGACCGCGGGATCGGTGAGCAAGCTGAGCATCTACCTGGCGCCGACCGGAACCTCGGGACAGCAGGTGCTCGAGGGCGTCGTCTACGCTGACTCGGGTGGCAAACCGGGCACGCTGCTGGACACAACAGAACAGCTCACTTTCAAGAGCACCAACGCCGCCGGCTGGTACGAGCCTGACCTTCCCCGCGGCCCTGAAGCTCGCCGCCGGCAACTACTGGATCGGGGTGATCACCGGCGCCAGCGGCAACGTCGCCGGCTTCCGCTATGACAGCGTCTCGGGCAGTCGCGATCTACAACACCAACACCTATACATCGGGGCCGAGCAACCCCTTCGGCAGCTCGCTGACCACCGACGGCGAGCAGACCTCGCTGTACGCGACCTACACGCCGGGATGACCGAGCGCTACCTGACGTAGCCGAGACCCTGTCGGGAGGTCGTCGATACCGGCACGCCGCCCCGCCAGTCGATCTCCAGCATCTTGCGCGTCTGGCGCAGCGCAGGCAGGTAGGCGACGATCTGAAGCGTGTGGGCGTCGATCACGTCGCCGGAGTCTCCGACATACACGAAGCGCCCGTCGCGACTGTGCTGCAGCCAGCCGTCACGGGCACAGTCATAGGCGCAGGGGCTCTCTTCGCCGGTCTGCGGATGGGCGAGGCGGATGTTGGCGAGCAGGCGCGGCCGGCGGCGCGGCACGCCTGAGACATCGAACACGTGAACGTAGCTGTTGGGTGCGTCGAGAACCCAGACCTGGCGCTCGTCGGGCGAGAGCGAGATGCCGTGGCTCGGCGCGCTCGGGGAGAACGTGGCGGGGTTCCAGCCAAAGCCAGGGAAAGACTGCGTGTAAAGGACACGGCCGCTGGAGATGCTGCTCACCTGAAACCCGAGAAAGCCGGTGGCGGTGGTGTAGGCGAGCGTTTCGCGGCCGTTGATCGTAAACGGACGCACACCGCCGTGCAGGGGTCCGATCCGCCTGAACACCCGATCGGTGGCTGTGCTCGCCACCTCGAGATAATTGTGCTCGCGCCCGCCTAGATAGACGTTTCGCCCGCTGAGGCCCGTCACCGTGTTATGGGCCCCGGCGCCCCCATCGATGCTTGCGATCACATGGCCGTCACTCGCGTCCAGGACGTTCCACACGCCGCTCTCGTCAAGCTCCCCGGTGGGCATGTAGATGCGGCTGCCGTCGGAGCTGATCGCCATGCTGTCGATGCCGGTCGAATAAGCGCGCCGCCAGAGAACGCGTCCGGAGAGAAGGTCATAGGCCAGCAGCGATCCCGTCCCATTGCCGCCGCCATCGCCGCCGTAGCTGATGTACAGGGTGTGTGTGGGCGGGCTCGCCACCACTCCCCGGACTCCCTGCGAATCGGGCAGGGCAACATGCTCGATCAGCCTCTGTCCAGCGTCCATGTCGTACACATACATGGAGCCGTCGGGAAAGACGTACTCATAACGGTGAACCGTGGACGTCTGTGCCGGCGCGGCGCCCACAGGTCTGCCGCCGTCGCGAGCGGCGCTCTGAGCATGGACGCCCGAGGAGCAGCCCAGCCCTCCGAGCAGGCTGGCCACGCCGATCAACACAGCTGCGAGCCGGCGCCTTCCGGGCCCTCGGGCGCACATATGCCCCAGCGGTTGCCGCACCTCAGCTAATGCGCGGCTTGACATGATCGAGATGTGGCTAGGCCCGTGCGTAGCCAAGCAGGGCAAAGCTCTTGAGCGCCGCATCGACGCTCGCCTCCGCTTCATAGACCTGTGCTCGCGCGGCGGCGTAGCGGGACGGGCTTGCGGCACTCGCGGCAACGGCGAGCGCCTTGTATGCGTTGCGTGCCTGCCAGAGAGACCCGGATAGCGCCGCGTGAGCCTGACCAGCCGCGGGGGGCGGTTGCAGCGCCGAAAGCGATGCGACCGCGTTGGCCAATCCGTCGGCGAGACTGGCGGCGAGCCGCTGGATGATGGCGGGCTCGGCCCGCGGGCTCACTTCGCGCCTCAGCGCGGCGCGTCGCGCATCCACCACTTCGAGAGATGCGCTGACCTGGCGTGCGTATTCGGGGTCGGGAGTCAGGTCATAGCTCTGTGTCTGGCTCCGGAGCGAGAGCGCGTCGACAATCTGTTCGCATGTCCGCATATAGGCCGAGAGTGCCGCCGACGCATAGCAGGCTACAGCCGTCGGGTTGCCTCCGGGGTTTGGAATCGCATAGAGGGTAAGCATCCCGTCAAACCCCGGGATGCTCAGCCGTGAGTACCTGTAAGCCTGGGTATCCAGGAGATACATGACTTCGGTGTCCGGGAGCTCGCGCATGCGCTCGACGAACCGTGCGGGCAGCGGGCTCGGTTCGCCCCCGACCAGCTCTCCCGTGAGCAGGCCCGCGCGAGCGACATCGCCGTCTGGCGCCACCGCGAAAGGATGGGCGATCGAGAGGCCGGGAATTTTGGGAGCCCCGGCGGTGGGTCGCCAGTCCGAGGGGTAGGTGAGCAGCACGCTCGCGGACAGCGCCGTATGTGTTCTTTCGGCATACACGCCACGGCCGTGCCCAGCGACGTAGCCGATGATCGCAACCGCGACAAGGACGGGACCGGCAAAGACAAGCAAGCTGCGATTGACGGTTTGCATCCGCTTCAGCCCGAGCTGTCGAAAGAGGCGCCGCCGCCGGAATGCTTGGAAGAGCGACTGCCGCTCCCCGACGATCCGTGATTGGGTTCCGCGGATCCGCCAGCCGGCGAGGACTGTCCTTCGGCGGGCGCGGAGGAGATCGGCGGCGATGAGCGCAGCGGAGCGGAAGGCGCTTCCTTTGCGGGCGCCCGAGAGGGCACGTGGACCGTCCGGGTGAAGGTGGGGCGAGTCACACGGTACGTGCCGTGCGTTCTCAGTGCCAGCGGGATCGGGATCGGCGGCGCCTTATCCAAGCTCGTCGGCATCGCGGCGCGAACCGATGTGACCGCGAGATGCGATGGCATGCCGGCCCGAGCAGCGCTCCCCGTGTTCGTCACACGGCCAATCCCAAAAAAGCAGGCGAACACCGCGCACATCGAT
The DNA here is from genome assembly GCA_963743645.1 of uncultured Solirubrobacterales bacterium. GTDB lineage: Bacteria > Actinomycetota > Thermoleophilia > Solirubrobacterales > Solirubrobacteraceae > Palsa-744. The sequence goes on along the minus strand of CAVUQT010000006.1, from coordinate 509,754 downwards.
GCGACGACGATCGGCCACCGGAGGTCGACGCGAGCACCCCGCACGCTCGCTCGGATCCCCTGCCTCTCGATATGCACGGTACTCATTACGGCGGGCACGCGATCGGCTTGGCATGGGTTTGGTCAAGGCACGCGTCGACCCGCACGGGTGGCTTGCCACGGTGGATCACAAAGCTGGTGTACTTGCCGATCTCCCCGCCCTTGGAAACTCGGATTTCCAGGATCGCGCCGGCCCTTAGGGAACGCTCGAACCGCGGGAACGAAACCAGAACCGTCCCCCCTCTGGAGCTGCGGGACGCCGCGACTCGACTCTCGGACTTGGCCGGACAACCACGACCCCGGCACCGCACCATGATCCTAGCCCCCCCAGGCGCCTGCACGGTGAGCAGGCTGAGCCTGACGCCAGATGACGTGTCAGAGCCCGCGATCCGCACGATCGGAAAGGGCTGCATCAGGACGACCGGAGGCGACGTCACCCGGATCGTCTCGGTGGCAACGCTCACGTGGCCGTTGGCGTCGGTGACGCGCAGCCCCACCACGTGGGGGCCTGCAGTCGAGAAGGAGGTTGTGAGCGCTGGCGCACCCGCGGTGAACGCGCCGTTGCCCGTCACAGACCAGGCGAGTCCGGCGATCGGGCTGCTGGCATCGGTCGAGGTGGATATGAGGGAGACGGGTTCGCCGACGTGTGGAGCGGTCGGAAACCACTGAAATGACGCCACCGGCGGCTGCGCGGCCGCTGTGCTCAGTGCTGAGCCTGTAGTCGATTCGGGGGTGGTAGGGGGCGCGGGCACCGCAGGCGCTGTGAGCACAAACGTGCGCGTTGCGCTCACACCGAGGTTGCCGACGTCGTCGGACTGTTCGGCGCGAACGGTGTATACACCGGCGTTCAGGCCTGCCAATACGGCAGACCACGATCCTGATTTCGAGGCGTCTACGACGATGCTCTCCAGCGGCGCCTGCGAGCCGATCGTGGCTCCGGCGAACAGCTGGATCGTGACGCCGGGCAGGTCGCCTTCCGCCGTGCCCGCGGATCCTTCCACTCTCTGGGAGCCGCCGGTAGTCGAGCTGCCTCCGGCGGGAGACGTCAGGGTGATGTGTGGGGGCGCTGTATCCACCGTGAAGGTCGACGACGCGCTCACGCCGGTGTTGCCGGCGAGGTCTTCCTGCTCGGCCTGGGCGGTGTAGGTGCCGTCGGCCAGGTCATTGGTCGGGCTGGCGCTCCACGTGCCGCCGGCCTCGGTCACGGTTACGGGTTCCTGCACGGGAGCCCCGGACGCGGAGGTGCCACTGTAGATATTCAACGTCACGGATTTGCTGTCGTCACTGGCGGTGGCCGCGCTACCGCTGAAGCTCGGGGTCGCGTCGCGCGTGGCGAGTTTGGCGCCGCGGTGCACCAATCCGGCGGCGTTCAGCGTCACAACGGGCGATTTAGTCTTGATGGTGAATGTGTGCGGACTGCTCTTGCCTATGTTGCCGGCGAGGTCCTGCTGTTCGGCCTGAGCGGTGTAAGTGCCGTCGGGGAGCTGGGGACCCGTCGATCCCGTGGTCCACGACCCGTCGCTCAGTGTGATCGGGATCGTCTGGGCCGGACTGCCGGAGACAGAGGCGCCTTCGTAGATGCTCAGCGTCACCGACAAACCGTCCCCACTCGCGACGCCCGCATTACCGCTGAACGTGGGCTTCGAGTTTTTCAAGAAGGCATCGTTCGCCGGCGACGTGATGGCGACCGCCGGTGCGGTCGTATCGACCGTGAACGTCACCGCTTCGCTCACACCCGTGTTACCCGCCAGGTCTTCCTGCACGGCCTGAGCGGTGTAGGTGCCATCCGGCAATGCTCCGACTAGACCGGCGGTCCATGTCGCGCCGGTGGGCGCGACTTCAACCGTTTGGACAGCGCTGCCGGAGATCGATTCGCCCGGGTAGATCTTCAGCGTCACGGACGGATCGTCTCCGGCGGCGACACCCGCACTCCCGCTGAAGCTCGGCGTCGAATCGTTCGTCGGCGAAGGAACAGCCGCCAACGAGACTTCCGGGCGACTCGTATCCACCGTAAACGTATGCGGACTGCTCTTGCCCGTGTTGCCGGCGAGGTCTTCCTGTTCGGCCTGAGCGGTGTAGGTGCCGTCGGGAAGCTGGGGACCTTCGGATTCCGTCCACGACGAAGTGCCGTGGCGGGAGATCGAGATCGTCTGGTGAGGACCGGAGGCCGAGGCGCCCGTGTATATGTTGAGCCTCACAGACGGCTCGTCTCCGTTTGCGTTGCCCGCGTTCCCACTGAACGTGGGAACAGAGCTGTTTAGGTAAGCGCCGTTCGCCGGCGCCGTGATGGCGACCGCCGGTGCGGTCGTATCGACCGTGAACGTCACCGCTTCGCTCACACCCGTGTTACCCGCCAGGTCTTCCTGCACGGCCTTAGCGGTGTAGGTGCCGTCGGGCAGTTCTTCGACCGGACCGGCGGTCCATGTCGCGCCGGTGGGCGCGACTTCAACCTTCCGGACGGCGCTGCCGGAGGCCGATTCGCCCGGGTAGATCTTCAGCGTCACGGACGGATCGTCTCCGGCGGCGACACCCGCACTCCCGCTGAAGCTCGGCGTCGAATCGTTCGTCGGCGAAGGAACAGCCGCCAACGAGACTTCCGGGCGACTCGTATCCACGGTGAACGTCACAGGAGGAGCGCTCGTGCCGGTTTCCATCAGAAGATTGGTTTGAGTGGCGACTGCGGTGTACGTACCGTCAGCGAGGGGCGACGGTGGCGTCAAGCTCCATGTGCCTTCCAGCTGGAGAGGCAAGGAGGTCAGCGTCACCGGTGTGCCTGCGACAGCTGTTCCGGCGTAGATGTTGAGCGTGACCTGATTGATGATGTCGTTTGTGGTCCCGGTGAACAGGGGCATCTGGTTGTTGGTCGAGCTGCCGGAGAGCGGGCTGTCGATCGTGACGATGGGCGCTTCGGCCATGGCGACGCCGACTGGTCCCGCCGCGAGCACGGCGAGCGTGACCGCGGTCGCTCGCGCAAGATCTCTCGCCTTCATCGACTGCCACTCTCAACCATGTCGTCCCCATCCGCGAGGGGCCTAATGCCGAAGGCCATCCTCTTTTCGCGGCCTAATTCTTGCCGCCGCTGCCTATGATACGTAGGTTTGCCGAGAGATTGTCAGCCTTGTGTACCTCGGCAAGGCAGCATAGGCTCACAGCAGCAGCCTGGGCCGCCACGCCTGGAGGCCCGCCGCCCTGTGCGGGTAGTGAGCCGGCGCACATGCCGGCTTGCTCGATCGCCGACCGCATACGCCCTCGAGCCGGGCTTGTGGTTCTATCCCGCCTGAAAGTGAGCGTCGTCGCCCCCCATGCACATGCACGTCTCGGGCGCCGGCTATGGGTCCGGGCGCTCGAGCGGATCCGCCGACGGCGGTCGGTCGTGCTGGGCTACCATGGGGTGGCCGAGTCCCGGCTGCGCGACGATCTCAGCCTGCTGCAGGTCTCGCCTGCCCGCTTTCGAGCCCAGCTCGAGTTGTTGCTGGACGCCGGCTTTCGTTTCGTCACCATGGCCGAGCTCGCGCGCAGCGCCGACGGCGGCGTCCCCAAGCCGGGCCTTGCGGCCGTCACGTTCGACGATGGCATGCGCAACAACCATGCGGTCGCCCTGCCGATCCTGAACGAGTACAGAATCCCCGCCACCGTCTATGTCACGATCGGCTACATCGGCGGCGACAGCCCGTGGATCGGCGCGGGTGGCGACGGCGCGATGATGAGCGAGCCGGAGCTGCGCGAGCTGGTGGCCGCCGGCTGGGAGCTCGGCGCCCACACGATGACTCATCCCGACCTCTCGGCGCTCGACTACGACGCCTGTCGCAAGGAGATCGAGGAAAGTCGTGACGCGCTGGAGCGCATCGCGAACGTCCAGATCCTGACATTCGCCTATCCGTTTGGCAGATACGGGCCCGCGGCGCTCGCGGCGGTGCGAGACGCCGGCCTGCTCGCCGCGGTGACGACCGGCTCGGGCAGCTGGGCTCCTTACGAGATCACGCGCGCGATGATCGGCGCGATCGACCCACTGCCGATCGTGCTGCTCAAGCTGACCGACCGCTATGAGCCCCTGCTCAGGTCGGCGCCGATGCGCGCCGCCCGGCGGGCCAGCAAGCGCTTGCGCGCGCTGGTTAGGACCCGTAGGCCCGGACGTCGCTGAGGATGGCCGCCGATCGCACACGCGTTCTGGTCACGAACGCCGAAGAGCGCTCCATCCTCGCCACCTGCCGCAGCCTTCATGCCGCCGGCTATGAGGTCGACGCCGTGGCCTTCAGGCCCTGTGCCGCCGCCCACGGGTCACGCAGCTGCGCTCAGAGACCGCGGATGACCGACCCGGGGCAGGATGACGAGCGGTTCGTCGAGGACCTCAGACGGCAGCTCGTACGCCGACGGTACGCCATCCTGCTACCCGGAAGCGACAGGGCTCTCCTGGCTATCTCGCGCCGGCGCGAGCACCTGGAGAGCCTCACGCGCATCGGGTTGCCGGCGCCCGCAAGCGTGGAGCGCAGCCTCGACCGCGAGATCCTGGACGAGACCGCCGCCGCCGCCGGCCTCTCGCCGGCCGAGTCGATTCGCTGCACAAGCCTGGAAGAGGCGCGCGCCGCCGCGCGCACGCTCGGTCTCCCGATCATCCTAAAGTCGATACGGACTGTCGATCAGATCGGCCGAACCGTCCGCCAGACGCGGCCCAGCCGTCGCATCGCCACCGAGGATGAGCTTGCCGAGGCGGTTCCGGGTCATGACGGCGCGTTCCTGATGCAGCGCGCACAGCCGGGAACACCACTCTCCTTCGCCGGTGTGATGGCGGACGGTCGCCTGCTCGGAGTCGCCGTGGCTCGCTACCGCAGAACCTGGCCCGTGGAGGCTGGGAATGTAGCGTTCGCAGAAACGATCGCGCCACCTCCACGGCTGGAGAAGATGGTGCAAGCGCTCCTGGCCGACGTTGGCTGGGAGGGCATCTTCGAGGTCGAGCTGATCCAAGCCGCGAGCGAACGGTTCGTCCCGATCGACCTCAACCCGCGTCCCTATGGCTCGATGGCGCTCGCCGTCGCCGCGGGAGCGCCGCTTCCCGCCATCTGGTGTGACTGGCTGCTCGGACGCGATCCACGGCCCGCGCGAGCGCGTGCCGGGTACCGCTATCGCTGGGAGGATGCGGATCTGCGTCATCTCGTCTGGCAGCTGCGGCATGGCAATCTCCGCGCCGCGGGCGAGACCGCCTGGCCCCGGCGCGGCGTCACTCACGCGTACTTTCGTCTCGCCGATCCGCTGCCGCTGCTCATGCGCGGGCTGAGCATGGCCCGCCCTCGCGCGGTCAGGAGCACGACCGATCCCACGCCGCTTCCGGTGAAGAGCGGCAGCGAGCCTCCGCTCACGTGACCCGGGTTCTGCTCGTACACCAGCCGACCGACGGCGGTGTCGGACGTCATGTCGCCGATCTGGCCACGGGATTGGTCGAGCGAGGACACGAGGTGTTCCTGTGCGGACCGGAGCCCCCGGCGGGACTGATCGGCCCGTATCGCCACTCGCGACTGGATCTTCGTCGGGCAATCGCCCCGCGCGCCGACGCCGAAGCAATCGCCGCCTACGCGGCGATCGTGCAGAGCGTGCGCCCTGACGTGATCCACGCGCACAGCTCGAAGGCCGGCGCGATCGTACGCCTGGGACGGCTGAGACACCCGCGCATTCCGGTGATCTACACGCCGCACGGTTACGCGTTCGCGGGACACTTCTTGCGGGAGCTCGAACGCTGGACCTACCGCGAGATCGAGCGCGTGCTGGCACGGCTGGCCAGCCGTGTGGTGTGCGTGTGCGAGGCCGAGGCGCGCCTCGCGCGCACGGTCAGCCCGGCCCTGCGCGTGCGAGTCGTCCACAACGGGATCGAACCGGCGAGCGCCGGACCCATCGATCCCCGCGTGGCGGAGCTCGCCGAGAGCGGCCCGGTTGTGTGTGCCCTGACGCAGTTGCGACCGGGGAAGGGCATCGAGACGCTGATCGACGCGCTGCCGCGGGTGCTCGCGCGCCATCCGCGGGTGCAGGTCGCGATCGGCGGCGAAGGCACCGATCTCGACGCCCTCAGATCGCGTGCGCGGACACGCGGCGCGGCCGAGGCCGTGCACTTTCTCGGCCCCTGCGAGGATCCGCTGGCGTTGCTGCGTGCCGCTGGCCTGTTCGCGCACCCATCCTGGGCGGAGTCGTTCCCGTATGTGATCCTCGAGGCGATGTCGGTGGGGCTGCCGATCGTGGCCAGCGACGTCGGCGGCATCACGGAGGCGTTGCCGGACAGCGAGACCGGCCTGGTGGTGGCCCCTGGCAACGCAGACGGGCTGGCACGGGCGCTCGTCAGCCTGCTCGACGACCCCGCGCACGGGGCTCGCATGGGAGCCGCCGCTCGAGCTCGGCTCGAGCGGCGATTCACGCGCGCGCAAATGATCGAAGGCGTGCTCGCGGTCTACGACGAAGTCCTCGCCCGCGCACCCGCGCGGCGCCATGACGCTCCGTAGATCACCTGCGCGCCCTGCGAAACGGCCGCCGACGCCCTGCGGATCGCCCCTGGTCTTTCCGTCCAGGCAGTCGCGCATAGGGGCAGGAAGCGGGGCGAGCGTCCGACGAGGGACAGATGCGCCCCTCGAGCTTCAGCCATCTCCTCGCAATCGCGGTCGCCGCCCTGCTGCTGGCGTTCCCGATCAGCGCCCTCGCACAGCCGGCGTCGAACCGCGACCCCGTTGCCCATGCCGCCAAGCGCGGCCCCGTTGCCCACGCCGCCAAGCATCACAAGCGCCGCAGGCGCGCCATACGCGCCCGCTGCCATACCAAGCGCCACAAGCGATACTGCCCAAGGGCTCACAAAGCCTCTCACAGGCACAAGCGTTACGTGTCGCACTCCAGCGGCGCCCACGAACACCTCAGCCCGGTCGCCTCCACCCCGACACCGCCGACCGCTCAGCCGCCCGGGCCCGCCGGCCCAGTGCAAGCGCCAACGCTCACGATCACAGGCACCACCTACTACGTGTCTCGGTCCGGCTCGGACTCCAACTCCGGGACCAGCCCCAGCTCGGCCTGGCGGACTGTCAACCGCGTCAATCGAGCATCGCTGCGCGCAGGCGACGGGGTCCTGTTCGAAGGGGGAGCGACGTTCTCCGACAGCACGCTGATGCCCAGCGTGTCCGGCGCGGCCGGCTCCCCGGTCATCTTCGGGTCCTACGGCCAGGGCAACGCGGTCTTGTCCCAGGGCGTGTGGTTCAAGGGATATGACTATCTGGCGTTCGAGCACCTCACGATCGGCCCTGAAGGCAACCTTCAGGGCACCGGCGACGGCGTCATCGTCGAGTGGTGCGCGGTAGGCCACGACGGCACTGGGATCAACGGAATGGGCTCTAACTGGACGATCGACGACAACACGGTCGACCACACGGGCAACTCCGGGATGCTGCTGGAAGGCGAAAACTTCACCGTGTCCGGGAACACGATCACCAACACCGGGCTGGACCAGTCGATCTCCTACGGCAAGCACGGCATCTACCTCAAGGTCAGCAATGCCGCGATCACCAACAACACGATCGCGAACTTCTCCTCCGACGGGATCTCGGTCCGTTACCGCAACAGCGTGCTCAGCGGCAATCAGATCAGCGGCGGCCCGATCGGCATCGGCTGGTTTCAGTACGACCCGGTCGCCGGCATCAGTCGCTGGACCGAAAACACGATCACTCAGACCACCGTCGCCGGCATCTACGTATCCCCGTCGGACATCGGTGGCAATACACGCGAGAGCTTCGTCGTCGAGCACAACACGATCCAGCGCACCGGTGGCGTCTACATGGACCTCCACCCAACCACCGGCACCTATACGACGCTGGAAAACACACTCCTGTAGCCGTGCACAACGCAAACGGACGGTCCTCGCCCACCGACCGTGGTAGGCGGTCGGTGACTCTGGTAGGAATTGGGCGATGAGAACCCCACTCGGGACATACCCCCGACTCGGACCTCGCGCGCCGACCAGGGGCATTCGAGGGGACAGCAGACTGCACCCCGTCCAGCGCGCCGTTTCATGACGGACATCCTGGTCCTCGGCTACCACGCCGTCAGCGAGAGCTGGCAGTCGGCTCTCTCGGTTACGCCGGACAATCTCGAGCGACAGCTCACCTCCCTCGTCCGGCAGGGATACCGTGGAGCGCGCTTCCACGAAGCGGTGGCCGCGCCCACGGCATGCAAGACGTTGGTCGTGACGTTCGACGACGCCTATCGCTCGGTACGCAAGCTGGCGCTTCCGATCTTGAAAGAGCTAGGTCTTCCCGGGACCGTGTTCGCTCCCACCCGGTTTGCGGGAGGCGGACGACTCGCCTCGTGGTCGGGGGTCGACGTCTATCTAGGTGGCGCCGACGAGCACGAGCTGGCGGTGATGTCATGGCAGGAGCTGGCCGACATGGCCTCGATCGGTTGGGAGGTCGGCTCGCACACCCGCTCGCACCCACGGCTCACCCAGCTCGAGGACGAGGAGTTGATGGAGGAGCTCGAGGGCTCGCGCGAGGACTGCGAACGCCAGCTCGGCGGAGCCTGCCACTCGGTGGCGTATCCCTACGGAGACACCGACGCGAGAGTGATTGCGACAGCGGCCAAGGCCGGCTACGTCGCCGCCGCGGGGCTACCGCGTGCCCACCGCCTGCACCGGCCGTCGGTCCTGAACTGGCCGCGGATCGGGGTCTTCTACGGCGACGGCCAGAGCCGCTTCAGGCTGAAGGTCTCTCCCATCGGTCGCCGTCTACGGTCGCTCGGGGCCGCAGACCGCGTCTCGGTTGCCCAGACCTCGACGACCTGAGACAGCCACGCCGGCCATGCTGCTCGTACGCTATCCGAGGACATATCCCGTGGAGCGGGCCTACGTTCTGGATGTCGTCCTGCACGAGTTCATGGGCCTGGAATGGGAAGCCAGTGTCCAGGAGCGCGCGGACACGGAGATCACCGTGCCACAAGTCTCAGATGATGCTCGGCTCGTCATAGCCGACTGCCTGTTCACGACGCCGGAGCCTCTGTGGCTGACGCGAGAGAGCCTGCCAAAACGTCCCTTGCCTCACTGGAGTCTCGATGAGGCTCCGCTCGCCCCGACACTCGTCACACCCGACCTGCCGGTCATCTATGGGAACGAGCTTGCCGCGGGCTCGTTCTACGAAGCGCATGGGCGCGAGATCGAGCTCGGCGTTGACGTCTTCGGGAGCATCTTCTTCCAGCTCACCCGCTATGAGGAGATCGCCGCCCCCGCCCGAGACGAGCACGATCGTTTCCCGGCTAGTGCTTCGCTGGCACATACCGAGGGCTTTTTGACCCGTCCACTGGTCAACGAGTACGTAGAGGTCCTGTGGGCGGCGCTGGAGCGACTGTGGCCCCGCCTACAGCGTAAGCGGCGCACGTTCAGGGAATGCCTGAGTCACGACGTCGACTGGCCTCTGCACACCACGACCTCCACGCCGAGGATGGCAAAGGCGGCGATCGGCGACCTCGTTCGCCGGCATGACCGCGGGCTGGCGCTCGCGCGCCTGCGGGCCGTGCGCGCCCACCGGCGCGGCGATCCTGCGGGCGACCCCTACAACACGTTCGACTTCATCATGAACCTCAGCGAGAGCCGGGGGTTGCGGAGCGCCTTCTACTTCATGGCCGGCGCCACCAACCCGGCGTTCGACGGGACGTACTCGCTCGACGATCCCTGGATCGGAAAGTTGATCCGACATCTCCACGATCGCGGACACGAGGTGGGTTTGCATCCCAGCTACGAGACGTTTCGCAATCCCGACGCCGTTCGCGCCGAGCGTGACACGCTCGTGCGCGCGTGCGCGCGGCTGGGAGTGGAGCAGTCGCAGTGGGGCGGGCGTCAGCACTACCTGCGCTGGGAGAACCCGACGACCTGGAGCGCCTGGGAGCAGGCGGGTCTGACATACGACTCCTCGCTCGGGTTCTCCCATGATCCGGGCTTCAGGTGCGGCGTGTGCTTCGAGTATCCCGTCTTCGACCTGACCGCCCGCCGGCGCCTGCGACTGCGCGAGCGACCGCTCGTGGTCATGGAGATGTCGCTGTTCCACGACTCGGCCGCGTCCGACCGGCAGGGCATCGAGACGGTTGACCGGCTGCGGCGGCGGTGCAAGCTGTTCGGCGGCGACTTCACGCTGCTGTGGCACAACTCTCAGCTGGCCTCATGGCGAGAGCGGCAGCTGTATACCGCGGCGCTCGCCACAGCCGCGCTCTGAGCCGACCTTGGGCCGCCGACCAGAATGCGAAGTCGCACGAGCTGAGCTGGGCGTGCGTACTCGACGACGATAGAGCCTCACGTAGAGTGCGGCTCTCCATCGGAACCCCGGCGCAGAAGGCCTCCGCCGTCACGGCTGGTCGGCTCGCCTGACGCGGCGTGGGGTGCGCGGAGGAATACGCTCTCTCTAAGAGAATCCTCATTTAATGAGTAGAGTCCAAGACTCGTCATGCGGTCCCGCCTGAGAAGCCTGCTGGAGAATCCACACAAGGCCGAGCTGTTCCAAGCAGTGCAGGGCGGGTGGAGAGGACCGTATGCGGGCCCCTCGAGCCCCCACCTGGAGGAGCATCTGCAGGCGACGTACCGGTGGCTGTGTGCAGCGCAAGACGCGACCCCGGACGGCGGGGTGGCTGGCTGGTTCGACCTTTGGAAGGGAGGCTGGATGACCCCCTATCCCGAGACGACCGGCTACATCATCCCGACGTTCCTCGCCTTAGCGGAGGCGCGCTCGGAGCCGGACGCGCTCGCGCGGGCGCTGCGGATGGCCGACTGGGAGGCCGACATCCAGATGGGCGACGGCTCGGTGCTCAGCGGCGTGATCGGGACGTCGCCGGGCCCCGCGGTCTTCAACACCGGCCAGGCGATCTTCGGGTGGATCTCCGCCTTCGAGGCCAGCGGAAACGAGCGTTTCGGGCAGGCGGCACTGGCCGCCGCAGAGTGGCTGGCGCGTCATCAGGACGCGGACGGCGCGTGGCGCGAGTGCCTGTCGATGGTCACAACGGCGCCGGTTCACACTTACAACGTCCGCTGCGCCTGGGCGCTCGCGTACGCGGCGACCGTGCTGGGCAAGGAGAGCCTGATGGAGAGCGCACGGCGCAACTGCGACTGGACGCTGACCCAGCAAAACCGAGCCGGCTGGTTTGCGTACGCTGGCTTCTCACAAACCGAAGTCCCGTTGCTGCACACGATCTCCTACGTGATCGAGGGGCTGCTCGGCGTGTACGCGTTCACCGGTGAGCAGCGCTATCTGGAGGGAACCAGGCGCGCGCTCGACCCGATCGTCGCGGGCTATCACGCGGGCCAGAACGGAGGCCGCCTGGACTCACGCTGGCGTAAGACCGTGTCGTGGCGATGCGTTACCGGTGACGCACAGATCGCGGTCGTCCTTCACCGGCTGGAGCGGCACTGTCCGGGCAACGGGTATGCCGAGACGGCGCGACGGCTGATCGAGGACACAACAGATGCACAGATCCGGACGGCGGGTTGGAGCGACTCCTCGAGCCCCCCCAAGAGCGGCGCGAGTCCCGCCGGCGGAGGCGTCCCGGGCTCTTTCCCGATCTGGGGAAAGTACATGCGGTTTGCCTTTCCGAACTGGGCGGCGAAGTTCTATCTCGATGCGCTGCTGCTGGAAGTCTGCGGCGTCGACGAGAAGAGCTTTCGCGTGCTTCCCGCTCGTTGACGTGGGCGGCCCGGTGGCGGATCGGCGTGAAGCTCGATTCGCCGATCCCAGCTAGTCTCGGGTTCTCAGTGTCAGCCATGCACAGGCTCCTAGCTCGCGTGCGGGACGTGCGTGCGCGGCCGACCGGCAACCTCCTCGCCCGCTTCGTGGCGCTGAACATGATGGGCGTCTTCGCAACCGGCGTGATCGGGTTCGTCGCCTCGATCGTGCTGGCACGCCTGCTGGGGCCGTCCGATCGGGGTCTGGTCGCGCTCATGTACTCGGTGAGCTCGCTTGCCCTGGTGCTGGCCGGCCTCGGCGTGCCGTGGGCGACGATCTACTACGCCAAGCGCAGTGACGCGACGCCACAGGGGTTGTTGGGCAACAGCCTGCTGCAAGCGGGGGTGATGGCGGCGGTGCTGGTGCCGGCGGCATGGGTGGGATATCAGTGGCTGGCAAACACGTTCGGCCAAGGCGAGGGAGGCACGACGTGGGTGCTCGCGGCAGTGCTGGTGCCGATCGTGTTCTTGGACTGGACAACCCACGGTCAGTTGCAGGGGATGCTGCTGTTCGGCCGCTACAACATGCTGTCGATCCTCGCCAAGATCGCCTACCTGCTGACGATCCTCGTGCTGCTGGGGATCTTCAGCCTGGGTGTGGCGGCCGGTATGTACGCGTATATCGTCGCTTCGCTGGTGATGATCGGCGGAGCGCTGAGGCCGATCCTTGCCTCGCGGCGGCCGCAGATCGAACTGCAACTGCTGCGTCGGATGCTGCACTACGGATCGCGCGTTCAGGTCGGCTCGATCTTCCAGGTCGCGATGGCGCGTCTGGACATCGTGATCCTGCAGCTCTTCAGGCCGCTGTCGCAGGTCGGCTACTACGTCGTCGCACAGACGATCGCCGAGCTGCTGCTACAGCTCAGCGGGGCGTTTCAGATGAGCGTGATGCCACTCGTATCGCGCTATCAGGGAGATATGCGCCAGGCGACCACCAGCGCAGACTCGGTGCGTCACTACGGCCTTGTGGGCGGGGCCGCGACGATCGGCAACGCGTTCTTCGGCACCGCGATCATTCTGTTCGCATACGGCAGTCAGTACCAGTCAGCGATCGTTCCGATGCTGGTGCTGCTGCCGGGCATCTGGTTCTTGGGCATGGGCAGCGTGATCCAAGGCGACCTCAGCGGGCGCGGACGACCCGGGCTCTCCTCGCAGCTCGCCGGCCTGGCGGCGGTCGTCACGATCGTCCTCGACCTCGCGTTGATTCCCCCGTTCGGTGTGATCGGCGCGGCGATCGCGTCGGTGATCGCCTACACCACCTACGGCGTCGTATCGCTGATGGCGCTGCGCAACCTCAGCGGCATCCCGATCCGTCGCTTGGTGACCCCTACACGAGCGGATATAGCTGGTTATTGGCTGTTCCTGCGACAGTTGCCCGGACGACTGCGTATGACACCTCGCGGGACTGCTTGAGCGCCAGATCCTTTCGTCGTAGATGCGTCTAGGCCAGTTTTGCCCGCCATCTCTTCTGTCATCATCAAGGATTCGTGGACGAACGCGAAGAGACAAGGAACGCGCAAAGGATCGCACCAGTTCTGTGGCGAGGCAGGTACGTGATCGGCGCGTCCGTGGTGGCGATGCTTTTGCTCGCTTTGATCTACACGGCTCGCACCGCCAAGGTCTATCAGGCAACGGCCATCCTGCAGGTGAACGTCCCCAACCAGGCGGCGACCTCCGATACGACCGCCGCCAACGAGGGGCTCGCGCAAAACTATGCCACGCTGCTGGTTTCACCGGGATTCCTGGACAGAATCCATCCCCAGGTCGATGGCGGACATCTGAGCACCAGCGACCTGGAATCCCGTCTCAGCGCAAACGCCATCGCACAAACGGCGCTCGTGCAACTGCACGCGACCGGGCCCTCACCCCGGTCCGCTCAATCCCTTGCCGAGCAGGTGGCAACCGCGTTCCTGGCTGACCTGCAGACCGACGCCACCGCTCGGACCACTCAGCAGCAGAGCCAGATCCAGCAGACGATCGCCAACCTGAGCACGCATATCGCAACTTTGCAGGCGTCGCCGAATGCCAGCGTCCCCCCGACGTCGGCGCAGATCAGCTCGTTGCAAGCCTCTCGACAGGCGCTCATCGAACAGGGCGCAAGCCTCGTGGCCAACGGCCTAGCTCAGGGAACGAGCGCGACGCTCTCGGCGGCGCCCGCGGCCTCCTCGAGCCCGATCAGTCCCAAGCGCTCGCTGAACCTGCTCGCGGGGCTGCTGCTGGGGCTGCTGCTGGGCGTGGGGTTGGCGTGGTTGCGCGAGATCCTGCGTCCCGGTCTACGCTCGGCCGACGACGCCGCCGCTCTGCTGGACGTGCCGGTGCTCGCCTCGATACCGCTGCGACCCCATCTGAGCGCCGACGACCCCGCTCTCCCGGAGGCATACGACGTCCTGCAGACCAACCTGTTCTTTGCGATGCGTGACCATGCGGTGCGCATGGTCACGTTTGTCGGGCCGAACCCTCAGGTGGGCAAGACCTCCGCTGTGGAGGGGCTTGCCAACGTCGCTGCCCGCGGCGGGCGCAGCGTGCTGGTGGTCGATGGAGACATGCGTGCGGGCGCTCTCTCGAGCCGCCTCGGGCACGGCCGACATCGGGGGCTTACCGAGCTGCTGCAAGGGGAGATCAGCCTCGACGAGGCCATCGTCACGATCGACTCGAGCCTGTCGCTGCTGCCGACGCACCCTTCCCGGATCAACCCTCCAAGCCTGCTTTCGAGCGGCCGGATGCGCGCTCTCGGCGAGGAGCTGCGCGAGCGCTTTGACATCGTGCTGGTCGACTCGCCGCCGATCGCGGGACTCGCCGACGGCCTGATCCTAGCGTCGCTGTCTGACGCGGTCGTCGTGGTAGTACGCACGCAGCTGACCAAGCCGAGCGACCTGACCGCGATCGCCACCAGCCTGCGCCAGAGCCATACACCCATCGCGGGGCTGGTCGTGTTCGAGGAGCGGGCGGTGGAGTCCTACTACCCGGCGACGCAGGCGCAGCCGGCGGCGCACGACCCCGCGATGCTGTCCTGACCACCAGACGTCCACAGCTTCTCCTGGCGGGCGCCTGGGTGCTGGGGATGCTCGCGCTGGCGCCGGTGCTCGCACGGCCGACGATCTCGATCGTGCTGGCATTCATCGCTGTCGCCGGCTGGCTGGCATGGAGATCGGTCGCCTACCCCCTGGCGTTGGTCGGGATTCCGGCGATTGTCACAGCGATCGCCGGATCCAACCCACTGCCCAAAGGCGGCGTCACCTTCCTTCTCGCCGCTTGGATCGGGCTCGCAATCGTGTTCGTGATCATGCGTGGTGAGCACCGCCTGCCTGGACGCCTGCTGCTGAGCGCCCCGGTTGCTCTGTCGTTACTGCTGCTTGGGCTGATGATCCTGCGCCTGGGGCAATCGCCGGGCGAGGAATACGGCTCCATGAAGACGCAGCTGTTCGTCGCGGACAATCTCGTGCTGTTCGTAGGGGCCCTGTTCGTCGGAGCGCGTAGGCAGGACCTGCGGCTGTTCCTGCTGCTGGTTCTGGTGGTCAGCGCCGGCGGTGCGCTGCTGCTGCTGTTCGAGCTGGTCAGCGGCAGCGCGCAAGCGAGTGTAGGCGAACGCTTTTCGCTGGGCGCACAGGAGTATCCGATCTACCTTGCACGCAGCAGCGCGGACGGGCTGATGATCGCGATCTATGTGATCCTCGTCTCACGCAACCCGAAGCTCCGCCTGCTGGCACTCGGCGTGCTCCCGATGCTGTTCGCGGCAATGATCGCGGCTGGATCGAGAGGACCCGTGCTTGCCTTTCTGTTCGGGCTCGTGATCCTCGTCGCTCTGAGCGCCACGGGCGCAAGAGCGCGACGCCGTCTGGCGCAGGTCGTGGCGGGGCTTCTCATCGCGACGATCCTGGTGCCGGTGATCATCCCCGGCTCGGCGGCCGGACGAGCGCTGTCTGCAATCGTCGGCGGCGCCAGCGGTCTTTCGAGCAACGGTCGCACGCAGCTCTGGTCCCAAGCATTTACGCTGTTCGGCCAGCATCCTCTGTTTGGGATCGGCACGGGTGGCTTCTCGGGCCTCAACGTCGAATCGTATCCCCACAACATCCTGCTCGAAGTCGCAGCCGAGCTTGGTCTGATCGGACTGGTTGTTCTGGTGGGCTTCCTGGTCACGTCACTGACACGACTCATCTCAACCTGGCGCGTGGCTTGGAGAGAGGAGAAGCTTGACGCAGCGGTGCTGATCGCGCTGTTCTTGACTGCCCTGGTCAACGCATTCTTCTCGGGCGCGATCCAGGACAATCACGAGATCTGGCTGTGGGCGGGCCTGGGGATCGGCATGAGCACTCGCATGACCCGCATGCGCCAAGCGATAAGTCCCGCTTCCGCGTTCACATCCCCACAGTGGACCCTGCACGACGACTGGACGGGGACGAGCATACCCGCCCGCACGGGCAAACTGGGAGCTCGGTGAGCTCCCAGCAGGCGCCAAACGCCCGACCGGTTGCCGCGTCAGCCGAAGCCCGTCCGCATGCTTCGGCGCGCTCGGCAGGCGGAGGATTGGTGATGCTCTGCGACGTTGATCTCGACGCACCCGACGCGACGCGAACGCACACAGTCGAAGTGGCGCGTGGATTCGCCGCGGCGGGGATGCGGGTCGATCTGATCGCGCGCGGTCCCGATCCGGAGATCGACGGGGTGCGCTATCACCCCGGAGGAGACTCTGAGACTCGGAGGCTGCGACGAACCACGACGATCAACATGCGGGCCGTGTCGATTCTGTGGCGCCGGCGACGTACCGCTGCACGCCTGTATGTGAGACACAGCTGGAGCAACACGCCCATCCTGATCGCCGGACGCGTGCTCGGCTATCGCGTGGTCACGCAGGTCGACGACATGCCCTACGGCCCCAGCTACGGAGCCGGCATCTCGCCGCTGGTCGACTATGGCAAGCGCGTGTCCGCCGTGCTGATGGGTCGTCTGGCGCATGGCGTCGTGGCGGTGACCACGGAGATCAAGGGCCTGCTGGTGAGCCAGTTCCATGTCCCCCAAGAGCACATCGCGGTGCTGCCCAACGGCGTTGACACCGACTTCTTCAGGCCGCTGCCGCGCGCGCCGGCGATCGCCGGCGCGGGCCTGGATCCCGATTGTACGTATGTGGTCTTCTCGGGTCGGTTTCAGCCGTGGGTCGACTTCGAGACGATGCTGCGGGCGTTTGCGATCGTCGCCCGCGAACGCACCGATGCGTGTCTGATCCTTGTGGGCGACGGCGTGGAGCGTGGGCGAGTCGATCGTGAGATCCGCCGGCTGGCAATCGAGGACGCCGTGCTCATCACCGGGTTCGTGCGCGACCGGGCGAGGATCAGGGACTATCTATGCGCGGCGACCGTGACGCTCGCGGCGCATCGCGGCGAGTACGTGAGCCATATCGGCGTGAGCCCCACCAAGCTCGCGGAGTACCTCGCCGTCGGACGAGCCATCGTGGCCAAGGACGCGCCCAGTCTGCGTGACGTTCTCTCAGAGAGCCGCGCCGGAGTGACGACGCCGGGCGATCCCGAGGCGATGGCTGCGGCGATACTCGACCTGCTCGATCCGGCCAAGGCGGACGCGCTCGGGGAGAGCGGGCGACGCTTCGCCGAAGAGCGCTGCACGTGGCGATCGGTGGTCGAGCGCACGATCCCCCTGTTCGGCGAGCCAGATCACCAACGGGCGGCGGTGTAGAGCTCGATGTACAGGCGTTCGAGCCGGCCGACTACCGCGTCCAGGTCGTAGTCGGCGCGCTGGCGCTCACGCGCGGCGTCGCCCAGTCGCGACGCGAGGGTCCGGTCCTGCAGCAGCCGGCGGATCGCGCCCGCCAGCGCACTGGGGTCGCGCGGCGGCACGAGCAGACCGTTCACGCCGTCCTCGATCAGCTCCGGAACCCCTCCGACGGCGGTGGCCACGATCGGCGCGCCCGCCGCCATGTACTCCATCACGGCCAGCGGACTGCCCTCGTTGCGAGATGACAGCACCGCCACGTCGAGCGCCCGGATCACGTCGGGCACGTCCTGACGACGTCCGATCAACCGCACCTCGTTGGCGAGACCAAGCTCCACGATCAGCATGTTCAGCCTGTCCTGCTCGGGTCCGTGACCGGCGATCACACATGCGATCGGACCAACGCCGGCACGCGTCAGCAAAGCGATCGCCTGGATCAGCTCGTCATAGCCCTTCTCGGGATAGAGCCGCCCGATCGCGCCGACCAGCGCGACGTGCACGGGGATCCCCAGCTCGCCACGCACGTCGGATCCCTCGACAGGCGCGGGCGGTATGCCGTTGGGCAGGATCCTGATGCGCTCCGCCGGGATGCGCTCGATCTCGACCATGCGCGAGCGATCCCACTCGGACACGGCCAGCAGTACATCGCTGCCCCGCGCGACGACGTTGCGGTCGAGAAACTGGCGGACCGGCTGGCCCTGAAAGGCCCAGCCGTGCTCGTGGCTGACGATCACCGGCACCCGCGCCAGGCGACCGAGGATCGTGCCGGGGACGCTGGCCCTCGGCATGTGCGAGTGCAGGACGTCGATCGACCCGCGACGGAGCCGGCGGTACAGGCGCGCCCACGCGATGTTCGACGGTGGCGACCGGCATTCGAGTTTCATGATCTGCACACCGACGCGCTCGAGCTCGGCCATATCCCTGTCCTCCGCCGCCCGTCGCCCGGCTGGGGGGGCGTGCGTGACGCAGAGATGTTGCGCGAAGCGCTCCGGGTCGAGCCGTTTGACGAGCTCGAACGCGACCCGCTCCGCCCCGCCGTAACAGGTGCCGACGTTGCGCGCGAGCGTGAGGACGCCGATGCGAGAGCCGCCCACGCGGCGCTCCGTCACGTGGTCCGGATTATCAGCACCGAGCACGGCGCATGATGGGAGACCTTGTTGGGCACGGAGCCAAGCAGAAAGCGCCTGGCGCCGGTCATCCCCTTGTTGCCGACCACGATCAGGTCGGCTTCATGCTCCTCGGCGACATCGAGGATCGCGTCGGCAGGATCGCCCTGGCGCGGATAGATATCGACTTCGACGCCCGCCTCGCGTGCAATCGCTGTGGCCGCCTGCAGCGTCGCGTCAACGTCCTCGCGCACGTTGATCGCCCATTGCAGATCCTCCGGAGCGTCGCGTCGTTCCTCGCGCAAGCGCTGCTCGGGAACCGGCTCGTATGCGCTCACGAGCTCGATCTTCGCTCCGACGGCGCGGGCCAAGTCGACCGCCTGGCGCACCGCCTGACCGGCCGTGTCTGAGCCGTCCGTCCCAACCACGATCGATTTGAACATGCTCCTCCTTGCAAGACCGAGCGCTGCATCGAGTCTCGCGATCATATCCACACCCAAATGCCCGGATCGGCGCACGACCCGGTCCGAGGCCGCGCATCGGCTCCCCTGCAGTACCGACGTCTGAATTCAGGCGATGGCGCGCGCGGCTTGACCTCCCCGCTCGGCTGCACAGCGCGTCGGCTCATGCGAGCTTGGTGATCGCAATGACCATGCCGATCAGCACGAACACCACGATCGCTATCTGCATCCAGATCCAGGTTGGGGACATTCGCTGCAGAGCCTACCCTCAGCCCAAGCCGCCGGGTGCTCGAGCATGGCGCAAGACCGCCTGCGCCAAGACACCAAGCGCCACCTACGTCCACGAGAAACCGCCGGCCACCGGCGCAAGATGACCTGCACCCTGAAGACCGTCGCTTGACTATCGTGTAGGCGTGGCCGGACGCCGAAGCCAGCTGGCAGGACGCCTGCAAAAGCTCTCTCTCGCACTCGCGCTCCCGCTGTGCCTGGCAGCGATGTTCGCCCCCACCGGCAACGGCTGGCTTGGGATGGGCACCGGCATCGCGGACGCCGCGCCGCTGGGCGGGATCAACGTCGTCGGGCTGTACCCGGGCGTCCCCCTGGCCCGAGCCGACAGCGAGATCGCCCACGCGCACAAGCTCCACGCGGCCGTCGTTCGCACCGAGATCCCCTGGTCGTTGATGGAGCCCTCAGCGCCGAACCAGATCGACCCGCGTGGGCTGGCCTTCACCGATCGGCTCATCGCCGACGCCGCCGCGAGCGGGATACGAGTGATCTTGTTCGTCGACAGCTCGCCGTGCTGGGCGTCCTCGGCGCCGGCATCGCTGCTGCGCAAATGCAGACCCGGCGCCTCCAACAAGGCCAGTGCCTGGCCCCCGACCGATCCGTCCGCCTACGCGTCCTTCGTCGCCTACCTGGCACATCGCTACGGCACGCGGCTGGCCGCGATCGAGATCTGGAACGAGCCCGATCAGATCAACGAACAGTACTTTGCCGGACCGGACAAGGCACGGCGCTACGCGACGATCCTGCGCGCCGCCTACCCCGCAATCAAGCAGGCGAACCCAAACGTACCGGTGCTCGCCGGCTCGCTGGTCGGCTACAACGGGGTCTTCCTGCGCGCCCTGTACGCCGCCGGCATCAAGGGCTACTACGACGGGCTCGCCGTTCACTTCTACAGCCTCGTGCTCGCTTCGCTGCGCTCGATCCACGCTGTGCAGCTGGCCAACGGGGACTCCAAGCCGCTGTGGCTGGACGAGTTCGGCTGGAGCAGCTGCTGGCCCAAACGCATCCAGGAGGAACAGGCGTGCGTCACCAAACAGGTCCAGGGGACAAACCTCGCGAACATCTTTCATCTGCTCGCCCGCACCCCCTATATCGCGGCCGAGACCATGTATGACCTGCAGGAATCCGCGAGCGAGAAGTTCGGCGTCATCACCAGAAGCGGCAATCGCAAGCCGGCGTTCACGGCGGTGTCGCGAGCGCTCGCCTCGCCGTTCGCGAGCCCCAGCCCAGTCGTCTTGAGCTTGCGCAGACAGGGCAACCAGGTCGTGGCCAGTGGCTCGGCGCCCGTCGGCGACTTCATGCAGCTGGAAGCCTTCCGGGGCGGCACACTGGCCTACAAGGCTCTGTTCGTCCTGAACAACTTCAACCGGTACTCGATCGCAATGCCGTCTGCGCTGGGCACGAGCGGTCTGACGGTGCGCGTCTACCAGGACTGGACCGGTCCCGGCCGCGACGCGCAGAAGAGCATCTGAGCGCGCTTGCGCTCCCCGCGCCGTCGGTCGCCACGCTGGGAGTGCTCGCGCGGCGGGCTTCGAGTGCTCGCGCGGCGGCGGGTTGCTACTCCGCGTTGCGAAACAGCGCGGCCAGCGTCAGCAGGAAAATCTTGACGTCCAAGCCCAGCGACCAGTGGGCTATGTAGTAGTTGTCCCACTCGACCCGTTCGGCAAGCGAGGTCTGGCCGCGCAGGCCGTGCACCTGCGCCCAGCCGGTGATTCCCGACTTGACGCGGTGGCGATCGCTGTAGCGCTCGATGTCCTGCTGAAACAGCTCCACGAACTCAGGGCGCTCTGGACGCGGCCCGATGATGCTCATCTCACCGCGCAACACGTTCAGCAGCTGGGGCAGCTCATCCAGCGAGGTGCGTCGCAGAAACCGCCCGACCAGAGTGCGGCGATCGTCGCCCTCGACCCCCCCGGGCGCCCTGTCGCCTCCGAGCAGGAAATCGAGCGCCGTGGTGTCGTCCGCGTTCAGAGCGCCGTCGCCGTCGAGCACCTCGAGCGTCGGGTCGCTGCGCATCGAGCGAAGCTTGTACAGGTCGAACACACGACCGTCGCGACCGACGCGACGTTGGCGAAAGAGCGCCGGGCCGGGGGAGCTCAGGCGCACCGCCAGCACCGAGCACAGGAGCACCGGTGAGAGGAGCACCAGCAGCGCCAGCGCCAGGACCCGGTCGACGATGTGCTTGAGCGCGAACTGCCAGCCCTTGGGATCGACCGTCGAGAAGGTCAACAGCGGCGTGCCGCCGACCGTCTCATAGCCCGCCCGCTGGTTCATCGTGTCGAACATCCGCGGAACCACGGATACCTCCATGCCCAGTTCCTGGCAGCGCACGATCAGACGGCTGACGCGAGCGTCAGCGACCGAGGAGAACGCGACGATCAGTTTTTGCGCGCCCGTGTCGTCGACGATCTCGTCGAGATCCTCGACGGTGCCCAGCACCGGCACGTCGCGCCCGCCCACCTCGGCGACCGAGCGGGGATCGTCGTCGACGAAGCCGACCGGTATCAGCCCGTACTCGGGATGGTTCTCCAAACGGCGAGCGACCTGCGAGCCGACCAGCCCGGCGCCCATAATCAGCACGGGCTTGCCCACGAGTCGGCGGGCGCGCGCCCAGAGCTGAGCGCGTGCCAGCACGACGCGACCGAGGCCGACCCCGATCAGCGACAGCACCCAGACCCGTACCCAGTCAGACTGGGTGGGTACGTCGTTGTTGAGGAACAGACCGATCGTCGCCACCGCCATCGCCGCGATGGACACGGCGCCGACCACAGGAACGACCCGGTCGAGCACGATCACGCGCATGCGCGTCCGATAGAGCCCGCGCATGTAGAGCAGCAGCATGACCAGCGGCGGCATCAGCAGCAGCGGAGCCCGAACGTCGGAGACGTGCAGGGTCGCGTACACGCCTCCGAGGGCAATCACAGCAGCCGCGCACAGCAGCACGAAGTCGACGGCCGGGTGCAGCACGCTCCAGCCCGGTCCCTCCAGCGCCCACTGCAGACGCCCGGCAAAGCTCCCGCCACGCAGCGACTGCGGCCGCGGCGCCCCGCGGACCAGCTTGCCCGTGAGCGGCAGCGTGGTCGATGTCTGCTGGGTGATGCGGGGTTGATCCATGATCTGGGGGGCGTCCTTGTCCCTACTGGATTACTCGGGTCCTGCGGTCGGTACCTTTAGCGACCGATGCCTGCTGTTTGCCGCCGATGATGTCCCTGCCAGTCGCCTGGTGATGAAACCGGTAGCGAGGAGCCCGGCGAGCGCAAGCAGGAGGTACGGCAGGTCATGGGCTGACAGCCCCAACATCCCTGATTCCCCTGCACTCGCCACATTTGCCCCTTCGGCCGACAGAGTTGGATACGTGCTCGCGCCGTCGCCGGATGCCCCGCCCGTGCCGGCCTGCCGTGACCCCGAAGCCCCGGCGGGCTGCACGTGGGAGTGGTGCGTGGCACTTTGATGCACGGACCGAGTGCCTGCGCCTGCGGCGCCGGTCGTCGAGGATTCACTCCCACCAGACTGTTCACCAGGAAGTGAGCCTGACGAGCCACCAGATTGGCCACCTGTCGAGCCGCCACCGCCCGAGCCCCCGTTCACGAGCGTCGCGCCGAGGATCGCCTGACTGCCCTGACCCGGACCGCCATATCCACTCAGCAGTGAGCTCGCCGGCGCGAGCGTCGACGTCCCCGCCAGCAGAGCAGCGACCATCACTCCCGTCAAAATTATCCTGCGATGACTTGTCATGCGTCCCTGCCTTGGTTCCCTTCTTCGGCCCGAGCAACGCTGCGGTCCACTCTCCTTGCCATGTGCCAGCCATCACCACCGACCCTGCAGTTAAGGGCTCGAACGCAAGCGACTTGCGCTGAGTCGGCGAATCAACCAGATATTCTCCCACACGCTAGCGAAGGTTGGCCTCCATGTCGAGCCGGAGAATTCCCCGACCCTGACTGCCAACTATACGCAGGCTAAAGGCGCCGAGCTTCGCCCAGGATCGAGCGGTCCAGCTCATCGATATCGACCCGTTCGCCCCTGCGTGCCTGGCGCAGAACTTCGCGGGTGAGCCGATCCCGGGGATTCAGGCGCGCCGCCCGTTCGAGCAGCGCGAGCGCGCTGGTGCGATCCCCGCTCGCCGAGGCGATCGCACCGCGCTCCAGCGTCGCGTAGGCGTCTTCAGGAGAGCGCCGCAGAGCCAGCCCGAACTCATCGTCGGCGCGTCGCAGATCACCGAAGCGCAGCGCGATCGCACCCGCCACGAGATACGGTTCATCGCTGAGTGGGTTCAGCCGTGCGGCGTCGTTCAAGCGTGCATATGCGGTAGCCGGCGCTTGCGGCCAGATTCGCGCGGCGCTCTGGATCTGCAGCTGACTCAGCCAGGGCGCTGCCAGCGATACGACGACCGCCATCCCTGCGATCACGCCGGCAAGCACGCCCAGACGCCGGCCGTCCACGCCGCTGTGGCGTAATGGCTGCGGGTCAGAGACCGCCACCGCGGACGAGGACATTGCTCCGGCCGGCCGCCGGCTCTCGGGCATGGACAGATCCGGCGTGTCAAGCCCGTCGTCCACGTTCATCGCCCTGCGCGGCGTGAGCGCACAGGCGATGCCGATCAGCGCGAACGCCGGCGCGCCCAAGCCGGCGAACTCCCAGAGCCAATCGAACGAGCCATGGACCAACCAGTAGGCGAAGCCCGCCAGCGCCGCCGCGGCGACAGCGCTTCCCAGCGGATCGGCGCGGTTTCGCAGCGCGCGCCAGCCCGCGAGCAACGCCGCCCCCAGGCCGACGAGCGCCAGCAGCCCACCGGCCAGGCCGGTCTGTGACAGCGTGCGCAGCTCGACGCTGTGCGGATAGTGGGGAGTCTCTTCGCTGCGCCCGTGCCGCAGATATTGCTGCTGATAGTTGTCCGCGCCGATTCCCAGGAGTGGGTGCGCGAGGAATTCGTCCAGCGCCACTCGGTAGAAGTCGTAGCGATTGCTCCCCAGCCCACTCGTGAGGCGGTTGCCGCTGCCGTTGGCGGCATAGGCGTTGCCGCTCTTGAACGTGTCCCAGGCGTGACGCGCACGCGTCACCGGGTTGCCCGCGGCGACCCAGCCGCTTGCCAGCACCGCCACGAGCGTAGTGATCGCGACCGCGCCGACGACCCTGCTCACGCGCATGGCCGAAGCCTGCGAGAGCTTGCTCCTGCCCTCGATCGCGGCGCCCAGCGCCACCACCAGTCCCACCGCCAGCGCCCCGAGGAACGTCGCCGTCGTGGCGGCGTGCACCGCGGATGCGGTGTTCTGCCCATGTTCGACACGTTCCTGCACGCGCAGCACCGACGGCGCGGCCGTGCCGATCCCGGCCGCGATCGGCACGAGCAGCACAAACGTACGTGCGCGGCCGGGCAGCAGCGCGAACACGAGCACGAGCACCACCGGCGTCGCATACAGCGAGCCCCGGCTCACGCTCAGCAGGGCGACATCGGCCAGCAGCACGGCGCCGCCGGCGAGCAGCCCGCGCACGCTCCAGTGCAGGCGGGCCTCGCGCGCGAGCAGCAGCGCTGGCCAGAATGCGATCAGCCATTGCGCCGCGTTGGCGTTGGCATAGCCCGACGGATAAACGAGGCGCCCCCCAAAAAGCAGGCTTTCCAGGCGCGCGGGACTGCCGGCGAGCGCATTTACGTGAAGCACGACGAATGCCGAGACCCCGATCATCGCCAGCATCCAAGCCCCGAGCAGCAGCGCCGCGCTGCGTCCGTGCTGGGGCCAGAGCGCGAACAGCGCGAACACGAGCAGGTACAGCAACGTCCGGTTCGCGCCTTCCCAGGCATCGCCCGGGACGTCCGCCCACAGGATCGACAGGAAGCTGAGCGCCGTATACGCAGCCAGACAGCCGAGCGCGAGCTTAACCGGCGTCGGAGCCTCGCCGACTCGCAGTCCCACGATGCCGAGCGCGATCCCGAGCAGCGCCAGCACGATCAGCCCGCCCGGCGCCCAGTGGGTGAGCGGATAGCCCGACTGGTCGGTCGCCCACACGACGAGCAGCGCCATCGCCGCCAGCCCGGGCAGCGTCGCCGGAGCTGCGCGCAGGCTTTCCGCGAGCCTGCCCACCGTCATGCTCGCTGATCTGTTCATGGCGGGCGTCGAATGCATCCACCGGCGAGGCTACCTGCATCCTCAGACCCCGATAATCCGCCCGATGGATGACCAGGCCCAGCTCGTGCGCTTCTACGACGACGCCTACGCCCAGCGCGACCCGGCGCTGGCGGCGCTGTACGCGCGCTGGCGCGCGCTCGGGGCGGTCGGCAAGGCCGACCATGTGCTCACCCTGTGCGCCCGCGCGGGGCTGCGCCCGCACAGCACCCTGGAGATCGGCTGCGGCGATGGAGCGCTGCTGAGCGAGCTGCACGCGCGCGACTTTGGCGGGCGACTCTCAGGCGTGGAGATCACCGAGGCCGCCGTCGCGATCGCGCACGATCGGTCGGGCATCGACTCGGTCGAGCTCTACGACGGCACGCGCCTGCCCGCGGCCGACGGCGGCTACGAGCTGGGCATCCTGTCGCACGTGCTGGAGCACGTGCCCGACCCGTCCGCGCTCCTGGCCGAGGCGGCGCGCGCGTGCGGGGCGGTGCTGATGGAGGTCCCGCTGGAGGCCAACCTGTCCGCGCGGCGTGCCTCCAAGCGCGAGCACGCCACCGAGGTCGGCCACCTGCAACGGCTGGATCGCGCCGGCGCGCGAGCGATCGTCGCGCAGGCGGGCCTGCGGATCGCGTGCGAGCTCGAGGACCCGCTGCCGCTCTCGGTCCACCTGTTCTTCGCCGCCGGCCCCATCGCGCAAGCGCGCGCCACGGCCAAGTGGGCGCTGCGCGCCGGCCTGCACCGCCTCGCGCCGGGACTTGCCCGGCGCCTGTTCACGGTTCACTACGCGTGCCTGTGCCTGCCGGCTCGACACGCTCGGAGGATGTGACCAGCGGCGAAACCTCACGAACCGCCCCGCGCCGGACCGACGACGACCGTCGCAGCCGCGGCTTCGCCGCACCCCCGACAACTCCCATGCTGCTCGCGCTGCCCTCAGGGATGTGCCGCGGGTCGTGTGACCGCGGCGAACAGCAACGACAGCACGCGACCCATCAGATCGTCGGGCACGGCGTCCGGGTCTGTCAGCTTCTGCCGGGCGATGCCGTCGGCCAGCGCGTCGATCGCCACCGCCAGGTGCTCGGCCGGAAGCTCCAGCTCGAGGTCGAACTCGCGCAACCCGTCCGCGACCAGGCGCGTCAGCAGCTTGCGCATCTGCGCAAATCGTGCCGCAACCTTCGGGCGCACGCTCGGGTCGCGTACGCCATAAGCCCAGAACTCCATGAACAGCAGCAGCAGCTCGGGCTCGCGCTGGATCATCGTCATCCACTGCCGCGCGCCGCCCGTCGCGCGCTCGGCGACCGACTGGCGCGTCTGCACCGCGGCGGAGATCTCGCGCGCGTGGGCGTCGATCTCGCGCTCCATCAACGCCAGGAACAGGTCCTCCTTGCCGTCGAAGTTCGAGTACAGCGCGCCCGTGGAGAACCCCGCCTCGGAGGCGACCTGCTCGACCGTGGCACCGTGATACCCGTTGCGCGCGAACACGGTCCTCGCCGCGCTCAGCAGCCGCTCGCGCGTATGGGCCTTGCTCTGCTCACGCGTCAGCCGGGCGCTGCTCTGCGCGCTGCCCAGATCCCCGCCCTGCTCGCCTGCCGCGGCCCCGGCGGCGCCCTGCTCGCGTGTGATCGGAGCGGCCTCCATACCCTGCATCCTACTTGCAGAGCGACCGCTATTGCGATAACGTCCATTATCCGCTCGCGTCGCGAGCACCGCGGCCGTCCGGTCGTGGGCACGATTGACGATCACGCCCGATAGGAGCAGCCCATGGCGACCGCAGTCACGAGCACCACCCCGACCGAGCCCGCCTCCAACCCCGCAAGCCTGCCGGCGGACGCGATCTCCTATGAGGACCTGTACGCGCGCTGGGAGCGCGGCAACTGGCGGGCGACCGAGCTCGACTTCACCGAGGACGCGCGGCAGTGGCGCGAGAACTTCACCGAGTTCGAGCGCACGGCGGCGCTGTGGAACTACTCGCTGTTCTTCTGGGGCGAGGACGCGGTCGCCGACAACCTGTCCCCCTACATCGACGCGGCGCCGCTGGAGGAGCAGAAGTACTTCCTGACCACCCAGCAGGTCGACGAGGCTCGCCACGCCGTGTTCTTCAAGCGCTTCATGCAGGAGGTCTGCGACATCGGCGACGGCTCGATGAACAGCGGGCTGCGCGCGATCAAGCCGCAGCTGACACCCGGCTTTCGCAAGATCTTCGACCGCCTGGACATGATGGCCGACGAGCTGCGCGCCGACCGCTCCCCCGCCAAGCTCGCCGCTGCGGTGACGCTCTACCACATCGTGATCGAGGCGGCGCTCGCCCAGCCGGGGCAGCACTTCATCTGCAACTACCTGGAGCAGCGCGACCAGCTGCCCGCGTTCCGGCAGGGCATGCAGAACATCGCCGCAGACGAGCAGCGCCACATCGGCTTCGGCGTCAAGCTGCTGTCCGACCTGAACCGCGAAGACCCGGTCGGCGTACCCAAGGCGGTCGCCGGCATCCTGCGCGACGTGACGCGGTACACCGCCCAGGTGCTGATGCCACCGGGCTGGGACGAACGCTACATCACGGTGTTCGGCGCAACCTACGACGAGGTCGGCGTCGAAGGGCTGACCTCGATGACGACCAAGCTGCGCTCGGCCGGTCTCGCCGCCGATACGCTCCCCGGGCCGGCGCTGCTGCCCTCAGGCTTGACCCCGCTGGAGATCTCCCAGCGCGGACGCACGCTCGCCCAGGCCGGCGTGATCGGCGTGCGCGAAGGACCGTCCAAGCGCGACGACAAGACGGTAGCTCTGCTGTTCGACACGATCCGCCGTCAGGTCAACCCCGAGCACGGGCTCAGCCGCCCGACCACGTTCCAGTGGGAGTTCACCGACCCCGACGTACCCACCTGGCACCTGACCGTCGACAACGGCTCGAGCTCGGTCGCCGAGGGCGCCTCGCCGAACGCCGACCTGCGCCTGCGGGTCGCTTACCAGGACTGGATCGACATCGTCGGCGAACGCCTGAACCCGCGCCGCGCGCTCGCCACCGGCCGCCTGCGCCCGCGTGGCAACCCGCTGGCGCTCAGGCGGCTGATGAAGGTGTTTCCCGCCGGCTGAGCCCTACCCTGGTCCGAACTCGCGCGCGGCGGCCGACGAGCTGCCGCTTTCACGGCTGGGCTGGGCGATGCTTGATCGGTCCGGTTGCGCTTGCCCCGAGGTCACAGCAGACGCCGTTCGCGCGACGCTGGACGCAGACGTCGACCCGGCCGAGACGCCCGGCGAGACCTGGCGTGCCGGTCGCTCGAGGCCGAACTCGCGGCTGGCTTTCGCGGCGGGCGTGAGCGCACCGGACGCGCCGGTGGCCGAGGCCGGCTTGGACGCGCCGGCTTGCAACGAGGGCTTGGCGACGGACGCAAGCTGAGCGCCCACCGGCGACGGGCTCAGCGCCTGATCGCCGCGCGAGCCGGCCATGTGGATCGCATGACGGCGACCGATCCTCGTGTGCCGCGGCACGATCGGACCGACGGTCAGCGCGACACAGCCCGCGCCCACGCTGACCGCCACCAGACAGCCGACGGCGAGCTTCGCGCCGAGCCCTCCACCCGCCACGAGCCATCCTCCGCCGGCGCCGCCCGCACCCACACCAGCGCCAGAGACCCCCACGCCGGCGCTCGCGCCCGTAGTCGTGGCGCCCACGCCCGCACCGACCCCGGTGGTCGTCGCCCCCGCGCCCGCCGCCACGCCGGCTCCGAGCGGCAATGGCAACGGCGGCAGCACCGAGGCCAGGCCACGCAGCGACAGCACGTGGGCGCGACAGGCCGGGCACTCGCGCTGGTGGGCTATCGCGAGCGCGTAGCGCTCGCCGTCGGGGTTGAGAATGCCGTAGGCAAAGCCTCGCATCAGCGAAGACTGCTCCGCGCAGTAGGAGCCCGCGCGAATCGTGTCCAGCAGCTCGCCCACCTTCCCCGCGACGCCGGGCGAGCCCGCGCGTGACCCCTCCATCAGCTTGCGCATGCGCGCCTCGCTGATGCCCATGCGCGTGGCGGCGTCCGCGCGGGAGAGACCCTGCAGGTAGCACAGCGCCGCGGCCTGACGCTCGCGCGGGCTCAGCCTGCCGCGCAGCCCCTCCATCAGCTGGCGCAGCCTGGCGCGGTCGTCCAGCTCGCCCGCGAGATCGCGCTCGGGGGTCGCCGCCAGGCCCGTCTCGTGTGCCGGGTCGCACGCGTCATGGGTGTTACATGCCGCCGGCGCGCGCAAGCGCGAGCGGTGCTCGTCGATCGCGCGGCGGTACGTCACCAGCGCCAGCCAGCCCTCCGGGTTGGCGATCTCTGCATGACCGCCCTCCAGCACCGTGGTGTACAGCCCGTGCCAGGCTTGTGAGTAACAACTCTCGATGTCCCCCACGTCGAGGCTGACGCCGGCGGCGCGCAGGCGCAGGCGCACCGTCGCAAGCACGCGCCCGCGCATCGCCTCGAACTCCCTGCGCAGCAGCCGGTCGGCTCGGTAGCGGCGCACGGACAGGGGGCTCACCGGATTCGCGCCAAAGTAGATGGCGAGACTGAGGGGGTCGGGCCGTGGATGGCAGACGCCGAACACGAGCGCAGGCGTGCTACCGATCGTCCGGGATCGGCCAGCACGTCGAGCATCGTGGGTGGCGGCTGACGCCACGGAACGGCGGCCTCAGACCGCCAGATACTTTTGCGTGGACCCACATGTAGAAGATTGCGAGCCAAGCGAATTGCCGCTCAGTGAAATGCCGCTATTTGCTCCAAACTCGTGCTGCGCATGTCCTCCCCGCGACGGTGCGCCTCGTGCCAGGCGGCGACTCGCGCGAGCGCCTCGTCGAGGTCCCAGCACGGTCGCCAGCCGAGTCGCCGTTCGGCCGCCGTCGAGTCGAGCTCCAACCGGGACGCCTCCGGCGGGTGGTCGACATCGTCCAGCTCGTAACCGAGCGCGCCGTCCAGCAGGCCGTCGAGGCGCTGCACGATCTCCAGCACGGTGCGCGCGTCCTGCGGGCGCGGACCGAAGTTGAACGCACGGGCGTACCGGGTTTCGTCCGTGTGAGAATGGTCGTCGTCCGTGTGGGCGGAGTCGGGATCGTGATCTGCACGGGCGGAGCCGGGGACGGAGGGGGCATGGTCGAGGGCTGCGTGGGCAGGGTCGTATACGCAAACGGCGTCGCTCGCGCGCGCGCGCTCACGCGCGCGCGGCCCGCCTCCCACCGAGTCATCGCCTGCGACCCCTCCCACCGAGTCCCCTCCCACCGAATGATCGCCCTCGACGGGATCGACCTCACAGCCGCACAGAGCCTGTGCGAGCGCGAGGTAGCCGCTGAGTGGGTTGAGCACGTGCTGCCACGGACGGATCGCATCCGGGTTGCGCACCTCGACGGGACGCCCGTCGTCGTAGGCGCGCAGGATGTCGGGGACGAGCCGGTCTTCGCCGAAGTCTCCCCCGCCGATCACGTTGCCCGCACGCGCGGTGGCGATGCGCGTGCGGCCTCGGCCGAGAAGAACGACTCGCGGTATGCCGCCGTGACGAGCTCTGCACAGGCCTTCGAGCTGGAGTAAGGATCGCGCCCACCGAGCGGATCGCTCTCGACGAAGCGCCGGCCGGCGCCGGGTGGGTTGGCGTAGCACTTGTCCGAGGTGACGACGACCACAGCCTGGACGGAGTCGCCGGCGAGGCGGACAGCCTCCAGCACGGCGACGGTGCCGAGCACGTTGACCTCGAACGTGAGCGCGGGCTCGCGCAGGGACAGGCGGACCATCGGCTGGGCGGCGAGGTGCAGGACGATGTCGGGCCGCGTCGAGCGAACGGCCTCGAGCACGGCACGTGCGTCGCGGATGTCGATCGCCAGCTCGCCCGCCAAGTGCGTGGCGAATGTCGGCGAGCGCGTACAGCGAAGGGTCAGTCGGCGGGGCCGGGGCCAGGCCGGTGACGCGGGCGCCGAGCGATTGCAGCCACAGCGACAGCCAGGCGCCCTTGAAGCCGGTGTGGCCGGTGAGCAGGATCGAGCGCTCGGACCAGAAGTCGGGGTCGATGAGAGACACGGCCGTCGGTATCTTCACGGAATCGCACGTCCAGACGCATCCACGGCGGCCGCAAAGACCAGCCCGACTCCCTTCGACGCCATGAGTCCGGCGAGTCACGGACCCGCCGAACCATGAATACCGGCGACCCGATGGACCTCACCGACGACCCCTCTCCCCCAGCCCTGCCCGAGCGCGCGGAGATCCTCGGCATCCCGCTGGCGGTGTCGAGCTACGAGCAGGTCATGGACTGGATGGACGCGATGGTCGCGGCGGGCGCGCGCGGGTACGTGACGGCGGCGGCGGTGAACCTCGTGATGAACGCCCAGGAGAACGCGGCGACGATGGAGGCGGTGCATGGCGGCGACGCTGGCGGTGCCGGACGGACAGCCGCTGGTGTGGGCGCTGCACGCGCTCGGGCATGCCGAGGCGACGCGCGTGTACGGGCCGGACCTGATGGCGATGTACTGCGCGCGAGCGGCGGTCAGCGGCACGCCGATGTACCTGTACGGCGGGCGCGGAGACGCCGAGCGCGAGTTGCTGGCGGGCAGGCTGCGCGAGCGGTTCCGGGCGTGCGGATCGTCGGCGGCGCCAGCCCGCCGTTTACGCCGCTGACGCTCGCGCAAGACGAGCGGCTGCTGGCCGACATCAACGCGTCGGGTGCGCAGGTCGTGTGGGTCGGGACGGGTCAGCCCAAGCAGGAGCAGTGGATGCACCGGATGCGCCCGCGCCTGCAGGCGCCGCTGCTGGTGGGAGTCGGCGCGGCGTTCGATTTCCACGCGGGGCTCGTCCGCCAGGCGCCGCCGTGGATGGGGCGCAACGGGCTGGAGTGGTCCTACCGGCTGATGCGCGAGCCCAGACGGCTGTGGCGGCGGTACGCGCGCTACAACCCGCGGTTCGTCGCGGGGTTCGCGCGCCAGTACGCCCAGCATCGCCGCGGCGGATCGGCGCCGTCGAAGATGGGCCGCCGCGAGGACGACGTCGCGCCGCGCCGCGCCGCACGCCGCGCAGACGCGGCGCGACCGATAGGCTGCCGCGCATGACAGGCAACCGATCGGCGCTCATGACCGGGATCACCGGCCAGGACGGCTCCTATCTGGCGGAGCTGCTGCTGGAGAAGGGGTACGACGTGCACGGGATGGTCAGGCGGGCTTCGACGGAGAAGTTCGACCGGATCGAGCACCTACGCGACAGAATCACGCTGCACCAGGGCGACCTGCTGGACCAGCGCTCGCTCGTGGACACGCTGCGGGCGGCGCAGCCGCAGGAGATCTACAACCTCGCGGCGATGTCGTTCGTGGCGGTGTCCTGGATCCAGCCGACGCTGACGGCGGAGTTCACCGGCGTGGGCGTGACGCGGATGCTCGAGGCGATGCGCGAAGTCTGCCCCGAGGCCCGCTTCTACCAGGCCAGCTCGAGTGAGATGTTCGGCAAGGTGCTGGAGGTTCCCGCAGACCGAGACGACCCCGTTCTACCCTCGCTCGCCGTACGGGGTGGCGAAGGCGTACGGTCACTTCATTACCGTCAACTATCGCGAGTCCTATGACCTGCACGCGACGAGCGGGATCCTGTTCAACCACGAGAGTCCCCGCCGCGGGCTGGAGTTCGTGACACGCAAGATCACCTGGCACGCGGCCGCGATCAAGCACGGGCTGGAGACAGAGCTGCGCCTGGGCAACCTCGACGCCGAGCGCGACTGGGGCTATGCGAAGGACTACGTGCGAGGCGATGTGGCTGATGCTGCAACGGGACACGCCCGAGGACTACGTGATCGCGACGAACGAGTCGCACTCGGTCAGGGAGTGCTGCGAGGTCGCATTCGACGAGGCCGGGCTGGGCGAGTTCGAGCAGTACGTGACGCTCGACCCGGCGTTCGTCAGGCCGGCGGAGGTCGATCACCTGATCGGCGACTCGGCGAAGGCGGAGCGGGATCTCGGCTGGAAGCCGGAGACCTCGTTCGAGGAGTTGATCCGGCTGATGACCCGCGCGGATCTCGAGCTGCTGAAGCCACGTTAGTGAATGGGCGGGCTTTGATGGGAGACCCGGGAGCCAGCTCTTTCATACGACCCTGTCGACTCCGGTCATCGCAGCCAGCGTCGCCTGTGAGCATTTGACATATGGCCGTGCGCCTGTTCGACACGAGTACCGCGATGGAGCCGCTGCGAGACGAGGTGAGAGCCGCCATCGAGCGGGTGCTCGACAGCGAGCGGTACATCCTCGGACCCGAGGTCGAGCGCGTTCGAGCAGGAGTTCGCGGGCTACTGCGGCGCGGGGTACGGCGTGGGCGTGGCGAACGGCACGGACGCGATCACGATCGCGCTGCGCGCGATGGGCGTCGGGCCGGGCGACGAGGTGGTGGTGCCGTCGTTCACGTTCTACGCCTCCGCCGAGGCGATTCCGCCGACCGGCGCGACGCCCGTGTTCTGCGACATCGATCCGGACACGTACTGCGTAACCGCCGACACGGTCAGGGCGGCGATCACGCCACGGACGAGAGCGGTGATCGCGGTGCACCTGTTCGGCAACATCGCGCCGGTCGCCGAGATCGAGGCGCTGGGCGTGCCGGTGCTCGAGGACGCCGCGCAGGCCGCGGGCTCGACCTCGCCGGCGGGACGGCCGGGGGCGCTCGGCATGGCGGCGACGTGGTCGTTCTTTCCATCCAAGAACCTGGGCGGGTTCGGCGACGGCGGGATGATCACGACGTCCGACGAGCAGGTCGCCGAGCGCGCGCGGACGCTGCGGTTTCACGGGTCGCACGACAAGGTGACCTACGAGCAGGTCGGGTACAACTCGCGGCTGGACGAGCTGCAGGCGGCGATATTGCGCGTGCAGCTGCCGCATCTGGACGCATGGGCGGACGGGCGACGCGCGGCGGGAAAGCACTATGAGCAGGCGGGGCTGGGCGAGCTGGTGAAGCTGCCGCGGCCCACCGACGGCAGCGGGCCCGCGTGGCACCTGTACGTCGTGGGCCACCCTGACGTCGAGCGACTGCAATCCGCGCTCGAGGACGCGGAGATCGGCTGCAAGGCCTACTACCGCACACCGGTGCACCGTCAGCAGGCGATGCGCGCATGGGGCGCGGGCGTGGAGCTGCCGGGCACAGAGGAGGCGGCGAGAACGCACCTGGCGATCCCGATGAGCCCGGTGCTGACACGCGCGCAGGCCGACGAGGTCGTGGCGGCGGCGCGGACCGGGTCATGATCTGACTCCTACTATGCACATCAAAGCATCATATGGTCTATGCTTTGATGCGTGAGGACCACTCTGACCCTCGACGAGGATGTCGCCGCGGCGATCGCGCATCGTCGGCGCCGTCGTAACCACACCCTCAAGCAAGAGGTCAACGAGCTGATCCGGGTCGGCCTTCGGCACGCGGACGAGAAGCCCGTGACGGACGACCGCTTCCGGGTGCAGCCGCTGGACATCGGCGAGCTGCTGATCGACGTTGACGACGTGAGCGCCGCGCTGGATCTCGCCGAGGGACCGTGGCGAAGCTGAGGGTTCGTTGATCCTGCTGGACGTCAACCTTCTCGTCTACGCGCACGCCCCCGAGTCACCTCAGCACGAGGGCGCACGCGTCTGGTTCGAGGACGTTCTCAACGGATCGGCCAGGGTGGGACTTGCGTGGCCCACCCTGCTGGGCTTCGTCCGTCTGATGGGGAGCCCTGTCGTGGCGCAGAAACCGATCCCGCTGCAGCGGGCCTGGGCGCGGGTGGAGTCGTGGCTGGAGCTGCCACAAACCTGGATCCCGATACCCACCGATCGCCATCGCGAGATCATCTCCGGCCTGCTGGCCGAAGAGACGCAGGCCAGCCTCACCACCGACGCGCATCTCGCGGCGCTCGCGATCGAGCATGGGCTCACGGTGTGCAGCACCGACCGCGACTTCGCTCGCTTCGAGGGTGTGCGCTGGGAGAACCCGCTGCGCCGCGACTGACGGCCCCGTCGGGGCAGCTCGCTCTAGCGCCGGCGATCCAGCAGATCCTCGTCGGGAACCTCGCGCACGACCCGCGCGGGGACGCCCATGACGACCGCGCGAGGCGGCACGTCGCGCGTGACGAGGGCGCCGGCGGCGACGAACGCCTCCTCGCCGATCTCCACGCCCGGGGTGAGGACGGCGGCGCCGCCGATACGGCAGGCTCGCCGCAGGGTGGCGCCGCGCAGGACATAGTCGGGGTCGTGACGGGCCATCGTGTCGTCGTTGGTGGTCATCGCACAGGGACCGACGAAGACATCGTCCTCGACGACGGAGAACGCGGTGAGATAGACGTTCGTCTGCACGCGCACGCGGACACCGATCGTGACGTCGTTGTCGACGACGCTGCCTCGGCCGACGACCGAGCCGGGCCCGACGGTGGAGCGCTCGCGCACGAACGACTGGTCGCCGAGGATCGCCCCGTCGCCGATACCGGCGCCGGCGAACACGATCGCGCCGGCGCAGACCGTCACCTGCTCGCCGACGGTCAGGCGCCCGACGTCACCGCGCGCGGAGGAGTGGCCGGACAGGCGCGGGCGCCTGCCGAGGATCGCATGGTCCTCGACGATGCAGCCGTCGCCGATGACGACGCCGTCGTGAACGACCACATGGGCACCGAATGTGACGTCCTCGCCGACGAGCACATTCTCGCCGAGCATCAGGCCCGGTGCGCGGGGATCGGAGCTCAGCACGGCCCGGTCACAGCCGCACGACGTTGCCGGCCCGGGCAAACGAGCGCGTGACGCCGCGCAGATCGACCACCAGGCGGGCGCGCCTGGACACCAGCTCGTGATCGACGCTGGGATGCGCCGTGACGATCAGCGCGAGATCGGCATCGGCCAGCGCCTCCTCGAGCGGGAGGCTGCGCAGGTCGAACTCGACCAGGGTGGGCACGTGGGGGTCGTGATAGCGGACGTCGGCGCCGAGCGTCGCACAGCAGCTCGACGATCTTCAGGGCGGGCGACTCGCGGATGTCGCCGACGCCCGGCTTGTAGCTGACACCGAGCACGGCGATGCGCGCGCCCTTGACGGGCAGGCCGGCATCGTTCAAAGCCCGCTGCACCTTGGCGACGCAGTGGTAGGGCATCTGCTGGTTGACCTTGCCCGCGAGCTCGATGAACTCCGTGGACATGTCGAACTCGCGCGCGCGCCAGCTCAGGTAGAAGGGGTCGACCGGCAGGCAGTGTCCGCCCATGCCGGGACCGGGCGAGAAGGGCATGAACCCGTACGGCTTGGTGGCGGCCGCGTCGACGACCTCCCAGATGTCGATGCCCATGCGGTCGGTGAGCATCGCCAGCTCGTTGACGAGCGCGATGTTGACCGAGCGGAAGATGTTCTCGAGCAGCTTGGTCAGCTCCGCGGACTCGGGGCTGGAGACGCGCACGAGCGTGTCGCAGACCATCCCGTACAGCGCTTCCGCGCGCTCGGCGCAGGCGTCGGTCAGCCCGCCGATCACCTTGGGGGTCGTGCGCAGCGTGTAGTCGGTGCGGCCGGGGTCCACGCGCTCGGGCGAGAACGCCAGGTGGAAGTCGCGGCCGGCCGCCAGGCCGGACTCCTCCAGCAGCGGCGCGACGCGCTCGCGGGTGGTGCCGGGATAGGTGGTCGACTCCAGCACGACCAGCTGGTCGGACTGGAGCACCTCGGCGAGCGCGCGCGTGGAGTCGATCAGCGGGCCGAGGTCCGGCTCGCGGTTGCGCGTCAAGGGGGTCGGCACGCACACGAGCACCGCGTCGGCCTTGGCCAGGCGGGAGTAGTGGGTGGAGGCATGAATGCGCTCGGCGACGCCGCGCAGCTGCTCGGAGGGAACGTCCTCGATGTAGGAGTCGCCCGCTTGGATCGCATCGATCTTGCGCGAGTCGACGTCGACCGCGACGATATCGCAGCCCTGTTCGGCGAATGCGACCGCAAGCGGCAGGCCGACATAGCCGAGTCCGATGACGCCGACTGTTGGGCCCGTGGTCATGGTTGGGGAGTGTAGGAGACGTGCGCGACGCTGCCCAGCCGTACATCCACCCGAGCACGGGATCGCTCAGAGCCGCGCCCGCGTCTCCTGCAGCTCGCGCAGGTCGGCCCGAACCATGCGCTCGACCAGCTGAGAGAAGCTCACCTGCGATGTCCAGCCCAGATGCGCGCGGGCCTTGGACGGATCGCCGACGCTGGGGACGCCCTCGGCGGGGCGCACGAGCGCGGGGTCGACGCGTATGTGGCGCTCGGCGTCCAGGTCGACGCACGCGAACGCGGCGCGCGCGAAGTCCGCCACGGTGTGAGGGACCCCGCTCGCGAGGATGTAGTCGTCGGGACGCTCCTGCTGGAGCATCAGCCAGGCGCCGTGGACGATGTCGCCCGCGAACGACCAGTCGCGCACGGCGCTCAGGTCGCCGAGCGCGAGCTCCTGCTGCAGTCCGAGCGAGATCGATGCGGCGGCGCGCGTGATCCTGCGCGTGACGAAGCGCTCGGGGCGGCGCTCGGACTCGTGGTTGAACACGATCCCCGAGCTGGCGTGCAGTCCGTCGCGCGCGCGCAGCACGCCGACCAGCTGGTGTGCCGCGAGCCTGGCGACGGCGTAGGGCGAGGTCGGGTGGCAGGGCGTGTCCTCGCGCTGGGGAGACTCGGGCGCATCGCCGAAGATCGCGCCGGAGGCCGGCACGAACACGCGTATTGAAGGGTCCAGCTCGCGGACCGCCTCGAGGATCGCGGCGGTCGAGCCGGCGATCGCGCGGACGGTCTGCAGCGGACGATCCCACGAGTCGGGCACGAACGAGGGCGCCGCCAGGTGGTAGAGCTCGTGCGGGCGCACGCGCTCGATCGCGGCGCGCAGGGTCTCCGGCGCCAGCAGGTCGCCGTGCACGAGCTCGATCCGGGCGCGCAGGTGCTCGGAGCAGCCGAGCCGCTCCGGGTCGCGCAGAGCCCCGGCCACCTGGTAGTCCTTGCCCAGCAGAAGCTCGGCCAGGAACGAGCCATCCTGGCCGGCGAT
The DNA here is from genome assembly GCA_963743645.1 of uncultured Solirubrobacterales bacterium. GTDB lineage: Bacteria > Actinomycetota > Thermoleophilia > Solirubrobacterales > Solirubrobacteraceae > Palsa-744. The sequence goes on along the minus strand of CAVUQT010000006.1, from coordinate 471,374 downwards.
GCCGGTGATCAGGGCACGGCGACCCTCGGTCGAAGCTGCGGACACGGCCGCAGCTTATGCCCCGGTCGTGGTCATGGTGACGCCGTCGTCATGGTCGCGCCGTCGTATACGCCCGCCAGCGCGCGCGCAACCACCTCGGGGGCGCATATGGCGCGCACGCGCTCGCGGCCGTGCTCCCCCGCCGCAATGTCTCCCGCCAGGCGCGTGGCGATCTCCGCCAGCGCGGGCGCGTCCCCAGGCGAGGCAAGCCATGCCTCGTCGAGCAGCTCGGGGAGCGCGCCGACGCGACTGGCGGCGACGGGCAGACCGCAGGCCATCGCCTCGGCGGCGGCCATGCCGAACGTCTCTGCCGAGCGCGAGGGGACCAGCGCGATCGACGCGCCGGCGCGCAGACGGGCAAGCTCGACGTCGTCGACACGGCCGGCAAAGCGCACGTCATCGCCGGCCAGCTGGCGCAGCGCCTGCAGCTCGGAACCGTCGCCGGCCACGACGAGCGGCATGCCGGCAAGCCGGCAGGCGCCGATCGCAACGTCGACCCCCTTCTCGGGTGCGAGCCGCGAGACGACGAGCGCGTATCGAGCCGACGACGGTTGCGTTTCCAAGGTCCGCAGCGCGGGTCGCGCCGTCTGTGAAAGCGCCCGCACCGGCGGCGGCAGGACATGGACGCGATCCCATGGCAGGGGCGCGCCGAGCGCGCGCAGGCGCTCGCGGGCAAACGCGCTGGGGACGATCAGCGCGTCGGCCTGCTCGACCAGGCGACGCTGCCACAGCGACAGCGCCGCCCCATAGGCGGCCGCCTCGGGCAGGCTGCCGCGGCAGTTCAGGCGCACGCCCGGGAGCGTGTCGCGGCCGTGACAGCGCGTGCACTCCGCCCCGCGGGTGAAGCACACGCCGATCGCACAGACAAGCCGGTACTGGTGCAGGTGCAGAACCACGCGCGCGCCGGCCGCGCGCGCCGCCGCGAGCGCGCGCCAGCCGAGCGCAGGGTGCAGGTTGTGGGCGTGCACGACCCGAGCGCCGCTGAGGCGTACAGCCCGTGCGACATCGCCGGGCTGCAGTCCTCCTCGCAGCAGTCCCAGCGCCGCGCGACCGCGGCCGAGCGACGCCGAGTCACGTTCGAGCAGCTCGGCGGGCTCGCCCAGGTGCTCGCGGACGAGCCAGAGGAGATCCTCGACCGTGCGCTCCTCACCGCCGGTGGTGCGGTAGCGGTTGTGCAGGAACAGGACCATCGCGGGATCAAACCTAGACTCTCTGCGAGTCATGAGTCCCACGTCTCGCCCAAACCGATACCCGCCTCGATCGTGATCCCCACGCGCGGGCGCCCGGCATACCTGGAGGTGGCGCTGGCGTCGATCGCCCCGCAGGCGCGTGCGGCGGGCGCCGAGGTGCTGGTGATCGATGACGCGGGACCCTCTCCCGAGGGGCGGGCGCTGGCGGAGCGATTTGGCGCGCGATACGAGCCGCACGAGCGCGAGCTGGGGCTGAATGTGGCGCGCAACACCGGCGTCGAGCGCTCCGAGGGCGAGCTGGTGGCGTTCGTGGACGACGACATCCAAGCGAGCCCCGGCTGGCTGGGTGCGCTGCTTACAGGCGCGCGCGAGCACCCAGATGTGGACGTGTTCGCAGGGCCGATCAGGCCCCGCCTGGAAGGCCGTCCGCCGCGCGGCTGCGGGCGCGAGAAGGCGCCGATCACGACACTGGATCTCGGTGGGAGTGACACCGGCACGCCATATGCGTGGGGCGCGAACATGGCGATCAGGCGCGATGCGCTGGAGCGGGTGGGCGCGTTCGACGTAACGCTCGAACATGGAGGCGACGAGCAGGAGTGGCAGGACCGCCTGCGCGCGCGCGAGCCGGGCGCACGAGTGCTGTACGTGGCCGGCGCGGCGGTCGATCACCGCCGAACGGGACGGGACGCGCGGCTGCGAGCGCTCGCGCGAGCCCAGCATGCGCGCGGCAGAGCCGCACGGCGGTTCGACGCACAGCGCGACCAGGCGCCCTCGCTGGGGCGTGAGCTGGCGACATTCGCCGGCTGCGCATGGCACGTCGTGCGCAGGGGCTGCCCGGCGGGACTGACGATGGTCGCGCACAGCGCCGGGCGCGTGCGCGAATGCGCAGCGAACGCGCAGCGCGAACGCGGTGCTCCGGCACGCCGCCGGGACGTCGGGCGCCGCCGGCGCCACGGCGCGCGGGTTGGGATCCGAGTGGGGCACATCGCCGAGGGCGACATCGCCGAGGACTTCCTGTCGGGCACGAGCGGAACGGTGGGAGGCATGGACGGCGTGCTGCGCGGCGCGCGCGACCGAGCTGCCGACGCATGCGGAGATCGCGAGCGCCGGGCGTCTGCGCCTCGACCTTGCTGCGCGGCACGCGCCGCCGCTGCGCAGGGTGCTCGCCCTGGGCGTGGTCCGCCCGGAGCACGCGACGTTGGCCGCGAGTATCCGCGCCGAGCTGCTGCGCTCACGGCACGAGGTCGAGCTGCGCACGTGCCCGCCGGGGGAGCTGGGGAAGTTCGAGAACCTCAACCGGCTGCTCGCCGAGCATCCGCCGGACGGGCGCGACTGGCTGCTGGTGCTCGACGACGACATCGAGCTGCCGCGCGGGTTCCTCGACCGGCTGCTGTTCCTGGCCGAGCGCTTCTGAGCTGCAGCTGGCCCAGCCGGCACACCGCCTGAGCTCGCACGCGGCGTGGCCGGTCACCAGGCGCCGGCCGGGGAGCGTCGTGCGCGAGACGAGCTTCGTGGAGATCGGCCCGGTGACCGCATTCGCGAGCGCGACGTTCGACACGCTGCTGCCGTTCCCACCGTTGCGCATGGGCTGGGGCCTGGACGCGCACTGGGCGGCGCTGGCGCGCGAGCGCTGCTGGCGCTGCGGCGTGATCGACGCCGTCGCGATCGGCCATCGCGCAGCGCCAGCCGCCAGCGCGTACTCGCACGAGGCGGCCGTCGCCGAGGCACGCAAGTTTCTCGCGCAGCAGCCGTACGTGCCCGCCGCCGAGCTGCAGCGAACCCTTACGACGCACCGCCGCTGGTGAGCGCCGACACCCGCGTTGACCGTGACGGCCGCAGAGATCTCTGCGACGGCGGCCAAGGCAAGGTAGCGGTCGTGGCCGAGTTCTACCCGAGCCGCCGCGATCCGGTGCTCGGCGTGTGGGCCCACCGCCAGGCGCTGGCCGCGCGCGACGCGGGCGCGGAGGTGCAGGTGCTCGTGCTGCACCGGCTGGTGCCGCCACGAGCGGCGCTCCGCGAGGGCCCGAGCGCCGTCGCGCGAGAGCTGGGCGGAGCGCATGCGCGAGCCGCACAGGCAGACGCGCGACGGGCTGCCCGTCTCTTACGTGTCCTACGTCTCACCGCCCCGCCCGCGCGCGTACGCCAGCTGGGGAGCGTGGGCGGCGCCCGCGCTGGGGCTGGCGCTGCGCAGGCTGAGACGGACGTTCCCGTTCGAGCTGGTGCACGCCCACAACGCGGTGCCGGCAGGCGATGCCGTGCGCAGGGCTCGCGTGGACGTGCCGCTGGTGGTGTCGGTGCACGGCGGCGATGTGCTGCTACACGGCCGCGGCGGCGCCGCGAGGGAGCGCCGCGGGCGTGGCAGCCGTGGCGCGCGGGCTGGGAGCGGCGCGAGTGGTGCTGGCCAACAGCCAGGGCATCGCCGAGCTGTGCCGCGCACACGGCGCGAGCGAGACGCGCGTCGTGCACCTGGGCGCCGATCTGCTCGACATGTCGCGTCCACCGCGGCGCGAGGGACCGCCGACGCTCGTGACCGTCGGTCATCTCGTCGCACGCAAGCGCCATGCCGATGTGCTGCGCGCGCTGGCGGTGCTCGGGCGCAGGCATCCGACGCTGCGCTACGAGATCGTCGGCGACGGCCCCGAGCGGGTCGCCCTGGAAGGGCTCGCGGCGCGCCTGGGCGTGAGCGACCGCGTCGACCTCCGCGGGCAGCTGGCGCCGTCACAGGCGGTGGCCCAAGCGCAGCGGGGCACGCTGTTCGTGATGCCCTCGACCGAGGAGGCGTTCGGGGTCGCCTACATCGAGGCGATGGCCGGCGGCGTGCCGGCGATCGGCTGCCGCGGCGAGCCCGGCCCGGAGGAGATCGCGGCGGCCGGCGACGGGTTCGTGCTCGTGCCCCCCGGCGACATCGAGCGGCTGACGCAGCGCATCGACGAGCTGCTGTCAGACCCGCACCGGCTGCGCGAGGCGGGCGTCCGGGCGCGTGCGTGCGTTGCCGCGAACTTCACCTGGGAGCGCTGTGGCCGCCAGACGCTGGCCGCCTACGAGCACGCGTTGCGATGAGGCCTCCCCCACGCTATGCGACCTGCGGTCACGCGCGGGCATATGCCCGCTCGCCACGAGCAGCGTCCGCGCGAGGGACGCGATGAAGCCGGTCCTGTTCGTCACCGGCCACGCGCCGCCGGACCGGGTGGGCGCGTTTGCGCGACTGAACGAGCTCGAGAACGTCGAGTACGCGCTGTTCGGAGGTCGCTCCAAGCACGGCCCCAGCCCGCTCGGCGAGTCGTCGAGCGCACGGCCGTCCGGCGCGGAGCTCCCGTTCCCGCACCGCTATGTGCGCCAGCACGAGACGGCACGGCTGGCGGCGAGTGGCGACTACCGCGCGGTCGTGTGCTCCGCCGGCGGGCGCGTCGCCCTGCCTGCGACCTGGGCGGGTGCGCGGCGCGCGGGGGCGGCGCTGATCCTGTGGACGTCGCTGTGGGCGCATCCGCGCAGCGCCGCTCACCTGCTCAGCTACCTGGCGCTGCGACGGCTGTATCGCTCGGCCGATGCGGTCGTCACATACGGACCGCATGTCAGCGCCTACGTGCGGGCGAGGGGCGCGCGCGACGTGCACGTCGCGCCGCAGTCGGTTGACAACGCCTTCTGGAGCGCTCCGGTCACGGCCGCTCCACGAGATCCGGCGTGGCCCGGTGAGGCGAACGTGAAGCTCGTGTTTGCGGGCCGGCCCGACCGGGAAAAGGGAGTGGGGGCGCTGATAGAGGCCTGGCGGTTATCGGGCCTGCAGGCGCCAACCGCCGCGCTCGTCCTCGTCGGCGTGGGATCCAGCCCCCCTTGGGTCCCAGCCGGCGGCGCGGTGGGCTCGTGGCGATCCAGGACGAAGCGGGACGCTTGCAACCGCAACCGAGCCCTGGCAGGAGTGAGCTGCATCGAGCCCGTCGCGCCCGAGCGACTGCGCGAGATGTATGCCGACGCAGACATCCTGGTGGCGCCCTCGATCCGGACACGCACGTTCCGCGAGCCGTGGGGGCTGGTCGTCAACGAGGCGATGAGCCGGGGGCTGGCGGTGATCGCCAGCGACGCCGTCGGCGCGGTCGCGGGCGGGCTGGTACGCGACGGGCACAACGGCCTGGTCGTACCCGCCGGTGACAGCGCTGCGCTCGCGGACGCGATGGTCCGCCTGGCCTCAGACTCCGGGCTGCGCACGCGCCTGGGTGCGGCTGGAGCGCGAGACGTGCGCGCCTATACCCACGACGCCTGGGCCGAGGGCTTCTCCCGCGCTCTGTCAACCCTCAACCTCTCCCGGACGCGTTGCTAGGTTTGCGTGTTCACACATGAGGATCGCCCTCCCGCAACGCGTGCTACCACCGATCATCCTGCTGGCGCTCGTGTCGATCGCCGCGCCCGCGCAGGCCGATGTCGGCGAACAGATCATCCGGCGCTGCACCCACGGACAGTCGCTGAGCGGCTTCAGCCAGAGCGCATACAGGCAGGCGCTGAAAGACCTGAGCGCCGGAACCGAAGAGTATTCGAACTGCGCCTCGCTCATTCGCCAGGCCCAGCTGGCGGCAGCCGGGGCGGGACACGGCACGAGCACGTCCGCCGCAACCACAACGCCCACGACCAGCGCGGTCACGCCGACCCCGTCTGAGCAGCAGGCGATCTCACATGCGCACAACGCGGGCTCGGCCCCGCTGCAGGTCGGCGCCCAGACGGTCCATCCGGGGGTGGTGCACGCCGATATCGCCTCCGCCCTCAGCTCACTGCCGACTCCTCTGCTCGCGACCGTCGCGTTCCTGCTGGTCTGCCTGCTGCTGGTGGCGGGCGCAGGCATCCGCAACCGCGTCCGGGCCCGCCGCGGCCAGTAGAGATCTGAGCATGTCCCACAGCCACCGACCCGTGTCGATGCCCACCCCCATCTTCACGCCCACCCCCATCTTCACGCCCACCCCCATCTTCACGCCCACTCCGATCGCCACGCCCACTCCGATCGCCACGCCCAACCCGACCGTCATGCCCACCCCGATTGCCGGCAGTGTCTGCCATGTCCACCATCCCAGCTGAACCGCGCCCGGCGCTGGGCTCGTCACCGCCTCCGGCGGCGACACCCGCCAGCACAGGCGAGACCGGACTGCGCCCGAGCGCGTGGCGGCGGGCATTGCGCGTCGATGCTCTGTGGTGGTCGACGCTGCTGACCGCAGGAGCCGTGTGCTTCGTCACGTTCCTGGCCAAAGGCGGGCTCAACCTCGAATCGATGACCACGACCGAGATCGTGCTGACGCTCGCCGCCGGCCTGGTGGTGGCGAGCGCGGTCGTGCTCACACCCGCGGTGCGCTCGCTCGTCGAGGGACCCAAGCACGGGCTGTGGCCGGTCGGGCTGCTGATCGCGTTCACCGTGCTCAGCGGGCTGTCGGTCGTATGGTCGGTGCAGCCGGACATCAGCTGGCAGGACGCCGAGCGGCTGCTCGCCTACAGCGCCGTGTTCGGCGCGTCGGTGGCGCTCGGGCGCCTGGCGCCCGAGCGCTGGCCCGCGATCCTCGGCGGGGTGGCGCTGGCGGCGGTGGTCGTGTGCGGGTACGCGCTGGCGACGAAGGTGTTCCCGGGCAGGCTCGCGCCGGCGAACACGTACGCGCGACTGGAGGAACCGTACGGCTACTGGAACGCGATCGGCCTAACGGCCGCGATGGGCATCGTCTGCTGCATGTGGCTGGGCGCGCGTCGCGCCGGACACGCGCTGCTGAGCGCCCTGGCCTATCCGGCGATGGGCGTCATGCTCGTGACGCTGATGCTCGCCTACTCGCGCGGCGCGCTGATCGCGCTGGCGATCGGCCTGGCGCTGTGGATGTGCATCGTGCCGCTGCGCCTGCGCGGGGCGGCGGTGCTGATCGTCGGCGGGCTCGGCGCCGGCGCGGTCGTCGGCTGGGACTTCTCGCGGCACGCCCTCACGACCGACAACATCGCGCTCGGCGAACGCGCCGCGGCCGGCCACCAGCTGGGGACGCTGCTGGTCGCGATGATCGTGCTGCTCACGCTCGCGGGGATAGCGATCGGCTTCCTAACCGGCCGGCGGCCGCTGTCGTCCGGCGCGCGCACTCGCGCCGGCGCCGTCCTGCTGGCTCTGATCGTGCTCGGGCTGGTCGGGTTCGCGGGCGCGCTCGCGCACAGCCATCGCGGCTTGGACGGCAGCATCTCCCACGCGGTCTCGCGCCTGACGAACCCCAATGCAAAACCGCCCCCGAACACTCCCGGGCGCCTGACGGCGGTGGCAAGCGTGCGTGCGCGCTACTGGAAGGAGGCGCTGCAGGTCTTCGACGCCCACCCCGTGCTCGGCGCGGGAGCGGCGGGATACGAGACGGCGCGCCTGCGCTACCGCACGGCGACGCTCGAAGTCAAGCACGCGCACGGGTTCGTCGTGCAGACGCTGGCCGATCTCGGCGCCGTCGGGCTGGTGCTGGCGCTCGCGCTGCTGCTCACGTGGATGGCCGCGGCCGGCCGCCCGACGCACCCGTTCAACCGCCGCTGGACGAGTTGGGGGACATGGCTGGACCTCGGCGCGGGCGCGCGGCCGGGGTGGCGAAGCCTGAAGGGGCCCGTCACCGCGCCGGGTGAGCCGGATCTCACGCGATACACCCCCGAGCGCATCGGCATGCTCAGCATGCTCTGCCTGGTGGTCGTGTTCGGAGTGCACTCGTTCGTGGACTGGACCTGGTACGTGCCGGGCGACGCGTTCGTGGCGCTGGTGTGCGCCGGGTGGCTCGCCGGCCGCGGTCCGCTGGACGCATCCAGGAGCGACTCGGCGTCCGCCCGCGCATGGGCGACCGCGGCGGCGCCTCCAGGTCTTGGCAGCCAGGCCGCAGGGACGCCAGCGTCGCTGCCAGCGGTTCCCGCAGGAGCGCCGGCGGCGGGGGAAGCGGGCGCGGGACCGGGCGTGCGCATGCCCCGCTCATGGCGCGAGGTCAGTCCCATGCGCGTGGGCGTGGCCACGGCCGCCGTGATCGCCGCCCTGCTCGCGGCCTGGTCGCAGTGGCAGCCTCAGCGCTCGGTCGACGCCTCCCAGGAAGCGCTCGGCCTGCTCGCCGACCACCCCCGGGGGGCGCTCACCAAGGCGCAGACGGCCGTCTCGCGCGACCCGCTGTCAGCGCAGGCGCTGTTCACCCTGTCAGCGATCCAGCAGGCCGCGGGCGAGAGCGCGCTGGCGAAGGCGACGCTGCAGCGGGCGGTGCGCCTGCAGCCCTCCAACCCGCAGACATGGCTCACGCTCGCCCGGTATGACCTCGCCAGCGAACCGGCGGCCGCTCTGAAGGAGCTGCAGGCGGCGATCTATCTGAACCCGGAGTCGATCGCACCCGAAGCGATCGCGTACGGCGATCCCGAAGCGATCGCGATCCAGAACGAGTACGTCCAGGCGTTGCGCGCGTCTGGCACGGCCAGCGTCGGGGTCACGCCCGGCGGTCGGGGCTCTTCCCGTACGAGAAGACACGTCGCCGCCCGTACCAGGAGGCACGTCAACGCCCTCGGCTCAGAGAGCGTGTCCAGCCGGTCGCGTTCGCCTACCACCGTGATCGTGCGGCCCGGGCAAGCAGCAGCCGTCGCGCACCAGGCGGCCCTGCGACAGCGCGTACTGCGACTTCTGCGAAGCCGAAATCCTCGAGCAACCGGGTGAGACCGGCACGCGTGTAGAAGCGCAGGTGATCCGCGCGCGGGTCGAAGTGGCGCTCGAACGCTCGCCGCGACAGGGCCAGCCACAGCATCGCCAGCCGTCCATGGTCAGGCGTGCTCAGCAGTAGGCGCCCGCCCGGGCGCAGCGCGCGCCGGCACTCCGACAGCCAGGCGGCGGTGTCCGCGACGTGCTCGATCGTCTCGCCCGCCCAGACCACGTCGATGCTCGCATCGTCCAGCGGCCACGGCCCGTCGTCGCGCACCAGCCGCAGGTCGAGCCGGGGGTCGCGCTCGCGCGCGCGGCGCAGCGGCTCCTCGGCGACATCGATCCCCACGACCGACGTCCCGACCGAGACGAGCTCGCTCGCGAACCGGCCCTCGCCGCAGCCGACATCCAGCACGCGCTCACCCGCGGCGACGTGCTTCAGCAGGAAGCGCCTGCGCAGAGCGAAGTCGGGCGGCTCGAGCCCAGCGGGCACGGTCTCCCAGAGCGACTCGTGGTACGTACGCGAGGGCATGCGACGAAAAGGCTAACGCCGTGCAGCGAAGCTGTCATACGTGCACAACTCTGCGCGAACCGTTTATGTTGCCTGAGTGCACGTTCGGATTGCGCTCGCCTTCCGGGCGGAGCTTGAGTCTCAGGGGACGATTGGGACGATTGAGACGACACCCTCATGAGGGTCGCGTTCGACAGCCGCCCGTCCACGGACCCGCGCGGCGTCGGGCGCTACGCCCGCTGCCTGCTGCGCGCGCTGCGCGACACCGGCGGCACGCGCGGAGAGATCGTCGAGACGCACCGTCCACGCCAGGCCGACGTGTTCCACGCGCCGTGGATGCAGGGCGCGATGCTGCACAGCCCGTGCCCGATGGTCGTGACAATCCATGACCTGGGCGCGCTCACCCGCCTGAGCGAGCGTTTGCGCGGTGGCGGTATTCACCTGCGCCTGCGCCATCTCGCGGTGCAGCGCGCGACCCACGTGATCGTCCCCACCGAGATGCTCGCCCACGAAGCCGCCGCCGCGCTGGGCTTCGAGCGCGAGCGTGTGGTCGTGATCCCGGAGGCGCCCGATCTCACAGCCGACACGGCTTTCCAGCCCTCGCTCACTCCGCCTGCCTGGACCTGGCAGGACGTTGGACGCGAGACTTGGCGCGTCTACGAAAGCGCCCTCGCGCGACCGGAACGCCCGTGCGTAGGCAGGCTCAGTAGGCCCCTCGCCGGGAGATGACCGCGGGGTGTCTTGAGCCCGGTAGTGGGTGGGAGAAGTCCAGTAGTGCGTATCCGGTTAGCTCCGTCTGATGGGATGATGCCCTTGAAATCGCACCATTGAGGGGTTCCACACCCACTGGGCGGCAATTTCGGGCATCCCCACCGGGACTCATCTCCCACTCACGCGGCTTCCCGGAGTAAACCGGATACCCATCAGTCCAGTAGACCTTCCCATTCGTCCCAACTCGAACCACGAGCTCAGAGTCCGCTGCAAGGGCCGGCTTTGCCGGCCCGACGCCTGAGCCCTCCACGGCGGGAGGGGGCACGGGGGGAGGGCCTGCCCTCCCCCCGCTTCAGTAAGCCCCTCGCCGGGAGATGACCGCGGGGAGCGTCTTCAGGATGATCGTCAGATCGAGCGCCAGCGACCAGCGCTCGAGATAGATGAAGTCCAGGTGGACGAGGTCGTCGAAGTCGAGCTCCGAGCGGCCCGATACCTGCCACAGCCCGGTGATCCCGGGCAGCACGAGGTAGCGCTTGCGGTGCCACTCCTCGAGCATCTCGTAGTCGCGCTCGGGCAGCGGCCGCGGGCCGACGAGCGACATCTCTCCGCGCAGCACGTTCACCAGCTGGGGCAGCTCGTCCAGCGAGAACCGTCGCAGCACCTGCCCGATCGGCGTCAGGCGCGGGTCCTCACGGATCTTGAACAGCGCGCCGGAGGCCTCGTTGAGCTCTTCCAGGTCGGCCTGGCGCTGCTCGGCGTCGGTGTGCATCGTGCGAAACTTCAGGCATGCGAACGGCCGCTGGCCGATGCCCCGGCGGGTCGAGCGGAACACGATCGGACCGCGCGAGCTCACGCGTACCGCGAGCACGATCAGCGCTAACAGCGGACTGAGCACGATCAGCAGCAGCGTCGCCCCGATCAGGTCGAACGTGCGCTTCAGCGCGAAGTCGATGCCCTCGAACACGGGCGGTCCCAGCTCGAACAGCGGCACTCGCTGGCCCGGCACGAACTCGGCGCGGTGGATCAGGATCTCCATCGTCGAGGGCGCGATCCGCACGCGCACACCCTGCCGGTGGCACTGGTCGACCAGCTCGACCGCCTCGACCTGGGGAAAGTCCGAGTCGGCGATGATCACCTCGTCGATCCGCTCGGTCTTCAGCACCTCGGCCAGGTTCTCCAGCGAGCCGAGCGAGCGCAGCCCGTTGGCCGGTAGCGCGCGCAGCGACATGTACCCGACGACGTCCAGCGGCGCATGGTGTGAGCCGTCTCCGAGCGCGTGCGCGACGTCGCGGATGTGTGTGCCCGTGCCCACCAGCATCGCCCGGCGCCGGTATCCGGCGGCCCGCAGCAGTACGCCCGTGGCAGCCTCGTAGCCTGCGCGCAGCAGCGATACGTACAGCAGCGCGAACGCCAGCGAGCCGTAGAAGATGTAGAAGCTCGAGAACTGTTCGCCGCTGACCACGGCGAACACCAGCGCCACGCCGGCGACCTGGAACAGCGAGCCCACGATCCGCGACAGCCCTGGACGCTGCGAGCGCGCCGCATACAGTCCCGAGCGGGCGAACAGGAGCGCCGTCAGCAGGTATGCGAATGGGAGGAAGTGCTTGGTCTCCTCGTACGCATGGGTCGCATTCGCGCTGCCCAGCACCGCTTCCTTCAGCGCCAGAGCGGTGAATATCGCCAGCGCCACCCCCACGAAGTCGAGCGCCAGCAGCGAGACCACGCGGGCGCCACGGCGGACGGTGTCCATGCGCAGCAAAAACGACATCGCCGGCGGGCGCTTGCTGCGCATGTCGCGATCGGAGTGCTCCTTGCGCGCGGTCGCTTCCGACATCACCCCCTGCGCCGGCGTCGAGCCCGCGGACGCGGGCGCGTCTGGGGCGAGCCTGGACGGCCGCGAGCGCGCCGGCGCGGAGGGAGAGCGTGGGGTGGGCGTCGTAGGCGGGGTCGGAGCGGACGTTCCCGAACGTGGTCCCATCTCTCTCACAACGTCTCAGACTCGCATATGTAGCGGTCGGCCGGTTCTTCGCCGACCGACCGACCGTGTCGCCTCCACGGCGCGACGATGCCAGGCCGCCCGCCGCAAGCGCAGCGCCGGCCACGGGGCGCGACGGTTCAGCGCGCGCCGCCGCCGATCAGCAGATCGACCCCCGATTGCTCGATCGTGCGTCTCAGCCCGTCCCTGAGCGACACCTCCGGCGACCAGGAGAGCAGCTCGCGTGCGAGCGCGATGTTCGGGCGACGCTGCTTGGGGTCATCGATCGGCAGCGCCTCGTGCACGATCTCCGAGCTGGACCCGGTCAGCTCCTTGACGGTCTCGGCCAGCTCCAGCAGCGTGAACTCGTCGGGGTTGCCGATGTTCACCGGCTCGTGATACCCGGACTCCGCCAGCGCGATGATGCCCGCGATCAGGTCGCTGACGTAGCAGAACGACCGCGTTTGGCTGCCGTCTCCGAACACCGTGATCGGCCTGTTGGCCAGCGCCTGGCGTAAGAACGTCGGAATCGCGCGGCCGTCGTGCGGGCGCATGCGGCTGCCGTACGTGTTGAATATCCGCACGATCGCCGTATCCACGCCCTGCTGGCGGTGATAGGCCATCGTCAGCGCCTCGGCGTAGCGCTTGGCCTCGTCGTACACTCCGCGCGGTCCGATCGGATTGACGTGCCCCCAGTAGCTCTCCGTCTGCGGGTGCTCTTGCGGGTCGCCGTATACCTCGCTCGTGGAGGCGATCAAAAAGCGCGCGCGCTTGGCCTTGGCCAGGCCGAGCGTGTGGTGCGTGCCGTACGAGCCGACCTTCAGCGTGTGCAGCGGCAACCGCAGATAGTCGATCGGCGACGCGGGCGATGCGAGGTGGTAGACGTAGTCGACAGGCTCATCGACGTAGTACGGCTCGATGATGTCCGTGTTCACGCTCACGAACTCCGGTGTCCGGATGTGCTCGATGTTCGCAAGCGAGCCCGTCTCGAGGTTGTCCACGCAGATGACTCTGTGCCCGCGCGCGAGCAGCTCGTCGCACAGGTGCGATCCCAGGAACCCCGCGCCTCCGGTGACCAGGCAGGTTGGCACGCGCCCAGGATACCGGTCCTGTGAGCCGCGGGCACTTATCATCTGCCCATGGCCGCCACCGAGGAACACCTGACCGTCGCCCCGATCGTCGGGCCCGACGATCCGCGCCGGTTCACCGACTCCGGCATCGAGATCGCTGATCTTTACACCGAGTCCGACCTGCCCGGGGAGCTCGACCTGGGCGAGCCCGGGGCGTTCCCGTACACCCGCGGCGTGCACCGCGAGATGTACCGTCAGCAGACCTGGACGATGCGCCAGTACGCCGGCTATGCCTCCGCGCGCGAGTCCAACGAGCGCTATCGCTACCTGCTGTCCAAGGGCTCCACCGGGCTGTCGATGGCGTTCGACCTGCCCACCCAGCTCGGGCTGGACTCCGACGATCCGCGCTGCCTCGGCGAGGTCGGGCGCACCGGCGTGGCGATCGACACGGTCGACGACATGCGCACCGCGTTCGACGGCATTCCGCTGGATCAGGTGTCGACGTCGATGACGATCAACGCGCCCGCGGCCTGCCTGCTGCTGCTGTACGAGCTGGTCGGCGAGGAGCAGGGCGTGCCGAGCGAGAAGCTGCGCGGCACGACCCAGAACGACGTGCTCAAGGAGTACATCGCGCGTGGCAACTACATCTACCCGCCCGGGCCGACGATGCGGTTGACGACCGACCTGTTCCAGTACTGCCACGAGCACGTTCCGCGCTGGAACACGATCTCGATCTCCGGATACCACTTTCGCGAGAAGGGCTGCTCGGCCGTGCAGGAGGTCGCGTTCACGCTGTGCTCGGGGATCTCGTACGTGACGGCGGCGATCGAGAAGGGGCTCGACGTCAACGAGTTCGCTCCGCGGTTGGCGTTCTTCTTCAACGGTCACAACAACGTGTTTCAGGAGGTCGCCAAGTTCCGCGCCGCGCGGCGCATGTGGGCGCACATCATGCGCGAGCGCTTCGGCGCCACCAACCCGAAGGCGACGATGCTGCGGTTTCACACCCAGACCGGAGGCGTCACGCTCACCGCGCAGCAGCCTGAGAACAACATCGTGCGCGTCGCCCTGCAGGGCTTTGCGGCGGTCTGCGGAGGCACCCAGTCGCTGCACACCAACGGGTTCGACGAGGCCCTGGCGCTGCCGACCGAGCGCGCCGCCAAGATCGCGCTGCGCACTCAGCAGATCCTCGCCGCGGAGTCCGGCGCCGCCGACACCGTCGACCCGTTCGCCGGCTCGTACTACGTCGAGTCGCTGACCGACGAGATCGAGCTGCGCGCGCGCGAGCTGATCGACAAGGTGGACTCCCTCGGGGGCTCGGTCAACGCGATCGAGTTCATCACCGGCGAGATCGACGAGTCCGCCTGGGGCTATCAGGAGCGTTACCGCATCGGCCAGGACATCGTCGTCGGGGTCAACGCCTATCAGGAGGACGACATCGAGGTCCCCGACCTGCTGCGCGTCGATCCCGAGTCAGAGCGCGAACAGCTCGCCCGGCTGAGCGCGTTCAAGGCCGAGCGCGATCAGGAGCTGGCGCAGCGGCGCCTGCAGGAGCTGCGCGAGGTGGCGCGAGGCAGCGAGAACCTGCTCCCGTCGATCCGCCAGGCGCTGAAGGACCGCTGCTCGATCGGCGAGGTCTGTGGCGCGATGCGCGACGTGTTCGGGCGGTATACGCCGACGTTTTGAGGTTCAGCGTTCGCTGGGTAGTCGCAGGATGACGCCGGACGCGTCGGCTTGCGCCGAAGGATCGAACGCGTGCGCGTCTCGCAGCTGCGTCTCGGCGCGGTCGAGCGTGGTCCAGTCGAGCTGAGCGCAGAAGTCCTGTGCTCGATCGAGCACCCGAATCAGCGGACTGGGATTGGCCTGGCGCGACATCGCGCGCAGCGCTTGCAGATAGTCGTCGCGGAACACTGTGGGAATGATCAGCCGCTGCTGGGAGGCGACACTCAGCTCGGCGTTGCTCAACACACGTGCCACGCGCCCGTTGCCGTCGGCGAACGGATGGACCTCGGATATGAGGAACATCGCAAACACCGCGCGCTGAAGGCCTCTCGGCAGCGCCAGATATCGCTCCATGCCCCGCTCGAGGGTGCCGCGCACCAGCAGCGGTGACACGAACTCGGTTTGGCCGGCGCGGTTGGCGCGTGTCTTGTACTCGCCCGGGGCCATCTCCGAGCGCGCGGCGAGCATCCGCGCATGATCCGCTCGGATGATGTTCTCGAGAGTCTCAAAATCGCTCGGCGTCCGTATGCGAACAGCGGCGTCGGCCACCAAATCGTAAGTGCCCAGGATGTCATGTGCATCCTCAGGCCGATCGACCGGCACCGCTCCCGCGAAGACAATGTCCTTGGCCTCCTCGACGAGAAACTCCGTGCCCTCTATGAAGTTCGAGAAGTACGCCTCGAAGAACGCGAACGGCGCTCCCGTGTGCGCAGGACGCTCGGGCCGGTTGGCCGGCACGTGCGCGCTCAGCGCGCTCATCAACTCGTCGAACAGGGCCAAACGACGTTCGTCCCAGCCCACACCCGCACGCACGGCGCGAGCGCTCGCGGTGACGAGCGCACCCTCTCCAGTGCCGAGGAGCGCACCGACCATCGATGCCAGACGTTCGCTCTCCTGCTCGGCGTCGAGCTCGTGAGCCAGCGCGCGCGCCTCGTCACGTAGGCGGTCCAGCTCGTACTCACCCTGGTTGACGAGCACCGCCTGCAACTGTCGCTCCAGCTCGGCGGCGCTCAGCGTGCGGCTGACTCCAGTGCGTGCGCGTGATGGGCGCATGTTCTCGAGAAACCTCCGCGGCCAGGAGCTCAAATAGAGCCCGCCGCCCATGAACGGTTGATCGCCGCTTGAGTGGCCGGGTCCTCGCCGGCAGTTGAGCACCAAGCCCGGCAGGCGCACCACCCGCCGCGTGTTGGAGCACAGAAACACCGAGCCCTCCTTGCCCGACGGCCGCAGATCGAACGCGCTGCGATCGGCTACAACCGCGCCGGGAAAGTATCCCGCCGCGATGTCCCACACCCGCCGGCGCATCACATCCTCGAACGGATCGGCGAGGTTCTTCGTATACAGCCGTCCCGCGACGTAACGCACCTCGCCGGCCTCGAGCAGACGGCGAATCGCGCGCGAGGTTGCAGTCGTAGAAAAGAATGTCTCGGGCTGAGCCTCCAGCGAAAACGTCGTCATAAGGCGAGGCATAACATCCATTATGTCGAAATAATCGGCGTAATCTTTGAATAACGTCTAAATCGTCGGCGTAAGGAGTTCGCTCTGTGGGCAGGCAGGGCCGCATGCGGCCCTACCAGGAGCCGCACATGTGCGGCTCCTCCGGACGGTGCATGCACCGTCCGGCCGTTCGGCGCATGCGCCGAACGGAACAACATCAGCTTCTTATCCTGGATCCACCGCGGGATGACCTGGTTGTGGGTGATTGGTGTCGTTGGCGTGGTTTTCGGGTGCCGTGCTGGTGTTGGTCGGTGTGTGGGAGCGATGGCGTCCTTTTGGAGGCCCCTGGCAACGTGTTTTGGGCAGCACTGAGCCTTCGGTGTTGAGTGGCGGCTCAGCTGGTTCTCTGATCGCGGCGGTTTGCGCTCAGGTGAGTTCTGGGAGTCCGCGGATGCGGGCGAGCGCACTGGTGAAGTCGTGTTGCCATGGCCATCGAGCGGGAAGGTGAAGTGTCCATTGGCGTCCCGTGCGGGTCAGCCGGCCCGGGATCTGGAGCAGCCGGCGGCGCATGGTGCGCGCGACGCGCACGGTCTCGCCGGAGAGCCCGATCGCGCTGGTCCAGCGCAGCAGGTTGTGCGCGATGCAGGCGATCACTGTCCAGGCGCTGTTCGCGTTGAACTGGCCGGAGGGAAAGTGCGCGAGCGCCTGGTCTTTGAGGTCGCGGATCGTGAGCTCCACGACGGCGTGCTGGCGGTGCTCAGCCTCCACGACCCCCAACGCCTCGGTGCGGTTGGTGATGAACGGGAAATACCGCCAGTCCGGCCACAGCTCTGCTTGCGCGCCGATGAGTCGGGTGCGACGCACGACCAGCCGTCGTCCGTGAGTGGTCGTCTCAGCGATCTGCGCTTCGCCGTCTTGGGAGTAGTCCTCCAAGGGCTGCCACGCCGACTCCGGGATCTGTTTGATCGCGGCGGGAACCCAGAACTGCAGGCGCACACTGATCGAGTAGCCCCAGCCGGCGCTCTCAAGCCTCGCGATCAGCTTGCGGTTCCAGAACCCCGAGTCGGCCCTGAAAAGCTTCTCGCCGGCAGCGCCTGCTCGTTTGACGCGCGCGATTAGCTCCTCGGCGAAGCGCACAACGCCGCGCTGCGTATTCGCCTGTCCCTTGCGCAGCCGAACGTGCAGCACCTCGCCAGTGCCTGCGCGGCTCGCGAGCAGCGGGTGATACCCGCGCTGTTTGGTGTACCCGAAACCGACACCCTCCTTCTGGTTGCCGTAGGTCTGCCCGATGAAGCTGTCCACATCAACGATCAGCCGCTCGACGCCCGGGCCGGCACCCGCCCACCACGCGCGTGTCAACGACTCTGCGAGCACCCGGTCGAGCTGGCGCACATGCCCAAAAGTAAACGCCCGCAAAAACGTCCCCAACGTCGACGGTGCCGGCAGCCAGCCACCCAGCAATCGGCGCGTGCGGCCCGCCCGCAGCACATCACAATCATCAATGCAGTCAGCGCCTAGTAGTGCTCCGTTAGGTTGGGGGTGGGTGTAGGTGGTGGTCGGGCGGCAGCTGTGTGTGGCAGGTGGGGCAGGTTCCGTGCCAGCAGGCCAGGAGCGTTTGTAGCTCCCGGACGACCCGGAAGAGGGTTAGGCTGCCGCCCTGGCTTGAGGGTGCCGGGTTCGCTCCAGGGTGAGGAAGGCGTGCGCGATGGAAACGAGGGTGACGTGGTGGTGCCAGCCGCGGTAGGTGCGGCCCTCGAAATGGTCGAGGCCGAGCGCGTCCTTGAGCTCGCGGTAGTCGTGCTCGATCCGCCAGCGCAGCTTCGCTAGTTTCACCAGCGTTTTTAGTGGTGTGTCGGGCGGGAGGCTGGAGAGCCAGTACTTGGTCGGCTCGTCCTTGCCGGGCGGCCACTCGCATAGCAGCCAGCAGGCCGGGATCTCCTCGCCGTTTCTGTTGGCGTTGTTGCGCAGCTGAACGTTCGCGGGGCGGATTCGCAGCGCCAAGAACGTCGAGGTCATGCTGCCGCGTGTGCCCTCCCGCCATGTGACTGTCTGGGCGGCCTGCTTGCCGGCAGCGAGCGCTAGCGCCTTCAGCGAAGACGGCTCCTGGCGGTAGCGCGGCTTGGGCGGGCGGCCGGTCCCTTTCCACTCCGGGAGCTCGGGCGCCACCTCCTCGCTATAGGCAGACGTGGCACCCTTGACGTCTAACACATACTGCAGCTCGCGCTCCTGGAGCTCACCACGGAACTCGGTGATATCGCCATACGCGCCGTCGCCGAGAATCACCGGCGGCTCGACTCCCCAGCCGATCAGCTCATCGATCATCTCAAGCGCTTGCCGCCATTTCTCGACGTGGTGCTCATCTTGCGGCAGCTTGGCTTTCTCGCGCCGATCCCGGTTTGACTCGCTGTTCTCGTCCCACTCCTTGGGGATGAACAGCCGCCAGTCAACAGGGCACGACGCCCGCTCTGAAGCGGCGTTGATCGACACCCCGAGCTGGCAGTTACCGACCTTCCCAAGCGCCCCGGAATACTGGCGCGCAACCCCGACCGACATCTTCCCGAACTTCGGAAACCCAGTGTCGTCAACGATCCACGCCTCGGGCTCAATCTCGACGCTCATGCGGGCCGCCAGCTCCCTACGCACAGGCCGCCAATCCCACGGCGACTGATTCACAAACTGCTGCAGACACTGCTCGTCCCCGTCCTCCAACCGTGCGGCCATCGGCTCGATCGACTTACGCTTGCCATCCAGCATCAGCCCGCGCAGATACACCTCGCCCCAACGCCGCTGGTCCTTCCGACGCATCGAGTCGAACATCTCCCCAGCGAACTCCTCCAGCCGCCCCCGCACACGCGCAAGCTCACCCCGCGAAAGACCAGCCACAACCCCCATCTTGACCTCCCCAATCGACAACAGCATCAACCAGAGATTCAAGAACCAAGCACAAACACCTCCAACCTAACGAAGCACTACTAGTGGACGTGTCCGGAAGTGATGCGGCTCAAGCGGCGAGCGCCAGGGGCTGGGGTTCGTGGCGGGTGATCTTGTCGATGACGGCGTCGAGCTTGGTGCGGGTGAAGGTCCACTCGAATGGTCGCGCGAACGTGCGGTAGTGCTGCCCGAAGTCCATCAGGTGTCTGGCGAGTTCGGGCAGCGTCGCGAAGTCGTTGGGGGTCAGCGCCTTGCGCTGCACGATCGAGAAGTAAATCTCGATCTGGTTCAGCCAGGAGGCGTGGACGGGGAGGTGGATCAGCCTCGCGTTTGGGTATGCCTCGGCCATCCGCTTGACGGAGGTCTTGCAGGCGTGGCTGGAGCCGTTGTCCACGACCCAGTAGACGGTGCGGGCCGACCGGTAGGGCTCGACCTTCATTACCTGGTCCACGAGCCGGCCGAACGGGACGATCCCGGTCGTCTGCTCGATCCGGTCAAACAGGTTGGCGTGATGCACATCCCACGCAGCGAGGTAGGCGAGCGTTCCACCGCGCAGATACTCAAACTCGACCAGCCCGGGGCGCCCCGGGCCCGGGGCGATCGTCTCATGATGGCGGCCGAGCGCTTGCAGCTGGGTCTTCTCGTCGGCCGAGATCACGTACTCGTCGGGTCGCAGCCGCTTACCCTCGAAGGTGCGGGCGTAGAGGTCCAGCGCGCGGGCGGCCTTCTCGGCGAAATCGGGGTCGCGCGGGAAGATCCAGGAGCGTGTCTGCCACGGCTTGATTGCGTCTTCGTGCAGCCAGCGCCAGATCGTCGAGGCCGACGCCTCAGTGACGCCGCGCTCGATCACCAGACGGTGCAGCTCAACCCGGGAGAAGCGCGAGAGCGCCAGCTCGTGGATGCGCGGCAGCTCGCACGCGATCGCCTTGACCTCGGCGACCTGTTCCGGGGGGAAAACGACGCGGTCGACCCGACCGCGCTTGATCCTCAAGCCCATCCAGCCGTTCAGCGCAGAACCGGGATCTTCGCCGAGAAACGCTGTCGGGCGAGCAATCCAGCCGGGCGGCGATATCGATGTCCTGCATCCCCTCCGCCGCATACAGGATCACTCTCGCCCGCTGCACCACACGGAACGGCATCGTGACCGTGCAAGCCCGCCGCTCAAGCTCAGCACGCTCCTCCTCAGAGAGTTCGATCACATGCTGGCTGCTCCGGGGCACAACACACAATTCTGTGCTCCCGGCGCTATCCCTCCCGATAATCCGCAAGACTTGCGGACGCGTCCACTAGCAGCATCGCGAACACGAGCGCCATCACCTTCCTGCCAGCGTTCGTCGCGCCCGGCCGGTCACGACGAAGCCTCACGAACCGGCCCACGAGAGCCTCGATCCCGAGCCGCCCCGCGAGCGTCGCGACCAACGCGATCCCCGCGTCCGAAACCACACGATCATCGTCAAAAACAACCCGCACACCGTCCAGTCCGACCCGCTCGTCATCCTGCACCATACGAGTGACCTCCTGATCCCGGGCCGCGACAGCCTCAATCTGTCGCTACCAAGCCCGATTCAGGAGGTCATTCAACGCCCCAACCCGGACAACACCGGTGGATCCAGGCTTATAAGCATGTGAGGCTTCGCCCACGGCGGAGTGCATGCAGCCACCCATGACGGCGCATGCGCCGCCCGAAACTCCCGCCCTGCCGGCTCGTCGCACGCATGCGCCGCCCGCATCAATAGGATGCGCCCGTGCTCGTAGCCGTCGCCTTCTACGAAGTCGTCCTCGCCCTGCACATCATCGCCGTCGTGTTCGCGTTCGGCGCGACGTTCGCCTATCCCGTCCTGATCGGCACCATCACCCGGGCCGACACGCGCGCAGTGCCCGCCTTGTATCGCGCACTGCATGCGATCAGCCAGCGCGTCATCATGCCCGGGGTAGCGGCGATCGTGGTGTTCGGCATCTATCTCGCCTCTCATCTGCACCTGTGGAGCTCGTTCTTCGTGCAGTGGGGTCTCGCCGTCTCGATCGTGATCGGCGCCGTCGAGGGCGCCTATCTGGGTCCGCGCGAGAAGCGCCTGATCGAAGTGGCCGACCAGGACCTTGCCGCCGCGGGCGACGGTCCGGTGACGTACGGTGCCGAGCACGACTCGCTGGTTCGCCGTATCGGCGGGATCGGCGCGCTGATGGACCTGCTGGTGATCATCACGATCCTGTTCATGGTCGCCCATACGGGTGCGTAGAGCCTGGTCGTTACAAGGGCCAGGCCTTACGCGACGAGTCGTATTCCACTAGTCGTAAACCGCGAACCGTTACCCTGAAACCCTATGAGCGAGGGCTATCGGATAGCAGTCGTCGGCGCCACCGGCCAGGTCGGCACCCTGATGCTGCGTCTGCTGCGCGGGCGCACATTCCCGGCCAGTGAGATCGTCGCGTTCGCCTCCGCACGATCGGTCGGGCGGGTGCTCGAGGGCGCAGGCCCCGACGGCACCAATCTAACCGTGCAGGGTCTCGATGAGGCCTCGATCCAGGGCTTCGACCTGGCGCTGTTCTCGGCGGGTGGCTCAACCTCGGGTGAGTGGGCGCCGCGATTCGCCGACGCCGGTGCGGTGGTCGTCGACAACTCCTCGCGCTGGCGCATGCAGGACGACGTTCCGCTGGTCGTCAGCGAGGTCAACCCGCACGCGCTCGACCATCACCACGGGATCATCGCCAACCCGAACTGCTCGACGATGCAGATGGTCGTCGCGCTCAAGCCGCTTCAGGACGAGGCCGGGATCGAGCGCCTGGTGATCAGCACCTACCAGGCGGTCTCCGGAACGGGCAAGGGAGCGGTCGACGAGCTGCTCGACCAGTCGCACGCGCTGCTGCACGAGCGCGACATCGCGCCACCGGAGCAGTACGCCCACCAGATCGCCTTCAACGCGCTGCCGCACGCGGGCGCGTTCGCGGGCGGCGAGGACCACACCGACGAGGAGCGCAAGCTGATGAACGAGACGCGCAAGATCCTCGAGGACCCCTCGATACGCATCAGCGCGACGTGCGTGCGTGTGCCGGTCGTGACCGGGCACTCGGAGGCCGTCAATGTGCAGACACGCGATGAGCTTGGGCCCGAGCGCGCGCGCGAGCTGCTCGCGGCGGCCCCCGGGGTGATCGTCCTTGACGACCCCGACGCAGCCATCTACCCGCTGGCGATCGACGCCGCCGGCCGCGACGAGGTGTTCGTCGGGCGCATCCGTCGCGACCCCGGCAACGAGCGCGCGCTGGACCTGTGGATCGTCGCTGACAACCTGCGCAAGGGCGCTGCGCTGAATGCGGTGCAGCTGGCGGAGCTGCTGCACGAGCGACATCTCATCGCTCCACGCGCGACGCCTACCGCCGCGTAGGCAACGCATAGAAGGAGTCGCGCGGGCTCGCACGAATTGGGGAAACGATGAGCGTCTCCTCGGAGGTGCAACGCACCCTCGTCAAGTCCCCGCCCGAGCTGTGGGCAGAGCTGAGCGACCCAACCACGCTGGCCCGCCATCTGGGCGAGCTGGGCGAGATCCGCATCGTTGGCACAGAGCCTGAGCGCACCGTCGAGTGGACGGCGGCAGCGGCCGATGGCGTCGAGGTCAGCGGCAGAGTGGAGATCAAGCCCTCTGGATGGGGAACCAGGGTCACGCTCTCGGCCAGTCGTTTGGTCCCCGAGCCGGAGGCCCAGGCCGAGGCGCCTTCCGAGGCCACTTCTGCAACGGAGCCCGCGGTCGCGCCGTCGGTCGCGCCTGTCTTGGAGCCCCTACCGTCATCGGTCGAGTCTGTCGCGGAGCCTCTACCGTCGGTCGAGCTTGGCGCGGAGCCCCAACCCTCTGTCGAGGCCGAGCCCGAGCCCGAGCCACTGACCGTGGACGAGCACGAGCACGAGCCGCGTAAGGGCTTCTTCGCCAGGATCTTCCGTCGCCGTCACCCGGAGCACGTGGCCACCGAGCCACAGGCCGAGCCAGAGCCGGGTGTCGAGCCAGAGCCGGACGTCGAGCCAGAAGCAGCATCGGAGTCGGAGCCGGAGCCGGAGTCCGCCCCCCAGACCCAGCCGGAGCAGCCAGATGCGGTCGAGATCGAGGGGCCGGCGTCCGAAGTGTCCACTCCCGATACGGACATCGCCGCGGAGCTGACAGAGCTCGAAGAGCAGACCACGGCCGTGCTCACCGGAGTGCTCGACCGCCTCGGCGCGGCGCACCACCGGCCGTTCTCGCGGTCCTGAGAACCGCCCGGGCGCGAGCCCACGGATAAGATCCGCGCCCGATGGCAAGCAGCCCCCACGACAGACAGGCCGACGCGGCGCTCCTGGCGACATCCCGCAGCGGCCACCGCAAACCGCCGCGCCAGAAGGCGCCGGAGACCTACGAGGAGAAGCTCGCGCAGCTGCACGAGCTGCGCGAGGCCGCGATCCACTCCTCGCCGGAGGCCGAGGAGAAGCAGCACGCGCGCGGCAAGTACACAGCCCGCGAGCGCGTGGAGAAGCTGCTCGATCCGGGCTCGTTTCAGGAGCTGGACACGTTTGTGCGCCACCGCACGCATGACTTCGACATGCAGGGCAACCGGCCCTGGGGCGACGCGGTGGTGACGGGCCACGGCACGATCGAAGGCCGCACGGTGTGCGTGTTCAGCCAGGACTTCACCGTGTTCGGGGGCTCGCTGGGCGAGGTGATGGGCGAGAAGATGTGCAAGATCATGGACCTGGCGGCGAAGATCGGCTGCCCGGTGATCGGCATCAACGACTCGGGCGGAGCGCGCATCCAGGAGGGCGTCGTCTCGCTGGGCGCCTACGGGGACGTGTTCGTGCGCAACGTCCGCTGCTCGGGCGTGATCCCCCAGATCAGCCTGATCATGGGGCCGTGCGCCGGCGGCGCCGTGTACTCACCGGCGATCACGGACTTCATCTTCATGGTCAAGGAGACCTCGCACATGTTCATCACCGGTCCTGACGTGATCAAGACGGTCACCGGCGAGGAAGTCGGCTTCGAGGAGCTGGGCGGGGCGATGTCGCACAACACGAAGTCGGGCGTGGCGCATTTCGCCTCCGAGGACGAGGATGCGTGCCTGGAGGACTGCCGCTACCTGATGGGCTTCCTGCCTCAGAACAACCTGCAGACGGCGCCCCGCGTGCAGCCGACAGACGACCCGATGCGCATGGACGAGGAGCTCGACCACGTCGTGCCGGACAACCCGAACAAGCCGTACGACATGCGCAACGTCGTCAAGCTGATCGTCGACGATGAGGAGTTCTTCGAGGTCCACGAGCACCACGCCAAGAACATCATCTGCGGCTTCTCGCGCCTGGACGGCTTCGCGGTCGGCATCGTCGGCAACCAGCCGGCGCAGCTGGCGGGCGTGCTGGACATCGACGCGTCGGCGAAGGCGGCGCGGTTCGTGCGTACGTGCGACGCGTTCAACATCCCGCTGATCACGTTCACCGACGTGCCGGGCTTCCTGCCGGGGACGGCGCAGGAGTGGGGCGGGATCATTCGCCACGGCGCGAAGCTGCTGTACGCGTTCACCGAGGCGACAGTGCCGAAGCTGACGGTGATCACGCGCAAGGCCTACGGCGGCGCCTACGACGTGATGGCCTCAAAGCACCTGCTGGCGGACTTCAACTTCGCGTGGCCGACCTCGGAGGTCGCAGTGATGGGCCCGGAGGGCGCGGTGAACATCATCTACCGGCGCGACATTGCTGCCAGCCCAACGCCGGACGAGCGGCGCAAGAAGCTGATGGAGGACTACAAGGCGCGCTTCGCCAACCCGTACACGGCGGCCGAGCGCGGCTATATCGACGACGTGATCGTCCCGCACGAGACCCGCCCGCGGCTGATCGTCGCGCTGCACACGCTGCAGAGCAAGCGCGAACCGGGGCCGCAGCGCAAGCACGGCAACATCCCTCTCTGAGATCTACCTTACGGGTCGTGGAGGCCCAGGCCGCCGCACTCTGGATGAGGCCGGCCGCACCGGGATGAGATATACGGGCTCTGTCTCTTATCGTTTTGTCTCTTATCTGTATCAGGCTAGCTTAGGTATGTGGCCGGCCGATGACACTCGCCATACCTTTCAACGACCTGCGCCGCGCAGCGTCGGTTGACAGCCAGGTTGCCGAGGCCGTGGCACGAGTCGTGCACAGCGGCTGGTACCTCCTGGGAAGAGAAACATCGGCGTTTGAGCGCGAGCTCGCCGAGTATCTGGGCGCCGGCCATGCGGTGGGTGTGGCGAGTGGCACAGACGCCCTGGAGCTCGCTTTCATGGCCTTGGGCGCCGCTCCGGGCCAGGAAGTGATCACTGCAGCCAATGCCGGCGGCTACAGCACGCTGGCCGCCCGTCGCTGCGGCATGCGCGTTGGGTTTGCCGACGTCGACGACAGCGACCTGCTGATGACGCCACACACAATCGAAGATGCGCTGACTCCGCGAACGACGATGGTGGTGGTGACACATCTGTACGGCAAGATGGCAAACGTCTCGGCGATACGCGACTTGTGCCATTCGAAAGGGATACGAATCGTCGAGGACTGCGCGCAGGCAGCGGGGGCACGGGCAAACGGCAGCTACGCAGGCAGTATCGGAGATGCAGCCGCGTTCAGCTTCTATCCGACGAAGAATCTCGGCGCGATGGGCGACGGCGGAGCGGTTGTCACCTCAAACGCAGATACCGCCATGCTGGCGCATCGACTTCGGCAATACGGATGGGGCAGCGTCAAGTACAAGGTGGAAGAGAACGGCGGCAGGAACTCGCGTTTGGACGAGATCCAAGCGGCCGTGCTACGTGTACGCCTACCGATATTGGAGGAGCGGAATCAGCGGCGGCGCGAGATCGTCCGGCGCTATGCGGAGGCGCTCTCGTCCACTCCCGTCAGGATGGCGCAGGATGGGAATGGGGACTATGTAGCCCACCTGGCTGTGGTTCGCAGCGAGCACCGAACGGCGCTGGCAGACGCGCTACGCGCCCGAGATATCGGCACCAGTATTCACTATCCCCTCCCCGACCACCGTCAGAGGCTGATAGGAGCCCCGCAGATCAGGCTTCCCGTGACCGAGGCGGCTTCCGAACAGGTTCTCTCGCTGCCCTGCTTTCCGGAGCTCGAGCGCGAAGAGGTGGACACGATCTGCGCCGCCTTGACTGAGGTCGCGGAGTCGCTATGACAATTACGCATCCAGTCGACGCAAGACACACCGAGCATCCTGTCGAAGCGAGACACACCGATGTTGAGCCGGTCGCCGCCGAGCTTATGAGCGTTGTCGTCCCGGTCTATGACAACCAGGCAACGCTGCCCGAGCTCGTCCACCGCCTCGAGTGGATCTCGGATCGACTGGGAGGGCACCTGGAGGCGATCTTTGTCATCGACGGCTCGCCTGACGACTCCGGTGTGGTGCTGCGCTCCTTGCTGTGTGACAGTCGACTGCGCTCGCGCCTGCTCTGGCACTCGCGCAACTTCGGCTCTTTCGCGGCGATCCGAACCGGGCTCGCCGCGGCCTCAGGGCGGTACATCGGCGTCATGACAGCCGACCTGCAGGAGCCGACCGAGCTGCTCATGGATTTCCATGCGGCCCTGATGAGCGGAGAGTGTGAGGTAGCGGTGGGCGTACGACGCACGCGTCAAGACCCGAGCGCCAGCCGGCTTGGCTCTCGCTGGTTCTGGTCGCTCTACTGTCGCTGGGTTCAACCGGAGATGCCCCGCGGAGGCATCGACGTCTTTGCGTGCACTCGACAGGTACGCGATTCACTGCAGACGCTTCAAGAGTCCAACAGCAGTCTGGTGGGCCTGTTGATCTGGCTCGGATACCGGCGCGTGGAGATCTCTTACGACAGAGCTCCCAGAATATCCGGCCGCAGCGGGTGGACATTGCGCAAGAGGACGCGTTACTTCTTTGACAGCATGTACTCGTTTACCGATCTTCCGATCAATCTGCTGCTGGCCGTTGGGGTGACCGGTGTCCTGCTCTCGACTCTGGGCAGCATCGTCGTCCTGCTTGCGTGGGCGCTGACGGGCATACGCGTGGCCGGCTATACGCCAATAATGCTGACGTTGCTCGTGATGGGCTCGATGATGCTGTCCGGCTTGGGCGTCGTGGGCTCGTATGTATGGCGCGCCTATGAGAACAGCAAGCGCCGTCCTGAAGCGGTGGCGATGTCCAGCGAGAGCTTCAATGCCGAGACCTAGAGACAGCTCAACGCTCGACAGTGCACATGCGGAGGCGAGCTCAGGGTACTTCATACATCCATCTGGGATCTGTGAGGCAAGTGAGGTCGGAGCAGAAACCCGGATCTGGGCCTTTGCCCATGTGCTTCCCGGTGCATGCATCGGCAGGGAATGCAATATCTGTGACCACGTGTTCATCGAGAACGACGTCATCATCGGAGATCGTGTGACGGTCAAGTGCGGTGTATCGATATGGGATGGCCTGCGCATCGAGGACGACGTTTTTGTCGGCCCGAATGTCGCTTTTACAAACGACACGTTCCCACGCAGCAAGGCCCATCCAAGCAAATTTCCACGAACGGTTGTTCGCCGGGGAGCGTCGCTTGGCGCCAACTGCACGATCCTGCCAAACATCACGATCGGCACAGAGGCGATGGTCGGGGCCGGCAGCGTGCTCACACGCGACGTGCCGCCTTTCGCCATCGTCGTGGGCAACCCAGCCCGCATCGTTGGATACGTCGACGCACATAATGGAGATCGTGGCCGCGCGACTCACATTGAGCCATCGGTCGACGGCGAGCCCTCACGCTCATTGGGCGTCGCCGGAGTGTCCCTGCATAGGCTCATCCGAGCGGACGACCTGCGCGGATCCCTCGTTTCGGGAGAGGTGGACAGCCACATTCCGTTCAAGCCTCGACGCTTCTTCAGCATCATGCACGTCCCTTCGAAGGATGTGCGCGGGGCCCATGCGCACCATCTGTGCGAGCAGTTCTTGGTCTGTCAGGCCGGCAGCGTGGCGGTTCTGATAGACGACGGCTATGTGCGTGAGGAAGTTGTCCTCGATTGTCCCGAGCTTGGCCTCTATCTACCACCGATGGTGTGGAGCGTGCAGTACAAATACACCCCCGACGCGCTGCTTCTGGTCCTAGCCTCGCGACCATACGAGCAGGAGGACTATATTCGCAATTACGATGAATTTCGCGAGCTGATCTCACACCCTGCAGCGACCGCTGTCGTTGACTATGCCGCCTGACGGCCAAAGCATCGCTCGTCAGCCCACGGAGAGCCGCACGGTTGACGTCATCTGGCAGAGAAACACATCTCCGCGCTGGTGGCAATGGTCCGTGGTCGTCGCATTTTGCATCGCCTTCGCCGGCACGCTGGCCGTGACGTTGCTCCAGGGTGCGAAGACCTTCTACTACGACTCTGATCGCTACTGGCAGCTAGGTGAAACATTTACAGTCAACGGACACTTTTCACTGCTCAACTTCGACAGCGCCGAACGGGGCTACGCGCTGCCGTTGATCGATCACGGGCTGCAAGCGATCGCCGATAACCTCACATGGAGTTCGTCATCTGCGGCCAGGCTGTTCAACGTCCTGATCTTTGCGCTCGTCGGGGCTGTGCTGGCTCCGAGGCTTGCTGAGATCGCATGGCCGCGGCAGCGGTGGGGGCTGATGAGACGCCTGACGCTTGTGGGCATTCTGATCGTGTTCTGGAATGGGCATTTGGACTTTCCGCTCAGCGACTTTCCCTCGCTGGCGATGGTGCTGCTGGCGCTTGTGGCGATCGCACGCTCGGACACACCCGGCTGGATGCTCCTCGCCGGTGTCGCGGGAGGCTTGGCCATTGACATGCGGGCCGCCTACATCCTGCTCGGGCCGATCCTTGTCGTCCTCGTAATCTGGTCATGGCTCGATCGGCGCGGCGCCGAGCATGCTCCGATCGCGCGCCGAGCGCTCTGCGCGGGGCTGCTCGTCCTCGGCTTCGTGGCGGTCTCAGCGCCGCAGTCACTATCCTCGCACCGGCACGGCTTCACGTGGAGCATCGTTCCCGGTGCGTCGTCTTCTGTATCGAGCCTGTATCTCACGCCGGGCATGTCTCATCAGCGTTACGACACGTATGTGGGAATCGGCCAGGCGGGTCCGCAGATGTACTACGAAGATCAAGCCGGCGCCAGGCTCTTGGAAAAACAGAAGGGCGACAAGATCAGCGGCTCGGTCCAGTACCTCGGGTTGATCGTGAGCCATCCCATCGCCATGGTCAGCCTGCTGGCGCGCCATGTCATCAATGGCCTAGATGCGCGCTACAGCACGCCGTACGTCGAACATCTCGAATCCGGACCCGGTGGCTGGCTGCCTTTCGCAGGCTTTCTGCTGGTTTTCCTGGCGCTCGTGCGCGTGTTGTGGCCCACCGCTCGACGTCGCCTCGGCCCGGCCAAGTGGCGCTACCCTGTAGCGCTGCTGCTGTGCTGCGCGACGTCCGTGCCTACGCCGGTGGAGACGCGCTACCTGCTGCCCGCGTACCTGTGCGGCTACATCCTGGTGCTCACACCCGGCTGGCCGAGCCCAATTGGACCCGCTGGAGCCGGTCTGCGCCGCTTTCGAACCCCGGCGATCATCGCTGGCGCCTGCCTGATATTCATGGCCGTGGTCTGGCACGTGACCAGCGTCGCCGGCAGCCATCTGCAGTTCAGATGAGGAGCGCCGGTGAGGCTGTGAGACCAGGCACGAGCCAGGAACAAGCACATACGGCCCGTACTGGTCAGACTTACGAGCATGCTCGACGGCCCGGTCCATCCCGCGCGGACCACATCCGCGCCATCCGCCTCCGCGCCATCCGCCGAGGAGGCCGCGGCGATCGCCGCGGCGATCGAGCGTTTCGCGCACGAGACCGCGCCCGTGCCGGCGCCCGCGCAAGGCCGGGACCCATGGACGCGCGCGGCTATGCTCGAAGGCGTATCGCGCGAGGATCGAGCCGATGTTCCCCATCCTTGGGTAAACACCTAAAAGTCGCTAGGCTTTAGCTCCAATAGTCTTGTCCGTCGGCACTCTTTCGAACAGCAGCTGGGCGAGCCGTCGCCCGGATCAGGAGGTCTCGTGATGGAGCCAGTTTCCGTACCTGCCGCGCCGCGCGGCACGCTCGAGGACCCCGAGGTCCTGCAGAACGTACCTGGGCACGTGATTCCGATCCTGCAGCGCGAGTACGACGACTTCAAGACGGAGTCCACCAAGTTTCTCGCCGGCGAAACACCCGAGGACGAGTTCATCAAGTTCCGGCTCAAGCAGGGCGTATACGGCCAGCGCCAGCCCGACGTGCAGATGATCCGCGTGAAGCTGCCGTTCGGGGGGATCACGCCCGAGCAGATGGAGGCCTTCGCCGATGTGGTCGAACGGTATGTGCCGCTCAACAAGGGCCATATCACCACGCGCCAGAACATCCAGATGCACCACATCCCGCTGCCGGAAGCCGAGCAGGCGATCCGCAAGCTCGGCGAGTCAGGGCTGTCAAGCCGCGAGGGCTGTGGCAACACGGTCAGGAACGTCACCGGAGATCCGTGGGCGGGCGTGGCCAAGGACGAGCTGTTCGACCTGACGCCGTACGCGGGCGCGTACGTGCGCTACTTCGTGCGCCACCCCACGACGCAGGCGATGCCGCGCAAGATCAAGACGTCGTTCGACGGCAGCCCGCGCGATCGTGCGATCAGCGGCATTCACGACATCGCGTTCCGGGCTCGGGTCAAGGAGATAGCAAAGGATGGTGGGCCCGCCCGCCCGGTTCGCGGCGTGGAGATCATGGTCGGCGGCGGCACCTCGATCATGCCGCGGGTCGCGCCGGTGCTGTACGAGTTCGTCGAGCTCGACAACGGCGACTACCTGCGGATCGCCGAGGCGGTGTTCCGGATCTTCGACCGACAGGAGTGGCTGCGCGTCAACCGCGCGCGCGCACGGATCAAGGTGTTCGTCGACAAGTACGGGATCGACGAGCTGCGCAACCAAGTCGAGGAGGAGCTCAAGGGCGACTGGGTCGCCGAACGCGACTTCTCGATCGAGGACAGGCTGTTCGCAGACGACGAGCGTGAGGGCGCGCCCGCCCCGCCGCAGACGTACGGCAGCCCCAACGGCGACCTGTCGGAGTTCGAGCGCTTCCGGGCCGCCAACGTGCGCGAGCAGAAGCAGGAGGGGTACGTGACCGTCGAGGCGAAGGTCACCCGTGGCGACCTCACGCCCGAGCAGTTCCGTGGCCTGGCGGAGATCATGCGCGCCTACGCGGGCGGCTACGCGCGGACGACAGTGCAGCAGAACTTCGTGCTGCGCTGGGTACGCGAGGAGAGCGTCTACGACGTATGGCGAGCCCTGAGCCAGCTTGGGCTCGGCGACTCTGGATCGCGGGAGATCAACGACGTGGTCTCCTGCCCGGGCACGGACTCGTGCAAGCTCGGGATCACCAGCTCGATGGGGCTCAACCAGGCCGTGCAGGAGCGCATCGAAGCGCTGGACATCACCGACGAGCTCACGCGCAAGCTGAACGTCAAGATCTCAGGCTGCCCGAACGGCTGCGGCCAGCATCACGTCGGCAGCATCGGGTTTACCGGCGCGTCGATCAAAGTCGGCGAGCACACGATTCCCGCCTACATACCGCACGTCGGCGGCGTGTTCGAAGGCGGCGAGGTGAAGTTCGGCACGCGCCTGAAGCTGCGCCTGCCCTCCAAGCGGGTCCCGGATGCGATCGAGCGCTGGATCGGCCACTACGAGGCCAATCGTCAGGAGGGCGAGGAGTGGAACGGCTTCGTCGAGCGCGTAGGCACGGCCGAGCTCGAGGGCCTGGTCAAGGACCTGTCGATGCCCGTCGACTTCGGGCTGGAGACGATGAGCCAGTTCATCGACTGGAACCGCAACGTCCCGTTCGAAGTCATCCGCGGCGAGGGCGAGTGCGCGGTATAGATCTGCAGGACATGCCCGAGATCAGCAGATGACCCCAACACACAGCGACACGCTCGACGTGCCTTCACCCCTGGACCCCACGGTCGGGCTCCACGAGACGCTGCGCGAGGCGACCGCTCGCCACGGCGAGCGAGCGGTGCTGCTGTGCTCGTTCCAAAAGGAGGAGTCGGTCCTGCTCGACGAGCTGATGAGCATCAGCGAGGGCGAGCTGGCGGTGAGGATCGTGACGATCGACACCGGAGTGCTGTTCGAGGAGACCATGCAGACGTGGCGCGCGTTCGAGGAGCGCTTCGGCGTCCAGATCGAGGTCCAGGACGCGAGCAACCCGGAGAACCCGTGGAGCGGACCGGAGCACTGCTGCTCGAGCGCGAAGGTCGCAGCGCTGGAAGGCGCGCTCGCCGGGGCCGAGGGCTGGATCACCGGTATCAGGCGCGAGCAGGGACCGACGCGAGCCGCGACGGAGCTGATCGAACGCGACGAGAGTCGTGGACTGTGGAAGTACAACCCGCTGGCCCACTGGACCGACAAGGACCTGTGGCGGCGCATCAACGAGCGCGAGCTGCCGTACAACCCGCTGCACGACCAGGGCTATGAGTCGATCGGTTGCGCGCCCTGCACCCAGCCGGGCAGCGGCCGCGAGGGACGTTGGGCAGGCCTGGAGAAGACCGAGTGTGGTTTGCACGTTGATGTGGTGCCTCAGCCCAGCGCGTGAGCACCGTGACCCTCTTGCAAGAGCCGACATCATCGATCCCCTCACCCAGCACGGTCACAACCACGCCGGAGGGACGATGAGCGTCGCGGCCGGACCCCAGCTCTCGCACCTGCGTGCGCTGGAGAGCGAGGCGATCCACGTGATGCGCGAGGTCGCCGCGGAACTGGAGCGTCCGGTGCTGCTGTTCAGCGGCGGCAAGGACTCGATCGTGCTGTTGCGCCTGGCGGAGAAGGCGTTTCGCCCGGGACCGTTCCCGTTCCCGCTGATGCATGTCGATACGGGGCATAACTTCGACGAGGTGATCGAGTTCCGCGACCGGCGGGTGGCCGAGCTCGGCGAGCGGCTGATCGTCGCCAGCGTGCAGGAGTCGATCGACAGCGGCAGGGCGGTCGAGGAGACGGGACCGCGCGCGTCGCGCAACAAACTGCAGACGGTCACGCTGCTGGATGCGATCGCCGAGCATGGGTTTGACGCGGCGTTCGGGGGAGCCCGACGCGACGAGGAGCGCGCGCGGGCGAAGGAGCGGGTGTTCTCGTTCCGCGACGACTTCGGGCAGTGGGATCCCAAGAGCCAGCGCCCGGAGCTGTGGAACCTGTACAACGGCCGCATCAAGAAGGGTGAGAACGTAAGAGTGTTTCCAATCTCCAACTGGACAGAGCTCGACGTATGGGAGTACATCGACCAGGAGCAGCTGGAGGTCCCGTCGATCTATTTCGCCCACGAGCGCAAGGTGTTCCAGCGCGACGGGATGCTGTACGCATGGCGTGAGGGCGTCGAGCTGATCGACGGCGAGCAGGTGTTTGCAGAGACGGTGCGGTACCGCACCGTCGGGGATATGAGCTGCACCGGCGGCGTGCGCTCCCGGGCCGCCACGTTGAACGAGGTCGTCACGGAGATCGCCGCCACACGGATCACCGAGCGCGGCGAGACCCGCGCCGACGATCGCGTCACCGAGGCCGCCATGGAGGATCGCAAGAAGGCCGGGTACTTCTAGTGACCCTGGATCTGCTGCGATTCACCACGGCCGGCTCGGTCGATGACGGCAAGAGCACGCTGATTGGAAGGCTGCTGTATGACACAAAGCAGGTGTTCGAGGACCAGCTGGAACACGTCGCGCAGGCGAGCGAGCGCCGCGGCGGCGAGGGCGCGCTGGATCTGGCGCTGCTGACAGACGGGCTACGGGCCGAGCGCGAGCAGGGAATCACGATCGACGTGGCATACAGATACTTCGCCACGCCCAACAGACGATTCATCATCGCCGACTGCCCGGGCCACCAGCAGTACACCCGCAACATGGTCACCGGCGCCTCGACGGCCGACCTCGCGGTGGTGCTGATCGACGCCCGCCACGGCGTGCTCGAGCAGTCAAAGCGCCACGCCTACATCAGCGCACTGCTCGGCATTCCCAAGCTCGTCGTGGCGGTTAACAAGATGGACCTCGTCGGGCACTCCCGGGAGCGCTTCGGAGAGATCTGCGAGGAGTTCGAGAGCTTCGCGCCGAGCCTGCGCGAAGGCGGTCGCAGGGCGGGCGACCAGTACGAGATCATCTACATCCCGATGTCGGCGCTCAACGGCGATAACGTCGTCGACCGCTCGCAGACGATGGATTGGTATGAGGGGCCAGCGCTGCTCGAGCTGCTGGAGCAGGTCGAGGTCGCCTATGACCATCCCGACGACACGCCCGCGCGAATGCCCGTGCAGTGGGTCATCCGCCCGTCCAGCGGTCCGGTCGCGGGCAACTATCGCGGCTATGCCGGCCAGCTCGCGAGCGGGGCTCTGCGCCGGGGCGAGGAGGTGACGGTGCTGCCGGGCGGGGGACGCACGCGGATCGCGGCGATCGACACCTACGACGGTGAGCTCGAGGAGGCGCTCGCGCCGATGTCGGTGACGCTGCGTCTGGAGGATGAGCTCGACATCTCCCGCGGCGAGCTGATCTGCCGCCCCGAGCAGGCGCCGACGGTCGCACGCGAGCTGGAGGCCGATGTCTGCTGGATGAGCGAGCGGCCGCTGCGTCCCGGCGGGCGCTACCTGATCAAGCACACCACGCGCACCGCCGACGCGATCGTGGACGGGCTGCTCGACCGCGTAGACGTGCACACGCTGGAGCGCACTGACGAGTCCCCCGCGGAGATGGCGCTCAACGACATCGGCCGTGTCCGCCTGCGCACGAGCAGCCCACTCGTGTTCGACCCCTACGAGCGCAACCGCCGCACCGGCAGCTTCATCCTGATCGACGAGGCGAACAACGAGACCGTCGGCGCAGGGATGATCGCAGCGGGTTGAGGGGTGCCGAGACCGCCCGCACGGCAACCACCGTCGTGGCGACCGCGG
The DNA here is from genome assembly GCA_963743645.1 of uncultured Solirubrobacterales bacterium. Classification (GTDB taxonomy): domain Bacteria; phylum Actinomycetota; class Thermoleophilia; order Solirubrobacterales; family Solirubrobacteraceae; genus Palsa-744. The sequence continues at coordinate 436,224 of CAVUQT010000006.1, read as the reverse complement.
CAGCACGCGTGCGCGAATTGACAGCGATCGCAAAAGAACGCTCATCCCCGCTGACAAAGTCAGTCGGATAAGGTTCCGCGGCCGATGTTCGACAAGGTCCTGATAGCCAACCGCGGCGAGATCGCCGTGCGCATCGTGCGCGCGCTCGACGAGCTGGGCGTGGCGAGCGTGGCGGTGTACTCCGAGCTCGACCGCGACGCCCCGCACGTGGGACGCGCGAGCGAGGCGTATAACCTCGGCGAGGGGCCGGCCGCGGAGAACTATCTGAACGTCGAGAAGATCCTCGACGTCGCCAAACGCGCCGGGGCGCAGGCGATCCACCCGGGATATGGGTTCCTGGCGGAGAATGCCCCGTTCGCACAGGCGTGCGAGGACGCCGGGATCGTGTTCATCGGCCCGCCCGCGAGCGCGATCGAGGCGATGGGCTCCAAGACCCGCGCGCGCGAGCTGATGCAGGCCGCCGGTGTGCCGATCGTGCCGGGCACGACCGAGCCCGTGGCCACGGTCGCCGACGCGCTGCGGATCGCCAAGGACGAGATCGGGTTCCCGGTCGCCGTGAAGGCCGCCGGTGGTGGCGGCGGCAAGGGCTTTCGCGTCGCGCTGAGCGAGGACGAGCTGGAGGGGGCGTTCGAGGGCTCCAGCCGCGAAGGCGAGAAGTTCTTCTCCGACGCGACGGTGTACCTCGAGCGCTACCTGCACGATCCTCGCCACGTCGAGGTGCAGGTGCTGGCCGATCGCCACGGCAACGTGATCCATTTGGGCGAGCGCGACTGCTCGATCCAGCGCCGCCACCAGAAGGTGATCGAGGAGTGCCCGGCGCCGGAGTGGGTCGTCGACGCAGAGCTGCGCGAGCGGATCGGGCAGATCGGCGTGAACGCGGCGAAGGCGGTGGATTACGTGGGTGCGGGCACGATCGAGGGCCTGTTCTCTGCGCGCGAGGACGCCGAGCCGGAGTACTTCTTCCTGGAGATGAACACGCGCGTGCAGGTCGAGCACTGCGTGACCGAGATGACGACCGGGATCGACATCGTCAAGGAGGGCATCCGCGCGGCGGCCGGCGAGCCGTTGTCGTACGCCCAGGAGGACATCGAGCTGCGCGGACATGCGATCGAGTGCCGCATCAACGCCGAGGACGCCTCCAAGAGCTTCGCGCCGGCCCCCGGGAAGATCGGCGCCTATCGCGAGCCGACGGGCCCGGGCGTGCGTGTGGACTCGGGCGTGCAGGCGGGCGGAGAAGTCTCGCCGATGTATGACCCGATGGTCGCGAAGCTGATCGTGTGGGACGCCGACCGCGAGCAGGCCACCAGGCGGATGCTGCGCGCGCTTGGCGAATACGAGATCGAGGGCCTGAAGACGCTGATCCCCTTTCATCAAGCGTTGCTGGCCACCGAGCAGTGGGCCAAGGGCGAGACCTGCCGGGATCTGCTGGAAGACAAGCAGTGGCTGAAGACGCTGGCTTTCTCCGCGCCAGAGGCGACCGCCGACGGCGACGAGGCGGAGAAGGTCGAGCGTCAGTACGAGGTCGAGGTGTCGGGCAAGCGCTTTGACGTGCGCGTGCTCGGCGCGCCATTCGCGGGCGGCGAGGGCGCCATGGCCATGAACGGCGCGAGCGCAACCGGACGCAGAGCCCCCAAGCGCACTGAGCGCAAGAGCTCGGCGGGCGGCTCAGGGCCGGACACGCTGGTGTCGCCGTTGCAGGGAAACATGTGGAAGGTGCTGGTCAAGCAGGGCGACGCGGTCACCGAGGGCCAGCTGCTGTGCATCATCGAGGCGATGAAGATGGAGAACGAGATCACCGCCCACAAGGCGGGAACGATCGCCGAGCTGCCGATCTCAGAGGGCGCGCCGATCGCCGCGGGCGCGCCGATCGCGACGATCAAGAGCGCCGAGACAGCCTGACCTGAGAAAGCCCGGGCATTCGGACTGGGATCGCGGACGCCTGGACCGAATGTCTCCAGCTTCAGAGGCGGATCGCTGCCGATTGTCGGCGCGATAAACCTGCACAATTGCAGCGGAAAAACTGTGGGTCTGTCGCCCCAGCTGACGCTTGCTGTCCGGTGCCCGGGGACACACGCTTGACGCGTCTGTGGAGGTCGAGGATAGTGAAGATGTTTCTGCTATTCAGAAACTCTTCTCTCGATTAAACGCCGCGCCAGGTGACGCTGATTCCTTTCATATGAGCACGAGCGTCATGAGCACAGTCCGCCGTCGGCTTGGCCGCGCCGCGCCTGAGCGTCGCGAAGACGCCCCTCCGTCACGGACACGCGTCGGCATCGTGCTTGGCGCCGGGCTGGCGCTTATAGCGATGGCCGTCGCCGTGACGCTGTCGCGCTCGCCCGTGCAGATTGCGGGAACGAACGGAGTCCTGCCAAAGAGCGGCCTGATCGTGACACATGGCAGCGTGAGCGGATGCCAGTCCGAAGAAACCCTCCCCGAGGGCACGTCGGGAGTTCGCCTGCGAGTGGCGGCCGCGATCGGACCGAGTGTGTCCGTCGAGGCGCTGTCGGGTGGGCGCGTCCTCACGCGTGGCGCGCGGGGCTCGGGATGGACCGGCAGCGATGTCACAGTCCCGATCGAGCAGATTCGACACTCCGCCTCCCACGCGAGGCTCTGCTTTGCGCTCGGTCCCAGCAACGAGAGGATTGCGATCTTCGGCGTGCGCACGCGACGCGCGGCGCTGACGCTCGAGGGTGAACGCCTTCCCGGGAAGATGAGGGTCGAATACCTGAAGATCGGCGACGGGTCCTGGTGGTCGCGCGCGCTGTCAGTGGCACGGCACATGGGTCTCGGGCACGCATGGAGTGGCACCTGGATCGTCCTTCTGCTGGCGGCGCTGATGAGCACGGTTGTGGCGCTGACGTCTTGGCTGATCGTTCGTGAGCTGGGTGCGCGCAGGCGCCCGGCGACGACGAGAGCGCAGAAGTCAACCCACCCACCGGAGGCGGGTCCCAGGCGGACGGCACACGCGTCGGCCGGTAACTGGCCCGAACAGCGAATCGCAGGCCTGGGACGGGCGCTACGCCAGGTGCCGACGGCGGCCTGGGTGTGCGCGCTGATCGCCTGCTTGAACGCGGCCTGCTGGTCACTGCTCACACCACCCTTCCAGGTGCCCGACGAGACGGACCACTTCGCCTATGTTCAGCAGCTCGCGGAGGCCAGGCACCTGCCCGAACTGTCCCCGGTCAACGGCTCCAACGCGAACTCGCTGGAGGAGGAAGCGGGGCTGGTGGGTCTGCACCAGCGTCGGGTTCGCTTTACGCCCGGCATCGACACCATCTCTTCCGAGGCCGAACAGCAGCAGCTTCAGCGCGATCTCGCTCTGCCTGTATCGAAGCGAGGGTCGGGAAACGCAGGCGTGGCGACCTCCGAGCCACCGCTGTACTACGCGCTCGAGACGATCCCTTATGACGTCGGCCGCGGGAGCACGTTGCTGACGCGCCTGGAGCTCATGCGACTGCTATCGGCGTTGATGGCCGGCATCACCAGCCTGTTTGCGTTCCTGTTCGTCCGCGAAGCGCTCCCCCGGGTCTCGTGGGCGTGGACTGTCGGAGGGCTCGGCGTGGCGCTCGCACCCTTGCTCGGGTTCATATCCGGTGCGGTGACCCCTGACGCGATGCTGATCGCTTTGTCGACGACGCTGTTCTACTGTCTGGCGAGGGCATTCCGACACGGGCTGACACCGAGGCTGGCGACGGCGACGGGCGCGGTGATCGCAGCCGGTCTGCTGACCAAGCTCAACTTCCTGGGGATAGTCCCGGGAGCGATCCTCGGGCTGGTGTTCACAACCGTTCGAGCACCTGCACAGCCCCGACTGGACGGGCGGGGTCGAACGTCCAAGCGGGTTGCTTACGCGCCGCTCGCACTTGCGCTGGCGATAGCGGCGAGTCCCATTCTCCTTTACATCGGCTTCAAGGGGCTGTCAGACAGTAGCTCACCCACTCTGGCGTCCAACTCGCTCACGAGCTGGACGCAGGGTGGGTCTCTGCCCCACACGATCAGCTACGCATGGCAGTTCTATCTACCGCGACTGCCTGGCATGACGAATTACTTCCCGGGTCTTGCCACGACTCGGCAGCTCTGGTTCAACGGGCTGGTGGGCCTGTACGGGTGGAGTGACACGGTCTTCCCCAGCTGGGTGGACAATGTGGCGCTGGTTGCAGCCGGGCTGGTCGCGGCCCTGTGCGCTCGTACGCTCTTCGCCAGGAGAGCAGCGCTGAAACGCCGTGTCACCGAGCTCATCGCTTACAGCGCGATCGCAGTGGGAGTGCTGGCGCCCGTGGGTGCGACGTCCTATGTGAGTGTGATCAGCCACCATGAACCTTTTTGGGAACCCCGTTATTTGTTGCCGATGCTCGCCCTCTTCGGCGCAGTGCTCGTGCTCGCCGCGCGCGGGGCCGGACGGCGGTGGGGTCCGATCGCCGGGACGCTGATCGTGCTCGTGATCCTCGCTCACGACATCTTCAGCCAGCTGCTGGTGATCTCGCGCTACTACGGCTAGAGCTGACCAATGCCGACGGCGAGATACACAGCGACCATCGCGGTGATCTCCATATCCAAACAAACGGAAACATGCAGCCGCAAACACGTGATTCGACGGGTCGGCTCTGTTAGCTTGGCTGATCTATGCTGGCTCTCCGAACTTCGAGCAGCCTCCAGTAGGCCTGGTCGCGCGCGATGAAGGCGGTGATCCTCGCAGGCGGTCTGGGCTCACGCCTCAGTGAGGAGACCACCACCCGCCCCAAGCCGATGGTGGAGATCGGGGGCAAGCCGATCTTGTGGCACATCATGAAGATCTACGCGGCTCACGGGATCGAGGAGTTCGTCATCTGCCTCGGCTACAAGGGTTATCTGATCAAGGAGTTCTTCGCCAACTACCACCTGCACACCTGTGACGTGTCGCTCGACCTCTCCCATGGCGGCATCGAGGTTCACCATTCCACGACCGAGCCATGGAAAGTGACGCTGGTGGATACAGGTGAGCAGACGATGACCGGCGGGCGCCTGAGACGGGTGCTGCCGTACGTGAGCGAAGAAGACTTCTGTTTCACTTATGGCGACGGGCTGGCCGATGTGAATATAAATGCGCTGATCGCTCATCACCGCCAGCAGGGCACGATTGCGACCGTCACCGCCGTGCAGCCGCCTGGCCGTTTCGGGGCACTCGAGATCGACGGGTCGCATGCGCGCAGCTTCGAAGAGAAGCCACGCGGAGACGGGAGCTGGCTGAATGGCGGGTTCTTCGTGCTCTCCCCAGAGGTTGGGCGCTATATCGAGAACGATCTGACCGTGTGGGAGCGTGAGCCCGTGTCGAAGCTCGCCCGCGAGGGACAGCTGGCCTCCTTCCGTCACGAAGGGTTCTGGCAGGCGATGGACACGCTGCGCGATCGCAACGAGCTCGAGCGGCTGTGGGTCTCCGGCAGCGCTCCCTGGCGGACCTGGGAATGACGATCGACCCGGGCTTCTGGCGCGATCGTCGCGTGCTGGTGACTGGTCACACCGGCTTCAAGGGCGCCTGGCTGTCGCTCTGGCTGCAGACGCTGGGCGCTCAGCTGACGGGCTTCTCGGTGGGGACGCCAACGGAGCCCTCTCTGTATGAGCTGGCACACGTCGGGGAGGGCATGGAGAGCGTCGTCGGGGACGTTCGCGATTATCACGCCCTTGACGGCGTCATCTCGTCGGCCGCGCCCGAGGTGGTCGTTCACATGGCAGCCCAGTCACTCGTGCGTCGGTCCTTCATCGAACCGCGGCAGACCTTCGAGGTGAACGTGATGGGAACCGTCAACCTGCTCGATGTCCTTCGCCATGTGGACAGCGCGCGCGTCGTGGTCAACGTCACCTCGGACAAGTGCTATGAGAACCACGAGTGGGAGTGGGCATATCGCGAGCACGAGCCGATGGGCGGGCACGATCCCTATTCCAGCTCCAAGGGTTGCGCCGAGCTTGTCACCAACGCCTTTCGCCGCTCCTTCTTCTCTGGCAGGGGAGATCTCCGTGTTGCATCTGCCCGTTCGGGCAACGTGATCGGCGGCGGCGATTGGGGACAGGACCGCCTGATCCCCGACATCATGAGCGCGGCGCTCGACGGGCGACCCATCGCCGTGCGCAACCCGACCTCGGTCCGTCCCTGGCAGCACGTGCTCAACCCGCTCAGCGGGTATCTGATGCTGGCTCGAGCGCTCTGGTCCTCCGAAGCGCTCGCCGAGGGCTGGAACTTCGGGCCGGGCGAGGAGGATGCGCGTACGGTGGGCTCGATCGTCGCTCACATAGCGGAGCTGTGGCCGGGCGATCTGCGGTGGGTCGAGGACCCCGGACCCCATCTCCACGAGGCGAGCCAGCTGAAGCTCGACTCCTCCCGGGCTCGCTCTCAGCTCGGATGGCGGCCACGCTGGGGTCTGCAGCGAGGGCTCGAGGCAGTTGTCGACTGGTACCGCGCGCTGAGCGCCGGCGAGGACATGCGAGCCGTCACCCTGGGACAGATCGAGGCGTTCCAGCACGCCGGGACGCCGGCATGACGGGAACACCGTGCCGGCTCTGCGGCGCTCCCCTGGAGGTGGTGTTCGCGGATCTGGGGTCCTCGCCACTGGCGAACTCCTACCTCACACCCGAGCACGTGGGCGAGATGGAGCCGTTCTTCCCGCTGCGCGCCCTGGTGTGCGAGCGATGCTTCTTGGTGCAGCTGGAGCAGTTCGAGACACCAGATCGGATCTTCTCCGACTACGCCTACTTCTCCTCCTACTCGACCAGCTGGCTGGCGCACTGCGGGCGCTACGCCGAGCAGGTGATCGAGCGGTTCGGGCTGAACGAGCGCAGCCGGGTGGTAGAGCTGGCCTCCAACGACGGTTACCTACTGCAGTTCTTTCGCGAGCGCGGAATTCCCGTGCTCGGCATCGAGCCTGCGGCCAATGTCGCCGAGATCGCGCTGGACAGAGGCATCCCGACGCTGGTCGAGTTCTTCTCTCGCCGGGCGGCAAGCTCGCTGGCCGGTGAGTCAGCCGCGGACCTGCTGGTGGGAAACAACGTGCTCGCCCACGTTCCCGACCTGAACGACTTCGTCGAAGGGATGAAGATCCTGCTGGCGCCCGGAGGGGTCATCACGATGGAGTTCCCCCATTTGATGAGGCTGATCGAGGGCAAGCAGTGGGACACCATCTACCACGAGCACTTCTCCTATTTCTCCTTCATCACCGCCAGCCGAGTGTTCGCCGCCCACGGGCTGCGGTTGTTCGACGTCGAGGAGCTGCCTACTCACGGCGGCTCGTTGCGTGTCTATGGCTGCCACGAGAACGACGCCACGAAGGCCGACACCGAGCGCGCAGAGCGGCTGCGCGAGCACGAGCGCCGGTCTGGCTATGAACGACTCGACACCTACGCTGGCTATGGTGCCCGCATTGCGGCCGACAAGCGGCAGATCCTCGAGTTCCTGATCGACCTCAAGAACAAGGGCCGGCACGTGGTCGGCTACGGTGCGCCGGCCAAGGGCAACACGCTGCTCAACTACTGCGGCGTGCGTGGCGACTTCCTCGACTACACCGTGGATCTCAACCCGCACAAGCAGGGGCGCTTCCTACCGGGCAGCCACATCCCGATCCGCCCGCCGCGCCCGCTCCGCGAGGACCGCCCCGACGTGGTGCTGATCCTGCCCTGGAACCTCAAGGAGGAGATCGTCGAGCAGCTGGGCTTCATCCGCGAGTGGGGAGGCCGGTTTGCCGCGCGTACGCCGGAGCTGAAGCTGCTCGCGTGACGGCATGAGGTTCGAGCAGACACCGCTGGCGGGAGCGTGGAAGATCGAGCTCGAGCTGCTCGGCGACGGGCGTGGCTGGTTCGCGCGCGCCTTCGATGCGCAGGAGTTCCGGGCACGGGGACTGGACCCCTGCGTGGTGCAGTGCAACCTCTCCTTCAACGCCCGGCGGGACACGATCAGAGGGATGCACTACCAGGCCGAGCCCCACGGAGAGCCCAAGCTGGTGCGCTGCATACGGGGGGCGATCTTCGACGTGGCCATCGACCTGCGCCCGGACTCGCATACCTATCTGCAGTGGCACGGCCTCGAGTTGAGCGCCGAGAACCGTCGCGCTCTCTATCTGCCGCCGGGCATGGCTCACGGCTTTCAGACCCTTGTCGACGAGTGCGAGGTGCTTTACCAGATGGGCCGTCCCCACACCCCCGAGGCCACGCGCGGGCTACGCTGGAACGATCCGGCCTTCGCCATCGCGTGGCCGGCCACTCGCGGCGAGCGCACGCTCTCAGACAAGGACCGCGCCTATCCCGACTTTCAGCTCGAGACCACCCTCAGAGCCGGTCGATGACCCGTGTGCTGGTGAGTGGCGCCGCCGGCTTCATCGGGCTTCCGGTGGTTGGGCAGCTCGTGCGCCACGGGGCCGATGTCCACGCGATCTCGAGGCGTCCCGCGCCGCAGGAGACGCTTGGCGCTCACTGGCATCAGGCCGATCTTGCAGACGACGCCGCGGTCGATGAGCTCATGAACGAGCTTGCTCCCGAGCAGCTCGTTCATCTTGCCTGGTACACGAATCATGGTCGCTTCTGGCAAGCGCCGGAGAACCTGGACTGGATCGGGCACAGCCTGCGGCTCCTGCGCGCGTTCGTGCACCATGGCGGGCGACGACTGGTCATGCTCGGATCGTGCGCCGAATACGACTGGCTGACAGCCGACCGACCGCTCAGCGAGGCGCGTACTCGACTGGCGCCATCCACCCTCTACGGGGTCGCCAAGGATGCCCTGCGTCGAGTGGCGGCCGCGTACGCCGAACAGGAGCAGGTCGAGCTTGCCTGGGCGCGTCCGTTCTTCCTATACGGACCGGGCGAGTCTTCGGCCCGGCTCGTGCCGTCGGTCATCCGCTCCCTGCTCGCTGACGAGATCATGGAGGTGTCCGCCGGCGGGCAGGTGCGTGACTTCACATACGTCGAGGACATCGCCGGCGCGGTGGTCGCGCTGCTGGAGAGTCACGTCGTCGGCGATGTCAACATCGCTTCGGGAACGGGTGTGAGAGTTGGTGAGGTGATCGAGCTGATCGCCCAGATGATTGGAAGCTCCGCGCCGCTGCACTCCGGGCGACCGTCCGGCCGTCCCGGCGAGCCGTCGTCGCTTGTGGCAGACATCGCTCGGCTGCGAGATGAGGTCGGCTATCGCCAGCGCTGGACACTCGCCGCCGGTCTGGAGGCGACCATCAGGTGGTGGGAGACGGACGGCGGCCGATCAGGCACTGCGCCGCGCATACACCCCGCGACGCATGGCCAGCGAATCGCGAAGGCCGATGCGGCGATCGATCGACTCCGGCGGCGGTAGCGGCAGTCGCGCCAGCGCGCATCCGGCCTGCCAGCCGGCGATCCGTCCGCGCAGCGCCGCCAGGTCGTGCGAGATCGCCAGATCGCCGAGCACCACGATCGCCTCGGTCGCGACGGTGCGCAGGGCGATCCGCCTCCCGCGAGCTCGGTAGCGCCCCAGTATGTACCCCCGCCCGAAACCGCCGTTGCGCCGCTGCCATGCCGACCGGTGCCCGTGGGTCGCAGAGCCCAGGTGAACGCCCACGGCGTCCGGGGCCGCCATCGTGCGCCAGCCCGCTACCTGCAGCCGCAACGCCAGGTCGAAGTCCTCCATGTAGGCGAAGATCGCTTCGTCGAGGCCGCCCACCTGCTCCCACGCGCTACGCCTGTAGGCCGCCACGGTGCCTGCCGGCCCCACGAGGATCGGTGCGGCGTCGCGAGCGTTTGCGACGGGCAGCCCCTGGAGGCGGGGAAAGCCGGCCAGTGTCGGGTCGACCGTCAGACCGACGCTGTCGATCAGCTCGCCGCCCGGCTGCAGCATCAGCGACGCGACCGAGCCCACAGTCGAGTCGCCGAGAGGGGCAATGAGGTGCTCGAGCAGGTCAGCACGACAGTCCACGTCGTTGTTGACCAGCACCACGATCTCACCCGATCCGCTCGCCACGCCCCGGTTGCAGCCCGTGGAGAATCCGTGGTTCTCCTCGAAGCAGACAAGCTGCACCGCGGGCCACTCGGCGCGCAGCCGCGCCCGCGTGTCGTCGCTGGAGCCGTTGTCCACCACGATCACCCGATGGTCGATCGTCTGCGCCCGCAGGTGACGCAGGCAGCTCCGGGTGAGCTCGTAGCGGTTGTAGGCCACGATCACGACATCGATCGAACTTGACACCTGCCCACCGTAGCGGTGAGGCGTCCGCGCCGAGAGGCTTCCTCCGCCTCGCCGCTCACCGACAGGCAAAACGATCTGTGAGTTGGATGTGAATGTCTCCAGCGTCGCCCTTCGTGACACATCACCGAGAGATGGCCGTCGCAGAGCCGCCGGAGATTCTGACGGGACCCTGAGGGTTTCCCCGCGGCCAGGCAGATAGAAACGTGTGAAGCCAAACCGAGAGGCGACAGACCGCACATGGAATCCCGTCGTGGCGAGTACAGGATCACATCGCCGGAGCCGGATCCAGGTTACTTATGATGCGTCGATGTCGAGTGCTCACAGCATCATTGCCGATGAGGCAGCCCGCAATGGGCGGAACGCCGTTATATGTCCCAGCTGCGGGGGAATGCTCGACGGCGCGTCGCTGAGCTCCCCCGATCGCATGTCCGGCGCCTCCGGCACATTTGCGGTGGCGCCATGTTCGCAGTGCGGGCTCGGTATCACCTTGCCGCTCGTCGAGCCCGACGAGCTGGGAGGCTTTTATCCCAGTGCCTATGGCGCTCACGAGCGGTCTCTAACCGGCATATCGGGGCTCATCTCTGCCGTGGTTCAGCGTCTGATGTTCCTGCGGCTGCTGCGCAATATGCCGATGAAGCGCCTAGCCGAGCTGCCGGCCGGTCGTCTGCTCGATGTCGGCTGCGGGCGCGGCAATCTCGGCGCCCAGCTTGTCCAGCGCGGCTGGAGAGTGGTCGGAGTCGAGCCATCGCCAGAGGCCTGCCAGGTGGCGCGTGGCAGAGGGGTGGACGCGCATGTGGGTACGCTCGCCGATGTGGAGCTCGAGCTCGAAGCCTACGACGTCGTCGTGTTCAACCAGTCGCTCGAGCACATCGTCGATCCCGTCAGCGATCTGCGTCGCGCTTGCGAAGCGCTGCGAGACGGCGGCATGCTGATCGTCAGCGTGCCGAACTTCGGCAGCTGGCAACGACACCTCTTTGGAGGGTCCTGGTTTCACCTGGACCTGCCCCGTCATCGGTGTCATTTCGATGACGACGCGCTGCGCGCAACGCTCGAACGGGCGGGCTTTGCGCATATCAGGACCGACACGTCCTACTGCAATCATGGACTGCCGGCTTCGATCCAGTATCTGATCTTTGACCGATGCCTGTTCCCGGGCGGGTGGCGTTTGCGGCTGGCGGTGATGGCCTGTGCCCCGCTCGGGACTCTGAGCTGGCTCTTCAATCGGCTGGGCAGCGGCGACTTGCTCCATGCAGTCGCGTACAGGGAGTAGGGACTCCTGATCAAGGCTCCAGCCGCCGAACATGTTAAGCAACGGCGGGAAGACCTATGACCCGATGGGGCCCTGCCCGGCAACGCGCAAGGGCTCAATCTGACCGTGCCGCGTGAGCAGCGTATCTACCAACAATCAAAATCATGTGCTCAGAGCCACGGCTCCGCACTGCCGCCGAGCGCGAATCGCACCGTCGCTGGTTGACAAGCGATAAACGTCGAGGGCGCTGTTGCTGAAGACCAGTCGGCTTACGTCCGATGGCTCCGAGGCGCCTCCGCCGTGAGCCTTGTCCACCAAGACATAACTTACGCCCGCATCGGCCAGCTCCCGCAGGGCCGTAGGAGATCCATACGAAATCGCTTCGGTGTTGAGCTTGAACCGCGACGGAAAGGGTTGTGCCACCCGTGCTCCATCGGCCGTGTAGTACCAGCTCTCGAGGAAGATCCGTCGTTCGGTAAATGCAGAGTAGTAAAAGTAGACCGAAGACGTGTCCTGCGCCGTCGTATAGTGATTGTTGACCGCTAGAACGTCACAATCGGTGGTGTGCTTGCGAACCCATCGAAAACCGTCGTACAGCGCTGCGGTCATGCCGTAGCTTGCTGGCGAGTCGGCGACTGATATCCGCTTGTGAAGGACTGTCTTCCATGCGCCGACGACAGTCAGAATGGCTGGCTTCACGGCACCAGACACCACCAGCAATGGAATGCAGCATGCGACAATGCGACCCAATCGAGACGAAATCGCAGACATAAAGAGATGTGAATGTCTGATCGCCATCAGCACTATCATGGCCGCGACAAGCCCGTAGGCAAACAGATACCACGCATATCGTGCTCGACCGGTAATAGAGATAGCGACGACTTGGGTGAATATCGCCATGATCAACCCCACCGCGAAAACGAATCCACAGGCCCGCGCCATCTCACCTCTCCCGTCGTTCGAGATGACGCTCCACAGACTGATCAGTCCGACAGCCGCTACGGGGATCAGCGCAATATAGCCATACACAAGAAACACACCCTCAACCCCACCGGGAGCGCCCAACACGACATAGGCGACTGCACCCGTCAGGAACATCGAGAGGCAGAGTGCGATAGGAGCAGAGATGGTGTCGCGACTTCTTGACAGCCATACTGCGCCCAGTAGAGGCGCGAGCAGTCCAATAGCTATCACCGGCGCGCCGGCTGCTACCGGCAAGATCCAAATGCCCGAGTGTCCGATAAAGGGCCGCAGAGCGGTTTTGACTCGAGCCAATGTGTTGCCGGCCGTGATGAAATCGAACGGGTGAATGCCCAAAGTCGAAGCCATACCACCGGCCAGCATGCTGAAATAGATGATGCCGATGCAGATCGCTGACAAGACCAAGCAATACAATATCGGTCGCCATGCCCTGGCTGTCATCACACACCAGAGCCAAAACACCCCAAGACCCCCTATGAAAACCGCCGCCGCAAATGTCTTCGCCGCCCCGCAGCCAAGAATCAAGAGAGCCACCATGATAAGCGCCCGCTTGAGACCCGCCGGCGAGGCGGTCGCCGTAGGGCCTCCGATGTTCGAGTGAATTATTTCGACACCCAGAAAGCGAGACCTGATCAATTCGAGCAGGCCAAGAAAAAAGGGTACTCCGAATGCAAAGCTCGGACTCAGTGAAAACTGACTGAATGGATTGACGTGAAACACTTCGATATGCGTCGGGTCCAAGTTGAAATCCTCCGTTATCAGCAGGAGAGCAACCGCGATTGGACCCGTCCATCGCGAGCGCCCAATCGAACCCCCCAACGACCAGAGCTGCAGTGCGGCAAGCAGGATAATCATGCTGGGGAGCAGTCTCATGACCACCGTCGAAAGCGCTACGCCAGTCACCTGGTTTATCGCGGCGACATGTATAAAGACCCCTGTGTAGTAGTGCAGTGGTTGACCCGCCACCCAGGGTTCTGTAATCGGCCAATGATGGCGAGCCTCTGCGGCCAAGGATATGTCGAATATGTTGTCGGCGTTGTAGGAGACACTGTGAGCATGGGCCGGCAGAGGGGCCGGTGCAAAGAATGTAAACGCCAGCAACACAAGAGCGGCCGAGATGGCACCCGCCACCACGAGATACTCCGATCCCCGACTCGGTCGACCATCGATGCCTTGACGGGATTCTTTGAGATATCTGCGCCCGCGCACAAGCAGACAGGGACCGATCGTCACGACGGCTATCAGTGGAAGGAGCGCGAAGGCCGCACGCATATGCAGTGCGGCGGTCAGGGCAAACCACCCTACCTCCATCGCATATCCGCAGGGCCAGCCGATTGTGACCACACGCAGCAGTCTTCCCGGCTCGGGACTCAGCAGTATGTAAAGCAGACAGCCAGGAAGCAGGGTGTAGAAGAATTCAAATCCGACAAACCGGATAGCTTCCCAAGGGGTTACATCCGAAAGGCACCAGGTTGCAAAAAGTGCGACGACAACCAACAGGACAGCGCAATACCGCGCAGAGTTGATCGAAAGACGCCGTCTGTCCCACGATGCTCTCGACCAGGGAGACCCAACTCGGTCCGTCTCGTAGATCCCCTCGGAGCGGGCGGAGGCGCTCACCACGACCACGTTCTCAGGCGCTTGGCGGCATCGCTGATACCCAAAAGGCGCGACCACCGCCGAGGAAGTTGAGTGGTGCAGTGACAGCGAGCACGACGCCCGTGGTCAGCAGATGAGAGACATGCCACTGGCTCTCAGTCAGATGTATGATCGCGACACCGACGAGATAGACGCACGAATACCATGTGACGAATCGCCTGATTGCAGTGGCGGTCAGTTGCGAGCGGAAGACGAAACGTCCTGCCAGCACCGTGGTTACCGCCAGTCCGAGTGCGAACACAATCGTGTAAGCGATATCGATGTCAACCCACTCTGCGATCACCAGCATGAGCAGTCCTGTCAATATTGTGTTGGTGGCGCCAGTGAGGAGGAAGCGAAGGAACGGGCCTAGCATCGCGTCACCGCTGGAAATAAAAAGTCTCAGTGTCTGCAATGGGGTCACAAGGTCATCCTGGTCAGCGGCTTGTCACCGATCGTCGGAATCTACCGATCCGCAGCGGCAACTCCAACAAATTGGAGACAAAGTCAGACAGCTGAGCATCGCGAGATCACGACAGCTCGATGAGATGAGCCGCGAGACCTCTGTCCGACGGCCGGGCAGCTCTATGGCCGAGAGAGCTCAGCGTGTCGCGCGAGCGACGTTCTGTGCATGCAGCTTCCGCTGGGCTCCCGTGCGACGTCCCCCAGGCAACTCTGCCTCCGCGCCCCGCGCTCGCAGCGCCCGTAGGTAAACGAGATCCTCCTCCAGCACAGCAAGCGCCCGCTCGCGGCTCAGAGCTTGGCCGTGACCGGGAACGATGTGCTCGGCGCGCTCCACGAGCGGGCGCATACGCTCGAGCGTGGCGAGATACGCGTCGAGGTCGCCTCCGGCGTCGCCAAGTATGGGCAGCTCGACCGCCGAGAGGTAGTCACCGGCAACGAGCACACGTGCCCACGGAACGAAGACGGCCATGCCGTCGGCGCTGTGGCCGGTGGTGGGGTGCAGCTCCAGCTCGCGCTCGCCGACGCCGCAGCGGCCGGGAACGGGCAGCGCCTGGACCGACCCGAGCGCGAGCGGACGGTCGCGCTCGATCGACAGGTCTTCGTCGAAGGCGCGCAGCTCGCGCTGAGCCTCCCCCGGCGACGCCCGCAGGCGCTCGGCGGTGCTCTCAGCACAGCCGAGCGCTACGCCGGGGAAGGCGAGTCGCCCTAGCAGATGATCCCAGTCCCCGTGCGTGGCGAGCAGGCCGCTGGGAGCGGGGAACCGGGCCTGCTCGACGAGCGCAGGCAGCGCACCGAGCTCGTCGGGGAGAACCGGCGAGTCGATCACGAAAGTCTCGCCGGCCGGCTCTGAGCCGGCTTCGGTCTCCCCCAGACCACCGGCCTCGGCTGAACCGCCTGACCGTCTCAGTCCGCCTGCTCGTCCCGAACCGCCGGCCCGTCCCAAACCGGCGACGGTCTTCCTATCCCCCTCTCCCCCGGCGACGCCCCGAACCAGTACGCAGTTGACCCGCAAGACCGCGCTGGTCGCGACGAGGACATCGGCGTGCAGAGCGACCGCACGCACAGCGCGAACCTAGGAGACGCCTAACAGCTTGGCAGCCTCGCGCAGGTTCGCGACCTCCGCCGTGGGCTTGCGCTGAGATGAGTCGAGCGTCTCTTTGTTGCGGTTGACCCAGATGACGGGCACGCGCTGTTTGATGCACGGCGCCACGTCGTGGTAGTGGCTGGCGGCGACGTGCACCCACCCGCGCTTACCGCCCATGCGGCGGGCGCACTCGGTGAAGTGGGCCAGGTCGGGCTTGTAGGAGCGAACCTGCTGAGCGGTGACAACCAGATCGAAGTCGGTCGGAAGGTGACGGCGAGTCTGGCCGAGAAGCTTGTCGTCGACGTTTGAGAGCAGACCGAGCTTGTATTTCTTGGCGAGCTTCGCCAGCTGGATGTTGGTCTCCTTGAACGGCTTCCAACGCTGGACGGAGTCGGGCAGAAAGCCCGAGCGCGAGGGCTCCAGAGACCAGTCCAGGCGCCGCGAGACCTCGATCGCCGTACGGCGCAGGACCTCGGCGTAGAGCTCGTACGAGCCGCCCTCGATCTCGCGGGTGATCTCGTTGACCAGCGCGAGCAGCTCGCCACGGTCGAGCTCGACGCCGTCGCGGGCGGCCTCGGCCGCGAACGCCTCGTAGATGCCGGTATCCCGGTCGATCAGCGTTCCGTAGACGTCGAACGTGACGAAGGTGATGTTCTTAGGGATTGGCATCGGGTCGGCATTATGCCCTGCCGGTGGACTCGAGCGCGGCGCGGTGTCTTCGCCGGGCGACCACGGAGGCCTACTCACATCCCAAAGGACACTCCGGACATCGGGCCTCATGAGATGGCGGCCCGCGGCGAGAACCTTTCGAAATGGACCTGCTCGAGTATCAAGGCAAGCAGCTGCAGCTCGAGCTGGGGGAGGGCAGGCCCTCCCCCAGTACCCCCTCCCGCTAAAGTACCGCGCCGCCGATGGATCTACTCGAGTATCAGGGCAAGCAGCTGTTCGCCAAGCACGGGCTGGAGGTGTCGCCCGGCAAGGCGGTCACGACCGTGGAGGATGCGGTCACGGCAGCCAATGAAGTCGGCTATCCGGTCGTCGTCAAGGCGCAGGTGCTGATCGGGGGGCGCGGCAAGGCCGGCGGCGTGAAGCTGGCCGACGACGAGGCCCAGGCCAGAGAGCACGCGCAGAACATCCTTGGCATGGACATCAAGGGTCATACGGTGCGGACGGTGTGGATCGAGCACGCCAGCGACATCGCGACCGAGTACTACGCCTCGGTGCTGCTGGATCGCTCGGAGAAGCAGCCGCTGGTGATCTTCAGCGTGGAGGGCGGCGTGGAGATCGAGCAGGTCGCGGCCGAGAGTCCGGAGAAGCTGATCCGCCGGCACGTCGACGCGCTGAAGGGGCTGTCCAGGCGCGAGGCGGTGGAGATCGCGACCGAAGGCGGCGCCGACGAGGACGTGATCGAGGGAGTCGCCGACGCCCTGACGGCGCTGTACGAGGTGTGGACGGCGGAGGACGCGCTGCTGGCCGAGATCAATCCCCTGATCGTCACGCCCGAGCGCAAGGTCAAGGCGCTGGACGCGAAGGTGACGCTGGACGGCAACGCGCTGTACCGCCACTCCGAGAACCAGGGCCTGTCCGACAGCGAGAACGAAGATCCGATCGAGCGCCGAGCCAAGGAGCAGGGCGTTCAGTACGTCGCGCTGGACGGCGACATCGGCATCCTCGGCAACGGTGCCGGGCTGGTGATGTCAACGCTCGATGTGGTCGCGCAGGCGGGCGGCAGGCCGGCGAACTTCCTGGACGCGGGCGGGGGCTCTGACGCGGGCAAGGTCAAGCAGGCCGTGGAGCTGATCCTCTCCAACGAAGCGGTCAAGGCGGTGCTGTTCAACATCTTCGGGGGGATCACCCGCTGCGACGAGGTCGCGCGAGGGCTCATCGCAGCATTCGCGGAGATCAAGCCGACGGTGCCGTTCGTCGTGCGGCTGGACGGCACCAACGACGTACAGGGGCGCGAGCTGCTGCGAGAGGCGTCGCTGCCAAATGTGTACGCGGCGAAGACGATGGACGAGGCAGCGGACAAGGTCGTCGCGCTGGCCGCGGGACACAGCATCGAGGACGCGAGCGCGACGGGGGCGGGGACCGCGACGGGGGCGGGGACCTGATGTCGGTCCTGGTGGATAAGAGCACACGGCTCGCCGTCGCCGGGATCACCGGGCGTGAGGGCTCGTTTCACACCCTGAACAACAGGCGGTACGGCACGGATGTCGTCGGGGGAGTGACGCCCGGCAAGGGCGGTCAGGACGTCGAGGGCATACCCGTGTTCGACAGCTGGGCGCAGGCCGCAGAGGCGGCGCAGCCGAACACGGCGATGATCTTCGTCCCGCCGCGGTTCGCGGCGGACTCGATCCTCGAGGCGGCCGCGGCAGGGGTCGAGCTGGTGATCGCGATCACCGAGGGGATCCCCGCGCACGACGAGCTGCGGGTCTACAACACACTGAGGCGCGACCACCCGGGCACGCGGCTGATCGGCCCGAACTGCCCCGGGATCCTGTCGCCGGGGAAGGCGAACGTGGGGATCATCCCGGCGTCGTTCTTCAAGCAGGGGAACGTCGGCGTGGTATCGCGCTCAGGGACGCTGACATACCAGATCGGCAACGAGATCGCCCAGGCCGGGTTCGGGTGCAGCTCGATCGTGGGCATCGGCGGCGACCCGGTGCCGGGGAGCTCGTTCGTGGACGTCATCGGACTGTTCGAGGCCGACCCGGAGACGGAGCTGATCGTGCTCTCAGGCGAGATCGGCGGCTCAGCCGAGGAGGAGGCCGCGGAGTACATCGCCGCTAGCGTAAGCAAGCCGGTGATCGCCTATATCGCCGGGTTCACCGCGCCAGCAGGCAAGCAGATGGGTCATGCCGGCGCGATCGTGTCGGGCTCGGCGGGGACGGCCAAAGCCAAGGCCGACGCGCTGGAAGCAAAGGGCGTACGCGTCGGGCGGACCCCGACCGAGGTCGCTGAGCTGGCCGTGCAGCTCGTCCGCGCGTAGAGCCGTCCCGCGTAGAGCGTCCTCACAGCACAGCCCATCCTGCCGACAGCCGCCCCTGACAACAGCCTGTCGAAGAAGCGCCGGGATCTGCCTCCCGTGTCAAGCAACAGCGCGCGGCGGCCGCGCGCTTGATAGAAACAATACGGTTTGAAATCTTGAGAAAGGTCGGATGTCTGGTTAGCGTTGGCCGATGGCGACAGACATCGGCCTCCCGCGATCATCCGTAGGAACCCGATCGCCGCAGGCACGGATCCATCGCCTTGGCTGGAGGCCGGAGGCGTGGGGTGCGATCGCCGCGACCATCGCGTATATCGGGGTCACATGCTGGTGGCTGACGGTGGACCGGCACGTACCGATCTTCGACTCCGGGCTGCATCTCGAGCTGGCGATCAAGGTTCACGAACACCTGAGCGCAGGCGACGTGTGGGGAGCGCTTACCCTGACACCGCCCTACCCCCCGTTTGCATATCTGATCGGGTCGCTCGGCATCGCCATCGGCGGCGTCGGCGTGGCGCCGCCGATCATCGCTGAGAACCTCGTGTTCGTGCCGCTGCTGGCGCTCGGTTGTTACAACGTCGGGCGGCTGGCGTTCAGCCCGCTCGCCGGCATGCTGGCAGTCGTGTTCGCGTTCGGCTCACCGTTGATCACGGCCCAGTTCCACGTGTTCATGACCGATGCGCCAGAGAGCGCGATGGTCGCGATCTCCGTATGGGCGATCCTCGCGACGGAGCGCTTCTCGCGTATCGGCGTCTCCGCCCTCGCCGGAGTGGCGGTCGGGCTCGGCATGCTGACGAAGGAGCCGCTGGCGATCTTCGTAGTCGGACCGCTGGCGGTGACAGCCATCCGCGGCGGCTGGCGCGCATGGCGCGGCGTCGCGGTGTTCGCAGCTGTCGCGCTGGCGCTCGCCCTGTGGTGGTACATAGACGAGTACTCCCAGGTACAAGCGATCCAAACCGAGGCCGTCCACGGAGCGGGTCTGGCGGTGACGGGAGGAATCGCGCCGCTGCGCGGATCGCTCACGAACTTCGAGTGGTATTTCTGGAACATCGTCAACTGGCAGTTGCTGACTCCATTGTGCTTGTTTGCGATCGTCGGATGGCTGTGGACGATCGTGGGGTTCCTGCGCCGCCGCCCGGTCAGCCCGCTGGCGCCGGAGCTGGCGATCGGAGCGTTCGTGGCCTGGCTCGGACTGACCGAAACGTTCGTGCACGACAACCGGTACAGCATGCCGCTGCTTCTCTACCTGGCGGTGTTCGGGAGCTTCTGGATTGCGCGCCTGCCACGTGCAGGTCGGCTGGCGACCGGGCTGGCGCTCGTGGCGATCGTGGCTGTGAACACGCTTGGTGACAGCTTTGGCGTCGGTTGGACCTGGAGACCGTCTCTGTCAGACACAGGCCTCAGCTCGCAGCAGTGGCCAGATGTGTTCTCGGTGGTCTCGACAGCGGGGTACATAGTCTCGGCGCCAGAGCGAGAGGGCAATCTGCTGGGTCTCATGCAAACGCTCAAGCATCGCGGAGTGACCCAGATCCTGTGGAGACGGGGACCAGACCAGGCAAGACCGCTCTTCTCCAACGCCGGGATCGAAGTGCTCGCGGAGATCGCCGGACTGGGCACACAGGACGAAGCGCCACCGCAGTCCGCTCCGCCGTCCGCCTGGAGCCACTTTGCCTTCCTCAGATACGGCGCGACAGAACCTGCAGGCGCGACAGAATCTGGAGAACCGCCACCATGCTTGGCGCCCAGCAGCGGCACAGGTGTGTGGATCGTGATTGGCAACCCAAACGCCCCTGGCGTTCGCTACTACTGCCCATCGCACGATCCACAGTTCTACGGTTCTCCTTAGGGCTCCGACGAAGGCCGGTCTCAGCGCACGCTCGATATATACCCGCAGTCGAGCGCGCGAACCCGGCCGATCGGAGCTAGGCTTGGCCCTGTGGACCATGAGATGGCGCAGACGCTGGGCGAGCTGGAGCGCAAGCTCGGCGAGCTCGAGCGCGAGCTGGCGGCCGTCGGAGGAGGCGGCAACACCAGGCTGATCGACGAGGCCGCCACGGCCGCCCGAACATCGGGACCCCCACCTCCCGAACCCGAGCCCGCAGCTGCTGCCCGAGCGCCTGGACTCACACTCCCCCGACCCGAGCCCGCGCCGGCCGCCCGAGCACCGGAACCCGCCACACCCCCCCGACCCGAGCCCGCACCGGAGCCCGCACGTGCGCAGAGCCTCCACAACGGGCCCATGTCAAGGGCCGAGCCCGTGTGGGCGCCTCCAGCGCCGTCTCGGGTGTCACCCCCTACCTCCCGTTCGCGACCGGCGCCGCCGAGCCGAGATGAGCTGCTGCGATTCAGAGAACGCCTGGAGCAGACCGCGACCGAGCTGACCCGCGACTACGACGAGCTGCTCGGACGCCTAAGCTACGCGACCGTGCCAGCCCCCAACACAGGACCAACCATCTCGTTCGCGCGAGGCGCGCCATCGCTTGACATCGTCGATGTCGAGGGCCTGCGCGAGGCCGCTGCCCGCGCGCTGGAGAGCGACCCGGGCGGGGCGACCGCCTACGGGACGGCGGTTGGATATCTGAAGCTGCGTGCGTGGATTGCCGAGAAGCATGGCGTGGCGCCGGAGAACGTGATCGTGACGAACGGATCGATGCAGGCGGACGCGTTCCTGTTCGAGCAGCTCGTCGGCGCCGGCGACGAGGTGGTGGTCGAGCGACCGACGTACGATCGCACGCTGCTGTCGCTGCGCAAGCGCGGCGCGCGCGTGCACGCGGTCGAGCTGCAACCGGATGGCATCGACACGGACGCGCTCGGGCGCCTGCTGGAGGGTCATGCTGCAGCGAAGCCAAAGCTCGCGCACGTGATCCCGAACTTCCAGAACCCGGCGGGATACACGCTGTCGGCGCCCAAGCGCCGGGCGCTGCTTGCGCTGGCGGCCGAGCACGGGTTCGTCGTGTTCGAGGACGATCCCTATGTGGAGCTGCGCTTCGAGGGCGAGCCCCTGCAGACGATGCTGTCGATGGACCCGGACCGGGTGGTGTACGCGTCGTCGTTCTCCAAGACCGTGTGCCCGGGCATCAGGGTCGGGTATCTGATCGGGCCAAAGGATCTGATCGCAGGCGTGACCGAGCTGGCGACGAACACCTACATCTCGCCGAGCATGGTCGCTCAGGCGATCGTGTACGAGTTCTGCGCGTCGGGCGCGATCGAGCGCTCGATCGAGACGGTCAAGGTCGCGCTCGCCCAGCGGGCCGGCGCACTGGCAGACGCTCTGCGCCGGGAGCTGCCCGAGGCGGAGTTCGTGCCTCCGGAAGGCGGATACTTCATGTGGCTGACGCTGCCCCCACGCAGCACGGACGCGAGCGCCCTGCACCGAGCCGCGGCCGAGCGGGGAGTGGCGTTCGTGAAGGGCACAGACTTCGTGCTGGAGGGCGGCGAGAACACACTCAGGCTCGCGTACTCCGGGGTGACCCCGGAGCAGATCGACGAGGGCGTGGCGCGCCTCGCCGCGGCATATAGATCTCTCTAGCGCCCGTACCGCTGCCCCAAAACCAGCTGCTCCGGCAACGCCGTGCGCTGCGGGGGCGAGGGGTCTGCGATCACAGACACGGTCTCGGCCACTGACGGGGTCACGGCGCAGCGACGTAGGCCGTCCGCCGTCTCGAGCACGACCTCGGAGTCATCGCGCGCGGCGAGGGTGCCCTCGAGACCCGGATGCAGACCCGAGGCCATCAGGTAGTGCAGGAGGTCCTCGGCCTCGTTCTCGAAGCGCAGCACGCGCACGGACGCGCCCACGGCGACATCGGCCAGCGGTACGCCCGCCAGACGCTCGCCGGCGACGATCGGATGACCGTGAGGACAGGTGGTGGCGTCGCCGATCGCCGCGAGCATGCGCTGCTCCAACACGGGCGACATGGCGTGCTCCAGACGCTCGGCCTCCTCGTGGACCTCATCCCAGGGAACGCCCAGCACATCGGTGAGGAAGCGCTCGATCAGGCGATGGCGGCGGACGATGCCCTCGGCGTGGGCGCTGCCGTCGGCGGTGAACGCGATCACGCGGTCCTGGCCGCGGGTGATGTAACCGTCGCGTTCCAGCCGGCCGACCATCTCGTGGACCGTCGGCGCCGACAGCTGCATCGCGCGCGCGATGTTCGCGCCGGTCATCGGCAGTCCGGCCTCCTGCAGCCAGAACAGGATCTGCAGATACTCCTCCTCGGCGACGGTCGCGGTGTCGGTGGTCATCGTCCTGCGGATGCTAGACCACGGACATCGGTCCGGCCCGTCCGCGGGGATGAGACCGGGATCGAAAGCGCTCTGTTTGGCGCACGCGTCATGCGACGGACGCGGGTCGCGGACTCGCCTGGTCGCACGGGCTCGTCCTAAACGGAAAGCTGATCGAACGTGCACTCGCGCGGGGACTTGTCCTCGCGCCAGCGACGCAGCTTGGCGCCGTGGCGGATACGCCCGGCGGAGACGTGATCGAAGTCGATCTCGATCACGAGCTCAGGACGCAGCCCGACCCACTCCAGGTCCTTGCCGGAGCTCCACCGGCTGGGGTCAGCCGAGCCGCGCTCTCCCGACTCGTACGGGGCGAGGAATCCGATCAGACGGCGCTTGTCGGCGGCGGTCAGCCCGGAGCAGTGTCCCGACGACGCGCAGATCGGGCCCGTCATAGAGCCCGAGGATCAGCGCGCCGACCGTGTCCTTCTCCTTGCCCGGGCGCCAGCCGACGAGGACCGTGTCGATCGTGCGCACGCGCTTGACCTTGAACGTGCCCTTGCGCTCGCCGGGACGGTAGGAGGCCGAGAGCTCCTTGGCGATCGCGCCCTCGGCGTGCTCCAGCCAAGGCTGGGCCTCCCGCGCGGTGGCGACCGTCTGCATCAGCTCGACCGGCGCTCCGGCGAACCGTTCGCCCGCGAGCAGATGCTCGAGCGCCGCGCGACGCTCGGCGAGGGGCCGCTCCAGCAGCGACTCGTCATCGTGGGCCAGCAGGTCGAACACGACATACACAGCGGGCGTCTCGATCGACAGACGCTCGATCCGGGAGGCGGCCGGGTGGATGCGCTGGCCGAGCGCGTCGAAGTCCTCACGCCCGTCGGCCGCCGCGAACGACGATCTCACCGTCGAGCACATACCGGCCGGGAGGGAGCGTGAGCTCGGGGAAGTAGCGCCCGAGCGGCTTGGCCGAGCGCGACTGCAGGAACACCTCCTCGCCGTCCACGAACGCCAGGCAGCGAAAGCCGTCGAGCTTGACCTCGTACACGTAGTCCTCGCCCGCGGGCAGCTCCTTGCGCGACAGCGCAAGCTGGGGCTTGACCGGCGGGGCGAGCGGCAGGCTCATCGTCGCGCGCGGCTGGGCTGGACGCGGCGGGGCTCGTTCTTCTGCTTGCGAAAGTGCGGCGGCCAGGGCGCGTCGCCGAGACCCTCGCGCTCGTCGCGCGCGGCCAGCTCCAGCAGCGGCTCGAGCGAACCCGGGTGCTCGTCGATGTCCGCGGCGGGGTCGCCGCTGCTCGCGCAGCCGCGCGGGAACGGTGTCCAGGCGCAGCTCGGCCGGGTCGACGTCGGCGACCTCGTCCCACTGCAGCGGACAGGACACGCGCGCGTCGGGCACTGCCCGAACCGAGTAGGCCGAGGCGACCGTGCGGTCGCGCGCGTTCTGGTTGTAGTCGATGAACACCCCCTCGCGCTCCTCCTTCCACCAGCGGCTCGTCGCGCGCCCGGGCATGTTGCGCTCGACCGCCCGTGCCAGCGCGAGCGCGGCGCGGCGCACCTCGGTGAAGTCGTGCTCCGCGACGATCCGCACGTACACGTGCATGCCGCGCGAGCCCGGAGGTCTTGGGATAGCCGCGCAGGCCATGCTCCTCGAGCACCTCACGCACCCCCAGGGCCACCTCGCGCACCTGCGCGAACGGCACCTCGGGTCCAGGGTCGAGGTCGATGCGCAGCTCGTCGGGATGGTCCAGGTCGGCGCGACGAACCGGCCACGGGTTCCAGTCGATCACCCCGAGGTTCACGCCCCACACGAGATGGGCGGCGTCATTGGGCACCAGCTCGCGCGCGCGAGCGGCCGCTGGGAAAGGTGACCGTCGCCGTCTCGATCCACTCCGGCGCCGAGCTGGGCACGCGCTTCTGGAAGAACGGCTCGCCCTGCACCCCGTCGACCCAGCGCTTCATCACGGTCGGTCGCTCGCGCAGATGACGGACGACCTCCGGGGCGCACTCCAGGTAGTAGTTGACCAGGTCGAGCTTGGACAGGCCGCGCTCGGGAAAGAACGGCTTGGAGGGGCTGCTCACGCGCAGCTCGCGCCCCTGCACCTCCAGCACGGCATGCTCCTTGTCGGCGGCCATGCCTGAAAGGATGCCCGATCGTGAACGCCATGACGCTCCCATCGTCCACCGACCGCCGACCGGCTCGGCGCGGGCGCGGCATGAGAGCATGCTGATACCGGACACGCTGCTGATCGCGGTGTGCGCGTTCGGGGTCGATATGCCGGCTGAGCATGTGGCCGAGGCGATCGCCGGAGGGGTACGGGCAGGTGGCATGCCCGAGCCGGACCTGTGCCCGATCGAGGACGCGCCCCCGTCTGGCTTTGACGTGCGCATGAGACGAGCCCGGGCTGTGATCGTCGGCGCCGGCCGTCTCGATCGAGACACGCTGGCGGGGAGCACGGTGTTCGAGATCGCCACACGCGCACGCCAGGCCGGAGTGCCGGCGTATGCCATAACGGGCGTGAACGAGCTCGACGCGTTCGACGCGCGGATCCTCGACCTGCAGGTCGTCCTGGAGGCGAACGGCGCGCGTGGATTGAGCGCCGCGGGGCGCAAGCTCGCGCGACTGGCCTGACACAGCCGCTCCGCTCGGCGGCGCCGGCCGCCGCGTACCGGGACCGCATACGTACCGGGACCGCGTACCGCAGGCCGCCGTACTGAAGTGGACTACGTTGAGCCGCCGGCCAGAGCCAGGGCCACGTCATAGACCAGACGGGTAGTGGCAACGACGGTCGAGTAGTCGAGGTTCGCGGGGATATCGCTCGGCAGGTGATAGTTGGCCGGGGCCAGCCAGTCCGTCATCGAGACGAGCGTGGCAGTCGGGTAGCCGGCGCGGCTGGGGATGACGCTGTCGGTCGAGGCCCGCGCGCGGTAGCCGCGGTGCAAGGGGATGCCGAGCGAATCGGCGCGCGCGGCGAACAGGTCGCGCAGCCACGGACCGGTGTACTCCTCCATGCGCACCGGTCCCTCGGCCTCCAGCAGCACGAGGTGGGGCGAGCCGACCGTGTCGAGGTTGACGAAACTGCGTGCTCGCCGGGTCCAGCTCGTGGCGGTGGCGCGCGACGAACGCACGTATGCCGTCCTGGAGGGTCTCCTCGGCGCCGCACGAGACGAGCAGCACGCGCAGGCCGGCGATCGGGCGATCGCGCAGGAGCTCGGCGAGCGCGACAGTGCAGGCGACGCCGGAAAGGTTGTCGTTGGCGCCCTGCACGGTATCGCTGCGCCAGACGTCGGCGACGAGCGCCGTGCCGAGCGCACCCAGGACCAGGCCCGTGCGTGCACCCGAGCGCCGTGCGGCGGCCGCCGCCCGCGCGCCAGCAGCGTGGCCAGCGGGCCGGCGAGCCCGAACCACCACTGCGGAATGGGGGTTTTAAACCGCTCGAGGATGCGCGGCGCGCGCTCGTGCAGGGTGCGCTGGAGCGTCTGGTCGAACAGGAGCCCGTCTGAGGGGCGTCATGGTGGGCGATCACGACCAGCGTGGTCGACGCACCAGGGTCGCCGGCGCGGGCGATCAGGTTGACGGTCGTGCGGCGACGGCGCACCATGCGGCGCAGGACGCGGGGCCCGTTATGCGCCTCGTCCACGATCCCGGCGAACGTCGCTGCAGCGAGCAGCGCGCCGAGCACGCGCCGGCCGCGCAGGGTCAGCATGGCGGCGAGCACGCCGGCCAGGCCAAGACCGGTGGCGGTGGGCGGGAACGTGCCCCAGGAGGGCTCGTCCTCCAGCTGCGCCTCGACCCCGGCGACGGAGCTCATGCGCTCGTGAAGCCACTCGGCCGCGGCGCGCTCACCCGGCGAGCAGGGCGATCGGTCCAGCGGGGCAAGCGTCTCGACCACCTCGCGCAGCGTCCGCTCGATCCCGGTCGGGGAGGCGCTGCCCGGACCGGTGGGTCTGGACGCTGAGCGCAGGGCGCGCCTGGCGCGGCGCCTGGCTGAGGGGAGGCTCACAGAAAGCATTGTCCCTCACCGCGATACGTGGCAACCTCATCGACGATCCGCTCGCCCGGCGAGCAGGTGCAGGGAGGCGAAGCGCTCGCACAGCTCGCCGGCCTTGGCGTGGCGCAGCCACACACGATCTCCCACCGCGAGATGGTCCGCGGCGTCTCCGAGCAGCGGCGTCTGCACCTCGCCCGCGCCCTCCTGACGATCCAGGCGCAGCCCGGCGGGCAGGTGCGGCGCGGGCAGGCGCGCGGCGTCGGCGGGACCGGAGGCGAGATAGCCGCCGCCGAGCACGGTCGCGACGCCGGGGCCGGGACGGCGCACGACGGGCAGCGCGAACAGCGCGGCGGGACGAGGCCTGAAGGCACGGTAGGAGTCGAACAGCGCCGGGCCGTACAGCCCCGAGCCGGCGGTCACCTCGGTGATGGCGGGCTCGCGCGCGGTGATGTGCAGGCTGCCGGTGCCACCCGCCGTTGACGAGCTCCAGCGGCGCCGACGAGCTCGCGCACCGCGGCGACCGTCCGCGCGCGGCGGACGGCCAGCTCGCGCACCGACAGCGACTGGATCGCGCGGATCGCCAGCGCGCGCAGAGGACGACCCGGCGGCGCGTCGCCGAGACCGGCCGTCTGCGCCTCGTAGGACATGACCCCCACGAGCTGCACCCCGTCGCGCGCGAGGATCGCACGGGCGAGCGCGGCGGCCTGCTCGGGCGTGTGCACTGGCGAGCGCTTGGCGCCGACCACGACGCGCCCACCAAGAGCGCGATAGCCGGCGTCGAGGTCGATGCAGACTCGGATCGGCGCAGCGCGAGGATCGCCTGCGGCGCGAGCGGCAGCGTCGATGAGGTCGAGCTGAGCGACGCTGTCGACCATCACCGACACACGCGCGCCTGCAAGCTCGACAGGCAGTTGCGCCAGCTCGCCCAGCGCGGCGCGGTCGGCCGTGGGGTAGGCGACCAGGATGTCCTCGAACCCGTGCCGGGCCAGCCACAGCGCCTCGGGCAGCGTGAACGCGAGCGTGCCGCTGAACCCCTCGCGCGCGAGCACGCGCTCCTGCAGGGAGCGGCAGCGCAGCGACTTGCTCGCGAGCCGGATCGGCTTCGACGCGGCGCGGCGTTCCAGGTCGGCCGCGTTCGCCCAGAGCGCATCCAGGTCCACGAGCGCAAACGGCGGGTCGAGGTCAGCGGTCGCGTCTTCCAAGCGCCGCAACGGGTCAGCCATCTACGGGCCCGAGTACGCGGTCGGTCCAGGCATTGGCGAACCGGCCGTGAGGGTCAAGGCGTGCGCGGACGGCCTGGTAGCGGTCCCAGTCGGGATAGCGCGGTCGCAGGGTGGCAGCCGTCTGGTAATGGCGCTTGCCCCAATGGGGGCGACCGCCGAGCTCGTCCATGATCGCCTCGACCGCGCGGAAATACGGCTCGTAGGGCATGCCCCGGTACATGTGCACGGCGACGAACCCGCTGTCGCGACCGGCGGCGGTGCTGAGCAGAGCGTCGTCGGCGGCGACCGTGCGGACCTCGATCGGGAACGGCACGTCAAACCCGCGCTGCGGGACGAGCGCCATGATGCGGCGAACCGCATCCGGAGTGGCGGCGCGCGGGAGGGCGTACTCCATCTCGGTGAACCGCACCAGGCGGGGGCTGGCGAAGATGCGATCGGAGCGATCCACGCGCGTGGTGGCGCCGGCGAGGCGCGTGACGAGGCGGTTGATCTGAGGGATGCGCGCCGGCATGCGCCGGCCGGCGCGGCAGAGCAGGCCGAAGGCGTAGTTGGTCAGGAGGATGTCGTTGGCATACGCGACCGCCCGCGCGCGCGGGCGCGGCGGATCGTCGGTGCGAGTGTTGGTGCGCGTGAGCGCTACGTCGGCATGAGGAAAGACGAAGAGCTCGAAATGATCTGCGCCGTGGGCGAGCTCCTCGAACCGGTCAAGCGTGTCGGCCAGCGGCCTGGGGGCGTCGACGCCGCGCAGGGTGAACGAGGGCACGCAGCGGAGCGTGACCTCGGCGACGACACCGAGCGCGCCGAGCGAGACGCGCGCGGCGCGCAACACGTCCGGATCGGCATCGTCAGACGCGCAGCGCAGGACCGAGCCGTCGGCGAGCACGAGCGTGAGCCCGGCCACCTGGGCGGACAGGTTGCGCAGCCCCGCGCCGGTGCCGTGGGTGGCGGTGCAGATCGCGCCGGCGATCGTCTGGGCGTCCACGTCGCCCAGGTTCTCCAGGGCGAGCCCATGCTCGGCCAGGCGCGCGCTGAGCTCACGGATCGTGATGCCCGCCTGGACTCGCACCAGCCCGGTGCAGCGGTCGACGTCGAGCACGCGCGTGAGCCGGTCCAAGCGCAGCTGGACGCCGTCAGTCAGGGCGATATCACTGAACGAGTGCCCCGAGCCGGCGACGCGCACCCGCTGGTCGTGGGCCGCGGCGCGAATGACGGTCTCGCAGATCTCCTCGATCGAGCCGGGAATCTCGACGGCCGCGGGACGGCAGCGCTCGTCGCCCGCCCAGTTTCGCCAGGTCGCGGGCGGGCGGGTGTCGCTAGGCTCGCTCATCAGATGACCGAGCCCGAGCCTACTCTCAGCCCGGGCTTGCGTGCCGCTCGCGGGCGGGCGCTGCCGACGCCCGGGGCGCGGCGGGCGACCGTGATCGGGGCGGGGTCGTTCGGGACGGCGCTGGCCGTGCTGCTGGCGCGGGGCGGATTGCGCGCGACGTTGCAGGCGCGCACGGCCGAGCAGGCGGCGCAGCTGCAGGACGAGCGCGAGAACCGCGTCTACCTGCCAGGCGTACAGCTGCCCGCGCAGCTGCGCGTCGAGCCCGCCTCGGCGGGGGTTGCGCGCGCGGACTACGTGTTTCTGGCCGTGCCCTCGCGCGGGCTGCGCGAGGTGATCGAGGCGCTCCCCGCGGCCGGCCTGGGCAGTCGCGCGGCGGTGGTGTCGGTCGCGAAGGGGTTGGTCCCACCGGAAGGAGCGCCGCCCACGAGCGTGCTGAGCGCGCGCTTCGGCGCGCACCGCGTGGCCTGCCTCGGGGGTCCGGCGCACGCGCAGGAGATGGTGCACGCCGGCGCGGCGCTGGTCGCGGCGTGCGTGGAGGAGGAGCTGGCGCGAGCGCTCGCGCAGATGTTCACGCGCGCAGGAGTGGTCTGCGAGCAGTCCAACGACCCGCTCGGGGTGGAGCTGGCAGGGGCCGCCAAGAACGCCGCCGCGCTGGCGGCTGGCGCCACCGAGGCGCAGGGCCTGAACGCGGCGGGCGCGGCGGCAGGGCACATCTTCGCCGAGGTGTGGCGCTACGCGGAGAGCCTGGGCGCGCGACCGGAGTCGATGATCGGGCTGGCGGGGGCCGGCGACCTGGTGGCGACGGCGCTGGCGCGCGAGAGCCGCAACCGCCGCGCGGGCGAGCTGCTGGCGGCGGGCGTGCCTGCGGCGGAGATCCCGGCGCAGATCGGCCAGGCGGTCGAGGCGCTGGAGTCGGCGCCGCTGCTCGGGCGGACGCTCGAGCGCGCGGGCGTGCAAGCGCCGGTAACGGTCGCGCTGGGCCGCCTGATCTCCGGCGAGCTGCCGCTCACCGAGTGGGTCGCGCTGGTGCGCGCGACGGTCCCCCCGCCGGCGCTCTGGCGCCGGCGCCCGCAGCCGGGATTCTGGCGGCGGGCGTGGCGGCGGATGTCCTGATAGGAGCGCCGTCGATAGGAGCGCCATCGCACGCGGTCGACCGACAGAACGCGTTCACAACCAAGCGCAAAAGGGCCGCCTGAGCGAGTCCTCAACCCGTCATCAGCGTGCTGACGACCGCTTCATATACGCCGGCACCGTGTCCGGCCTCGCACACCCTCGCGTTCCCGTACCTCGCCAGCGCCTCGCGGATCGACGGGTCGCGCTGAACGGCGTTGGCGACAAGCCAGAAGGTCTCGACCTGCGTCGCGCACGCCAGATCCTCGCGCGAGTCGCCCACCGCAAAGCACTCCCCCCGCGCGTACCCCCGCGCGCGGCGGTGCAATGCGACTGCGTCTGCCTTGGACGCGCCGGCCGGCAGCAGGTGATAGCCGCGCACGTGCGGTAGCTTCGCCAGCGCCGGCGAACGGCGGTTGACGACGCCGTTGTCGACGAGCCGCAGGTTCGCGTGACCGTGCTCGACCAGCAACAGGTCGACCTCTTCGGCGTCGACCAGCCCGCGGAACGGGTGCGAGACTTCGCGCGCGATGTGCCATGGCTCGTGGTACTCCAACCGCCCCGCATAACGCTCCAACAACAGCTCCGGCGCGCCGGAGCGTTCGATCTGCTCAGCGACGCTCAGCTCGCCTGGCATCAGCTCGCCCGTCAGCCAGTGCTCCTCCCCACCAAGCTGCCAGTCCGCACCCAGCACCACGCAAGCGCCGGCCTCGAAGATGAACGAGTCCTGTCCCAGCAACCGCGCGTCCTCGTGCACCTGCGCGCGCCGCCGGCCCGACATCAGCACGATCTCCACGTCCGCGCGCAGGCACGCCTGCACCGCGCGTACTCCCTCGAGCGACACATTCCCCTCGCCGTCGTGCAACAGCGACGCACGCCGCCCCAGCAGCGTGCCGTCGAGGTCGAGGTATGCACAGCGCACGCTCATCGCTCGACCGCCATCCCCAGCGAAGACCTCTTCGCCAACGGTGGGCGTTCGGCCGGTGGCTCGGCGATCTCCATATCGATGAGCCGGCCCTCCGCCTGTGCCCGGCGGGCGATCGTGGCGAGCACCGTGCGCGCCATCGGCGTCAGCGCCGCCAGCGGCTGGTGGCGGTTGCGGTGCTCGTCCAGATCCACCTGCGCGATCCCGTCCAGCCCGACCTCGCGCCAGATGTCGATCAGCATGCCGATCTCGACACCGTATCCGGTCGCGAACGGGACGCGTTCAAGCAACTCGCGGCGCGCCGCCACCTCGCCCGCGAGTGGCTGCCTGACGCCGGCCAGCTCCGGGTAGAACAGCTCCAGCGCCGGGCGCGCCAGCAGGTGGTTGACGCGCCCTCCCCCCTCGGGCAGCGACACTCCGCCGTGCTCGAACGGACGCCTGTAGAAGGCCTTGACGAACGCGATCTCCCGATCGGTCTCGCACACGAGCGGCCCGACGAGGCCCGTGGCATAGTGCGCGGACACGCCCGCCGTGTCCGCGTCCAGGTAGCACACGATCTCCCCGCGCAGCACCGACAGCGCGCGATACATCGCGTCGCCCTTGCCGAGCACTTGCCCGAGCTCGGGCATCAGCTCATCCTCCCGATACACGACCGCACCGGCGCGCTCGGCGATCGCAGCGGTCCCGTCGGTCGAGGCGGCGTCGATCACGACGATCTCGTCGAGCGCACCCTGCTCGCGCAGGCGCGCCAGCGCGGCCACGTGGTCGCCCACCGTCTGGGCGCACTCGCGCGCGGGCAGGCACACCGACACGCTCAGCCCGCGCTCGGCCCGCGCCGCCGCGATCTGAGCCGGCGAGTACAGCGAATGATGGAACGTGCGCGTTTGCGCCCAGCGCTCGACGTCGGAGGCGGTCATCGCATCTACTATCGCAAGCCGTGCCCCGTGAACCCTTCGTCGCATCCGATGAGCGCACACGACCCCCGGCGCATGAGCGGTCGTCGGCGGGGACGCGACCGCGACCGGCGGGCAAAGAGCGCAAGATCGAGCCCTGGAGCGCGCTGCTGGACGAGGGTCGCGCGGACGAGCGGCTGGTGCGCGAGGCGCGCGAAGGATCGAGCGCCGCGAGGCTTGTGGACATTGCCCCCGAGCTGCACCCCGACGTGCTCGGCGCGCTGGAGCGGATCGGGATCGAGCGGCTGTACTCCCATCAGACGCAAGCGCTGCACTCGGCCTGGGCGGGGCCGACGATCGTCACCACCGGGACCGCCTCGGGCAAGTCGCTGTGCTTCAACCTGCCCACGCTCGACATGCTCTGCCGCGACGGCAATGCGCGCGCGCTGTACCTGTACCCGACCAAGGCGCTCGCCCAGGACCAGGCGCGAGCGCTGAACGCGTTCGGGCTGACCGCACGCGTACGCCCCGCGATCTACGACGGCGACACCCCGCGCGCGGCGCGCGGAGACATCCGGCGCAAGGCCAACGTGGTGCTCACCAACCCCGACATGCTGCACGTCGGTATCCTCCCCAACCACGCCGCCTGGGCCGAGCTGTTCGCCAATCTCGCCGTGGTCGTCGTCGACGAGGCGCACGTCTACCGCGGCGTGTTCGGCTCGCACGTCGCCGGCGTGCTGCGGCGGCTGCGACGGATCGCCGCGGCATACGGCACGCAGCCGCGGTTCCTGCTCACCTCCGCGACGATCGCCAACCCTCTCGAGCTGGCCGAACGGCTGACCGGCCTGGAGGACGTCGCGCTGATCGATGACGACGGTTCGCCCGCGCCGGGCCGGCGGATCGCGATGTGGAACCCGCCGCTGACAGACGAGGCGCTGGGCACGCGCCGCTCCGCGCTGGGCGAGGCAGCCGAGCTGCTGGCACGGCTCGTGCGCGAGGGCGCGCGCGTCATCTGCTTCATGAAGTCGCGCAAGGGCGTCGAGCTCCTGAGCCGCATCGTCAAGCAGGAGCTGGAGGCGGCCGGGCGGCCGGAGCTGGCCAAGCTCATCGAGCCCTACCGCGCCGGCTACACCCCCCAGCAGCGCCGCGAGCTGGAGGGCCGGCTGACGCGCGGCGAGCTGCGCGCGGTGATCACGACCGACGCGCTGGAGCTGGGCATCGACATCGGTGAGCTCGACGCGGCCGTGGTCGTCACGTTCCCGGGAACGGTCGCCTCGCTGCGCCAGATGTGGGGCCGCGCCGGGCGGCGCGGGCGAGGCCTGGCGGTGTACGTCGCGGGCGAGGACGCGCTCGACCAGTTCTTCTGCCGGCATCCCGACGAGTTCCTCGACCGGCCCGTCGAGGCCGCGATCCTCGACCACGAGAGCCCGCTCATCTTCGCGGCGCATCTGCTGTGCGCCGCGCACGAGGGCCCGCTCGACCAGGACGACGCCGAGTTCTTCGGCCCGCGCATGCTGGCTCACGTCGAGCTGCTCGTCAGCGCCGGGCGCTTGCGCGCGCGTGTCGCGCGGAGTGGCAACGGCGGCAGCGAGTGCGCCCGCAAGACGTACGTGCCGCGCCACCCCGGCTCCTATCCGGCGGCGGAAGTGTCGCTGCGCTCCGCCTCCCCGGACAGCTTTGCGATCGTGGACGTCTCGTCCGGCGAGCTGCTCGGGCAGACCGAGGCGGCGCGCGCCCACTCGACCGTGCACGACGGCGCCATATACCTGCACCAGGGACGCACCTATGAGGTGCGCGACCTGGACCTGGACCACCGGCGCGCGCTGGTCGCGCCGTTCGACGGCGACTGGTACACCCAGCCCAAGCGCGAGACGATGACGGCGATCGAGCGCCTGCTCGATCGCCGCACCGCGCTCGGGGTGACGCTCAGCTTCGGCGAGGTCTCCGTCACCGAGACGGTGCTCGCCTACCAGCGCCGGCGTCTGGCAGACCACGCGCAGATCGATCTCGTCGCGCTGGACCTGCCCGAAACGAGCTTCTCCACGCAGGCCCTGTGGTTCGAGCTGGACGCCGGGCAGCTGACGGACGAGCCCACTGCGGTGACGAGCTCCGACGCAGGGGCGTCACAGGGGAAACCGGTGGTGGACGGGTCGCTCCAGGCGGTCATTCCGCTCGAGTCCCTGCTGGGCGCGCTTCACGCGACCGAGCACGCCCAGATCGCGGTGCTGCCGCTGATCGCGATGTGCGACCGCTGGGACATCGGCGGGCTGTCCACCAACCTGCACCCCCAGACGGGCCGCCCCACGATCTTCATCTACGACGGACACCCCGGCGGCGTCGGCATCACGCGCACAGCGTTCACCCGCTTCGAGGAGCTGTGCGAGGATGCGCACCGGCTGATCGCCGGCTGCGGCTGCGCGGACGGCTGCCCGTCGTGCGTGCAGTCGCCGAAGTGCGGCAACCTCAACGAACCCCTGTCCAAGGCGGGCGCCCGGCTGCTGCTGGAGCGGATGCTCGTGCCCGTCGCGCCGCTCTGATCGTCCGCCTGTCCTGTTGAAGTCAGTATCGCGCGAGCCGTCACAATGATCGGCTCGCGCCAGCGCCAGATCGAGACCGTGTTCAACCCGACCGCCACCAAGACCAAGCAGAGAGTCCACGTCCCGATATCTGCCGGGATTGATGCGGCCGCCCCGCGGCGTCATACGCCACCCACGATGCTCGACGTACAACCAGCACGCCTGCGCTCGCGTGCGGCGTCTGCCATCCACGGCCCGACCACCTCAACCCACCACCTATCGTGACGCGAACCCTCACGGGCCTGACCGCCTGCGCGGTGCTGGCGACGCTCGCCGCGCTGCTGCTGCTCGGCCTGCTCTCGCCGGGATCGGCCCGACCCCAGCCGACGATCGTCGAAGCGCTTCCGAGCAGCTCGTCCATCGCCGAAGGCCCGGGTGGGCGCACCGCGCTGACGCGCTGGACGCTGCGCAGGGATCCCGCCGACCGCGGCCTGACGCTCGGCTGGCAGCGGGGCCGGTTCGCCGGCGCGACGGTGAGCGTTCCCAATGTGGTGCAGCCCCTCCCCTACAGCGGTGCGGCGGGCACGCACAACTACGAAGGCTCGATCGCGTGGTATCGCACGACGTTCAACGCTCCCACAGCCGGCGTGTATGCGCTGACGTTTCAGTCGGCCAACTTCACGGCCGGCGTGTGGGTCGACGGGCACGCGCTCGGCTCGCACCGAGGCTCCTACCTGCCGTTCGAGCTGCGCCCCAAGCTCGGCGCGGGCGCGCACACGCTGGCCGTGCGCGTGGATTGGCGCGATCCGGGAGCGGACTCGGCGCTGGGCTTTCACCGCACCTGGTTCAACTGGGGCGGGCTCGACGGCGAGGTCGAAATGCGCGCGATCGGACCGAGTGAGCTGTCCAGCCCCACCATCCAGACGACGCTCGCGGCGGGGACAGCGGGCTCCAGCGGCGAAACCACATCGTCGGGCACGACCGGCACGGGAACCTCGGGCTCCAGCGGCGCCGCCAACACGCCGGGCACGCCGACCGCGACCGTGCGAGTCAGCGTCGAAGTGCGCAACGACGGCTCCTCCGGACGCGCGATCGTCCCCGAAGGGACGCTGGCGCGCGGCGCGCAGACGATCCCGCTGAGCTTTCCCGAACAGCGGCTCGCCCACGGTCAGAGCGCGACGGTGAGCACCAGCGTGACCCTCCCCGCACCGGCGCTGTGGTCGCCCGCGAGCCCCAGCCTGTACCAGCTGACGCTCGCCGTCGGGCACGAGAGCAGCTACTCCGCGCGCGTCGGGCTGCGCCAGATCACCTGGCACGGCGGGCGTGTGTACCTGAACGGGCAGCGCCTGACGGTGCACGGCGCAAGCATCCAAGAGGACGCGCTCGGTCACGGCGACGCGTTGACGCAGGGCGATGAGAGCACGATCGTGGCCGAGCTGCGTGCGATCGGCGCCAACGCCGTGCGCACCCAGCACCCGCTCGACCCGACACTGCTGGAACGGCTCGACGCGGCCGGAATCCTCGTATGGCAGGGCGTCGGCCCGGTCGAAGGGGCAGGCAACTGGTACTCGACCTCCCCCGCGCTGCTGGCCGCCGCCGAGCGCCAGGCGCGCACCGCGGTGATCGCCGACGAGCTGCACCCCTCGATCTTCGCCTGGAACCTCGTCGACGAGGTAGCCGAGAACGGTCGCAACGGCGCCGAGGTCTCCTACGTGCAGACGCTGACCCGCTGGCTGCACGCCCACGACCCGACCCGGCTGGTCGCGGTCGACGTGTGGGGCGATCACCCGCCCCAGCACCCGGGCGCGCTCTATCGCGAAGCCGACGCGATCGCCGAGACCGACTACTCGGGCTGGTATGACTCGCCGCACAACTCGCCGGCGGCGGTCAGCGCCGAAATCTCACAGCGCCTGGCCGCGATGCAGCGCACGTTCGCCGGCAAGGTGCTCGTGATCAGCGAGTTCGGCGCCGAATCCAACGGTCTCAACCCCGCCGGCAGCCCCGGCAGCTACTCGTTCCAGGCGGCCCTGCTCGCACGCCACATCCACGCGTACGCAGCCAGCTCCCAGCTAAGCGGCATGTTCGTCTACCTGTTGCGCGACTACCCCCTCGTCCCCACCTTCGAGGGCGGCTCGATCCACGGTGTGCTCCCTCGCTTGCGCCTGATCGAAGGCCTCAACCAGAAGGGCCTGTTCACATATGGCGGGCGGGCAAAGTCGGCGGTGCGCACCGTCGCGCGGTTGTACAAAGCTCTGCCGCAGGTTTAGCCGCACCGAGATGTGATCGGCGTCGAAAGCGTGCCGCAGGCCAAGCGTATAGGGGGTCCCTCGACCCCGATCGTGAACGCCCCCGCGCTGCCGAGGCGCGCCTTCGAGCCACACCCGCGCGCTATCCTTGACTTATGGCGACAGAAGTAAAGAAACCAAAGAGTGAGATTAAGCGCGGGACGGGCCGCTCGCGGGTCTCCGGCAAGCACCAGATCACGATCCCGATCGGGGCGTTCAGTGAGGCCGGATTGCGCGAGGGAGATGTCGTGCAGGTCAAGGCCCAGGGACGCGGGCGTGTCCTGATCGCGCGCATGGAGGACCTCGTCGATGAGTACGCGGGCTGTCTGAGCACGGGTGGCGAGCTCGGCCGAACTGTGCGCGGACTGCGCCAAGAGTGGGACTGATCCTGCTCGACTCGGCGGTGATCGTAGGCTTCCTCGACGCCGACGATGCATTCCACGACATCACCGTCGCCAGATTCAAGGAGATCATCGGCAGTCATCCTCTGCTCGCCTCGGTCGTCAGCTACGCAGAGGTCATGACCGGTGTCTCACTTGGACACCACCCCAAAGAGCGTGTGGATGGGTTTTTCGACACCCTTGTCAAGGAGCTCCTGCCGGTCGACAGGTCCGTTGCAGCGCGCGCCGCGATGCTGCGGGGCCAGCGCAAGTCACTGAAGATGCCCGATGCGCTGATCCTCGCCACGGCGGACCTCAACGCAGAAATCGAAACGGTCCTCTGCACCGACGGCGATTGGCCGAAAGTCAAAGGACTCAGCTGCGGGATAGAGCTGCTGAAGGTCGACACGCCCGAAGACGACGACTCCAAAGAATCCTCCGCCTGATAATCCACCCCGAGGGTTCTTATCCCGCTGACAGGACCTCAGACACAAAACGCTCACCGTAACGTCAACCGCTACGGTGAGCGGCGCCTGCGGCAATCGATGCAACGACTGGCTCCCGACTCGCAAAAGTCCGAACCGGTACGCGCGAAGCCCTTTGATGAGGCTCTCGCGCGCGTTTTACCCCTGATTTCCCCGAGCGATCCGGCGCAGGTCGATCGTCTCGTCGTACACCTTCGGATCGACCCCCTCCTCCAGCGCAACCTCGCGCAGGGGACGCCCGGTGGCGGTGGCCTTCTGGACGATCGCGGCCCCCTTGTCGTAGCCGATCGCGCCGTTCAGGGCCGTGGCGACGGCAAGCGTGGCGCCCGCCGAGGCGTCAGTACCCGCGCGGTTGGGCTGGATGCCGTCGACGCACTTCTCGGCGAACGCGCGCGATGCACTGCTGAGCAGGTGCAGCGACTGCAGCAGGTTGCGGGCGATCAGGGGGATGCGCACGTTCAGCTCGAACTGGCCCTGCATCCCGCCGACCGTGATCGCGGTGTCGTTGCCGATCACCTGCGCGCAGACCTGCAGGACGACCTCGGGGATCACCGGGTTGACCTTGCCGGGCATGATCGAGGAGCCCTTCTGCAGCTCGGGCAGCAGGAGCTCGCCGATGCCCGCGCGCGGGCCCGAGCCCATCAGCGCGAGGTCTCCGGCGATCTTCGTCAGCGACACGGCGATCACCTTCAGCGCGCCCGACAGCTCCACGAGCGCGTCGCGGTTGGCCTGCGCCTCGAACGGGTCGGCCGGCGGCGCGATCTGCTTCAGGCCAGACTCCCGCTTCAGCCGCGCGCGCACCCGCTCGGCGAACTTAGCGTGGGTGTTCAGACCCGTCCCCGTGGCGGTGCCCCCGAGGGGGATCTGACCGACGTGCACGAGCGCCGCTGAGACACGCTCCTGGCCGAGCGCCATCTGCGCGGCGTAGCCCGCGAACTCCTGGCCGAGCGTCACCGGCACCGCATCCATCAGGTGCGTGCGCCCGGACTTGACGACGTTCTGAAAGCTTTTGCTCTTCTTCGCGAACGAGCGCTCCAGCTGCTTGAGCGCAGGCAGCAGCTCGTTCTGGGCGACATCCAGCGCAGCCAGGTGCACGGCCGAGGGAAACACGTCGTTGGAGGACTGGCCCATGTTGACGTGGTCGTTGGGGTGCACGCGCTCGCCGGAGAGTCTCGCGATCACCTCGTTGGCGTTCGTGTTCGTCGAGGTGCCAGATCCCGTCTGGAACACGTCGATCGGGAACTGCGCGTCGTGCCTGCCGGCCGTGATCTCGCGCGCCGCCCGCTCGATCTTGGTCGCTCTGCCTTTGTCCAGCAGCCCCAGCTCGCCGTTGACGGCCGCCGCCGCGCCCTTTATGCGCGCGAGCCAGCGCACGACCGACACCGGCACGGTCTCACCCGAGATCGGAAAGTTCTCTACGGCCTTGCTGGTCTCTGCGCCCCACAGCTGCTTGTCCGGCATACAGATCTCCTTGTGAAGGTGCCGCCCAGGACACGGACGGTGAGTTGAGCGGGTGCAACCCTATCCGCAGAACGCGCTCAGCTCCCGCGCCAGCCCCACCGGGTCGTCGTAGGCCATCAGAAACCCCGTGCTGGACAGCACTCGCAGCTGAGCGTTCGGCAGCGCTCGCAACGCCTCTTCGGCCGGCAGGAGCGGGTGCAGCCGGTCCTGGTCGGCCCATAGCAGCAGCACGGGCATGTCCAGCCGCGGGTACAGCTCCAGCAGGTCCTCGCGCGCGCCGGCGGGCCACGCTCGCGCGCACTTGGCCCACGAGCGGGCCAGCGCCGTGTTGCCGGGCACGTCCGCGACCGCGTGCCTCACCAGGTCGCGCGCCGCCGGATTTGCGCGGGCGGACAGCCTCGACCCACGCTCGGGGCTGAACACCGCGCGCGCGCCGTACCCGGTGAGGCGGTCCAGGCCCGGGATCGCTCCCGCCATCACCGCCGCGCGCAACGCGGCGCGCTCGCGCGCGCGCTCGGGCGGGGCATGCAGCCGGCTGGACATCAGCACCAGCCGGCTCGGTCGCAGGCGCCCGGTGGCGACCGCATGCAGCACGATCTCCGTCCCCGCGCCGTGCCCGCCGATCAGCGGCCTGGGGCCGAGCACGTCCGCCGCGAAGCCGCCCAGCACCTCCGCGAACCAGTCCAGCGTGTAAGGGTGGCGGGGGCTGTCCTCGGAGTCGCCGTGCAGCGGCATGTCCGGCAGCACCACGCGGAAGCGATCCGCGAGCTGCTCGACCGCGGGCTCCCACTCCTTGTGCGAGAGCATCGCCGAGTGGATCAGCGCCAGCGGCGGTCCCGCACCGCGCTCACGGTAGGCGACGCGCGTGCCGTCCGGATGGTGGTAGAGACGCAGCCGCATATCCGATGATCGTAAGCGTCGCGCCGATCGTCCATCGCCCCGGTCACCGGTCCGTCGTCGCGCCGGGCGCCGTTCCTGCGCCTGCAACGCAACCGGCGGGATGAATCCCCCGTTGCGGGGGTTGTGATGCGGGCGCGCAATGCTGAACATCTCTACGTATGAGCCTCTCGATCCACAATCCATCTCTGGGCTGACCCCATGAGCTCGATCCGCACCAACGCCGCCGCCGCGATGCTGGGCGTCAGCCCGAACACGCTGCGCAGCTGGGAACGGCGCTTTGGCTATCCCGCGCCACAGCGCACCGAGGGGGGCCACCGCCAGTTCGAGCTGACCGAGATCGAGGCGCTGCGCCAGGCGTTCGCCGAGACGCACGACATCGCCTCGGCCGTGTCGATCGTCCGCGAGCGCGGCGAGGGACCCTCCTCCCCCGCGCGCCTGCAATCCGCGCTGGCGGCGTTCAGCGAGGACGCGGCCGACCGCCTGCTCGAGGAGAGCCTCGCGGTGCGCTCGGTCGAGCGCACGGTCGAGTCGGTGCTGCTGCCCGCCGTGGAGCTGCTGGGAGAGGGCTCCTCCGAGCGCGCGTTCGCGTGCCGCTACGCCACCGGCTGGCTCGCCGCCGCCACGCGCGTCGCCCCGCCGGCCTCGCGCGAGGAGAGCGCGCTGATCTTCGACGCCTCGCGCCCGACCGAGCTCGACGCGCTGCACGTGCAGGCGCTGGAGCTGTTCCTGCGCCGGGGCGGCCTGCGCGTGCTGACGCTCGGAGTCGAGCTGGACCCCGATCGTGTCGGCAGCGCGCTGCGCGCGCTGCGCCCGGGCGCGATCGTGCTCGCGGGCTCGGGCGCCGCTACCGCCGACGCGCTGGGACGGCTCGTCTACGCGTCCCGCCAGGCCGAGCCCGGCGTCGATGTGTTCGACTATCGCTGCGCCCTGCCCGAGACTGGGGCATCGACCGTCAAGCGCGTCGGGCCCGGGCCGATCGCCGCCGCCGAGCAGTTGCGCGAGCGGCTCACGGGCGTGGTGCTGCAGCATCCCGCCGTCGTCGCTTCCTGAGCGCTGGCGCAAGCCCCTCGCGGGCGAGCGGAGCGGGGCGAGGCGGGCGATCAGTACGACGGAGGGGCTATCAGGGAGGCGATGTCATAGGAGTAGACATACATCCGCAGTGGCCCGAAAGTGTAGGCCGCAACCGGTCGTTTGAGCCCTTTTGGCAACGCCGAAAGGTAGGTTTCACCGGTGTCGACGAGCAGGAACGAGCTGCGCTGGGTCGGCGCATACCAGGACGTGACCCCCGCCAGGGGAAAGGGACAGATACCTTCGCCGCACTTGCCCACCGGTCGCACCAGGACCTGTTCGTCTGAGCTCCACGTCAAGCTCGACGCGTCCCAGTAGCCCGCATAGCCGACCGTCACATGATTGGCCTTGGCGAGTCGTGTGATTTCTCCCTCGTAGCTGGAAATCGGTTTCACGACATCCAGGTAGTGGCTTGTCAGACCAACGAGGCTCGCGGCAAAGAAGATCGACGTGCCCACCGGCACCAGCCAGCGAGCCGGAGAGCGCGAGCGCATAAGCAGTGGAACGACCGCGGCCACCGAGAAGATGATCGTCGCGTAGTACGAGGAATGTGCGGCTTCAGACCTGAGGCTGAGCGCGAACGCGGCGCTGATCGCGAGGGCGGAGCTGACCCAATAGACGATGTGCAGCGAGGTGGCCAACTCCCGCGAAGTGGGCGTGTCGCGGGAGCGCAGGCCCGACCAGACGAACTTCGCCGTGGTGTGCGCGCCGACGAGTAGCAGTGTGATCAACGCCGTCGCGGCAATCACGTCGCAGGCCACCCCCAGCTCGGTGTGCAGCACGCCCGGCGCCGTGTGCCCGAGATAGCCGTTGGAGAGAGACTTGAGGCCTTCCCACATCAATTCCGCATGCACGGGCAGCGTCGACAGCGACGCCGTCTTGGTGGTCAGCGGGAGCGTCACGAAGCCATGCGATTCCATGATCGTGGATGTGAGCTTCGCGACCGGAACCGCGACCGCCACGGTTATCAATGCGTCCGCCGCGACCCGCGTGGAGCGCCGGTCTCGGTGCAAGCCGGCCAGGATCGCCGTGAGAGCGAACGGAATGACTCCCGTCGCCACGACCAGCACGTCCGAGGCGATGGAGGCGCCAAGCGCGATCCCGGCAAGCAGTGGAGCCATGAACTGCGTGGCGCGCCGGCGCCCGTCCGCTCGCGTCAACCAGATCAGATAGGCGCCCAGCAGCGCAGTGGACGGGTAGACGGTGTTGTGGGCCACCGCCGCCATGAAAAAGCCGAGCGCTCCCGGCGAGGCCACGAGGATCAGCAGCGCCGCCACGACCGCCGCGCGGCGGTTCGCCACCTGCCCCACCGACCATCCGACCGTGAGAGCCGAGATCAGGAACAGGCCGGTCGGCGCGAGCTCCCACAGCTGGCGGTGCAACGGCACCCACGCCGTGAGCAGGC
This sequence comes from uncultured Solirubrobacterales bacterium, assembly GCA_963743645.1. GTDB lineage: Bacteria > Actinomycetota > Thermoleophilia > Solirubrobacterales > Solirubrobacteraceae > Palsa-744. The sequence goes on along the minus strand of CAVUQT010000006.1, from coordinate 393,471 downwards.
CGAACCAGAGTGGGATCCACGCGCCGGTGTAGCCCAGCACCGTGTGCCCACCCGCTCCTGCGTTGACGATCGTCTCGGGAATCGTGAAGCCGGAGGCGTAGTCGCTTACCCACCCGAGAGCCCAGATGTTGTGCGGCAGCTGCGCTATGAACACGACGATGTAGACCGCGGCGATGCCGAACGGGATCAACCAGACGAGCGCCGACCGATCGCTCGTGCGCAGTGCGGCGCCCCAGCGACCCCCTGTCCCAGTGATGCTTATCGGCCGGTATCCAAGCGCCATAGGGGAGGCGAGCCTAGTCCAACATTCCTGCGTAATCGAGCAGTCGCCCAGCTTCGTGGCCTACCCTGGACTCAGGTCGACATCCATGTCTCCCACCACGGGCAGAGTGGGGCGAGCGCTCGCGAGTCCCATCGCGCGCTTGAGGTGATCGGCGAGCCGCAGCGCGAAGACGACGATCATGAAAGTCGTGTTCGCCTGGCTCGACGTGACGAAGGCGGAGCTGCTCGCGACGAACAGGTCATCGAATCCGTGCACGGCGAGATCGGCGTCGAGCACACCGTCCTCGGCAGCCACTGACATGCGAGTGGTCCCGGCCTGGTGGTAGCCGCCGAAGAGCTGTCGGCGAATGGGCTCCTCGAAATCTCGATACAGGTAATCGAGGTGCCCCAGGCGATGCGCCCGCAGATAGCGATCGAAATGCTCGTGCGCGCGGACGACGCTGCGCACGTCGTCCTCGTCGAAGCGCAGCCTGGTTCGCAGCCGCGGCATCCCGAGCGCGTCGCGCTCGGCGGTGGGACCGACCTGACTTGCGTAGTTGGGCAGGTGCTCGGCGTGGTAGACGAGCGGATAGGCGTTGGCGGCGCTGGCCACGAAGAAGCCCGGCGCCTTGTGGCCGGGCGCGAGGAAGCGCCGGTAGCCGAAGCGCAGTGCGAGGCTCGCGGCGGCCAGGGGATGGCGCGCGACGTTCGCGAGATGCAAGCGGTTGCCGGCCGGCCCGGATGTCTCGATCTGACGCAGACGGATCCCTTCGGAGATGAGATGGCGCCCCAGCGGGGAGGCGAGCATCAGATAGATGAGCGACAGCGCCCCGCTTCCGTGCGCGGGGTCCCCCAGCTGCGGGTTGCCGAGCCAGATGGCGGCGTTGGGCAGGTCATGCTCGAGCTGGAACGAGGACGAGAAAGTGAAGCGGCGCCGTACGTACACGCCGTCGTGGTCGCGCTCGTAGTCGTAGATCGTCTCGGCGGGACGGGTCGCGAAATGGACGTTGGCGATGCGACTCTCGACGTGCGCCATGTACCAGTGCCCGAGGTGCTTGGAGTGATTGCCGATGCCGTCGGGATGCCGGCGGTTGGACGCGAACAGCAGGCGAGTGGCCTCCAGACCACCGCAGGCGAGAACGTAGCGCGCGGCGCGCACGATCACACGGTCGCGGGCCGGCGCGCGACCGACGAGGTGGGCGATCCGCAGCCCGCCCGGAGCGCAAACGATCTCGGTGCAGGTCAGCCCCGTGATGAGTGTGATGAGCGGTGAGCGCTCGAGCTGCGCGCGATAGCGCTGCCCGAAGTTCGTCGGCAGCGACCAGCGCTCGAGCGCGGTGGCGCGAATATCGCCCCCGGGCCACCCCGGGATCAGGGAACGCTCGGTGAGGCCAGCGATCTCCTCGGCGTCGAAGAGCGGGGCGCCACACACAAACCACTCGCAGGCTTGCCCGAAGTAGGGCTCGAGCTCCTCGTAGGAGACCGGCCAATCGGCGTACCCGGTGATCCGGCGAGGCTGGAAGTCGATCGGGTCGAACGGCACGCAACGCCCGGCCCAGAGGTTGGAGGCGCCACCGAGCTGCCGGCGGGTGGCGAGCGACATGGAGACGTGCAGGGGATCCTCGTCGGTCGTGGCGGCGAGTTGCTGGGTCGTGGCGCTGAACGAGCTCCCGCCGCTCTCGAGCGTGATCACGCGAGCTCCCGCGGCGGCAAGCTCCAAGGCGAGCACGATGCCGGATGGACCGGCGCCGACGATCGCGACGTCGGCCTCCAGTCGAGCCGCGGCGGCAAGCTGTGAGACATCTATCCGCACCGCCGGCTCCCGCTCAGGCTACGGAATCGGACCGGAAGAGCTCGCCGGCTCGCGCCACATCGGCCACATCCTGGGTCCGCGTGGAAGCTTGAGCTCTTCGACGACGCGAAAGCCGTAGCGGGTGTAGAAGGCGATGTTGCGTTCCTTGGAGGACTCCAGGTAAATGCCCACGCCATCTGCGTCGCACTGCTCCAGCACGGGGGCCAGTACCGCCGAGCCGAGACCCTGCCCGCGAGCGTCGGGATCGGTGCCCAGCAGCGAGAGATACCAGTGGGGCGGTCGATGGGCACGCTTGCGTTGCACGCCGGCGAGCCCCAGCGCAAGCAGAGGCGCACGTGCCAGCAGCTGCGGGTGCAGCAGACAGCGCACCAGCGCGGCGTCGTCGCGGATGTTGGTGTCGGAGCGCCCGGGTGGCGCCCAGAGTGCGGCGCTCGAGCACTCGGCGGTGGTCCACACCTCGCGGTGGGCGAGCATCTGGCGCAGGCGGACCGAGTACAGGCCTTCGAGCATCCTCGGGCGCAGACGATCCGATCGGCACGCCCAGACCGCGACGGGATCGTCGAGGAACGCACGCACAAGCACCGGCACGAGTCGCGGCACATCGGCCGGCGTGGCCCTGCGGATCGTCGGCGCGACCACCCGCGGCGCGCTAGTGTCCTGAGTCATAAATTCGGTCAGTGTTTGCCGGATGGATGGGTGTGATCTGACGTTCGACGGCGTCGGTGAGCGTGCCAGTAGCACATGGCCGACGCCGGCTGACGTCAGGCGCGTTCAGACGCCGGGAAACGCCAGCGAATTTATGGCTCATGACGCTAGGCATGCGAGCGCGACCCGCCGCGCGTGGAGGCTCGACCGCCCCGCCGTTCCTGGGAGATTCGGCGCGCGGTGCGCCAGCCGAGGCGCACCATCGCCGAGGAGGCATGCTCGGCGCGGGCGACGACTTCCTCCAGTGCGGCGGCGAAGCGTCGGATCTCACTCTCCTCGATGACGAGCGCCGGCAACGCCTTGATCACGTTCATGCGATGTCCGGCGACCTGGCAGAGAACCCTGTGCTCGTGAAAGAGCGGGACGGTGACAAGCTGCGAGAAGACCCCCGGCTGAGCGCGCTCGATCGCGCTCCACACCGACCCCCGCCCGCTCCTGCCTGCGGGCGGGCCGAGTTCGATCCCCCACATCAGCCCCATCCCGCGGACGTCGCGCACCACCTCGTAGCGCTCGACCAGCGGGCGCGTCAACTCGAGCAGCAGGTTGCCCATGCGCTCTGCATGCGCGATCAGGTCCTCACGCTCGAGCGTGCGCAGCGTGGCCAGCGCAGCAGCGGCGGCGAGGTCGTTGCCGCCGAAGGTGGAGCCGTGGCGCACGGCGCGCTTCATGCGATCAAAGACACGCTCGAAAGCAGAGCGCGAGACAAGCACGGCGCCGATCGGCACGAACCCTCCGGACAGAGCCTTGGAGAGACAGATCATGTCCGGCTCCAGGCCCCAGTGCTCGAGCGCGAGCAGCCGCCCGGTCCGACCGATGCCGGTCTGGACCTCGTCACACACGAAGAGCGTTCCGGCCGCGCGGCAGAGCGCCTGGGCGCCGGGCAGGTAGTCGCGCGGCGGCAGGTTGACGCCCTTGCCCTGGATCGGCTCGACGACAAAAGCGGCGACGTCCCGCTTGCTCAGCTCACGCTCGAGCGCGTCGAGATCGCCGAAGGGCACGACGTCGCAGCCGGGCACCAGCGGACCGAAGCCTTCGCGGAACTCGCGGTTCCCGTTGAGCGACAGCGCACCGAGCGTGAGGCCGTGGAAGCCGTGCTCGGTATACAGGATGCGCGGGCGGCCAGTCGCTGCGCGGGCCACCTTGATCGCCCCCTCGACGGCCTCGGCGCCCGTGTTCGCGGGCATCATCGCGCCAACGCTGCCGGGAGCGCGGGCGAGCAGCTGCTCGGCGAGGACCCCACTCAGCAGGGTCACGCCAAGCTGCGGGAGGTTGGCGGTGCGCGCCGCCTGGACCGCCTCCATCGCATCGAGCACCTCGGGATGGTTGCGCCCGATCGCGAACACGCCATGGCCGCCGAACAGGTCCAGGTAGCGGCGTCCTTCGGAGTCGATCAGGTGCGCCGCCTCACCGCGAACCCATACGCGGTCGAACCCAGTCGTACGTACGATCCGCCCCAGCTGCGGATTGAGATAACGATTGTTGAGCTCCATCTCCTCGCCGACGCGGCTTGCGAGGATCTCTCGCACCGAGGGTGTGGGGCTTGGCATGGTGGGAGCGTACGCCAGCAATCGTGCGGCGAAGGGGGATTGGCAGAACCGGGCCCGAGCGTGCGGCTATCAGCTGCTTTCGCATCTGGGGCGCCATCCTGGAAAGGCCCTGACTGGGCCTGGATCGAAGCGATCGTCGACCTCACGCAACCCGGCGTCCCCTGCCGTCGAGCGTGCACAATGTCGTGTTTCTGACAGGAGCGTCTCACCGAGCGCTCACGACGGATGGTGAGCGATCCCGGCCTCGGTGCCCTGGGGATGGAAGATCCGGTGGCGAAAGACCAGGAAGTTGGTCGATGTGAGCAGCAGAGCGGTTGCCAGGTAGACGACCTCGGTGGGGACCCCGAGCAGGGCCGGCAGCAACGAGGTGCTGAGGGCGGTCAGCCCGTACTGCGCGCCGGCGAACGTCAGGTAGCGGCGGGCCTGGTGTCGCAGGGGCAGGGCGAACGCCTCGGTGTGGGCCCAGACGAACAGGCGCTGCAGGTTGAAGTGGACGGCGAGCCCAAAGCAGAATCCGATCAGGAGCGCGACCTCGAACGGCAGGCCTACCACCAGCGCGAGAAATGTTGTCGTGAACAGGTAGACGAGCGACACCACACCGCCGGCCAGGACATAGCGCACCCCCTGACCCAATACACCCGAATCCGGCTCGAAGAGCGCACGCAGCGAGCCCCGGACTCGGCTCATGGAACGCGCTCGTCTTCCCCGGACGGAGACGGCTGTCCCATCCCAGATGCTATGCGTCCGCGTCTGGTGCGACGGAGCTCGCGCAGGAAAGCATCGGTCTCGGCCAGCGCAGCAGGCGTGCCGATCTCGAAGAAGCGCTCACTCGCCTCAAAGCCGTACAGCTTGCCCGCGCCCGCCAGCCGGTAGAAGAGGTCGTGCAGATCTCGCACGTCAAGTGCAACCAGGTCGAGCGCTGCCGCCTCGAGGCCGCCGAGGCCGTAGTCGATCCAGCGCATGTCCGCGCGCGGGACCCGCTTGTCGTAGGCGAGCACACGCTGGTTGGCATAGAGCGCGTTGGAGGCGTCCCAGCGCCCATCGTTGCGCAGCACGCTCATCATCGCGGGCAGTCCGCTGGCGCGCCAGGCGTCCGCGGCGGCCGCGTAGTCAAGACGCAGGTAGGTGTCTCCGTAGAGCACCAGGAACCGCTCGCCCAGCAGCGAACGCGCATGCCGGATCGCGCCGAGCGTGCCCAGCGGCTCGGGTCCGTCGAAGCTGTAGATGATGCGCAGTCCGAACCGTTCCGAGCCGACGGCTCGCTCGATCCTCTCGCCCAGGTAGCCGACGCAAAGCACGATCTCGCGGGCGCCATGGGCAGCGAGCAGTCGCAGCTGGTGATACAGAAAGGGCTCTCCCGCGACGTCGATCAGCGGCTTCGGGACGTCACGGACCAGCCCGCCGAGTCGCGTACCCAACCCGCCCGCGAGGATGCAGACCGAAGGTAGGCGCGTCACGCCTCGGGCTCGTCATCCCAGCCGTAGCTGGACTCGACGATGTACTTGGGCCGCTGCCTGGACTCGTCGTAGATGCGCCCGATGTACTGGCCGATGACGCCCAGCGAGAGCAGTTGGATCCCACTGAAGAAGGCGACGGCGATGACGATCGTGGGAATACCGACCGGGAACGGCGCGCCAAGGAGCTTCAGGGCCATGTATCCGAGGGCGAAGAGGAACGCAAGGGCCGACAGCAGGACGCCGGCCAGCGAGATCAGCTGCAACGGGTAGCGCGAGAAGCCGATCACACCGTTCAGGCCGATCAGCAACGATCCGAAGAAGCGGTTGTACTTGCCCGACCCGGCCACCCGTGGGTCGCGATCGTAGAGGACGCTGGTCTGGCGAAACCCGACCAAGCCGACAAGGCCGCGCAGGAAACCGTGGGTCTCCTTCAAAGCGACCACGTTGTCGACGACGCGGCGGCTCATCAGGCGAAAGTCCCCCGTGTTGGGGGGAATCTCGACCTCGGCGATGCGCGCGATGACGCGATAGCCGACTGCGGAGACGATCCGCTTGGGGAGAGTCTCACCGGCGCGCGAGCGACGCTGGGCGTACACCACGTCATAGCCTTCGCGCCAGCGCTCGACAAGCTCGGCGACCAGCTCGGGGGGATCCTGCAGGTCGCAGTCGATCACCACCACGGCGTCGCCGCCGGCCGCATCCATGCCGGCGAGCGTCGCCATCGGCTGCCCGAAACGACGCGAGAAGCGCAGCATCTTCACCCGTGGATCGCGCTCGCGCAGGGCCAGGATCAGCTCCTCGGTGCGGTCGGTGCAGGGGTCGACGCTGAAGATGATCTCCCACCGCAGGTCGAGCTGGGAGAGCACCTGCGCGATGCGTGCGTAGGCTCGCTCCACATTGTCCTCCTCGTCAAACGCCGGGACCACCACGCTCAGGCTGCGCTGGGGCCGCGCCGGCGCGGTGTGCGGGCGACGCTCGGCGATCCGCGTGACCGAATCGTGGGTGAGCGGCGACACGACATTCCGCACGGCCATCTCAGGCGCCTCCCCAGTCGAGACCCCTGTCGTGGGGAACGATCCGCCGTAGCGTGTAGACGTCGGAGTCGAGCTCGGCGCGGCGCTCGGGCAGCTCAGACCACGGATCCCAGACGGCGCTCAGCAGCTTGCCGGTGATGCCGTCGCTGACAGCCGATGCGAGAAAGACTGCAAGCTCAGCCCCGCGCCTCAGCGAGACTCCCCCGCTGCGACGCTGCTCGAGCGCGCGCCGGTGAAAGCCTTTCCCGACCCGCTCGGGCCCGGCGGCGAGCACCTCGTCGAGCATGCGCGTGTTGAGCGCGCCAGGCGCGATGGAGTTGACATCGACGCCGTGCTCACGCAGCTCATCGGCGAGGGTCTCGGCGAAGCGCACAACGGCCGCCTTGGAGGCGGCGTAGGCGCTGAGCTGCGGCAGCGGCCCGCTGGCGCCACCGCCTGAGAGCTGGATGATCTTGCCATAGCCGCGGCGCGCAAAATGAGGCGCCACGGCGCGGGCCGACAGGACCGACCCGAACAGGTTGATCTCCACGGCCCGTGCCCACTCAGACCAGTCGGTCCGAGCGACGGCACCCATGGGGCCGTAGACACCTGCGTTGGAGACGAGGATCGTGAGCTCGCCCAGCCGGCTCAGCGCGAGCTCCAGCAGCCTGTCCACCTGTTCGGGACGGGACACATCGGTCACCTCGCCCACAACCGTCTGGCCGGGAGCGGCGCGCCTGTTCAGTTCGCCGAGAGCGCTTGCAAGCGCATCCCCGTCGCGCCCGCAGATGCAGATGCCGGCCGACCCCGCATCGAGATAGGCACGGGCGATCTCGAGCCCCAAGCCGTGACTCGCCCCGGTGATCAGGGCGGTCCTGCCGGCCAGCGCACCGCTCATAGGGCAACCTCTGGTGGCCGAGCAGTGAGGTTGCTCTCCTTTGCTTTCCGAGACAGGGGGATCTCCCTGACGAGCCTCGTGTCCGGACGTCTGCGGACGCTGATCTCAGAAGGTGTGCCGACTCGCACATAGCGCACATCCCCGCGAGGAGCAAGAGCGCCGCGGAGCACGCCAGCGGGATCGACGATCTGCGCCAGCGCCAGGACAGACAGGATCTCCTCGACGGGCACCTCCAGGTAGAGCGGCCAGGCCGTGCACACCACCAGGACATCCGCTCCGTCCGCGGCCTCCAGGGGAGTCGGGCACAATTCGATGCCTGCGAGATCCGGCGGCAACGTGCTGACCGCAGGGTCGTGTGCCCGCACGCTCGCCCCAACGCCCACCAGCCAGCGACACAGCTCGATGGCGCTCGAGCGGCGGAGCGTGTCTGTTCCGGGCTTGTAGGTGAGTCCCCAGATCGCCACGCTGCTGCCGGCGAGGGTCTGCTCCTCCCCCGCGTCCTCGCCGACCAGTTCGAGCAGCTTGCGACGCGTCCAATGCTTGTGGGCGTTGTTGCCGTCGGCCACGCCGGCGAACACGTGCGCCGGCAGCCCACGATGCTTGGCCAGCCCGCGCAGGAAGCCGATGTCGCGAGCCAGAGTGCCCCCTGCGAAGGCGTCTCCCGGACCGAGGTAGGCACGCGGCCCGACACGACGCTCGCTCTTCAGCCCACGGGAGACCTCCTCGGCGTCGGCGCCGACCGACTCGCAGATCTCGGCAACCTCGTTGATGAAGGCGACCGACGTGGCGAGGAAGCCGTTGAGCGCATGCTTGGTCATCTCGGCCGACTCGACCCGCATCCACTGCACCTCGCGGCAGAACGGCGCGAGCAGCTCGGACAGCTCACCGCGATCCCGCTCCCCGCGCACGCCGGCCACGATCCGTTCGGGCGTGCGGAAGGACTCGAGGGAACTGCCGAGGCGTAGGTTCTCGGGAACGCAGGCGAAGCGCAGATCGCCTCCACCCCGCCGCCAGGCACAGCGGGCGTGCAGCTTGGCGATGCTGCCCACGGGAAGCTGCGAGGAGACGACCACCAGCGTGCCCGATGGGAGCTGCGCGAGCAGCTCCACCGCATGAGCCAGCACCCACTCGACGTCCGCGTTGTCCTCGTCGTCGACGGGCGTGTCGAACGTCACCCATGCGCAACGCGCCTCAGACAGAGCCTGCGGCTCGCAAGCGAACCGCAGGCGCGGAGCGTTCACTGTCAGCAGATCCTGCAGCCCCGGCTCGGAAACCGGTGGACAGCCCGCGAGGAGCCCATCCACGACCAGGGGGTCGGGATCCACTCCGACGACCTCGTGGCCGGCGTCGGCCAGGCAGGCCGCGGTCACGCTCCCCAGGTGCCACAGACCGACCACGCCGATGGGCCTGTCTCGATTCACTTGATCGATCCGCATCGATCGCCTCTCTATCCGGGTGTCACGGAGGTCGCAGGGGCCGCGAGGGGCCGCATATGGGCATAGGCACCGCCCGCGTAGGTCGCCTCCACCTGCTCCCACGCATCGCGAGCCGCACGCAGGTCGCCTTGCAGCGAGACCGCACACGGGTCGTCTCGCAGTGGCCGACCGTCCGTCGCCGTCACCGCCCCGGCGAGATGCTCCCATTCGGCCTTCCACGAGCCGTCCTCGACCGGGTAGAGAAACTCCTCCAGCGTCGGCGGCCCGAGCTCGGGCCCCATGCGGTAGATCCGCAGCCGCTGACGTCCGTAGGACCCTACGAGCCCATTCACCTGGATCTTTGCGGTACGGCAGTAGATCTCCAGCGAGAACAGGTTCTTCCACTCCGTCCAGCTCACATGCAGCATGGCCCAGGGATCGGTGCGTGACACAGCGTCGCCGAGCAGCAATGCGGCGTTGTCCTCGACCTCCGTATCCCAGAACTGGGTGCGCAGCAGCGCCGAGTGCAGCGGCAACGGGCCGGCCAGCCAGTTGCTGAGATCGAGCAGGTGCATGCCCTGGTCGATCAGCTCGCCGCCGCCGGAGCGCGCAGGATCGGCGCGCCACTCGTGGTCATAGCCGAGGCGACCGCCGTGTCCGTAGCGAGCACGCAGGTGCAACAGCTCGCCGTGGCGCCCGGAGTGAACCTCCTCGACGGCCCGGGCGATTCCCGGATGAAAACGGTGGTTGAACCCCACCTTGACCAGCCGGCCGCTGGCGCGCTGGCACTCGATCAGGCGATCGATCTGCATCGTGGAGAGGCCCGCGGGCTTCTCCACGAGCACATGCGCTCCCGCGGCGAGCGCCTGCTCTGCGATCGCGGCCAGCTGATCGTGGACGGTGGCGACGACCACGACGTCCGGGTCCTGTGAGAGCAGGGCCTCCAGATCAGCGCAGGCCTCACAGCCGTGACGTTCGGCGAGATCCTCGGCCGCCGCTGCGTTCACGTCAAAGCACGCCAGCAGAGCATCTTGCGGCGCAAGCGCGTCGGCCCGCTTGGAGCCGATGCGCCCGCAGCCAACCATCCCCACTGTCAAGCCGCTTCTGCTCATGCGTACTCGCTGGCGTAGGCGCCGCTGAACTCGAAGTCGAACGCCAGCTCTGGCGCGTTCTCCTCGGCCATCGCTCGCCGGGTGTCCTCGGGTCGATGGCTGTACACGAGCAAGAAGCCCCCACCGCCGGCGCCCACGAGCTTGCCCCCGAGCGCGCCGTTGCGCCGGGCGAGCGCGTAGAGCTTGTCGATGCGCCCGTCGGTCATCCCCGGCGAGCGGCGGCGCTTGTGCTCCCAGTGCTGGTGCATCAGCTCCGCGTAGTCCTCGAGCGCGCCGGCCCTGAGCAGCTTGCAGCTGCGCAGGCCCAGCTCCTTGGTGTGGTGCAGGTTCTCGAGCATCTGCTCGTCGCCCGCCTTGGAGCGCTCGTCCTGGTCTGCCAGGACACGGGAGGCCGCCCGCGCCTCGCCGGTGTAGAACAGAAGGAGCTGGTCTCGCATTCGCCTGAGCACGGCCGGATCGAGCTCGAGCGGTTCCACGTCGACGCTTCCGTCCGGATGGAACGTATAGGCGCAGATGCCACCGTGGGCGGCCACATAGGGATCCTGCTTGCCAACCGGCTCGCCGAGAACGTCCATCTCGATCTCACACGCCGACTCGGCGAGGTCTCCCGGCGTGATCGCCGTGCACCGGGCGCGGGCGAGGCCCTTGAGCAGGCAGACCGTGTAGGCACCCGAGGAGCCCATGCCGGTTCCGGCCGGAACGTCGGCCACGGAGGCGATCTCCAGGGGATTGCCGCACCAGTGGCGCAGCAGGCTCTCGCGCAGGATCGGGTGACGGATCTGACTGACCTCCTCGACCTCCTCGAGCTCGGAGTACTTCATGCGATAACGACGCTGAAAGGTCGTATGGGTGAGCATGTAGGCGTACTTGTCGATCGCGCCGGAGACAAGGAAGCCTCCGTGCTCGCGGTAGTAGGAGGGGAGATCGGTGCCACCGCCGCCGAGCGAGATCCGCAGCGGGGCACGGCTGAAGATCACGCTCATGCCCGCCGCTCCCGGCTCATGAGAGCGCGCTCTCCATCGCCCGATCGCGCCACACATACTCGTTGGCCTGCAGCCACGCGAGCGTACGCACCACGCCCTGCTCGATGGTGAGCCGCGGTCGCCAGCCGAGATCACGGATGCGCGTCGTGTCCAGGTGGATCAGCGGGCTGTCGCCGACCCAGCCGCGGCGCCCGCCCGTGTGCACGATCTCGGGTGAGAGCGAGAGGTGCTCGGCGATGATCGCAACCGACTCGTCGACCAGCAGCGTCTCGTCCGTACCGAGGTTGTAGATGTGGGCGCCGGGATCGTCATCGTGGCGCTCGACAGTCGCCAGAACCGCGTCGATGCAGTCCTGAACGTACAGGTAGGACTTCTCCTGTCGTCCGTCGCCCAGCACCCGCAAGCGTGTGGGGTCGCGCTTGAGCGCGCGGTAGAAGTCGAAGACATGCCCATGCGTGTAGCGCTCGCCGAGGACCGAGACGAAGCGACAGATCACACCCGTGAACCCAAATCCGGTCGCGTAGGCGGCAATCAGACCCTCGCTGGCGAGCTTGGATGCGGCATACAGCGAGGTCTGGATCGGGAAAGGGGCATCCTCGGGCGTTGGGAAGACCTCGGGCTCTCCGTACACCGAGCCCGTCGAGGAGAACAAGATCCGCTTTACACCGCGAGCACGCATCGCCTCGAGCACGTTCGCGGTCGTGACCGTGTTCTGCTCGAGGTCACGCCGCGGATGATCGAGCCCCCCTCGCAGATCGGCGTTCGCCTGCAGATGAAAGACCCAGTCGCAACCGTCTATGGCCTCTTCGAGCGCGATCATGTCGAGCATGTCGCCCTCGATCAACCTCGCGCCGAAGGCCGTCGACGCGTCGGTGAGGAACTCTCTCCGTCCCGTGCTGAAGTCGTCGACGATCACCACCTCGACGCCCTGAGCGCCCAGTCGGTCAGCGAGATTGCTGCCGATGAACCCGGCGCCGCCGGTGATGCATGCCCGTCTCATGGCCGGAGTGACATGCTCGCGGTCACTGGACAGGCGATCGACATCGTCTATAGCGTGAAGCCCGCTGCGACTGCGTCGTCGTGGAACATGCACACCGTCTCCAACGAGTATTGCTCCAGGCCCTTGCCCAGGCAGTCGAGCTTCTTGAGCAGGTCGTGAGTGATGGTGATGATGTGACAACCGATCTGGTTGGCCTGCACCAGGTTGAGAATCTCGCGCGGTGAGGCCCAGATCAGCTCCGAGCTGGGAGCCTGCGCCATGATCTCCACCGAGCGGGCCATGATTGGCACAGGATCGACTCCGGCATCGGCGATGCGTCCGGCAAAGACCGAGATATAGGAAGGCGCTCCGTCCCTGATGGCTGCTGTGATCAGCTCCACCTGCGCAGTGGTGAACAGCGCGGTCACATTGACTTTTACGCCGTCCTCGGAGAGCTCCCGAACGAGTGGCGCCAGCGACTCTCCGCTGGTCGTGGTGACTGGAACCTTCACGTACACGTTCTCTCCCCAGGACGCGATGAGGCGCGCCTGACGCCTGATCTCGTCCGGGTCGTCGGCAAAGACCTCAAAGGAGATCGAATGCTCGTTGACGTGACTCAGCAGGCGCCGGGCGAACTCTGTGTAGTCGGTGAGACCGGCCTTGCGCATAAGAGTGGGATTGGTGGTGAACCCCGCGATCCGCGGATCGGCGGCAAGCGCGAGGATGCCGTCGAGGTCGGCTCCGTCAGCGAATATGCGTGTGGAGAAACGATCAAGCATTGGTGAATCACCTTGCGAGTCACCATACGAGATTCACTTCCTCGGGATAGTTTCTTACTTATCGGAGAGCAGGAGCTCTACCGCGCCGGCGAGATCCGCGGCCCGAAGATCCGGCTGGATGCCGCTCAAGCGCTTGTGGTGACTGCCGGGATGCTCGATCAGCAGCGTCTTGCAGCCGGCTGTTTGACCCGCCACGATATCGGCGTCGGTGTCTCCCACCATCCATGAAGCGCCCAGATCGAGCTTCAGCGTATGAGCCGTATCCAGCAGCATGCCGGGGGCAGGCTTGCGACAGTCACACGGCCCGGAGAGCTCGGGCACGACACCCTGCGGGTGGTGCAGGCACAGACGCGAAGCCTGCAGATGCACACCCGCTTGCGCCAGCAACTCGGTCGCCCGCGCGTGTACGGCGCGAAGCTGCTCAACAGTTACCCCGCCCTTTGCGGCCGCCGGCTGGTTTGAGACGCACACCAGGACGAAGCCGGCTCCGGCGAGCTGGCACGCGGCCCTGGCCGCCCCCGGCAGAAGGCGCACATCGTCGACCTTCAGCGGCGACTCCCACGCAGCGGAGACAGGATCGGGGACGAGTTCGTTGAGGACGCCGTCTCGATCCAGAAAGACCGCCCGAGCGCCGCCCGCCAAACCCACCAAACACGCTCACTGTCCGCGGGAGCCCGCCAGGTCGGCGGCGGCGAGAGACTCCCAGTGGCCCGGCTTGACGGCCAGGCCGGGGTGGGAGACCAGGGCGTGCCAGACGACCGCCTGAAAGGACTCCACCAGCGGGGTACGCAGCGCCGGTGGGGGCTCGACGAGAATCGCGACATCGGCGAGCTCGGCGAGCGTCCCCCCTGGAGCGCCGACGACGCCGTAGATCGACGCGCCAACCTCACGGGCAGCCTCCATCGCGGACACGAGATTGGTCGAGACGCCCCGCTCGCGCGAGCCGCCGCCGACGGAGAAGACGAGCAACGCATCGCGCTCGGACAGGCGTGAGACCTCCAGCCACGCGCTGAAGGAGGTCTCCCAGCCGTCGTCGTTCGTGCGGGCCGTCAACTCGGACACGTTGTCGGTGGGCGCGTAGCTCTCCAGCGCGCAGAGCTTGCGGAAATCGTTGACCGCGTGCGACGCGTGACCGGCGCCACCCCCGACGCCGAGGATGAACAGCCGCCCGCCGCGCTCGCGCACCTCGGCCAGACCACTGGTCATGGCGTCGAGCTGCACCGGGTCGATCGCATGCGTCAGGTCCGCGGCGGCGGCAAGATACGTGGAGCTGTGATCGGTCCCGCTCATCGCTGGTCTGGCTGATCCTAGATCGATCCCAGTGGCGATTCCACCTATTAGAGGTTTTGTTTTCGACTGGAGTTCTCAAAAGCACGGCGATCGCGTCATAGGTCACAGGCGGGTCGCGCACCTACAATGAGCCGCCCCGTGACGGCCCCATCACGAAACCCGCTGATCCCGCCACGCGAGGTCGATCCCAAGCAGGATCTGCCCGCGCTGGAGCTCGAGGTGCTGGAGCGCTGGCGCGAGCGCGACGTGTTCGCGGAGTCGCTGCGACTGCGCGAGGGGGCGCCGCGGTGGGTGTTCTACGAGGGGCCCCCCACCGCCAACGGCCCCCCCGGCTCCCATCACGTGCTCTCGCGCGTGTTCAAGGACGTCTATCCGCGCTATCAGACGATGCGCGGACACTTGGTCGAGCGCAAGGGCGGCTGGGACTGCCACGGACTGCCGGTGGAGATCGCGGTCGAACAGAAACTGGGAATTACGACCAAGACCGAAATCGAAGACGAGCGCAACGGCGGGATCGAGCGGTTCAACGCCGAGTGCCGCAAGTCCGTGTTCGCCTATCTGGAGGAGTGGAACCGGCTCACCGAGCGAATCGGGTTCTGGATCGACCTCGACGATGCCTACCGCACGCTGGACGAGTCCTATATCGAGTCGGTGTGGTGGGCGCTCGCGGAGATCGACCGTCGGGGGCTGCTGTACGAGGGTCACAAGGTCGTCCCGTACTGCTACCGCTGCGGCACGGCGCTGTCCTCGCACGAGGTCGCGCTCGGATATCAGGATGTGGTCGACCGGACGGTGTACGTGCTGCTGCCGGTGCGCTCACCCACCGCGCCGCTGCAGCAGGGCGACAGGCTGCTGATCTGGACGACGACGCCGTGGACGCTGCCGGGCAATGTCGCGGTCGCGGTCGGGCCCGAGGTCAAGTACGCGCGGGCCAGGCGTGGCGACGAAACGTTCGTGCTCGCTGCGGCGCTGGTCGAGAAGGTGCTCGGCGACGAGGCCAAGGTGCTCGATCGCTTTCCGGGCAGCGAGTTGGTCGGCCAGCGCTATGGGGGCCCGATCTTCCTCGAAGGACCGCGTGGCGCCGCCAGCCTGGACGACAGCTTTCCGATCGTCGCCGGGGACTTCGTCACGACTGAGGACGGCACGGGGATCGTCCACCTGGCGCCGGCGTTTGGCGAGGACGACTTCAGAGTCGCCGCGGCGGTCCCCGAGGTGCACTTCGACCCGACCGATCCGCGCACGCTCTTCAACCCGGTGCGGCCCGACGGCACGTTCGATCAGCGCGTCCGTAGCTATGAGGGCCGCGAGTATGACAGGCGCGTCGTCAAGGATCCGGAAGTCACGAACGATCTGATCGAGGATCTGGACAAGCACGGACTGCTGCTGCGCGAGGAGCCCTACGAGCACTCATATCCACACTGCTGGCGGTGCGGGACACCGCTGATCTATTACGCCAAGAAGTCCTGGTACATCCGCACGACGGCGGTGCGCGAGCGAATGCTTCAGACGAACGAGACGGTGGGCTGGCACCCGCCGCGCGTTAAGCATGGACGGTTCGGAGACTGGTTGGCCAACAACGTGGACTGGGCGCTGTCGCGCGAGCGCTACTGGGGCACTCCCCTGCCGGTGTGGCGTTGTGGACGAGGACATACGCACACGATCGGGTCGTTCGCAGAGCTGGCCGAGCTCGCAGAGCTGCCGGATGGTCCACTGAAGGACCACCACCGCCCGTATGTGGACAAGGTCACGTTCCCGTGCCCCCACGACGACGGCGAGACCGCGGCGTGCGGCGAGTCGATGAAGCGCGTGGAGGAGGTGATCGACGTGTGGTTTGACTCGGGCGCGATGCCGTTCGCCCAGCACCACAGCCCGTTCGAGCACGAGCAGGAGCTCGAGCAAAGCTATCCAGCCAACTTCATCTGCGAGGCGCAGGACCAGACGCGGGGCTGGTTCTACTCGCTGCTGGCGATCGCAACGCTGCTCGAGCGCGAGGCGCCGTACCGCAACGTGGTGTGCCTGGGGTTGATCCTCGACGGCGAGGGCCAGAAGATGTCCAAGTCGAAAGGCAACGCGGTCGAGCCGTGGCAGGTGCTCGATAGGTACGGCGCGGACGCGTTCAGGTGGTACTTCTTCACCTCCAGGCAGCCGTGGGACGGGTATCGGTTCTCGCAGGAGGCGATCGCCGAGGGGGTGCGGCTGTTCCTGAAGCAGCTGTGGTCGACGTACTACTTCTACGCGCTGTACGCGCGCGCCAGCGCAGACGCGCTGGCGACGGCGCCCTCGGGGGACGGCGACGGAACCCGTGACGGCCGCGCCACGGCAGGTCCCGACGAGGATCTGGACCGCTGGGCGCTGTCGCGGACCGCCGCCACGGCCGAGCTGGTGGCAGAGCGGCTGGACGCGTATGACGTGACGAGCGCCGGGCGGGCGATCGCCGAGCTCGTGGACGAGCTGTCCAACTGGTACGTGCGGCGCTCCAGAAGACGGTTCTGGGACGGCGAGCAGCGGGCGTTCACCACGCTACGCGAGTGTCTGCTGACGGTCGCCAAGCTGCTGGCGCCGCTGTGTCCGTTCGTGGCGGACGAGATCTACGACAACCTCGACGGAGCGCTGGGCAGCGTGCACCTGTGCGAGTTTCCCGCCGGCGACGCTCTGCCGGAGCGCGACCGCGAGCTGGAGCGGGCGATGGCGCTAGCCCGCGAGACGGTCAGGCTGGGACTGGGCGCGCGGAGCAAGGCCAAACGGAAGGTGCGCCAGCCGCTGAGCGAGGCGATCGTGGTCGCGGACGGGCGCGAGCGCGAGGCGATCGAACGGCTGGCGGAGGTCGTGCGCGAGGAGCTGAACGTCAGGCAGGTCAGGTTCGTGGCCGCCGCCGAGGAGCTCAGCGAGTACGAGGTCAAGGCCAATTACCGCACACTGGGGCCGCTGTTCGGCAAGGACATGCCGAGGGCGGCAGAGGCGATCACGGCGCTCGACCCCGCCAGGGTGGCGGCCGCGGTACGCGACGGGGAGGGCGCCGTCGGGATCGCGGTGGGTGGACGCGAGCACACCCTCTCGGCGGAGGACGTGATCCTGACGATGAAGGCCCCGGAGGGCTACTCGGTCGAGCGCGAGGGGGCGCACGCGGTCGCGCTAGATCTGACGCTGGACGAGGATCTGCAGCGCGAGGGATATGCGCGCGAGATCGTGCACGCGGTCCAGAACGCGCGTAAGACGGCTGGACTGCAGGTCGAGGATCGGATCGAGCTGTCGCTGGCAGGCGCCCCGGCCCTGATCGAGGCCGCCGAGGCCCACCGCGACTATCTCACGGGCGAGACGCTGGCTGTCGGGTTAAGCCTTGGTGAGAACAGCACCGACCGAGGGATCGGCGGCACCTTGGCGGAACCAGGCGGCGCGTTTGCGGACGGCTACCGCGAGCAGACCGAGATCGACGGGCTGGAGCTGAGCATCGCTCTGCAGCGAGTAGCCACAAACGGTTGAGCGATCACTCAGGCCGCTGTCAGAGCCGGCTCCAGCTCGGCCTCGAGCTTCTTCTTGGGGTAGGCCCCGACGACGGTCTTGACCGGGGAGCCGCCCTTGAAGAGGATCAGGGTGGGAATCGAGAGGACCTGAAAGCGGGCCGCAGTCTGCTGATTGTCGTCGATGTTGAGCTTGACGATGCGCAGGTCGGGGCGCTCACCGGCGATCTCCTCGAGCACGGGGGCGACGACGCGGCAGGGACCGCACCAGGGGGCCCAGAAATCGACGAGCACAGGGGTCTCGGACTCGATGACCTCGGCGTCGAAGTTGGTGTCGGTGACTTCGTTGAGGGTGCCTGCCATGGTGGTCTCCTTGAGGATCGCTGGTCTGACGCGTCTGAGGTCTACCTATCACTATACAAAGTAAAGGAAGGGTTGCCCTCGGCGGTGGGGTCAGTTTGGATAGTCAAGATGGAAGATGCCTCCGGCTGGTTGGTCGATCGTGACCGTAAACGCCGCAAAGAAGTCCTCACGGCCAAAGAGAGTGATCGTTTCCTCAGCAAACTCCGGCGTGAGACCGAACTCTGGCCCCCATGGCTCCAAGCCGCGTGGCTCCGGGTAGGGAACCACGACCCTCGCCTTGATGACGTGGGGAGATGTCCATGTCGGGATCTGGAGCCCTCCCGCTCCCTCTGATCCTTCGGTCGGTTCGAGGTCACCCTCGGGGATTCCGAGGCTTGCCGCGAGACTCTTTGGAAGCAGGGTCCTATCCGCACCGCTATCAACAACCCCGCCGATGCCCCGTGCGCCGCCAGGCCCCTGTAGGGCCAGTCGGATCACGGGCGTCGCGGCGGAATATGGGATTGTCAGGCGGGGCAATAGATGTCCAAGCATTGCCCCAGGAGCCGAGGGATCGGCGCAGCTGCGCCGAAAACATGAGTATCATGGTTGATCCTGACAGTGGAGCAAGTCTTGGAGGATCGATGGCACCGGTTGTAGATGTATCCCCACCGCCAGTGCCCGCCGAAGCGTTTGAGCGCTTTTCCGGTCGCTGGGTCGCGGTGCGGGACGGAGAGATCGTCGCTGACGCAAGTACAATCGAGGAGCTGGAAACACGCCAGCCGGTTGAGGCTGCGGACACCTTCTTTCGGGTGCCCGAGCCGAACTCGAAGTTCCTGTAGCGGTTTCATCGCGTGCAGTACTGAGCGTGTGCCTGACCGCTCACGCAAGCGCCCACGCGACGCAAACCAGCTCGGCAAGCTGATCGTGGACGTGGCCACCGGCGACGCCGAGGAGATCGTCGAGGACGACGGGAAGGACCCAGCGGCGGTCGCGCTCGGGCGCAAGGGGGGTTTGAAGGGCGGCAAGGCGCGTGCGGCGAATATGACGGCGGAGGAGCGCAAGGGGTCCGCTAAACGAGCTGCTCGGGCTCGATGGTCGAAGCCTGACGGAGGATGAAGCGGTCAAACAGCGGAACCGCCAGTGAGTACTTCCCCCAGCGGTTCTTGTAGATCAGTCCAGCCTTACTGAGCGACGCGAGCATCTGGTTTGCGTGCGAGCCGCTAAACCCCTTGACTAGCATCACTGCCGTCTTTTCAACCACTTCTTGGACCGTGAATTCGGCCTCCGGATCGTCGAGATGCGCGATGCACCAGAGGAGCTGACGCTGACGATCAGTCGCCCGCGCCCAGCGACCGGCAAAGAAGTCTGTGTCGAGCTTCTGGATGATGCCCTCCATCGGCACGGGCGTCAGTTCACCCGTTGACTTCTGCGTCTGGATGAGGACGTCGTAGACCTCACGGCAGATGAACTGGATGAAGTAGGGATAGCCCCCTGACTCGTCGCAGACGACCTCAACGGAAGGTGGATCAAAGCGAACCGGGCATTGGGCATGTTCAATCGGCTTCGTGACAGCGTCGCGGCTGTCAGCCCGCTCCAGACTGTCGAGCGTCACGACGCGAAACATTCGCTCCGCGAACGTTCTTGCTTCCACAAGCTTCGGAAACAGGGTCGGCAGGCCGGTGAGAATGAGCATGAATGGGATGCCCTTCTTTTGAATCGACTGAAACACGTCGAGCAGGACCGAAAGCGAGAACTCGTTGTCCTTCTGTCTGTCGGCAAGTGTCTGCGCCTCGTCGTAGGCAAAGATCACGCCTCGCTTGCCTTCCTGCTTGACCGACTCCGCGACGACCTCCAAGACCGCCTTGAGCTTATCCGTGACGAGCCCGGGGGTCTCGTTGTAGATCGTCTTGAGCGTGGCGAAGCCGAGCTGAGTATCCGTCGTGACTCCTGCAAATCCAGCAGCCGTGGCAGTGCGAAGGGTCATCCCAGCGCCGATGACGGAGAGGTCAGCGAGAAGTCGCTGGGCCAGAGCCTCTTCGGCGACGCTGACGGACTCCGAGAGGTCGGCCCCTACCCAATGCCACCCATGTTGCAGCGCAACGGGCTTGAACGTGTCGAGGAGCACCGTCTTGCCCACGCCTCGCAGGCCAGTGAGAATGAGGTTCTCAAGGATCGTCGTCTGGCCGAGGAGTCGCTCGAACTCTTGGCGCTCGGCGGCGCGCCCAGCAAGGTAGGGCGGCATATGGCCCGCGCCGGGTCGGAACGGATTCTCAAACGGCTCTGTGGTGGTCTCAACAGTCATTTACTCATCTCCCTAAACTTAAGCATCGTTCTCTATAGCATCATATCGCTAAATTTCTTCTCTGGCCTAAATTTAGTCTCGACGGTGATCCCGACCGCATCGGATCTCAACGAGCACCAACGGCTTCTCAAAGAAGCTGGACAACCACATGGCCGCAATTGCGCTGCACTTCATGCACTACAACTTCGCGCGGCCGCACAAGAGCCTGTCGATACGCAACCCGCAACGAAGCGCACACCCGCGATGGTGGCGGATGTCACGGATCACATATGGACCCTGACGGAGATCGCGGAACTGCTCGATTCAAACTGAGACACCACCCCGCCCGAAGTGGTCACGACACCACACGACCGGACGGGACAGGACCAGGACGGGACAGGACGCTCAGTGCACCGTCACGGTCCACCCTTCGGAGTAGCGCACGATCGGCGGATGGATGCCGGTCAAGGTCATGAAGAGATGCGGGGAGACATAGACCTCGATCAGGGCGGCGACGACGAGGATGGGCACGGCGATCGCGACCGTGACGAAGGTGGCGGCCAAAAGCTGCTCCCACTCGCCGCGGCGGCTGGCGATGATCCAGGCCGCCAGGGGCAGGAACAGGGCGATCAGCTCGGGGATCGCGTGGGGGAGCACGCCCAGCAGCAGCAGCGCCGGAGAGACGCGCAGGAAGTGCGCGACGCCGGCGAGGGTGTGGCCGAGCGTGTAGGCCTGGATCGACAGCGAGAAGGCGGTGGCGCAGAAGACGAAGGCGATCGCGATGCGCCCGCCGTGCTCGTGCACCCAGCGCGAGACGCCGCTGTGGGAGGACGCCTGCAACGGGAGGGAGCTGCCCGCGATGAAGCCGGCCACGCAGGCCATCGCATGGAGGGTGAGCACGAGCATGTTGTGGCCGAGCACACCCAGTACGTCGGTGCCGCTGCCGACGGCGAAGGGTGGTCCGAGAGTGACGATCTGGACATAGCCTGTGGACAGATCCGAGATGACGAGGACCGCGAGCAGCAGCCCGAAGGCGGCGAGCGCGGAGCCCGCGAACCAGCGGCCGAGGACCGGCACGGGATCGCACTCCCAGGTGCGCAGCGTCGCGCGGGTGTGACGCACTCCGTGCGTGAAGGCGTAGGCGGACGCGTCCATCTCTCCCGCATACATCGGCCGAGGGTCGGCCTACCTGAAGCGCAGCAGCGGCACGAGCCACATCGCCTCGGCGGCGATGCGCCAGGACATCTTGCTCTGGCCGCGCTCGCGGTCGCGGAACACGATCGGCACCTCGACGACGCGAAAGTCGGCCTGGACGGCGCGGTAGGTGAGCTCGACCTGGAAGGCGTAGCCCTGGGAGCGGACGGAGTCGAAGTGGATCGCCTGCAGGACCTCGCGGCGGAAGCACTTGAAGCCGCCGGTGAGGTCGCGCACGTGCAGGCCGAGCACCAGGCGAGCATAGGTCGAGCCGCCCTCGGAGATGAAGCGGCGCAGCAGGCCCCAGTCGGTGACGCCGCCGCCGGGGACGTAGCGCGACCCGAGCGCAAGGTCGGCCCCGGAGCGGACCGCGTCGAGCAGGCGCGCGAGGTCGGCGGGGTCGTGAGAGAAGTCGGAGTCCATCTCGAAGACGTACGCGGCGCCGTGGTCGAGCGCGTGGCGAAAGCCGGCTAGGTAGGCGGGGCCGATGCCGTTCTTGTCGGTGCGATGAAGCACTCGCACCCAGTCGTGCTCTGAGGCGAGGCGGTCGGCGATCGCGCCGGTGCCGTCGGGCGAGCCGTCGTCGACGACGAGGACGCGAAAGCCCTCGGGTGAGGCCTCGCCCAGGACCGCCCCCGCGGCGAGAAGGATGGCCTCGATGTTCTCGGCCTCGTTGTATGTGGGCAGAATCAGCCAGGGCAGCTCGGACATGGGCTGGCGTACCCTAAGGGTTCGCGTCACAACAGGTGGCGGGTGAGGGGGCGGCCTCAAATCCCGGCAGATATTGGGGCGCGTACCCTAGAGCAGTGGAGCTATCGAACGGGGCGATCGCGGACGCGCTCGAGGAACTGGGGGATCTGTACGAGCTGGATGGGGCGATCGTGCACCGGGTGCTGGCATATAGGACCGCCGCCAAGACGGTCCGCGAAGCGCCGATGTCGGTGGGGGCGCTCGCGCGCGAGGGACGCGCGGTGCAGCTGGTGGGAATCGGGAAGACGCTGCAGGAGAAGATCGAGGCGCTGCGCGAGACAGGGACGATTCCGGCGGCGGAGAAGCTAAGGGCGAAGTTCCCGCCGGGTCTGATCGAGATCACGCGGCTGCCGGGGATCGGCGCGAAGCGAGCGCGGCTGCTGCATACGGCGCTAGGGATCGACTCGCCACAGGCGCTGCGCGAGGCGGCGCTGGCGCAGCGCGTGCGGGACGTGAGAGGGCTGGGGCCGAAGTTCGAGGAAAGCGTGCTGAGCGCGCTGGAGCGAGCGGCTGCCAACCCGCGGGAGAACGGTGGTGGCGGGCGGGCGAGGCTGTTGCTGCCACAGGCGCTCGAGCTGGGCGAGGCGCTGGCGAACGGGCTGAGGGAAGGCGACGCGGGCGAGGGCGCGATCGTGAAGGTGGCAGGGTCGGCGCGACGAATGGCGGACAGCGTGAAGGACATCGACCTGATCGCGGTCACGAAACGGCCGGTCGCGCTGGCGAAGGGGCTGGAGGGGCTGGCGGAGATCGAGAGTGTCTCCTCGGCGAGCGCAGTCGGCGCGCGAGGGCGCGCGCACTCAGGCGTGGGGGTCGATCTGCGGATCGGCAAGCCGAGGCAGCTGGGGAACCTGTGGCAGCACTTCACCGGCTCTGGCAGGCACAACGCGGCTCTGCGCGAGATGGCGGTGCGAAGAGGGCTGCACGTGTCCGAGCATGGCGTGCTCGACGACGCAGGCGGGCGTACGAGCACGTATGAGACCGAGCAGGGGGTGTACGAGAGGCTGGGGATGGCGTACGTCGAGCCGGAACTGAGAGAGGATCGCGGCGAGCTCCAGGCCACGGGGGCCGGCGGGGAGGGCCTGCCGAGGCTGATCGAGCAGGAGGACATCAGGGGGAGCTGCACTGCCACACGATCGCCTCGGACGGGAAGAACACGATCGCTGAGATGGCGGTGGCGGCGAGGGAGATGGGGTACGAGTACGTGGCGATCACCGACCATTCGGCGACGCACGGGTTCGGCAACGACGTGTCGCCGGACGAGCTGAGACGGCAGATCGAGCGAGTGCGGGAGCTGAACGCGCAGCTGGAGGGCATCGAACTGCTGGCGGGAAGCGAGGTGAACATCCTGCCGGATGGGGAGCTCGACTACGAAGACGGGTTGCTGGAAGAGCTCGACTGGGTGGTCGCGAGCGTGCATACGGCGTTCGGGATGAGCGAAGCGGCGATGACGCAGCGGATGACGACCGCGATCGAGCACAGGCTGGTGGACGCGATCGGGCATCCGACGGGCAGGATGATCGAGAGACGCGAGCCGTATGCGATCGACCTGGGGGCGATCGGCGAGGCGGCGGCGAGGACGGGGACGCTGCTGGAGATCAACGCGAATCCGGACAGGCGCGACCTGTCAGACGTGCATGCGCGCAACGCGGTCAGAGCGGGTGCGACGATCGTGATCGACTCGGACGCGCACAAAACCAGGACACTGGCGAACATGCGCTGGGGCATCGCGACCGCCAGACGAGCATGGCTGACCAAGGAGGACGTGGCGAACACGAAACCGTGGCCGGAGCTGGAGAGGATGCGCAAACGCAACCGCGCAAGATGAAGCGGGTATGGGTGGGAGACCCGGGAGCTCGCGTCTTCGTAGCGACCCTGCCGGCGCCGGTCACCGCACGTGGTGGGACTCGTGTTAGGGCGTGGCGCCTTGCATCTCGTCGTATGGCGCCAGCGCGGGATCAGGATCGACGAATAGGCTCATATAGGGTCCGTAGCGAAAGATTCTGCCCCGCCTGCCACCGGTTGTCTCCTGCAGCAGGCCGAGATCTTCGAAGCGTCCCACGAGAACATTGGCGGTCTGATAAGAGATGTCCAGCGTCCTCGCCACGAGGTTGACGTTGACGAGAGGTCGTCGAAATAGCAGGGCGAGCAGGTTCAGGCCGTTGGGGGCGAGGTGATGGGCGAGTACGAGCTTCCGATGGCGCTCGCGTAGGTCGAAGATCTTCTGCGCAGTTTGCTTTGCCTCGGTCGCCGTCTCGGCGACTCCCCTCAGGAAGAACTTCAGCCATCCCTCCCAGTCTCCAGCGATGCGGATAGCCGTGAGGCGATCGTAGTACTCGGCACGATGCAGCTTGAAGTAATAGCTCAGGTAAAGGAGCGGCCGGTGCAGCACATCTCCGTGGACGAGCAGGAAGGTGATCAGCAGCCGGCCAACGCGCCCGTTACCGTCTAGGAACGGATGGATTGTCTCGAACTGGGCATGTGCAAGACCGACCTCGACCAGTAGCGGATAGACGGATCGTCATGCAGGAACAGCTCGAAATCGCTGAGGGCCTCGTGCATGTCGGCACCGTCGGCGGTACGAATGTCGCGCTGCGTTATCAAAGCGCCGGGCGCGCCGATCCAGTTTTGGGTGGTTCTGAACTCACCTGGGGCGTGATGGGAGCCACGAGTCCCTTGCAGTAGTTGTCCATGAATCTCTCTGATGAGCCGTAGGGACAGCGGAAGCGTCGTAAGCCTGTCCAGCCCGAAGTTCATGGCGTGCACGTAGTTGACGACCTCGTCCACGTCTTCGGGTATGCCGTGGGCCTGAGAGCCGAGATCGACGGCAAGCAGGTCCTCGAGCGTGCTCTGTGTGCCCTCGATCTGGGAGCTGAGCACAGCCTCTCGATTGACGTACATCGCTACGAAGAGATCTGGGTCGGGCACGTTCTCGGCGATACCATCCAACCTTCCGACTGCGAGGTTCGCATCCGAGAGGAGGCTCAGCAGCTCGCCGTCGAGCCGCAGGGCCGGGTCGGGTGGGAGCGGAGCGGGCAGGAAGGAGTGATGGCCGCTCTGTTTGACGAACCGTCCGGCACGAACTGAGTCACGCGTGGGATTGTCTCGTTTGCCGCTGGCTACCATAAGCTTATTCTAGCAAACCTACATTTTCTCAGAATAAAAGCGAGCTGGGTCGACTCTTATGGCGGCACGTCTGAATAACGCTCCCAACTCAGGCATCTTATTCAGAAATGCTGAAGATATTTGAATAGGCCGTGTTTATAATCGCTATAGTCAGGAAAGATCGCCAGTTAGGCATCAGGCGGATAAGTCAGGAGCGGATAGAAGCCGCGGGAGCAGGCGCTCGGCGGTGAGCCTGTCGCTCGTGGCCCGGTTGAAGCGCGCGAGCGCGGCGGACGCGCGAGCGGCGTAGTCATGCGCTGGCTCGTCGAGGGCGAGACGTAGCGCGGAGCGGAGATCATCGCCGACCAGGCGTGGGTCCAGATCACGCGCGAGCGCCAAGGCCACGTAGGGGCCGGGAGCGGGCGTGGTCACGAGCAGGCAGCCGTCGGCCAGGGCCTCGAGCTGGGCCAGACCGTAGTCCTCGCGGCGGGGGGCGCAGACGAAAACGCGGGCACGGCGTAGGAGCGCGCGATAGTCGTCGGGGGGCAGCGAGCCGAGGACGCGCACGCCTTCGGCCGGGAGGGCGATACGGGCGCTGAGAAGATCGTGGGGGGCGACACCGGCGATCAGCAGTTCCTCGTCGGGCCGGCGAGCACGACGCCAGGCCGATAGAACGCGATCGAGGCCCTTCTTGAGGGGGTTGGCTGCGTAGGTGATCGCCGCGATGTCACGAACCGGCGACGGAGGGCCGGAGGGCTCGACGGGGACGGGCAACACGAGCGCGCGATCCTCGACGCGCGCGGCGGCAGGCGCCTCGCGCAGGCCGCCCTCACTCCAGGGCAAGAGCAGCGGAGCATCGGAGAGGCGCCGGCGCTCCAAGGGGCGCTGCCAAAAGCCGTGACGGCCAGGACGGTTGCCGGCGGAGGGGGCATCGAAGCGGATCGCACCGGGACGGGGCCACAGCAGCGAAGCGGTGGTGCTCGAGTAGATCACCGCCCGCGGACGGTGCTCGGCAAGCCCGGCCGCGGCCGCGCGGCGTGCGGCCAAGGCCCAGGCGAGGTCGGTCAGCGCAAGCGTGCGCATCCGGCGGGCGGGGGCAGCAGCGGCGACGATGGCAACCTCAGCGCCGGCACGGCGCAGCGAATCGGCAAGCTCGGTGTCTGCCGCGCGCAGCCCGGAGGTCGAGCCGAGCGAGACGACCAGGACGTCCATCCTCAGGTGACGGCGCCGTTGGTGCGTTCGGCG
Source organism: uncultured Solirubrobacterales bacterium (assembly GCA_963743645.1). GTDB lineage: Bacteria > Actinomycetota > Thermoleophilia > Solirubrobacterales > Solirubrobacteraceae > Palsa-744. Next base: position 366,847 of record CAVUQT010000006.1, on the reverse strand, counting down.
CGCAGCGCCTTGAAACCGGGCGTGCGCTGGAGCGCGATCGGCTGCAGCGGGGAAGTGCGAATCACATAGAAGCAGATCCCGTCACGTCCCTCGATGGCCGCGACGGCGGCGTGCTGGCGGCGCCAGGCGAGCGCCCAGATGACCGCGAAGCCCACGGCGATGCCGGGGATCTGCGGAGCGAGGAAGGCGAGGCCGCCGGCGATCAGCGTGAACGCCAGCAGCGGCCAGAGGCGATTGAGCAGGATCGCGCCGGGACGAAGCTCGGGCAGGATGGTGCTGGCCCGGGCGCCGGCGAGCAGGCGCGCGATCGGCGGGCTGGTCTCGGCGCGGCGCCCGATGCGCAGCCCGATCAGAGCGGCGAGGATCCACCAGCCGACCGCTATCCCCAGGAGACGCTCCTGGGCGCTCGCGCTCATTTCCGAGCCCGCAACGGCCAGCACGGTGACCGCGGCCAGCGCGGTCGCCGCGCCCGCGCTGAGCATGACGGTCGTCTTGAGGAAGTCGACGAAGCGCACTTACCTAGAGCAGCGCCCCGAGCAGCCCCCGTACCCCGGCGGCGCCGTCGACGGTGAGGTCGGCCTCGGAGGCCAGCTCCGGAGGGGTTTCGTCAGAGCCGACCGCGATGCAGACCGCGCGCTGCAGCTCGCCCGAGCGCACGAGCTCGCGCAGACCGCGGAAGGCGTCGAGGTCGGTGGTGTCATCGCCGACGTAGACCGCCGACGACACGAGCTGGCCGCGTAGGAGCGCGGCGATGCCAAGGCCCTTGTGCAGGTTGACCGGTGGGCGCACCTCCAGGACCTTGCGCCCCCAGTGCACCGCGAAGCCCTGCTCGCCGGCGTCACGGGCGATGTCCGCCGCGGCCGCCGCAGCGGCCTCCTCATCCGGGGCGCCGCGCCAGTGGAAGGCAGCGATCGTGTCCTTGTCCTCGCTGCGGATGCGCAAGCGCTGGCGCTCGGGGGTGTAGGCGGCGGCGGCGAACGCGCGCACGCGCGGAGCCCAGTCCGCGACGTCGGGGTCGACCTCGGGACGGGTGGCGCCGGGCAGCAACAGCTCGCCGCCGTGGTTGCCGATGTAGGCGATCGTCCCGATCGCCACGATCTGGCGAGCGGTGCTCGCGCGGCGGCCGCTGACGCAGCCGACGATGCGGTATCGCTTGGCGATCTCGATCAGCAGCGAGCGCGTGGCCTCCGGGACATGGGCGTCGTCGGCGTGGCGCACGATCGGCGCGAGGGTGCCGTCGATGTCGAGCAGCACGGCTGCGTGAGGTGGGTCGGAACGGAGCGGCTCGAGCGCCTCCACGAGCGTCGCGGCGGGGGACACGAACACTAGTATGGCGCGCATCGTGGCCGACTCGTTCCACGCCTCAGGATCCACCCCCGCCGGACCTGCGGCTCGAGCTCGAGGCAGACGCTCGCATGGCCGTTGACATGCCCTCCGAGCGAACGCTGAAGCTGGTGGCGATCGGCACCGCGGCGGGGCTGTTCAGCGGGCTGTTCGGGGTCGGTGGTGGGACCGTGATCGTGCCGTTGCTCGTGGTCTGGCTGGGCTATGGCGAGCGCGAGGCGACGGGAACCTCACTCGCGGCGATCGTGTTCATCGCCGGGTTCGCCGCCGCGGTGCAGGGCGCGTACGGCAACGTGCACGCGCTCGACGGCCTGCTGGTCGGGGTCCCCGCCGTGGGCGGCGTGCTGCTCGGTACGTGGCTGCAACAACGCATGCACGTGCGAGCCCTGTCGCTGCTGTTCGCGGCGGTGCTCGTGGCCTCGGCGATCGAGCTGCTGCTGGAATGACCCGGCCCGTGTCGATCCGCCGACCATCTGCCGCGATGCGAACCACGGGGGAGTCACAGCGATGATCTGGCTCATCCTGATCGGGGTGGCCGCCGGCGTGCTCGGAGGGCTGCTGGGCGTGGGCGGAGGCGTGCTGTTCGTGCCGGGATTGGTGATCGTCGTCGGCCTTACCCAGCACGAGGCGGAGGCGACATCGCTGCTGGCGATCGTGCCCGTGGCCCTGGTGGGCGCGCTGAGCCAGGACCGCTACGGCAACGTGCGCCGCCGCGATGCGCTGCTGATGGGCGTGCTGTCGATGGCGGGGGTCGCGGGTGGGGTGGTCCTGGCGAACGCGCTGTCGGGCACGGTCCTGAGGACGGCGTTCGCCCTGCTGATCTTGCTGATCGCGGCACAGCTCGTGCGCGGTGCGCTGCGCGAAGGCCGCGAGGCGGTGGAGGACTCGTGACAGCCACCCCGATAAGCCGGCGCGAGCCAAGCGGTCCGGATCGAGGGTGATCCGGGCAGCCGGTACGGCCCGTAACCAGAGCTATGCGGAAGACCCCTGAGAATCGTCTAGACTGAGAACAGCGATGGGACTAGATAATCCACTGCACATCGCATTCCTGGTGGTAATCCTGCTGCTCGTGTTCGGAGCCAGGCGCCTGCCGGAGATCGGTCGTTCGCTCGGCAGCGGGATGCGCGAGTTCAAGACGTCGGTGACCGGCGAGACGCATCAGTCGCAGCCGACGCTTCCCCCCAGCGCCTCTCAGCAGCAGCCGGCGCCGGTCCAGGCCCCGACTGCACAGCCCGCCGCACAGGCGCCGGCCACGCAGCCCCCGGTCGCCGAGCCCGTCGCAACGCCGGCGGCGGCGCCGGAGCAGCCGCCCGCCTCCTGATCGCTCCTGGCTACCAGCCGACGCTCTGACTACCCGCGGCGCCGGATCGGGCCGGTCTGAATCGCTTCGAAGGCCGAGCCGGGGACGCGCTTGATCTGTTCGAGGTCGTCGTCGTTCCAGCGCGGATCGGGCGCGCCGGTGACATACCAGGAGGAGCCGTTGTCGGCGACGATCAGCCCGTAGCGCTTGAGCGCGCGCAGCACGATCAGCGACTCGCCGTGGAAGCCGGCGAGGCTGTAGCTCGCGCGCAGCCGCAGCCGCAGCCCCATCGGCGGCAGGCTCGGGTCGGAGCTGTCGGAGGCAAAGTGGGTCGCGGGATGGATGTAGCCGCGCTGGGTGCGCGCGACGGTCACGCGCAGCGCGTGGTCGATCTGGCCGGCTCGGACCTCGTCGTAGCGGACGAGCAGCGGGAAGATCGGCAGACCGGCGGCGTCGGCGGAGGTCCAGCCTTCGGGGCGGAGGGCGTTGGAGCGCAGGTTGAACACGGCGCCCGAGCCCGCCTCCCAGCCGGCCCCCCGGCGCTGCGCGGAATACAACTCATAGAGGGTGCAACTGCCGCGCTGTAAGACGAGCACGTGCCGGTCGCCTTCTTCCCCCGCTCCCTCGACGAGCGCCGTGGCGGGTATCGGATAGGGCCCGGAGTCGGATTCGCCGCCGAATTCGCTGAAGGAGATCGGCACCTTCGGCTGGCTGGGCCCGACAACCGTGTAGGGGATGCCGTAGCTCGGGTTCGTGCCAAAGTCAGGGTGCAGGTGACCGCTCAGGCCGATGCTCGCGATGTAGGCCGCCGAGTGCGGGTCGATCGGCACGTGGGAGATGTCCCGGTTGAGGGAGTTGTCCGCAGGGAAGATCGGGCAGCCGCCTTCACGCGGCGCAGTATGGCGCTGTGCTGTCATACCCGCCATGTGAGCTTGGCGAGCCGGGGTGCGCGCCATGCCCACCGAGATCGGCGCAAGATCCAGAGCAAGTGCCGCTGCCAGCATCACCGCGGCGAGCGTGCGCGGTGACGAGTTGTGTGTGCAGACAAGGCATCTCATGGTGCGCTCTATAAAGGTCAGACCTTGATGGTGTTCGATCGGGAAAGACGTCTTCCAAAGCGTCTGCGACATCGCGGAGCAGGCGAGGAGGATCGTCTCGTGGCGAGAGCCAGCCGAACACAATATCGAGGATGTTTCCTTCTCGGAGGATTGAAATTCCGATCGAGGATAGACGCGCAGTGCAGGTAAATCATCCTTAGCGCATGGATCCCCCGCGCGACAGGAGTGGCGTCTCTAGCGAGGCAGCCATCCGAACCGCATAGCCTGCCGCTCATTTGGAGGAGCGGGTCTCTCCATGGAGCACGGTACGTCTGCCAGCACGGGTGCGTGCGTCGGCTTCCAATCGAGTGGGAGTAGCGCTCTGTGCAGTGTTCGTGTTGGCGGCGGCGTTCTACATGTGGACCGCGAGCACCGTCGCGCCGCTGGCTCTGCATGGCGCGCAAAACGATCCCTACAACCAGCTGGCCGATGCGCTGCTTCACTTTCACCTCTGGGTCAGTCGCGCGCCGGCGGGGCTCGCGAACCTGGCAGAACCGTATGACCCCGCTCAACATGCGGCGTTCGTTCCTGCCTACCCCGACTACGCCCTATACGGTGGCCACCTCTACCTCACCTGGGGACCGGCGCCGGCGCTCGTCCTGCTGGTCCCCCTGCACCTGTTCGGATTCGAGCCGTCCAAAAGCCTGATCACAATGGTGTTTGCCATTGTCGGGCTCGGGTTCGCGCTGGCTACGCTGCGCGTGCTGCTGAGGCAGATAGGCAAGGCACCCCTGTGGATGTGTGTGCTGGCCGCATGCACCGTGGCGTTCTCCTCGGCGGTGCCGTTCATAGTGCGATTCTCAGAAGTCTATGAGCAGGCGATCGCCGGTGGCTTCTGCTTCGCGATGGCCGGTGTTTGGCTCGCCATCTCGGCGATAGCCGATCGACGGGCGTCGCTGGTGCGCCTGGTGCTCATGAGCCTGTGTTTCGGACTGGCGGCCGGATCGAGACCGCCGCTCGCGCTGCTGGCGCTGCTGCTCATACCCGTCTACATGTCGCTACGGCCGACCCGGAGGGGCCGTGTGCTGCTCGCGGCCCTGGCGGTCCCTGTTGGCGGATGCTTCCTGCTGCTGGCGGCCTACAATCAGGCGCGCTTCGGGAGCCTGTTGGAGTACGGCACGAGGTATCAGCTGTCCTACTTTGACTCCTACACCGCGCACTGGGCCAGCCTGAGCTACGTGCCGCCCGGCACATGGGCCTACCTGATGGCGCCGCCGCAACCTACGATCCTCTTTCCCTTCGTCCTTCTTGCCGTACCGCAGACCTCATACCCGCTGACGCTGCCAGCGCATTACTACCCGGTGTCCGAATTCACCGGAGGACTGCTGCCGATGACACCGATCGTGATCTTCATCGCGGCGCTTCCCTGGATCTGGCGGCGTCGCCCAGCGCTGCTCGGACCGCTTGCCTTGCCCCTTATGGTTCTCGCTTGTGCAGGCATGGGTGGCTTGCTGTTCGTCTCCTATGAGATCTTCTCCGCCACCGAGCGTTACGAGGTCGACTTCACGGCGCTGTTTCTATTCGGCGCCCTGGCGGCCTGGCTCGCCCTGTCCAGGGCCACCCGCGGATGGCGCCGCCGGCTCGTTTGCCTCGGCGGAGGGTTGCTGGCGACGTGGGGGTGTTTCACCGGATTGGCCATCAGCTTCAGCGGCTACTACAAGCAGCTCGCGACTACCCACTCCCATACCTGGGCAACGCTCGAAGAAATCAGCTCGCCGCTGTCAGTCGCGATCGCTATGGTGGCTGGGCATCCCGTGCTGGCGGAAGTCTCCGCACCCAACATCCTGAAATCCACGCCCGTCAGCTATACGAACTTCGGGAGTGGCGTCACCGCGTTCTGGTTGAGCGCCAACGAGCAGGCAGACCTCACGATCGTCTCGCCCGACAACCGCGAGGCCGCACTTCGTGCGCACGTGAGCACCGGCCCCGAGCTCGAGGCGGGCGCCTCGCTCAGGGTTCGCGTTCAGGGTCCCGGTCGCGCAAGCTACACCTACCCACTGCCTGTCGCAGGTGAAGAAGCCCAAATCCCGGTCCATCTCAAACGTGGCGTCAACAGGCTCGCGCTCAGCCCGCTGGCCGGCGCGGTCAATCGGGTCAACCCGGCGATACCGGCATCGCAAGTGCTAGTGAGCTTCTTCGACCTGTCGCTGGCCGGCCACTATTGATCCGGCGCGCGCGACCCCGTTGGCTTCACGAGGCGCGCAGGTGATACCGATCAAGAGATTCAGGTCGATCAGCGGAATGAGGCTGGGGAAATAGGTCACATCTGCAAGGTGAAAACGGGTGCGCAACTCACAGAGTATCTCGTGGGCCTGGTTGACATGTTCGCTCTCGATCAACCACCTGTAGCTCGTCTTGTAGCGGCGTTCGAACGCGCGTCTGCTGGTCACGCGGCGACCCATGCTGTAACCGAGTCCACCCTCGCATGGGATAACGACCGAGAGTACTCCGGACGGCTTGAGCACCCGCTCGATCTCCCCCAACGCAGCCGGCAGGTCGGGCAGGTGCTCCAGCACCTGGATGGCGAGCGCCCGGTCGAAGCTGGCGTCCTCGTATGGAAGGCGTTGCTGGCAATCTGCGACAACCGTGACCGCCGCCGGGAAGTCCCGCCTGATCGCCTCGGCCATGTTCTCGCGCAACTCCACCGCGTGGTACTCCTGAGTGGTGAGATCCTCATAGCGCAGATGCTCTCCGAGGCCGGCGCCGATCTCCAAGGTACTGCCAGGGCCAGCCGAACGCGCCGCATATTCGTGATTGAAGCGCACAATATGTCCGTGGTCGTCGGACAGGCGTTCGTGAAAGTACCGCAGCCAATCATCCTGAATGCGTCGCTGCTCATCGGTCAATTGCGCGACCGTCTTGGGCCAGCGCGAAGCGGATAAGCGCCTGGTCAATCGAGGCAAGCTCATGGCCCTAGCTTACCGAGGCAAGGAATTACAATCCAGGTCCATCGTCGATAGGCCTCGCGCCGACATGCTGCCGATGAATATGTCGACGCGGATGTGTCTGACAAGTGACGCCAGAGGTAGCGGCGCCCTTATACGAGATCGAGTGAGAGACATTTTTGATCAACCCGGGCTCAGCCGGACCGCGAGCGACCGCCGCGACAGGGCGTCTCTCAATAACCCAACCTGAGGTGACTGAGGGCGTCGCTGGTTATGTACCAGACCACAAACGCGAATGCCAGGAAAGAGGCGGCGAGGACCGCGGGCGCCTGGAGACGACGCAACCCCGTCCCCACCTGCCCGACCGGGCTCGGCCAGCGTGGCGTCAGCGCCAACGCGTAGACGAGCAGGTATACCGGCAACATGTAGCGTCGTTCCATCGATGAAGGCAGGGTCGTCACACAGCACAGCGACAGCGCTACGAGATACCGCAGCCGACCCGGCCCGAGCAGACGTCGGGCCGCAGGCCACAGCACGCGCAGCAGGGCGAGAAACAGGAGCAGGAAGCCCGAGATTCGCTCCCACACATGCGCTTCGTTATGCAGGTTTTCGACGTACGGCGTGTTGTACAGCGGATCCAGGCCGTTGACGATGTGCCGGAAGATCAAACCACCCATGACCAGTGGGTGGCTCGCAAACAGTTCGATGTACTGGTTCGTACTGGCGATCCTGCCTTCCTTCTGTTCTCTCAGCAGCTGCTGACCGGCCGGGTAGACGTAGTTCACTGCCACCCCCTGGCCGCCCGGTAGGATGTATGTGTCATAGCCTTGAACGGACATGCCGGTGGTGTAGTACGTGCCCGCCGGTTCGAGGATCGATGCATCGGGAACAAAGCTCCATGTGCCGTGATAGCGGTGCGCCGACAGCGACTGCGGCAGCGACACTGCCGCAAATGCGATGAGCAGCGAGCCTGCGCAAAGCGCACGGTGTGAAGTCGAAGCATGCCGGGTGCCGCGCTGGTCAAACCACGTCCACACCACCAACCCGACGACGACGGGCGCGAGCGGTACGTACGCAGCCCGTACGTCGAGGGCCATGCCAAGCGCGGCGCCCGCGACCAACATCCAGACCGGACTATCGGTGCGAGCAACCGCCACGAGCGTCAGCAGCGCCAGGGCCAGCCCGGGGAAATCGCTCAGGGGAAAGTTGAGAAAGCCACCCCAGTAGACGACGAGCAGCGCCGTGAGCGCCAGCCGTCGCCCGAGCCTCCAACTCGGTTGCGTTGGCCATACCGTCTTGATCAGAGCCGGGCCGAGCACTGTGCCGATCAGCGCGAAGACCAGGGCATTGAAGAGCCTTACCACTGACGACGACGTCCACGCGAATTTCGCCGCGAGGACCTGCAGCCCGTGACTGACCAGCGGCAGCAGATAACCGCGCAATGGACTGTTGAAGTTCAGCAGCGAGAAGTGCCCGTGCACGGTGAACATAGTTCCCAACGACCAATAACCACCAGAATCGCCATAGAAAGGCTTTTCGCCCTGAAGCATCGCAACGGCCAGCGTTCCGGCGAATGCGACGCCAAACGCGAGCACCGTGGGCCATGGCCAGCGGCGCGGGAGCATGCTTATCCTCGCCCGCCACAGCGTCTCGCTGCTCCGATGCGCGTGCTCGCTCATGCAGCCCCCCAGAGCCTCTTTGACCCAATCGCGTGCGCATGGCGACCATCGCGATGAGGCCGATGACCAGTGAAACCTGGAATGCAACTGAAGACTTCTATGTCCACGTACGAGCTCGACTCGACCGTTGCGTGACGATCACAGCGCCATGAAGGACGAGTGTGAAGGTGAACAAGGAGAAGCCGATGATGATCAGCATCAGGCCGATCACGGCCAGGTGGTCTTGAACAGGAGCTCGCAGGCTGAGGTTCTCGTGATGAGACAGGTAGTACGCGATCAGCGGAGCGATGCAGGCCAGTCCAATGCAGGCTGTGAGCGCTGCGCCGATGACCGTCCGAGTGTACGAGAAGACGGTCGACCATCGCTCCCTCACCCGCCCGTGGTAGTCGAACAGGACCTGTGCGATGCAGCCGAGCAGGAACGCCTGCAGTCCGGTGATGGCGAGTGTCATGCCGAACAGCATCCAGTACAGCGAAAGGGTGATGTGACCGATCGTGATCGGACCTGCGCTGAGCGGCAGGGTGAACAGCAGGCCGATGACGAACGCCACGAAACCGGGCTTGAGCACGAAGAAGTCCGAGCCGTATACGAACATGGCACGCAGGTTGATCCACGCCGCTTTCCACGGCGAGAGCCAGCCGGCGCGCTTGTGGTGACTGAGACGTCCCTCGCGGTCTTTGAGAAAGCAGACCGGCACCTCGGTGGTGCGCAGTCCCATCTGCACGGACTTGAGCACCATCTCGGAGGCGTACTCCCACGAATCGGACTTAAGATCCATCGCAACGAGGCCCTCGCGGGTGATTCCCCGCATGCCACAGTGAATGTCGGAGAAGCTGCTGGAGTAGAGGAGATTGAGGATCCACGTCGTGATCGGAGTGCCGAGATATCGATGCAGATGCGGCATTGCGCCCGGCTCGATCGAGCCCTTCCAGCGTGAGCCCATCACGAACTCATAGCCCTCGCGGAAGCGCTCGACAAACGGCTTGATGCGTCTGAAGTCATACGTGCAGTCGGCGTCTCCCATCAGCACGTAGCAGCCGCGCACGTGCGGAATCGCCTCCTTGTAGGCACGTCCGAGACCGCGCCTGGGGGTGCGCAGCACGCGCGCCCCCACCGCCAGGGCGCGCTCGGCGGTCATGTCGGTGGAGCTGTCGACGATCACGATCTCGCCACGTATGCCGGCCTCCGCCAAGCCCTCGTGGCACCAGCAGACGAACTCCGAGATCGTAAGCTGCTCGTTGAGCGCCGGGATTACGATCGACAGCTCTGGACTGTCGGTGTCGCGCAGGGGGACGAGCAGCCGGGTCTCATCGTCGTTGCCGGGTTTGTCACCCACCCTGTCTGGCTGAACCTGGATATGCGTGTGAAGGTCGGTGGTCTGCACACTCAACGACCTACCTCCTGCATGGCCTCGGCGAGGTTCGCGTCGATCGAGTCCAGCAGCGCCTCGGTTGCGCTGTGGCAACAGCGCCAGCCCAGAGATGCAAGCTTGTCGCTGCTGAAGCGCACGACCGGCACGTCGCCCTTCCATCCGCGCGACCCGCCCGTGTACTCGTAGCGGACGTCGGCCAGCCCCATCCGCTGGACGACAAGATCGGCGATCTCCGTCACCGTCACGTAGTCACCCGTGCCGGCGTTGAAGACCTCGAATCCATCCCAACCCAGATCCGTGAGGGTGAGGATGGCCGAGACCACATCGCTGACATGAATGTAGGACTTGCTCTGGCTGCCGTCGCCGAGAATGCTGAGCGTCGTGGAGTCGTCGCGCAGGTGACGGACGAAGTCATAGGTCACACCGTGGGTCTGCCTGGCGCCAACCACGTTTGCGAAGCGAAAGACCACAGTGTGAATGTCGAACATGTGAGCATAGGCTGCGAGCATGGCCTCGCAGCCGAGCTTGCTCGCGCCGTAGGTGGACACCGGGATCAACGGCCCGAATCGCTCGTCGACCTCGTGTGCCCCGAGGTCGCCGTAGACACCAGAGCCCGACGCGTAGGTGATCCGTGGAACGCCGTTGATGCGGGCCGCCTCGATCACGTTATGCGTCAGATAGGTCCCCTGCCAAAAGTCGATTCCCGGATCATCTGCAGCAGCCGCGATGTCGGGGTTCGCCGCGAACAGGTAGACATGGTCGACGTCGCGCATCGCTTCGACAACGGTTTCGAGTTCCTGCAGGTCTGCATGAATCAGTCGGAGTCGGGGATCGTCGAGAAGTCCGTCGAGATGAGAAACACTCCCAGAGACAAGGCTGTCGAAGACAATCACCTCGCCGTCAGATCGATGCAGCAGCTCCCGGGTGAGGTGGCTGCCGATGAACCCGGCGCCACCGGCTATAAATGATCTGGTCAGAATTACGCGAGCGTACCAGCGCCGCAAATTCCCGAAGATAGGATCGGATCAAAGCGCCCTGCGCGCACTCGGCGAGCGCCGACCGCGAGAACTTCACCTGGCGGTTATGCCGGAAAACTCCGGATTGTGAGCGCCGCAGGCCGACTCGAGCGAGACAGCTTGGAGCCGGCAATGATTGGCGCTGTGTTTCTGAATGTGCGCATAGAACGGCAAAACGGGGAACCATCCAAGACGCAACTGCGCACGTCAGACGAGCCCTCGCGAAACCGGCCTGCGCCCTCGTCACACAGGTCAGACGATGTCGTCGCGCGAGTCAGCCGACACGGTCGGCGGTGAGTCCACCGCAAGCACGGCCGGGCGCGCCTCCGCCAGCAGCTGTGCGCCGCAGTGCCAGCAATAGGCGGCGCCGCGACTGTGGACGGCGCCGCAGGAGCGGCACTGGCCGTGCACACCGGCCTCGGCGCCGGCGAGCATGCGTTGGACCTCGCCGAGCTGGGCGTCGGCCTCCTGCAGCTCGGCGGCGCGGCGGGCGAGCACGTCGAGGCGATAGTGGTCGCGGACGGCCATTTCATAGGTGAGCCCGCCGAGATCCCATGTCAGCGCGGCGACGCGCCGGGCCAGCTCGTGGCGGCGGCGGCGCAGCTCGGCCATCGATCCAGACGGGACCGCGGGTCCGTCGGCGGGCGTCAGCGAGAGCGTGCTCATCAACCACCCGTTTCGATCGGCTGGGCGCCGAGCGAGTTGACTTCTTCCTCGTGCTTCTTGCCCGTCGTCGAGCCGAGTTTTTTGAGTTTGGTCGGCGTCACTTTGACCGCTTTGGCGGGTGGCGCCTTTTCGATCGCCTTGGCTTCCTGCGCTTCGTGCGCTTCGGTTTTCGCCGTGGCCTTGCTCGACGTCGGGCTCGTGGTGGGGGTGGGAGCGCTCGCGGCCGTGCTCGTGGGAGCCGTGCTCGCGGCCGGCGCCGATGCGGCGAGCGCGCCCAGGCCTTCGACCCGCACCACCTGCCGGCTGGGCGCTTTGCTCTGCGTGACCCAGTGGCCGACGAGCAGGCCCGCGACGATCGCCAGCAGCAGCACCGACAGCAGCCCGAACAGCCCCGAGTAGCGGCGCAGCCACGCGTAGGGCCCGGACACCGGCTCGATCACGGACGCATACCCGGGCGGGAGCGCGCCTACCGGCGTCTGAGCGCCGGCGTACGGCTGGGCGTCGGCCTGGAGCACGTCCAGGAACGCCAGTCGCACGGGCGAGACGGGCTGACCGCAGGCCAGGCAGTAGCGCTGGTCCGGCGCCAGCGGCGCCGAGCAGTTGGCGCAGCTCGGGGCGACCTCGGGCTGCTCGGAGGGTACGGGCGCGAGGCTCATGGCCGCGGCTCTCCCCCCCGGCGCACCAGCCGGCCGGCAGCCCCCACCGGACGATCGAGCGGGCTCATCCGAACGTGCCCTGCACGTAGTCGCGGGTGCGCGCGGCGCGCGGCTTCAAGAACACCTCGTCGGTCGTCCCGTACTCGATCAGATCGCCGAGATACATGAACGCGACCTTGTCGGCGACCCGCCGAGCCTGGGCGAGGTTGTGGGTGACGATCACGACCGCGAGCTCGCGTCGCAGCTCGCCGATCAGCTCCTCGATCACGCCCGTGGAGATCGGGTCGAGGGCGCTGCAGGGCTCGTCCATCAGCAGCACCTCCGGGCGGGGGGCGATCGCGCGGGCGATGCACAGCCGCTGCTGCTGGCCTCCGGACAGGCGCAGCGCGGGGCGATCCAGATCGTTGCGGACCTCCTCGTAGAGGCCGGCGCGGCGCAGCGCGTCGATCACGAGCGGCTCCAGCTCGCGCCGGCGCGGACGGCGGCGCGACTGCTCGCGCAGGGCGAACGCGACGTTGTCGAAGATCGACATCGGAAAGGGGTTGGGCTGCTGAAAGACCATTGCCACGCGCGCGCGCAGGGTCGTGTCCACCAGCTCGTGGATGTCCTCGCCGTCGAGCAGCACACGTCCGGAGCGGGCGGCGCTGGGAGTCAGCTCGGTCAGGCGGTTGAGCGTGCGCAGCAGCGTCGTCTTGCCGCAGCCCGAGGGGCCGATCAGCGCGAGCACCTCCCCCTGGTGGATCGACAGCGACACCGACTTGACCGCCGGTACGCCGCCGTAGGCGATGCTCAGATCGCTCACCCGCAGCCGCTCGGGCCCGGCCGTCGAGGGCACGGGCTCGCGCAGGGGGTTGCGCTCGCGCATCGGCGGCGCGACCGGCACGGGCGGACGGTCGAGCACGATCGTCCGCACCGGCGGCGGCACGGGCTCCGGGTACGCCCCATCCGGCGCGTGCATGCGCTCAGACCCGCGCGGCGCATCCGGGTCATATGGCGCGGAAGTCGCAAGGTCTTGTTCTCTTGGGTCGCGTCCGCGCAGGCCGTGCGGGGGCAGAGCTGACGGGTGCGGGGCGTCCAGCCCCGCTTCCAGGCGCGCTTTCTTCGCTTGCTCGCGCGCGCCGGCGCGTTCGCTTGCGGCGAAGCTGAGTGGCTCTAGCAGCAGCTCGTCGAGGCTCATCACACTTTCTCCATCAACTCAATGTTCTCGATAGAACTGATGAGGTTACCCAGATTTTGCGAGTTTTGGGAAAAGTTTTCGAACTCGCGCACACTCATACGACTTCTTTCCCCAGCCAATATCCGATGGTTTGCACCATGGGCACGCAGAGCAAGCTGGTCAAGAGGACGCGAGGGAGCGCTTGGCGTACTACGTACGCGTGCTGGCCGATTGAAGGTCGCGTGACCTTCAATCGGTAAGGACGCAGATCCAGCGCAGTCATGCGTGCCCGTGGGAGCGGCCGATGCGATCGACGAGCAGATTGAGGCCGAGCACGAACACGAGCAGCACGAACGCCGCCGCGTAGGCCTTCTGCGGCGCGGCGCCTTCGCCGGCGGGGGAGTTGTCGTACACGTAGCTGGTCAGCGTCGAGCCCGTCCCGCGCAGCAGGCTCACGACCGGTACGGAGCCCTGCGCTTCGATGTGCAGCGTCTCGCCCAGCAGCAGCAGCACGATCGCGGTGTCGCCGATGATGCGGCTGACGCCGAGGGTCACGCCGGTGGCGATGTTCGAGCGTACGCCCGGCAGCAGCACGCGGCGGATCGTCGCGATCCGGGTCTTGCCCAGCGCGAACGCCGCCTCGCGCATGTGCTCCGGGACGGCCTGCAGCCCGTCGCGGGTGGCGGCGAACAGGGGCGGCAGCGCGATCAGCGACATCATCGCGCCGGCGGCGATGAACGAGCGCCCGTACACCCCGCCGCCTTCGGCGCGGAACGACAGCGGCGCGAACAGCCCGAGCTGGAAGATCGACAGGCCGAACAGCGCGAGCACGATGTCGGGCGTGCCGGCGACGATCTCGATCGTCGACTCGACCACGCGCGCCAGCCAGCTCGGCCGCCCGTACTCGGCGATCCACACCGCGCAGCTGACGGCAAGTGGGAACGCGAGCGCAATGCCGATCAGCGTCAGCAGCGCGGTCCCGATCAGTGGGTCGAGGATGCCTCCGGTCTGACTCTGGGACTGACCGATCGCCGGGCGCGTGAACAGCAGGCCGGGGCGCAGGTACTCGATCCCGCGGTAGCCCATGTACAGGACGATCGCCGCGGCGATCGCGCACAGTCCGAGGCCGGCCGTCCAGGCGCACGCGAGCACCACGCGGTCACGCCAACGCCACGCCCACGGCGAGGAGCGCCGCCCGCGCTTGGACGTGGGCGGCGAGCCGGCCCCCAGCTGAGGCGCGTACACGCTCATCCGCAAAATCCCTCTATACGGGGACCGCGCCCGCACGGACACGCAGAGCAAGCTGGACAAGGACGCAGGGAGCGTGGCGTACTACGTACGCGAGCGACTGAGGACGCTGATCCAGCGCCGCTATGCGTGTCCGTGCTCATCCGCGTACCTGGTACTTCCTCAGCGGCAGCTTGATGAAGTAGCCCGCGATCGAGAGCACGAACGCGGAGAACAGCAGCAGCGCACCGAACGCATACAGCGTCGCGCGCAGCGCGGGAGCGCCGAGACCTTCGTGGTAGTCGACGATCGCCGACGCGAGCGTGCGCAGCGGCTCGTAGAAGAAGATCAGCACGCCGTGGGAGAAATTGGGCGTGTAGGAGCTGCCGCCCGAGACCATCTGGATCATCACCGCCTCGCCCAGCGCCCGCGCGGTGGCGAGCACGGCCGCGGCGACGATCGCGGGACGGATCGCGCGCAGCGTCACCGCCAGCACCGCCCGCAACGGGTTCAACCCGAGCGCCACCGCCCCCTCGCGCCAGGACGCCGGAGCGGCCATCAGCGCCTCGCAGATCAGCGCGATCATGATCGGCGTGATCATCACCGTCAGGATCACGACGACGACCCCCAGGCCGGCGCCCGTGAGCTCGACGAAGTTCTGCACGGAGTTCTTCTCAGGCGCGGTGACCAGGTGATTGCCGACGAACGGCACGAGCACGAGCACGCCGATCAGCCCGTACACGACCGACGGCACCGACGCCAGCAGCCGGATCACAGGGATCGCCAGCTTGCGCAGGCGAGCCGGCGCCAGCTCGACGATGAAGATCGAGGACAGCACCGCGATCGCCACGCCCAGCACGACGGCGATGGCCGTAGTCAACAGCGTGCCGTAGACGAGCGGCCACGCGTTCAGGTGATACGCCGACGCGGGCGGGTTCACGCTTGTGGCCTGCATGTTCGCGATCTGCGTTTCGAGGTTTCCACCCGGCCCAAGCCAGCTGAGGCCGTTGTGCTCGAACACGGGCCACGCGCGCACCCCGACGAACACGATCATCGCGATCACACACGCGCCGACGAGCAACGACACCGCGCCGAGCAAGCGCTCGGCGCGGTTGTCAGGCCAGGGGTTGCGCAGCCTGCTCAGCACCCGGGCGGGCAGGGGTTATCCAACCATCCGAGCACCCCCACAGCCAGGGGTTGCGCGGCTACTTTGAACCCGTGACTCACGTCACCGGAACCCATTGGCTGGAGATGATCTTGCGGGCGGCGGCCGATTTCGTGATCCACGAGATGAACGACGCCACGAAGCCCTGCGCGGGGCCGCGCGTAACCTCGTAGAACCGCGCGATGCCGGCGTACTGTCCGGCCTGAACGGTCGTGCGGTTGCACGGCTCGCCGTTGTAGCTGACCGAGTTCAGCTTGCCCAGGCCCGCCTGGTAGTTGGACAGGAACCCGATCGCGTTCGGGTCGCTTTCGACTTCCGCGCGCAGCAGACCCTCGGACGGCCGTTCGTGGGCGAGCGGCTCGGTGACTTTCTTGCCTTCCAGCAGCAGCGTCTGGAAGCTGGTCAGCACGCCCGCGACCGACGTGCGGCTGATCAGGTCGATCGTGCCGCTGGCGGTTGCGCCGGGGACCTGACTCCAGTTGCGAGTCTTGCCGGTGAAGACCGATACGACCTGCGCCGGAGTGAGGTTGGACAGCGTGTTGGCCGAGTTCGTGACCACGCAGATCCCGTACTTGGCGATCGGGTAGAACACGAGGCCCTTCGGATCGGCCGGCAGCGGATCGCGCGAGACGTCACCGATCGAGACGCGGCTGGCGGCCACGTCGTTGATGCCGATCTGCGCCCCGCCCTGGGTGATCTTGAACTTCACCGAGTGCGGTTTGAGCTTGATGTACTTCGCGGCGAGCAACGACACGAGCGGATACGACGCGGTGGCGCCGCTGATCGAGATCGTCGGGGTCGCCAGCGCGGTCGTGGGCGCCGCGGCGACCCCGAGCACGCCCACCGCCGCCACAGCGATGGTAAGGCGTCTTAGTTGACGGCGATTACGGTTCATGGACGGGGACTCCCTTTCGGGTGATGGTTGACTTGTGTCGGTAGCGAACCTACCATATTCCTCATTACCCTGATCAGGATAAGCTAGTTTATGAAGATGCCGCGCCGGTCGACCCACCCAAGTAGATGACCACCCCACCCGACACCCCCACACCCCCCAACGTCGCCGCCGACGGGGGCCCACCCACTGCGGAAGGACCGACGAGCCCAGCGGGCACGACCGGCGCGGGCTCGCCCACCGGGAACGGTGCTCAGCCGGTCGCCGCCGCACCCTTGCAGCGCGCGCCGCGCCTGCCCTCGCTGCGCGCCAGCGCCGCGCTGGCGGCGGGGATGCTGGCCATCGGCGTGGCCGTGGGCGCCGCGATCGGCCCCGCGCCCAGCGCGTCGTTTGCGGGCGAACGCGTGGCCCCACTGGTGCTCCGCTCGATCGCCGCCCTCGCCGCGACGGGCTCCGGCGCTCACGCGAGCACGGCGGCCGTCGAGCCGCCCCCGATCGCGCCCCAGGCGACGCCGGCGAGCAGCAGCGCGAGCACGAGCGCCGCCAGGACGCCCAAGTCGAAAACACCGTCGAGCGCAGGCGTGTCTCCGACCTCGACCCCGGACACCTCCAAAGCGCCCACCACGACCGGCGGTGCAAACACCAAGCAGACGCCACTGCCGCCGGTGACGAGCGTGTGGCTGATCACGCTCGCGGGCGGCACCTTCGCGCAGGCCCTCGCCCAGCCGACGGCCGCCCCCTATATCGACTCGCAGCTCGTCAAGGCCGGGACGCTGCTCAGCGGCTGGTCCTCTCTGGCCGGCAGCGCGTTCGCGAGTGAGGCGGGGCTGCTGGCGGGCACGCCGCCGCAGAACCTCGACTCGATCGTCCAGCCCCCGTGCCCGGAAGGCGCCGCCGGCGTGCCGTGCAAGCCCGAAACCGCCGGGGCGCTCACCGCCGCCGACGAATTTTTGCACGCCACCGTCCCCGCGATCACCTCGAGCCCGGCCTACGGCGCGCATGGCCTGATCGTGATCACGTTCGGGACCGTCGGCAACGCCACCGCCTCCAGTCTGCCCACCGGTGCCTCGACCGCGACGCTCGGCACCGAACCCCCGGTGGGTGTCCTCTTGATCTCGCCCTTCGGCCGCGCCGGGGCGCGGCCGAGCACGGCGTATGACCCGACTTCCCCCAAGCAGAGCCTGTCCGCGCTTCTGCACTGATCACACCAACGACCCGCAGTCCAATCGACAAACCAAGGAGACCCACGTTGCACGCACTACACACCGCCCACCGCAAAGCCACGTGGTGGCTAGTCGCGATCGTGGGCTCGCTCACAGCCCTGTCGCTCGCCATGCCGGCGATCGGCAGCGCGGAAGAAACCAACCCCAACAACTCCTCCTGCTCCGGCAGCCTCAGCGCCGGCAAGCCCGAAGTGGGCAGCGAAGAACAGCAGGTGGCCTACGCGTTTCACTGCAGCGGCCCGATCACCGGCTATCAGCTGCAGTCGCAGGTTCCGGTGACGGGCGTACAGGCCTCGCCGCTGGTGAGCAACATCCCCTCGGGCACACCGGTGAACGACACGTTCTCCTGCTCGTCGGAAATCCCGGGGTACGCCGACAACTGCATCGGCGCGACCGCCTCGCAGTACGAGACGATCGCCGGGCAGTTCGCGATCGGCACGAAGCTGTGCGCCGAGCCGCGCGTGGACGTGCTGCTGACGGTCACGTATGCGTACCTCGAAAAAGGCGCCGTCACACAGGCGATCTCCGGACCGTTCGACCTTGGACGTCCCACCAGCTGCCCGCCGGACGCGGAGTCGGGGTGGACGCGGTTGAACCCCAAGCCGGTCGTGCTCGCTTCCGTGGGCAAACACAAGCACAAGGGCAAGGGCAAGGGCAAGGGCAAGAAGAGCGTCGGCAAGAGCAAGAAGGGCGCCGGCAAAAAAGCAGGCGGCAAAGCCACATCCAAGAAGTAGCGCCGCCGGGGATCGACGCTACGGGGGCCTCGCGAACACACGCGGGGCCCCAACGCGCAGGACCCTGAGAACACCCTTCGCAGAGACGCACCAAGCGCTCTACGATCATACGAGTGAGCGCACCGCCAAGCGGCCGTACCCGCCACCTGCACCGAGGCACGGGGGCACGGCTGCTCGCGATCGTCACGGCCCTCGGCCTGCTCGCCGGATGCGGCTCGGCGACCGCCACACGCAGCGCAACCGCCACGGCCATATCCTCGGCCAAGGTCGCCTCGACGACACCCCGCGCGCCCGCCGCCTGCACCACCACCGTCGCCGGCACGCTCGGCACGGTCGCCGCGCGCATCTACCACGAGGCCGCCACCGGCGGCGACGTTGCCCAGGCGGTGCATCGCGTGCAGAGCTCCTCCGCCCTCGCCGCGGCGGTCAACAGCGGCAACTCCGCCGCCGCCCGTTCCGCGCTGCAAGCGCTGCTGCTGGGCCAGATCGTCCGCGTCGAGGTCCTGCGTGGCGGGCACGTGCTCGCCCGGGCAGGCTCCGGCACGGCGATCGCGCCCGTGCGGGGCTCGATCCCGGGCACGGGCGCGAGCTTCGTCCTGTCGACCCAATCCGACCGCACCTACCTGCAGGTCGTCCATCAGGTCACCGGCGCGCAGGTGCTTCTGTCGGCAGGCACCCGCCGCCTCGCCGGCACGATCGGCGGCCCAGCGCCCGCAAGCCTGCCCGGCCAAGGACCGGTCACCGTCGCCGGACAGGCCTATGAGTCGTTCACGCTCACCGGCGCCCTCTACCCGTCGGGTCGGCTGCACATCGTGCTGCTCGTTCCCAGCGCGACCATCACCTGCCCCGGCTCGCCGTCCGAGACGCGCGTGGAAACGCTCGGCCACGTCGGCGAACGCATCTACCAGGAGGAGCTCCACAGCCCCACCGTCGTCGCCACGCTGCACCACGTCGAACACTCCGCCGCCTTCCAGCATGCGGTCGCCGCCGGCGATGCCGCCGCCACGCGCGCCGCGATCGTGGGCTTCTTCGAACAGCACATCCACGTCGTCCGCGTTCGCGTCACGGTCGGCTCTCGCCTGCTTGTGGACGAAGGCGGACCGTACGTGCTCGCCCCCGTCCACGGCGCCGTCCGCAGCGGCGGGCGCATTGTCGGCCACTTCGAGATGGCGATCCAGGACGACGCCGGCTACCTCAAGCTCGCCCACCTGTTCACCGGCGCCGAAGTCCTCATGCGCACCGGCGGTCGCCAAGTGGTGGGCACGCTCTCACCCGGTCCCGCGACCGTGCCCGATCGCGGCGCGGTCTCCTACCGCGGGCGCTCGTACGAGGCCTACTCGTTCACGGGCGAAGCATTCCCGACCGGCCCGCTGCGCATCTCGCTGCTGCTGCCGTCCTGAGAACGGCTAGGACAGAAGACTGCTGGTCATCCGCTCGATCTCCGCGATCGAGGTAAGCCCCGCGCGCACCTTCGCCAGACCGTCGTCGCGCAACCGCGCCATCCCCGCCTCCTCGGCGGCCGCGGCGATGTCATCCACAGATCCATGTTCCAGCACCAGAGCGCGGATCCGCTCGCCGACCGACATCACCTCGTACAGCCCCACGCGCCCGCGATAGCCGGTGCCTGCGCAGCGCGAGCAGCCGACCGCCTCCAGCGGCTCGGCGCCCGCCAGGCCGTGCTCGGCCAGCACGGCCTCCGACAGCTGCTGCGGGCGCTTGCAGTGGCTGCACAGCATCCGCACCAGTCGCTGCGCGACCACGCAGTCGATCGCCGAGGACACCAGGAACGGCTCGATGCCCATGTCCATCAGCCGCCCCAGCGCGCTCGGCGCGTCGCGTGTGTGCAGCGTCGAGAGCACCAGGTGGCCGGTCAGCGCCGCCTCAACCGCGATGTGCGCCGTCTCCCGGTCGCGGATCTCGCCGACCATGATCACGTCCGGATCGGCCCGCAGCATCGAGCGCAGCCCCACGTCGAACGTCACCCCGGCCTTCGGGGCGATCTGCATCTGCTTGACGCCGGCCATCCGCTGCTCGACGGGGTCCTCGATCGTGAGGATGCTGCGTTCGCCGTCGTTGAGCACCGTCAGCGCCCCGTACAGCGTGGTCGACTTGCCCGAGCCCGTCGGCCCGGTCACGAGCACGGCGCCGTTGGGCTTGTTGATCGCGCGCTCGAACCGCTTCAGCTCGTCCGGCGCCATTCCCAGCCCCTCCAAGTCCTGGACGGTCACCCCCTTGTCGAGGATTCGCATCACCACGCCCTCGCCATGCACCAGCGGCAGCGTCACCACCCTGATGTCCACGCGCCGGCCCTCGACCGTCAGGGCGAAGCGGCCGTCCTGGGGCACCCGCCGCTCGGCGATGTCCAGGTCGCCCATGATCTTGATCCGCGACACGACGCCCACCGCCATCCGCCGCTTGACGGTCGCCGCCGGCGCCAGCACCCCGTCCACGCGGAACAGCACCTTCGCATCGCCCTCTTCGGGGCTGATGTGGATGTCCGAGGCGCCCTGCTGCACTGCCTGGGCGATGATCGAATGCACCAGCTTGATGATCGGCGCGTCCCTGTCGGCCTCCTCCAGCAGCGTCGCCTGCTCATCGTCGTCGTCCTCGTCGACGATGTCTTCGATCGACTCGTCCATCGCCACGAGCTTCGTAAGCAGCAGACTCAGGTCCTCGACCGACGCGGTCGCCGCGCGCACGCGCCTGCCCGTGATCATCGCGACGTCGTCGATCGTCAGCACGTTCGTCGGGTCGGCCATCGCCAGCAGCAGCGCCCCGTCCTCGGTGAACCCCACCGGGACCGCCTTGTAGCGCTTGGCGGCCTCGGCACCGATCAGGTGCACGGCACCCATGTCCAGGTCGTACACCGACAGATCGATGTAGTCCAGCCCGAACCGCTCCGCCACGACGCGCGCGAGCTGATCGTGGCGCAGCACGCCCTGCTCGACCAGCACCTCCCCCGTGGGACGGCCCCGCTCGCGTGCGACCCTCACGGCCTCCTCGACCGTGTCGCGGTCGGCGAACCCGAGATCGACGACCACTTCGCCGATCATCCTGCTCGAGCGCCCGCTCTTGCGCGCGGGATACACGCCCTTGCCGGTGCGCTCCGCGCTGCGCCGCTCCACGAGCGGCAGCGGCCGGCCCTCCTCGGGTGAGGCCTGGTCGCTGCTGAGCTCCCCCTGCGAGCTGGGATGCTCGTCGGTGGTTGGCATGACGATATTGCCCATCACCGGATCATCGGCATCGCGCGTGCTCGTCTTGACCGGTTCGGAGCCCTGTTGCGGCCGGGTCAGGAACACTCGGCGGCAGAGACGCTCACATCCTGTACGGTGATGAGGATGCCGCCCCTGATTTGGGACCGCCGTCCGGACGAGCTCAGGGCTCCAGCCATGATCTGCGCATTCCAGGGCTGGAACGACGCCGGCGACTCCGCCTCCAGCGCGGTCGCCTTCCTCGCCTCGGCCCTGGGCGCCCGCCGCTTCGCGCGGATCGACTCCCAGGAGTTCTACGACTTCCAGGCCAACCGCCCCAGCATCCGGCTGAGCGAGGGCTGCGCCGAAGAGATCATGTGGCCGACCGTCGAGGTCTTCGAGGCGCTCGCCCCCCGCGCGCCCCGCGACCTCGTGCTCGTCCAGGGCGTCGAGCCGTCGATGCGCTGGCGCGCCTTCAGCGCGCACCTGGTCGACCTCGCCGAAGCGCTCGGGGTGCAGGTGATCGTCTCGCTCGGAGCCCTCCTCGGCGACGTCGCCCACTCGCGCCCCGTGACGATGACCGGGTACGCCTCGGACCCGTCCCTGGTGCGGCGGCTGGGCATCACGCCCTCCTCCTATGAAGGCCCCACCGGGATCGTCGGCGTCCTGCACTCCACCTGCGTCGAAGCCGGCCTGCCCTCGGCCAGCCTGTGGGCGGGCGTCCCCCACTACGTGGCCGCCGCCGCCAACCCCAAGGCCGCGCTCGCGCTCGTGCGCAGAGTCGAAGGCCTCGTCGGGGTGTCCGTCGACGTATCCGAGCTCGAGCTGGCCTCAGCCGAATACGAGCGCCAGGTCGGCATCGCGGTCGAGAGCGATCCCGACATCCAGGCGTTCGTCGAGCGCCTGGAGCAGGAAGCCGACGCCGAGGCGGAACTCTCGCCCAAAGAGGTCCCCGACGGAGACACCCTCGCCCGCGAATTCCAGCGCTTTCTCAAGCAGCGCGGGGTTAGATAAACCTCACTGCGTTGACCCAGGGCAGACGACGAAGTCGCCCTTCCATCTAGCATGAGCATGATGGCGTTGCGCATAACCAAAGTCGAGCCGCTGGATGGCCACAACCTGCGTCTGACCTTCAACGACGGTGTAGTGCGAGACGTCGATCTCTCTCCGCTGCTACACGGACCGTTGGGCGAGCCGCTGCGTGACCCTGACTACTTTCGCCAGGTCCGCGTGGACGAGGAAACCCGGACGATCGTCTGGCCCAACGGGCTGGACCCCGACCCCGACATGCTCCACGACTGCAAGCCCGTCGGACAACCGGCAGCCGTCCGCACCGGCTGACTCAGCGCTCAGCGGCGGGGCAGACGATGCGGAAGTCGCAGATCGCACACGCGGCCCGCGACGGGGTCGGCTCGAACCGCTGGCCCATGATGCCCTCGCCGACCTCGAGCACGGTCTCGGTCACCCGCTCCTCATCGGTGTCTCCTGGGAGTGTCACCTTGAGGTCGTCGAGCACGTAGTAGTACGCCCGGCTCGCCGCCTCCACCTGCCAGGACTCGCGCGCGGCAAGCGCGTACAGCGACAGCTGGATGTCGTCGCGCAGCTGCTCGGCGGTCTTTGGACGGGAGGTCTTGTAGTCGATCAGCTCGTACCGTTCGCTCCCGTTCGAGCCCGCGCCCTGCCCGTGCTCATCCGCGAGCCGGTCCACGCGGTCCACGCGCCCGCGCAGATGGTGCGGTCCGATGCGAAACGAGAACTGGCGCTCGAACCACACGGGCGCGACGTCCTGGCCGTGCAGCCGGGCGTGGTAGCGCTCGAGCGCCGCGCGCGCCTTGCCGCGCAGCTCACGCTCGGACTCGCCTTCGCGAAACCCGCCCCGGCGCCAGCACGCGTCGAGCAGGTCCAGCAGCTGCGCGAGCGTCTCCCCGCCCGCGGAGTGGTAGCGCTCGAGCACCTGATGCACGACGATCCCAAACCGCTGGCCTAACGTCGGCTCGGTCGGGATGCGCAGCACCCGCGCGTACTTGTACCTAAGCGGACAGCTTCGGTACGTCTCGATGTCCGACGCCGACAGCGCCAGCCCTCCCCCTTGAGCGGCAGGAACG
This sequence comes from uncultured Solirubrobacterales bacterium, assembly GCA_963743645.1. Lineage (GTDB taxonomy): Bacteria > Actinomycetota > Thermoleophilia > Solirubrobacterales > Solirubrobacteraceae > Palsa-744. Next base: position 343,139 of record CAVUQT010000006.1, on the reverse strand, counting down.
GTCCCAGCGAAGGCTCTCCCCTGGGGGTGCTTGCGCGCGTGACGGGGGCCGCCGGGCCGAGATCGAGGAGCGTCTCGTCCAGCGGTGAGCTCTGCAGGATCTCGCGCTGCAGCGCGGTGCTCGCCGCCAGCAGGCGCGCGTTGACGTCCGCCAGCGCGTCGGCGACGCTCTGTCCCGCCGGGCGCTGCGCGAGCGCCGAGAGCTTGAGCAGCTCCAGATAGCGCACCACGCCGTGCCCGATGTCCAGGTCGGTGTCCAGCCGCAGCTCGCTCAGGCGCGCGCCGATGCGCACGACGTCCGCCAGCACGTCCTCCTGCACGATCCGCTGTCTGGCCCGCAGGGGCTCGTCGGTGCTGTGCGGACCGTCCGGTCCGGAGGAAGCGCCACCGCGGCCGTCGCGCTCGGCGCCCAGCGCCGCGCGCGCGAGCAGATCCGGGCGGGCCGCGTCCAGCGCCGCGCTCGCCGCCCGATGCAGCTCGAGGAAGCGCTGAATCCGCTCGCGCGCCTCGGGCGGCACCTGCGGGGACTCGATCGCCGCGGACAGCGCCGCCACCATGTCCAGCTTGCGCCGCCTGGCGATCTGGATCACGCGCGCAAGGTCGACCTGGCGCAGCTCGATCGGCGGCCGCGCCAGCGCGCGCACCACCGCCGAGGCGTCTCCCGGATCGGCGAGCAGCCGTGTCCACGCGACCACGTCTCTGACCTCCGCCCGCTCCATGTCCGGCGATGCTTTCGGCGGTCCGTCCGGCGCGGCATCCCTTGGCGTTGACAAATCCTTATCTGGCGGTGCCGGCACCCTCCTAGGATATGTCCATGGGCGATACGCGCGCGATCGACTGGGACACGGCTCAGCGAATCGGTGACCTGATCGCCGGCTCCCCTCCATACGGCGGCATCCTCGCCAGGTCGGTGCAGCCGCTCGCACACGACTTCGCGCGGCGCGTGAGCGCCTACACGGGCCTCGAGCTCCCCGCCGAGCTCCCGCCCTTGGAGATGATCGATCGGCCCAGCTGGATCGCCGCGAACCTGCACACCATGCGACCCCTGCTGGATCCGCTGCTCGACCAGCTCGGCGACGAGAGCAGCGGTCTGCTGTCAGGCTCGCTGCGCACTGCGTCCGGCCATCTGCTCGGCGCCCAGCTGGGCGCCGTGACAGGCATGCTGTCCCAGCGCGTGCTCGGCCAGTACGACGTCTCGCTGCTCGACGCCTCCGCGCCGCCGCGCCTGCTGCTGCTCGCGCCGAACCTGGCCGCGGCCGCGCGCAACCTGGGGGTCGACCGCGACGAGCTGGTGGCCTGGGTGGCGATTCACGAGATCACCCACGCCGTGCAGTTCTCCGGCGCTCCGTGGCTGCGCGAGCATCTTGGGGGCATGCTCCGCGAGCTGCTCGCCGGGCTGCAGGTATCGCCGAGCTCCGGGCTGCCCGACCCCCGCGCACTGCTCGATCGCGCGCGCGGCGGTGAGCTGCGAACGCTGCTCGATCGGGCCCGCCACGGCGAACTGCTGCGGCTGACGCTCGGCGAGGATCGCTGGCAGGTGGTCGAGCGCATGCAGTCGACGATGTCCCTGATCGAGGGCCATGCCGAGCATACGATGGACGCGGTCGGCATCGATGTCCTGCCTTCGTTGCCACGCCTGCGCAGCGCGATGACCCGCCGGCGAGAGTCCCGCGGGCTGCTCTGGCAGGTGCTCGAGCGGCTGCTCGGCCTGGAGCTGAAGATGCGCCAGTACGAGGTCGGGCGGCGCTTCTGCGACGCCGTGGTGGATGCTGGTGGTCCCGAGACGCTCGCCATCGCGTGGTGCTCCCCCCAGGAGCTGCCCACCGCGGCGGAGCTCACCGAGCCCGCGCTCTGGCTCGAGCGCATCCGCGTCCCCGCTTAGAGGCCTACCCTTGAGGCTGCACGCCTCGGCCCCTGACGCAAACCCGTACCTCCGGCGCGAACCCAAACCCTTGACGCGAACCCGAACGCATGTTCCTCATGTTACAAGCGTGCCGCCGAGGACGCCGCTTCTTCACAGGGATTTCACCGGATCTCGGGGTCCGTGTGTAACAATCTCTCTGGGTCGGGTTACAAACACCTGTTCGGTGCTAAGCTCGTCTTCGAGCCTCCGAACGAGAGCAACGTAACCGTCCTCCTCGAGGACTCACAACAAGGAGACCCCCTCCATATGGCACCAGCCAACACCACTTCCCCCCGCAGCACCAAACCCCGCGCCAAAGCCGCCGGCACGCGCAGCGCGACCCAGGCCAAGGCCAGCCACGCGAAGGGCGCACGCACGCGTGCTGCCCACCAGGCCGAGTCGACCGTCCGCCAGACCCAGACCGCCACACGGGAGACCGCCGGCGTGTTCAGCGACTACGCCGAGCGCGCGGTGCTGATCCCCGTCGGCGCGGCCCTGATCGCCCGCGAGCGGGTCGTCTCGAGCGTCAACGACACGATCTCGACCTACTCGAGCACCTCCAAGGCGCAGGCGCAGCTGCGCAAATTCGAGCGTCGCGGCAACACCGCCCGCAAGCGCCTGGAGCGTGAGGTTCGCAAAGCGCGCACCAGCGTCGAGCGCGAGCTGCGCAAGCGCCGCCGGGACAGCGCCGATCTCGCAGACCGTCTCCAGGGGCGCATCCAGAGCCTGGTCTGATCCTGCCCAAGCTTCCCCCGCCCCGGACCGAGGAGACAGCCGGGGACGCCACCGAAGGTGGTCGGGACAGGTCTGCCGGCCTCATATTCCGCCGGTGGAAGTAGGACCCTCTCCTCCCTAGCCCCCGGAGCGACCCCCGCTCCGGGGGCTTTTTGTCGAGGTCGTTCGGGTTGCTGGAAGATTTGTCTCTGTTTTGTCTGCGCGGCGTTCGCTACGGAAAACTCCTGCTCTTGCCAAAAATCCGACAGCCCGAACTCTGAGCCCGGCAAGCTATCCCCGACCGTCTGCCTTGTTCGCGTGCCATGGCATCTGGTAGACAATCAGCCGTCCCTCGGTCGAGCCTGCATCGGCTCGGGCGAAGGGCGGAAGTCAGCAAAGCGGCCCCGTAGCGCGTCGTCTCGTGATGAAAGCGCTGCGGGGCTGAACAGTCATAGCTCCAGCCTAGGTCTGGAGCCTCACAACAAACAGGAGCATGTCACGATGCACACGAAGCTCCCACACGGCGGGTCGCTGGAGTTCAGCTCATCGGTCACCGGTATATTTGCGTTTGCTCATGGTCGATTATCTGGAAGCAAACCAAAAACTGGTGGTTGCAGCGGCGAGCGGAACTCCGGTAGGCTCCTTGCTGCGTCGGGATTCCTTGTGTCATTTTGTGCTCCGTACAACAAGGAGCAATAGACGACAATGAAACGTATCAGAGTAGTAGGGTTGACCCTCGTAGCTGTGTTCGCGCTCAGCGCGATTGGGGTTTCCGCCGCGTCAGCAATCATCAGCAGAGCGGAATTCGCCGGCAAAACAGGGAGCCCACAAAAAAACGGGTTCACAGGTAAAGGCAGGGCGGGATTAATACCAACGTTGACCGCCGGAACAAACACGGTAACATGCACAAGTGAGACCTCCAAAGGTCAAGATGGCGGCAACGGATCGATGGGGGTTACGCAGGTAGTCGTAACTTTCGAAGGGTGCGAAGGAAAAAACGGCACCAAAACGTGTAAAGTCAACAGCACCAGCCAGCCCGCGGGAAAGATCGTCACAAACGAACTCAGCGGAACACTCGGTCAAGTCGCAACGAAAGAAGCCACATCTGAAGTGGCGCTTGACCTCGCGGGGCCCTCAAAAGAATTTGTGACGCTCGAAGGCACATGTCTAACGCTTAGTCCCACAAAAGTCACTGGAGAACTCGCAGGAGAAGTCACGCCAATCAATAAAAAGGCGCTGACCGGTGAACTGATCTTTGAATTGAATGGGACTAAACAAAAGATCAAAAAAGTCTGCTTATTACCATTCGCACAGACTTGCGCCAGCAACAACTTGATGGAACCAAAATTGACCGCCTTTATTGTCGAAGCAACTCAGATGACAGGGGAAACTATCACCTTCGAAGAAGAAACTGAAGTACACGCAGCTTAAGGGTTAAGAAGAAACAAGAGGTCGAAAGACCTAGCAAAGAGGGATGTGCGGGGCGAATGCATGCCTCGCACATCCCATAATAGGGAGCCGTAGACCGCCGGCTCCGTTCTATGATCGTGGAGAGGAATGTGTATGTGTATGGGTGCGTCGAGGCAAGTGTCATTTGGTTACGCGGCGCTCTTTGCTGTTGCGGCGATCGTCTACACGATGTGGTCGTGTGCCTCTGCCCTGGCCGCTGGCGATGCGAATCACGAAAGCTGTACTCCGGGGGCGGAAGCTTCTCCCGGGTTCCGTGGCTTCCTGCCCGACTGCCGCGCATACGAGTTGGTGACGCCTCCATACAAGAGTGGCCAGCCGGCCCTCTGGAGCGACGACGAACCTCCGCCCATGTCTGCAGACGGAGAACATCTCCTGGGCATCGACTTTGCCGGCCTTGCCGGGACTGGGAATGAGGAAAACAACGGCTTTGAAGTCGGTGCCATATACAAGTTCTCGCGTACGCCATCCGGCTGGAGTACGGAAGCATTGGAGCCGCCGGCATCGCTTGCAGCCCGTTCGAGGATGCCGGCCGCCAGCTCTGATCTCAGTCACTCGCTTTGGGAACTCCTGAACCAACCGAAAGAAGGCGAAGAAGTCAAAGAACCGAGCGCGAGCGGATACAGCTTTGCTCTTCGTGAAATCACTTCCGACGGTCCGCGTTTCGTCAAGGTCGGACCGGAGGTGCCGCTCGGAGCTCCAAGTCAGGAGGACTTCTCCTTCAACGGAGCATCGCACGACCTGTCGCACATACTGTTCACAGTCGGAGCAGCGGAAGGCGAGCTCTGGCCTGGAGATGAAACTCGCGCGGGTAGTCCGTCACTCTACGAATATACAGGGCTCGGAAAAAAAGAACCAACTCTGGTGGGGGTGAAGAACCATGGATCGCTGGGTGGCTCGGCGCATGTCAACGAAGACGCCGAACTAGCGAGCAAGTGCGGCACACGACTGGGCTCGCTCGGCGAAGGAAGCGCCTACAACGCTGTTTCGGCGGACGGCGTGTTCGTATACTTCACGGCACTGGCATGCGAAGGGGAACCCCCTCTAGTCAATGAATTGTATGCTCGGGTTGACGGAACCAAAACCGTGGACATCTCCGAGCCTTCGACCGGAGACTGTAAAAGCTGCAACGAGAGTACGCCCAAGACGGCACTATTCCAAGGCGCCTCAGAAGATGGGTCGAAGGTATTCTTTCTTTCAGAACAGGAACTGCTGCCGGGAGCTAAAGGTGAAAATCTTTATGAGTACAACTTTAATGCCGCAGGAGGTAATAGAGTGACGCTTATATCGTCTGAAGTGTCAGGCGTTGCACGCGTTTCCGAGGGTGGATCCCTCATATACTTCGTTGCTACAGAAGCGCTTACGTCCACACCGGATCTATCTCTCCAAGCCGGTCAGCAAACTCCTATCGCGGATAGGCCAAACTTTTACGTGTTCGATACCGAAACCGGGCTTACAGCGTTCATAGGAACATTTTCGCCAGCCGATGGAGCAATTTGGAAGCACGAAGACCTAGGCCGACCGGTCGACGTGACACCAGACGGGCAATTCGTGGTCTTTCCCAGTGCAGCTGCGCTAACCGTCGATGACAAAAGCACAGTCAGTCAGCTGTTTGAGTACAACGCGTATACAGAAAGGCTCGTACGAGTATCCATCGGGCAAAAATCTCAAACCTACCCTAGTGGCTATGGCGACGATGGCGATGCTATGAACCTCGAAGATACGCCGACGCTCCTCCAGACTCCGCAGTACAGCGGTGGAATGATACCGACCTATCCCGCGACAGGACTATCGCTATCTGCAAACGGCGCGGTGGTCTTTATGAGCGACGATACACTGACACCTGACGCCGTAGATGGCCGTGGAAACATCTATGAGTACCGTGGAGGCAATGTATACCTGCTATCACCCGGTGACGAAGCGGCGCCGCTGTCGTCAACGTCGATGTCGCGACTGCTCGGAGCAAACGAGACGGGCAGCGACGTGTTCTTCTTCACCACCGACAGCCTGCTGGGGCAGGATACTGATACTCAGGCTGATTGGTACGATGCGCGTGAAGGAGGAGGTTTTCCCGCACCGGTATCTCCCGCCGGCTGCACTGGGGATACATGTCAGGGTGCTCTGAGCGCAGCTCCGATCTTCGACAGTCCCTCGACGACGGCACCGAGCGCCGCCGACTATGTAACACCCATATCTGTCCATAGAGTAAGCCCTGCGAAATCACGATCGCTCACCCGAGCACAAAAGCTCGCAAGAGCACTGAGAGCTTGCGCAAGGAAGCGGCGCAGGCAACGAGCGCCTTGCGGAAGGGATGCCAGGAGAAAGTATGGCACAACGACAAAGACCGCGAGCAACAGGAGGGTTAAGTGATGCTCGCATGCAGAGGGTCTTGTGGCAATCCGACCAAACGGAAGCTGAATCAGATATTCTTTGGATTCACAGTTGCGCTAGTGACTTTGCTGGGGGCAAGCGCGTGTACATCCTCATCCCTAGCTTGCACCTCGTCAGCTTTAGCGGCTGATAACACCGGGCCGGTATGGGCAGTTAGGTCAGTCGCACTACCGACTAACTTTTCAAGCATGGACAACGGCACGTGCCTGAATATCGAACGTTGCGACGCTTATCTTGTTACCGTCACTAATGTCGGCAACAGAGCTTCCAAAGAAATCCCATCGGTCACGGTGAAAGACACCCTGCCCTCACATGTTTCCGTCGACGAAATCACCAATAGAGAAGAGCACGAACCCGGACAACCCGATGGGTCGGGAGAAAAACTGGACTGCATCGGGGGGTCGGGATCGTCGTTTGTTGAATGCACCTCTACTCATCCAGTACCGCCTGGTGGCGTGCTTGCCTTAACGATCTATGTAACGGTCGATCTCGATACACCCACTACGGTGACCAACCATGTTGAGGTCGAAGGCGGTGGGTCTGTCTCTGTGCAAACATCAGAACCGACGACGGTCGCAAATACAATAAACAGCGGAACTCCACCGTTTGGTATTCAAGATCTCAGTGTCGGTACATATGAATCGAATGGCGCTAGCAGTACCCAAGCGGGTGCCCACCCGGGCACGCTTACAACAACGATTAATTATACTTCCGAACTTATTGGACTCGAACGAGAACCATTTAGCTTGCGCTATCGGTCGGTGCAGGAACCCAAGTCAGAGATTGTTGACTTGCCGCTCGGATTTGCCGGTGATCCGCTAGTTGCTGCTCAATGCCCGGAGTCGGTGCTGCGCGGCTCAAATGAAGGTGAAACAGGTTGCCCACTGGACAGCAGAGTAGGCACGACTACGATAGAGCGCGAAGGTCAAGATGTGGTTCTCCCTGTCTTTAATGTGGTTCCGGAATCAGATTATCCGGCGGAGTTTGGGTTTGAACTCGATGGGACCGTCGTTTTGCTGCGCGCACGCGTGTTGCCGAGTCCGGCGGGATACATGTTGAGCATCTCAGTACCAGATGTGCCTCGCTCGACAGAGGTCAAGGTTACAGGGGTGACGCTGACATTCTTTGGCGACCCGGCAGAACAGGACGGGGTCACGAATACGCCCTCAGCGTTCTTTACTAACCCGACCGACTGCAAGACCGGCCCGTTGAAAGCAACCCTGGAAACGAATTCTTGGGTGGATCCGGGGCGATGGGTATCCAAGGAAGCCACAATGTATGAAGCTAGTCCGTCGCAGGGAGTCAGCGGATGTAATCTGCTGCAGTTCGACCCATCGATCGCTATTACGCCGGAAACGACACAGGCAGATACACCTTCTGGGTACGAAGCAGCCGTAAAGACTCCGCAGGCACCGAACCTCAGCTCGGTCCTCGCCACGCCCGAGCTCAAAGAAGCCATCGTGGCGCTCCCAGAAGGCGTGTCGATCTCACCCGGCGTCGCGGATGGGCTGACGGGCTGTCAGGAAACTGGTCCGGAAGGCATCAACATCACTCACAACTGGGCCCCGACGGGCGAACAGCCACTCGATCCGGACGAGCCGGAAGCGATGAAAATCGGACCCGACGGGCTGTCCCACGTGGAGCGCGGGCACTGCCCGCTGGCGTCACAGATCGGAGAAGTCGAAGTCATCACCCCCGTCCTTCCCAGCCCGCTGCATGGTCACGTGTATGTAGCGCAACCGGCGTGCGGTGGCGAGAACCAGTCCGTGTGTACCGAAGCGAGTGCTGTCAACGGAGAACTGTTCACGAACTATGGAGAAGTGGAAGGCTCGGGGATAATCATCAAGTTGAAGGGCAGAGTCGAAGCGAACCCTCAGACCGGGCAGCTGACGGAGAGATTCGATGAAATCCCTCAGCTTCCGTTCAGCGAAGTGAAGGTGAAGCTCACCGGTGGGCCCCGTGCGCCTTTGGCAAACCCGCAGGGATGCGGAGAAGCCAGGACCACGAGCGCCTTTACGCCGTGGAGCGCGCCCGCATCCGGGGGCGCAGCAACGCCGTTCTCGAGCTTTGCCATCACCTCGAGTCCAAATGGACCATGCGGCCCACAGAGCTTCGCGCCGTCCTTCACCGCCGGCGCCATCGACTCTCAGGCCGGGGCATTCAGCCCCTTCACGGCCACGCTCTCACGTCGCGACGGCGAACAGGATCTTTCGGGCATCAGCGTAACAGCGCCATCAGGCTTGCTGGGCGCTATCAAAAGCGCCGTGCAGTGCCCTGAACCGCAAGCGCAGAAAGGAGAATGCGGTCCGCAGAGCTTGATCGGGCATTGCGAGGTCGCTGTCGGTGCGGGCTCGCATCCGTTCTGGGCTCAGGGGAATGTCTATCTGACGGGGCCGTACAAGGGGGCGCCATTCGGGTTGTCGGTTGTGACCCCGGCGAAGGCGGGTCCGTTCAACCTAGGTAATGTGATCGTTCGCGCGGCGATCTATATAAGTCCGAATACGAGCGTGCTTACGGCCGTCAGCGATCCGTTTCCGCAGATCATCGACGGTATCCCGCTGCGGGTGCAGACGGTGAACGTGACGATCGACCGGGCGGGGTTCATGTTCAACCCGACCAACTGCTCCCAGCAGGCTGTCACGGGAACGATCACCAGCGCTCAGGGCGAGAGCGTAGACGTGTCGAGCCCGTTTACGGTGGAGGGTTGCGCGAACCTGCCATTCAAACCGTCGCTGGCAGTCTCTACGCAGGCGAAGACAAGCAAAGCGAACGGAGCGTCCCTGCTGGTCAAGATCGGGTCCACGCCGGGGCAGGCAAACGTCGCCAAAACCAGGCTCGTGCTCCCCGAGCAGCTGCCGGCGCGCTTGACGACACTCCAAAAAGCGTGCGTGGACAAAGTGTTCTACGCCAATCCCGCAGCGTGCCCCGCAGGGTCGGTTGTCGGCACCGCCACGGTGCACACCCCCGTGCTGACGAGTCCGCTGACGGGCCCGATCTATCTGGTCAGTCACGGCGGCGTCGCGTTTCCCGACGCGGTGATCGTGATGCAGGGCGAAGGGGTCACGCTGTATCTGGACGGGAACACGAACATCAAGAAGGGGATCACATCCAGCACGTTCAGCAGCGTTCCCGACGCACCATTCAGCAGCTTCGAAGCGAAGCTTCCGCAGGGCCCTCACTCGGTGTTCGCGGCGAACATCCCCGCCAAGGCCAACGGCAACATGTGTGGACAGAAGCTCACGATACCGATCACCCTCACCGGCCAGAACGGCGCGGTGCTCATGCAGAACGCGAAGGTCGGCGTAACCGGCTGCCCGAAGGCGGTGCGCCATGAGCGCAAGAAGACCCACAAGAAGAAGAAGAAGAAGTGATGGTGGGTTCTTCGATGCGGTGCTGTGCGGGAGATGGAGGTAGGCCCTCCGTGGTCGCCTTGCAGGAGGAGGCCACAAACCACCCCAAGGTGCGTCGGTTAAGAGCCGTTCGTGCTGAGCGTTGTGGGAAAAGGCGTGTCTTTGAGCGCGTCAGGTGTGACCCAATGAAGGCGAACGAGAGTGAACCGCAGGTGAGTTGTCGAAAGGCAGTAGATGACATCAAAACCGGGGCATTGCTTTTGCCTCGGGATGAGTCTGGCGGGTGCCTGTTTATTGGTCAGACGGTGTCCGGCATGTATGCGGCGCGAGCGTGGGTCAGGCTCTTGCATGGAACATGGGAACCTGTCGTTCTGCGGGGCGATCAGCCGGGGGCCTTTGGCTTGCAGCTGGTTGTTTCAGGGAGGGCGCCAAGCGGACGAAACCGCGAGGCGCGAACTCCTGTTGTGGGGCACAGGGACGGACCGTCTCGTAGTAGTGAGGAAGGTCCTGTAATGGGACTGGAGCGAAGGGGACGGGCCATTCAGGCGAGATTATCGGTCAACCACGAAGTGTGTGGGATGAGCTGATGGTTGAGTCGAAGTCGCAGGTGAAGTCGTTTGTTATCTCTAAGAAGGTTGTTTTGGAGGCCTGGGAGTCTGTGAAGGCAAACCAGGGCGCTGCTGGTGTTGACGGGATGTCGGTAAAGGATTTTGAGAGGGACCTTAAGGGGAATCTCTATAAGGTCTGGAATCGGTTGTCCTCGGGGTCGTATATGCCGCCGGCGGTGCGGGCGGTGCAGATACCGAAGGAGCATGCGCTAGGGGTCAGGACTCTTGGTGTGCCCACTGTCGCGGATAGGGTCGCGCAAACAGTCGTTAGACGGTATTTGGAGCCGGGTGTGGAGCCGTACTTCCACCGGGATTCATACGGTTATCGACCGGGATGCTCGGCGTTGGACGCGGTTGGGGTTTGCCGGGAACGGTGTTGGAAATATGATTGGGTGATCGATCTGGATTACCGGTCGTTCTTCGACTCGCTTGACCATGAGCTTGTGCTGAAGGCGGTAGCTGCCCACACCGATCAGCGGTGGATTCTCCTCTATGTGGAGCGGTGGCTGAAAGCTCCGATTCAACAGGAGGACGGCACGGTGTTAGCGCGAGATCGCGGGACCCCTCAAGGTTCTGCGATTTCCCCGGTGCTGGCGAATGTCTTCTTGCACTATGCGTTTGATGCGTGGATGGCACGGGAGTTCCCGACTGTCCCGTTTGAGCGTTATGCGGACGATATCGTCGCGCACTGCCATAGTGAGCACCAAGCGCAGATCGTGCTCGATGCGATCACGCTGCGGATGGTGTCGTTGGGCCTGGAGCTGAATCCGGGCAAGACGCGCATCGTGTACTGCAAGGACAACAAACGCACGGGCTCTTATGAGCACGAGCGGTTTGACTTCCTTGGCTATACGTTTCGTCCCCGGCAGTCCCGCGGGCGGGGTGAATTGTTCACCAATTTCACCCCGGCGATCAGTGATGACGCCGCGAAGAGGATACGTCGAACGATCAGGCGATGGAGGATTCACATGTGGAGCGGGACACCCCTCGCGGAGATAGCACGAGAGATCAACAAGACCGTGCACGGATGGGTCAACTACTACGGGCGGTTCAACCCGTCCACGTTGGCCAGATCGCTCAGAAGCATCGACAAGTACCTGGTGCGATGGGCGATGCGCAAGTACAAACGACTTAAGCGGCGTCGCATGCGAGCATGGGAGTTCCTGGAGCGCGTGGCAGCACGCGAGCCAAAGCTCTTTGCCCACTGGCGCGTCGTCACACATGCCAGCGACCGAATGGTGGGAGCCGTATGAATGGAGACGTTCACGTCCGGTTCTGTGAGAGCCAGGGGCTGCAATGCCCCTGGCCACTCGCCAAGAAGACCAAGAAGAAGGTCAAGAAAGCCGGTAAGCTAAGGAAGAGCCCTAGATCGAGCTAATGTTTCTATCTCCGGCGCAGGACGAGTTCTGGCTAAAGTCCCGAATTTGGCAAATCTTCGGTATTTCGAACTCATGGACCAGCCGGGCAAGGCACTGCGGACCTTGCCAGCTCAGTCCGCGGTATGTTAAACATCGCTGCCCTAACCGAGGCAAGAATTCGCCGAGGCAGAACATAGGAGCAGTTGATCATCATGAAGCAAGTCAGGACAACAGGACTTACCCTTGTAGCGGTGTGTGCGCTCAGTTTGATCGGGGCCTCTGCCGCTTTGGCAATGATCGAAAAAGCAGAATTCATAAAAGGAGGGGGAGGAGGTCTCAACCGTTTCACTGGTATAAATAAGACAGGTGTGGAACCTAAATTGACCGCTACTGGAAACACTGTGAAGTGCGGAAACGATACTTCCACAGGTAAAGTCAGCGGTAACAAAACGATGACGGTTGGCGAAGTTGTGGTCACTTTCACAGGATGCACAGCTAATCCCCCTACGAATTGTTCAGTAAAAAGCCCGCTGAGCGGCGCAGCAGGAAGGGTCGTCACGAAACCACTCAAAGGTGAACTTGGTCGCGTCTTAACAAAAGAAGCCCCTACGACCGAAGTTGGCCTCGAGCTTGTACCCGAAACAGGCACAGAATTCGTGACACTCGAAGGTACTTGCCTAACAGTGACCCCAACTCAAGTGGCAGGACACGTCGCGGGAGAAATCAGGCCGATCAACAAACTTCAGACTACATCTGAACTGGCTTTTGAACTTAATGGTACCAGCCAGAAAATTAAAAAAGTCTGCTTATTATCGGCAGGTGGCGTCTTTGGCGGATTACCGTGCCAGGGAGGCACAACGGGCTTAGACGAACCGCTGCTGGAAGCGTTTAGCTTGCCGGCCCAAGAGTCAGCCATAGAGATATTGACATTTGAAGAAAACACGGAAGTTCATACAGCATAAACACAGGCAAAGCTGCTGGCAATGATCAGGAGAGCCGTGCGAGGCAAGTACGCCCCGCACGGCTTGCTGTCAGATCTCGTGATTGAGCATCCGCATTGGCGAGCTGGCAGCGAAGCCGCTTCCCTGCAGGTGGCCACTGTCGCGACAGCCCTAAGTCGGCTCTCAGCTGCTGAAGCCAGGGTCTGCCAGAATGGTGGGCATGCCCTCCCAGGCAGAGATAAGCAAGTCCCTCGAGGTCGTGATCGACCCCGAGCTGCGGCGCTCGATCGTCGAGCTCGACATGGTGCGCTCGATCGACGTCTCCGCCAACGGCGTCGTCGACGTGACCGTCTCGCTGACCACGCCCGGCTGCCCGATCAAGGGCCACTTCCAGACCTCCGTCGCCCAGGCCGTCTCGGCGCTGGACGGGGTGACGCACTGCAATGTGTACTTCGACGTGCTGTCCGACACCCAGAAGGCCGCCCTGCAGCAGAAGCTCGGTCGCGGCAGCCTGCCCGACGGGACGCTTGCGCAGGTCGCCAACGTGCTGTGCGTCGGCTCGGGCAAGGGGGGAGTCGGCAAGTCCACGCTGACCGCCAACCTCGCCGCCGCGCTGGCCGGCGAAGGCAAGCGCGTGGGCGTGCTCGACGCGGACGTCTGGGGCTACTCGATCCCGCGCATGTATGGGCTCGGGTCCACCCGCCCGCCGGTCTCGCCGGAGCGCAAGATCGTCCCGCTGGAGGCACACGGCGTGAAGGTGATGTCGATCGGCTTCTTCGTCGCCGAGGACGCCGCCGTGGTCTGGCGCGGGCCGATGCTGCACAAGGCGCTCACCCAGTTCCTGCAGGATGTCGACTGGGGCGCTCTGGACCACCTGCTGATCGACCTGCCTCCGGGAACGGGGGACGTCTCGATGACGCTCGCCCAGCTGCTTCCCCAGGCTCAGTTCGCGATCGTCACGACCCCCCAGCCGACCGCCCAGCGGGTCGCCCGGCGCGCCGCCGAGATGGCGCACAAGGTGAGCCTCGAGATCTGCGGGATCATCGAGAACATGTCCGGCTTCACCACGCCCTCCGGCGAGCGCTTTCAGATCTTCGGCGAGGGCGGCGGCCAGGAGCTCGCCGACGAGCTCGATGTGCCGCTGCTCGGCAAGGTCCCGCTGACGATGCCCCTGCGCGAGCACGCCGACAGCGGTGTTCCGCTCGTGATCGAGGACCCCGACGACCCGGCGTCTCAGGCGATCCGCCATGCCGCCCGCGGCCTGACCGCGATGGCCGCGCCGGCGACGCTGCCGGTTCTGCCGACAGTGCCGACCCTGCCGCTGGTCCAGGTCGCAGGCGGGGCAGCCGCGGCACCCGAAGCACCCGCTGAGCGAAAACCTGCGGGCATGTCGCTGCCGATGGCTTAGCCGGCGATCGCGGAGTCCGTTTCCAGAGACATCCTGCTCGATCGCTTGACAAGCGCAATCTAGTTGAGAGGATCGTCTGTATGCCCGTATCGGGACCCCAGCAGGAGGACAACGAGGCCACGCTGACGGAGGGCAAGCCCGCCGACGGCGCAACAGTCGCATTTGACGGCGTCCCCGCGGACGGCGTTGGGCTCGGCGATGCCGGCGCGACCCCAGATGCAGGCACGCCCCGGGACGGAGTCGTCGAGATCGACGAGCGTCGCGTCAAGATGGAACGGCTGCGCGCGGAAGGGATCGACCCCTATCCGCACGTGAGCCTGCCCGATCGCATGCTGATCGCGGACGTGCTCGCCGCGCACGACCCGGCGCAGCTCGGCGAGGGTGAGCATCTGAAGCTGCGCCATCATGTCGCCGGCAGGGTGATCTCTCGGCGCGGGCACGCGAAGACGTCGTTCCTGGACCTTCGCGACCTGTCGGGATCGATGCAGATCGTCGTACGCCTGGATGCGCTCGGCGAGGAGCGCTATGAACGCATCATGAGCCTCGACATCGGCGACATCGTCGGGATCGAGGGGTTCATCTATAAGACCAAGCGCGGGCAGCTGGTGCTGGCGGTGACCGAGTGCACGCTGCTGACCAAGACGCTGCGCCCGCCGCCGGACAAGCATCACGGCCTCGGCGACACAGGCACCCGCTATCGCTACCGCGAGCTGGATCTGATCGCCAACGACGAGACGCGCGAGCTGTTCGTGATGCGCGCGCGGATCGTCGCGGCGATCCGCGCGTGGCTTGATGAGCGCAACTTCGTGGAGGTGGAAACCCCGGCGCTTCAGTCGCTCGCGGGCGGCGCCGGATCGCGTCCGTTCACCACGCACCACAACGCGCTCGATCGCGATCTGTACCTGCGCATCTCGGTCGAGCTGTTCCTCAACCGCTGCATCGTGGGCGGCCTGGAGAACGTCTATGACATGGGCAAGGTCTTTCGCAACGAGGGCATCTCCCCCAAGCACAGCCCGGAGTTCACGATCATCGAGTTCATGTTCTCCTACGCCGACTACCACGACGTGGCCACCGCGACCGAAGAGATGTTCGCCGACGTGGCCCGGCGGGTGCTTGGCCGCACCGAGATACAGCGCGGCGGCGAGACGATCGACCTGGCCAAGCCGTGGCGGCGGATCACGATGCGCGAGGCGATGCTGGACGCCACCGGCATCGACTTCATGGGCGAGGACCGTGAGGCGGTCACAACGCAGATGAAGGAGGCGCTGCAGGAGCGCATCCACCCGGCGACGACCTGGGCGGAGCTGGTGCTCGCCGTCTACAGCAAGCTGATCGAGCCGCACATCAACCAGCCCACGCATGTCTTCGACTTCCCGCTTGAGCCGTTTCCGATCACCAAGCGCCACGCCGAGCATCCCGAGCTGGCCGAGCACTTCGACGCGGTGATCGGCGGCATCGAGCTGGTCAGCGGCGACACCGAGCTCAACGATCCGGTCGATCAGTGGCAGCGCTTCGTCGACCAGCGCAAGCGGCGGATGGCCGACGACGAGGACGTCCCCCACCCCAACGACGAGGAGTACGCGCGGGCGATCGAGTACGGCTACTCGCCGACCGCCGGCGGGGGGATGGGCGTCGACCGGCTGATCATGATCCTGACCGAACGCGAGACCCTGCGCGAGGTCATTCCCTTCCCGATCGTGCGGGACATCAAGTGAGCGCCGAGGCACAGAGCAAGCTCGATCTCGATCCGGGCGTGATCGCCTCCTGTCGTGCCGCCGCGAGCCAGATCGCCGCGCAGGTCGCCGAGCGAACCGCCCACAAGACGACCGTCTCGGTCGAGCGCACGATCACGCGATTGCTCGGCGTGGACGGCGCCAACGAGCTGCAGGCGCCGCTGCCGAACGTGCTCGTCGACCACGTGCGCGACCGGGGCGAGCTGGGCCGGGGCATCGCCTACTGGATCGGCAACGCGCTGCTGGCCGACCCGGCCGCGAGCCCGCAGGACATCGCCGAGGCCGTCGACAGGGGCGAGCTTGATCTCTGCGCGCCGGCGCACGCCCGGGACGAGGCGATCAGGGCGCGGATCGCACGGGAGTGCGAGGGTCGCATCGGGGAGATCGGCGGGCGCATGCGAGAGCGCCGCGAGCTGCGCGAGCGCCTCGGCGAGAGCCCGCCCCCGCTGCGCTATGTGCTGACGGCCACGGGCAACGTCTATGAGGACGTCGTGCACGGGCTGGCCGTGGCGCAGGCCGGCGGGGACATCGTCGCGGTGATTCGCTCCACGGCCCAGAGCCTGCTCGACTATGTCCCCTACGGGCCCACGACCGAGGGCTACGGCGGGACGTTCGCCACGCAAGAGAACTTTCGCATCATGCGCGAGGCGCTCGATGAGTGGTCGGCTCAGAACGGCCGCTATGTGCGCCTGTCGAGCTTCTGCTCGGGCCTGTGCATGCCGGAGATCGCCGCGATGGGCGCGATCGAGGGCTTTGACAACATGGTCAACGACGCGCTCTACGGGATCCTCTACCGCGACATCAATCCCGTGCGCGGCCTGATCGACCAGCGCGTATCGCGGATGGTCAACGGCTACTTCGGCGTCGTCATCAACACGGGCGAGGACAACTACCTGCGCACGGCCGACGCGATCGAGGCCGCCCCGTCGGTGACCGCCTCGCAGTTCATCAACCGCCAGCTGGCGCTCGACTCCGGCGTGCCCGACGAGCAGATCGCGCTCGGCGACGCGTTTGAGATCGACACGCCGGTCGTCAACGGCCTGCTGTACGAGTGGGCGCAGGCGCAGCTGACGCGCGAGCTGTTTCCAGAGTGCCCGGTCAAGTACATGCCTCCGACCCGCCACATGGACGGCAACCTGTACCGCACGCACGCCGCGGACTCGCTGTTCAACCTCGTGACGATCGCCACCGGGCAGGGCATCCAGACGATCGGCGTGCCGACCGAGGGGATCTTCACGCCGCACGTGCACGACCGCGTGATCGGCCTGGAAAACGTCAACTACGTGTTCGACGCCGCACGCGACCTGGGCGATGAGATCGAGTTCAAGCGCGGGGGGATCATTCAGACGCGCGCCCAGCAGGTGCTGGCCGGGGCGCACGAGCTGCTCCAGCGGATCGCCGAGGACGGCCTGTTCACGGCGCTCGGCGAAGGGGTGTTCGGCGACGTGCCCCGGCGCGTCGAGGAGGGTCGCGGCACGGAGGGCATCGTGGAGACCGCCGAGGGCTACTTCAACCCGGTGAGCGAGCTGATGCAGGGAGCGTCGAGCCTTGCCTGAGAGCGTGGCACGCAAGCCGATCTCCGATCGGTCGGTCGACCTCGCGCGGGTCAAGCCCTACGCCGATCACCTGGGTGACGGGATCGTGCAGATGAGCTTCACGCTGCCCGTCCCCTACGGACTGGCGGCGCGCAAGGCCGCGCAGGAGCTGGCGAGCAAGATGGGCTTCGAGCACCCTGAGGTCGTGCACTATCAGGAGCTGACCGACGGCTACACGTACTTCGTGATGTTCGGGCAGGCCACCCAGACGGTCGACTACGCGTCGCTGGGCAGCGAAGGCTTCGACATCGAGCACATGAGCGAGGACGAGATCGAAGTGTTCGCGCGCGAGCGCATCGGCCGCCCGGTCGTGGTCGTCGGCGCGGCGACCGGCACCGACACGCACAGCGTCGGCATCGATGCGATGCTCAACCTCAAGGGCTTTCACGGCCACCACGGCCTGGAGGGCTACAAGTCCTTTCAAACGCACAACCTCGGCAGCCAGGTGCCCAACAGCGTGCTCGTCTCCAGGGCGATCGACCTGCACGCCGACGCGATCCTCGTCTCCCAGACCGTCACCCAGCAGAACCTGCACATCTCCAACCTGACCGAGCTGGTGGAGATCGTCGAAGCGGAGGGACAGCGTAAGCGGCTGATCCTCACCTGCGGCGGCCCGCGCGTGTCCAACGAGCTGGCCAAGGAGCTCGGCTACGACGCCGGGTTCTCCAAGGGCACATACCCGCATCATGTGGCGAGCTTCATCGTGCGCGAGCTGGCGGCGCGCATGGCGGGCTGATTGGGTGGGAGACAATATGGCGTGCCGACCGCATGACGGCCTGAGTCGCCGGTCTCGATTCGGGCTGGTCGAGCCGGAGGCGCGTATGGCTCGGCGCGGCGAGCCTCGTAAGGGAAGGCGATGACCCTCGCGGAGCTGACCGCCGACGTGCGGGCGCTGGCGCTGGTGGGGCTGGCCAAGAACACCGGCAAGACCGAGACGCTCGCGGCGATCCTGCGCGAGCACGCGACCGCCGGGCTGTGCGTGGGCGTGACCTCGATCGGGCGCGACGGCGAGGAGCGCGACGTGATCGACGCGCGCATCGCCAAGCCGCGCATTTACCTGCAGGCGGGCAGCCTCGTGGCCAGCACCGGCGCGCTGCTGCGCGCCAGCGGTGTCGCGCACGAGCGGCTGGCTCAGACCGGCATGAGGACGCCGCTCGGAGAAGTCGTCATCGCCAGGCTCTCCGAGCAGGGCGCCGTGGAAGTGGCTGGCCCCAGCGCCGCCGAGGACGTGCGCGCCGTGAGCGAGTCGATGGCCGAGCACGGCGCCCAGCAGGTGCTGATCGATGGCGCGATCGACCGCCGCGCGGCCTCCTCGCCCGCGGTCGCCGACGGCCTCGTAGTGGCCACCGGCGCGGTTCTGAGCGAGGACATCGAGCAGGTCGTCGCCCTGACAAAGGATGCGGTCGAGCTCGTGCGCCTGCCCCAGATCGAGGACGCCGGCGGTGACGACGCGGGCACGCTGTCGCCGGCGGACGGCAGGCAGGTGGCGCTTGATCGGCGGCTCGTGCTGAGCAGCGAGCCCGCGGAGGTGGCGGCGCTGCTGCGCGAGCACGCTCGGGCGAGCACCTTCACCGTCGAGGGCGCCCTGGGCGAGCGCTTCCTGGAAGGGTTGCTGAGCGCCCGGCGCGAGCGGGCCGGGCGCGAGCTGAGGATCGTCGCGTCAGACCCGACCAGGGTCTTCCTGTCGCGCCACGGCCCGAGCTGGTATCGCCGCCAGGGCGTCTCGATCGAGGTCTCGTGTCCGATCGACCTGCGCGCGATCACCGTCAACCCGCTCGCGCCGCAGTCGCATCGCTTTGAGTCACGGCGCCTGCGCGAGCTGATCGAAGCGGCCATCGCAGACGTGCAGGTGCTCGACGTGCTCGACTCGAGCTATGCGGCGGCTGCTCAGATCGGACCACACTGAGCGGGCCGGCGCAGGACAGGTGGGAGACGCGGGCGAGCACATTCGGCGCTGTTTTTCGGGCATCTAGCGGGACTGTTTGCAAAATTCCGCATAAACGCCATTCTCGACTCCGATGAGCGCGACCACCGAGAGCAGCGATGTCGCCGCCGATAGCGAGGACGACGATGTCTCTCCCCAACTGCTCTCGGTGGTCATACCCTGCCTGAACGAGGCGGAGAACATCGAGCTGTGCGTCACCTCGGCGCTGGGCGCGATGGCGCGCTCGGGGATACCCGGCGAGGTGATCGTCGCCGACAATGGCTCGGAGGACGGCAGCGCCGAGCTGGCAGAGATCGCGGGAGCGCGCGTCGTGCACGAGCCTCTGCGCGGCTACGGCAGCGCCTATCGCACCGGGTTCGCGGCGGCGCGCGGCGAGTACATCGTGATGGCCGACGCCGACCTGACGTACGACTTCGAGGAGATCCCGAGATTCCTCGGCGGGCTGCAGGACGGCGCGGACATGATCGTCGGCGATCGCATGCACAACATCCACCCGGGGGCGATGCCCTGGCACCACCGCTACATCGGCAACCCGCTGCTGTCTCGCTTTCTGAACCTCCTCTTTCATACAGGGGTCAGCGACGCGCACTGCGGGATGCGCGCGTTCCGGCGCGATCGCCTGGAGCTGCTGGAACTGCGCACGACCGGCATGGAGTTCGCCTCGGAGATGGTCGTACGCGCGGCCAAGCAGAAGCTCGACATTCGCGAGATCCCGATCGAGTACCACCCGCGCGGCGGCGAATCGAAGCTCTCGAGCTTCCGCGACGGCTGGCGCCACCTGCGCTTCTTGCTGCTGCACTCCCCCAACCACCTGTTCATCGCGCCCGGCGCGCTGATGGCCGCGCTTGGAGGCTTCGTCACGCTGCTGGTGCTCGCACACATTCAGGTGTTCGAACGCCAGTGGGATCTGCACACGCTGATCGGCGGCTCACTGCTGCTGATCATCGGCGCCCAGCTCGTCAGCCTCGGGCTGTGCGCGCATGCCTACGCCACGTACTTCATGGGCGAGCGCGACGCCTGGTTTGACCGTGCGCGCGAGCGCTTGCGACTCGAGCACGGGCTGATGCTGGGGAGCGCCGTCGCGCTGATCGGGCTGGCGATGATCGTCGTGATCGTGCTCGACTGGATCGGGCGTGGTCTCGGCAGCCTCTCCCAGGAGCGAGTCGCGATCTTCGCGGCGACGCTGCTCGTGCTCGGCATCCAAATCGTGTTCTCCTCGTTCTTGCTCAGCATCCTCGGCCTGCGCCGAGACTGATGCCCAGCGTGAGGATCGCGCTCGCCGCGGGGCTGGGGATCACCGCCGTGGCCGTCGCCGTGGTGCTGTCGCAGTCTCCGCTGACGGTCGCTGCCACGAACTCAGCTCCGACGCGCGAAGAACTGGGGATCGCCGGCACGGGCGTCGAGACATGTCAAGCAGGCGAACGGCTGCCACGAGACACATCGGCGATCCGGCTCTCGCTTGGAGCGTTCACCGGCCCCGGGGTGACCGTCAAGGCGTTGTCGGGAACCCGCGTGCTCACATCGGGAGAGCGTGGCCCCGGATGGGCTGGACAACCGGTGACTATCCCGGTGAGAGCCGTCTCTGAGGCGGTCTTCCCCGTGAGAGTCTGCTTTGAGACCTCTCGGGTGGGAGGCGAAGAGGTGACGGTGTTTGGAGCACACACCGTCACGGCGACCGCCGCGCGCACCGGCAAAGGAGAAGCTCTCGGGGGTCGGATGAGAATCGACTATCTGAGAGCGGGCAGCTCCTCCTGGCTGTCGCTCGCGCCGCAGATCGCGAGGCGCATGGGCCTCGGCCACGCCTGGGCCGGCACCTGGATCGTCTTCCTGCTCGCGGCGCTGATGTCCGCCGCGGCGACCCTCGTATCGTGGCGGATCGTCAAGGACCTGGGATGAGGTGCTGATTCGCACCGGCAGCCTCGTCCCGCGAATACCGAGAGCCGCCTGGGTCTGCGGCCTCGTGGCATGCCTGAACGCGGCCTGCTGGTCGTTCATCACACCTCCTTTTCAGGTGCCCGACGAGCCGGATCACTTCGCCTATGTCAAGCAGCTTGCGGAAACCAGGTCGCTGCCAACCTCGAGCGAAAGAAAATACTCAAGCGAAGAGACCCTCGTCCTGAAAGACCTGCGCTATCCCGAAGTTCGCCTGCATCCCAGCGTGGAGGCCATAGGCTCCCGCGCGGCGCAGCAGAAGCTGCAGGAAGACCTCCAGCTCACCCGACATTCCCAGGACGCGGGCAGTCCCGCCGCCGGAGTGGCGACCTCACAGCCTCCTCTCTACTACGCGCTGCTGACAATCCCCTACGACCTGGCCTCGAACGGCACCCTGCTCGACCGGCTGGAGCTGATGCGGCTGCTCTCGGCGCTGCTGGCCGGGCTGACGGCGCTGTTCAGCTTCATGTTCGTACGCGAAACGCTCCCCGGCGTGCGTTGGGCGTGGACGGTGGGCGGGCTGTGTGTGGCCCTCGCGCCGCTGCTCGGGTTCATGTCCGGAGCGGTCAACCCCGACGCGATGCTGTTCGCCGTGTGCGCGGCGCTGCTCTTCGCTCTTGCGCGCGCGTTCAGACTTGGTCTGACACCGGCGCGCGCCGGTGCCCTCGGCGGGGTGATCGCCATCGGCTTGCTGACGAAGCTCAACTTCATCGGGGTCATCCCGGGCGTGTTCCTGGGATTGGCCGTTCTGGGCATGCGCGCCGCACGCGAATCGAAGGGCTCGGCCTGCCGATCGCTTGCCCTCGCCGGCGCGATCGGCTGCGCCCCCATGGTCGTGTTCGTCACCACCAACATCCTCTCGGACCGTCCCACGCTCGGGATCGTGACGGATGCGATCAGGATCACGCACGGGTCGGCGCTTGCCAACGCCAACTACATCTGGCAGCTCTACCTTCCGCGACTGCCCGGGACGGTCAACGACTTTCCCGGCATGCTCACCACGCGCCAGATCTGGTTCGACGGCTACGTCGGCCGGTATGGCTGGCTTGACACCTTCTTTCCCGGCTGGGCCTATACCGTGGCGCTGGTTGCCGCCGGACTGCTGGCCGCGCTCTGTGCCCGCACGCTCGTCGTGTGCCGCACAGCGCTACAAAGCCGCCTGGTCGAGCTCGCCGTCTACACGCTCATCGCGGGCGGGGTGATGGTGCTGGTGGGCGCCGACTCCTTCCGCGTGTTCCCAGCCGAAAAGGCCTCATTCGGACAGGCCCGCTACCTGCTGCCGATGCTGCCGCTGGCCGGCGCCGCGCTTGCGCTGGCCGCGCGCGGCGGCGGACGGCGCTGGGGGCCCACGACGGGCGCGCTGATAGTCGTCCTGTTCCTGGCACACGACATCTTCAGCCAGCTGCAGGTCGTTGCCCGCTACTACGGCTGACACGGGCGATCGCGCCGGGCGAGGCCCGAGGCGTGTCAGGTCGGAGACGCAAGCGGACACGTAAATGCTTACCCGAGGCGGTTTCTTTGGGGGCCCCGCGAGAGCGTTTGCAAAGTTCCGCACAAACGCCATGCTCCCACCGATGCACACGCCCATCGGGAGCCCGCGGGGCGACTCATGAGCAGCGTGAAGATCGCGCTCGCCGTGGGGCTGGGAATCACAGCGGTGGCCATCGGCGTGGTGCTGAGCGGAGCGCCTCCGGTCGTCGCCAGGACCAACGGGGTCATCGAAACCACCAAGCTTGCGTCCACCAGCGGCGGCGCCAGCGCGTGCCAGGCCGGTGAAACGCTGCCCCGCGGTACGTCGGCCATTCGCCTCTCGCTGGAAGCGGTGATCGGTCCGCGCCTAACCGTCAGGGCGTTGTCGGGCGCTCGCGTCGTGACTGCCGGCACACGAGGCGCCGGATGGATCGGCGGATCCATCACGGTACCCGTGAGACCTCTGCCCCGCCCGGCCGCAAACGTGGTGATCTGCGTCTCGCTCGAACCGACACGTCAGATGCTGGCATTGAACGGAGCTCCTACGGCGGCCGCGGTCGCAGCGAAGAGCCGAGCAGGGACTCTGCCGGGACGGATGAAAATCGAGTATCTGCGGTCGGGTCGCTCCTCGTGGTGGTCGCTGGCGCCGGCGGTTGTCGAACACATGGGCTTCGGGCACGCAGTCAGCGGTGTGTGGACCCCACTGCTCGCCGCCGTCCTGGCAGCGATGATCGCCGCCCTGACCTACTGGCTGGCAGCTCGTGGGCTGCAGGCGACGTGCAAGCGGCCGGTCAGGCCTCAGAGACGGCTGCGAGCGCCGCCACGCCTGCGGAAGCTCTACCGGCGAGTCCCGAAAGTGGCATGGCTCTGCGCACTCGTCGCTTTCCTGAACGCAGCTTGCTGGTCGCTTGTAACACCTCCCTTCCAGGTGCCCGACGAGCCCGATCACTTCGCCTACGCGGAGCAGCTCGCTGAAACAGGGCAACTGCCCCTGGTGGTCAATCGTCAGTACTCGGCTGCTGAGAGGGGTGTGCTGGCTGCCCTCTACCAGGAAGGCATTCGCTTCAAGCCGGAAGTCGAGACCATCGCCTCTCTCTCTCAGCAACGACAGCTCCAGCACAATCTGGGCGAACCTCTGCCTCGGGCAGAACCGGTCAACGCCGGACTGGCCGCGAGCGAGCCGCCGCTGTACTACGCACTCCAGGCGATCCCCTACGACCTCGGCTCTGCAGGCACGCTGCTCGACAGCCTGCAACTGATGCGGCTGCTCTCGGCGCTGATGGCCGCGATCACCGCGTTCTTCGTGTTCCTCTTCGTCCGCGAGGCGCTTCCCGGAGCGCCGTGGTCGTGGACCGTCGGCGGGCTCGGCGTGGCCCTGTTTCCGCTGCTGGGGTTCGTCTCCGGCGGAGTGAACCCCGACGCGATGCTGTTCGCCGTGTCCGCCGCGCTCTTCTACTGCCTGGCCCGCGGGTTTCGGCGCGGGCTCACGCCCGGGCTTGCGCTCGTGATCGGCATCCTGACCGCGATCGGCTTCCTCACCAAGCTCAACTTCATCGGGCTCGCCCCCGGCGTGATCCTGGGGTTGGTGATCCTCACCATTCGTGCGGCGCGGACATCCAGACGCGCCGCCTGCAGCTCGCTCGCGCTCGCGCTTGCCATCGCATGCAGCCCCGTGCTTCTGAACATCCTGATCAAACCAGCATCGAGCCATACGCCGCTAGGCGAGGTGTCGCACGCGGCCCAAATCACAAGTGGATCCGTGTTCACCGAGATGAGCTACATATGGCAGCTCTACCTGCCGCGGCTTCCCGGGATGAGCAGCTACTTCCCGGGGATCTCCACGACGCTGCAGGTATGGTTCAACGGTCTGGTTGGTCTTTACGGCTGGGCCGACACCGTCTTCGCCGACTGGGTCTACGCTGTATCCCTGATACCGGCGACGCTGATCGTCGGGCTCTGCGTCCGCACGCTCGTCGCGAGCCGTGCAGCGCTGCGACGACGACTTCCCGAGCTCTTCGTCTATGGCGTCATGAGCGTCGGGGTGCTCGTGCTCGTCGGAGCCGATTCCTACATAAGCGATCTCCTCACCAAGTCTGAACCGTACCGAGAGCCTCGCTACCTGCTACCGATGCTGGCTCTCTGGGGAGCCGTGCTGGCGTTGGCGGCGCGCGGCGCCGGACGGCGCTGGGGGCCCGCCGTGGGAGCGCTGATAGTCGTCCTGTTCCTGGCACACGACATCTTCAGTCAATTGCAGGTCATCGCCCGCTACTACGGCTAGCAGCACGTCTGTCCCCGCCGTCGATGCGGCCTTACTTGTTGACGTTGGCGAAGTAGTCGGCGTTGATCTGCGAGTACTTCTGCCACTCGTCCGGGAGCTGGTCCTCGGCGAAGCAGGCATCGACGGGACAGGCCTCGACGCAGGCGTCGCAGTCGATGCACTCCTCGGGATCGATGTAGAGCATCTCAGCCGCGTCGTGTCCCGGCTCGTCGGGCGTCGGGTGGATGCAGTCGACGGGGCATACCTCGACGCAGGAGTTGTCCTTGGTGCCGATGCACGGCTCGGCGATCACGTAGGCCATTCGCTTCCTTCTGGTTCGTTTTCCGGGGGGCTCTGTTCGGGGTCCGGTTGGGGAGAGGCATATTGTACGAACGATGCTGCTGCTTACCGGCGCGACCGGCCAGGTGGGCTCGGCGCTGCTGCGCCGGCTTGTGGACGACGGGACGGACGTGCGCTGCCTGGTGCGCGATCCGCGCAGCCTGGGGACCTGGCGCGTGCGCGTGCAGATCGCGCTCGGGGACCTGACCGACCCGCCCTCGTTTCGCAACGCGCTGCGGGGCGTGGACACGGTCGTGCACCTGGCCGCGTCGATCCGCGACCAGCCGGGCGGCTCGATCGAGGAGCTCAACGGGATCGCCACCTGGCGCATCGTGCGAGCGGCGCAACGCGCCGGGGCGCAGCGGTTCGTGTTCTTCTCGACGCTCGACGCCTCCGCACATCACCGCACGCGCTTTCATCGTGCCAAGGCAGCCGCGGAGCACGCCGTGCGCGAGGCGGATCTGGACTGGACGGTGTTCGCCCCCTCGCTCGTCTACGCTCCCGGAGATAGCTGGCTGACGCTGCTGGAGCGCCTGGCGCTGGCCCCCGTGATGCCCATGTCGGGCATGGGGCGCGCGCGCTTTCAGCCGATCTGGGCCGAGGACGCCGCCGCTTGCGTGATGGCGGCGTTGCGCACGCCCGCGAGCGAACTGCGGCGGTATGAGCTCGCCGGCCCCGAGACGCTGTCCAACACGGAGATCGTCAGGCTGGTGCTCGACTCGCTCGATCGTCCGCGACCGCTGCTGAAGGTGCCCACGCCGATCGTCTCGCGGGCGCTGCGGCTGCTGGAGGCGACGGTCGGCGCCGAGCGAACGTTCGCCACCTGGGACGAAGCCGAGCTGATGGAGTGCTCGATGGTCGCACGATCCGGCGCCGGCGACGCCGAAAGCCTGGGCGTAACTCCCAGGTCGATGCGGGCCGTGCTTGGCGCCGGCTGAGCAGCTGGGCCTATCCGGCCTGGCCTGGCGCGGGTGGCCGCCGCCCGGCCCAGGGCAACGCCGCTTCCAGCTGCGCGGCCAGCGCCAGCAGCGCCGACTCGCCGGCCGGTCGCCCGACGATCTGCACGCCCAGCGGCAGGCCATCCTCACCCTCGAACAGAGGCAGCGAGATGCCGGGCTGACCGGTCGCGTTGAAGATCGGCGTGAATGGCGTGAACAAGCCGGAGCGGGTGAACGTGGACATCGGGTCGGGCGCGGCCGTGTCGAGCGTGCCCAGCGGCAGCGGGCGCTCGGCCAGCGCCGGCGTCAGCAGCGCGTCGTAGGGGTCGAGAAACGAGACCAGCCGCCGTGAGAACCGCTGCAGCCGCGCGGTGACTGCGGCGCCCTCCATCGCGTTCAGCTTGGTGACCATCGAATAGATCGCCCAGCTCATCGGCTCCAGGTCCTCGGCGGTCGGCTCGTGCCCAGCGACGATGCCGGAGAACGCGATCACGGTCGAGATCTGGATTGCAAAGGCCGCACCAAACAGCTCCGAAAGACCCTCCACCTGCCACGGCGGATCGACCTCCTCGACTTCGTGTCCCAGTGAGCGCAGCAGCTCGGCCGCCTCTCCTACCGCGTGCGCG
Source organism: uncultured Solirubrobacterales bacterium (assembly GCA_963743645.1). Taxonomy (GTDB): domain Bacteria; phylum Actinomycetota; class Thermoleophilia; order Solirubrobacterales; family Solirubrobacteraceae; genus Palsa-744. The sequence goes on along the minus strand of CAVUQT010000006.1, from coordinate 316,165 downwards.
CAGACTGGGTCCACCGTCGCGGCGACCGTCGGCGGCAGCGTCGTTGCGGCAATCCTCAGCCCTCCCGAGCCAGCGGAGATCGGCCCGCTCGCGGCCGCCCGGGCATATGGCTCGGCGGGCGGGGCCGCCCAGGTCGCGTCTCCGACCTCATAGCCGGCGAGCACATCGAGGATCGCGGCCGTCTCGGCGACGGTGCGCGTGAGCACGCCGTCGATGCTCAGCGGATAGGCGCCCAGATCGGGGGCCGCGGAGATCCGTCCGCGCGCGGGCTTGAGCCCCACCAGCCCGCAGCACGCCGCGGGAATACGGATCGAGCCGCCACCGTCGTTGCCGTGCGCGACCGGCACCATTCCGGCTGCGACCGCCGCCGCCGCGCCGCCCGAGGAGCCGCCGGGGGTGCGCTGCAGATCCCAGGGATTGCGCGTCGGACCGAACACCCGAGCCTCGGTGGTCGGCAGGATCCCGTACTCGGGCAGGGTCGTCGTGCCGACGATCACGAACCCCGCGTCGCGCAGGCGGCGCGTGACGTTGTGGTCGTAGGTGGCCACGTGATCTGTCATCAACGAGCAGCCCTCGGTCAGCCGCAGGCCGCTCACCGCACGGTTGTTCTTGATCGCGATCGGGACCCCCGCGAACGGGCGCTCGTCCCCGGTGCGGATCTCCCCGGCCGTGGCGAGGGCGCGCTCTGAATCGACCTGTACGAAGGCGTTGAGCCGAGGATTGAGCTCCTCGATGCGCTCCAGCGAGATCTCGACCAGCTCGCGCGCCGATACATCCCCGGAACGGACCATTCCGGCAAGCTCGCCGGCCGGGCGGAACATCAGATCGCCGTCTGCCATGTTGCTGCTCCTCCTGTGTCGGGGCGGACGAGCGTGGTCCGCTTGCGCCAGCCTAGAGCACCCGCGCGTGAGCATCGTCTCGAGTCGCGCCGCGATGGTCGGGGTATCGCGTGGGCGGGGGCGAGTCCAACGAGGATTCCTGCGACGATATGCGCCCGCCCACGAGGCAGCGGGCGGGTGGGTCCTAAACTTTCAAGCCCAGAAAGCGAGTGCCATGAGCGCAGTTCAGACAGCAGAGGTCCAGTCGGGTCTGGAAGGCGTCGTCGCCTTCGCCACGGAGATCGCCGAGCCCGACAAAGCGGGGGGCGCGCTGCGCTACCGCGGCGTCGACATCGAGGACCTGGTCGGCGCGGTTCCCTACGAGCAGGTCTGGGGCCTGCTGGTGGATGGCCGTTTCCAACCGGGCCTGCCGCCCGCTGAACCACACGTGCTGACCGTGCGCTCGGGCGACCATCGCGTCGACGTGCAGTCGGCGCTGGCGATGCTGGCGCCGGAGTGGGGCTTTGGCCAGCTGATCGACATCTCCGACGAGCAGGCCCGCGACAACCTCGCGCGCGCCTCGGTGATGGCGCTCTCCTTCGTGGCCCAGTCCGCGCGCGAAGCCGGCCAGCCACCCGTCCCACAATCGGAGGTCGACGAGGGGCGCACGATCCCCGAGCGCTTTCTGATCCGCTGGCGCGGGGAGGCGAACCCCGATCACGTCAAGGCGATCGACGCCTATTGGATCTCTGCCGCCGAGCACGGCATGAACGCCTCCACCTTCACCGCCCGGGTCGTCGCCTCGACGGGCGCCGACTGCGCCGCGGCGCTCTCCGCCGCGGTCGGCGCGCTCTCCGGCCCCCTGCACGGCGGCGCGCCTTCGCGCGTGCTGAAGATGCTCGACGAAGTGGAACAGACCGGCGACGCCGAGCGCTGGGTCTCAGACGCGCTGGATCGCGGCGAGCGCCTGATGGGCTTCGGTCACCGCATCTACCGCGCCGAAGACCCGCGCGCACGCGTGCTGCGCCGGACATGCCGGGAGCTGGGATCGTCTCGCTTCGAGGCGGCCGAGGCCTTGGAGAAGGCGGCGCTTGCCGAGCTGCACGCGCGCAGGCCCGACCGAGTGCTCGCCACCAACGTCGAGTTCTGGTCGGCCGTGGTGCTCGACCTGGCCGAAGTTCCCCCGGATCTGTTCACACCGATGTTCACATGCGCACGTGTCGCCGGCTGGTCCGCGCACATCCTCGAGCAGAAGCGCGAGGCAAAGCTGATCCGCCCGACCGCAAGGTACGTGGGTGAGGGAGCACGGACCGTCGCCGAGGTGCAGTGAGCCACCTGGCTTACCGGCATTTGCAGTAACGATGTCAGAGCGGCGATGGGGAAGCTGGAAACACTTCTGTAAATCGCTAGGAATTCAGAGCCTGGATATGTAGCGTGGCGTTCTCGTCATCCGAGCACAGGCAAGTGCCGGCTCTAAGGAGGAACGTCGATGCGAAGGTTGTCAAACGCGATCACAGGTGTCGCGCTGATCTCAGCGCTCGCGCTGAGCGGCTGTGGAAGCTCTGACTCGTCGTCGACCGCCAACTCCAGGGAAATCGCGTTTGGCAGTCCCGTACTTGAAGGGCGTCAGAAGATTCCGGCCAAGTACACCTGCGACGGGAAAGACATCGCACTGCCGCTGGAGTGGGGCTCGGTCCCGAACGAAACCAAGGAACTTGTCATCTTCCTCTTCGGCCTCAAACTGATCAATCCGGGCGCCGGACAGAAACAGGTCCAAGCCAAACTGAACGTGCAATGGTCGGTCGCCGGCTTGAATCCGGGGTTGAAGGAACTTCCCGCCGGCAGGCTCCCGCACGGCGCGCTCGTGGGAAGCAATCAACGCGGGGGTAGGAGATACTCGGTGTGTCCCGCAAAAGGCCAGGCGGAGAACTACTTGTTCCGCATATACGCCCTGTCGCAAAATCTCTCTTTGAAACACGGCATCTCCTCCAAGAGGCTGCTCGAACAGATCGAAACATCGACTTTGGGGTATGGCGAATTCATCGCCGGCTACAAACGCGTGTGAGCCGCGCCGATCGCTCCGGATGCGGCAAGCACGGGCTCTGACTCACCTCTGAACAACCGTGGGTTGCGCAGACCGATGACCGCTCCGCGGAAGCGCTTCTGTGTCCCATACACGACCCAGGTGGTGTCGACGGCGCCGTAGCACTCCTGCACGCGCAGTGCGGCAGGATGCTCAAACGCGTAGTGCAGATGCGTCAGGCCGGCGTCGTAGGCGCCGGCGAGCAGGTTGCGCGCGACGACGGGCTTGGACGGCTCGTCCACGATCGTGCGCCAGCGCGTCAGGTCGGTGTAGCCGCGGGTCGCCGAGACGATGCCAAGGCTCTGCGGATCCTCGATGTCGGCGCGTACGAGCAGCGCGAGCTCCTTGGTGGGGTAGAGGAACGTGTCGATGACGAACACCTCGCCGTAGTAGCGCTCGGTGACGAGATGGACGTGCAGGTGCGCGCTGCACTGCACCAGAAACGTGTCCGCCCGGCCGCGGACCTGCTCGATCCCATCCAGCAGGTCTTCGACCAGGACGATCTCATAGGAGGAGAGCCCCTGGAACTCCAGGTAGTGGACCAGGGCGTTCTCGTGACAGGTACCGGACGGTCCCAGCGTGATGAACGTCGGGCAGGTCATGTCTCGCGCCCTTCACTCGCCGCAGACGCCGTCCCGATGAGCTCATCCTCCATCCGGCATGTGGCGCCGATCAGCAGCTCGAACAGGTCGGCCGTGAAGTCTGCAGGCAGCTGGACCTCGGCGCCGCGATCCAGATAGCGCGAGCGCACCTCGGCGACGCGCCCCGGCTGCATCATCGGGATCCCATGCGCACGCTTGTGGAGCGCGATCTCGCGGCAGATCTCAAAGCGCTCGCCGAGCAGCGATGCGATCCGCTCGTCGAGCTCATCCAGACGGTGACGGAAGGGCTCCAGCCCGCTCGTCGCCGAAGCCCACCGCTCAGGCTGGGTCGTCTTGGGCTCTGAAGCGCTCATGCCCCGCCTCCGTTCAGCAGGCCCGTGGCGAAAGCGTGACTGCATCGCGCGAGTGACCGCAGCTCGTAGCCCCCCTCTTGGACAACGCATACGGGCAGCCCCGAGCCGGCGAGCAGGCTGCCAATCCGCTCGAAGATCGACGCCTGAAAGCTCCAGCAGCCGTGCGGGTCACCCGCCACCGTGTCGTATCCGAGCGAGAGGACGATCGCCTCGGCAGAGCGCGCGAGCGTGTTCGTGGAAGCCGCAACCGCCGCGAGATAGGTCGTCGGCGTGGGGGGGCTCCTGAACGCGGTGAGGTGCTCGCGCTCGGTCCGCGCGAGCACTCGCTCCCAGGGCAGGTTCGCGCCCGTGGAGCCGTGCAGCGAGTGCAAGGTCGTCTCTGTCATGCGCTCCAGCAAAGCGGAGGTGCCATTGGGGTAGTGCAGGTCGAGGTCGAGGATCGCCACCTCATCTGCACCCCCTTCGTGCAGCGCCTGGGCGGCGGTCGCGGCGTTGTTGAGGTAGCAGTAGCCACCGAGCCATCCTGGGCCGGCATGGTGGCCGGGTGGGCGGCACAGCGCATAGCTGAAGCGCGCTCCGGCCACGATCCGCTGCGCTGCGGTGATCGCGGCGGCCACGCCTTCGCGGGCTGTGGCGACGGTCTCGGCGCAGACGGGGGTGTCGGGCTCGATGCCCGGTTGCGCCAGCTCGGCCATCAGCACGGGGGCATGATCGGGGACATGATCGAGCGCCCGCAGGTAGCCCGGCTCGTGCAGCCGGCGCAGTGCTTGCTCGACCTCCTCGGCGCTTGCGTCAGCCATGTGAGCGCTCACGCCGGGGTGGCGCATGAGCCCCGCCTGCACCTCTGACAGCCGCCGTCCGTCGTCGTGGCCACGGGTCCGGCGTCCTTGCTCATCGAGAATCCACGGCACTGCGCCGCTGCGCTCGCCCCGCTGCTCGATCATCAGCAGCTCGCTCACAGCAGCGTCCGTCGCATCCGGGGCCCAAGTGGCTCAAAGCCGTTGCGCAGATAGAACGCCCTCGTCGCCTCCAGGCGGGAGAAGCGCTCCTGTGGCAGGCCGACCTCGATGCGCGCCATCTCCTCCGCACATGCGAGCTCACACAGCGCCGTGACCAGATCGCGACCGACGGCTCGGCTGCGCCAGGAGGGATGCACCCACAGATCCTGGATCAGCGCGTAGCGTCCGGGCACATGGATCGCTATCTGCCAGCTCGCGGCGAGCACGCCGACGATCGCGCCACCGGCCTGGGCGACGAGCACCGCGCCAGCCCGGGGGTCCTCAAGGAGCGCTCGCGCGGCCCGCTCCATCGCACGCCCAGGCGCAGGGGTCCCGTCCAGCTCGAGCAGCAGCTCCCGCACGGCCTCGACAACCGCCGCGATGTCATCGGGAGCGGCCTTGCGCACGTGCCAGCTCTGGGCGGTGTCAGCCACCGCCCGGGGCGTGGTGACCATGGGCTCGATCGGAGCTGAGCCGCTCATCCCGGCTGCTCACACCGCGCCGGCGATCGCCGCCGAGGGCTCGAGCTCGACGGTCCACGTCTCGGGCCCATCGCTGCCCGTGACGGCCCGCGCGATCGCGGCCATCGGCGCGCGCGCCTTGAGCAGGATCTCGTCGAACTCCTCCTCGGGATCGGACTGCATCACGATCGCACCGCCGGCGCCGATCGTGGTGGCTCCCGGCCGCAGGACGATCGTGCGGATCACGATGCTGAGGTCGACGCTGCCGTCGAGCCCGAAGTAGCCGAGCGCGCCAGAGTAGACGCCACGGGCCTCCCGCTCGACATCGTCGATGATCTCCATCGTGCGCAGCTTTGGAGCGCCGGTCATCGAGCCACCCGGGAAGCACGCGCGCACGCACTGCACCGGCGTGCGGCTGCCTTCCAGCACACCGGTGATCGTCGAGGTGAGCTGGTGCACCGTGGCGTAGGGCTCGACGACCATCAGCTCTGGCACGCGAACGCTGTCGACCTCGCAGACACGTCCGAGGTCGTTGCGCAGCAGGTCGACGATCATCAGGTGCTCGGCGTAGGTCTTCTCGTCCTGTAGTAGCGCGGCGCGCAGCGCGGCGTCCTTGACGGGGTCATCCGAGCGCGATGTGGTCCCCTTGATCGGGCGCGCCTGAACGCAGCGATCGCGGCCGACCGAGAGGAAGCGCTCCGGCGAAGAGCTGACGACCGCTGTCTCGCCGAGCTTGAGATAGGCCGCGAACGGGGCGGGGTTGGCGCGCCGCAGCACGCGATACAGCTCGAACGGCTCGGGGCTCGCAGAGGTCGAGATCTGGTCTGTCAGGCAGACCTCATAGGACTCGCCGGCGGCGAGCGCCGCCTGACAGCGGGCGATGTCGGCGAGATACTGCTCGCGTCCGCGACCGCATCGAAATGTCACCGCACGATCGGGTGGGTCACCCGATACCGCTGCCCGCACAGTCGCCGGGGGCTGATCGGCAAGCGCTTCGCGCACGACTGTCTCAGCCTCGTCCAGCCAGTGCGCACCGTCCGGGTCCCCGTCACGACAGAGCGCGAACAGCTCGGTGCGATGATGGACGTGGTCGACCGCGACGACGCGATTGGCGAGCATCAGCGTGGCATCCGGCAGGTCGGAGTGGTGCACGTTGGAAGACCCGCAGTCCGCCTTGCACTCGTAGCCGATATAGCCGACGAATCCTCCCACCAGGCCACCCACCGGCTGCACGGGCGGCTCGATTGCGCGGTGGAAGAGCTCGCGATCAAGCACGTCGAAGATCGACCCGCGCTCCACCGTGCTCGCGCCGGCACGATGGGATGTGACCATTCCCTCGACGACGTCGTACTCGAGCACGCAGCGATCGGCACCCGCGCTCGTGCCCAGATAGGAGCGCTGCGCGAGCGGCGTCGGCGCATCGGCGCTGTCGAGCCAGAACGCGTGCTCGGCGGCTCCGAAGAGCCGTTGAAACAGCAGCTCGGTCGATGGCTCGCCCGCGATGGAGCGCCTCCGCAGGCAGACGTTGGGATCGCCACCGCCACGCGCGCGCAGACGCGGGGTCGGCGCCGGCGGCCTGCCCGCGCGAGCAGAGCGCGAGGACCTGTGACGGCGTGCGAGCGCGTAGAAGTTCTCCACCAGCGCGCGGCCGTGCTCGGTCGCGACCGACTCCGGGTGAAACTGCACCCCCCACAGCGGACGGCTGCAATGCTCGATCCCCATCACCACCCCGTCGCCGGTCCAGGCGGTCACGCGACCCTCGTCTCCAAGCGGTCCAGTGACCGCCAGCGAGTGGTAGCGCACGACCGAGAAGTCCTGTGGGATGCCGGCGAAGAGACCGCAGTCGGCGTGCTGAACCCGACTCAGACGCCCGTGCATCGCCAGCGGCGCGGTTGCGACCATCCCGTCGAGCACGTGTCCTAGGCCCTGGTGACCGAGACAGATGCCGAGCACCGGGACCTCGCTGCAGCGCAGGATGTCCGAGCAGACGCCGAAGTCGTGCCAGCGCTCCGGACGCCCGGGCCCGGGCGAGAGGACGATCGCATCGAAGTCCCAGCGCGAGAGCGCCTTCCAGGAGACCATGTCGTTGTGGACGACGATCGGCTCTTCGCCGGAGACGGCAGCAAGCAGGTGAAATACGTTGTACGTGTAGGAGTCGTAGTTGTCGATAAGCAGCGTGCTCACCGCGCCGTCTCCAGAACGCCACACGCCCGCATGGGCACGCAGGGCAAGCTGGGCAAGGACGCAGGGAGCGTGGTGTGCTCGGCACACGAGCGACCGAGGACGCAGATCCAGCGCAGCCATGCGTGCCCATGCGGGCTCACCGCGCCGTCTCCAAGCCGAGGCCCCGCGCGCTGCGGTCGAGCAGCGTCTGCACGACGCGCTCGACGTGCTCGCCGCGCTCGTGCTCGAGGTGCCAGCGCGCCAGGTGCCTGAGGTAGTGCGCGAGCGGACGGACGTCGAGCCGCTGCACCGCGAGCCGCAGATAGCGCCGGTACAGCTCCGACTGGACGACGGCGAAGCGATAGTCGGGGTCCTCGACGGGCCTGGCGCCGTTTGACGCCGCCACACCGTGGTGCGCTTGGGCGCGTACCAGGTCCCAGCCGAGGCTCTCGTCCTCGCGCAGCAGCATCGCGGGCTCGAAGTCGATGCGTGGCGCGACCGGGTAGGGCAGGAAGTACCCCAGCGCGATCTCGGCCGCGACCCGTTCTGGGTGGGGATGTCCGCGGCGCAGCTGCAGCCGGCCCGGATCGGCGTCGATCTGCGCGTCGACCCATTCGGTGAGCTCGTCGATCAACAGCGCCCCCTCGCTCGAGGCCACCGCCCGCTTCTGCCTTGCGACCATCCCGTTGAAGATGTCGTGCGTCGGGTGGATCTGAGGCCCGCCCGGGCTTCCATTTGCGCCCGGGATCAGCTCGTCCATCAGCTTGCGCCGACAGGTGACGTGGGACACCCACTCCGTCCCGCAGACCTGCATCGACGTCATCTGCCCGAGCTCGGGCGCCGCCATCCAGTACGCCAGGGCGCGCATGTGCTGGGTCGGCAGTCCGTCGGCGCGCACGAGCGGGAACTCCTCGAAGTCCTCCAGTCCCGTCGCGTAGACGACGACGCCGTCCTCGCGCCGGCGCAGGCTGCCATCACGCAAGCCGGACGCGGTCAGCTCGGCGGCTTCGGAGAGGAAGTCCGACTCGAAGAAGACCCGGTCGAAGGCGATCCCGAGCCGCGCGAGCGTCTTGCGCTGACCGGAGATGACCCACGCGCGCGTCTTGTACCAGAGCTCGAGCGCCTCGCGTTCGCCACACAGGACGCGTTTGAGCAGCTCGTCCGCGGCGTCGCCCCGCAGCGTCAGCTCGCGTGTCAACGAGTCCTCGGGATGCTCGATCTCGGCGCCGGCGAACGACTCGCCGGCCGCTACGTAGTCGGCGTAGCAGACTCCGACGAAGTGATCGCTCTTCTCGTCGCCCTCGGGCCACGAGCGCGCGTGCCGGCCGCTGTTCATCACGCCCGCCATCGCCTCGCCCATGCTGCGGCCCGCGTCGGAGATCAGGCTGCGGCGCTCGACCTGTCCACCCGCCTGCGTGAGCGCGGCGGCAAGCGCGTTGCCGATCGCCAGATTGCGCAGATGGCCCACGTGCAGCGCCTTGGTCGCGTTTGCATCCCAGAACTGCACCGAGAAGCGCTGCCCGTGCGCGAGGTCTGAGAGCGTCGCCTCCGCGCTGCCGCCGGCCTCCAGGGCGGCGCCAGCGGTTTCGATCCAGCCGTCGTCGAGGCGCAGGTGCACCCCGTCGCGGTCGCGCATCACGGCATTCACCCACGGCTCGCGTTCGATCCGCGCCAGCGCGCCCAGGGAATCGGCGTCCTCCCGCCAAGCCGGCGCTCTCGGCACGAGCTTCAGGTCGTAGCGCTCGCGCGGGCGCCGTGGCGCTCGCGCGGCCCAAGGGGCGGGCGTTCCATTCCGCTCCGGGACATCCTCGAAGTAGTCAAAAAGGTTGGCGGTCATCGGTGCGGGAATAATGGATCCTCCATATAGCCATGCACCAGCCGGGGCTCGAACCCGGATCAACGGCGTTTAAGGCCGCTCCTTTAACCCGATTAAGGCACTGGTGCTCTGTCAAACCGGCCAAAACTGCGTCGTCTACCGGCACCCTCCCTAAGCGGGTTTGCAAAATCAGCACCGCATTCAGGGTGCATCGGTTATCATAACCTTGCGAACTCGTAAGGCAAATGGACCGCGATACCAGGGGCGCACAGACGCAAGGCACAGCCCATGAAATGGCTTAGTCAAGCGGGAAGCACAAAAGGAAACATGGACTGGGGAATGTGAAGATAGAAACAAATCCAGCTGCCATGAGAGAGAAACGAAACAGGTAAAGTATGAAGAGGGAAACATGAACGTCAAGGAAATCTCGCGCGCAGACGCAGGCTTTGCGCTGCCCCCGGGACCGAGCATGCCCAGCGCCCTGCAGGCCGTGGGCTGGACCTGGCGCTCGTTGCCGTTCATGGAGCGCTGTCAGAGACGTTACGGCGATATCTTCACGCTGCGCATCCGTCACGGCGGTACGTGGGTGCTGCTGTGCGACCCCGAGGACGTGAAGCGCGTCTTCACCGCAAATCCCGAGCTGCTGGGTGTTGGCGAAGCGAACACGCTCCTCGGACCTGTCCTCGGCCCGCAATCGGTGATGCTGCTGGAGGAGCCTCAGCACATGACTCGCCGCAAGCTCATGCTCCCCCAATTCCATGGCGGGCGCATGGGCGCCTACGGCGAGATGATGGCCGATGTGGCCCGGCGAGCCGTCGCGAGCTGGCCGGTCGGCAGGCCGTTCGAGCTGTGGCCGCGGATGCAGGCGATCACCCTGGAGGCGATCATGCGCGTCGTCTTCGGGCCGGTCGAGACCGCCTCCCTGAGGCGCCTGCGCGAGCTGCTGGGAAACCTGACCGACAGGATGAACAACCCGCGGCGCTTGACGCTGCTGGCCGTGCTCGGCCCGCGCGCGTTGGTCGACGACCCCGAGTTCCGGGCGGCGATGGATCTCGTCGAGGCAGTGGTGCTCGAGGAGGTGCGCAAACGCCGCACCGAGAGGACTCAGGAGAGCGCGACGACATCGTCGCGCTGCTCGCGCAAGCGCACTACGCGGACGGTACGCCGATGACCGCTCAGGACCTGCGTGACGAACTGATCACGCTGTTGCTGGATGGACCCACCTCAACCTCGCTGGCGTGGGTGTTCGAGCGCCTGCTGCGCCACCCGGACAAGCTTGCACGCCTGCGCGAGGAGATACGCTCGGACGAGGACGACGCCTACCTGGACGCCGTGCTGAAGGAGACCCTGCGCCTGTGCCCTCCCGTGCCGATCGTCGTGCGACGGCTGCTGGAGCCGATGCGACTGGGCGGCTACACGATCCCGGCGGGCACGATGGTGGCTCCCTGCATCCACCTGATCCACCGCCGCGGGGACATCTACCCGCACCCTCGCAGCTTCATGCCGGAGCGCTTCCTGGATCGGCCAGCGGGGACGTACACGTGGATTCCCTTCGGCGGCGGTGTGCGTCGCTGCCTGGCCGCGAGCTTCGCGCTGCTGGAGATGAAGCGCGTGGTGGGCGCGGTGCTCGAGCAGGTGGAGATGCGCGCGGTGCAGTCGCGCTCTGAGAAGGTGACCAAGAGCGCCATCTCCTACAGCCCCGGCCGGCGAGGCCTCGTGCTCGTCACGCGCCGAACGCCGGCTGCGGCCTATGCCGGCTGAGGCCGATCTGATCGTCGTCGGCGCCGGGGCAAAGGCGACGGCGATCGCAGCGAAAGTCCATGTCCTCAACCGTCTCGGTCTGGGACCGATCGCGCTGACGATCGTCGAGGCGACCGAACCGGCCGCCTCGTGGTCGGGGCGCAACGGCATGACCTCGGGCGAGGAGCCGCTGGCGATCCCCCCGATCAAGGACGTCGGGTTCCCGTACCAGAGCTTTGAGGCGTTCGGCAAGGAGCACGGAGAGGAGATCGACCGCGCGATGATGCCGTTCACCTGGCAGCAGCACCTGATCGGCGAACGGCGGTATGTCCGCTGGGTGAACGCAGGCTCCCCGCCCATCCAGCATCGCACGTACGGCAAGTACCTGGCCTGGGTGCTGGCCCGCGCCACCGAGGGAGTCAGCCTCGTGCGCGGACGCGTGACACGGGTATCGCTGGACACCAAGGCAGACCGCTGGAGGATCGACGTCGCGGACTCGACCGGATCGCGGTATCGCGGCCGTGCGCTCGTGCTCACCGGCCCGGGCGTCCATCGCCCCTTCCCGCACGATCCCGACGCCGCGGCGAGGATCTTCCACTGCGACAGCAAGCGCATCGAGCTCGCGCGTGTCCCGATCGACCAGAGCGCGGACATCGCGATCGTCGGCGGGGGCGAGAGCGCGCTCAGCTGCCTCGCGTTCCTGCGCGCGTTCAGGCCCGACGCACAGCTCACGATCTACACCCCCAGCCTGCCGCTGAGTCGCGGCGAGAGCTTCCTGGAGAACCGCGTGTTCTCCAGACCCCGATGAGGTCGGCTGGAGCGGCCTGGACCTGCAGACGCGCCGCGACTTCGTCAGGCACTGCGACCGCGGGGTATTCGATCCGCAGACCCTGTCGACGATCGCCTATGACGACCATTGCCGATTCGTAACCGGCCGCGTGACACATGTCTCCTCGGCGGGCTACGACCGCGGGGTGTGCGTGCATCACCGCGCCTCGACCGGCGGCGACACGAGCGCTCGCCACGACTACATCGTCAACTGCACCGGCTTCGACCTGCTGGAGCAGCTGCGCTCCCTGTTTCCCCCCACCGTACGGTCTGAGATCGAGGAGCGCGTCGGAGCGCTGTGGGACAGGCCGCCCGGGAGAGATATCCCGATCGGACGATTCCTCGAGCTGGAGGGCATGCGCCCGAGGCTGCACATTCCGGGATTGGGCGCGCTCAGTCAAGGCCCCGGGTTCGCGAACCTGGGCTGTCTTGGCCTGCTCGCCAACCGCGTGCTCCAACCGTTCTTCCTCGACGAGGGCAAGCAGGGACATTCCAGCCGCAGTCCAATAACGGAGGTTGTCTAGATGACGTCACGCTCACGTCAGGTTCGCCGCGCCGAGGCACGCCGCGCGCAGGCACGCCAAACGACTCGCACGCGACGGGGTGCTCCGGACTTCCTCCAGCGGGTCCCGAAGATCGGCTGGTTCGTGGCGGCCGATGTCGTTCTCGTGGTGGCCGCGATCATCGCGGTAGTCTCGCTGCATTCCTCGCCCTCAGCCCAGAGCACGCTGCTCACCGGCTCGGGATATCCAAACGGCGACACATCCAACACCCGCCACGTCGGCGGCCTGATCGACAGCACGACGGTCTCCCAGCTCGAACCGGCATGGGCGCTGCCGCTGACCGCGAAAAGCGAGTACGGGAGCTACTCCTCCTCGCCGATCATCAGCAACGGCGTGGTCTACTCCCAGGACCTGGCCTCAAACGTGCAGGCGATCGACCTGCAGACCGGCAAGGTCATATGGACGAAGTCCTACGAATCGCCCGACCAGGGACCGAACGGCCTGGTCGTGCAGGACGGGATCGTCTTCGGGGCGACCGCGACGGCGGCGTTTGCGCTCGACGAGAAGACGGGCGCGCAGCTCTGGTCGGTCAAGCTGGCGCGAAACGAACACGAGGGCATCGACATGGCGCCCGGATATCACGACGGCATCGTGTACGTGGCGACGGTACCGGGGAACAACAGCCAGTTCTACAAGGGCGAAGGCGTTGGCATCCTGTGGGCCTTGCAAGCAAAGACCGGCAGGAGGCTGTGGCACTTCAACACGGCGCCCGACGACCTGTGGTCGCCCGAAAACGTCGGCATCAACGCCGGCGGCGGGCTGTGGTACACGCCGGCCTTCGACAGCCAGGGGTTCATGTACATCGGCATCGCCAACCCGGCGCCATTTCCGGGGACGAGTCAATTTCCGTGGGGATCGAGCAGGCCCGGCCCAGACCTGTACACGGACTCGATCGTCAAGCTCAACGCGACGACGGGCAGATTGCAGTGGTACTACCAGCAGACGCCTCACGACCTGTATGACTGGGATCTTCAGGACCCGCCGATCCTGGTGAACTTGGGAGGCCGCCAGGAGGTGATCGCAGCCGGCAAGTCCGGCGTCGTGCTGGCCCTGGACAGCCTGAGCGGGAAGCTGCTGTGGAAGCGCAGCGTGGGTATCCACAACGGTCACGACCGTGACGGCGTGTACGCCATGAGACACGAGTACTCCAAGCTGAGAACGCCCGAGACGGTCTATCCGGGACTGCTCGGCGGTGTGATAGCGCCGATGGCCACGAATGGCTCGACCGTGTTCGTGCCGGTCGTGAACCATCCCGTGACCGTCACCACACAGACCGAAAACCAGGAAAACGGCCCGACGACCGGCGAGCTGGTCGCCTTGAGCGCGGCGACAGGCGCAGTGAGGTGGACCCACAGGTTCCCCTCGGCGGCCTTCGGAGCGGCAACGGCCGTCAACGACCTAGTGTTCACGACGACATTCGAAGGAACGTTGTACGCGTTCAACGCGAGCAGCGGACACGTCGCGTGGGAAAGCAGGCTGCCGGCCGGCAGCAACACCGGTGTGGCGGTCGACGGCGACACGCTGATCGCCCCCGCCGGCTCGGCGATCGCAAGTGGACAGACTCCCGAAATCGCGGCCTACCGCCTCGGCGGCGGTGCAGCCAACCAGAAATAGCGGCGCGCTCGAAGGGGATGGATGCCGAACCATCCGTCATACCCGGCCCTGCAAGCCAGACTGGGATAGTTCGGGCTAGTCGGAAACACCGGTTGCGATGCACGATGACGGTCGGATACGCTCGTCCACGTGCGGATAGGTCGATCGCCGCTGGCGCCCATGGTCAGCCTGCGTGCGCGACCGTGCAGCTCGGGTCGAGCCGCTCGGGGCTTGCATTTTGTCTCTGGGGTCTTTGTCGGTGATCTTCTACTCGTACGCGATCTATAGGTCTAAACGAGACGAAAGTAGAGATGATGACTAGAAATTATGGCATGCGCTTGGCGAGCATTCGCAAGCAAACGCTCCTCCTGGCAATGGTGATCGCAGTGTCGCTCACTGCTCTGAGTGTTGCCTCGCCCGCGCTGGCAGCGCCCAAAGGTGAATACGCGGTATTCGCCGATTGCCCCTTGAGCAATCCTCATCTGACTGGTTGTACAGTCGCGCGAACGGAAAGCGGCGAAATTACGATCGGCAAAAAAACAGTCCCTATCAAAAACACTATCACTCTGCAGGGCGGCTTTGTCAGAGAAGAAAATGAAGCAGAAGAAGAACACCTGAAATTTGAAGGTGCGGCCGATGGCAATACACTGTCCAAAACCCCACAGACCGTTCCAGGTGGCCTCCTGGGGGTCGTAGCCCCATCGTTCTTGCCAAAATTCCTACAGGAAATCTTTAACCAATTCATCAACAAAGGCCCCACAGGCGTTACAGCAACGACCGAACTCGCGGCGCCTGCGAGCTCGATAGGCCTGAATGAGACGTTCCTCTTCATTGAATTTGGAACAGCACTTTCGCTGCCTGTGAAGGTCAAACTGGACAATCTCTTCCTCGGAAGCGAATGCTACATCGGCTCTAACTCGAGCCCAATGATTCTCAACCTGACCACCGGCACCAGTGGAACGGCGAAAGGCAAACTGGGATCACTCGCAAGCAGAGCAGAAGGCGGGATC
This sequence comes from uncultured Solirubrobacterales bacterium, assembly GCA_963743645.1. GTDB lineage: Bacteria > Actinomycetota > Thermoleophilia > Solirubrobacterales > Solirubrobacteraceae > Palsa-744. Next base: position 301,137 of record CAVUQT010000006.1, on the reverse strand, counting down.
CTGGTTATCAGCAATAACACTCTCGTCAACCAGACGTTCCCAGCACCGGGAGCGAACGGCTGCGGCGGAATCTTCTCGTTCCTGGTCGATGAAGCGGTGAATGCCGAGCTTGGCCTCCCTTCCGGAGAAGGAAAAAACACGGCTATCCTCAACGGCACGCTGGAACAGACAGCCGCCTCACTGGCTCGAGCACACGAATAGTCACACATAAACGGTAGCGTCGGAAGGCGCTTATCGTCTACGTAGGTTATGGGGTCCGCCGCTCAACGCGGCGGACCCCATTACGTATGGAGGGGACTCTCTTTTCTAGTCCTCTCTCTTGTGGCTATATCTTTTAGATTGCTTTCACTTCCGTGTTTTCTTCGAATTTTAGTTCCTCTACATTCATATCAGACACCACTTCGAACGCAAAATATTCCGCTACCGGTTCGTTTAACGTACCTACGCACGGTAAGGCGCCAAACGGTAATAAGCAGATTTTTTTGATCTTTTGTTTGTTCCCAGTCGCTTCGAAGACCACTTCCCCCGTCAGTTGACTTTTGTTGATCGGAGTGACCTCACCAGCGATTTTTCCTGTAATTTTGGCAGGGGCAAATGTGAGACATGTGCCTTCGATTGTCACAAATACAGACCCCGGGCCTTCGAGAACGAGACCCACTTCGCTCGTAGCTTCTTTCGACATTACTCGACCGAGTGTCCCTTTGAGCGCGGCGGTCACTATTTCTTCTACATTCCCCGCACCTGTGCTCTTTACTGCACATCCACCATTGGTGGTCGCTTGGCATTCTTTGAAGGTAACCACGAAGCCTTCGACCGACATCGTTTTATCACCACTGATTTTACCAGTAACGGTGTCGCTTTTACATTTTACCGTGTTGAGTGAAGTAGTCAACGTCGGCGCTAACCCCGGCCGACTTTTTCCAGTAAAATTGTTTTTTGTTTTTGACCCACCTTTGATGAATTCGGCTTTGGATTCAATCATTGCAAAGGCCGTGGAAACCCCGATCACGCTGAGCGCGAACGCAGCCACCGTAGCTACTCCAACCATTCCTACTCGCTTTATTGTCATCTACTGCTCCTTGCCCTACCTAGCGTAAGTGAGCTGTGCGAGACTTGCAGCCACCCCGCACAGCTTATTCCGTCTAAATCCTTATCGTTTATTCTTTGTGTCCTTCATGCTCCTAGCTTACTTTTACTTCAGTCGATTCGTTGAAGGTCAGTTCCTCGGCTGTCATCTCAGTCATTACTTCAGAAGCAAAGGCTTCGAGTGGTTCTTCATGTAACACACCGTCACACGGTAAGCCCCCGAAGGGTAATAAGCAGATTTTTTTAATCCTTTGGCCGGCTCCTACTGGTTCAAAGAACAATTCACCTGGCATTTTTAGTCCTGCATTTACGGGTCTTACTTCTCCTACAATTTGTCCTACAACTTTAGCGGGGCTAACTGTTAGGCATGTCCCTTCGAGTGTTACAAACACTGATCCTGGACCTTCGAGAACGAGGCCGACTTCGGTCGTAGCTTCTTTCGATAAGACTCGGCCGAGCGTCCCTTTGAGCACGGTGGTTACTATTTCTTCTGCTTTTGCCGCGCCTTTGCTCTTTACCGTACACCCACCATTAGTGGTCGCTTTGCATTCTTTGAAAATGATCACAAAATTTTCGATTGACATTGATTTAGTACCACCGCTGATGCTACCAGTAGAGGTATCGCTTTTACATTTTATGGTATTGAGCGGAGTAATAAATGTTGGTTCTAATCCCACTCTACTTTTCCCTTTGAAACCATTGTCTGTACCATTTTTGATGAATTCCGCTTTTGATTGGATCATTGCCGACGCCGCCGAAATACTTATCACACTGAGCACGACCAGTGCGACGAGGGCTAGCTCGATCATTTTGATTCGTTTCATGTCGTCCACTGCTCCTTGCTTTACGGAGCACGAAGTGACACGAGAGCCCACCGCAGCAAGGAGCTTCAACACGCCGTCCCGCCAACGCAAGCACCAGCTTTGGTTCGCTGCGCGATAATCGCCCTTGTGCAAGCGTAGAGATGTCGGTGGCCGGCGAGCCAGACTCCGCCGGAGAGATCCCATCGTGTGAAAGCTTCATACGTATCACTGCATGTTCCTGTTGATAAACCCAACCTCAGGGGGTGGGACGATAACTATTACTCGGTTCGGAGCGCCGATCGACCCGCGGGACGGGCGCGCTGCGAGCCATTCTCGTCTTACTGCTTAGCAGATATCGCGCAATTAGAAAAGACTAAAAGCTAGAAAAGATCAAATGCCAATGATTCGGCGATGGGATTTTTGTGAGAGCGGGTTCTCTATAGCTAACGTGTGTAGATGAAAGACAGAGACAAAATATTCAAACAGTCGGCGTTTGCGATCATCCAGCAGCACCCGATGGGTTCGCGGGCCACAGCGACCGCGACGATCATGCGGGCTTGCCACCTCGAGCGAAGCGCTCCCAGTCGCGGATTCTGCGCACAACCCGACGGTGGAGGGCGTGTCGATGCCGCGCAGGCAGCGCAACCGTGCGACAACCTGCGGACCAGCTCGCTAATCGTCGCCCCGAGCGCGCCGCCACGCACAAGCAGCCCGTCGATCGCGCCGGGATAGCCCGCAGCGTGCCCTGCGCACCTCGGTCGGGGAACTCCAGGCACCCGAGCCACTCATCACACAGCCGATGCCAGCCTCCCTGAGCGCCCTGCTCAGGGAGGCTGGTCGGGGACAATCGCAAGCGCACCAGGCGGATGAGAGAAGATTTCGTCCTTGGATGATCTTTTACTGCTTGTTGTTTCTTTTTGGCCCGTACTGTTTGTGTGCTTGTTTTACGCATTTGGCGCGTTTGCTTTTTGGTTTCTTCTCGCAGGCCTTTAGTGCTTTGGAGAGCTTTTGGGCTTTTGTCAGTGGCTTGTTTTTTGTGCTGGGCACATTATGGATGGCGGGTTCGCTTGGCAAGGTGATCATCGGTATCGGGGCGAAGGTGGGTAGTCCTTGAAACGAATCGGTGATAAAGGATTTCTCAGAGCCATAGCTGGTTCCATCCGCATTGCTCGCCACTGTCCGATAGTAGTAGGTTGTGCCTGGTTGCAGGTAGTTACCGAAAGCTAGTGAGATTCCTATGGTTGTTCCCGATTCTGATCCTGGTGTGATGGATGCTGTCTCTAGGGATCCGCTTCCGGGGCTGATACCGAATTCGAACCGTAGGGTGGTCGGCAATCCTTGTGTGTTCACGCTCCCGGTCAGTATGGCCGAAAGCTGTGTCACGTTGACGGCTTCGCCTGTGACCGTGACTGGGGGGGTGGGTGCGGAGGTGGTGAACTTCACATCTGGGCCGATGGTGGTGCCTACCGAGTTGGTCGCGACTATCGCATAATGGTATATCACGCCCGGTTTCAATTCGTTGATCCCGAGCGGGCCGACTGGGTGGACCGTGTAGTCTGAGCCTATATTGGTCTCGGGTGTCTTCGCGCCCTTTGAATAAGGGTTCACGGCTCCCGGTTCGTATTCGGCGGCGTTTACGTAAACGAAATGATAGGTCGTCTCGGCGCCAGCTGGACCCACTGTTCCCGAAAGCGTAGCGCTGGTACGCGTCACGTTCTGTGCTTCTCCGGTAATCACGGACGGTGTGGTGAGCGTAGTGAAGTGCTCGACCGTCCCATCGGTCACACCAGTCTCGTTAGTCGCCACGGCACGGTAGTAGTAGGTCCTGCCCGGTTCAAGACCCCCGCCGATATCGACTGGTCCGGCTGGTTGTTCTTCGAATACCGCGGTAGGGGACTCACACCGGCGACTATTTTTACGTTTTCTGTGAGTCCTTCGTTGGTCGCGTATTCAAACGCGTACGTCGTTTCTTGGTAGTTGGGATTGATTTTCGCTTCAAGTGTTGCGTCTGTCGGGGTGATCGCCGAGCTGCTCTCGCTCGCGACGATCGGCCTTTGCGGTGTCAGTGTCGTGAAATGTTCCACCGGTCCTTCTGTCGTTCCCGTGGCGTTCGTCGCGATCACACGGAAAAAGTACGTAGTCCCAGACGCCAAGACACCACCTGTCGACACATCTGCGGTTAGGGGCCCGAATTCTGCTGGGAGCGGGCCTGCACCCGGAATGGTTTCGGCGCCCGTAAGCGCTTCGTTGGTAGCATACTCAAACGAATACGTCGTTTCCTGATTGTTTGGGTAGACCTGCGCTTCAAGGGTCGCCGCAAATGGTGTCACGGCGCTGGCTTTGGTGCTTCCCCCAAAGAGACTCGGGTCGGCAGGAAGCGTTTTGAACATGAGAGTCGAGCTACGGACGAATTCTTCGCCGAGCTCACCCAGACAAAACGAGTAGGTCTGGTTTGGCTGCAGGCTCGTCGCTTCGACTTCAACAGCTTCTTTTTCGTGCCCAAGCGCCACACCAAACGGTTCAGGAAGCAATGTACCTTCACATTCCGCGGTGGATGACGGCGTGTAAAGGAACAGCCATTCGCTAGGTTCACCCGGTTTGTTTGGATTCAGTTCACCATGCAGGATCGCGGTCGTCGTCGTGATCGCCGTCGCGGGCTTTGCCACCGGCGTTTCCGGAGTAACGGCCAGCGCAAAAGCACTGGAGAACAGCAAGCCGCTCCCCAGCACACAGCACGCAGCGAAACCCGTAACGATCATTCTGGAAGTACGCATCGTCTACTTCCCCCCCTTGCCATTACGATGACTGGGCTTGTTCGTCTTTCCTGCTTTCTTTTTCTTTATCTTTGTCTTTGGGCATCCCGTCACACCGATCTTCGTGTTCTGTGTGATCACGGCGCCGTTCTGTCCTGTGAGCGTCGTCGGCATCGTGAGAGCCTGTCCGCACATGTCGCCTTTGGCCTTGGTCGGAATGTTGGTAGCAAACGCCGAATGGGGACCCTCGGGCAGTGTAACTTCAAACGTGCTGATCGGGGCATCCGGGACGCTGTTGAACGTGCTCGACGTGATTCCCTTCTTGATGTTCGTGTTCCCGTCCAGATACAACTGGATCCCTTCACCCTGGAGCACGATCACCGCATCCGGGAACGCAGCACCACCATGCGACACCAAATAGAGCGGACCGATCAACGGATTCGCGAGGACTGGGGTGTGCGCGATCGCGGTGCCGATGATGGACCCCGCCGGGCACGCCGCGGGATTCGTGTCGAACACTTTATCCACACAAGCTTTCTGCAGCGTCGTCAATCGCGCCGGAAGCTGCTTTGGGAACACGATCCTCGTTTTGGCGATATTCGCCTGCCCCGGCCCGGACCCGACCTTCACGAACAGCGACGCACCGTTTGCTTTGCTGGTCTTCGCCTGTGTCGACGCTGCGAACGACGGTTTGAACGGCAGGTTCGCACAGCCCGCCACAGCAAACGGGCTCGATACGCCCACACTGGCGCCCTGCGCGCTGGCGATCGTCCCCGTGACAGCCCGCTGAGCACAGTTAGTCGGATTGAACATAAACCCGGGCCTGTCGATCGTCACGCTCACCGTCTTGATGCGCAGGGGAACACCGTCGATGATCTGCGGAAACGGGTCACTCACGACCGTCAGCACGCTCGTGTTGCGATCCACATGGATCGCAGCCCGAACAACCACGTTACCAAGATTGAACGGTCCCGCCTTCGCAGGCGTCACGACACTCAAACCAAAAGGCTGACCCTTATACGGACCCGTCAGATACACCTTCCCTTCATCCCAGAACGGGTGCGACCCCGCACCAGCAGCAACCTCGGTATGCCCAATCAGGCTACCTTCGCCACACGCACCCTGCGATGCCTGTGGTTCGGGGCACTGCACAACGTTTTTGAGGGTCCCCAACAAGCCAGGAGGCGTCGTCACGCTGACACCCGAAAGATCCTGTTCTCCATCATGACGGGAGAACGTCACCGTGAACGGGCTGTAGGCGCCCGCCGCAGGCGATGCCGTCTGCGCAAGAAAGCTCGGCGCGAACGGCTGCGAAGCACCGCAACCGGTGACCGTGAACGACGAGAACGGCGTCGCCGCTCCCCCCGATTCCGGAGCGCTCCACGGCGTGAACGCGCTCGTGGTCCTCGCTTCCCCACATCCCTGCGGATTCGACAACGACGCCCGCGGACCATCCGTGAGCCTCAGTTTCACCTCACTAACCGGAAACTGCGGATTTTCTTCGAACTTGGTGGTCAACTGCCCCGTCTGTGGATTCGCTTCGACCTTGCCCTTCAGCTTGACGATCACACCCGACCCTTCAGCTTCAAGATAGATCCCGAACAGTTCCCCATTCGTCGCGCTTGCTTCGGTGCACACCGGCTGACCTTCACCACCACACTGCGGCTGAGCGACATACACATGACCATGCAACGGGTCCGCGAGAACCGGCGTAACGACTTCCACTTCGCCGATCTGAGACGCCGCCGGACAATGCCCACGAGCAGGATGAGCCAATCCATCCGGACCTTCTTCCTCGCCTTCCTGAACTTCATGACCTATCGCGTTTTTGTCACCCAGTTCGATCCCTCCCGGCCCCGGCAGACACCCAACCAGCCCATCCGCCGACCCAGGCGAAACCGACACACCTTCAGGCAACGTCACTTCAGCATCCTTCAGATCAGGCGTCGCAAGATTGGGAGCAAGATTCGGCGTCTGCGGAACTTTTACATCCACTTCATAACCTGAGGGCGTGTCCGCCTGCGACGTTTCCGGTGCAACCACGATAGAAGGATGAAACTGCAACAGATCACACCCACTGACCCCCTGAGACGCACTCGCTTCATACATCGCCGCTTCCTTAGACACCCACGCCCCCGGATTCACCCACGAATCCATTTCAAGCTTAGCCCTCAACGGACCCGCCCTGCAATCCGTCGGATTCCTAAAGAACGCCGCAGACGTATCCGACACCCCGTCCTGTTCCGCCGGGTTACCAAAGAAAGTCAACGTCACCCCCGTGTTCTTGACACCCGCCGTATGAGGAATATACGGCACCGAAACACTCAACACGTACCCCGATGAGCTCGGCAACACACGCGCCTGCAAAGACACAACGGTCCCAGCATATTCGAACGCGAACTCTGCAGGATAGCCAGCTTCCGGAACCGCATTAAAAATACCTGACCGGACTATTCTTCGGCGCGCCAGCGGACCTCGCGAGCTCGACATCCGCACTACCAACCCTGCTACTCGCAGGACACTTAATTCCCCCTTCGTTACCGCCACGCAAAATAGTCGCCGGACACCGCCCCGCGGCAAGCGGATCACCGACAAACCCAAACGGCAGATCAACGATCGTCGTCTTCGGTTCCTGAACCAAAAGAGTCGGGAAATTCCCAAACGTTTTTTCGGTCGCAAAATCCAGCGCCGTCAACAACGCCTCCGGATGATCCCCCGCCCGGGTATCACCAGCCACACCATCAGAACCATAAACACCAAAGCCGAAATCCTGAACACCAAAGGAAGGCGCTCCACCATTGACCGGATTTGGCTCGGTGGTCGGTCTCGAGGTCACCACCGGCGCGCCACCACCTCCTCCAACTTCAACACGATTGAGCACACTACTTGACACACCAGGTTCCAACGCCACAACCACAACCGCCTCGAGCACCCCACCAGGCGGAACGACCCCATTATATTCACATTCAAACGACGACCCCCCAGGAAACCCCCCAGAACATGAGAATTCCTGCCCAAACCCCGAGGCTTCCGCAGGTTCAAACTCCTTGTGAAAAGCGACCTTTTCAACTACAACATGCGACGGAAGGGTGTCCTTCATCACTACCCTCCCCCCAGAAGACCCACTCCCCACGTTAGTAGCCGTCACCCTATAATTGTCACAGAACGGCGCTTCTTCGCAACCCCGTTCATTGTCGCTCGTTGAAAAATTGGTCGGAATCGCGACAGACTGAACTGCCCAGGCAGGACTGGCAGTCGTCGCCAAAGCCGACGAACTACAAGCCAAAGCCGAAGAATCACAAACACTCGACCCGATCAACACCACAAGCGCAGCCACTAGCCCAAACATAATTCGAAACAAAGGACGCCCGAGCGGCCCATCGAAAAACGTGAACATCACTAACCCCTCCCGCCATCGCTCTTGACGACCTTTGGCATCCCGCCATACCTTTTCCTCGCCTGCCTCACACAAGACGCCCGCTTCTTCCTAGGTTTCTTCGCGCAAACCCTCAACGCACCCACAAGCTTCTGCGCACGAGTCAACGATTTCGGTCTCACCACAGACCCAGACACAGGCGACACCAAATTCCCAGCACCGACAACAGCAGCGCTACCACCTTCAGAAGGCAAGAACGGCGCCGCGCTCAACGCACCCTGACACCCTTCCCCCGCACAACCCACAGGCGACACCACCGCCGGGAAACCACCACCTTCACGCGCATCATACCAATCAGTCTGAATATCAGTATCCTGCGGAGTCAAACTATCCGCAGTAAAAAAGAAAACATCACGACCAGACTCATCCGTACCCAACAACCTCGATTCTTCCGTCCGCAACGGATTCGCTTCATCCACCGGCGACACCAAATAAACATTACCCCCACGATACTCATAAACATTTTCACCTTCACCAAATTCGATATGATGTTCGTTGCGTCCACCCACAGCCCCCGGAGTCAACGGATCCCGACTCGTAAAAACAACCATACCCCCTTCAGACACCGCCAAAGCCGAAGTCGCATCAGTCGGCCTCAACCCAAAAAGATAATCTGGAGTGGCAGGGAAAAGCGGGGCGTCTTCGCTGTTCGATGCGTTACCGTTATCACCAAAGCCTTCCGGGAACACGGCCGATCTCTGACCCCTCGAAACCCGCACAAGCGTTTCCGCCTGCGCATCATACTCAAAAAGCTGCGTGATCGTACCCGTGTCATCCGAAGTGAGACGGGTAGGACTGGCGAAAACCATAAAACGACCATCGGGCGTAGTCTCAACCGGCTTAGATAGATCTTCATGCGCCCAGATCCCTCTATTCGACTTGCTTACTTCTCTGCTTACCCTACCGTTGGCGTCACCGTCGGCGTTAGAGAGGGCGCCTATAAAAGCGGTGTGAGCGTTGGATGTGTCATATACATAGAAGTTGTTATCGCCCTGATGCGCCGAGCTGCCACCAGGCCCAGGATTAGTGGTGCGAACACTGGTCGCAACGAAATACACATGAGAGCCGTCCTCAGAGATACGGGCGACACCCCTAACATTCGGAGCCACGAGGGTGAGCTTCTGATGCTGATCGACAGCATTGAAGTCGTACTCGTAAAGATTTTCACCTTCAGCACCCGGCAACAATCCCTGTTCTGAAAGAAAGAACACCTTCGAGCCATCTTCCGAGGCGCCCTGGAAGAGCGCCGCCTTGGGTTCACTCTCGTTACAACTCTCACAGTTCCCCTCCAGCCCCATGATCGGCTCCGAGACATCAACAGTCTCGGCACCATTGACACGAGCATAAAGTTCATTGACTTCAGGCCCCGCCGCAGGTTCCCCCGCGCAGGCCAAAGCAGTGAAATCGATAACCGAGCCATCAGCAGAAACCGCATTGTAAGTAGTCCCATGATCATCATATGCGTTTTCAACCCTGCCAGCATTCCGGCCCGAGCCGAGAATCGTGCCACACATACTGATAAGATCGGCGCCTTCGTTGATGTGCGGCGTCCCTTTCAACAATCCCTGATTCTTGACCCCGACCAGTACGGGTTCAGAATTTCCAGTCCCCACATACTCATACAGAGAAGGCGGAGCACCTTCGCGAGTCAGATCACCCGGCCAGAGCTCACCAGCGCGAGAATTGACATCGAACACGATATGCGACAGGTCACGCGAGGCCCCCTCATATGCGAATTCTTCTTTGATAGAGATTTCACCTCCCGCCGTCTCGGTCTCCGGCCCCACCTTCGTAAAGCGCGGCCCAGCCGGAGTGAGTTCGCGAACAGCAAACATGTACCCGCTTTCTTCTGGACTCCCGACTTCTTCTCCTTCCCTTGACTGATTCACAAGCCTCCAGAGCGAGCGACTGAGATCAGCACTCGCAGCGACAAAGCCCGAACGCGGTGCGAGCGACGCCGCTGGCTCCAACGCTTCGGTGTTCCAACCCGACGACATACCCGAAAACTCATAGACAGCACCCGGGATTGTGTTGAATTCCTCATTTTTGGTATTCGCGAAACCCCCGAAATCCAGACCCAAAAGATGCTCACCGTCAGCAGACATCGGCAACGACACTTCGGTTACTCTGAATGTAGGCTGTCCACCCTTGTACGGAGGCGTCACCATCTCATACGCACGACAATCAGGCAGAAAACTCCGAAAGCCAGGCGAAGCTTCCGTCCCGGGAAATTCAGCGCAGCTCCCCCTATTGGCATCGCCAGCAGCCAGCGCGGAGGGGCACGACGGCAGCATGTAAGCTATCACCGCAACAGCGACGCACATCACATATCTAAATGATACTCGCCTCAACGTCGATTTACGCATATCCTGTTTCTCCTCCACGATCTAAAACTGGCCGACAGCTCGCGGCCACTTCATCGCCCATCCGATAGATAACTACAAGCTGTGCGACGCAGCTTCAGCCTGCGCCGCACAGAACTCCTTCGACTATCCTTGTTATCGTTGTTGTTCTTCAAGTCCTTCTGTTTTATACCTTAGCTCGCTTTTACTTCTGTATTTTCTTCAAACGTAAGTTCCTCTGCAGTCATCTCAGATCCTACTTCAGCAGCAAAGGCTTCCAACAATTGTTCATTTACATACTCCCGCGCATGGTAAAGTGCCGAAAGGTAATAAACAGGCTTTTTTGATCTTTTGTTTGTTCCCAGTCGCTTCAAAGATCAGTTCACCCGTCAGCTGACTTTTGTTGATCGGAGTGACTTCGCCAACAACTTTTCCCGTAACTTTGGTGGGAGAAACTGTCAGACATGTGCCTTCGAGTGTCACGAACACCGATCCCGGACCTTCAAGAACAAGACCGACTTCACTCGTAGCTTCTTTCGATAAGACTCGGCCGAGTGTCCCTTTGAGCGCGGCAGTCACTATTTCTTCCGCATTCCCCGCACCTGTGCTCTTTACTGCACAAGTACCACCGGTGGTCGCTCTGCATTCTTTGAATGTTACGACAACATTTTCTACTGACATAGTTTTGTCTCCACTGACTTTACCAGTGGAGGTATCGCCACCTTTACATTTTATCGTGTTAAGTGTAGTACTAAGCGTTGGTTCTAATCCTGCCCGACTTTTCCCTGTGAAACCGTTTTTGGTTTTTATTCCGCCTTTGATAAATTCTGCTTTTGATTCGATCATCGCCGATGCTACGGAAACACCGATCACACCGACCGCCAACACTCCCACAAGCACCAACCCTGCTATTTTGATTTGTTTCATTGTCGTCTACTGCTCCTTGTTCTGCGGAGCATGAGGTGGCACGACAAACCTCGCAACGAGGAGCCTAACCGAGTCTACCCCGCTGACGCAAGCACCAGTTTTTGGTTTGCTCCCGGATAATCGTCCATAAGCAAGCCTAGGAATACCGGTGCCCGCAAGCAGAGCCCCATCGATGAGACACCAACCTGTGGAGGCCTCGTGCGCATCGTACATGCTCCTGTTTGAGCCCCAGCCATCAAGGCCGGGGCGATGACCATAATCCCGGCTCCAAAACGCTCACCCCTTGCGGGGTGACACGCTACGGGCCGTTCCCTGCCTCTGTACCTCCGTCTTGACGAATGCACGTCTAGACGGGGGCACAGCCACTGTCTAACAGATGCCACCACGCGCTGACAAGACCAGCAATCGGGATAGTTTGGCATACGCTGAAGCTCGGGTTCTAGAACTATGGGCATGAGCAGGGATCTCTCGCGGATCGCAGGGCATAGACAAAACGGAGACAATCTGGTCTGATCCCTTATTAATGGACCGGGTTCGTGCGAATCAGGCGGCGATCAGTTGGTTGTGGTGCAGGGTCTCATATTCAGTTGGTGTGAGCATCCCGGGTGCTGAGTGGCGGCGCTTGCGGTTGTGGAAGATCTCGAGGTACTCGAAGATCGCGTTGGGGACCACCTACAGGGGCTCCTTCACTGATACTCGCAGCCGCCTACCACGGCCTAGAGAACGGCGAGCTGCACGGGGTCGTGCGGCCGCCCCGCGCAGCTTCCTTTGACCATCTTCGCCTTGTTGGCTATGAGTCTTGGTACTTTACGTTCTTAGCTTGCTTTTACTTCCGTGTTTTCTTCAAAGGTGAGTTCCTCTGCGGTCATCTCAGATCCTACTTCAGCCGCGGAGACTTCAAGAACTGGTTCATTTAATGTCCCTGTGCACGGTAAAGTACCGAAGGGTAATAAACAGACTTTTTTGATCCTTTGTTTGTTTCCAGTCGCTTCGAAGATCAGATTACCCGTAAGCTGACTTTTGTTGATCGGAGTGATTTCTCCTGCGATTTTTCCTGTAATTTTGGTGGGAGAGACTATGAGACATGTGCCTTCGAGTGTCACGAACACCGATCCTGGACCTTCGAGAACAAGACCGACTTCGCTCGTAGCTTCTTTCGACATGACTCGACCGAGTGTTCCTTTGAGCGGGTTCATTACTATTTCTTCTACATTACCCGCACCTGTACTTTTGATCGCACATCCACCACCAGTGATCGCTTTGCATTCTTTGAATGTTATCACGAGGTTTTCGACTGACATTGTTTTGTCGCCGCTGATTTTACCGGTGGAGGTATCGCTTTTGCATTTTATTGTGTTAAGTGTGGTAGTGAGTGTTGGTTCTAATCCTGCTCGGCTTTTTCCGGTGAAACCATTTTTGGTTTTTATCCCACCTTTGATGAATTCCGCTTTTGATTCGATCATCGCGGATGCAACAGAAACTCCGATCGCACCGAGCGCTAGCAGCGCTACGAGCATCAACCCTGCTATTTTGATTTGTTTCATTTGGTCTACTGCTCCTTATTCCATGGAACACCGGATGACGTAAAGGCCCTCATCTCCACAAGGAACCCATTGGTCGCCGCTGAGAACACTTTCGCCGATGAGAAAACCCTGTGTGTGGGATCTTCGTACGCATCATTGTGCTCCTGTTGTTGAAGCCCAGATCCTCCCGGCTGGGTCCACTACTGTGATCTGACTCGGGAGCTATCACTCATTTGTGAGCGCGCTATGAGCCGTTTATTTTGCTCTCTGTGCTCTTGCTAGGGCGAGTGCTTGCCTTGGCGAGAGGACAGTAAATGTCTAGCAGATGCCGTAGCACACCGCCGTGACTTCATGGAAGAAACTATCGTTCCCAGTAGTTCGGAATCTCGATTTATTCCGACAAGCAGAGGTTTGCTGCGGCTTGCAGCGTAAGGGCTAAACGGAAACAATCATGACGTTAGCGGCCCTACCTGTTGTCTGCGGGTAACCCGGGAGCATCGCTCGGCGTCAGAGCACGCCTGGCGGCCCTATTGCCGTTTGCAGAATAACGGTCGCGATGAGAGTAGATCCCGTCCCTTGGATGATCTTTGCTACCTGTTGTTTCTTTTTGGCCCGTACTGTTTGTGTGCTTGTTTTACGCATTTGGCGCGTTTGTTTTTTGGTTTCTTCTCGCATGCTTTTAGTGCTTTGGAGAGCTTTTGGGCTTTTGTCAGTGGCTTGTTTTTTGTGCTGGGCGTGTTATGGATGGCGGGTTCGCTTGGCAGGGTGATCATCGGTATTGGGGCGAAGGTGGGTAGTCCTGGGAAGGAACCGGTGATGAACGATTTCTCAGAACCATAACTGGTTCCATCCGCGTTGCTCGCCACTGTCCGATAATAGTAGGTTGTGCCTGGTTGCAGGTAGTTGCCGAAAGCTAGTGAGATTCCTATGGTTGTTCCCGATTCTGATCCTGGTGTGATCGATGCTGTCTCTAGGGATCCGTTTCCGGGGCTCGTACCGAATTCGAACCGTAGGATGGTCGGCAATCCCTGTGTGTTCACGCTCCCGGTCAGTGTCGCCGAAAGTTGCGTCACGTTGACGGCTTCGCCTGTGACCGTGACTGGGGGGGTGGGTGCGGAGGTGGTGAACTTCACATCCGGACCGATGGTGATGCCTATTGAGTTGGTCGCGACTATCGCATAATGGTAAGTTACGCCTGGTTTCAATTCGTTGATCCCGAGCGGGCCGACCGGGTGGACCGTGTAGTCTGAGCCTATATTGGTCTCGGGCATCTTTGCGCCCTTTGAATAAGGGTTAATGGCTACCGGTTCATATTCGGCGGCGTCCACGTAAACGAAATGATAGGTCGTCTCGGCGCCGGCTGGGTCCACTGTCCCTGAAAGGGTAGCGCTGGTACGCGTCAGATTCTGTGCTTCTCCCGTAATCACGGACGGTGTGGTGAGCGTAGTGAAGTGCTCGACCGTCCCGTCGGTTATACCAGTCTCGTTGGTCGCCACGGCACGGTAGTAGTAGGTCCTGCCGGGTTCAAGACCGCCGCCGATATCGATCGGTCCGGCTGGTTGTTCTTCGAATACCGCGGGTAGGGGACTCGCACCGGCGACTATCTTTACGTTTTCTGTGAGTCCTTCGTTGGTCGCGTATTCAAACGCGTACGTGGTTTCTTGGTAGTTGGGATTGATTTTCGCTTCAAGCGTTGCATCGGTCGGGGTGATTGCCGAGCTGCTCTCGCTCGCGACGATTGGCCTTTCCGGTGTCAGTGTCGTGAAGTGTTCTACCGGTCCTTCTGTCGTTCCTGTGGCGTTCGTCGCGATCACACGGTAAAAGTACGTAGTCCCAGACGCCAAGACACTGCCTGTGGACACATCTGCGGTTAGGGGCCCGAATTCTGCTGGGAGCGGGCCTGCACCCGGGATGGTTTCGGCTCCCGTTAGCGCTTCGTTGGTAGCATACTCAAACGAATACGTCGTTTCCTGGTTGTTTGGGTAGACCTGCGCTTCAAGGGTCGCCGCAAATGGTGTCACGGCGCTGGCTTTGGTGCTTCCCCCAAAGAGACTCGGGTCAGCAGGGAGCGTTTTGAACATGAGAGTCGAGCTACGAACGAATTCTTCGCCGAGCTCGCCTAGACAAAACGAGTAGGTCTGGTTTGGCTGCAGGCTCGTCGCTTGGACTTCGACGGCTTCTTTTTCGTTCCCAAGCGCCATACCAAACGGTTCGGGAAGCAATGTTCCTTCACATTCCGCAGTGGATGACGGCGTGTAGAGGAACAGCCATTCGCTGGGTTCACCCGGTTTATTAGGGTTCAATTCACCATGCAGTATCGCGGTCGTCGTCGTGACCGCCGTCGCGGGCTTTGCCACCGGCGTTTCCGGAATAGCAGCCAGCGCAAAAGCACTGAAGAACAGCAAGCCACTCCCCAGCACACAACATGCAGCGAAACCCGTAACGATCACCCTGGAAGTACGCATCGTCTACTTCCCCCCCTTGCCATTACGATGACTGGGCTTGTTCGTCTTTCCTGCTTTCTTTTTCTTTATCTTTGTCTTTGGGCATCCCGTCACACCGATCTTCGTGTTCTGTGTGATCACGGCGCCGTTCTGTCCTGTGAGCGTCGTCGGCATCGTGAGAGCCTGTCCGCACATGTCGCCTTTGGCCTTGGTCGGAATGTTGGTAGCAAACGCCGAATGAGGACCCTCGGGCAGTGTAACTTCAAACGTGCTGATCGGGGCATCCGGGACACTGTTGAACGTGCTCGACGTGATTCCCTTCTTGATGTTCGTGTTCCCGTCCAGATACAACTGGATCCCTTCACCCTGGAGCACGATCACCGCATCCGGGAACGCAGCACCACCATGCGACACCAAATAGAGCGGACCGACCAACGGATTCGCGAGAACCGGGGTGTGCGCGATCGCGGTGCCGATGATCGACCCCGCCGGGCACGCCGCGGGATTCGTGTCGAACACCTTATCCACACAAGCTTTCTGCAGCGTCGTCAATCGCGCCGGAAGCTGCTTCGGGAACACGATCCTCGTTTTGGCGATATTCGCCTGCCCCGGCCCGGACCCAACCTTCACGAACAGCGACGCACCGTTTGCTTTGCTGGTCTTCGCCTGTGTCGATGCCGCGAACGACGGTTTGAACGGCAGGTTCGCACAGCCCGCCACCGCAAACGGACTCGAGACGCCCACACTGGCGCCCTGCACGCTGGCGATCGTCCCCGTGACAGCCCGCTGAGCACAGTTAGTCGGATTGAACATAAACCCGGGCCTGTCGATCGTCACGCTCACCGTCTTGATGCGCAGGGGAACACCATCGATGATCTGCGGAAACGGGTCACTCACGACCGTCAGCACGCTCGTGTTCCGATCCACATGAATCGCGGCCCGAACGACCACGTTACCGAGATTGAACGGTCCCGCCTTCGCAGGCGTCACGACACTCAAACCAAAGGGCTGACCCTTATACGGACCCGTCAAGTACACCTTCCCCGCATCCCAGAACGGGTGCGACCCCGCACCAGCAGCAACCTCGGTATGCCCAATCAAGCTACCTTCGCCACACGCGCCCTGCGAGGCCTGTGGTTCGGGGCACTGCACAACGTTTTTGAGGGTCCCCAACAAGCCAGGAGGAGTCGTCATGCTGATACCCGAAAGATCCTGTTCTCCATCATGACGGGAGAACGTCACCGTAAACGGGCTGTAGGCACCCGCCGCAGGCGATGCCGTCTGCGCAAGGAAGCTCGGCGCGAACGGCTGCGAAGCACCGCAACCTGTGACCGCGAACGACGAGAACGGCGTCGCCGCTCCCCCGATTCCGGAGCGCTCCACGGCGTGAACGCGCTCGTTGTCCTCGCTTCCCCACATCCCTGCGGATTCGACAACGATGCCCGCGGACCACCCGTGAGCCTCAGTTTCACCTCACTAACCGGAAACTGCGGATTTTCTTCGAACTTGGTGGTCAACTGCCCCGTCTGTGGATTCGCTTCGACCTTGCCCTTCAGCTTGACGATCACACCCGACCCTTCAGCTTCAAGATAGATCCCGAACAGTTCCCCATTCGTCGCGCTTGCTTCGGTGCACACCGACTGACCTTCACCACCACACTGCGGCTGAGCGACATACACATGACCATGCAACGGGTCCGCGAGAACCGGCGTAACGACTTCCACTTCACCGATCTGAGACGCCGCCGGACAATGCCCACGAGCAGGATGAGCCAATCCATCCGGACCTTCTTCCTCGCCTTCCTGAACTTCGTGACCTATCGCGTTCTTGTCACCAAGTTCGATCCCTCCCGGCCCCGGCAGACATCCAACCAGCCCATCGGCCGAACCAGGAGAGACCGACACACCTTCGGGCAACGTCACTTCGGCGTCCTTGAGATCAGGCGTCGCCAAATTGGGAGCAAGATTCGGCGTCTGCGGGACTTTTACATCCACTTCATAGCCCGACGGCGTATCAGCCTGTGACGTTTCCGGTGCAACCACGATAGAGGGATGAAACTGCAACAAATCACACCCACTGACCCCCTGAGACGCGCTCGCTTCATACATCGTCGCTTCCTTAGACACCCACGTCCCCGGATTCACCCACGAATCCATTTCAAGCTTAGCCCTCAACGGACCCGCCCTGCAATCCGTCGGATTCCTAAAGAACGCCGCAGACGTATCCGACACCCCATCCTGTTCCGCCGGATTACCAAAGAAAGTCAACGTCACCCCCGTGTTCTTGACACCCGCCGTGTGAGGAATATACGGCACCGAAACACTCAACACATACCCCGATGAGCTCGGCAACACACGCGCCTGCAAAGACACAACGGTACCAGCATATTCAAACGCGAACTCGGCAGGATAGCCAGCTTCCGGAACCGCATTAAAAATGCTGACCGGACTATTCTTCGGCGCGCCGGCGGACCTCGCGAGCTCGACATCCGCACTACCAACCCTACTACTCGCAGGACACTTAATTCCTCCTTCGTTACCACCCCGCAAAATAGTCGCCGGGCACCGCCCCGCGGCAAGCGGATCACCGACAAACCCAAACGGCAGATCAACGATCGTCGTCTTCGGTTCCTGAACCAAAAGAGTCGGGAAATTCCCAAACGTTTTTTCGGTCGCAAAATCAAGCGCCGTCAACAACGCCTCCGGATGATCCCCCGCCTGAATATCACCAGCCACACCATCAGAACCATAAACACCAAAGCCAAAATCCTGAACACCAAAGGAAGGCGCTCCACCGTTAACCGGATTTGGTTCGGTAGTCGGTCTCGAGGTCACCACCGGCGCGCCACCACCTCCTCCAACTTCAACACGATTGAGCACACTGCTCGACACACCAGGTTCCAACGCCACAACCACAACCACCTCGAGCACCCCACCAGGCGGAACGACCCCATTATATTCACATTCAAACGACGACCCCCCAGAAAACCACCCAAAGCATGAGAATTCCTGCCCAAACCCCGAGGCTTCCGCAGGTTCAAACTCCTTGTGAAAAGCGACCTTTTCAACTACGACATGCGACGGAAGGGTGTCCTTCATCACTATTCTTCCCCCGGAAGATCCGCTCCCGACGTTGGTAGCCGTCACCCGGTAGTTGTCGCAGAACGGTGCTTCTTCGCAACCCCGTTCGTTGTCGGTCGTTGAAAAATTGGTCGGAATCGCGACAGACTGAACTGCCCAGGCAGGGCTGGCAGTAGTCGCCAAAGCCGACGAACTGCAAGCCAAAGCCGAAGAATCACAAACACTCGACCCAACCAACACCACAAGCGCGACCACTAGCCCAAACATAATTCGAAACAAAGGACGCCCGAGCGGCCCATTGAAAAACGTGAGCATCACTAACCCCTCCCGCTATCGCTCTTGACGGCCTTTGGCATCCCGCCATACCTTTTCCTCGCCTGCCTCACACAAGACGCCCGCTTCTTCCTAGGTTTCTTCGCACAAACCCTCAACGCACCCACAAGCTTCTGCGCCCGAGTCAACGATTTCGGTCTCACCACAGACCCACGCACAGGCGACACCAGATTCCCAGCACCAACAACAGCAGCGCTCCCACCTTCAGAAGGCAAAAACGGCGCCGCGCTCAACGCACCCTGACACCCTTCCCCCGCACAACCCACAGGCGACACCACCCCCGGGAAACCACCACCTTCACGCGCATCATACCAATCAGTCTGAATATCAGTATCCTGCGGAGTCAAACTATCCGCAGTAAAAAAGAAAACATCACGACCAGACTCATCCGTACCCAACAACCTCGATTCTTCCGTCCGCAACGGATTCGCTTCATCCACCGGCGACACCAAATAAACATTACCATCACGATACTCATAAACATTTTCACCTTCACCAAAATCAAGCCGATGTTCATTGCGTCCCCCCACAGCACCCGGAGTCAACGGATCCCGACTCGTAAAAACAACCATACCCCCCTCAGACACCGCCAAAGCCGAAGCCGCATCAGTCGGCCTCAAGCCTATACGATAATTAGG
Organism: uncultured Solirubrobacterales bacterium; assembly: GCA_963743645.1. Taxonomy (GTDB): domain Bacteria; phylum Actinomycetota; class Thermoleophilia; order Solirubrobacterales; family Solirubrobacteraceae; genus Palsa-744. The sequence goes on along the minus strand of CAVUQT010000006.1, from coordinate 281,772 downwards.
AGTGGCAGGAAAAAACGGGGCATCTTCGCCGTTCGATGCGTTACCGTTATCGCCAAAACCTTCCGGGAACACGACCGATCTCTGCCCCCTCGAAACCCGCACGAGGGTTTCCGCCTGCGCATCATACTCAAAGATCTGCGTGATCGTACCCGTGTCATCCGAAGTAAGACGGGTAGGACTGGCAAAAACCATAAAACGACCATCAGGCGTAGTCTCAACCGGCTTAGATTTATCTTCGTGCGCCCAGATCCCTCGTTCCGACTTGCTTACTTCTCTGCTCACCATGCCATTCGCGTCACCATCAGCGTTAGAGAGAGCGCCTATAAAAGCAGTGTGAGCGTTGGATGTGTCATATACATAGAAATTGTTATCACCCTGATGCGCCAAGCTGCCGCCGGGCCCAGGATTAGTGGTGCGAACACTGGTCGCAACGAAGTACACATGAGAGCCGTCCTCAGAGATGCGGGCGACACCCCTAACATTCGGGGCCACGAGGATGAGCTTCTGGTGCGGGTCGACAGCGTTGAAGTCGTACTCGTAAAGATTTTCGCCTTCAGCCCCCGGCAACAATCCCTGTTCCGAAAGAAAGAACACCTTCGAGCCATCTTCCGAGGCTCCCTGGAAGAGCGCCGCCTTGGGTTCACTCTCATCGCAACTCTCACAGTTCCCTTCCAGCCCCATGGTCGGCTCCGAGACATCAACGGTCTCGGCGCCGTTGACTCGGGCATAAAGTTCATTGACTTCAGGCCCCGCCCCAGGTTCCCCCGCACAAGCCAAAGCAGTGAAATCGACAACCGAACCGTCAGCGGAAACCGCGTTATAGGTAGTTCCATGATCATCGTACGCGTTTTCAACCTTGCCAGCGTTCAAACCCGAGCCGAGAATCGTGCCACACACGCTGATGAGATCGGCGCCTTCGTTGATGTGCGGCGTCCCATTCAACAATCCCTGGTTCTTGACCCCAACCAGTACGGGTTCAGAATTCCCCGTCCCCACATACTCATACAGAGAAGGCGGAGCACCTTCGCGAGTCAGATCACCCGGCCAGAGCTCACCAGCACGGGAATTGACATCGAACACAATATGCGACAAGTCACGGGAAGCCCCCTCATATGCGAATTCTTCTTTGGTAAAGACTTCACCTCCCGCCGTCTCGGTCTCCGGCCCCACCTTTATGAAGCGCAGCCCAGCCGGGGTGAGTTCGCGGACAGCGAACGTGTAGCCGCTTTCTTCTGGACTCCCGACTTCTTCTCCTTCCCTTGACTGATTCACAAGCCTCCAGAGCGAGCGACTGAGATCAGCACTCGCGGCGACAAAGCTCGAACGCGGTGCGAGCGATGCCGCCGGCTCCAACGCTTCGGTGTTCCAACCCGACGACGTACCCGAAAACTCATAGGCAGCACCCGGAGTAGTGTTGAATTCCTCGTTTTGGGTGTCCGCGAAACCCCCAAAATCCAGACCCAAGAGATGCTCACCGTCCACAGACATCGGCAACGACACCGAGGATACTCTGAATGTGGGCTGTCCACCCTTGTAAGGAGGCGTCACCATCTCATACGCACGACAATCAGGCAGAAAACTCCGAAAACCAGGCGAAGCTTCCGTCCCAGGAAACTCGGCACAGCTCCCCCTGTTAGCGTCGCCGGCGGCCAGCACGGAGGGGCACGACGGCAGCATGCAAACCATGACCACAACAGTGACGCATATCGTGCATTTAAGCGATGCTTTCCTCAACGCCGCTTTACCCATATCCTGTTCCTCCTCCACGATCTAAAACTGACCGACAGCTCGCGGCCGCTTCATCGCCCATCCGATAGATAACTGCAAGCTGTGCGGCGCAGCTTCAGCCTGCGCCGCACAGAACTCCTTCGACTACTCCCTGTTATCGTTGTTGTTCTTCGAGTCCTTCTGTTTTATACTTTAACTTGCTTTTACTTCTGTACTTTCTTCAAAGGTAAGTATCTCTGCGCTCATCTGAGATCCTACTTCAGCGGCGAAGGCTTCCAACACTGGTTCATTTAACGTTCCGACGCACGGTAAAGCGCCGAAAGGTAATAAACAGACTTTTTTGATCTTCTGTTTGTTCCCAGTCGCTTCGAAGATCACTTCACCCGTAAGCTGACTTTTGTTGATCGGAGTGACTTCGCCAGTAACTTTCCCTGTAATTTTAGTTGGAGTAACTGTCAGACATGATCCTTCGAGGGTAACGAACACTGATCCCGGGCCTTCAAGAACAAGACCGACTTCACTCGTAGCTTCTTTCGACATGACTCGGCCGAGTGTCCCTTTGAGTGCGGCCGTCACGATTTCTTCCGCATTCCCCGCACCTGCGCTTTTAACTGCACATTCCCCATTAGTGGTCGCTTTGCATTCTTTGAAGGTAACTACAACATTTTCGACGGACATTGTTTTATCGCCACTGACTTTACCAGTGGAGGTATCGCCACCTTTACATTTTATCGTATTGAGTAGGGTGGTCAGTGTTGGTTCTAACCCTGCCCGACTTTTCCCCGTGAAACCATTTTTGGTTTTAACTCCACCTTTGATAAATTCCGCTTTTGATTCGATCATCGCCGATGCCACGGAAACACCGATCACACCGACCGCCAACACTCCCACAAGCACCAACCCTGCTATTTTGATTCGTTTCATTGTCGTCTACTGCTCCTTGTTCTGCGGAGCACGCGGTGGCACGACAACCCTCACCGCAACGAGGAGCCTAACCGAGTCTACCCCACTGACGCAAGCACCAGTTTTTGGTTTGCTCCCGGATAATCGTCCACAAGCAAGCCTAGGGATACTAGTACCGTGCAAGCAGAGCCCCATCGATGAGACACCAACCTGCGGAGGCCTCGTGCGCATCGTACATGCTCCTGTTTGAGCCCCAGCCATCAAGGCCGGGGCGATGACCATGATCCGGCTCCAAACGCTCACCCCCCTGCGGGATGACACGCCACGGCCGTTCCCTGCTTCTATACCTCCGTCTTGACGAATGCACATCTAGACAGGGGTACAGCCACTGTCTAACAGATGCCGCCACGCGCAAACAAGATCAGCGATCGGGACAGTTTGGGATACGCTGAAGCTCGGATTCTAGAACTACGGCCATAAGCAGGGATTTCTCGCGGAATCGCAGCGCATAGACAAAACGGAGACAATCTCCGGGAGAGTTCAACCGGGGATGTCTCTGTCCCGCGCGAGATGTGGCGCATCACGGGTTGTCAAGACATCGGCGCTCCAAATTGACGACCCATGGTATAGAGATGCACGCCACTGGATCCTTGTTGCCGAGGGCCATTGGTCGCACCGCGTCCGATGGAGTGGATGATCGGCAACTGATCGTCTGTGCGACGCGGGCTTAGGAGTCGCGCCGCACAGAGCTTCTCTGACCACCTTGTTGTCTTATACTTCAGCTTGCTTTTACTTCTGTATTTTCTTCAAATGTGAGTTCCTCTGCGGCCATCACAGCTCCGACTTCAGCGGCAAAGGCTTCCAATACGGGTTCATTTAATATTCCTACACATGGTAAAGTTCCAAAAGGTAATAAGCAGACTTTTTTGATCTTTTGTTTGTTCCCAGTCGCTTCGAAGATTAGTTCACTTTTTAGTTGGCTTTTATTGATTGGAGTAACTTCGCCAGCAATTTTTCCTGTAACTTTGGTAGGGGTAACTGTCAGACATGAGCCTAAGAGTGTAACGAACATCGATCCCGGCCCTTCAAGAACGAGGCCGACTTCACTCGTGGCTTCTTTCGACATTACTCGACCAAGTGTCCCTTTGAGCGGGCCTACCACTATTTCTTCCGCATTGCCTGCGCCTTCGCTATTAACTGCGCATCCGCCATTGGTGGTCGCTTTGCATTCTTTAAGAGTAATTATAAAATTTTCGACTGACATCGTTTTGTCTCCACTGATTTTGCCAGTAGAGGTATCACTTTTACATTTTATCGTCGTGAGCGTTGTGGTCAGTGTTGGTTCTAACCCTGCCCGACTTTTCCCCGTAAAATTGTTTTTGGTTTTTATTCCATTTTTGATGAATTCCGCTTTTGATTCGATCATCGCCGACGCCACGGAAACACCAATCGCACCGACCGCGAGCACCGCAACGAGCATCAGCCCCGCTATTCTAGTTTGTTTCATTTCGTCTACTGCTCCTTGTTCTATGGAGTTTTGAGCCCCAGCCCCAGCCCCAGGGCCGAGGCGATGACTATGACCCGGCTCAAGGTGCTCACCCCTTACGGATGACAGTCACGGGCCGTTTCTCTTTTCTACGCCCTCCGCCTTGACGAACACGCCTCGACAGAGGCACAGCGACTGTCTAACAGATGTCGAGAGGAGCTGTAAATGCCGGCGGTCGGGATAGCCTGGACGCATCCAAAATCCTGATAGTCGAACTATGTGCACATGCGGGGGCTTGTCGCAGATCGTGGCGTATCGGCGGAACGGAGACAATCTTCGGTAATAGCCCCAAGGAATGTCTCTGTCCCCGGCCGGACCCCTCCCGCGCCTCCTGTTCAAGCGCCCGCGCTCAGCTCCACCTATGCGGCTATTGCGCTCATTGCTCCATCATTGGGGACAGCGCGCTCCTCGCCGAGGACCACACGCACGGCGGTCTCGGCGCCTACCACCGGCGCCAGCGCGACAAAGTCCACATGGCCGCACAGCTCAGGCAGAACATGTGCCTCGCCCCTCGCGACGTGATAGTGGACGAGGCCCCACAGAGCCCCGACGATTGCCTCCGCCACCACGCCGGACGGCTGCGAGGAGTCCGACAGCCTGTCCGCAAGCAGGTCGACGAACCGCCCCAGCAGCCGTTCCCTGCGCTCGATGCCGGCAGAGCCGGCGCCGACGGTCTCCACCAAGACGAGACCGCGCAGCACCGGGTCTTCGGCCAGCTGATCCATCAGCAGGGCAATCCCGTGGTAGGCGCCCTCCGCTCCGTTCCCCGCGGCGCGCGACGCGGTTGCCACAGACGTCAATGCTTCCAACCAGACGAGATCCAGGGCATCGAGAAAGCACTCCTCGGCGCTCTCGTAACATCCCCAGAACGCCTGCTTGGAGACCCCGGCGCGACGCGCGATCTGCGCAGGGGTGAGCCTGGCATAACCCTCGCCGGCAGCGATCTCAGCGGCTGCGCGCAGGATGCGCGCGCGCTCGCCCCCCGTTCGAGCACCGACGCGTGACCAAGGCATTGAGCCCTCAACTCGATCGCGGTGCGTGGGGGCTGAGGCCGGCAGCTCGGCGACCGCCGGAGAAGCATAGGAGAGTGCCCAGGACGCCAGCTCGCCAGCAAGCGCAGGCAATTCATACACTCGGTCCTCGAGCAAGCGCCGGCGCACGACGCGCTCCAACCCGCAGACGATCCCCTTCACGACCGCGGGTGGCAGCCCCACCCCATGAGGAGCCTCGTCGAAGATCGAGGCGACCATCCGTTCGAGCCTTCGCCTTGAGCCATCGGCCCGGGCCAGCGCCGCCGCCCCAGCGCCTGGAGCCTCGACGAGCGCCAGCCGCGCCGCCTTGGGCTGATCGGCGACCGCGAGCACGAACGCTTCGACAAAGCGGCGCAGCCCTGCCTCCCAGTCCTGCTCGGTGCGGCGGGCCGCAACCATGCGCTCGACCACGCATTCCACGATCTTGTCGTGCGTGGCCAGGAAACATGCCTCCTTGTTGGAGAACCGCTCGTAGAAGGTCCGCTTGGAGACCCCGGCCAGCCTGCTCAGCTCCGCCACGCTCGTCGCGCCATAGCCCCTGATCGCGACCGACTCGATCATCGCGCCGAACAGGCGTGCACGCTGGTTGCTTTCGACCTCCTCTTTGCCAAGACCGTTCGGACGCGGCCGCAGCTTTCGATACAGCGGAATAGTCGGACCGGACCGAGGCGCCTTGGCTGGGGTGCGAGGCATGATCCATGAACTCTCCCGACCTCAGACGAAAAGCACCAGGGGCGTTTCCGATTATTGCCACACGCACAAGCAATCGGGCAAGCTGGGCCATCCGCGGAAATATCCGGACCTCTACTGCCTGCGGAGATGGCATGGACCACGCACAACAAGGGCCCGGCATCCTGCCGGGCCCTCGCTTCGATCATCGACCGATGATCAGAATTTCTTGAAGAGCGGGACTACATCATCCCGCTCATGTCCGGCATCCCGCCACCGCCGGGCATACCGCCGGCTTCCTTCTCCGGAACCTCGGCGACGATCGCCTCGGTCGTGAGGATGTTCTTGGCGATCGACGCAGCGTTCTGCAGCGCCGACCGCGTGACCATCGCCGGGTCGATCACGCCGGCCGCGACGAGATCGACGATCTCGTTGGTGGCGGCGTTCAGGCCCTGGCCTTTCTTGGCCTTGCGTACGTCGTTGACGACGACGGAGCCCTCCAGGCCCGCGTTCTCGGCGAGCTGGCGCAGCGGCTCCTCCAGGGCGCGTAGAACGATGCGCGCGCCCGTCTTCTCGTCGTCGTCTCCGTCGCCGTCGACCGTGACCGATGAGGAGGCCTGCAGCAGCGCGACACCGCCACCGGGCACGATGCCCTCCTCCAGCGCGGCCCGGGTCGCCTGCAGAGCGTCCTCGACGCGGTGCTTCTTCTCCTTCATCTCCGTCTCGGTCGCCGCTCCGACCTTGACCACGGCGACGCCGCCGGAGAGCTTGGCCAAGCGCTCCTGCAGCTTCTCGCGGTCGAAGTCCGAGTCGGTGTTCTCGATTTCGGCTTTGATCTGGTTGATACGGCCCTTGATCGCCTCCGCGTCACCGGCGCCGTCGACGATCGTGGTCGTGTCCTTAGCCACGACCACACGACGGGCGCGTCCGAGCTGGGAGAGCTGGGTGTTCTCCAGCTTCAGGCCCATGTCCTCGGTGATGACCTCGGCGTTGGTGAGGATCGCGATGTCCTCGAGCATCCGCTTGCGGCGATCACCGAAGCCCGGCGCCTTGACGGCCACGCCGGTGAACGTCCCGCGGAGCTTGTTGACGACCAGCGTCGCCAGCGACTCGCCCTCGACGTCCTCGGCGATGATCAGGATCGGCTTGCCCGACTGGATCACGGCCTCGAGCACCGGCAGCACGTCGCGAACCGAGCCGATCTTCGAGTTGGCGATCAGGATGTACGGATCCTCCAGGGTCGCCTCCATGCGGTCCTGGTCGGTGACCATGTAGGGCGAGATGTAGCCCTTGTCGAACTGCATGCCCTCGGTGAACTCGAGGTCCATGCCGAACGTCTGGCCCTCCTCGACGTTGACCACCCCGTCCTTGCCGACCTTCTCGATCGCGTCGGCGATCACGTCGCCGATGTCGTCGTCGCCGGCGGAGATCGTCGCCACGCGGGCGATCTGGTCCTTGCCGGAGACCTCCTTGGACTGCGAGGCGATGTTGACGACGACCTCGTCGACGGCCCGCTCGATGCCGCGCTTGAGCGCCAGGGGGTTGGCGCCGGCCGCGACGTTCTTCAGGCCCTGGCGAACGATCGCCTGGGCCAGCACGGTGGCGGTGGTGGTGCCGTCGCCGGCGACGTCGTTGGTGGCGGTGGCCACCTCGCGCACCAGCTGCGCGCCCTGGTTCTCGAACACGTCCTCGACCTCGATCTCACGCGCGATCGTGACGCCGTCGTTGGTGATCGTCGGGGCGCCGAACTTCTTGTCGAGCACGACATAACGGCCCTTGGGGCCGAGCGTGACCTTGACCGCGTTGGCGACCGCGTCGACGCCCGCCTCCAGCGACTTGCGGGCCTCTGAGCTGTACTTCAGTTCCTTGTGAGCCATGGTGTCTCTCAGATCTCCTTTATGACTCGACGCGGGCTAGGACATCGGACTCGCGCAACACGAGCAGATCCTCCCCGTCGACCTTGATCTCGGTCCCGCCGTACTTGCTGTAAAGGACCTCGTCGCCCTTCTTGACGTCCAGCGGGATGCGTTTACCGTCATCGTCGAGCCTGCCATCGCCGGCGGCGAGGACCTCGCCCTTCTGCGGCTTCTCCTTCGCGGTGTCGGGGAGGACGAGACCACTCGCAGTGGTCAGCTCCTCCTCGATCGCCCGCACGATCAGACGATCGCCCAGGGGCTTGAGCTTCATGTCGAAAGAACCTCCGATAGTTGGGAACGCAACTGCAGCCTGCCTGGCACTCATGGGGGGAGAGTGCCAAGGGCCACCCCAATATATAGAAGACGCGGGGAGTTCGCCGGTTAAGTTTGGTGGGTAAGCCGGAAGCCAGTCGTTGCATCCAGGGCGGTCCAAGCCGCTTACCGCAGTCGCCGGCGTTACGGGAGCGCTTTCGGCGGCGACCCCAAGCGGGGGGAGATCAATTCTGGGCGCCGCCGAAGCCCTTCATGGCCTCGGTCATGCCGGCGGGCTTGTCCAGGATCTGCGAGAAGCGCACGACCGTGACCGTGTCGTCCATCGAGACGGTGCGGCCGTAGATCTGTTCGAGGAAATGGATGAGTTCCTCGTGACGGCGAAACTCGGGGTTGTCGTGCTTGATGTCGCGCGGGGAGAGATCGGCGAGGCGCATCACCTCGACCTGGTCGATGACTGCCTCGAAGATCCGTTCGCGGGGGGAGTACTGGTAGCCGATCGTGACGAGCACGGCCTGGTTCTTGCGGTACTTGCCGGACTTGTCCCCGAGCCGGATGGTCGCGGTCTTGCGACCGCGCAGGAGCTCATCGGCGAAGATCGTGGAGTAGAAGTTGAGGACCTGCATCAGGAACGGCAGGCTATCGGTCTTTGCGTTCTTCCTCCAAGACGGCGATCGCTCGCGTCACCATCTCGCGCTCCGCGGCGTGGCTTAGCTCTGTCTGGGCCTCGCTCAGACCGATCCAGCGGGCTTCTTCGACCTCGTCGTCGTGATCGGCGGTGTCGCCCCCCACGTAGGAGAACAGGTAGAAGGACACCGACTTGGGGATCGTCTGCCCATCCCGCCGGTACCAGTAGCGCGACTCGCCCAGCTCGCACACGGGCTCGGCCACGATCCCCGTCTCCTCGCGCACCTCCCGCTGCGCCGCCTGGATCGGGCTCTCGCCGGGATCGACGTGCCCCTTCGGCAGCGCGAGCACGCGCGAGCCGTCAGCCGCGCGGCGCGTGGGCACGATCGTCACCACCTGATCGCCACGCACGACTACCCCGCCGGCGGAGAACTCGCGCGCCTTGGCCTTGCGCGTCCGCTTGGCGCCCGTCGCCTTCGCGGGCTTAGACGGTCTAGAAGACATACTGCTCGAGAGCCCGCGGATCGTGGACGACCAGGCGCCCGCGCCCCTGGGAGATGACGCCGGCGCGCTCCAGCACCGCGAGGAAGCGGCTGGCCGACTCGCGCGAGGAGCCGGCCAGCTGCGCGAGGTCGGCCTGGGTGGCCGTGACCAGCACCTCGCAGGAGCTCTTGCCCGCGGCGACCTCCTGCTCGACCAGCTCGCTGAGGACCACCGCCACCCGGCTCTGCACGGTCTGAAAGGACTGGCGCGAGAGGCGCTCGTTCATCTCGCGCAGGCGCCGGCCGAGGGCGATCACCAGGCGCGTCGAGATCTCTGGGTGCTCGGTCATCAGCCGGCGCATGTCGGGGCCGAGCACGGCCACGACGGTGGTCGGCTCGACCGCCTCGACGGTCGCCGAGCGCAGCTCGTCCTCGAACATCGCCAGCTCGCCGAAGATGTCGCCCGGGCCGAACGTGGCGAGCGTGATGACGCGCCCGTCGGAGTGCTCGCGCACGGCGCGGGCGCGGCCGGAGCGCACGACGTAGCAGGTGTCGCTGGAGTCGCCCTCGCGGAACACCACCTGGCCGGGCTCGAACTCGCGCGGGACGGCGAGCTCCGCGATGCGCTCCAGATCGCCGGGGACGAGCGTCGAGAACACCGGTACGCGCGCCAGCAGCTCGACGACCTCCGTTGAGAGCATGCCGGCCATGGCGCAGGAATATCACACCGCGCCGGCCACACCAACCGGCCCACGCAGGCGATACCGGGCGCTATCTTCAGGGGTATGGCTCGTCGTACGGGGGAGGCCCGTTGGATCGCGTTCACGCTGCTGATCGCGGCGGTCGCTCTGGCTGCGCCGGCGCCGTCCGCCACGGCCACGGCACCGGGCGCTCCTGTCGGGAAGCGGGTCGTCGTGAGCGGACACTCCCTGCTGCAGTCGCGACAGCTGTGGGCGACGGTCGACGTGTGCAACCCGGCAAACGAGCCGAACACGGTCGGGGTCCGCGGCTCGATGCCCGGAAACAGCCACGACAAGGACACGATGTACATGCGCTTTCAGCTGCAGTACCTGGAAGCCAAAGGAAACGTCTGGGTGAACCTCGCGCACGGCGCGGACTCGGGCTTCATCGCGGTGGGGGCGGCGAAGACGGCACGGCAGGGCGGGAGCCAGCTTCCAGCTCGTGCCGGCGAAGGGCAGCTCGGGATACACGCTGAGAGGGGTCGTGACCTTCCAGTGGCACCGAGGCGGCAAGGTGCTGGAGCAGGTCAAGCGGACGACGACCGCTGGCCATCAGAGCGTCGCGGGCGCCGACCCGCCGGGATACAGCGCCGCTCAATGCACGATCACTTAACCCGGTAAGAGGTCTACGCGGCCGGCTAGATCTACGTGGCCGGTTGGCTCGGCGCCGGTTTGGGGCCGAAGCGGGCTTCCTCGATCGTGTCGATCGCGACCTTGGGGCCGGTGTAGGGGGCGAGCGCGACGAACGCGATGTGGTCGGCCAGGCACGGCAGGTAGCGCAGGCGGTCGTTGGACGCGTACGCGCTGACGATGTCCCAGACCGCGCCCGTGATGGCTTCGGGGGCGACCTCCGGAGCGCGGCGCGGTTCGGGGCCGCCCGCGATCAGCAGCGCGGTGAAGCGGTCGATCGACTTGGTCATACGCCCGATCATGCCCGGGCCGACTTCGAACAGGTCGATGAACGCCATCCGCAGCAGCGCGGGATGGGCGACGACGTAGTCGATGAAGGCCGTCACCGCGACGGGGACCGCCTCCGGCCAGGTGGCGATGCCGCCGATCGCTCGCTCGACGGAGTCGAGCGCTTCCTGGGCGAACTCGTCGACGACCGCGAGGAAGCACTCTTCCTTGCTGGCGAACTGCTTGTGGAAGGCCTCGGTGGAGATGCCGGCGAACTGGGCGATCTGAGGGTCGGTCAGTTCGGCGTAGCCTTCGTCGAGGGTGAGGTGCACAACCGAGCCGAGCACCCGCGCGCGCTTGTCGTCGCTGGCCAGGAACGCCGCCGGCGCCGGCGGGATGTCCGGCGGCTTTTTCAGGGCGATCGCGTTCAGCCGCGTGGTCGCGGGCGAGCGGTAGGCCTCGACCCAGTCCAGCAGTTCGTCGGCGAGGGTGCGCAGCTCTCCGACGCGGTCTTCGCGCAGACGGTTGAAGACGACATGACGGACGCCCCCGACGATCGCGCGCGAGGCGATCGCGGGCATCGGCGCGGTGTCCGGTGATGCTCTGAAGGCCGCCGCGACAAGACGCTCGTAGGCCGAGCCGGCGAGGTGCAGCCGTTCGCGCGCCTTGCAGCCGATGCCGAGCGAGTCGATCAGCACCAGGTGCGCGCCCTTCGGGTCGGTGACGATGTCGTCGAGGAACGTCTTGCACGACGCGTGCAGACGGTTGGCCCAGCCGCGCTCGGAGCCCCACGCCTCGAGCACCGTCTTGCGCGAGCGCGCCACGACGATGTCGTAGGTCGCCAGAAAGCACTCTTCCTTGTTGGAGAACTGCTCGTAGAAGGCCCGCCGCGAAACGCCCGCAAGCCCGATCACGTGCGCGACGGTGGTCGAGCCGTAGCCCCGCTGGGAGATCGACTCGATCATCGCGCCATACAGCCGCGCGCGCTGATGTCTGGCGACATCCTCGCGATTCATACCGTGTGGCCCATGGGGCAGTCTCCGGTACAACGGCGCGACATCCCTCTGAGTTCCGCTGATCCCCACGGTTCTAGAAGATAGGCAAAATCAAAACAGATTGCAAGTTTTTTATAACAGTATTGGTCGAATGTTTCCAGCAGTGTTTCCGCTACCTCCGAATGTCCGACAGACAATTAGATTCGGACAGCTGCGCAAAAGGCACTGTTCCGGTGGTCGGATCTCGCTTCAACACAGGGAATTCTCGACTTTCGAGAACGTCGCCCGACAGCCGCCGCGCGCGTCGCCGATCAGGCGCTGAGCGTCAGCCGGCGAGGTCCCGTGCGGAAGCCGAAGTCGGCGAGCAACGTCTCCCACTGTGATCCGATCGCCGGCTCGCCGTCGATCCGCTCGAGCGCGAGCCGCCCGATCCGGCCTCCGCGGACGGCCTCGGCGAGCGCCGCGAGGGCCTCGACGACGCGATCTCGGTCGGCGAGCGTGACCAGGCTGCGCCCACCCCGCTCGACGTACAGGGCCGGCTCGTCGGCCACGAGGACGACGTACGCGCCCGCGACGCGCGCCGTACGCGACTGCGTCCCCTCACGCTTGGGCCACGGCAGCGCGGCGCCGTAGGGCTGCGCGGGGTCGGCGGCGGCGATCACCAGCGCGCGCCCGGCCCCGCCGGGTCCCCCACCGATCTCCGCGCCGCCGGCCGGGCCGGGGGCGCTCGAAGGCCGGCCGGCGCGCAGCCGCTCGACGGCGCCAGGCAGCGCGAACTGGGCGCCGCCCATGCCCTCGACGAAGTAGCCGCGGCGACAGACGCCGAGCGTCTCGAGGTTGGCGAAGGTGTCGTAGAGCATCGCGAAGCCTCCCCTGATGCCCTCGGCGAGCACCTGCTCGCGCGTGACGATGCCGTAACGCTCGAGCAGCAGCTCGGCCAGCGCGCGCCGCCGCTCGGCGGCGCCTGCCGGCCCCTCGGTCCCACCACGAAAGACGCGCTCGGCCAGCGACCAGCGCCCCTGGACCTGAGACTGCGCTCCGCTGCGCCGCCGTCCGGCAAAGCGCGACCGGGTCGTCGCCGTCGGGCGCCCGACGGTCGAGCGCCCGGGGTGCCGATCGGCAAACCCCGCGGGGCCGCCCGGGGCGCGCTCGGCGCGGGCGAGCGCCAGGCGCGGCGCGCGCAGCGGCGCCCAGGCGTCGTTGGTGACCTCCCCGGCCCACACCAGGTCCCACAGCGCCTCGCGCAGCGCCTCGGCGGGCGCGTCGAGCTCGGCGAGCAGGTCGGTGAAGAACGACGGACCGTCTGCCAGCCGCGCGCGCAGCAGGTCGTGCTCGGGGGCGTTCGGCGCAGAGGCCTCGGCGCGCGCAGGAGATCCCCGGGGGGCGGCCCGATGGCGGGAGCGTCCTCGCGGAAGTACAGCGCGACGCGCCCGGAGCGCCCGAGTGGACCGGCGCCGACCCACACGACCTCTCCGCTCGCGCACAGCTCGTCGAGCCACGTCTGCGAATAGGCGCCGGTGCGCCGCGGCAGCACGTCGCGCTCCCAGATCTCGACGGGCAGCGCGAGCCCCTGCAGCGGCACCAGAACCTCGCGGAGACGGTCGATACCGGCTCCCGCGCTGGAATGCCTGTCGAGACCTTGCCAGGACGGCAGGAAGGCCGCCAGGCGCCTCTGGTCGGCCGGCTCGATCTCCTTGCGCAGGGCGGCCAGCGAGGCCCGTCGAAGGCGCCGCAGCACCTCGACGTCACACCACTCCCGCTCACTCCCGCGGTGGGAGGACGAGCCCGCCCTCTGTGAGGGCGGGCTCGGAGGATTCGAGGGCACGAGCGGGACCGAGCCCGCCTCGCGGGTGGGCGGAACGTCGGCGGCCGCAGTCGGGGTGATCTCTCCACGCACGAGCTGTCCGTCGCGCTCGAGCTCGCGCAGGACGGCGCCCGTGTCCACGCCGTAGCGGGCGCGCAGCTCCTCCGCGCTGAACGGTCCATGCGTGCGGGCGAAGCGTGCGACGAGCTCGCGCAGCGCGTCGGGGACGTCGAGGAGGAACGCCTCGGGCAACCCGCCGGGCGACACGGCGCCGAGCGCGTCGCGGTACAGCCCGGCCTCGTCGGCCGCCACGTAGCGCTCCTCCCCGCCGAGGCGCAGGCGAATGGCACGCCGCTCGCGCTCCAGCTCGTCGAGCAGGCCCTGCGAGTCGATCCCCTCGAACACGCGCGCGGCGACCTCCTCGGCGCTCAGGTCGCCGACGCGGCGCAGCACGTCGTGCAGGCCGTCGCGACCGGTCGCGCGCGCGATCTCCGAGCGGTGCTGCAGATCGTCTTCGATGCGCGCGAGCGCGTCGGGGTCGAGCAGCTCGCGCAGCTCCTCCTGTCCGAGCAGCTCGCGCAGCAGATCACGGTCGAGCGACAGCGCGGCGGCGCGGCGCTCCGCGTTGGGGGTGTCGCCCTCGTACATGTACGTGGCGACGTAGTCGAACAGCAGCGAGGACGCGAACGGCGAGGCGGTCTGCGTCTCGACCTCGACGAGCGAGATCTTGCGCGTGTGCAGGCCGCGCAGCAGCTCCTGCAGGCCGGGGACGTCGAGCACGTCCTTCAGGCACTCCCGGTAGGTCTCCAGCACGATCGGGAAGTCCTCGTAACGGCGCGCGACCTCGAGCAGGTTCTGGGCCTTCAGGCGCTGCTGCCACAGCGGCGTGCGCCGCCCCGGGTAGGCGCGGGGGATCAGCAGCGCGCGGGACGCGTTCTCGCGAAAGCGCGCCCCGAACAGCGCCGAGCCGCCCAGCTCGGCGGTGACCGCCTGCTCGACCTCGTCGGGCTCGAGCAGCACGAGCTCGGCGGCCGACGGCAATGACTCCGCCTCGTCGGCATCGAGATCGGGCAGGTGCAGCACGATCCCGTCGTCAGACCAGATCGCGTCGGCCTCCAGGCCGAGGCGCTCGCGGATGCGCGCGGACAGTGCGAGCCCCCACGCGGCGTGGACGCGCCCGCCATAGGGCGAGAGGACGCACAATCGCCAGTCGCCGATCTCGTCGCGGAAGCGCTCGAGCACGATCGTGCGCTCGCTGGGCAGCACGCGCGTGGCCGACTGCTGCTCGCGCAGGTACGCGAGCAGGTTGCGCGCAGCGCGCTCGTCGAGGTCGTAGTCGCGCTGCAGCGTCTCCGGCTCCTGGTCGACCGCCCAGCGCGAGAACGCGCCGATCGCCTTGCCGAGCTCCTTGGGGCGCCCGACGGTGTCGCCCTTCCAGAACGGCACCGCCCCGGGAGCGCCGGGCGCCGGGGTGACGATCACGCGGTCGCGCCCGATCTCCTCGATCCGCCAGCTGGAGGCGCCGAGCAGAAACGCCTGCCCGGCGCGCGCCTCGTAGACCATCTCCTCGTCGAGCTCGCCCACGCGCCGCCCGTCGGGCAGCGTCACCGCGAACAACCCGCGGTCGGGGATCGTGCCGGCGTTGGCGATCGCCAGCTGCCGCGAGCCCTTGCGCGCGCGGATGGTGCCGGCGAGACGGTCCCACACGATCCGCGCGCGCAGCTCGCCGAACTCCTTGGAGGGGTAGCGCCCGTCGAGCATGTCGAGCACGTTCTCCAGCAGCTCGCGCGACAGCTCGGCATAGGAGTGGGTGCGCCTGACGAGCTCGTGCAGCCAATCGACAGACACGCCCCCCTCCGAGAACGTGGCGCCGGGACCCTCGGGTGCATCTGATCCGGGTGCGACCGATCTCTTTGATCGACCGGCTCCCGCCGGCTCGGCCGCGACGGCAATGGCGACGATCTGCTGGGCGAGAACATCCAGCGCGTTGCGCGGGACGACGGTGGGCTCGATCAGGCCCTCGTGCATGCGCCGGGCGACGACCGCGCACTCGAGCAGGTCGCCACGGAACTTGGGAAAGATCCGCCCGGTGCTGACCTCGTCGACCCCGTGACCCGCCCGGCCGATGCGCTGCAGTCCGCGCGCGACCGACTTGGGCGACTCGATCTGCACGACGAGATCGACCGCGCCCATGTCGATCCCCAGCTCGAGCGAGCTGGTGGCGACCAGGCACGGCAGCTCGCCGGCCTTCAGCAGCTCCTCGACCTTCGTGCGCTCCTCGCGCGCGAGCGAGCCGTGATGGGCACGCGCGATGTCAGCCGGAGCCTGCCCACGGTCCGCCGCCTCCGAGCCCTCCACCGCCCCTGAGCCCTTCACCGCCTCCGAGCCCTTCGCCGCCCCTGAGCCTTTCACCGGGTCCGAGCCGTTCTCCGCGTCACGCCCAGCGGCGAGCTCGTTCAGCCGCAGCGCGACGCGCTCGGCCGAGCGGCGGTTGTTGACGAACACGATCGTCGAGCGATGAGACTCGACGAGCTCGAGCAGCTCGGGGTAGATCGCCGGCCAGATCGACGAGCGCGTCGACTCGCCCCCGGCGACGGGCTCCAGCGGGTCGGATGCAAGCCCGTCCGGCCCGACCGGGCCGCTCGGTTCGCTCATCGACTCGACCGGCACCTCGATGCGCAGGTCCAGCGGCTTGCGGGCGCCGACGTCGA
Source organism: uncultured Solirubrobacterales bacterium (assembly GCA_963743645.1). GTDB lineage: Bacteria > Actinomycetota > Thermoleophilia > Solirubrobacterales > Solirubrobacteraceae > Palsa-744. The sequence continues at coordinate 265,453 of CAVUQT010000006.1, read as the reverse complement.
CGATCGTCACCTCGCGCTGCGGGCCGACGAGAAAGCGCCCGATCTCCTCTAGCGGGTTCTGCGTTGCGCTCAGGCCGATCCGCTGGACCGTCCCTCCTGCCTGTGCCTCCAGGCGCTCGAGCGTGAGCGCGAGGTGCGAGCCGCGCTTGGAATGGGCGACGGCATGGATCTCGTCGACGATCACCGCCTCGACACCGCTCAGCATGCTGCGCGCCTGCGAGGTCAGGATCAGATACAGCGACTCGGGTGTCGTAACAAGGATGTCCGGCGGGTTGCGGACCATCGCGGCGCGCTCGCGCTGGGGCGTGTCTCCCGTGCGGATGCCGACGCGCACGTCCTGCGCGCCGATGCCTCGGATTGGCGCCCTCAGGTTGCGCTCGATGTCGTACGCGAGCGCCTTCAACGGCGAGACGTAGACCACGCGCGTGCCGCGCCTGCGCCCGGTCGGGGCGCCGCCGGCGGATGCCTCGGCTGCGAGCTCAGCGCTCAGACGGTCCAGGGCCCACAGGAACGCGGCCAGCGTCTTGCCCGAGCCGGTGGGCGCCGACAGCAGGACGCTCTCGCCGCGCGCGATCGCCGGCCAGGCCCTGGCCTGGGCCGCCGTCGGGGCGGCGAAGGCAGCCTCGAACCACTCTCGAACCCGCGGATCGAAGCTGGACATGGGCATGCGTCGCCCAGGCTAGCGGCGCGTGCGCCGGCAAGAGGCCAGGCGATCACAGGCGCCGCGCCCTTCTCACCGGCATGCGCCTGCAACAGGCCAGGCCTTCACAGGCGCCGCGCCTTTCTTGGCTGCGGCGCCCGCGGAGACCTGGCATCGTCGGGGGGACGCCTCGATCTCTCCTCGAGCATCGCCGGAGAGGTGAGACGATGCTCAAGCTCGTGCGGCCTCTGCACATCCCTGTGCGCAGCCGCTCAGCCCGAGAGCATCTGTGTATTCGCGTTCTAACTTTAGTTCTGATTATCAGACATTGCCAATAGTGTTTCTCACTCTGAAAGGCTGAGAAACAGTCTCGGGAAACGCTGGATCAATCGGACTGGTGAAACTATACTGCATGTGTGCAAGGCCGTCCCGGCGAGGAGTCGCGTCCGCGGTACCACAGTCAGTGGACTCCGCTGGCGCGGGCGCTGAGCGCCACGGGGGATCACTGGACGCTGTCGATCGCGCAGCAGCTGGCACAGGACCTGCGGCGCCCGGTGCAGCTGCAGCGCCAGCTCGCGGGGATCAGCAGCGGCGTGCTGGACAGGCACCTGCAGCAGATGGTCGCCCTGGGGCTGCTGTCGCGGACGCGATACAAAGAGATGCCTCCGCGCGTGGAGCTCGCGCTGACCGAGTCCGGGCGCGAGCTGCTGCCGATCGCGGACGCGCTCGCGCGCTGGGGGATGAAGCACATGTGGTCGGTGCCCGAAGCGCGCGAGCGTGTGGACGTGCAGGCGCTGCTGGGACTGCTGCCGGTGCTGCTCACAGACGTGCCGAGCCTGCCAGATGGAGCGTTGGAGCTGACGGTGCAGGACTCACAGCGGCCGGCGACACGCCGCTTTGAGATCGTGCAGGGACGCCTGCAGTCGCCGGCCAACGAAGCGCAGCCGCAGGCGAGCGTCGTGGGCGACACGCGCGCGTGGATCGCGGGTCTCGGGCCGGAGCGCGACTACGCAGGGCTGTCCTTCAGCGGGCACCGGGCGCTGGCCATACGCGTGCTCGAAGCGCTGCCCGGCGCCCGCGAAGGCGTGAGCTCCGAGACGGCGTGAGCTGCGGGTGGACCTGCTCAGCTGATCTGGTCGAGCAGCTCGCCCACCGAGCCAAGCTTCAGGCCGTGTGCCAGAACAACGATCGTCTCCAGCCGCGGCGAGCGCTTGCAGCGCTCCAGCAGGCTGATCTCGGTGCGGTGCAGATCGCAGATCTCACCCAGCGCCTCCTGGGACAGGCCCGTCCGCTCGCGGTGGCGACGCAGGTTCTCAGCGAACTGTTCGCGCATGGGGTTCGAGGATTGCATGCCCCTAACTCTCTCACCACGCAGACGGAACGTCTACCGACAAAACATCTCCCTATGACTATCTGCATGTTTGCTTGCAAAACGGCCGCTCGAGTTCACGATTCCTGTTTCCCACCCACCGCGCGAGCGAAGCGATCGAGCGCGGTGTCGATCGCGGCCTCGTCCATCACGGTGCTGACACAGCACAGCCCATCGGCGGCGATCAGGACGCCCTCGGCGTACAGGCGCCGCCACAGCTCCGACAGCTCGGGGGAGTGGATCTTCAACAGCGACCCGCGCCCCGTGACGGTGCAGCCCTCGGCCTGCAGGCCGGCGCGCAGACGCTCGCCGAGCATGTCGATGCGCGCGATCGCCGGCGCATCGAGCGCCTGCAGCGCAGCCAGCCCGGCGCGCATCGTGACGGGGTTCGCCGCGAACGTGCCCGCGAGCGGCACATCGTCGGGCAGCGCCGGGTCGAGCACGCCCATGACCTCGGCCCTCCCGGCGAGCGCCCCGCAGGGCAGGCCGCCGCCGATGATCTTGCCGAGCGTCAGCAGATCGGGCTCGATGCCGTACAGGGCATGCAGGCCGCACGGGGACAGGCGGAAGGTGATGACCTCGTCGACGATCAACAGGCTCCCGCACGCGGCCGTGAGCTCGCGCGCGAGCGTCGCAAACGACGGCTCGGCCGCCGTCAGGCCGGCCCGGTTGGGCATCAGGTCGAGCAGCACCGCCGCGATCCGATCGGCGTACGTCTCGATCGCGGCGGCGAGCGCGTCGCGATCGCCCAGCGCAAGCGTAAGAACGTCCGCCTGCGCGGCCGCGGGCACGCCGCGGGCGCCGTCCTTCAGCAGCGCGTCCGCCCCGCCGTGGTAGCACCCGGCGAAGCGCACGATCAGGTCGCGTCCGGTGAACGCGCGGGCCGTGCGCACCGCCGCCATGACGGCTTCGGTCCCGGACCCGGTGAAGCGCCAGCGCGACGCCCACGGGACGCGCTCGGCCAGCTGCTCGGCCAGCTGGGCCTCCGCCAGCGTCGGCATTCCGAAGCAGGACCCGTCCGCGAGCGCGCCCTGCGCCGCATCGAGCACCGGCGGAAAGGCATTGCCGTGCACCAGCGAGGTGTAGTTCGCGTGCAGGTCGATCAGCTCGTGACCGTCCACATCCACCACCACATGGCCGGAGCCTCGCATGGCATACCGCGGGAACGGCGGCGTAAACAGGGTCGAGCGCGAGCTGCCGCCCGCGATATGACGAGATGCGCGCTCGTACAGTGACTGCGAGACGGGCAGTTGCGGCATCGAATCGCCACTCTACAACCAGCCCCCGCGGCGCGCCTGCCCTTACCTTGCGGTGTGCTGCGGCGCTACCGCGGCGAGCCTACGACTCCGCGCGCGATCCGTCGGCCTCGCCCCGATCGCGCACGACCCCGCGGTCGAGCCCATACACGCGTCCGGCCAGCTCCTGCACCAGCCCAAGGTGCTGCTCGGCCAGCACCATCGCCAGCCCCGCGCGCTGCACCGTCGCCAGCTGCTCGGCGAGCGTCTCCACCACGCGCGGCGCCAGCCCCTCGCTCGGCTCGTCCAGCAGGAGCACCTGCGGGTCTGCCACCAACGCGCGCGCGATCGCCAGCACCTGCTGCTCGCCTCCGCTCAGCCATGCGCCCTTGGACCTCTTCACCTCGGCCAGCAGCGGGAACACCTCGAACACCCGCTCCACCGGCCATGCGCTCTCCCGCACCGCATCCCCTCCGTCCTGCGATCGCACACGGCTCCCGCTGCCCGCCGCCACCAGCAGGTTCTCCTGCACCGTCAGATCCCCGAACACCCTCCTGCCCTCCGGCACGAGCCCAACCCCCAATCTCGCCACCCTGTGCGCGGGCATCCCGATCGTCTCCACCCCGTCCACCCTGATCGAGCCGGTCCTCGCGACGCCGGTCATCCCCATCACGCTCTGCAGCGTCGTCGTCTTGCCCGCGCCGTTTCTGCCGACCAGCGCCACGGTCTCGCCCGCGCGCACCTCCATGTCGACGTCGAACAGGACATGGCTGGCGCCGTATCGGGCGTTCAGACCTCTGATCTGGAGCATCGCCCGTTGCCCGCGCTGCCGCTGCTCGGCCGGGTGCGGTGACCGGCGCCGGCCGGGCTGGCTGGAAGGGCTGGCTCCCGGGTCACCCACCATTACCCGCCACTTTCTCTCATCCACTCGCGGGCGGCGCGGCGCCGAGGTACACCTGCTTTACCCGCGCGTCCTCCCGCACCGCCCGTGGCGCCCCGTCCGCGATCGGCTTGCCGCGATCCATCACCACGATCCGCTGCGCGTGCGCGAACACCGTGTCCATGTCGTGCTCTGTGAACACCATCGTCACGCCCCTGCGTGTCACCGCACCCACGATCAGCTGCATGATCGCCGCGCGCTCGTCGTGGCCCATCCCCGCCGTCGGCTCGTCCAGCAGGAGCAGCCTCGGCTCGCCCGCCAGCACCATCGCCAGCTCCAGCCGCTTGCGCTCCCCCTGCGCCAGCACGCCCGCGGGGCGCTCCAGGCCCCAGTTCAGCTCGACCTCCTCCAGCGCGTCGCCCACACCGTCCTCGCGGCGCCCGCCGGCGAGCTGGGCCAGCTCGATGTTCTCCCTCACCGTCAGCCCCGCGAACAGGCGCGCGGTCTGAAACGTCCTGCCCAGCCCCAGCCCCGCCCGGCGTTGTGCCGAGACGCGGCGCATGCTCTGACCCGCGAGCAGCACATCTCCCTGGTCCGGACGCAGCTCGCCCGAGATCAGCCCGAACAGCGTGCTCTTACCCGCGCCGTTCGGCCCGATCACCGCCACCCTGGCGCCCGCCTGCACGCTCAGCGACACGCCGTCCACGGCTTTGATGCCGCCGAAGCGCTTCCTCACGTCCCTCAGCTCCAGTGCCGGCGGGCTCATGACGAGGCTGCCGCCGCCGGCGATGGCGATGGCGATCTCCTGCCCATGCGCAGCGCGGTCACCCCGCGCGGCGCCAGCAGGATCACCGCCATGAAGATCGCACCTTCGACCAGCAGCGTATCCGTCGTCAGCTTGCCCGCGTAGAAGTCGATCAGCCCCAGCAGCACCGCGCCCACGACCGGCCCGGAGAACCGCCCCACGCCGCCCAGCAGCGTCACGATCAGCGCGTTCGCGGAGATCTTCCAGTTGAACACATCCGGATACACGATCTGCTCGGACAGCACCGACAGGCCGCCGCCCACCGCGGCGACGCCCGCCGCCAGCGCGAACACGCCCAGCTTCCTGGCCTCCACCGCCACGCCCAGCGTGCGCGCACGCAGCGCGTCTTCGCGCACCCCTCTCACGACCAGCCCCGCCCGCGAGCGCACGAACACGAACACTCCCGCGAGCACCACGGCCGCCACCGCCAGCATCGTGTAGTACACGCCGTTCACGTCCACGATCACATTCAAGCTCGCCGGCAGGCTCGTAGCGATCACGCCGCTGTCTCCTCCCGTCAGGTTCACCGAGTGTTCGGCCACGAACTGCAGCAGATCCCCCAGCGCGAACGTGAGCATGATGAACGCGACCGGCTCCAGCCGCACGAGCACCACCCCGCTGACCGCGCCCGCCAGCACCGCCACCGCGATCCCGCCCCCCAACGCGAGGTAGAAGCCCAGGCCGGCTTTGTTCATCAGCAGCACCGTCGCATACGCGCCCAGCCCGTAGAACACCGCCTGCCCGAACGAGAACATCCCCGCGTACCCGAACAGCAGGTTGAAGCTCACCGCCACCAGCGCCGTCACGATCATCGACGCGGCGAGCAGCACGTACTCCGTCGAGGCGACCGCCGGCAGCAGCGCCGCGACGATCAGCAGCGCGAGCGCGGGACCGCCGTCCGCGAGCAGCGCCCGTCTACGCCGGTCAGCGCCCTGGGACGGCGCTGGCGATTCGCCGGCCACGCGACCGCTACCCCGCGGCCGACGGCGCCGCCTTGCCGCGCCCGGTAGGCCGCACACCCGCCAGCGACCAGCCGCGCCGGCCCATGACCGCGCGCGCGAGCAGCACCACGCTCATCACCACATACGGCGTCAGCTGCGCGAGCGTCGCATCCTGCAGCGTGGCGAAGCTCTGCGCGATCCCGATCGTCAGCGCCGCCAGCAGCGCGCCCGTCATGTTCCCCAACCCGCCCGTCACCACGACGATGAACGCCGGCACGAGCGCGGTCGTTTCCAGGTTCGTGCTGACCGCTCCCTGCGGCGCGATCAGCACGCCACCGAGCGCGCCCAACCCGATCCCGACCGCGAACACCGCCGAGTACAGCCTGTTCACGTCCACGCCGAGCACCGACAGCATCTCGCGGTCGTCCACCGCCGCGCGCGTCAGCAGCCCCGCGCGCGTGCGGTACAGCCCGACCCAGATCGCCACCGTCACGAGCAGACCCAGCCCGATCGTCACAAACGTATACACCGGCAGCGTCGCCCCCAGCACCTTCCAGCTGCCGCTCAGCGCGCCAGGCAGTGAGACCGTGCGAAAGTGCGTCCCGAACACGAGCAGGATCGCGCCCGCGATCAGATAGCTGAGCGCGAGCGTCAGCATGAACTGCTGGTTCTCGTCCTCCTCCCTGTATGTCCTGCGCAGCAGCAGCACCTCCGCGACGGCCCCCAGCACCGCGACCGCGAGCGGCACGAGCACCAGCGCCGCCGTCCAGCCCAGCGCGGAGGCGCCCAGGCGCGCGACCACGCTGGTCGTCAGGTACGCGCCCAGCATGTACACCGAGCCCGCGGCGAAGTTCATCACCCCGAGCACGCCCCACACGAGGTTCAGGCCCGCGGCGGTGAAGAACAGCACGAACGCCAGGCTCAGGCCGGCGAACAGCTGGTCGATGAACGTGGCCAGGCTCATTGCGCGCTCACCGCCGGCCCTTTGCTCTCGGGCTATGTCCGGCTGCGCGCGGCCTCATCTCCGTGTGGCCGCGCGGCCGCCGTCGTCAGGATTCGCGCCACGAGCCGACATGGGTCGAGATGATCGTGGCGCGGACCCTCAGCATGTGAAGTACTTGTTCGTGTCCACCAGCGTCAGCGGGTCGAAGTGCGCGAACGGCTGCGCTTTGGTCGCTCCCACCACCGTGCCCATCGCGATCGGCATCGCGATCAGATGGTTACACGCGTGGATCTTCACGTTTCCCTGCACGGTCTGCACTTCGGCTTCGCCGAGGGCATCCCGGACCTTGGTCGGGTCGGTCGATTTCGCTTTGTCGATCCCCTGCGCGATGATCTGAATCTGGTTGAACGCGTCCCCCGCCGCACCGCCGTTGGCCACGGTCGTGCCCAGCGATTCCAGCTCGTGTGAGAACGGCGTGTGGTAGATCGCCGCCGAGGGATAGTACGTGTAGCCCTCGACGCCGACCGGCGGCTTGGGCATCGCGTCGATCGTGCCGTAATCCATGACACCAAAGAAATTGGTCTTTTCAAACAGGCCCAGCGGCAGCCCCTGCTTGACGAGCGTGACCGTGTCTTCGGTGATCACCGTCGAATACACCGCGTCGGGATGCTCCGAGATCACCTTGTTTATATATGGGGTGAAGTCCGAGCCGCCGCTGGTCACATAGTCCTGGCTGATGATCGTCTGGCCGCTGCCCTGCATCGCTTTCTTGAACGCGGCCGTCACCTGATAGCCGTAGCTGTAGTCCTCTGAGATCACCGCGATCCGCTTCCACTGCGGGTGCGCGCGCATGTACGCCGCGGCGTTCTTACCCTCCACCGCGGCCGTCGGCAGCGTGCCGAAGATGTACGAGCTCGGCCCGCCTTCGAAGATCGTCGGGTCCACGACGCCCGCCACGTACAGCACGTGGCTGGGGTTGGCCACCAGCTGCTCGACGCTCTTGCCGACCGCGCTCGAGCACGTCCCCGCGAGGTATTTCACGTGGCTGCTCAGCACCAGGTCGCGCGCCTGGCTGACGCCGGTGTTGGGCGTCGCCTTGTCGTCGCGCACGATCAGTTCGAGCTTGTGCCCCTGCACGCCCCCCTGGGCATTGATCTGCTTGATCGCGAGTTCCGCGCCTTTGACGTATTCCTGGGAGAACGTCGAGCAGAAGCCCGTCAGCGAGGCCAGATAGCCGATCTTCACCGGCGCCCCGGATGCGAGTTCAGAGCCGCTGGAGCTCGACGACGATCCGCAGCCGGCGGCGGCAAGCCCCAGCGCGGCGGTCAGTGCACAGCAGGTGAGCTTCTTCATCTGATGCATTCCCCCTCCCCATGTGGGTGAACCCTTATTTTCGATATTTCCACGCGAATCTACCCGAACACACAAACTCAGACATCGACCGTCTTCAAATCTTTGGAAGAACGCATCATAACCGGACCGAGGTCGACCGGCCGGCGGCGCCCTCAGACCGCGCCGTCGCGCAGGCCATGCACCCGCTCCTCGCGCAGCGCCTTCAGCGCCATGATCCGCAACGCATCCTGCACGTCCCCCACGACCGGCACTCCGTGCTCGCGCAGATGGGCGATGCCGGCGTGCTCTTCGCCCTCGTACAGCGACGCCACCGCCAGCGGCTTGCCGAGCTCGTCGCGCACCTCCACCAGCTCGATCGCCGCCCGCACCTCGCGCTTCAGCAGCGTCTCGCCGCCGACGTGCTCATAGCCGCCGTAACCGCCGACCAGCACCGCCCCGTCGATCTGCGCGCTTGACAGGCACGCGCGCACGACGCTCTGAAACACATCCGCGCGCAGCTCCGGACCGCCGATCATGTCGATCGGGTTGCGCTTGGACGCGCGCTCCAGCAGGACCTCATCCAGCGCGGCGATGACCTCGGGGGGGTGCGGTCGCAGCTCCAGCCCCAGCTCGACCGCGGAGTCCGCGCCGGAGACCGCATAGCCGCCGCTGTCGGACACGAACGAGATCCTGCGCGAACGCAGCGGCGTAGTCGGATCGTTGAACGCCAGCGCAGCCAGCAGCAGCTCGCCGTCGCTGAAGACCTCGATCGCCCCCGCCCGCGCCAGCGCCGCCGAGAGCATCACCGAGTCCCCGGCTTCAGAGGCTGTGTGCGCCATGGCCGCGGCCGCCCCGGCCTCGGTGCGCCCTCCGCGCAGGATCGCGACCGGCTTGAGCTCGGCCAGCCGTGCGAGCGACGCCAGGAAGCGCGGCTGGTCGCGAAACCCCTCGGCGTAGAGCAGCACCACCGCGGTGTCGTCGTCGTCGGCGAGCAGGTCGCAGTAGTCCGCGAATTCGAGGTCCGCCTGGTTGCCGATCGAGAACAGATGACTGATCCCCATGCGGTGGCGCTTGGCGCGGTGGCAGATCGACAGGCCGACGATCCCGCTCTGCGCGACCACCGCGATCCGCCCGGACGGGATCGTCGCGTCGCCCGAAGCGTTGATCTGACCCGCCGCCGCATACAGCCCCAGGCAGTTCGGGCCGACGATCCGCAGCTGCGAGCCGGCGGCCGCCGCGACGAGCTCGCGTTCCAGCGCGCGCGCGCCGACCTCGGCGAAGCCGGTCGCGACCACGACCGCGCAGCCGCAGTGAAGCTCCGCCGCCTGGGCGATCACCTCCGGGCAGCGCACGGCCGGTACCGCGACCACGACCAGATCCGGGGGGGCGCCCTCGATCGCATGCAGGCTGGGCCTAAACGGATGTCCCATGAACTCGCCAGGACGCGGGTTGACCAGGTGCAGTTCGCCCGGATAGCCGCATTCGATCGTGCTGCGCGCCAGGCGCGAGCCGTACTTCAAGGGATCCTCCGAAGCGCCCACGATCGCCACCGAGCGCGGGCGGATCGCCCGCTGCAGCGCGCGCATGGCGGAGTCGGGCGTACGCGACGGATCGGCGTGCGCACCGGCCGCCGGCAGAGCGCGCGACGGGTCGGTCCTCGGTGTGACACTCGACGCGGCCGTCCGCGACGGCGATCGCGGCGGCGATGAGTCCCGCGCGCCGCTCACGAACCGCGCTCCGAGCGCGGGCCGAACGGCTCCGGGCGAAACGGCTCGTCGCGTGCGCGGGCCGCGGCCGAGAAGCCCTCGCGCGCGGCGCGCTCGTCGAACGTTCCCTGGCCGTCGCGGCGCCACGCGCCCATCAGCCAGCCCGCGACCTCGGCCGTGCTCGTCAGCGCCTCGCGGAAGCCCATCGCGTCCAGCGCGCGCCTGATCATCCGCTTGTTCAGCTCGCTCGCCTCCGGCGGCAGCAACGCGATCCGTCGTGCCAGCTCGTCCACGCGCGCGTCGAGCTCGGCACGGGGCACGACCTCGTTGACCAGCCCGATTCGCAGCGCCTCCGCCGCGTCGAAATGATCGCCGGTGAGGGCGTATCGCAGCGCGTTCTTCCAGCCCCCCGCGAGCGCCCAGATCGCACCCCCGGGCATCCCCTGGCGCACCTCGGGCTGGCCGAACACGGTGTCGTCGGCGGCGATCGTGATGTCCGCCGCCACCGCCATCCACGCGCCCCCACCCAGACACCAGCCGTGCACCTGGGCGATCACCGGCTTGCGCATCTCCGCCAGGCGGATGTAGTCGCCATGCCACTCCTGCAGCTCGGTGCGCATCGCCAGCATGTACTCGCCAACGTCGGCGCCCTCCGGCAGGCCCACGTCGGTGCGAGCGCGGTCCAGGACGATGTCCCCGCCCGAGGAGAACGCGCGACCCGCGCCCGAGAACACGACCACGCGCACGTCGGGGTCCGCGTCGGCTCGCGCCAGCGCCGCGCGAAACGCGTCCAGCAGCGAGGGGCTCAGCGCGTTCAATCGCTCCGGCCGGTTCCAGACGATCCGCGCGACCGCGTCGCGCACCTCGTACAGGACCTCCTCCTTCTCCTCCTCCGACGCCCGATCGGCGCCCGGCTCGGCGCCGGCGGCAGCAGCAGCAGCAGCGGCGGCGGCGGCGGCGGCGGCGGGCTTATGGTCGCTCACGGCGCACTCTCCGCGCTGCCAGCCGTCGCCCTGCCCGGCGCGGCGCTCGCACCCGGCGATCCGTGCCCGGCGGACGTTTGAAACGAGGGCATGACCTCGCGCGCAAACGCCTCCATCGACGCGCACACCTGCTCGTGAGGCTGGCCCGACGTTCTGCCAGGCCGAGAACAGGTCAACGCCCAGCTCGGCATAGTGCGCGAGCTTGGCGCGCACCTCGGAGGCGGTGCCGTAGGCGATGTTCGCGTACATCTCCTCCAAGCCGGGCTCATCCTGCTTGATCGCCTCGTCGACCACATAGTCGCCCTCGCGCACCTGCTCTACGCCACCGAGCTGCTGGTCGATGATGCGATGGTTCATCAGCACGTAGCGCAACACCTCCCGGCACTCTCCCTCGTCGGCCCCGACGAACGTCATGCGGTTGACGCCGAACTGCGCGTCGCGACGCTCGCGACCGACGTCGCGCAACGCCTGCTCGAACGCCTCATACACCGCTTCGACGTGCGCGAACGGCTCGCGAAACGGGCTGAATATCGCGTTGGAGTGCAGCCCCAGCTCGATCGCCCAGTGCATCGAGCGAGCCGACAGCGCCGCGATCCACAGCGGCGGGTGCGGCTGTTGCAACGGCGGCGGCAGCACGGTCGCGTTGGGATAGGTGAAGAAACGCCCCGCGTGCGCGCGCGCGAAGTGATCGGTCCAGTGGTCGACCATGATCTGAAGGTGCTCGGCGAAGAACGCCCGGCTGTCCTGCTCGGACATCTCTTTCTCGAACTGGCGCATCTGATACGGCGAGGCGCCGCGCCCGCAGGCCACGTCGAAGCGCCCGCCGCACATCTGGTCGATCTGCGCGATCTGCCCCGCCAGGCGCAGCGGGTGGTGAAACGGCAGCACGAACACCGCCACGCCGATCCGCAGGCGGCTCGTGCGCTGTGCGATCGTCGCCGCCAGCTGCAGCGGGTCGGGCGCGGCCAGGAAGCTGACCAGGTTCTGCTCGGCCAGCCAGATCCCGTCATAGCCAAGCTGCTCGGCGAGCACGGCCTGCTCGACCAGCTCCTCGTACAGCCGGCTCGCGGGCTTGGCGCGATCCCACCACTGGCCGGGCAAAAACAGGTAGAAGCGCATAATCAGCCCTCACGTCCCGGTGCGCCGCCGGACGGGGAGACGCGCGCGCCTTCGGAGTAGACCAGCTCGCCGGCGACGATCGTATGCGCCACCTTGACGTCGCCCAGCTCCTCGCCGGCGACGCCCTCCAGCGGCCGGTCGAGCACGATCGCATCCCCGAGCAACCCGGGCGCCAGCGTCCCGCGCGAGCCCTCCCAGTGCCCGGCGTGGGCGGCATGGCGCGTGTACATGGTCAGGGCCTCCTCGGGTGAGATCCGCTCGTCGGGATCGACGACGCGTCCGGCGAACGTCTCGCGGGTGACGGCGCACCACATGTTGTGCAGCGGGTTCAGCAGGCGCGGATCGCCGCCCGTCGTGTCGGAGGTTCCCGGCACGGGAAAGCCCGCGTCGAGCAGCGAGCGCAGTGGCACGCACGGGCGGCTCCGTGACTCGCCCAGCGAGCGCGGCCAGAACTCACCGTAGTTGTGGATGAACCCGAGGTTCGCCACCGGCAGCACCCCCAGGCGCTTGCACCACTGCGCGCGGGCGGCGGTCCAGGTCGTATTGGCGCCGTGCTCGATGCGCGGGCGCAGGTCCGACGCCGGCGTCGTGCCGGCCAGCTCGAACGCGGCCAGCGTCAGGTCGAGCGCGAGATCGCCGCAGGCGTGGACCCCCACCTGGGCGCCTGCCGCCTGGGCCGCGGAGATCATCTCCACAAGCTCGCCCAGCTCGTGGTTCAGCGCGCCGCGGCCGGGCGCGTCGAGATACTCCTCATAGAAGGCGGCCGTGTGTGAGGAGGTGCCGCCGTCGACGAACAGCTTCACGCCGCCCCCCTCCAGCCAGCCGTCGCGCAGCACGACGTCCGCGATCCGGCCGCTCGCCACCTCTTCCACGCTGCCGGCAAGCGGAACCCAGCCCAGGCCGCGCACGCGCAGCGGCAGCTCGCCCGCGCGCTGGGCGCGCGCGATCAGCTCCATCACGTACGCCGAGTCCCAGATCTCCTGGATCGAGGTGACGCCGTTGGCCAGGTAGTGCTCCCAAGCGGTGCGCTCGATCGAGGCCGCCAGCTGCACCTCGGTCGCGGGGGGAATCGGCAGGCGGTCGAACATCTCCGCGAGTACGCCCGTCGGGCCGCCCGTCTCGGGGTCGCGCTCGATCTGAGCCCCGGCCGGCGTGGGCGTGTCGGCGTCCAGTCCCGCGTCCTGCAGAGCACGGCTGTTGAGCACGAGGTGGTGCAGGCTGGAGCGATACACGATCGGATGCTCGCAGGAGACCGCGCTCAGCTCCACCGGGGTGGGGAAGCGGCGATCCTCGATCAGCTCGTCCTGGAAGGTCGTCCCCTGCAGCAGGATCCAGGTCCCGGGCGCGCACGCACGTGCACGCCCGCGAGCGCGGTCGAGGATGTCGTCGACGCAGCGGACGGGCGGCGTGCGGCAATCCACGGCCGTCGCCATCGAGCGCGCGACATGGCCGAAGTGGCCGTGCGCGTCGATCAGCCCCGGGAGCACGCTCGCGCCGCGCGCGTCGACGATCTGCGTCCGCGGACCGCCCAGCTCTCGCAGGTCCGCCTCGGCGCCGACCGCGAGCACGCGCCCCGCCCCCAGCGCAAGCGCCTGCACGCGCCGGCCGTGCGAGTCCATCGTGCGCACATCGGCGTTCACGACCAGCAGCTGCGCCGTCTCAGCCACGACGACCGCCCCCGGGATTCATGGCACAGGCCGGTTGAACGGAGACACAAGCCGGTATGTTTCTGCGCAGCCCAAACGGGAAATCGATGTTTATGATTGAGATCGTCTCCAGTTTTAAGTATGCTATTTGCCTAGACATGGAGTTCCCTTCTGCAGGGAAGTCTCCAGGACGAGGAACAGGAAACCGAGTGCAATGCCCAGAACGAGTTCGAATACTTCCAAAACATCAGACATAACACAAGAGCCCGCTTGGTCGATTCCCAGCCTGCGTGAGCCACGCTACTCGCAGTCGCTGGAGCGCGGGCTTGCGATCCTGGGCTGCTTCACCCCCGAGCGTCCTGTCCTGGGCATCGCTGACATCGCGGACGAGCTGGGCATGAGCCGCTCGACCACGCACCGTTACGTGATCACACTCGTCGCGCTCGGCTACCTCGAGCAGGGCGCATCGCGCAAGTACCGTCTCGGACTGCGCGTGACCGACCTGGGCATGTCCGCGCTGAACTCGACCGGTCTGCGCGAGCACTCGCACCCGTATCTGGAGGAGCTGCGCCAGCGCACCAGCTACACCGTCAACCTGTCGGTGCTCGACGGGACCGACATCCTGTACGTCGATCGCGCCCGCAGCTTCCGCCGCGGGCAGAGCAAGATCGACCTCGGCCTGCACCCCGGCTCACGGCTGCCGGCGTACTGCACCTCGATGGGCAAGCTGCTGATGGCCAACCTGCCCGACACCGAGCAGCGCGACCTGTTCTCCGAGATGAAGCTGACCAAGCGTGGCCCGAACACGATCACCAGCAAGAAAGCGCTGCGCGACGAGCTCGAGGAGGTGCTCGACGCAGGGTTCGCCGTCAACGACGAAGAGCTCGCGCCCGAGCTGCACTCGATCTCAGCGCCCGTGCGCAATGAGGCCCGCGAGGTCGTCGCCGCCGTGAACATGGCCGCGCATTCCTCGATGATCTCCCTGGAGGAGCTCGTCGACGCGCTCGGCCCGCACCTGGTCTCAACAGCCGACCGTATCTCAGCTCGCTTGGGATACCGCCGCGACGACGAGTCCTAAGACCAGGGCGATTCTGAGCGGCGCGATTCTGCGTCCTCAGTCGCTCGCGTGCATAGCACGCCACGCTCCCTGCGTCCTTGCCTCGCTTGCCCAGAATCGCCCTGGAGGCGCAGTTCCTACCTGGGGCCATCGTTTGGGCCGGTCGCGTACTCTCTGCGGTCGATGACGGTCCTTAGACCAATCACGCTGCTGTGCGTGCCGTTGATCGTGCTCGGCCTGGGCGCGTGCGGAAGCACCACCTCGACGAGCAACTTCAAGGGCGAACAGCACGCGGTCGCGCAGGCGGTGTCGAACCTGCAGAGTCATGCGACCGCGCTCGAACACAAGAAGATCTGTGACGAAGACCTCGCGAGCGCGGCCGTCACCCGCCTGAACGCGGCCAGCGGAGGCTGCAACAAGGCGATCGAAACCCAGCTCAAAGAGATCGAAAGCTTCGAAGTGACCGTCGAGTCGGTTCAGGTCAACGGCGACCAGGCGACAGCCCGCGTCAAGAGCGTCAACGCCGGCAAGAAGGCGCGTCCAGACACTGACACTGGTCAAGGAAGGCGGCAAGTGGAAGATCTCAGGCAGCGCCGTCGAGGCCCCGCTCCGAGAGCCACGCGGCCTCGTCAGCGCCGCCGTACTGGCGTTCGTAGTACGCGCGGTAGTCGCCCGAGCGGATCGGCTCCCACCACCACGCGTTGTCGCGATACCAGGCGACGGTCTCGGCGAGGCCGTCCTCGAAGCGCACCTGGGGCGTCCAGCCCAGGGCGCGGACCTTCTCTGAGGAGAGCGAATAGCGGCGGTCGTGGCCGGGGCGGTCGGTGACGTGCTCGATCTGGGAGTCGGAGGCGCCCGTCAGCGCGACGATGCGGTGAACGACGTCGATGTTCGCCTGCTCGTCGGGGCCGCCCGCGTTGTAGACCTCACCGGGGGCGCCGTGCGCGAGCACGTGGCCGATCGCGCGGGAGAAGTCGGCGGAGTGGATCCAGTTGCGCACCTGCATCCCGTCGCCATACACCGGCAGGCCGTCGCCGTGCAGCGCATTGAGGACCATCAGCGGGATCAGCTTCTCGGGATACTGGTAGGGGCCGTAGTTGTTCGAGCCGCGCACGATGCTCGCGGGCAGCGAGTACGTGTGAAAGTAGCTCTGCACGAGCAGGTCGGCGCCGGTCTTGGTGGCGGAGTAGGGCGAGGACGGGCGCAGCGGCGAGTCCTCGGTGAACGTGCCCACGTCGATCGACCCGTAGACCTCGTCGGTGGACACCTGCACGTAGCGCAGCTCGCGCGCGCGGGCGGCCTCCAGCAGCGTGTACGTGCCCAGCGCATGGGTGCGCACGAACGCGTCCGGTTCGGCGATCGAGCGGTCGACGTGGGTCTCGGCCGCGAAGTTGACGATCGCGTCGACCCCTCCGTCGAGCGCGGACGCGACCGCCCCGGGGTCCTCGATCGCGCCGTGGACGAAGCGAAAGCTCCGATCGGAGGCGAAGTCGTGGAAGTTCTCCTCGCGCCCGGCATAGGTGAGCTTGTCGAGCACGATCACCTGGTCGCCGTGCTCGTGCAAGCGCTGGCGCGCGAAGGTGGAGCCGATGAACCCGGCGCCGCCGCAGACGAGCAATCTCATGCGCGCATCATCCCAGCCCGGGCCGCGAGATATCCGGCGAGACCGTCCTGCCACGGCGGCAGCGGCAGTACATCATCGCGCTCTGACTCCAGCACCGACCACGCCGGGCGAGGCGCGGGGCGCGCCATCTGCTCGCTGGTGGCGTCCTCCACGCGGCAGTCGACCTCGGCCTGACGGAAGATCTCCTTTGTGAAGCCGTTCCAAGACACCTCCCCACCGCCCGTCAGGTGCACGAGGCCCCTGAGGCCGCGTTCGATCAGCCCTATGAGCGCCGGCGCCAGATGCCCCGACCAGGTGGGCGAGCCGACCTGGTCGGTCACGACCTGCACGGCCTCGCGCTCGCCGGCCAGGCGCAGCATCGTCTCGACGAAGTTGGGGCCGTCGACGCCGTAAAGCCAGGCGGTACGCACGACCGTGTGGCGCGGCGAGGCCGCCAGCACCTGGCGCTCGCCGTCGAGCTTCGTCGAGCCGTACACCGAGCGGGGACCGGTGGGGTCGGACTCGACATACGGGCGCGCGCGCCCGTCGCCGCCGAGTGGCGCAACGCCGTCGAACACGTAGTCGGTGGAGAGGTGCACCAGCGGCACGCCGACCCGCGCCGCCGAGCGCGCCAGGTTGCCGGCTCCGTCGACGTTGACCGCATGGGCGAGCTCGCGCCTGCTCTCGGCGCCGTCGACATCCGTCCAGGCCGCGCAGTTGACGACCGCGTCGAGCGCTGCCGGCTCTGCGTGCAGGCGATCCAGCAGAACGTCCGTGGCGCCCGGGTCGGTGATGTCGATCTCCGGCAGGTCGAGCAGCACGAGCTCGTGCCCGGCACGCTCGCCCGCGCGCATGACATCGTGCCCGAGCATCCCGGCGGCGCCGGTGATCAGTATCCGCATTTACTTTTTGACACGGTCGTAGGGCAAGCCGGGCAAGGACGCAGGGAGCGTGGCGTGCTGTGCACGCGAGCGACCGAGGACGCCGATCCGGCGCCGCCATACGGTCGTGTCACAGGATCGAGATGTCGGAGTTGTCACCGACCATGAAGCGGTAAGCGCGGGGCTGGCCGTCGGAGCGGCGCACGGTCACGTTGCGCCCCAGCAGCGAGGACTCGATGCGTCCGTCCAGGTCGCACACCGAGGAGCCGGACAGCAGGATCGAGTGCTCGATCTCCGCGCCGGAGATCTCACAGCCCTCGCCGACGGCGGTGTACGGCCCGACGTAGCAGTCACGCAGCCGCGCGCCTGCGCCGACGATCGCCGGGCCGCGCACTGTCGTGCGCTCCAGCAGGGCGCCCGCCTCGACGATCACCCGGCCGTCGACCTGCGAGTCGACCAGCTCCCCGGCGACGTGACCGACGAGGTTGTCGAGGATCAGGCGGTTCGCCTCCAGCATGTCCTCCAGGCGCCCCGTGTCCTTCCACCAGCCGCGCACGACATGGGGCTCCACGCGCATGCCGGCGTCGACGAGATACTGGATCGCGTCGGTGATCTCCAGCTCGCCGCGGGCGGATGGATCGATCGCGCGCGCCGCGTCGTGGACAGCCGCCGTGAACATGTACACGCCCACGAGCGCGAGGTCGGTCGCCGGCTGAGTCGGCTTCTCGACCAGACGCACGACCTTGCCCACCTGGCCGGATACGGGGGGCGACGACAGCTCGGCCACGCCGTAGTTCTCGGGGTCGGGCACGGGCGTCAGCAGGATCAGCGCGTCCGGCCCGTGCTCGCGAAACGCGGCCACCAGGTCTGCGATGCCACCCTGCAGGAGGTTGTCCCCGAGGTACATCACGAACGGGCTGTCGCCGAGGAACGGCTCCGCCGTCAGCACGGCATGGGCGAGTCCGAGCGGCTCGTCCTGGACGATGTACTCGATCTGGACGCCGAACCGGGATCCGTCCCCGGCGGCGGCTTCGATCTCGGCGCCCGTCTCGGGAGCGATCACGATCCCGACCCGCTCGATCCCCGCGTCGGCCATCGCCTCGATCCCGTAGAACAGGACCGGCTTGTTGGCGACCGGCACGAGCTGCTTGGCGCTCGTGTGCGTGATCGGCCGTAGCCGCGTGCCCTTACCACCGGACAGGATCAGTCCCTTGAGGTTGGTCATTGCCGCGGGAGGCTACCTGGAGAGAAGCGCAGCCGAGCGATCATGGCGGCCCGGCGTCGCCAATTCCGTTTAAGCAGACAGGATGTCCGCGGAAGGATGCTTGCGGAAGGATGTCCGCGGGATCAGTAGATCCCCGCCCAGCTTGCGGTGATCCCAACTCGTGCGGCGGCGCGACGAGGGCGAGAACGACCCCGACCGGCGAAAGCCGCCGGTCGTTTCTCGTTGCCTCGCCCTCGCGGCTGATTTCAGTAGATCCCGCCGAGCTTGCGGTGATCCCAACTCGTGCGGCGGCGCTCCACGAACTCCAGGCCCACGCGCTTGGCCGCCTGGGCGTCCACGGCGGCGCGCGCCTCGGGCGGGAGCTCCGCCGGTGGATCGACGCCGCGCGCGACCGAGTTGCGCAGCAGGATCGCCGCGCCCAACGGCGCGACCGTGTCCAGGTCGCTGTGGATGAGCACGTCGCACTCGAACATGACCCCGCGCAGCTCCGGATAGGCCTCGCCCGCCTCGACCTGGAGGGTCGCGCGCGGATCGCGCTCGAGGTTACGGACCTTCTGCGAGGCGCCATACGTCCACGCCCAGATGCGCGGGGCGGGCTCCCCGGGGGACGCTGGCCGATCGTCGATCGGTCGCAAGACGTACCACAGCGGCATCAGGTGGGGCCACCCACGCGGCCCGACCGTTGCGCAGGTGACGGTGCGCTCCTCGGCGAGGAACGCGGCGACCTCCTCGACGGACATCTTGATCTGCTCTCGGCGGCTCACCGCGCAGAGAGTACCGGCGACCTTGTCTCTAAGTAGGAGCTCGCGCGCCCGGCCCTACGCCGCGACCGGCTCCAGCTCGATCTCCAGCGGCGCGTGGTTGGAGGGCTTGCGGCCCTGGCGGTAGGTGTGGTTGACGTCACAGCGGGTCACGTACGGCGTCAGGTGCTCGCTCGCCAGCGCGAGGTCGATGCGCAGGCCGTAGTCGCGCGCGTAGTGGCCGTCGCGCTGGTCCCAGCAGGTGTAACCGCGCTCCTCGGGGTGCAGCCGACGGTAGACGTCCACCAGCTCGCCCTCTTCGATGATCTCGCGCACGCTCTCGCGCTCGGCCGCGCCCGTGTGCGAGGA
The DNA here is from genome assembly GCA_963743645.1 of uncultured Solirubrobacterales bacterium. Taxonomy (GTDB): domain Bacteria; phylum Actinomycetota; class Thermoleophilia; order Solirubrobacterales; family Solirubrobacteraceae; genus Palsa-744. Next base: position 245,979 of record CAVUQT010000006.1, on the reverse strand, counting down.
GTCCTCAAGCCACGTCGGCTCGTACACGTCCTGGTCGGTGGGCGCCACGTTGAAGTCGCCGGTGATCAGCATCGGGCGCTCCTGCTCGCCGTAGACCTGACGGGCGATCGCCTCCAGGAATGCGAGCTTGGCCTCGGCGTCGTACTCCTCGTCGAGCGAGCCGGCCGGCACGTACACGGAGCTGATCGTCAGGCCGTCGAGCGTGATCTGCAGCCAGCGGCCCGCGGCCATGTCGTGGTCGTGGTCGAGGGCGAGGCTGCGGCGGTCGACTTCGTGGTCGGCTCGCACCAGGATCGCCACGCCGGCGCCGTTGGCGCCGCAGCTGTGCTGTGCCTCGTACCCCAGGTCGCGCAGCTGGCCATACGGGAAGCGATGGTCGGGGCAGCGCGTCTCCTGCAGGCAGACGACGTCGGGCTGTTGCTCGCTGAGCAGCTCCACCAGGCGCGGCCAGCGTGCGCGGATGCCGTTGACGTTCCAGCTCACAACCCTGATCTTGTTCTCTGCCATGTCGCTTGCGCTCCCCCTGGGTGTCTGTGATGTCTGTGGTGTCATGACTGGTGATTGATGCCTGGTGGTGACTTCGTGTAATGCTCTGATGACTCCGTGTAAAACCTCGTCTTACATCAAACAAGAGTAGAGATGGCAGAGAGAGACGACCAGGTATCGGATGGCAAATGTCGCCAGGTGGCGTTGGACGTTTTGGACACTGCATGTTCTTGATCCTCATGGACAACTAGACGGGTTTTGGGCGCGACTATTGACAGTCATCAAGAGCCGGCGAAGCTCCGCCGGCATGAGGGTCGCCGGCCCGTCTCGGCGGCTGCCGTCCGGAGCAGGACCTAACGTCAAGGCCATGTTCATCAACGAGCTGCAGGACGGCGCGGAGATCGACCAGGTGCTGCTGGTGCGCGAGTCCGAGCGCCGGCAACGGCGCGACGGCGGCGACTACCTGCGCCTGGCGCTGGGCGATCGCACGGGGGCGGTCGTGTGCATGGTCTGGGAGGAGCTCGGCGACATCGAGGGGCTCGCGCGGCCCGGCACGGCGGTGCGTGTGCGCGGGCGCTATACGGTCCACCCCCGGTTCGGCCCGCAGATCAACCTGCGCGGCCTGGCAGAGCCCGAGCCGGGAAGCTACGCGCCGGAGGACCTGCGCGACGGACCGGCGCATACGGTGGGGCAGCTTGAGGCGGAAATGCGCGAGCTGCTGGCGACCGTCCGCCATCCACACCTGCGCGAGCTGCTGGAGCGCGTGCTCGGCGAGGGCTCTGAGCTGTGGGCCGCCTACAGGGTCGCCCCTGCCGCCAAGCACTACCACCAGGCCTACGAGCACGGGCTGCTCGAGCACTGCCTGAGCGTCGCCCAGGCGGTCAGCGCGACCAGCGCCACGTTCCCCGGGATCGACCGCGACGTCGCGGTGACGGGGGCGCTGCTGCACGACATCGGCAAGCTCGAGGCCTACACGGACGATCCGAGCGCGATCGACCTGACCGACGCGGGGCGGCTGCAAGGCGAGATCGCGCTGGGCTACTACCGCGTCAGGCGCCTGATCGAGGAGATCGGCGGGTTCCCGGGGGAGCTGGCGCAGGCGGTGACGCACATCATCCTGTCCCATCACGGAACGCTCGAGCACGGCAGCCCGGTCGTGCCGTGCACGCGCGAGGCGACGCTCGTGCACATGATCGACAACCTCGGCGGGCGGCTGGGCAGCTTCGACCGCCTCGAGAAGGAGCTCGCGCCCGGCAGGCGCTGGTCGAGCTATGACCGCGCGCTTGCAGGCAGCGCGTTCTTCGCCGGCTCGCCTGCGCTCGACGATCCCGTCGCCCCGGCGGCGGAGCCCGCGCGCGAAGCCGCCTGACCTCCGAAGCCGCCTGAGGTTCGTATCACGGACCTCAAAATCCGCAAATAGCGGGCGCACAGGCGGGCGGGCGGAGCCGTCCCCCCGTCGAGTTCTATGGTTTGGTCGGATGGACTTTCGTCAAGACATCCACCACCTCTGCTGAGGCGAGCGCACGATGGCAAAGGACACCGAGAAGCTGATCCGCCAGCTGTCGCTGATCTCCTACCTGATGGCCGAGCGCCGGCCCGTCACGGCTCTGGAGATCCGGCGCGACGTGGAGGGCTACAGCGGCATGAACGAGGACGCGTTCGCGCGGCGCTTCTACGCCGACCGCTCAGAGCTCGAGTCGCTGCGCATCCAGCTGACCGTCGAGCGCCCCACCGACGGGGCGGCCGAGCAGGAGAACTACTCGCTGCGCCCGGAGAACTTTCACCTGCCGCCGATCGCGTTCTCGGACACGGAGCTCGCGGCCTTGCAGACGGCGCTGAGCCTGCTCGACGGCGAATTCGCGTACGCCGAGCCGCTGCGCCTGGCGCTGCAGCAGATCACCTGGGGTCGCCCCAGCCCGCTGCGGGCGCCCGAGCAGCGCTCGGTCGCGCTGGGGATCACCGCCTCCGCCGGCGGTCACGAGCTTTCCGCGCGACTGGCAAAGGTCGAGACGGCGATCTTTCGCAACAAGACGATCACGTTCGACTACTACACGATGGAGCGCGACGAGACCGGCCCGCGCCGCGTCGACCCCTATCACCTGCTGTTCCAGGGCGGCCAGTTCTACCTGCTCGGCAACGCGCACGAGCGCAAGGCGATTCGCGTGTTCAGGCTGTCGCGGATCCGCGGCAAGGTCTCCTACGCGACCAAGGCCGAGCACGACTTTCGCCGGCCCGAGGACTTCGACCCGCGCGCCTACGCGCGCCGCGCGGACTGGCAGCTCGGCGATCCGGTGGGGGTCGCCGAGGTGCTCGTCTCCGAGCGGATCGCCTGGCAGGTGCAACGTCACTTCGGCCGCTACGGGGAGATACACGCCCCCGACGGCTCCCAGACGGACGCCGAGGAGGGAGACCGCGTGGATGCGCGCGGCGCGGCGTTCGAGGGAGCGCGGGACGAAGGCGACATCGTGTTCGCCACGGAGTACTCCAGCCCGCGCACGATCGTCGCGTGGGTGCTCGGCCTGGGCGCCAACGCGCGGCTGCTTGGCCCCGAGACGCTGACGGGCGAGCTGAGCCGGCGTATGGAGCTGCTGTGGGAGCGCCACGGCGAGGGCTTCCTCGACGCCGCCACGGAGGCTGCGCAGGCCGCGGGGACGGGAGCATCGGCGGTGGCGATGAGCCGGTCGGGCGGCGAACGCAGACCCTCCCGGACGCGGAGCGGGCGTGGCCGCAGCTCGGCGGGTGGCGGGAGTGGCGGCGAGGACGGATCGCCGGGGGGGCGCGCGAACGAGGCCGCGATCAGGCCGGAGCGCTTCGCGCGGCTGGTGACGCTCGCGAGCATCCTGATCCAGGCCGGGCGCGCCGGCGAGCCCGTGTCGGTCGCGGACGTGTGCGAGAAACTTCAGCTCAGCGAGGAGGAGCTGCACGAGGACGTGAACGTGCTGAACGTCGTCAACTTCGGGGGCGGCTCCTACGTGCTGTATGCGGAGATCGTGGAGACGGAGGACGGGGGTGGCGGGATCATCGAAGTGGATCCCGAGCCTTACAGCGACAACTTCGACCGTCCCGCGCGACTGCTGCCGGTCGAGGGCAAGGCGCTGGTCGCAGCGATCGACCTGATCGGCGAGCACATCCCCGAGGGCTCGCTCTCAAGCGCGCGCGAGAAGATCGTCGCCGCTCTCGGCGAGGACCCGATGGAGCAGGGGTTGCAGGTGGCGCACGCCGCCGGCGACGATGCCGACCTCGCGCGCCTGATCTCCACCGCGATCGTCGAGCGGCGGCTGGTCGAGCTCGAGTACTACAAGGAGAACGAGGACGAGATCTCCCACCGCACGGTCGAGCCGTACGCGCTTACCAACGGGCGCGAGGGCTGGTACGTCGCCTCGTTCGACCCCGAGCGCGACGGCGTGCGCCACTTCCGCCTGGATCGGATCAAGCGCGCGCAGATCTCAGATCGCACGTTCGAGCCGCGCGCCGAGGTAGATCCCGCCGCCGAGGTCGACGGCTGGCTGCGCACCGGCGAGGTGCAGGCTTCGCGCAGCGCGCGTGTGTGGGTCTCCCCCGAGCGCGCGCGCTGGGCGCGCGAGGCGCGCCGCGTCGTGGCAGAGCGCGCCGACGGCTCGGTCATCGTGGAGCTGAGCTTCGCCGGGGTCGACTGGCTCGTGCGCGAGATCCTCAAGGAAGCCGGCGACGCGGCTGTGCTGGAGCCCGCGGATGCGCGCGAGGCGGTACTCGTCGCGGTCGGGCGGCTACGCGACGGTGGGGCTGTGGTCGCGGGGGTGAGCTGAGCTCCGGTCTCACGAACTGACGGACACACTCGCCATCGCCGGCGGATCGCGCTCGACGAGTGACATGCGATCCGTGGCGAGGACGCCGTCGACCCGCTCGGGCAGGAAGCCGAGGAGCACCTCATCGTTGGGCGCGTAGCCCGCTCGGTTGCGCTTGAACAACTCCAGCTTCTCGATCGCGTTGAGGTCACGAGTAAGCGTCTTGTCGGTTTTGCCGCTGTAGGCCTCGGAGAGCTTGGGGGACAGCCAGCGCAGACCCTCGCGAGACACGGGCGCCCCTGCCGCACGGTAGGCCTTGGAGACCTCGAGCACCAGCCGCAGACGGCGCCTGTCAGCCTCGGTGCGAAGCTCGCCGAACTGCTGGTAGACGTACTGCTCCCAGCGATCCGCGCGCTGCCAGCTGAAGATCAGATCGAGCTGCTCGGCCAAGCCGTCCACAAAGCCGCGGAGCGCATAGGTGAGAAAGCCGACCGGCCCCTCCCTGCCGGCGAGCCGCAGCTGGCGGTAGTACTCGGTACGCGTCTGGTTGTAGTGATTGCTCAGCAGCTGCGTAGCGGGCGCCGGAAACCCGGCAGCCAGCAGAATCTGCAACTCCAGTAGCCGCGCGGTGCGACCGTTGCCGTCACCGAAGGGATGAATCCAGACGAAGTAAAGATGCGCCATGACGGCCTTGAGGATCGCCAGCGGTGCACGGAACTCGGGACGATGCCCCTCGCCGATCGTGAAGAAGTCCCCGTTCAGCCAGTCGCACAGGCGCGCGACGAGATACTCGACATCGCGGGCCGGAGGGGCTTTGTAGCTGCCGACCACCACCCCCATCTCCCTGAGCTGCCCGGGGACTACGCCCTCTTCCAAGGCCAGCCCGGAGAGGATCAGCCGATTCCAGTCCTGCAGGCGCGCGGGCGTGAGCTCCGCTTTGGAGTCGCGCAGGATGTCGTCCTTGACCACGTTGTACGCGTCGATCACGTTGCGCACCTCCTGTGCCAGGTACTCCTTCGAGGGCGGCAGCTCGGAGCGGTCTTCGATGACCCGGCGGACCTCCTCCTCGGACAGCGTGTTGCCCTCGATCGCGGTCGTCGCCAGCACCCCCTTCGTGAGGAACACCTGCATCAACTCGTCGCTTCGCTGCGGGTGCAGGAGCGTGCGGGCGATATGCATGCCCTTGGACTTCGCCTCGCCTAGCAGCAGCCACAGCGATGCGTTGGGATCGGGCAGCGCCAGTGTGAAGTCGATGTATGGATGCGTCTGTTCGTACTCGCGTCGCGCCATGATTTCGAGCCTCAAAATGTCCCTATGGTATGTCTCCTTCTCTGTCCATGATACATGTCCTGCTCAGACAGGCCTCGGAGAGGGCCGGGCCCGAATCCGTAGAGGGACCTACGGCATCAACCGATGAGGACCGCGGTACAGGAACGTGACCTCGCGAACGTTGTCCTGCCCCAGCAGCTGCATCAGCAATCGTGTGAGCCCGAAGCCGAAGCCACCGTGGGGCGGGGCGCCGTATCGGAAGAAGTCGAGGTAGTAGGAGATCGGCCCAGGGTCCACGCGCTTGTCCCGCGCCTGCGCGAGCAGCACGTCGTGGCGATGCTCGCGCTGGGCGCCGGTGGTCAGCTCCAGGCCTCGCCAGAGCAGGTCGAAGCTGCGGGTCAGAGTCGGGTCGTCGGGGTGGCGCATGTGGTAGAAGGGCCGCACCGAGGAGGGGTAGTCGGTGACGAACGCGAACTCGTGGCCGTGCTCGGCGGCGACCAGCGCGGACAGCGCGCGCTCGCTCGGCGGATCGAGGTCGTGGTCTGGATCCAGACCCCGCCCACCCTCGGACTCGTGACCGCTCTCGCTGAGCATCTCCTTGGCGCGCGCGAGCGTGATCCGCGGGAACGGCACGGTCGGGACCACCAGCTCGGCGCCGAGCGTGCGCTCGATCTCCTCACCGTGCTGAGCGTGGACCGTCTCGAGCACGTGCGCGAGCCAGCGCTCCTCGAACGCCATCACGTCCTCGTGCGAGTCGATCCACGCGATCTCGACGTCGACACTTGTGAACTCGGTGTCGTGGCGTGAGGTGAACGACGGGTTGGCGCGGAACACGGGGCCAATCTCGAACACGCGTTCAAACCCGCCCGCGATCGCCATCTGCTTGTAGAACTGAGGCGACTGCGCGAGGTAGGCGGTCGTGTCGAAGTACTCGACTCGGAACAGCTCGGCGCCGGACTCGCTGGCGGAGCCCATCAGCTTGGGGGTGTGGATCTCGATGAAGCGCTCTGAGCGCCAGTACTCGCGCATGGCGTGCTCGACAGTGCTCTGCACCTGAAAGATCAGCCGGCGGTCGGGACGGCGCAGGTCCAGGTAGCGCCAGTCGATGCGCTTGTCCAGAGCGGAGTCGGGCGCGATCGGCAGCTCGGGCTCGGCGAGGGAGTCGACCTGCAGGTCCTCCAGCTGCAGCTCCAGGCCGCCGAGGTTCACGCGCTCGTCCGCGACGATCGACCCGGTGACGGTCACGGCCGACTCGGGGGTGAGCGCGGAGACGGCCTCGTTGAGCGGGCTCGGCGGATCGTCCTTGCCGAGCACGACCTGCACGGCCCCGGCCTCGTCGCGGACGACGACGAACTGCACGCGCTTCTGGTCGCGCACGGCCTGAACCCAGCCGCGCACGGTCGCGCGGGCTCCCACCTTGCCCGGCAAGTCGGCTGTCAGCGTTCTGTCCACGGCCGGGACCCTATCTCAGGGCCCTACGCCAGCTCGACCTCGACGGCGGGCTCGTCTGACTCGACGGGCTCCAGACGCTCGATCGCGCCCGCCTGCAGCAGGTCGTCGAGTCCCAGCTGCAGCGCGCGCAGGCGCGCGGGAATGTCGTGCACGCGCACGAGTCGCACGGGCGCGCGCATCGGGCGCTGCGCCTGGGACTTGGCCTTGCGCACCTCGCTCAGCACGTCGGCGGCGACCGCCAGCGCCTCGTCCTCCTCGCGGCCGTCGTCGCCGACGCGATCCAGCTCGGCCAGCAGCTCGGCGGCGTCGGGCCAGGAGGCCAGATGGATCGAGCCGGGCTGCCACCACGACCACACCTCCTCGGCGACGAACGGCAGGAACGGGGCGAACAGACGCTGGAACGTCGACACGGACAGGCGCAGCGAGCGGCTGACCGAGGCGGCGCCGTCGGAGTCCTCACCGGAGTCATAGCGGCGACCCTTGACCAGCTCCAGGTAGAAGTCGCAGAACCACCAGAAGAACTCCTCGGTGCGCTGCAGCGCGCGCGCGTAGTCGTACTCGTCGAAGCTGCTCGTCGCGTCAGCCACCACCGCGGCCAGCCGTGCTGTCACCGCTCGGTCCAGCGGATGCGTCAGCGCCTCACCCCGCGGCGGCAGGTCGGCGAGCGCGAACTTGGACGCGTTCAGCAGCTTCACCGCCAGCCGCCGTCCGACTTTCATCTGCTGGGCGTCGAACGCCGTATCCGTCCCCGGCCGGCCGTTGGCGGCCCAGTAGCGCGCGGCGTCCGCGCCGTACTCCTCGAGCAGGTGCATCGGCGTGACGACGTTGCCCTTGGACTTCGACATCTTCTTGCGGTCCGGGTCGAGCACCCAGCCGGAGATCGCCGCGTTCGTCCAAGGCAGCGCGTTCTCGTCCAGCTGCGAGCGCAGGATCGTCGTGAACAGCCAGGTCCTGATGATGTCGTGCGCCTGCGGGCGCACGTCCATCGGGTACACCTTCCTGAACAGCTCCTCGTCCTCGCCGGCCTGGCCAGCGATCTGCGGTGTCAGCGATGAGGTCGCCCACGTGTCCATCACGTCCGGGTCGCCCGCGAAGCCGCCCGGCTGGCCGCGCTGGGAAGCCTCGTATCCGGCGGGCACGTCGGTCGAGGGGTCGGCCGGGAGCTGGTCCTCGCTCGCGGCGATCGGCTGCTCGTGCAGGATCGTCCCACTGTCGTCGATCGGATACCAGACCGGGAACGGGACGCCGAAGAAGCGCTGGCGGCTCACGCACCAGTCGCCGCTGAGCCCGTTGACCCAGTCCTCGAAGCGCGCACGCATGTACGGCGGGTGCCACTGCAGCTCGCGCCCGCGGGCGAGCAGCTCCTCGCGGTGCTCGATCGTGCGGATGAACCACTGGCGGCTGGTCACGATCTCGATCGGCCGCTCGCCCTTCTCGAAGAACTTCACCGCGCGCGTGACCGGCTCGGCCTCGCCGATCAGGTCGCCGGAGGCCTCCAGCAGCTCCACGATTCGCCTGCGCGCCTGGTTGATCGTGCGGCCCTGCAGCTCGGCGTAGTCCTCGCGCGCGCGCCTGACGTCCTCGGACTCCCACCCCGGCGCGCCCCACGGAACCTCCGTCAGCCGACCATCGGGGCCGAGCACCGAGCGCACTGGAAGCCCCAGCTCGCGCCACCACATCACGTCGGTGAGGTCCCCGAACGTGCACACCATCACCAGGCCCGTTCCCTTGTCCCGCTCGACCGCCGGGTGCGTCATCACCGGCACGCGTGTCCCGAACAGCGGCGTCAGCGCCTCACGGCCGACGAGCTCGCGGTGGCGCTCGTCGTCGGGGTGGGCCAGTAGCGCCACGCACGCCGGGATCAGCTCCGGGCGGGTCGTCTCGATCAGCACCTCCGGGCGGCAAGCATCGGGGGGGTGGGATCTCCAACAGCGCCGAAGCGCACCCGGTGCATCGCCCCCGGGCGCTCGCGGTCCTCCAGCTCGGCCTGGGCGACGGCCGTCTGGAAGTCGACGTCCCACAGCGTCGGCGCCTCCAGCTGGTAGGCCTCGCCGCGGGCGAGCAGGCCGAGGAACGAGCGCTGGGAGATGCGCTGGGCGAGCTTGCCGATCGTCGTGTAGGTCATCGACCAGTCGACCGACAGCCCGAGCGTGCGCCACAGCTCCTCGAACGCCTGCTCGTCGGTCTCTGTCAGGCGCAGGCACAGCTCGACGAAGTTCGGGCGCGACACCGACACCGGCTCCTTCTCGGACGGCTCTCGCGGCGGCCGAAAGTCGGAGTCGTATGCGACCGACGGGTCGCAACGCACACCGAAGTGGTTCTGCACGCGGCGCTCGGTCGGCAGGCCGTTGTCGTCCCAGCCCATCGGATAGAAGACCTCCATCCCGCGCATCCGCCGGTAGCGCGCGACGGTGTCGGTGTGGGTGAAGGAGAACACGTGCCCGACGTGCAACGAGCCGCTGACGGTCGGCGGCGGCGTGTCGATCGCGAACACGCGCTCGCGCGGAGCCGAGCGGTCGAAGCGGTAGACGCCGTCCCGCTCCCACACGGCGCTCCACTTTGCCTCCAGGCCGTCCAGGCTGGGGCGCTCGGGGACGTTCGGCGACGAGGAGCTAGCCCGCGAGATGGGCTGCCGCGTGATGTCCTGCTGTGTGGGCTGCTGCTGTGACGGCAAGCTGGGGATCGTATCCGAGCCGTTCCTCGCGCTGGGCACGGTGCGCGGGACAGTAGACGCCGCGAACCTCGCCGCTGGGCAGGCCATACGCGAGCCATACCTCGCCCCCCCAGGCGAAGTGAAAGAACCCGGCGTACATGCGACCGAGCTCCAGCTCTCGATTCCAGGCGACGGCGACCGCTCGCGCGGGAACCCGTGACCGGCAGCGACGGTCGTGATCCGGGTGGCTGGTCCACACGCACTGCAGCGGGAACTCCAAGGTCGTGATTCCGGTTGCCCTGTTGGGACGATCCATGTCGTTCTTTTCGGACGACATGGGAAACACGGATCAATTCATCTGACTATATGGACGTTTGTCCTACTAATCGCCCGTTATGCAGGCAAAATGAGACCCTGCCGCGGCCGATGGGCCAGATGGGTGGCAATGTGGAAACTACGGACATGAAGGCCCACCGACGCATACGCGCGGGCGCAGGCCGCGCCATGGTGCGGCCTCCTCCAGCTGGGCCGCGAGTGCGAGCAGCGTTCCCTCCTCCCACATGCGTCCGAGAAAGTGGGCGCCCACGGGCAGGCCCTCGGCGGTCCGGTGCAGGGGCACGGACATCGCCGGACAGCCTGTCAGGTTGGCCAGGCGCGTATACGGGGAGAAGGTCATGTACGACGAGGTATTCACGCCGTCCGCGAACGACGCGCCAACGTCGCCTGCGAACGAGGCGTCCCTATCGCCCGCGAGCGGTGCGTCCCTGCCACCCCCGAGCAGGGCGCCGGCGCCACCGCGACCGTTGGCGTCGAACGCGCCGACGGGCAGGTAGGGCAGGCCGAGCGTGGGCGTGAGCCAGAGGTCGTGGGCGTCCAGAAACCCAGCGATCGTGGCCGCGCCATCCGCGAGGACGTCCAGCGCCCGCGCGTGCTCGGCGGCGCTGCGGCGCAGTCCCGCCTGGACGTAGCTCCAGGTCAGCGGTTGCAGATCGTCTGCGCCCGCGCGCCGGCCGACGATCGTCTCGGCGTCCTGAACCATCGCCAGGTGCGCCACCGACCAGACCGCGAACCAGGCGTCGACAAGCGCGGCGCCGTCGAGGACAGGTCGCGCTTCGACGACCTCATGGCCAAGCTCGGCGCAGAGCGACGCGGCGCGCTCGGCCGCGGCGGCGCAGTCGGGGTGGGGTCGCCCGCCGATGAGCGCATCCTCGGTCGAGACGGCGATCCGCAGCCGGCGGGGAGGATCGTCGCGCAGCGCGCCGGCATACCGGCCGGCCGGCGCCGGCGCGCGATAGGGATCGCCGCCAAGCGCACCATGGGTCAGGTCGAGCAGCAGCGCGCTGTCGCGGACCGAGCGCGTGAGCGCGTGCTCGACGAAGAAGCGGCGCAGGATGTCGCCACGCGCCGCCTCGCAGGGCATGCGCCCGCGGCTGGGCTTGAGCGCGAACAGCCCACAGCACGACGCGGGGTTGCGCAGCGACCCGCCCGCGTCGTTGCCGTGCGCCATCGGCACGATCCCCGCGGCCACCGCCGCGGCCGACCCGCCGCTGGAGCCCGCCGGCGAGAGCGAGGGGTCCCATGGGTTGCGCGTCGCGCCGAACAGGCCTCCCTCGGTCACCGGCGTCGCGCCGAGCTCCGAGGTGTTCGTCTTGCCCGCGATCACAACCCCGCTCGCGCGCAGGCGTCCGACCAGCGCGCTGTCCGAGCGGGCGACGTTGTCCGCCAGGAAGCGCAAGCCGTTCGTCTGGCGCACGCCGGCGCAGGTCGCGACGAGGTCCTTGACCAGGAACGGGACGCCCGCGAGCGGGGCGTCCCGGTCGACCCCGGCCGCGACGATCGCGCTCGCCTCGTCGAACATCGGCGTGACGACCGCGTTCAGCGTCGGGTTCAGCGCCTCGATCCGCGCGATCGTCGCCTCGAGCAGCTCCACGGGCGAGACCTCGCCGTCCCGTACGAGCGCCGCGAGCGCCGTCGCGTCTTCGAAGGCGAGCTCTGGCAGCTGGATGGTGGACATAGTCGGAGTAGTCTCATACAGGTTGCGCCGTCCCGGGGTCGCCCGTCGCGCGGCGTCGATCGGATCGAGCACAGAATTGGAGATGTCATGGCCGCGCAGGCAGACGGTTCGACCACAGAGAAACGCTCGCCCGGCTGGACGTTCGAGCCGGGGCACACCGAGGCGGGCTTTCGCGCGCGGCACATGATGGTCACGTGGGTGCACGGCCTGTTCAAGGACGTACACGGCAAGCTCTACCTCGACTGGGAGCGTCCGCTGGAGGGAACCTTCGCGGGGAAGATCGACGCCACCAAACTGTGGACGGGCGAGCCCGACCGCGACGCGCACCTGCGCAGCGCCGACTTCTTCGACGTGGAGAACCATCCCACGATCACATTCTCGGGCCGGTTCACCGAGCGTACCGGCGACACCAACTTCAAGGCGCAAGCCGACCTGACGATCCGCGGGACTACGCGCATGGTGACCATGGACGTCGTCCTTCTCGGCCAGTGGAAAACGCCGTTCTGGGTTGGCGAGGAGAACAAGGGCATGCTGACCCGGATCGGGTTCGAGGCCAAGACTCGCATCGACCGCCACGAGTTCGGCGTCTCCTGGCAGGATCAGATCCCCGGCGGCGGCGTCGTCGTCAGCAACGAGATCGAGGTCACGATCGACATCGAGGCGATCCTCGACGCCGACCTGCGCGCGACCGGCGCGATCGAGTACTACCGCGCCGACAACCCGGACTGACCCGATCATCCGTCCGTTCGACCCTCCTCCGGCTGGTAGTCCAGGCCGAGCGCCGCGCCCGGCGGCCATGCAAGGGCGCTCGTCTGCCGGAGAGGTCCGTCTCGTCCCGGCTAGCGCTCGTGCACCCGCACGGTGTTCGACGCGCCCGTGGCGAACGGATAGTCGGCTTCGGACTCGCTCAGCGCCCTGAACCGGTAGTCGACTGGACCGGGAAACTTGAACCGGTAGGAGTCGCGATACCGGCCCGCGCGACCCGTGCGGACGACATCGAACTCGATCCACGGACCGCCCGGGGAGCGCGCCTCGAGCACAAGCTGCTTGCCGCCGCGCGGGATCGGCCCGCCCAGCAACGTGCCGGTGAAGTGGATGGCCTGACCCACGCTCGTCGTGTGCGGACTGACGCCGAGCTTCACGCCCGCCCTGACAGTCAGGCCGAGCGTCCGGGTCGCCACCGGCAGCGCGTCGCCGATGTGCTCTCGATAGGCGAGCCTCACCGTGCGTGAGCCCACGTCTCCCGCGACCTTCGTCGTGAACCGGCCGTCCGGTCCGGTCCTGGGGCAGGCGATCGTCACCGCTCTCGCCCCCTGCAGCGCAGGAGTCGCAGTGCAATCGAGCTGCGCACCCGCGATCGGCGTTCCGCCCGGCCCGGTCAGCCTGCCCGCGATCGTGTGCGCGCGCCCGTACGCGCCCGTTATCCGCGCCTTCCTCGACCCGACCCAGCCCGCGCTCAGCGTCGCCTGCGCCGAGGCGTTCGTCCCGTTCGGCGGACCCGGAGTGCCCGGCGCAGGCGGGTTGGCGACAGTGATCTCACGATCCAGCACCGGCGCGCTGTTGCCCGCCGCGTCGGTCACGCTCACGACCAGATGATGCGCGCCGTTGCTCAGGCGCGTCGTGTCGAACGGCACGTCCACGCTCACGTTCGGAGCGCACGGCTGCGTATACAGGAACGCTCCCAGCCCGTCGCTCGTGCCGCCGACGTCGAGACAGCGCCCGCCGTTGCCGTCCACCACCGTGGACTGCACCATCTGACCATCGACGTTGAACATCGCCTCGTACACGCCCGATCCGGAGTCGGTCGCGTCGAACGCCACATCGCTCGTGCCGCGCACGGTCGGTGCGGTGGCCAGTTCGCCGCTTACGCTGCTCGCGCTCGGGCCGGCCCGCTGTTCGAGGGTTATGTCGGCGGCGTACAGATACACCGCGGCGGCGTATTCGTTCGCATCGCCCACACCCGCTTGGCACATGTTTCCAGGGGTGCCGCCACAATAAGCGCTTGTTTCTATTCGAGTGCCAAGACTTTGAGCGGGGGCCACAATGCGATCTGCACCCGAAAAAGGTTGTGCAAGGTCGCCCCGACTTTGACATCCCAAGTCGTAAATGCACTCGTCAATAGGGGGAGTGTCGCTCGACCCTTTGAGCCAATACTCGTAGCTTGCGTTTTCGACGCTTCCACCATCGGTGTCACCCGCGCGCCATAACGTTGCTCCGGACATCTCCTCTCCAGCGGGCACGGCAAACGTCCAGTAAGCCCTGTCAACGCCAGCGCCGTGAATCGTTGCATCCCCGAGCGCCGCTATCAGCGCTCCACCTTCGGCGCAGGTGTCGAGCGCATAGTCGTCATACGCACCGCCCGCCGCCACCGACCCACGCCACCCGTCCGCCGGCGCAACTGCGCCCCAGGGCGTGCGGCACGAATACACGTGATACTCGCCCGCCTCCGCGCGCCCCGCCTGCACCATCAAGCCGGCCAGCCCGAGCAGGCCCGCCACGCAGACCGCAATCGCCATCCTGAACCTGTTCTGAACCATCTCCACCTGCATGTCGCTCCGTGACGCGTTCCGACCCCCCGGCCAATTGTCGCAACTGAAAAGCGCTCACGCGACGCCAACCGGTGCGGTGAGCGGCGCCGGCGGCAATCCGACGAAGAGATCGGCTCCCGGCTCACCCATCCAAAGCAGTTCCCGCCGCAGGCCGCCCGCGCGCGCGTGCGTGCCCGCGCGCGCACGGAGCCTCTTACACAGAGAACTTGATCGGCAGCCGAGCCAGGCCGTAGATGCCCATGATGGTCTCGTACTCGACCTCCCCGTCGAGCTCGAGACCGTGCATCCGCTCGGCCATGAACGTCAGCGCCTCGCGCAGCTCCAGCCGCGCGAGGTTCGCGCCCAGGCAGTAGTGCACGCCCGCTCCGAACGTCAGCGCCCGCGCGCGCGCCCGGTCGGCGGCGATGTCGAACTCCTCCGGCGATGCCTCGCCCTGCGCATCGAGGTCGCGGTTGCCGGTGAACGCGCACACCATCACGACCGTCCCCTCGGGGAACGTCACGTCCCGGAACGTGACCTCCGCCGTCGGATCCGCGCCGTGAACGGCGTGATCGGCTCGTACCGCAGCGCCTCCTCGACCGCCTGCTCGGCCAGCTCCGGGTCGCTCGCGCAGCAGCTCCCACTGCTCGGGGTGTTCGGCCAGCAGCCTGATCGCGTGCGCGAGCTGGCTCTGGGTCGTGTCCACCCCGCCGACGAGCACGTTGAACACGAGGTTGATGCACTCCACGTCGTCCAGCTTGTCGCCAGCCTCCTCCGCGGCGATCAGCATCGAGATCAGGTCGTCCCCGGGTCCTGCCGCCGCGCCGCCACGAGCGCTTCGGCGTACTCGTAGAACTCTCGCACCGCCTGCTCGATCCCGTCGCGCTCGCTGGCCATGCCGGCCGCGTCGAACTGGCGCTGGATCCAGTTCGACCAGTGGTGCAGCCGCGGCGCGTCCTCGATCGGCGCGCCCATCACGCGCGCGATCGTCTGCGACGGGTACGGCTTGGCGAACGCCTCGACGAACTCGCACCGACCACGACCGCCGTCCGCGCTCTGCCGCCGACGCGCACGCATCCGCGAACAGCCCCTCCAGGAACCCGCGCATCGCCGGCCGGTAGCGCTCGACCGCGCGCGCGCTCAGGGCGGGGTTGACGAGGCTGCGCAAGCGCGTGTGGTCGGGCCCGTTGACGTGCAGGATGTTGCGTCGCATCTGCTCGTACAACGGCCCCTCGCGCACGCCGAAGATCTCCGCGATCGTCATCCCCGGGAAGATCGCATCGCGCGTGCGCAAGAAGAACTCGCCCGCCTCGCGGTCGAGCACGATGTAGCCGTACGGCCCGGAGGCGAGCCAGCCCCGGGCGCGCAGCTCGCGCATGGCCTCGTGAAAGCGCTCCCCCCTCAGCGACGGATCGGTGTAGTCGAACCCCGGAAGCTCCAGCTCGCTCACGAGCGCCATGACCGTGGTCCCGGTTACTTCTTGGGGCTCACGGCCTGCTTCAGCGTCGCCCCCGCGGTGAACTTCGGCGCCTTCGAAGCTTTGATCTTCACGCGCTCGCCCGTGCGCGGGTTCACGCCCTGGCGCGCGGCGCGTTTGACGACCGAGAACTTGCCGAATCCGGTGATGCTCACCTCGTCGCCTTTTTTCAGCGTCTTGCTGACGGTGCCGATGACCGACTCGACCGCGCGTCCGGCGTCGGCTTTGGACAGACCGCTGTCGGCGGCGACCGCGTCGACCAGTTGAGACTTGTTCATTGAAGAGCTCCCTTTCCAGTTTTAATGTTCGAACGGCGACGCAGACTACCGCTCCGGGCGGCGACTAGGCTTGGCGTCAGCCAGATCGACGCTCAGGCGCCCGCCACGAACCGGTTCGTGCCGTACCGCTCGGGGGCGATCGGAGCGTCGATCAGGTGGTTGGCCAGCATCCAGCTGGACATCGCCGCGACGTTTCGCGGCTGCAGCGTCCCGAATGGGACGGGCGCAGCGCCCGGGCCAGGGCCGAGCCCCCACCGGATACGCCGGCGGTGCGGCCGTCGAACAGCGGCAGGTAGGCACTGCAGCGACGCGCGCGTAAACGCCGGCTGGAGCGTCGGGTTCGCGCGCAGCAGCTCGCCCAGGCTGCGCGCGCGGGTCCGCCAGCGTGTCCTCGTAGCCCGCGCACGGTCGCCGCCACGAAGCCCCGCACGAGCCCAGGGTCCGAGGCGATCAGCCGCGCGCGTCGTAAACGCGACCAGGCCCGGGTACGCGGGCCCGCCGTTGCGGTCCAGCGCAAACGCCGTGATCGGATGCCCGCTCACCTGCAGCTGCACGCCGTCGTCGGGGATGAACCCGGTGAACGCCGCGATCCGGCCGGCCGCGAGCGCCTGGGCGCCGTCGAAGCCGATCGTGACCACGTGCACCTTCCCCGGGTCGCCACCCGCGTGACGCACCTCGGTGTCGAGCACCGCCGTATCGGAGGGCACGCCCGTGATCCCAACCGTCCGCCCCTGCAGGTCGGCCGGGGAGCGCAGATGCTCGGAGGCCGAGCGCGATCAGCCCCCCGAGCGGGCGCTGCACGATCGCCATCACCGCCTGCGCGTCCCCGCCGTGGGCGATCAGCCCCGCGACGTCGCTGCCGTCGGCGAGCCCGAACTGGGCCTACCGGCGTCGATCAGCTTCAGCGTTTCCGTCGTCGCGCTCGGCTGCACGACCCGCAGGTCGATGTGCTGCTGCCCGTAATACCCGGCCGCCAGCGCGCGGTAGATGCCGGCGTGCACCGCGTTCGGCGACGAAGTCGAGGATCAGCGTCGCCTTCCGCGGATGCCGACGCACTCGGATGCGGCCCCCGGCTCGTACCCCGCGCACCCCGCCAGCACCCGCGAGTGCCAGGCACGCGCCAACCACGAGCGAAAGCGCGGATAGCAGGCGGTGTCGGCCGGTAGGATCTGTGCGAGCATGGCGATCGACGCGACCAAGCGCCCGCGAGCGGACACGGACGGCAAGGCCGGCGACAGGACCCTATCCGGCGAGCCGGTCCGGGAGCTGTACACCGAGGCGGACCTGCCCGCCGGAATCGGCGGCCCGCGGGACCCGATCGGCAAGCCCGGCGACTACCCGTACACGCGCGGGGTGTACGAGTCGATGTACCGCGGCCGGCTGTGGACGATGCGCCAGTTCGCCGGGTTCGGCACCAGCGAGGAGACCAACGAGCGGTTTCACTACCTGCTCGACCACGGCCAGACCGGGCTGTCGACCGCCTTTGACATGCCCTCGCTGATGGGCCACGACTCCGACCACGCGCGCTCGCTGGGGGAGGTCGGCCGCGAGGGCGTGGCGATCGACACGCTCGACGACATGCAGACGCTGTTCTCGGGGATCGACCTCGGCGAGGTGTCGCGTGTCGATGACGATCAACGCGCCCGCGGCGATCATGCTCGCGTTCTACGTGGCGGCCGCCGAGTTCGACGGCGACGGAGCGGCGGGCCGGTCGCGCCCGAGCGCCTGTCGGGCACGATCCAGGCGGACATCCTCAAGGAGTACATCGCCCAGAAGGAGTGGTGCTTTCCGATCGACCCGGCGATGCGCCTGTGCGGCGACATGATCGAGTGGTGCACGCACCACATGCCCCGCTGGCACCCGATCTCGATCTCCGGGTACCACATCCGCGAGGCCGGCTCGACCGCCCAGCAGGAGCTCGCGTTCACGCTCAAGGACGGCCTCACCTACGTCGAGCAGGCGATCGAGCGCGGGCTGGACGTGGACGACGTTCGCGCCGCGGCTGTCGTTCTTCTTCAACGCCCAGATCGACTTCTTCGAGGAGATCGCCAAGTACCGCGCCGCGCGGCGCATCTGGGCGCGCGAGCTGCGCGAGACGTTCGGCGCGCGCAACGAGCGCTCGTGGCTGATGCGCTTTCACGCCCAGACCGCCGGCGTCAGCCTGACCGCCCAGCAGCCGCTGAACAACATCGTGCGCACGACCGTCGAGGCGCTCGCGGGCGTGCTCGGCGGAACCCAGTCGCTGCACACCAACTGCTACGACGAGGCGCTCGCGCTGCCGACCGAGGAGGCGGTCACGATCGCGCTGCGCACCCAGCAGGTGATCGCGCACGAGACCGGCGTCGCCGCCACCGCCGACCCGCTCGGGGGCTCGTACTTCGTCGAGGCGCTGACCGACGAGATGGAGCGCCGCTGTTACGAGTACTTCGCCAAGATCGACGAGCTCGGCGGGATGGTGGAGGCGGTCAAGCGCAACTACCCCCAGCGCGAGATCGCCGACGCGGCGTTCGAGCTGCAGCAGGAGATCGACGCGGGCGAGCGGATCGTGGTGGGCGTCAACCGGTACGTGCTCGAGGACGAGCAGCCGATCCCGACCCTGCGCGTCGACCCCGCGCTGGAACGCAAGCAGACCGACCGCCTGCAGTCGGCGCGCGCGCGTCGCGACGGCGCCGCGGTCGAGCGCACGCTGGCGGCGCTGCGCGAGGACGCCGCGCACGCCGACCGCAACCTGATGGAGCCGCTGCTCGACTGCGCCCGCGCACACGCCAGCGAGGGCGAGATCGTGGAGTCGCTGCAGCAGGTCTTCGGCGACTACCGTGAGACCCCCGTACTTTAAGGGGCTTGCGCAAAGCACTGATCTGCGGCGGCGTGCTGGTGGTGCTCTCGAGCGCCGGCGCGCTCGCGTTCGGCTCCAAGCGGATCGCCGCCGAGCACGCCGCCTATAGCGCGCCGGCCGCACCGCCGTGCGTGCCGACGCAGCTGAACCGCTCGGCGGTGCTGGCGGGCACGAGCCTCGCGGTCTCGCCGCTGCCCGACTCCTACGACGCCTCGGCGAGCACGCAGATCAGCCTGCTGGGAGCGCCGGCTAAGCGCTCAGCGCGGTCAGCGTGCGCGGCTCCCACAGCGGGTCACACCAGGGCGACTGATCGCCTACTCGCAGGGCGACGGCGCGAGCTTCGTGCCGTCGCGACCGTTCCGACCCCGGCGAGACCGTGACCGTGCGCGGGAAGCGTGAAGACGACGCGCAGGGACGCAAGTCGTTCGCCTACCAGTTCGTCGTCGCCCATCAGGACACGCTGACCTACACGCCCGACCGCCAAACCGGCGAAGGACTACAACGAGGTGCAGCACTTCCACTCTGCCCCCGCGCTGCAGCCGCCGGTGCTCGCCGTGACCGCGCGCTCGCCGCAGGCGGCGCCCGGCGACATCTTCGCCGCCCCCTACTCCGGGCCCGGCCCCAGCGGGCCGGATGATCTTCAACGAAGCCGGCGAACTGGTGTGGTTCGACCCGCTGCAGGGAGAAGCGGCGGCGACCAACCTGCAGGTGCAGCACTACGACGGCAAGCCGGTGCTGACCTGGTGGCAGGGATACATCCCGCCGCAGGGATTCGGCCAGGGCGAAGAGATGATCTACTCCAGCTCCTACACACAGGTCGGGCGCGTGCACGCGGGCAACGGCTACAAAGCCGACCTGCACGACTTCCACATCACCCCGCAGGACACGGCGCTGCTGACCGTGTTCGACCCGATCGACTGCAACCTCTCGGCGGTCGGCGGCCCGAGCGGCGGCGCGGTGACCGACAGCGTGTTCCAGGAAATCGACCTGAGGACCGGGCTCGTGCGGCGCGAGTGGCACAGCCTCGACCATGTCGGCCTCAGCGACTCCTACAGCTCGCCGGAGAACACCAGCACCGCCTGGCCGTTCGACTACTTCCACATCAACTCGATCGACCAGCTCGCCGGCGGTACGACGCTGATCTCGGCGCGCAACACGTGGGCGCTGTACGAGCTGAACACGCCCACCGGCCAGGTGGCGCTGCGCATCGGCGGCAAGCACGGGGAAGTCAAGCGGCCAACGGCGCGGCCACCGCCTTCCAGCACGACGCGACCGTGCTGGCAAACGGCACGATCAGCGTGTTCGACAACGGCGCCGTGCCGAAGGTCCATCCCCAGTCGCGGGCGATCGTGGTGGCGATCAACCCGCAGGCGAAGACCGACACGCTGCTCGCCCGCTACGAGCACGCGCGGCGCTGTCCTCCGCCAGCCAGGGCAACGTGCAGACGCTCGCCGGCGGCGAACGTGTTCGTCGGCTGGGGCTCGGAGCCGTACTTCTCGGAATTCAGCGCCGGCGGGCAGCTGCTGTACGACGCGCACACGCACGGCTCCTACCAGTCCTATCGCACCTATCGCTTCCCCTGGACGGGCACGCCCGCAAGCCCTCCGGCGATCGCCGTGAGCGCGGCGAGCTCGAGCGCGCCGGTGACGGTATACGCGAGCTGGAACGGCGCCACCACGGTCGCGAGCTGGCGCGTGCTCGCCGGACCGTCACCATCGCAGCTCACCCCGGTCGCCGGCGCGCCCAAGAGCGGGTTCGAGACGACGATCGCCACGCCCGGTCCCGAGCCGTACGTCGCCGTGCAGGCGCTCAACGCCGCCGGAGCGGTACTGGGCACCTCGCGCACGATCAAGGGCTGAGGCCGACCTTCAATTGGGCTTGACCGGGTCGACCGAGCTTTGATACTCTGATCTGGCTTGATGTCAAACGGAGGTTTTTGAGAGCCATCATGTCTGTGCGCGAAGCGTCACCCAAACCGGCCAAGCGGGGGAGGGCCTCGCGTAACGGCGACTCGTCCGCGAAGGCCGACACGCACGAGCCGGCCGGCGAGGACGGTGGGCCCGGCCGCTACCGGCGCCTGCCCACGGGCGCGCACGGGTTGGACCCCGAGGACGTCCAGCGCGACCAGCGCGAACGGCTGCAGACCGCGCTGATCGAGCTGATCGCCGAGCGCGGCTATCAGGCGGTCAGGATCCTCGACCTGACGAAGCTCGCGCGGGTCTCGCGGCCGACGTTCTACAGCCTGTACGCAGACAAGGAAGAGCTGTTCCTGGCCGCCTATGACGAGATCGCCGTGCGTACGGCGAACACGATCATGGCGGCCTACGGTACGCAGGGCTCACCGGGAGAGCGCCTGCGCGCGGCGATGCGCGCCTTCGCCGAGCTGGCTGCGGCCGAGCCGGAGGCGATATCGCTGATGGTGCTCGGCGCCTTCGGTGCGGGACCGAAGGCGCTCGAGCGCCGCAACGGCACGCTGGACGCGCTCGAACAGAGCATCCGCTCCAGCCGTGACGGCAAGTCTCCGAGCGCGCGCAGGGCGGCCGATCGGAGGGCGGCCAAGACCGACCTGACCGTCAAGGTGATCCTCGGCGGCATCCGCGAGGTGACCGCCACGCGCCTGCGCCAGAACCGTGCCGGCGAGCTGCCCGGGCTCGCGGACGAGCTCGCCGCGTGGGCCGAGTCCTACCCGGCGAAGCCACCCGCCGGCCTGGATCCACCGGCCGTGTCAGCACGGCGCGGCAAGCACTCGGCACAGGAAGAGGACGGCCAGGTCAAAGCGCGGGCCTCCGAGCGAGCGCTCCAGGCCGAGGGCCGGCTGCCGAGCGGCCGCCACGACCTGCCGCGGCAGTTCATCGTCAAAAACCAGCGCGAGCGGATCGTCGACGCGACCGCCGCGATCGTCGCCGAGAAGGGCCTCGCGGCGCTGACGATCCCCGAGATCGCCAGGCGCGCGAACGTGTCCCATCAGACGTTCTACGAGATGTACCCGACCAAGCACGACGCGTTCCTGGGCGCGCAGAAGGTCGGCCTGCACCAGGCGCTTGGCATCACCGTGGAAGCGTACGAGACGCAGGGCGACGATTGGCCGATGGGAGTCTCGGCCGGGCTCAGAGCGCTGCTGGACTACCTCGCCTCCGAGCCCGCTCACGCGCACCTGACGGTCGTCGACACGTTCGCGGCGAGCCCGCTGGCGATCGAGATCCGCGACACCGGCCTGCACGCGTTCGCCGCCTACCTGCAGCCCGGCTATCACTACGCGCCGTCAGAGCGCTCGGTCCCCGGGATCGCACCGGAGGCGATCGCCGGCGGCATCTGGCAGGTGCTGCACAACCACATCGAGCACGAGCACATCCAGGAGCTGATCAGGCTCGCGCCGCAGCTCGTGTACTTCGCGCTGACCCCGTTCCTGGGGGGCAAGGAGGCCGCGCGAGTCGCGCGCAAGCGTCCCTGAGAGGGGGGCCGAGAGGGAGCTAAGAGGGAAGCGCGTAGGCGGTCTTGCCGTCGCGCTCGGTCTTGACGATCGCCTCGAGCTTGAGCAGCGGCCGCAGGTCGCGGCGGATGTCGGGCGCCGGCAGCGCGGTCACCATGACCAGCTCGGCGACCGTGTGCGAGCCGTGTTCCAGCGCCGCGAGAACCGCCTGACCGGCGGGACCGATCGACGGCCGGGCCGGGCGCTTGCGAGCTGGACGAGGCACCTTGGGACGGGCGGTCCTCGGCGCGGCCCTGCCGGCACGGGCGGTACGGGCGGCCGTTGCTGCTTTGCGCCGCGAGGCGGACGCGGAGGCCAAGGCAGCGGAGGAGGAAGCGGCGGAGACGGAGCGATCTTCGAGCGCAAGCGCGTCAGCGACAGACAGCAGCTCCTCATGCTCGGCCATCAGCGGGCCCAGCTCGCGCAGGCGCGCGTCGATTTCGGCACGGATCGTGGTTAGCAGGTCGGCTGCCATCGAAGAGTCCCCTACGGTCGGTTGGGCTGCGGCAATCAGCTGAGCGGCTGAGCGGCGGCGGCTCAGCTGAGCGCAGCGCCGTGCAGGCCGGTGACAGGACGCTCGCGGGCGTCCCACCACTCGTTGAGAGTATCGAGTGCGCCCCCGATGATGCCCTCACGGAAGGACTGCGTATCGTTCAGATGCGGCAGCGGCTCGGCGGGAACGGGCACCTCCAGGAACGCGCACAGCGGCTCCCAGCCCTCGCGCGGGTCCCAGACCAGCAGGTGCTCGGCGGGGACGGTCGCGATCACGCTGTCGTTCCAGCGCTGCATGACCGCGATCAGGCCCTCGTCGGTGAACGTGTCGCCGGCGAGCACGCCCGTGTCCGGCGCCCAGGTCATGCGCGCCATCAGGTCGGTGTAGCGGCGCCAGATCGGGTCCAGCACGGCACGCGCGGAGCTGGTGTGGTGAATGACCGAGTCGCCGTGGAAGATCCCCCAGACCGTCTCGCGCATGCTGCGCACCCACGCCTGCCCATCGCGCACGCTGAGCAGAACCTTCGCGTCGGGGTAGACGCCCATCAGCTCGCGGTAGTAGCGGGCCGAGGGCCAGTCGACGGTGGACTGGGCGGGACCGAAGATCTGCTCCCAGTCGGGGCTTCCGTCGAAAGCGGCTTCCCACAGCGGCAGGCCGGCCGGGAGGTCGGCGAGCAGGTCGCGCATGTGGTAGCACGGGCCGAAACCGAGGTGCTCGAGCGCGAACATCTGGGTGGTCGTCGCGGTGCGTGGAAGCCCGGCCCCAATGACCCTCATGGATCGACGTTTCTATCAGGTGCCGCATAAGAGCCAGCGAAGTATCGGGCGAGCGCTCCACCCGGTGCAGACCGTAGTCTGGAGCGGATGACCGAGCGAGTGCGAGCGAGGAGGGTCGCCGAGCTGAAGGGGAGCTACCGGTACGGGCTGGTGCTGCTGCTCGCAGTGCTGTCCACGGGCGTGCAGATGGCCCTGCCCGATACGCCCGCGGCGTGGCTCCTGCAGGCCACGCTGATGGCCGCGACGGTCGTCACGGCGCTGTTCGCCGAGGACGCGACTCGCGCGCAATGGCGGCGCGTCGGGTGGCTGGTGGGGATCTCGATGGTGGCTCTGATCGCAGCCGCGATCGCCGGACAGGGACAGGCCGAGCGCGGCATCACATTCGGGCTGAACGGGCTGCTGGCGATCGCGGGGGCGATCATCGTCGCGCGCGGAGTCGTGGGCGGCATCCGCATGGAGCAGCGCGTGACCTTGCACTCGGTGATGGGGGCGCTGACGGTATATCTGCTGGCAGGATTGGTGTTCGGGTTCTCATACGGCGTAATGGACTCGATCGCCGGCTCGCCGGTGCTGAGTCACATCGGCTCGGACAAACACGCCGAAGAGGTGTACTTCAGCTTCATCACGCTGGCGACCGTCGGGTATGGCGACATCGTGCCGATCGTCAGCGCCTCGCGGATGACCTCGGTGCTGGAGGCGCTGTTCGGGCAGCTGTACCTGGTGACGATCGTGGCGGTGATCGTCAGCAACGTCGCCCCGCGGCGGGCGCAGCGGGAGGCGATCCGGTCCCATCCATCCGATGCGGGCGAGGACCCCGCGAGCGCGGGTTAGGTTGGGCGCAGCCCGGGCGCAGCCCGAGCCGGTGTCACGCGGCGCGCGGGGCGCGGCCGGCGGCCAAGCCCCGACCGAGCCCGAGCCCGTCCCCGGGGCGCAGCCCGAGCCGGTGTCACGCCGTGCGCGGGGCGCGGCCCGGCGGCCGGTGTCAGTCAGGCGCCCCAGCGGCCGATGCCGTGGCGCGCGAGCTCCAGACGCGCGACGACGCCGCGGTGGACCTCGTCGGGTCCGTCGGCGAGGCGCAGGGAGCGGGCGATCGTCCAGGCGGCCCCGAGCGGGAGATCGTCACCGAGGCCGGCGCCGCCGTGCAGCTGGATCGCCATGTCGACGACGCGCTGGGTCATGTTCGGCACGGAGACCTTGATCTGGGAGATCGCGCCGAGCGCGTCCTGAGAGCCGGTGTCGATCAGCCAGGCGGCGTGCAGGACGCGCAGGCGGGCCTGGTCGATCGCGATGCGCGCGTCGGCGATGCGCTCGCGGTTGCCACCGAGGTTGGCCAGGGGCTTGCCGAACGCGACCCGCTCGCCGGCGCGCACGCAGGCCAGCTGCAGAGCCAGCTCGGCGAGACCGATCAGGCGCATGCAGTGGTGAATGCGCCCGGGGCCGAGGCGGGCCTGGGCGATCGCGAACGCCTGGCCGGGCCCGCCGACGATCGCGCTCGCGGGCAGGCGCACGCCGGTGAACGAGACCTCGCCGTGACCGCCGGGCGCGTCCGCGAAGCCCATCGTGGAGAGCATCCGCTCGACGGTGACGCCGGGAGCGGGCAGCGGCACGAGCACCATCGAGTGCTGGTGGTAGCGATCGGCCTGCGGGTCGGTGAGACCCATGAAGATCAGAACCCGGCAGGCGGGATGGCCGATGCCGGTGCTCCACCACTTGCGGCCGTTGAGCACGATTTCGTCGCCGTCGAGGGTCGCCGTCGCCTGCATGTTGGTCGCGTCCGAGGAGGCGACGTCGGGCTCGGTCATGCAGAACGCCGAGCGGATCGTCCCGTCCAGCAGCGGCGCGAGCCAGCGTGCCTGCTGAGCGTCGGAGCCGAAGTGCAGCAGCACCTCCATGTTGCCGGTGTCCGGCGCGTTGCAGTTGCAGACCTCGCTCGAGATCAGCGAGCGGCCCATGCGCTCGGCGAGGGGGGCGTACTCGACGTTCGTCAACCCGGCGCCGATCGGCTGGCCGGCGAGCTGGGCGCCGGGGGGCAGGAACAGGTTCCACAGGCCCTCGTCGCGGGCCATCGCCTTGAGCTCGTCGATCACGGGCGGAACCGACTTCCAGGGGTCCGCGCTGGCCAGCAGCGTGCGGTGGTAGGGCTCCTCGCGCGGGGCTATGTCGCGCTCCTGAAACGCGGTCAGACGCTCCAGCAGCTCGGTCGTGCGGGGTGAGTGAGCGAAGTCCACGGCCGCTCAGCCTATGGTGTCTGGACGGGTTGGCGCGGCTCCGCAGGATCGATCTCGATATCGCTCTCGTTCGGCGCACGCGCGGCCGCGGTCGGCGACCGTCGTGGGATACCGCGACTGGTCTCGGCCCCACCCGACAACGCGCGGTCAGCCCGAGCGCACGTCCAGCACGACCTTGCCGGTGGCGCGGCGCTCGTCGATCTCGCGCAGCGCCTCGGCGGCGCGCTCGAGCGGAAAGCGCGCACCGACGATCGGCGAGACGCTGCCGCTCTCGATCAGCGGGCGCAGCGCCAGGTCGATGTCGCGGCAGAGCTGCGGGCGGGCCATCGCGTAGGCGCCCCAGCCGGCGCCGATCACCTCGGTGTTCGAAAGCAGCAGCCGGTTGACCCTGACCTCGGGGATCGAGCCGCCGGTGAAGCCGACGACGACCGCGCGGCCGCCCTCGCGCAGGGAGCGCAGACTGTCGGTGAAGCGATCGCCGCCGACGGGGTCGAGCACGAGGTGAACGCCGCCGCCGGAGACCTCCTTGGCCTCATCCTTCCAGGGGCCGTCCGAGCGCAATACCGCGTCGGCGCCGGCCTGCTCGGCGACGCGCTGCTTGGCGTCGCTGGAGACGACCGCGATCGTGCGCGCCCCGAGACCGCGGGCCACCTGCAGGGCGGCGGTGCCAACGCCGCCGGCGGCGCCGTGCACGAGCACCGTCTCGCCCTCGGCGAGCCGTCCGCGCAGGACCAGGGCGAAGTAGGCGGTGTGATAGTTGAGGATCAGGCTGGCGCCCTGGGCGAAGTCGAGCTGTAAGGCGAGCGGGTAGGTCAGGAACTCGGGTGCGACCGCCAGCTCAGCGAAGCCGCCGAGCGCGCAGAACGCCGCGACGCGATCGCCCGGCTTCACCGCCGCACCGGCCGGCGCCTCGCGCACGACGCCCGCGATCTCGCTGCCGGGGACGAACGGGAGCGGCGGTTTGATCTGGTACTGGCCGCGGGTCTGGAGCACCTCGGGGAACGAGACGCCGGCGGCGTGAACCTCGACGAGGACTCCCGAGCCGGGGGTCAGCGGGTGTGCCGGCGGCCAGTCCGGCTCCGGCAGCTCGCCGAGCGCGAGCGCGGTGTCCGGGCCTGAGAGGTCGACGATCTGCAGAGCGCGCATCGCGGGGATTATGTCCGATGCGCGGACGGGGCAGGAATATGAGCCGGTCCGATGCGCGGACGGGGCAGGAATATGAGCCGGTCCGATGCGCGGACGGGGCAGGAATATGAGCCGGTCCGATGCGCGGACGGGCGGGATGTGAGCCGGTTTGCTCGGGATCGCCGCGCTCGCTCGTACAGCTCCTGCCGTCCGCTAAGCGGGCGCGCGGGCTGTGACGATCCAGGTGGAGGCAGGGGCGCGCAGTGGCCCGTCTCCCCGTAGAGCGAACTCGGCGAGGCCGTCGCGCAGCGCAGCCTCGACCTGCCCGTGCAGATGGGCGGCGCGATCGCCGGCCAGCCGCAGGATCTCGCCGGCCGGGCCCAGCGCCATGACCAGCTCGAGCGCTTCGTCGATGTCGGCGCCGATCACGATCGGGATGTCGCAGCGACGCAGCGCGATGTCGGTGAAGCCGGCGTGGATGAGCACGTCGCTGGTCGTGTCGGCGTCGGCCATCGAGAACGGTCCGGGACCGCAGGTCGGCTCGTCGTACTCCTGGGGCCGCTCGACGATCCCCTCGACGATGGTCTGCGCGCGGTAGAGCCAGTCGTTGTCGGTGCGCCGGCGCCAGACGACCATCACGAGCTGGCCGCCGGGCGATAGAGCGCCGCGAACGTTGCGCATCGCGGCGACGGGACTGGTGAAGAACATCGTGCCGAAGCGCGAGAAGGCCATGTCGAAGCTCTGCTCGCCCGCGAGAGAATCCTGGACGTCGGCGACCAGGAAGCGGGTGTTGGCGATACCCGCTTCGCCGGCCTCGCGGACGGCGTCCTCGATGAACCGCGGCGCGGCGTCTACGCCGACCGCCTGACCGTCGGGGCCGACCAGGCCGGCGATCCGCTGGGTGGTGTCGCCGAAACCGCAGCCCACGTCCAGAACCCGCTGTCCCGGCCGGGGCGGATGCAGGCGCAGCGCCTCCTCTCCGTGCGCGCCGAGTCCCGTCGTGACGGTCTCGCGAAAGCGGACGAAGCGGTCATACAGCGGTCCGTCCCACGCCCGGATCGCCTCCTCGTTGTCGCCCGTGGGGCGCTCGGTCATCGGCGTGCTCACAGCTCTCCCATTCGAAGGGGTGCAGATGCCCGCTTAACGATACGCCTTCTGCGACTCGTGCTACTGGGACGCGGCTGCGGCGCAGTAGAGCACCGCCTGGACGCGCGCGACGACCCCAATTGCGCTGTCGGGCGGGAGCAGCTCGGGATGGTGAAGGGGTCGGGCGATGAACCCGTCGGCTCCGTCGAGGCCGACGAAGCCCATCGCGATTGGCGTCGTGACCGCCGCGTGCAGCGCGCCGAAGAAGGCGAAGTCGTCAGAGCCGCACGAGCGCCACTCCGGGGCGAGAGCCAGGCCCGCGTCGGCGAGCAGCTCGCGCGCGGACGCCACGATCTGAGGGTCGTTGTCGAGAGCCGGCTCGCCGGGGACGAGCTCCGTATGGCCGCGACAGCCGTGGGCGGATGCGATGCCGGATACGACCTCCTCGACCATGTGGCGCAGCGTGAGGCGGTCCTCCTGCCGGTAGGCGCGCAGGGCGGCCCGGGCGCGCGCACGTGCGGGGATCACGTTCTCTGCGCTGCCGGCATCCAGAACCCCGACGGTCAGTGTCGCCGGGTGCAGCGGATCGATCCGCCGTCCGACCTGGGCGTGGAGCGCGACGACGATCTGGGCGATCGCAAGGATCGGGTCGCGCCCGCGGTGCGGATAGGCGCCGTGTGTCGGCTCGCCCTCGACGACGATCTCGACCGCGTCACAGGACGCGTTGACGGTGCCTGGATCGAGCGCGACCGCGCCCCATGGCAGCTCGGGATGGACGTGGGCAGCCACGACCGCCGCGGGGGCGAGCGCGGCCAGCTCGTCGCGCAGGAGCTCCGCGCCGGAAGGGTATGCCTCCTCGCTCGGCTGGAAGATTGCCAGCAGCGGGGCGGGCAGCTCATCGCCGAGCGCGTGCGCCGCGCGGGCGAGCGCGACCAGCGCCGCCATGTGGACGTCATGGCCGCAGGCGTGCATTGCTGCGCCGCTGGCGCGAAAGGGCGCATTCGTGCGCTCGACGATCGGCAGGCCATCGAGCTCGGCGCGCACCGCCACGGCCGCGCGCGGCGCGGGGCCGATGCGGGCGATCCGTCCGGTGTGAGCGACCGTGGCACACGCGACGGGCAGCTCCCGGGCGACGGCTGCGGACGTCTGATGCTCCTGGTGGGCCAGCTCCGGATGGGCGTGCAGCCGGTGGCGCAGCTGCACCGCGCGGGGAAGCTCGCGCTCGACGGCGGCGAGCAGGCGTGTCAGCAGGGTGTCAGTAGACGGCCGCATAACGCTGGCACCTCTCACCAAGATCCAGGTCCGCGACGGCCTGCAGCTCGGCGCGCTTGAGGCTCACATAGGCGTCGTACAGCAGCGGCGTCATCCACGCGCGCGCGGTCGCGTCCCGGGCGAGCGCCTGCAGCGAGTCCGTCAGCGACGCGGGCAGCGCGCCGACTCCATAGCGGGTCGATTCGACGGCGTCGAGCTGTGCAGGGTCGCGGTCGAGGATGGGCGGGGCCGGGAGCCCGGCGCGCACTCCGTCGAGCCCCGCGCGGACGATCGCCCCCAGCGCCAGATAGGGGTTGGCGGCCGCATCGGCGCCCCGGTACTCCAGACGCAGCTGACGCGCCGACCGATCGGAGGTCAACGGGACCTCCGATCGGCCAGCCTCGCCAAGCGAGACGAGCGGCGGCAGGCGCAGCAGGGTCTCGCGGTTGCGCTGTCCCAAGCAGACGGCGCCGGCGCTCCAGTGGTGGGGCGCCAGGCGCATGGCCGAGACCGGGCTCGGGGCGGTCAGCGCGCTCAGCGCCCGGGCGTGCAGCAGGATCCCGGCCGCGAAGCGCTCGCCGAGCTCGCTCAGGCACGCGGGGCGCGTCGCGTCGTAAAGAGCCGGGCGCCCGGACGTGTCGAGCAGGCTGAGATGGATGTGCACCCCGTTGCCCGCCTGCGCAGGGTCGAGCAGCGGCGTGAAGCTCGCGCGCAGCTGGTGCCGGCGAGCGATTTCGCGCACGATCTCCCTGAGCACGACGGCGCGATCGGCCCCCGCCAGCCCCTCGGCGGGCGCCACGGGGATCTCGAACTGGTGGGGCGCATACTCGGGGAAGAAGCGCTCGGGCTGGATGCCGGCGTCGAGCAGCGCCGCCATGACCGCACCGGCGAACGGCTCGGCTCGCCGGTGCGCCTCCAGCGAGAACGGAAGTGCCGAGGACGCGTCGAGCGATCGGGAGCCCCCGGCGGAAACGGCTGGGTCGGCGAGCAGCTGAAACTCGTGCTCGAAGCTCACGACGAGACGGACCCCGAGCTCGTCGTGAAGCTCCGTCAGGGCGTCGCGCAGAAACCGCCGCGGGCAGCACTCCCACGGCCGGCCGTCGGTCTCGACGATGTCGCAGAGGACCAGCTCCAGCGGGCTGACGCCAGAGCCGGCTGGGACGCGAACGCGGGTATCGATGTCTGCCAGCAGGCGCAGGTCGCCGGTCGATCCGAACGGGCTGGGCTGCGCGAGCGGGCCGAGCGGGGTGAGCGAATGGTTGGCGGGCACCCAGCCGACGCCGGCGTCGAGGTGCGCGTCAAGCTCGGATGCGGGCAGCGAGCGTCCGCGCACGATCGCGCCGAGGTCACAGCAGACGAGCGCGACCAGGTCGGTGGAGCTCAACGGGGCAGCTCGAGTGTCACGGTGCCGTTGTCCCAGGCGCCCTCGACCAGGCCGAGCGCGTGCGCGCCCGCGCGCACAGCCGGCGCGTCTCCAGTGAAGACAACCACGAGCATCCCGCCCGCCGGCATGTCCCGCCGCTCCAGGGCCGCGGCGAGATGCTCCTGGGGCTGCAGGTGAATGCCGTGTGCGCCGAGCGACGGGTAGGTGTCGGCCACCCCGTACAGGCTGCCGCCCGGACCTTGCATACGGCCGAATACGCAGGCGAAGTGCCCGACGTCCCAGTCGGGCGGCGGACCGGTGGGCTGTCCGTCGAGGAGGTAGCCAAGCAGCTGATCCGCGCGCGGATGCGCGCCCCAGAGGTGATGGGTGGCAAGGTTGGCGACAAGCGTTACCGGGCGATCGAGTGCGGCGACGAGGTCGAACAGGCCGCCAAGCGTGGTCGCGGTCCAGGGGCCGGCGTAGGGGATCGCGACCAGCTGCGCGCCGGAGAGCTGCGTGACGGCCGCGACCAGACCGGCCGCCGTCGTGCCGGATGTCGCCGGATCATCGACGAACGGAAGCGACAGCCGGTAGTCGCGGCGTCCCTGTTCGTCGTAAGGCAGGATGGAGAGGTCTGTAAGCCTGGAGACGATGCTCCCGGCGGCCAGCGCGACCGCGTCCTGGTCGAGCGGCTGACCGTCGTGCTCGTCGACGCCGGCTGCGCGCAGTGCGAGGGCGCCGCAGAACGCCCCGCACAGGTCGTCTCGCTGGGGCACCTCGCGGGCGTGGATCGCCAGCAGCGATCGAGCCCCGGGGAGAAGGGTCATGTCCAGCGAGGCAGAGGACGGCATAGGGCCAATATACGCCCGGTGTGCTCGGTGTCTCACTGCTCGACGCCGATGGGAGGAGCAGCGGCGCGTCAGTGAATAAGGTGCATGCAATGAACGTGATCGACGAGCTGCTGGCCAACAACGAAGCGCACGCGGTTTCGCTCCCGGCTCATCATCTGGACGTCCATCCCAGCCGGCGGCTGGCCGTGGTGACGTGCATGGACTCGCGCTTGGACGTGTTCGCGGCGCTGGGCCTGAACGACGGCGAGGCGCACGTGCTGCGCAACGCGGGCGGGGTGATAACCGACGACGTGATCCGCTCGCTGGCCGTGTCCCAGCGGCGGCTGGGCACGCGCGAGGTGATGCTGATTCACCACACCGACTGCGGTATGCAAAAGCTCAGCGACGACGGGATGCGCGCCGAGCTGCAAGAGGCGACCGGCGTCGCACCGCCGTGGGCGATCGAGTCGTTCACCGACCTGGACGCGGACGTGCGCCAGTCCATCCTGCGCGTCCGCCGATCCGCGTTCTTGCCTCACCGCGAGTCGGTTCGCGGGTTCGTGTACGACGTGGATACTCACCGATTGCGTGAGATACAGGTCGAGGACCGCTGAGCCCGGGAGTACCGGGGATAACCGCTCGGGTCAGGGGTGCCGAGACCGGGCGCACGGGGATCGGTGGCGTTGGGACCGCGGCCGCGCGCGTGCGCGGTCAGAGTGCGTTTGCAGTATGGATCCCATCCCCGCTGAGCGGGCGAGTGCGAGAGCCGGAGCCTGAAACGCGCCGCTCAGGCCTGCATCTGGCGCATGCGCTCCATCATCGCCTGCTCGACCGCCTGCAGCTGCTCGCTGGGGCTGAACTGGAGGAACTCGCTGCCGGCGTCGGCCTTGGGCGTGTGGCCGGGAGGCACGTAGTAGGCGTCGCCCGCCTCGAACACCTCCTCGTGGTCGGCGAAGCGCCACGTCAGGCGACCCTTGAACACGTAGCCCCAGTGCGGGCACGGGCAGTGACCGTCGGGCAGCCCTGCGAGCATCGGCGCCAGGTCCATGTCCTGGCTGATCGACACGAAGTTGACGGTGTAACCGTCGAGCTCCTCGGTCCTGTCTTCGGCGGGGCCGTGATTTTCGACCCGCGATGCGCTCTCCTTGGATACCTTCGGCATCTCTGTCATCTCCCTTGGTTGATCTGAAGATGACACTACGCGCGGGGATGCCCGCTGTCATGGGGCGTTCGCCCCATCTTTCGCGCTCGGGCGAGCTGCCCGAGTCGGTGCGAGCGAGGCATCCCCGAGGGCACCCCCCGCCCGCGCGCGAGGTCGCGCGCCAGGCTGAGTCCCCTCCGTCGACCGGCCCGCGTTCAGGCGATCGCGCCCGCGAACTCCTCCTCGGGCAGCAGACCGTGCTGCATCGCGAACAGGCTCGCTGTCGCGCGCGAGGATGCGTCGATCTTCGCGTAGATGTGCTCGACGTGGTTGCTGACGGTCTTCGGCGCGATCACCAGGCGGCCGGCGATCTCCTTGTTGGAGAGCCCGAGCGCGAGCAGCCTGAGCACGTCGACCTCTCGCGCGGTCAGCCCCGCCGGGCCTTCGCGACGACGCGACACGCGATGCCCGGCCGCGCCGAGGACGGCCTCGACCGCCTCGGCGTCCAGGCGACCGGCCTTGACCTCGGCACGCAGCTCCGCCGCGGCCTCGGCGGCCGAGCGTTGCGGCCGGTACGGGCGGGGCTCGCGCATCGCCTGATAGGCATCCGCGGCCCCGAGGACGCGCGCCGGTCGGGAGATCGCGACACCGGAAAGCCCGCGCGGGTATCCGGAGCCATCGATGCGCTCGCGGTGTTGCACCGCGATCTCCCCCAGCGGCGCCAGCGCCCGGGATTGATGGAGCATGCGCTCGGTCAGATACGGGTGCATCCGCACGCGCTCCCACTCGCCCGCGCCGAGCGGCCCGCGCTTGTCCCAGATCGAGTTCGAGACCCCCAGGCGGCCCAGGTCGTGTACGAGACCCGCGCGGCGCAGGGTGAGCACCATCTCCTGCGAGAGCGCGAGCTTCGTCCCCGCCTCCGCGGCGAGATCGGCGACGGCGCGGGCGTGGCCGAGGGTGTAAGGCGACTTGAGGTCGACGAAGTTCGCGATCGCGAGCAGCGCGTCGTCGAAGGCCTCGGGGGAGAGCATCACCGCGAGCGCCGGCTCGGCCTCGATCACCGCATCCCAGGTCGCGACCGAGTCAAGGCCCGCAAGGAGCATGTCCGCATCCCGGTACATGAGCTTGGCCAACGCGGGGTCGAACTGCTTGCCGGCGCGCTTTTGAGCGAGCGTCCTGGCCGCCTCGACGCCGCCGATGCGATGGGCGACCTCGATGAACTCCGCCAGCTGCGCGAGTCGCGACGCGATCGGCACCTGCTCACCCTTCACCTCGCCCGGCCACCCGCGTCCGTCCCACTGCTCATAACAACAACCAAGGGCCTGCAGGACCTCGTCGGTGAGCCCGAGCTGCTCGGCCAGCGTCCGCGCGATGGCCGCGTGCTGGGCGATCATGTCATCGACCTCGCGGTGGCCGGAGAGCGCGAACTCCAGGCCGACGCGGAAGCGATGCAGCGGCGGGTTGCCGGAGCCGAGCAGCCGCATGCCTGCCGCCGCCCCGCGCAGGCTCCTCATCTCGTGGTCGTACTTGCCGGACTTCAGCGCGACGTCATCGCCAAACCACTTCGCCTGCTCGTGGGCGTCTGAGTGACAGCCGACGTTGACGAGCAGAGCGGTGTAGTAGACAACCGCGCGCGCCTGCTCGTCGAGCCCGATCCGCTCGGCGAGGCGCAGCGCGATCAGGCACTGGCGCAGTACGTGTTCCATCGGCTGCCCAAAGCCGAGATCGATACCGAGCGAAAGCGCCGCGACGAGCTCCGCCAGCCGGACGCGCGGGCGATCGGTATCGCTGGTCACACGCCGAGACTACCCCAGCGCGAGAGCCAAGCGGATGGGGCGATCCCTTTGGCGCTATGCGACGGCCGGGGGATCCGGACGAACGATCACCGTGTCGGCGAGGGGGATGATCTCGTCGGCTGCGATCGCCGAGCGGGCGGCATGCTCGCGGATCGCCTCGGGGCTGCTTGCCTGGTAGATGCAGACCGTGCCGATGCGGCCGTCGGGCTCGGTGAGGACGTAGCTGCGAATCCAGCGGATGTCGTCGGACATCTCCTCGTCTCCGACTTTTTTCGAGCGGGCGGCCGCTGCGCCAAGATCCTCGGCGGAGCTCCAGGCGCCGCGCCTGAAGATGACGTATGTATCCATGATGTCCTCCAGCCTTGACGGGAAAACAGGAAGAATAGCCATCGACGGCGGGTCGGCTCCAGCGTGTCGACCCCAACCGCCTCGCGGTCTATCGTCTGCCGATCATGACCGTCCGTCATGCCGATCCGCAATGCGACGCGCGGCCGCGTGCGGTGCGATCTACGGGCCTCAGCGAAGTGGCTCGCCCCAGCTGGTCTGATCGCGCAGCTGCGCCTTGAGGATCTTGCCGCCGGGGTTGCGCGGCAGCGGCTCGGCGCGCACGGCGACGTACTGGGGGACCTTGAAGTCCGCCAGCTGCTCGCGACAGTGGCCGATCACCGCAGCCACGTCGAGCTCGCTCCCGGCGCGCGGTACGAGCACCGCGCCCACCTTCTCGCCCATCATCTCGTCCGGCACCGCGACGACCGCGGCCTCGCCCACGCCGGGCGCGCCCGCGAGCGCGTTTTCGACCTCGATCGAGTACACGTTCTCGCCGCCGCGGTTGATCATGTCCTTCTTGCGGTCGACGATGTACAGCAGGCCGTCGGCGTCGATACGCGCGACATCACCGGTGTGCAGCCAGCCGTCGACGAACGTCTCGGCGGTCGCCTGCGGCTTGTTCCAGTAGCCCTGGACGACGTTCGGCCCGCGCACCAGCAGCTCGCCGACACCTTGATCGGAAACCCCCCCACCCCCGGGGTCGTCCACGGCCAGGTCGACGACGGGCATCGCGAACCCGACGGAGTCGGCGTGCTCGGCCGCCTCCTCGTGGGGCAGGAACGAGGTCAGCGAGGAGGTCTCGGTAAGGCCGAAGCCATTGCCCACGCGCGCGTTGGGGAACGCCTGTTGGATGCGGTGCACGAGGCTCTCGGCGATCGGCGCACCGCCGTAGGACAGCCAGCGCACGCGACTGACGTCGAGCTCGGCGAACTTCGGGTGGTTGATCACCGCGTGGTAGATCGCCGGAACCGACACGAGTTGGTTGACGCCGTGCTCGCCAACGGCGCGGAAGAAGCCATCGAAGTCCAGCGGACCCGAGAGGATCTCCACGCGCCCGCCGAACTCGAGCACCGGGATCAGCTGGCTGTTGCAGCCGGTGACGTGAAACAGCGGCACCGACACCAGCGTCGAGATGTTCGGACCTTCGGAGCGCTCGGCGAACAGACAGCGAAACGCGTTCTCGCTGTTGGTGGTGAAGTTGGCGTGAGAGGTCATCGCCCCCTTGGGGAATCCGGTCGTGCCGCTCGTGTAGAAGATCGCCGCAAGGTCGTCGGGGGTGAGGTCCTCGACGATCACGGGCTCGCCATCCGGGAGCGGCTGACCGTCGATGAACGTGTACACCGCGCCGGAGTCGCCGACCACGTAGGCGACCTCGTCCTCGGTGAAGCGGGTGTTGACCGGAACCACCACCGCCCCGCGCAGCTGCGCGCCGAAGAAGGCGAGCACCCAGTCGATGCCGTTGCCCAGGCGAATCGCGACCCGGTCACCGCGCTGCACGCCGGAGCTCGCGAGGCCTCCGGCGACGCGCGAGGCGCGCTCCCACAGCTCGCCGTAGGTGATCGCATCGCCGCCCACCTCGAGCACCGCCGTCGCGCCAGCGTCGCGCTCGACGCTGGCCTTCAGCAGCGCCACCAGCGAGGAGGGCCGGTTCAGATATCGGGCCACGCCCTGCGCGTCGCGCGCGACGTCGGCCTCGTCGAATGGGTTACGTCCGCGGGGCAATGGCTCTGGCATGTGAGATCTCCTCTCTGGTCTCACCGATCATGCCATCACCGGGACCTGCTCGGGAGTCCCGAGCAGGTAGGCCTCCTCGTCGAATTGGCTGGCAAGCCGGCGAAAGCGCCAAGTCCAGTCGGGCCACAGCACCGCGTTGCGCCCGGTGGCGTCCAGGTAGAAGCTCGCGCATCCGCTGTCCCATACGGTGCCCTTCATGCGCGTGTCCACCTGCCGGTTGAACTGCTCGTACACCTGAGGGCGGACTTCGATCGTCGTCGCTCCACGCTTGTCCAGTGTCCGGATCGCGCGAAGCACATGGTCGATCTGCGTCTCGATCATGTAAACCATCGAGCTGTGGCCCAGCCCGGTGTTGGGACCCAAGAGCAGGAAGAGATTCGGGAAGCCGGGAACGGACGTTCCCAGGTAGGCGCGCGGCGTGCCGTTCCATACCTCGCGCATGAGCCTGCCGTCGCGGCCACGCACCTGGTCGGCGACGGGCGGGTCGCTTACGTGAAAGCCCGTACCGAGGATGATCGCGTCGACCTCGCGCTCGAGCCCGTCGTCGTCGACGACGGAGCGCCCGCGGACTTCGCTGAGGCCACTGCTGACGAGCTCGACGTTCGGCTGCTGGAGCGCCGGATACCAGCTGTTGGAGGGAACGATGCGCTTGCAGCCGAGGGAATAGCTTGGGGTGAGCTTCGCGAGGAGTCGAGGATCGGTGACCTGCCGGCACATGTGCGAGCGTGCGAGACGTTCGAGCAGGCCCAGCAGGCGCGGCTGCTTGACAAACCCGAGCACCAGCAGCTCTTTGCTGAGGTAGACGCCGGCGCGTAGAAGCCTCTGCACAGCCGGGACTCGTCGAAAGATGGAGCGCTCGCGCTCGCTTATCGATCGGCTGCCGTGCGGTATCACCCAAGGCGCGGTGCGCTGGAACACGTACAGCTTCTCGACCTCCTCCTGAATCGCGGGATGAAGTCATCGATTCCGCTCTGCTTCAAGCTGATAGCCATGCCGATACCCGAGAACCCGGCGCCCACAATGACGATCTTCGAGTTTTTCTGCCCTAGCTCCACCCGGCTCCCCCGAGCTCCTCGGCTGCGTTGATCTAGCCTACACTAGCGTAACCTACGGTAGCGTAAGATGCCTCCCCATGGCGAGCTCACCCGCTCTGAGCCCTACGCGGATGACGGCCCGGTTGCGCCGCGAGCAGTTGCTCGACGTGACGATTGAGATCGTCGGCGAGCAGGGCTTTCAGGCCGTGTCGATCCAATCGGTAGCGCGACGAGCTGGTATCTCGCGACCGATCGTCTATGAGCACTTCGGCGATCTGCATGGCCTCTTGGAGGCCCTCGTGGAGCGCGAGACGTCGCGAGCGCTCGCGCAGATCTCAGAGACGGCGCTCGGCGATCTGACGGGGGGCGATCCGGTGGCGCTCATGCAGGAGAGCCTCCGCGCGTACCTTGCTGCCGTCGAGCACCATCCGACCACATGGCAACTCGTGCTGATGCCGCCGGAGGGCGCACCGGAGCTTTTGCGCAAGAGCATTATCCGCGGCCGTGCCGCCGTCTTGGACGGCCTTGCGAATGCCATTCATCCGGGACTGATGCCGGGCGTCGAGACGCCCGACCCGGAGTTGACGGCGAGGATCCTTTCGGCCATCGCCGACGAGTATGCACGCCTTATCCTGATCGATCCGAACCGGTTCCCTACCGAGCGACTGCTGCAACATGCCGGTTGGTGCCTGAGCCAAATCTCGCCCGACGCGACCGGCGCCCCCCGATGAGGCCGAGTCAATGCGTCTGGTGAGTTACCAAACTGACATAGGACCAGCCGCCGCGATCCAGGTCGAGGACGCGCTCGTGCCGGTGAGCAATCTGGACGCACCCGCTGAGACCGTGCGCGGTCTGCTGGAGGCGCTCGACGCAGAGGCCCTGCGCGAGCTGGAGAGTCAAGCCAAGAGCGCCGGCGAGCGGATCGCGCTTGCCGAGGCCACGCTGTGCGCGCCGGTCACCGACGCGCAGAAGATCATCTGCATCGG
The DNA here is from genome assembly GCA_963743645.1 of uncultured Solirubrobacterales bacterium. Taxonomy (GTDB): domain Bacteria; phylum Actinomycetota; class Thermoleophilia; order Solirubrobacterales; family Solirubrobacteraceae; genus Palsa-744. The sequence goes on along the minus strand of CAVUQT010000006.1, from coordinate 207,583 downwards.
CCTCAACTACCGTGACCACGCCGAGGAGACCGGCCAGGAGATTCCCGCCGCCCCCATGTGGTTCGCCAAGTTCGCCAACTCGCTCACCGGCAGCGGACGAGAGGTCGTGCTACCTGCCGCGCATGCCGATTACGTCGATTACGAGGCCGAGCTCGCCCTCGTGATCGGACGCGCCGCCAAGAACATCAGCGCAGACGACGCGCTCTCACATATAGCCGGCGCGATGCCCTTCAACGACGTGAGCGCCCGCGACCTGCAGCTCCAAAATCAGCTATGGACCAGTGGCAAGGCGATCGACACCTTCGCCCCCTGCGGTCCCGCGCTTGTCACCCTCGACGAGATCGACGACCTGCACGCGCTGGGCCTGCGCACGCGGATCGATGGCGAGCTGCTCCAGCAGGGAACTACCGCCAACTTGATCTTCGGTCCAGCCGAGCTCGTCGCATGGCTATCGCGCACAATCACCCTGCTGCCCGGCGACATCATCGCCACCGGAACACCCGCGGGCGTCGGCGCCGCACAAGGACGCTTCCTGCGCGACGGCGATACCGTCGAAGTCGAGATCGACGGGCTCGGCACGCTCGTCAACCCGATCCGCAGCGACTGAGCCGCTCCCCGGGATGAGCGTCAGCGGCATCCGGCACGCTCGCACCGACACTGAGCGCGGGTCCGAGGAGGGGCTCGACGGGCATCGGAGCGTTCGTATCGTGAAGCTCCCGGGCCGGATAGGCTACGTTCGGGATGAGTAACTCCGATGAGACGATCTTGACGGCTCTGGAGGACGCGGGCATACCGGTAGGGGAGGGCGACTTGGGGGTGGTGCGTGTACTGGAACAGGTGTTTGAGCCGGCGATGAGCGCGCTCGACGCCGCCGACCTCGCGGAGCTGCCGCTCGAGAGCGACATCGATCCGAGCCGACCGCCGCATCGGGCGCCGTTTTGACGATGCACCCACAGGATCTGCCGCTGCGCGAGCAGGCGCGGCTGGTAGCGCGGGGAGAGCTTGCCGCCGGCGAGCTGCTCGACGCGACCCTCTCGCGGATCGAGGAGCGCAATGGCCCGCTGCGTGCGGTGGTCGCCACGTTCGGAGAGGAGTCGCGCGCGATGCTCGCCGGTGCGCCGCAGGGGCCGCTGCATGGCGTGCCCGTGACGATCAAGGACATGTTTTCGTTGCCGTGGCGGGGGTATCGCAACGGAACGCGCCACGAGCTTGGTGCGCCTGGCGCGTCGGGGGCGTTCCGGCGGCTGCGCGACGCCGGCGCGGTGGTGGTGGGTGTCGACAACCAGCATGAGCTCGGCCTGGGCACGACCGGCTGCGCGTCCCCCTACGGTGCGGCGTGCAACCCGTGGAACCCGACGCACTGCACGGGAGGCTCCTCGAGCGGATCGGCGGCGGCGGTGGCGGCAAGGATCGTCGGTGGCGCCATAGGCAGCGACAGCGGGGGATCCACCCGGCTGCCCGCGGGATGGTGCGGGGTGGTGGGGCTCAAGGTCACCTACGGCGCGCTGCCGTACGACGGGTACACCGGCTCGAATTCCACGTTCTCGGCGCCGGGAGCCTTCGGCCGCGATGCCGCCGATGCACGCCTGCTGCTGGAGGCGCTGCTCGCCCGGCCATTGCCCGCGCGCGACGCCAGTCAGTTGCGCGTGGGCTTGGTTCGAAGCCCCTACTGGGAGGATATTGACGCCGACGTGGAGGCGGGGTGTCGTGGTGCGCTGGCTGACGCCGGGTTCGCTGTGAGCGAGCTCGAGCTCCCCTTCGCTGAGCTTGCCGCGCCCGCCGCCGCGGTGCGGCTGAGCGTCGAGCTTGGCTTGGTCGTGCCAGACATCGTGGTGGGAGAGCTCGATCCGGTTACCCGTGGTTTGCTGCAGGGTGGGGCGCTCCAGCCGGCGCGACGACTGGTGCGGGCTGACCGCGTACGCGCGCGGCTTCGCCGAGCGCTCGTCGACGCGTTCACGGTCTGCGATCTACTCGCATGGCCGACGAACTCTGCGCCTGCACCGCCGATCGAGGTGCCCGTGCTGCAGCTTCCCTCGGGTCCAGCGCTTGCCGACCCGCCCAACATCCGCCAGGCGGTCCTTGCGAACCTCGCGGGTGTCCCGGGTATGTCGGTGCCCGTCGGCTTTCACCCGAGCGGCCTCCCCATCGGCCTCCAACTGCTCGCACCCTGGGGCGAGGAGTCGCGGCTCCTTGACGCTGCCCAGCAAATCGAGGACGCCACGGATCGGCGCTGGGTAGACGCAGCGCCGGCGCTTGCGAAAAGCTCGACGGTCGCCTAGATGTCTTCCCGGATGATGCAGCGAAAGCCGATGTGGTTGGCGGAGATGTCGATCGCCTCCGGCTGGTGGGCGGCGGGCCGGTGGCGCAGGCAGTAGCTCGGCGCGCAGAGGTGCGAACCGCCCTGCTACCGGCCTTCAGTCTGCGAGCATGAGCGCAGTGACTACCGCCGAGCTTTGGCGTCGCGGCCAGGTGGGCTGGCCGCGACACTTTCCCATCGCGCAGTTCCCAAACCCACCGCTGCTGCTCGCGTTCGCGGGGTGGGGGCTAGCGGCCGAGGCCGGTGGCACCGCACATGAGGTCGGTCGCGCGGTCTTCACGCTCGGCCTCGCCGTGTGGGCGTGGGAGGAGGCGGTGGACGGGGTCAACTGGTTCCGTCATCTCCTCGGGACGGGAGCTCTCGTCTTGATCGTCGCTGGCCTGGCCGGGGAGCTCAGAAGCCACTGAGCGAAGTAGCGCTGCTCGGCCGATGCAGGTGTGAGCGAGAGCTGTACTCCGACGCTCGCTCGGCTTCGCGGAAGCAGGAGCCGGGACCGCCCCACGCGCGTGCGGCTTGCAACGTGACCGCCCCACCGCGATACTCCGCCGTCGTCTCTGAGCCCGCTACGCTCGACTTCGTGGTGCTTTTGCGGCAGGCGAGTGCAGCTTGGATTCGCCGACTGTGGATCATATTGGGATCGCTGACCGCCGTAACGCTGTCTATCGCTGCGACGCCGAGTGGCGCCAACGCCGCCTGGGGTACACCGCAGACACTCTTCTCGGTCGCAGGTGTTTCCAATTTGCAGCTGCCTCGGTTGGCTAGGGACGCCGCCGGGGATGCTGTCGCTGTGTGGGAGCGCTATCCCGAGAAGGGCGACTGGGGTGCTGTCGAAGCGACAGCACGGCGGGCCGGGGGTTCGTGGTCGGCGCCGATCCGGTTGGGCTTTGGGAGTGCCGGCGCCAGTGGTCCAGAAGTCGTCATGGACTCCGGCGGCGAAGCGACGGCAGTGTGGGAGCAGTCGACGTTCGACGGCAAGCGGGGCAAGAAGCAAAGGAGCGCGCGTCTGGTGGTCGATGCTCGCAGTCATCGTGTGGACGGTGGCTGGGGGCACGCCGCGGTACTCGCGTCCGGGCGGGCGAGGCTGAGCGCCCTTGAAGAACACCGACCTGACCCGCAGGTCGCTGCGGGCGCCGGCGGCGATGTTCGCGTCGCCTTCAACATGAGGGAGCGCAACGCCAAACTGTTCAACGGCAAGGAAGACATCCTGCTCTTTACGCGTCGCGATGGGCGCTGGCGTAGCCCCGTGGTGGTCGCGCACACCGTCAACAGCTCTGAGATGCGGCTCGCCCTCGATGGGCGCGACGAGACGATCCTCGCCTGGGAGCACGGGGGTCCTTCGGGCGAGCGAGAGAGTTGGGTGGAAGCGCTGGTGCTCGGCAGCAACAGCAAGCCCGAGGGACCCCCGCAGGTGCTCTCGGCCAAGTCAAAGGCTGTCTACGCACTGGATCTTGCTGTCAACTCGCGCGGTGCCGCGGTGCTCGCCTGGAGCCAGGAACTCCCAGAAGGCGAGGGTTACGGGCCGGTAGAAGTCGCGACACGCCCTGCCGGCTGGCGCTTTACCACCAAACCCGCGCCTCTCGTGCACAAGAGCCTTCCGGCGGTTGCCGCGATCAACGCTCAGGGCACAGCCACGGTGCTGTTTGAGCGCTCCATTGCCGAGGGCCCAACACAAGAAGAAGAAAGAGGGTCGCTCGAAGCCGCGACCCATCCCGGCGACGGCGGCTGGAGCAAGCCTGAAATGGTCTCCCCGCAAGCGAACCCGCAAGCGCTGGCCTGCGGCCCCCACGGCGAACTCTTCGCCCTATGGGAAGCTCAGCTTGGGCTGTCAGGCCAGCCGCCGGAGCGCCATGCAGTTATCGACGCCTCGATCCAGCCTGCCGGGGGCGCCTGGCAATCACCCGAGACGATTTCGCCCGAAAAAGCGTCCGAAGAAGCCCGCCTAGTGGACGCGTCCGCAAGTCTTGCGGATTATCGGGAGGGATAGCGCCGGGAGCACAGAATTGTGTGTTGTGCCCCGGAGCAGCCAGCATGTGATCGAACTCTCTGAGGAGGAGCGTGCTGAGCTTGAGCGGCGGGCTTGCACGGTCACGATGCCGTTCCGTGTGGTGCAGCGGGCGAGAGTGATCCTGTATGCGGCGGAGGGGATGCAGGACATCGATATCGCCGCCCGGCTGGATTGCTCGCCCGACAGCGTTTCTCGGCGAAGATCCCGGTTCTGCGCTGAACGGCTGGATGGGCTTGAGGATCAAGCGCGGTCGGGTCGACCGCGTCGTTTTCCCCCCGGAACAGGTCGCCGAGGTCAAGGCGATCGCGTGCGAGCTGCCGCGCATCCACGAGCTGGCGCTCTCGCGCTTCTCCCGGGTTGAGCTGCACCGTCTGGTGATCGAGCGCGGCGTCACTGAGGCGTCGGCCTCGACGATCTGGCGCTGGCTGCACGAAGACGCAATCAAGCCGTGGCAGACACGCTCCTGGATCTTCCCGCGCGACCCCGATTTCGCCGAGAAGGCCGCCCGCGCGCTGGACCTCTACGCCCGCACCTTCGAGGGTAAGCGGCTGCGACCCGACGAGTACGTGATCTCGGCCGACGAGAAGACCCAGCTGCAAGCGCTCGGCCGCCATCATGAGACCGATCGCCCCGGGCCCGGGGCGCCCGGGGCTGGTCGAGTTCGAGTATCTGCGCGGCGGAACGCTCGCCTACCTCGCTGCGTGGGATGTGCATCACGCCAACCTGTTTGACCGGATCGAGCAGACGACCGGGATCGTCCCGTTCGGCCGGCTCGTGGACCAGGTAATGAAGGTCGAGCCCTACCGGTCGGCCCGCACCGTCTACTGGGTCGTGGACAACGGCTCCAGCCACGCCTGCAAGACCTCCGTCAAGCGGATGGCCGAGGCATACCCAAACGCGAGGCTGATCCACCTCCCCGTCCACGCCTCCTGGCTGAACCAGATCGAGATTTACTTCTCGATCGTGCAGCGCAAGGCGCTGACCCCCAACGACTTCGCGACGCTACCCGAACTCGCCAGACACCTGATGAACTTCGGGCAGCACTACCGCACGTTCGCGCGACCATTCGAGTGGACCTTCACCCGCACCAAGCTCGACGCCGTCATCGACAAGATCACCCGCCACGAACCCCAGCCCCTGGCGCTCGCCGCTTGAGCCGCATCACTTCCGGACACGTCCACTAGATGATTGATTCCACGGCTGGTGTCGTGGTTTTGGGGGGTTTCTGAGCAGCAGGGTCGAAGTCGGCGGTGCTCATAAGCATCGCCGACCGAAGGGGGCCTCGATGGACGCCGACCTCGACCTGTTGCTCACCGCTGTTTACGTCACAGCAGACGATCTCCTGCCCGATCGACCGAAGAACGCCAGACGAAGCGTCACAGACGCGGAGGTCATAACGCTCTGCGTCGCCCAGGCGATCATGGGTATCCCTTCCGACCGGCGCTTCCTCGCGGTCGCCTCCAAGCACCTGCGCCACCTGTTTCTGAAGATCCCCGCCCAGCCCGGCTACTTCAAGCGCCGTCGGCGTCTGGCCGAGACGCTGGAGTGGCTGATCGGCGTGTTCGCCAGTCAGAGCCCGGGATTCCACAGCCAGACGCTGCTGGTGGACTCCACTCCCGTGGAGTGCGCTCGCAGCCGCGAGACGGTCAAGCGCTCGGCGCTCGGTGATGCCGCCGACTACGGTTACTGCAGCTCCCACTCCCGTTTCTTCTGGGGCTTTCGCCTGCACGCACTCTTCGCACCCGACGGCACACCAAGGGCGCTCGCGCTGACTTCCCCCAAGCAGGATGAGCGCGAGGTCGCGCTGAAACTGCTCGCTCGCGCCCCGCGCATCGGTGGAGAGACCGTGATCGGTGACAAGGGTTATGTCGGGCGAGCGTTCGCTGCTGGCGTAGCAGAACTCGACGCCACGATCCTCAGACCCGCCCGCAAAGACGAGCCCGGCCCGGGTCCCAACCTCGCCCCGATCCGCCAACGCATCGAGTCGATCTTCTGGACCTGCAAGGACCTGCTGACACTGGAGCGCCACGGCGCAAGAACACTCCCCGGTCTCAGAGAGCGCATCGTGCAACGCCTACTCACCCTCGCCGCCGCCGTCACCCTCAACCACCAACTCGGCCGCCCCACACGCGCACTCGTCAACTACTGCGCCTAACACCGTGGAATCAATCATCTAGTGGACGCGTCCGCAAGTCTTGCGGATTATCGGGAGGGATAGCGCCGGGAGCACAGAATTGTGTGTTGTGCCCCGGAGCAGCCAGCATGTGATCGAACTCTCTGAGGAGGAGCGTGCTGAGCTTGAGCGGCGGGCTTGCACGGTCACGATGCCGTTCCGTGTGGTGCAGCGGGCGAGAGTGATCCTGTATGCGGCGGAGGGGATGCAGGACATCGATATCGCCGCCCGGCTGGATTGCTCGCCCGACAGCGTTTCTCGGCGAAGATCCCGGTTCTGCGCTGAACGGCTGGATGGGCTTGAGGATCAAGCGCGGTCGGGTCGACCGCGTCGTTTTCCCCCCGGAACAGGTCGCCGAGGTCAAGGCGATCGCGTGCGAGCTGCCGCGCATCCACGAGCTGGCGCTCTCGCGCTTCTCCCGGGTTGAGCTGCACCGTCTGGTGATCGAGCGCGGCGTCACTGAGGCGTCGGCCTCGACGATCTGGCGCTGGCTGCACGAAGACGCAATCAAGCCGTGGCAGACACGCTCCTGGATCTTCCCGCGCGACCCCGATTTCGCCGAGAAGGCCGCCCGCGCGCTGGACCTCTACGCCCGCACCTTCGAGGGTAAGCGGCTGCGACCCGACGAGTACGTGATCTCGGCCGACGAGAAGACCCAGCTGCAAGCGCTCGGCCGCCATCATGAGACGATCGCCCCGGGCCCGGGGCGCCCCGGGCTGGTCGAGTTTGAGTATCTGCGCGGTGGAACGCTCGCCTACCTCGCTGCGTGGGATGTGCATCACGCCAACCTGTTTGACCGGATCGAGCAGACGACCGGGATCGTCCCGTTCGGCCGGCTCGTGGACCAGGTAATGAAGGTCGAGCCCTACCGGTCGGCCCGCACCGTCTACTGGGTCGTGGACAACGGCTCCAGCCACGCCTGCAAGACCTCCGTCAAGCGGATGGCCGAGGCATACCCAAACGCGAGGCTGATCCACCTCCCCGTCCACGCCTCCTGGCTGAACCAGATCGAGATTTACTTCTCGATCGTGCAGCGCAAGGCGCTGACCCCCAACGACTTCGCGACGCTGCCCGAACTCGCCAGACACCTGATGGACTTCGGGCAGCACTACCGCACGTTCGCGCGACCATTCGAGTGGACCTTCACCCGCACCAAGCTCGACGCCGTCATCGACAAGATCACCCGCCACGAACCCCAGCCCCTGGCGCTCGCCGCTTGAGCCGCATCACTTCCGGACACGTCCACTAGCGCTTGCCGCCAACGGACACGCCACAGCAATCTGGCTTCGCGAACCAACCTACGGCACCCATCTCATCGAAACCGCCGACTACGAATCCGCCTAGTGGAACCACAACCATCCACTTCGACGCGGAAACTCCGCTGATCATCCGGCCGGCGCTCAGTCCTCGTCGGGCTCCGGCTCGCCGGTGCGTATGAACGGCGGCGACCTTCCTCTCGAACTCGCCTTGGTCTCCAGCTCGGCCTCAGTGAGGCGTCTCGCGCGCCTGCATATCTGCCGGTAAAAGCGTAGCTGGTGGGTTCTGCCGAAGAGACGGAACCCAGTTCGTAGCACGAACGGACCACTCTGGGCAGCCCGGGAGAAGGCGTGGAGGCGAAACTCGACGTCGCCGGTGTCGAGCCACTTCCACAGCTCGTAGTGCATTCGCCCTTCCTCGAAATGGCCGTCCAAGGTTTGGTAATACCAGCCGAAGACCTGCGCGTGGCGACCGTCGAGCCGGCGCGTTTCGTCGTAGACCTCGCCGACGCGTACCCCGACGGTGAAGCGCATGCCTGCGAAGTGGATCTTCAGGAGGATGTCTCGCCCCGCAAGAGGCGCGTCCTGGCGGTACACGACGCGAACGACGCGGGGATCGGCCAGCTGGTAGTCGACCATCAGGCGGCGGGCGATGTGCCAGCTTCCGCCGGCCGCGGGGGGCCCGGAGCCTTCGTGTGGGAGGGTCTCGATCATGTCGTCCCGGTGCCATCCGTTGCGGGGCGTGTATTCGCCGACCTTTGAGGTGTCGAAGTTGACCGCCCGCTCGGCGAGCGCTGTCAGCTTCCGCGGAGGGCGCGCATCGGGCGGCTCGGGAGGTGTGAAGGCAAGACGGTCGACGTCGATGCGGCGGGTCGTGATCGCGACGCCGCCTTCTCTTCGGCCGCCCGTGAGGCGGGCGACTCTTTCGAGCACCGAGGTCCACATGTGCAGCTGGATCTCCTTGGCGAGGCGCAGATGCGAGTACAGCGCGTCCGCGAAGCGGTCTCCGCTTCGTGCCCACGACTCGATCTCGAACCCCAGGGAGCGGTGGTCCGAGCCAGCTCGGAACTCGATCTGCCCGGCCTCCAGATGCCCGGTGAGCGTCGCCAGTCGAAACGACGTGGGGGTGGCGGCGACGACGCGCACGGGGCCGTCCCAGGGGCCGGGCATCCGCACGAGGTACTCGTCCCCCACGGCGAGGCGCCCGTCGCCATTGATCTTCTGGAATGTCGCGAACTCGGAGGGCGCGACGCGGTCGAGATCTTCTGTGATCTGGGTCATCAGCTCCTCGGGTGTCAGCGAGGAGCCTACGATCCGTGTCCGGTAGAGCCTGCGCATGAACGGTCCCTCCCCGTCCTCGAGCGTCTGGATGTCGTGGCGCGCAACGCCTTCGGGCATCTCCGGGGCGGCGTCTGTGCGCATCGACCCAGTCATCTCCCAGCGGTGCACCGCGGTGGTCCGCCACATGTAGCGCCAGGAGGTCAATGCGATCCCGAGCGGCCACCGGATCGCGGTTGACCAACGCTTGCTGAAGCTCTGCCTACGCCGCATTGCCTGTGTTTACCACCGCGGCGCTCCGGGCAATCAGGCTTTCGGTGCTTAGCTTCTCATGATGAACGGCGTCGTTCGACTCGCTAAGGGCAATCCGGAGACGGTTTGCCTTCTGCTGTACGGCACATCGCTCGGTTCGGTTGTCCTCTGCGTTGCGCTGTGGATTCGCGCGAAGACGATCGGGGAGGACGAACGAGGGAACGCCGAGCGACGCGCGCTGTTCGTCGGGCTGTGGCCGCCGATGCTCTGGCTGCTGGGAGACACCGTCAGCCGCCAGGGCGCTCGACGTTCGCGCAGGCGGGGCATGTCGCGCGTGAAGGCGGCGGCTCGCAGCGTCAGGCTGCACTAGGTGGCTCCTCGCGGAGTCGCTGATCGGCGCCCTCTCGGGAGGTTGGGAGGGCCAAGCACCACTGCCCAGGAGGGGCGCCGATGAACCTGTGCGCTGAGCGTCCTTTCCTACGCTTTGATCAGCTCGCGTCGGGCGGCGTCGATCACGCCTGAGCGGTTCTTGTGGGAGCGCTCGTAGGAGCGCACGCGCTTGACGCGGTCCTCATCGCCCTCGTCCAGCACGACACGGATCTCGTCCACGCCGAGCTCGTCATACCCAGGCCACGGCTCGTCGCCGCGCAGACTGGCGATCCGGCTGAGGATGGTCGTGCGGTTTTCATGCTTGCGCTCGTAGGAGTCGATCTTCGCGAGGTCGACCTGCGAGAGATGTGCAAGCTTTTCGACGATCTCCGCAGCGGTGAGCTTCCCGTAGCCGGTGATCGCCAGGTCTCCCTCAGAGGCCAGCGCGCCCTTGACCTGACCCTCGGCCTGCGCGACCCCGGGTACCTTGCGTGCTTTGCGGGCGGTGCGTTTTGCACTCGATGTCGCGTCACGAGCAGTCCCCTTCACGCTCTCCGACGCCGAGCTCACCGCGTCGGCGACGCCTGTCTTGCTGATCTCGTATGAAGGGTTCCCGCGGATCTCTGAGCGCACCACAGCCTCGGTCAGCTTCGGGATCTCCCTCAAAATCCGGTCGAGCATCTTCTGCTCATCAGCCCGGATGGAGTCGGCAAGGGCCTGTGTGGCCTTGTCGCCGACAGAGCTCGCCAGACGCTCGATGGCGGTGTAGGTGGCGATCTCCAAGGCCTCGGTCGCACACGCGTCCTTGGCGTTCTTAAGGACTTTCTCCTCTCCTCCCGTGCCGCGGACGAGGTCGAGGGGCGTCTTTCCCAGGGCCAGTGCCTGCCCGACGACGCTCTGAACGAGCCCAACGCCGGCTTGTATCGGGCTGCTGCCCTGTCCGAGCTCGTCCAGACGGCGCTGCACCCGGGTTGCGTGGTCGCGCGTCTCGCGCAGGTGAGATTCGAGGCCGTTGCGGTAGCTTCCACGCGGGGTCATCGCAATCTGCGACTGCAGCACGGTGACGAGCGCCTGCTCCGTGGCATGCGCCTCGTTCAGGTATTGCACGATCTTCTGTTCAGTCTTGTCCATTGGTCTCAGCTTTCTTAGAAAGTGTGCAATGAGATGCGCCAGGGCGCACGCTCAAGCTGTGGTACGCGGCCGCTGCGCGAATGAGCTCAGCGACCCTCGCGGCCAGACCGCTCGTCGATCGCCAGTGCCTCGTCTTGGCCGCTGTCGCTCGCATCCGGGTCAACCGCACGTGCCTGCGCGTGCTGATCGCGGGCGGATTCGGTGAGGTGCTCGGCCTTGATGGCCTGTCGCTCTGCGGTGGCACGTCCTTGCCGCGCCTGAGCGGCGCGTTCATCGGCTTCAGCCTGAGCACGCTCGGCTTCGGCAGCCTGCTCATCAGCCGAAGCGCGCGCACTTTCCGCTTGGATCGAGCGGCTTCTGGCCACCTGGCGAAGCTCGCCCGCCTGCTCACGACGACGTTCGTCACGCCTGCGGATCGCGGCGCGAGCGACGAAAGCGATGAGCAGCAGCAGCAGCACGGCGCCAACAGCAATTACGATGATCGTTCCAGTGCTCACGGTTCCTCCTAAATAAAGCTAAGTCTTGTTTGGGTTCCCGGGGGACTCGTATCGCAAACGCGAAGACGTCCAGCCCGAGCAGCAGCGTTGTGGTTCCTGGCCGCGCCGGCGCTAAAGGCCGCGGCGTCCGCGACGTCTGAAGCTGAGCCCGCCGCCCGTCAGCAGCAGGATGAGGACGATGACGAGAAGGATCGTGAGCATGGTCACCTCCCAGCGCTTGATCGACTTGGCGCGTTCATGGCTGCCCGCGCTCGTTGCTGAGCGCTGCCTCCCGTCTCGGCGCAACGCTCTACCGACACTTCCCCTCCAAGGACGAGCTCGTGCTCGCGTTCCTGCAACTTCGCGAAATAGCGCTTCTTGACCCTTTCGCCTCACGACCAACGCCCCGCCACCGACTCAAACCAGTCGATTAGCAGGGCTTTCTAGAGCGGGACCGACGGGGGTCGGGTCCGGACTTTACCCCCCGATGACGACGAGATCGAGGTCTGGGCCGAGCCGCCGCAGGTCGCGGGTCAATAGCGTGGGCGTTCCAGCGAAACCTCTGCCGCACGCAGGGCTGGGCCTGAACGCATCTCAGAGGAGCCGCTGGAACTCTTCACGGCTGATCCCGGCGGTTCGCAAGATGTTGCCGAGGGTCCCTCGCTTGATCGGCTGGTTGCCGTGAATCGGCACCGGCAGCGCATCCGGGATCGTCGGGTGGCGCAGAATGTGATGGCTGCCGCGGATGCGCTTTACGTACCAGCCCTGGCCTTCCAGAATCTTGAGGAGCTGCTTGCCGGCGACGGCGGGTAGCTGGTTCACGCGGCGTGGACCGCAACGCGGTCACGATGCACCGAGGGAATCGGTAGGTCGTCTTCGTGCATGACTTCCAGGTAGCCCTCGATCGCCTCCTGGGCGTTGGCGCGCGCCTCCTCGATCGTCTCGCCCTGAGTCGCCACGCTCGGCAGATCGGGTACGAACACGCTGTAGCCGCCCTCCGGCTCGGCCACCATCACGACATCGAACTCGCGTCCCGCGTCCATAGCTCCAGCATACGGTAGCGCCGCTAAGTATCAAGCACAACGAGGCGCTAAACCTGCTGCGGCTGGTAGACAACGGTGAACGGGAGGCGCGTCAATAGACGGTCTTCCTGCTCGCTACCGGGCGAGAAGAGCAGGTCGAACCAGTAGGTGCCCTCTTCCTCTATCTCGTACTCGGGCATCGGGACAATGATGTCGACCCCATTTGCCCCCTGTCCAGAGAACCGAGCCTGCGGGAGCTTGATCATGTCTGCTTGGACCTTATATCTGTCGATTGCTCTCCTCAGTGGGCCCGTTCGCATCGAGATAGCCCACACCCATTTGAAGAAGCGACTGTCTTCCTCCCAGCTACAGAGAGGGTTACCGCATGATCCATCATCCTTCAGCGCAAGCTCGCACAGATCGCAGCGGTCCTTCGCGAGCCGCTCGAAAGAACTCCTCGCACAATCAAAACAGATCTGGGCCGGACCGCTGACTAGGTATGGGCATCTGGCGCAGTTACCGACGGGCGGCTGAGGCGGTCAACGCCGTAGCTATTTGCCCCGGAAATAGTCGGTCTTTCCGTCTGGTGTGGGGGTCAGAATGGTGTGTGCGAGTTGGTCGATTCTGGAGGTGTTGCGGTGCTGTGTCTTGTGGGTGAGCAGGTCGAGTCGTTGTTTGATGAGGCGTTGCCGATCGAGGTCCGTGAATTGCCGGGGGATCTCGCTCGACTGGATGTGCTGTTGAGCGATGCGGCGCTGCTTGAGTCGATCTCCGAACGGTGGGAGGCGTCGGCCCGTGGGCAGGGGCGCCCGACGATCGCGATGTCGTTGTTCGTGCGCTTGATGGTCATCAAGCAGCGCTCGGGGTGGGGCTATGAGACGCTCGTCGGGGAGGTCTCGGACTCTTTGCATCTGCGGCGGTTCTGCGGACTGTCGCTGACCGCGTCTATGCCGCACGAGTCGACGGTCAGAAAGCTCGCGCGACGGCTTGGGCCCGAGGCGATCGACGAGATGACTCGGGTGCTGATCGAGAAGGTGCTTCGCGAGAAGCGCTTCACGGCGCGCGCGATGCGTGTCGACTCGACCGTTGTGGAGTCCGATGTTCGCTGGCCCTCGGACGCCGCGTTGGCTTTGGACGCCACACGTCGTTTGGCGCGCGAGGGCGCCCGTCTAGCGGCTCTGGTCGGTGAGGGCGCCCACCATGTCCAGGATCGCTCTCGCGCCGCGGGACGCCGCCTGCGGCTGATCGGTCGCACCGTCGGGCGACGGCTGGGAGCGTCCGGTGGTGCGCGTGAGCAGGTTCTCAAGCTGACTGGGCAGGCCGGTGAGCTGGTGGCGCGTTCGATTCGTGAGGCACGCAAGCTGGCCGCCTAAGCCCGAGCGTCGGCGCGGGGTCGTGGAGCGCAGCGCAAGCTCGCTGCAGCAGTACAGCTCGAGCGGACCGCCGGGTTGGCCGCGATCGTCACCGGGCAGATCACCAAGCGTCTGGCTGGCGAGAAGATCACAGATCGCGTCGTCTCCATGGCCGATCCGGAGGCCCGTCCGATAGGCAAGGGCAAGCTCGGCAAGCGATACGAGTTTGGCTACGTCTTCCAGTTGGCTGAGATCACCCCGAACACGCGGCGCGGCGCTCGTGGTCTGCTGCTCCCGGCTGCAAGCAGAGTCGGCTCCCCGAACGAGAGCGAGTTGCTGCCCGCGACCGTCGGCGAGCTTGCGCGCCTCGGGCTCAAACCCCGCGAAGTCGCACTGGACGGCGGTTTCCCGCCTGAGGCCAGCAATCACGCGCTGCCCGACAGCAGAGTATTTATCGCCGGGCGACAGTCACCCGCGGCACGCCGATCACGCAAGCGACTGGCCAGCTACCGCGTGGGTTGCGAGGCACGAATCAGCCATCTGAAGCGCAGCTATGGCCTACGCCGATCACGACTACGAAGACACCAAGGCGCCCGGACCTGGATCGGGTGGGCGATCCTGGCCTACAACCTCGACACCCTCGCCGTCCAGACCACCTGACAAACTCCCGACCGACCGCTCACACCGAGCGCCAACTCGCAGAAACGGCCGCGCCTCAGAAAGGCGCGGCCGTTTCACTTCACAAGCCCGGACTTTGTCCGGGCAAATAGCTACGGAACGGGAGGCTGAAACGAAGAAGGCCCGAGGAAGGGTTTGAGCCTTCTTCGGGCTTAACTGGCCTACAGCAGCTTGCGCAGCTCATCACGGCTGATGCCGGCGCTGCTCAGGATGCCTGAGAGGGTGCCAGCCTTGATGTCTCGGTTGTGGTAGGGAACGGGAACCATCTGGTCCCGGTCGGGATGGGCCATGATGTAGTGGCTGCCGCGGACCCGGTCAAGCTCCCAGCCGGCGCGTTCAAGAGCGCGGATGAGCCGCTTGGGCTTGATCGCCGGGAGCTTGTCGCTCACGGCGTAGCAACTACTACTCGCTCATGCTCAGCCGGCTTGGGCGACCAGCCACGCTCGCGCATCGCCTCCAAGTAGCCCTCAATGGCGTCCTTGGCCATCGCCAGGGCTTCCTCGCGGGTCTCGCCTTCGGTGTGTACGTCCGGCAACTCAGGAACCGACACCACGTACCCGCCCTCGGGTACGGGGGTCAGGATTACATCGTACTCATGTTGGTGATCCATAGCGGGAACTCCTGTGGTTTAGCCAGTACCTGGGAATTATACGGGAGTCGACACCTGGATACGACTGTCGCAGCGCCTCACTGAACGCCGGAGGATTCCAGAAACACGACTCCACTAAACCCAGGCCAGATCAGCGACTCCAAGAAAGCCGGGTCAGACCAGCCCTCAATGATGTCGACCCATTCGCCCCCTGTCCAGAGAACCGAGCCTGCGGGAGCTTGATCATGTCTCCTTGGAGTCCGCTCGGCGCCTCGGGTCGCAGGTTGAGTGAATACCGTGCTTTTGTCTGGCCTACGAACAGGTTGATGATCAGTTGGCGGGCCGATCGCGAGGGACGGCATCTCATCCGGGTCCGGGCCGATTACGCTACCCCGACCGACGCGGTGTCGTCAATGTTTGGTCTGAGCCATAGGCAGATCCTTCGGCGTTCCACGAGACGATGCGATAGTGAAATGTCGTGCCTGGCGTCAGGCCGCTTACGGTGAAGCTCACCCCAACCCCCTTAAGGGCCGAACCGGCAGCGCCGGCTGGTGAATACGATCCATAGCCGGCGGTGGCACCGTATTCGAAGTGATATCTGGCATTCAGGAACCCGCCCGGGTAGACGCTTGCGGTCAGCGTCATATGCTCGGCGTTGCTGACAACGGCGCCGCCGGTGTATGCAGACGGGGTTCCTCGCCCGTCGTAGACGTAGCTGGCGGCGGGCCGGGGGATGTCCGGGGCATATGGATCGCCGCTGGGGACATACAGAGCCGTGTCCGGGCTGGAGGAGTTACACGGCGGGGGTCGGCGGCGCTTGAACAGGAACTCGTAGTAAAAGACATGCCGGGGCTCGATCGCGGGCATCAGACGGTTAACCAGCCATGACGCGTCGATCGCCTGCTCACGATCTCCGGGGACCGTGTATTGACCATAGTCCTCACACCGATAGGCACCGACCTCCGTGAACCAGATTCGATCACCGGCGCCGCCGTTCGGCAAGCTCGACCTGAAGTCGAGGACTGTCGAGGCGCTCCGATCCTTGACGGCAAGGTAGGGATGGATCCCCCAGTCTGGGGGGTTCGCAGGGTCAAGCGCCTGCTCGTATTCGTGCTCGTAAGCGAGCACGTTGGGAGAGTCGAGAAAGTTGCCGGCGATCAGCGTGCAGTCGCGGCCCTGGCAAAGCGAGTACGCCAAGTTGGTGTAGTGGGCAGCTGTGACAGCAGACAGATTGGCTGTGTTGTTGGGCTCGTCCCATGCCTCCAGGTAGCGTATGGCCTGGAACCGGCTGAGCAGCTCTTCCAATCTGGTCTGATATTCGGTTGGAGAGCTCGGGAGAATTCCGTCATAGCTGGTCAGCGATATCTCGGGTGCAAGGCCGGCATCCAGGACATCGGCGTACCACGATTCGAGCTCGGCACGGTACTCGGGGTAACCGCCGGACATGACGTTCCACTGCACCACATAGCGCGCCAGGGCGATATGAGACGAAAGACCGTCTGTCCATACATTGTGAAAAAAGCTGGAGAAGTAGCCGCCCGAGAAGGAGCCGTCCCAAGATGGAAGGCTCTGATCGGAGATCCCGTCGATGTAGGGAGTCCCAGCCTGAGGCAGAGTGCGGCCGGCGATGGTCGCGAACTGCGCTTCGGGCAGGACCAGTGGACGGCCCGCCGTGGGGCCATATGGGATTTCCGTCTCAGCCGACGCCGCCGCGGTCAGCGCCAGACAGAGCGACACCAGACAGGCGCATACCACGGTCCATCGACCGACTTGTGACACTGTGCTGTGACCATCTGCCATCTCCTAACCTTGACATACTCGCTCCTTGAAACGAGGCAATATCCGCTGCACCAGCCCAGTCTCTGCGCACAGCCCGAGCACCTGGCAGAACAGGTCGGCGAGCGCCGTCTCATGGCGCTGGCGAAACCGCGCGATCGGCATCTCTATCCGCAAACCACGCTTGCCGGCCCGGGGGGCTCGGAGTCCAGCTCGCACAGCGCCGCTTGTGCGACCCGCCTTCGCCGCGTACTTCAAGGCGATCGACCAAGCCCGCCCGACACCCCCAAAAACGCGGCCGAAAAGCGGGGTGACAAAAACGGGAGCGACGGGACTCGAACCCGCGTGATTGACACCCCGCGGATTGAGATCCGGCTGTGAGACGAGCTCGCGGCACGGACAGAGCGATGGGCCGTCCCAAGCGACTGGTATGCCTACTCGACGATGAGCCCCGATAAGCGACAGCGGCGACGTGATCCGGCGCGGCAGACCGAGCAGCCCCGCGCATCCGAGCCGGTGCCCGACCCCGGGCCGCCATACAAAGTGCTGTGGCATCCGGCGGCCGACACCGAGCGTGCCGCGATCTCCGATGCGGCTGAGCGCGTAGCGATACAGCACGCGCGGGAGAAGCTCGAAGCGATCGGTCCACGGCTCGGCGCTCCGCACAGCAGCGCGATCAAGGGCGAGGATGGGTCGGGCCTGCGCGAGCTGCGCCCACGAGCGGGGCGTAGTCGCTGGCGGCCGATTTATCGGCAGGTGGGTCCTGGGATCTTCGTGATCCTCGCCGTGGCCCCTGAGGCAGAGATCGACGGGCGTGGCTTCGATGAGAAGGTCCGTGACGCTCGGCGACGCTTCGATCAGCTGGAGAAATGACCTCGGCCATAAGCGATAACAACCTTGCTATCATCTTTGATGTAAACCGAGAGGAACGGCATGAAGCTGAGCGACATGAAGACGAGCGAGCAGGTGCTGGCCGAGGAGTTGCGCGACCCGGACTTTCAGCGTGAGTGGGATCGCACCGCGGTCGCACGGGCTGTCGCGCTGAAGGTGCTGACCTACCGCACCGAGCACGAGCTCTCCCAGCGCGCGCTGGCAAAGAAGCTCCACATGACCCAGCCACAACTCGCACGCCTGGAGGCTGGCGAGCACAATCCCACCATCGATACGCTCGCTCGCCTCGCACAGACACTCGACCTCGAGTTCGCCATCGACGTCCACCCGCGTCAGCGCGAGCCCAAACTCCTCAGCGGACGTGCCCAAGGCAAGAACGCGATCGCCTCCTACGAAACCGACACCGCGGCGATATTGCTAGCCGCTGGTTGACGTCTGTGCGCACCCGGCGGGATAGTGATTATCCCTCGACGGAACCTTCGCGCCGACGACGAGGAGATCAAAGCCCGGCCGGACCCGCTCGCTGGTTGTGAATTCGTGCAAAGTGCCGTCCACTTACGCGAATGATCGATCTCGCAGATACAAAGTCGAGTTTGGATACCACCTCAAAGGCTTACTCGGCATTAGCTTGGCATACCGATACGCAGCCGCTGGATCAGGGTTGATCACCTCTATGCTGCGGAGCTTGTTGTTCGCAAAGATACTTCGTTCAAACAGCTTCTCTGCCTCGATGTCAGCTTGTGGCAGGGAGTAGCCAAAAAAGACCACACGATTTGCATCCTCTAGCTCAGCACGAGCATCCTCCCATACATTAGGAATAAAGTTCTGAATCAGAGCCTGCTTGTTGTACACGGGAGGAATGATCACTGGCCACAGGTACCAGGCGGTTCTGCCAGCGCCTTTGCTTTTTACGGTGTACCTGAGCTGTGTTGGTACAGCACGACGACGCGAAATAAGCACAAGAGGGGAGCCGCCAGCCCCGCAAGAATGCGCGGACTTGGTCGTCGCCCGTTCATGCGCACTAGCCAATTTATCGAGCCATGTAGCTTGAGAATTTTGAGCCGACCGCCCCCATCGCAAGTGTTCTGGTGGCTAGGGAACAAGTTAGCTGCGGTGGTGCTCATGACCGTCCGTCCATCACTAAACGTTCCATAGCCATGCTCAATACACCAAAGAGGACGTAGCGATGCGCGCTTGTTGATCTCGTTCTCGATGACGAGATCTTGATTAAAGGTCATGAGCGTCACGTCCGTCGAGCCCTTTGCCGCCTCAGCGATCAGCCGTCCGACGGATGCGCCGGTTCTTTTTTGGATCAATGAGCCAATCTGTAGTGTCGCTGATCACTCGGCGGTAAATATCGATCAACGCCGTGTATGCACCAGCGACCCAGCTTTTCGAGTTAGGCTGTGCAAGGAAATCAAAAAATAGGTCCTTGAAGAATTCCTCAATGCGCTCATCTAGCAACGGGGACTCGAATGGTGAGCCCGTCGGCAATGTGCTCGCGTACCGTCGAAGATCTGCAGAAACTGGCAACGAAAGATCGCGTATCTTTTGAAAGAACGTTGCATCGAGAGGCGGGTTGCGGGTGGTACGTCGGTCACTGTGGAAGTGGAGGGCGTTTGCGAGCGTTGCTCCAGCACCAAAGATCAGGCATGTCTTCATTATTCAATAGACTAGACGACGGATCGGTCGATACGTCTTGCTGGCCGTGCCCGGCGGAAGTCGTACGGCACAAGGACAACGACCACGCGGAGGCAGTATGGAGGCAACACGGTTCTTACGGTTGCCCACTGCCCACAGCTACAACGCGTTCGGCGATAATTAACAGCCGTTATATCCTCACCGAGGACTGACGGTGGAGGAGCCCGCCGAGTTCCGGCGCGAGTATGCGCCGCCCATGTGGACGAGCTACCCCGGTGGCTTTCGGCCGTGCTCGACCCACCGCTCGACATCCTCCCGATGCCAGAGCCGCGCACCTCGGACCACGACGACCGGCGGCGGGAAGCCCCGGGTCTTCTGAGCGTCCAGGAGGCTCTTGCGGGTCTTCCAGCCGACGAGCTTCAGGATCTCGCCCGCGCCGATGAGATCGGCGGGATCGACCTGCTCGCGCTTGGGCCAGCTCGTCACGGCCCGGATTATCGCCGTCCGGGCGCTCCACGACCAACCAACACCCCGACGATGACCTCTTCCTCAAGGGTCTGGAGGCGCATGACGTAGCGGGGCTTGGTGAGATCACCGAGGACGTAGAGGTCTTGAAGGCGGTCAAGCTGGGTCAGCAGCTCGCGGCGGCGTTGCTGAACTCCAACGCCTCGCGCCACCGGCCGACCCCCCACCTCGATCGCGCTCAGGAACTGCTCGGCGACTTCGCCCGCTTCTGGCACGCGGAGCCCAACCCCGCCAAGCGACGCAAGCTCCTCGCCAGCCTCTTCGACCACATCTGGCAGGACGCCGGGCACATCGTCGCCGTCACTCCCGCCCCGCCTTCGCCACATACTTCAAGGCACTCGACCAAGCCCGCCCGACACCCCCAAAAACGCGGCCGAAAAACGGGGTGACAAAAGCGAGAGCGACGGGGGTCAAACCCGCGATTGATACCCCGAAAATCGAGATCGACTCTAGGGTCTGTCGGCGACCGCGTCGAGTAGTTCATCGGTTGTGAAGATCTCGAAGCCGACGTCAGCGAGGTCATTTTCTTGCGGCCAGACGGGTAGGTTGGAGAGCCAACGCGACGGTAGGCCAGTCATCGGTCCGACCGCGATGCACCTCTCGGCCTCCTCTCGCAGATCGTCGTAGTTGACGGTGAGCGGCCCATACTGCGGCAGAAGCTTCTCTGGTTGCGGAGGTCCCTACACTGGCCCGACGAGCGGATAGATTTACTCGCCTGCAAGAGTCAAAGCGTCCTACGCCACAAGTCGTCCACTGAGGCCAGAGTTCGGCCCTCGGGGTAGACCGAGGGCAGTGTCAACGCCCACATGTTCTCGGAGGTCGGTGAGCAATGTCTGAGCGTCAAGACGCTGGCCAATCATCGCTTCAGACTCCTGGCGTGGTGCAGCTGATGCTCTCGCGCGATATATCTCAATCACACCACCATCGGCCGCGACGACTCGCCGGCACAGACCGCGCAGATAGAAACGATTGAACTCGCCCTCCGCAAAGCGTGACAGGCGCCGTGTATGGAACTTTTGATGATGTATAGCCACCAGACGGCTTGCGTTTTTGGTAGGTCGCCTCGAATAGGCCAGGTCCCGAGAGCGCAGTCGATAGCGATCCATCAGTGCCTCCCTCGAGTGCTTCGCGGAGGAGACTTGGGTAGCGCTCCGCGCCGTAAGCGCTGAGATACCTGCCGGTATAAAGCGTTTTGGCCGCTACGTCACGCTCCATCTCGGCAACCATGCATCGTCGCGTCTCCTCGTCCAGATTCGTTAGGTCAAATGTCACGAAGGCATCATAACCGACTGCGTCACGCATCAGTAGCATGAGTCCATACATCCGACTTATGGCCCGCAGCTTAAGCTGCATGGGTATTTCATGGTTTGATCGACCCTCGACGAGGACTCTGGCGCGCGCAACTAATGTTCAGGCGCTCCCACTGTAGGGCTGACGCGCCAGGATGATCTCGGAGACCTCCAGAGCACCAGCGTTGCGCAGGGAACTCGCGACCGCGCGGAGCGTGAGTCCCTCCGTGTAGACATCGTCGTAAACGAGTATGCGCTTCTCACGGACCAGCTCGGGATCAGGGACACTCAGCGCGGGCCTCAGCTCATGTTCGGCGATCTCGTAGCGGCCCCTCCACGTCTTCCCGCGGAACGGAATGGTCGCTGCCGTCTTCTGAATGACCCCAGTCCGAAAGGGCCAGGTGGCGTCGTCCTCAAAGATGGCCCGTTCGATCACCAGCCCTGTGTGATCGAACGCCCGTCCTCCGTCCCCGACCCAAGTCGGGCTCGGGATGATGAGGTCATAACGCTGAAACACCACATCGTGGGCGTTTAGGTAACCAAGCAGTACCCGGCCAAAGATGGCTGCCCACGACCGTCTTTCGTCGACCTTATATCTGTCGATTGCTCTCCTCAGTGGGCCCGTTCGCATCGAGATAGCCCACACCCATTTGAAGAAGCGACTGTCTTCCTCCCAGCTACAGAGAGGGTTACCGCATGATCCATCATCCTTCAGCGCAAGCTCGCACAGATCGCAGCGGTCCTTCGCGAGCCGCTCGAAAGAACTCCTCGCACAATCAAAACAGATCTGGGCCGGACCGCTGACTAGGTATGGGCATCTGGCGCAGTTACCGAACCCAGCGGGCTGCGGACGAGTGTCCACCGGCTCACGCGAGCTCTAGTGCGAGCTGCCGCCGTCCAGCCGAGAGCTGCTCAATCGCATCTGACGAACGGAGCCGGGTGAGCACGTCTTCGACCGAGTGGACCTCGATCGCGCCACGCTCTGCGACATACTTCTGCGCCCATGGTTGAGAGGTGACGAGGCGACTGACCAGGAACACCCGCTTGCCGTGTTCAAGCGCGAGGCGAGCCTGCATCTTGGCACCAGAGGTTTTGCTCGCCTCGATTACCGCCGTACCCTGACTCATCCCGGAGGTCACGACATTGCGACGAGGGAAATTGTACTTCGTGGGTGGCTGGGTAGGCCAGAACTGAGACACGAGTGCGCCGGACTGCACGATGCGCTCGGCAAGATCTGAGTTCTCCTTGGGATAGCAGCGCAAGATGCCCGTGCCCAGCACTGCGATTGTCCGTCCGCCGCGCGCGAGCGTCTCCTCGTGCGCCGCAGTATCGATGCCGCGCGCGAGCCCGGACAGGACCGTTACTTCGTGCTTAGCTAGGAGACTGGCCATTAGCCGTGCGCTCTCGATTCCCTCCTCGGAAGCGTCGCGCGTACCCACGACAGCAACCGAGCGGGCGTCCTCACGCTCCAGGCGCCCCCGATAGAAGAGGAACGGCGGCAGGTTGTAGATCACCCGAAGGTTCGCCGGGTAGTCCTCGTCGAGAACCGTCACGAGCCTCGCACCAACGTCCTCTTCGGCACGACGAATCTCCTCGGCCGCGCGCCATCTTGGCTTGTCAAGGTCTCCACGGGCGCCGAGAATCAGCTTCTGTGTCTCACGAGCCTCCTTGGACTTCTCGGTGAGCTCCCCTTGTAGGAGCCGCTCAAGGCCCCCCGGTTGCTGCGCTTCGCGTGCGATCACATGCCAGTTCACGTGATCGATCGCGCATAGCGCTAGAAACGACGACTGCATCTCAAGATCCACCAGGCTACTCCTTATCGAACATATGTTCGTATTATCATCGACTGTACCCAGGTATGCGGACATTACTCCCCCACCCAGTCCACTCGACCTACCGCCGCGGCCGAGCTCCGCCCTCCCTGGCTCGCTCCTACTGAGGCCACGTTTGTGTGCGAGCTACTCGCCTGCATCGGTGAGCCAGCGCTCGTCGTCAAGTTCCTGGGCTACCTGCTCGCCGTAGACCGACGCCATCGTGTGGACTATGAAACCGAGATCCCCGAGCGCCCGAGCGAGGTGCTTGCGACCCAAGCTGCGGTCGATGAAGAACTCGACTGGGAGATCATCGCCACCCGCCTCTCCGGTGCCGTCCGAGCGCGCGTCAGATTGCCGCTCGGGCACGGACCACGTCCTCGACTTCGGGCTCGGAGACACCGAAGTCGTCGGCGATGTCGGCAAGTGTGTCGCCAGCAACAAAGCGATCAACGAGATCCTCGACCCGCGCCCCACCGTGCACGACCAGCGGCATCCCAAACGCCCGCCGCGGATCGACGACGACATCCGCGTGCTGGTAAGCCGGCAGACGCACCTGGGAGGCCCAGCCGTCGTCACCGTAGGTGATGCGCTTCAGGTAGTCGCGCACGATTTCCGCGAACTGCCGCTGGACGGTACGGACAACCGTCAGGCCGCGCAGCTCCTCGTCGCGCTCGCTGGCAGCGTAGTCGTAGAGCACCTCCGCGCCATCGGTGTACAGGCGCTTGGACGCCAGTGCATGCTCGACCCCGATTCCGGAGGAAAGCACCTCGACTGCCGAGCGAATGCGCTGCATCGGCACGCCAGCACGGCGGAACGCAGACAAAACGTATGCCTCCGCGAAGCCGATAAATGGCACCGTCGCCTCCCTTCCATGCGTCGGAAAGCACATGATGATCGGCTCAGCCGCACCGCCGGGGCGCGCCCAGCTATGCAGCGTGGAGTTGGGCAGGCTGAGATAGGTCGCCGCCTCCCGCAGCGTGAACACCGCCCGTGCAACCCTCGGGTCGCCTTCGACAATCGTCGTGCCATTTCGCCGTTTGCTCGTCGCCATCACCTCTAGATGATTGATTCCACGGCTGGTGTCGTGGTTTTGGGGGGTTTCTGAGCAGCAGGGTCGAAGTCGGCGGTGCTCATAAGCATCGCCGACCGAAGGGGGCCTCGATGGACGCCGACCTCGACCTGTTGCTCACCGCTGTTTACGTCACAGCAGACGATCTCCTGCCCGATCGACCGAAGAACGCCAGACGAAGCGTCACAGACGCGGAGGTCATAACGCTCTGCGTCGCCCAGGCGATCATGGGTATCCCTTCCGACCGGCGCTTCCTCGCGGTCGCCTCCAAGCACCTGCGCCACCTGTTTCTGAAGATCCCCGCCCAGCCCGGCTACTTCAAGCGCCGTCGGCGTCTGGCCGAGACGCTGGAGTGGCTGATCGGCGTGTTCGCCAGTCAGAGCCCGGGATTCCACAGCCAGACGCTGCTGGTGGACTCCACTCCCGTGGAGTGCGCTCGCAGCCGCGAGACGGTCAAGCGCTCGGCGCTCGGTGATGCCGCCGACTACGGTTACTGCAGCTCCCACTCCCGTTTCTTCTGGGGCTTTCGCCTGCACGCACTCTTCGCACCCGACGGCACACCAAGGGCGCTCGCGCTGACTTCCCCCAAGCAGGATGAGCGCGAGGTCGCGCTGAAACTGCTCGCTCGCGCCCCGCGCATCGGTGGAGAGACCGTGATCGGTGACAAGGGTTATGTCGGGCGAGCGTTCGCTGCTGGCGTAGCAGAACTCGACGCCACGATCCTCAGACCCGCCCGCAAAGACGAGCCCGGCCCGGGTCCCAACCTCGCCCCGATCCGCCAACGCATCGAGTCGATCTTCTGGACCTGCAAGGACCTGCTGACACTGGAGCGCCACGGCGCAAGAACACTCCCCGGTCTCAGAGAGCGCATCGTGCAACGCCTACTCACCCTCGCCGCCGCCGTCACCCTCAACCACCAACTCGGCCGCCCCACACGCGCACTCGTCAACTACTGCGCCTAACACCGTGGAATCAATCATCTAGATGAGTGATTCCACGGCGGGGATCGTGGTTTTCGAGGGTTTGTAGGTAGCAGGGTCGAAGTCGGCGGTGCTCAAAAGCATCGCCGACCAAAGGGGGCCTTGATGGACGCCGACCTCGACCTGCTGCTGACCGCTGTTTATGTCACGATTGACGATCTCCTGCCTGAACGGTCGAAGAACGCCAAGCGAAGCGTCACAGACGCGGAGGTCATAACGCTGTGCGTAGCCCAGGCGATCATGGGCATCCCCTCAGACCGGCGGTTTCTCGCGGTCGCGTCCAAGCGCCTGCGCCACCTGTTCTCGAGCATCCCCGGACAAGTTGGCTATTTCAAGCGGCGACGGCGCTTGGCGGAGACCCTTGAGTGGCTGATGGGCGTTTTCGCGAGCCGCAGTCCGGGATTCCACAGTCAGACACTGCTCGTGGACTCCACACCCGTGGAGTGCGCCCGAAGCCGCGAGACGGTCAAGCGTTCGGCGCTCGCCGATGCCGCCGACTACGGCTACTGCGCCAGCCATAGCCGATTCTTCTGGGGTTTCCGGCTGCACGCCCTCTTCGCCCCGGACGGGACACCCAGAGCGCTCGCGCTGACCTCACCCAAGCAAGATGAGCGTGAGGTCGCGATCAAACTGCTCGCCCGTGCACCCCGTGCCGGCGGGGAGACCGTGATCGGCGACAAGGGCTACACAGGACGCGAGTTCGCCAGCAAAGTCGATGAGCTCGACGCCACGATCCTCAGACCCCAACGCAAAGACGAGCCCGGCGGTCCCGGACCCAATCTCACCCCGATCCGCCAACGTATAAGAGAGCATCTTCTGGACCTGCAAGGACATCCTCACCCTCGAGCGCCACGGCGCCCGCACACTCCAAGGACTCCGAGAGCGCATCCTGCAACGCCTCCTCTGCCTCGCCGCCGCCATCACCCTCAACCACCAACTCGGCCGCCCCAGCCGCGCACTCGTCAACTACTGCGCCTAAACCCCGTGGAATCAATCATCTAGGGGCGGGATGGCCACCGAGCGGATGCCACGAGCCTCGATCTCATGTACCAGCGCGCCCATCCCAGATTCGATGTCCTCGATGCGGCTCTTGCCGCGCCAATGACGCTTGGTCGGGAAGTTGATGATCCAACGAGGTGCCGGCCGTCCTGTGTCGTGCACGAACATCTGGCCAGGCTGAACCTCTTCGCGCTTGCAGGCGGCGACATACGCCTTGAAGTTCGCCGGGTCGGCGTGCTTAAAGTGCAGCGCGATTCCGCGGCCCATGACGCCGACACAGTTGACCGTGTTGACGAGAGCTTCGGCGTCGGCTTGGAGGATGTTGCCCTGCGTGTACTCGATCATGACGACTCAAAGTACCAATCCGGCAGGACGTCAACGGGAGGCTGGTGCGCAGCA
Organism: uncultured Solirubrobacterales bacterium; assembly: GCA_963743645.1. Classification (GTDB taxonomy): domain Bacteria; phylum Actinomycetota; class Thermoleophilia; order Solirubrobacterales; family Solirubrobacteraceae; genus Palsa-744. The sequence continues at coordinate 181,302 of CAVUQT010000006.1, read as the reverse complement.
CCATTGAGCGTGGCGAGCACCTCGGATCGGACCCGCGCAGAGCTGACGCCAACGCGCTCGACTAGGTTCCAAGGAACGAATCTCCTGACCAGGAACTCGGCCTGCTTGCCCTCCTTGATCTTCGCGTCTCGGAAGTCCATTGCCTCCACGGCGCCCAGTTGACCTCGACGAGCTGGGCGAGGCCTCGCTTGGTCGGATCGCTGCACGGCTACCGGCTGAGGGTAAGGGGCCTGGTTGCTGTCACGGTCTCGCCGTCTTTAGCGGTGAAGCGACCTGTTGCGGTGAGCGACACTTGAGACTCGCGCGCGAGGAGTCGCCTGCCTGCGGCGGTCAGCGTGAGTGCGAGCCTCAGTGAGCCGCCGCGAGTCGAGTCGGCTCGGCCAGCGCCGACGAGGACAGGCCCTGGCCGCCCTTCGCTTTCCTTGTGCATGAAGTACCAATCGACCCGTAGCCGGCCGGGTCTGATCGTTCTGAGCGAGAAGGAATAGCCAGCTTTCACCACGACCGCGAGCTTCGCGGCCGTGCCCTCGGGAGCCAGGCGTGCGAAGACCCTCGTCTGGATGCGCTGCGCAACGCTGCACGTTCGGGAGCTTGGTGTGTAGATTTCGGCTCCAGTGAATGACGCCCCGTTGTTGGTCATCCCGCCGAGATCCAGCGCGCGGTCGCCGATGAGGGCAGCGAGGATGCCTTCGTGCTGCGCCAAAGGTGATCCAGTCGTTGTCCAGCACTGTTGGTGGGGATCGAGGACATAGCGGGCCTCATAGTGAGCTGTTTCGCGATAGCGCACCTCGTTTGCGTAGAGGATCTGCCCGTCCGTGAGCGGCGCCGCGTTGGCTGAGCACGAGATCGGTCCTTCGGGCAGGGGCGGGGCGACAGTCCACGTGCTATGTGCGACGGTGTAGATCTCGGGGATCGATCTGCAGACAGGAAGGGCTCGGGCGCCGGCGACGCCGTAGGAGCCAAAGAACCCGGCGTCTAGGTCGAAGCCGAGTGCTATCGCACGATCGCCGGGCAGCGGCAGCAGCTTGGAGCCCGTGAGTGATGAAGGGGGCGGTCCCAGAATCCTCCAGTGTTCGGATGCTGGGTCGTAGCGAAGGACGTCTTCTGTTTGGTTGCCGCCGACGAGCAGCACGGTTCCGTCCGATAGGAGTGTTGCGCTGGCGCCGCCTCGCGGCGTGGGCATCGGTGCGGCCGGTGCCCAGGCACCAGTGGCCGGGTCGAAGATTTCGACGTTGGAGAGCGGAGCACACGAGTATCCGAACGCGATTCTCGGGGTGCAGGAGTCGCCAAACCCTCCAGCGACCAGCACATGTCCGTCGGCGAGTCGCACCACGGTCGGGCTAACGCGTGCTTCGCGCATTGGAGCTGACGGCGTCCACGCCGAGTCGCTTGCGTTCAAAACGTAAGTCGCGCTGGCTGGCAGGCACCTGAAGGCAGGTCCGCCGCACGTGGTTTCGCCGAGTAGCAGAGCACCGCCATCGGCCAGTGGCACGATCGTCGAGGCGTTCCGGCCAGGAGGCTTGGGCCCCGGTATCCAGCTCCCCGTATCCGGTTCGTAGAGTTCCGTCGCGAGGCTTTCGGTAAAGGTCGGATGAGTCGGTGTGACCTCTTCGTCTTCGGCGTGCACGACGAGCACACGCCCATTAGCGAGCGTCACAACTTTTTCGCCGTAGTGCGCCTGAAGCAGCGAGCCTGTCATCTGCCACGAGCCCGCGCCGACATCGGCGAAAGCGGGCAGGCCATCCACGCTCAGCCCGGCAGCCGCCATCAGAACCAGTGCGACGGTTGCCGCGAATCGCTGGATCATGCAGCAGGTCAAGAGGACGAGGATACGCCACAAACTGCGAGGACAGTGATCGTCTGCCGAACGAGAGTGCTCCATTCGACCGAAAGCAAGCGCCTCAATGACTGGGCCAACGCTGTCGCCTTGGACGACGACCGTGTCTGGCGATCGGCGGGGCAAGGGCTTCCGTAACGCCCGACAGAAGCGAGCGTGAGCCGATGGTCAGTTTGCGCTCTCGGGAGTCGTCCAAGGGGAGCATCTCGTGCGATCATTAAAGACGCTTGCATCCATGCGCGAAGCGGGCTCTGCGGCTTGTCGGCGGTGTGGTGAACGTCAATCCACCCCACGGTCGGGTGGTATGATTGTGCTCATGACAACACGCTGGCCCCAGTCTCGTCGTAACGGGCAGTCTGACTCGTTGACGAATAACCCCGAGTTCACGCGTGCGCTGGACGAGGTCAAGCGCGCCGTCGATGAGGAGGACGTCCTCTACGTGCAGGCCGCCCCGTTGATTAAGGCGCTCGTAGAGAGTGGACCGCTCGCCGTCGAGCAAGTCGGCGAGGTCGCCGGACTCGACGCGTCGCAGGTCTACACGGGCCTTCAGCGACTAGAGGACCTCGGCATGGTTTCCCACGCCCACGCCGGCGGCCGCGAGATGCTCAGCCTCACCTCGGTCGGTATAGCGGCCGCCGGCTAAGCCCACCCCGTGTCTAGCGGCGAGGTCGCCGAACTCGCCGTGATCGTGCTGATTGGCCTCGTCGGCGGGGCACTTGAGTTGGCCGCAGGCCGACCGCGCACCGGCAGGCTGATCATCACCACAGGCGCGGGCCGCTGGTACCTCGCTCTCAGCGCCGCCGCCGGGGCCGCAGCGTTCGGACTTGCCATCGCACTCGAAGTGAAATTCGGCGCGCACCAAAGCGTCAAGCGAGTCCTCGCATGCGGGCTCGGAGCCGGGGCGCTGCTGCGCAGCGGCCCGATCGGCCACACCGGCGCACGCGTCCCCGCCCAGCAGCTCGAGCGGATCCGCGAGCGGTTCCTGAACGTTGAGATCCCGCGCGAGATCGCCGCCCGCGACGCAAAGCGCGCACGCAAGCTCGTCAAGGGCCTCGACTGGTCGCGTGCCAGCGCTCTAGCCACAATGTGCGTGTACGTAAGCGTGGGCAAGCCGCCCACCCGAGCGTCGATCGCGAAGGTCGCCGAGCGGATCGCGCTGCTGGAGAACACTGGCATGGGACCAAGCGACGGGCAGGCGAAGCTCAACGCGCTCGCCAGCGAGCTGATGAATACCTACGGTCGGCAAATACTCACCCAAGCCGTTGAGCATTTACGCGCGGAGTAGGCAGACCGCGACGCCCGGACGGATATTGGGTCGCGACCAGGCGAGCGACTTCCTGCAGTCGCCGACGCGGCTGCCATTATTAGAAAAGCGAATGTGCGGATAAGAAGCATTCGCGTGCGCCCCGATCGGCAGACGTGCGAGCTAGCTTTCCCTCTTGCGTGGACGCAAACGCTGCGCTCGCGCTTGCAAAGAAGGAGGACCGGGCCGGAGATGCGGCAAAGGGAGCCTTCCGCTTCGCCCCGCGCGAGCGGGCGTGTGCCGATCCTCAGTCGGCGTGCTCGGAAATCGTCCAACTCAGGCGTCTGGCTCGCTACGCGGGGGTGCCTGCTTTTCGCGCATCCCGGTAGCGACGGCATGACGTCGGTCGCTGCCGGCGAACACGTCCTCAAGTCATCCTGGATCATCAGTCCTCATATGTCATCCAGTCCGGAAAGGAGCAGTGCATGGCCTCGCTAGTTCTGAAGATGTCCGTCTCGCTCGACGGTTACGTCGCATCGGCCGACGGGAGCTCTGACTGGGTCGCCGCGGGACGCTCTCCTGACGGCGCCGAGTGGGTCCTCGACACCGTGAGCAACGCCGGGACGCACCTCATCGGTGCGGCGACCTATGCGATGTGGGCCGGTTTCTGGCCGGGAGCCGCAGGGCCGTTCGCCCAGCCGATGAACGAGATCCCCAAGGTCGTGTTCTCCGACTCGCTCGCCTCCGCCGAGTGGGGCCCCGCGACAATCGCCCGCGGCGACCTGGCCACCGCCGTCACGCGCCTCAAGCAGGAGCGCCCCGACGGGTACCTGCTTGCCCAGGGCGGTGTGCGGTTCGCGCGGTCGCTGGTCGAGACTGGCTTGATCGACGAGTATCGTCTCGTCGTCCACCCGGTCATCCTGGGCGCGGGCGAGCGGCTCTTTACCATGCCGCTGACTATCGAGCCCGTGAGCACCACCGCCTTCAGCCGCGGAGCCGTCGCTCACGTCTTTGCGGCGCACCCGTGACTGCTCGAGCGGCTACTCGCGTGCGATGATTCATCCCGCTGACGGAGGTCTGAGAAGCCATGAGTACAGTCGCCTGTCATATCGCAATGTCGCTCGATGGTTTCGTCGCCGGGCCCAACCAGAGCCCCAGCAATCCGATCGGAGAGGGCGGGCTGCGCCTGCACCAGTGGGCGTTTGCGACCGACAGCTGGCGAAAGCAGCACGGATTGGACGGGGGCGAGCGAAACGCGGACTCGGGGGTCGTTGACGATGTCCTGAAGGGTGTCGGTGCCTACATCATGGGCCGAAAGATGTTTGGTGGCGGTGACGGGCCATGGGATGAGACGTGGACGGGCTGGTGGGGCGATGACCCTCCTTATCATGCGCCCGTCTTCGTGCTCACACACCACCCCCGCGAGCCGCTTTTGATGGAGGGCGGCACTATCTTTAACTTCGTAACCGACGGGATCGAGTCCGCACTCCAGCAAGCGCACGCAGCGGCCGGTGACAGGATCGTCTCGGTCGCTGGCGGCGCGAGCACCGTGCAGCAATGCCTCGCCGCCGGGATGCTGGATGAGCTCTATCTACACATCGTCCCGATCATCCTTGGGGCCGGGGAGCGGCTGCTCGAGAACGTCGGCGATCCTACCCTCGAGCCCATCAACGTGATCGCCTCACCGGCAGTGACCCACATCAGATATCACGTCGCCCGCTAGGCACCCGATAGCCACGCACCCGCCGCGAGAGTGACGCCGGCGCACGGGAAGCGATCGTCGGCATAGGCACCCGGCAGACGAGCGCAAAGGACGAGACCCACTCGTCCGGGGCCCGATGCGCCTCGCTCGCTTAACCCCGGGGAGAGGAGCAGTCTGAGCTCGTATGGTGGTTGCCCCTGGTTCGTTGGGGAATGCGTAGCGAGCGACGGCGCCACAGGTCGTTCGGCGCTACGGTCGTGTGCTAGGAGGCCGAGCTCGCGCGATACCGCTTAGCACTACTGAGCCACGAGAGCGCGCTCCAGGGTCGACGGCCATGAGGATCGGCTGTGCGTGCCGGTACAGATCACCCCTCGTTATGGAAACCGGCAAACGTTGCCGGGGAACCCACTAGCTCACAATGTCACGCAAGGGGGCATTCTTGCGGACGACGAGCTGGCTGCTTTTGGTTGAGCTGGAGCAAAGTCGCTCATGAGAAACTCTCAACTACAGGCAAGGCACGCCCACTTCGCCTCCGGTGGACGTGCTTGCCTTGCAGTTCTCTAAGCGGCTCCTGGTTAGACCCGCCAGATCATATTACATAATCCACATGTCTACTTTCGTGGAGCTACCTAATGCTCCACTTGGTAACAGGACGGATGGTCAGTTCGATGAATTTATCAAAATAAGCGCGCAGCGTCTGGCGCGCCACCTGCCCCCCGATCCGCAGATCATCGAGCGGAGAGAGATAGACATCTCTCAGGGTCCTCGCCAGCGTATCGTCTCTGAACATGGCGACTTCCAGTACGACATCCGCACACCGAGTGAACCTCTGCGGCTTTCGTCGAGCGACCACCAGCGCTGCTTGAGCTTCCTGGTGTGTCCAGCGCCAGCATCGAGGCCCTCACGAGGCTCGCCGATTGTCAGTGACACCCTGGCCGGCCACCGCGTGGACACCAGACGCTCGATATCGGCGACTACGGCCTTGCGCTGGCCACCAAGCCAGGCCCACACACTCTCCTGGTCGTGCGGCACGCACAGCAGTTGACAGTCCAATCCCGCTGCCATGCTACGGACAGCCTGCCCCGCGCCTAGTGGACGTGTCCGGAAGTGATGCGGCTCAAGCGGCGAGCGCCAGGGGCTGGGGTTCGTGGCGGGTGATCTTGTCGATGACGGCGTCGAGCTTGGTGCGGGTGAAGGTCCACTCGAATGGTCGCGCGAACGTGCGGTAGTGCTGCCCGAAGTCCATCAGGTGTCTGGCGAGTTCGGGCAGCGTCGCGAAGTCGTTGGGGGTCAGCGCCTTGCGCTGCACGATCGAGAAGTAAATCTCGATCTGGTTCAGCCAGGAGGCGTGGACGGGGAGGTGGATCAGCCTCGCGTTTGGGTATGCCTCGGCCATCCGCTTGACGGAGGTCTTGCAGGCGTGGCTGGAGCCGTTGTCCACGACCCAGTAGACGGTGCGGGCCGACCGGTAGGGCTCGACCTTCATTACCTGGTCCACGAGCCGGCCGAACGGGACGATCCCGGTCGTCTGCTCGATCCGGTCAAACAGGTTGGCGTGATGCACATCCCACGCAGCGAGGTAGGCGAGCGTTCCACCGCGCAGATACTCAAACTCGACCAGCCCGGGGCGCCCCGGGCCCGGGGCGATCGTCTCATGATGGCGGCCGAGCGCTTGCAGCTGGGTCTTCTCGTCGGCCGAGATCACGTACTCGTCGGGTCGCAGCCGCTTACCCTCGAAGGTGCGGGCGTAGAGGTCCAGCGCGCGGGCGGCCTTCTCGGCGAAATCGGGGTCGCGCGGGAAGATCCAGGAGCGTGTCTGCCACGGCTTGATTGCGTCTTCGTGCAGCCAGCGCCAGATCGTCGAGGCCGACGCCTCAGTGACGCCGCGCTCGATCACCAGACGGTGCAGCTCAACCCGGGAGAAGCGCGAGAGCGCCAGCTCGTGGATGCGCGGCAGCTCGCACGCGATCGCCTTGACCTCGGCGACCTGTTCCGGGGGGAAAACGACGCGGTCGACCCGACCGCGCTTGATCCTCAAGCCCATCCAGCCGTTCAGCGCAGAACCGGGATCTTCGCCGAGAAACGCTGTCGGGCGAGCAATCCAGCCGGGCGGCGATATCGATGTCCTGCATCCCCTCCGCCGCATACAGGATCACTCTCGCCCGCTGCACCACACGGAACGGCATCGTGACCGTGCAAGCCCGCCGCTCAAGCTCAGCACGCTCCTCCTCAGAGAGTTCGATCACATGCTGGCTGCTCCGGGGCACAACACACAATTCTGTGCTCCCGGCGCTATCCCTCCCGATAATCCGCAAGACTTGCGGACGCGTCCACTAGGCCCATGCCGATCATGCCGAGATGCCAGGCGTCCAAGTCATAGCCAAGCTCCGCAGCGTCGACGAGCCCACCGGCAAGCAGCCGTCGGACTCGCTCGGCGTAGCGCTGCTCAGGCAAACGGGCTACCCGCTGAACCTCGCGTATGTACTCCTCATTGATCGAGGCGATCAGGCCGTCGAGCAGCCGCGCCTGCATCCCCTGCACGCGGCGCAGCGCTGCTCCATGACCCAACAGGCCGCCGCGATCAGCCTCTTGCACCATGAAGTCACCCAGCACTGCGTGACCGGCGGTATAGCGGCGCAGAATCGTATCCAGACCAACTCCGCGGCGTGCCGCCCGGTGTGCTTGCGCCACCGCCTCCGACGGAATCAGCCTCGCCGCCTCCTCCCCGTGTTCGATGCCCGTCAGGGCGTAGTCCAGCACTGCTCTGACTGCCGCACGCTGGCCTTCTTCGTAGTGGACATCCTCACTCCGTGTGGGATCAACCGCGACATTGCGGATGCGAGCGAGGATCGCCTCCTCGATCTCAGAGCGCCGCAAGCGCAGCCGACCGACGACACCAGTACGAACCTCCTCGTGCGATACCGCACACGCATTCTCAGTCCAAGTCATCACCACCACCCTGCTGGTGGCACGCATAGTAATGATCCCAATCGGATCGTCCGTGATCGCTGAGTTCCTGGGAACAGAATAATTGTGATGAACGGTAGCTGCCTTTTGTCGGCTTGTCCATCCCCTAAAACGGGTGATCTTTGGATGACACTGGGGGATGAGATTAGTGGCGGAGATGCCGCTCACCGGATCTCCGTCCTGGAACCACTATGCCGATCAACTCCCGCTTGTTGCGAACGCCGAACTTGCGTCGAATGCGAGCGGAGTGCGTGCGGATAGTCTCGATGCCGAGGTGCAGAGCGCGCGCGATTTCGGCGTGTGACTGGCCCCTGCTGAGGTACTCCAGCACTTCTGCCTCGCGTGGCGTTAGTGGGGTTGTTGTAGCCGGGTAGCTTTGCTCCACCAGGTGACCGTCGCCAGCCGCAAACACGCGTCTGCCATCCGCCGCGATATGAACGGCGGCAAGGATGTCGGCAGCAGATATCTCCTTGGACAGACAGCTGGCTCCACCGGCAAGCAAACGCATGCCGTACGCAAGCGCCGGCTGGTGTGCCAACACGACGATTCCGATCGCTGACTGGGCGACCCTCAGGCGATCCAGGACGGAGAGATCGACTACATTCGCCTCATCAAGAATGGCAACCCGTGACGCCTGCGACCCCGCAACGTGCTCAAGCGCAGCGTGATCCAGATCGACGCCGACGATCCAAAGGCTCCGATCTTCGCCGAGAATCTGCGTCAGACCACGAGCCACCAGCGCATCGAAGCAGCCTAGCATGACGGTGATACAGCCGGCGCCACCGTCTCCCAGCTCGCCGTGCGAGCAGGACGAAGCGCTGGCCAGGGGGAGATGCGTTAACCCAAACTCGCGCAAAACCGGACTGGGCCTCGCGCCCCCCTCGCTCATGTCTGGGACCTCTCTCGAACTGCGCAATCGGCTTCCTTTGGCATAACTATCCCAATTGTATCTGGAACAATTGGGACAGGTGCCGAAGCATGGGCGGACGATGTCCGACCCACTCGACATCTTTGCCGCCAACCTACGGCGCGTCAGACTGGAGCGTGGGCTTAGTCAAGAACGGCTTGCGCACAACTCTGACCTCAACATGACCCATGTCGCGAAGATCGAGCGTAGTGAGCGTGAGGGCGTGCGGACGGTTTCCAAGCTGGCGAGGGCGCTTAGTGTATCTGCTTCGGAGCTGTTTGACGGCATCGATGGGCGCGATCAGCTCGAGGGTGGCGACTTGGATCGCTCCAAACAGCCGCCGGCAGACCAAGGCCATCCTTGACCGCCTTCAGCGCAGACTCTCGGAGTGCCCTCATATAGCCAGACGCGACCGTCGCCAGCCTACGGTCCGTCGGCCTTTGCGGAGCGATGACGCCGATTTCCCGTACACTCGTTCGAATCACCAGACGGGGTTTTCTCGGCTCGCTGGGAGCGTATCCGCATCTACGACCCGTCAGGATGCCCACGTGTGTACGCTACGCCCGTGACTAGCGACAATCTGCTGATCATCATCCCCGCCTACAATGAGGAAGGACGAGTCGGGCAAGTCGTCCGGGACGTCAAGGGTGCCATCCCAAGCGCGGATGTACTTGTAATTGACGACGCGTCGGCGGATCGCACAGCGATCGAGGCGATCGAGGCAGGAGCCATGTCGGTGTCGCTACCTGTCAATTCTGGATACGGGGCGGCACTGCAAACGGGATACAAGTTCGGCGTCCGCCGCGGATATGCGGTTGTCGGACAGATCGACGCTGACGGCCAGCATCTAGCAGAGTATCTAACCACGATGCTAAGGGCGCTCGACGAGCAGGCCGCCGACGTTATCATCGGTTCGCGTTTCCTTGATCGCGACGGCCACTATCAACCATCTCTCGCGCGGGCTGTGGGCATAGGACTGTTTGCGCGCATCGCGTCACTGACCACTCGCCGACACATCTCCGATCCAACGTCTGGCTTTCAGGTTATGCGAATCGATGTAGCGCGCTTTTTCTGTTCAGAGGTATACCCAACTGACTATCCCGACGCCGATATCCTGATTCTGCTTCATCGTACCGGTTATCGCGTAAGCGAGGTGCCGGTTCAGATGCGTCCCTCAGTAGGTAAATCGATGCATTCTGGTCATCGCAGCCCTTATTACGTATATAAGATGTTTCTCTCAATCTTTGTGACTCTCCTACGACCACGCTCGAAAAGTACCTCATGATCAGCACAAATCTCCGCATCATCGCAATCGTCGGAAGCGTAGCGCTTCTGTTGTTCATTATCGAGCTTGTTCGCCGGCGGCGCCTCAAGGAGGAGTACTCGGTGCTCTGGGTAACCACCGCCGTCGTGCTGCTCCTGCTAGCAGCCTCGGGAGGGTTGCTGCGAGACCTCACCCATGGCATCGGTGCGATCTCTCAGGCCAGTACGCTCTACTTCTTTGGCCTCATCTTCGTGATCTTTCTACTCTTGCACTTCTCTGTGCGCGTAAGCGATCTCGAGCGTCGAGTGCTTTCGATGATCCAAGAGATCGCGCTGCTCGGTGAGGGTCATCGCAACCACTCGCCAGACGATGGCCGGGAGCACGAAGACGAGAACGCCGCACAGTAAAGCGCGCACCGTGGTCTTGCTATTCACTATGTCTGATTGTGATCTAGGTAGATATGCTGTGGTCAGTGAGTCAGGGACCTGATGCATTTCAGCTCAGATCACGACAGAGTCGAACGTTAGGCCAACATGCCTGCTCATGACTCGATGGCCGTAGTGGTGGTCACCCACCAGTCCGCCGAACACCTCCCCAGTCTGGCTGACGCCCTGCTATGTCAACTCCGCGAGGACGATGAGCTCGTAATCATCGATAACGCCTCTAACGACGGCACCCCTGACACGGCCCGTTCACTGCACGAGCGAGTGCGAGTCATCGAGACAGGTGAGAACCGTGGATTCGCCGCTGGCTGTCATGTGGGTGTCGAATCAACGCAAGCACCATTGTTGTTTTTTCTCAATCCCGACTCTAAACCGCACCCGGAGTGCCTGTCGCGGTTGCGCCGGGCCGCGGCCGCACATGCTGACTGGGGGGCCTGGCAAGCTGCCGTGCTACTAGAGGATGGGCACATCAATACCAGCGGCGGAGTGGTGCATTATCTCGGCATCGGTTGGGCTGGCGACTGCGAGCGCCCAATCTCTGCACTTCCCTTGGAGGATCGTGAGATAGCGTCTCCTTCGGGTGCTGCGATGGTCGTGCGACGCGAGGACTGGCTGGCACTGGGCGGGATGAACCGTGAGTACTTCATGTACAGCGAGGACCTCGACCTCGGCCTGCGCCTCTGGCTGACAGGACGTCATGTGGGGCTTGTTCCAGACGCGCGCATCACTCATAGCTATGAGTTCCACAAGGGTGCGTACAAGTGGTTCTGGATGGAGCGCAACCGTTGGCGTACTGTGCTGTCGGTCTATCCAGCCCCACTACTCATCCTACTCTTGCCTGCGCTGCTCGCAGCCGAGCTGGGCCTGCTCGCAGTGTCCGCACGCCAGGGCTGGCTGGCACCGAAGTTGCGTGCGCAGGCTGCGACAATAACCGACCTACCAAGTACGATAGCACGCCGGAAGGCGGTGCAACACACCCGACGCATAAGCGCCACAGAGTTTGCGGAGCATCTGACGGCATCGCTGGACAGTCCCTATCTGACAGCCGCCCATAGCCCTTTACTGAACAGACCTCAAACTGCCTACTGGAAGCTGATCTGTCGTGCGCTCACTTTCTTCGCGCGTTAATGGGGAGGAGACTCGAATGCGCCCTGGTCACCAAGATCACCGACGACCTGCATTCCGCTTGGCAGCGACGTAACCTAACCTGCCAAGCCGGTTCTTGCCCGAAGATGAGCGACTAAGCCATACAGAAACATGTAGAAGGAGGACCGTAGATAACTATGGATACCCAAGCAGCCCGTTTTCCCACGGCCCCAGCATGGTATCGACCAGTGCTTGCACTCGAGGAGCGGGTTCTCTACCGCCTGCGGAACCGTATACCGACTACTGCCTACCTACACGGCGATGATGAGCAGACGGCCAATTACGCGGTCAACGAGCGCCTAGGAGTCAAGGCTGCGGAGCGCATCGTACCGGGAGCAAACGCCTCGCCCTACATGGTGCAACATGTTGCCCGCTATGTGTGGGCCATGGCTGTCTGCGGCGGGCGGAGCGTTGTAGATCTGGGGAGCGGCGACGGCTATGGCACGTTCATGCTCTCGTGGGTCGCATCTGACGCCACTGGTATTGACATAAGTCAGCTTGCTGTGGATCGCGCGCACCAATTATATGCTGGTCCGGTGTACAGATGTGCTGATCTCGCTGACCTGGATAGTCTGCCAGCAGCCGACATAGGTGTTTGTTTTGAGGTCTTGGAGCATGTCGCAAATGCCCCGGATCTGCTCGCGACAGTGGGCAAACGACTGCCCAGGCTTTTGTTGTCGATTCCAAATCCCCTGGTCGGAGGTTCTCACATAAATCCTCATCATGTAAACGACTGGCCTTTGTCTTATCTCAAGGGTGTCTTGCGATCTGCAGGGGCGACTCGCATACGCGCATATCACCAACACGTCAGAGGTTATCGCGTTGGGCGTCGGGCAGCGCCGTGGCATGGGACCTGGCTACTCGACGTTCATTTTTCGAAGCAACATGATTCGCTGTCCGTGTAAGCAACGCCACGTCACCCACTGGCAGCGATGAGCTCACGAACCTCCTCGCCATGCGGGCAACCACCCCCAACTAAGCGCAGCTCGCAGCTCATCGGGCAGCATCCCGATCGCCTGACCAACTCCCAGGAACAGCACACCCGCCAGCGCTGCGGCAACGAAGTCGGGGAGGCCGGGGATGATTAGTACGCTTCCGGCGAGCGCTGAGGCGATCGTGACTCTGCCCAGGAAGTCAAGACGCATCCGGACCTCGCCTGCCGCCACGTGCAGCCTCCAAAAGATCAGCGAGGCCAGCAAGATGTCACCGAGAACGCTTGCCATCGCACCCCCCCGCGCACCGAAGGGTGGAACAAGCACAACGGCGAAGATGGCCACGCTCAGAAGCGCTGTGACGTTGGTGAGAATCAGGTCCCGCTGGCGACCCAGCGCCACGAGCGCAACCGTCCAGATCTGATAGAGGGCGATGAACATCAGCGTGACCACCTGGATGCGAAGAACGTCCCCAGCGGGACGGAAAGAGGAACCGCCGATCAGTGCCATCATCGGTTCGGCGGCTCGAGCAGTGACGAGGATCACGAACATCCCGCCGACAACGGCTCCCTCGCTGAGACCTTCGATCGCATATCGCAACCGCGCACGATCGTCGTGTGCCGCTCTGGCGAGCACCGGGAGCGCCACGCCAGCGATCAGGATCGGTATGGTGACCAGCGCTTCCATCGCACGCAGTGATCCGGCGTAATAGCCGGTCTGCTCTGTATTCGCGATGAGCGACATGATCACAATCACCAAGCGGAAGTACACCTGCCCGAGCACAAAGGCCGTCGCCACGGGCAGCGCTTTGGTCAGCATCGATCGTTGCTCGACTCGATCGAAACGCGGGTGCATCAAGGCACGAGTGTTCACAAGAAGTGAAGCGACTAGCACAACGGCGATACCGACGACGATCTGAACCGCGAAGAAGGGAGTCAAATGGGCACCCAGCGCCACGAGCAGCGCTACCCCGGCAAATGTCAACGCCTGCTTGAGAAAGTCAATGAAGGCCAGCCCGGCGTTGCGCAATTCGACTGTCAGCGGCAGCAGCACAGCATCGACCACCGACACGATGAAGACTCCCATGCCGGCCAACAGCGTACCTGCGACCATTGACTGCGGATAGCCAGCCAGTACGACGAACAGGAAAACCACAAGCAGCACTACCGGCGTTATCAACAGACGCTGTCCTACGAAGTTTGCCACCAGCGCCGAGCGATCTTTTGGTTCTCGTAGAGACAGAGCGCGACTGCCAGTTATGTTGAGCCCGGAGTCTGTGATGCTGCTGGCAATCACGAGCAGAGACATCACCGTGACATAACGGCCTGATTCGGCCACACCGAGATGCCGCAACAGCAGGGTGGCGGTGCCCAAACCCACAACAATGCCGGCGGTCAAGCTTCCAGCCCGAATGAAGCTTCCACGGATAACCCTGCCGCCGGCCTCGGCTGAAGTCAGGATGTCGTCGGCAGAGCCCATTCGCCGGACAGTATGGCCTCGACCGGCCCGCACGAGCAGCCACATAGGTGCGGACAAGACCTGGCACGCAGCGCATCACGGCCGACAGAACCGATATAGATGAGCGCTTGACCGGACTATTCCTCATCGCATGGGTCCTATTCCCTGTCGTGCTGCTGGTGTGCAGCATCGGCGGCGGGCTACTTGTGCGCCAACTGAGCAGCGGGACACTGTCGGCGGGGCTAGTTGCGCCGGTCGGCTTCGCCCTGATCGTAGTCGTCTGCGCATTTGCGACCTCCTTCGCCTGGCTGGCACCGGCGGCGGGCGCAGTCGTACTGGTGCTGGCCCTACTCGGCTATGGGTTGCAAGCGCACGCCGGAGCGATACGGCTACCGCCGCATCCGCGTGCCGTGCTCTCGCCCGTTCTGCGCACCTGGCTATGGCCAATCCTGGCCGCACTCGTGGCTTTCGCGGCCGTCGGCGGCCCGGTCTTCCTCACAGGCACACCAACATGGACCGGCTACACACGCATCGTCGATATCGCGTTCCAAATGGACTTCGCCAAGTATCTATCCGACGCTGGGCGACTCACGCCCTCTCTGGGCTCCTCCTATCACGTAATGATCGCCAAGCTCACCACCACCGGCTATCCCGGCGGGGGACAGGCCACGCTGGGCGCTATGGCAGGCCTTATCCGGACCAACGTTGCTTGGTGCTATCAAGCCTATCTGGCCTTCGCAGCCGCCATGGGCGCACTGGCTATCTTCTCGCTGCTGGGCCGCGTCACCACCAGCGGACCACTGCGAGCCATCGGAGCGGCCGTGGCGATCCAACCGAACATCCTCTATGGCTACGCCCTGGAGGGCGGGATCAAGGAGCTCACGACGGCGGCCCTCCTGATGGTGGTGGTCGCGCTGCTCGCCGAGCGGCTGCCCGGAGAGGGCCCTCGACGCAGTGTACTGCCGGTGTCAGTGGCCGTATCGGCTGCGTTCGCCGCTTTCAGCGCCGGTATCGCGCCGTGGCTGGGCCTGGTGCTTGCCGGCCTGCTAGCGGTGACGTTTGTGAGACGCGGCGCTCGCCGCCGTTACGTCGCGGAGTGCTGGGGGCTGCTGGCTGCATTGAGCATCCTTATGTCGTTTCCCAGCCTGCTCACAACGCTGAAGCTGGCAGCCCACGACGGGGAAGCGGTCGGTGGAACGCTCAATCTGGGACTCGGCAATCTGGCCGCTCCTGTGCCGGACTGGTCAAGCGCGGGAGTTTGGCTGACCGGCGACTACCGCTATCCACTCGTACATACGACCGCTACCCACATCTTCGATGTAGCGGTCATCATCCTTGCCGTACTTGGCATCGTGTTTGCCCTGCGACGACGGCGCTGGGCGATCGGGTTCCTGGGCCTTGCGGTGCCCATAGCGCTGTACTACTGGATCGAGCAAACCGGCCCCTGGATTCAGCTCAAGGCCTTCACAATCACCGCCGTGATGGCACTGGTGCTCGCGTTTGTCGGCGCAGCGACACTGCGTGAGTCGCGCAAAAGGCCGCTGAAGTGGCTGGGATGGTTTGCCGCCGTGTCGGTCGCGGGCGTTGTCCTCTACGGGAATGCCATCACCTACCACAACACTACGCTGGCGCCCGCAGCACGCTACCGCGATCTCGCAGCGATCGGGAAGCGCTACGCCGGCCAGGGTCCCGCTCTGTTCCCCGCCTTCGATGAGTACGCCGAGTATTTCCTGCGAGAAGAGCGTGGGACGGATCTGGTGAATCCCGCATATAACCGTTTTCCTCTAGCGCCAGGAGTGAGCACGCCGGCAGGCGGTGTGAGCTTCAGCTGGGATCTCAACCAGATCTCCCAACCCTTCCTGCAAACCTTCCCGCTGATCGTCGAGGCTCGCAGTCCGGTCGCCACGCGCCCTCCGAGCAATTACGACCTGGCGCAGCGGACACCCTACTTCGATGTTTGGCGGCGAGACCGGCCTTCAGCAGCGGTAATCGACCATTTCCCCCTTTCCAGCCTCCCGCATGAGCGCGAGCAGCAGCATTTCTGCACATCGTTCGTCACCGACGCACGTCGGGCTGGCACTGACGCCGAGGTCGCCTATGCACAGTTTTCTCCGATGACCGTCACCGGTCTGACGCAGGGCACACGTCCTGACTATTGGCGGGTAGTGGGGCCAGATGCCGTGATTGCATACGGTGCCGGCACAGCACAGCTGACGCTCAAACTCCCGCAGCCCGGTCACTACAACATCTGGCTGCAGGGCTCTGTGGGTCGGCCGCTAAACATCTATCTGGATGGCCGCCGTCTCACGCACCTGAGTTATGAAGAGCGCTACCCGAACCAGTTCCTGCTCTTGGGCAACACCCCACTCGCGAGCGGCGTGCACACCCTACGCATCGTCCGCGGTAACGGCAATCTACACCCAGGCAGTGGTGATCCCACCACAGAAACGGCCGGGCGTACGATCGGCGCCATCGTTTTCAGTCTTAAGGACTCAAGTAGCGATCGCATCCATGTCGCCCCGGCAAGCAAAGCAGCTCAGATCTGCTCCGCCCCGATTGGATATCAGTGGCTTGAGATACTCAAGCCAGGCGGAGCGCCACTGGATGCGATCCCAGCTGAGACTTAGACGCATGCGGGATGAGGGCCCGCAGGATCGCAGCAGCCGCCCTGCCTGCGCGCGTTGCTCAACGAGATCTCCAAAATGACACCGCCGGAGCAGAACTCTTCTGGGTCGCCGTCTTAACATGCCCACCCCTCCTCAGCGGGGATGAGCACGATTTCGAAAACGATCTCTCCCCGCGCACGCGAGCTGCCGCGGTCACCGCCCCGCATACTCGCCACCAGCCTAGTCTCGGCACCCGTCAACACCGCTCTTGACATACCCAGGTCGTCGTACTGACCCCCCGACTCAGGTCTGCGCCCCCAGCTCCTTCAACCGCTGCCGCATCGACGCACCCGTGGTCTGAGGCGACAGCTCCCTGGCGATGTCCTCGCGCGCACGCGCACCGATCGCAGCCGCCTCGCCGGACTGCTCGGCCACGCGGCGCATCAGCTGCGCCGCGTGCTCGACGCTGGGCTGCGCCCACTCGCCCTCCGCCGGATAGATCTCACAATCCGGGCCGACACGGCCCAGCTCGTAGTCGACGAGATAGCTGTTCTGCGCATTCATGAAGTCCAAATTACCCGAGTAGCCCGTGCCGATCACGGGCTTGCCGATCGCCATCGCCTCGGCCAGCGTCAGCCCAAAGCCCTCCGAGCGATGCAGCGACACATAGCAATCGCACGCGGCCATCAGCCCGTTCAACTGCTCGCCGCTGAGCGAGCGGTCGATCACATGAACATCCGAGCGCCCATGCGCGGCCCACAGCACCTCCTCCTCGGCCAGCGGGCGCAACGGCGCATTGATCGTCTTCAGCAACAGCCGCGGACCCTCACCAGGCGCGAACGCGCGCTTGAACGCCTCGATCAGGCCGACCGGGTTCTTGCGCTGGATCGTGCTCAGATAGTCGAACACGAACAGGAACAGCATGCCGTCCTCAGGCACATCAAGGCGCGTCGGCATGGCCGGCGCGGCCGGCGATTGCACCGGCGGGGGCAGCGCGATGACGGGCACCGGCGCGACCGCGCCGATGTTCTCGGCCATGAACCGCGAGTAGACCCAGATCTCCTGCACCAGCTCGAACGCCCGGCGCCAGCGCGCCGGGATGCTGTTCGTCTCCCAGCCCCAGATGCCGATGCGCGGTCCATGGAAGTAGCCCTCGCCGAGGCGCTCCACGAAGTCGGGCAGCTCATCGGCGTTGACCGCGACGATCTCATACCCGTGAACACCGTCATGAAGCGCATCCTCAAAGCCGTGCCTGCCATACCCGTCGCCCAGCTCCCCGGGCAGCTCCAGATGGTGCAGCGGCACGCTCACCGTGCTCACCGGCACGCCGGCGGCCTGCAGAGCCTGCGCGTAGCCCCGTGCCGCCGCCCCCAGGCCGAGCGTGTGGCTGAGATAGCCGCTCACACGCACAGCCTGGAACTGCCCGTCCCGCACCGGCGGCGTCGCGGTCTCACGCGGACCCTCGGCCGTCGCCTGCGAGCCCACGACCTCCGCTAAAGACCCCGGCTCCTGCTCCTCGTCGGACCCCAGCTCCTGCCCCTCGCCCGGCCCGCCCGGCATGAAGCGGTCCGGGATGCCCATCTCCTCGCGCCCGAACGCCCGGCACCAGGCGACATACCCGGCGCCGTCCGGTCCGTCCAGGTCGGGATAGGCGCGCATCACATCCGGACGCTCGCGCACGACTCGATAGAACACATACCGGTTGATCCCGTACCCGGCGCCCGCGGGAGCCGGACCCTGCAGCCAGTCAACGAAGGCGCGCTCCCCCCGCCCCTCCTCCCCGAACAGCTCGTCAAAGCCCTCCCCCAGCGCCTCCGCGCGCACTCGCAGAGCATCCAGCGCCTCGTCATAGACCAGCCCGTCAGCCATCCGCCGACCGATGTCATAACGGCGATCCGACGCCGACCATCCGGCCTGGCGCAGCTCCAGCGCATACCGCTCGCACAGCTCGCGCAGGGCGGGTGAGCGGCTGACCCGCACGCGACTGGCCGACGCGTTCAGCTGGTGGGGACGATCGGGCCGAAACCCGGCCAGATCGAGCAGGCGCAGCGGCGTGCTCCCATCCACCCACACTCCGTCGGGCGTGGACTCCAACGTGTGCGCATGCAGGTTCCAGGAGCTGAGATTGCAGCTCCGATCGTCAAGAACGGCCGTCGAAAAGCGAGCCGGCGCGAGCTCCAGCAGCCGCGCAAGCCATGACCGGTCCTCCGGACGGGCGCCGCTGCGCCGGCCGTCCAGGGACCCCAGCGCCTCCTCGACATGCCCCTCCCACCAGGTCACAAAGCCGTCGGCCCCCGAAGTGCCGTCGACCCCGAAGATCGTCTCGGCCATGCGCCCGGCCTGCTCCATCTGCTCGCGGGTGGGCTCCAGGCCATCGTCGGGCACGTCGGCGGTCATGCGTGGCGCCAGCAGCACACTGCGCTCGGCAAGCGCCGCCGTCACGGGCTCGAGATCGCCCAGCACCCACGCCGTCGGCGGCAGGTGCAGCACGGGCCCGGACAGCCGCCTGGCGTAGGCCTGCAGCATGCGCGGCAGCAGCAGCGCGATCAGATCCTGCTCGTCGTGACGGGCGATCAGCGTCTCGACATCGACCCCCAGCTCGTCGGCGACCGAACGCACTCGGGGCGAGGTCCCGTCCGCGCCGGCGTCGGCCTCGTCCGCGCGGCCGACCACGAGGATGTCCAGCGACCAGTCGGGCTGGTGGCGGCGCAGCGAAGCGGCGAGAACGCGCGCCTGCGCCAGCGTCGCGCGGGCTGTGAGCGTGATGACCTGCATCTGCGACATCGTTCCATACGCCCCGAGCGCCACCGCGGCGCTCACTCCGGGGCGTCGCCCTCCCGCTGTCCGTCCTTTCGCTGTCCGTCCTCGCCCGGCGCGCTCGCGACCACGGCGTACGCCGGCGCATCAAACCGCGCCCGCTCGAAGTCCTCAAACCCGGGCGCGAACACATACGCCGACCCATACCCGGCGATCGCGCAGATCGCCAGCGCCACCTCCGGGAAGATCGGGTGCTGGTGGGTGAGGTCCACCCAGAAGTTCTTCAGCGAGGAGATCCTGTGCGGATTGACCGTCTCGGCGATGAACAGCCCGCCCGGGCGCAGCTTGCGCAGCGACAGCTCGAGCATCCGGCGCAGCTGCAGGTATGGCAGGTGCTCGATCACCTGGGCGCTGAACACCGTGCCGAGCGATCCGTCCGGCAATCCTTCGAGATGCTCGTTCACGTCGCCCAGCTCGACATCCAGGCCGAGCTCGCGGCAGCGCGCGACCATGCCCGCGTCGCCGTCCACGCCACGCGCCGCGATCCCCTCGGCCGCCAGCAGCGTCAGAAACTCACCGCGCCCGCAGCCCGCGTCGAGCACCGGCTCATGGTCACCGACCAGAGGCAGATAGGGGCGCTGCAGCTCGGCCACGCGCTCGGCCGGACCTCGAAACAGCTGCTCGAACGCGACATAGTCGGCGTCAATGCCTGTGCCGGAACCGGGTTCGCCGCGGACCGCCCCAGCCGAGCGAAAGCCCAGGACCTGCCCCACCGGCGAGGGCCCGACCTCGAACGGGCTGCCGGCCATATACGGAGGGGCCCGCAGCTCGGCCACCACCGGCTCGATCGCTTCGATCGCGCGCTTCGCCGAGACCACAGCGGCGCCGGCATCACGAGCGGCATCCACGCTCGCCCGTCGCAGCGACTCGGCCGTGCGGATCAGCTCGCGCGCGAGCTGCTCGAGCCGCTCGATCTGCTCGCCATGGCGTTCGCGCACGTGCTCCAGCTCGGCCTGCTGATGTCCCAGCGCCGCCACGATCTCGACGTCGAGCTCGCGCTGATGGTGGGTGAACGGGCGCATCGCCCGCAGCAGTCCCCTGCGCACCGCGTCGCGCAACCGCCGCCTGTGCGGCGTCGGAGCGCTCGGTCCCCGCCGAAGCAGCTCGGCGGCGCGACCGGCTGGTGTGGTCTGGTCGTCTGCTGTCATCGGCGCGGGCTTGGTCATTATCGCCCACGGGCGCGCAGGCCCGTCAGACTGCTCTAGGCTGGCCTTCGGCCGGCCGCTATTCCGATGAGCCTCGACGACCTGACGGAGACCAGCCAACCCGCCATCCCCATCCGGGGAAGCGCATGCGTGGTGATCGCCCTCGACGGCGACTCGCTGCCCGACTGCCTGGAGTCCGTGCGACAGCACACGCGCGCGGACACCCAGATCCTGACCGTCTCGGCGACCGGCGTGGACGTAAATCGTGCGCTCGCGCAGCTCTGGCCGGCGGACGTGGTGCTGCTGAGCGAGCCATGCCGGGTGACGGCGGGCTGGCTCACGCGGATGCACGAGGCGGCTTACGCCGACACCAACACCGCGAGCGCCAGCGCTCTCGCCGATGCGGGCACGGCGCTCGCCCTCGCTCGGGCCGGCGAGGACAGACCGGCGCGAGAGCTCACCCAGCTGGCGCGTGCCGTGGCCGAGCACACGCTGACGCTGCGGCCGCGGCTGACCACGATCGTCGGACCATGCGTCTACCTGCGTCGCGACGCGCTCGAGCTGGCCGGCGAGCTGGACCCAGAGCTCGAGCTGCGCTGGGCGCTGGAGATCGATCTGGCGCAGCGCTGCCTGCTTGCCGGCCTGGCCCACGTGGCCGCAGACGACGTCGTGGTCGAACGCCTGGCGCCCGCCCGCGATCACGCCGAGCAGCCGGCGCAGCTGCGCCGGCGCTACCCCTACCTGTACGGGCCGGGCGCGCAGACCGCGTCCGGCAAGGACCTCCACTCGACGGGGCGGTCCTCGATCGCGGCGTCGAGCGTGCTCGCACGCGCGCTGGAGGCGGCGTCGCGACCCCGGTCGCGATTGTCGGTCACGATCGACGCGCGCGCCCTCGGCGCGACGATCACAGGCACCCAGCGCCACATCCTCGAGCTGGTCAGAGCGCTGGCGGCGACCGACGCACTGCGCCTGCGCGTGGTCGTCGGCCCGGACACGAGCCCGGGCGCCTTTGAGCTGCTGCGCGCGCTGCCTGGCACCGAGGTGCTGCCGATCGGCGAGATCGATGCCGGCACGCCGCGCAGCACGATCTTCCACCGGCCCCAACAAGTATTCGAGACCGGTGACCTGTGGCTGGCGCTACGGCTCGGCGAGCGGCTCGTGCTGAACCAGCTCGACCTGATCGCCTACCGCAACCCCGGCTATCACTCCGACGCCGCCGCATGGCGCCATCATCGTCAGATCACCCGCCGAGCCCTGGCCGCGGTCGACCGCGTGATCGTCTTCTCAGATCACACGCGCACGGAGCTGCTCTCAGACGAGCTCGCCGAGGACGAGCGGATCCGGATCGTCGCGCCCGGCCTTGATCACCCCGGCGCCGGCGCCGCTCGCCGTCCGGGCGCGCTTGCGCAGTCGCGCCTCGGCCTCGCCGGCGAGAACGAGGCCGGATTCCTGCTCTGCCTCGGGACCGACTTCCGCCACAAGAACCGCGTGTTCGCGCTGAGGCTGCTGGCCGAGCTGCGTGCGCGCCACGGCTGGGAGGGCAGCCTCGTGCTCGCCGGCACGCACATCCCGCACGGCTCCTCGCGCGAGCTGGAGCGAGAGTATTTGAGCGAGCACCCAGAGCTCGGCGAGATCGTGGTCGACCTGGGACCGATCGACGAGCTGGAGAAGGCGTGGCTGATGGAGCACACGACCGCCGTCGTGTACCCATCGGTGTATGAGGGCTTCGGGCTGGTGCCACTCGAGGCGGCGCTGAGCGGCGTGCCGTGCCTGTTCGCGCCCCAGTCATCCCTGGCCGAGGTGCTGCCGGCAGGGGCAGCGGCGATCGTCCCCTGGGATCCACGCGAGACCGCGGCGCGCGCATACGCGCTGCTTGCAGACCCTGCCGCGCGGCGGCGGCATGTGGACGCTCTCGCTCAGGTCGCAGCACGTCTCAGCTGGAGCGATGCCGCCGCGACGATGGTCCAGGTCTATGACGAAGCCGCGCTTGCGCCGGCGCGCGAGGCCGCGGCGCTGAGCCGTGACGAGGTCACCAGCGAACGCGAGCTTCAACAGCGGATCGCCGCGCACGATGCTCTTGTCGCGAGGCTTATAGACGAGCGCACGCACGCGCAGCGCATGTACAACGAGCTCAACGCCGAGGTCGGCTCCGGTCTGAGCCTAATCGGCCCGCACGGGACGCTGCCCGACGATGTCCAGCGCGCGCTGCTCTCGCTCAGCGACCGGCCGGCCTTGAGCCGGTGGCTATACGGCGTGACCGCCGGCGCGTTCCGCGCCGCGCGCGCCGTGGGTCGGATGGGACACCGCCGATCCGATCGCGCTTAGCCTTATCCCGCCTCGTTGTCATTGAAGGCGTGTCGTAGCCAATGGCCGTCGATGGCACTCCAGTCCAGGTCGGTGGGCTCGAAATAAGTTGTGACAAAACGGTTGAAGGTAACGGCGAGGACTTGGTGCTCGTCGTGTTCGTAGACGTGCTCGCTGCCGTCGAGCACAATGTCGTGGTCGTCGCTGATGAGATAGTCGGCGCGGCCTAGCAGGGCGGTGTAGACGATCGGGTCGTCCTTGCGGTCCCGCGTGAACTGGGGAGCCTGGGCGATGTCGAACGGAGGGGATGCCGTGACACAGATCGTCTCGACCTGGCGCCGCAACGGCTTGACGTCGCTCTCGCGCACGTTCGGGCTCAGACGCCGGCCGATCTCGCGGACCTTGCGCTCATACTCATCGAACAGTGCCGTCGAGCCGAGTGCCACCCATTGTGACGGCGCGTTCTCAGGCAGTAGGTCGCGGAGAATCGCCAGTTTCCGCCGGCTGACACGTGTCTGCGCGCTGCTGCTCTGAAGCCCGTGAGAGTGTGTACCCGTCGCCGCAGCCTCAGCCTGCAACTCTTGAAGTTCCAAGCCGTAGAGCTCAACTTGGTAGTCGAGAGCACCGAATGCGAGCAGAACCCAGAGCTTACGCGCCATCCCAAGCGGGCTGAGCGTAGCCGGCAGCGAGACGCTTGTGTCTAGGACAATGTGGGGCACAACGCCGCAGCGTACGTAGAGCGGCTGACAGGCCGGCGGCTATCGGCTGTCCGCAAGCGCAGCGCGCACCTGCTCCTCGGTGACATCTGCGAAGCGCTCGTCCAGCGCGGCAAGCTCACCGGCAAGATCGTAAGTGCCGCGCAGCGACGCCAGCAACGAGGCTTGGGGAATGCGATAGCCACCACTCGGCAGCTTGAGGTAGGGCACCTTCTCGGCCTCGATCCAGCGACGGACCGTACGATCGCTGACATTCAGCAGATCAGCGGCCTGCGCGACGGTCAGGAGTTGGGGGCGTGAAGCGGTAAGTGTCATAGCGATCCAGAGGCAGTGGACGCCATAAGCATAGCGGACATTCCGGCCACTATGGACATATGCGCCAGCCGCCAATCGGATGCGCATTCGCCGCCCGGCGTCCCTGAGCCCAATGGGAGACTCCGATTACACTGGTGTCGGTGTCTCTGTCGATCTGCTGCCTGACGGCCAACCCGAGCCGCGCGGGGGCTGTCTTGGCCGGACTCCGGCAGGTCGCTGAGGAGATCGTGGTCGCGGCCGATGTGTCCGGGCGCGAGCAGGATCTGACGGCACTGGACGCGGTGGCCGACCGTGTGTTTCAGATCGACCTGGACGCATACCCGGAGCAGGTCATGACCTGGCTCCACGAGCAGTGCTCAGCCGACTGGATCTTACGGATCGACGATGACGAGGTTCTCGATGCGAGCCTGCTGGAGCAGCTTCCGGAGCTCACGCAGGCGCGGGACGTGGTCCAGTACTGGCTGGCCCGGCGGTGGCTCTATCCCGACCCCGGGCGCTGGCTTGACGAATGGCCGTGGTTCCCCGACTTTCAAGGGCGGCTGGTCCGCAACGATGCTCAGCTGTGGTTTCCCGGCCTGTGTCACAGCAATGTGGCATTGACCGAGCCGGTCCGCTACCTCGACAGCGGTATCTATCACCTCGTGCACCTGCTGTCCGATCGACAGGACCGCGAAGCCAAGGTCGAGCGATATCGTCGGCTCGACGATGCGCTGCGGGTAACCGCGGCAGATCCGCATCTGTCGACCTACTACCTGCCCGAGCGTCATCAGGACATCCGCGGAGCCGCGGTCGACCCTCGCGACTGCGCTGCCATCGATGCAGTGCTGTCACATGCCAATGAGGTCCGCTCGCCTGCGGCCATGGCGCCCGACGCGCAGCATGTCAGCCGGGCCGATACTCAGTCGCGCTGGGCCGAGCGAGACTTCGATGACAGCGGATACCAGGCGACGATCCACCCGATCGATGTCCACCGGCAGCTGATAGCCGACGATCACCGTCCGTTTCGCGTTTGCGTGCGCAACGAGGGGACCGAGCGGTGGCCGGGCGGCGAGGACCGTCGACCGCTGATCCGCGTGGCCTACCAGTGGCTGACATCGGAGAAGGCGGTGCTCGATGGCGAGGGACACCGCACCGCGCTGCCGCATCCACTGGCGCCGGGGGAGTCCTGCATGGTGGAGATGAACGTGACCGCGCCGCCGATCGCCGGGCGCTACCTGCTGGCGGCGGACCTCGTGCACGAGCATGTCAGGTGGTTTCAGTGTCAATCGCCACCTGTGGAGATGCTGGTCACAACGCCCGACGGCGCGCCGCGATGACGCTCTCGGTCTGCTGCTTGACGAGCGACCCCGGGGCGCGCGTGGCTGCGATCCTCAGCCAGCTGCGCCCTGTCGCGGACGAGATTGTCGTAGCGGTCGACTCACGGCTGGACCCGGATCGTCTCGGCCGCTACGCCGACGTCGCCGACCGGCTGCTGCGCTACGAGTTCGTGGACTCCTCCGAGCAGGCCGTGCACTGCATCGCCTCTCAATGCACCGGCGACTGGATCCTGCGGATCGACGGCGACGAGGTCGTGACTCCCGCGCTTGTCGAGCGTCTGCCGGAGCTGACCAGCAGGCGCGACGTGTTTCAGTACTGGCTGGCGTGCCGCTGGCTGTTTCCCGACTCGGACCGATACCTGGCTCAGCCGCCCTGGCACTACAGCAGCCCGCGACTGGTGCGCAACGACCCCGCCACGCTCTGGCATCCAGGCCTCTCACACGGGCGCTTTGAGCCCGTCTTCCCTTCGGTGCATCTCAGCGACGGCTACTACCACCTGTCGCTGCTCGTCAACGACATGGCGTTTCGCGAGGCCAAGGTCGCCCACTATCTGGGCATCAAGAGCGGTCACAGTCGTCGCGTGCTCGAAGACGACGTGACGGCGTTTTACCTGCCAGAGCAAGACCGGAGGTTCGGCGTCGCACCCGTGCCCGTCCCCGCCTGCGACCGCGCCGCCATCGCCGAGGTGCTCGGCGCCTCCGGCGAGGAGCAGCCGGGACCGCCCGCCGCGGACATCCCGATGTGGAGCTGGAGCATGATCCAGCGCGTCTGGCCACGGCGAACGTTCTCGGACTCGGCCTACCGGGGCGAGATAGAGGCCTACGAACGCCCTGTGAGGCTCTATGGCGGTCAGCGACGGTCGGTCACCGTGCGTGTCGGCAACACCGGCGACGAGCATTGGCCCGGAATGAGCCGCGAGCCCTGGATCAAGCTCTCACACCGGTGGCTCACACCGACCGGCTCCTCCCCTGATGTCTGGGTGGACACGCGCCTGCCCGCGAGCTTGGCTCCCGGAGCCGACGCACTGATCCCCGTGGCGATCGAGGCGCCCATGAGCGCCGGCCAGCACACGCTCGAGCTCGCGCTCGTCCACGAGGACCTGCTGAGCGGGACCATCGTCCGGCGCTTCGCCGCCGCCTCGCTGCCGATCCACGTCCAAGCCCCGGAGCGCGACGCTCGCACGCAATCGGCGCACACAGACCGCGGCGGTCTGCGCCGCTCGCTCCGGCGCCTGGTCCAGCGCGCCGCGGCGAGGTCGTCGCGCGCCTGACCTTCGCCGGTGTACCGCACGGAGACCGTGCGCCTCGGCCCGACCGCCGCGTCTAGCCGTATGTTCCCGATATACCCTCTAGCGATGACGGCCGCTCCACAAATCGACGACCCGGGAGAGCGCCCCGCGCTGGCGGCGCGCGGAGTCGACAAGACGTTCAGGATTCCCGAAGAGCGCAGCCATACGCTCAAGGAGCGCGCACTGCACCCGTTTCGCCGCTCCAGCCACGAGCAGCTGCATGCGCTCAAGGACATCTCTTTCGCGGTCGAGCCGGGAGAGTTCTTCGGCATCGTCGGGCGCAACGGCAGCGGCAAGAGCACGCTGCTGAAGTGCCTGGCCGGCATCTATCGCGCCGATCGAGGCGAGATCTGGTGCAACGGGCGGATGTCGACGTTCATTGAGCTGGGGGTCGGCTTCAACCCCGACCTCGCCGCTTATGACAACGTCGCGCTGAACGGGATCATGCTCGGGCTCTCCCCGCGAGAGGCCAGGTCCCGCTACGAGCGCGTGATCGAGTTCGCAGAGCTCGAGGAGTTTCAGGACCTGAAGCTCAAGAACTACTCCTCGGGCATGCACGTGCGCCTGGCCTTCTCGGTGGCGATCCAGGTGGACGCCGACATCCTGCTGATCGACGAGGTGCTCGCGGTCGGCGACGCCGGCTTCCAGCAGAAGTGCTTTGACGTGTTCAACCGCATGCGCGACGAGGGGCGCACGATCGTGTTCGTGACGCACGACATGTCGGCCGTCAACCGCTTCTGCCATCGCGCGATGCTGCTGGAGCGCGGTGAGATGGTGGCACTGGGAGACCCGACCCAGATCGCCGACAAGTACCTGGAGGTGAGCTTCGGCCGGGACGTCGGCTATGCGAACCCGAGCGAGGAGGTTCCACAGGTGGGAGACGGCGCCGCGCGGGTGACCGACGTGTGGCTCGGGGACGACCCCGGCGCGCGGCGGGCGGTCGCGCCGCAGTCGGTGCCGACGACGCTCAAGGCGCAGGTCGTCTTCAACGCCGCGGTGCGCGACCCGATGGTGACGCTCGCGATCCACAACGAGCAGCACCAGCCGGTGATCGTGGGCAGCACCGCCGGCGACTACGAGAACAGCGGGATCTTTCGCCCGGGCGAGGAGGCCGTGTTCGCGTTCTCCTTCCACAACATGCTCGCGCCGGGTCGTTACGAGCCGACGTTCACGGTGAGCCATCGTGGCAGCGGCCTGTCCGTGATCGACCGCTACGAAGGCCGCTTCTCGTTCGTGGTCACGGGGTCCGTCGCAAGCGGCGGGTTGGTCGAGGTGCCGGTGCAGACAGAGGTCATCTCGCATGGCCATGACACGGCCGGGCACAGAGCGACGGCGTGAGCGTGAGCTCGATCTCCACACTCCCCGATACGCCGGGGGGATCACTCGGCACGCCGATCCGCGGCCCGCGGGCGCTGACCGACGACTGGTCGCGCTTTTGGCATCTCACCTACAACATCGCGCGCAGCGAATTCAAGCTCAAGTTCTTCGGCTCCGCGCTTGGCTACGCGTGGCAGGTGATGAGACCGCTGCTGCTGTTCGCGGTTCTGTACGTGTTCTTCGTGGTGATCGGCCACGTCGGCAAAGGCGGCAAGCCGGGCGAAGTCAACTACGGCGTGCAGCTGCTCGGATCGATCGTGCTGTTCACGTTCTTCACCGAAGCCACCGGCGGAGCGGTGCGCAGCGTGGTCGACCGGGAGAACCTCGTCCGCAAGATCCAGTTTCCGCGACTGGTGATCCCGCTGGCGGTCACGCTGCTCGCGTTCTTCAACCTGATACTGAACCTGCTGGTCGTGCTCGTGTTCGCGCTGATCGCGGGCATCCGCCCGATGCTCAGCTGGCTCGAGCTGCCGCTGATCCTGGCGATGCTCGTCGTGTTCTCCACCGGCATGGCGATGCTGCTGTCGGCGCTGTTCGTGCGCTTCCGCGACATCCAGCCGATCTGGGAAGTCTTCAGCCAGGTCCTGTTCTATGCCTCGCCGGTGATCATCCCGGTTGAAGTGGTCCGCGAAAAGCTCATCAACAGCCCGCCCCATCAGCCGCCCCTGGCAAACCCACCCGACCACCAGATCCTGCTGCACATCTACACGCTCAACCCTTTGGTCGCCATCTTTCAGCAGTTCCGTCACGCGATGGTCAACCACGACGCGCTCAGCGCGGGCCAGGCGCTCGGCGGGTGGGCGGCGCTGCTGGAGCCGATGGCGGTGGTGGCGGCGATCTTCGTGGTCGGCTTCTGGGTGTTCAACCGCGCGGCGCCGCACATCGCCGAGGACCTGTAACGCCGTTCAGATCGCTTGGAGCGTCTTATGACGCGTTGCCAAGCGCCGGCAGACGGCTTTCAGGCCTACTCGCTCGGGAGCTCGAGCCTGAGCGCCGGCGCGATGTGCTGATAGTCGGGTAACTCCTGCCCGTCTCTCGGATCGCCTCCAGCCGCTGTGGCGCTCGAGGATGACTACTTCCATGCCCGGACCGATTGTGAATCACAGGACGGCCGGATTGTGATTTACCGGGCGGACAAATTGTGAGCGACCCGCACGCGCGCCGCGCGGCCTACTCGCTCGGGAGCTCGAGCCTGAGCGCCGGCGCGATGTGCCGGACGTGCGCCTCGTCGACCCCGACCCGGCGAGCGTAGTCCTCCCACGCCGATACGACCTCACGGACCTCGTCGAGTATCCGCGTCGCGCGCCCGCGCGGAAGCGAGGCCGTGCGGCCACAGGCCCGGAAGTCCGCCGACGTGAAGCGCTCGCGCTTGCCGTTGATCGTCATCTGATGCGTGTCGGTCCACATGCTGCCGGGACGATGGGCATAGGTGACATCGAACGCGGGCGCGAGCTCCCAGCGTCCGGCGCGGTCCATCAGGAACGCGATGTTCTTGACGTGGTCGTCCTGGTTGCGCGCCACGACGTTGAACGCCATCCGGCGAAACATCTGCTCGACCGCCGGGGTTGGCAGCCCGAGCCGGCGCATGATCAGAAAAGCCTGCTCGTAGGAGTGGGCGCCGGGCTGGTTGAAGTCGAAATGGGCGATCGCGGCCAGTGACTGCATGTGCCGCTTGGAGCCTCGAGCGTCACGGTCGAACCGGCGGGTCATGAAGTGCCGGCGACCGCCCTCTTCGAGCAGCCGGCATTCGCTCATGACGACGCCGGCGTCGCGTGCCATCAGCGAGTAGGCATACTCGACAGCTCCGAAGCCCTGGGGGTCGGCGAGCGTGTCCCTGTCCCTGTTGTTCGCGACTCCGTCGAACTTCAGCAGCCAGTGCTCAAAGCCCGGCCCGAGGCCGTCGAGCTGGCCGGAGCGCACGACATCGGTTGCCGGGTTCCAGGCGATGACCGCCTTGGCGCGAGCGCCGCCGGCGGATGCGCCGACGCTCAGGATGTCGAGCATCGCCTGCCGCTGATGACCTTGCGCGAGCGAGGCGACGAGCTCCTCCCGGCGGGATAGCACCTCGGAGGCGAGCTCGACGAGCTCTGAGACCTGCAGGTTGTGGGTGCGGGATGGCGTGGGGCCACGGCTGGGGGCGAACTCCAGAGCGCCCATGCCGCGCCGGCCGATGTAGCACAGCCGCTCCACGGCGTCGAAGCTCTCCGGCGTGCGTCCCTGCCCGGCCAGCCAGGCGTCGATCAGCGCGTGACCGTAGCGGTCGGGCAGGCTGTCGGCCAGCAGGCCGGGCAGGCCGTGAAAGCTCTCGGGACTCAGCGTCGCAAATGTATAGGGCTCGCTGCGCAACGGCATGACCAGCGGAGCCGTCTCGATGCCGCTCTGCAGGAAGTCCCGGTCGTATTGGAATGTGGCCGCGCGGCCATCGCCGGGCATCGACACCGCCCCGATGCGAGTACCCCACAGCCTGACGGCGGCAGGCGCGCTCACGAGAGTCTCGCGACACCAGTGACACTAGTGTCCGGCGTGCGTCTCATCCCCCCAGTGCCACGGGGTCGCGTCGTCCTGAGCAGGCGGGCTCTTGAGCCTCGAGCCCGAGGCGCGCCGGCGCCTCTTGCCATGCAGCTTCAACAGCTCGATCGGACTCGGCGCCGGCTCCGGCACCATCCGGTCAAGCGCGTCGAGCAAATCGAGGGCCCGGAGCACTCGGATGAAGCTGGCCAGCGTCACCGACTCGCCGCCCTCGATGCGCTGGAGCACCTTGCGCTCCACCCCGGCCTCTTCAGCCAGCTCGCGCTGGGTGAGGTTGCGCTCCAAGCGGGTTTGCTGCAGGCGTGCCCCGAGCTCGGAGAGCACCGCCTCGTCAGTTAGATAGGCATTTATCTTCATAACGCGCCTCAAATAGGTCCTTGCGTGTTGTTTCGATCTTAGAGCACCACTAAAAGGTCTTTGTACATAGGCACTATACAAAATACCGTGCTATCTGTGTATTCTCTATAATACCCCTATAAAAGGATTTTATGAAGGTTCTCTGGACTAATGCCCTATCCAAGGGACTTAATCCTACCTGGATTCGGACACGCCAAGACCGCCGGTCGAGCTCGGCATCGGGCTCGAGGCCTCCGGCACGGCAGTCCCGTCCAGCGGCGCCCGCCGCGGCGTGGCCACCTCCACGAAGAACCCCTCCAGCGCATCGATACGCCGCTCCCAGGCGTAGTCGGCGGCCGTCTCGATGCCCGCTCGTCCAAGCCGCGCGCGCAGCTCGGGGTCGGCCAGCAGCCGCGCCAGGGCCGCGCTGACCGAGCTCGGGTCGGCGGCTGGCATGAGGCAGTTGACGCCGTCCACGCAGAAGTCGCGGTTGCCGTGCGCGTCGGTGCACACAACCGCGCAGCCGGTCGCCATCGCCTCCAGCGGCGGCAGCGCGAAGCCCTCGTGGGCGGAGGTCTGCACGAACACGCTCGCCTGGCAGAACAGCTCGTTGACCTGCTCGTCGTCCGGGGACTCGACGTGACGCATGCCGGGGTCGGTGGCGAGCTCGGGCTCGATCCCGAACAGGCACAGCTCGGGTCGGGGCTCTCCCAGCGCGCGCCAGGCGTCAAGCGTCAGCGGAAGGTTCTTCAGCGGGTTCGAGCGCCCCAGCGCGAGCACCATGTCCTCGCGGCGCGCGACGTCCGCGCGCGGGCGAAACGTGTCGAGGTCGATCCCCGGCGCGATCAGCTCGGCGTCGAGGCCCAGCTCGCGCAGGCGGTCGCGGTTCCAAGCGGAGATCGTCATGTAGCGAAACTCGGGCCGGTAGGAGTCCAGCACCGCATGACGGGCGCGCTCGTGGTCGGGGTAGTAGGAGGTCTCGATGTCCTGCACGAAATACACGGGGATCCCGTGCAGCACGCTGGCAAGCCACACGGGCGCGGCGGTGTTCCACCAGGTGGCGACCTTGATCGCCGCAAGCGGCGCCAGCGC
Organism: uncultured Solirubrobacterales bacterium; assembly: GCA_963743645.1. Taxonomy (GTDB): domain Bacteria; phylum Actinomycetota; class Thermoleophilia; order Solirubrobacterales; family Solirubrobacteraceae; genus Palsa-744. The sequence goes on along the minus strand of CAVUQT010000006.1, from coordinate 149,561 downwards.
CTCGATCAGCTCGTCGTAGTACTCGAAGCTGTGCACGGGCACGCTCAGCGGAAACCACTCGGGATGCTCGCCCAGCGTGTACAGCGACACCTCGTGGCCACGGGCGGCGAGGCGGTTCAGGTGCTCGAAGATGTCACGATGACCGCCGCCCACGCCGGTGCCCTCGGTCACATAGGCGATACACAGCCGATCCTCGCCCTGGCCCGATCCGCCGCTTGGGCGCGGGACCCGCAAGCCACCGCGCTCGCGGCCGTCCCCCTCGCCGCCGCCGTCGTCGCCCGATCCATCGCTTGGGCGCGGGACCCGCAAGCCACCGCGCTCACCGCCGTCGTCCTCGCCGCCCTCACCGCCGTCGTCCTCGCCGCCCTCACCGCCGTCGTCCTCGCCGCCCTCACCGCCGTCGTCCTCGCCGCCCTCACCGCCGTCGTCCTCGCCGCCCTCACCGCCGTCGTCCTCGCCGCCCTCACCGCCGTCGTCCTCGCCGCCCTCACCGCCGTCGTCCTCGCCGCCCTCACCGCCGTCGTCCTCGCCGCCCTCACCGCCGTCGTCCTCGCCGCCCTCACCGCCGTCGTCCTCGCCGCCCTCACCGCCGTCGTCCTCGCCGCCCTCACCGCCGTCCCCCTCGCCGCCGCCGTCGTCGCCCGATCCATCGCTTGGGCGCGGGACCCGCAAGCCACCGCGCTCACCGCCGTCGTCCTCGCCGCCCTCACCGCCGTCGTCCTCGCCGCCCTCACCGCCGTCGTCCTCGCCGCCCTCACCGCCGTCGTCCTCGCCGCCCTCACCGCCGTCGTCCTCGCCGCCCTCACCGCCGTCGTCCTTGCCACCGCCGCCGCTCCCCGCGCGAGCGCTCGCGCGGGCGCGCACCGAGCGCGCGTCGAAGAACTCCGACCAGCGCTCCCAAAACAGGCGCTGAGAGGCCCGCTCACGCTCGCCGACGTCGGTGCCGCGCGTGACCGACTCGTGGTGGATCAGGCGGGCGGGCGGGAAGTAGAGCACGCGATACCCGGCCTGCCACGCGCGCAGGCACCAGTCGACGTCCTCGTAGGCCATCGGGTAGCGCTCGTCGAGCGGGCCGATGCGCTCGAGCAGCTCGCGGCGCACGTACATGCACGCGCCGGTCACCGCCAGCGCGGGGCCGATCTGCGCGGCGGGGCCCCAGTCGGCGGGCTTGAAGCGGTAGCGATGATCGAACCACTCGGGCGCGTCGCGATTGCGGATCGTCCCGCCGAACTGGATGCGCCCGTCGGGATAGAGCAGCTGCGCGCCGACGATGCCGATGTCCTCGTCGCGATGGGCCGCGTACTGCAGGCACTGCAGCCAGTTGGGCAGCGCCTGCATGTCGGAGTTGAGCACGACCACGTCGCGGTCGTCCGCGCTCGCGCGCAGGCCGCGGTTGACGTTCGCCGCAAACCCCGTGTTGCGCTCGGACTCGACCACGATGTCGACCCCCTTGATCTGACGCAGCGCGGACACGTGCTCGGGGCCGCTGGAATCGTCGGTGACGATCATGCGAGCCATCCCGCGGGGCACGGTCTTGCGGATGCTGCGCGCAAGCTCGCGCACCCGCTCTGAGTCGCGATAGCTGGGCACGACGATGTCCACCGCCCGGCCCTCCTCGCGATACCACGCGATCGCGCGGCGCAGTTCCTGTTCGTGCAAGTGCGTGCGCAGTCGCAGCCGCCGCCCGAGCGGGGTGAACCGCAGCGGGAACGTGACCAGCCGGAACAGGATCGTGCGCAGGCCGAAGTACCGATACGTCAGGTACATGCGCCGGCGCAGGTTCGCGAACGCGCCCTCAGGCGTGCCTTCGATCGGGTGCTCGTCGCTCATCCGGCGGGTGGGGGAGGTTGTGGTGAGATGGGAGAGTCGGCGGTCGGTTGGGTATCGCTCTCGCCGTGAGCGCAGGCGTCGAGGTGCAGCGGCTCAAACGACGAGCGGCCCTCCAGCGACAGCCTGCGCCGCACAGGCGCCGGCAGCCGCTCGGCACGCGAGCCGAGCAGGGCCCCGGCGAGGCGCACGACATGGTGACGGGCGACCGCCCCGAGCGTCGCCCGGCGCTCGGACGGGGAGGCGCGCTCGCGGTCGAGCTCTCCTCGCGCCCAGCCCAGCTCGCCGCGCAGCTTACCGACGAGGTGGCCCGGCGCGGCGGGCTCGCGCCAGCCGTAGACCTCACGCAGGCCGCGCCACTCGTCAAAGCAGCGGCGCAGCTCCTGGACGGGGGTATATGCGTGGGAGTGCAGGACCGCCGCATCCGGGACATACGCCTTGGCGAAGCCCGCGCGCAGCATGTCCACCGCGAGCACGCGATCCTCGGCATAGGGCACCTCGCGGAACGGCACTCGCCGCCAGGCCGCGCGCGCGATGCAGGCGTTGGCGTCGGTGAAGTACCCGCGCGCGCCGATCAGCGCGACCACGGGCAGCCCCAGCTGGACCGAGCCCGACGCGGTCGCAGCGGCTGCCGGCGACCCAGTCCCCGACGCCGTACAACGCTCATCCCCGGCGAGGCGGTCCACGCGCGGGGCGCCGTCGGGGGCCAGCGACCCGAACCAGCGGTCCAGTTCCAGGCGCACCGCCGGCGACGCACCGGGCCGGGGCAGGTAGGGCCCGTACACGATCCCCACATCCGGCGCGAGCCGAGCGCCGCCGAGCAGGCGCTCCAGCCAGTGGGCGTCCGCGGGCTCGGCGTCCTGGGTGAGGAAGGCCACGTGCGCGCCGGCGGACTCGCGCATCAGCAGGTTGCGCGTACCGCCGTGGCTGAACTGAGCGGGCGCGATCTCCAGCACGCGCGCCCCGCGCGCGCGCGCCAGCTCCGGCGAGCCGTCGCTGGAGCCGGAGTCGCAGACGATCAGCTCGTGGGCGACGGTCTGCCGTGACAGCGCGTCCAGCGTGCGTCCCAGCAGCGTGCCGCCGTCGCGCACAGGGATGGCAACGGTCACCTCAGGCATCCCGTACCCCCCGAGGGCGCGATGATCGTCCTGGACGCTCGGGCGCAAGCAAGGGTCTTGCCGAGCGCTCGGGCACGGGCGCGCGAATGGCGGCGACCTCAGGCATAGAACCCGGTCAGGGTCAGCAGCTGCGAGGCGTAGCTCAGGGCGATCATCGCGACCAGCAGGCCCGCGCCCGCGTACACCATCCAGCGCCTGCCGAACGCGTGCAGGCTGGCGACGACAAGCACGGCCAGCGGGGCGATCGCAGGGAAGGCGTAGCGGCCGAATTCGGCGACGAACGGGCGCGCGCCGGGGGTGTAGAACGCGGCCTCGACGCCGGCGATCACGGCGAGCGCCATCAGCACGAGGATCGCCAGCTCCAGGACGTTTCCGCGCACGAAGGTCCACTCGCGGCGGATGGCGATCAGGCCGAGGATGGGAGTGGCGATCATCGCCGCGAGGATGACGTAATACAGGCTGTGCGGCAGCAGCACGTCATACCAGCCGAACGCGGCCCAGCCGCGTTCGACGTAGATCACGAACCCGGGGTAGTTGGTGGTCTCCCAGTGCCGGGCCATGAACGGCAGGCGCGGCAGCAGCACCTGCCACAGGTAGCCCAGGTATCCGAGCGGGTGCGCGAGCGCTTCGCTGGTCGAGGCCGACACCGAGCCGGCTTCCGCGGGCGCGCTTGCGCCGGCGGAAGCCGCCGTCGCGACGGGGTGGAACACGTGCGCGAGGCGCACTGACAGCTCGCGAGCCGCCAGCGCGGCGACCGCCAGCGCCGCCCAGCCGGGAGCTTCGGCGCGGCGATGGTGGCGATACAGCGTGGCGAGCAACGCTATGCCGGCGACCGGATACAGCGAGTACGCCGTTCCCTTGACGATCGGCAGCGCGAGCAGCAGCCCGCCCGCGAGCAGGCCCAGGCGCAGGGTCACGCCGCGGCGCAGCATCATGATCAGCAGCAGCTCCAGCGCCGCCGCGCCGGCGTTGACGCCGACGTCGTTGTTGACCGCGCCCGAGATGAACCCGTACATCGGCTGGTAGGCGACCAGCAGCGCCGCGAGCACCCCCAGCCAGGGTCGGCCCGGGGCCAGCTCGCGCGCGAGCAGGAACGCGAACACGACCGTCAGCGCGCCGATCAGCGCGGAGGTCAGGCGCATCAGCGTGAGCTGAGAGAACGGCGAGCTGGAGGCGAGCAGGTACGCGGGTGCGAGGGTCGCGTAGTAGATCGCGCCGTGCGTGGCGGCCGTCTCGTTGCCGCCGCCGTCGGCGGAGCTCGGATGGGCGGCGGCGACCTGAGCGCGGTAGTAGCTCTGCCGGCGGGCGCTCCACGGCGGGCGCGTGTCGCCGACCTGGTGGTCGCTGAAGAACGACATGTCTTCCAGCGCGAGCGTCTCCGCGCTCGACCAGCGTGCCAGCGGCGAGCCGGGGTTGCGCGAGGGTCCTTCCCCGCGCTGCACCAGCGACTGGGTGTAGGCGAAATGATCGACCTCGTCGGGCGCCTGAAACGGCGGCGTGATCAGCGCCCAGCAGGCGAAGTTCAGCGCGGCGATCGCGAACAGCCAGGCGGCCGTCCGGCGCACGTCGGCGTGGCCGGCGACGGCCCGCGCGAGGCAGCGCACCGAGGCGAGCGCCAGCGCGGGCAGGAGCGCGAGCAGGATCAGCACGTACAGCCACGGTCCGACAGGGCTCGGGCGAAACAGCGACGCGCGGTCCAGGATCGCGCCGATGCGCGACAGGTAGCTGCGCTGCGAGCCCGCGGGCGGCTCGTACCAGACGGCGATCCGCCCCGCGAGCGCCCGCCCGCCGGCCGTCGGCGCGGAGCTGGGGGGCGCAAGCAACGGCGTGCCACCCCAGTTGACGACGTCCCCGGCGGTCAGGCACAACGACGCGGGCCGTTCGGCTGGGCGCTCGGGCAGCCCGGGGATCGTGAACACGGCGGCGCTGACCCGGTCAGACGGCACGGCGAGCGGCGCGAGCGAGCTGTCGATCGTGCGTGCCCCTGGTTCGCGCAAGGCTCGGTGCTCGCTTGAAGCGTCCGCCGCGCTCGATGCCCCCTGCCCGGCGGGTCCGGGTGCGCCCAGGTGCAGAGCCATGTGCAGCGCCGGCCGCATGCGCGTGCGCGAGATCAGCTGCAGGCGGATGCGCCCGGTGCCGGCGGGGACCTGCAGGCCCGGCACGCACACCGGCTCGCCGGCGGGCGTTTCGGCGATATAGGTGTAGACCTCGACCGAGTTGGTGCCCGTGTAGTAGTCGCGCGGGCGCAGGCAGTACCACGCGATCAGCGCCAGCAGCGGCACGGCCGCGACGGCCGCGGCCTTCCAGACACGAGCATCGCCTGCGAACAGGACCGCCGAGACCCGGCGCAGCGCCCGCACGGCGCTAGATGATTGATTCCACGTCGATGCACCGCCGGATGGCACGTCTGGCCTTCGCCGGCCGGCGTCCTCGGCCTCGACCTTGCCACCAGCAAGGCCTTCGGCCTGCGTCCTTGGGCGGCTCGACCATCCGCACCCCCGGAAAACGGCACATCCCCATGGAATCAATCATCTAGTGGCGACGCAGACCGAGGATCGACAGCAAAAAGGAGGAAAAAAAGATCTGGATGCCCACGATCAGCAGCGCGGCGGCGATCACGGCGAGGCGTTCGTCCGCCAACGATCCAAACCCGTGCGCGATCCAGGTCGCCACGATCAGCCCGCCCATGACCAGCCCGACCAGCGCGAACAAGCTGCCGAGCAGCAGGCCGTGCTCGAGGCGAAACCGGGCGCGCATGCGGTCGAACCACGGGTCGCGCTCGCCCATGAAATAGGTGCCGTACGCGTGCGCGCACAGCCCCAGTGCGAGCACCTGCGTGCCGACGATCATCAGCAGCGCGCCGCCGATCAGCGCGTGTACCCCCCAGGCGCGCCCAAAGAAGTCCACGCCCGCTCCGACGACCACCACGATCAGCGTGCCCAAGCCGGCGAGCATCGCGCCGGGCAGGATGAACAGATGGTTGGGGCTGTGCACGAGCAGGAACCGCAGGTGCCGCCAGCCATCGCGAAAGCTCGACAGCTTGGACTCGCCCCCGCGCGGGTGGTACTCGATCGGGAACTCGGCGATCGTCAGGTGCTCCTTGGCGGCGCGGATGACCATCTCCGAGGCGAACTCCATGCCGGTCGTGCGCAGGTCCAGGCGGGGCAGGACGTCACGGCGCAGCGCGCGCATGCCGCAGTGCGCGTCGGCGACGCCCGTGCGAAACAGCACGTTGAGCAGGCCGGTCAGGATCGGGTTGCCGACGTACCGGTGCAGCCACGGCATCGCGCCCGGCTGGATGTTGTCCATGCGGTCGCCGATCGCCATCTCCGCGCCGTCCTGCAGCGCGGCGACGAAGCGGGGGATGTCGTCGAAGTCATACGTCAGGTCGGCGTCGGCCATCACGATGTACTGCCCACGCGAGGCGGCGAACCCGGCGAGGTAGGCGCTGCCGTAGCCGCGCCGGGGCTCGACCACGACGTGCGCGCCCGCGCGGGCGGCCAGCGCGGCCGAGTCGTCGTCGGAGTCGTTGTCGGCGACGACAACCTCGCCGGACACCCCCATCCGCTCGATCGCTGCGCGCGCGGCCAGGACGCAGTGCTCGATGTTCTCGGCCTCGTTCAGGCAGGGGATCACAACCGACACGAGCGGCGTGTCCGCGTCGCGAGGGTCGGACGCGCGAGGAGTGGTTGGTTGGGCGAGTGTGCTCATCGGCTCGGCTCTCCAGGCCCCACGTCGTGCCGGCGGGCGCGGGCGAGCTATCCGGTTATAACGCGCACCAAGGCGGAAAGTGGCGCCGAATACGGAGATCGATGCTATCGGAGCAACGCAGTGCGCTCCCGGCTCGTCCAACACGCAGGGCGGCGGGGGTGCCGACCCGCATGCGGGAGCAGCTCAAAGTTGCATACCCCACATAACCCGCCTCACGTTGCGCCATGCTTGCGGACGTGCGCATCTGCGTCGTCTATGACTGCCTGTTCCCCCACACGGTCGGTGGGGCCGAGCGCTGGTACCGCAACCTGGCCGAGCGCCTGGCGGCGGAGGGGCACGAGGTCACCTATCTGACGCTGCGCCAGTGGGATCGCGGCGCTACGCCCCAGCTGGCCGGCGGTCGCGTACGGGTCGTGCAGGCGGGCCCGCGCATGGGCCTGTACACCGACGAGGGCCGGCGGCGGATCCTGCCCCCGCTCGTGTTCGGGCTGGGGGTGCTGGCGCACCTGCTGGTGCGCGGCAGGCGCTATGACGTGGTGCACGCGTGCGCGTTCCCGTACTTCTCCCTGCTCGCGGCGGGCGCCGTGCGCCCCGTCGGGCGCTACGAGCTCACGGTCGACTGGTTCGAGGTCTGGAGCCGCTCCTACTGGCGCGAGTACCTCGGAGGCGTGGGCGGTCGCATCGGCGAGCTCGTGCAGCGCATGTGCGCCGCGGTGCGCCAGCACGCGTTCTGTTACTCACAGCTGCACGCGCAGCGCTTGCGCGAGCAGGGCCTGCGCGGTGAGGTGACGGTCCTGCGCGGGCTGTACACCGGGACCGTCGAGCCCGTACCGCCCCGGCGAGCCGACCCGGTCGTGCTGTTCGCAGCGCGCCTGATCCCCGAGAAGCAGGCGCCGCTGGCCGTGGAGGCGATGGCGCTGGCGGCGCGGCGGATCGAGGGGCTGCGGGGAGAGCTGCTCGGCGACGGACCCCAGCGGGCGGCGGTGCACGAGGCGATCGCCCAGCACGGCCTGGCCGATGTCATCTCGGCTCCCGGGTTCGCGGCGGCGGAGACGGTCGACACGGAGATGCGCCGCGCGCTGTGCATGCTGCTCCCGTCCATGCGCGAGGGCTATGGCATGGTCGTCGTCGAGGCGGCCGCGCGAGGCACGCCCAGCATCGTGGTCGCGGGCCCGGACAACGCCGCGGTCGAGCTGATCGAGTCCGGCGTCAACGGGCTCGTATGTGAGAGCTCGGACCCAAGCGAGATCGCCGACGCGATCGTGCGCGTCTACGAGGCGGGGCCGGCCCTGCGCGAGAGCACCGCGCGATGGTTTGCCGAGCACGCGACCGAACTGTCGCTGGAGAGCTCGCTGCAGACCGTGCTGGCGAGCTATGGGGGCACAGATGAGAGGTGAAGCCGGGTATGGATGGGTGACCCGTGAGCCGGCCGTCATACCAGCCCTGCCGGCGCCGGTCATCGCAGCCGTCGGCTCCGCGCACGCGCTCAGGCCTTGGTCAAGCGCGGGGCCGCAGGGCATGGGCGTAGCTGGCAAGCGTGGCGCGGGCGGTCAGCTCCCAGGTGAACTGCTGTGCGCGGGCAGTGCCGCGCGCGCGCGTACGCGCGCGCGCGGCATCGTCTTGTGAGAGCAACGTCTCGATCGCCGCCGCGATCGCACGCTGGTCGTGCGGATCGAACATCAGCGCGGCGTCGCCCGCGACCTCCGGCAGCGAGGAGGTGTTCGAGCAGGCGACCGGCACCCCGCGAGCCATCGCCTCCAGCACCGGCAGCCCGAAGCCCTCATACAGCGAGGGAAACACGAACGCGCGCGCGAGCGCCCACAGACCCTCCAGCTCGGGCGAGGAGAGCCAGTCGTGAAAGCGCACGTCGTCCGCCAGGCCCAGCTCGTCCGCGCGCGCGCGCAGCTCGGCCTCGTGCCAGGTGCTATAGCCCGGGAGCACCAGCACCGGGCGACGCTCGGGCGCGATCAGGCCCAGGGCGCAGATCAGCGCGAGCAAGTTCTTGTGCGGGCGCTTGGCCGACAGGCTGAGGACGACCGGACGCGTACCGAGGCCGAGGCGCGCGCGCGTATCCTGCTCAGACAGTGCCACCTCGCGGCGGACCGCGCCCAGCCCGAGCGGCGCGACGTCGATCTTCGCGGCGGGCGTGCCGAGCAGCTCGATCAGGTCCGCGCGCGTGCTGAGCGAGTCCGCGATCACCCGCGCCGAGCGGCGCACGGCGGCGGGGACGAGCACGCGCATGCCGCGGTCGCGCATGCCGGAGTGGGCGTCGGGAAAGCGCGCGTAGATCAGATCGTGGACCGTCGTCACGCGCGCGCCGCGGCCCCACAAGGGGGCGGTGGAGGCGAGGCTGTGCACAAGATCCACCCTCGCGCGGGCGGCCAGGAGCGGAAGCAGGGTCTGCTCGCCGAGCACCCATTGCACGCGACTGCGCGCGTTCACTGGCACCGTCACGGCGGGCAGCAGATCCCTCCACGGGCCGCCTGCCGCGGCAGCCTCGCGGTTGACGAACGCGGTGAAGCGCAGCTGCGGCGCGGCGGCGAGCAGCGCGGGGATCAGCTCGCGCGCGACGACCTCCATCCCGCCGGTCTCGCCCGGGACGAGGAACACCAGGTTCAGACCCACATGCGTGCCCGGCGGGGGCAGCGAAGGCTCGCCCGGCGGAGTCGCGACAGCAGCGGGGACGGTCACGGCCCCAACGCTACGCGACAGGCGGGCATACCGAGCGATTGAGCGCTGTGCCCCGGCAGCGCATACCTCCGCCGCGCATACCCCGCCGCGGTCGTTCCGGCTGCGATCACACGTGCCCGGCGATTGCGCGCCGATAGCTGTGCAGCGTCAACTCGGCGGTGCGCCGCCAGGTGAACTGCTCGCAGCGCGCATGGCCGCGTGCGACGAGCTCCTCGGCCAGCGCGCGGTCGAACAGCAGACGCTGCACCTGGGCGGCTATCTCCCACTCGTCACACGGATCGAAGTACAGCGCCGCGTCGCCCGCGACCTCCGGCAGCGAGGAGGTGTCCGAGCAGGCGACCGGCACGCCACGCGCCATCGCCTCCAGCACCGGCAGCCCGAACCCCTCCTGAAAGGACGCCAGCACGAAGCAGCTTGCCTGCGCGTACAGCGACTCGAGCTCCTCGTCGTCGATCCAGCCGGGGAACGCGACGTCCTGCTCCACACCCAGTTCGACGGCCAGCTCGCGCAGCTCGCGCTCGTACGGCGTGGGCGAGCCGGGCAGCACCAGCAGCGGCCGCACGCCGTTCTCGCAGCGGTCGCGCAGATGCGTCATCGCCCGGATCAGGCCGTCGAGGTTCTTGTGACGGCGCTTGGCCGCCACACACAGCACGAGCGGGCCGTCACGCAGCCCCAGGCGCTCGCGCGCGGCCGTCGCCGTCGCCGCCACGCGTGCACGGCCGCCGATGCTCGAGGCGACACCGAGCGCGTGGCCGTTGCCCGGAGCGTGATGGCCGTGCACGTTGCCCGGCACGTGACCGCCGCCGTTGCCGTGCCCATCACCCGGCACGTGACCGCCGCCGCCGCCGCCGTTGCCGGGCGCGGTATCCAGCGCCTCACCATCCTGCGGCGCGATGTCCAGCGCCCGTTCGCCGCCGGGCGCGAACCCGAGCATTTGGTCGCGGCCCGGCCCGATCCCGAGCGGGGTCACGTCGAACTTGTCCAGCGAGATATTCAGCATGGCCGACACATCCTCGGCGGCCGCCTGGGAGATCGCGATCACGCGGCTGCAGGAGCGGCCGCAGAGCGGCGCAAGCGTGCGCATCGCGATCCGCGCGCGCGCGTCCATCGTCTCGGGGTGGTGCATCCAGATGACGTCCAGGATCGTGACGACGCTCGCCACGCGCGGGGCGATCACGGGCGCCAGGTTGGCCAGGCCGTGCACGACGTCCAGCCGGCGCCGGCGTGCGGCTAACCCGATGCCCACCAGCTCGTGCCACAGATGCCACGGTGTCCCGACGCCGGGTACCCCCAGGCGCACCCACCGTACGTCCTGTGCCCATGGCTCGCGCATCAGATCCTGCGGCGCGGTCAAGCCCAGCCAGGCGGTCAGCTCGATGCCCGGTTCGGCTTCGATCAGCGCCGGGATCAGCTCACGCGCGTAGCGCCCGGATCCGCCGGAGTCCTCGACCAGATAGGCGAGGTTGAGACCTACGCGCAGGGGCTGTGACATCAATACGATCTTAATCACACGCCGGTCATGACCCGCTGCAAGGCAGTGGACCGGGTGTCGAGCAGGTCCCGGGTCTGACTCAGTACCAGTTCGGACGCCAGTCGAGCTCGTAGGACATCGGCTCTAAACGCTTGCGAATGATTTTTGCGGGAACGCCTCCCACCACGGTGTAAGGATCCACATCGCTTCTGACGACCGAGCCGGCCCCGACAACCGCGCCCTCTCCTATATGAACACCGGGGAGCACAACCGCACGCGTACCGATCCAGCAGCGCCGGGCAAAATGCACGGGAGCAAGGGAAGCCTCGAAGTCTGGGCTGTCCACCTCATGCGTTGCCGTCAGCACACATACCTCCCGCGAGATGCTCACATCGGATTCGATACGGATGCCGGCACGGGCATCGATGTAGCAATGCTGACCGATCGCACTTCCGCGACCCATGGAGAGCGCGTTCCCTCTCCACATCTCGACACCCAGCGAGATCATAGCGCTGTCAACATCGTCGAATTCAACCCCCAGCGAGGCGTACGCGCGCATCCTCACTGCGACCAGCGGGATCCGATTGACAATGTGGTTCAGGACGTAGTCGAGATCCGGGAGCGCTCCGGACTGCTGCAGACGAGACAGCGCCGTCCTGCTCCTCACGAGCTTCCCCCCTTACCCGAGCGCAGCCGATGTCTCCAGCGCGAATACGGCTTGAAGTCGAGCGCCGCAAAGGCACGCCCGCGTACCGCGTCACGACGTCGCGGAGTTCGCGGCTTGTCCGCCGACAGGGTCTCGCGGAAGTCGGCGATCAATGTGTCCGCCACGCGATCCCAAGTGCGCTGCTCGGCATATGCGTTTGCGAACAACTCGCGCAGAGCGATCTCCAGCTCCTCGGGCGTGTGAAGCTTGCGCAGGTTGGACGTGCGCTCGGGGAGGTCACGGAACCACTCGGTGTCGTTGACGAACACAGGCCGACGTGTCCCGATGGCAAGCGGCGCGCCCGCGCTGCCACCGGAGCTGAGATCCTCGTCGTACCACAGTACGATCGCATCGGAATCACGCAGCCAGGCAAACAGCTCGTCGCTCTCCAGCCAGCGATCCTCGCCAAAGCTGTGCTGAAAGTCCCAGCCGTTGCGATCACATACCGCCGCGATGATGTCCAAGCGCGACTTGCCCAGCCCGAACGTCTTCACCAGCGGCCGTCGCAGGTCGATGCCCTGCGGGATCAGACGCCGCGGACCGATGCCGACATCCTCCCGGTGAGCATATAAAAGATCGGGGAGCCGGTACGGAAAGGCTCGCGAGACGCACTTGTCGTGGTAGATCAGCGCGGTCACGCCCGGAAACCGGCGCAGCAGCTCGACCAAGCGCCTGCGATTGTAAAAGAGGTTGCTGTACTGGACCGCCAGCACATCGAGCTCATGTTCCAAGACGGTCTCGACGTCCAGATCCAGCTTGCGGTCGGGGTGCCAGGGCAGCACATCGAACACCGGCACCGCCCAGTCCTCATAGGGGGCCACGGCCCGCTCGCCGAAGTTGCGAGAACCCAGCACGGTCAGTTCCACGTCCTCGTGCCCGCGCATCGCCGTGGCGAGGTGACGGGAGTACTCCGCGATCCCGCAGCGCGTGTTCCAGGTGCTCAGGAGTCCGATGCGCAGCCGCACAAACGCTCCTCGGTGATGAGGTGAAGCTCGATTCCTAGGAATCCGGCTCGGGGACGATCCGGACTGTCGGCATCGGCACGATGAACCTTCCCCCGCGATCGAGGAACTCCTGCTCGCGCTGGAGGAACTCATCCATGAAGTGCCACGGCAGCGCAAGGTAGTAGTCAGGTTTCAGCTCGCGCGACTGCTCCTCGCTGATGATCGGTATCCCGGTGCCGATCGTTTCCGAGCCGTGCTTGTCCGGATTGCGGTCGGCCGCGTAGGGAACCATCGCCCGATCGATGCCCGCGTACTGAAGGATCGTGTTCCCCTTGGTGGAAGCGCCATAGATGTGAATCGTCTTGCCGTCCTCGACCAGCTTGCGGCACACAGAGGCAAGCTCATCGCCCACGTGCTCGGTGGCGGCCGCGAAGCGCTCGTAGGGCTCTGACCCGTCGAGTGCCATCTCGAACTCGCGGATGCGCAGTCGCTGAAGAGCCTCGGCGTCCTTGCCCTGCGGTCCAAAGCGTCCCGCACGGCGAATGAACAGCCGCAACGAGCCGCCGTTCATGTCATTGAGCTCAGCGCGCACCACGCCAAGCCCAGCTTCTCCCAGCAGGCGCTCGATCACCGCGAGCGAGTAATACTCCAGGTGCTCGTGCACGATCGCGTCGAACTGGTTCATTTCCAGCATCGTCGGCAGATAGTGCAGCTCCATGACCCAAACGCCGTCATCGGCTAACGCCCGCGCCACATCCTCGACGAATACACGCGGATACTCCAGGTCGTAGAACATCGCAATGCTGGTGATGACCCGCGCCTGCTGATCGACATAGCGCAACCGCAGCCGCTCGTATGAGTAGAAGTCGCGCACCACGTCATAGCCCTTCGCCACCGCATAACGGCCGACGTCTGACGGGTCGAAGCCCAGGTACTTGAGGTCCGAGACGCGATAACCATCAAGCAGGGTGCCGTCGTTGCAGCCTATGTCGATGACAAGATCGCCGGGATGCAGCTCGACGAGCTCCTCGGCCCGTGTGGCGATCTCGTGCAGGTTGCGGGTCATCGTCTGGTTGACACCGCTGCGATACCAGTAGGACTGGTAGAGAATCGCGCCGGGTACGGTATGGCGCAGCTGGATCAGCCCGCAGCCCTCCTGGTTGCGAGTCATGTCACAGCGGACGAGCTCGAGTGGGATACGCCGTGAGACAGGCTGGTCACCGCCCGGCTCGGCAAAGGCCCCGGCTATGTATTGATCCCCGAGCGACAACACCGGCGTCAGCTCGGGAGAGCCGCAGACTCGGCATGTGGTTCGTGTGGTGAGGCTGGTCCGAGGAAACAAGGAGCGCAATCTACCAGCCCCGGCAGGCCTACTCGGGCCGGCCCTGCACACCATGAGTGGTCAAGTTGCGAAAGCCTTCATGGGCGTGCCGGCGATGATCGTCGACTGCTGGACCGAGGCCTTGTGAGGTCATTGACCGAACCCTGAGAAATGGGCCCGGTCTCGGGGGCGCGCCGACCTGGATCGCGGCGCGTGGCGGAGCGCGTGGCGGAGCCCGCAGCCGGGAGGTCAGGCAAGCGGGTGCATACGTCGGGGAAGCTGGTCGAGGATCTCGCGAGGGATCGCCCGCAGCACGAGCAGAGCTCCACTGTACAGCGCGAGCGCGAGCGCGACGCGGACGATATCCGGAATCCCGGGGATCGCCAGCGTCGCCGCGCCGAGCCCGGCGGCAACCGCCACCCGGGGTACCGCCGACCATGAGATGTCGGGGCGCACACCAGCTCGAAACACCGACATCCCGAGCATCAACGAGAACAGCGTCTCAGCGATAACGGTCGCGGTCGCGGCGCCGCGTGCCCCGCCGCTCGCGGTCAGAGCGGCTGTGAGCACGACCGTCGTCAGAAGTGACACCAGGCTGCAGATCAGCACCTCGCGGTGGCGATGGAGGCTGAGTAGGGCATAACCCCAGACCGCGCCTGTGAATGAAGCCACGAGCGCGAGCCCCTGAATGCTCAGAACCGCCTCGGCCGGACGGAACTCGGGGCCGGCGATCACCGCGATGATCAGCGGGGCTCCGACCAACAGGATCAGCCCGACGCCCATACCGAGAATCAGGCAGGCGTCGAATGTGCGCCCAAAGGCATAACGAAGACGCACGTGATCGTCCCGAGCGGCGCGCGCGAAGATCGGAAAAGTCGCCCCGACCAGCAGCTGCGGCACGACGGTCAATACTTCGATGACGCGAAACGACACGCCAAAATAGCCGGACTGCTCACTCGAGGCCACGAGCGAGACGATCAGGATCGCAACCCGGAAGTAGATGGCCGCGACCGCTGTGGCCATCGCATAGGCAAACGTTTCGCGCAGCAGCCCCCGCCAGTGGGCGAGATGCACCGAGGGCAGCAGGGGAATCGCTCCTCGCACCAGCCATGCGGTCAGCCCGACCGCGACGATGCCGGCCGGGATGGTGGCCGCGTAGAAGGGCAGCAGGCTCGCGCCGGCCAGCACCAGCAGGAGGATTACCGCGACCATCACCGCCTGGCGGACGAGGTCGGCCCCGGCCACCCAGCTCAGCCGCAGCTGGGCGGTGAGCGTGATCGCATAGGTGTCCTGAAGCACCTGCAGCGACAGACCCACACCGGCGATCAGCGTGCCCAGGACGAGCGTGTGTTCATACCCGACGAGCACGGCAAACAGGACGGCAATTGCAACTCCCAGGAACGTGAGCGCCAACCGCAGTCCACCGAGACTGCGCATGAGAGATCTCCTGCCGGCACTGTCACGCGTGGCCAGTTCCCGCACACCGATCGCGGAGAGTCCCGCATCGGTGATGCCGCCAGCGAGCGTCACCAGCGCCAGGATCGTCACATAGTGACCGCTGTCCACGACGCCCAGGTGCCGGAACAGCAGCGCCGAGGATCCGACGCTGAGCAGGATCGCCAGCCCATACCCGCCGACCCGCATGGCGCCGCCGCGAATCGCCGCCGCGCCTGCCCGATCGGTGTCCAGCAGGTCAGTGTCAAAGACCGTTGGGGCCGACTCGTCCACGCTGGATTCAGCCATCGGTGCATCCTACGGGCGCCGTGGGTCGCGTCTGACAGACTGCTGTCGTCGCGATGACCCACGCCTCCGCTCCAACAGCGCTCTCGCGCCAGTACGTAAAGCTCTGCGACCTACCAGACTTCGAGGACCCGCAGCTGCGGGCACGCTTGCGCGAGATCGTCGCTGTCGGGTACGCGCCCGAGGAAGAGCTTCACCGCAAGTTCTGGGAGTACGCGATGCTAGGCCTGTACCTGGATGAGGTCGGCGCGTTGCGCGATGACGCCGAGGCGCTGGCCGTGGCCGCCGGCCACGAGGAGCCGCTGTTCTGGATGGCCAACCGGATCGCCCGCGTGGTCGCCACCGATATCTATGGAGAGGGCAGCTTCGCCGAGCGCGAGGCCGCATCCTCGATGCTCACCGACCCGCAGGCATACGCTCCCTACGCCTATCGCGAGGACCATCTCGAGGTCAAAAGCATGAACGCGCTCGAGCTCGAGTTCCCCGACGAGAGCTTTGACATCGTGTTCTCCCTCTCCTCGATCGAGCACTTCGGCGGGCCCGCCGAAGTCAAACGCGCCGCCCGCGAGATGAGCCGTGTGCTGCGTCCGGGCGGTCACCTGGTGATCGTGACCGAGTGCCTGATCAGCCGCCATCCGCTCGATTGGCCGCCGCTGCAAGTCGCAATCCGCTTTGCCACGCTCGAACGGCGCTGCTCTAACGCCACGCTGAGAAAACGTGTCATCGACGCGTTCACTCCACGCGAGATCGAGCGCTGCATAGTGCGTGCCACTGGGCTGGAGCTGGTGCAGCCGCTGGATACCCATATCTCGCCGGAGAGCTTTGCGAACCTTACGCGCTGGGTCGGCACGGGTGAGCTGCACCCGGCGACGGGCACGCAGTGGCCTCACATCCTGCTCCAGGCGCAGGGCGCACCCTGGACGTCCGCGTTTCTGGCCATGCGCAAGCCTGCATGATCCGAGCACAAGCCTGCATGATCCGAGCACAAGCCTGCATGATCCGAGCGCAAGCCTGCATGATCCGAGCACTCGAATAGGCGCTCATCTCTGCGCCTTGCGGGCGCGAAACCGCAGCGAGCGCGAGCTCGTGTCCACGCGGACCTCTGTCAGCCCGGCGCGCTGCAGGCGCTCGGGCAGCCCGTCGGGATCGACCGGTACGAGTGTGTCGCCGATGTGGATCGCCTTGAACAGAAAGCCCTGACCGAGGCTGTCGGTGCCGGCGAACACGGCGCCGGGGCGCAGGACTCGTGCGACCTCTGACAGGAGGCGGTCCTGGAGCTCGCGCGACGGTACGTGGTGGAGCATCGTGAAGCAGACCGCGCCCGAGAACGAGTCATCGGAGAAGGGCAGCTCGGTGGCGTCCCCCTGGATGACCGTCGCGCCGTCGCCCAGCTCGCGCTGCAGTCGCCGGCAGTAGCGCTCCTCGAGCTCGAGTGCCGTGAGCGTGCCCGGACGGCGGGCGAGCACGCGGGTGGTAGCGCCGAACCCGGGGCCGATCTCGAGGACGTTCTCGCCGAGCTCGACGTCTTTCAGGCACCAGGGGACGAGCTCGCGCTCGACCCCGCGCGCCCACCAGCGCGAGGCGCAGATCGTGCGGTGGATGCCGTTCACGCGGTTGACGTTACCGACACGGCTGAGCCCAACCAATAATCTGGAGCGCATGACTTATACGACCGCGGACGGAAGACGGCAGCTGCTCGACGCAGTCGCACGGGCGATCGAGGAGATCGGCACGGCGCTCGCGTCGCTGGGCGAGGCCTATGAGCTGCTCGACGAGCAGACCGCCGACAGGCTCGAGCAGGAGCTGTTCAGGCCTGTGCAGGCGGCCTACGGCAGGGCGCAGCGCACCTACGCCGAGTTCGCCGATCGTCACGGCCTGCCGAGCCGCACGTTTGCGCCTGCGCCTCCAGGGCATCCGTCGACGGGCGTAAGGGGGTTTATCGACGGCGCGGTCGACGCAGCCGGCAGGGCCGACGGGGAGCTCGCGGCGCTGCAGGACTCGATGCTGCCGGTGGAGGTCGGCGACGCCGAGCTGCGCGCGGGCCTGCAGGCGGTGCGCGAGCTCCTGGACCAGCTCCGAGGACGGGCCCGCGAGCTGGTGCGCACGCTGGGGCGCTGAGGTGGCGTACGAGGCTTCGACGCTGCTTTACGTCCGGTCGGCATTCGTGCAATCCTGAGCAGACCGTCGCCATGCCCAGCTGCACACATCTCGACACGATCCAGATCACCCAGCTCCCCGAGGCTGTCGACGGCTGTGAGGACTGCCTGGCAAGCGGCGGCGAGTGGCTGCACCTGCGCATCTGCCTGGAGTGCGGACACGTCGGCTGCTGCGACGATTCGCCCAACCGCCACGCGAGCGCGCACGCGCACGGCAGCGGCCACCCGATCATCCGCTCGATCGAGCCGGGAGAGATCTGGTCCTGGTGTTATGTCGACGAGCTCGCCATGCGCATCCCCGAGGTCCGGGGCACCACGCGCATCCCCCCGTCGCCCCTGGGATGAGCCGGCCGAAGGTCGCGGTGGTGGGCCATGTCGAGTGGGTGCGGTTCGCGCGCGTGGGGCATGTCCCCCGAGCGGGTGAGGTGATGCACGCGCGCGAGCCGTTCGAGGAGCCGGCCGGAGGCGGGGCCGTCGCGGCCGTGCAGCTGGCCCGTCTGGCCGGCGAGGCGGTGCTCGTGCACCGCGCTGGGCGAGGACGAGCTCGGCCGCCGATCGGTGGCGCGTCTGGGAGAGCTCGGCGTCCAGGTGTGGGCCGCCCGGCGCGCGGCGCCCACCAGGACGGCGGTGACGCTGACAGACGACGCCGGCGAGCGCACGATCACGACGTTCGGGTCGCGCCTGGAGGCGACAGGCGGAGACGAGGACCTGCCGTGGAGCGAGCTGGCGGAGATGGACGCCGTCTACTTCACCGCCGGCGACCTGGACGCCCTGCGTGCCGCGCGCGCCGCACGGACGCTGGTGGCCAGCCCGCGCGCCGTCGACGCCCTCGGGCACGGTGTCCCGCTGGATGCTCTCGTGCTGAGCGAGGACGACGCGATCGAGCGCCGCGAGGCGGCTGGATCGCAGGACGAGGCCGAGCTGGTCGTCTCGACCGAGGGCGCGCGCGGCGGCGTATATCGCGAGCGCTCCGGCGGATCGGGCACCTGGGCGGCCGCCTCACCGCCCGGCGAGGCCGTGGACTCCTACGGCTGCGGGGACTCGTTTGCGGCCGGTCTCACCTACGGTCTGGGCGCCGGCATGGCGGCGCCCGACGCGCTGGCCCTGGCGGCCCGCTGCGGCGCCGTGTGCCTCACCGGCCGTGGCCCCTATGAGCGTCAGCTCACGGGACCGGAGCTGGACCGCGAGCCGGTGACATAGAGCCGCGACGCCTGAACGCGTTCAGGCTTGCCCGGCCGTCAGACCCACCGGCGCGAACCCACCGGCACAGCCAGGCCCGCCCCGGGCGCGTGGGCCTACCGGGCGGGCAGACCACTGCCGCGCTCAGGCCTACCGGCGCGCTCAGACCTACCGGCGCGCTCAGACCTACCGGCGCGCTCAGGCCTACCGGCGCGCTCAGGCCTGCTCGGGCCGGTAGGGGCCCGGCTTCGGCCGCACCCGGCCACCCGGGAAGGCGAGCCGCAGGATCGTGCGATGGACGGTCCCCAGCTGCCGGCTCAGCGGGCCGGTGTTGTACGGCAGCCCGTAGCGGTGGCAGACGTCGCGCACGCGAGGTGCGATCTCGGCGTAGCGGCTGGAGGGCATGTCGGGGTACAGGTGGTGCTCGACCTGGAAGCTCAGGTTGCCGGCCAGCAGGTGAAACAGCGGGCTGCCGTCGATGTTGGCCGAGCCGAGCAGCTGACGCACGTACCAGCCGCCGCGGGTCTCATCGGCGACCTCGCGCTGGCTGAACGTGTACGTCTGATCGGGGAAGTGCCCGCAAAAGATGATCGAGTAGGCCCATACGTTGCGCACGATATTGGCGGTGAAGTTGGCCGCCAGCGTGGACTGAAAGGCGCGCCGCCCGGCGGGCGATCCCCGCCGTCCGGACGTTGCCGCCGACATCGCCGCGGAGAGCAGCGGGAACGCGATGTAGTCCTTGACGATCTGCCGGCGCGCCTTCACGCCGATCGCCTTCAGCTCGTCGAGCACCTTCTCCCGGGACTTCTCCCCCGAGTGGATCTCATCGAAGTTGAGGTCGTGCAGGGCGACCCCCCACTCGAAGAACCCCATCAGCAGAGGTTGTACAGGGGCTGCAGCAGGTAGACCGGCTGCCAGCGCTGGTGCGGGTCGATGCGCATGATCTCGTATCCCAGGTCGCGATCCTTGCCGCGGATGTTGGTGAACGTGTGGTGCTCGTAGTTGTGCGAGTGCCGCCACGCGTCGGCCGGCGAGGCCGTGTCCCAGTCCCAGCTCTGGGAGTTGATGTCCGGGTCGTTCATCCAGTCCCACTGCCCGTGCATCACGTTGTGGCCGATCTCCATGTTCTCGAGGATCTTGGCCACCGACAGCGACGCCGTGCCGGCCAGCCACGCGGCTTGCGGCGCGAGCCGAGCAGCAGCGCGCGCGCCGCCAGCACGAGGTGACGGTGCAGCTTGATGGTCGAGCGGATATAGCGCGAGTCGCGCTCGCCGAGATCGGCGAACACCTCGTCGTGGATCGCGTCGAACTCGCGCCCGAGCTCCTCGATCTGCTCGGGCGTAAGGTGCGCCATGGGGCTCTCGGGCTCCTCGAAGGATCGCTCGGCCGCGGTGGGGCTCTCGGTGTAAGTGGCTGACATGATGAATTCCTTTGTCGTATGAGCGGTCAGAGGTCGATCTCGACGGCGCCCTCGGGCGCGTTGATGCAGGTGCGCAGCAGCTCCCCGGGCTGGCCGTGAACGCGGCCGGTGCGCAGGTCGCGGACGCGGCCCGAGCGCAGGCGTCCGACGCAGCTGCGGCAGATACCCATGCGACAGCCGTACGGCAGGGTGGCGCCCGCGCTCTCCCCGGCCAGGAGGATCGGCTGCTGCCGTCGCTGGAGGCGTCGATGTCGCTGGAGCAGAAGCGGATCGTGCCGCCCGCGCCGCGCTCGCCGTCGCCGATGTGGGCGTCGGGCTGGAAGTGCTCTACGTGCAGACGCTCGGGATCGCCGTCGCGGCGCCAGCGCTCGCCCAGCGCATCGAGCAGGCCGGCCGGACCGCACAGGAACGTCTCGCGCTCGGCCCAGTCCCCGCACAGCTCATCGAGCTGATCGGCGCTCACACGGCCCTGCTCGCCCGAGATCCGCTCGTGCAGCCGGTAGCCGGGGTGGCGCGCGTGCAGCTCGCGCAGCTCACGGCCGAAGATCACGCCCTCGGCCGTTCGGGCGCTGTGCACGTGGACCACATCCCCAAGCCTGCCCTGACCGGCAAGGGCGCGCAGCATGCTCATGATCGGAGTGATCCCGCTGCCGGCGCTGACGAACAGCAGCCGCTCGGGCAGCAGCGAGGGCAGCGTGAACGTGCCTTCGATCCCGCCCAGACGCACGATCGTCCCCGGACGCAGCCGCTCGCACAGAAACGGCGACACCTTGCCGGTCCGGACGAGCTTGGGCGTGATCGAGATGCATCCGTCGGGACGTCCGGGGTCGGAGGTCAGCGAATAGGCCCGCCAGTGGTGTATGCCGTCGACCTCGATGCCGAGACGCAGGTACTGCCCGGGCAGGTGACCGGGCCACTCCCAACCCGGCTTGATCAGCACCGTGACCGCGTCTGCGCTCTCGCGTTCGACGCGCTCGACACGCCCGCGCAGCTCGCGGGTCGACCACAGCGGGTTGATCAGCTCCAGGTAGTCGTCGGGCAGCAGCGGCGAGGTGAACGAGCGCACGAGCCCCAGCACCCGGCGGCGGCCCGTCGAGACCTGTGCTGGGAGCCGCGCCGGCGTTGCAGGCCGATGAAATCATGTTACCTCAAATGAGGGCACATGAAACGTAGTATCTTGAAATGCTGATGGCACGCGCAGCCGCCGAGAAGGCCGACCGCCCCGGGGAGCCCTCGTCGAAGTACGACCTTACGGTCGAGCAGCTGGCGGCCGAGGTCGGCATGTCGGTGCGCAACATCCGCAACCACCACACGCGCGGGCTGCTGCCGCCGCCGGAGGTTCGTGCCCGCGTCGGCTACTACAACGCGGAGCACGTGGCGCGGCTGCGCTTGATCCTCGACCTGCAGGCCGACGGCTTCAACCTGGCGGCGATCGAGCGGCTGCTGAGTGGTTCGGATGGCTTGGCCGAGCGCCTGCTCGGCCTGCGCAAGGCGGTGACCACCCCGTTCGAGCCCGAGTCCCCGGAGATGATCACCGCCGCCGAACTGACCAGCCGCTTCGGCGAGACCGACGCCAAGGACGTCGAGCGCGTGCGCAAGCTGAAGCTGCTCGTGCCGCTGGGCGACGGCCGGTTTGAAATCCCGAGCCCCGCGCTGCTGGCGGACGCCGAACAGGTCGTGGCGCTCGGCATCCCGCTGCACGCCGCGCTGGTGCTAGTCGAGCGGGTCAGCCGCGACGCCGACTCGATCGCGCGAGCGTTCACCAAGCTGTTCCTCCGGGAGCTGTGGGAGCCGTTCGACGAGGCCGGTCAGCCCGAGGAGCGCTGGGACGAGCTGATCGAGGCGGTCGACTCGCTGCGGCCACTCGCCTCCGAGGCGCTGCTCGCGCTGTTCAAGCAGCGCATGACCACCCAGCTGGAGGCCGCGTTCGGCCGGGTGATCGAGCACCAGGCCAAGCGTAAGTAGCCGTTGGCGCATGCGCCAACGGCCGAGGCCGCACATGTGCGGCCTCGAGACGTGCCGCATGCGGCACGTCTTCCGAACGGCGCATGCGCCGTTCGCGCAGGGCCGCATGCGGCCCTGCGGTCCTCTTCGCATGCGAAGAGGACCCCTACTCACTCATGCCGGTGCGGGAGCGCCCAGGTCGAAGTGCACGCCGGTCAGCTGCTCCGACACCGACCACAGTCGTGCGGCCACGTCGGCGTCCCGGGCAGCGCGGTTGGGAGAGACGATGCGCGGGTGGCCGCGGAATTCACCGATCCCGTCGGGCCCGACGAAGCTGCCGCCCTCCAGGTCGGGGTAGGTGGCGGCATACAGCAGCGACAGCGCGCCCATGTCGGCGCTCTGGGCCGCGAACGCGTTGGTCAGCCTCATGATCGTGCGATCCAGCAGGGGCGGGGCGGCCGTCTGCAGGTTGGTGGCGGCATACCCCGGGTGGGCGGCGAGACTTTTCACCGTCGAGCCCGCGGCATGCAGGCGCCGGTCCAGCTCCAGCGCGAACATCAGGTCGGCGAGCTTGGACTGGCCGTAGGCGCGCCAGCGCATGTAGTGGCGCTCGGACTGCAGGTCGTCGAAGTTGATGCGGCCGAACTTGTGGGCGGTGCTGCTGACCGTGACCACACGCGCGTCTGCTCGGCCCTCCATCGCGCCGATCAGGTGGCCGGTCAGGACGAAGTGTCCGAGCAGATTGGTGCCGAGCTGCAGCTCGAACCCATCCTCGGTCTGGCGCGCGCGGAGGCGCCATTACGCCCGCGTTGTTGATCAACAGGTCGAGACCGTCATGGCTCGAGCGGAAACGCTCGGCGAAGGACCGAACCGACGCGAGGCTGCCGAGATCGAGCTCGGACAGCTCCAGGCGCGCGTCCGGCACGGCTGTGGCGATCTCGCGCAGCGCCTGCTCGCCCTTGGCAGTGTTGCGGCAGGCGAGCACCACGCTCGCGCCGTACCGTGCCAGCTCGCGCGCGCTCGCCAGCCCGAGGCCGCTGTTGGCCCCCGTGACGACCGCCGTGCGACCGTGCTGATCGGGGATCTGCTCACTGCTCCAGTTGGCGCTCATCGCTCGTCTCCTTGTTGGACCCCGATCAGCTTACGGTGATCGGATGAGCTCAGGGCACGAGCACGATCTTGCGATGCGAGCCGGCGGCCAGGCGATCCCAGGCCTCGGCCACCTGCTCCAGAGGCATCGGATCGGTGTCCACCCGCAGCTCACCGCCCGCGGCGGCCTGGGCGAGTCGCGCGTAGGCCTCGCGCTTGACCTCCGGCGGGGCGGCGAAGTTGGTGTGTCCCATCAGCACGAGCATCTTGCCGCGGATCGCCGCCGAGGGAATCATCGCCTCGGCGCCCGCGCCCGCCCCGATCTGCACGATCCGCGCACCGAAGCTCGCGGCGCCCAGCGCCGCCACCAGCGGCGCTCCCCACAACGGGTCCACGACCACGTCGATCCGACCCTCGGCGGCCTCGGCCAGTGCAGCGGAGAGGTCCTCGGGCTCGTCCAGGCGGACGGCCGCGTCGGCCCCGAGCTGCAGGCAGCGCTCGAGGCCCTCCGGCGAGCGCGCCGCAGCCACCACACGAGCCGCGCCGAGCAGCTTGGACGCCTGCACGGCGATCTGTCCCAGCACACCGCTGGCGGCCAGCACCAGCACGTGCTCGCCCGCGGTCAGCCGCGCGCGCCAGGTGAGCGCGAGCCACGCCGCCAGCCCGGAGATCCCGAGCGCCACGGCGACGCCGTCCTCGAGCCCGTCGGGAACCGGGTAGGTGGAGCGCGGGTCGATCAGGGCACGCTTGGCCATCGAGCCGAACGGGGGGATCGGCGCGTCGAAGTAGACCCGTGCGCCGTCCAGCAGCCCGACGCCCTCGCGCCCGGCGACCGAGGGCAGCGGCGGCCTGCCGGCGTAGAAGCGCCCGCCGGAGATCGCGACGTCGACCGGGTTCAGGCCGGCGCCCAGCACCTGCACGACCGCCTGCTCGGGACCGGCCTCGGGCTCCTGAAACTCGTCAGGGCGCGGAACTCCATACTCGTGCAGGACCGCGGCTCTCATCGCATCCTCCTGTCTACTCCGTATCGGCCGGCACTGTGAAAGAGCCGCCCTGAATTGGTTTTACAGCGCGAAACGCTCGTTCATCGAGAGTGAGGATACGCCGCGTCGCCCAACGGTTGGCGAGTACGACAAGTGACGCGTCGGCCAAGCCCAGATGCAAATCTCTGTAGCGAGCCACGATGTCACGGGCGACTGCCAGATCCGGGAGCGAGAGCGTATCTGCGACGTAGGTCCCCGCTGCCAGATCTTCGAGGAACTGCCCCTCCACGTCAACTCCGAGACGGCGCAAGATCAGATAGTCCGCCTCGGCGACAACTACCTGGGAGGTGACCAAAGTATCGCGCTCGCTGCGTAGCGCTCGCGAGACAGCCTCGTGCTGGGGCTCGCTGGAATCAGCCTGGGCGTAGAGCGCGCTGGCGTCAACGATCAACGCCGTCATGCTCGGCAATCACCCTCGGCCCATCACCGAGCTGTACAACTCCTCAGCATCCCAACCCCGAGATCGCGCGCCGCCGCCATGACCCTTGCCCATGCTGTGAAAGACGCGCTCCTCGGGAGTCGTCTCTGCCGTCACACGTCGCACTCCGTCACGGATCAAATCAGCCTGCGAGCGGCCCGTACGCGCAGCGGCACGGCGCAATTGCTCTGCGTCCGCAGGGCTCAGATATACCGAAGTCTTGGGCATTACCCTATGTAGGGTATCATGTCATCGTCCGGCGCTTCACGCTTCACGCTACATCTCCGCAGAGACTCGGTGCTCGATCGAGCTGGACCGGGTGTCGTGCCTAGGGACGCACGAACGTGTCCGGGTCCGGTCCGATGCGCCGGCCCGCGTCGAGCGCGTGGATGGCATCCATGTCGACCTCGCTGAGGCGAAAGCCGAAGACGTCGAAGTTCTCGACGATGCGCTCCGGGGTGACCGACTTCGGGATTACGACGTTGCCGAGCTGGATGTGCCAGCGGATGACGACCTGGGCCGCGGTCACGGAATGCGCCTCGGCGATCCCGGCGATGACCGGGTCCTTCAGCTCCAATCCCTGGCCAAGCGGGCTCCATGCCTCGGTGACGATGCCGAGCTGGTCATGCTCGTGGCGCAGGCCGGCCTGCTGGAAGTAGGGATGCAGCTCGACCTGGTTGATCGCCGGCGTCACGCCTGTCTCCGACACCAGGCGCTGCAGGTGTGCGGGCTGGAAGTTGGACACCCCGATCGCGCGGACGAGCCCTTCTGACTGCAGCTCGATGAAAGCCTGCCAGGTCTCCACGTACAGATCGTGGGCGGGCACCGGCCAGTGGATCAGGTACAGGTCGATGTGCTCGAGCTCGAGCCGCTGCAGACTCTGCTTGCAGGCCCGTACGGCCGCGTCATGGCCGTGGTCGTCGTTGAAGCACTTGGTCGTGACAAATATCTCGCTGCGGTCGATGCCCGAGGCGTGGATCGCCTGCCCGACGGGCCCCTCGTTGCGGTACGCGGCGGCGGTGTCGATATGGCGATAGCCGGCGGCCAGCGCGCGGGCGACGGCCTGCTCGGTCTCCCGCGCAGGAACCTGAAACACGCCGAAGCCGAGCTGCGGGATCTCTACGTCGGGACGGAGCGAGACGCGGGGGATCTGATCTGTGGGTGAACTCATGCCCTGGCCACTGCCCCAGTATGCCCCAAGCTAAACGTCGCACGCAGCCGCTCCGCTCGTGCGCGGGCGGCTGCCCACGCGCGCTCGCGCACCCGTGCACTTTCGACCGGCTCGACGAGGCGCTGGCCCGAGGCTCAGCCGCGCGGAGGGTGGTGGTGACTCAGCCGCGGAGGGTGGTGGTGAGAGGTAACGTTGAGCTTTCGTCGAACTCGCCAGCGACTGAAAGGGATGAGCACATGGGACAGCCGGTTGTTCACTTCGAGATCATGGGCAAGGACGCGGAGAAGCTGAGGGACTACTACTCCAGCCTGTTCGGGTGGGAGTTCAACACCGACAATCCGATGAACTACGGGGTCGTGTCGCGCGAGGCGAACCTGGCGCCCGATGGCAGTGGCATCGGCGGCGGGATCGGGGCGGCGCCGGAGGGATACGAGGGCCACGTGACGTTCTACGTCACGGTTCCCGACGTCGAGGAGGCGCTGGTCAAGGCCGAGAGCCTCGGCGGATCGCGAATGATGGGCCCTGAAGAGATCATGGGCCGCATGATCCTCGGCATGTTCAAGGACCCCGAGGGCCACGTGATCGGTCTCATCAACCCGACGTCATAGAGACCGAGCGTCCTGAACATGCTTGGAGAAAGCTGACGCTTTCCCTGGCGGCGCAAGCGCCGCCAGGCCGAACGGCGCATGCGGGGCGGCCACCCAAACCAGTCCGAGCTTGCGACACCCCACCCCAAGTCAGACATGCGGCCCGAGCACCTGAATCAGCACAACTATCCGAGTTAGCAGAGCCTACTCTCCGAGTTACCAGAGATAACTCTCCGAGTTACCGGCTATAGTCGTGCGGAATCGCCGGCCGAAGGAGGACAGTTCGTGGAGCTCATCGATCGAGGTCTCACCGACACCGTGGTAGAGGCTATGCGGGAGTCTCGAGTCGTAGCGCTGCTCGGAGCGCGGCAGGCTGGAAAGAGCACGGTCGCACGAATGATCGCCTCCGAGCGACTCCCGGCCGAGTACCTGACGCTCGACGACGAGCCTGTCCTGTCGCTCGCGTCCGGGGATCCACAGGGGTTCGTGGCCGGGCTCGGGCGGCGGACGGTGATCGACGAGGTCCAACGTGCACCAGAGCTGCTGCTGGCCATCAAGTCCCGGGTCGATCGAGACGTCGCGGCGGGTCAGTTTCTGTTGACCGGCTCTGCGAACCTGCGCCGTATCCCGACGGTCGCGGACGCGCTGCCTGGGCGGGTCGACTACCTCACGCTATGGCCGTTTACCCAGGGTGAGATCGACGGGCGACCAGAGAACCTGCTCGCCGGTCTGTTCAACGGCGAGGTGCCGACGATCACCGATGCGCCGGTCGGCCGTGGCGAGTATGCACAACTCCTGCTGGCGGGCGGGTTTCCCGAGGCGCGCATTCGAACCGAGGCTGCCCGGCGGAGGTTCTTTGACAGTTACGTCACTTCGATCGTCGAGCGAGACGTAGTCGACACCTCGCGCGTGCTGGATCCGACATCGGTCGGGACGCTGCTTCGCCTCCTAGCCACACGGTCGGGATCGTTGGCCCGCTACGACAGTCTCGCCCGTGAGGCGGGAATCGACGGCAAGACGGCCAAGGCGCATATCGCGGTGTTGGAGCGGTTGTTTCTGGTGCGTATACGTCAGTCATGGCACGTCAACCTCGGCCAGAGACAGGTCAAGGCACCCAAGCTGTATGTGGCCGACCCCGGGCTGCTCGCCGCGCTGATCGGGGCAGACGAGCGGCGTGTGCGCGAGGACGGTGGCTTTGCGGGTGCGCTGTTCGAGACATTCGTCGCGACCGAGCTGGAGCGCCAAGCATCCTGGTCGTCCGAACCCCTGAGCTTCTGGCACTACCGCGAGGATGAACGCGAGGTCGACGTGATCGTCGAGCGTCCCTCGGGTGAGATCGTGGGCATCGAGGTGAAGGCGAGCGCGACCGTGCGGGCGCATGATTTTCGCGGGCTGGTGCACTTGCGCAAACACCTGGGACGGCGACTCGTCACCGGTGTCGTCCTATACGCCGGCGAGCGGACGTTGCCGTTCGGCGAGAGCCTGTGGGCGTTGCCGCTCAACGCTCTGTGGACGGGCTGAGACCGAACCGGTCTCGCGTGCCCGCTCCAAGCAGCTTCGACCAAGCCTGGGGCGGCTATTCAGCCGGCTCGGCCGGCGGGGCCCTGCGCTCGCGCTGCTGACGGGCGATCCGCCCACCGAGCGCGCTCAGCAGCATGCCGGCGATCGCGGTGACGACCGCGAGCAGCGGTGGGAAGCTGCCGAGTGAGACCGTCGCGTGCGTGCCGGCGATCGCGTGCGTGACCAGTAGGGCGACCCCGTAGATAAAGCCGGCGACCAGGCCCCGATCGGCCCCGCCCCAGCCGTCCTGATGCTCGAAGCCGGCGATGATCGAGCCGATCGCGACGAGCGCTCCATACCCCCAGTAGGCGCCGCTGGAGACTCCAACCAGCACGCCCGCAACGGCGCCGGCGATCGCCGGCACGACGCCACCCAGCGCAATCTGCGCGGGACGCGGACGGTCACGGAACAGCATCGGATCGTACATCGGACTCCTCCCCCGGAATGTTGCTCTGAGTTTACCCTTTGCGCCGATCTCGGCCGCAAGGGAGGCCACGTCGCGGCGACGCGCACAGCGGGAATCGGACGGGGATGATCGGCGATGTCCGATTCCCGCTAGAAATGCCCGCCGAGGTGTGCCAGTGTGGGGAGTGTGTTCGACTCCGACCAGTGCTGGCAGGCGATCGAGGCACAGGACCAGCGACTTGACGGGTGGGTGTACTGCGGCGTGACGACCACCGGGATCTACTGCCGCCCGAGCTGTCCTGCGCGCACGCCCAAACGTGAGAACGTGCGGTTCTTCGCCACCGCCGCGGCCGCGCAGGCGGCCGGGCTGCGGGCGTGCAAGCGCTGCCGCCCGGACGCGACCCCGGGCTCGCCGGACTGGGACCGCCGTGCCGACCTGGTGGGGCGGGCGATGCGGCTGATCGCCGACGGGGTCGTCGACCGCGAGGGCGTGAGCGGCCTCGCAAGCAGGCTCGGCTATGCCGAGCGTCACGTGCACCGCCAGCTCGTGGCCGTCGCGGGCGCGGGGCCGCTGGCGCTCGCGCGCAGCCGGCGCGCGCAGACGGCACGGATCCTGCTGGAGACCACCGAGGTGCCGATCGCCGACGTGGCGCACGCGGCGGGATGGCAGAGCGTGCGGCAGTTCAACGCCACGATCCGGGAGGTGTTCGCGACGACCCCGAGTGAGCTGCGCGCCCGCGCGAAACGCCACGGACGCCCGCAGGACAGCGGCGCGATCACGCTGCGACTGCCATATCGCGCTCCGCTTCAGGCGGACGGTCTGATCGCATACCTGGGGCTGCGGGCGGTGCCGGGAGTGGAGGAGGTGCTCGACGGCGCCTACCGGCGCAGCCTGCGTCTGCCGCACGGGACGGGCACCGTCGAGCTGCGTCCAGGGCCGGGACATGTGCTGGCGAGCTACCGGCTGCAGGACCTGCGTGACCTGGCCGCGGCGATGCAGCGCTCGCGGGCGCTGCTGGATCTGGACTCCGACCCCTACGCCGTGTCCAGAGCACTCGGCGGCGATGCGCTGCTGGGGCCGCTCGTGCGCCGGGCTCCGGGACGCAGGGTCGCCGGCCATGTCGATGCGCACGAGCTCGCGGTGCGCGCCGTGCTCGGCCAGCAGGTCTCACTCGCCGGCGCCCGTACGCTGGCCGGCCGTCTCGTCGGCGAGTACGGCGAGCGGCTGGAGCGCCCGCTCGGTGGCGTAACGCACGCGTTCCCCTCCGCCCAGGCGCTCGCCGGAGCCGATCCCGCACGGCTTGCGATGCCCGCGGCGCGGCGCGGGGCGCTGCTGGGCCTGACCGCGGCGCTGGCGCGCGACGAGCTGGTGCTGGACGCGGGCGCCGATCGCGAGGAGGCGCTGCGGCGGCTGCGGTCACTGCCGGGGATCGGCCCGTGGACCGCGGCGTATGTGGCGATGCGCGCGCTGCGCGACCCCGACGCCTACCTGCCCACCGATCTCGGCGTCCGCCATGCACTCGAACGGCTCGGACACGACGGCCGGCCCGCGGCCGCGGAGCGGGTGGCCGAGCGCTGGCGCCCGTATCGCGCGTATGCCGTGCAGTACCTGTGGGCCTCGCTTGCACCGTCGGTGATCGCCCAGCGCAGGCCGGCGCCCGCCAGCGCCACCGCCGGCGACACCGATCGGCTCGCGGCGTGAGTCTTGTGAGTCCTGTGGCCGCCTGCACCCTCAGTCATACGCTGATGTACACGAGCATCGACAGCCCGATCGGAGAGCTGCTGCTGCTCGGCGATGGTCGCGCGCTATACGGCCTGTACATGCAGGACGGACGCAAGCCCGTGAGGATCGCCCCGAGCTGGCAGCCGTCGACTGCTCCGGCCGCAGACGTGCAAGCGCAGCTGTCGGAGTACTTCGCCGGCGAGCGCGTCACGTTCGACGTGCCACTGGTCATGCGTGGCGCCCCGTTCGAGCGCCGGGTGTGGGACGCGCTGCGGGAAGTGCCCTACGGCGAGACGGTCAGCTACGGCGAGATCGCACGTCGCGTCGGCCAGCCCTCGGCCGCGCGGGCGGTGGGGCTCGCCAACGGACGCAATCCGATCGCGGTGATCGTGCCGTGCCATCGCGTGATCGGCGCCGACGGGACGCTCACCGGCTACGGCGGCGGGCTGGAGCGCAAGCGGCTGCTGCTCGAGCTGGAGAGCGGTCAGTCACGCCTGTCATTGGACATGCAGGCCGGCGCGAAGGCCTGACCGGCGCAAAGGCCTGAGGCTCCTGCCAGCCCTGAGATCAGTCGGGCGGTCTTACAGGCTGTGTGCTCGCGCCCGCGTCAGCAGCTGGGAGAACAGCTGCTCCTGGGCGGCCGCCGGAAACGGACGCAGCGCCCCCGAGCTGGTGAGGGTCACCTGGGCAGGGCCGTAGACGAAGCCGAGGATGTCCAGATAGAAGGAGACGTGGATGCCGTGCACGGCGAGCGTCGCGGTGACGCGCCACCCGAAGCCTCCAGTGGTGCCGGGTGCGGGAGGGGTGCCCGATGCGATCGAGACGCCGGTCACGGTCGCGCCGCCGTAGTGCTGCGATTTCAAGAGCTGAGACAGGTAGCGCGAGACACATCCGCGGACACGAGCGCTGCGAATCGCCGAGAGCGTGCCGGCGGCCTGCGCGGCGCTCTGGGCGACGCTCACTTCGGAGCTCACGGTCAAGTCGAGGATGCCGTGATGCAACCCGAAAGCGGGAGAGCCCGCTTCGACGAGCGTGCTCCGCGGGCTCTGCGAACCCTGCGCGCCCGTGCAGCTGCGAAGCTCCTGTTCGAGGCGTCGTTCGCTCGCCGAGCTGCCATGGTGGTTGGGAGTGGCGGTGAAGCCCGGGACGTCGGACGCGGTCAGGTTGACCGCGTGGGCGAACGCGAGCGCCTGCGCCCGGGTTGGGGCTCGGCTCGTCGCGGCGCTTGGCGTCCTGGTGGTGGAGTGGGACGCCGTGCTCGCCTGCCCGCTCTTGCCACAGGCGGAGATCGTGACACCGGACAGGACGAGCGCGAGGAGGATGGCCGTCCGGCGCATGCCGGCCAGTGTGACAGAGCCCGAGCGGGGCTCGCGACCGGTCTGCTCCGGGCATGTCGAAATCGCGAATGGGTATTCGTCGTATGAGTAGAGCAAGGGTTCAGACTGGATGATCCGACCGAACTCCACGTCGAATCCGCAACCACAAGGAGAGCAGACGATGCGATACATGATGATCATGATCCCGAACATCGCGGTCAGCGACGAACAGGACTGGGCTCCCGACGCCGAGGCCGTGGCGGCGATGGGCAAGTACAACGAGGAGCTGACGAAAGCCGGCGTGCTGCTCACGCTCGACGGGCTGCAGTCCCCGGCCAAGGGCGCGCGCGTGGCGTTCGCCGGCGGCAGCGCGGCCGTGACCGACGGGCCGTTCACCGAGGCCAAGGAGGTGATCGGCGGCTACTGGATGATCGAAGCCAAGTCCAAGGAGGAGGCGGTGCAGTGGGCCTCGCGCTGTCCCGCGGCGGACGGGGACGTGATCGAGGTCCGGCAGGTGTATGAGATGTCGGACTTCCCGCCCGAGATCCAGGAGGCCGGCAAGCTCTCCCAAGAACCGCCCGGACAGACGGCCGCGCGCTAGCCTCGAGTCGGTGTCAACGTCTGGGGCGCCGGCTGAGCACGGCAAGCCGATCGCCGGTGAGGCGAGCGCGATCGCAACCGAGCGCGCGATCGAGGCGGTCTGGCGGATCGAGTCGGCAAAGCTCATCGGGCGGCTGGCGCGGATGGTCAACGACGTCGGCCTGGCGGAGGACATGGCGCAGGACGCGCTGGTGGCAGCGCTGGAGCAGTGGCCAAGGTCGGGCGTCCCGGAGAACCCGGGCGCCTGGCTGACGGCCACCGCCAAGAACCGCGCGATCGATCAGCTGCGCCGGCGCAAGCGGCTGGAAAGCAAGCAGGAGGAGATCGCGCGCGAGCTGGAGATCGGCGACGGGACGGCCACGTCGGAGATCGAGCTGGCCGGCGAGGAGGAGATCGACGACGACCTGCTGCGGCTGATGTGCACGACGTGCCATCCGGTGCTGTCGACCGAGGCGCGCGTGGCGCTGACGCTGCGCGTGCTGGGAGGCCTGAAGACGAGCGAGATCGCCAGGGCGCAGCTCGTGTCCGAGTCGGCGATCGCGCAGAGGATCGTCCGGGCCAAGCGCACGCTGGCCGAGGCCAGGGTGCCGTTCGAGCTGCCGGGCAAGGACGAGCTCGCCGAGCGCATGGGGTCGGTGCTGGAAGTGGTGTATCTGGTGTTCAACGAGGGATATGCGGCGAGCGCGGGCGAGGACTGGATGCGACCGGAGCTGTGCGAGGAGGCGCTGCGTCTGGGGCGCATCCTCGCCGAGCTGGCTCCGGGGGAGCCGGAGGTGCACGGGATGGTGGCGCTGATGGAGATCCAGGCGTCGCGGTTCGCCGCGCGGATCGGCCCCTTGGGGGAGCCCGTGCTGCTGCTGGAGCAGGACCGCAGACGCTGGGATCGGCTGCTGGCGCGTCGCGGCCTCGCCGCGCTGGAGCGCGCCGAAGAGCTGGGTGGCGCGCTCGGCCCGTACGCCCTGCAGGCCGCCATCGCCGCGTGTCATGCGCGCGCGCAAACGGCCGAGGAGACCGACTGGCAGCGAATAGCGGCGCTGTATGAGGCGCTCGCCCAGCTCGAGCCATCGCCGGTGGTGGAGCTGAACCGCGCGGTGGCGGTCGCGATGGCGTTCGGTCCCGAAGCGGGCCTGGAGCTGGTGGACGCGCTGGTCGCCGAGCCGGCGCTGAAGGACTACCCCCTGCTGGGAAGCGTGCGCGCAGACCTGCTGGCAAGGCTCGGCCGCTACGGCGAGGCGCACGCGGAGCTCGAGCGCGCCGCGGAGCTCACGCAGAATGTGCGCGAGCGCCAGATGCTGCGCGAACGCGCCGCCGCGTGCGCATGGAGCGCTGTCCCGCACGCACCTCGACCCGCGTAGCCCTCCCCTCCCGTGCCCGCCCATCGCTCGCCGGGCCGCGCGAAGGGTTACAGCAGCCCCACCTGACGGAGGATCGAGACCGAGTCCGAGTAGACGTCCTTGCGCTTGACCTTGCCGCCCTCGAAGGGAATCACGTCCATGCCGTCCCACTCGATGCGCTTGCCCGACGGCTCGGCCACGAGCTCCCCCCGGCTAAGCGGCTTGACGTGGGTCGCCGTGGCGGTCCACTCCTGCACCACCAGGTCCTCGCGCACGTAGAGCCTGCGCGCCTGGAACTCGATATCGGGCCAGGACTCGAAGATGCGCGCGATGTGCGCCAGCGCCTCCTCGCCTTCGGCCCGCTCGCCGGCGGTGTGGTTCTCGAACACCATGTCCGGCGCGTGCATCGTCCCGATCCGCTCCACGTCGTGGGCGTTCCAGGCGTCGTTGTAGGCGGCGATCGTCTCGTGCAGCTGCTCGGTCGCGCTGGTCACAGGGCGGCCTCTGGCGTGGATGGAGTGATGGGGCTGCTCTCGTGCCGGGTCTGTCGCATCGGGCCTCCTCGGAGGGCGCATCGCGGTCCGCGTGAATGCTAACGAGGTTTGGCTCGAGCGTGTGCTCGCGCCAAATTTCCGCAGCGCACTTGGCACGATCCCGACGGCGCGTCAGGCGAGCACATGCGAGGACGTAGCCCCATCACTTCCTACTTCTTCTGGCCTTTTTGGCTTTCTTCTTGCTTTTGGGCTTTCTCACGCATTTGTTGTGCTCCTTCACGAAGCCCTTCTTGCACTTCGCGGACTTCGCCTTCGGCTTCGGCTTTGGCTTGACGGCCATCGGCGACGATGGCGACGCCAGGTTCCCCGCACCGGAGAATGTCAAGCTGCTTGGCCTCGAGAGCGCTGGTGGAGCACTGGGTGGGCTCTGACACCCTTCCTCAGAACACCCCGACGGCGCCTTCACCGGGCTAAGGCAAGGTTCCGCCCCAGAACAAATATGCGCATCATAATAATCCCGCTGCGAATCAACATCCTGCCCAGTCAACCGATCAAACGTCGCAAAAAACACATTCGACCCAGACCCATCCGACCCCAACAATTCAACCGCCGGCGTGTTCACACCAACCTGCGGATGAGCATCCTTCCCATCCGAAATCAACGACACCCCCCCACCATGAAACTCATACACATTCTCCGCAAAATGCTTATGACCCTGAATATCCACCGACGTCACATCGTCATCCAGTGCCCCCGGCACCAACGCAACCGGACTCTCAAAAAACACGAACGACCCATCATGCGACATCGACGGATCCGCCCGACCAGCACCCACAGGCAATTCCCATCCACGTTCCGCGGGAACGATACTCGCATCCGTAGTCCCCGCGTTGCCGTTATCGTTGAAGCCTTTCTCACCCACCGAAACCCTAATCAGCTCACCCGACCCCGCGTCATACCTGTACACCTGCGCCGGACCAACCGCACGCGTCACATCACTTGTCAACGCGCCATGACTCAAAAACACCAAAAACCGCCCATCCGGCGACACATTCGCAAGCTTAATGCCCTGGCTCCACTCTAGTATGCCGTTGAATTCAGTCCCCGTGAAGAATTCCCCTTCGTCGGCTGAGGGGAGTGTCGCGATAAATCTCGCGGGTTGCCCCTCCACGTGCACGTACAGGTTGTCCGCCCCGTCCTGGGCTGTCTGGCCCTGCGCATTGGGTTCTTGACTCAAAACCCCCCGCGCGACGAAATACACGTGCGACCCATCGCTCGAGATCGCCATCACACCCTGCACCCGCGGGCCACCACTCACCGGTTTCCCACCTTCACCTTCAGACACATCAACCAGTTCCCGCCCACTTGCCACCGGGGCTTCCGCGGGCATCCCACACGGCGCCACACAAACCGACTCATACAAGTTACAACCACCCAACGTCGCCGCGCCACAGCCTTTACCGGCCTGGCCTTCGCCGCGGCTCGCGTTGTTGCTCAGCTGCCCGGGGCTCGTGAAGAACACCCTCGACCCATCCGCCGACGCACCCTCGAACGCCGAGTCCTCAGCCGGTGCGCTCTCGCATTCTTCCCCAGCCGTACAACTCGCCGGTGTGGGCGCGGACACCGCTACGGTATGCGCGCTTTCCGGCCCCGTACCCGGGACTTCCCCATCAATACGCTCATACAGCGTTTCAGCCGGCACCGCCGTCCCCGCGTTCACACCCGTGCCACCAGCCAGACATCGCTTCGCCGTGAAAAACACCACACGCCCATCCTCAGACAACGACCCAAACGACGAGGGTTCGGCATCCAGCGGGGCCCCCGGAGTTGTCCCGCAACTGCTGATCAAGCTCCTACTATCCCGTTCACCGCTAACACCCACCGGTAGCGGCTGCGTGTTACCCGTACCCACATACTCATACAGCGATTCTTGGGGTTCGGGAGCCCCTGAGAGCGACCATAGCGCCTTCCCGCCCCCTCCGTGTGAGTAGAGGATGTGTGTGTAGTCGCTGGTTGCGATCGTCGCGTTGAACGCGTTACGCATGTTCTTTACATCTTGCGCTCGTTCGAGCGCGGGTTCTGCGAGTGGTCCGACTTGGGTGATTTGGCCTTGGGTGTTGCGGATGTAGAAGTCGTCGTGCTGTTCGGGTCCGGTGGGAGCGCTGAAGAGGGTGGCGTGCTGGGTAGCGTCGGCGGACCAGAGGGTGTCGAATTCGAATTCTTTGAGGGGGGCCGCGAGGGGGTTGGTGCTCCAGCCTTGGCTGGTGCGAGCGAATTCGTAGGCCTCACCCTCACGTTCGCGGACGCCGGTGCAGGATTGTGCGCCGGCGAAGCATTGGATGCTCGGCACGATCATGTCCTGCCCGTTTTCGGCGATCCTCGGCTTCCAGCCGCTGCCTCCGCCTAGGAGTACGTCGATGAGTGCGCCGTTCTTTTGTGGTGGGGTGACGAGTTCGTACTGGCGTCCGTCGGGGAGTCCTGGGCCGGTTGTGTCATCGACGAATGTTTGGTCGGTGCTGGTCGTGGTGCCAGCGGCGTTGGTCGCGAGGATGCGCCAGTGGTAGGTGCTGGTCGTTTCGGGGGAGAGCCCGGAGATCGCCTGGGACACGGAGATGGGGGTGCGTCCGGCGCCGGCTTTCGCTGGCGCGGTCGTTTTGCCGTAGCTCGTGGTCGTGCCGTACTGGATCTGGTAGGTCGTGTCCGCCCCGTTCGGGTTGATCTTCGCGTTCAAGCTCACGGAAGTCGTGGTGATGCTGCTGGCGGCTTCGCCTTCGATGCTCGCCTTGACAGGCAGCGTCGTCAGGAGTTCAGGACCAGCAACAGATTCACCACCGAGATTCGAAGCAACCAAAGTAACCATGTAAATCTCGTTGGGCAACAAACCAGTCGTTTCAGCAGTCACTTCATGACTCGAATTATCAGCTTCGACTTCCCCACCCACGAGACCCGGACATTCCGGCGTACATTCAAAACGCCAGCTCGTATTAAACCCAGGATCCTGACCCGGCGCCGCACCCGGCGCATTGGGATCCACTTTGCCCGAGAAGTGCGCAGTCGTGCCGGTAACGCCAGAGGGCATGGCAAGCGTGATCGTAGGCGCAACAACCACTTTCGTAGTAAACGAAGGGTTCGGTTCAGCGGAGATCGTTTCCCCACCTTCATTCACCGCGATCAAACGCACCTCATAGGTAGTGTTAGGCGCAAGACCTTCAAGCGTACTTTCAACTTTGATCGGGACTTTACCCGCAGATTCAGCTTCAGAGAATTCCCCCCCAGGAAACGGAATCCAACCTTCAGCGGGGTTCGTCGTGTATTCAAAATGCCACGACGCGATCGACGGACCACCATTCGGATTCACCGTCCCACTAACACCCGCCCTCGTAGACCCAACCCCAGAAGCAGCTTTAATCGTCACCGTAGGAGCAGTATCCGCAAAAGCAGAGGCGGCACCAATACAAAGGACAACAAGAACCAAGAACGAGGTTAAGGTCAAGCCTGCTACGCAACGAGCGTAAGACGACCCACGGCCACTGAGCTTGCCGGCAGATGTTTGCGGTTGCACAGGGATCACATCGCCCTTCCGGTTGAATTGGGGGTCTTACGCAGCGCGATGACGTGCGGTACGCTTAAAGCATGTCCGACGCGCTCAAACTGACGATCGTCTACGAGCAGGATCCCGACAGCGACTGGATCGTCGTGTCCATCCCCGAGGTGCCCGGCGTCCATAGCCAGGGCCATACGGTCGCGGAGGCGCGGGAGATGGTGCTCGACGCACTCGCCGGCATGCTGGAGCTGCGAGCTGCCGACCACGAGCCGCTGGGCGAGACGCTCGCCAGCGAATCGCTCGACATCATCGCCGCGTGAAGCGCCGAGACCTCCTGCGCCATCTCGAAAGGCACGAAGCAAAGCTCCTGCGCGAGGGCGGCAGCCACAGCTACTGGGGAATCGACGCCGAACGCTCGTCTGCGGTGCCACGCCACCGCGAGATCGCCTACCCCACCGCACGCTCGATCTGTCGTGACCTGCGGATACCACCGCCGACGGGATCACGCTAGCGCTCACTTCTGGCCCCCTTGCCTTTCTTTGTCTTCTTCTTGGCTGTCTTCTTCTTGGGGGGCTTGGATGCCTTGCAGCCGGTGACGGCGACCTTTAGGTTCTGTTGGAGGAAGGCACCGTTCTGGGCGGTGATCGATGTCGGCATGATCAGCGGTTCCGGGACGGACTTCTTGACCTTCACCGTCACGTGCTTGACACGGCCGTGAACACGCTTGGTCTCTTTCTTAGTCGTGGTCACGAGCTTCGTCGGCGCACAGAGGTTCTTCACCGCGGCGAGGATCGAGTTTTCCTTCTCCGGGAGATTCAACTCAAAGCTCGACACAGGAGCATCAGGCACAGTTTCGAATTTGGTGTACGTGATCCCCTTTTTGATATCCGTATTACCCGTCAGATCGATCACCACACCGTTTTCGCCCTGGAGAATGATGTCCAAGTCAGGGAACGCCCGCCCACCATGAGATACAAGGTACGCGGGGCCGGTCAACGGCGCATTCAACAACGGTGAGCTCGCCGTGGCAGTACCGATGTTCGAAGCCGGCGGACAGTTCGCCGGGTCAGCCGCGAACTGGGCTTCCGTGCAAGCTTTCTGCAACGTCGTCAAACGAGAAGACAACGCAAGCGGCAACGACGTATCAACCTTCGCAATGTTGGTATAGGCGGTGTAAGGCTGCGGATAGCCAACCTTCACATCCAACGACGCACCCATACCTTTCCTAGTGCCATTAGCCTGCGTACTAGCCGAGAACTGCGGAGCGAACTTCAAACCCCCACAACTCGCAGGGCTATAACGACTCGAGACAGGCACCGCAGCACCCTGCGTACTCGTAAGCGTCGCGTTGACGCTCGACGGCGTGCAGTTCGTCGCATTGAACGTGAAGTTACCCCCTTCACCCACCGTCGCATTCACCGTCTTCACACGCAACGCACACCATCAACACTCTGCGGCAACGGGTTCGAAACAACAGTCACCGCAGCAGTGACCGGGTTGATCCTGATCGACGCACGCACCACGATCAGCCCAAGGTTGTACGGACCGGCCTTGGCCGGCACGACAACCGACAGGCCGAACGGGCCTTCAGCGCCCGTCACCGGACTCTTATATGGGCCCGTCAAATAGACGCTCCCGGACTGCCAAAACGGATGCGAACCCGAACCCGCCGAAGCTGAGGCCGTACCGATCCTAGAGGCCGCGGAACACCTCCCCGCGTTCGCTTCGGCTTCACCACACTGCTGGATGCCCGCAATCTTGCCGAGCAAACCGGGTGGCATGTTCACCGTGACCCCAGACAGATCCTGTTCACGATCCTGACGGCTAAACGTCAGCGTAAACGGGGCGTAGGCCCCCGCCTGCGGATTGACCACGTCCGCCTCGAAAGCCGGGGCGAACTTGTTTTCGCAGCCGGTGATGCCGAATGAGGGTTCCTCGATCGCCGGGGGGCCCGATTCCGGTGCCGACCACGGTGTCA
This sequence comes from uncultured Solirubrobacterales bacterium, assembly GCA_963743645.1. GTDB lineage: Bacteria > Actinomycetota > Thermoleophilia > Solirubrobacterales > Solirubrobacteraceae > Palsa-744. The sequence continues at coordinate 110,071 of CAVUQT010000006.1, read as the reverse complement.
GGCTCGCGTTGGTTGTGAACGTCCCGCAGGTCTGCGGGTTGGCCAGCGGCGCCCGCGGGCCACTGTTGAACTTCAGCTTCAGTTCACTGAACGGCAGCTGCGGGAGGGGTTCGGGCTTTCCCGTCACCGGATTAGGTGCGCCAAACGTGGTGCGGATCTGGCCGGGTTGTAGGCCGTTTTCGCGGCTGTATTGCCCGTTACCGCCAACTTCGACCTTGCCCTTCAGCTTGACATGGATCCCGGTCTTTTCACTGCCGACTTCCATATAGAGCGCGAAGACCCCACCCTTTTCCGCCATTTCTTCGGTGCATTCCGGTTGTCCCGCCCCACCGCACTTCGGCTGCGCGACGAACACACCACCTTCGGTCAGCGGTTCTTCCAGCAGGGGAGTAACTACTTCGACTTTCCCGATATTTGAGGCTGCCGGACAATCACCAACATTGGCGCTTTCGAAGTTCATTCCTTCCGGCCCCGATTCCTGACAACCAACCAACCCGTCAGCAGCCGCGGGGGAGACCGCCACACCCGGCGGAAGCGTCACAACAGCGGTCTTCAAAGGAGGTGTTGCAAGACTTCCTGGCGTCTCATTTTGAGGAATACGCAGAACGGATTCATAACCCGCAGGTTCATCGGCCTGACGATGTGCTTCGTCAGGCGCGAAAGTAAAGGCCGAGGGCACGAACCGCAGCTGGTTACACCCAGTCACCGCGCCACCCGTCGCGGGCGTCACCGTCCCGCCAGCCGGCCATTTGTCGCTCGCCGCCGACATCCAGTTCGACCCCTCGACCAAAGCTTCCCCCTCCGGGGTGCCGTTCGACACGAACGGCCCCGGCGACTGCCACGAGTCTACATGCGCAGTGCTGACCAACGGTTCCCCCGAGCAATCGGATGGATTTGTGAAGAACGCGACAGGTGGATTACCGGCTTCATCCCTCACCGCGGGCTCACCGTAGAAGGTGACGGTGGCGTCTGTCAGCTGCACCTGCGGTATTTCGCGGGTAGTGGCACGCAGGACATAGCCTGACGGGGTCGGCCGTACGCTCGCGTAGATCACGTGTGTGGCGTCTAGCGCGTCGTTGAACCCGAACTCCGCCGCTACACCGGGTTCGGGCACCAGGTTGTAGATCGCGGTGTACGCCTCGGCGGGACCGTCGGGCTGAGTCGAGATCTGCCCAACACGGGTAGAGGACGGACAGTGGTGCACCGATGCGAGTTCCGGATACTTGCACTTCGGCGTCGCCTGAGCATCGCCCACCAGACCCAGCGGGAGGTCGACGATGACGTCCTTCAAGTCGTGGACGCTCGTAAGCTTGCGTGGGCCTTCGACCGAGACCCTGACCGTGTCGTTCAAATCCAGCCGCGTCGTCATCTCATACGGATGATCCCCGGCTTGCAGGTCCGGAGCGCCGTCCACCCCGGCGATATAGGTCTCCAGATCGTTTGCCCCGAACGCTGATAGCACGGGGCCGACTCGCAACGGTTCGCTGACTGACGCTTCGGGAGACTCCGGACCACTGACGCTCGCATCGTTCAACGCGAGATCCTGCGCTTCCGCGCCTACCGTCAATCGCAGCCGCACCCGCAACGCGGCAGCCGGTTCCAATGCTTCGGGAAACGTGCATGTCACCGTCACGGGCGTCCCCTGCTGAGAACACTCGTTTTCTTCGAGTTTTTCGCCGTGCAGCTGGTTTGCCCCCAAAGGAACCGCCCGCAACAGGAAGAATTCTATGTTTGACACCGTGAAGCCTCTGGGGAGCTCGTCCTTCACCATTATCGGACCCACGGAAGGCACGCTACCCGAGTTCGTAGCCGTCACCATATAGCTGTAGCAGATGCCGGTTTCGATCGTTTCACACAAGCCGTTCTTCGCCTGCGAGAACTCGCCCAACGGCGCGAACGTATGCACCGTCAAACCACCAGCCGGGGAGACACCAGCCGCGGCGGGCGACGTCAGGCAGCCAAACCCAACGATGCACAGAAGCGGAGCTAGGGTCAAGCTACGCAACAGACGACGTGATGACCGACGGTCAGTGAGCTTGCCTGCAACTGCCTGCTGCGACACAAGCAACCTCATGACTTTGTCCTCCGGTCGTGACTGGACTTTTTAGCCTTCTTCCTACTCTTCTTATTTTTCACACACTTGTTCTTCCTCTTGGTGAAACCCTTTTTGCACTTGACTGTCTTCGTCGTGGTTTTCTTTGGTGGCGTGACCACCGTAGTTGCTGGTGGGATCTTACTTTCGCCGGTGAAGGTTGCGGTACCACCCGGTGCACCAAATACCGGCAATGTACTAGGGGCTGGATGACACGCTTCTTCAGAACACGGCGCCACAGACACAGGCGGGCTGAAACACGGTTCCGCGGCAGTACAAACCCGAGCATCATAATAATCACGTTGCGAATCGACATCCTGAGCCGTCAACTCAGCATTAGTCGCAAAAAATACATCCCCACCCGACCCACTCGCACCCAACAATTCAACCGCGGATTTCTCACCCGGAGCACCAGCCCGCACAGTCACATCACTGCCACCCGAGATCAACGACACCCGCCCAGCATGATACTCATACACATTCTCCGCATATTCAGGATGCCCCGCGGTGACAGCGGTCTGGAGGTCATCAAACGCCCCCGGCGCGAGCGCCACCGGGCTTTCAAAGAAGACGTATTCCCCGTCGTTTGACATCGTCGGATCCCCACGCCCCGGACCCACACCAAGCGCCCACCCACGTCCAGCGGTCGCGATCGCTGCGTCGGCTATGCCGTCGTTGCCGTCGTCATTATAGCCCTCATCGCCGATAGAGACCCGCACAAGCTCGCCGCTCTGCGCGTCATAGCGATAGACCTGCGCTGGACCTTCAGGGCGCGTGTCATCCGGCGTCAGCGACCCGTGACTCAAAAACACCAAAACCGGCCATCCGGCGTTACATTCGCGAGCTGGATACCCATGTTCCACTCAACCACTTCAGCGCCAAAGGGGCCGATCGGCGTCTCATCCACCGCGGGGAGCGTCGTGACGAACGCGAGATTGCCTTGTGGATGGGTTGTGTCGCGCTCGTAGACGTAGAGGTTGTCCGCCCCATCTGTGGCTGTTTGTCCTTGGTCATTGGGTTTTTTGGTGAGGACGCCCCGGGCGACGAAGTACACGTGCGAGCCGTCCGCGGACAGCGCCATCACGCCCTGCACCCGCGGTCCGCCGCTCGCGTTCTTGGCGCCTTCGGCTTCAGAGACAGCAACCAGTTCGCGCTCTTTGGCGGCGGGCTCTTCACCAGGCGACCCGCAGGGCTCCGCGCATACCGACTCATACAAGTTACAACCACCCGCGGTCGCTTCATGACAGTCCTGGCCAGCGCTGCCTGCGCCCTCGTTGGCGTTGTCGGTGAACTGCTGGGTGCTCGTGAAGAACACTCGCGAGCCGTCATTCGAGGCACCGGCGAAGAACGAGTTGCGGGCGCGTTCTTCGCTGCTCGTGTTTTCTTTGCAGTCCAGGTTTTCACACACGCCTGCGGTCGGCGCCGAGATCAGGACTGTGTGCGCGCTCTCGGGACCTTGGCTTACTTCTCCATCCACGCGCGCATACAACTCGTTCGCGGGGACCGGTTTGCCCGCGTTGCTGCCCACTCCGCCCGCCAAGCACTTTACCGCGGTGAAGTACGCGGTGCGCCCAGAGTTCGACAGGGACCCATACAACTCCGTTGCACGGGCGCCCTGCAGGCCAGTAGTACAGGTGCTGATCAGTTCATCGCTTTCAAACCCTCCCGTAACGCCCACCAAAAGCGGCCTGCGCGCCGATCCCGTGTACTCGTACACCGAGCGTTCCTGACCCGCGAACCCCCACAGCTTTGCGCCTTCGTAGAGGACGCGGGAGAAGTCGCCGGTCGCGAGGATCAGCCCGAGTTTGCGGAACGTGCTGCCGCCGCCCGTGCCTTCGCGTCCTTCGCCGAGCGGGCCGATATCGACAGAACTCTCTTGGCCGTCCCGCGAGTAGAAGTCGTCTTGTTCTTCGGGGGGACTCGGGGCGCTGAACAGGGTGGTGTGCTGGTCAGCGTCCGCGGCCCACAGCGTGCTCTCGTCGAACTTGGTGCTCGGTGGTGCGAGGGGGTTGGTGGTCCAGCCTTGGCTGGTGCGAGCGAATTCGTAGGCCCCTCCCTCACGTTCGCGGACGCCGGTGCATGATTGTGCGCCGGCGAAGCATTGGATGCTCGGCGCGATCATGTCCTGCCCGTTTTCAGCGATCCGTGGGGCCCATGCGCTGCCGCCGCCGAACGCCGTGCCGATGAGTGCGCCGTTCTTTTGGGGTGGGGTGACGAGTTCGTACTGGCGACCATCTGGGAGTCCTGGGCCGGTTGTGTCATCGACGAATGTTTGGTCGGTGCTGGTCGTGGTGCCCGCGGCGTTGGTCGCGAGGATGCGCCAGTGGTAGGTGCTGGTCGTTTCGGGGGAGAGCCCGGTGATCGCCTGGGACACGGAGATGGGGGTGCGTCCGGCGCCGGCTTTCGCTGGCGCGGTCGTTTTGCCGTAGCTCGTGGTCGTGCCGTACTGGATCTGGTAGGTCGTGTCCGCCCCGTTCGGGTTGATCTTCGCGTTCAGGCTCACGGAGGTCGTGGTGATGCTGCTGGCGGCTTCGCCTTCGATCGATGCCTTGACGGGGAGCGTCGTCAGGAGTTCAGGACCAGCAACAGATTCACCACCGAGATTCGAAGCAACCAAAGTAACCATGTAAATCTCGTTGGGCAACAAACCAGTCGTTTCAGCAGTCACTTCATGACTCGAATTATCAGCTTCGACTTCCCCACCCACGAGACCCGGACATTCCGGCGTACATTCAAAATGCCAGCTCGTATTAAACCCAGGATCCTGACCCGGCGCCGCACCCGGCGCATTGGGATCCACTTTGCCCGAGAAGTGCGCAGTCGTGCCGGTAACGCCAGAGGGCATGGCAAGCGTGATCGTAGGCGCAACAACCACTTTCGTAGTAAACGAAGGGTTCGGTTCAGCGGAGATCGTTTCCCCACCTTCATTCACCGCGATCAAACGCACCTGATAGGTAGTGTTAGGCGCAAGACCTTCAAGCGTACTTTCAACTTTGATCGGGACTTTACCCGCAGATTCAGCTTCAGAGAATTCCCCCCCAGGAAACGGAATCCAACCTTCAGCGGGGTTCGTCGTGTATTCAAAATGCCACGACGCGATCGACGGACCACCATTCGGATTCACCGTCCCACTAACACCCGCCCTCGTAGACCCAACCCCAGAAGCAGCTTTAATCGTCACCGTAGGAGCAGTATCCGCAAAAGCAGAGGCGGCACCAATACAAAGGACAACAAGAACCAAGAACGAGGTTAAGGTCAAGCCTGCTACGCAACGAGCGTAAGACGACCCACGGCCACTGAGCTTGCCGGCAGATGTTTGCTCTATACGGTTCACGTTGTCTCCTTGATGACGGAGGGATTCTTAGATACATCTACGCCACCACGGACAGGACATGACCTAGCGATACGAGCTTGCCGGACGGGCGTTGTGAGATCACTGAGGTCTTGGTCTCGGCGCGCTAAACTTGGCTTCATGACGACACGCGAAAAGGCCCACAAGCTGCTGGACGAGCTGCCCGAGTCCGAGATCGAGCCGATCGTTGAGATCCTCGCCTCGCGGGGCAAAACGAACCGCACCGCGCAGCGCGACGCCCGCAGTCGCGCGCGCGACTTCCTGATCAGCGTCGCCAACGGCAACTCCGGGCTCGACCTCGTACGTCTGCGCAGCGTCCGAGATCGCGCGTGGCGCTGAGCTGGCGCGACGGCCCCTGGGTTGCCGACACATCGGCCTGGGCGCGAGCACAAAACCCCGCGGTCGCACCCCAATGGAAGACCGCAGCCCACGCCGGCGACATCATCGCCTGTCCGATCGTCACACTGGAGCTGCTCTACGACGCGCCCGACCGCAAGCACGTCGAGGACGTCGTAGCCGCGCTGGCCGGCCTGCAACAAGCCCCGATCACCCGCATGGTGACAAACGCCGCGATATCCGCCATGCAAGACCTCGCCGCAGGCGGCGCAGCCGGTGCACATCGCGTACGCGTTCCTGACGCGCTGATCGCCGCTGCAGCCGCAGAACGCGGCTTCGCGGTACTCCACTACGACCAGCATTTCGACCGGCTCGCCACAGTCCTCGGCTTCACCAGCCAATGGGTCGCCGAGCCCGGCAGCATTGACTAAGGACATCACTTCTTTCCCTTGCCTTTCTTTGTCTTCTTCTTGGCTGTCTTCTTCTTGGGGGGCTTGGATGCCTTGCAGCCGGTGACGGCGACCTTTAGGTTCTGTTGGAGGAAGGCACCGTTCTGGGCGGTGATCGATGTCGGCATGATCAGCGGTTCCGGGACGGACTTCTTGACCTTCACCGTCACGTGCTTGACACGGCCGTGAACACGCTTGGTCTCTTTCTTAGTCGTGGTCACGAGCTTCGTCGGCGCACAGAGGTTCTTCACCGCGGCGAGGATCGAGTTTTCCTTCTCCGGGAGATTCAACTCAAAGCTCGACACAGGAGCATCAGGCACAGTTTCGAATTTGGTGTACGTGATCCCCTTTTTGATATCCGTATTACCCGTCAGATCGATCACCACACCGTTTTCGCCCTGGAGAATGATGTCCAAGTCAGGGAACGCCCGCCCACCATGAGATACAAGGTACGCGGGGCCGGTCAACGGCGCATTCAACAACGGTGAGCTCGCCGTGGCAGTACCGATGTTCGAAGCCGGCGGACAGTTCGCCGGGTCAGCCGCGAACTGGGCTTCCGTGCAAGCTTTCTGCAACGTCGTCAAACGAGAAGACAACGCAAGCGGCAACGACGTATCAACCTTCGCAATGTTGGTATAGGCGGTGTAAGGCTGCGGATAGCCAACCTTCACATCCAACGACGCACCCATACCTTTCCTAGTGCCATTAGCCTGCGTACTAGCCGAGAACTGCGGAGCGAACTTCAAACCCCCACAACTCGCAGGGCTATAACGACTCGAGACAGGCACCGCAGCACCCTGCGTACTCGTAAGCGTCGCGTTGACGCTCGACGGCGTGCAGTTCGTCGCATTGAACGTGAAGTTACCCCCTTCACCCACCGTCACATTCACCGTCTTCACACGCAACGGCACACCATCAACACTCTGCGGCAACGGGTTCGAAACAACAGTCACCGCAGCAGTGACCGGGTTGATCCTGATCGACGCACGCACCACGATGTTCCCCAGATTGTACGGGCCGGCCTTCGCCGGCACGACAACCGAGAGGCCAAACGGGGCGTTCTTGTAAGGGCCGGTGAGGTACACGTTCCCGGACTGGTAGAACGGGTGAGAGCCAGACCCCGCAGCGGCCGTAGCCGTGCCGATGTGTGATCCCGGCCTGACCGAACCGCATGTCCCCGCGTTCGCTTCGTCTTCGGGGCACTGTTCGATACCGGCGATCTTGCCCAACAGTCCTTCGGGCATGTTGACCGTGATCCCGGAAAGGTCCTGTTCGCGATCCTGACGAGTGAACGTCGTCGTGAACGCGCTGTACCCGCCCGCCTGATTGTTGACCGTGCCCGCACTGAACGACGGTGCGAACCTGTTTTCACAGCCCGAGATGTCAAACGATGGTTCCTCTATCGCGTTGGGACCGGATTCTGGCGCGGACCATGGTTCGAGGTTCGCGTTGGTCGTAAACGTCCCACACGTCTGCGGGTTCGCCAGCGGCGCGCGGGGACCGCTGTTGAACTTCAGCTTCAGTTCGCTGAAGACGGCTACCTGTGGTGTTTCGATGAAGCTTGTGCGGATCTGGCCAGGTTGCAAGCCGTGCGTCTGGCTGTATTGCCCGTTGCCACCGACTTCGACCTTGCCCTTCAACTTGACATGGATACCAGTGTTTTCGCTGCCGACTTCCATGTAGATCGCGAAGATCCCACCGGTTTCTGCGGCTTCTTCAGAGCATTCTGCTTGCCCTGAGCCACCGCACTTCGGTTGCGCGACAAACACACTGCCGGTCAGGTGTTCTTCAAGCAGGTGAGTAATGACTTCGACCTGCCCGACCTTCGACGCATCGGGGCAATGACCGGGAAGGCCGCTTTCGAAGTCGATCCCTTCCGATCCCGATTCCTGACAGCCCACGAGACCGTCGGCGGCAGACGGGGAGACCGCTACGCCCGGCGGGAGCGTCACGACCGCTGTCTTCAACGGGGGTGTCGCCAGTGTTGCGGGCGTCTCGGTCTGAGGAATACGCAGCACCGATTCATAACCCGAAGGTTCATCAGCGCCCTGGTGTGCTACTTCAGGAGCAAACGTAAACGCGGAGGCATGGAAGCTCAGCTGGCTGCAGCCCGTCACCGGCGGGGATTCCTCAGAGCCACTCGTTGTCGTGACCCACGGAGCGGCGCTCACTCCGGGTTCGCCCGCCGGAGTCCCGTTATCGGCGAACGGCCCGGGTTCCTGCCAGGAATCCAAGTGCACAGTCGCGACGCGCGGGAGGCCTGAGGAGCAGTCGGATGGGTTCGTGAAGAACGCGACGGGTGGGTTCCCGGATTCGTCTTTTGCCGCTGGGTTCCCGAAGAACGTGACGGTCGCTTCAGTCAACGGGACCTGAGGGACTTCCCTGGTCGTGGCGCGCAGCACATACCCCGAGGGTGTCGGCGCGACACCCGCGTAGATCGCGTGCGGGCTGTGCAAGCCGTCCTGGAAGCCGAACTCCGCCGCGGCACCTTGCTCCGGGACGAGGTTATAGACCGAGGTGTAGGCCGCTGTAGGGCCCGATGGCGCGGTGTGGATCTGCCCCACACGCGTAGCGATCGGGCAATCTTTTTCCGAGGCGAGTTCCGCGAACGTGCACTTCGGTGTGGCCTGCGCATCACCGACAAGACCCATCGGCAGATCGAACACGACATCCTTCAGGTCGTGGACGCTCGTCAGGCCCGTCGGGAGATTCGGCTGGGGCTTGGTGATGCTATGCAAGTCGATCCGTGTCGTCATCTCATACGGATGACCACCCGCCTGAGAATCCGGCTCACCGTCCGTCCCCGCCAGGTAGGCCACCAAACTGCTCGCGCCGAACGTCGAGATCGGCGAGCCCACCGGCAACGGTTCTTCAAGCGAGGCATCGAGTGTGCCCGCGGCCGTCACGCTCACAGCGTTCGGCCCCGCGCCTTCAGAGCCCGGCCCGGCGGACACAGACATTTCCAGTTCCAGCCCCTGGTCGGGTTCTAGCGCCGCCGCATACGTGCACGTGACCGTCACAGTGGTGGTTGCCGGTGGTTCTTCCACCGCGCACGCACCGAGGGGTTCCGGCGCCGCGTTTTTGCCCGTCAACGCCTGCGGCAGAAAAAACAGCCCGCTCGAGGCGACGGTGAACCCGGCCGGGAGGACATCCTTGATCACGACCGGTTCCTGGGAGGACACGCTCGCGGAGTTCGTGACACGCACCCGGTAAGGCGCCGGCAGCGCTTCGGAGAAGCGCCCTTCCGGCGCGAAATCGTGGACAGTCAAGCCACCCGTCGGCACTACCGCGAGAGCGGGAGCAGACGCGTATCCCAACACCCCCAGACATCCGAGCAGGACAGCGACCAGGATGGCTGGGCAAGCCAGCTTCAAAGAAATAGGGACCCTCATGACTTAATCCTCCGCTTGTCGCTGGCTTTCTCGGCCTTTTTGGCTTTTTTCTTATTTTTATTTCTCACACATTTGTTGTGCTTCTTCACGAAGCCCTTCTTGCACTTCGCGGACTTCGGCTTGACGACCACCGGCGCCGGGGGCGGAGGCGGAGTCAGATTCCCCGCCCCGGAGAACGTCAAGCTGCTTGGCGTCGAGAGCGCTGGTGGAGCACTGGGTGGGCTCTGGCAGCCTTCTTCCTGACACGGGACAGGCGTTGCAGGCGGCGTGAAACACGGTTCCGCCCCAGAACAAATATGCGCGTCGTAGTAATCCCGCTGCGAATCCACATCCTGTTCAGTCAACCGATCAAACGACGCAAAAAACACATTCGCCCCAGACCCATCCACCCCAAGAAGTTCAACCGCAGGCGTGTTCACACCAACCAACGGCTGAGTGTCCTTCCCATCAGAGATCAACGACACCACCCCATCATGAAACTCATACACATTCTCCGCAAAGGTTTTATGGCCCTGGTTATCGACCGCCGTCACATAATCGTCCAGCGCACCCGGCACCAACGCCACCGGACTCTCGAAGAACACGAACCCGCCATCATGCGACATCGTCGGATCCGCCCTACCAGCACCCACCGGCAATTCCCACCCACGCGCAGCAAGGACGATGCTCGCATCCGCAGTACCCGCGTTCCCGTTATCGTTGAAACCCTTCTCACCCACCGAAACCCTAACCAGGTCACCCGACCCCGCGTCATACCTATACACCTGCGCCGGCCCAACCGGCCGCGTCACATCAGGAGTCAACGCGCCATGACTCAAAAACACCAACAACCGCCCATCCGGCGACACATTCGCAAGCCCAATACCTTCACGCCACTCACGAGCGCCGCCGAATTCCCTCGCCGTGTGAAACTGTCCCTCGTCAGCAGCGGGTAGCGTTGCGATGAATCTCGCTGGCTGCCCTTCCACATGCACATACAAGTTGTCCGCGCCGTCCTGGGCGGTCTGCCCTTGCGCGTTGGGTTCTTTACTCAACACCCCTCGCGCTACGAAGTAGACATGGGACCCGTCGCTCGAGATCGCCATCACACCCTGCACCCGCGGACCACCACTCACCGGTTTTCCACCTTCACCTTCAGACACATCCACCAACACCCGGTTACTCGCCGCCGGCGCTTCCGCAGGCGTCCCACACGGCGCCACACAAACCGACTCATACAAGTTACAACCACCCAACGTCGCCGCGCTACAGCGCTTCCCGGCTTCGCCTTCGCCGCGGCTGGCGTTATCACTCAGCTGCCCGGGGCTCGTGAAGAACACCCTCGACCCATCCGCCGAGGCGCCCTCAAACGCCGAAGCCTCCGCCGGCGCGCTCGCGCATTCTTCCCCGGCCGTACAACTCACCGGCGTGGACGCCGACACCGCTACAGTGTGCGCGCTTTCAGGGCCCGTCCCCGGGACTTCCCCGTCAACACGCTCATACAACTCTTCAGCCGGCACTTCTATACCCGCGTTCACACCCGTACCACCAGCCGGACACCTTTTCGCGGTGAAGAATGCCACACGCCCATCCGCAGACAACGACCCAAGCGAAGACAGTTCCGGGTCGTTCGGAGCGCCTGGCGATGTTCCGCAGCTGCTGATCAGGCTCCTGCTGTCCCGTTCACCGCTCACACCCACCGACAATGGCTGGGTGTTACCCGTACCCACATACTCATACAGCGATTCCCTCGTTTCCGGCGCCCCGGAGAGAGACCATAGCGCGCTGCCGCCCGCTCCGTGTGAGTAGAGGATGTGTGTGTAGTCGCTGGTCGCGATCGTCGCGTTGAACGCGTTGCGCATGTTCTTGACGTCTGCGCCGCGTTCGATTGCTGGTTCTGCGAGTGGCCCGACCTGTGCGAGTTCGCCTTTGGCGTTGCGGATGTAGAAGTCGTCGTGCTGTTCGGGGCCGGTCGGGGCGCTGAACAGCGTCGCGTGCTGGCTAGCGCTGGCGGACCAGAGCGAGTCGAATTCGAATTCCTTAAGGGAGGGTGCGAGGGGGTTCGTGGCCCATCCGTGGCTGGTGCGAGCGAATTCGTAGGCCTCGCCCTCACGTTCGCGTACGCCGGTGCAGGATTGTGCGCTTGCGAAGCATTGGATGCTGGGCACGATCATGTCCTGCCCGCTTTCGGCGATCCTCGGCTTCCAGTTGCTGGCGCCGCCGAGGAGTACGTCGAGTAGTGCGCCGTTCTTTTGGGGTGGGGTGACGAGTTCGTACTGGCGTCCGTCGGGGAGTCCTGGTCCGGTGGTGTCATCGACGAATGTTTGGTCGGTGCTGGTCGTGGTGCCCGCGGCGTTGGTCGCGAGGATCCGCCAGTGGTAGGTGCTGGTCGTTTCGGGGGAGAGCCCGGTGATTGCCTGGGTGATCTGGACGGGGGTGCGTCCGGCGCCGGCTTTCGCGGGCGCGGTTGTTTGGCCGTACCCGGTGGTCGTGCCGTATTGGATCTGGTAGGTCGTGTCCGCCCCGTTGGGGTTGATCTTCGCGTTCAAGCTCGCCGAGGTCGTGGTGATATCGCCGGCCGCTTCGCCTTCGATGCTCGCCTTGACAGGCAGCGTCGTCAGGAGTTCAGGACCAGCAACAGATTCACCACCGAGATTCGAAGCAACCAAAGTAACCATGTAAATCTCGTTGGGCAACAAACCAGTCGTTTCAGCAGTCACTTCATGACTCGAATTATCAGCTTCGACTTCCCCACCCACGAGACCCGGACATTCCGGCGTACATTCAAAATGCCAGCTCGTATTAAACCCAGGATCCTGACCCGGCGCCGCACCCGGCGCATTGGGATCCACTTTGCCCGAGAAGTGCGCAGTCGTGCCGGTAACGCCAGAGGGCATGGCAAGCGTGATCGTAGGCGCAACAACCACTTTCGTAGTAAACGAAGGGTTCGGTTCAGCGGAGATCGTTTCGCCTTCGGTGTTGCGCTCGAGCAAACAGAAGCTGTACTGCGTATTCGGCGCAAGACCGGTCACGTTCACGGACACCGCTTCTTCCTTGATACCCACAGCGATCAAAGGTTCACTCGCTGCTTCCGCACAACTCCCACCAGTGCCGTACGTGAACTGATATCCACCAACTTCACCCGCTTTGGTCGGGTTCAGCACCCCATTCAGCGTCACAGTCGTATACCCAACAGCAGACGCCGGCTTTATTTCTGGCGCTTCCGGAGCAGCAGCCAGGGCAGGCGCGGCCGAGAAGGCGAAGGCGACGAACAGAGCGGCGAGGGTCAAGGGAGAGATAGCGAGGGGGACGAGTCCTCCCCGTCCAGCTGATTTTGGTGGGGATGGTTTCATGCCGCCTCCTGCTGCGGGTCGGGTTTGAGACTGAGTTGTTGGGTGACGCGCTCACCCAGCGACGTCAGATGCCAAGCGTTGGGCTCGCCCTTTGCATGACCCTCACCAGTGTTAGCCAGCAAGCCGATGCGCTCCAAGCGCCCCAACAGCTTTGAGATCTGACCCTGATCGTGAGTATCGGCCTGCTCACCGATAACGCGATTGTTCGCACCGGGATTCTCCGCAGCGGCTTTGAGCACCCGCGCGGTCCTATAGGTCAAACGCATCGGGAGATCCCTCAAGGGATCCTCACCAGCGCGATACGCACCCACCGGCGAAGACACCACAGACGACGTCGCGACCGGCACCGGCGGCATGGGACGCGCACGCTCTGAGCGCGCAGCCGCCCCACCAAGATAAGGCAGCACGATCATCGCCATCAACTCCCCCAACAACTCACTCACAGGCTCACGCTCGGTGTCAAGAAGACGCCTATGGAGGATCATCAGCACAGCACCCACCAAGCCCTCCGCCGTCAACGCCGGGACCTGCGCAGCACGCGCGCTCTCAAGGCGTCCTTCATCGACGATATCCGTCAGGCGCGCAAGGATCTCCTCGCGCCACTCCAACACCCGCCGCCCACCACGCGCGCTCTGCACCACACACAACCGCGCAAGCTCAGGCTCACGATCAAAAAACGACAACACAACCCACAACCCGCTACGCACACGCTCACGCCAAGACAAACCATCAAGCCCAACAACAGACAACTCACCGGCGATCCGCCCGACAGTGTCCCTGCAGACCTCAAGCAGACAATCCTCGCGATCACTGAACAGGTCATAGAACGTCCGGCGCGACACCCGCGCACGAGCAGCGACACTCGCAACAGTCACACGCGACCACCCCAACTCCTCCACCGCCGCCACAGCCCCACCAAGCAACCGCGAACGCTGCATCCCAGCGACCTGCACCCCACCATCACCAACCCCAAGCTCAAGCGCCGGCACGCTCCCAACACCACGCCCACGACCCCCACGAGAACGCCCACGCACAACCGCAGACATCAACACTCTCCCCCTGTGAACAGAGAGCGCCGCGCGACGAAAGCAGGCTCAGACCCGCGGGTAGCCCACCCCGGCGAGCACTTCAGAAAACGGGGAGAACAGCCTGCTAGACGAGGGGTACTACTAGAGAGAGAGAGAGAGAGAGAGAGATGAGTCAGCGCTGCTGACGCATCTACCTACGGGCGCACCCACGCGCACAGGCCTCCCCATCACACCGGTCCCAAACGAACTCATGCGAACAACATCCCCTTCATCGTTCTGACCCGGTCCCTCTCCCAAGAGTCCCCTGTTGCGCTGAAAGCCGGCTGCAAGAAAGCCCGACCCCAACCCGATCCTATGTATAACGCCCGGCAACCTAAGAGCTGCCGTGACACCAGTATAAGCACAAGCAGAGCCAGAGATCAAGCCCCAACCACTGGCGCCCACCCGACAGCGCTCAGAGCCCAAGCGCGGGCCACACGCGCGGTGTATACAAGAATCCCGCATGAACAAAAGAGATTCGCGACGCCCGCCGCCCCACAAGACAGATCGATCGTGGCGGCATCGAGCACGCCCCACAGACCGGCCGGGAGGCGCTGAAGACGCCAAGCCGCCCCGCTGTCAAGCAAGCTGGGTGTGCGCGTGCAGCCAGGCGGCGATGTCCGCGAGCACGCGCTCGCGATCCTCCGGGAGCTCGTTGAGGACCTCGTGGAACAGGCCGTCATAGATCTTCAGCGTCTTGTCCTCAGAGCTCGCGCGTTCGTACACCATGCGGCTGCCCTGCACGGGAGCCAGCCGATCCTCCGAGCCGTGCACCAGCAACAGGGGCAGCGTCAGGCTCGGCATCTGCTCGGGAAACGCTTCGGTCGCAGCAGCGATCTCGGCAACCGTTCGCATCGGGAGCTTGCCATGATGAACGAGCGGATCGGTCCGGTAGGCCTCGACCTCCCGAGGATCGCGACTGACCGTCGCCGGATCGACGCCCAGAGCGGGCATCCGGGGAACGATCGCCGAGAACGCCCTGGCCGCGAGTCGTACCGGCGCCGGCGGAAGATCGATCACCGCCAATGCGCCCGAGAGGATCAACCCGTCCAGCTTGTCCTGGCGGCCCAGCGCGCAGCGTAGGGCGATCGTGGCCCCCAGGCTGTGGCCGAGCAGGAACAGAGGAGTATCCGGATGCTCGCGCCTGGCGAGGTCGACCAGCACATCGAGGTCGGCCGCGGCGTTATCGAGACGATCGACGAGCGCGCGCGGACCCTCCGAGCGACCATGACCGCGGTGGTCGAGCGCATACACCGGATAGCCCAGCTCAGCGAGCTCTAGCGCGGGACGCTCGTAGCGACCACTGTGCTCACCGGCGCCGTGAGAGATGACCACGACAGCACGCGTGGGCGCCTGCGCCCGCCAGGACTGCCAGAAGATCTCGAGCCCCTTGGCGCCCGTGAACTTGCCCTCGACGTGGCCGGGCGGCATCGTGTCCTCGACCAAGACGGGCTGCTCGCCGATCGGCATGCACGAGATTCTAAGCCCTCTGGCCGAGCCGGCGCGGCGTGGAGTTACGCTTCGAGAGGTCCGGGAAGGCGGGGCAGGCCGTCGTCGGGAATTGGCTCCCAAACGGCGGCACTGGCAACATGCAGGCGACCCATCGGCCGTACCCCGGGGTCGCTGTCGAAGGATCCCATGCGAACGTTGATGAACTCCGGGTTCTCCGGATGCTGTCCGAACAGCGCTGAGCCGCAGGTGCCGCAGAATGCCTTGTCGGCTCCGTCACCTGCGTTCCAGCGCCGGATGTGGTCCTCGCCACTGACAATTCGAAAAGTCCCGGCGTTGGCGATCGCCGATGGCGAGGCGGCGGTGCCCGTTCGTCGTTGACAGCGGGTGCAGTGGCAGTATCCGGCGCGGAGCGGCGGCTCGGTGAGCTCAAAGCGCACCGCGCCACAGTTGCAGCCGCCGGTTAGAGGCAGAGACGACTCAGGCACAGAGCCGATCATAGCGCCATCGACGCTTTCGGCTTTGGCCCTTTCCGCGTCGTCGTCCTCGACTTCGTCCATCAGCGACGCGGAGCAGATCATCGTTGAGGATAACTTCCTGGCGGCGCGCACCACATTCTCCGGCGACTTCACCAGCGTCTTCACCTACTCGCCCATCGGCCCCGTCGAGCCCACCGAGGAGCACTTCGAGTGGGAGCTGATCGGCACCTTCCGCTACGACGACGACCGGCGGCTGGCCGAGGAGTGGGTGCAGACCGACTACCGCAGCTTCCTGACCAAGCTCGGCGTCACGACAGCCGAGTCCGCCTAGCGCTACGGGGCGGTCCCGAGCACCTATTTGAGCTTCGCGCAGTAGTCGGCGAACTGGCGCTTGAGGGTGACGCGCAGCAGGGGTTGAGTCACCTTGCGTCCTTCGAGCGTGAGCACCGAGATGTAGCGGTTGGCATAGGTCGCGCGGGTCGCGACAACGATGCCTTCTAAGGCGTACTCGAGCAGCGGGCAAAGCGACACTGGTTACCGTCGCGTCGAGAAAGACCACGCTCGTCCCGAGCACGGCGGCGAGCAGAGTTAGCTGCTTCTCACGAGGTGTGGCCACTGGCCGCGGTGTTTGGCTAGAGCAGTTCTTTGCCTGGCGTCGCTATGCGCCTGTGAACCGATACTCGGTCTGCCAGGCGTCCTTCGAGTCGGTGTGGGCGGTCCAGAAAAGCTCCGCGATGTGGTCCGGGTCGAAGTCCGTCCCCGGCTTGACGGCACCGGCGATCGTGACGGTCGCGGCGTGGATGCCGTCCTCTCGGACGCCGGCGGCGATCAGCGTTTGAGCCGAGCGCAGGGCGGCCTTCCCCATCGAGAGGCTCGCCAGTGCGGGCACTGGATTGTCGGCGAAGCCGCCGCTGGTGACCAGCAGGGTGCCGCCGCCAGCCGTGCGCAGGACGGGCGCGGCTACCTGTGCCGCGACGACGGCGCCGATGACATCGACGTCATGTGCTGTGTCCGTGGACACGCCCTGCCCGGCCCCGGTGAACCCTTCGATCCCGAGCACGACAGAGACCTCGCCGAGCGCGTCCTGACCCTCGGTGACGGCGCCGATCGTGAACTCGCTGAGCTTGGCGGCGACGCCGGTAGCGGAATTGATGGCCTGGAACACGGCGTCGATCGGTCCGTCCCCGATGAATGAGCCTGTGCCGACGCCACCCTCGGGCAGCGTGATCGAGACCTTGGCGTGCGCTGGGCGCAGCGACGAAGCCTCGACCTCGAAGGAGTCCAGCGAGTAGCCGGCGATGTCCTCGCTGCGCCGCTCGTCGGTGACGAGCGCCTCCAGGTCCATCGCCGTCACCTGCTTCTTTCGGTCGGCGATCTCCTTGAAGCGCTTGAACGCCGTGTTCAGCGCCTGCCCGTCTGGAATCGGTTGGCGGTAGTCATTGGTCGTGGTTGTGGTGCCTGGGTTATGTAGGCAACCCCGGCGAGCTACCCGAGCCGCAGATGCCACGCTCACCGGCCGTTGAGCCACCTCTAACCGAATCTAAAAACTCTAAAAACCTCTAAAGGGATCGGGTATGGTGGTCGGATGAGCAACCCATTCCACGCGAGCTTCGGGGTCAGCCCACCGCTGCTGGTCGGCCGCGACGACCTGCTCGATGACTTCGCCGAGGCACTTGAAGATGGCCCCGGAGCGGCGGGCCGCGCGACGCTGTACACCGGCGCTCGCGGCGCCGGCAAGACGGTCATGCTCAACGCCGTCGAGGACCGCGCACGCCAGCGCGGCTGGCTCATCGTCAGCGAGACCGCGACCCCTGGCTTCGTCTCCCGCATGACCCAGCAGCACCTCCCACGACTGCTGCGCGACTTCGACCCCAAGGCGGTGCAGCGCCGCATGAGCGGCGTGGGCGCTCCACTTAATCTCGGCTCTCTCACCTGGAGCACGATCGAGGCGCACGTCGTCCAAGCAGGTCTGCGTAACCAGCTCGAGATGCTCACCGACCTGCTGGCCGAGCAGAGCACCGGGGTCCTGATCACGCTTGACGAGATCCACCACAACCAAATCGAAGAGCTACGCGAGCTAGCCACCGTCGTGCAGCATGCGTTCCGCGAGAATCGGGAGCTGGCGTTCGCCGGTGCTGGCCTAGCTGCAAGCGTCAGCGACGTCGTCAACGACGACGTGCTCACCTTCCTGCGCCGCGCCGAACGGCACACGCTGGGCTCGGTGGCGCGCGCCGAGGTTGAACGCGCGCTGCGCGAACCGATCCAAACAGCCGGCCGCAGCATCGGCGAGGAGGCCCTGCAGATCATGGTCGACGGAGCCCGCGGCTACCCCTTCCTGCTGCAGCTAGTCGGCACCCAGGTTTGGCGGGTGAACCCGAGCGCAGCGGAGATCACGGCCGCCGACGCCACCGAAGGGGTCGCCCGAGCGCGGCGCAGGCTCGGTGCGCTCATCCACGAGCCGGCGCTGAGCGCCGCCTCAGACATCGACAAGTCATTCCTGCTCGCGATGGCCCAGGACGACGGCCCGTCCAGGATGGCCGACATTCAGCAGCGCCTCGGTGCCGACGTGAACTACGCCAGCCAGTACCGCCTACGGCTGATCGCAGCCGAGCTGATCCACCCCACCCGCCACGGCTACGTCGACTTCGCGCTGCCCTACCTTCGCGAGTACCTCCGCCAGCACTCAGCCATCGACGCCTGATCGGCGCCGTGAGGCTTCTCCCCCAGCCCACTGACGCTTTTACTCCTGCGACCTGCACAACCCCTCGATGAGCCCCGTCCGACCGGCTATAGGAGTTTATCGAGATCGCGTAAACCCTATAAAACTCTGTACAACTCGATATGAGCCCAGGCATCGCAGTCTGGTTTTCGTTGCCCCCGCCACGCACAGAGCTTGACATCCGCAGTAGACGATCATCTGTCCTCTTTCGCTTTAGAGCTTATGCACTCATGGCGGGACACTCGAACAGCCCAGAACTCGTTCTCAGGGCATCACGATTCCAACTGATGTTGTCTTTGATTCGAGGCTCGCCATGAAGTTCGGATTCTCCATGTCGATACAGCATGGATAAGCCATTTGTCGCCCGGACATGCTGCCTCGTAAGGCTTCTCGAGACGCGGCAGCGGGCTCAGAACAGGGCACTATTGTCAAGGGTTTGTGCCGCGGTTTGTGCCGCGACGACCATACCGAGGCAGCCGAGATAGCGATCGCTATCTCAAAACATGCCCGTTTGCAGCGATTTTCCGATGGCCAGACCCAGACTCGAACTGGGGACACCACGATTTTCAGTCGTGTGCTCTACCAACTGAGCTATCTGGCCGCGCCACGATCTTAACGGCTGCGTCCGGCCTCCGTTCATCGCCTTCGCCGTCGCATCCCCGCGTCCGGCCCGGCCCGCGTGCACCGATCCGGCCGCGTCATGCACGCTTCGGTCGCCGACCGCTCCAGTGCGGCTCCACGTTCGCGCTCCTACTGCGAGCGCTTCATCTGGCGCACGCGCGTCGCCGCGGTCGCTGCGCACGGTCCCCGCACGTCGCGGGGACTCGGCCCCTACCCAGCCCGCTCGAACTCCTGCACGAACGCCTCATACGTCTTGCGCAATCCCTCGCTGATCGAGACCTCCGGGCGCCAGCCGAGCTCCCGTTCCGCTCTGCTCGCGTCCAGGCAGCTGTGCTCCAGCTCGCCCTCGCGCAGGTCCGCCAGCTCCGGCTGCACATCTGCGCCCGCGGCCGCGCGCAGCTCGCTCCAGACGGTCATCACGTCCGTCTCCACGCCCGTCGCCACGTTGTACGTGCCCGTCTTGCCCGCCGCCGCCCTGAGCGCGCTGACCACGTCTCCGACATACACATAATCCCGCGTCGGCTTCCCGTGCCCGTACAGCTTCGGGCGCTCGCCGCGTGTACAGCTTGTGCGCGAATATCGCCACCACGCCGGCCTCCCCGTGCGGGTTCTGCCGGGGCCCGTACACGTTCCCCAGCCGTGCCACCGCGTTGGCCACGCCCCCCGCGACCCCCCACGTCTTCACGTACGCCTCGGCCGCCACTTCGATGCCCCGTACGGGCTCAGCGGCGCCGGTTCGCGCTCCTCGCTCGTCGGCATCGGCGCGTCGTCTCCGTACAGCGCGCCGCCGGTCGAGGTGAACACGACCGGCGTGCCCCGCTCGTTCGCGGCGACGACCACGTTCAGCGTTCCCCTCACGTTGACCTCGCAGTCCCTGCCCGGGTCAGCCACCGACGCCGTCACGCTCGCCTGCGCCGCCAGGTGAAACACCGCCTCCGGGCCGACCTCTTGCACGACCTTTTTCACAGCAGCCCCGTCGACGATGTCCAGCTCGACCAGCCGCGCGTCGCTCGCCACCCTGCTCGCCTTGCCGGAGGACAGGTCGTCGATCACCGTCACCCCGTACCCGTCCGCCAGCAGCGAGTCCACGACATGCGAGCCGATGAACCCGGCGCCGCCGGTGACGATTGCCTGCTTGTCATTCATACCGCGGGAACCCTACCCGAGCGCACCGACATTGCCGTGCGCGACTCGCCTCCCTCGCCGGGCTGTCCGGCGTCGGCGGCGGCGCCCAGCGACTGGGCGACGTCAGCGGACCGCGTGGGCCCTGGACGCATCCCGACTCTGCTCTTCGCCGGCCACGACGGTCCTGGCCGCCAGCAAGCCCTCGACCAGCTCGATCGACTCATCGATCCGCGCCAGCGCCTGGAGCTCCTCGTTGCGACCCAGCATGTACCTGCGCAACGTTGCCAACACCCTCCGCGCGATCCCGATCGCCCGGCGCTCGCGCTCGGCGTCGATCTCGCCCTGCTCCTTCAGCTCCGCCACCCGCCTCAGCGCCGGTTCGATCACCTCTCCCGGCAGCTCCACCGCCGCCACGCCGTCCTCGATCGCCTGGGCGACCGCGCCCTCGGCCATCTCGGCGTCGCTGCGCTCGAGCGCAGTCACGAACGTCTCCAGCGCGCTGTCGGCGACCGCGCTCGGGTCGGGCGGCGCCGGCTCGCGCGCATCCGGCCCCGAGCTGCCGAGCACCTCCATGAACGCGTCCAGCAGCACCGGGTCAAAATGCTTGCCCCGCTCTTCGCGCATCATCGATACGGCCTCGTCCACCGCGAACGCCTTGCGATACACCCTGTCGCTCGTCAGCGCGTCGAACACGTCCGCGATCGCCACGATCCGCCCCTCGATCGGGATCGACTCGCCCACCACGCCCCGCGGGTACCCGCTGCCGTCCCACTTCTCGTGGTGGCTCAGCGCGATCGTCGCCGCGAGATCGAGGATCGCCGAGCTGGATCCTTTCAGCAGCCTGTGCCCCTCCTCGGCGTGCGTCTCCACGATCGCGCGCTCCTGCGCCGTCAGCTTGCCCGGCTTGAGCAGGATCGCATCCGGGATCGCCACCTTGCCGACGTCGTGCAGCGGCGCCGCGTGACTCATCCGCTCGCACAGCTCCTCCTCCATCCCGATCTGCTCCGCCAGCAGCGTCGAGAACCGTCCGATCCGCTCGATGTGAGCGCCGGTGTCCTCGTCTCTGAACTCGACCGCCATCGACAGCCTTCTCACCGTCTCCGCCTGCGCGATCTCGAGCTCTGTCATCGCCTTGCGCAGCTCGATCGAGCGATCGCCGATCTCCTGCTCGAGCCGTACCCTGTGACGCTCGCCCGCGAGCCAACCGACCGCCCCGGCCGCGAGCGCCAGCACGAGCACGCACCCGACCGTCAGCGCCGGCCCATCCGCCAGCACCGCTCCGGCCCCCGCGCCCGCCGCCAGCGCGATCCCCAGTCCGGCCGCCCATCGCCACGCCACGCGCCTACGCGGACCGCCGCCTCCAGGCGCCTGCTCGGAACGGCCGCCTCCGGAGGCTCGCTCGGGGCGCCTGTCGGAGCTGCCGACGTTCATCCGATCGACCCTACCCGTCTTCTCCAGTTTCCTAACCACCCCTCCGGTCCACGCGCGTACGCCCGTCTGGAGACGACGAATGACCGCTTCGCGCGCACGAAGCGCCCTCGTGTCGAGCTGGATCGCACCGTTCATTTGCTTATGGGCTCCATCGCGCACCGGTCCAATCTCGCGTTCGGCATCTCCCGCATCGGACTTGAGCCGCGCACTCGCGCTTTCGGCGCATAGAGCACGCCATGAAATAGATTGTGGGATTTGAAATGCTCAAGCCTGCGATCTCACGATCGCGGGCGGCGGGCTGGGCTGTCTCCGGGTGCTCCCGAAGGCGGCCGGCGTCCACCTGGTCGGCTACGCTGCGCCGCAATGCTCCGCCGCACCACCAGCCCCCTGCTCGCTGTCCTGCTCCCGGCGCTGATCGCCGTCGCGATCGCCGGCTGCGGCAGCAGCTCCTCTTCGGGCAACGGGATCGCGTCCAAAACGCCCAGCGAGATCCTCGCCGCGACCAAGGCCGCCGCCGACAGCGCGAGCTCCGTGCACGTCGCGGGCGCGCTCAGCAGCGCCGGATCGCCGATCACGCTCAACCTGGATCTCGTCGCCGGCCATGGTGGCCGCGGTCAGCTCTCCGAGGGGGGCCTGTCCTTCGAACTGATCGTCGTCGGCGGCACCGCCTACATCAAAGGCAACCCCACCTTCTACAGTCACTTCGGCGGCCCCGCCGCCGCACAGCTGTTCCAGGGCAAGTGGCTGAAGGCATCCGCCACCAGCGGCGAACTGGCGACGCTCGCTTCGCTGACGGACCTCAGCCGGCTGCTCGACCAGGCCCTCGCGGGCCACACCACGCTCGCCAAGGGTCCCACCACGACCATCTCCGGGCAGCCTGTCATCGAGCTCAAGGACACCGCCGAGAACGGCTCCCTGTTCGTCGCCACGACCGGTCAGCCCTACCCGATCGAAATAGTCAAGCGCGGCTCCGAAACCGGGCACGTCACCTTCACCAACTGGAACCAGCCCGTCCCGCTGTCGGCTCCGGCAAACGCGATCGACCTCAGCCAGCTGCAGCACGCCGGGCACTGATCCCCGACCGGGGCCCCGCTGCTGCGTCCGGCCCGCTGCTGCTGCCAGGCCCGCTGCTGCTGCCAGGCCCGCTGCGGCATCCGAGCCCGCTACTGCCAGGCCCGCTGCTGCTGCGTCCGGGCCCGCTGCGGATCCGCCCCTGCCGCGCTCGGCAACATCCGCCCCGTCCTCGACGCCGGCGTCGCTGCGGGCATCGCCCTGCCTTTGCGCAACCATACGATCCGCCGCACGACGAGCTCTCGGACCACCCAACCGAAAGGAGCACCGATGACGCTTGATCAGTCGAAGATGGGCCGGGTCGTGGCCGAACAGATGGAGGCGCTCGAATCCCGCTTCGGCGACGATTGCGAGGTCGGCGATGTCTGCACCATCGTCGAGGTCATCGGACCGCATGGCTCCAGCGTGTCCGTGCGCTCGAGCGAAGCGCGCCCTCACACCACCATCGGGCTGTTGCGCATGGCCGAGGCGATGATGCTTCGAAGCGTCGGCGGGCGACCTGACGAGGAGGAGGAGTAGGCGTCGGGAAGCGTCCCAGTGAAGCGCTCGCGCGCCGCCGCGTAGGCGCGTCAGCGATATATCAGCCCGGCGACATCAGCCCGGCGACTCCTGCCCTACAACCCGACGGCCACGTACTTGGTCTCCAGATACTCCCCGATCCCCTCAAACCCGCCCTCACGCCCGAACCCCGACTGCTTGACACCGCCAAACGGGGCGGCCGGATTGGAGACGATCCCCTGGTTGAGGCCGATCATGCCGGACTCGATCCCCTCACACACGCGCAGCGCGCGCGACAGGTCGCGCGTGTAGACGTAGGCGACGAGCCCGTACTCGGTCCGGTTGGCCGCGTCCAGCGCCTCGGCCTCGGTCGAGAACGTCGCGATCGGGGCGACCGGCCCGAAGATCTCCTCCGCCAGCACGCGCGCGCCCGGGGGCACCCCGGTGAGGACGGTCGGCTCGTAGAAGTAGCCCCCTCCGGCCAGCGCGCTGCCGCCGAGCGCGAGCTGCGCGCCACGCGCCACGGCGTCGTCGACGAGCTCCGCGACCTTGCCCCGCTGCGCGGAGTCGATCAGCGGGCCGACGTCCACATCCGGCTCGGTGCCCCGGCCAACGGTCAGCGCTCCCATCCGCTCAGCCAGACGCCGCGCGAACTCATCCGCGACCGACTCGTGCACGTGAAAGCGATTGGCCGCGGTGCACGCCTCGCCGACGTTGCGCATCTTCGCGGTCATCGCGCCCTCGACGGCCGCGTCGAGATCGGCGTCGTCGAACACGATGAACGGCGCGTTGCCGCCCAGCTCCATCGACACGCGCAGGACCTGCTCGGCGGACTGCCGGATCAGCGTGCGCCCGACCTCGGTCGAGCCCGTGAACGACAGCTTGCGCGTGCGCTCATCGCGCAGCAGCGGCTCGATCACGGCGCCCGAGTGTCGAGCCGTGATCACGTTCAGCACTCCCCCCGGCAGCCCGGCCTGCTCGAGGATCTGCGCGAGCGCGAGCATCGACAGCGGCGTCTGCTGGGCGGGCTTGACGACCATCGTGCACCCCGCCGCGATGGCCGGGGCGATCTTGCGCGTGCCCATCGCCGTCGGGAAGTTCCACGGCGTCACGAACACGCACGGGCCGACCGGCTGGCGCATCGTCAGGATGCGCCCGGCCCCCGTCGTGTTGACCATGTAGCGGCCGTGCACGCGCACGGCCTCCTCGGAGAACCAGCGAAAGAACTCGGCGGCATAGGCGATCTCGGCGCGTGACTCGGCCAGCGCCTTGCCCATCTCCAGCGTCATCAGCAGCGCCAGCTCGTCGGCGCGGGCGACGATCGCCTCATAGGCCCGGCGCAGCACCTCCCCCCGCTCGCGCGGCGCGGTCGTGGCCCACTCGGCCTGCTTGTCCGCCGCCGCCCCCAACGCCGCCAGCGCATCGGCGACCTGCCCGTCGGCCACCTCGACCAGCGTCCGCTCCGTCGAGGGGTCCTCGACCGGCAGCGTCCCACCGCCCGTCGCATCGCGCCACTCGCCGCCGATGTACAGGCCCCTCGGAACCTGCTCCAGGACTGCTCGCTCGGTGACCGCGCCAGTCATCGTGCAACGCTCATGCGCCGAGCGCAACGTCCGAGAAAGAGCCCATACGACATCTGACCACCGACCACGACCACGGCTGACCGGCTGTGTTGCTCTGAGCACGGATGCTCGCCATCGGATCAACCTATCACCGCCCCCCACGCCTACCCGCCCTGCTGACGAGCGCGCTCGCCGCGCTCGCCCTCTCGGTCGTCCCCATATCCCCCGCGCGCGCCGCGACGCTCGTGATCACGGGCGCAGGCGACGGCCACGGCGTCGGCATGAGCCAGGACGGGGCGTATGGCTACGCCAGGCACGGTTGGACCTACCAGGCGATCCTGGGTCACTACTACACCGCCACCACGATCGGGCAGGCGCCTGCCGGCGCGATCGTACGCGTGCTGATCGGCGGGCACGTGCAACGGATCCCGCTCGAACGGTACGTCCGCGGCGTCGTCTCAGCCGAGGTCCCCGCCGAATGGCCGCTCGCGGCACTCGAGGCGCAGGCGGTGGCGAGCCGTACCTACGCGCTGACCGCACACGCCGGCGACCGATCGAAGATCGGCCAGCAGTTCGACGTGTACGCCGACACGCGCTCGCAGGTCTATCGCGGCGTCGCCGCCGAAACGGCGCAGACCAATGCCGCAGTCGCCGCGACCGCCGGGCAGATCGTCACCTATGCGGGCCGACCGGCGATCACCTACTTCTTCGCCAGCTCCGGCGGGATGACCGAGGACGTCCAGAACGCGTTCCCCGGCTCCGAACCGCAGCCGTGGCTGCGCGGCGTGCCCGACCCCTACGACTCGGGCTCGCAGTTCGACTGGAAGCTCAGCCTCAGCTTCGCCGCCGCCGCCGCCCGCCTGCGAGGGCTTGTCAAGGGCGGATTCCGCGGCATCGAAGTGCTCACACGCGGCTACTCGCCTCGAATCCTGACCGCCGCGATCCTCGGCTCGGCGGGCAGCACCCGAGTCGGCGGACCGGAGCTGGCGGCGCGGCTGGGGCTGCAGGACACCTGGGCGTTCTTCGGCGTCCGTTCCGGCAGAGGTCCCGTCAAGCCGCAACCCGATCGCAGCGGACGATCTCCCGCGGCGAACCCGGCCGCGAGCACCACTCCCGCCACCCCCGCGACACCGACGGGGCCACAGGGCGGGGCCCGGGCGCCGGGTGGGACGCAGCCCAGCCCGGCAGGCGGCACACTGTCGGAATAAGTGCCCGACCCGCTGCTGATCGCCGACGTGCCATGGCTGCTGTATCGCGCGTTCTTCGGGCTGCCCCGGTCGATCGTGGACAGCGAGGGACGGCCCGTGAACGCGCTGCTGGGAATGGTCAACGCGCTGCTGACCGTCATGCAAGAGCGCCCGGCGCGCGCGGTCGTGGCGTGTGTCGGCGCCGAGCATGCCGTCTACCGAGTGCGCATGTACCCGCCGTATCACGCCCACCGCGAGCCGATGCCGGCCGAGCTGCGCGCGCAGTGGGTGCAGGCGCCGGCCCTGATGGAGAGCCTGGGCTGGACGGTGTGCGACGCGGGCGAGCTGGAGGCCGACGACGCGATGTTCTCCCATGCGCGCGTGGAGGCGGAGGCGGGCGGCAAGGCCCTGCTGCTGACGGCCGACCGCGACCTGTTCCAGGCAGTCGATGAACACGTCACGATCGCTCAACTGGCCAAAGGACGCTTCGCGGGCGAGATCGGACCGGCGCAGGTGCGTGAGCGATATCACGGGATCGGTCCCAAGCTGGTACCCGACCTGATCGCGCTGCGCGGCGACCCTTCCGACGGCCTGCCGGGCGCGCCGGGCGTCGGTGTGAAGACGGCGGCCGAACTGCTGCTGCGCCATGGCTCACTGGAGGGCGTGCTGGCGGCCGCCGAATCGGACGACCGACACATTCGTCCGCGGGCCACCGCTGCGCTGCGTGAGAACGCCGAGCTGCTGCGTGTCTTCAAGGAGATCGCCACGCTCGTACACATGGATGTTCGACGGCCGCCCGACCATGTCACGGACTTCCTCGCCGGTGCGAGCGCCGCGCGTGAGCTGGGCATGGCGCGTCTGGCCGAGCGGTTGGAGGAGCTGGCGGGCAAGCACAGCTGACAGCTGCTCAGGCCGGGAGAATCTCTTCCTTGGATATCCAACGTTTGAGACTGTCGAGATAGGGATCGAGCTCGTCGACGAGGATAAGGACGCCCTCGTGCAGGATTTTCCAATTGGCGAGCGGGTAGGCGTGGCCGAGGATGTCACGCAGTTCCTTGGCTTTTTGCAGGCGCGCGGCGGACTCATGCGAGATGACGCCGAGCGTGGCGAGTCGTTCCCAGAAACGGCCGGGAGATTTGTCCACCACCCCAAGGCGCTGTCCCTCTGCAAGCCCACGCGCCGCAAGCTCTCCCAGCCAATTGAGCAACACCTCGTACTCGCGCTCGACGATCGCCACCCGGTTGCGCTCGTGCGCATCCGGCGACTGCGCGGCAGCGACAAACCCCTCCTCCGCAAAGTCCGGTCCAAACCCGTCCATCGCCACGAGCAACTGCTCGCGCGCAGCGGGGATCTCTTGGAGGATGGCGGCGATCCGGCGCTGGCCCTTGGACACGCCGGCCGCGCTCACACCTGCGCCTGCGCCAATCTTTCGCTGGCGGCAGCGAGCGTCGCGTGTGCACGGGCCATGATCAGCTG
Organism: uncultured Solirubrobacterales bacterium; assembly: GCA_963743645.1. Lineage (GTDB taxonomy): Bacteria > Actinomycetota > Thermoleophilia > Solirubrobacterales > Solirubrobacteraceae > Palsa-744. The sequence goes on along the minus strand of CAVUQT010000006.1, from coordinate 82,433 downwards.
GTCCTCGTGGGCGCCCGCCGCCAGGATCTCGTCGCGACGTTGCTGGAGAGAGCCCCAGAGATCGTCACGGTCGATCAACACGCGCCCCTCGCGCAGGACATCGGCGAGCAGCGGGGGCTGCATCTCGGCCTGCTCCAGCATGACGACATCCACAGGCGTGCCCAGCGCGCGCCGCAGACGCATACGCAAATCCACCTGCGCCATCACCTCAGTGCGGCGGTGGACGATCAGCAGGTCCACATCCGAGACCGGAGTGTCCTCGCCGGTTGCGGTCGAGCCGAACAGGACCGCCAGGCGCACGTCGCGCTCCGTGCGCAGCGCTCCCATCAGCTTGCTGAGCAGCGTCCAGTGACCGCGTAGATAGGCCTCCTCCGCGTGTGACAGTTCGAGCTGGCCGCCGGCCACCCGGCGACCATGCAGCAGGCCTACGTTGATGTACCGGCGCAGCGTGCGCTCGCTGCACCCGATCCTGTCCGCCGATTTGCCCAGCACCCATCCCATGCGTCCAGGATACCACCCGGTGCGTCCAACATCTATCTCTGTGCGTCCAACTTCTATGCCTATGTGTCCGTGCCTATGTGTCCGGCTCGCCGCGAGGCGACCCACAGTCGCCCGCCGGATCGCTGCCACCGAGCCGCGATCCGCTGCCCGATCCGCTGCTGTTCAGCCCGCCGCCCTACGGCGTGAACTTGACCGTGATCACGTCCCCGTCGGCCATCGCATAGTCCCTGCCCTCCAGCCGCAACGTCCCGCGGTCGCGCGCGCCGGCATAACCGTCCGCATCGACCAGCTCGCGCCAGCCGATCACTTCGGCGCGCACAAATCCGCGCTGGATGTCCGTGTGGATCTCCCCGGCGGCATGCCATGCAGTCAGGCCCTCGCGCAGGTGCCAAGACTGGGCGGGCTTGGCCTCACCGGCGGTGAAGAAGGCGATCAGCTGAAGCAGCGCGAACGCCTCGCGCGCGACACGCTCGAGGCCTGACTCGCCCGGCGGATGGGCCAGCAATTCTGCGCGCATCGCGCTCGCATCCTCGTCGTCAAGCTCGGCCAGCTCGGCCTCGATGCGCGCGCTCACCGCCACCGCGCGTGCTCCCTGCGTCTCTGCGTGAGCGGCGATCTCGGCGGGCACCCCGTCCGAGCCCTCGTCCACATTGGCGACGAACAACACCGGCTTGGCCGTCAGCGAGCCGAGGTCGCGCGCGGCGTGCGGAGCCTCCTCGGGCAATGGAACGGTGCGCACGGGCCTGCCGGCTCCAAGCGCGGCGATCGCCTCTGCCAGCCACGCCTCCTCGGCGACCGCGACCTTGTCCCCGCCCCGCGCCTGTTTGGCGACGCGCTCGATCCGGCGCTCGGCCTGCTCCAGATCGGCAAGCGCCAGCTCGGTCTCGATCGTCGCGATGTCCGCCAGCGGATCGACCCTGCCCTCGGGGTGCACGACCCCCTCGTCTGAGTGCGCCCGCACGACGTGCACGATCGCATCTGTCTCGCGAATGTTCGCCAGGAAGCGGTTGCCCAGCCCCTCGCCCTGATGGGCGCCAGCGACAAGCCCCGCGATGTCATGGAAGTCGATCGTGTCCCACACGATCTCCGAGGCCCCGACGGTCCGCGCAACCTCTTGCAGACGCTCGTCACGCACGGGCACGACCGCGACGTTCGGCTCGATCGTCGTGAACGGGTAGTTCGCCGCCTCCGCCCCCGCTTTGGTGAGTGCGTTGAACAGCGAGGACTTCCCCGCGTTGGGCATCCCCACGATGCCGATCCTGGTGCTCACCCGCGCACCCGTTTATCCGGTGCGGTCATCTCGAGGCTCCCTCCATCGGAGCGAGACGATACGCACCCGGGCGCAGACGCGGCCGAAGGGTCCTCTCGACACAGTCTCGATCCCACCGCAAAGTTTTCTACGCGGTGTCCCGCGAGGGCAGGTCTGTCGGAAGAGGAGGTGGTGAGAACTCCACGTCTCATGCCGCCAGGCCGATTCTCCGGACGATCCGCCGATCCGCTTCGAACCGTGTGATGTCCGAGCGCGATGGCACGCAGCGCGGCGGACGTCTGAGCAAGGCCGCATCTCAGCGGGCGGATCGAGTGCTGCGGTCTGCGTGGCTGAGCCTGCCGTGCGATCACCGCGAGCTGTTGGAAGAGATCGGAGCATCGCAGTGGCAGGCGGTCGACAGGCCGCTCGGCGCGGCGGTCGATGGGTTTCTGCGCTCGGCCGGGCAATCCGCGCTCACGCGCTCGACTCGAAGCGGGTTGGATCACGCGCTGGGCGTATGGATCCCAAAGCTACGGATCGTTCTCGTAGATGTGGGCCATCCCCGACTCACCGCTCTGGACGAGCGCACGCGGGAAGCGTTCATCGCGCGCATCGCATGGCACGAGTGGGGCCACGCGCTGAGCCTCGTGCGGTGCTCGCCCGAGGACGTGAGCGCAGGCAACAGGCTCCTGGACCTCGCCCCGGCTGGGGTTCGCGAGGTCATCCGCTCAGCGGCGTATCGTCGTCACAACTATACGCACGAGCTGATAGCCGAGACATACGCGCTGCTGATCGCTCGCCGTCAACGAAAAGCATCTGGAAAGCCACCATGGCTACACGACGAGATATACAACCTCATGAAAAGAACGGCCGGCTGGAGCGACTGATTCCCGACGGATATGTCCTCGGCAAGGATCATGGCGTCGAGGATGTCCTTGCCATCGAAGCATCATTGCTTCGCAGCGAGGACATCGACCCTGCCTGGCCTGGATTCGACGAGCAGCGTTAGCTCGGCGCGGTTCGCCCCCGCCACTGTGCCCAGCACAGCTCCCCCCAGCACGTCGGAGGGGTAGTGCACGCCCAGGTACAGCCGCGACAGGGACAGCCCCACCGCCAGGGCGTACAGGGGTGCGGCGGGCAGTCCCAGGCGCGCGTATAGACGCGCTGCGGCAAACGAGGTCGAGGCGTGAGCGCTGGGAAAGCTCAGCTGCGTCGGGGTGTCCGTCAGCGCGGGCAACCCCGGCAGCTCCGGGCGGCGGCGGCGGACGGCAAGCTTGATCGCCGTGTTCAGCGCATATACGCCCGCGATCCTGACCGTCGCCCTGCGCCAGTCCGCCGCGCGCGGGAGATCGAGCGCCCAGCCGCCTGCGCCGATCGCCAGCCAGATTCCCCCGTGCTGGCCCAGCCGCGAGAATCGGGCAACGTCGCGCTCGACCCGTGGATCGCCATGGCCGCGCGTGCGCGCGATGCACAGCAGCCGATCGTCCAGCGAGCCCACAGGACTACGCACCGAAGCCGACGCGCGAGTCCTCATCCTCCGCGCGCACGTACACGACCTGCCCGAGATACAGCCGCACGGGCCCGTCCTCGGTCTCCAGCTCGTGCCAGCCACCGTCCTGCAGCGCTGAGTACAGCCCCTTCAGCTGGGCCTCGCTGACGCGCAGCGCAAGCACCTGGCCGCCCTGAAACCCGATGCTTATGCGGCGCAGCGCCGCCATCAGTGGGCTCCTGCCGCGGGCTGGACGATCTCGACCAGCACGCCGCCCATCGCCTTGGGATGCAGAAAGGCGACCCGCGTGGCGCCGATCCCCACGCGCGGCTGCTTGTCGATCAACTGCAACCCGGCCTGTCCGAGCACGGCGAGCGTGGAGTCGATGTCGGTCACCTGGTAGGCGACATGGTGCAGCCCCGGGCCGCGCTTGGCCAGGAACTTTCCGACCGGAGTGTCGGGACCGAGCGGCGCGAGCAGCTCGACATGGTTCTCACCGATGTCCAGCAGCACAGCCTCCACGCCCTGCTCCTGCACGATCTCGCGGTGGGCGACATCCAGCTCGAACAGGTCGCGATAGAGCTCGAGCGCTGCGTCGATCTCCTCGACGGCCACGCCGACATGGTCGATACGGTCGAACACGCCGGGCAGTCTATCGGCGGCGGGTTTCTCGGCCCTCGCTCGGGGTCGTCCCCGGCGCTCCGGTCCCCGGCGCTCGGACCGCCGGAGACGACCCCATCCCGGCGGCTGGCGGCGGGTCGATCGCCGCGGAGCCGGCCGGAGGATCGTGAGGCGCGGCCGCGGCGACCACGCGCAGGCCGACGCCGGGGGCGCGCTCCAGGCGCGGCACGCCGGTCATGATCCGCTCGATCGCGTCGCGGTCCAGCACCTCGTGCTCGAGCAGCTCGCGCGCGAGCGCGTCCAGGTGATGGCGGTGGGAGACGACCATCTTCTGAGCCGCGCGCCTGGCCTCCTCGATCAGGTCCTGGCGCTCCTCGTCGCGGATGCGCAGCGTCGTCTCCGACAGGCGCACGTCACCGTCCGGAGCGCGCCCGACGCCGCCGCCGACCATCGCGAAGTCGTGCACCATCGAGTGTGAGATGTCCGCCACGCGCTTGAGATCGTCCGACGCGCCCGTCGTGATCGCGCCGAACACGACCTGCTCGGCGACACGCCCCCCGAGCAGGACCGTCATGTAGTCGAGCAGCTCCTCGCGCGTCTTCAGGTAGCGGTCCTCGGCGGGCAGGTTCAGCGTGTAGCCGAGCGCGCGCCCGCGCGGCACGATCGAGATGCGGTGCACGCGGTCCACCGACGGCAGCAGCTCGCCGCACAGCGCGTGGCCGGCCTCGTGAAACGCGACGACCCGCTTCTCGTGCGCGTTCAGCACGCGCCGCGACTGCACGCCCGCGATCACGCGCTCCAGCGCGCTGTCGAAGTCCGCGTCGTCGATCGCGCTCGCGCCGCGGCGGGCGGCGAAGATGGCCGCCTCGTTGCAGATGTTCGCCAGGTCCGCGCCGGTCAGGCCGCTGGTCTGCTTGGCCACGAGCCCCAGGTCGACCTCTCCCAGCGGCTTGTCGCGCGTGTGCACGGCCAGGACGCCTTCGCGCCCCGCGACATCGGGCGGCACCACGAACACCTGGCGGTCGAAGCGCCCGGGACGCAACAGCGCCGAGTCGAGCTTGTCCAGCAGGTTCGACGCGGCGATCACCACCACGCGCCCGCTCGTCGCAAACCCGTCCATCTCGACCAGCAGCTGGTTGAGCGTCTGGTCCTTCTCCCCGGACACGTCCATCCCGCGCCGTCCGCCGACCGCGTCGAGCTCGTCGATGAAGATGATCGCGGGCTCGTGCTTGCGGGCGATCGCGAACAGCTGCCTGATGCGCGCCGCGCCCAGGCCGGCGAACATCTCCACGAACGACGCCGCCGACTGAGCGAAGAACTGCGCGCCGGACTCGTTCGCGACGGCCTTCGCCAGCAGCGTCTTGCCCGTCCCCGGCGGCCCGTGCAGGAGGATGCCCTTCGGCACCTGCGCCCCCAGCGCCTGAAACCGGGCCGGGTCGCGCAAGAACTCGACGATCTCCTGCAGCTCGCCCTTGGCGTCGTCCACACCGGCGATGTCGGCGAACGACACCGACTGGTCCGACGCCGGCTTGATCTGCTGCGGCTTGATCCGCGGCATCACCTTCAGGGTGCGCCACATCAGATACAGCAGCGCCCCGAAGAACAACATCATCACGACCGGGGACCAGTTGTAGGCCCAGTTCTGAATTTCCTGCACGAACGTCGCCGTCACCGTCGTCATCCTTGCTCCCTAGCTGTCGCCACCCATGGCTGATGCACCCGGCTGACAACCATTATGCGGGATCGGCACGAGTTGTGGGGCGATCGGCCATGGGATCGGCACGAGTCGTGAGGCTACCGGCCACCGGCCGCCTGCTCCGCTCAGCAGGACAGGTCTTGAAATCGTCGCATGACCACGCACGCGCGCGGCCGCGGTCACTGCGCGGTCGATCGGAGATCCCGTCGATCTCCGATCGGGCGCCGCCCGTGCGGGCTCGGCGCCCTCCAGCTCACCCCAGCACACGCAGCGCGAGGTCCCTGAAGAACTCAGCCGCGAACGCCAGGTCACGGACGTCGATGCGCTCGTCCGCACCGTGGATCAGGGGCGCCGTCTCCAGCAGCGACTGGTGGCGCTGGGGGAAGAACCCGTACGCGACACACTCCGCGAACGCGGCACGAAAGTGGCGCGAGTCGGTGAACCCGGGCAGGATCGTCGGCGCGGTTCGGGCGCCCGGGTCGTGCTCTGAGACCCAATCGGAGATCGCATCCATCAGCGGCGAGCTCACGGGTGAGCGGTTGCCGACCACGCGCTCGGTGAACTCGACCGCGAAGCCCTCTTCGGGGTGGTTGGATCCGGGATGGTTGGATCCGGGATGGTTGGATCCGGGATGGTTGGATCCGGGAAGGTTGGATCCGGGAAGGTTGGATCCAAGTACCTCCGCGATCGCGCGCCTGACCTCCGCCTCGCCGAGGCCGGGGGGCGTGCGGCAGTCCACCCGCAGCACGGCGCGGCTGGGTATGACGTTGATCTTCTCCGACGCGCTGATCCGGGTCGGCGCGAACGTGACGCCGAGCATCGGCTCGAACATCGTCGCCAGGCGCTCGTCGGCGGCGCGCAGGCGCGCGACCGAGCCCGCGAGATCGTCAGGGTCCTCGCCGATCGCGCTCAAAAACGCGCGCGGCTCGTCCGTCAGCTCATAGGAGGGCCGCCGTGCGCCGAGGCGCTCCAGCAGCGGCGCCATCTTCAGCAGCGCGTTCTCGCCCATGCTCGGCATCGACGCGTGCCCCGCCACGCCGCTGGTCGTGAGCGTGAACCGGAACACGCCCTTCTCGGCGCAGCACACCCCGTAGCGGCGTGTGCCGCCGTACTCGAACACGCACCCCGCGCCCTCGTTGACGAGCATGTCGCAGCGCACGACGTCGGGGTGCGTCTGCGTGATCCACTCCGCGCCGAGCGAGCCCCCCGTCTCCTCGTCGACCACGGCGACGATCAGCAGCTCGCCCCGCGCGGGCGCCAGCCCGAGCGCGCCAGCGTCGCCGCCGCGGCGATCTCGGCCGCGACCTGGGACTTCATGTCCAGCGCGCCCCGCCCCCACATGTACCCGTCGGCGATATCCCCCGACCAGGGGTCGTGGCTCCATTCCTGCGGGTCGGCGAGCACCGTGTCGACATGGCCCAGGTAGCACAGCGTCGGACCGTCCCGCTCTCCGCGCAGGCGTGCCACGAGATTCGGCCGCCCGGGCTCGGCGCCGAGCAGCTCACACTCAAAGCCCGCCTGCGCCAGGTGCGCGGCGAGGTGTTCCTGTGCGGGGAGCTCGGCGCCGGGAGGGTTGACCGTGTTGAAGCGAATCAGGTCCCGCAGCAGTCGCTGCGTCTCACCCGCCAGGTCAGAGCTTGCTCGGGGCGTCTCACCCGCCGGCATCGCGGCGGCTCCCGGTGCTCCCGGTGCTCCCGGTGCTCCATCGCTCATGCGGAGATCGTACGCTGCCGCACCCGGCGGGCGCCCGGCACCGCCGCGAGCAGCTCGCGCGTATACGGATCGCGGGGCGAGCTGTACAGCTCGTCGTTGGACGCCAGCTCGACGATGCGCCCGTCGTGCATGACCGCGATGCGGTCGCACATGTGTCTGACGACCGACAGGTCGTGGGAGATGAACACCATCGTCAGGCCCAGCCGGCGCTGCAGGTCGCGCAGCAGGTTGAGCACCTGCGCCTGGATCGAGACGTCCAGCGCCGAGACAGGCTCGTCGGCGATCAGCAGCTTGGGTCCCAGCGCAAGCGCGCGCGCGATGCCGATGCGCTGGCGCTGGCCGCCGGAGAACTCGTGCGGGTAGCGGTTGTAGTGCTCGGGGTTCAGCCCGACCGTCTGCATCAACTCTGCGACCGCCCGCCTGCGCGCGGCCCGATCGGGCTCGACGCGATGGATCGCCAGCGGCTCGGCGACGATCGAGCCGATCGTCCGGCGCGGGTTCAGCGAGGAGTACGGGTCCTGGAACACCATCTGCACGTCGCGCCTGACCTGCTTCAGGCGCGATCCGCGCAGTGCCGTGATGTCGCGCCCGTCGAACCACACCTCACCGGCAGTTGGGTCCAGCAGGCGCGCGATCAGGCGCGCGGTCGTGCTCTTGCCCGAGCCCGACTCCCCGACGATTCCGAACGTCTCGCCGCAAAGCACATCGAAGTCGATGCCGTCCACCGCTTTCACCGCGCCGACGTTGCGCCGCAGCACGACACCGCGGCCGATCGAGAACTCCTTGACCAGGCCCTTCACCCGCAGCAGCGGCTCGGCCGAGCTCATGGCGTCCTCCCCGGCTCGGCCGGTGTTTCCCCCGGATCGGCCGCCGCGCCGCCGGGCGCGATCGTCGCGAGGGCCGGCTGGGAAGTGCTGCCGCTGCCGTGCCCGTCGCGCAGCTGTGCCCACAGCCGCCGGCGCGCGCCGGACTCCAGCAGGCATGCGACCCGGTGGTCGGGCTGGCCTGCGACCGCCAGCAGGTCGGGGTCGGTGCGCGCGTGCTCGGGCTCGGAGTAGGGACAGCGCGGGTGAAAGCGACAGCCCGACGGGGGGGCCAGCGGACTCGGGGGGCTGCCGGAGATCGGCGTGAGCAGCTCCTCGCGCGGGCCGTCGAGCGTGGGAATCGAGCGCAGCAGACCCCACGTATACGGGTGCTCGGGCGCGGTCAACACGCGCTCGGCGGGAGCGCTCTCGACGATCCGCCCCGCGTACATGACGGCGATCTCATCGGCCATCTCGGCAACGACCCCCAGATCGTGGGTCACGAGCACGAGCGCCATCCCCAGCTCACGCTGCAACCGCGAGAGCAGGGCCAGGATCTGCGCCTGCACGGTCACGTCGAGCGCAGTCGTGGGCTCGTCGGCGATCAACAGCTTCGGCTCGTTGGCCAGCGCCATCGCGATCATCGCGCGCTGGCGCTGGCCGCCGGACAGCTCGTGCGGATAGGCGTCCACGCGCTGCGCCGGATCGGGGAGGCCCACGAGGTCGAGCAGCTCGATCGCCTGCGTGCGCGCCCTGGCCTTGGCGATGCTCCGATGCGCGCGAATCGCCTCCACGATCTGCGCGCCGACCCGGTACAGCGGATGCAGCGCCGACAGCGGGTCCTGGAACACCATCGCGATCTCATTGCCGCGCACGGCCCGCAGCTCGGGCTCTGCGAGCGCCAGCAGATCACGGCCCTCGAACCAGACATGCCCGCTGACCGTCGCCCCCTCCGCGCGCGTCAACCCCAGCACGCTGAGCGCGGCCACGGTCTTTCCCGACCCGGACTCGCCGACGATCCCGAGCGTGCGCCCGCGTCCGAGCTCATAGGAGATCCCGTCCACGGCCCGCACCACTCCGTCTTCGGTGGCGTACGACACGCGCAGGTCTTCGATGCGCAGCAGAGGCTCACGCTCGGGACTCACGGTGAGACCGATCCTTCACAGAGACCCTTTTCGGGGTCAGATCGTCGTTCCTGGCAAGGACGCAGGGAGCGTGGCGTAGGTACGCGAGCGACTGAGGACACAGCCAGGGGTGACGAGATGATCACGAAAAGCGAACCCGCGGGTCGAGATAGGCATACGCGATGTCCACGAGGATGTTCGCGACGATGATGAACAGCGCGGCGAGCAGCACCGTGCCCTGGATGATCGGAAAATCGGCGTGAGTTATCGCGTCGTAGTTCAGGCGGCCGATACCCGGGATCTGGAACACCGTCTCGATCAGCACCGCGCCGCCGAGCAGAACGCCCACGTCGAGCGCGAATATCGTCAGGATCGGCGTGATCGCCGGACGCACACCGTGGCGCAGGACGACCTGGCGCTCGGGCAGGCCCTTGGCGCGGGCGGTGCGGATGTAATCCTGGCCCATCGTCTCGATCAGGCTGCCGCGCATCAGCCGCGCATACACGGCGGCGAACCCGGCGGCGAGCACGAGCCAGGGCAGGATCAGCGAGGTCAGCCATTTCGACGGATCGGCGGTCAGGCCGGCGTAGGAGCCTGCCCCGGGCAGAACCTTGATCTGGCCGATGTCCGCGGCGAACAGGTACAGCACGATCAGGCCCAACCAGTATTCCGGCGCCGATATGAACAGCAGCGCGGCCCCCATCGAGGCGCGATCGGTGCGCGTGCGCCGGCGCAGCGCCGAGACGATCCCGAGCGGCAGCCCGATCGCCAGCCAGATGATCGCCGACCCCAGCGTCAGCGACAGCGTCGCGGGCAGGCGGTCGAATATCAGGCTCTTGACCGACGCGCCGCTGGTGTAGCTGTAGCCGAGATCGAAGTGCAGGAACAAGCCCTTCATATACAGCCAGAACTGCGTGATCAGCGGCTTGTTCAGCCCGAGGTCCACCCGCAGCTCGGCGATCACCTTGGGGCTCGCGTTGTGCCCGGCGCGCAACCGTGCCGGTTCGGCGGTGGGCAGGATCCGGAACAGCACGAACGTCAACGCCGACACCAAGATCAGCAGCAGCACGCCCCACAGGATGCGCCTGACGATGTACTGGGTCATGTCGCCGGTTCCAGTGGATACCGCGCATCCCCGCGCGAGTCGACGAGAGCCGTTCCCCGGGACGTCTCCTTTAACTCATATATCACCATCGTCGCAATGCCTGATCATCGGAATCTCGCAGCTCTGCACGTCACTTCAGCGACGTATAGCTGTAGTCCCACGCGCCGAGGTTCCATACATCGCCGACGCCGGCCACGTCGTGGGCCTCGATGTTCGGCTGCTTGTCCCACGCAAACGGGATCGCGGCGGCCTGAGCGACCAGTTCGCGGTCGATCGCGGCCCATGCCGCCGCGCGCGCCTGCGTGCCCACGACCAGTTCGGCGGCGGCCATGTGCCGGTTGATCGTCGGATCGTTCACCTGACCCCAGTTGGAGTTGTTGGTGGATTCGATGTGCGTGCCGTTGAACGGGACGTCGAGCACCGCCTGCGGGTCGCCGAAGTCCGCGGCCCAGCCGACGTTGGGGCAGACGTCGATCTCTTCCGACGGGGTGCCGCAGAACTTCGAGTACATGACCGACTTGTCGACGAGGCTGAGCTTCGTTTTGAAGCCCAGACTCTTGAGCGTCTGGTTGACGATTTCCGCTTCCTCGGCGGTCGGGCTGCCGGTGGCGCCGACGATCTGCAGCGTGGCATTGCCCGTATAGGAGCCGCTGGGATAGCCGGCCAGGCGCATGTACTTGGCCGCCACCTGGGCGTTGCCCGTCGGATAGTCGTTGTAATCCACGCGCGGGCCGGCGAGGCCACCGGCCTGTTCGAAGCCGGGGATTTCGGGATAGATGAAGTGGGTCATCACGTTCGTCACCAGTTCGCCACCGCGGGCCTTGTTGATCGCGACGCGGTTCAGCGCCGCCCACAACGCCTTGCGCGTGTTTACGTTGGCGAACGGGCCCTGGTGATTGTTGACCGCGATGTAGTTCGTGCCGGCCCCAGGAGAGATCTCCAGCTGAGAGCGGAATTTTTCATACGCGAGCTGGACCGTCGCCTGCGCGACTTCGTCGTTCTCGATCATGTGTGAGCCTTCCAGCACCTGCCGGCCGATGATGTTCGTGTCACCGCCGATCTGGATGTTGATCTGGTTCAGGTACGCCGGGCGAAAGTCGGTGGAGGCGCTCCAGTTGGGGTTGCGCACGAGCGTCGCCGACTTGCCGGGCTGATATCCGATCCCCAGCACGCGACCTTCGCTGTTGGACTTGAACATGTACGGCCCGGTCGCGACCAGGTAGTTGCCGTATTCGGTCGGGCTGTGCGCGTCGTGCTTCTTCGCGAATTCCTCGGGCACGGGCGCGCTCAGCGGCAGCACGAGCGCAGCGGCGAGGATCGGCGCCTTGGGTTCTGTGAGGTGAAACACGATCGTATGACTGTCCGGCGTGGTGATACCGGGGATCGGCCCGCCCTTGGCCTTGCTCGCGCCTTCCAGCGAGCCGAAGTAAGTGGAGAAATACGGGTTGGGCACGTTCGGGTTCGCGCCGCGCTCGATCGCGTAGGCGACGTCCGCCGATGTGACTTCGCGGTTGACAGGCGGGCTGAAGTGCACGCCCGAGCGGATCTGGACCGTGACGGTCTTACGGTCGGATGAGATCTGCGGCGGGCCCGAAGCCATATCGGGGGTGGGCGTGGCGAACGTGTTGGGCTTGTACGAGTACAGCGGGCGCTGGGTCGCGTACATCGCCTCGTAGTCGATCGAGAAATAGGCCTGGCCCGGGTCGAGATGTTCGAAGTCCTCGTGGTTGAGCACCGTCAGCGTGCCACCGCGGACGCCCCCGCTCTGGGACTCGCTCACTGGAGTCTGGACCCCGGGAGGCGCGCTGATGCCACTGGAGCTCGGAGCCGCGGCGCCGCTGGAGCCACACGCGGTAAGCCCGAGCGCAAACAGTACGAGCGCGCCCCCGACGAGCGCGGCCGACACTGACCTGCTGATTGACTCAGACACTGATACCCCTCCTGTATGTGGCCTGTATGTGGCGGATCGCGTCATCGCGCGAGCCTCGGATTGAGAGCGTCCTGCAGGCCGTCGCCGAGCAGGTTGAACGCGAGCACGGTCAACAGCAGGGCGATGCCGGGAAAGACCATGTACCACCAGGCGGTACTGAAGATCGGCGTCGCGGCGGCGATCATCTGGCCCCAGCTGGCGGTGGGCGGGCGCACGCCGACGCCGAGAAACGACAGAGCCGCCTCGAGCAGGATGTTCTGCGGGATCAGCAGGCTCGCGTAGACGATGATCGGCGCGAACAGGTTGGGCAGGATCTCGCGCCCCATGATGCGCGTGTCCGACGCCCCCTGCGAGCGCGCCGCCTCGACGAACTCCTGCTCGCGCAGCGACAGCACGAGACCGCGGACGATGCGCGCGATGTACGTCCAGTTGACCAGGGCGATCAGAAAGATGATCACGCCAAGGCCCGACTGGACGTGGCCCCCGAGACAGCCGCGCACCTCGCAGGCGGCGCCCAGACCGAGGCCGAGCAGCAGAACCGGAACCGCCAGCACGACATCGACCATGCGCGAGAGCAGGGTGTCGGTCCAACCGCGGTAGTAGCCGGCGAGCAGGCCGACGATCGTGCCGAGCACCGTGGCTATGCCCGTGCCGACGATGCCCACGATCAGCGACACGCGCGTGCCGTAGATCACGCGCGAGGCGACATCCTGTCCGAGCGGGTCCACACCGAACGGGTGGGCCGAGCTGGGCCCGAGCGGGCTGCCGAACGAGTTCGTCAGGTTGAGGTTCTGCACGTTCGGGCCGGGCAGGCCGAGCAGTGAGACGACCAGCGGCGCGGCGATCGCGACGACGATCAGCCCCACGATGAACCCGAGCGAGACGAGCGCCACGCGATCGCGGCGAAAGCGCCGCCAGAACAGCTGCAGGGGCGAGCGCGCGACGTACGAGATCCCGCCCGCACCGTCGAGGCGGTTGTCCAGGCGTCCACCCGCGCCCGGCAGCAGCTCGGCCGCGCCGACGCTCATCGGGAGGCTCCGTCCCGCAGTTTGGTCACCACATGAAACACCGGGTACAAGGTTCGACACGTACTCGTCGGCAACCTCCTGAAGAACCTGAAGCCGCATTCGACGCGTACGCGCCTGTTGCGCGAGCCGGCACCGCGGGCGCGGCGCGGAATACTGATTGCCATGGAGACCCTGTTCGAGGACGATCCCGCCGCTCCCGGATCAGGCCCCCGGTCACGCGCTCAGGCCGATGAGCCGTCCGAGGCGCATCCGCTGGCGGTGAGGATGCGCCCGGCGGAGCTGGAGCAGTTCGTCGGGCAGGGCCACCTGCTGGGCGAGGGCTCGGGGCTGCGCACGGCGATCGAGCAGGGCAAGCCGCACTCGATGGTCCTGTACGGGCCGCCGGGATCTGGCAAGACGACGCTGGCGCGGATGGTGGCCACGAACTCGAACGCGGCGTTCGAGGAGCTGAGCGCCGTGCAGGCGGGACGTGCGGAGGTGCGCGCGGTGATCGAGCGCGCCGCGCACCGGCGCGCGAGCGGAACACGAACGGTGTTCTTCCTGGACGAGATCCACCGTTTCAACAAGGCCCAGCAGGACGCGCTGCTGCCGGCGGTCGAGGACGGGCTGATAACGCTGATCGGCGCGACGACCGAGAACCCCGCGTTCGAGGTCAACGGCGCGCTGCTGTCGCGCGTGCGGGTGTATGCGCTGCAGGCGCTCACCGCGCAGGAGGTGGCGACCGTGCTGCGCCGCGCAATGGACCGGGACGCGGCGCAGGCGCGCGCGAGACGGTCCGACAGCGGGACGGACGCCCAGGATGGGCGCCATGGCGACGCGACGCAGGCGCGCGCGAGACGGTCCGACAACGGGACGGACGCCCGGGACGGGCGCCATGGCGACGCGACGCCCGCCGCCGCGGTGCAGGTGGACGAGGAGGCGATCGAGTTCCTGGCCGCGCGCAGCGCAGGTGACGCGCGCACTGCCCTGAACGCGCTCGAGCTGGCGCTGGAGACGGCCCGAGAGCTCGGCGAGGGACATGTGGGCATCGCCCGGGTCGAGGACGCGCTGCAGCGCAAGGCGGTGCTGTATGACAAACAGGGCGACCGCCACTACGACTGCATCTCGGCGTGGATCAAGGCCACGCGCGGGTCCGATCCGGATGCGTCGCTGTACTACCTGGCGGTGATGCTCGAGGGCGGCGAGGACCCGCGGTTCATCGTGCGGCGGATGGTGATCCTCGCCTCCGAGGACATCGGCAACGCCGACCCGGGCGCGCTTTCGGTAGCGGTCGCGGCTGCGCACGCGGTCGAGCACGTGGGCATGCCGGAGGCCAAATTCGCGCTCGCGCAGACGGCCGTCTACCTGGCGCTGGCGCCGAAGTCAAACGCCGCCGGCAGCTCGCTGGGCGCGGCACAGAGACACGTGCGCGAGCACGGAGCGGCGCCCGTGCCGGGTTGGCTGCGCCCGGGCGCGCGGCCCGGGCAGGAGGTCGGCGGCTATGACTATCCACACGACCATCCGGGGCAGGTGTCGCCGCAGGAGCTGCTGCCCGAGAGCGTCGTCGGGGCGCGCTTCTACGTGCCCGGCGAAGCGGAAGTGCAACTGCAGCGGCGGTTGGAGGAAGTGCGCCGGATGCGCGGACGATGATGCGCTACGGGTGGGCCATAATCGGGCCGATGGGATACCTATGAGCACAGCGGCAGACAGGCACGCCGCCCCGGCCGAGGTCCCGGGGCCAGGCGGGGCCCCGGGACCAGGCGGGGCCGTGGGACCAGACGGGGCCCCGGGACCAGGCGGGGCCGTGAGACCGGACGGGATCGCCGACGAGGCGCGCGACGAGCGCACGCTGCTCGCCCGCGATCCCGCGACGGGCGCGATCCTGGGCGAGGTGCAGGCAACCCCGCCGGAGCGGATCGACGAGGTCGTGGCGGGCGTGGCGCAGGTGCAACCGCTGTGGGCCCTGCTGCGGGTGGTGGACCGCGCCAGGTACATGCGCCGGATGGCGCAGGCGATCGTGGACGAGTTCGACACGCTGGAGGCGGAGATCGCGCGCGAGCAGGGCCGCCCGCGCGCGGAGATCGCGACGCTCGAGCTGCTGGCGGCGATCGACGCGCTGAGCTGGATCGCCGAGGAGGGCGGCGAGATGCTTGGCGGCCGGCGAATCGGCATGCCGCTGCTGAGCCGCTCGCCGGCGATCGGCAAGCGCACGCGGATCGCATACGAGCCGTACGGCACGATCGGCGTCATCGGAGCGGGCAGCGCGCCGTTTGCGCAGCCGCTGGGACAGATCGCGGGAGCGCTGCTGGCGGGCAACGGGGTCGTCGTCAAGCCCGCGCGGCGGGCCTGCCTGGCGGGCGAGGCGATCATGCGAGTGCTGGGTCGGGCGGGCCTGCCCGAGGGGCTGGTGGCGATCGCGCACGGCGGCGCACGGGTGGGCGTCGCGCTCGCGCGGGCGCCCGTCGGCAAGGTGCTGTTCACCGGCTCGCCGGCGATCGGACGGACGGTGGCGCGAGAATGTGTGTCGCGCGAGACGGAGGTGACGGTCGAGCTGGGCGGCAAGGACGCGATGCTCGTGCTCGCCGACGCCGACCTGGGGCATGCCGTGGACGGCGCCCTGTGGGCGGGATGCGCGGGCGCGGGGCAGGCGCGCGGGGCGGTCGAGCGGGTGTACGTCGAGCGGACGGTGGCCGAGCCGTTCGTGGCGCGCCTGGTGAGCTGTGCGCGCGGGCTGTCGGTTGGCGACCCCGCCGATCCGCGCGTGCAGGTGGGGCCGCTGGCATCCGAGCGCCGGCGCGAGCACGTGACCGAGCTGGTCGGCGAGGCGGTCGCGCAGGGCGCCGAGCTGCGCTGCGGCGGCGCGATCGACGCGCCGCCGGGATGCTCGGGGGCGTTCTACGCCCCGGCGGTGATCACATCCGTCAGGCAGGACATGCGACTCATGCGCGAGCCCCTGGACGGACCGGTGCTGGCGGTCGTCGAGGTCGACTCGGTCGAGCACGCGATCGCGCTGGCCAACGACTGCGACTACGGGCTGGGCGCGTCGGTGTGGACGGCCGATCGCTACCGCGGGATGCGGATCGCGCGCGAGCTGCAGGCGGGCATGGTGTGGTGCAACGACCACCTGCCCGGGCCCACCCTGGCGCGCGGGCCGTGGGGGGCCGCGGCCGGGGGCGGTCTCGGCAAGACGCTCGGCGAGAGCGGGCTGCGCGCGTGCGCGCAGGAGAAGCTGATCGCGTGGAGCCCGCCAGGACTGCGCGGCCTGTGGTGGGGGCCCTACGACGAGACGACCGTCCGCGCGGCGCGGGCGGTCGCGCGGCTGCGCTCCTCGCGCAAGGGCGATCGCGGGCGCGCATGGCGACAGGGCGGCCCCGCGCTCGTGCGCGTACGAGCGCGCATGCTGGGGCGGGGGCTGCCGCGGTAGGGAACGCCTGCAGACCGACTTCGGGTTGTCGTGCGAGCGTACCGTCACGCCAGTAGACCTGATCAGCGTGGATCACGGTCGTCGGGATCACTTTCCTCGATGTCTTCGTCGGAGAGCGGCGTCTTCTCGATCCACTTGATTTCAGCGGTGAAGTTCCCATAGAGGACGACGTATGCCGTTAGAACAAATCCGTCTCCGGTGTAGTCCGTCGTCTCGATGACCCGGCGTGACTCGCCCGCGAACGGTTCGGAGTAGCGCAGGGGGTCTCTTTCCAGATCGAGCTCGAACGCTTCAAGGTGCAATCTGAGTCGATCTGGCGGAACGTCACATGCTCGCTTCGAGCTATCGAACTCGGGGCCGTATGTCACGACCCAGCGGCGTAGCACGAGGGCCGCCTACCAGTCGAACTTCTCGGCCAGCTCACGTCCACGCCGCAAAACCTCTTGAGATGGAGGAGCCGTGGAGATGAGCTGGCTTTGCAGTGGAATGTCCTCGCCGATCTCGACAAGATTCCACCCAGGCGACAGATCGTGCGACGCATCGCTCACCACAGTCGCGGAGTACCCACGGAACAGATCCATGACGCGTTCGACCATCTCGATCTCGTCAGCCGAGAAGAGCGATGTATCGGGCTTTCGCAGAGCGCGCGTAACCCGACGTTTGCCGATCATCTCAATCGCGACATCGCCGTCCGCGATCATTTCATTGCGTAGAGGCACAAGCGCCCGTGCCGCAGGACCGAAGGGCAGCTTTTGATAGCGGGCGCCCGTGATCGGCTCGCCCAGATGCTGCAGGGCGAAAGCATCAGAGAAAAACAGCACCTTGTTCAGATAGATGTCACCGACCAGCTCGTCAGCGCAGCTGTCCGCGATGAACAGGATCAGCTCGCGCAACTTGTTCGTGTTTTGGCTCCAGTCGGCCATTGTCCTCCTCCTGAGCTTACGACGAACTGATCGCCCCCCAGAGTAGTCGCGTGTCCGGCAGAGCCGCACATGCAGCTCCGAATGCGCCCCGCTGAAGCAGTGTGCCGCGCATGCTGATTAGGCTTGATGTTGTCCGGGGCTGTACATGTACAGCCCCGTGACGTGCCGCATGCGGCACGTCAGCCGTTGGCGCATGCGCCAACGGCGGGGGCGCGCATGCGCGCCCCCGAGGCAGGGTCGCATGCGACCCTGCCTGCCTCGCCGCATGCGGCGAGGCCCAGACCATCAGCTTTTGTAAAGCATGCGGCCCCATCCCCTTCAGCACACCCCGAGCTTCTTGGCGTGGCCCATCGTGGTCAGACATGCGACCCAAACACGAGGACGGCTAACCTTGAGCGCATGCCAGCCCAGGCCTACGCCGGCAAGGAGTGTGTGTGTCAGCTGCGTCGCGACATCTGCGACCAGAGCTGCGTCCAGGGCATGCTCGACACCCCCTTTTACATCGCCTGCCTGCGGCTGAGCGGGCGCCGGTGCGTGGTCGTGGGAGGCGGCGAGATCGGGCTGGAGAAGGTCGACGGCTTGCTGGCGTGCGGCGGCGCGGTGACGCTGATCGCGCCCCGGGCGCTGCCCGCGCTGGCCGACTACGCCCGCGAGGGATCCATCCGCTGGGAGCAGCGCTCATACGCCGGGCCTGAGGACCTGGAGGGCGTGTTCATGGCGATCGCCGCGACCGACGACACGGACGTGAACATCGCCGTCTACGACGACGCCGAGCGTCGCGCGATGCTCGTCAACGTGGTGGACGTGCCGCCGCTGTGCAACTTCATCCTGCCCGCGATCGTGCGCACCGGGCCGCTGGCGATCGCCATATCCACGGCGGGCGCGTCGCCGGCGCTGGCCAAGCGGATGAAGCGCGAGATCGCCGGCCAGTACGGTGAGCCGTACGCGCGACTGGCAGTGCTGCTCAACGAGGTACGCGGCTGGGCCAAGGCGACGCTGCCGACCTACCAGGACCGCAAGGAGTTCTTCGAGTCGATCGTCGGCGCAGCCCCCGACCCGATCGAGCTGCTGCGCGCCGATGACGAGCGGGCGGTGCGCGAGCTGATCGCACAGGCGCAACGCGAGCACGCGCCCGCGACCGTCAGCGCCTGAGTCCGCGGACCATCCTCATGACCGACGGCGCCGGCCAGACGACGATCAGCGCCGAGCCCGGCCGACGAACGTCGGGCGAGGTGCTGCGGACCGAAGGGCTCGCGCGCTCCTATGGCGAACGTGAGGCATTGGCCGACGTGTCGCTGTCGCTGGAAAAGGGCCAGACGCTGGTCGTGTTCGGCCCGAACGGCGCGGGCAAGACGACGCTGCTGCGCGTGCTTGCCACACTGCTGCGCCCGCACTCGGGCAGCGTGCGCATCTTTGACAGGAGCCTGCCCGACGATGCCTGGCAGGTGCGTGGCAGGGTCGGCCTGCTCGGGCACGAGCCGCTGCTGTACCGGGAGCTGACACCGCGCGAGAACCTGCGGTTTCATGCCCGTCTGCACCGTGTCGAGCCGGACCGGGTCGAGGAGCTGCTGCGGACGGTCGGGATCGACGGCCGCGCGGACGAGCCCCTGCGAACGCTCTCGCGCGGAATCGTCCAACGTGTGGCGGTCGCCCGCGCGGTGCTGCACGACCCGGCGCTGCTGCTGCTGGACGAGCCTCGAGCGAACCTCGATCCGGCGGCGATCGAGCTGGTCGATCCGCTGATCGGCCGCAGCTCGGAGCGCACTCGTGTGATCTCCAGCCACGACCCGACGGGCGGTCTCGCCGAGGCCGATGTCGTGCTCGGCCTGCGTGACGGGCGGCCGGCGCTGCTACGTGCCGCCGCCGACGTCGATTCCGATGAGATCGCAGAGCTGTACCGGTGAGACGCACCGTCGGCGCGCTGCTGCGCAAGGAGCTGCTGGTCGAGCTGCGCACGCTGGAGTCGGTCCCGGGGATGTCGCTGTTCGCGGTCAGCACGCTCGTGGTTTTTCACTTCGCCCTGCAGCGAGCCACGGTGGACGGCGACCTGGCCGCGGGGGTGCTGTGGGTGACGCTGCTGTTCGCGGCGATGCTCGGCGTCAACCGGCTGTTCGTCGCCGACGCCGAGCAGGGCGGGTTCGACGGGTTTCTGCTCGCGCCGGTGGACCGCACCGCCATGCTGCTGTCGAAGGCGCTCGCGCTGCTCGCCTATCTCGCGGTGCTGGAGCTGGTCGCGGTGCCGGCGTTCGGCCTTTTGCTGCTCGGGCCGCCGCTCGGCCAGGCGCTGCCGGGACTGCTGGCGGTGCTCGTGCTCGCCGACATCGGGATCGCGCTGATCGGCACGCTGATCGCGGCGCTGGCGGTCCGCACCCGCGCGCGCGACCTGCTCGGGCCGCTGCTGGCGCTGCCGCTGCTCGTGCCGGTCGTGATCGGCGCCGCCCGCGCCAGCTCGCCGCTGCTGGCCGCCGGCCATGCGGGGAGTCTCGGCGGGCGCTGGCTGGCGCTGTTGGGGCTCTATGATCTGGTGTTCGGGCTGATCGCCTACGCCGTGTTCGACTTCCTGCTGGAGGACTGACCTTGAGAGTCCCACTGAACGGACGGAGCCTGCGCTCACTGAGCTTCGCCACGGTCGCCATCATGGGCCTCGCGCTTGCGCTGGTGTTCTTCTACGCGCCGATCGAACTCGAAGAAGGGTTTCTGCAGAAGATCTTCTACCTGCACGTGCCTCTGGCGATCGTGTCGCTGTGCGGGTTCGTGCTCGGCGGGATCATGGCCGTCGCGCACCTGCGCACGCGCGAGGCGCGCTGGGACCTGCGCTCGTACGTGACGATCCACATGAGCCTCATCTTCGGCGTCGCCGTGCTGCTGACGGGCTCGATCTGGGCTCGCGGCTCGTGGGGGCACTGGTGGGTGTGGAGCGAGCCCACGCTCGTGTCGTTCTTGATCGTCATGCTGCTGTACGCGACCTACCAGCCGCTGCGATTCGCGATCGAGGACCCCGAGCGCCAGGCCCGTTACGCGTCGGTGTTCGCGATCGTCGCCGGCGCGTTCGTGCCGCTGAACTTCCTCGCTGTGCGCCTGTCCACCTCCTACCTGCACCCGCGCGTGCTCGGCAGCTCCTCTAACCTGCCCGGCCCGATGCGGCTGACGTTTTTCGTGTCGCTCGTCGCCATGGCGCTGCTGTTCGCGACGCTGTGCTCATACGAGCTGGCCGCCAAGCGCACGCGCATCATGCTCAAGTCCCGCAGCAGGATCCTCGGCTACCGATGACCCTCGCTCGCGCCCCAGCCCGCGAGCACCCTCCCGTCCGATACGGGCGCTCCGGGTACGTGGCCGCCGCGTACATCGTGTTCCTGGTGATCGTGCTCGTCTACGTGGCGATCATGGCGATCCGCCTCACCCGCGTGGAACGCCGGCTGCACGAGCTGCGCGCCCGTGACGAGCCCTCACCGCCGGAGCAGACCCCCGAGCGACAGGCCAGGGAGCGCGAGACCGGCATGAGCGAGCTGCTGGCGCTCGGCGTCTCACACAAGACGGCGCCCGTCGCGCTGCGCGAGCGGCTCGCGTTCACCGAGCCGCAGGCGCGCGAGCTCGCCGAATCCGCGCTCGCGAGCATCGAGGTGCGCGAGGCGGTCGTGATCTCGACGTGCAACCGCACCGAGATCTACCTGGTGGTCGGAGACTCGGTGCGCGCCGAGGGCGACGTGCTCGGCCTGCTCGCCCAGCGCGCCGACATCCGCCCGACCGAGCTCGCGGAGATGATCTATTCGCCGCGCAACTGCGACGCGGCACGCCAGCTCTACCGCGTGACGGCGGGCCTGGAGTCGATGATCGTCGGCGAGGCCGAGATCCAGGGCCAGGTCAGGCGCGCACACGAGGCCGCGCTGCGGGGCGGTTGCACCGGGCCGCTGTCCAACCGGCTGTTCGCCGCGGCGCTCACGACCGGCAAGCGCGTGCGCTCGGAGACCGGCATCGGCGCCGGCCGCGCGAGCGTGCCGTCGGTCGCGGTCGAACTCGCGCTGAGCGTGCTCGGCGCGCTGGAGAACCGCCACGTCGTGATCCTCGGCGCCGGCGAGACGAGCGAGCTGACCGCGCGCGCGCTCGCCGAGCAGGGCGCGGGCACGATCTTCGTCGCCAACCGCCACGCCGACCGCGCGCTCAGCCTGGCCCAGCGCTTCGGCGGGTCGGTCGTCGGCCTGGACGGCCTGCCCGAGCAGCTCGCGCTCGCCGACATCGTGCTCTCCTCGACCGCCTCGCCTCATCCGATCGTGGGCCGCGAGGAGCTCGCCCAGGTGATGCGCGATCGCAATGATAAGCGCCCGCCCGCCCGGCGGGCCGCTCCTGCTGATCGACATCGCCGTCCCGCGCGACATCGACCCGGCTGCGGCGAGCTGGAGGGGGTGAGCCTGTATGACATCGACGACCTGCAGGCGGTCGTCGCGCGCAACCTCGACACGCGCGCAGGTGAGATCCCGCGCGCGCAGGAGATCGTCGAGGAAGAGATCCAGCGCTTCGCCCGCTGGCTGGGCCAGCTCGACGTGCTGCCGACGGTGACGGCGCTGCGCGAACACGGCGTCGCGCTCGTCGAGCAGGTGCTCGCCGAGAACGAGGGCCGCTGGGAGTCGGCCTCGCCGCGCGACCTCGCACGCGTGGAGGCGATCGCACGGGCGGTGATGAGCCGGCTGCTGCACGAGCCCACGATCCGCCTGCGCTCGCACGGCGAGGTGCGCGGTCACGCGAGCATCGAGCTCGTGCGCGAGCTGTTCGGGCTGCGCGACGAGGACATGTTCGACGCACGTCCCGGACCTGCTGCGGACATGGGCGAGGTGCCCGACAACGTGCGCCCGTTCGCACGTCGCACTCGCGCCGGCGGCTCGGGCTCGTCCTGACCCCGGAGCACGATGAGCGGGCTACTGCGCATCGGATCTCGCGGCAGCGCGCTCGCGCTCGCTCAGGCCGAGCACGTGACCGCCCTGCTCGGCCAGCGGCGCTCCGGCCTGGAGGTCGAGACCGTGGTCATGCGCGTCAGCGGCGACGCGCCTCCCGCAGGCCCCGACGACCGGGGGACTGACGACACCGGGTCCGACACCAGGGCCGCGGGCGTCACATCCGGGGGCGGTGACGACAAGAGCCGCTGGGTGGACGCGATCGAGGACGCGCTGCTGGCGGGCACGATCGACCTGGCCGTGCACTCGGCCAAGGATGTCCCGGGCCAGCTCGCCGATGGGCTGAGGCTGGCGGGCGCGCCCGCGCGCGCGCGCGCCGAGGACGTGCTGTGCGGCGCGAGCAGCCTAGACGACCTGCCACCGGGCGCGCGCGTGGGCACCAGCAGCATTCGCCGCACTGCCCAGCTGCGCGCAGCGCGCGAGGATCTGGATGTGGTCGCGATGGGCGGCAACGTCGACACGCGCCTGCGCATCCTCGCGCGGGGCGACTTCCAAGCGATCGTGCTGGCGCGCGCCGGGCTGCAGCGACTCGGTCGTGAGGACGCGATCGGCGCCGAGCTCGATCCGGCGCGGTTCGTCCCCGCGCCGGGACAGGGCACGCTCGCCCTGGAGGCACGCACAGAGGACGCGCGCGTCTGCGAGGCGGTCGCGGCGATCACCGACGCCGACACGTTCGCCTGCCTGCTCGCCGAGCGCGCGCTCGCCGGCGCGCTGGGCGCGAGCTGCCACACCCCCCTCGGCGCGCACGCGTCGCCCGCGGGCTGCGGCTGCCTGATGCTGCGCGCCTGGGTCGGGCTGCCCGACGGCTCGGCCTGGGTGGCGGACGAGCTGCTTGGCGGCTTCTATGACCCGACGTCGCTCGGCCAGCGCGTCGCCGAGCGCCTGAGCGCCGCGGGCGCGCGCGAGCTGCTGCTGCGCGCGGAGGAGACGGCGTCCGTTGCCGGGATCTGAGCTGAGGGGACAGCGCACGACTTCGCCGATCGCCCCCGCGGATAGCGCGCATGGCGCGGATAGCGCGGACGGCGATTCGGGGCCGGACGGCGACCAGGGTCGCGTCTACCTCGTGGGCGCCGGCCCCGGCGATCCCGCCCTGCTGACCGCGCGCGCGCTGGAGCTGATCGCCGCGGCCGACGTGATCCTCTATGACCGCCTGATCCCCGCCGCCGCGCTCGACGGCGCGCGGGCTGGGTGCGAGGTGCTGTTCGTGGGCAAGGAGGGAAACGGTCCGTCGGTCCCCCAGGAGGAGATCGAGACGCTGATGCTGGCTCGCGCCCGCGCCGGGCTGAACGTGGTGCGTCTGAAGGGCGGAGACCCGTTCGTGTTCGGACGCGGCGGCGAGGAGGCGCTGGCGCTGCGCGAGGCCGGTATCGCGTTCGAGGTGGTCCCCGGCGTGACATCCGGCGTGGCCGCGGCGGCGTACGCCGGCATACCCGTGACCCATCGCGGTCGTGCGACCGCCGTGGCGCTGGTGACCGGGCACACTCGGGAGGACGGCGCCGAGTCCTCGCTGGACTGGCCTGCGCTGGCGGCGTTTCCCGGGACGCTCGTGTTCTACATGGGGGTGCGCCAGCTCCCGCACATCACGGAGTCGCTGATCGCCGCCGGACGCTCCCCTCAGAGCCCGTGGCGGTCGTGGAACACGGCACGCTCCCCGGCCAGCGCACCGTGACGGGGACGCTGCACGACATCGCCGAGCTGGCCCGCCGGGAGGATGTACGCCCCCCTCGATCACCGTCGTGGGGCCGGTCGTCGAGCTCGGCGAGCGCCTGCGGTGGCTGGCTCCCCAGCCGCTCGCCGGACGCACCGTCGCGGTCACTCGCGCACGGTCTCAGGCCAGCGGGCTGGCGCGCCGTCTTGCGCAGCTGGGAGCGAGCGTCGTCCAGGCGCCCTCGATCCGCACCGTGCCGTTGCCCGGACCCGCGCCGGACCTGGCGCCGTACGACCTGGTCTGTCTCACCAGCCCCACCGCGGTCGCCGCGCTGTTCGAGCGCCTCTCACAAGCGGATCGCCCCCCTCGCGACGCACGCGCGCTGGCGGGCGCGCGCGTGGCGGCAATCGGCCCCGGCACGGCAAGCGCGCTGGCCGAGCGCGGGCTGCTCGCGGACATCCTGCCCGAGCGCTTCGTCGCCGAGGCGCTCGTGGCGGCGCTCGTCGACGTGCCGGTACAGCACGCCCTCGTGGCGCGCGCCCTGCAGGCGCGCGACGTGCTTCCAGACGCCTTGCGCGCGCGCGGTGCGCGGGTGGACGTGCTGGCGCTGTATGAGACCGTCGCCGAGCCGCTCGACGAGCGCGCGCTCATGGCCGCCCGTCAGGCCGACTACATCACGTTCACCTCGTCCTCCACCGTCCGCTTCTTCCTCGACGCGACCGGCGCCGCCGGCATCTCGCCTGAGACACGGATCGTCTCCATCGGGCCGGTCACGAGCGAGACCCTGCGCGAGCACGGCCTGAAGCCACACCTCGAGGCCGAGTCTCACGACGTCGACGGGGTGATCCGGGCGCTGCTCTGCGACGCCACCCGACACGAGCGTTGAGCGCGATGCCCGCGCGGCCGCTGCGTGAGTACGACGCCAAACGGGACTTCGCCAGCACCCCCGAGCCCGGCGGGCCACGTGACAGACCGTCTGAGCGGCGCAGCAAACCGGCCGGGCAGCGCGACAAACCGTCTAAGCGACAGAACGACAAGGGCCGGCAGGGAGGAGGGCGATTTGTGGTGCAGGAGCACCATGCGCGCAGCCTGCACTGGGATCTGCGACTCGAACGCGACGGGGTGCTCGTGTCGTGGGCCGTTCCCAAGGGCATCCCACTCGACCCGAAGACCAACCGCCTGGCGGTGCACGTCGAGGATCATCCGCTGGACTACATCGACTTCGCGGGCGAGATCCCCGCCGGCAGCTATGGCGCCGGCAGCGTGCAGATCTGGGACGCCGGCGCCTATGACTGTCACAAGTTCCGCGACGAGGAGGTGATCGTCACCCTCCATGGCGAGCGCGTGCAGGGCAAGTACGCGCTGTTTCAGACCGACGGCAAGAACTGGATGATCCACCGCATGGACCCGCCGCAGGACAGCGCGACGCGAGGCGATGCCCGAGCACCTCGTCCCGATGCCGGCGAGCGCCGCCCGGCTGCCTGTCCGACGAAGAGGAGTGGGCGTTCGAGGTCAAGTGGGACGGCGTTCGGGCGATCATCTACTGGCAGTCGGGGCGACTGCGACTCGAGAGCCGCAACGGCAGCGACGTCAGCGCGCGCTATCCCGAGCTGCGTGCGCTCGGGCTCCAGCTGGGCTCGCGCGAGGCGGTGCTCGACGGAGAGATCGTCGCCTTCGACGAGCAGGGCCTGCCCAGCTTCGAGCGCCTGCAACGGCGCATGCACGTCACCTCGCCGAGCGCCATCCGGCGACTGTCGGGCGAAGTGCCCGTGAGCTACGTGATCTTCGACCTGCTGTATCTCGAAGGTCGCGCCACGATGGGGCTGCCCTACCGGCAGCGGCGCGTCCTGCTCGAGCAGCTGCAGCTGAGAGGGCCCTCCTGGCAGACACCCGCCTACCACGGAGGGGAGAGGACGCCAGCTGTTGGCGGCCGCCGCCGAGCACCGGCTGGAGGGGGTGCTCGCCAAGCGCCTGGACTCGCGCTACCGGCCGGGCCTGCGCACGGACGACTGGCTGAAGATCAAGAACGTCAACCGCCAGGAGCTGGTGATCGGCGGCTGGCTGCCCGGCAAGGGGGCTCGCGCGGGGCGGCTGGGAGCGCTGCTGATGGGCTACTACGAGCCCGGCGGACAGCCCGAGGGCAAGTCCGGCCACGGCTCTCGCTCGCTGGTGCTGCGCTACGCCGGTCGCGTGGGCACCGGCTTTGACGAGCGCGAGCTCGAGCGTCTGGCAGGCGAGCTGGCCGCGCGCGCGCGCGACACCAGTCCCTTCACGGGAACCCAGCCGCCGCGCGAGTCCCGCTTCGTCGAGCCGCGAGCTCGTGGCCGAGATCGAGTTTCGACAGTGGACGCGCGATCGCATCCTGCGCCACTCCGTCTACAAGGGACTGCGCGAGGACAAGCCGCCGCGGAAGGTACGGCTGGAGACCCCCGCCCCGGCTGAGCAGGCCGGTAAGCGGACAGGCAAGACGCCCGGCAAGGCGGCGCCGCTGAGCGGAGCGCACAGACGAGACGGACGACGATCCGATCGCGACCTGCCCCGGGGGGACAGGCCCCAGGGCGACAAGCCCCAGGAGGACAAGCCCCAGGAGGACAGGCCCTACGAGATCCTGCGCGAGACCGCCCGCGCGATGGAGATCGAGGCCGAGGGGCGCACGCTCAGGCTGACCAACCGCGAGAAGGTCATGTACCCGCGCGCGGGCTTCACCAAGGGCGAGCTGATCGACTACTACGCGGCGATCGCGCCCGTGCTGCTGCCCCATCTCGCCGGACGGCCACTGACGTTCAAGCGCTATCCGGACGGTGTCGAGAAAGCCGTATTTCTACGAGAAGCGCTGCCCGACGCACCGCCCGTCGTGGGTCAGCACCGCCCCGATCTGGAGCGAGCGCATCGAGGAGGACGATCGACTACTGCGTGGTCGAAGACCTGCCGACGCTGGTCTGGGCCGCCAACCTGGCCGACATCGAGCTGCACACGAGCCTCTCTCGTGCACGCGACATGGACACGCCGACCGCGATCGTGTTCGACCTCGACCCGGGCGCGCCCGCGGGCCTGAAGGAGTGCTGCCGCGTCGCGCTGTGGGTCAAGGAGATATTCGACACCTTCGGACTGCGGTCGTTCGCAAAGACATCCGGCTCAAAGGGCCTGCAGGTCTATGTGCCGCTCAACACCCGGGTCGGCTACGAGCAGACCAAGCCGTTCGCTCGCGCCGTCGCCGAACTGTTGGGCAAGCATCACCCACGACACGTCGTCTCGCGCATGGCCAGGGACCAGCGGACGGGCAAGGTCCTGATCGACTGGAGCCAGAACGACCCGCACAAGACGACAGTGTGCGTCTACTCGCTGCGCGCGCGCGAGCGTCCCACGATCTCCACCCCGCTGATCTGGGAGGAGGTCGAGCGAGCGCTGCGCGGCAGGCGCGAGCCCGAGCTCAGCGCCGAGCCGAGCGCGCTGATGAAGCGAGTCGAGCGCCACGGCGACCTGTTCGAGCCGCTGCTCACCCTGACCCAGGAGCTCCCGGACCTGTCGGTCGGGCTCGAAGCGCGGTCCACACCCGGTGACAGGAGCGGGTTTGAGTCCATACCGGCGGAGGGTAGTGCCGAGTCATCAACCTCACAGCCATCCGCGGATGGGCGAGCGACCAAAGAGGTACGCCGTACGAGGTGATAGCACTGGTGCGTGTGCACGATGCTCGGTCATCCTCGCCTGCACCTGCGTAGTCTGGACTCGACCAACGATCGCGCCCGTGCGCTGGCGATCTCAGGAGCGCCGCACGGAACGCTCGTCACCGCCTCCCAGCAGACTTCCGGGCGCGGCCGGCAGGGCCGTCGCTGGTCGGCGCCGCCGGACAGCTCGCTGCTGATGTCGCTCGTGCTGCGCTCCGCACCGCCGCTGCTGCCGCTGATCGCGGCCGTCGCCGTCTGCGACGTCGCCGGTGGCGAGGCTCAGATCAAGTGGCCCAACGACATCGTCTTCGTCGGACCCGCCGGACTGGCCAAGCTCGCGGGGATCCTCGCCGAGGGACGCCCCCAGGACGGTTGGGCGGTGATCGGCATCGGGTTGAACGTCGCCGTGCGGCTGGAGGACCTGCCTGCGGAGCTGCGGGATACCGCCGCCACGCTGGGTGAGTCGCCCGCGCAGATAGAGCCCACGCTCGCGCGTCTGCTCGTCGCGCTCACGCGGCGGCTGGCGCAGCCGGCGGAGGCCGTGCTCGACGCCTGGCGTGCGCGCGACGCCCTGCGCGGGCGGGAGATCTCCTGGGGAGGGCGCGACTCCGCACGCGGACTCGAACAGGGCCGCGCCGAGGGCATCGACGACGAGGGGCGGCTCGTGGTCGCGCTCGACGGCGGCGGTCAAACGACGCTTGACGCCGGCGAGGTCCACCTGCGGCTGAGCTCCTGACCTGCCTCGCGCTGGGGCGCCCGGGTGTCAGGACGGTCGGGCGACCGTCCCGGTCGGGGACCGCTACTCCTCGGCGTGCTCCAGCGCCTCGGCGACGTTGCGCTCCAGCTTGCCTTCCTGTGCCGGAGCCAGTCCGCCGTTTTCGCTTGCGGGCTTCACTGTCTCGCTCGCCAGCGCCTCATCCAGGACGGCGTCGCTGGGCGCCTGCGCCCGCTTGCCGCGCCTGCCCGCCGAGCTACGCCGGCCAGCGGCCTTGGGCGGCGCTTTGTCTCTGGCGCCGTCCGTCCCGTCCTTGCGATCGGCGTCCGCTGCGACCGCCTGCTTCGCGGAGCCGTTCGCGGCTGCCGGGCCTTTCGCGGCGCCCTTGCGTCTGCGCCGGTTGTTGCGCGCGCGGCGCTTGGGGAAGTTGCGCAACAGCTCGCGCGCCAGCGCCGGCGGCTTGCGCGCCATCCGCGTACGGGCTCCGCGCAGCGCCTCCTCCGCCTCGGGCGTGTGTGCGAGCGCCGCGGCCAGCAGCGCGGCGGCCAGGCGCCGGTCCTGCTTGCGCGCGGCATGGATCAGCCGTCTGGCGTTGCGCGCGTGCGCGCCCCCGGAGGAGTTCACCAGCAGCCCCAGCAGCCGCTTGGTCTCCGGCCAGCGCTGCACCGCGTACTCCTCGTGCACCTCGCGCGTGTACTCCGCCAGGCGCCAGATCCAGGCGTTGGCCTGGTCGCGGCGGCCGATCCGGCGCTCGACCATCGCGCGCAGCATGATCTTGGTCGCCTCCCTGCGCTCCTCGCGCGGCCAGCCGCCGATGATGTCGATCGCGGTGTCAAACGCGTCCGGGTCGCGCAACGCGGCGATGTCCGCCAGCGCGCGCAGGCGCAGCTGCGGGCTCTTGTTGCGCTGCACCGCGGTGATCAAGAAGCGGCTCTTCAGCTCGCCGCCGCGGTCGAAGTGCAGCATCGCCCGCGCCCTGCGCCAGCCCGCCGGCGCGACGCGCGCGCCCGCCAGCGCCGCCCACACGTGCTGCTCGCCGTAGTCGAGGTTCTCCACGGCGATCCGCCACAGCTCGCGCTCGAACACCGCGATCCGCCGCTCCTCCTCCGCGCACACCGGCAGCACCCGGCGCTCCACGCGCATCCGCCGCCCGCGTCCGCGCCTGACGGGACCGACCACGATCGCGCCGCCCCGGTACACGTCGCGGTCCAGCAGCGAGTGCAGCGTCACGACCGGATCGTCGTTCTTGGTCGCCGGGTGCACGAAGTCCACGACCAGCCCTGCCTCCTTGCCCGGATGCCGGCGGGTGACGCGCCCGACGCGCTGCTGGTAGATGCGTTTGGAGGCCGTCGGTGCGAGGTGCACACAGACGGTCGCCCGCGGCGAGTTCCAGCCCTCGGCGAGCAGTTGGGCGTTGATCAGCACGTCGACGTCCCCGCGCTCGTAGCGCGCCAGGACCTCCGCCAGCTCGCGCTTGGGCGTCTCGCCGGAGACCGCCTGTGCCTTGATGTCTTCCGCGCGAAATGCCTCGGCGAGGTTGTACGCGTGCTGCACGCCCGCCGCGTACACCACCCCCGGCACACCGTTGAACCGCGTCTTGTACAGGTTCGCCGCGGCCATGTTGAACGGCTGCTGGTCGAGCAGTTTCGCCAGCTCGTCCTGGTCGAACTCGGTGTCCACCTCGCCGCGCCGCAGCGGCACGTTGGCGATCGTGCGCACACCCACCCCCGGTGAGATGCGCACGCAGCGCAGCGGCGAGATCACACCGCGTCGCGCCGCCTGGGCGAGGTCAAAGCGCGAGGTCTGCGTCGGGAACAGGTCGGTCACGTGCCGCGCGATCAGCGCGCCCGTGGCGGTCATGCCGATGAAGATCGGCCCCGTCCACTTGCGGATCGCGCCGCTGGTCTTCTCCCCCAGCGCGGTGTGCGCCTCGTCGCAGATCACGATCGTGTACGCGCCCGAGACTCGGCCGGCGTTGCGTACGAACCACTGGTAGGTCTCGACCGTTACCGGTCCCTTGACCGAGTCCTCGCCCAGCAGCAGCGGCCTGGAGATGCGCTTGGAGTACCCGCGCTCGCGCAGCTCGCCGTGAAACTGGTCGACGAGGTTGCGTCTGTGCGTGAGGATCAGGATCCCGCCGGTCTGTGACGCCTCTACGAACCCGAGCGCCGCGACCGTCTTGCCCGCGCCCGTGGCGTGCTCGAACCAGAAACGCTTAGCCGCGTTCGGGTCCTCCGGCTGCTCGGCGAGCGATGACTCGTCCTCGTCCTCGTCGACCCAGTCGCGGGGCTCCTCGGCGTCCGTGTCCGCTTCGAGCTCCTCCGGCTCATCGTCATCGTCGTCCAGCTCGTCGTCCTCATCGTCCTCGTCCTCATCGTCCTCGTCGGGGGCGGCGCGCTGGACGGGGCCGAGCTCATCGTCATCGTCGTCCTCGTCGTCTGTGTCTGCGGGCTCGTCCTCGTCGTATCCATCATCGGTGGGCGCACTCCCTGCGCCCGTCGCCTCCGCGGCAGCGGTCGCGCCGGCATCCCGGGCATCCCCGCCGGCGGTGTCCTTCCCAGGCGCCTCGTCCGGGCCGAGGATCGCGGCTGAAGCCAGCAGCTCCGGCGATGCCCCGGCCCTGCCGTTGCCGTTGCCGTTCCCATTGGTCCGCTGCGCCTCCGCCAGCAGCGCCGTCAGCGTGCCCGACAGCGCGTCGACCTGGTGCGCCGAGAGCACGGTGCCGTCGGCCAGCTTCGGCTCGTCGTCGGACAGCAGCCGCTCCAAGCCGAGCAGCAGCGAGTAGTCCCTGCGCCATTCCGTCGACGGGTGCTTGGCGCCCGTCTCCAGCTCGGTCAGGGCCTGCTCCAGCGCACGCCTGCGTGGAGAGCCCGGCGCCAGCGCGACCGCGGCGTCCTCGCCCTCGTGCAGGAATCGATCGCGCACGAACTTCTCCGCGCGTTTGATATCGGCGGAGCTAGGCGTTGGCGCGGCCGCGAGGGCCACTGAAGTGGACTCGGCCATCTAAGGGCTCTGGACTTCGAGACGGAGCCCGCCGCACGTAGTGGCTTTCGGCGGAACTCATTACTTGCCGGCGCCTGGCCGGCGACGTCGCCGGATGCTCACAGCGAACCGGCCTGACGTGCTCCTCAGCATATAGCACGTCGGGGGGGAATTGAAGGGGTCCCGACGATGAACAGTTCCGGCGGTCGCGGTCGCCGGCGGAGGAGCTTCGACGATCTGCGACCCTTACCCGCGATGACCGGGATCACCCCCGCCCGCCTGCTCGCGACGGTCGCCATCGCCGCCGTCATCGCGATTCTGATCGTCGGCCTGGTTCAGCTCGCGGGCTCCCCGTCCTCCTCGAACGGGTCGCGGCTGACGCTCTCACAGCTGGACGCGCGGCTGGCGGACTCGCCCGCGCCGCTGGCCGCGCTGCACGCCCAGGCCGGCCAGATCCTGGCCGGCGGCGCGTCTGCCCTGCATGCGCGCCTGGCCGCGCTGCACGGGTACCCGCTGGTGATCAACAAGTGGGCGTCCTGGTGCATCCCCTGCCAGGGCGAGCGCGCCGCGTTCCAGCAGGCATCGGTGTCGCTGGGGCGCACGGTCGCGTTTCTGGGGATCGACTCCGGTGACACGAGCCTCACCGACGGGCGTGCGTTCCTGCGCGCCGTACCCGTCGGCTACCCGAGCTACTACGACCAGAGCGGCCGGCTCGGCGCGGCTGTCGTCGATTCGACGTTTACGCCCGTCACCGTGTTCTACGATCGCGCCGGCCACCAGTACATCCACCAAGGCCCCTACCCGAGCTCCGCCAGACTCGAGCTGGACGTTCGGCGCTACGCGCTGGACGAGCAGCAGACCTGAACCCGCAGCCATAGACCTGAACCGCAGGTATGCCCGAGATCCGTATAGACCCGCTGAGCGGGCATCGCACGATCGTCGCCGGCGAGCGCTCGCGCCGTCCGGGCGGTGAGCCGCGCTGTGACCCGCCCGAGCCGATCGACGTCGAGCGCGACCCGTTTGCCGAGGGCCACGAGGACCGCACCCCGCCCGAGCTGTATGCGGTGCGTCCCGGAGGCGGGCCGGCCGACTCGCCCGGATGGACCGTCCGGGTGGTGCCCAACCTGTATCCGGCGCTCGCGCCCGACGCGGCCGAGCCCGAGAGGCATGAGGGCTCGGAGCTGTTTCTCGCACGGCCCGCGGTCGGCGCGCACGAGGTGATCGTCAACGGGCCCCAGTCCGTTCTGTCGCTCGCCGACCTGCCCGCCGAGCAGGCTGCCGCGGCGGTGGACGTGTGGCGCGCACGCATGCGGGCGCACGCAGACAACGCGTACGTGCAGCTGATCGTCAACGAGCGCCGTGAGGCGGGCGCGTCTTTGCCCCATACCCACGCCCAGCTGTACGCGCTGGACTTCGTGCCCGCCGACGTCGCCCGCGAGCGCGAGCGCGCCGGCGCGTACACGACGCGCACGATGGGCCACGACCTGGTCGAGGACCTCGTCGCCGAAGAGGTCCGGCGCGGTGAGCGGATCGTCGCGATCGACGACGAGGCCGTGCTGCTCGCGCCGTACGCGTCGCGGCTGCCGTTTCAGCTGATGCTCGCCCCGCGCAGGCCCTGCGCGCGCTTCGAGGCCGACACGGCCGGCGCGGCGCTGCTGCACGACGGGCTGCGTCGGCTCGCGCGCCTGCTCGGCTCCAGCCCGCCGTTGAACCTGTGGGCGCGCACGGCGCCGCGCGGCGTAGAGCAGTTCTGCTGGCGCATCGACATCGCGCCACGGCTGACCCATCTCGCGGGGCTGGAGCTGTCCACGGGGCTGAACCTGAACATCGTCGCGCCCGAGCACGCCGCGGCGTTGCTGCGCGAGGCGTAGATAGGCTGACGGCGAATGGCTCCCGAGGAACGCTTCCTGCCACGCTTCGCCGCCGAGCCCCCGCAGGAGGACCTGCCGTACGGTCGCTGGGCGCAGCGGCTGAGCGCAGAGTTTCTCGCGGCGTGCCTGACGCTCACCGACGACGGCGAGGATCTCGGCGAGCCCGGGGACATCGCGTGGTACCCGGACCGCACCTGGCATGGACGCACGTACGTTCCCGCGAGCACGATCACCTCACGCGGGTACGAGCTGTTCGGCTACGTCCGCTTTATCGCAGCCGCCGAGGGCGAGGACCCGACCGACTTCTACGCTCACGCCGACTTCACCGACGAGACCGCCGAGCGCAACCCCGACTGGACGCTCGACCTATGTGAGGAGCCGATCGGCTCCTGGCGCGGACACTCCGGCGCGGTCGCGGCGATGACGCTCGTCTGGGGCCGCCCGCTGCTCGCCGGCGGGCGCGTCGCCACCGCGGAGCTGGCCGACCTGGCCGTCGATCAGTGCGAACTGATCGAGGAGCGGTTCACGCTGATCGCGCCGGATGACTATCGGGGAGACCTGCTCGAGATCAAGCTGTTTGGAGGCAAAGGGCAGGAGCTCGCGCAAGAGTCGCTTTACGCAGGGGAGGACGATGAGGAAGCTGGCGAGGAGGCTGGCGAGGAGGAGGCTGACGCCGCAACAGACGAGAGCTAAGCGCCCGAGTTGACTTGGTTGACGACCGAGTCCCAGAATTCTCCGAACCGGCCTTCGAGATAAAAGGACAGCATGTACGTGCCAAACGCGTTCTGGCTCGGGGGTTCAGGCCCTCGGTTGTTGACGCCTATGACCGTCCAGCCGGTCGATGTGTCGGTCAACACCGGACCCCCGCTCGCTCCGCCGGTCTCCTCACAGGGTTTGATCAGCATCGCATAGTACGTGCCGAATTCGGCCGATGACTCATGGTCTTCTTTTTCTGACCAGACGTCGTCGCAGAAGTACTGGAGCGCGCCTCCGCCATACTGCGCGAGCGCGAACCCGAACGACGCGGGATAGCCCGTCGAATACAGCTGATCGATCGTCGGCTGATTCCACGTCGCAACCAGGTTGCCGACCACATCGCCCGGATACTGCCCCTGGGCGTTCGGGTTGACCTCGATGATTCCCCAGTCGCCGCCCACGCCGCCGCTGGACGCATAGTCGCTCGTGGTCCACATGTTTTTCACAGACCATCCCCCGTAAGGAGCCGAGTTCACACCATTGATCAATGTGTTATCGGGAACGACGGTGTAGGTGGTGAGGTCGTAGTAATTGACAAAGCCAGAGTGTGGAGTCCCATCGTGCTGGTTGGAGAAAACACAGTGCCCTGCCGTGAGAATCAGCCCACGGGCGATCACCGAGCCCGAGCAGCTCTCCCCGTATTCCAGATGGCTGCTCGGATTTGTGACCCGCCAGTAGATACGGACCACCGTGCCGCTGGGCGGTTCGACGTATCCCGAATTGACTCTCGTGCCAGCAGCCTTGGCGTGCGTCTTGTTGCCCGCGGCGGGCGCTGCGTGCGCAAACTTGCAACGTTCCCGATGCTCTGGCTTCTTGACGCAGGTCTTAACGAGCTTTTTTCCGTGATAGTAACGGCAGGTCCTCGTGCCACCATGGTGCCCGCGAGACCAGCGACAGCGCTTTGTCAGCCGCACAGTCTTTGCCGGAGCAGCCGCCTGGCCGGGCCCACCCGACTGACCTTTTCCCGACTGGCCCGGGCCCGATGGACCCGGCTGGCCGGTCGAAGCGCCCGGTTTACTGCCACCAGTACCGCTCGCAGTGCTGCCCACCGCACCGGACTGCGGCAGAGGGGCCCCTTCGATCGTCGCGCCTCCCGGTATTCCGGGCATGCCTTCAGGGCCATCCGCCAAAGCCGGGCAGACACCTAGCAACGACATGGCCATTGCACACACGAACGTTACGCACAAACGCGACATACTTGTCCCCCCGGATCTCAGCCTGTGATGTGCTGGCGCACGTTACCAGCACGATGCCCGAGGCGCAGCTTGCCTCGGCCCACTCCGGGTGGAGCGCAGAGTGCCCTGAGAGGCAGCCCGGCGCAACGTGCGCTCCTCGACATCCAGATCAGCGCCAGCCCTTGGAGCGCTCCCATGCTGCGGAGAATGTTACGACGTGTGTCCGTTATATGGGGTCGATCCGGGCAGGGGATCCATGGTCGGACTCTCCGCCGAATTAGCAGGTAGTGGCGTCGCGCTCAAGCCATCAGCCTGGTCCTCGACGGGAGACTCACTGACCCAGACGGGGACGATGGCTAGCTCGGTGCCTTTTGGCTCGGTGCTCTCGGGCTCGGCACGCAGTTTTGGCGCAGGTGCGGTCCAACGCTTCAGATTCTGGAGAAGGTCGCGGTAGAACTCGACCGCCTGGGTACTAGTCTCGCGCACAAATGATCCTTCTGCGCGTCCCCGCTTCTGTCCCATTGGACGGGAGTGCGCCAAGACGAAGGCACGAGGCTCTCGCTGTGGGTCGGGTGGGTAGAAGAGCACCGTCGGGTCTTTGCGGACACTGCCAAGCAAAGCAGCCGTTGTAACCCGAGCGTTAGGAAAAGCCGCTTCCACGCGGAGGTCGTCGGGAGCATCAGTGAGTTGTTTGATCAGCCAGTTGAAGCGCGCCCTCTGCTTCCCTTCGCGAGGGGCATCGATAGCGACGCTTATTGTGGTCTGGCGGGATCGTAGGTCCGTGTAAATCTCAAGAGGCCCGACGGCGTCGGGGATGCGTAACGTCGAGCGCAGCTCACCCGACTCGCCAAGAGATCTAACGGTCTCTTCGAGACGTGCCGACATGCTCTGCGTGCGAGGACGATGAGCGATCACCGAGGCACCCAGCTCCTGTGAAAGACTCAGGGCAAGATAGTTCGTGAACTGCTCCCAGCGCTCCGCTACATCACGTGTCGCGGGGTTTCCAGCACGCAGCGTTCCGTCGTGAGCGGACTTCCTGACCGTTACCCAGTTCTCGCCCATATCCTCGAAGCCAACCGCACCCGAGGCCTCGCTGCTCAGATAGTGGATCAGCTCGCGCAGGACCCACTCCTGGTCGGGATCAGAGATGCCGTGGTAGCGCTGCTGCACAACAGCCTCAGTGAGAACCCTCCACCACGAGAAGTGCCATAGACATGTCGAGCGCAGCTTGAATCGACCGCCAACCGTAACGGGCGATTCATCAGATGAGGCGGTGATCTCGGTCGATATCGTGAGGACCCCGTCGAAACCGTTTTCGTGCGCGACGTCAAGGTAGCTTGCCACCTGCTCCTCTCTAAGGTGGGCCGAGCCGGTCTTGACCTCGACGAAACACGTCCAGGTTTTCTTGCCTCGACGACAGACGATCGCGCCGTCTGGAATCACTGTCTTGCCAGCAGCATCCTTGAACCGGACCTCTGCAAAGGTTTCAATGCTCGGCGACTTCGGCGCGCCAAGCTCTTTCAGGAGCGCATGCCCAAACTCCGGGACCCCATGCATGACGGCGAGCAGGCAAGACGTAGCGCGCTGCTCTTGCTCTTGCTGGGTGCGGGTGCCAAACGTGGGGATCAGGCGC
Source organism: uncultured Solirubrobacterales bacterium (assembly GCA_963743645.1). GTDB lineage: Bacteria > Actinomycetota > Thermoleophilia > Solirubrobacterales > Solirubrobacteraceae > Palsa-744. The sequence goes on along the minus strand of CAVUQT010000006.1, from coordinate 45,457 downwards.
GCATGTCGCCATCCCTCGGGCTCAGAGCCGTTTGGAATCGATTCCACCACCGTCGCCACGGCAGCGAGCCTACAAGAATATTCCAGCTGATGCACATAAGTCGTTCTTTCGATCAGTGGTCTGCGTCCGTATCACCCGACCGTGCGGGAGCACTGCGCCGCGCCGGTCCGACGCGCACACACACCGGGCAATCCTGCTCCAAACATCGACAAGGCGTGTAGTGCGTATCCGGTTAGCTCCGTCTGATGGGATGATGCCCTTGAAATCGCACCATTGAGGGGTTCCACACCCACTGGGCGGCAATTTCGGGCATCCCCACCGGGACTCATCTCCCACTCACGCGGCTTCCCGGAGTAAACCGGATACCCATCAGGCGTGTAGGCATCCGACATAGCAGGCATTCTGTCGTCGCGATGACCAGCTTCGAGGAGCGCGTATACCAACTCGGATCGGAGGCTCTTGCTGAACAGGAGCGCCAAGTCGCCGAGGTCCGAAGCCGAGGATCGACGCTGCTCGCCGCTGGTGCCGTGATTGCGTCCCTGCTGGCCAAGCCTGTCTTCCATGGCGGACACCCAAATGATGTCCTGGAGATGCTTGCGACGGTCGTCGGGCTGCTCGGGGCAGGCGGCCTTCTCCTCAACGTCGTGCTGCTGCTACGACCCTACGAGCTCGGTTTTAGCGTCAACGCGCCAGCTGCCTATCGAGCGCTCTGGGACAAGGGAATACTCGAACAGCCCATGGTCGACCTCGCACTTGCGGACGCATTCGAGGAGCAACGGGAGGCGAACACGAAGGCAGTCAGGCGACTGGTTTGGTTCTTGGGTGCGGCGCTCGCCGCACTCGTTCTGGAGACCACTGGTCTTGCCGCCGCAGCTGCGCTAGCCTCATAGCTATGGCAGACCGTCCTATCAGCACTCCGTCCTCGCTTCCCAAGCCTGGTAACGCGCCGGCGCCAGGATCGGTTCCCAAGCTTCCCAAAACGATCTTCAACCTGGAGAAGAGGGGCGGATCGGAGCACAAGTAGACCTTTCAAGCTTGCCCTAGTGGACGTGTCCGGAAGTGATGCGGCTCAAGCGGCGAGCGCCAGGGGCTGGGGTTCGTGGCGGGTGATCTTGTCGATGACGGCGTCGAGCTTGGTGCGGGTGAAGGTCCACTCGAATGGTCGCGCGAACGTGCGGTAGTGCTGCCCGAAGTCCATCAGGTGTCTGGCGAGTTCGGGCAGCGTCGCGAAGTCGTTGGGGGTCAGCGCCTTGCGCTGCACGATCGAGAAGTAAATCTCGATCTGGTTCAGCCAGGAGGCGTGGACGGGGAGGTGGATCAGCCTCGCGTTTGGGTATGCCTCGGCCATCCGCTTGACGGAGGTCTTGCAGGCGTGGCTGGAGCCGTTGTCCACGACCCAGTAGACGGTGCGGGCCGACCGGTAGGGCTCGACCTTCATTACCTGGTCCACGAGCCGGCCGAACGGGACGATCCCGGTCGTCTGCTCGATCCGGTCAAACAGGTTGGCGTGATGCACATCCCACGCAGCGAGGTAGGCGAGCGTTCCACCGCGCAGATACTCAAACTCGACCAGCCCGGGGCGCCCCGGGCCCGGGGCGATCGTCTCATGATGGCGGCCGAGCGCTTGCAGCTGGGTCTTCTCGTCGGCCGAGATCACGTACTCGTCGGGTCGCAGCCGCTTACCCTCGAAGGTGCGGGCGTAGAGGTCCAGCGCGCGGGCGGCCTTCTCGGCGAAATCGGGGTCGCGCGGGAAGATCCAGGAGCGTGTCTGCCACGGCTTGATTGCGTCTTCGTGCAGCCAGCGCCAGATCGTCGAGGCCGACGCCTCAGTGACGCCGCGCTCGATCACCAGACGGTGCAGCTCAACCCGGGAGAAGCGCGAGAGCGCCAGCTCGTGGATGCGCGGCAGCTCGCACGCGATCGCCTTGACCTCGGCGACCTGTTCCGGGGGGAAAACGACGCGGTCGACCCGACCGCGCTTGATCCTCAAGCCCATCCAGCCGTTCAGCGCAGAACCGGGATCTTCGCCGAGAAACGCTGTCGGGCGAGCAATCCAGCCGGGCGGCGATATCGATGTCCTGCATCCCCTCCGCCGCATACAGGATCACTCTCGCCCGCTGCACCACACGGAACGGCATCGTGACCGTGCAAGCCCGCCGCTCAAGCTCAGCACGCTCCTCCTCAGAGAGTTCGATCACATGCTGGCTGCTCCGGGGCACAACACACAATTCTGTGCTCCCGGCGCTATCCCTCCCGATAATCCGCAAGACTTGCGGACGCGTCCACTAGCCTGGATCGCGAAGGCAGCTCCAGCCGGGTATCCGATCCGTTCCGCCCTCAAGCGGGAGTCGAGTGCCGCTTCATAGCCAGCCTCCAGATCACCTAGCTTTGCCAGGGCGATGCAGCGGGCGGCGTCGCACTTTGCGACCTCGATCTCGTTGCCCAGTATGCGATTGCTTTCGATCGAGATCTCGGCCTCCTCAAGCGCCCGCCTGGGTTCGAACCAGCAGCGCGCGAGGATGTCCCGGTCGGCGTGGAACTTCGGCGGCGGCCCGGGTGAATCTTTTAGGCGGTGATGAGCGTAGTGGTTTCCTGGGTTGAGTGTGTGACGGCGGGCTGGGTGATCTCGCGTTCGACGGCGAGGGCGAGTTTGGCGAGGTCCTTGTGGCCGACGATGCGCCGGAACTGCCGTTCGGCCTCGAGCATCCCGGCGGCGGTCCAGCGCAAGGACATCTCCCCGTTCTGCCAGCGCTTCACGTTTCGTGAGCTGCGCCTGACGCACTCGATCATCGACTCGATTGGGTTTGTGCTCTGCAGCGTGCGCTTGAGCGCGCCGCGGGCACCCAGGCGGGTGACGGTCAGTGTCTCGACCATGCCCTCTCTGAGCGACGCGGCGGCGCCGGGATGTGAGCGCTCGAGTTCTGCCGCGAGCGCCTGAAGCTCGCCGAGTGCCTGGCGGTGGTCGTCCTTGGCCCAGGCAGCGCGCAGCCTGCGCTTGACGGCCGGCCGGTCGCGCTCGCTCAGATGCTCAAGGACGTTTCGCTCCTTGTGCCTGACGCAGCGATGGACCGGGGTTCGTGGTCCGAGCACCGCGTTCACCGCAGCCCGTAGCGCCTTGGAACCGTCGATCACGACCAGCACGCCCTGCTCGACATCAAGGCCGCGATCGACGAGGTCTGCGAGCAGCGCGGTCGCGACCGTCTTGTTCTCGGTCGAGCCCTCCCACAAGCCAAGCGGGATCTTCACTCCTTCGGTCGTGATCCCGAGCGCCACGACGTTCGTGTGGTCCTTCAAGACGATCCCATCGAGCATCAGCACCGCCAGGCGCACGTCCTCCAAGCGACGAGCCATCAGATCCAGCAGCGCCTCCCTGGTGCGCGCGACAAACGTGCGGGATACCGCTGACTTCGACGTCGACCGGGCCTGCTGCTCGACCTGCTCGCCAACCGGCTCCTGCAGCCGGCGGTAGCGGCGCGTCGAGACACCCGCGAGCATCCGCTCCAGCACGACCCGCGAGAGCGGATCACGGCTGGCGAAGTGCTCGTAGGTCCGCACCGGCACCTCCTCGCTGCCATCCTTGGTGCGCATCCGCGGCCGGGGGACCTGCACGCGCCGCCCGCCGAGCGTGACCTCTCCTTCATCGCTGCCGTGCCGGTACGCGCTGCGGCCCGGGTCGTGCTTGCCGAATGGGCCGCACACCTCCTCGACCTCCTCGCTCGTTAACTCCTCCAACACGCCCAGCCCGACACCGACGCTGAGCGCGAGCAACCCCTCCTTCGCTGCCCCGACGAGCTGCCCAAGCGCCTCCTGGATCCGTGCCGGGAGCGGCTCCTCGACGGCCTCCCGCGCAGTGACGACCTCAGGTCGCGATACGGTCTGCATGGCGGTTCCTCCTGTTCTCGTCGCCGGAGCTGGAACTCCGACAAATGGACTTGAATCGCCCTACACGCTCCCAACCGGAGCGGACGAGGGCGGGAGGACCGCCACCTCAAGTTCTACGCCAGACGGGACAACCTCTCTGATGCGCTCGGCCACGCGCGAGCACCCCGCTGATACCCCGAGGGGACTGCTATCCGGCAGTGGCAAACGCCCACTGGCAGATACAGAGCCGAGGTCTTCAGCGCTGTCGCGATGGGGCTGCTACGCGGCGACGGCGACGCCGGCGGGAACGTAGTGCTCGACCGTCAGGTCATCGCGCTCAAGAGCGAAGCGCACGCCATCCTCGGCGAGCTGGTGCGCCTCGGGATAGGTATCGGCGATCACGGTCCAGCGCGGCACGTCGGGCGAGGAGGCGACCCAGGTGTCCTCGTCCTGGCGATAGAGCACGCGCACGGTCATGGCCTCCTCAGAGTAGCGCGAGCGCATCCCGTTCGGCAAGGCCGACCTGGTTGCAGAGAATGTCCTTGACGGTCGATGGACGGATCGTCTGACTGTCGTGGAAGGCGAAGGTGATCGTGGGGCGGTTCGGCGCTTCCATCTTGCGGTGCGAACCGTTCTGGCGAACGATCCGGTAGCCGAGAGGCTGAGCTTTGAGGACGCGCAGGAGCTTCTTAGCCTTCAGCGAGGGAAATTGAGCCTCGCAGACGACTTTACGCGGCGCTCCGGCCGCTGTCGGATTTGCTAGGGCTGCACGTACATTGCGTCGTTGATTCCGCGCACGCGATCGGGGTTCGGCCAGTTGAGCTGGTCGTTGCAGACGATCAGCGCGTGCGCGTACACAAGCTTTGGACTGACCTCGCCCAAAGCTATGTCAGTCTCGACCGTAAGCGTCTCACTGCGAGCGCCCTAGACAGGGAAATGGCCCGATTGCAGGCCATTCGAAGTAGTGCCCCCGCCAGGAGTCGAACCTGGATCTACCGCTTAGGAGGCGGTCGTCTTATCCATTGGACTACGAGGGCGAGTCCACACAGAACGGGATTTCAGAGAAGGCTACAGGCGCCATCCAGCGACGACCGCGCCAGCATCCGCTCCGGCCGCATGGCACACAGCCGAGCCCGGCCGTCAAGCCCGAGCGGCCTCGACCTCGAGAACCCCACCGGTATCGCCCCCACCCAGTTCGTCCGCGACCCGCCGCGCGCTGGCGTTCGCGCCGGCGGTCGTGCTGATCAGGCCGAGCAGCAGGGCCACAAGGCCGCAGCCGGCGATGATCCACCAGCACGTGTGACTGGCCGCGACAAACCCCGGGCCGATCACGAACGCGCCCGCCGCCGCCACGGCGCCCACCACGGCCACTCCCAGCGTCTGGCCGACCTGACGGGAGGTCGATGCGACGGCCGCGGCCACACCGGCCTGCTCGGCGGGCATGCCGAGCACGGCGGTATTGGTGATCGGTGGGTTGACCATGCCAAAGCCGATCCCGAAGATGAAATAGGCGGGCAGCAGCGACGCGAGGGACGTGCGCGGGCCCAGTCCGGTCATCAGCAGTCCTCCCAGCATGATCCCGATCCCGCCGACGACCAGGCTGATGCGGGGTCCGTACCGGCCGACCAGGCGGCCTGAGAGCGGAGCGAACAGAAGCGTCATCACCGCGATCGGCAGGGTGTACAGCCCGGCCGTGAGCGCCGACAGCCCGCGGACCTCTTGCAGGTAGAGGGTGTTCAGGAACAGGAACCCGCCCAGCGCGGCGAACGAGCAGATCGCGATTACGCTCGCGCTGGAGAACGGGACGCTGCGGAAGAAGCGCAGTTCCAGCAGCGGCTCCACGCGCCTGGACTCGTATGCGATCAGGGCGACAAGCGCGGCGGCGGCGAGCGCGAACAGAGCGATGCTCTGGTCCGAGGCCCAGCCCGCGGAGGGCGCCTCGATGATCGCGTATGTCAGCGAGCCGAGCAAGACGATCACGAGCAGCTCGCCGACCGGGTCCAGGCGTCGCGGATGCGGCGCGCGCGACTCGGGAACGAATCGCATCGTCAGCGCCAGCGCGGCCAGGCCGACGGGGACGTTGATCCAGAAGATCGACCGCCAGCCGACCGACTGCACGAGCGCCCCGCCCACCACCGGGCCGAGGGCGAGGCTGATGCCGACGGTCGCCCCCCACATGCCGATCGCCTGTGCGCGCTCGCGCGCGTCGGTGAACACGTTGCGGATGATCGACATCGCGACTGGATTGAGCATCGAGCCGCCGACCGCCTGGAGCATGCGAAAGGCGATCAGCCAGCCCTGGCTCGGCGCGACGCTGCACAGCAGCGAGCCGAGTGTGAACAGCACGAGCCCCGTCTCGAACACGCGCCGGCGGCCGAACCGGTCGGCCATCGACCCGGACAGCATCAGCAGGCTGGCGAGCACGAGCGTGTAGGCGTCCACCGTCCACTGCAGTCCCGAGACGGATGTGTCCAGCTCGCGGCCGATCGACGGCAGCGCGACGTTGACGATCGTGTTGTCCAGCCCGACGATCAGCAGGCTCATGCAGCAGATGGCAAGCACCAGCTTGCGCCTGCCGCGAGGCAGCTCGCCGCCCATGCCGGCGCTCGCGTCTGCCGGCCGTGCTGGCGATGCGTTCACCGTTCGATCTTAGGAGCCCCGATCGCCGCCGCCGGCCACGCGCTCGAGCGCTGCGCCGTCCAATCGGTGCGTGATCCACTCGCCCATCGTCTCGGCCCCGAGCCGGCGGTAGAACCCGAGCGCGAGCTCGTTCCAGTCGAGCGCCGCCCATTCCAGGCGCTCGCCGCCGCGTTCGCGCACGCGCGCGGCGACCGCGGACAGCAGCGCCCCGCCCACGCCCTCGCCACGGTGCGCGGGGCGCACGAACAGATCCTCGAGCCACACTCCGGTGCTGGTCAGGAAGCTGGAGAATGTCGGGAAGTACAGCGCGTACCCGAGCACCTCGCCGTCACGCTCGGCGACCAGCGCCTCGGCGGCCGGTCGCTCGCCGAACAGGGCCGCCGTCAGCCCGGGCTCGGTGGCGCGTAGCTCGTGCGTTAGGTGCTCATACTCGGCCAGTTCGCCGAACAGGCCGAGCAGGGTCGGCACGTCATCCCGCACGGCTGGGCGTACTACCGCCGGCACGGAACCCCCTGCCGACTCGGAACGTCGCGCTGAGTCCACTACGACGCCCCGTCCGCGGCGTCAGTCGCGATCAGGCCGTTTGGGATACACGTCGTCGATCGTGGTTAGCGCTATGTACGGGGCGCCATCAATGGCTTCACGGATTGCATCGGCACCCCCCGCAAGCCGGTCGAGCAGGCTGACCACGCCACAAATCGTGAGACCCATCTCGCTAAGCACGTTGATAGCGGTGATGGTCGATTTCCCTGTCGTGACAACGTCGTCTACGACTAGACACCGATCTGCTGTGTCAAGCAGACGGCCCTCGACCTGCTGCTGAAGCCCATGCTCCTTGGGCTCCTTACGAACGACAAACGCCTTAACGTCCGCGCCCGCTGCCAGGGCTGCATATGCAATCGGATCGGCGCCCAGCGTCAAACCACCAACCGCGGTTGCTCCATGCTCAGCGATCTGATCGGCGATCAGCCGACCGATGACTCTAAAGCCATCCGAACGCATCACGACCCGCTTTGCGTCGACTATGTATTTCGCCCGAGCTCCGCTGCTTAGCGTGAACTCGCCCTTTTCCAGAGCAAACTCAGCCAGGAGTCTGATGAGGGCTTCTTGATCTGCGCTAGCGCGGGGTGTGGTCATGGTCGTCATATTCACGAGCAGCATATCCTTGCACGGTCGCCGGTCTGACCAGACGAACCATCGTATTTCGCCCGTACGCCAGTGCCTCGGGCGCTCATACGTTCGGCCAGGGCGTCCATGTCCGAGTCTAATCTAGCTCCATGACCTCGCGCCCGTCTTCCTCTCTTGCCGGCCTGCTGCTGCTGGCGAGTCGCATCGTCTGCCTGATCGTGATCGCCGCGTTCGTCGTGTTCGTCGTCAATCAGACCAGCAGCGCCTCGACTCGCCAGCAGAACGAGGTCAGCGAAGGGCCGAAAGCGAAATCGAGCGCGCCTGACCCCAAGCGCGAGAGCACGGTGCACCGCACGCTCGACGAAGCCTCCGACACGCTCACCTCACCGTTTGCCGGCGTCGTGTCGGGATCGAACAGCGAATGGGTCGTGCACATCGTCAGAACGGTCCTGGCCCTGCTCGTGTACGGCTTCGGCGTGGCCTTTTTCGTGCGCTTCATCCGAGTACGGGTTTAGCCTGGATCCACCGCGGGATGACCTGGTTGTGGGTGATTGGTGTCGTTGGCGTGGTTTTCGGGTGCCGTGCTGGTGTTGGTCGGTGTGTGGGAGCGATGGCGTCCTTTTGGAGGCCCCTGGCAACGTGTTTTGGGCAGCACTGAGCCTTCGGTGTTGAGTGGCGGCTCAGCTGGTTCTCTGATCGCGGCGGTTTGCGCTCAGGTGAGTTCTGGGAGTCCGCGGATGCGGGCGAGCGCACTGGTGAAGTCGTGTTGCCATGGCCATCGAGCGGGAAGGTGAAGTGTCCATTGGCGTCCCGTGCGGGTCAGCCGGCCCGGGATCTGGAGCAGCCGGCGGCGCATGGTGCGCGCGACGCGCACGGTCTCGCCGGAGAGCCCGATCGCGCTGGTCCAGCGCAGCAGGTTGTGCGCGATGCAGGCGATCACTGTCCAGGCGCTGTTCGCGTTGAACTGGCCGGAGGGAAAGTGCGCGAGCGCCTGGTCTTTGAGGTCGCGGATCGTGAGCTCCACGACGGCGTGCTGGCGGTGCTCAGCCTCCACGACCCCCAACGCCTCGGTGCGGTTGGTGATGAACGGGAAATACCGCCAGTCCGGCCACAGCTCTGCTTGCGCGCCGATGAGTCGGGTGCGACGCACGACCAGCCGTCGTCCGTGAGTGGTCGTCTCAGCGATCTGCGCTTCGCCGTCTTGGGAGTAGTCCTCCAAGGGCTGCCACGCCGACTCCGGGATCTGTTTGATCGCGGCGGGAACCCAGAACTGCAGGCGCACACTGATCGAGTAGAGCCAGCCCGCCTGCTCGAGCCTCGCGATCAGCTTGCGGTTCCAGAACCCCGAGTCGGCCCTGAAAAGCTTCTCGCCGGCAGCGCCTGCTCGTTTGACGCGCGCGATTAGCTCCTCGGCGAAGCGCACAACGCCGCGCTGCGTATTCGCCTGTCCCTTGCGCAGCCGAACGTGCAGCACCTCGCCAGTGCCTGCGCGGCTCGCGAGCAGCGGGTGATACCCGCGCTGTTTGGTGTACCCGAAACCGACACCCTCCTTCTGGTTGCCGTAGGTCTGCCCGATGAAGCTGTCCACATCAACGATCAGCCGCTCGACGCCCGGGCCGGCACCCGCCCACCACGCGCGTGTCAACGACTCTGCGAGCACCCGGTCGAGCTGGCGCACATGCCCAAAAGTAAACGCCCGCAAAAACGTCCCCAACGTCGACGGTGCCGGCAGCCAGCCACCCAGCAATCGGCGCGTGCGGCCCGCCCGCAGCACATCACAATCATCAATGCAGTCAGCGCCTAGCAGCATCGCGAACACGAGCGCCATCACCTTCCTGCCAGCGTTCGTCGCGCCCGGCCGGTCACGACGAAGCCTCACGAACCGGCCCACGAGAGCCTCGATCCCGAGCCGCCCCGCGAGCGTCGCGACCAACGCGATCCCCGCGTCCGAAACCACACGATCATCGTCAAAAACAACCCGCACACCGTCCAGTCCGACCCGCTCGTCATCCTGCACCATACGAGTGACCTCCTGATCCCGGGCCGCGACAGCCTCAATCTGTCGCTACCAAGCCCGATTCAGGAGGTCATTCAACGCCCCAACCCGGACAACACCGGTGGATCCAGGCTTAGAGGCTGTCTCAAATTTGAAACAGGTTCAGGGACCCGCGTTGCTCAGCACATGGCGGCTGCCGCCACCGTACTCGTTGTACACATCGACCGGCGTGCCCGTCCGCACCCACGAGTAGATCGCGGGCGCGTCCGGAATCGGCACGCGCAGGCAGCCGTGGCTGGCGGCGTACGTCGGGACTTCTGCGTATCCGTGGATCGCGTATCCGCGGATGAAGTAGTTCGAGTCGACCATGCCCTCGCTGTTGACGCCCGGGCTCTTCTCGTACACCTGAAAGCGTCCGATCACGGTCGGTGTCGAGGGCTTGCCCGAGCTCATCGTGTAGATCGTGCGCACGCGCCCGCCCGGTTCGATCTCGACGAGCACCTGCCGGGTCAGGTCCGCCTCGACGTGCCTGCCGTCGCGCGGGTAGCGCACGTGAAAGCCGCCCGCCCCGCGCTGCAGCAGCCTGAACACCTGCGCGCCGGCGTACGGCACCCGCGCAAGGCCGGTCATCTTGCGATAGGCGATCAGCGCGCGCCCGGTCCCTTCGTCGAACACGCCCGTCAGCGGCACCGCGTAGTGCAGCACGTCCAGCTCGGACTGCAACAGGCGCACGGACGGCCCCTGCCCGCCGGGCCCGAGCGTCGCAGTCACGTACTGCACGCTGGGCGAGCGGCCGCTGAACGCACCCTGCTGCGCGGTCGCGTAGTGGGCCGCGCGCGCCTGCACCAGCCCGGGAAAGCCACTCACATAGTCGATGTGAAACTGACCTGCGCCGTTGCCGATCGCCTGCACGGTGACCGTCTTCACTGCAGCCTTGTGCCCGTCGCGATAAAAGCTGACCTTCACCGTCTGCCCGCCCGCATATGGCGTAACGATGCCCCGCACCACGATTCGCTGGCCGAGCAGCGCAAACGGCGGGCTGCCGCCGACGTGCTGCAGGACCAGCTTCAGCTTCCCCGCCACCGGGCTGGGGGCGGCGGGCGGCGGCGATGTCGGCACGCCGGGCGCGGGCGGAGGCGGCGCGGGCGGCGCGGGCGGCGCGGCGGCCATGGAGGAGGCGGGCGCGGCAGCGATCACACACAGCAACACCAAGGGCGCGACGGCGAAACGACCGGCTGGGCGACTGGATATGGACATATCCCGATCCTACGTGCTCGGGGCGACGGCGGATGTTCTCAGGGTCGCTCAGAGCCCCGCGATCGGGCTTGCGGGCACGGCGGCAATCTCGGGTGAGATCACGCCGATGCGCTTACCCGCCAGCACGAGCGCGCCGATCGTCGCGAGCGCGCAGGCCATCAGCACGGGCGCCTGCCAGCCCCATCCCTCCAGTGCGGCGAACGCGAGCGAGTTGTTCAGCGAGTGCGCCACGATGCACGGGTACAGCGAGCCCGTGTATCGATACAGCAGGCACAGCCCAAAGCCCAGCCCCGCCAGCGGCACGAGATCCAACGCGGGCGCCGATCCGGCGTGAACCGCGCCGAACACCACTCCGGTGATCACCGCGGCGGGCCACGTTCCGTGCCAGCTGCGCAGGGCGGTGAACACGTACCCCCTGAACAGGAACTCCTCGCAGACCGGCGCCACCACGCACGTCAGCCCCGCGCTGAGCAGCAGCAGCACCGTGCTTTCGTTGACGCCCAGCTGTTCGAGCAGTTTCTCTTTGCTCGGATGAAACACCGCCGACCAGATGACGCTGAGCAGCAGAAACGCGAGCAGCAGGAGCACGAACAGTCCCGTGGCCGATCTCCAGCCGACGCCCGGCGGACGCAGCCCGAACTGCCACGCATGCACGACGCGTCCACCGATCTGCGCGCAGAACACCGCCGCCAGCACGAACGCAAGGTCCTGCACGACCGTGTCGACGATCTCGATCCCGGGCGGCGTGTGCGACGTCGAGATCTTCACGCCGAACGCGAGCGTCGCGGGCAGGTCCACGATCAGGCCGCCGACCGCCGCCAGCACGAGCCCGCCGATCAGCGCCGCGGGCGCCGTCCACGGCGACCAGCCCATATCCGGGGAGCGCCTGGGGTCGCCCGGCCGAGCCTGCACGGCGCCGGTCCCGTCCTGCGCGGGCTCGCTCCCCGCAGGCTCGCCCCCCGCAGGCTTGTCCTGCGCAGGCTTGTCCCCCGCAGGCTTGTCCCCCGCAGGCTTGTCCTGCGCGGGCTCGTCCAGCCGGTGCGGGTCCGGCCAAGGGCCCGACGGCTGGTCGACTGGCGGAGTGCTCATGTCGTCCATCAAGCGACCCAATGCCAGGTGGCGAACTGGGCGACGAAGAACGCCATCAGCAGCGCGGAGACCGCGAGCGCCGGCATGCGCGCTCGCGGGCGCGCGGCCAGCCACGCGGCAAGGGCCATGCTCAGCGGAAACAGCACGACCTGAAACCGCGGCAGCGACATCAGCGGCTGCGACGCCACCGGGTATGAGAGCGGGAGCGCAAGCGCGGCGATCGCGTACACCCCATAGGCAAGCGGCAGCGCGCGCAGGGCGATGACGAACAGCGGCAGGGAGGCGAGCAGGAACGCGAGCAGCATCAGGTTGTGCCCGGCGCTCACGAACGGGCTGCCCCCGGCAACCGGGAAGTACACGTGCGCGCGTTGGGCCGAGAGCAGCTGGCGGGCGCCCTCGAGCGCCGCCTTCGTGCCATCCCACACGCCGAGATAGGGCCCCGCGAAGTGCCTGCCCCAGACGTCCTGGGCGTGGAACGGCGCCAGCGGGTCGCCGCCGGAGAGTCCCAGATAGGCCGCATACAGACCGAGCCCGGCCGGCAGCAGCGCAAGCCACATCACGTTCGGGCGCAGCCGATAGCGGGGACGCAGCCGTCGCGCGAAGTCGGGTATCCGGTCCTCGCGCGGTCCGTACAGGTAGAGCATCAGCACGGGCAGCGCCAGCACCAGGCCCGTGCTGCGTGTCGCGGTCGCCAGCGCGCCGAGCACGCCCGCCCACGCCCAGCGGCCCTGGCGCGCACACCAGAACAGCCCGACCGACAGCGCCAGGTACAGCGACTCGGAGTAGACGGCCGAGAAGTAGAACGCCATCGGCGCAAGCGCCGTCACGAGCACAGCCAGCCTCGCGACATCGCCACCGCCGGGCCGTCCGGACCCGCCCAGCTCCAGCTCGGTCAGGCGGTGAATGCCGTACAGCGCCAGCCCGAACGCCGCCAGCGAGAACAGCACACCCGCGAGCACCGCCTGCAGACCGAGGTCCGACAGCGCGTGCAGTCCGAGCGGGTACAGCGGGAAGAACGCGTCCCGTGCGGACGTGAACGCGCCCAGCTCGGGGTGATATCCGTAGTGTGCGATCACCAGATACCACGACGAGTCCCAGCGCGCCGCAGGCGCTGCGAGCAGGTCGCCCAGCCAGCCAAATCCCCGCGTCACCCCGGGGGGGTCGAAGGCGTTGCGGATGGGACCGAACCCGAGCGTCGCCACCGTGCCGGCGCCCACGAGCCACACGAGCAGTCGCGAGATCCACAGTGCGCGCCAGGTCTCACGCACGGCCGCCATCCGCGCCGGGTCCGCCCGCAGGCGCGTCCACCATCCCCATGCCGGTGCCGCACGCGCGGGCGCGATCGTCGGGCGCGTCCGGCGCCGCCACACCGTGTCGCGCGCCGGCGCAGGGGCACGCGTACCGGGGGTCGGAGGAACGCCGAACGGGGCCGCCCGGGCCGACTCTGCGTCCACGATCGTCATCTCGGCGGTGTCCGGGCTCATCACGTGTGGGACGGAGCGTAGAGGGCCGCCGCGATGGGAGTGACACAGCGAAGCGTGCGTTGCACCGGACATGAGCCTGCCCGATGCGCGCTAATCTCGGCTGCAACGAGCGATGTCCAGGCAAGCAAGGCAACGTCGGCGCAGGCACAACCGCGCCGGCCCGACACGCATCCTGCTCGTCGGCGGCGGCGCGCTCGCGACCGTGCTCGTACTCGGCACGATCGCGGCGGTCGGCTACGTTCTGCATGTCGCCCAGTCCGCGCCCGCGCTCGGCGCGCTGCATCCGATCCTGTCAAGCGGCTCCTCGCAGGTGTTCGCCGCCGACGGCACGCGCCTGGGTTTCATCCAGGCCGACGACCTGCGCAGCCCTGTCGGCTGGTCGGAAATCCCCGAAGATCTCAAGAACGCGACGATCGCGATCGAGGACCAGCGCTTCTACAAACACGACGGCGTCGACCTCACCGGCATATTTCGCTCGGCCGTCAAGGATCTCACCCACGGCGCCGCCCTGCAGGGAGGCTCGACGATCACCATGCAGCTCGTGCGCAACCTCTACCTCGGGGGCGACCAGCACACGCTCAAGCAGAAGATCGTCGAGGCCAAGCTGGCGCTGGACTATGAGAAACACCACACCAAGCACTCGATCCTTACCAGCTACCTCAACAGCGTCCCCTACGGAACGGTCGGGGGGCAGACCGCGATCGGCGTGCAGGCCGCGGCGCGTATCTTCTTCGACAGGCCCGCCTCTCAGCTGAACCTCGAGCAGTCGGCGCTGCTTGCCGGCCTGCCGCAGGCGCCATCGCAGTACAACCCGTTTCGCGACAAGGGCGTGGCCCGGCAGCGGCGCAACGAGGTGCTCGGCAAGATGGCCGAACTGCACTACATCACCCCCGCGCAGGCCTCCGCGGCCGAGCACGCGCCGCTGGAGGTGCATCTCGGCACGTTCTATCGCCAGCGTCGGGAGGACTTCTTCTTCGAATACGTACGCGAGCAGCTCGAACACCGCTACGGCAAGAAAACCGTCGAGCAGGGCGGGCTGAGGGTGTATACGACGATCGACCTGAACATGCAGCGGCTCGCGCGCAAGGCGATCGCGGAAGTGCTCGACGAGCCCGAAGACCCCGCCTCGGCGATCGTCACGATCGACCCGCACAACGGCGACATCGAGGCGATGGCCGAGTCCGAGAGCTATGAGAAGTCCCAGTACAACCTCGCCGCCGACGGACACCGCCAGCCCGGGTCGACGTTCAAGGCGATCGACCTCGCCGACGCGCTCTCACGCGGGATCGACCCGAACAGCACCTACTACCTATCGCACACGCTTGCGCCCGGCTGGCTGCACGGGTATCCGACGTATGAAGTCAAGACGTTCGAGGGGACCTCGCTGAACAAGTCGCTCAACCTGGTCAACGCGACGCTCACCTCTGACAACACCATCTACGCCCAGCTCGCGGCCGATCTCGGTGAGGAAACGGTCACCCAGACGGCCTACAAGATGGGTGTCAAAACCCATCTCTCCAGCTATCCCGCAGAGGCGCTCGGGGGGCTCACGCTCGGAGTCACGCCGCTGGAAATGGCCGACGTCTATGCGACCCTCGCCGATGGCGGCTGGCGCAGTACGCCGATCGCGATCACCAAGGTGGTGTTCCCCGACGGCCACGCCGACACCAACTGGGGCAGGCCACACCGCGTGAAGGTCCTCTCCGAAGGCGTCACCGGCGAGGAGACGAAGATCCTCGAGCAGAACGTCCACTCGGGGACCGCCACGCGCTCGGCGATCAGCTGCCCGACGGCCGCCAAGACGGGCACCACCAGCGAACTGGTCGACGCCTGGCTCGACGGCTACACACCCAACTACTCGACGGTCGTGTGGATGGGCTACCCGACCCGGCGCGTGTCGATGACCGACGTCCACGGCGAGCCCCAGCAGGGCGGCTACCTGCCGGCGGAAATCTGGCACGCGTATATGGCCGCCGTGACCGAAGGCAAGCCGTGCGTCGAATTCCCGCAGCCCAAAGAATCGATCTCCTATGAGCCGTTCTTCGGGCGATTTGCGAGCACCGGGCGCTCGTCGGGAGACGAACAGTCAAGCGAAGAATCGCCCGAACCAGGTCAGACCAAGAAGGCGACCCCTCATCACACCACTCCTCACGGGGGCGCGAACGAAGCCCCCGAAGCCGTCACGCCGCCCAGCCACGAACCGAGCGAACCTGCGACCCCCGCGCCGCCCGTCGAAAGGCAGGCGCCCGTGCCCGCCCCGACCGGCGGCGCCGAACCGCAGCCGTGAGCGTCGCGACGAGCACAGAACCGGCAAATGCCATGCGCTGGTAGGTTAGATCTGTGGCAAAGGAAGACAAGGTCGAATTCGAGGGCGAGGTCATCGAGGCATTGCCGAACGCGATGTTCAGGGTCAAGCTCGACAACGACCACGTCGTGCTGGGGCATGTCGCCGGCAAGATGCGCCGCTTCCGGATCAGGATCCTTCCCGGCGATCGCGTCCGCTGCGAGCTCTCACCGTACGACCTGGACCGCGCCCGGATCGTCTACCGGCACCGCTGAGAGGCAGCCGACCGACGAAGACGGCCAGCGGCGATCTGCTGGACGATCGGAGATCCTGATGATCTACGATCGGTCCGCAGTGCTCGACGTGCTGGCCGATCCAGGACGATCGGTAGCACGCCTGCGCATGCGTGCTGGCCGATTGAAGATCTCGTCGATCTTCAATCGGTATCTCATCCACGGAACGGCTGCCTCAACTTTGTGATCGAACATGGAGCGCTCCCTGATCGAATCCATCGCAGCCGAGCTGGCGCGCTCACGGCCGGCGACGTCGAGGATCGTGCGCGGGGTGGGCGATGACGCCGCGGTGGTGCGCTCGGGAGGGGAGCTGTGTGTGACCTCCGTGGACACGATGGTCGAGGGCGTGCACTTTCGCCTGGACGAGGGCTGGTCGACCCCTGCGGAGGTGGGACATCGCGCGCTGGCGAGCGCGCTGTCAGACATCGCGGCGATGGGCCTGGCGCGCGCGGGCGAGGCGTATCTCGCGCTCGGCCTGCCCCCCGGATTTGGCGAGAGGCGAGCGCTCGAGCTGGTGCGCGGCGCGCTGGAGCTGGCCATCGCGACGGAAACCGTGCTCGCGGGCGGGGACGTGGTCAGTGCGCCCAACCTGATCGCGAGCGTGACGGTCGTCGGCTGGGCGCGGGATGTCGAGGAGCTGGTTGGGCGCGACGGAGCGCGCGATGGCGATCTCGTCGGAGTGACGGGCTCGCTGGGCGGAGCGGGAGCAGGATTGGCCGTGATGCGAGGGCGCGCCACGCGCTCGCGCCACGCCGAGGCCATGCTCATGCGGGCGCGCCGCCCGTCGCCGCGACTGGCCGAGGGCCATGCACTGGCAGGCGCAGGCGTTCATGCGATGATCGATCTCTCCGACGGGCTTGCCACAGACGCCGGTCACATTGCACGCGCAAGTGGCGTGCGCCTGGAGATCGACCTGCGTGCGCTGCCCCTGCAGGAGGGTGTCGCGGAGATCTGCGCTGAGCTGGGGGTGGCCCCCTGGCAGGTGGCGGCCGGAGCCGGAGAAGACTACGAGCTGTGTGTGTGTGTCCCGCCGGACTCGCGCACGCGCGCGCAGGACGCAGTCAACGAGGTCTCGGACGTCGGCATCACCTGGATCGGCCAGGTCAGACCAGCGGCGGGCGCCCCGGGCGTACGTCTGTCAGACGGGCGGGGCAACGACGTGCGGCTGCAGGGATTCGAACACAGTTGGTAGCGCGCCACGCTGCGCCGCCGGTCGCCCCAGCGGCGCTTCGATCGGCTGGATCGTCGGATGCCCGGGCAGCACGCGGGCGGCGCCGATGGGCACGGTCCTGGTCAGGCGCGCGTACACGAGCAGTCGCCGGGCGGCGCTGAACAGCGGCGTGCACGCCGACAGCACCAGCCGCGAGTACCCGACCTGCGACACGGCGGCGAGGACGTCGGTGGGCAGGACCACGCGCTGGTCGATCACCGTGTAGGTGAAGTGGGCGTAGGGCATGTTCAGCAGGATGTGGTCGCCGGCGCGCAGCGCGTCGATGTGACGGAACGGCGCCAGATACGTGGTGCGGTGCCCGGCGATCGCGGTCGTGCCGGCGATGCCGGGAAACCCTGTTTCCGGGTAGACCCCGGGGCCGCTCTTGAGATCTTCGGTGCTGGTGCCCTTGACGACCACGTAGCTGGCGCCGATCCGCGGGATCACGATCCGTCCCACGGCGCCGCCCTGGCCCGCGTCGTGTTCCAGTCGGCGGGCGAGGAACGCGACCCGGCGGCGCTCGTCGGGCAGGCTCGCCAGCGCGCGCTGCTCGGGAAGGGTGGGAGCGGCGTGTTCGATCGCGCGCAGATCGCCACCCAGGCGGTCCTGGCGGAACATCGCGTACAGCGCGGTGACCGGCTCCTGCCACAGGAGCGTCACGCCGGCGTCGACCACGGCGAGCGCGCCGGCGGCGATCAGCAGGTACGCGAGCGCGCGAGCCGGCTTGCCGCCCCCGCCACGCCGTGCGCCGGCGGATCCGGGTCGTCGTGCGGCTGGCCGTGACTGGCCTGTCCGGAGGTCGGGCCGCCGCTCGCGCGGGCGCGGGGGTGCTAGCTGGCGCACGACAATCTGGCCGTTATGCTCGTCGATGATCCGGACGGCATCCTCGCCGTCGGAGACCTGGCCGGCGCGCGATCTGGACGTGCGGAACATCCTGGACACGCATCTATCGTCGCAGAGCCGACTCGGTCCCTCCAAGCGATCCCGGACCGGCGTAGGACAGCGGTCCGCGGATGGATATCTCCGGGCGATCGTCCGGGCCGAGGGCGACAGGGTCCGCGGGCGGTGTGAGCGCGACCAGCGCGATCGCCACGCAGCAGCCCAACGCGATGCTCCATACCGCCGCCGTCAGCAGGCCGACGTGGCCACCGGCGAGAAGCAGCACCGCCGTCTGAGCGACCCCACCCGGACCGTAGCCAAGCTGGTGCGCGAAGAACGCGACGAGCAGCCCGAGCGGGACCAGCGCTAGCACGAGCAGCCCCAGCCCCGCGATCGGACGCGGGCGGCGCTCGGGCGAGGCGATGGGCAGCAACAGGTGCAGCCCCGGCACGACCAGCAGGGCGGCATACGGGTCGACCGCCCACGTCACGCACGCGACCAGCAGGAGGACGAGCAGCGTCGCGATCCCGGCGACATCGGCGCCGGGCGCCTCGGGCGCGGGGCGTACCGCGAGACCCAGCCGCCGCACGAGCACAGGCCATGCCAGCCAGGCGAGCCCGAGCACGAGCGCGCACGACAGCACCGCCGTCGCGGCGGCGCCGAACGGCATCGCGTCGGCGAGCAGCGGGGCCAGCGGAGTGGCGGAGAGCGCGCCGAGGGCGCCCAGCAGAAACGCAAACAGCGCGCACGCCATGAACGGCAGCGCGCACGCAAGCGCCCATGCCGTCCAGCGCCCGAGCGGCTCGCGCCGCCGGCGCGCACGGGCGAGGCCGTCGAGGAGGACGACCGCCGGGGGGATCAGCAGCGTGGCGATCAGCAGCCCCAGCGCCCACCCCGGCACGATCTGGCGCGCCAGCACGAGACCGGTCTGCGGCTCCGATTCGACGTCGGGGGCGACATCGAGGGCGTCCACCGAGCTGAGCGTGGCCCTGCCGAAGCCTTCCATGCGCTCGGCGCTCACCTGCGCGCGCGAGCCGGGACCGCGTTCGCCTGAGGCCTGCACCAGCACCGCCGGCAGCCCCACCGCCGCGAGCACGCCCTGCTCGCCCGGGGCGAGCCCGAACGCGAGGTGGGCGAGCTGTCCGATCGCGCTGGGGGCTCCCGGATCGATGCCGGATTCGTGTGAGATCGCGTCGGCGACCGTCCGCTGCAGCTGATCGGAGGCGTCGCCGTATCCGTCGGAGTAGGGCACGACCAGCGGCGTGCTCACGTGTGTGGAGGCGAGGTCGCCGAGCACGATCGCCGCGTCGACCGGCCCTGGCGCGGCATGCCCGCGCACCTGCGTGGCGAAGTCGGCAGCGCCCGCGTCTCCGCCGGAGCCGCCGCTGGTCGAAACGAGCACGATCGTGCGGCGAGTCTCGCGTGCAGCGAACACGCGCGCGAGCTCGATCAGCGCCGCGGTCCCCGACAGCTGCGCCTGCGATCCACGTGTCGCGGAATCGCGATGGGCGACGATCACGATCGGGCTCTCGCTGGTGGCGCCCGGACGTTGAGCGATCACCGTCTGGAGCGTCCGCTCGCCGTCGATCGTCTGCGCGCGCACCTGCCTCACGTGCACCGAGAACCCTCCTCCGGCGCTGCCCCCCAGCCCGACGATCGTATGCGCGACGCGTTCGGCCAGCGCGTCATCGCCGGCGCTGCCCGGGCGTCGCTGGGGGAATTCGCCGGCCAGGTGCTGCAGTTCGGCGAACGCCCGCTGACCGTCGAACGCGTCCGGCGCGAGCGTCGAACGCAGCGGCGCCGGGCGCGCGGTCAACGAGAACGCGGCTATGGCCAGCGCGATCACGAACGGGGCGAACGCCGCGCGGTAGATGCGTCCGTTGAGCATGTCCCGATAGACAGTAACTCGCCCCGCGGGCGGGCTCGTAATACAAAAACCCACCGTCGGGTATCGTGCGCGCGTGCTCCAGCCCGTGGCCGTAGGCAATAAGACGCTCGCCGACTACACGCACATCTGCGGGCGCGAGCTGATCGAGGAGATCCGCGAGCTGGCCGAGCCGCTGAAGGGCCGGCGGGTCGTGCACATCTCCGCGACCGCGTTCGGCGGGGGCGTGTCGGAGATCCTGTACACGCTGGTGCCGCTGATGCGCGACGTCGGATTGGACTGCGAGTGGCAGGTGATCTACGGCCGCGAGGAGTTCTTCAACGCGACCAAGCTGATGCACAACGCCCTGCAGGGCGCCCCGCAGGACCTCGACGAGGAACAGTGGGCGACGTGGCGTCAGTACAACGAGATGAACGCCCGCGAGCTGTCCGGCGGCTGGGACGTGTGCCTGATCCACGACCCCCAGCCCGCGGCGCTGTACAGCCTGGTGCCGGAGAAGGCCGCCGGCTGGGTGTGGCGCTGTCATATCGACCTGTCCACGCCCAACCCCCAGACGATCGCCCAGCTGCTCCCGTACATCGAAAGCTATCCCGAGACGCTGTTTCACATGCGCGAGTACGTGCCCCAGGGGATGGGGGGCACGGTCAACGTAGTGCCCCCGGCGATCGACCCGCTGACGCCCAAGAACATGGCCCTGTCGCCCGAAGACGCGTCGTTCGTGTGCAGCCAGTTCGGGATCGACGTCGATCGCCCGCTGATGTGCCAGGTCTCGCGCTTTGATCCCTGGAAGGACCCGCTCGGCGTGATCGACGCCTACCGCGTGGTCAAGCAGACGATGGGAGACGTGCAGCTGGCGCTCGTCGGCTCGATGGCCTCAGACGACCCGGAGGGCTGGGACTTCTTCAACGCGACCATCGCCCACGCCGACGGCGACCCGGACGTGCACATCCTCAACAACTTCAACAACGTCGGCGCGATCGAGGTCAACGCGTTCCAGTCCCATGCCGACGTGGTCGTCCAGAAGTCCACGCGCGAGGGGTTCGGCCTGACGGTGAGCGAGGCCATCTGGAAGGCGAAGCCGTTCATCGGGGGCAACGTCGGCGGCATCCCGCTGCAGATCGAGGACGGCGTCACCGGTTATCTCGTGTCGAGCGCCGAGCAGTGCGCCGAGCGCACCCTGGAGGTCCTCAAAGATCCCGCCCTGGGCAAGTTCCTGGGCAGGCGCGGCAAGGAGCACGTGCGCACCCACTTCCTGACGCCGCGCTATCTGCGCGACTATCTGAAGATCTTCAGCGAGCTAGCGCAGTCATGAACGTGCATAGCGGCGCTGGATCTGCGTCCTCAGTCGCTCATGTGCGAAGCACACTTCGCTCCCTGCGTCCTTGCCCAGCTTGCCCTGCACGCCCATGACAGCTTCGTTTATATCCGGGGAATCAGCGGCATGAACGACGCGCCGGCACAGCGGGCTCCGCTCGTGCTGGTGAGTAACCGCGGACCCGTGACGTTCCACGCGGGCGGCGAGATCCAGCGCGGCTCGGGCGGGCTGGTGACGGCGCTGACGGGGCTGGCGTCCCATCGGGAAGCGATCTGGATCGCCTCGGCGATGTCAGAGCACGACGCGGACGCCGCGCGCGCTGCGGGCGGCCGGGCCTTCCCGGTGAGATCGCCGGCGGGGGGCGAGTTCCAGGTGCGGCTGGTCGTCTCAGACCAGGAGGCGTACGACCGGTTCTACAACGTGTTCGCCAACCCGATGCTGTGGTTCATCCAGCACTACCTGTGGGACCTGTCCAACGCGCCGGACATCCGCCGGGAGGAGATCGAGGCGTTCGAGTTCGGGTATAACGCCGTCAACGAGGACCTCGCCCGGGCGGTCGTGGAGGAGCTGCAGGGCGTCGAGGAGCCGGTGGTGATGGTGCACGACTACCACCTGTACACGCTGCCCGATCTCGTGCGCCGAGCGCGCCCGGACGCGTTTCTGCACCACTTCATCCACATCCCCTGGACGCAGTCCGACGCCTGGCGCGTGCTGCCGACGCGGATCAGGGAGGAGATCTACGCCGGCCTGCTGGCGAACGACATCATCGGCTTTCACACGCGCTCCTACAGGCGCAATTTCCTGCAGTGCTGCCGCGATCTGATGGACCTGGAGGTGGACTTCGAGCGCGGGATCGTGTGGTACGGCGAGCGCGAGGTATGGGTGCGGGCATACCCGCTGCCGATCGACCACAAGGCGGCGCGAACGCTCGCGCAGAGCCCGCGCGTGAGCGAGCACGAGACCGAGCTGATGCGCCGCCGCCGCGACCATCTGATCCTGCGCGTGGACCGGGCGGACCTGAGCAAGAACGTGCTGCGCGGGTTCTCCGCGTTCGACCTGTTCCTGGAGCAGCATCCGGAGTTCACCGAGCGCGTGACGTTCATGGCCCAGCTGATGCCCTCGCGTACGGACGTGCCCCAGTACGCCGAGTACCTGGAGCGGATCGAGGCGGTCGTGGCGGTCGTCAACCACCGCCATGGGACGCCCGATTGGATGCCGATCCAGCTGAAGCTGCGCGACGACCTCGACGAGGCGATGGCGGCATACAAGCACTACGACGTACTGCTGGTGAACGCGATGTTCGACGGCATGAACCTGGTCGCCAAGGAGGGTCCGATCGTGAACGAGCGCGAGGGTGTGTCGATCCTGTCGGAGAACACCGGCGCGCACGAGGAGCTCGGCGAGTACGCGCTGTCGGTGAACCCGTTCGACATCCAGGAGCTGGCCGACTCGATCTATGCGGCATTGACCATGGACCCGGACGAGCGCCGCCGGCGCGCGCGCGGGCTGGCGGCGATCGTGACCTCGCGCGATCCGGGCGACTGGATCGACGAGCAGCTGGCCGACATCCGGGCAAAGGGTCGCTGAAAGCTGATTTGGAGGACCTCGCCGCTGGCGGCGAGGTCGGCAGCCGCGCATGCGCGGCTGCCCGAGCGGTGCATGCACCGCTCGGTGGAACGGCCGCATGCGGCCGTTCCCGGGACCGCGCATGCGCGGTCCCGCCGGCCGGCACCTGTGCCGGCCGGAACAACATCAGCTTGCTACAAGCATGTGGACCCGTGCAGCGAGCGTATGCGCCCACCAGAACTGCCCAGACATCGGCCATGATCGCCCGACCCGCTACTCTGTGCCGTCGCATGACGTTGCCCGCGCCCACGTACGATCTCGTGCTGCTGTTCGACCCACAGGTCGAGGAGGACGGCCGCGCGAAGATCCTCGCGGACACGCGCGCTGCGATCACGGCGGCAGGCCAGGTGGTGGGAGACGACGACTGGGGCAGCCGCGCGCTGGCGTACCCGATCGAGCGCAAGACCAACGCCGAGTACCACCTGCTGCAGTTTCACGCGGGCGGGCCCGAGCTGCTGGGCGAGCTGGACCGGACGCTGCGGATCACCGACGGGGTCCTGCGGCACCGGATCATCAAGCTCAAGCCCGGCACGCCCGACGCGCCCGATATGCGCACAGGCGCAGCCGCCGCGAAACAGGCCGAGACGCCCGCGGCGACCGAGACGCCCGCGGCGACCGAGACGCCGGCGCCGGTCGAGGCGCCGGTCGCCGAGCCTGCGTAGCTTCTTCAACCAGCGGGTAATACACTCGGCCTATGAGTTGGGCGCAGGACACCAGCGAGCGGGCAGGCGCGAGCAGAACCGATGTGCTGAGGGATTCACCGCCGATGTTCGAGTCGCGGCTGCTGGACGCCTGCTCGCGGGTGCATCCGACGGTGCCGATCCTGATCTTCGGCCCGGCGATCGCCCTCCTGACGGCGTGGAGCCTGTCGAGCATGAGCGTCGCCGTCACGATCGCGCTGGCGATCGGCGGATACGGGCTGTGGACGCTGTTCGAGTACTGGCTGCACCGGGTCGTGTTCCACTTCGAGCCCGACCGCGGCATCGGCGCGCGGCTGCACTGGATCATTCACGGCATCCACCACGAGCACCCCAACGACCCGCTGCGCCTGGTGATGCCGCCCGCGGTGAGCGTGCCGCTGGGGGCGGTCGTGTTCGGGCTGCTGTATCTGGCGTTCGGCAGCGACTACGCGCCCGGGCTGGGGGCGGGGTTCTTCGCCGGGTATCTGGCGTACGACATGATCCACTACTACGTCCACCATGCCAGCCCGCGCGGGCGCCTGGGCCGGATGCTGCGCGAGCGGCACATGCGCCACCACTTCCAGGACGAGACGAAGGGCTTCGGGATCAGCGCGCCGTACTGGGACGAGGTGTTCAGGACCTCCTCGCGAGCGCGGCGTTCCTCGCAATAAGCGGCTTACGGCGCCATCCTCGCAAAAGACGCCCGCACGCCGGTCTACACTCGCCAGGCCTCGCAAACGAACACTCGTTCCGCCGTCAGGCATGACCTCGGACGCATAGACCGAGCAAGCAGACAGCCCAGAGAAATACAGATAGATCTGTACGTACGAAAGGAAAGCCGTGGCCGCCACCAACATCAACAGGGTCGTAATGACCGGAAACCTGACCGCCGACCCGGAGCTGCGCTCGCTGCCGAGCGGCATGTCCGTGTGCAGCTTGCGGATCGCGTGCAACACGCGCCGCAAGGACGGCGCCAGCGGCGAGTGGGTCGACAAGCCCAACTACTTCAACGTGACCGTATGGGGAGCGCAGGGCGAGAACGCCGCGCGCTACCTGTCCAAGGGGCGCCCGGTTGCGATCGACGGACGCCTGGAGTGGCGCGAGTGGGAGGCACAGGACGGCACGAAACGCCAGGCAACCGATATCATTGCCGACTCGGTGCAGTTCCTGGGCTCGCGCGATGACCCCGCCGGTGGCGGTTCCAGCGCGAGCAACGGAGTCTCACAGGGCAGCGACGTCCCCGTACACGAAGGGGATTTCCAGCCCGCTGCGCCTGTCGCCGCCGGAGCGGGCGACGACGACATTCCGTTCTGATTTCCCCATATACATAGCGAGGCAGAGTTCAAGTGGCAAAGCGCGGTCGCGGCAAGCCGGTGCGCCGGCGAGACAAGAAGGGCGGTCCCGGGAGCGGGCGGCGCAAGCCGTGCCAGCACTGCCGCGACAAGATCGAGCAGGTCGACTACAAGGACGTCGGCACGCTGCGCAAGTTCGTCTCCGAGAAGGGCAAGATCCGCTCGCGGCGGATCACGGGCGCGTGCCGGCGCCATCAGAACCAGATCGCCACGGCGGTCAAGCGCGCGCGCGAGCTAGCGCTGCTGCCGTACGTGAACGAGGGCGGTCGTGACGACAGTCCTCGCCGCGAGCGCGGCGATCGCGACCGGGAACGCTAGGCGCGCTGGCGCCTGCAACGAGACGGAGGACGAGCCGCATGCCTGAAGCGATACTCCTGCAGGACGTCGATCAGCTCGGCGAGCAGGGCAAGGTGATCGACGTCTCCAAGGGGTACCTGCGCAACTACCTGGTGCCGCGCAAGCTCGCCCAGCCGGCGACGAGAGGCGCGATCGAAGCGATCAAGCAGCGCCAGGACGCAGCCGAGCGGGCTGCGCGCAACGCGATCGAAAAGGCCCAGGAGAACGTCAACCTGCTGAACCGCACCGTGCTGACGATCCCCCAGCAGGCGGGCGCGGACGGGCGCCTGTTCGGGTCGGTGACCGCGCAGGACATCGCCACCGCGATCCGCGAAGCGCGAGGTCTGAAAATCGACAAACGCAGCGTACACATGCCCGAGCCGATCAAGAACGTCGGCACCTATATGGTCGTGGTCGAGGTGGTCGAGGGCGTGACCGCCACAATCAAGACGATGGTCGTGGCAAAGAAGTAGACCCCGCGTTTCGCCCGGGCCCGCGTGATGAGGTCGAGGGTCTGCCCCCCTGTTGAGTCATGGTCGTGGCAAATAAGTGGACCGGGAGCGTTTCTCTCCCGATGAGGGCGACAAGCACGCGAGAGGAGGCCCGGGGAGGGCCTGCCCTCCCCCTGTTGAGTCATGGTCGGGGAAAGAAGTAGACGACCGTCTGAGAAGGTCGTCCGCCAGCCCTGCGAACATCTGTTCGTGGGGAGCGCCAAGCGCATTTCAGTCGGAGATAGCGGGGACTCCCCGCGGGTCGGGGCAGGCTCCGATCTAGACTCGCGCCAGTCCACATCATGAGCGCCGTAGCCACAACAACCAACGGCGCGGGGAGCGGAACGCCACGTCGGCAGGGCGGCGCGGGAGCCGCGATCGCGCCGCCGCACAACCTCGACGCCGAGCAGTCGGTGCTCGGCGCGATCCTGCTGTCCGACAGGGCGCTGTACGCGCTGGTGATCGAGGAGGGGCTGCGCCCGGAGGACTTCTATCGCGAGCGTCACGGCGCGATCTACGCGGCGATGCTGGCGCTGTACAACGAGTCCGAGCCGGTCGACGTGCTGACGGTCACCGACCGGCTGCGCCAGCTGGGCAAGCTGGGAGACATCGGCGGGCCAGCGGCCGTCGACGAGCTGACGGGCGTCGTGCCGGCCGCCGGGCACGCCCGCCGGTACGCGCAGATCGTGCGCGAGAACGCGCTGCTCAGACGCCTTCTGAGCGCCTCGTATGAGATCCAGGAGAGCGTGCTCGGCCACTCCGCGGCACCGCGCGAGCTGGTCGAGCAAGCCGAGAAGGCAATGCTCGAGGTCGCCCGCGACGACCGCCAGCAGGACTTCCGTGCGATCGAGGAGGTGCTGCACGAGGAGCTGGACAAGCTGCACCGGCTGTCGATCGAAGGCACCTCGCTGACGGGCACGCCGTCCGGGTTCAAGGACCTGGACGAGATCACCGGCGGATTTCAGCCGGGCAACCTGATCATCATCGCCGCGCGCCCGGCGATGGGCAAGTCGGCGCTGGTGTGCAATATCGCCGAGAACGCGGCCGTCGAGCACGGCAAGCCGGTGGCGCTGTTCAGCCTGGAGATGGCCGAGGCCGAGCTGGCGCAGCGGTTTGTCGCCTCGCAGGCGCGAATCAAGGGCGAGGAGCTGCGCAAGGGCCGCGTGGCCGAGCAGCGCTGGCCGAAGATCCTCAAGGCCTCACAGCGCCTGGCTGCCGCCCCGTTGTGGGTGGACGACTCCAGCGACGTCGGCCTGCTGGAGATCAGAGCCAAGGCGCGCCGCCTGCACAGCCAGTGCGAGGGCGGGCTGGGGTTGATCATCATCGACTACCTGCAGCTGATGCGCACCGACAGTCGCTACGACAGTCGCGTGACCGCCGTCGGCGAGCTGAGCCGCGGCCTGAAGATCCTCGCGCGCGAGCTGGGGGTGCCGGTGATCGCGCTGTCACAGCTCAGCCGCGCGGTCGAGACCCGCTCGCCCAAGGTCCCCCAGCTGTCAGACCTGCGCGAGAGCGGAAACCTCGAGCAGGACTCCGACCTGGTGATGTTCATCTACCGCGACGAGTACTACGACGAGGACTCCGAGCGCCCGGGCGAGGCCGACCTGATCATCTCAAAGCACCGCAACGGGGCCGTCGGCAAAGTGACGCTGACGTTCCAAAAGGAGTACCCCAAGTTCCTGAGCTATGCCGGGGAGCGCTACGCCCAATGACCCACGGGCTCGCATGCCGGCGCCGGGTCGGCGTCCTCAGTCGCTCGCGTACCGAGTACGCCACGCTCCCTGCGTCCTTGTCCGGCTTGGCCTGCGAGCCCGTGGGGCGTCATGAGTGAAAGCTGTCCCTTTGGAGAGTGCGACGGCAGCGGGTTCGTGATCGACGAGGCCACGAACACGGCCACCGACTGCCGCTGCCGCGCGGGTCGGATTGCGATGGCGCGGACCAGGAACCTGGCAGGGCGGATACCGCGCAGATATCAGGACGTGTCGTTCGAGCGCCCTCCCGTGAGCGACATCGCACGGATCGCGCCGGAGCCGATCCGGGTGATACGCCGCTACATCCAGACGATCGACTCCAACCTCGACACGGGCAAAGGCTTGTGGCTCGTCGGAGACGTCGGCACGGGTAAGACGACGCTGGCGATGCTGATCTCCAAGGCCGCCCTCGAGGCGGGCAGGTCGGTCGCGATCTACTCGCTGCCACGGCTGCTGAACCTGATCCGCGAGACGATCGACTCGGACGTGGGCAAGCTGGACTTCCTCGACCGACTGGCGGCGGTGGACCTGCTGCACATCGACGATCTGGGGGCTGAGAGCAAAACCGATTGGGTGCTCGAGCAGCTGTACTCGATCGTCAACGCCCGCTATGAAGCGCAGCGGGCGATCCTGGCGACGACCAACCTCACGCCGGACAAGCTGTCCGAGCAGATCGGCCAGCGGACGGTGTCTCGACTGGAGGAGATCTGCGGGGACCCGCTGCCGTTCTTCGGCGAGGACAAGCGCCGGCGCGAGTTCGAAGTCGTGGCGCACACGGGCTGACGCAGGCCTGCGGATCCACACCTCCCATCCGAGCGTCCCAATCGCCATGCGACCAGCCTCCGATCCGACCCCGCCCCACGCAGACCGCCGACGACGAGTCCCGCCGAACCCAAGGGCCCCCCTACACTCCACAGGCGTATGCCCGGAATCGTGATAGTCGGCGCCCAGTGGGGCGATGAGGGTAAGGGAAAGATCACCGACCTGCTCGCCGAGCAGGCGGACGCCGTCGTGCGGTTTCAGGGCGGCAACAACGCCGGGCACACGATCGTGCGCGAGGGGGTGGAGTGGAAGCTGCACCTGATCCCCTCGGGGATCCTGTATCCGGGCAAGCGCTGCGTGATCGGCAACGGCGTGGTGATCGACCCCAAGGTGCTGATCGAGGAGCTCGACGCCCTGCGCGCGCGCCGGGTGGACGTGAGCGGGCTGCGGATCTCGGCCAACGCGCACCTGATCATGCCCTACCACCTGCTGCTGGACTCGGCTGGCGAGGCCAAGCTGGGCAGCCTGCAGATCGGCACGACGCGCCGCGGCATCGGCCCGTGCTACGCCGACAAGGCGGCACGTCTGGGCATCCGCGTGCAGGACCTGCTCGACGAGAAGATCCTCAAGAAGAAGATCGTCGCGGCGATGGAGCCCAAGCGCCTGTCGCTGCGACCGTACGACAAGGACCCGACGCTGGACCTGCACGCGATGACCGAGGAATACCTGACCTACGGACACCGCCTGGAGCAGCACATCGCGGACACCGCCAAGCTGATGTGGGACCTGCTCGACGATGGCGAAAAGGTGATCTTCGAGGGTGCACAGGGGGCGATGCTCGACATCGACCACGGCACCTACCCGTTCGTGACCTCCTCCAACCCGCTGTCCGGCGCCGCCTGCGTGGGCACGGGCGTGGGCCCGAAGAACATCGACGAGATCTGGGGTATCTCCAAGGCCTACACCACGCGCGTCGGCGCCGGGCCGTTCCCCTCAGAGCTGCACGACGAGACCGGTGAGCTGATCCGCCAGCGCGGCGGCGAGTTCGGCACCACCACCGGCCGTCCGCGCCGCACGGGCTGGCTGGACCTGGTCGCGCTGCGCTACGCCGCGCGGCTGAACACGATGACGGCACTGGCCGTGACCAAGCTCGACGTGCTGTCGGGATTCGACCGGATCGGAGTGTGCACCAGCTACCGCGGCGCCGAGGGCGCCGAGTTCGACGACTTCCCCTACCACCAGTCGGTCCTGCACCACACCACCGCCGAGCTGACCGAGCTGCCCGGATGGTCGGAGGACCTGGGCGAGTGCCGCACGTTCTCCGACCTGCCGACCGCCGCGCGGGAGTACCTGGCGTTCGTCGCCGAGCGCGTCGGCGCGCCGGTCACCCTCGTGGGTGTCGGCCCCGGCCGCGAGCAGACGATCTGGACCGACGCCGGCCAGGCGACGCTCGTCGCACGCAACGGCAACTCACCGGACTGAGCCGTCCGGCGCAGGGCGCGAGGCCAAGCGGGCGATCCACCCGTGGAGATCGGTCCAGCTAGGCGATCGAGCTCGCTATTTGCGTGCATTGGCAATGTCGGTCGTGTTGTGAGTATTGACTTCTGTGCGCGCGGGACATAAGACTCGGCGTGGCAGACGGGCTCTGGTCGGCTGATCGCGTCTGGCGTCAGTTAAGTGGCACGACCGAGCAGGAGGCAATGCATGGAAACAGTATGGATCGGAGCTGTGTTTGCGGTGGTCGTCGTTATTGCGGTCGCGGTCATCGCGGTGATCACGGTCAATGCAAACCATTCAACGGCGAAAAAGTCGCGATTGCGGCCGTCACCGGCTTGCTCAGCCTGGTCAGCGGCGGCGTGGGGGGCATCATCGCCGGGCAGAGCGCCAAAAGCGCCGGCAACGCGGCAGGCACCGCAGCCGCAAACGCCGCGGGCACGGTCGCCGTCAAGGCTGCGAAAGGCGCCAATACCATTGCTGTGCAAGAAGCAGCCAACAAGGCCGCAAACAAAGCCAGCAGAAAAGTCTCCAACGAAATTAAACGCCAGCAGAAGAAAACGTCGAGCTCAGGCCACTAGCCGTTAGAGATGTACGGGTCGGGCGCGTGGTTCTCTAGGCAGCCTTGTTTGAGTCAGTGCGCAGCTCGCTCTGCAGCTGGTTCGCCCGCGCTTCTAGGCTCTCTAATGTTTCCGCAGCGCTGGTGGCCTGCCTCTCGGCGGCGGTCGGTCGGTCGCGTAGCCCCAAGACGCCTTGTACGTCATCCCTGAACGAAGAGGCAAGTTTGATCAGTTCCGGATCGTCAATGTCTCCCGCTGCGAGAATGACGCCCCCGATGGCATTGGCAAGAGTCGCGAACTCCTCATCAGTTGGGGTTCCAGCGAACGGCCCAGTACGCAGGAGCGCATCTGCACCAGCGGTCTTCAACCGATCAATGGCGTTGATTTGCGCGAGGAGTTCATCGCGAGTGGCAGCCCTTTGGTCTTTCTTCCTAGCTTGCCGCCCGCCAAACGCGGTGGCGGTGGCGGTAACTCCTCCGCCGAATAACGCCGCGACTAGGGCAACCCAGGGACGTTCACTGTCGTCATCCTTTGGGATGACATCGTTGACGGTGACCTTGGGCGCAGGAACGACAATAGTCTGCTTCGGCCCAGTCTTGCTGTGCCAAGCAGCACCGGCCTCCGTCGAGAGCAGCAAGCTGGTCAGCACGATCGCCGCACACACAGTCGGCCAGCGACGCCATTTCACGGGCCGAGGCTACCAACTCACGACGACGCATGTCTGTTGATCTAACTCCGGATGGGTTGTCGAATCACCGATCACCACGCAGCTCGACATGACCGCTGTTCGCATCTGCTTCGCGTCGGAATGGAAAGGCATCATCAACGGCGTGTTCAGGAGGATTACACCAAGCAACTGGGCCGAGCGCGACCCGATCAACGAGAACTTCGTCATGCCCAGCAAGCTCGGCTGGCGCGGATGACCGGCGATGACTGGGCCGGGCTCTTCACAGCTCGCGGAAGTGCCGCCAGGTCTCCCGCTTCGGGTTCTTCTTCTCACGTCGTAGCTCGGCGAGCTTTGCGGTCGCGTCGAATCCGCCTTGCCAGGCCTTGCAGCTGACGACCATCACGCGATCGAGACCGGATCTCCTTGGGTGATAGCCGACGACGACGACGTCTGAGCGCACGGAGTCCTGCGTACCAACGTACTTCGGATGATCGGAGCGTGGTCGAAACGTAACGTTGTGGGTCGTGAAGTACCCCTTGAACTTTAGGTAGTCGTCGACGACCTGCTCGAGAACATCCTCCTTCATGCGCCAAGCCCCCCGTACGCAGAAGGAGAGCACGACCATGCGTGTGGCATCAGCCAGTCACCAGTGCGGGCGGAGCGCCCTTGGTCGCGGCGTCGCAGACTTGCCGTAGCCAGGCGGCGGGTGGGATCGCTCCACTCAGGAAATGAACCTGTGTGAAGAGGAACGCTTGGGGATGGGGTGGGTTCTCGAACTCGTAGTCGTCCTCGTCGGGCTGGCCGGCGAGGTGCCGGAAGAGCGCGTGTATCTCGCCGTTGGTCAGCCAGCGTTCGCGCTGTTCAGCGCCGGTGTGGAGGTAGGCGAGACGCCTGCGAATGACGAGCGTCCAGATGTCGTCCTCGTCCTTGGACAGCTCGAGGTAGAGTGCGGCGGGATAGTTGATCTTCTGACCGACGGCGAGTTGCATGCTGCCGGTCTCCCACGCCTCGAGAGCGCCATAGATCGCCTGTGCCCACTCGTGCGCATCCTCGTCAGCGTGCGTGCCCCACGGCAGCAGGGCGCTTGCGGGCGAAGCGGTGTGCTGCTCGATGTCGGGATAGAGCGCTCCCGATTGCCGCAGACGCTCGGCGTGCTCGTAGCCGCGATCATGAGCGTCGTCAAACGCGCACAGCCAGAGCAGGCCACGTGGTTTGTCGTGCCAGCGAACGCCACGGCCTTTGCCGAAGTGGTAGGTGAACGTGTCTGGCCTGTTGGCGGCGGCGAAAGGCTCTGTCCCTGAGGCGCGCTGGTCCTGCTGTTCGAGGAACTTGATGATCGCGCCGCGGGCTGTGGTGAGCACCGAAGCATCCTCTCGCCAGCAGCGACTGGTCAGCCATCGTTCGAGCACGCCGGGAAGATACGAGGACGTGCGGTCGCGAGCGTGTTGCCGCCTCGCTAAGCAGCGCGCTGCTTGGCGCGCTCGCGCAGACGCTGCTTGGCCGCTCCGGACTTGGGCGCGTGGCTTCCGTTCGCGAGCGCCCGCTCGATCGCGCCGGTGAGCCTGGCGACGGTATCGCCGACATCCTCGGGTGTGGTGTGCGCGAGCTCGCGTGCCTCGGGCAGGACGCTCTCGTATCCGAGCGAGCGGATCTGCAGATAGGCGGCAAGGGCGTCCTCGACGATCGCGCCCTCGGTGCGGTCCTCGAAGGCGGCCACGAGCCGCAGCAGGCACTGGGCGTCCTCGGTGATGCGGATGCTCTTGGTGGTGCGCTCAGGCATGCTGGACCTCGGTCGATTGCTTGCTGCAAGCATTATTACATGCTTGCCCTGATGCGGCAAGCCCGGCTCCAAGTCGGGGAAGCAGGCGCCCAGCAAGGCGACTGCGACCGCTCC
Source organism: uncultured Solirubrobacterales bacterium (assembly GCA_963743645.1). GTDB lineage: Bacteria > Actinomycetota > Thermoleophilia > Solirubrobacterales > Solirubrobacteraceae > Palsa-744. The sequence continues at coordinate 12,523 of CAVUQT010000006.1, read as the reverse complement.
GGCCGGGAGCGTCGGCCCTGCCTAGCTGCTTGCCTTCGGGTGGCCGAGAGCCTCCGGACGCCCTTACACCGCGCCGTTTGGTACCCATGATTGGTACCCACAGACCTTCACGCCTCGAACCGACCCGTCCGAATCTCCCCAAAACTCGTAGCCGTTCAGTTGTCTTGGTTTCCATAACGAGGAGCGTGGCGGGGGGCGGCGAACTTTTGGGGTGTGGAGCGGGCGGAGGCTGAGGCGGTTTATGACTCCGGTCGTGATGCGTGCGTGGAGTTTTTGATGGGGCTGGTGGCGGCGCAGGGGCGGTTGGAGGAGCGCGTGCGGGTGCTCGAGGCCAAGGGCGCCGCGAGCTCGCGCAATAGCTCGGTCGCGCCGTCCGCGGACACATCGATCTCGCGTCAGGAGCGTCGTGCGCTGGCTAGAGCGAAGACGAAGGAGCTGCTCAAGAAGGATGGGGAGCGACGTAAGGCGGGCGGTCAGCCCGGTCATCGTGGCTCGGGGCGCGGATTGTTGGGTGAGGATCAGATGAGCGAGATCGTCGATCACTATCCGAGCGACTGCTCGGGCTGTGGGCGCGAGTTCACCGATGTGGAGAAGGTCCCGCGGTGGGGTGCCGGGCGCCATCAAGTCGCCGAGCTGCCCCCGGTCACCGTCGAGTACGTCGAGCATCGCACGCAGGTGCTGCGCTGCCCGGGGTGCAAGACGCGGACCCGTGGCACCCTGGGCGTCCTCGGGGAGTCCGCGTTCGGGCCGAACCTTCAGGCGGCGCTGGTAGCGCTGACCGTACGTAACCGGGTCTCCCGCCGCGATCTGAGCGAGCTCGCGGGCGAGCTCTTCGGGGTCAGGGTCTCCGTCGGCGCGATCGATGAGATCTGCCAGCGCGCCTGCGCACTATTGACCGGCCCTCATGAGCGGCTTGTGGCTGGGGTGCTGGGGTCTGGGGCGATCAACGTCGATGAGACGGGGTGGTACCTGGCCGGGGAGAACCGGTCGATGTGGGCCGCCGCTACCGCGAACGCGGCGATCTTCCAGATCGTGGCCGATCGTCATCGTGACCGGCTGATCGAGCTGCTCGGCCCCGACTTCCAGGGGATCGTGACCTCCGATCGCTGGTGGGCGTATGACCACCTGGACCCCGAGCAACGACAGGCATGCTGGTCACATCTACAGCGCGACTTTCGCTTCCACAGCGAAGGACTGGCCCTCCAAAAAGAGTTCGGGCAGGCCGGCCTCGAGTTGACCGACCGAATGTTCAATGCCTGGCACGCATTCGGCGAGCACCAAGACCGTGAGCGTCTGATCCTGGAGATGAAACCCATCCAGGACGAGTTCCTCGCGCTGCTCCAGCACGCCGGCAAGAAAAGCAAGCGCCACCGTCTGCACCGCCGCTTCGCTAACAACCTCCTAAAGATCTGGCCCGCGCTCTGGACGTTCCTGACCATCCCCGCCCTCACACCAACCAACAACGCCGCCGAGCGTGCACTCCGCGGACCAGTCATCCACCGCAAGCTCAGCCACGGAAACCAGTCCAACGCCGGCGAACGATTCACCGAGCGATCCCTCTCCGCCTCCGTCACCTGCCGACTACAACACCGCAGCCTCCTCGCCTACCTCCGCGACCTCCACGCCGCCCACCAAACCGGCGGCGCGCTCCCAGCCCTCCTCTGACCCCAAAACCAAGAGGACTGAACGGCTACGCAAAACCACTCATTTGCAGGCGATTCGTCTATGGAGCTAGTCGGACTCGAACCGACGACCTCCTGGGTGCGATCCAGGCGCTCTCCCAACTGAGCTATAGCCCCGTGCGCCCGTGAACAACCCGGGCGAAGCTCTGAAAGTGTAGTGGCGCGGTCGCGGTGCGGTTGCGAAGCGCGGCTGATCGGCGCAGTATGGTTTGCCGGCGCATGGGATTGCTCGACGACGCTATCCGCGAGCACCTGGAGCTCAAGCGCCTACGGGGCGCCGATCCGGGGCTGGTCGCCCACGAGGAGCACGAGGCCTTCGGGCCCGTTCGCGACGGCGAGCCAGCCGGCGCAGACGACGACAGCGTCCCCTACGAAGATCTCGCCGCCGAGGATGATCGACCCGAGGAAGGCGACCCAGCGCAGAAGTCCCAGCCAGACGGTGCCCAGGATTTCTCGAATGTCGGACAGGAGACCGCCGAGCTGGATATGCGAGCCGTACTTGACGACGAACCCGGCCCCGATGTCGCCTCGCCGGCCGGGCCGGTCGCCGCTGGACCGCTTGGAGGCGAGCCTTCCGCTCAGGGCGCCGTTGATGACTCGCTCGAATGGGAGATGCCCGGAGACAGCGCGGCAGAGGGAGTCAGTGAGCACGCCGAGGGCGGCCGGCCTGCGGGCGTTCGGGATCTGCACGGTGACCCAGAGTCGGATCAGGACGTGCCTGTCGAGGATGTTCTCGAGGAGACACCCGACTTTCTGCGCGACACGCCCGAGCAGGAGCGGCTCTGGTTCGAGCAGCGCCCGCCGCGGGACTTCGACTTCGATAAATAGTCGCTTGCCCATGCGCCTCCCCTAAACTTGGGACGCTCGGGGCCATAGCTCAGCTGGGAGAGCGCCTGCTTTGCAAGCAGGAGGTCGCCGGTTCGATCCCGGCTGGCTCCATTAGAGGAAATGCCTGCAAACAGGCCGGTTTTGGGGACGGTTTGGTGCTCGATTGCTACTAAAGCTTCGCGGAAAGTACCGTATGTGAGTACCACATCGGCCCTGATTTTGCGGGAACCATGTCTTCCGGCGAACATACCCGTGCGCGATACTTCCCCGGACTAAGGGAGGGGAGCGATGTCAACCGATGACGAGCGCCAAGGAAAGCGCAGCTTCAACGAGGCCGAGATGGGACTCACCGAGGAGCTGGTCGAGGCGATTGCCGATCAGCTCGGGACCCGGGCGAACCGGGAGTCCGCTGGCGTTGGGGCGCTGAGAGAGCGGAAGGACCTGGAGCCATCTGCTCTGGCGGTTCTCATGACCGTCTTCGGGACACGCGCGGAAAAGGGTCGGCGTGTCCTGATCCCAGATTGGCCGGGAGTTGGGAATGTCGATCTGCTGCTGAGGCGTCCTGACCCCGAGGATGCTCTGGCTTGGATGTGCGAGCTGAAGTGGTGTGGGCCGGGAAACGACGTGCTCTACGAGGCCATCTGGGATTTGTTCAAGATGGCGCTCGGCAAGACCCGCGAGGACCATCCTGCGACCTTTCTAATGACCGGAGCAGAGAAGTCCCTCTGGGCGGGCTCAGCCTTCGCCGACCTCTTCGAGACGAAGAACCATGTGTCGGAGGAGCTTTGTCAGCGCCGCCTGCCGGATCGTCGCGAAACCATCGCCTGGGACGACCTCCTGCGTGGCGGCTATGACAAACACCCAGAACACCTCCCAGCGGAAATCACGACCGAGTCAGTTGGCCGGGCGACAATCGGCGATTGGGAACTACGCGCAGTACGTATCCGGGCCGTCTCCGACGATCTAATTCCCATGACCGGGGGTTGGCCACGCGGCGCACGGCCGGCCGATGCTCGTCACCCCAGCTCCACACCGAAGCCACCAACGGCAACGCCCGAGCACCCCGAGCCCACGCGGGCGTCATCCTCGCCCGAGCCCCCCGAGGCACCGACGCCCGAGCCCGCCCCGGAGCCTTCGAGGATCGAGCCGCCAACGCCTGAGCCTCCCGCGACCACACAGGAGCCGTCGCCCCCTGAGCCCCCCACGCCGGAGCAGGACCTACCGTCGAGGCAAGAGAAAAAGGCTACGCACCGGCTCTTCCGGCGTCGCAGTGAAGAGGAGCGGCAGGCTGAGGTTGGTTATCAACAGATCTTGCGAGCTGTCATCGACGGGCACGCTCCGCTGGCAGGGCTCGCTGGTCGACTAACCCTCGCCGCCGACGCCACCGGTCTCAAGTCTCGGAAGCTCACACGCCTGAACCAGGCCGCTTATCGGGCCCTTCTTGAACGAACCCTGGAAGACGACCTCCTCTCCGCAGAGGAGGAGGAAGAGCTGGGACTCGTTGGCGAGGTGCTTGACGCCGTGACACCTGACGGCTCCGCATTCCCGCTTGACCTGGCAGGCCGGTTCATGGTCGCGCGGATAAATGACGGCCGCATGCCGATCGAGTCGGAGCCGAAGCTAATCGTTAAGCCCGGCGAGACCGTCTACTTCGAGCTTCGAGCATCGCTCATGAAGGAGGTCATCCATCGGGAATACCGTGGTAGTTCAAGCGGTGTTAGCTTCAAGGTCGCGCCGGGCGTCCGGTATCGGACGTCAGGGTCGAGGGGGAGATCAGTGGTCGTAGGAACGAGCCTGGAGCCAGCGGACGACGGTGTACTCTCGCTGACCAGCAGCCGCGTCGTGTTTCAGGGCGACCGGAAAACCGTGGAGTCGCGCCTCGATCGGCTCACTAGCGTCGACGTCTACGACAACGGTATACGAGTCAGCGTCTCGAACCGCCAGACCCCGTCGCTCTATCGCGTAGGCGACGGCACCGTCGCCGCAGCGATTGTCCTCGCCGCCGCGCAGCGCGCGATCTACGGCTGAGTACCCTTACCGCTACACCGCGTCTGTCAGTGTCCGCGGCCCGCGCTGCGGTCGGACGTATCGCGATTGAGCGTGCGGATCAGCCAGCGTGTAGGCGAGGGGGCGGAGCGAAGCCGCAGGGGGCTGTGGCTCGGTGCCCAGCCGGGACTGAGGCGCTCCGGGTAAGCGAGCGAGGGTGTCTGGGTACGACTGTTGACCATCTTCTGGGCCAGGCGCGTGATCCGTCCGGCGTCTTGTCCTTCCTCGCCGAGGTCCTCGCGTGCGATGAACCAGGTGGTGCCATGGCGGGCGCGGGTCGCCTCGACGTAGGCGGTCTCCTTGCTGGTCTGCCAGCCGCCGGTGAGCACAACGGAGCGCTCGACGGTCGCGCCCTGCTGGCGGTAGACATGCTGCGCGTAGGCAAGCCTCAGCGACTCCACGTCCTCGCCGGCAAGCTGGACCCTGCGCTGCGATCCGTCGATCGTGACGGTCACGCTCCGCTCGTGGATGGCGCTGACCTGTCCGCGGGTGCCGTTCTCGACCCGCGGCTGCGCTGACGGGCGGTGCTGCGCGGTGAAGGCGATGAGGTCGCCTTCGCGTAGGCCGTAGTGGACGCCGGGTAGCGGGATCTCGTGGTCTCCGAGTTCGCCGCGCTCTGCGCGGAGGTGTTGTGCGCGGGCGTTGAGCCGGTCGATCTCCTGGTTGGAGGCGTCGGCGATCAATGCGACCTCGCGGATATCGCGCCCGTTCGTGAGCGTGGCCCATGTTTGTACGGCTTGCTCTGCCGCCTGGTCGCGGGTGTCGGAGAGGTGCAGCTGGCCGCGTGAGGCGTAGTGCGCCATCGCGCGCTCAGGTTCCCCCGCGCGTAGCGCTCGCCATGCGCGCTGGTCGGCCGGGTCCTTGGTGCGGTGGATGTCTGCGAGTTCGGCGCTGGATGCGTGTTCGGTGAGCCGGTCGAACATCCCGCCGGGGCCGATCGAGGGGAGCTGCTTGCCGTCGCCGACGGCGATCAGCTTTGCCCCGGATCGCTCCACGAGCCCGGTCAGGGCGTCGAGGCGTTTGTGGTCGACCATCCCGGCCTCGTCGAGGACGATCGTCGTGTCACGTCCGACGTGGATGGTCCCCGTGTTCGCGCGGGCGACCAGCGAGTCCAGGGTGAGTGTCTGTCCGGCCAGCGCGGGGCTGTCGGCGCCGAGCCGCTCTGCGGTGGACCCGGACACGGCGACGCCGATTGTCTCTCGTCCGGCGGCCTGCTCCGCACGGGCGGCGGCATCGATCACCACGCCCTTCCCTGTCCCGGCGGGGCCGACGAGGACCGAGGCGCGCTCTGGACCGGTGAGGACTTCGAGCGCGTGGTGTTGCTCGGGGCTGAGCGGCCCGCCGATGCGCTCGGCTGCCTCACGGGCAGCGTTATCGCGTGCCATGTCGCCGACGTCCCGGCCTGCGGGCTGGGCGAGCTGTGTAGCGCGGCGCTCGATCGCCTGCTCCTGCGCGCGAACCGCCAGCGTCGTCATCCGCCCGCCCTCCAAGGTCAGCACGCGCCGGTCGCGGACCATCTCCCGCGCTATGGCAAGCGCCTCGTCCGGAACCATCTCTCCGGCGGCCTGCTCCAGCACGACCGCGCGCAGGTCGCGCTCCTCGAAGACGGCGTGCTGCTCGGTCAGCTTCGCCTCGACGCGATCCTCGATCGCGCGCTCGGCGTGCCGGACGCTCGGACGCGCCGATCAATCGCACCGCCTCATCCGGACCGAACCCATGACCGCGTCCGGTCTCTGCCCATGCTCGCTGTAGGTCCGAGCGCGTGGTCAGCTCCTTGGACCGGCGGTTCTCGAGCGCGAGGTTGCGCAGCTCGCCGCGTTCGGGGGCTCGGCCGTAGCGGGCACGGAAGCGCTCCGCTGCCCTTGCGACCTCACGGGAGCGGCCGGAGAACGCCTCAGACAACTCCCGGGGCACACCCGCGATCTCGAAGTACCGGCCATCCTTCCCCGTGCCCTGCTCTATCGCGTACCCCTCTCGCACGAGCTCCTCGGCGAGCGCGGAGCGGTAGAACGCGCCCAGCTCCCGAGCGCTGCGGAAGATCGGCCGCGACGCGACGGCCACGATCCGGTCGTCCTCGCGGACGGCGCCGGTGATGACGACGTGGCTGTGCAGCTGCGGGTCCGGGGCCTGAGCGCCCGAGACTCCGCGTGCGGTCGTGTGCCGGTACTCGGTTGCGATCACGTCCTTGGCGTGCTCTTCCACGACCTGGCCGCTGTAGCGGCGGCGCACGACCGGCACCTGCTCTCGCAGGTGGTGGATCGTCTGCTCGACCGCGCGGCCGTGGGCCTGCTCGATCTGCTCGCGCTGCCACGGATCGCCGAGCGCCCACACCGTCGAGACGGACTTCGGGGCGCTGAACGTCACGTCGATCCCGCCGCCCCGGCCGCCACCGGCGCCCTCGGGTCGCAGCCAACGGCCTGTCCCAGGATGTCGGCCCTCCATCAGCGCGATGAAGTCCGCGCCATCCACCGGCCCGTCCGGCCTGCACTCCCAGCCTCTCCAGCGTCTCCGCGTCGGCCAACCACCGGCCGGGAGCCTGCGCCATCTCCCCGTCCGGGGTCAGGTAGTAGTCCCCGCGCTCGGGCTCCACGGTCTTGCTCTCCAGGTAGCGCGCGTACCCGCCGCCTCGGGACGCACCTATGCTTGCCGCCGTCATCACATGGGTGATGACCCTCAGCGCGCCGAACCGGCCACGCAATTCGCATAGCGCTCGCTGTGCCACGGCACAGCCGTGCATCTCGTCTGTGCTTGGGGCCTGTGCTTGGGGCCTCGGAGCGAAGCGACGCGAGGCCGCACAGGGCGCTCCGGGGTCGCGCGTCGGAGCCGCGTGATGTGGCGGCCGTTGGCCCGCTGCTGAGGATCCGTTGCGGTCGCCGGCTCGGGGAGTGCCGCAGGAGAGCTGGGGCTGTCGCTCAGGCGGGACCGCGAGTCGCTGAACTCGTTGGCCGGTCCGGGCAGTTCGGGGTCAGTTAACCCAGACAGCCACTCCTCTGCTCGCGTATCGATGAGAACCATCCCCGTATCCATCCCAACCCATCCCCGGCTGACCCGCGAAGACGTCCTCGACGGCCGCGATGTGGCCGAACTGCTGCACCTGCCGATCTCGACCGTGCTCGAATACGCCCGGCGCGGGCTGCTGCCCGGCCACAAGCTCGGCCGGCGCTGGATCTTCCTGCGCGATGAGATCGAGGCGGCTGTGCGGAGCCGGCCAGCGGACAGATCGGCGGCGTGAGCTGCCTTCTCGCAAACGGCGCTCCTCGAAGCCCTGAGGTCGCCAGCCTCAGCCGCTGGCGCTCCCGAACGTGAGGGGTCTGGCCGTGGCGGGTCTTAGGCTCTTGTGATGGCGAAGTCCGTTGCCGATCTCCTGTCCGAGCGCGAGGGAACTCGTCTGGATTTCAAGCGAGACCTGTCGAGCATGAAGCGGGTGCTGGAGACCGTCTGCTCGTTTCTGAACACGGCCGGGGGGACGCTCGTCGTGGGCGTCGAGGATCAGACGAGGGTCGTCCTCGGACTCGATGACGTGGAGAAGCAGGAAGAGAAGCTGGCGAACTCTGTGGCGAGCGCGATCGAGCCGCAGCCAACGGTCCAGCTCGAGATCGTGACCCACGAGGATCGTGATCTGCTCCTCCTGCGCGCCGCTTATGCGGCGGGGCCGTTCTTTATCAAGGAGCGAGGCAAGGAGAAAGGCACGTTCGTCCGGATCGGCAGCAACTCGCTCCCCGCGAGTCCAGAGAAGGTCGCCGAGCTTGAACGGGCGCGGCGGATGGGTGCATGGGACCAGGAGCCGATGCCGGGGCTGACGCGCGGTGACCTCGACCGACAGGCGATCAAGCGGTGGCTGGACGCGGTGGGAGAGCGTTCGACGGACGCCAAGTTGCGGGGGCTTGGTGTCCTGGCCGAGTACGGCGGGAAGCCGGTTCCCACCCGCGCCGGGATCATCCTGTTCGGGCGAGAGCAGGCCATTCACTTCCCCGACGCACAGATCCGATGCGTTCAGTTCCGTGGGGTCGATAAGAGCGAGCCGGTGGTCAAGAGCGAGGACAGCGAAGAGACTGTGCTCAACGGAATCGAGGCGGCGGTCCGGTTCATCGAGCGCAACACCGACCGGATCGTGCGGATCACCGGGCGCACCCGGCGAGAAGAGCTGGACCCCTATCCGCCTCCTGCCGTCCGCGAGGTTCTCAACAACGCGGTAGCCCATGCGGACTACGCTGTGGAGGGCGCCTCGATCTTCGTCGCTCTGTACTCCGATCGCCTGGAGATATCGAGTCCTGGGACCTGGCCTCCGGGCTTTTCCCGCGAGGACTTCGAATCGGGTGTGAGCCTTCGCCGCAATAAGGCCATCTCGCGTGTACTGATGCGGCTGGGCGTCATCGAGGGCTACGGGAGCGGATACGACCGCGTCATCGCCGCCTGCCGCGACGGCGGCTACCCCGAGCCCGAGTGGATCGAGAACGGACCGCAGATCAAGGTGGTCCTGCGGCCGCATCCGGCCAGCGACATGTCTGCTCAGCCGATGAGTGCTAGTCCCCGTGGAGGGCGGGAGCAGTCACGCCCTCCAGTCACGGTGGAGGAGCGACACGCTGCCGTTCTGGCCGCAATCGACAATATGGAGCGGCCAAATACAGCCGACATCCAGCGAGAGACCGGTATCTCGACCCGGAGCTTGGGACGCGACCTTCGCCGCCTTCGAGAAGCAGGGCTCGTCGAGTTTGTCGGCTCTCCAAAGACAGGCTTTTATCGCCGCGCGTGAAGTTACTCTGCCGTACTCTGCCGTACTCTGCCAATCACCGCCATACACTGCCACCACCCACGGATTGAGTCAGCAATGGCGATGAGCGTCCTTGCGATCAGCGATCGGCCTCGGTGCTCGCCTGCTCGCTGGACGGTCTGGCTGCAAACGCGCAGGTTCACCCGCTCGAGATCCTCGGGCCGCGCCTTCGCATGCATGTAGCGCTCCGTGGTCGTGATCCGCGAGTGCCCGAGGAACTCCTGCACGAAGCGCGCGTCGGCGTGCCGGGCGATCAGGCTGCCGGCGGCGTGACGCAGCGCGTGGAAGCGCAGCGGGCGCAGGCCGGCGGCGTCGCGGGCTGCCTTGAACCGGCGGCGTACGGCGGAGGGGTCCAGGCGCCGGCCAAGGCGCGAGCAGAAGACGTAGTCCTCGCGCGAGGTGTAGTCGCCGCGAGCCCGCAGACGTTCGAGCGCTTCGGCGGCGGGATCGGCGAGTGGCAGGAAGCGTGCCTGCCAGCTCTTGGTCGGCCCCTCCACGCCGGCGGATACGGCACGGTGGACGACCATGCGCCGCGTGTCGAAGTCGACGTCCTCCCAGCGCAGCGCGATCAGCTCGCCGAGGCGCAGGCCGGTGTAGGCGGCCAGGCGGAACAGCTCGCCGTCCTGCGCGTCCTCGCGTGCCCGCCACGCGATCTCCTCGGCGCTCAGGTTGGCCGGCTGCGCTGCCACGGTGTGACCCGTCGGCGGCTGCGGAGGCGATCATCTCCACCTCCTCCGGCTCGTAGAAGTCGAGCACGGCTGCCGGCGGTTCGCGGCGCTTGGTCGTGCCGGCCACGGGATTCGACGGCAGGCCGTGGGTGTCCACGCGGCAGGCGAAGCCGAAGATCGCGGAGAGCACCTGCCGGTTCTTGTTGACCGAACGTGGGGACACGCCCTCGGCTGTCCAGCTTGCGCAGGAACGTCGATACGTCCCGCGTGGTGATCTTCGCCGCGGGCCGGTCGCCGAACGCGGCCATGAGCGTGCCGGGGCTCTTGCCCTTGCCGCGCCGGTGTGGCGCTCCGGGCTCGGCGAGCATGTAGCGGTAGTCGCTCAAGGTGGACGGCTTGGCGCCGCGCTCGTGCTGCAGGTGCTCGAGCCACTCCGCCGCCAGCTCGCGGAATGTCACGCCGCGCTCGCGGCGCTCACGCTCGCCTGCTTCGATCGCGCGCTCCTCCTCGGTCGTGCTCGGCGATCAGCTCGGCCATCCGCACCGTCGCGCGCTTCTCATCGAAGTAGCCCTCCGGCACTCGCCCACGCCGCATGACCCACCCGCTGTCGTCGGCCGCTCGCTCAAGCCACGCGGGCCCGACGCGGCGCTTCACCTGCCGTCCTGCACGCCGCCACTTGGCCTCGTAGACCGGCCTGTCCGCCCGCGCCCACGACTACGAGCGCGCCGGTTGGCTCGCTGCCGTTTCGTCTGTCCTCCACAGCCACGTTCCCGGAGAGTACCACATGAGTACCACATCAGTACCGAGTACCACCTTTGAGTACCGCACTAGCCAGTTTCGCCAGCAATGACGCCACTTTGGCCGACGCTAAACCCCCGTATCCACTGGCTCCAGCATGTCGCGCCCCTGCTTTGCAAGCAGGAGGTCACCGGTTCGATCCCGGTTGGCTCCATCGCAGAATGTCCTGCAAATCGACGGGTTTTGGTAGCCGTTCAGTTGTCTTGGTTTCCATAACGAGGAGCGTGGCGGGGGGCGGCGAACTTTTGGGGTGTGGAGCGGGCGGAGGCTGAGGCGGTTTATGACTCCGGTCGTGATGCGTGCGTGGAGTTTTTGATGGGGCTGGTGGCGGCGCAGGGGCGGTTGGAGGAGCGCGTGCGGGTGCTCGAGGCCAAGGGCGCCGCGAGCTCGCGCAATAGCTCGGTCGCGCCGTCCGCGGACACATCGATCTCGCGTCAGGAGCGTCGTGCGCTGGCTAGAGCGAAGACGAAGGAGCTGCTCAAGAAGGATGGGGAGCGACGTAAGGCGGGCGGTCAGCCCGGTCATCGTGGCTCGGGGCGCGGATTGTTGGGTGAGGATCAGATGAGCGAGATCGTCGATCACTATCCGAGCGACTGCTCGGGCTGTGGGCGCGAGTTCACCGATGTGGAGAAGGTCCCGCGGTGGGGTGCCGGGCGCCATCAAGTCGCCGAGCTGCCCCCGGTCACCGTCGAGTACGTCGAGCATCGCACGCAGGTGCTGCGCTGCCCGGGGTGCAAGACGCGGACCGTGGCACCCTGGGCGTCCTCGGGGAGTCCGCGTTCGGGCCGAACCTTCAGGCGGCGCTGGTAGCGCTGACCGTACGTAACCGGGTCTCCCGCCGCGATCTGAGCGAGCTCGCGGGCGAGCTCTTCGGGGTCAGGGTCTCCGTCGGCGCGATCGATGAGATCTGCCAGCGCGCCTGCGCACTATTGACCGGCCCTCATGAGCGGCTTGTGGCTGGGGTGCTGGGGTCTGGGGCGATCAACGTCGATGAGACGGGGTGGTACCTGGCCGGGGAGAACCGGTCGATGTGGGCCGCCGCTACCGCGAACGCGGCGATCTTCCAGATCGTGGCCGATCGTCATCGTGACCGGCTGATCGAGCTGCTCGGCCCCGACTTCCAGGGGATCGTGACCTCCGATCGCTGGTGGGCGTATGACCACCTGGACCCCGAGCAACGACAGGCATGCTGGTCACATCTACAGCGCGACTTCCGCTTCCACAGCGAAGGACTGGCCCTCCAAAAAGAGTTCGGGCAGGCCGGCCTCGAGTTGACCGACCGAATGTTCAATGCCTGGCACGCATTCGGCGAGCACCAAGACCGTGAGCGTCTGATCCTGGAGATGAAACCCATCCAGGACGAGTTCCTCGCGCTGCTCCAGCACGCCGGCAAGAAAAGCAAGCGCCACCGTCTGCACCGCCGCTTCGCTAACAACCTCCTAAAGATCTGGCCCGCGCTCTGGACGTTCCTGACCATCCCCGCCCTCACACCAACCAACAACGCCGCCGAGCGTGCACTCCGCGGACCAGTCATCCACCGCAAGCTCAGCCACGGAAACCAGTCCAACGCCGGCGAACGATTCACCGAGCGATCCCTCTCCGCCTCCGTCACCTGCCGACTACAACACCGCAGCCTCCTCGCCTACCTCCGCGACCTCCACGCCGCCCACCAAACCGGCGGCGCGCTCCCAGCCCTCCTCTGACCCCAAAACCAAGAGGACTGAACGGCT
>CAVUQT010000005.1:0-216607 GCA_963743645.1 uncultured Solirubrobacterales bacterium | reverse complement strand
GGGAGAGAACCAACGCCCGCCACCTGCCGGCGCTCGAGCTGGTCGCGCCGCTCGAGCAACAGGAGTCCGCGCTCGCGCGGCTGCTCGAGGCCAGTCAGCCGATCAATGTGCGTGCAGACTGAGCGCCGCGATGGCGCCGGCGGTCGCGCAAACGAGGACGGCGATGACCAGCGCGTAACGCAGCGCCCGATGTCGCGGCGCGCCGCCGCGCAGCGCGGCCCGTCCCTCGGGCGTCGCCTCGAGCGCGCTCTGCAGCTCCTCGCCGTCTAGGAAGCGGTCGTCGCGGCTCTTTTGCAGCCCGCGCAGGATCGACCTGCTCGAGCGCCTCGCTGATCCGCTGCGCCGGCGCCGCCTGACGCGGAGCAATCGGCGGCTCGTGGATGTGCTTCTGCAACAGCTCGGCGGTGTCGCCCGAGACGAACGGTTTGAAGCCGACGCACAGCTCGTAGAGGATGACGCTGGCCGAGTAGAGGTCGGTGCGCAGGTCGGTCTTGAGACCCTGCGCCTGCTCGGGCGACATGTAGCTCGGCGTTCCCGGCACCAGGTTGGCGTTGCTCTGCGAGTGGCGCGAGTCGTTGATGTGCGCGAAGCCGAAGTCGAGGATCTTGACCACCTCGCCGACGCCGCCGAGCTCGGTGATCATGATGTTGTCGGGCTTGAGATCGCGATGCACGATGCCGTGGCCGTGCGCGTGGCGCAGCCCGAGCATCATCTGGCGCATCAGCATCACGGCGCGCGTCGGCGTCACCGGCGCCGCCGCCATCTCCTGCGTCAGCGGCGCCCGGGCACCAGCTCCATCACGATGTAGGGGCGCTGTTCGTGGGTGCCGACGTCGAGGATGGTGATGCAGTTCATGTGCTGCAGCCGGCTCAGCGCCCGCGCCTCCTGCGCGAAGCGCCGCACGAACTCGTTGTTCGTCGAGCACTCTTCGGATGGAGCAGCTTGAGCGCGACCTGGCGGCCGAGGTTGGCGCGCTCGGCGAGATAGACGATGCCGACCGCGCCGCGGCCGATGCAGCGCAGCACGCGCCAGCGGCCGTCGACGAGGACGCCGACGAGCGGATCGGGCGCGGCAGGCGGCGCAGGGCGCTCCATGGGCGAGATGAGTGTATCAGATGATCGACGCTCGCAGGCCGAGCCAGGGCACGAGCCCCGCGGATCGCGCTTATCTTCCCCGCCATCGAGACAGCAGGCACATGGCTCGGAGGCATCTATCCGCTCCGCTTTCGGAGAACGCGGAGAGAGCAGACGCCTCAACGCGCCGCCGACCGCAAGGTCGATGCGCTGGTGGCCAGCGACCAGGTTCGCTACCTCTATTCGAAGAGCTCCTTTCTCTACGTCGTCAGCGTCATCAATGGCTCGCTGTTCGCCTGGTTCGTGTGGGACCACTTCGCGCACTCCGTGCTGCTCGGCTGGCTGGCCGCCCTTCTCATCCTCGCCATCGCCCGCTCCCGTTTGCGACGCGCGTTCCTCGCGCCCGGTCACGCGCCAAGAGATGCGGTGCCGTGGGCACACGCGTTCGCCCTCGCCGCCGGCATCAACGGCGCGCTGTGGGGCGCCGGCTCGGTGCTCTTCTTCGTGCCCGATCTGCTGTCCGCGCAGATGCTGTTTCTGCTGCTCATCTGCGGCATGTCGGCGGGCGCCACGGCGCTGAGCGCCAGCTTTCTACCGTCGTACTACGCGTTCGTCCTGCCGGCGATGACACCGCTCGCCGTGCGCCTGGTGGTCGTGGGCAATCGGCTGCACGCCGTTCTCGCCGCGCTGGTCGTGGTCTTTGGCATCGCGATGTCGACGGTCGCGCGAGCGAGCGCCAAGGCAACACGCGACGCGTCGCGTCTGCGCTTCCGCAACGCGCTCCTGGTCACCGACCTGACCGCGACGCAGCGCAGGCTCGAGACGCTCAACGAGTCGCTGGAGTCGCGTGTCGTCGATCGCACCGCGCAGCTTCAATCGGCGCTGGCGATGCGCGACGAGTTCATCTCCATCGCGTCGCACGAGCTCAAGACCCCGCTGACCTCGCTCAAGCTGCAACAGCAGATGCTCGAGCGGACGCTGCGCCAGGCGAGCGTGCGCACGCGCGCGCTGGTCTCCAACCGCTTCGTCATCTGCAACCGACAGACCGCGCGCCTCACCGTGCTGGTGCGCACGCTGCTCGACGCCTCGCACCTCGACACCACCGACCTCCATCTCGATCTGCGCACGGTCGATTTCGCCGTCGTCGTGCAGCGCGTTGCCGACGAGATGCAGGACGAGCTGCGGCGGCGGGCAGCACGCTCATGCTGACGCTGAGCCAGCCGATGGTGGGCCGCTGGGACCCGGTCCGCCTCGAGCAAATCGTGATGAATCTCTTGTCGAACGCCGCCAAATACGGCAACGGGCAGCCGATCGAGATCCGGCTGCGCGAAGACGGCAGAAGCGCGTGTCTGACCGTCAAGGACCACGGCATCGGCATCGCCGAGTCCGAGTGGCCGCGGAATCTTCGCAAGTTCGAGCGCGCCGTGCCGGCCACGCGCTATGGCGGCTTCGGCGTCGGGCTCTTCGTCGTGCAGCAGCTCGTCCTGGCCATGCGCGGCGCGGTCAGCGTGCTGTCGCGACCGGGAGCCGGAGCCGAGTTCACGGTGCGCCTGCCGCGCGCACCGGCGTGAGCCCGCCGCTCTCGGCCGACCTGCGACAATTCGCCGCACCTCGAAGAGCTCCTTTCCGGGTTCCACCACACGTTTCTCTCAACGCCAGAAACTCATTTAATGGATATCGATTCGCGGGTACTACGTGAAATCACGTATATAGCGTGACATGGCGATTTGTTACGATAATTTTGATCACGTGCATGAATTATACTAGCCTTTCGCGGTTTACGTCGTGTACTGTCATGCCGCTGACTTTCAGCTTTCCGAGGTCCGAGCCACTGCGCACATCCCGTTTCACACTCGAATAGCCACTCCCCAAACATCAATGATTGGTTCGACCTGTCGCCTCGGGAAAACCCGAGTGACGCTTTGCGTCCTCAAAAAGGAGAACGGAATGAAAGTGAAGAAAGTCCTAGCTCTCGCAGGGTGTGTCGTCGGAGTCGGCTGCGCCGGCCCCGATGGCGCTCCCGTCCAGCCCGGAACCACGGCCGTACAGACCCAGAGCATCACCGCCCCCAAGGCGCAGCACGTTCTGCTCCTCAGCATCGACGGCTGGCACCAGACCGACATCGATCTATACGTGGCCGGACATCCGGCGTCGGCGCTGGCGGATCTGAACAGCCGCGGTCTCGGCTTCACGCAGACGACGAGCTCGCGCCCTTCGGACTCGTTCCCGGGAACGCTGGCGATGGTCACCGGCGCCCAGCCGCGCCACACCGGCATCTTCTATGACGTGACCTGGGACGACAATCTGTCGCCGCCCGGCTCGGCCTGCGCCACGCGCGGCACGGTCGTTCCCTACAACGAGACCGTCTCGGTCAACAAGAACGACGTCAACACGGTGCTCGACCCGAACAAGCTGCCGCTCGATCCGGACAACGGCTGCACGCCCGTGTACCCGCACCAGTACCTCAAGGTCAACACGATCTACGAAGTGATCCACGCCGCCGGCCTGCGCACCGCCGCCAGCGACAAGCACGCCTCGTACGATCTGCTCAACGGCCCCTCGGGCACCGGCCTCGACGATCTGTACACGCCGGAAATCAACCCGGCCAAGAACAGCATCTCGCTGACCGAAGCCAACGACGAGCTCAAGGTGCAGGCGACGATCAATCAGATCGACGGCTACGATCATACCCGCACCAACGTCGTCGGCGTCCCCGCCATCCTGGGCATGAACTTCCAGGCGGCGAACATCGCGCACAAGATCGCCGGCTACGCCGACGGCGCGGGTAACCCGACGCCCGGCCTGGCGCAGGCGTTCGACTACGTCGACGGCGCCATCGGTCGCATCATGGCCGAGGTCCGCGCCCAGGGCCTGCTCGACTCGACGCTCGTGATCGTCACGGCCAAGAGCGGCAACTCGCCGATCGATCCCACGCTCCGTCGCGCGGTCGATCCGGCGCTCTACACCAGCATCATCAACGGCGCCGTCGGCGCCGGCATGGTGGCGAACGTGACCGCAGATACGGTCGCGCTCATCTGGCTCAAGGATCACTCGAAGGCCATCGCGGCCGGCGCGGCGGTTCAGGCCAACGCGGCCGCCCTCGGCGTCGACACCGTCTACGCCGGCTCGACGCCGTGCGCGTCGTCGGTGAACTGCCCGCGCGTCACGGCCGCGTTCGCCGGCGCATTCAACTACGCGCAGTCGCGTCGCCCCGACGTCATCGTCCAGCCGGTGCACGGCGTGGTCTACACCACGGCGACCAAGCTCGCCGACCACGGCGGCTTCACCGATGACGACATCCACGTGCCGCTCTTGTTCTCGCAGCCGAGCCTGATCCCGGGCACGGTGACGACGGCGGTGGATCTGCGTCAGGTGGCCCCGACGATCCTGACGACGCTCGGCCTCGACCCCCAGAATCTGCAGGCGGTCACGCTCGAGGGCGTCAGCAACCTCGTCCTCAACTACCAGCCGTAGCGACGGGAGGCTTACCCTCCCACACCTCTCCGCTCCTCCGCCGAATTCGTAGCGGCGAATCCATCCGCAAACGCCATTGATCCGTCGCGCGCAGTCGGTCGTAAGATCGTCGCGCCGTGATCCGTCGAACGCTACCGCATCGCTGGGACTCCTGCTGCTCATCGAGTCGGCTCTGTCGGCCCCGCCGCGCCGACGGATTCGACGGCCAGCGCTTCGTGCCCGCGGCCGGCGCCGCCGGCGGCCTCGTCGTCGAGCGGCCGCTGGTGCCGCAGAACCTCGGCTTCGGCTTCGGCCTCTTCCTCAACTATGGCTACAGCCCGGTCGTCGATCGCGATCGCCCGGCGGGCACCACCACCCTGGTGCTGCAGCACGCGCTGACGATGGATCTCCTGGCGTCGATCGGCCTCGGCAACATCTTCGAATTCGCGGTCGGCCTGCCGATCGACATGGCGTGGATCGGCACCGCCGACGTCTTCGACGGACAGCGGCTCGCCGTCGGCCCCGGGGTCGGCGACATCCGCCTGGTGCCCAAGATGGCGTGGTACTTCGGCCGCTCCGATCTCAACTACGGCATCGGCTTCATGACGCCGCTCTACGTTCCGAGCGGCGACGAGAACGCGCTGCGCGGCGCCGGCGGCGTCAGCATCGATCCGGTGCTGCTCGGCGCGCTCGGCGGGCGGCGCTGGAACTTCACGCTCAACCTCGGCTTCCGGGCGCGCCTCGCCAGCAAGAACCCCGACTTCACCGGCGGCAAGGAATTGCACTGGGGCCTGGCCGGCACCTTCGGCCTCGTCACCGGCAAGGTCGGGCTCGATCTCGTCGCCGAATTCGTCGGCGGCTATCAGCCGAGCGCGCTCGGCCCGGGCGCCATCGCCGTGCCGATGGAGGTCGACGCGGCGCTGGTGATCAAGCCCGGCCGCGAATGGAGCATCTACCTCGGCGGCGCCGGCGGCCTCGACGACGGCCTGGCCGTGCCCGATGCGCGCTTCATCGCCGGCCTGCGCTACGCGCATCGCGTGCCCGGCAGCGATCGCTACGCCGACTCCGATCACGACGGCATCATCAATGGCAAGGATCAGCTGCCCCGACCAGGCGGAGGACTTCGACGGCTTCGAGGACGACGACGGCTGTCCCGAGGCCGACAACGATCACGACGGCGTGCTCGACGATGACGACGAGTGCCCCGATCAGGCGGGCCCGCGCAGCAACGACGGCTGCCCGACGCACGGCACCGTCGTCTGGCGGCACGGACGGCTCGTCATCTTCGGCAAGGTGCACTTCGAGACCGGCTCGGCGCGCATCGAGAAGCGGTCGGACCCGCTCCTCGAGCAGATCGCCGTCATGGTGAAGGAGCATCCGGAGGTCGGGCGCATTCGCATCGAGGGCTACACCGACAACGTCGGGCCGCCGGATCTGAACGTGCGCCTGAGCCGCGAGCGCGCGGAGTCGGTGCGCGAACGGCTGATCGCGCACGGCGTGCCGCGCGCGCGCCTCGAGACGCAGGGCTTCGGCGAGGCGCATCCGACGGCGCCCAATCGCACGCGCGCGGGACGCGCCAAGAACAGGCGGGTGGAATTTGTCGCGACGCAGGTAGCTACCTCGTGATGCTGCTCGGCCTGGCGCTCGCGGGTCCCGCGGCGGCGCAGACCTTTCCGGCGGCGAGCGCGTACGTGCCGCTCACCTGCGGCGGCGGCCGATGGTCGACGCGCTCGACGACACGCCCAACGCCACCGGCGCGCTCGATCTCGTCGGCACCAGCGCGTTCCCCGCCGGCTTTCACGCCGCCGACGCGCAGTTCCTGTACTTGCGCATGCGCGTCGCGGCCTCGCCGCTGAACGGCAACATGCCTGCAGAACGACGCCTGGGGCTTCGAGTTCGATCTCGACGGCGATCGCTCGACCTACGAGCTCTTGATCACCGCCAGCGGCATCAGACAACCCGAGCGAGGTGGCGATCTTCCGCCATCCGACGACGGTGACGCTCGACGATCCCGCCGACCCGGCGCTGGTGCCGCCGGCCTTCACCTATCCGTTCGCCACGCCATGGACGCGTCACCGTCGCCGACTCGATGCTGAGCGGCGCGCCCGACGCCTTCGTCGACATCGCCGTGCCGTGGGTCGATCTCGCCACGCGTCGGCGTGCAGCGCGACACGCCGGTCTACGTGTGGGCCGGATCGTCGACGGTGGCCAACGCGCTCGACCTCGATCTCGCCTGCTTCGGCGGCGCCGGCGGGCACCTCTCCGGCATCGACGTCGGGCGCACCACGCCCGATCCCAACGCCGGCGGCGGCGGCGGCACCGGCGGCGGCACGGGCGGCGGCACCGGGCCGCGCACGCTCGAGGGCGGGATCGGCTGCAGCGTCTCCGGGCGCGCGGCGCTGCCCTCGCCGGCGGCGCTCGCATTCGTCGTCGCCCTCGCGCTCGTCGCGCGCGCCCGACGACACTTCGCGACGTAATCGGCACTGCCAGGGTTCGACGGAGCTCGATCCGGAGCCGCACCACTTCAGCGTGAGGCTGGCCGGCATGTCGATTTGCGAAGAACACAGTGCCTGGAGTAGCAAGCCTTTCTATGGGTGACGACGCGGACGGACGACGGCGTCGCCGAAGTGCCGCTCTACGATGACTGCTTCACTCGCGCCGAGGCGCAAGAGCGCGATGCCGCCGCGGTGAGTCCGCAGCTTCACTAGTCGCCCGCTGCGCCGCGCCCCCTACGTCGGCGGCCGGGTTCGTATGCGCTGCGGCCCCGGGCGGGATGGTGTCCCCGCGCGGGCCGTCTAGCACCCACTCATGCGCAAACTGCGATTGCTCGTCCTGCCCCTATTCACGCTTGCAGCATGCGGCCAGTCGTCGTCGTCCTCCTCCGGAGGAGGAACGGTCACGCCCACCTCCTGCAGCGGCGGCATGACCAGCTCCAACCCGAACGACCTCGATCAGGACGGGCTCGACGACGCGCAGGAGCTGGCGTGGGCGGAGCAGTATCTGCCGTATCTCTCGGTGTCGCCGAGTGACGATTGTCCTACGGCGGGCCTCGTCGTGCGCGTCTCACCGCATCCGACGACGCCCGGCTTCATCCACATCATCTACGACTTCCTCTACAACGAGGATTGCGGCATCGGCGGCCACATCGGCGACGACGAGACCTTCGCGACGACGATCAATCCGTCGCTGCCGCCCCCGGACGGAATCGTCGCCATCAAGGGCATTCCGCACAAGGGCAGCGAGTGCCAGAAGATCACGGTCTGCGGCCGCTGCGGCGGGCTGACCCCCTGCGACACGCTGGTCAAGAACGGCGTGCCCTGGCCGGCCATCTGGCCCGCCAAGAACAAGCACGGCAACTACGTCAACCGCTCGCTCACGTGCGAGTTGCTCAACACCTGTCTCGACGAGTGCCAGGACGACGCCGCGCCCGCGCAGCCGCCGATCGTCTGCAGCCGCCGATCGCGAACGCCGGAGCAATACTGAACTGAACCAAGTAGACGGCAGGAACAGAACCACGTATTGCTATGAACAACGCGCCTGGTCAGACCTGCGCGCTGGCAGATCCGACAGGGCGATGGCCCACTACCACTCCCGCGGACAACTGCACATGGCCGACACTCGCGACGAGGCCGTCGAGCACGCCGCACAGAAATGGGCGGCGCTCACCGAGACACTTGACCCCAGCGAGGTCGCGCTGATCTCAGACGCCTCAAACCACGAGATCAATCGCCTCAACGCTCGCGCGCAGCACTTCCGTGCAGAGCGCGGGGAACTCGGCGAGCTCGAAGTGCAGGTGCCCGGTGTCCACTACGGCATCCGCCAAGGCGACCGGGTGGCGATGGTCGACCAGCACCACCAGCTCGGCGAGCAGCGGATCGAGAACGGCAGCCGCGGCGAAGTCCTCGACATCACTCCCGCAGGCGAGGTGCTGATCGAGTTCGACGTCACCGCCCGCAAGCGCACACTTTCAGGCGAGGATCTCGGCCGCCTCCGGTTGGGTTACGCGCAGCACATTCACCGCGCGCAGGGTGCGACCGTCACCCGCACGTTGGTCGTCACCGGCGGCTGGCAGACCAGCAAGGAGCCGGCCTACGTCGAGGCGTCCCGTGCTCGCCAAGGCACCAGTTGGTTCGTCTCCCGGGAGGACCTTGGCGTCGAAGGGCACGACAGCGACCGGATCAAGCGGCTCGCTCAGAACATGAGTCGCAGCCACGCGCAGACCCCATCGCTCGCCCACCCCGAGCTACCCGACCGTGACTACGGGCCGCGCTTTCCCACCACCCGAGCGCACCCAGCCGCACCAGCCGCATACCAGGGATCGCACGCGCGATCAGCCGCATCATCCAACCACCAGCACAGGAGCGAGCACGATCAGCCAACGACGCCAAATAGTCCTAGCCGACCCCGTAGACCTCCAGCTACGCGAGCTTGCCGCCGCAGCAGACACGCCGCCCTCCACGCTCGCCGCGCAACTCGTCACAAGCGGTGTGGCCCAAGCCGCCAACGATGGCAAGGTCCGCCCACTCAGGCCCGCGCACGTGCTCGTCGGGACCAAGGGCAGCGACCGCGCGCCGTGGCTCCAGCCCTACGGCGGCGACCCCGACTGGAGCAAGCAGATGTGGGGCGCAATAGTCGCACTGCACGGCCGCTACCCCACCCAGCTCGAGAAGCTCAAGGAAGAGTGGTGGAAGGACGAATCGCAGACCGAGACACTGTGCGCGCTGGCGGTATGGCGAGCGGAACTCGACGACTCAGGTCAAGACCCCCGCGAAGAGCTCGCCTTCCAGAACCAGCTCGCCGACTACGCCCAAGTCCTGCGCCAGCAGGGCGGCGGCGTTACCAAGACATGGACCCCCGGTGGGCCTCCCCCCGAGTGGGCCGAGGCATAGCCGCCGGCGATCCATCCCGCCCCACTGGTATCCTTACTTCTAATCACAGGTAAGGAGAATGGTGTATGGATTCCTCGGCGCGTTTGACATCCAAGGGGCAGGTCACGATCCCCAAGGCGGTGCGTGAGGCACTGGAGCTGCACGAGGGCGACGAGGTCGTCTTCCGCGTGGAGCGCACCCGCGCGATCGTCGCCAAGACCCCCGACTTCATCGGCATGGTCGGCTCAGTCGCCGTGCCGCAGGCCAAGCGCGGAACACCGTGGGATGAGGTCCTGCGGCAGACCCGTCGCGCGCGGGCGGAGAAGCGCCGCTGAGGGCATTCCTCGACACCAACGTGCTCGTGCGCCATCTCACCGGCGATCCGCCCGAGATGGCCAAGCGAGCGACCGCGACACTCGCCGCAGACGGGCAGCTCCTGCTAGCAGACCTCGTGCTCGCCGAGTGCGTCTACGTGCTCGAGTCCTTCTACGAGGTAGGCCGCGCCCGCATCGCAGAGCTGATGCGCGCCGCGATCGCCCTGCCCTCGGTAGCGGTCCTCGACGCCCGCCTGCTGCTGCGCTCACTGGA
Organism: uncultured Solirubrobacterales bacterium; assembly: GCA_963743645.1. Taxonomy (GTDB): domain Bacteria; phylum Actinomycetota; class Thermoleophilia; order Solirubrobacterales; family Solirubrobacteraceae; genus Palsa-744. Next base: position 206,625 of record CAVUQT010000005.1, on the reverse strand, counting down.
GGTCTATGAGATCGGCCGCCTGGACTTCGCCGAGGCGTATCTCATCGCCTGCGCCGAGGCGACCGGCGTAGAGGCGGTCCTGTCCTTCGACCGCGCGATCGACAGGATCAAGACCGTCAAGCGCATCGAGCCCTAGCAAACTCCCGACGCAGGAGCACCCCTCGCTCGACTGGCTGACCTGAGCCCCAGCCGGTCGTCTGCCTGCAACTTGTTACATCTCTGCACCGACTCAGCACCGACTCTGAAAACCGCATCCATAGCGCGCCAAACCCCGGTTATGGTCGGGGGACAACTGACAATTTGACCCCGGCGACAGCGCTAACTGCCCCGGGGTCGTGACACAGGAGCTATTACCTCCCATGTGCGAGAACCGTACCCAAGAACTGGTTGAGGAGCACACCCGCCTCGACCGTGCAGTCCTCAACCTGATGTTCGACGTCGAGCGTCAGCGGCCGTGGTCTACGACCGAGATCGCCCGCATGATCAGCACCCCCGGACACGTCCCCGGCAGCATCGAACGACTGCGCACCGCCGGGCTCATCCACTGCTTCGGCGAGCATCTCGCGTGCGCGTCGCACCCCTCGGTGCGCTTCTTCGAGTTGTCCCAGGGCGCGAACCTCTCGCCCAACGAGGAAACCGAGAGCGCCGTCCTCGAAGGCATTCTCGCCCGCACCGGCGAGGAAGGGAGCTGGACCCCGGAACTGAAGATCCACCGCGCGTTCGGAGCGAAGAAGGGCCAGCGTAAGCTCTCGATCACCGACGCGCTCACGAGCCTGCACGCGGCGGGCCTGATCGAACGCCGCTCCGAGCGTGTCCTGGCCTCCGAGGTCGCAAGGCGACTCGACCAGCTGACTGTCTGACACGCGGGCCTTGGCCATGCGCGTCGACGAACCGGCCTTGAGTCAGGCTGTCCTCCCCAGCCTGGCCAAGGCCGGCACCAATGAAGTAGAGGAGCCCCAGCGGAGCGCCCGGATCGGTCGGGCACGAGCAGGCGTGCGTCCTCGCACGCTCAATGAACGCCATCGGCTGTATCTGCTCGCACGCCTGATCGTCAAACGCCACTACCAGGAGCATCTGACCCTCCAAGTGCTCGCCAAGGCACTCGCGACCTGTTCCCGCCAGATACAACGCGCCTACGCGCAATCCGGCACGAGCACCTTCCACCAGGACCTCACCGAGAGGCGGATGGCCGCTGCTGTGCAACTGCTCTCAAAGCCCGCGGCTATCCCGATAAGCGATGTGGCTTCACAGGTCGGCTATCGCCAGGCAGCCCACTTCGCTCGCGCATTTCGCTGCCGTTACGGAGTCTCACCGGCGAGGTTTCGCGCCGAACGCGCCAGCGCCCGAGCAGACGACTGCCGGGTCGTGGGTGCGCCCACACTCAGCCTCCCCGAATTAGAGGTCGCACTCGGGCAAGCAAAACAGAATTGTTAACCACCGGCTCCCTCGGGAGCAGAAGGAGAGTGAAATGAGTATGACCCTGACAATCCCACCAGGGCTCGTGCACAGTATGCGCGAGGCCGTGTGCGCAGAGCTACAGGACGCAAGCGACGCCCTCACAAGCACGCTTGCGCGCGGCGGTGCTCGACTCGCCAACCCCGAGCGTTCATTGAGCACCGCGGATACTTCAACGCGGCCTGTGCAGTGCTCGATGAGATCGGTTGGATCGGCGAGGACCCGCCGGTCGAGATCCACATCGACTTGCGCGCGCACCGGACGGTGCTGCTCACCGCCGCTCGCAACGCCCGCGAAGCAGCCGATCACGCCTTCAGCGAAGTGCAGGAGGGCAGGGTGAAAGACCCGCCCGAGCGCCTAGCAATCACAGAGCGAGTGCTCGCTATGCGCGATTTTTCACTGGTCGTAGAAGTGAAGGTGAGGCAGATGCAGCACGAGCGCCGCACGCAACCGATCCACTCCATGAAGGACCTCAATGGCGCGATCACCACCGCCCTCGCAGAGGTTGAGGTTCCCCGCGAGGACATTGCCGCGCTCAGCGACGTCGACTCCGCCGCGATCGACGGGCTCGCGCAGGGCGAGAGCGACCTTCGATTCTTAGATGTGCTGCGTGTCCTGCAGACGCTCGGCCTCGATCTCGAACTCTCACACAGGCTTCTCTCGCCCTCACAGATCGCAGCTCGCGATACCCGGCCGCTGCTGATCCCCGCACAGATGGAACGCTCCTTGCGCAGCGGCCTGATCACAGTGCTCTGCACCGCCGCTGAGCACATCTCACGAAACGGGATATTCCCTGAGCGCGAGCAGCACCCCGAGTGGTACACCGGCTACCGCGAAGACCTCGAAGCAGCCTGCGCACTGCTCGATGAGATCGGCTGGGCCGACACCCCTCAGCCGACTGAGAAGACAATCGACCTCTACACACACCGTTGGGCGCTAAGCGAGGCATTGAAACGTCAGTTGGACATCGCCGAGACCGACCTGCAAGAAGCCGGGACGGTTGACGCCGAGCGTGTCGAGCAAGGAGAGCCACCTGAACGCAAGAGCACGGTCGAGCATGTGCGCGCACTGCGGAAGTTCGCCGCGTCAGTCAAAGCTCGCGTGGACGCCCTGGCTGAGCCGTAGGAGCAAGGCTCAGCGCTGTGAGCCTTTGGGTTCGCGCTCGAGCAGCAGCGCGAAGGTCGGACAGGCTTGCGCCGCGCGCCTGGCGTTGGCGATCAGCCCTGGCTCCAGTGGTTTGCCGTCAATCAACGGGTAGCCCCACTCATCGAGCGCGATCCGCTCGGGCAGCAGCTCGGCGCACATGCCATGAGCCTCGCAGGTAATCGGGTTCACTCGTAGACGCGAGCTCACGCCAGCCGTCCCTGTTCGCGATGTCCGTTCATGACTGGCTTGCCGGTAACTCTGCTAGTCGTGCTCCTGTTGGGCGGGCGGTCGGCGGGCAGTGGCAGCTCTCCGGGGGATCGGCAGCCCTCGCATGGGCCGTGGCGGGCGTGATCGGCAAGCTCGGGGCCGAACGTTTCGATCGCGCTGAGGATCAGCCTGACGGCGCCGTCGGGATGCCCGCAGGCGCCGCGACCGCGCACGACCCCTGCGAGCCTGGTAATCCGCTCGGTTGCGCGAGCTTGTGCGACTCCGCCGGCTATCTCCTCGAAGGTGGTGGCGATCGCGTCCAGGCCGTGGACACACGGGCCGCACTGGCCAGCGTTCTCCTTGGCAAGCCAGCGAACAACGCGGCTGGTTTCCGCGACCGGGCAGGCGTCCTCGGAGAGCAGCAGCACGACGCCCGCACCGAGCGAGGCGCCGTGTGAGGCGAGCTGCTCGTCTGAGAGGACGAGCTCGTGGAGGTGTGCTTCACCGACCCAGGCGCCGCCATATCCACCCAACAGCACGCCGCGCAGGCGCTCAGTGCTCCCGCCGGCCGCGCCGATTAGCGAGGACAGCGATGCGCCGTACTCGATCTCATAGACACCGGGATAGGAAACTGGGCCTGAGAGTGTGACGAGCGTCGATCCTGGCTGGGAGTTGGTCCCGAGCTCGCGAAACCAGTCCGGGCCATGACGGGCAATGAGCGCGATGTGGGCAAGCGTCTCGGCGTTGTTGACGAGCGTTGGCCGGCGTGCGACCCCCTGCTGGAAGGGCATCGGCGGAGTGAACGTCGGGATCGCGGGTCCTCCGTTGAGATGGTTGACAAGCGCGGACTCCTGTCCTGCGACGTAATGGTCGGGCACCGTCACCAGTCGAATGCGCGGGGAGCCGCGTCCCGGCGATCCCCGTTGCGCGATCGCCTCAGCAACGCTCTCGATGCTTGCCCGCGCCGATTCACACACACTTACGATTACCTCATCCGAACCGACCATCTGTGCCGCGAGCGCCGCGCCATCGAGCACTAGGTGTGGCAGGGTTTGTGTGAGCGTGCGGTCCTTGAGGCTCGCGGGCTCACCCTCTGCGGCGTTGACGACCACGACCGCTCGCCGCCGTGAGGCGGCGACTGCCCGCAGCTTCCTGGCGGTGGGAAAGCCCGCGCCGCCGTGACCGCGCAACCCGGCCCGCTCGATCTGCTCGATCAGCGGATGCTCTGCGCCGCGTCTGGGCTTTCGCGTGAGCGGCAGCGGCCCGTGCACCGAGAGATGTTCGTGGAGGCTCATCGCGCCGTGTGAGGGAATGCCCTCAAGCAGTCGCGGTAGCCCAGACACTCCGCGCGGGCGCTCAGCTGGCTCCGTGTTGCTCAGTGTTGCTAGCGGTGTGCTCATCACCGGCTCCCTTTAGAGGTTGTCTGTCCGTGTGAGTGTGGTAGCAGCGCCGACGGTGTTCCTGAGCGTCGCGCCCATTCAGAGCCCAGCGGGCCGCTCGGCAGCCACAGCACCAGAGCCAAGGTGAATATGCCGGTGCCGGCCAGGGCTGTCCGGCTGCGATCTGGATACTGGCGCCAAGCCGCGATCACGCGCACGAGCACAGCAGCGAGCACAGCAGCCAAGCACATGAGGGTAATCGCAAGCATCCAGTTGCTTTTGATGTCGCTGCCCGTGCCCAAGCCGTGCAACAACGCAACCGGCCAACTGGCATAGGTGAGCCAGTGAACCGCGCGCCATGTCCCATAGCCCATTCGCTGGCGCAACAGGCTTGTGATCGTCACAGCGAGCAGGAGGTCGAAAGCCGCCGCGCCGAGGCCCAGCCAGAACGGGCGGTAGGAGCCCGTGAAGGGCACGAAAGCGTCGAGCAGCGAGATCGGCGCGAAGCTGTCGAGCACCGATGTGAGGATGTGTATCCCCAGGAACACCATCGCCAGCAGCGAGACGTTGCGGTGCAGCGAGTCCACGATGAACCGTGGCCAGCGTGGAGTGCTCCAGCGCCGCACGTCGATAATCCCGAGCACGATCGCCCCGCTCAGCAATATGAGTGCCACCGTTCCGCTCGCGCGCGTGAGATACCAGTAGACGCTCGGACCAGTGCTCGCCAGGACCGTGCTCACGGTTCACCTTCTGACTCTCGTGGCCAGTCACCGACATATGTGACCCGGCCGTCGTGTTCGGTCAATCTGGCCGGCAGCCCGAGGTCTGCCAGCCAAGCGGTGACAGTAGCTCCCTTCACGAGCGCTGCTGTTGTGGCGATGTTCGCCTCCGCGCAACTCGCGGCGGCGACGCTGACGGTGCGCCACGGCGTCCGCGCGGGCACACCAGTCTCAGGGTCGATGATGTGGTGCATCGTGCGCCCGTCGTGACGCCAGCGCCTGACGGTGGTGCTTGAGGTCGCAAGTCCACCGGAGAGGATCGTGACGGTCTGCCCTGGCGCGCTTGGGTGGCTGCGGTGATCGTCGGTGACGCGGATACGCCATCCGTCCGCCGGTGCGGTTCCCGAAGTGGAAATGTCACCGCCGATGCTCACGAGCACCCCACAATCGGCGGCCCAGCCCTTGGCAGTGGCCCCGAGGTCCAGCACGATTCCCCTCGGCACCCTCACACAGGCGCGTTCGCGGTCAAGCGTGACCGTCCGCCACCCCGAGAGTCGACGCACCCGAATTGTGTCCGGGCGTACTGTGCTCTCGCGCGACTCGCGTTTGGAGTCTTGCGGGGCCGCATCATCGAGGGCGGGAGTCAGCAGTCGCCAGTCCCGGTCGTATCCGGCCAGCTCCAGAGCGCGGCCCAAGGTGGGGTCCACAGCTCCGTCGGTCAGCTCGGCGGCGCGCAGCGCGAGCTCGAGCGCGTCCATCAGCAGTTGCCCGATCTGGACGGGCCGCCCGTCATGGGTGTTGACATACGAGAGCTCAGAGTCCGCTCGAAAGCGGCTGCACGCGAGGTCGATCGCGTCGAGCTCAAGCTCTACCTGTCCGCGCGCGGGCGCGAGGGCCCCGGGATCGGCGACCTGCAGCACGACGCTCGTACCGAATGCCTCCCACGCAGTGGAGGCGAGCTTGCCACGGGAAGAGGATTGCGTGCGCGTGTCAGGACCCTCCTGAGACGACCGGCGCGGATTCCTGGGTGGGCGCAGGTTCTTCTGCGGGCGCCGGTTCGGGCGTAGGTTCTGGCGTGGGAGCAGATTCCCGTGTCGGGGTAGGTGTGGTTTCTTCTGCGGGCGCCGGTTCGCTAGCGGGTGCAGATTCTTCGCCGGACCCCGTTTCGGTTTTAGTTTCGGGTGCCGCTTTTGGAGCTTGAGACGGTGGGCGCAGCTGACTATTGGTGCTCGTCGATCCGGCGCCCGAGGATGGACTTTTCGAGTGGTGCCGTGCAGTTGTCCCTTTGACCTTTGCCTGCGGGTGGGGGTGGAGCGTTTTGCCTGGGAAGGCGTTGGCCGCCACGTCGGCGAGCACCGCGGTGAGAGTCACGCTTCCGGCGATCAAAAAGCGGTTGATGCGGCTGAGCTTGCGGAGCGCAGCATCGCGCGCGTTAACCGTTCGTGTATGAGAACTGTGGAAACGCATCAATGATGGTGAAGGTTGTGGGCGTGCAGCCACGGCCCGAATTGTGGAATCAAGAGAATCGCGATTACCACCCCAAGCACCAGGGCGCTCGCAAGCGACAGCACGCGGCCCGCGCGACCGTCTGTGACATGGCCCTCGAGTCGCGCCGGGCCATAGTCAGCATTCAGTCCCTGCCAAAGCGTGGGCAGATGACCGAGGACGTGGATTGAGGTGAAGGCGATCCAGATGAAAAAACTCACCTTGTGGATCGGCAGCAGCGTGCTGCGCGACTGCGGGCCGACGAACAGCAGCGCGATGCCGCTGGCCATGACCGCCACGGTGGAGATGACAACGATCGGGGCGAGAAGGCGCAGCGGCGTCGCCGGAGCACCCTTACTGCGGTAGCGCGGATTGCCGGTGTAGTAGCCGAGGAACCGATACCCAGTGCTCGCGAGCTTCAACAAGAGCGGCCCGACCAGCACCAAGCCGACGAACAGGTGAACAGAGAGCAGCGGCGTAAGTCGGATGATCGTGATGCCGATGACAGCCAGAAGCACGATCAGAACGGCACCCGTGACTGCCGTGAGCAGCTCGTTACCCGTAGTCCCTCCCTGCAAGAGACCCCTGGAGCCGGAGGAGGCCGAAGAGAGGGTACGCGTTTGTGATTGCGGCGAGTCCACTGCGTTTGAGTCTGCGCAGCCAGATTAAGCACGGGATAACCACTGCGTGAGAAAACTCATGGAAAGCCCGTGCAGGGGATGCGAGGCCCACAGCGACGCCTATCCTGATGACGATGCAGAACATCACGGACGGGAAGCAGCACGATGGGGCGACGCCTGACATGGGTGGGCGGATGCCGGATCATCCGGCCCGCGTCGTGGCATCCGCGAGCGACCTGTTCGCCGGTGCCCGTGTGCTCGTGATCGAGGACGAGCCCGGGATCGTGGACTTCGTGCGGCGAGGCTTGGAGCGGGAAGGCTTTCTCGTGGAGAGCGCGATGGATGGGATCGAGGGCGAGCGGCTGGCGCTGAGCGAGGGCTTTGACGCGATCGTGCTCGACCTGATGCTCCCTGGCCGCAGCGGCCTTGAGGTCCTCTCCTGCGTGCGACGCGCGAAGCCCAGCGTGCCGGTGATTGTGCTGACGGCAAGAGGCGAGATCGAAGATCGTGTGACGGGGCTCGACGCCGGGGCGGTCGACTATGTGGTCAAGCCCTTCTCGATGGCGGAGCTCGTGGCGCGCGTACGTGCGCAACTGCGTGTCTTCGAGCAGGCGTCTAACACGACGCTTAGCGGTGGGGGGATCGAGGCGAACCTGCTCACCCGCAAGGTCTCTCGGGCAGGCAGCGCCGTGACGTTGTCCAGCACCGAGTTCGAGCTGCTTGTGTACCTGCTTCGCCATCAGGGACGAGTGCTTTCGCGTGAGCAGATTCTCAGTTCGGTGTGGGGCTATCAGCACGATCCTCAGACCAATGTCGTGGATGTCTACATCGGCTATCTGCGGCGCAAGCTCGGCGGACCTGATGATCCCGTGCCGATCTGCACGGTGCGTGGGGTCGGCTACCGCCTGGGCAGCGCAAACTGAAAAGCGATGCGCGCGATCCTCAACCGCCTGCGGGGTGTCGGGTTGCGCTGGCGCCTGGCGGGATGGGTCGCAGTCTTGGTCCTCGCCTGCCTCGGGATCGCGTTCGTCGCGGTCTACAGGGGCACAGGGACACAGGTGCGCCGCCAGATCGACAGTGAGATCACAGGCGACGCGAACGAGTTCGCGCACAGTCTCGCCGTCGCGAGGCCGCGCACGCCAAGGCAGACAGCCGAAGCCGCCACACGCTACGTTCGCGGACAGTCGTTCAGTGCCAGCTCCACGTTGCTGTTCGTGATCGTCCCGGGCGCAGGGACGATCACCAACCGTCCCGAGCTCTTCCACCGCGAGGCACCCGATCACGACGAGACGGCGACTGTGCAGGCCCAGGAGAACCGTCTCTCGACACGCCTGCTGAGCGTCGGCGAGGGCTACTCCACGCTGCCTCTGCCCGACGTGGGCAACTTGCGCCTGTTCAAGCGCACGATGGACCTTCGAGCGGTCCCGCAGCTCGGCCATCGGATCGTCATCGGAGTCGGTGAGCCCCTGGCCGCGGTCACCCGTGCTCAGGAAGGCGTCGCACGGGCGTTCGTGCTCGCCGGCATCCTCGCGCTCGCCGGCACGCTGCTCGGGGCCTATCTGATCGGCACCCGAATTTCGCGCCCGTTGCGGCGGATGGCGTCCGTCGCCGCACGAGTCGACGCCGGCGACCTGCACCCGCGTATCCCCAGCTCCGACGGGCAAGGAACCGAGATACGAGTGCTGGCAGATGCTTTCAACCACATGCTCGACAGGCTGACCGAGGCGTTCGCGGGGCAGCGTGCATTCGTCGCCGACGCCTCCCACGAGCTGCGCACCCCACTGACCGTGATCCGCGGCCAGCTGGAGGTGCTCGCCGCCCAAGAGAACCCACCCGGTGATGAGGTACGCCGCGTCGAGGGTCTCCTGCAGGCCGAGATCGCTCGTATCAGTCGCCTGATCGACGACCTGCTGATCCTGGCCAAGAGCGAGCAGACCCGATTCCTGCGCATCGAGCCGATCGACCTCGCAGGCTTCGTAGACGATCTCTGGCTAACGACGACGCCGCTCGCCGAGCGTCGCTTCCAGCTCGACCCGGTTGCGCCGGGAACGTTGCTCGGCGACCCCGACAGGCTCGCTCAGGCGTTGCGCAACCTGCTCGCCAACGCGATCGAGCACACCGACCCCGAGCAAGGACTTGTGCACATGCAAGTGCAGGCGGCGGCCGGTGGACGCATCCGCTTCGTCGTGGAGGACGACGGCCCCGGTATCCCAGCTGACCAGCGCGAGCGCGTCTTCGATCGCTTTCACCGCACTGACGCCGCCCGCGACCGGGCCTCGGGTGGCACGGGCCTCGGGCTCGCGATCGTCGAGGCAATCGCCAAAGCCCACGAAGGCTCGGTGAGAGCGAGCGAATCCTCCGCTGGGGGTACTCGTATCGAGCTTGAGCTTCCCCGCTTCACAGCCGGACACCCACAAGTAGCGCAGGCATCGACATCTTCTGCAGGCCCCGAGAGCACGCTCGATGACGGCGAAAGGGCAGGGATTGCCCGGTAGGCCCCCGAGGACTGATGCCCGGCGCTCGCATGAGGGTCGCCTCGCCCACCGCCGCCGTCGAGTGGTGCGTCGCTGGCGCGGGGTGATCGCGGCGACGCCGGTAGCACTCCTCGCACTGCTCGCGCTGGTCGGCTCGCATAAAGGGGCGGCACACACGCGCTCAGCCAGCGTGCCGATCGAGCGAGCATTCGGTGCGGTATCCCACGGTTCTCCAGACCGTTTCGTGGTCAGGCGCCTTGCGTTCACATTGCCCTTCGCGGTGCAGGACGCTGCCGCCGTTGCGATCGGGGCTGGACGAGGTGTGTTGCTTGGTGGCCTTGACGGCGCCGATACTTCGACTGCGGCCGTGAGCGTGCTCGACGCAAAGGGCATCCGCCCAGGCGCTTCTCTATCCGAGGCCCAGCATGACGCGCAGGGCACATTTCTGGATGGGCGGGCCTACGTGTTCGGCGGCGGCCAAGTCAGCTCCTACGCCCACGTCCTCTCCTACGATCCGATAACCGGGAGCGTGACCCAAGTGGCAAGCCTGCCGAGGCCAACCTCTGACGCCGCAGTCGCAGCGATCGCAGGCACCGCATACGTGGTCGGGGGCTACGACGGGCACCAGGCGCTCGACACGATCGTGGCCTGGCACCCCGGAGAGCGCCCCCAGGTTGTCGGTCGCCTGCCCTACGGTCTGCGCTACGCCGCGCTTGCCGCCAACGGCGGCAGGCTGCTGATCGCAGGCGGCTCACGTGGCGAAGCCGCCACGACGGCGATCTTGAGCTTCGACCCGGTCGATCACAAAGTGCGCCAGCTCGGCAACCTGTCCCATCCGATCACCCACGCCGCAGCGGTCGCGCTGGGCTCTTACATCTATGTCATCGGAGGCCGAGGCGCCGCAGCGGGCACGCAGAGTGCGGCGATCGTCGCGATCAACCCCACAACCGGTCGGTCAATCCATGTGGGGCGAGTGCCACAACCGTTGTCTGATGAGGCTGCGCTGCTCGTCGGCGAACGGGTATGGCTGGCAGGCGGGCTGAGTGCCAGCGGACCCGTGGCATCGGTGCTCGAGCTCACGCCAACGGCTCACTAGCACGACTTTCAGGGGGCGTGCAGCGTGCTCGCAAACCGCCTGGTCAACGAGTACGGCGGCGCGAGATCCACACCATCCGGATTGCTGAGGAAGCCCGCACCCGAGCCCGGCACATGGGTATGGCCGTACTGCCACACGATCCGGTTGGTACGTGGGTCGATGACGATCACACGATCGTTCTTGTCGTCGTTGGCGAGAATGTCCCCGTTGGGTAGCGGCAGCGCAAGCGAGGGCTGGTCGAGCGCGCCGGCTCCCGTGGGTTTATAGCGCCAACGCAGCAGGCCCTTGCTGGTGAAAGTCTCAATTGCGCCAGGATCGGTGTAATCCGCCGAGAGAAACAGGCCGGGGCGAACCTCGTTGGTATCCGACGGATAAGTGAAGCCCGGCGGATGAGTGTCAAAGACAGGGCGCCCGTCGGGGCCAAGCACGTCAAGCCAATCACCGTTGATCTCGGTGATCGCCGTCTTGCCTCCAGTCATCGGGAAAGCTCCGTTGGGACTGCCGTAGGAGAAACCGAGCTGGTGTTCGCAGTCCCCGGTGCGGCCGAGCTGGCGCAGCGGCCTGTGCGCCGGCGGGCGGATTACGAGCACACGACAGTTCTTGATGTCCGCGGAAAGGATCTCGCCCGATGGCATCAGCAGCGCATCGTCAGGATTGTGCACATAGCCCGGTTCAGAGCCGGGCACTCCAGGATGGCCGTAGCGATAGGTGATGTGGTCGCTCTTGAGAGCGATCACGCTGATCGCGAAGTCATCCTCCTGGGTGACGATCACATCACGACCATTTGACGAGAAAAAAGCATCATCGGGGAGCTTGAACGTCTGGGCGGGCGCAAGATTCCCCGGTTTCGGAAAGCGCCACAGCACCCGTCCATTTGGGCTGACCTCGAGCAGGCGATTGTTATCCCGATCTGCAATCAGAACCGGGCCGGGCAGCACGCTCGGGTTCGATCCCCGTCGCAGGTTCCAGCTCGCGCGAGCATCACTTCCTCCATGAGCCGTGGGCGACCGCGCGGCGCGCGCAGCCAGGACTCCCTCCCGTGCATGGCGAGCGAGCACCGCCCGGCTTCCATCTCCATCCTGGCCGCTCGCGATCGCGACGAGAACGATCAACGCGAATGGAACTACTAGGCCCACCATTCGGCGGCGCCTGATCGTCTGTTGACGCGCGGCGCTCCGCCGTGAGGACATTGCGCCCAGCATCAACGCAATCCCTAAAGACCGGCTGAGCTATCAGTGAGAACTTCCTCACCGCCATCATCGGCGACAGCTCCAGTGTTCCTGAAGTGGCTTGTCTTTGGTGGCCTTGGTTGATGATGTGCTCCGTTGTTGCTCCTCGTGACTACCGCCCGGGTCGGTGATACGCCCCGGCGGTAGGCTGCTCGTGTGCCAGTGGTCGACTTGCGTGGTTTGCCGGCGCCGATTGTTCAGGCGGGGATGGGTGCTGTAGCCCGTCATGAGCTCGCTGCGGCTGTATCTGAGGCAGGTGGTTTGGGGACGATCGGCGGTGCCCGCGGACTGATCGCAGACGAGCTGGCCGCCGCGCGGAGGCTCACCGGCCGACCAATCGCGGTCAACCTAGTGCTGCCGCTTCTTCGACCAGGCGATGTGCAGGCGGCGGCGGATGCCGACGTGATCGTCACCTTTTGGGGTGAGCCACGCAGGCTTGCTGGAGGCACGTGGGTTCACCAGTGTGGCTCAGTCGATGAGGCAAGAGCCGCGGAGGCGGCGGGAGCGGACGCGGTGATAGCTCAGGGCGTCGAGGCCGGCGGGCACGTTCGCGGTACGACGCCGGTGCTCGAATTGGTCGAGCGGGTTCGGGCTGCCGTCAAGATCCCGGTCCTGGCGGCCGGAGGGATCGTTGACCAGGAAGGTGTGGGCCAAGCGCTCGATGCAGGCGCGGTCGCTGCCGTCCTGGGCACACGCTTCCTGCTCAGCGACGAGAGCCGCGCGCATCCTGATTACAAGCGGCGCTGCCTGGAGGCCGATAGGACGGTGCTGACCGAGCTGTTCGGGCTCGGGTGGGCCAACGCGCCGCATCGGGTGATCCCGAACGCTGCGACCCGCCGCTGGCTAGACGAGGACCCGCGAGGACCTGGCTGGATTCGATTCGTCAACCGGCTCGCCTCGCCGGTCGTGCTGCGCCTACCGGAAGGGCTCCAGGACCGCGGTCTTGCGATCCAGAGACCCTCACTGCCGTTTCTTGGCCCGCCAATGGCCCTGGACGACGGACCCCGCAGTCTCCTCGACTCCGGGCCTCTCTACGCGGGCGCGAACGTGACCCGAATATCCGACATCCGCCCGGCCGCACAAGTCGTGAGCGACCTCACCCCGTAGTCAAACAGCAAGCCACTTCAGGAACACTGCACTAGACCCCTGCGTGACACGGTGCGCGCCAGCGTCTTTGGCCGTCGTCGGCGTCGAGCGACACCACCCGCAGCTCAGGAGTAACCGTTGGCAAGATACAAGCCGAGCCACACGATCGCCAGCGACAGCAGGAAGATGGTCCCCTCCAAGGCGTGCAGGCCCGAGCGGCGGATATGCCACACCAACAGCACACCCACAGCCACGACGAGCCCGAGCTTTACCTGGAAGGTGCTATCGCCCCATAGACTCAGATGGAAGGCCATCGCTGTTCCTGTCGCGATCAGCACTCCAAGGGCCAGCAGTGTGCCGTAACCGAACCGGCGAGCAATCAGGCGCAAGCTCTCCCGGTCAGTTGAGTGTCGGCCGACAGGGACAACAACGGCCGCGAGCATCATCTGCCCGCCCACGAAGAACGCCATCGCGAGCAGGTGCAACCAGCGTATGGCAAACCAGACATGGCTCACCGGCGTGGACCTATGCGTTGCCGGGTCGGCTCGGGTGCCCGGGTCCGGGCCAGGGAGCCAGACACAGGACGAGCTGACACTCGCTGATCGCGCGTACTTCGTGACGCTCACCGGGGTCGAAGTGGATCAGGCTGGGCGCGCAGAGCGCCCGCTCGCTGGCACCGGCGCTGACCAGCAGCTCGCCGCGCAATACGAACACGAGCGCGTGCTCGTGCACCTGGTGCTCCTGCAGGCACTCGCCCTGGGGCAACAGGAGCGCGATGACGCGGTTCGCGCCCTCATCAGATCGGAGGATCTGTGGATGGTGCGCTGCGACACGCGGACGATCTAGCTCCCAAACCTGCACAGGCGTGATCTAAGCAGACACGAGCCCGAGCGATAACTTGTGCGCTCACGTGAGCGACACGGCGATCGAGATCAAAGGTCTACGAGTCGTGCGCGGCGGGCGGCCGGTGCTCGACGGCATCAGCCTGCAAGTCGCCAGCGGATCGGTGACGGGCCTGCTGGGACCCAGCGGGTGCGGCAAGTCGACACTGATGCGCGCGATCGTCGGGGTGCAGATAGTCGAGGCTGGCCAGGTGAGGGTGCTCGGCGGACAAGCCGGCTCACCCGAGCTGCGCCGGCGAGTGGGATATGTGACGCAGGCCCCGTCGGTCTATGGCGATCTCAGTATCAGCGAGAATCTGCGCTACTTCGCGGCCGTCGTCGGTGTCGGACAAGCCCGCGTCGGCGAGGTCATCACGACCGTGGGCCTCGCCGAGCGCGAGCGGCAACTTGTCGCATCGCTCTCCGGTGGCGAGCGCTCACGGGTATCGCTTGCGAGCGCGTTGCTGAGCGAGCCAGAGCTGCTTGTCCTTGACGAGCCCACGGTCGGCTTGGACCCCGTTCTACGAGCGGAGCTGTGGGCGAGCTTTCACGAGCTTGCCGACGCTGGGAGCACATTGCTGATCTCAAGCCACGTGATGGACGAGGCGAGCGAATGCGATGAGCTGCTGCTGATGCGCGACGGCAAGCTGCTTGAGCAGAGTACGCCCAAGCGGTTGCGGGAGCAGACGGGCGAGCAGGACCTCGGGCGAGCGTTCCTGAAGGTCATCGAACGGGCGGCCTCGTGAGCGCCCGCACGACGCTGGCCACCGCCAGGCGCGTCTTGTGGCAGATCCGCCGCGACCCACGCACGATCGCGCTGCTGCTCGTGGTGCCCATCGCCCTGCTCGTGCTGATGCGCTACGTCTTCGACGGAGAGCCCGGTACTTTCCAGGCGATCGGGGCGCCGATGTGCGGCCTGTTCCCGTTCATCATCATGTTTCTGGTCACGTCGATCGCGATGCTTCGCGAGCGCACCACCGGCACACTCGAGCGGTTGATGAGCCTCCCGATCGCCAAGGCCGACCTACTCGCGGGCTACGGCATCGCGTTCGGTCTCCTCGCCGCTGTCCAGGCAGTGCTCGTGTGCCTTGTCGGGTTCCTGCTGCTCGGTCTGCACGCTCCGCACGGCGCCTGGCTCGTCGGGCTGCTCGCCGTCGGCAACGCGATACTCGGCATGGCGCTCGGCCTGTTCGTGAGCGCGTTCGCGCGAACCGAGTTTCAAGCGGTGCAGTTCATGCCCGCGATCATCTTTCCCCAACTGCTGCTGTGCGGGCTGTTCGTCGATCGGCACGAGATGGCCAGCGTGCTCTACTGGCTGTCCTGCGCGCTGCCGCTCACCTACGCCTATGACGCTCTTGCGCGCGTCACCCGCTCGGGCGCACTGGGCAACCGAATGACAGTCGATGTTTGCGTCATTGTCGGTGCAACGCTGATCGCGCTCGCGCTCGGGGCTCTTACCCTTCGGCGACGGACCCCGTGAGCGGCTGCCCGGAGAGCTCAGCGGCCATTGGCACTGTGATGACAGGTACGGGCGAAGTCTTCAGCAGCGCGGTCGTGACAGTCCCAAGCGCCTCGTGGAGTCGGGAGTGGTGCTTGGCGCCGATCACGATCGCGCGAGCGTCGTGGCTGCGCGCAGCGTCGATCAGCGCGGTCACGGGGTCATCGTCTGAAACCAGGGTTTCGAGGTGGATGTCGAGCAGTGCCTCGTTGCCGTCGAGTATCAGCTCGTCCAGTATCGCGCGCCCCAGATCATGGCGCTCGCCCTGGGTGCTGAGCGGTGTTGGCGGAATGTGCTGTCCTCGGGTGGCGTGGACGATCACGAGCTTCCCACCCGAGAGCAACTGGTTTGCGGCCCAGCTCAAGGCGTGGCGCGCGCCCTCGCTGCGGTCATAGCCAAGGACCATGCAGGGTCCTCCGGGTTCGCGGGCGGGGCGATCTGCCTTCTCGCTTGATCCTGCACGGGTCATGTTGTGGTCTTTTCGTGGTCGTGTGCGTGCAGATAGGGCGCCAGATACTTCGCGGCGATCTTGCTCGGCGGCGACCAGGTGGCCGTGTCGGTGATCTCCGAGCTGAATCCGTGCCCGCCGGTGATGCGCGCCGTGAGATACAAGGGCTTATCGCCCGTCAGCAGCATCCCGTGGATCACCGGGTGAAACGGCTCGGCTGTGACGGGAGCGCCCGCGAGCGATACGATCGACTGCGCGACCGCGTCGGCCTGCTGGGAGCCCACGCCACCGTGCTTGACGGGGAACTCGGTGGCATCCCCGGCTGCGTAGACGTGCTCCACGTCAAGCACATGCCCGTGCTGGTCCACTCGCAGAAAGCCGTGTTCGCTCAGCGGGATGCCGCGCACCGAGGGGCCATATAGCTCGGGCAGCGCGATCACGCGGTCCACGTGCAGGTGCCGGTCGCCGGGGTTGATTACGACCTCCCCGGTGTGGGGAACTTCGGCGTAGCCGGAGGTGATGGTCTTGATGTTCGCGCTCGCGAGTGCCGCGGCGACGGCGCTGCTCGCGTTGGCGCCGAAGATCGCAAGCGGACTGTCCTCGGGGGTGACGATGCTCACCTGCAGATCGACGTTCATGTCATATGCGCGCCCGGCGGTCATCAGCGCGAGCTCATACAGCGGCAGCGGCCACGCCATCCGACCCGGGGAGACGAAGGCGATGCTCTTCAGGTAGCCACCCTCGATGTCCTGGATGATCCCGTGGAGGATCTCATCCATGCGGCGGTCGTCGATCGTGACCGCGTGCTGGTAGCGAGGGCTGACCTTGGCTCCGAGTGCCAGCACGAGCGCGTCGTACTCGATCTCTGCGCCGGACTCGGTGTGGGCGATCCGCTGCTTGGGGTCGACCCAGGCGAGCTTGTCGGCGATCAGCTCGGCGCCAGCGTCGTGCATGATAGGCGCGAGTGGGTAGCGCTGGGCTGCGCCGTAGGCGAACGGTTCGCGGACGCTCATCGGACGGTAGAAGAAGTCCTCGTTGGGAGCGATCACGCTCACGTCGGTCAGCTCGGGTGCGAGCTCGTGCAGGGCAAGACAGGTCTCAAGCCCGGCGACGCTACCGCCGGCGATGAGGACCCGCAACTTCTCTGGAGGTGTGGTTTCGCTGTTCATGGTCGGGAGCTTACGTTTGCGTTGTTGGCTTGCCAGTCGAGGAAATCCGTGGTCGGAAAGGGAAAACTACGGAGCCGGTACCGAGCTTGAAGGTCGCGGACCCCATACGAGTGCACGTGCCACGTCGATGCTCGAGACGACGCCGATCGGGCGACCCGAGTCCCTGTCGGTGACGATCAGGTGCGAGCAGTCGTGCTCGCCCATCACCTGCGCGGCGCGCTGTATGTCCTCGCTTGGATTGACCGTGACGATCTCCGTCGCTGCGATCTCGCCGGCTTCGTCCTCCAGGCGCCCCGCGCCCTCGGCACGCATGAGGTCGACATCGGAGACAAGCCCCCAAATGAGCCGCTCGGTGTTGTGGGGGGCCCGTGCGAGCCCGTCGACCACCACGCAGTGGACGTTGTGCTCGGCCATCAGCGACGCCACCTCGCGCAGCGGCGTCTGTGGGGGACAGCCGATGATCTCGTCGTGCATCACTTCGCTGATCGCCAGTTCGCTGAAGTTAGATGGGAGCGCCATGACTTCCTCCTTGCCCTGATAGATGTTCTGGAGGCCAACGCTCAGACCGGGTTGGCTTGATCCGAGGCTTTCACGAGTCGGCCGGCGCGTCATCCGCAGTAGCCCAGCCCAACGGGCAGGGGTTTCTTCGGATTCCAACGCGACGACGGCGCTTCGTCCCATGCCTACGCGTAGCAGTCGTGGTGGTAGCACTCCTCGAGCTGGCAGTCGCGCTGCCGCGCGAGGTCCTTTGAAGTCTGATGCGCCTCGCCGTCGATGACCACGATCAACGGCTCATAGGCGCCGATCACCTCGCCGCAGCGAACGCAGTGCAACTTCTCGTCTGGCGGGTTCCCCTGCATTGATGGCGTGCTCTTCTTCTAAGGACTCAGGGATGGTGTGGACTGGGCTGGTACGGCCGCTTCAGTTGATCGGCGTTATCACCGAGCCTATGCCGCCGAGAGGGCGGCCGGTCAGGGATATCCCACACCCTGGGGGGGCGGATTACGAGTAGCCTTCACCAGGGGAAGATGAACGCAAATTCCGAAGAGTCGTCAATTCTTCGCCTGCTCGATGTGGGCCGGGCTCTGACAAAGGAGCTCGACCAGCGGGCTGTGCTGGACCGTGTGCTGGAGACCGCACGGGAGATC
Source organism: uncultured Solirubrobacterales bacterium (assembly GCA_963743645.1). Taxonomy (GTDB): domain Bacteria; phylum Actinomycetota; class Thermoleophilia; order Solirubrobacterales; family Solirubrobacteraceae; genus Palsa-744. Next base: position 188,585 of record CAVUQT010000005.1, on the reverse strand, counting down.
ACGGGCGCGCGCTACGCCGCCTTGGGGATCTTGAACGACGACCACACAGGGCTCCAGCAGTTCCTCACCCTGGGCATCGACGACGCCACCCGCCGCGCGACCGGAGACCTCCCACGCGGACGCGGCGTCCTCGGCACCTTGATCGAACAGCCCCAGCCATTGCGCCTCTCAGACGTGGGCCAGCACCCCTCAAGCTACGGATTCCCTGCCGGGCACCCACCGATGAGCAGTTTCCTCGGCGTGCCGATCAAGATTCGCGGACAGGCTTGGGGCAACCTGTACCTGACCGAGAAGCAAGGCGGCGAGTTCACCGAGGCAGACGAGGAGGCTTCCGTGATCCTCGCCGATTGGGCCGCGATCGCGATCGACAATGCCCGCCTGTATGAGACCAGCGAGCGCCGCCGCCACGAGCTCGAGAAGGCGTTCCGCGGGCTTGAGGCGACCCGTGATGTGGCGGTCGCGATCGGCGGGGAGATCGCGCTCGAGCACGTGCTGGAGCTGATCGTCAAGCGCGGACGTGCGCTCGTCGGCGCAAGGAGCCTGGTGATCATGCTACGCGACGGGCAGGAGTTGGTCGTGCAGGCGAGCGCTGGCCATGTCAAGGGGATGCGCGGTGTGCGCCTGCCGATCGCCGGCTCGACGTCCGGGCAGGTTTTGGAGCACGGTCGGCCTGAGCGGATCACCGACGTCGCCGCGCGGCTGCGGATCGCTCCCAGCGAGTTCGGTGTCGCCGACGCGCAGACCGCGCTGCTCGTGCCGATGGCCTGTCGCGGGGAGGCGCTGGGTGTGCTGGCGGCGTTCGATCGCGGCAATGACGGCAGCGTGTTCGGAGAGGATGACGAGCAGATGATGCGCACGTTCGCCGCGAGCGCAGCGACCGCCGTCGCACTGGCACAGAGCGTGCAGGCCGACCGGCTGAGCAGCTCGCTCGCCGCCGCGGACGCCGAGCGCAGGCGTTGGGCGCGGGAGCTTCACGACGAGACGCTGCAGGGTCTAGGCGGCCTGCGGCTACTGCTCTCAGCTGCTCGGCGAGGCAACGATCTAGGACAGGCCCAGACCGCGATGGACGAAGCGATCGAGCACATCGAACGAGAGGCCGAGAACCTGCGCTCGATCATCACCGAGCTGCGTCCCGCCGCACTGGACGAGCTCGGTCTGCGGGCCGCGATTGAAGCGCTCCTGGACCGCCATCAGATACAGAGCGGACTGCAGATCGACGGCGAGCTTGAACTGTCCGGCAAGGAGAACCCTCTCGATCAGGATCTCGAAACCACCGTCTACCGGCTGGTCCAGGAGGCGCTCACCAACGTCGCCAAGCACGCTCACGCCGAGCGGGTGAGCGTGAAGGTGAGCGAGGCCGACGGGCAGCTGCTGATCGAGGTCAAGGACGACGGTCGCGGCTTTGACACTGAGTCTGCCTGCGAAGGTTTCGGGCTGGCAGGGATGCGCGAGCGGGCGAGCTTGGCTGAGGGCAAGCTGAGCATCGACTCCGGCGAGCAAGGAACACTGGTAACGGTCTGTCTGCCCGTGCGTCACCGCGACCCGGCAAGCGGCGGGCTGCCCGTCTCAGACTCTGAGCAGCTCGCGTCGTAGCGCGTAGCGCACCAGCTCGGCGCGGGTTGCGAGGCCGAGCTTGGTGAAGACATGTGCCCGGTGGGTCTCCACTGTGCGCGGGGAGATCACCAGCCTGCGGGCGACTTCGACGCTCGTGTAGCCAAGCGCGATCAAGCGCAGAACCTCAACCTCGCGTGCGGTCAGCTCATCGGCGGTAAGCGATCGCAGCAGAGCATCCAACCGTGGGGCCAGGCGAGGGCTGACGTACTGCTCGCCACGCGCAGCGGCGCATACTGCCTGTGCGAGCTCGTCGTCTGCGAGTTCCTTCAAGACGAAGCCGAGCGCCCCGGCGGCCAGAGCCCGCTGCACGAGCACGGGGTTTTCGTCCATCGTGACCATCACGATCTCGGTCGCGCGCGCCTGGTTTCGCAGTTCCCCGACCACCTCGATGCTGGACCCGCCCGACAGGTTCAGGTCGAGCACGAGCACATCCGGCTCACCCTCGTGGACATTGCGTACCGCTGAGGCCAAGTCCTCGGCTTCGGAGATCACCTGCAAGTCCTTCGCCCCATCAAGTAGCGCACGCAGACCGTGACGCATCAGCGCATGGTCCTCCGCCAGAGAAACCCGCACCGGCAAGGCTGCCGGAAGAGCCGAAGCCGATTCCGTGGTGGGGCTCGGCGCCACGTGCAGATGTGCAGCCATAGTCCTCAAGCTAGGCGTCAGCTTGTCTTTCAACTACCGGGTAAACCGCCCCCGCTCGGGCGGACAAAGCACGGACAGCGAGCATCCTTGTGTCCACTGCGATAGCGAGCTCGGCCACCTGCGCGTCGAGGTCTTGTTCGGTGTCCAGCACGAGCGCGCTCGCCGCGGGGATCTCGCTCAGTGCCTCGAAACGGGCAAACTGCTCGGCGACGATCTGAGGCGTGGCGTCTGAGATGCGCCCCGGGCTTTGCATCCGAGCGCTCGCACGCTCAAGCGCCGTCTGCAGCGTCACCTTGCAGCGAACGACCAGGAAGGTAGCTCCGCTCCTGTGCAGGCTCTCAAATAGCTGGGCACGCTCGCTCTTGGTGTGACAGGTCGCGTCTACGATCACCGCGCCCTTGCGATCCAGACGCGAAAGGGAGCTACGAGTCAGCAGCTCGTATGTGGTCTTGGTGAAGTCCCCGGTGTAGTGCTCGGGCCGGGCGCGTTCAGTCGCCTCCAAGCCGGCGTGGCGCTTGCGAACAGCGTCAGAGGAGACAACCGGGAAACCCGAGCGGCGCGAGAGCTCGGCGGCGAGCGTCGACTTGCCGCTCGCAGCAGTCCCGCACACCGCGATTGCGACTGGGCTGCGTGCCCGCCAGCAGAGTCGTTCGGCGAGCTTCCACAGCCGCCCGGCCCGCGCCTCTTCTCGCCAGCGAGCCCGACCCGCTCCTGACGCGGCTGCGATCAATGCCACCTTGGCACGCACGAGAGCCCAATAGGCGCCATAGAAGTCGCGCAGCTGATTGCTGCCTGGACTGCCGCCAGCCCGTCGGTAAGCGCGCACAAGGTTCTGCGCGGCACCATGCCTGCGGTGTGCCTCGAGGTCCATCGTCAGGAACGCCAGATCACAGGCGACGTCCAGTTGGCGCAGTGTCGGATCGAACTCGATCCGGTCTACGACTCGGACTGGAGGACCGAGCAGCACGTGCTCACAACGCAGGTCTCCATGCCCGTCGCGCACGCATCCCTGCTCCCCGCGCAGCTCAATCTCGCGAGCGTGAGCGCTCACGAACGCCTCGCCGAAGCCGCGCATAACCTCCATCCGCCACTCGGGAGGGGTGTCCAAGCGTTCGATCTCCTCGATGTTCGCCATCCATGTCTTGAGTAGCTGGGCTGGACTCCCGACGGCGAGCGCCGGCGCGTGATTGTGAAAGTCAGCCAGGCGCCGGGCGACCTGGCATATCTGAGTGGGAGTGAGCGACCGCGCCCGGATCGCGCCCTGCAGCGTGTGGGCCTCGTCGAAGCGGCGCATCACGACGGCATACTCGACAGCCCCAGGCGTACCCTCTGAGGCAAAGCGAAACCCACCACCGCTCGCGCGAACGATTGCGCTTACCCCGAGATAGATGTCGGGGGCCAGTTCCCGGTTGATGCGCGCCTCCTCAAGGCAAGCGGCGTGCCTCGCGGCGAGCGTGCTGTAGTCAAGGAACGCAAGTCGCACGGGCTTCTTGATCTTGTAGGCACGATCACCGGCGAGGAAGACCAGAGAGGCATGTGTCTCGTGTACCCGCACTGTCGGATGCCCCCGGTACATCGCCGGAGCCGCGAGCGCTCTTGCAACAGATGACTCGACGCTGGAGTCGACAGGGCGGCTCTTGACCGAGCGACTCGTGCTCATCTGCCGATCCTGGCGATCTGCGCTGGCAGCCGCCGATGCCTGGAGACCATCTCGGAGGCTTCCTGGCGAGCCTTGTTCAGTCGGCGATGGCGCTCATCGAGACACGCTCGCCGTCATCCGGCTCGCCCTCGCCCGGCTCTGAGCCGCGCGCGACCACCAGCACCGGACAGTGGGCCTCGCGCATCACTGGCGCCGAGACGCTCCCCAGCAGGACATGGCGCAACGGCCCATACGCTCGCGAGCCGAGCACCAGGAGATCAAGCGTGCTGGACTGCGCGACCAGCACATCGGAGGGCTCGCCCTTGATGGCCTGTGCGTGAACGGGCGTCCCAGGGTTCAGCTCGGCTACCGCACGCTCAAGGTTAGTCTTCTTCGCCGCATACTCCTCGGCGTCGAGCTGTGACACAGGGACCGCCATTCCCGCATAGCTTCTGATGACCGTGCTCAGCCACGAGGCGGTGAACACGCTCAACTCGCCAGCAAAGGCCCCTGCGAGCTCGTGGCCCAAGTGCACTGCCGCCTTGCCCTCGGTGGAGTCGGTGTAGCCCACGCCGATATGTCGCAGCTCGCCGGCGTCGCGTTCGCTGTAGCCGGCGGGCGCGACGAGCACCGCGCAAGGCGCACCATGCACCATGCGCTCCATGAGACTGATCTGCAGGTGGGCGGCGATCCCCTCGCGCGCCGAGCCGATGACAATGAGCTCAGCATCTTCATAGCTCGCCATGCTGTGCAAGGCGTGGATCGGCCACGATGAGCCACTCCAGTGATAGGTCGCCCGCGCCAACGCTTGACTATGGGGCACGACCGCCCGCACTTCCTCGCGGACACGCTCCTCGGCTGCATCGGCGGGCACTGAGGACAGCAGTGGACTGTAGGGGTACACGACCGTGATCTCGCTTGCCAGCGCGGCCGCGAGTCTCGCGGTGAGCGCGAGCGCGTCCCGTCCAGCCTCATCACCTGCGTATCCGACAAGGATTCGCTTGAACATGAACGTGAGGATAGGCGCCTGCTCTGGAGCGTCGCATCAGCAATGCGCCGCGTCACGATGCGGAGGAACACGGATCATCAGGTTCCTCTCGCTCATCGAGAAAGCTCTCAGACTGGCACACCATGAGACGAACCGAAGCGGTGCACGCCAAAGTGCCCGGCAAGTCGACGCAGATGCGCCCGATGAGCACGGCCATCCCGTCGGCACCTACGGAGAAAACCCGGATGCCGCGAGCCTGAGATCCTCAGATCCTTCTCCTGTGCAACAGACCCAGCCACGCCCGAGCACACCTGACGCCACCACTGGCGAGAGCCCCGGCGCATCGGCGATCCATACCGAAGGGCTCAGCAAGCGCTACGGGGATACCGTTGCGCTCGATGCGCTCGACCTGACCGTCAGGCAGGGCGAGGTCTACGGGTATCTCGGCCCAAACGGGTCGGGCAAGACCACCACGATCCGGCTGCTGCTGGGGCTGCACCGTCCGAGCAGCGGGCGCGCGGAGCTGTTCGGCCTCCACGCCTGGGACGATCCCGTGAGGGCGCACCGGCGTGTCGCCTACGTCGCCGGAGAGCCCTTCCTGTGGCCAGCATTGACGAGCACCGAGACGTTCGAGTTCCTCGCGCGGCTGCACGGCGGCACCGACGTCGCCTATCGCGAAGCGCTCACCGAGCGCTTCCACCTGGAGCCCAACAAGAAGATCCGGGCGCTGTCGAAGGGCAACCGCCAGAAGGTGCAGCTGATCGCGGCGCTCGCCACGCGCGCTGATCTGCTGTTGCTCGACGAGCCGACAAGCGGCCTTGACCCCCTGATGGAGGTCGCCTTCCGCGACTGCGTGCATGAGGCCAAGCAGCGCGGGCAGACCGTCTTTCTCTCCTCGCACATCCTCAGCGAGGTCGAGGCTCTCTGCGACAGGGTCGGCATCCTCAGAGACGGCAAGCTCGTCGACGAGGGAACGCTCACAGAGCTGCGCCACCTCGCCGCGCAGACGGTGGAGGTCACGTTCGTCGGTCATGCGCCGGAGCTACCGGCACTGGCAGGCGTGCAGGTGCAGAGCGCGGGAGCGAACGCGCTGCGCTTCGAGGTCTCCGGCAGCGTGGGCCCATTGATCGCGGCGCTCGCCGAGGTGGGCGGGGATTCCATCAAGACGCTCAGCAGCCGCGAGCCCTCGCTCGAGGAGATATTCCTGCACCACTACGACGGCTCTGAAGACCGTGTCCGCGAGTAGCGGAGCCCTCGCGGCGCCAAGCGCGCCCGTATCCGAGCATCAAGTTTGGGTCGATGCGGGCGCTGGTGCGGCGAGCTTTCCGCGACGCTCGCATCCGCACGATCTCCTTCGCGTACCTGTTCGCGGATCTACGCCTACATCCAGCCGGTCGGCTACCGCCACGCCTACCCGACGCTCGCTGACCGGCTCGCCTTCGCTCACAGTTTCGCCAGCAACGATGCGCTGCGCCTGTTCTACGGCTACCCGTACAGTCCGCTGACGGTCAGCGGCTACACCGCCTGGCGCGTCGGCGGGACGCTGGCGATCCTCGCCGCCGTCTTCGGGTTGCTGGCCGCGGTGCGGGCGCTGCAGGACCGAGGAGGATACCGGCCGCATGGAGCTCGTCCTCGCCGGGTCCGTCGGACGCGGGACGAGCGTATCTCTCGGCGATGGTCGCGATCGCAGCGGGCACCGTGATCCTGTGGATCGCTGCGTTCGTCGGCTTTCTCGCGGGCGGCCTGCCCACCGGCGGATCTGCCTATCTTGCGCTGGCAACGGTGTCTGTCGTGCCGGTGTTCGTCGGCGTAGGTGCTCTCACCAGCCAGCTCGCACCGACGCGCCGTATCGCGCTCGAGCTCGGCAGCGCGATCGTCGGGCTGTCACTGCTACTACGGGTGATCGCCGACACCTCTGCGGGCGCGGCGTGGCTGCGCTGGGCCACGCCGCTTGGATGGGCCGAGGAGATGCGTCCATTCACGGGCTCTGAGCCACTGGTTCTGTTGCTCTCGATCGCGGCGAGCGTGCTGCTCCTGGTCTGTGCGGCACGGATCGCCGCCGGCCGTGACATTGGCACCGGCCTGCTCGGCGCTCGCGAGGACGCCAACCCGCGTTTGCGGCTGCTCTCCTCACCGACCGCGCAGGCGCTGCGCTCAGAGCGCTCAAGCCTGATCGTGTGGAGCGCCAGCATCGCCGTGTTCGCGTTCATCCTCGGCATGGTCTCCACGAGCATCTCCTCCGCAGGGATCTCAGGCAGCGTGCAGCGCGAGATAGCAAGGTTCGACGTCGGCTCGATCGAGACGCCCAGCGGATACCTCGCCTTCGTGTTCATCTTCTTCATCCTCGCCGTCAGTCTGTTCGCGTGCGCACAGATCGGCGCCGCCAGGCACGAGGAAGCCGAAGAGCAGCTCGAGACGCTGCTCGCCCAGCCGGTAAGTCGCCGCAGATGGCTCAGCGGCCGACTCGCTGTTGGCAACGTGCGGCGCGGCCTGTATCTCCCTGGTGGCCGGGCTGATCACATGGGCAGGCGCCGCCTCCCAAGGACTCAGCATCTCCCTGCCGCGGATGCTAGAGGCCGGCGCGAACTGCCTGCCCGTCGCGCTCTTCTTCCTCGGGATCGCAGCGCTCGCGTATGCGATCGTGCCGCGAGCAAGCGCCGGTGTCGCATACGGGCTCGTCACCGTCGACATTCCTGTGGCAGCTAACGGGCTCGGTGCTCGGCGCTCCGCAATGGCTCGTCGAACTGACACCGTTCGCGCACGTCGGGCTCGTGCCCGCACAACCCTTTCGTCTGACCGCCGCCGCTGGTCATGCTCGGGATCGGACTGGGCAGCTCGCTCGCAGCGATCTGGGTCTTCCAACGGCGCGACCTGACGGGACAGTGAGGAGATGATCTGGTGCTGCAGAAGGTAGCCGTCGGTCGATGGTCACTGGATGCCTATGAGGGCATCGCGCCCGAAGCGATCCTGCAGGAGCTGCGCGAGCACGCACGAGCGCTGAAAGGCGCGCGCATCCTGCACGTCAACGCCACGCCCTACGGCGGCGGGGTCTCAGAGCTGCTTGCGCTCGAGCGTCCCGCTGCTGCGCGACCTCGGCCTGAGCGTGGACTGGAAGGTAATCGGAGGAGACGAGGACTTCTTCCACGCCACCAAGGCATTGCATAACGCGCTGCAGGGCGGGCCACACGCCTTGAGCGAGGCCGAGCAGGCCGCGTATCGCAGCTGCATCGAGGAGAACGCGGCCACCCTGGACGGCGGCTATGACTTCATCGTGATCCACGACCCCCAGCCCGCCGGACTGCTGAGCGCGCACGGCAAGGGCAGACGCCAGCTGGGTATGGCGCTGCCACATCGACACTACAGAGCCCAACCCCGCCGCCTGGCGGTTCATGGCCCCGTACCTGGAGGGCTTTGACGCGGCGGTGTTCACGATGCCCGATTTCGTGCCGCCCGATCTCCCGATCGCTCGTGTGCAGGCGATCGCACCGGCGATCGACCCCCTGAGCCCCAAGAACATCGACCTCGATCCACGCATGGCCAGCCAGATCCTCGACTGGATCGGCATGGAGATCCCAGGCCGGCTCGTGACGCAGATATCGCGCTTTGACCAGTGGAAGGACCCGCTCGGGGTCATCGACGCCTACCGGCTCGTGCGCAAGGAGATCGCAGACCTCCAGCTCGCGCTGGTCGGCTCGATGGCACTGGATGACCCCGAGGGCTGGGAGGTCTACCGCCAGGTCTCAGAGGCCGCCAATCACGATCCCCTGATCCACGTCTACACCAACCTCACGGGGGTCGGCAACGTCGAGGTCAACGCCTTCCAGCGCCTCTCGGAGGTCGTCGTGCAGAAGTCGATCCGCGAGGGCTTCGGGCTCGTCGTCTCAGAGGCCCTATGGAAGGGCACGCCGGTTATCGCCGGACGGGCAGGCGGTATCCCGCTGCAGATGCCCGAAGGTGTCGGCGGGGTCCTTGTTGACAGCACTGAGGAGTGTGCCAAGGCGATGCTCAAGCTCCTCGGCGACCGGGAGCTTTGCGAACAGCTGGGAGGCAGTGGACAGGAGCGTGTGCGCGAGCACTTCCTGCTGCCCCGACTGCTGATGGAGGAGCTGCGCTTGCTGGCCACGTTGGACTCTCCTGTCGCGTAGTGCTCCCGTCTGACGTCAGGGTTTACCCCGATGCTCGGCTCCTGAGACGGATGCGATAGTCGCATAGATGCAGCGAGTCAATCCCCAGGGAGCTTCCCCACACGTGCTGATTGCCGGCGGCGGGTTCGCGGCGCTCGAGGCAATGCTTGCATTGCGCGCGCTTGCGCCGGAGGGCGTGCGCATAACCGCGATCTCGGCCTCTCCGATACTCGCCTACAAGCCTGCCGCGACCACAGAGGCGTTCAGTGAGACACCTCCGCGCACCTATGACCTGGCGGCACTCACCGCCGACATCGGTGCATCGCTTCGCCTGGACCGCGTGGAGGCGGTCGCTCACCAAGATCGCCGTGTGCGACTCGCGTCCTTTGCATATATCGACTACGACGCGCTTGTGCTCGCGATCGGTGCACGCACGACGACTACGGTCCCGGGCGCGCTGACATTCCACGACCAGCGAGAGGCCCACCACATCCGGCGCATGACGAGCCGGTTGGGTGAGGGCAAGCTCAAGCGCATCATCTTTGCGGTGCCGCCCGGCTGCTCGTGGCCCCTGCCGTTGTATGAGCTGGCGTTGCTCACAGCCGCTGAACTTCCCGGGAGCAGAGCGAACGGCGAGGTGGTATTGGTGAGCCCGGAGGCAACGCCGCTTGAGGTATTTGGTGCGCAAGCCTCGCAGCTAGTCGCGGGCCTCTTGGCGGAGCGCGGTGTGCGCTTCATCGGCGAGTCCAAGCCCACGCTCGTCGAGCGAGGCGGAGCGCTCTTGTTGGACTCGGGGGGAACGCTCACGGGCGATTGTGTAGTCACAGTGCCAGAGCTCCGTGGACCGCGAATCGTAGGCGTGCCGACTGACCGTGATGGCTTCATCACAACCGACGCGCTCGGCGGCGTCATCGGGCTAGATGGTGTTTATGCCGCGGGCGACATGACGAGCTTTCCGATCAAGCAGGGCGGGCTGGCCACCCAGCAGGCCGACCTGATCGCGCAACGCATCGCCGCTCAGAACGGCGCGGCAGTCAAGGAGCTGCGAGTCCAGCACGTGCTGCGCGCCCGGCTCGTTGGCGGCCCGCATCCAATCTTCCTGCGAGCAGAGCTCGACGAGTTCGGCCAGCCCACCAGCGCCACCCTTCAGCGTGAGCGTCCACAAGACAGCGATTCCCCTGGGCAGGCCGAGAAGGTCTTTGGGCGCTACCTCACCCCGTACCTGAGCACCCGCGAGCCTTTGATCCCGTCGAGCTTCACCGGCGCTTGAGCGACGCAGGGCACGGTCGGTCGACTTGTCTATCCCTGTCGACACGGCTGATGGTGTGTCCGACCAGCGTCCGGTCGAGGTTGATGCGACGGAGAGCGTCGGGTTGCTGTTGCGCGACTTGCGCAGCTCGCGCAGCGGCCTCTCCGAAAGCGAGGCGGGGCGGCGGCTGATCCAGTACGGCCCCAACGAGCTGAGGCGTCGCGGTGGCGTGAAGTGGCCGGCAGAGCTGGCGCACCAGCTGACCCACCCGCTCGCGCTGCTGCTGTGGCTCGCCGCTGCCCTGTCATTTGCGGTCGGCAGTCAAACGATCGCGATCGCTGTTCTGCTCGTGATCGTGCTCAACGCCCTCTTCGCGTTCGTGCAGGAGATGCAGGCAGAGCGAGCGGTGGAGGCCCTCGCACAGTTCTTGCCTCAGCAGGTCAGGGTCCTGCGCGCAGGCGAGCCTGTGTCGATTCCGGCCACCGATCTCGTCCCAGGCGATGTCGTGGTCGTGGAGGAGGGTGATCGAATCGCCGCTGACATGCGCTTGATCTCAGGTGCTGTGGAGGTGGATCTATCCACGCTCACGGGCGAGTCGGCCCCGGCGCTTCGCTCAGCGGAGCTCGTCGACACCGACGTGCCGCGGATCGCCGCGCGCGATCTCCTCTTCAGTGGCACGAGCGCCACTGGCGGAGAGGCCCAGGGCGTCGTGTTCGCGACCGGAATGCACACCGAGCTGGGACGCATCGCCGCACTATCCGAGCGGGTTAAGGAGGAGCCAAGTCCTCTGGAGCGACAGGTTCGCCGGGTTGCATGGTTGATCGCCGCCATCGCGATCGCGATGGCCATCGCTTTTGTTCCGGTGGCGATCTTCGGTGCCGGCCTGTCCTTCAAGAACAGTGTCGTGTTTGCGGTCGGTCTGCTGGCAGGCAACGTGCCGGAGGGACTGTTGCCGGTCATCACGCTGGCGCTGGCTGTCGCGGTGCGCGCCCTTGCCCGCAGGGGCGCACTGGTCAAGCGTTTGAGCGCCGTTGAGACCCTCGGCTCCACCGACGTCATCTGCACCGACAAGACGGGGACGCTGACCGAGAACCGTATGCGTCCTATCGCTGCATGGACGCTCAACAGCGAAGCACAGCTCGACGCCGAGCCCCCGATCGGCTCGCCCGACCTCGCCTTGAGCGCACTGGCCGAAACCGCCGCTGCCTGCAACAACGCTCACCTGGCCTCAGAAGGCCAGAGCGGAGACCCGACCGAGGTTGCGCTGCTCATGGCAGCGCAAATGCTCGGCGTTGATATCGACGCCGCAAGCCGGGAGCGTCGACGTACCCACCAGTACAACTTCGACGCGCAGCGCAAGCTGATGTCCACCCTCGACATGGATGAAAGCGGGCACTGCCTACACACCAAGGGCGCACCCGAGTCCGTTCTACCCCTGTGCGCCAACGTGCTCTTTCAGGGCGGCGAGCAGCGTCCACTCGGACCTTCCGAGCGCGAGCACGTGACCCGCCAGGTGGAGAGCTTCGCAGGCCAGGGCCTGCGCGTGCTTGCGCTCGCACACCGATCGCTGCCCAGCGACCCGCGAGCACCGGGACGCGAGGAGGCCGAGCGTGACCTGTGCTTTCTCGGGCTCATCACGATGCACGATCCGCCGCGCGCGGAGGTCCTCGACGCTGTCAAGCGCTGTCACGGCGCGGGCATTCGGATCGTGCTGATCACCGGCGACCACCCGCTGACCGCCGCTGCGATCGCAGGCAATGTCGGCATCGGTGGAGAGGACCCATTCGTAGTCAACGCTCAGGCGTTCGATCATCGCCACGAGCAAGAGGTGAAGGACATCCTCGCAAGCGGACGCGAGGTGATCTTCGCCCGCGCCTCACCCGAGACGAAGCTCCAGATCGCCGAGGCACTACGCGGCCAGGGGCACGTGGTTGCGATGACCGGCGATGGCGTCAACGACGCACCGGCGCTGCGCACCGCGGACATCGGTGTGGCGATGGGCCGCTCAGGGACAGATGTGGCTCGGGAGGCGTCGACGATGGTGCTCACCGACGACAACTTCGCGACGATCGTCGTGGCGATCGAGGCAGGCCGACAGGTCTATGACAACGTGCGCAAGTTCATCCAGTACATCTTCGCCCACGCCACCCCGGAGGTTGTGCCGTTCCTCGTGTTCGCGCTCAGCGGCGGCGCGATTCCACTGCCGCTCACCGTCCTGCAGCTCTTGGCCTTCGACGTCGGCTCAGAGACGCTGCCATCGCTGGCGCTGGGGCGCGACCCGATCGAGCCTGGCAGCATGAACCGTCCACCGCGCCCCCGCTCAGAGGGCGTCATCCAGCCTCCGATGCTCGTCCGCGCCTGGCTCTTCTTGGGAATGATGGTCGCGGGTCTGTCACTGGCGGGCTTCTTCTATGTCCTGGGCGGTGCTGGATGGCATATGGGCGATCCCGTCGGTGGGGGCCACCCGCTGCATCACGCCTATCTACAGGCAACCACGATGACGTTCGTCGGGATGATCGCCGGGCAGATCGGCACCGCGTTCGCCGTACGAACCAGCCGCGCGTCGCTGCGATCAGTCGGCGTGTTCAGTAACCGCTACCTACTCGGCGCGATCGTCGCAGAGCTGCTGCTGGCCGCAGTCTTCGTCTACGCACCGCCGCTGCAATCGCTTTTGGGAACCGCGGCGCTGCCGGTACACGACCTGCTGTTCCTGGCGCCTTATCCCTTCATCGTCTGGGGTGCCGATGAGCTGCGCCGCTGGCTGCTGAGACGGCAAGAGCCACCGCAAGGAAACCTGAATGGCCATGGAGCGGTGGCCAGTAGTTTTCCCTCTTCGCTATCGGGCTAGACACCGATTGCATCCTCACGACAGGGCTTTAGGTTCACCCTCGTGAACACTCTGGAACTCGCCCGGCTTCAGTTCGGCGTCACGACGCTCTTTCATTTCATCTTCGTGCCGATGTCGATCGGCCTGGTGGCGTGGGTGACGTACTGCCAAACGCGCTACTACCGCTCGGGAGACGAGGTCTATCTGCGGATGACGCGCTTCTGGGGGAAGTTCATGCTGATCTCGCTCGCCATCGGCGTCGTGACCGGGCTCGTTCAGGAGTTCCAGTTCGGCATGAACTGGTCGGAATACTCGCGCTACGTCGGCGACATCTTCGGGGCGCCGCTGGCGATGGAGGGGCTCGCCGCGTTCTTTCTGGAGTCGACGTTCATCGGCCTGTGGATCTTCGGCTGGGGCAGGCTCTCGCCGAAGGTCCACCTCGCCACGATCTGGCTGGTCGCGTTCGGCGCGATCCTCTCGGCGTACTTCATCCTCGCCGCCAACTCGTGGATGCAGCACCCCGTCGGCTACGCGATCAACCACGTCACGCATCGCGCGGAACTGAAGAGCATCTTCGCGGTGCTGACCAACTCGACGGTGCTGCTGGCGCTCCCGCACACGATCTTCGCGGCGTTCTGCACGGGCGGCGTTCCTCGTCCTGGGGATCTCGGCCTTCGCGATGCTCCGCGGCAAGCGGAAACGAGGTTTACTCGCGCTCGGTGCGCAAGGTGCTCCCGCTCGCGCTCGGCGCCGCGATCCTGACAGGCGCGTTCGGCCACACACAGGGGATGCTGATGGAGAAACAGCAGCCGATGAAGATGGCCGCCGCCGAGGCGCTCTACAAGACGACCAACGGCGCGAGCCTGTCGATCTTCGCGGTGGGCCCGTTCGAGCACTTCCCCAAGCGCCTGAACACCGACATCCGCATCCCGCACCTACTCTCGATCCTCGGCACCGCCTCATGGAACGGGAAGGTTGAGGGCGTCAACCAGCTCAACGCCGAAGACCAGAAGAAATACGGGCCAGGCGACTACGTGCCGATCCTCGGCGTGACCTACTGGACGTTCCGCCTGATGGCCGGCGTCGGCGTGATGCTGCTGCTGATCCCGCTCTCGGGTCTGCTGCTGATCCGCCGCGGGGTGCTCGAGCGCAGGCGCTGGTTCCTGCGCGTCGGCGATCCTCGGCGCGTTCTTGCCGCCGTTGGCGAACCTGACGGGCTGGATCTTTACCGAGATGGGTCGCCAGCCGTGGGTCGTCTACGGGCTGCTCAAGACCAGCGACGCGCGCTCGCCGACTCGTCAGCTCAGGGCCGATCATCCTCACGCTCGTCGGCTACACGCTGCTCTACGGGGTGATGCTCGTGATCGGCGGACGCCTGTTCCTGAAGGAGATCGCGCACGGCCCCGAACCCGAGCCAGCCGAGGAGCCCGAGCCGACCTGCGGCTGGACCCACGTCAGACCTGATCCTCGCCTACTAGAGAGAGGCCGAGAACATGCGCGACCCGAACTTCCTGCAGACGCTCTGGTTCCTGCTGATCGCGGTGCTGTGGATCGGCTACTTCGTGCTCGAGGGGTTCGACTTCGGCGTCGGCATGCTGCTGCGCGCGCTCGGCCGCGACCGAACCGAGAAGCGCATGATCATCCACACGATCGGCCCGGTGTGGGACGGCAACGAGGTATGGCTGATCACCGCCGGCGGCGCGACGTTCGCGGCTTTCCCCGGCTGGTATGCGAGCCTCTTCTCCGGTTTCTACCTCGCGCTGTTCCTGATCCTCGCGGCGCTGATCATCCGTGGCGTCTCGTTCGAGTTCTGGGGCAAGGAGGACTCGCCGCGCTGGCGCGCGACGTGGGAGTGGGCGGCGGTCGCTCGGCAGCTCACTGGCAGCGCTGCTGTGGGGTGTTGCCTGGGCGAACATCGTCCACGGCGTACCGATGAACGCCCAGCACAACGTCACCGCCTCGCTCTGGGACCTGCTGCACCCATACGCGCTGCTCGGCGGCCTCGTCACGCTCTCGCTGTTCCTCGGCCACGGCGCGATCTTCCTGGCGCTGCGCACGCGCGGCGAGATCGTCGCCGCGCGCGCGCGGCGATCGCTCGCGAGCGCCTCGGTCGTGACGGTCGTGCTGATGGCGGGCTTCCTGCTCTGGACCGCCCTCGACCAGGACACGGGCGGGGGGAAGCTCTCGGCGCAGCTCATCGCCGTCGCGGCGGTCGCCTGCGCCGCATGCCGTGCCGGCGGCGCTGGCTCGCAAGCGCGACGGCCGGGCCTTCGCGCTCAGCGCGGGCGCGATCGCGCTGCTGTTCGCGAGCCTGTTCGTCGACCTGTTCCCCGACGCTCTGCCCTCCACCACCAGCCACGCCTATGATCTCTGACGCTGGTCGCCGTCCTCCTCCAGCCACTACACCCAGACCGTGATGACGGTCGTGGCGGTGATCTTCCTGCCGATCGTGCTCGCCTACCAGGCATGGACCTACTGGGTGTTCCGCCACCGCCTCGGCCGCGACGATTTCGAGGGCACGCCGACGCCGATGGCAGTGCTCGAGCAGCATCCCCGGCATCGGCAGCGCACAGCACAGAAGCCCCGGCTGCCGCGCCGCCGCAGGCGCCAGGCCCCGGTGTTCCTTCGCCGCTGACGATGGGCGCCGCCGGTCGATCGCAGGCTGCTCCGCGAGAGCGCGCGCCGCACGGGCGCATCTCGCGCTCGCCGGCGCGCTCGGTGTGATCTCCGCCGTGCCTGATCGTCGCCCAGGCCGCTCTGCTGGCCTACATCATCGACCGCGCCGCGATGCACCACGCCACCGTCGCGTCCCTGCGCTCACAGCTGATCGCGCTCGCGGCAGTGCTCGGTGCGCGCGCGCGCTCACCGGCGCCGGCTTCGAGCTCTCCGGGCGCTGGGGCGCGGTGCGCGTCATGTCCGAGCTGCGCGGGCGTCTGGTCGGTCGCCTGCTGCTCGAGGGCCCTGAGCAGCGTCCCGCGAGGTGCGCGCACCGGCGAGCTGGCGAGCACCGCCGTCCAGGGCGTCGACGCGCTCGAAGCGTATTTCGCTGGCTATCTGCCGCAGCTCGTGCTCGCCACGGTCGTCCCGGTCGCCGTGATTGGTTGGGTCATCAGCGCTCGACCCGATCACTGCCGCGATCCTCGCGTTCACGGTGCCGCTGCTCGTCGATCTTCATGGTGCTCATCGGCAAGGGCGCGCGGCGCAGGCCGAGGGACGCTGGCGCGCGCTCGCGCTGCTCGGCGCGCACTTCCTCGACGTCGTGCAAGGCCTCCCAACGCTGCGCGCATACGGCCGCGAGCACGCCCAAGAGCAGACCGCTCGCCGATGTCGGCGAGCGCTACCGCGCCGAGACCATGGGCACGCTGCGCACGGCGTTCCTGTCCGCGTTCGTGCTAGAGCTGTGCGCGATGATCGGCACCGCGCTCGTGGCCGCGACGATCGGCGTGCAGCTCGTGGCCGGAGCGCTCAGCCTGCAAGCCGGGCTGACCGTGCTGCTGCTCGCACCGGAGATGTACGGGCCGCTGCGCCAAGTCGGCCAGCAATTCCACGCAAGCGCAGACGCCACGAGCGCATCCGAGCGGATCTTCCACGCTCTCGACGAGCTCGCCGATCATCACGTGCCCCGCCACGCCACTTGCGCCACCCAACCCAGCGGTCGAGCCGGTGCGCCTCAAGGCGGTGGGGTACGAGTACCCGCGACGACGACGGCCGCGTCCTTGAGCGACATCGACCTCGAGCTGGCAGCCGAAAAGATCACCGCGCTGGTCGGCGAGAGCGGCGCGGGCAAGAGCACGATCGCGCGTCTGCTGATGCGCCTCGCCGACCCGACGGCCGGAGAAGTCGCCTGTGGCGGCGTCGACCTGCGCGCCGTCGACCTTGACGCCTGGCGCCGGCAGATCGCATGGGTTCCGCAGCGCCCGACGCTGTTCACGGGAACGATCGCGGAGAACATCGCGCTCTGCCGGCCCGACGCCGCACCAACAGAGATTCACAAGGCCACGTGCGACGCGGGAGCAAAGGAGTTCATCGATCAGCTGCCACAGGGCCTCGACACGCCCGTTGGGCAGGGAGGGCGACGGCTCTCGGTCGGCCAGGCGCAGCGGATCGCGCTCGCCCGCGCATTCCTCGCCGACCGTCCGCTGCTGCTGCTGGACGAGCCGACCGCTCATCTCGACGACGAGGGCGCCCATGCAATCAGCGACACCATCGCCCGGCTCGCATACCGACGCACGACGCTGCTGATCGTTCACCACCCGCTGCTCACCGAGCTCGCCGACCACATCCACGTCCTACACCACGGGCGGCTCATCGACCGGGGGCAGGGCCCGTCCGCCGCGACCTGGATGGCACCCACTCGAGCGAGCGGGGTGCCGGCATGAGCCACACCGACCTCGCGGCCCTACGAGAAGTCGGCAGGCCACAAGGCGGCGAACGGGCTCGACTCGCGCTGTCCGTCGCGCTCGCCACCGGCGCGGCGCTCGCGGCGATCGCGCTGCTCGCCACCTCCGGCTACCTGATCTCCCGCGCAGCGCAACACCCACCGATTCTCGAGCTGATGGTCGCCATCGTCGCCGTGCGCGCCTTCGGGCTGACCCGCGCGATCCTTCGCTACAGCGAACGCCTCGTCTCCCACGACCTCGCGCTGCGCCAGCTCGCACGGTTCCGCCTGCACTTCTACCGCGGTCTCACGCCGCTCATCCCCGGCGGCCTCGAGAGCCGCAGCGGGGACCTGCTTGCCCGCTTCGTCGCAGATATCGACACGCTCAAGGATTTCTACCTGCGCGTCGTGATCCCAGGACTGCTCTCGCTGCTCGTCCTCACCGCCGCTTCGCTTGCCGCATGGATCATGCTGCCCGCCGCCGGGGCTGTCGTGCTGCTCTCGCTCACACTCACCATCCTTGTGCTGGCGACTCTGAGCGCGATCGTCTCATCACGCGCCGCGCGCCGACAAGCCCCAGCACGAGCACTGCTCACAAGCGAGCTAATCGAGAGCATTGACGGTGCCGGCGAGCTGGCCGTTGCCGGCCGAGCCACCGCAACGGCAGAGCGCCTAGCCGACAGCGACACGCAACTCGCGCGCCTCGCCCGCAGCGACGCCCTCGCGTCCTCAGCCGCGGGCGCTATCGGCGGCCTGCTCGCCGCGGCTGGGGTCCTCGCGCTGCTGCTCATCACCATCCCCGCCGTCCACTCAGGCGCGCTCAGCGGCGTGCTGCTCGCGGCGCTCGTGTTTCTCCTGCTCGCGGCCTACGACAGCATCCTGCCCGTCGCAGCAGCCGGCCGCTTGCTGCGTGTGTGCGCCACCGCCGCGCATCGTCTGGAGGAGCTCACGAGCTGCCAGCCCGCAGTCAGAGACCCAGCTACCGCACACGCCCTCACCGGCTCAGGGGAACTGCGCGCCGAGCACGTCAGCTTCCGGTACATGCCTGACGAAACGCGGGTGCTCGACGATCTCACGCTTCGCATCGCGCCCGGCGAGCACGTCGCGCTCACAGGGCCGAGCGGCGCCGGCAAGAGCACCATCGCCGAGTTGCTCATCCGCTTCCACGACCCCACGGCGGGAGCCGTCACGCTCGACGGGATCGACATGCGCGACCTCGCTCAGAGTGAGATCCGCGCCGCCGTCGTGTTCTGCGCCCAGGACTGCCACATCTTCAACACCACGATCCGCGAGAACCTCCTGATCGCCCGCCGCGACGCCGACGAGCAAGCCATCTCAAAAGTGCTCGCGGCCGTCGAGCTCGACCAGTGGGTCAACACCCTTCCCGGCGGACTCGACACGATCCTCGGCAACAACGGCGAGCTCGTCTCCGGCGGACAGCGCAGACGCATCGCGCTCGCCCGCGCGCTACTCGCACCAGCACGATTCCTGATCCTCGACGAGCCCACAGCCCACCTCGACCCGTCACTGGCCCGTCGAGTGATGGGCAACCTCCTGAGCATTCGCGACAACCGCGGCGTGCTCGTCATCACCCACGACACAGGAGCACAAGACAAGTTCGACCGCGTGCTTCACCTGTGAGCGCTTTCACCCCAGAGCCCGCGCGGGCCGCGACCTCTGTTCAAGCTCGCGAGCGCTTGAGAGTCGCTGGGGTCGCGTAGAGCAGTGGCCGCCACGTCGCGACTGAGAGCATTCTCACTCGTTGCTTAGGGCGAGCTTAGGCCCTGCCAAGAGGCTCCTCGACCTCAATGAACTCGACCAGGGGATGTACCCACAATGCGTATTAAGTCCATCGGCGGCCTCGGGTCGCTAGTAGTGCTCCTTGCGGCCGTGCTTGCCGGCTGTGGCAGTTCCAGCAACGCATCGACCGCGACACAGAAGCAGACTGCATCCTCAACGCCCGCTGTTGTCACGCCTCAATCCGGCACCACTGTCGCGAAAGCGTCAGGTACCACCGTTGTCATCGCCAGCTACAAGACGCCAGAAGACGGGACGCTCGTCACAGGTGCGCAGAATCGCACCCTCTACGTCTTCAAGCCTGATGAAAAATCGACAGCGGGACACGACAAGGTCAGCACCTGCTACGACGGGTGCGCATCAGTGTGGCCGCCCGTGCTCGCAACCCAGACACCCACAGTGTCGGGACAGGCGAACGCGGCTTTGGTGGGACTGGCCACACGTAAGGACGGCACGAAACAGGCCACCTATAACGGTCTGCCTCTTTACTACTACGCGGCCGATACAAAGGCCGGCCAAGCGACCGGCAACCATCTCAAGGACGGGTTCGGGGTTTGGACCGGAATCCTCCCGAGCGGAAAGCTTGCGCCCGATGGTGCGAACTAGCAAACTGCGGCCTCACACGGGTGAACACCGAGGTGTGAGGCCGATGGTCGGTGAACCGAATCTTCGGTGCTACACGGCAGGGCGGGTGCTACCAGCATCCGCCCGGCCACTTGGTTTGTTGGCCTTCCCAGGCGCCGGTCGAGCTGCTCGGGCGTCAACCAGCTGGAGTGAGAAGGTAGACCTCATCCGCCGCGAAACCGAGGTCACGCCTCCAGCCGGCGCTGGCCTTCAAGGACTGTCCTGACCTGCCGCGCGATCTCGATGTCCTCGCGCGCCCTGAGAACAAGCGTTCTGACACTTGCCCCGGCAGCTCCGATCTTCCCATCGACGCGCGTCTCGCCGTTGCGGGCATCATCGAGTGAGACACCGAGAAATCCGAGGCCCGCTGCGGCTTCTGCCCGCACCTCGCTTGCCTGCTCGCCGACACCGCCGGTGAACACCAGCACGTCCAGACCATCGAGTGCCGCCGCCATCGCAGCGATCCCAGCGCGGAGCCGATGGACGTACACATCCAACGCCAGGCGCGGGGAGGGCTCGCCCATACCGGCACGATCGACGATCTCACGCATGTCAGAGCTGCCCGCCAGGCCGAGCAGTCCGGAGCGATGCTCGAGCGCGTCTGCCAGCTCGCTCGCCGATAGCCGCTCGTGCTCTGCCAGCCACAGCAGCATCCCCGGATCGACGCTGCCCGAGCGGGTGGCCATCACCAGACCCTCAAGCGGAGTGAAGCCCATCGTCGTGTCCACTGAGCGACCGCCCTTGATCGCACACAGCGACGCGCCAGCGCCAAGGTGACAGCTCACGATCCGAAGCCGCGAAGCATCGAGCCCCAGTAGTTGCGGCGAGCGGCGGGCGACCCAGGCGTGCGAGAGGCCGTGAAAGCCGTAGCGGCGCAGGCCCCAGCGCTCCCGCCACTCTGCCGGTAGAGCATAGGTCGCGGCGCCTTCAGGCAGTGTTGCGTGAAAGGCGGTGTCAAAGCACGCGACCGCGGGCAGGTCCGGCAGCATCCCGGTGACGGCATCGAGCGCCGCGAGGGACTTCGGCTGGTGAAGCGGCGCGAGGTCGCACAGCTCGCGCATCGCCCTCTCGGCCTCGGCGTCGATCCTCACGGCGGCTCGGAAGCGCTCGCCTCCGTGGACGATGCGGTGCCCCACTGCATCCGCTTCGCTCAGCGGCGAGTCGAGCGCCGCGCGGAGCTCATCCTCATCCACTTGCGCGTGAGTGGCCGACAGCTCTCGGGAAGCGAGGATCGTGTCCTTGCCGTCGAGCAGCGTGAGCTTGAGGCTGCTGGAGCCGGCGTTGACGACCAGGACCCGCATCGGCCGGCTAGGACCGCGCGTCCTGCTCTGAGCGAGCGTCGCCGGCGGGCCAGCACCAGTCGGTGACATCGGGCGGGTCCTGCCCGTGCTCGCGCGTGTATGCGCGGTGGCGCAGCCGCGCATCGACCATCTCCTGGCGGATGTGAGCGGCGTGCTCGGCCAGGCCGGGAACCCGGTCGATGACATCCATCACGAGATGGAAGCGGTCGAGATCGTTGAGCATCACCATGTCAAACGGGGTAGTGGTGGTGCCCTCCTCCTTGTAACCACGCACATGGATGTTGGTGTGGTTGGTGCGCTTATAGGTGAGACGGTGAATCAGCCACGGATAGCCGTGGTAGGCAAAAATCACCGGCTGGCTGGTCGTGAACAGCGCGTCGAACTCCGCGTCAGGCAACCCGTGGGGATGCTCGCTGCCCGGCTCCAGGCGCATCAGATCGACGACGTTTACGAGCCTCACCTTCAGCTCGGGGAGGCGTTCGCGCAGGATCGCCGCCGCCGCGACACTCTCGAGCGTGGGGATGTCCCCGGCACAGCCGAGCACCACATCGGGCTCATCGCCACCGTCGCTGCACGCCCACTCCCACATGCCCAGCCCGCGCGTGCAGTGAGCCACGGCCTCCTGCATCGTCAGGTAGTTCAGCGCGGGCTGCTTGCCCGCCACGATCACGTTCACGTAGTCACGGCTGCGCAGGCAGTGATCGGCAACGGACAGCAGACAGTTGGCGTCCGGCGGCAGATACACGCGCACGACCTCCGCCTTCTTGTTGATCACATGGTCGATGAACCCCGGGTCCTGGTGGGAGAACCCATTGTGGTCCTGGCGCCACACATGCGAGGACAGCAGATAGTTCAACGAGGCGATCGGTGCCCGCCACGGGATGCCGCGCGTCACCTTCAACCACTTCGCGTGCTGGTTGAACATCGAGTCCACGAGATGGATGAACGCCTCGTAGCTGTTGAACAGGCCATGCCGGCCGGTCAACAGGTAGCCCTCGAGCCAGCCCTCGCACAGGTGCTCGCTCAAGACCTCCATCACGCGCCCATCGGGCGCCAGGTGGTCGTCGCTCTCAAGGAGCTGCGCGTCCCACGCGCGATTCGTGACCTCGAAGACAGCGCCCAGGCGGTTGGATGCGGTCTCGTCTGGGCCCATGATGCGGAAGTTCGCTGGGTTTGCGCTGATCGCATCGCGCAGGAAGCTGCCAAGTACCCGTGTGGGCTCGCTGATGCTCGCCGTGGGTGCCGGCACCTCGACGGCGTAGGAGCGAAAGTCGGGAAGCTCAAGCTCGCGCAGCAGCAATCCACCGTTGGCGTGTGGATTGGCGCCCATCCGTCGCCGGCCCTCCGGTGCGAGCGCCGCAAGCTCTGAGCGCAGCGCACCATCCTCGTCAAACAGCTCCCCAGGACGATAGGAGGCAAGCCATTCCTCAAGTTGGCGCAGATGCTCCGGGTTGCCCGCCAGGTCGGCGAGCGGCACCTGGTGGGAACGAAAGGACCCCTCCGCCGGCAGCCCGTCGACGATCTTCGGGCCGGTCCAGCCCTTGGGGGTGCGCAGCACGATCATCGGCCAGCGTGGACGCTCCTGCACGCCATCCTCGCGGGCGCGATGCTGGATCTCCGCGATCTCCGCCATCACCTCGTTCAAGGTGGCCGCCATCAGCTGGTGCATCGTCTCCGGGTCATCTCCCTCGACAAAGCGCGGTGCGTAGCCGTAACCCTCCATCAGCGAGCGCAACTCCGCCTGCGGGATACGGGCCAGCACCGTCGGGTTGGCGATCTTGTAGCCGTTGAGATGCAGCACCGGGAGCACCGCACCATCGCGAGCAGGGTTCAGGAACTTGTTGGAGTGCCAGCTCGTCGCGAGCGGCCCCGTCTCGGCCTCGCCGTCGCCGACCACGCAGCAGACCAGCAGGTCGGGGTTATCGAACGCCGCTCCGTAGGCGTGAGCGAGGGAGTAGCCGAGCTCGCCGCCCTCGTGGATCGACCCCGGCGTCTCCGGCGCGACATGACTCGGGATACCACCGGGGAAAGAGAACTGGCGAAACAGGCGGCGAATGCCCTCTTCGTCACGGCCGATATGCGGATAGACCTCGCTATAGGTGCCCTCCAAGTACACGTTCGCGAGCACCCCCGGACCACCGTGACCGGGGCCCGCCAAGAACAGGGCACTCAGATCGCGGGCGCGGATCATCCGGTTCATGTGCGCGTAGAGGAAGTTGAGACCGGGTGTCGTGCCCCAATGGCCGAGCAGGCGCGGCTTTACGTGCTCGATCTGTAGCGGCTCGCGCAACAGAGGATTGTCGAGCAGGTAGATCTGGCCGACCGACAGGTAGTTCGCCGCGCGCCAATAGGCATCCAACACGCGCAGCTCGCCACCCGACAACACTGCCGGTGGGCCTGTCACCCTCGCGTCGTCAACCACGGTGCAGACTCTACGCTTGGCCCGTGGCACACGAGGCTCAAGGCCCCCGAGACGAGCTGACATTCGACGAGGAGCTCCTTCTGTGGCTCGGCGATGAGACCCCACAGGTGCGGGCCGCAGACGCCGAGCGCGTTCACGACATCGCCGGCGAGTTCGCCCGTGGCTTTGATGCGCTCGCTCATGTCGAGCGCGCGGTGACGGTGTTCGGCTCCGCGCGCACCCCGCGCGAGCATCCCCACTACAAGCTCGTCCGCGAGCTGGGCGCGTGCCTTGGCAGAGCCGGCTACGCGATCATCACCGGCGGAGGGCCAGGGCTGATGGAGGCCGCCAACCGCGGCGCGCACGATGTTCACGCGCTGTCGATCGGCTGCAACATCGAGCTCCCGCACGAGCAAGCCCTGAACCCCTACCTGGACATCGGGCTTCGCTTCCGCCACTTCTTCGCGCGCAAGGTGATGTTCGTCCGCTACGCCAGCGCGTTCGTGATAGCCCCGGGCGGCTACGGGACGTTGGACGAGCTGTTCGAGGCCCTGACTCTGATCCAGACCGCGACCATCCGCCATTTCCCTGTGATCCTGCTCGGCGATGGCGAGTGGGACGGGCTGATCGAGTGGCTGCGTGAGCGCGCGCTGTCCGAGCGGCACATAAGCGCCGCTGACCTCGCGGTGCTCCACGTGGTCAAGCAGCCCTCGGAAGTCTGCGAGATCGTCGACGACGCGCGCCTGCTCCAACGCGATCATGCCAGCGTGCAGAAACGGCGCGGCATCACAAATACCTCGAGCTGAGCTTGGGCTCAGGATCGCACCGGCTCGGCCTGGATAGCAGCCGCGCGGGGCAACACGAGTAGCGAGCAGCGCGCGTGGCGCTGCAAGTAGTCAGAGGTGCTGCCGAGCACCAAGCGCTTGACGGGACCGTAGCCGCGTGAGCCCACCACCAGGAGATCCACGTGATCGCCGAAAGCCGCCAACTCCTCACCCGCGAGACCGTAGACCGCGTGGCCCTCTACATCCGGCAGCTTCTTCATGCGAGCATCTGCCTCCTGGAGCATCAGGTCAGCGCTCTCCCCGAGCGCGGGCGGGATGATCCCGGTGTAGGCGACCGTCGGGATCGAGACGACTTCAAGCGCATGAACCGTCGCATTGGTTGGCGCCGCCAGTGTTCGCGCCATTGCCAGCGCCGTCTCGCTTTCCGGTGAGGAGTTATAGGCGACCCCGACCTTCTTTATCGAGTCCCCCGAGCCCGCCCCGACAGGATGCTCGATGTAGCCCAGGGGAGCGATCGCGACCGCGCAGGGAGCACCGTTCAGTGCGCCGCGCGTGTCATCGCCGAGCATCGCGCGGCCAAACGCGCCATGGCTGCAAGAGCCAACCACGAGCAGGTCGGCCCCCTGCTCCTCAGCCTGCTCGTGAAGGCCCCGGCCGGGGCTTCCCGACACGAGGCTGACAAGCTCCGCCGTGACATCCGTCGCAGTACGCTCCCGTTCGAGCAGCTTGTGGGACGCCTCACGCTCCTCCTCGAGCAAGCCCGGAGTGATCGCGTGGGAAGGATGCAGCGGGCCGCTGTGCACGTGGGCGAGCGTCAGCTTTCCATTGGGATCGGTGAGACGGGAGGCGAGCGCGATGGCGTCACGGCCATTGGGCCTGCCGTCCACTCCCACGAGCACATTCTTGAACATCACAGGTCTCCTTGTCGGGGTCGGCTACAAGCTAAATCCCGGTCATCCGCCGAGCATCCGGGCCGGCTCCTGCACGACCTGCGGATTTTTACGGAGATGTCGATGACGACTAACCGCCCGTAAGTCCCGGTGCGTAGCATTCGCCCGGTGCCCGATCAAACGCCGCAAGAGCCTGATCGTGTAGGCGTCAGCAAAACCAATGCGCATCCGCCGATGCCACGCGACAAGCGCGGCTGGCACGTATCCCCGGCACCCGACGGGCGCGGGATGCCCGAGCAGCCACCAAGCGGACCTCCGCCACACCGCAGGCCGAGCTTCTGGTGGTTCGTGCTGTTCCTGATCGCGCTCAACTGGCTCTCGGTGCTCATATTTGCGCCAGCGACAGGGCAGCAGCGAGTGACCGTGTCGTTCAACCCGTTCTTCCTCGAACAAGTCAAGAGCGGCCATGTGAAGTCGATCGCCTCCAAGGGCGACACGATCCAAGGCACCTTCAAGAGCAAGCTGCGCTATCCCCCCACCGACAAGAAAGCGACTCCGACCACCTTGTTCGCCACTGAGGTCCCGTCGTTCTGGAACGACAGTCAGCTCTCGGCGCTACTGCAGGAAAAGGGCGTAGAGGTGAACGCCAAGTCGACGAGTACCAGCCAGTCTCTGCTGAGCGAGTTGCTGCTTGGCTTCGGCCCGACGCTCTTGATCGTCGGCCTGTTCATCTTCATCGCCCGTCGCGCAACGAAGGCCGGTGGCGCGATGGGAGCCCTTGGTAGTTTCGGGCGCTCGCAGGCGCGACGCGTCGATCCGGCGAAGATCCGCGTCACCTTCAAGGACATCGCCGGCATCGACGAGGCCAAGCGCGAGCTCGCAGAGATCGTGGACTTCCTGCGCACCCCCGAGCGCTACGGGCGCCTGGGCGGACGGATGCCCCACGGGGTGCTCCTCTCGGGAGCGCCCGGCACCGGCAAGACGCTGCTCGCCCGCGCCGTGGCCGGTGAGGCGCACGCGGCGTTCTTCTCGATCTCCGCGTCAGAGTTCATCGAGGCGATTGTCGGTGTCGGCGCGTCGCGAGTGCGCGACCTGTTCGTCAAGGCGAAGGAGGCGGCGCCGGCGATCATCTTCATCGACGAGCTCGACGCGATCGGACGCTCACGCCAGGGGTCGGTGTCAGTGACAGGCGCCAACGACGAGCGCGAGCAGACACTCGACCAGATCCTCACCGAACTGGACGGGTTCGAGAGCTCCGAGGCGGTCGTCGTGCTCGCTGCGACCAACCGGCCCGACGTGCTCGACTCGGCGCTGTTGCGCCCCGGCCGCTTCGACCGCCGCGTCACCGTCCAGGCCCCCGACCGTCTCGGCCGTGAGGAAATCCTGAAGGTACACACACGCTCGATCCCGCTCGCAGAGAACGTCGACCTCGACGCGCTGGCCGCGAGCACTCCCGGCATGGTCGGTGCCGACCTGGCGAACCTCGCCAACGAGGCAGCGCTGCTCGCCGCCCGCCGCGAACACGAGCAGGTGCAGATGGCCGACTTCACCGACTCGCTGGAGAAGATCATGCTCGGCTCCCCGCGCGGCATCCTGCTCTCGCCGGCCGACCGCGAGCGCACCGCCTACCACGAGTCCGGGCACGCGCTCGTGGGGATGCTGACGGCTGGCGCGGACCCGGTGCGCAAGGTCTCGATCATCCCGCGCGGGATGGCGCTCGGCGTGACCCTCTCAACGCCCGACGCCGACCGCGTCTCCTATTCCCTTGAGGATCTGCAGGCCAAGATCCGCGTAGCTCTCGGCGGGCGCGTCGCCGAGGAGGTCGTCTACGGGACGATCACGAGCGGCGCGGAGTCCGACATCCAGCAGCTGACGATGATCGCGCGCCAGATGGTCGGCCGCTGGGGCATGAGCGAAGCGATCGGCCCGATCGCTGTCCTCCCCGCCGATGGCGAGGGACCCTTCCTGCCGGGGGCGAGCGCGACCTCGGAGTCGACCCAGCGCCTCGTCGACGACGAGGTCCGGCGCATGGTCGACACGGCCCATCAGGAGGTCACGCGCCTACTCACCGAGCACCGCGACCAGCTGGAGAGCCTCACACAGGCGCTGCTTGGCGCGGAGACGCTCGACGCGCTCGAAGTCTATGCGGCGGCCGGCGTGACTGGGCACGATGCCCAGCCAACCCCGGTCACTTGAGCCTCAACGACTGGAGGAGAGGCCGAGCCCGCTCGACAGGATCGGCTTGCGGCGGGCGGCCAGGCCCGCTGCCGTACGGGGCTATCCGCAGTACAGGGGCGCTCAGCGCTCAGCCGGTATCTTCACGGGGATGACTGACCAGGACGCAACGCCGAATGAAGACGCGAGCGGTGAGGACGAGGCCGGCGCCCCGGAGTCGATCCGCATCGTTCTCGCAGACGATCACGCGGTCGTGCGCAGTGGTCTACGGCTGCTGCTCGACAACGAGAGCGACTTCGAGGTCGTCGCCGAGGCCAGCGAGATCGACAGCGCCCGACGCTACGTGCGCGGCCACCACCCCAAAGTGCTCGTGCTCGACCTTAACATGCCGGGCGGCTCGAGCCTCGAGGCGATCCCCGTTATCCGCGAGGAGTCTCCCGGGACGCAGATCGTCGTGCTTACGATGCAGACAGAGCCCGTGTTCGCGCGCGAGGCTCTCGCCGCGGGAGCACTCGGCTATGTGCTCAAGGAAGCCGCTGATGACGAGCTCGTCGAGGCCGTCAGGCGTGCTGCCGTTGGCGAGCGCTACCTGAATCCCAGGCTGGGTGCTCGCATGGCCGCTGAGCCGCCGCCAGGTCCGCCCGACAATCTCTCAGAGCGCGAGGTGGAGGTGCTGCGGCTGATCGCCTTGGGGCATACCAATGCGGAGATCGGCGAACAGCTGTATCTGTCGGTGCGCACCGTTGAGACACACCGCTCGCACATCCAGCAGAAGCTCATGATCTCCACTCGCGCGGAGCTCGTCGGCTACGCGCTCGATCGTGGGCTGATCAGCACCGATCGCGAGCGCAGCTGAGCTCACGCGCCCTGTTGGGCGCGGTAGTGCTCTTTCCAGATCAGCCGGTAGATCGGCAGCTTGCGAGGCAGGCTGCGGACGCCCGGGATGAACGGGATGCAGACGAACGCCAGGCTGAGTACGCCCATCACGATCATTACGAGGACATCGGCGTTTTCAGAGCTCTTGAATGGTTCGACCTGATACCAGAGGGTGTAGAGCCATAGCCAAACCTGGCCCGGATAGCTGCCGGTCTCGTTCATCATGCCCCACTGCTCACCGAGCAGATGCTGCGCTTCGGCGCGTTCGGCCAGGAGGCCGCCGTCGGCCATGAACAGCAGCGGCTTGGTGTAGTCGGTCTGGAAGAACTGCTTGCTGGTCAGCAGGCTGCCATCCAGGCCGCCGCTCTTGGCGAGGCCCAGCAGGCTGCTCATCATCCCAGGGACAGGACCAGCGCCGCTCGCCTTTACTGTCACAGTGCCCGTAGCGGGATCGACCGCCACGGCGTTGCTCGGCGTCTTCTTTTCTTCAAGCGCCGTTTCGTGTTCTTCAAGGGGCTTGGCATACGCTTCGCCCCAAGCCTTGCGTGTCTGCTCGGGCGCGGCCTCATATTCGGCGATTGCGCTCTGCAGCGCGGGGTCGTTGGGGATTGTCTTCAGCGGGTCGATCACGAAGTCGTTGGCCGTGTTGATCGGATGGCTGACGCCGAGCCACTTCTGCAAATAGATGAAAGCGGCGTGCTGGCCTTCGCCATTGTGGTTATACGGAGGGCCGTATTCGGCCGTGTCGCTCGTGCCATTCAACTCCTTGGCTGCCGCGGCCACGAAGTTCATGGGCTGCTGGCGTGACCACTGCGCGATCGTGCTCGGCCGATCATCCGGCGAGGAGAAAAGGATGGTCAGGAGGATCGCGACGAGCGCGATCACACCGATCGCGATGCACAGCTCCTTGACGAGATCGTAGGGCGCGTAGGCTCCCTGCCACGGCGTCGTGTCATCGTGGGAGCGCAGCCGCCCGAGAAGGCTCACGACTGTGCTCCATCAGAAGGGGAAGCGGATTCCTCCATCACAGCGAGAGCGGGCTCCCGCTCGGTCGAGGGCGCCTTTGCGACTGTCCGGTCCTCAAGCGCGAAGGGCGGGACGACGCCGTGGCGGCGCACCAGCAGCACATGCGCGACGACCAACGCGACGACGGCGGCGGGCAGCAACAGTACGTGGTAGCTGTACATCTGCCCGAAGTTCGTGACGTTGAAGAAAGCGCCGACGCCGACGGAGTTCAATCCGTCCTTGGCCTGGGTTGCGATCCACTGTGCATCGAAGTTCTGCTGGGAGACGTAGCCGGTGAGTGCGGTCGGCACAGCAACGAGGAAGGTGACAGCACCTGTGATCCACACGCGGGTGCGCCCCCCGCGCCACGCGGCCATCCAATACTTGCCCCACAGGTGAACGACCATCACGAAGAAGAACAGCTCCACAGCCCACAGGTGGATGCTGTTGAAGAAATGCCCGACGCCCGTGTCATGCCACCACGCGGGCCCCTTCAGCGCGAGGATGCAGCCGGAGGCGATGATCACGAAGAGCGAGGCGATGCTTGCGACACCGAACACGTAGATCCACGAGGCCACGTAGGTCGGCTGTGTGTCGGGCAGCAGCTTCTCGGGAGGCAGCGCATCAACGGCAGCCTCACGCACCCGGCCAGTCCAAGATGGTGGAGTGCTCTGCGTGGCGCTCACGATGACTCCCCGCGTCTACGCGCAGCGCCCGGGAAGGGCAGCACGATCGCCAATACGAACACGAGGAGCATCAGGGC
This sequence comes from uncultured Solirubrobacterales bacterium, assembly GCA_963743645.1. Lineage (GTDB taxonomy): Bacteria > Actinomycetota > Thermoleophilia > Solirubrobacterales > Solirubrobacteraceae > Palsa-744. Next base: position 158,504 of record CAVUQT010000005.1, on the reverse strand, counting down.
GATCACCACGATGTTCGCCACGGATAGCTGAATGAAATGCCATTCCACGACGTGCGCCGGGTGATTGAGGTTGAAGACCGCTCCCAGCACGCCCACGGGACTCACGACCAACCTTCTCGGAAGGGTCCACGCACCATCGTCTCAAGCACCCTACAAGCGACCCGGAGCTCTGGGCACCCGTATTTTCCACGTAGAACATATGAGAAAACTCTCATGCGACTGCCGCGCTTTGCTCGGTCTCGATCGTCCGCCCGCTGCCGTTTGCTCCCTGGAGCACGACCTTCAAGGCACCCGAGTTAGCAGCGTCGGCGAACGTGTCGTAAGCGGCCATCGTCTCGCCGAGCGCGAAGCGATGTGTGGCGAACAGCGAGGGGTCCAGGCGACCGCTTGCGATCAGCCGCATCAGCTGCGGGATGCTGAACGTGTCCACCAGTCCCGTCGTGATCGTCACATCGCGAATCCACAGCTTCTCCAGATGCAGGCTGGCTGCCTGGCCGTGAACACCGATGTTCGCCACGCGCCCACCGGGGCGGATCAGATCGGCCGCGAGCTCGAAGGTCTGAGGCACACCGACCGCCTCGAACGCGACATCGGCGCCGAGCCCCTCGGTCAGCTCCATCACCGCAGCGACGGCGTCCTCGTTGCCGTTGTTGATCGTCGTGTCCGCACCGAAACGCCGCGCGCTCTCCAGCCGGCTGTCGGCGAGGTCGATCGCAACGATCCGCCCAGGCGTGTAGAGCCTCGCGGTAAGGATCGCCGCCAGGCCGATCGGGCCGGCGCCAACGATCGCCACGACATCCCCAGGAGAGACCATGCCGTTGAGAACCCCGACCTCAAAAGAGGTGGGGAGAATGTCGGCGAGAAACAACACCTGCTCGTCGCTGAGCTCTGCGGGAACCTTGTAGACCGAATTGTCGGCGAACGGTACGCGCGCGTACTCGGCCTGCAGCCCATTGATGAGGTGCCCAAAGATCCAGCCGCCGCCGCCGAGGCACTGCCCGTAGCGGCCTTCCTTGCAGAAGCGACAGCGCCCGCAAGAGCTGACGCACGACATCAGCACGCGGTCGCCAGGAGCGACCGTAGTGACGCTGGCTCCTACCTCCAGAACGGTGCCGACGGCCTCGTGGCCGAGCACCGTGCCGGGTGTGGTCTCGGGCACATCTCCCTTGAGGATGTGCAAGTCGGTGCCGCAGATCGTGGAGGTGTCGATCCGCACGATCGCGTCCGTCGGGTCGAGGACCGCTGGATCGTCGACCGTGTCCCAGCCTCGCTGGCCAGGACCGTGATAAACGAGGGCCTTCATCTCGGTTCACCTTCCGTTGGTTGCGTGCGGGACAGGGCGGTAGGCGCATGGGAGCTATCTCCACGCTGCCTATGCAGCCAGCGCACCTCATCCAGCAGGCCGCGGTTCTCCAGGCGAAGCGCAGTCGCCTGACGACGAGCCGTCGCCAACTCCTGGGCGAACACTGGGAGGATCGAGCGAAGGTGCGCCAGCCGCTCGATGAGCTGCTCGCGGTCGCTCATCCCAGCGGCGACTTGGGAACTGGCAAGCCAGCCGGTGCTATCCGCTGAGCCAGGCAGGCCGCGGGACACAGACGGGGCGGTCTTCGTGGGTGACACTCTCGGTTCGGCTCTCATTAGACACGCATCCTCTCGCTGAGATCCATGCCGATCATCCGAGGGGCCCACCAAGGCCGCTCAGTGCTCTCTACGGAGGACTGCAAGTGGCGATCCCCGATGACAGTGAAGATCAATCACAGCTCGTCGTAGGCGTGGAAAGCGTCTCGCCGCGCTGCTTGATCCCGAACAGCATCTTGCGCTCCATCACCAGCGAGCCAGGCTCCATCGGCAGCATCCCGATCCGCGCCGCAAGCGAAGGTAGGCGAAAGCGGTTGCGACTTATCAGGCGAGTCATCCCGTCGTGCTCATTGAGCACGAACGTCCATACCCAATTGCCGTCCTGCGAGCGCCATGCGAGCACGCGCTGGGGCTGGATGAGCTCCAAGCGCATCCGGTTTGAGCCAAAGCCGATCGTTTCGCCAAGAAGCGGGTTCTGAAACTCCGGCAGGACCCGGTCGACGCTGTGCATGTCGAGCCCAAGCAGGTTCTCGATCCAGTCGTAGGTGTAGGCGCCGCCGCGCGGCGATGGACCCATCTGCACGAGCCACGGCCATACCGCCCCGGCGGGCGCGTCGATGTCGATCGCACGAGTGGAGATGCCCTGCGCATCCTCAAGCAACTCGTCTCCCGGGAGCCGTGCGAGCGCCTCGGCCTTGGTGGCACCCCACGTCAGGATGGGACGACGCAGCACCATGTAGGCACCCGCCGTCCCCGCCATCAACGCCAGATGGAAGGAGCGGGGTCTTTTCGCGTGCTCGCTATTCCTCAAAGTGCGTCACGCGCCCGGTTTGCGATCTCTCGCCTTCGCGCGGAGTCGAGCATCACGCGCTGCTCGGCAGCGGCCACCAGCGCCCGCGTCCGGTCGATCACATCGACGCTGACCGAGATCGCGTCGATCCCGGCGCGCACCAGCAGCTCGGCGTACTCGGGATGAACCGAGGGAGCCTGGCCGCAGATCGAGGTGCGCAACCCCAGCGCGCGAGCACTGGGAATCAGCTCGCGCAGGTAGGCCGTGACCGCCGGGTCGCGCTCATCGAAGGTCTCGGCCAGCACCTCGTTGTCGCGGTCGGCGCCAAGCAGCAACTGCGTGAGGTCATTGGAGCCGATCGAGATGCCGGTCACACCCAACTCGGCGTACTCGGCCAGGTTGAACAGCACCGAGGGAACCTCAGCCATCACCCACAGCTCAAAACCGCGACGATCGAGCAGCCCCGACTCGGCGATCAGTTCGCGGCAGTGGCGCAGCTCGCGGGTGCTGCGCACGAACGGGAGCATCACGTGCAGGTTGTGCTGGCCTGCATCCCACACGCGGCGCACGGCCTCCAGCTCGAGCGCGAAGATGTCGGGCTCGCGCGTGTAGCGCAGAGCGCCGCGATAGCCGATCATCGGGTTGGCCTCACGGGGCTCGAAGCGCTCACCGCCGCGCAGCCCGGAGAACTCGTTGGTGCGGAAGTCGATCGTTCGATAAGTGACCGGACGCGGCGCGAAACCGACCGCGAACGCGCTCAGCCCCGTGGCCATGCGGGAGATGAGGTCCTCGCCGCGTCCTTCCTCAAGGAGGGTTCGGGGGTGATCGCCCGCGAGCGCCTCGAGCACCATCATCTCGGCGCGCAAAAGGCCAACACCATCAACCGGCAGTCCCTTGACGCGCTCCACCTGCGAGGGCTCAGACAGGTTCACGAGAATCTGCGTCGCGGTCACAGGACCCTCAACTGAGACGCTCTTGGCCTGCTCGACGCCTGGGGACTGTCGCGCCGGCTCGCTCTCTCGCGCGCCCTCGAGCACCAGGCCGCGAGTGGCGTCGACAGTCACGATCTCCCCATCGCGCAGGCGGCTGGTCGCCTCCCCGGTTCCGACCACACAGGGGATGCCCAGCTCACGTGAGACGATCGCGGCGTGGCAGGTCATGCCGCCGGAGTCGGTGACGACGCCCGCCGCGCGACGCAGCAACGGCAGCCAATCTGGGGAGGTCATGTGGGTGACGAGCACCTCACCGTCACCAAAGCTCGAAGCGTCGGCGAGCGAGGTGAGCACCCGCGTGGCGCCGCTCGAGCTGCCAGGAGCCCCACCCAGCCCGCGCAGCAGCACGGTCTGCGGCGTCATGGACTCAGCTGCGGCGACGGTGGTGGTGGTTGGTGCGTCCTGGTCGCGGAGGGCGGTGATCGGGCGGCTCTGCAGCATCCACAGAGTCCCGTCGGGGTCGAATGCCCACTCGGTGTCCTGCGGCGAGCCGTAGTGCTTTTCGATGCGCAGGCCAAGCTCGGCCACAGCGATGACCTCCCGCTCATCCAGGGTGGGCTTTAGACCCTCCTCGCGTGTAAGAGGCCGCGTGCGGGTGCCGCCTTCGGCGTCATATTCGATCGCGAGCTCCTTGTAGTGAACCTCGCGGAGCCGCAGCCAGGGCGGGTCCTTCTCGACCACATAGCGGTCGGGAGAAACAGTGCCCGAGACAACCGCCTCGCCGAGACCGAAGGACCCCTCGATCACGAGTTCATTGCGATCGCCCGTGGCGGGGTTGACGGTGAACATCACGCCGGCTCGCGTCGAGGCGATCTGGCGCTGCACGACGACCGCTATGTCCATATCGGCCTGTCCGAAGCCATTGACGGCGCGGTAGTAGATCGTGCGTGCGCCGAACAACGAGCGCCAGCAGCGGCGCACCGCGTCGATCACCCTCTCAGCACCTCGAACGTTCAGGAATGTCTCATTCATGCCAGCGAAGGAGGTCTCGGCGGTGTCCTCCGCCGTAGCGGAGGAGCGCACGGCCACTGGACCCTCGGTGTTGTCCTCGCCCACCAGCTGTTGGTAGGCCGAGCGTATCTCGCGCTGCAGAGGCTCCGGCATCGGGGTGTCGTCGAACAACGTGCGGGCGGCGACGCTCGCCGCCTGCAGAGCGGCCGTGTCCTCGACGTTTACGCTGTCAAGCAGCTCGGCCAGGCGCTCGCGCAGCCCGGTCTCGGCACAGAACGCGGCGTATGCCGGGGCGCCCACGACAAAGCCATCAGGTACAGGCAGCCCAGCGGAGGTCAGCTCGCCCAGATTCGCGCCCTTGCCGCCAGCGTAGGCCACGTCATCTCTTCTCAGGCCCGAGAACGGTCGCACGGCCTCGGTGCGTGAACGGGCATCGACGTCAGTGGCAGTGCTCATCTGGGTCATCACTCCTCGGTTGCTGCATTTCCTATACAGAGAAGTCAAGCCAGCGAGGCAAGCCACGGCCACCGCTCTGCCCACTGAACGACCTCCGTAGTTCCCACCCATGACTGTGCACTTCGCGGGCGTAGTGTGAAGCGCCATGAGAGTGATCTCCGAACAGACGCTCGAAAATGCGCTTGAGGCGCTCCCCGTCGTAGAGCCAAGGGTCGTCGCAAGTGGGAACCTCGCCACCCCGAGAACGCTGCTCGACGCGCTGGAGCGGACGGTGCAGCGCTACCGGCTGTTCATGCTCGCCGCGCAGGCACCGCTACCCCGGCGCGAGGGAGTGATCTTCGAGACGCCGTTCGTCGGACCCGGGATGCGCGATGCGGGCGAGTGGCTTGACTACCTGCCGATGCGCCTCTCGCTCGTCCCGCGGCTATTCGCAACGATGCGCCAGCCCGACGTCGTGCTGCTGCACACCTCGACTCCCCAAGCAGGAAAGGTCTCACTCGGGATCGAGGTGAACATCCTCCCGGCAGCAGTCGAGCAGGTACGCGCCCGCGGCGGGCTGGTCATCGCGCAGATGAACCCACGGATGCCCTACACATTCGGCGACAGCGAGCTCGACGAAGACCTCATCGATCTCGCGATCGAAGTGCACGAAGACCTCCCTTCACCCTCCATCGGGCCGGGGCACGAACACGCCGAGCAGATCGCCGAGCTCGTCGCCGGCCTCGTCGAGGACGGGTCCACGCTACAGCTCGGTATCGGCCAGGTCCCCGACGCGACGCTGCGCGCACTCGCCGCCCGGCGCAACCTCGCGGTCTGGTCGGAGATGATCTCCGACGGCGTGATGGACCTTGACCGCGACGGAGCGCTCGACCACGCACGTCCGATCGCGTGCTCATTCCTGTTCGGCTCGCCAGAGCTCTACGAGTGGGTAGCTGAGAATCCCAGGCTACGGATGACGCGCACCGAGACGACTAACAACCCATCCCGCATCGCTGCACGCCGAGCGATGGTCTCCATCAACACGGCACTGCAGGTCGATCTTGCTGACCAGGCCGGCGCCAGCCACATCGCCGGACGCCTCTATTCAGGTTTCGGCGGCCAGCCAGATTTCGTCGAGGGCGCCCTGCACTCACCCGGAGGTCACGCCGTGATCGCGCTGCGCTCCTGGCACGAGCACAGCGACAGCTCCACGATCGTCCCACGCCTTACAGACCCAGTGACATCCTTCCAGCACTCCGCGGTAGTGACCGAGCAGGGCTGCGCACGCATCTTCGGACGCAGCCAGCGAGCGCAGGCCCGGTTGATCATTGAGCACGCCGCACACCCCGACGCCCGCGAGCAGCTATACGAGCACGCCGCGCTACTTGGCCTCAAACACCAAGCACAGCTGCAGAGCTGAGCCGAGTTTCGAGGACTCCCGAAGGCTCAGGAGTTGAGGGCGTTGTGTGCTAGCCGTAGAGTGCGCGCAGGGCGTTGAGGATCACGGTGAGGTCGATCGCCTCCTGCAACAGCGCGCCCGCGACCGGCGGCAAATAGCCGAGGGCGGCGACGAGCATCGCCGCCAGGCTAAGGCCCATGCCGCACAGAACGCTCTGGCGGGCGATGTGAAGCGCGCGCCGGCCAGCGTGCAGCGCGTCGGCGACGCGATCCACCCGGTCCACCGTGATCACCGCGTCCGCCGTCTCAGATGAGACGGTCGCCCCGGCGGCGCCCATCGCGATGCCGACATCCGCCAGCGCCAGCGCGGGCGCGTCGTTGACGCCGTCGCCGACCATGACGACAGGCCGCAGCCTGGGCTCGGTGCGCAGGCTGCGCACGACCTCGAGCTTCTCCGCGGGCGACTGCTCGGCATAGACGCGGTCCACCCCGAGTTCCCGGCCGATGCGTTCGGCGACCGAGCGACGGTCCCCGGAGACCATCGCGACATGGCGAACGCCCTCGCCGCGTAGCCGCCCGACCATGCGATCTGCATCCGCGCGCAGCTCGTCGGCCATCACGATCACCCCGGCGAGGTCACCATCGACACCGACAAGGACGTGTGCCTCGCCGGAGCCGTGGCCGCTCATCGTGCTCGCCGTGGTGAGCGCCTCTGCGGGTACGCCGGCGGTACGCAGGAACGCACGGCTGCCCACCACCACCCGGTGACTGCCGACCTCTCCCTCGATGCCCTGGCCAGGCTCCTCGCGGATGCCCACGGGCATCTCAAGCTCAAGTTCGGACTCGCGGGCGGCGACCACCAGCGCCCCGCCGAGCACGTTCGCGGACATCCTGTCGACCGAAGCCGCCAGGCGCAGCAGCTCACCCGGTGAAGTGTGGTTGCAGGGAACGATGTCTCGTACTTCGGGCACGCCGACGGTGAGCGTGCCAGTCTTGTCGAACAGCACCGTGCGCGCCTGTCCAAGCGTCTCGATCGCGCCGGTGCCCTTGACGATCACCCCGGCGCGCGCCGCGCGTGAGAGACCGGAGACAAGCGCGATTGGCGCGGCGAGGATCAGCGGGCAAGGCGTCGCGACCACCACCACCGCCAACCCACGCACCGCATCGCCGCTGAGCGCCCAGGCGCCACCGGCGAGCAGCAGCGTCGCGGGGAGGAAGAAACCCGCATAGCGGTCGGCCATCCGCACGAGCGGCGCGCGCTGGGACTGCGCCTGCTCGACGAGTCTTACCAACGCGGCGTAAGCGCTCTGCGCCGCCGGTCGGTCGGCTCTCACCTCGAATGGGCCACCAGCGTTCGCGGCGCCGCTGAGCACCGGCATCCCGCTCGCGACCGTTATGGGCAACGGCTCTCCGCTTAGTGTGCTCGTGTCCACTACTGCCTTCTCGCTGAGGACCGTGCCGTCGACGGGTATCACCTCGCCGGTGCGCACCACCAGCACCTCACCTGCCTGGACCTGCTCCACGGGGACCTCTTCCAGGCGCCCGTCGAGCTTGCGCTGCGCCACCCGGGGAGCGCGCTGCACGAGCGCGGTCAGCTCTCGTCTAGCTCGCGAGGAGGCGACGTCCTCGAGCGTCGAGCCGCCCGTGAACATGATCCCCACAATCAGCCCCGCCAACTCTTCGCCGAGCGCGAGCGAGCCGATCATCGCGACCAGCGCGATCGTATCCACCCCCATGTGACGCTCGATCGCGACTGTGTGAGCGACCTCGACCGTGAGCTCGACCGCGAGCAGCGCGACCGCGCCGCGCCAGATGTCATCCCCGAGTTCGCCACTGCCCACGAGGTGCGCGAGTCCGCCAGCCACCAGCGCTGTCAGAGCGATGGCGGCAAGAATCCCCGCGCGATGCTCGATCACGCCATGCCGAAAACGAGCTCTGGTTCGCTGCGGATTCTCGACAGGCAGGTTGCTCATGGCGGCTGCACTGTGCTGCTTGGCGCCACGCGTTCGAGCTCGACGCTCATCTCGGGGTAGCTTCAGTTCGATGCGAACCGTTCGCGCGCTAGTCGCCAGCCCGAGGTGAGGAACTCAATTCTCTTCTCGGGGCCGTCTTGGCGTAGCACGCGCCCGTCGAAACCCTCTCGGAAGACATCCAACATCGCATGGTTTTCAGAGAGGACCTCGGCCACGAAACGGGTGATTCCATGCTGCTCGGCGATCACCGCCAAGCGCTCGATCAGGATCGTCCCCAAACCGCGGCCGTGGAGGTGATCGGCTACCTCGACCGCGACTTCCGCGCGCGTGCGATCGAGCTGAATGTAGAGGGCGTGAGCGACCAGCAGCCCGGTCTCATCGTGGGCGACCAAACCGAAGTGCCCAACACAAACTTCTACCGCCATATGAGCGGCGCCGCGCATATCCGCCGCGCCAGTGAAGAACCGCAAACGGCGAGCCTCGACGCACAGTCCCGTAAGGAACAAGTGCAGAGCGGGCTCATCGGCGGCTCTGACAGGGCGCACCGTAACCAGTGAGCCGTCGCGTAGCCGCACAACCTCCGTCTCACTTACATCTTCGGCGTGGATCGCCTGTGGCGCTGGGGAAATAGTCACGATGCTCGAAGGCTCGCGCTTGGCGTGGCGCCGCGCATCCGCTCCCGCCCACGACGATCACAGGGAGAAATTACGGCTGAGAGCGCAGTCAGAAGGCACACAGCAGTCATGCCGATCGCTCGATCGCACCGGCCGGGTGATGAACGATCGCCTCGTGATCTGCCGGGTAGACAATCGACTCGTGTCCCTCATCCCAACGAACGCGGAAGTGAGGGTGTCCGGGTACCCCGAGCACCTCCATGATCTTCCCGCACCGCGAGGGACTATCGGCGACTCCCTTGACCTCGAGCCAGTCACCGGCACAAGCAGCAGCAATGTCTTGATCGTGGGCTTCCATCGACGAAGCCGATCAGATCATGCCGGGAATATCCGAGCATCAGGTTTCAGTACCACGCTCCATGTGGCTAACTACTCGTCACAGTCCTTGGGCGCGATCACAAGAATCGCAGCCACGAGCGCTCGAACTGGCCGCTAGAGCGACCAGTAGTGGCCGATGTGCGCGGCAGCGCGCGAAGTCAGCAGCGGCTCCGGTACAGCCGATCGGGCCGGCTCATCCCCAGCAAGCGCGGCCAGCGTCTCCAGCACCGATTGCGTGAGAGCGGTGGGTTCATAGCCGCCCTCCAATACCGCCCCGAGCGGCACGCCGAGCGCACCGGCCAAGCCACGCACGTGGCGGGCCATCTCCGCGAAAGAGCTTGCCTCCAAGCGACAGCCCGCCAACGGGTCCTCGCGGTGAGCGTCAAAACCAGCGGAGACCAGCACCAGATCGGGCTCGAACTCCTCAGCGACCGGAAGCACGATGTGCTCGACCAGCGACAGCCACAGCTCCTCCTCAGAGCCTGCCGGGACCGGCAGGTTGATCGTATAGCCCTCGCCTGGACCCGAGCCGACATCGCTCAACGAGCCCGTCCCTGGGTAGATCCCCGACTGATGGATGCTCGCGAACAGCACATCCGAGCGCCGCCGGAAAGCCTCAGCGGTCCCGTTTCCATGATGGACATCCCAATCCAAGATGAACACCCGCCGGGCGCCCAGCTCTTGGATCGCGAACTCCGCAGCGATCGCGACGTTGTTGAACAGGCAGAAGCCCATCGCGCGATCAGGTTCGGCGTGGTGGCCGGACGGCCGCACACCACAAAACCCCACGGTCGCCTCACCGGCCACCAACGCCCGCGTCATCTCGCACGCGCCGCCGGCGGCGTGCAGCGCCGCTCGGTAAGAGGGCTCGCCGACGAACGTGTCCGGGTCGATCGCGCCGCCACCGGCCAGCGACAATTCCTTGATCCGCTGCACATGGGAAGCGCTGTGAATCAGCTCAAGTTGGCTCTCCTGGGCTGGCGGGGCCGCACGTCGCTGCCAACCAAGCCAGTCATGCCCAGTCAGCTTCTGCTCGATCGCCACCAGGCGCTCAGGAATATCGGGATGCTCAGGCATGTACGCCCGTGGATCGTGTTCAAGGCAGGCCGGATGGCTGAAGTAGAGCCCTGCATGATTGGTCTGCTGCACGCTCGGCTCTTCGCTCACGGCCAAGTCTCCTCTGCGGTGTGATGACTTTGAGGAGTTGATGAATCGGCTTTCAGCATGGGCTGACTGTACGCGGGCAACGATCTCGGGGCCGGCGGCCCGCCCGACAGCTAGTGTGGAACCGTCGCGCCAAGCAGAGTTGCCACCGCGCCGACTACACCGGCGCTGAGCAGTACCAACACAACGCTACGACGCAGCGCGAGCAGAGCGATGGCAGCGAAGGCGAGCACCACGTACTGCCACGTCTCACTGAGGGCACCCGCGAGAGGGATGGCCGAGCCGATGATCGCGCCGGCCGCAGCTGGAGCGGCACCGGCCAGAAACGCGATCACCCGCTCGTTGAGCAACAGACGCTCAAAGCGCGCGGCTCCAAACAGCACGAAAGAGAACGACGGCACAAACGCCACGAGCGTCGCCAAGAGCGCTCCCGGGATTCCGCCCGCGGCATAGCCGACCGCGGCAATGGTGTGCGTCACGGGCCCGGGAGTGACCTGCCCGAGTGCGACAGCGTTCACGAACTGTCCCTGGGTCATCCAGTGGTATGTGCTGACAGCGTCCGTCTGCATCAGCGGGACGATCACGAACCCGCCACCGAAAGCAAGCGCTCCCACCTTCAGCGCTGTCCATACGAGCGCTCCCGTGCCACCGGGATCACCGACAGCGGCAAGCAGCGGCCACGCCTGCACGCGAGCTATGCCTCCCGCAAGCCCCTGCCATGTCAGCTCGATAGCTCCGCAAGCAAGCAAGACGAGCACGATCCACGGCCCCGCTGTCGCAGCCGCAACAGCGCCAGCCAACGCATACGCCAAGACTCGGAAGCGGTAAGCCTCGCTTGTCCGTCGCCAGATCGGAAGTGCGACGCCCAGGCCCGCGCTGACCGCGACCGGGGCAACAGCCGCACCGGCTCCTATCCCAGCTCCCCGTATCCACACAGGCGGCGATCCCGCCAAGAACAGGACGGAGAGGGCGAGAATCAAGACAAGGCCCGGCAGGATGAACCCCAAGCCCCCAACCAATGCGCCCATCGCGCCGCGCATCCGCCAAGCGCAATAGATCGCAAGCTGCGTCGAGGCTGGTCCGGGCAGAAGATTCGTCGCTGCGATCGCCCGCTCAAACTGCTCCTCCGCCAGCCATCCTCGCCGCGTCACGCACAGCTCACGGAACAGCGAAACATGAGCGGGCGGGCCACCGAATCCGATGCAACCGATCCGTCCCCACTCCCGCGCGATCTCAACAAACGAGGGCTCTGTCACGGTCTGGGGAGCGCGCATCACGGCAGGGTAAGCGCTCCGATACTTAGTGTTTGGCGAAAGTCAGCAGAAACGGGCGAAAGCCCCCGCGCACGACTGCGGCCGAGCGAACGACTGGGGGAGGTCGCCGCGCTCACTGTGTTCACCGAGCAGGTGGGGCCGGAACCATGACCGCTGAGATGGGATCGGTGATCCCGAGTCGACGGCGGATCTCACCCAAGCACACCCCCGGATCGCACGCGATGGACACCAAGACCCGCACATGGTTGGTCAGAAATGTCCAGCGAGGGCTCCGGGCTAACGTTCAGACACCCTGACGTGGCCGGTGCTTGTCGATGTTCGGGTCGGGATGAGACCATTGACGCGCGTCTGCCCGGATGGGCTGGCGGACTCGTTATTCAACTGGCTCTGGAGCTTTGTGAGCTGGCCGCGCAGCTCATTGGGTAGGTGCTCGCCGAATTGCGCGAGGTGTCCGGCGATCTGTGGAAGCTCTCCGCGGAGTACTGTGAGGTCAACCTCCAGTAGCTGAGTCAGCGACTCTGCTGAGAGGTCGAGCCCTGTGAGGTCAAGCTCGCCCTCGGCGGGGACGAGGCCGATCGGTGTCTTCACTGCCTTGGCAGCGTCTTCGCAGCGGCGGAAGATCCACGCGAGTACCCGTGAGTTCTCGCCATATCCGGGCCAGAGGAACTTGCCGTCGGTGTCCTTGCGAAACCAGTTGACGTAGAAGATCCTGGGTAGCTTCTCAGGGTCGGCGTCGCGCTCGATCTGGAGCCAGTGCGCGAAGTAGTCGGCCATGTTGTAACCGCAGAACGGCAGCATCGCGAACGGGTCGAATCGAAGCTCGCCGACGGTTCCAGTGGCGGCTGCCGTCTTCTCTGAGCTCATCGTTGCGCCGAGGAACACGCCGTGTTGCCAGTCGAACGCTTCGCGCACGAGCGGGACCACGCTCGCGCGGCGTCCGCCGAACAGGAAGGCGTCGATCGGCACGCCCACCGGCTCATCCCACTCCTCTGCGATTACCGGGCACTGCGCGGCGGGCACCGTAAAGCGCGCGTTGGGATGCGCCGCCGGAGTCTCAGTCGTGGGTATCCAGTCGTTGCCATGCCAATCCGTCAGGTGCTCGGGTGCATCAGGGGTCATGCCCTCCCACCAGACGTCGCCGTCGTCGGTGCGAGCGCAGTTGGTGAAGATCGTGTTTGCCTCGATGCTCCTCATCGCGCTCGGGTTCGTCTGAAACCCCGTGCCTGGGGCGACGCCGAAGAAACCGGCCTCGGGGTTGATCGCGTACAGCCGCCCGTCATTGCCGAACTTCATCCAGGCGATGTCATCGCCGATCGTCTGCACCTGCCAGCCCGGCAGTGTCGGGACGAGCATCGCAAGGTTCGTCTTGCCGCAAGCCGACGGGAACGCGCCGGTCAAGTACTTGACCGTGCCCTCGGGGGAGGTGAGCTTGAGGATCAGCATGTGCTCGGCGAGCCAGCCTTCATCGCGGGCCATGACGGAGGCGATCCGTAGCGCGAGGCACTTCTTTCCCAGGAGCGCATTGCCGCCGTAGCCGGAGCCGTAGGAGCAGATTTCGCGGGTCTGCGGGAAGTGGACGATGTACTTGTTCTCGGCGTTGCACGGCCACGGCACGTCCTTCATACCGGCGGCCAACGGCATCCCGACCGAGTGAAGGCAGGGAACGAACGTCCCGTCTGCGCCGAGCACCTCGAGCGCGCCGGTGCCCATGCGGGTCATGATCCTCATGCTCACCGCGACGTAGGCGGAGTCAGTGAGTTGCACACCGATCTGGCTCTTGTCCGAGCCGAGCGGCCCCATCGAGAAGGGCACCACGTACATCGTGCGACCTCGCATCGAGCCGGCAAACAGCTCGTTGAGGGTCTGCTTCATCTCTGCCGGGTCACGCCAATTGTTGGTGGGACCAGCTTCGGCCTCGGTTGGCGAGCAGATGAACGTGCGGTCCTCGACACGCGCCACGTCATCAGGATCGGAGAGTCCGAGGTAGGAGTTGGGCCGCTTGGCCTCGGAGAGCTTGCTGAAGGTCCCCGCCGCCACCAATTCGCTGCACAGACGGTCGTACTCCTCGGCGGACCCGTCGCACCAATGAACCCCATCGGGCTCGGTGAGGGCCGCGATCCTCTCGACCCATGCCAGCAGGCGCTTGTTCTCGATGGTTGGGGCGGTGGCAGTCTCGGTCATCGGGCTTATTGCTCCTTCTTGGCTTATGCGCGGCATCTGTCGCTCCGGGACTCTATAAATCTTAGGACCTCCTAAGTGAATAAGATATCGGGTATGGCGCTTCCCACGCATCGAGACAAGCGGCGACCGGAGATCCTGCGATCCCCGGTTTGGGGTGCCGCGCTAACGCAAGCCCGCCGCCAGTTTGACCAGCTGACGCCTTCTGGCATCGGCACGGGCACTGCGGCTGCGGCGCGCAAGAGCGCCTCGACTGCACTCGCGCACGCTCACGCGCGACTTCTCACCGCCCTGGATGAGAGCCGTATCCCTGGCAAGGACACAGTGCCCGAGCTGATCGGAGACGCCGTGGAGTTGGTGCGGGCTTTGCCGGTGCTCTGGTTGAGCCACACCAGCACCGGGTATGAAGATCGCCTTCCGGTGATCGCTCAGAGCCTTGAGCGCCAGCTCAGCGCCCACGAGCACGGCGTACTCAGCGGCGAGCGCACCTACGCACTCAGCGTCGCTGACGCCGAGGAGCCGGCGGCACGGATGCGGCGCTCACTCGCGGAACTCGCCGGTCACGAGGGTGCCCTGATGGGCGACTTGATCTCGGTGCAGATCGCCGCGATCGAGCTGGCGACGCTGCCGATTCGTGCCGCAGGCAACCTGATGACCTACGCTTGCGCAACGGGTGCGCCGGAAGAACGCACCGAGGCTCTTGACCGCGCTCTGCTGCGAATCGAGCATGAGATCTCAGCGCACGCGCGAGCACTCGCACACGAGGAGCAGGATGAGGTCGGCCATCACCTCACGCAAGCTCTGCGCCTACACCCACCGACGAGTCCGCCAAGGTCAGGGAAAGCCGACCGCGAGAGACTCAACGAAGCGCGCGCCTACTGGCTAGAGCTCGCAGCACACGAGCACGCCGCGGCGCTCGCGCTTGAGCGCGATCTGCCACAGCCGAGCTACCGATCCCCTTACGAGACGCTTGACGCTGCGATCACGGGGACCGCATCCGAGGTCATCTGCGCGGCACGTCTCCTTCCGCGGGCTGAGGATTTCCGCCACGAGCAGGCATGGAAAGCACAGAGCAACGCACTCACCCGAGTGAGGGAGTTCTACGCCAACGGGCTCCCCGGCTCGCCAGACGGGCACAAGTGCGCCCAGGCAATTCTTCTGACCCGCCTGGTCCGGGCGATCGTTGCGATCACCATGATCGACTCGCAACCTTCCGCGCCTCGGCACGACTGAGCGCTGGAGCGGACGGCCAGATTCCCCCATGAGCGATGTGACCAGCGCGATCCTCGCACAGGTGCGCGCAAGTATGAAGACGCTCGGCTGATGGTTGGGGCGACTGAGCGCGCCTAAGTTCAGCGCATTCCTCACGTTCGGCTGCCTATGCCGAATCGGCCAGTTGTCGATCGGCGCGGACTACGACTCGCGGCCCCTCGGGGTGCTCGATTGCTTCGGTGACGATTCCCCACTTGATGAAGATCGCCAGCATGGCCCGCACTACATCCTCGGCGCTGCAGTGGATCGTCAAAGGCGCCTTGAGCACTCCGTCCTCAAACGCGCAATCGTCGGGCTCGATCCACGCTGCCCAGGAACCGATGGCGTGGGGGTGCTCCGAGGAGATGTCTAAGAGAATCCGCGTGGCTGCTTCTGTGCGGTCCGTCCCAAACGCTGGGCGCGCCTCGATGCCATAGGTGCAGAGATCTTCCATCGCTGCGACCAACACGGACCTCGATATCGGTGGACCATCACAATGCATCGGCAGTCGAGTCGCCGCGAACCTCTCGCAGCAAGCGCGTATCCACGTCGTAGACGAATCCGCGGGCCGTCCCTCCTTGCAGCAAGAACGAAGAGCGCTGGATACGCAGCAGTGATTGCCTCACGTCGGCGTCGACGTCGGTGAACGACTCGATCGCGAACGCTGGCGCTACGCCGGTGGCGTCTTGAAGCGATGCTCGGAATCCGTCGTCGGTGAGCTTCTGCATCCCGCAGTCCGTGTGGTGGACGAGCATCACATGGCGGGTGCCGAGCACGCGCTGGGAGATCGCCAGCGAACGAATCACGTCATCGGTTATGACCCCGCCGGCGTTTCGCAAGATGTGTGCGTCCCCGAGCGTCAGTCCGAGGGCTGCGAACACATCGACACGGGAGTCCATGCAGGTGACAACGGTGAGCTGCCGCGCCGGACGGATATCGACGTGTCCGGTAGCGCCTTCGGCGGCGAAGCGCGCGTTGTTCTGTATCAGCTCATCGATCACATCCATCTCACAGACCTCGATATTTGACGACCCCTTGGGTCGATGTGTAGATCCTCGTCTCCACGGAACGTCCGTGTCGAGCCGTTGCTTTGCAACTCGGCCCGAAATGAGCCGGGCTGGGACTATCTGGCCCGGAAAGCCTACTCCGTGCCAGCAAGCTCGCCGAGGACAGCCTGAGACTCGGTGAGGCTTGAGGTCAGAATCTGCCTGGAGACTTCGAGAAGCTGGAACATGCGGGGATCGCGGACCGTGTAGAAGACGCTGGTGCCCTCACGGCGGCCCTCGAGGATGCCGTGCTTGCGCAGGACACCGAGATGCTGGGAGGTTCCACTTGAGTCCATCTGCAGCTCATTCTGTAGATCGCCGACGGTACGCTCGCCGTCCTTGAGCAGCTCAAGGATGCGGACTCGCACGGGGTGCCCGAGGATACGAAAGAACTCGGCCTTCATCTGATAGACGGCGCGTCGCTGAACTGCTGCGTCCACCGAGCCGGTGCTTGTTCGCGGGCTCATGTCACGCCTTATCTACGGAAGTTGGATTCATGGTTGCTCGGAGACCGCGATCATGGTGCCAGGCAAAGGAGTATGGCGCACGCGCCGGTGCGATCCCTAACCTTATTGGTAGCTAGCCTTATAAGGCTACAATATAAGCATGTTTTCGGGCCGACTCCAAATCGCCGCTTGAGCCCACTGGCGTCCACCGACTCGGTGCAGGTGCGTTCGGTCGTGTTGCAAGAGCTTTGGGGGCTTGTCTTGGAGTCCTCCACGGAAGCCCCCGAAAACGCAAGCGAACCCGCGACCCTGCGGCGCGTCGAAGATACCGTTCATGTGTGTGCTCGCGGCCTTATCGAGCTACTTGGAGCGCCCGCCACCGATCGCGAGCGCTGTCGCAGCGGCTGCCTTGAGTGCGCGAGCACTGTGCTGCGGGCGCTCGCGAGGACGCCGCCGATCCCGGCCGAGGCTCAGCAGCCCGCTACGCGGCTTCTCGAAAACGTAGATCAGCGGCTCGCCTCTCGTGAGAACAGTGTCCTCAGTGGCGAGAAGACCTACGCGCTGGACCTCGATGTGCTGGAGCAGATCGCGGCGGTCGCCGGCGCCGCGTCTCCGAAGGCCGACGACGGCGCTGAGGTCCGTGCCGCTGATTGGCAGGGCGTTGAACAGGCATCCGTCGTGCTACTCCTCAGCGCCGCGCGTGCGGTAGTGAATATCGACAGCGGGGGGCTTGCAGCCGGGCCCTCGGAGAGCGTGCCGGCCGGACTACTCAGGCAGTTGCGGGTGATTGTCGATCAGGTCGATCACGGCACCCGTGGGCTGCCAAAGGAGCCGAAGGGCGAAAGTGATCGCACGGGTCGCCTGCTCAGCGAGGTGCTGCGCATGGGTCTCCCCAAGCGGGTGGTGACGGATCTCACGCGAGCGGACGCGCCTGCGCAGGCTCGCAGCAAGGCCCTCACCGAGCTGCGATCGGTGTGGCATTTTGTTGCCGTCCGTGAGCTTGAGATCGTCCGACTACTCGACGGTGAGCTGCCAGTCCCGAGCTACTCCAAGCCCGGCTCACTGTGCCATACCGTGATGGCCGGGGCAGCGAACGTGTTGGTGGGCGGGCGGCTCCTGGATCGTCCCGGTGACTTTCTTCTACTCGACGCGCTCATACACCAGCACGACGGCCTGGCCCACGCCGTCGAGTTCTACACCGCTGCTCTGCGGGGCCACAGCGACGCGCAAACCCAGACGCAGCTCGTCATGCTGACAAGGCTCGTACGTGCTCTCGTGGCGTTGTGGGTCATAGACGCGCGACTGGAGCAGCCGCGCGCGGCGGCGGCGTCATCTTCGTAGTGGTCACGAGTGGGGTACGAGCACATTCCGTAGGAAGGTCACGGTGCGCTCCCAGGAGCGTTGCGCGGCATCGGCATCGTAGGTCCCTAGGCGGTTGGTGTCGTTGAAGAAGGCGTGCCCGGCACCTGTGTATTTGTCGAAGGTGACATCCACGCCGGCGTCGCGCAGGTTCGTCTCCAGGGCTTGGGCGTCCTTTAGCGAGATGAACTCATCGGCCGTTCCGAAGTGCCCGAGCACGGGACCTTTGATCTTGGAGAAGTCAGGCGTCCCGTGTGGCATCACGTAGTAGTAGGTGACCGCGGCGGCGATCTGCGGACAGGTGGCCGCGGCCCACAGTGACAGTCCTCCCCCCAGACAGAAACCGACTGCTCCGATGCCGCGGCCTTGCACTCCGGGTTGTGAGGCGAGGTACTCCACCGCGCCGCGCATGTCCTGCTCGGCTTGGTCCATCGAGAGCGCCATCATCTTCTGTTCTGCCTCGCTCGGCTGGACGGTGGTCTCGCCGCGGTACAGGTCGGGGGCCAAGGCGAAGAACCCCTCTGTGGCGAAGCGATCACAGACCGAGCGGACGTGCTCGTCTAGGCCCCACCACTCCTGTAGGACGATCGTCGCGGCGCCGGTCTTGGTTGTGGGTATTGCCAGGTAGCCGGTTGCGGTGCCGGCGCTCGTGGGGAACTCGATGTCAGGCATTTATCGCTCCTTCGGTGTCGATGTGTCGCCCGGTGCTCTCGGCCGACGGGCTGTCAGGGTTCGCAAGTGAGGATCGGCGCGGCGTGCGGCGCTCGGCGACCTCCCACATCAGGCCGAGCACGGCGTCAGCTATCTGCTGCGGGCTGGGCGGGCATCCTGGGATACGCAGGTCCACCGGAAGGATCTCCTCCAGTGGCCCTGCGAGCTGCGCGGGGTCTCCGAGCAGCTCGCAGCCGATCGCGCAGTCACCGAGCGCGGCCACCAGACGCGGCTCTGGCATCGCCTCATAGGCACGACGCAGCGGCTCAACCATGCGGGTCGTGATCTGCCCGGTGACGAGCAGCACGTCGGCGTGACGGGGTGAGGCCACGAGGTTCAGCCCGTAGCGCTGCATGTCGTAGTAGGGGTTGGCGGTCGCGGTCAGCTCGTGCTCGCAACCGTTGCATGAGCCCGCATCGACGTGACGCAGCGCCAGCGACCCTCGCCGGCTCGGGAGCTTGCAGTGCGATCTCGCGCCGCACGCCCTGGAGGTGTCTGAGTAGCACGAACATCGCTCTACCTGTCCGCGCAGGCGTAGCAGAGCTCAAAGCTCTTATTGATGAGGGGAAAGTCCGGGAGTAGGTTTTCCCGCGAGGCATGCGCGACGGCTGGCCAGTTCACCAATGAGCCGGTGCGCAGGTGAAAGCGCCCGATCGTGCTGCCGTCGCTCTGCACCGTGCAGACCGTCTCACCGCGCGGGCTCTCCACACGCCCGACGCCGATCTCCCTCGGAGGGCCGTTCCCGTTCTTCACTGCGCCCGGCGCGAGATCAGAGCTCAGTAGCTCATCGAGTATCGCGAAGCTCTGCACGAGCTCGACCTCGCGCATCTGTAGGCGCGCGGCGACATCCCCGGTTGCGTGCTCCGGTGTCGCGGGAGAGAACTCGCCGTAGGCGAGGCGCGGGCTTTCGCTGCGGGTGTCCTGACGCACGCCGCAGGCACGAGCGGACGGCCCGACCGTACCCAGACGGATCGCGTCCTCCTTCGCGAGCTGACCGACCTCGCCGAGCCGGTCCTGCACCGAGGCTGCGAAGTGCAGCTCCCGCCACATCGCACGCTGCTCATCGTCAAGTGCCCGCAGCTCCTGGCGGGCCGCGTGCGCGTCGGCCTGGTCGATCCGCAAGCTGCTGGCGGCCAGCGTCACAGTGTCGAACAGGAAGCGGTGGTTTGTGAGGCGCTGGTTCAGTCGCTGGGCGCGCTCCTTGAAAGCGGCGAAAGCCATCGACCCAGGCGCGAAGCCGACACCGGCGCAGATCGCCGAGATGTCATTGAGGTGGTTATAGAGACGCTCGAGCTCGAGCAGCAGGGTACGAGCACGGCGCAGGTTCACGTCGGGCGCCAGGCGCAGCATCGACTCGCACGCCTGCGCGTAGGCGACGGTGTTGCTCACCGCGCACGCAGCGCACGCGCGCTGGGCGTATGCGAGCCCGTCACTGAGTGGGCGGCCCTCGGCGGCGAGTCTGTAGTCCACGGTGCTTGTAGAACATGCGCAGGTCGAGGTGAAGGATGCGCTCGCCGACGACGGTGAAGCGGAAGTGGCCGGACTCGATCACGCCGGCGTGGATCGGCCCTACCGCGACCTGATAGGCGTCGTGCCCATTCGCGGGAACGGTCCACGCCTCCGCCGCGGCCGGATGCTCAAGCAGCGGCCTCAGCGGCTCGTGCCCGTCGAAGTCGATGCCGTAGCAGTCGTGTGCCTCGCGCTCGTCCCGGCCGGCTGCATGCGAACAGATCAACGAGCGTGTCGATCGTTCCCGGAGGCGACGGGCGTGTAGAGGACATGCTCGCCGCCCCCCTGAGCGAACACGCAGTTCACCTGGAGGCCCTCTGCTCCGTTGCTCGCGAACAGCCCGCAGAAGCGTGCGCCCGCCCGCGCGTGAAGCTCACACGATGAGCGCCAATCAAGCGGGTAAACGCGCTCCACTCCATGCCGGCGCGAACAGCCCGGCCGTCAATTCTCCTCGCTCATGCGACCCCTCCCATCAACCTCGCACCAGCACCTGAGTCAGCGAGCAGATAAGCGCCAGCCGAGAGCGCCAGCAGCCCGAGGGTGAGCCCGACGGCAAGGCGGCCGGTGAGACGCACCGTGCGCCCTGAAGGCCAACGATGACCGTGGCTCTCACCGGCGAGCGTCTCGATCAGCGCGTGTGCGAGACCGAGGAACCCGAGCGCCATCAGCACCGCGGCGACCACGACGACGGCGATCTGATGCGCGGCGATCCCGCCGAGCAGGATCAACAGCTCGCTGAAGAACAGCGGCGAGGGCGGCAGGCCGCTGAGGGTCGCAAGGCTGATTCCGGCCGCAGCGGCGACCGGCGGGCTCAGTGCTCCGAGTCCGCGCGGTGCGCGGTCGGCGCTGTCAGGATCGTGGCGCAGCAGCGGGATCGCGGTGTAGAACCCGAGGGACTTCGCCAGGGCGTGTCCGGCGAGGTGAATGATCACGCCGACCGTCGCCAGCGGCGAGGCGAACCCGATCCCGAGCGCGAGGATGCCCATGTGCTCGAGGCTCGAATACGCGAGCAGTCGCTTCCACGCCATCGGCCGCCACAGAAACGGCACCGCGACCGCCAACGACGCGAGCCCGAACGCGAGCATTAGATGGTCGGCGAGATGATGCGGGACGGCGAGACCGAGCGTCAGCACCACACGCCAGGCGATCAGCATGACCGTCGGCAGCAAGCGCGGCGGAGAGCAGCGCGCTGACCGGCGGCGGCGCCTCGCTGTGCGCGTCGGGCAGCCAGTTGTGGACCGGCGCCCACCCGATCTTCGCCGCAAGCCCGACGAGAATCAGGATCAGCGCGAACAGCGCCGTCCGGTGCGGCACGCTCCGGGCGTGGCGGGCGATGCTCTGCCAGTCGAGGGTCGCGAGCGTCCCGCCGTGTGGTGCCAGCCCGACGAACAGGATCAGGATGCCCAGCAGCGCGACGGCCAGCCCGAAGGTTGTGAGGACGAGGTACTTCCAGCCGGCCTCCAGGGCGTTGCGCCGTCCGCTGTAGGCGACCAGCAGTGCCGAGGCGCCGGTCGTCGCCTCGATCAGCAGCCACGCGACCCCGAGGTTCTTCACCAGCGCGAGCGCGAGCAGTACAGCCCAGAACAGGTAGAACGCGGTGTAGTACCAGGCGCGCGCTCGGCGGGCGCTGAACAGGCTCTTGCCTGCTCCGGCGAGGTAGGTCGGGGAGACCGTCGCGCTGCACCAGCCGACCACCGCGATCACGGCGAGAAAGCACGCGCCGGCACGGTCAAGGAGAAACCACGAGCCGTGCAGCCCGCGCGCACCATGAACGAGGCCGACGATGCTCGCGGTGAGCGCCACCACGGCGGCGACGCTCGCGCCGATCAGGTTCACGCGATCGGCGCCCCCCGGAGTGCGAGGCACCCGCACCAGCAAAGCCCACAGCGATCGGGATGGCCGGTACAGCGATCAGAAGCGCGTTAATCACGCAGCGCCTCCAGCAGAGAGCTGTCGCCGCTGCCGAGCTGCTCATGGATCTTCGCCGCGAAGGCCGCCGCGACCGACACGATCACCACGAGATCGAACACGAGTCCGAGCTCGATGAACACAGGCAGCCCACCGGGAAGTGAGAGCCCGGCCAAGTAGATCCCGTTCTCGGCGATCAGAAACCCGAGCGCCTGAAAGAGCACCGCGCGGCGCACGACCGCAGTCAGGATGCCGAGCGCCAGGACGCCGACCGCGGCGTGTTCCACACTCGCGCTGCGTCAAGCCAAAGCGGGGAATCAACACCTCGACCGCGAGCGCCGCCGCGACGGCGATCGCCAGGCGCCCTAACGCTGGGATCTCGGTCGCGATCAGACGCTCCTTGCGAGCGCGACGCACGGTAAGGAGCAGAAGTGCCGGGAAGGACGAGCGCCTTGGCGATCAGCACCGTCCCCGTCACCGCAAGCGCAGTCGAGGTATGCGACCCCTGCGTCAGCGCGTACAGACCAAGCACGAGGGACTGGCCGCAACGAGCAGGATCGCCACGGAGCGACGCCGTACGACGATCACCGCCAGTGAGCTGATCACGAGCCCCCATGTCACCGCGCCGGTCATCCGCCACCCCCGGCGAACCAGCTCGCCAGCCCAAGGAGACACAGTGCCAGCCCGAAGCCGAGCAGCAGCGGGACGCGCAGCACCCGCATCTTCGCCTGCACGGTCTCGCACACCGCGAGCGCCACACTGAGCGCGAGCACGCCGCCGGCGAGCACCGCGAGCTGCGCGAGGAACGGGCCAGGCTGCGGGATCAGCAGCTCGCACGCGAGCACGAACATGATCCAGTGCCGCGCCGCCGCCGCCCATTGCAGATAGGCAAGCTCCCGCCCCGCGTACTCGAGCAGCGGTCCCTCGTGAACCATCGTGAGCTCCAGATGGGTGTCGGGATTGTCAACCGGCTGGCGGCCCGTCTCAGCGACTATCACCAGAGCGAAAGCGGCTGCCGCGGCCCAATGCGCCGGTGTTGACCACACGGATGACAGCTTCGCGGCTTGGCCCAGCGAGACCAGATCGGTGCTGTGTAGCGGCAACGCGAGCAGCACGAACACCAGCAGCAACAGTCCCTCCACGAAAACCGAAAAGGTGAGATCGCGGGCGGCGCCCATCAGGCCAAACGCACCGGCCGTATCCCACGCGGCCAGTGTCACTCCAAAACGAGCCAGCGCAAGCAGGCCGACCAAGACCAGCGCGTCGTTACCCAACCCCCAATTCGGAGCATGACCGCCGATCGGCAGCAGCAACAGCACCAGCGCGCTGCAGGCAACCGCGAGCGGGGGTGCCAGCGTGTAGATCAGGGTGCGAGGTTCCGGCGCCACCCCGGACTTCCCCCACAGCCGGCGAAGCTCACGGTAGGGCTGCAGCACCGATGGCCCTCGCCGGCCCTGCAGACGCGCCTTCAGATTCTGGATCAGCCCGACGATCCCAGGCGCGCACAGAACGCCACCCACGATCTGAACAGTACCCGCGATCAGCGTCGCGGCGCTCATCCGAGGACCCCCGTTCGAGCGAGCGCCAACAGCACACCCAACAGCACGAGCAGATAGATCAGATAGGCGCGTAGGCTGCCCGACTGCATCCGCCGCGCGAACCCGGCGCCGCGCAGCGCTCCACGCGAGACCGGCCCGTAAAGCACTGTGTCGAATAGGTGTGGAACGTCAGCCTCATAGGAGACCGTCTGCACGACTCCCGAGCGGGCGCTGAGGCGCACCTCACGGCGCGTCCGCAGAAGCGTCTCCAGCACTAGGCGCAACGGCTTGGTGAACCCCGCTGAGGTCCACTGCAGCCCGGCCGCCGGTGGCTGGCCGCACGCCCAAGCCGGAGCCGGGGCGGCACGTCGGCTCCTGGCGACTCTCAGCAGGCCCGTCACTAGCACCACGAGCGCCAGCGCCAGCGCGAGGGTCGACAGCGACCCGGTGCCGGGCACGTCAAGGCCGGCGCCGCGCGGCAAGCTCACCCGGCCAGGCCCAAGCGCGGCGAGGGTAGGCACCAAGAGCCCTGGAACTATGCCCAGCGCGACGCACGCCGCGGCTAGGAACACCATGCTCGCCCGCATCCCGATCGGACACCTCCACTGCCTGAGCGCTCTCCGGGCGACGCGGCAGGCCGAGCAGGACCAGCCCGATCACCTTCACGAAGCAGTACAAGGCAAGCGCCGTGGTGCCCGCGAGCGCCGCGGTGCCAAGTGCGCCCGCGAGCGCGACCCCGAGGTGACTCGCGACCCCGAGGTGTAGCAGCGACTGGAGCGTCAGCCACTCCGAGGCAAACCCGTTCAGCGGAGGCAGCCCCGCGATAGCCATCGCGCCGAGCGCGGACGCCGCGCCCGTCCACGGCATCTGACGCAACAGACCCCCGAGGCGATCGAGCTCCAAACCACCAACAGCCTTTCCGAACGCACCCGCGCCGAGGAACAACAGCCCCTTGAACAGCGCGTGATTCAGCGCATGAAGCAGCGCCGCAGCGAACGCGATCGCACTCCACATCGGCTGGCCGATGTCGCGGAAGACGAGCGAGGCACCGAGCCCGAGCGCCACGATCCCCACATTCTCGATAGAGCAAAACGCGAGCAGACGCTTGAGCTCGTGCTGCATCAATGCGTAGAGCACACCTCCCACGCACGACATCGCGCCAACCGCCATCAGAGTGATGCCGACCCACAATCCCGGCGGGGTCAGCCACTGAAACAAGACACGCACCAGCCCGTAGAGCGCGAGCTTGATCATCACCCCCGACATCAGCGCCGAGATGTGCGCCGGCGCAAGCGGGTGCGCGCGTGGAAGCCAGGAATGAAACGGCATCAGCCCCGCCTTAGTGGAAAAACCGATCAGGGACGCGCACACGACGAACGTCGCCAGACTCCCACCCAGAGGGTGCCCTCCAAGCGCACCGTGCCTAGCCAGCACGAGCATCGAGACCCACACGCCGGCACCACCGATGTGTGTGATCGCCAGATACACGAACACGCCATGTCGGGCCTCACGATCCTGGCGTGCGAGCAGGATCGTTGCCGCCGGAAGGAGCGTCATCAACTCCCAGAAACCCAGAAACGTGCTCACGTCACGAGCGGTCAGGAACCCCACCAGCGTCAGCAGGAACAAGCCGGTCGTGGCGGCGAGTGCGCGGCCCTGCGGAGTAGCGCCCAGAGAGTCCCGCGCGAACAGCGTGGCGGGCGCCCCAACGATCGCGACGACCAACAGGAAGAATCCGCTGAGACCATCCAGGCCAAACGCCGGGCGCACGCCCCCGTGAAAGCCGGCGCCCACAGCGTGCCTGGACGCGAGCACCCACACCCCGGCGCCACCGAGGCACACCGTGCCGAGCGACTGCACGGCGAGCCCTGACCGGGGAGAGCACCTGGGCGCCGCCACGAGCGTGCCCGCGAGGAGCGCCGAGACACCCGCGAGAGCCAGCGCGCCGGCCGAGGCCATCAGACGCTCAGCCCACAGAGGACTGGCGTTACCGAATCGGGGCAGATCGATGCGCGCATTTCTCGTTTAGACCTCAAACCAGACTCGGACGGGCGGCCCAAGTGTCATTCCCCAGCCGCGAGCGTTCCTAGCGACCATCATCAGTCCTCCGGTGGGGCGTCCTATCTCAACTACCGCGGCCGGTCGCTGCGTCTGCTCTGGCTCGATGACCTCAACCCGCAGGAGGTCCCCCTCAAGTGTGAGCAGCACGGTGATCGACTGGTTCGCGAGCGCACGCCGGCCGTACACGCCGACTATCTCCTCAACGAGCAGCACGGCGGTGTCCAGCCGCTCCCGCGTGAGGTATTCGCTGAGGGAGGTGCGCAGCCAGCGACGAGTGTCGCTTGCGGTATCTCCGGTTAGTGAGAAATCACGTCGCCACTCACACTTTTCATCGGGGGCCGCGAGCATCTGTTGACCCAGCTCATCGCCGCTCACCGACGCAGACTCTCGTAGCAGATGACCGCCACCAGGACGCACCCGAGCAGCGTCACGGCGCCCGTTGCGAGGATCTCTAGCGCACCCGAGGGAGTTATCAGCGCTGGCGGGAGGGCGATCAAGACGACCATCCCGATCACGGCGAGCGCGACGGCGTGCTCGCATAGATAGCGCAGCCAGCGCGGGCGGCACGGAGCGTTCAGTGCTCTCGCAGTAGGCGCCACGCTCTGAGGGCACCGCGTCCGGTCGCGTAGGTGTGCTCGATCTGGCCTCATGTCAACATCTCTGCCAGCCGGCGCTCTAGCTTTTTCATGCTCTCGCTGGCAACGCTCGCCGGTGCGCTGTCGTACAGAACAGCCAGCGGCAAATCGCCCTCCTCGCCTACGACCGCCTGAGCAACGAGCCCCACATGACCCTCCGGCACGGCCTTAACGTCGCGCCGCACCGCGCGGGGCAAACGAATTCGAATGTCGTTGAATTCGCGCCGGTCGAGGACGTAGCTGCATACGCGCCATCGCTCGTGGCGAGTCGTGGTTCCATCTACTGATGATGGAGCCACGAGCTAGTCCCAGCAGAGGTGCTTTAGGTGACGGTGGGTCTCCCAGGCATCCGCGACGCAATCGAACGCATCACCGGTCACTGCGCCCTGCTCGGCAACGAGCTCGATCGCAGCGTCGAGCGTCGCGGGGTCGCTGTACTCCAGCAGCGTCATCGCGGCCCGCGAAGCGCTCGAGCCACCCGCCAGGACATCCCGGGCGAGCCGAGCGTCGTAGCGCTCAGAGATGATGGCTGGCGCCTCTGCTGTCCTCAGCGGCATCGGTCGCTCGCTTGATTGGACGGCACCCGTCCAGCCGGATCGACGATCGCGCGCAGAAGATCGTCAATCGCGCCAAGTGCCATACGCGCGGCACCGGAGAGCTGGCTCCACAGCTCACGAAAAGCCGCCCGCCAGTGCAGCCATCCGACGCTGCGGCTCTGCGCATCCTCACCCGAGAGAGTGAGGCTGAAGGCGTGCAGCGGAGACTCCGCGGAGGCCCATCTTGTCATTCTCATCTCCGAACTAGGCATTACTTATTACCCTACCATCTTCTAAGATTAGGATAGACTGGACTGATGTGTCATACAGGTCGGGAGTCCGGCGCTCCTCTTGTCAAAGACGACGAGCAATGAGCGCAACCCGAACTTCGCCCCCGCGAGCCAGCGATCCGAAAGCTCCGGCCGCTGCCATCAACGCCGAGTTCTTCCGCGCGCTTGGCCATCCCGTGAGGGTCCGCGTGCTCGAACTGCTCCGCACCCACGGGGAAATGAGCGTCCGGGACATACAAGCGGCGCTCCAAGTCGAGCCTGGAGGCACCTCCCAGCACCTCAGCATCCTCAGACGCCAACGAATCCTTGCCACCCGTCGCCAGAGCACGAGCGTCTTCTACCGGGTCCGCGATCCGCGGACGTGCCAGCTCCTAGAGTTCGCGAGACTGCTGCTGAGCTCTCACTTCCAATACACGCAGACGCTGCTCGATGACCTCAACGACGCAGGCCCGACCAGCCCGGTAACGCCCGGCCCCGGAGCGCCATCGTGAGCGCTCGCTCCATAGTGCAGCTTCCCGGCGACCTCGACGGGGACTATGAGGTGTATCTCAACGGGGTACTCCAGCTGGCGTATGTGGACTTCGATGTCGAAGGGCGCCCACTCGTGTTCAGCCGGCCGCTGCGGAAGGACCGCATCTCCGGCTGGCGGTGGTTTCTAGGCGCCTGGGGTGTCGGCACCTACCGACAAAACGACACCGTTGACATTCGCTACGAAGTAGACGGATCACCGCGCGTCGCCCACGGACTAGAGATCGCCCCTCTCAGCGATCACGCAGACATCGCGGGATAGGCCCCCTCGCCTACTTCCTGCTCGGGTCCGAGCTGCAGGCTCGCGAGCGAGCAGGCCGTTCCAGCCGTGCAGCGCGGAGCGCGCAACGGGTACGCGCTCAACGAGTCGGCTCGCGCCGAGGCCGTAGGCGAGCAGCGACCCGACGAGGTGCCTGCGGTCGCAGCAAGCACCGCGAGTGGGAGGTTCATCCAGCCCTGGCGGACGGCGAATCCGGAGACGCTGCCCGCTGAGCGTGACTCACAACTCTAAGACGAGCGACTTGGCGCTCCCGCTCTCGCAATCGCTCAGCACAAAAGTCGTTGGCCGCTCCAGTTCGATCGGGGTCTACAACCACATGGAAGGCACATCAACAACAAACCCACAGGCCACGCTGGCCGAAGATCGACTCCTTCGCCCCGAGCACGCCGCCTGGTATCTCAACGTGAAGACGAGCTGGGTCTATGAGGCCGTGCGGGCTGGTCGCCTGCCTTGTCGTCGAGTAGGCCGGCACATCCGCTTTACGCGCCAGATGCTCGACGATTGGCTCGCTGAGCAGCCAACGCTCTAGGCACCTCCTCTCAGAAGCCGAGCGCTGCGGCCGAGTCGCACTGCTCGGCAAGAATGTGCGGATGCGACCGCGCTTTCTGATCTAGTCCGCTGCGGTGGTCCCCGACCCGATTCCACTGCTCGCGGTCCCGAACATCTCGGAGGGCCGTGACCGAGCCCTGATCGACGCCATCGCGTCGTCCTTCACAGCAGGCGAGCGCACCCGACTCTTGGACGTTCACGCCGACCCTGACCATCACCGCGCGGTGCTGACCTTGGTGGGCAGCGCTGGAACCCTCGCCAACGCGCTCGTGACGGGTGCGAGGGCCGCGGCGAGCAAGATCGACGTGATGAGTGACCCAGCCGGCAGCCGGGGAGCGCACCCACACGTGGGCTCCGTCGATGTGCTCCCGGTGGTCTACCTGGACCCCGCGATGAGGGGTGCGGCGTGCGCCGAGGCCCTTGTTGTGGCTGATCGGATTGGCGCGGAGCTTGAGATCCCGGTCTTCCTCTACGGTGAGCTGACCGCCACCAAGAGCAAGCCAGCGCGCACACGCGCCGAGCTACGCCGTGGCGGATGCCGGGGTCTCGCCGAACGGATGGCCGCCGGTGAGATGCGCCCCGACTTCGGTCCACCGGCGCTGCACTTCACGGCAGGCGCAACGCTGGTGGCTGCCAGAGAGCCCCTGGTGGCGTTCAACCTGGAGTTGGCGCCGCCGGCCACAATCGGCGACGCGCGCAGGATCGCCGCTCTGATCCGCGAAGGCGGAGCGGAGGGCCTGCCAGGACTCAGGGCGATCGGCGTCGCGCTCCACTCTCGCGCAACAGCGCAGGTGTCGATGAACGTGGAGCGCCCCTTCGAGCTGCCGCTGACACGGATCATTGAAGCGGTCGCCGAGCACGCGGAGGTCGCGGCGGCCGAGATCGTGGGCCTGGCGCCGAAGGCCGCGGTCGAGGGCTTCCCCGAGGACATCCCGATCCTCGACTTCGACCGCGAGCGTCAGCTGATCGAGGCCGCGTTGGGCCTGTAGGCGCCCCGTTTTCGATGGTCCGCGCCCCCGCGACGCCCTCTGGGGAAATCAGTGGGGAAATTAAGGACCACCGTCGGGAGACCCTGATAAGGTCAAAACCGCTTGGTTAGAAGGCTTTCGGTGATGCCGGAGGAGGGACTCGAACCCCCGACACGCGGATTATGATTCCGCTGCTCTAACCAGCTGAGCTACTCCGGCGGGGCGGCGCAGTTTAGCCTCATCGATCCTGACGCCCGCCCGCCGGTGCGAGCATGGCGAGCCCGGATGTCGCGCGGTGGCGGATACCGGGTTGCCCTACTGTGTGGCCGGTGCCTGAGGCTGTCCGCGCCCGACGCCTGCCGACCCTCCTGGCCGTCCCGAACGTATCGGAGGGCTGTGACGTTGCCATCGTGCAGGCAATCTCGCGGGGGTTCGAGGCGGGGAGAGAGGTCAGACAGGCGGGAGGAGAGATCAGGTCGGGGGGAGAGGTCAGGCTGCTGGACGTCCACTGCGACGTCGATCACCACCGCTCGGTGTTCACGCTCGCAGGGCGGCCGGCGGCGCTCTCGGACGCGCTGGTGCGGGGCGCCGCGGAGGCAGTGTCGCGGGTCGACGTGATGTCCGAGGGTGACGCGCGGCGCGGCGAGCATCCCCATGTGGGCGCGCTGGACGTCGCGCCGGTGGTCTATCTGGACGAGTCCTCCCGTGGCGCCGCCTGTGCCGAGGCGCTCGTCGTGGCCGACCGGATCGGCCACGAGCTGGCGGTGCCGGTCTTCCTGTACGGGGAGCTTGGCGGCGGACGCACCCGTGCCGAGTTGCGGCGCGGTGGAGTCTCGGGGTTGGCGCAGCGCGTCGCCGCAGGCGAGCTCCGTCCGGACTTCGGTCCGTCGCGCCTGCATCCGAGCGCGGGCGCGACGCTGGTCGCGGCGCGCCCGCCGCTGGTCGCGTTCAACCTCCAGCTCGCTCCTCCCGCGACCATCGCCGACGCGCGCGCGATCGCGGCTCTGATCCGCGAGGGCGGCGCCGAAGGCCTGCCCGGGCTGCGCGCGATCGGGGTGCAGCTGGGCGGAGGGGTCGCGCAGGTGTCGATGAACGTCGAGCGCCCGCTCGAGCTGCCGCTCGGGCTGATCGTCGAGCGAGTACGCGCGCACGCGTCGCTCGCGAGCGGCGAGCTGGTCGGTCTGGCGCCGCGTGCTGCTTTCGTGGGGTTCCCGCAGGACGTCCCGCTGCCGGGCTTCGATCCTGTTCGTCATCTGATCGAGCATGCGCTTGGGCTGTAGGCTTGTAGGCGATGGCCCAGACCAAGCGCAGACGCCAGACCAAGCACCGTGGCAACGCCGCGGGCGTCGTCGAGTCGCGTGGTCGCACCGGCCGCAAGCCGACCGCGGCCGAGAAGGCCGGCAAGCCGCGCGAGGAGCAGATCCCCAAGCGGGATCGTCCGCCCACGTGGCTCGGCGCGTTCTACCGGGCGATGGCCGCTGCGGTGCTGATGCTGCTGGTCAGCCTGTTCCTGATCAAAAAGCCCAGCGAGGCGATCGCGCTGTTCCCGATCGTGTTGGTGTTCTACATCCCGATCAGCTACTACACCGACACCTGGCTGTACAACCGGCGCATGCGCTCCAAAGCCAAGCAGGGCGGTGGCAAGGCGCCCGCGCGATGAGCGCGAGGCGTGCCGGCGCACCGGCTGTGCTCGTGCGGGGAGCAGACCGCAGATGAGCGAGCTCGACGTCCGCTGCTTCACGGTCGGCCCGGTCCAGGAGAACGCGTACATCGTCCGCCGGGCCGGCGCTTGCAGCGCCGTGCTCGTCGATCCCGGCGATGAGCCCGATCGTCTGCTGCGCGCGATCGAGGATCTCGGCGTGCAGATCGACGCGATTCTCATCACCCACTGCCACTTCGACCACATCGGCGCAGTCGCCGCGCTCGCGCGTGCGACGGGCGCCCCCGTGTACTGCCCCGAGGTCGAGCGTCCCGTGCTGGAGGACATCCGCCTCGGCACCCCGCCGGGGTTCGGGCCGTTCGAGAGCTATGTGCCCGAGCACACGCTCGCCGGCGGCGAGTCGTTGAGCCTAGCTGGGCTTGACATCGAGGTGCTGCTCACGCCCGGCCACAGCCCCGGCCATCTCACGTTCTCGCTGCCCGCCCACACCGCGATCGTCTCCGGCGACGTCCTGTTTCAGGGATCGATCGGTCGCACCGACCTGCCGTTCGCCGATCATGCGACGTTGGAACGCTCGCTGGAGACGTTGATCGACACGCTGGCGCCCGAGACGGTCGTCTATCCCGGCCACATGGGCATCACCACGCTCGGGCGCGAGCTCGCCACCAACCCGTTCCTCGTCGAGATCCGCTCCGGTCGGCTGGACTCTGTGGCGCAGGCAGCGCCGGTCCGGGGCGGGGCGCCGCGCTCGGACGGCGTGGTCGGCAGTTGAGCGCAGCGGATCGAATCAAAGCTCCCCGAGGCACGTATGACGTGCTCGGCGAGCAGTCCTCGGCGCGGGCCACCCTGGAGACCCACGCGCGTGCGATCCTCGAGGGCGCAGGCTACGAGCGCATCGAGACGCCCACCTTCGAGGCGACCGAGCTGTTCGCTCGCGGCGTTGGCGCCTCCACGGACATCGTCCGCAAGGAGATGTACTCGTTCGAGGACGCCTCCGGGCGTTCGCTGACCCTGCGCCCCGAGGGCACCGCGCCCGTCTGCCGCGCGTATGTGGAGCACGGCATGCACAAGCTCCGCCAGCCCGTGCGGCTGTGGTACCTGTCGAGCTTCTTCCGCCACGAGCGCGCCCAGGCCGGACGTTATCGCCAGTTCTGGCAGGTGGGCGCGGAGGCGCTCGGCTCGGAGGATCCGGCGGTCGACGCCGAGTCGATCTGTTTGCTCGCGGCGCTGCTTGACGAGATGGGCGTGGCGGGCGCCTCTGTGCGGCTGCGTCTGTCAAGCCTGGGCAGCCTCGCCGCCCGTCGGGAGTACCGCGAGCGACTGCAGGGTCACCTGAGTGCGCATGCCGGCGACCTGTCCGAGGACGTGCGGGCGCGCATCGAGCAGAACCCGCTGCGCGCGTTCGACTCCGAGCACCCCGGCACGCTGCAGGTGATGGAGACCGCGCCGCTGCTGCGCGACTTCCTCAGCAGTGAGGACGCCGAGCACTTCGCGGAGGTCCGCGCCCTCCTGGACGCCGCCGGCGTCACGTATGAGATCGACCCTACGCTGGTGCGCGGGTTGGACTACTACACGCGGACGGTGTTCGAGTTCACCTCCGATGCGCTCGGCGCCCAGAGCGGCGTCGGCGGCGGCGGACGCTACGACGGCCTGGTCCAGCAGCTCGGCGGTCCCTGGACTCCGGGCATCGGCTGGGCCGCGGGGATCGAGCGCATCCTGCTCGCGGGCGCCCCTCCGCCGGCGGCGCGTGCGCCCCTGGACCTGTTCGTGGCCTATGAGCCTGGCCGCGACGGCGATCGAACGGTCGAAGATCGGCCGGTATATGCGCCGGCGGGCGCGTTCGCGCTCCTGACGGAGGCTCGCGCGGCTGGGGTCACGGCGCAGATGGAGCTGGCCGGGCGCTCGCTCAAAGGTCAGCTCGGCCTCGCCCACGCGCTCGACGCCCGCTATGTGGCGATCATCAGCGCCGATGCTGTCACGCTCAAAGACACGATCGGCGGCGCCCAGGAGACGCTTGCTCTCGACGCCGTCGTGCAAGCCGTCGTGCATGGCCTGCGCTCGTTGTGATCGCATCCTGCCGGTGCGGACAGCTGTCGGGATATTTTGGACGGCGGAGCCAGCGCTGCACCGCACAGATCGATCCCGGAGCGGGCGGTTCATGAGCGATCGTTATGTGTCATGGTCGCCGCGGGAGTGAAGGCGCCGGCGCGGCGCGGGAGTCCAATGCTTCGGGCACGGTTCAACTCAGAGCCGGTAACTGCCGACACTGGGACAGATGACCCAGATCTCCCGTCCGTTTCAGATCGCTCTCGTCGCGTTTGCGCTGTTCGTCGCGGTGTGGTTCGTGGCGCTGCGCGGACACAGCACCAGCTCGACCGGCGGCGCGGGCTCGAGCGCGTCTGGCTCGAGCGCCCCGGCGACACCGTCCGCTGCCGCGCAGGCGAAGTCGGCCGCCGCGCCGACGCCCATCTACCACGGGCCCGCACCCGGGGTGCAGGGGCTCACCCGCGCGGTCAACAAAGCACACGGCGCGGTCGCCCAATCCCAGAGCGACGCCAAGCACTTCGAACACGCCGAAGCCGCCAGCACGACAGCGTCCACGACAGCGTCTGGCACGACGACGTCGACTGTCACCGTCAAGCGGTCCACGTCTCCGACCGTCCATCACACCACGGTCGTGCATAGGACCACCATCACCAAGCACTCCTCCTCGACGGGCAAGCCCGCCGCCACCACGCCGCGCATGCAGGCCACCGTCGAACACGAGCTGCAACAGGGCAAGACCGTGCTGGTCCTGTTCTGGAACCCGCACGGCTCTGACGATGTCGCCGTCCACAAAGAACTTCCGGCGGTCCAGCATGCGCTCGGCGGCAAGGTCGCGGTCCACTACGCCTCGGCCAGCCAGGTCGGCGCGTTCGGCTCGATCACGCACGCGGTCCAGGTCTACCAGACGCCAACTCTGCTGATCGTCAACCGCCACGGCCAGACGACTACGCTGACCGGTCTTACCGACGCGTTCTCGATCGAGCAGGCCGTAAGCGAATCCCGGCACCCCTAGAACCCCTTTCAAAGGGGTTCCTAGCCCGTACACTCGACCAGGTGACCGTCGCAACGGGCCTGGCTGAGCACCTCGAACGGCCGCTCGCGCGGGGGTACGCTCCTGCGGGAGCGCATACCGGCGCCGCGGGCGGGGCCGTGTGTGGCGATCTGATTCGCATCTCGCTGTCGCTGGACCCTGACAGCCCTGACGGTCGCATACTCGACGCCGGCTTTGACGCCAGCGGCTGCGGCGCGACGATCGCGGCTGGCAGCGCGGTCGTCTCGCTGCTGCGACGCGACATCCCCCTGCTTGGGGCGGCGCTGATCGGCCCCGACGCGATCGCCGCCGAGCTCGGCGGGCTGAGCC
Source organism: uncultured Solirubrobacterales bacterium (assembly GCA_963743645.1). Classification (GTDB taxonomy): domain Bacteria; phylum Actinomycetota; class Thermoleophilia; order Solirubrobacterales; family Solirubrobacteraceae; genus Palsa-744. The sequence continues at coordinate 124,098 of CAVUQT010000005.1, read as the reverse complement.
CAGCCAAGCGCCACGCCGCGGAGCTCGCGGCCGACGCGCTGCACCGCGCGCTCGGCTACGCGCTGCGCGAGCAGGCCCATCTTGCCCCGACCGCCAGCCGCACGCTGGTCGCGATGAGCGGCGGTGTGGACTCCGCGGTCGCCGCGCTGCTCGTCTCTCGAGCCGGAGATGAGGCGGTGGCGGTCACGCTCGAGCTGTGGTCGGATCCCGAGAACGACGGCGATCTCAGCTGCTGCTCGGCTCAGGCCGTACGCGGCGCGCGTGCGCTTGCGCACGATCTCGGCGTGCCGCACTTCTCGATCGACCTGCGCGCCGAGTTCCGCGCCGGCGTCGTGGACCCGTGGCTGACCGCTCACGCGGATGGCCTCACGCCGAACCCGTGCGTGCGCTGCAACGGCTCTGTGCGCCTCGACGCAATGCTCGAGCTCGCCGCCCGCCTGGGCTCGGTGACGCTCGCGACCGGCCACTACGCGCGCGTTCACCGCGACGAGCCCGCTCTCGGGCCGCTGCTGCAGATGGCCGTCGATCCCGATAAGGATCAGAGCTACGCGCTGACCGCGCTGTCGCCGGAGTCGCTCGAGCGCCTGCGGTTCCCGCTCGGTGAGCTGACCAAGCCGCAGGTGCGCGCGCTCGCCGAGCAGGCCGGCCTTGCGGTCGCGCGCCGGCCAGACTCGCAGGACCTCTGCTTTCTCGCCGGCACCCGCCGGACCGACTTCCTCGCTCGCCATGGTCGCCTGGGCGTACGCGCAGGGCCGATCGTCGACCGCGACGGGCGTCTGCTGGGCGAGCACTCGGGCACGCACACGCTCACCGTCGGGCAGCGCCGCGGCTTGGGCGCCGGGCGAGGTCTGGACGGTCGCGGCGAGCCGCTGTATGTGCTTGCAACAGACCCGTCGTCGAACACGGTCACGGTCGGCTCGCGCGACGAGCTGCTCACCCATACCGTGCCCGTGTGCGACGCGACCCTGCATCGCGACGGGGTTGCCGTCGATGCGATCAAGGTCCGCTACCGCGGCGCGCGCTTGCGCTGCCGTCTCGCCGAGCATCCGCCAGCCGGCGTGCACCCATCGATCGAGGTCGAGCTGATCGAGCCGGCCGAGCGCACCGCTCCCGGCCAGGTCGCCTGCCTGTACGCGGGCGAGCTGATCGTCGGCCACGGCACGATCGCCCGGCCAAGGCTCCCTTAAGATCATCTTCGATGACGTCTGACGAGATTCGCGAGCGCTATCTCGGCTTCTTCGCCGAGCGCGACCACCTGCGCATCCCCTCGGCGTCCCTGGTGCCGCCCGCGGACGATCGCACGGTCCTGCTGACGACCGCCGGCATGCAGCCGCTGAAGCCCTACTTCCTCGGTCGTGAGACTCCGCCCGCGCTCAGGCTGACGAGCTGTCAGAAGTGCTTTCGCACGCCGGACATCGAGCACGTCGGCAGCACCCTGCGCCACCTTACGTTCTTCGAGATGCTGGGCAACTTCTCGATCGGCGATTACTTCAAGGCCGAGGCGATCCGCTTCGCGTGGGATCTCTCGCTGGAAGTCTTCTCCTTCGATCCTGCCGACATCTGGGTGACGGTCTTCGCCGGCGATGACATCCTCGGGCTGGGAGCAGACGAGGAGGCGATCGAGCTGTGGCAGGCCGTCGGCGTGCCACGCGAGCGGATCGTCGGCTGTCCGCGCTCGGAGAACTTCTGGGAAGCCGGCCCGGTCGGTCCCAGCGGTCCCTGCTCGGAGCTCTACATCGACCGCGGCCTCTCGTTCGGCTCCCCTGAGGATCTACCCGGAGGCGATAACGAGCGGTTTCTGGAGTACTGGAATCTCGTGTTCATGCAGTACGACCAGAACCCTCACGACGATCTGCAACCGCTGCCGGCGCGCAACATCGACACCGGCCTTGGCCTCAACCGCTTGGCGGTGATCCTGCAACGTAAGGAGTCCGTGTTCGACACCGACCAGTTCCAGCCGCTGATGGACCTCGGTCGGGAGCTCGCCGGGCGTGCAGGCGGCGAAGGCGCTACTGGTGGCCGTACGGGAGATCCGGGCACCGACCGCGCGCTGCGGATCCTGGCCGACCATGCTCGTGGCATGTCGTTCCTGATCGCCGACGGCGTGGTTCCCTCAAACGAGGACCGCGGCTACGTTCTGCGCAGGCTCACTCGCCGCGCGATCCTGCAGGGCCGCCGCCTGGACATGGCGCCCGGCTTCCTGCTGCGCTACGCGACGGTCGTGCGCGAGCTGATGGCCGGCGCCTATCCCGAGCTGCTCGATCAGCACGACCCGATCGAGCGGTGGCTTGCATCTGAGGAGGATGCCTTCGGGCGCACCCTCGAGCAGGGCACGCGGCTCCTCGACGAGCTGATCTCGCGCGTGCGTGACGCGAGCGAGCAGACGATCCCCGCCGGCGAGGCGTTTCGCCTGCACGACACGTTCGGATTCCCGATCGACCTCACCGTCGAGCTGCTGGCCGAGTCGGGCCTGTCGGTTGACGATCGAGCCGAGTTCGATGGCCTCATGGATGCCCAGCGCGCCCGGGCTCGTGCGGCTGCGGCGGGCGTGACCGCAAGCGACGGCGGGGCCGATCCCCGCGAACGTGCTCGCGAGCTGGCGGCCTCCGCCGGGTTCTCTACGCGCTTCACCGGTTATGAGACCGAGCTTCAGCCGACCACCGTCGGGGCGCTCGAGCCCATCGCCGACACGGGCTCCAGCCGCTCTGCCGACGCCGAAAGCACGGGCGACGGCGCCTCGACCTCAAACGGAGCCTCAGTCGGGGGGCGCTTCCTGGTCAAGCTCGCCGATTCCCCGTTCTATCCCTCCGGGGGAGGTCAGGTCTCCGACACCGGCACGATCGAATGCGCCGGCGGCTCCTGCCTGGCGCGCGTGACCGATGTCTTTCGGCTTGGCGACGACCAGGCGCTGGAGGTCTCACTCGAGCAGGGAACGCTCGTCCCCGAGGGGCCCGTGCTCGCTCGCGTGGACCACGCGGCGCGCCGCTCCACCGAGCGCAACCACACGGCGACCCACATCCTGCATGCCGCCTTGCGCGAGCGTCTCGGTACGCATGTCCGCCAGGCCGGCTCCTATGTGGGACCCGACAAGCTGCGTTTCGACTTCACCCACACCGGCGCGCTGAGCGCCGAGGAGCTGCGCGACGTCGAGGACGCAGTCAATGCGTGGATCGCCGCCGGCGATCCCGTTCGCGCGATCTCCACCACGCTGGAGGAGGCTCGGCGCCTCGGTGCGATGGCTCTGTTCGGAGAGAAGTACGGCGACGTCGTGCGCATGGTCCAGATCGGCGACGGCTCCTACTCGCGCGAGCTGTGCGGCGGCACACACGTGCGCAGCACCGCCGAGATCGGCGTCTTTCACATCCTGACCGAGACGTCCTCGGCCGCCAACGTGCGCCGTATCGAGGCCGTGACCGGCTCCGGGGCCGCGGAGCTGCTGCGCGGACACGATCGCCTGCTCGGCGAGCTGGCCGCGGAGCTGCGCGCCCGACCGGAGGAGGCGCTCGCCACCCTGCGCGCCCGCGAGCGGGAGCGGCGAGAGCTGGAGCGCGCAGTGCGCGAGGGCGCCGGCCCGAATGGCGCCGCTGTGGACATCGCGGCGCTTGCCGAGGGCGCCCAACCAATCTCGGGCGCGTCGGTGCTCGTTGCCAGCGTAGACGGTGTGGACGGGAAGGCGCTGCTGGAGATCCTCGACCGTCTCAGAGGCCAGCTGGGCGAGGCGGCGATCGTGCTCGGGACGGCCGTCGACGGTCGTGTGCATCTCGCGGCGAGCGTCGCCCCCGAGCTCATCGCGCGGGGCGTCAAGGCCGGCGCGGTAGTCAAGGTCGCAGCGGCCGTGGTCGGCGGTGGGGGAGGGGGACGCGACACCGTCGCGCAGGCCGGCGGGCGCGACCCGGACAAGCTCGACGACGCGCTCGCCGCCGCCCGCACGGCGATCGAGACGGCGCTGGAATCATGAGGGTCTACACAAGAAAATCTCACGATCTATTCTGGCGCGAACCCTGATGCGCGTGCTCGCCCTCGACTACGGCAGCGCTCGCTGCGGCTGTGCGCTCAGCGACCCCTCCGGCACGATCGTCACGCCGATCGAGACCATCGCCCGTCCCGCCAGCCGGCGCGGGCTTGCGGAGATCGAAGAGCTCATCCGCGATCGTGACGTCGAGCGGGTCGTCGTCGGGCTGCCCGTATCGCTGCGCGGGAGCGACTCCGACCAGACCCGCGAGACCCGTGAGTTCGCCCAGCGTCTGTCGCTGCGTCTGGGGGAGGGTCTGCCCGTGGAGCTTCACGACGAGCGCTTCACCACCCGCATCGCGCGCCGGTATCAGGGCTCGTTTCGGGCAGGCGAGGATTCGCGCGCGGCGGCCCACCTGCTCGAGAGCTGGCTGCTCGCCAAGCAGCGTCAGGGCTAGGAGGCTCACCGGCGACGTGCCTTCCGACCGTTCACAGCCCTCCGCCCGCACCGAGGAGGAGCGCGAGCGCGATCGCGCCGAGCGCGCTCGCCGGCGCGCCGGGCGATCTCCAAACGGCCTGGAGGATTCGTCGCCCGCTCCGGTCGTCGTGACCCAGCCATCTGGCCCGCCGCTACCGCCTCCGGCTGTCGCGGATGAGGTCGATGTCCCTGAGCCGCCCATCTTCCCGCCGCCAGCCGTCGTCCCGCCCTCGCCGGCTGTCCCGCCGTCGCCCACTGTCCCGCCGTCGCCCACTGTCCCACCGTCGTCCGTCATCCCACCGTCGTCCGTCATCCCACCGTCGTCCGTCATCCCACCGTCGTCCGTCATCCCACCGTCGTCCGTCATCCCACCGTCGACCACCGTCTCGCCGGTGCCGATCTCCTCGCTGGCGCCTCCATCCCGGCAGAGACACAGGCGCTCACCGCTTGCACGGATGCTCGCCCTGCTGGCGCTGGCTCTGGTCGGGGTTGCGGTGTGGCTGGCGATCGACCGGCCCACGAGCGCCACGCATCGCAAGGCGATCGCGGTCGGGGTCGTCGTGCGGGTCTTGATCCCAGAGGGGGAGACTCGCCGGCAGATCGCGGCGCGCGCCCACGCCGCGGGCCTGACCGGCAGCTACCTGACCGCGTCCAAGCGCTCGTCGCTGCTCGATCCCGCCGATTACGGCGCTCCGCCGGACACCCCCAACCTCGAAGGTTTCCTGTTCCCGGCCACCTACGACCTGTACCGCGGCAATCCTTCCAGCCGGCTCGTGCACGAACAGCTGATCGCGTTCACCGAACGCTTCGGCGACGAAGAGGTCCGTCGCGCACGCGAGCTGCATGTCACTCCCTACCAGCTGCTGATCGTCGCGTCGATCATCGAAGGCGAGGCGCAGCTCCCCGGCGACCGCTCCAAGGTCGCCGCCGTCATCTACAACCGCCTGCGCCTGAACATGGCGCTCGGCGTCGACGCGACGATCCGCTATGCGCTGGACGACTACACCCATCCACTCACGGCTGCCCAGCTGGCGCTGCACTCTCCTTACAACACCCGCACCCATCGCGGCCTGCCGCCGACTCCGATCGGCAACCCCGGACTTGCCTCGATCCACGCCGCCGCGCATCCCGCGCACGTCTCCTACCTGTACTACGTCGCGGGCGCGGACGGCTGCGGCGAGCAGGTCTTCTCCACCAGCTTCGCCCAGTTCGAACGGGACGCCGCGGCATACACGCAGGCGCTGCACAACAACGGCGGTCGCGTCCCGACCTGCCGGAAGAAATCGTAGGCGGCAAAACCGATGCCGCGTTTGGGAGTTCTGGGCTGGCCCGTCGCGCACAGCCGCTCGCCGGCTATGCACAACGCCGCGCTGGCGGCTCTCGGCATGGACGGGTGGCGCTATCAGCTGCTGCCGGTGGCGCCCGGTGGTTTCGCCGAGACGGTTCGCGCGCTCGAGCCCGCCGGCTTTGTCGGGGCGAACGTCACGATTCCCCACAAGCATGCCGCGCTTGCGCTCGCGGACACCGTCAGCGAGGCCGCGGGTGCGATCGGCGCGGCGAACACGCTCACGCTTGCCCCGGACGGCGTGATCGCGGCCGAGAACACCGACGCTCCCGGCTTCATTGCAGCGCTCGGCGTCTCTCCCCGCGGCATGAGTGTGCTGGTGCTCGGCGCGGGCGGCTCGGCGCGCGCCGTCGTCTGGGCCTTGCGCGAGGCCGGCGCGCGCGAGGTGTCGGTCTGGAATCGCACTTTCGAGCGTGCCACTGCTCTCGCGCGCGATCTCGACGTGCGCGCCGTAGCCACTCCGGAGCCCGCCGACCTGCTCGTCAACTGCACCTCCGTTGGGCTTGAGCGCGAGGACGAGGGCCTAATACAGTCGGCCAGTGAGCCCCAGGGGCTCAACCTCCTGGAGCTTACGTTCGATCAAGTCGGTACCTACTCTCATGTCGTCGATCTCGTCTACCGCTCCTCACCCACCCCACTGCTCGCCGCCGCAAACGCTCACGGCGCGTACACGGTCGAGGGCTTGGAGATCCTGCTCGCGCAGGGCGCTCTCAGCTTCGAGCTGTGGACGGGCGTCGAGCCGCCGCTGGAGGTCATGCGCCGCGCCCTGGGCGACTAGCGCCGCAGGTCCACGCCAGGACAGGTCGTGGGTCGAGGGCGCGCGTCCTGGAACGCGGTCGCGATGAGCCACGCGCTCCAGCCGGCAGGGCCAGACCTGCGCACCTCCATGGCGGGAGGGGAGCCTTCCAAGGCTTTCCTTGTGGCCTCCCCCCGGACCGCAAACGCTCTCCCGCGATGAGCGAAGCGCCGCAACAGACCGGCCCCGACCTGCACGCGATCTTCGGCATCGGCGATGCGCCGGACGCGTCCAGCGATCCGGTCATCGAAGTCGAGCGGACCGTCGCGACCGACGACGGCATGGCGACGGACGACGGTGTCGCGTTCGGCGAGGACATCACGCTCGACACGGAGATCGCGCTCGACCGGGAGATTGCCATCGACACGGAGGTCGCACTGGACAGAGAGGTTGCTCTCGACGGCGAGGTCGCTCTCGACAGGGACATGACGATCGACCAAGCCGAGGAGTCTCAGGCGGCGTTCGCGCCCGCTGTGGACGAGGAGGCCCGTCCGGCTGCGGCTCCGCGCGAGGGCGAGTGGACCGGCATCACCAGGCCCAGCCGCCGCGGCTCCTCCTCGCGCTTCTTGACCGACGTGATCGTCGATATGGGGCTGGCCTCGCGCGGGCAGGTCGACGAGGCGATCGAGAGCTCGCGCAGCCTTGGCACGACTCCCGAGCGCGTCCTGCTCGAAGGCGGCGCGCTCACCCACGACAGCCTCGCGCGCGCGCTCGCCGAGCGCTATGGCCTGGATCATCTCGATCTCGGCATGTTCCCGGTCGACATGTCCGCCGCCAACCTCGTCACCACGACCGCCGCCAAGCGCTACCAGGCGGTGCCCGTCGCGTTCGCCGACAAGCGCACGCTGCTGGTGGCGATGGCCGATCCCTCGAACGTCCTGGCGGTCGACGACATCGCGATCATGACCGGCTACGAGGTACGCGTCGCGGTCGCCCCGCCCGAGGACATCGCCACCCTGATCTCGCGCCTTGATCGCCTCGAGGACGTCGTCACCGACTCCGACGGGCAGGCCGACCAGTCCGAGGAGGGCGTGGCGGAGGTCGTCGACCTGCACGAGACGGCCGATGACGCGCCGGTCGTCAAGCTCGTCAACCAGATCGTCGCTCAGGCGGTCGAGCGGCGCGCCTCCGACGTCCACCTGTCTCCCGATGGGCGCGAGCTGCGTGTGCGCTTCCGCGTCGACGGGGTCCTGCAGGATGTCACCACCGTCCCGCGCCGGATGGCGGCCGGCGTCGTCTCGCGCGTGAAGATCATGGCCGAGCTGAACATCGCCGAGCGCCGCCTGCCCCAGGACGGCCGCGTCGGCCTAGCCGTCGACGGCCGCCACGTCGACCTGCGCGTCGTCACGCTGCCGAGCGTGCACGGCGAGGCGGTCGTGATGCGCGTGCTCGACAAGGACTCGGTCGTCGTCGCGCTGGACGACCCTCGGCATGGCCGAGCCCGAGCGCGAGCGCTTCGAACGCGCTTTTCACGAGACCCACGGCGCCGTGCTCGTCACCGGCCCGACGGGCTCGGGCAAGTCCACGACGCTGTACGCGGCGCTGCAGAAGCTCAACACCTCAGAGAAGAACATCATCACCGTCGAGGACCCGGTCGAGTACGAAATCTCCGGGCTCACCCAGGTGCAGGTCTCGCCCAAGGTGGGTCTCACGTTCGCCGCCGGGCTGCGCTCGATGGTGCGCGCCGATCCCGACGTGATCATGGTCGGGGAGATCCGCGACCGCGAGACCGCCCAGATCGCGATGGAGTCCGCGCTCACCGGCCACCTGGTGCTCTCGACGCTGCACACCAACGACGCGCCCTCGGCGATCACGCGCCTGGTCGAGATGGGCATCGAGCCGTTCCTCGTCGCCTCCGCGCTTGACTGCGTCGTCGCCCAGCGCTTGGCGCGGATGCTCTGCTCCAACTGCAAGCGCCGCGCGATCATCTCCGCCCAGGTCCTGCGCGAGAACGGCTACAAAGCGCTCGTCGACCTCGAGGCCTACGAGCCCGTCGGCTGCCGGCGCTGCGGCGGCAGCGGCTACCGCGGGCGCGTCGGCCTGTACGAGGTGATGAGCGTCTCCTCGGAGATCCAGACGCTGGCGCTCGAACGCCGCTCCGCGGAGGAGATCCGCGACGTGGCCGTCCGCCAGGGTATGCGCCGCCTGCGCGACGACGGCCTGGAGAAGGTCCGCCAGGGCCGCACCTCGATCGCCGAGATCGCTCGGGTCATCGGCAGCAGCTGAGCCCGGGTGCGCCGCCTGTGGCTCGACTCGCCCACGCGTGGGCTCATACCTTCGTCCAGTCGCCGCAACGCGCACCTGCCGGCGCTAATGGCCGAGCCCTCATCTGTCGATGGGCGGGCATGGACATCGATTTCGCAGACCTCCTGATGGAGGTCGTCTCCCGCCGCGCCTCGGACCTGCATCTGAGCTTCGGGGGCGCACCCGACCGTGCGCGTGCGCGGGCGGCTGACGCCGCTGGAGGACTATCCGAAGCTGTCCTCCACCGATACGCGCGAGATCGTCTACTCGATCCTCACCGGCGATCAGCGCCAGCGCCTGGAGACCGAACTGGCAGCTGGACTTCGCCTACTCGATCCCCGGCCACGCGCGCTTTCGCGTCAACGCCTACTACCAGCGCGGCGCGATCGGCGCGGCCTTCCGCCTGATCCCGTTCGGGCTGACCTCGATCGACGAGCTCGGGCTGCCCGCCGCCGTGCACGAGTTCACGCGCCGTCCGCGCGGCTTCGTGCTCGTCACCGGCCCGACCGGCTCGGGCAAGTCCACCTCGCTGGCGGCGATGATCGACGAGATCAACCAGCACGCGCGAGGAGCACATCATGACGATCGAGGACCCGATCGAGTTCCTGCACGCGCACAAGAAGTGCCTGGTCAACCAGCGCGAGCTGGGCTCTGACGCGCAGAGCTTCGCCGACGCGCTGAAGGCCGCCCTGCGCCAGGACCCCGACGTGATCCTCGTCGGCGAGATGCGCGACCTGGAGACGATCTCCACCGCCCTGACCGCCGCGGAGACCGGCCACCTCGTGTTCGCGACGCTGCACACCCAGGACACCGCCCAGACGATCGACCGCGTCATCGACGTGTTTCCCGCCCACCAGCAGGGCCAGGTGCGGGTGCAGCTGTCGGTCGCGCTGCAGGGGATCATGACCCAGCAGCTGCTGCCCACCGCCGACGGCTCCGGCCGCGTCGTCGCCACCGAGGTGCTGGTGCCCAACCCGGCGGTGCGCAACCTGATCCGCGAGGGCAAGACCCACCAGATCTACTCGGTCCTGCAGACCAGCTCGGCGTCGGGCATGCAGACGATGGACGCCTCGCTGGCGACGCTCGTGCGCGCCGGCAAGATCACCCAGAAGCTCGCCGAAGCCCGCTCGTCCACGCCCGAGGAGCTGCGGCGCCTGCTCGGCGCGGGATCGCTGGCGGCGGCGTAGGGAGCGGCGAGATGAGCACCTACGTCTTCAAGGCCATGGACCTCGCCGGGGTCAAGGCCCGGGGAGAAGTCGAGGCCGACTCCAAGCAGGCCGTCTCCGACCAGCTGCGCGTCGCGCGGGCTGATCGTCCTGGACATCGCCGACAAGCACGCCTCGCGCGAGATCAAGCTCCGCTTCCTGGAAGGCGTCAAAGCCTCCGAGCTGGCCGTCTTCTCGCGCCAGCTCTCGACGATGATCTCCTCGGGCATGAGCATCCTGCGCGCCCTGTATGTGCTGGAGGAGCAGACCGAGAGCAAGTTCCTGAAGGAAACGATCGTCGCGGTACGCAAGGACGTCGAGGCGGGCCTGTCGCTGAGCGACGCGATGGCGCGCCACCCGAAGGTCTTCAACCCGCTGTTCGTCGCGATGACGCAGGCGGGGGAGATGGGCGGTGTGCTCGAGGGCTCGCTGATGCGCGTCGCCGACCAGCTGGAGAAGGACGCCTCGCTGCGCCGCCAGATCCGCTCGGCGATGGTCTACCCGGTGCTCGTGATCACCTTCGCCGTCGGGATCATGCTCGCGCTGTGCGCCTTCCTGATCCCGGTGTTCGATCGGCGTCTTCAAGGAATTCGGGGGCGAACTGCCGGCGATCACGAAGGTCTCGGTGTTCGCGTCCAAAGTCGTGACCGGCTACTGGTGGGCGCTGTTCGGCGTGACCGCGCTGGTGGTGGTGGCGTTCATGAAGTGGAAGAACTCCACGTGGGGGCGCAAGCAGTGGGACCACTTCCGTCTGCACATACCGATGAAGATCGGCACGATCGTCCAGCAGGTCGCGGTCGCGCGCTGGTCGCGCACGCTCGCCTCGCTGACCAGCGCCGGCGTGCCGCTGCTGCAGGCGCTGGAGATCACCGGCCGCACCGGCGGCAACGTCGCCGTCGAAGAGGCGATGGACGGCGTGATCGCCTCGGTCAAGCGCGGCGGCACGATCGCCGCGCCGCTCGCGCAGGCGCCGATCTTCCCGACGATGGTCACGCACATGGTCGGCGTCGGCGAGGAAACGGGCGCGCTGGACGCGATGCTCGACAAGGTCGCCGAGTTCTACGAGGACCAGGTCGAGGCGTCGGTGAAGGCGCTCACCTCGATCCTCGAGCCGGTCATGATCATCGTCATCGGCGGCATGGTCGGCTTCATCGTGATCTCGATGTACCTGCCGCTGTTCGAAGTCTACAACCACATCGAATAGTCTGTTCCGCTTGCCTGAGCGGACGCCGTCAGGGCAGCACGCGCAGCTTCCCGCCGCTGGCCGACGAGCGACACGCCGCCGTCGAGCAGCTCCAGCAGCTCCTCTGCCGACGAGCTCGCGCCGCCAGCCGCGCAGCGTGCGCACGTCCGCCGTCGCCTCCGTCGAGGCGCCGCGCCGCGACGATCGCCTGCAGGTCCGCGCTTGCGCGGCCAGCAGCTCGTAGGCGAGCCCCGCCTCGCGCGCCCGCGCGCGCACCAGCGCCTCCGCGAGCGCGACCAGCGGCGCGTCGTCGGGGTCGGGCGCGGGTGGGCGCGCGTCCTGGCGTCAGCGGCCTGCGGCGCCAGCTCGCTGCCGCGGCGATACCGCCTCCAGCAGGTCCTGTCCGCGCCGGCGCAGGCTGCCCTGCGCCGACGCCGCGGATCTGCTCGAGCTTGGCCGGGCGAGGAGGGCTTGCGCTTGGCGATCTCCACGAGCGCGGCGTCGCCGAGGATGCTCTGCACCGGCCGGTCCTGGCGGCCGCGAGGCTGCTCGCGCCACGCGCACCAGCTCGCGGGCGATCGTCTGCGCGGAGGCGCTCAGCCCGCGCACCCGCGGCAGGCGCGCGAACACCGTCTCCAGGTCGCGCTCGTCGCTGAGCCTGCTGCAGCGGCTCGCACTCCTCGCGCGCCCACTCCAGGCGGCCCGAGCGCGGCCAGCCGGCGTTCCAGCTCGCGCCGCCAGCTCCAGCAGGTGCACGACGTCCTCGCGCGCGTACGCCAGCTGCTCGGGCGACAGCGGTCGCGCGTCCCAGCGGGTGAAGCTCGCGCTCTTGGCGACCCGCACGCCCAGCAGCTCGGCCAGCAGCGTGTCGTAGGAGGCCTGCGCCGCCATGCCCCGCGAAGCCCGCCGCGACCTGCGTGTCGAACACGTTGCGCACCTCGGTGTGCAGGCGCCGGCGCACGAGCGCGATGTCCTGGCGCCCGGCGTGCACCACCACCTGGACCTGCGGATCGGCGAGCACGTCCGCCAGCGGCGCGCCGTCCAGATCCTCGCCGAGCGGGTCGACGAGCTCGATCCGCTCGCGTCGCCGCGCCGTCGGGAACCGCGAGCTGGATCAGGCACAGCAGCGTCCGGTAGCGGCCCTCGCCCATGAACTCGGTGTCGAGCGCGATCCGCCCGCTCTCGCGCGCGGCGCGCGCGATCTCCGTCAGGTCGGGCGGGTCCGGCGCCGGCGTTGCGCTCACGGCTTCGCTCCCGGCAGCAGCCACAGCACTCCTGCCGCGGCTCAGACCCGGCCTGCTCGCGAGACGTCGGTGCCGTGCGCGCGCACCCACCTGGCGGGTCGCCGAGCAGGCGGCGTTGTCGTCGAGACGTGCTTGCCGCAGAACGTGTTCAGGAACGCGTAGCGCACCTTCCCTTCGGCGATCAGCCGCCGCAGCTTCGGCGACGCTCGTGAACACGCGCGCGTCGTAGGTCGTCAGGATCACGACCGGCCGCGCGTCCTGCACGATCAGCGAGCCGATCTGCGTCGCCGACTCCGCCGCCAGCTCGTAGCGCGCGCCGCCCTGATGCGCGCGCAGGTAGGCGCTCACCAGGCGCTGCTCTTCGCCCGGCAGCGCGCCGACGTAGCCGGCGTCGGTCACGCTGTTTTCGATCGCCGTGACGTCCACGCTCAGCGGCAGCGCGAGCACCGCGACCAGCGTCAGCGCGAGCGTCGCGCCCGCGAGCAGCGTCGCGCGACTGCGCCGACGGACTCGCGCGGGCCAGGCGCGCGAGCGCCGCGAACGCGATCGCGCCGAGCGCGCCCGCGAGCGCGATCCACCAGCACGCCCGGGCGCCCGTACAGCAGCCGCTCGACGTAGTACACCGTTGCCACGAGCGCCACGATCAGCGCGACCAGGCGTGCCCTGCGCGGCCAGCCGCGGCCGTGCGCCCGCGATCGATCGACTCGCCCACGCCACGCCGATGCCGAGCATCGCCGCCACCGCCGGCACGAAGCCCTCGACGTAGCGCGGGTGCAGGCGCGCCATGTCGCTGAACAGCGCGATCCCGGTCAGCATCCACGAGCAGCCAGCCCGGCCGCCGCGGCGCGGCGCATCCCGGATGCGGCGTCTCGGTGTCGTCGTCGTGTAGCTATCCGGCGGTCGGGCCCCGGCTGCGGTCGGCTTGGCTCATCGCCGCGACGTCCGCCCGCGTTCGCGGCTGTCCGTCAGCAGCGCCGCCGATCAGCGCGGGCACGCCCAGCAGCAGCGCGAGCGAGCAGCTCGAGCCCCAGCCGCTCGCCCGACAGCGGCCCGATCCGCGCGAGCAGGCGCGTGGGGGAGGGCGGGCACGATCGGGATGTGGTCGCGCTCGGACTGGGTCGCCACCGGGTAGTGGTGGCCGGGCTGGTAGACGGTCTGCTGCGGTTCGGTCGATTTGCCGCCAGCCGGTCGGTGCCGTTGAACACGAACGCGGCGTTCCACGCGCTGCCGTTCGTCGAGCCGATCGCGTACGGGCGGTCGTGGGCGGGGACCAGCAGCGTCGCCGTCAGCCACGCCAGCGCGACCGCCACGTACACGGCGCCGGCCGCCGAGCATCTGCAGCAGAGCGCCGTTTGCGCGAGCCGGGCAGTCCCGAGGTAGGCGAGCAGCGCAAGCCCCGGGACGCGCGACCAGCGACTCCAGCAGCTTCACGTCGAACGCGACCCCCAGCGCCGCCGCGCCCGCCAGCAGCCAGGCGTAGCGCCCGGTCTCGCACGCGCGCACGATCAGCAGCAGCGCGAGCACGATCAGCGCCATCATCACCCCGTCCATCGTGTCGCTGCGCGAGGTGATCACCTCGACCGGCAGCACCGCCAGCGCCGACCGCCGCGGCCAGCCCCGCGGGCGTGCTCCACATGCGCCGCACGGCCGCGAACAGCAGCGGCACCGCGGCGATCCCGGCGAGCGCCTCCGGCAGCTTCAGCGTCGTCGAGGAGAACCCGAGCAGCTTGACGCTCGCCACCTGCAGCCACAGGTCCACGGGCGGCTTGTCGATCGAGACGCTGCCGCCCGGCTCGAACGCGCCGAAGAAGAAGTTGTGCCAGGACAGCCCCATGCTCCTGACGGCCGCGTCGTAGAACGGGTCGGGCGAGACCTGGCCGATGTGGACCAGGCGCAGCGCCGCCGCGCCGAGCGTGATCAGCGCCACCGCCACCCAGGTCGAGCCGATCCCGAGCTGATCCGTTGCGTCTCATCGGCGGAACGCTAGTCTCGCCCGCCTCATGGCGAGCGAGAACGGCGACGAGGACGGCGATCGAACCGAGGCGTCCCACGGGCCGCGGGAGTGTATGCCCTGTCGCGGCACCGGCAGGTGATCTCCAACCTCGGCGGCACGCCGAGCACGGTCCCCTGCCCGTGGTGTGGCGGCGGCGGCGTGCGCCTGACCGGGGTCGACGCCCAGGCACGCCCAGCTCGGCGAGGAGACCTGCCGCGCGGCCAGAGCTGACGCGGGCGCATGGCCATGCGTCCAAGCTCTTATGCAGCTATTCAGGTCCTGCCCGCAGCGGCCGATGCAGGGGCTGACAAAGCCAGTGCCGAGGTGCCAAGGCAAACACCTGTAGTGGGTGTGTAGCAAAGCCGGCGGCTCTCGCAAGCCGACCTTAACGGGTCTGTCCATGGGGGGCGCATCGCCGTTTGAGGCGATGGAGCCGAGGGCTGGCGCCCAAATCGGATCCTAGGAGGATTCAATGTTGTATCGACTGCGCCAGCGCTCGCAGGATGAGGGTGGTTTTACGCTCATCGAGCTTCTGGTGGTTATCCTGATCATCGGCATTCTCGCCGCGATCGCCATTCCGTCGTTCCTGAACCAGAAGAGCAAGGCGTATGACGCTTCGGCGAAGGAGCTTGCGCGTACGGCTCAGACCACGGCGGAGACGTTCTCGACCGACAACGGCGGCTGCGTACGCGAAAGTCAGCAAGGCTGAATTGAACAACTACGAAAAATCGCTTCCGACGACCGCGGTGGAAGCCGGCAGCAACGCTTGCCTTAGTGAAGCTAAGGAAATCGAAACCGGTGAAGGCTATGAAGTCACCGCGACAGCATACAACAGCGGTGACAAGTTCACGATCAAGAAGGACAAACAACGGAACGATGCACCCGTACCTGCGCAAGCACCAAGGGTGGCTGCTCGGGCCGCTGAATTCCGGCAGCTGGTAGTCATCGCGTCCGAAGCTTCATGCTTCGGCATGATAGACGTATCGCAAAGAGGGGCGGCCCACGGGCCGCCCCTCTTGCGTTGTCGCACGGGGCCGATGTGTCCTGCAGGAGCGTTGCGCCCGTAAAGGAAGCATGGCCTCGTGCCGATACTGTCCTCAGCCAGTGTCACGGCACCAGGCAGGCGCCCTACGGGCGACAGGTCAAAGCCGACGGTCCTTGAGCGGGCCGAGTCGCCATCGAGATGGCGATGAGCCGAGGGCTGGCGCCATGTAACCGGATCCAAGGAGCTTCAATGTTGTATCGACTGCGCCAGCGCTCGAGAGATGAGGGTGGTTTCACGCTCATCGAGCTTCTGGTGGTTATCCTGATCATCGGCATTCTCGCCGCGATCGCCATTCCGTCGTTCCTGAACCAGAAGAGCAAGGCGTATGACGCTTCGGCGAAGGAGCTTGCTCGTACGGCTCAGACCACGGCGGAGACGTATGCGACCGACCACGGCGGTGGAATACAAAGAACATGACGACCGAAGCTGAAAAAATACGAAACCGGGCTCAACGGCTTGCCCGAGCACCAGCAAGCCGTGCTTCAACAGAAGCGAAAGAACTCGAATCGGGCAAGGGTTACGAAGTGGTCACCAAAGCAGCGAACAGCGGTGACGAATTCGCGATCAAACGGGACGCAAACGGAGTGTCACCTCGGACCTGCACGAGCGCCAAGAACGGTTGCTCGGGCTGAAGCTCCGGCAGTTGGTAGTCATCGCGTCCGAGCTCCTGCTCTGATCAGCGGCTCAAGACAGCGTCAAGAGGGGCGGCCCATCGGCCGCCCTTCTTGCATGACAGGCGCTCAAGTGCAGTCCCGTTGCGGCCGATCAGCTCCCCATGGAGGCAGTCAACCTTCGCAGGAGTCCTCGGCGCGATCGTCGGCTCGTTCCTGAACGTCGTCGCCCATCGCCTGCCGCGCCACGAGTCGCTGGTCAGCCCCGCCTCGCACTGCCCGCGCTGCGGCACGCCGGTCAAGCCCTACGACAACATCCCGATCCTCTCCTGGCTGTTGCTGCGCGGCCGCTGCCGCAGCTGCGCGTGAGCCGATCTCCCCGCGCTACCCGCTCGTCGAGGCGCTCACCGCGCGTGCTGTGCGTCGGCGCCGTGCTCGCGCACGACACGGCGGCCGGGATCGCGCTCAGCATCGCGCTGATCCTGATCGTCGTGCCCGCCGCGCTGATCGACCTCGAGCACCGGATCATCCCCAACCGGCTGACGCTGCTCGGCGCGGTGCTCGCGCTCGTCCTCGGCACCGCGCTGGACCCCGCCGGCGAGCCCGAACGCCTGATCGCGGGCGCCGCCGCCGGCGGCTTTCTGCTGCTCGCGGCGCTCGCCTATCCCGGGTGGCATGGGCATGGGCGACGTCAAGCTCGCGGGCGTGATGGGCCTGTTCCTCGGCCGCGCCGTCGCCCCGGCGATCCTGATCGCGCTGCTCTGCGGGCGTGCTCGTCGGCGCGGTCATCATCGCCCGCAAGGGCGCCCAGGCGGGGCGCAAGACCGCGGTCCCGTTCGGCCCGTTCCTCGCGCTGGGCGCGATCGTCGCCGTGTCTATGCCGGGCAGCCATGATCGACCTCTACACCAATCACTTTCTGCACTAAAGCGCCGTCGTCTCCGCGCCGATAGGACCCCTACCGGCGGGCGACCTCCGATCCGCCCAACCCTCGATATGCCCTCGCTACCCAAGCCCAAGCTGTCGCAAGCCCGCCGTCCTTCAAGCTGAGCCTCGGCCGCCGCTCCGGCGCGAGCATCGTCGGCCTGGACATCCAGCCCGGCCACGTCGCGGCCGTGCAGGCACGCGTCAACGGCTCGATCGTCGCCGAGCAGGCGGCCGCGCTGCCGCTGCCGGCCGACACCGTCCGCGAGGGCGAGGTGCTCGACGAGGGCGTCCTCGGCGAGACGCTGCGCGAGCTCTTTCAAGCGACAGCCGGCTGAGCAAGCGCGTGCGCATCGGCGTCGCCAACCAGCGCACGGTGCTGCGCACGCTCGAGCTGCCGCCGATCACCGATCGCAAGGAGCTCGCCGCCGCCGTGCGCTTCCAGGCCCAGGAGCAGGTGCCGATGCCGCTCAGCAACGCCGTCCTCGACTTCCACGCGCTCGGCGTCATCGACACGCCCGAGGGACCCCGCCAGCAGGTCGTGCTCGTCGCCGCCCAGCGCGACATGGTCCAGCGCCTGCTCGCGGCCGTGCGCGACGCCGGTCTGCGTCCGGAGGGAGTCGACCTCTCCGCTTTCGCGCTGATCCGCTCGCTCTACCGTCCCGATCCCGAGCACGACGGCCGCGTCCTGTACCTGAACGTCGACGGGCTCACCAACATGGCGATCGCCGAGGGGGCGGTCTGCCGCTTCACGCGCGTCGTCGGCGGCGGCCTCGAGGCGATGGCCAGCGAGCTCGCCGAGCGCCGCGAGCATCGCGCTCGCCGACGCCCGCGCGCTGATCTCCTCCGCCGATCTGACCGCCCCCGTGGCCGACCCCGTCGAGCAGCCGTGCCGAGCCAGCTGCCGAGCAGGAATATGTCAGCGAGCCGGCACCGCTCGATCCGCAGGACCTCGCCACAGGCACGGAAGAGGCGCCGTCCACCGGATCCTACGAGGACTCTCCGGAGGACGCTCTCACCGCGTCCGAGTCGTTTGCCGCGCTCGCAGAGCCGGCGCCGCAGGAGCAGCCGGCCGGGCCGACGTCCGACGCCGATGTGCGCACGGTGCTCGAGAACGGCATCCGCGAGATCGCCGGCGAGGTGCGCAACTCCCTGGACTTTCACCGCTCCCAGGAGGGCGGGGGCGAGGTCGCGCTGGTCGTGCTCAGCGGCGCCGCGCTCGACGTCCCCGGCTTCACCGACGCGCTCCAGGAGAACTGGGCGTACCGGTACAGCGCGAGACCGTCGCGTATGGACCGACGACGCCTTCAGCGGCGTGCCGGTCTCAGCACAGCGCCTGGCGATCGCCGCCGGTCTCGCCGTCGAGGAGGCGCGGCGATGAGGGCCGTCAACCTGATCCCGACCGACGAGCGCGGCGGCTCCAGCATCCCCGTCGGACGCTCCGGAGGAGCCGCGTACGTGGTGCTCGGCGTGCTCGGCGTGCTGGCCGCCTTCGCGCTGCTCTACGGTCTCGCCGACCACCAGATCTCCAGCGACGCTCCCAGGTCGCGTCGCTCACCGCCCGGACTCAGCAGGCGCAGGCGCGCGCGGCTCAGCTGTCGCCCTACACGAGCTTCGTCGCGATGCGCGAACAGCGCGTCCAGGCCGTCTCCCAGCTCGTGGACTCGCGCTTTGACTGGGCCCATGCCTTCCACGAACTCGGTCGCGTGCTGCCGTCCGGATGTCTCGCTCACGTCCCTGTCGGGCACGGTCGGCTCCACGTCGGGCGCCGCGAGCTCTGCCGGCGCAGCGACCGCGAGCTCTGGTGGCACAGCGACCGCGAGCTCCTCGGTTGCCTCCGCCACTCCCCCCGGCAGCATCCCCACGTTCACGCTCGCCGGCTGCGCCACCAGCCAGGCCGAGGTCGCGCTGACGCTCGACCGGCTGCGCCTGATCGACGGCGTCAACGAAGTCACGCTGCAGAGCTCCACCAAAACCGGCGCCTCCGGCGGTGGCGGTGGCGGCGGCTGTACGGGGAGCCAGGCCGCTTTCAGCGTGCAGGTCACCTTCGATGCCCTCCCGGGCCTCTCGGCAGGCGCCTCTGGCTCGACGACGACGACGACCGTCTCCGCCTCGACGAGCGGCGCCGCGCCCAGCACCGGAGCAGCCCGATGACCGGCCGCGATCGCATCGTGATAGCGGCTGTCGCGGCGCTTGCCCTGCTCGCCGCGGTGTGGCTGCTCGCCGTCTCGCCCGAGCGTCGAGCAGGCTTCCAAGCTCGGCGCCGAAGTCAGTCGCCGCGCAGGCCCAGCTCGCGACCGCCGAAAGCCAGGTCGCCGACGCCAGCGCCGCGCAGGCGCAGTACCAGACTGCCTATGCGTCGATCGTGCGTCTCGGCAAAGCCGTCCCCGCTGACGAGGAAGTGCCCTCGCTTGATCTATCAGCTCGCGCAGGCGTCCAACCAGAAGAACGTCGAATTCGCCTCGATCACCTCCGGTAGCGGTACGGGCGCCAGCACCGCGGCGAGCCCCGCAAGCGCCTCGGCCAGCGCCGCGAGCGCGGGCTTCAAGCAGATGCCGTTCACGTTCGTGTTCAACGGCAGCTTCTTCGACCTCTACAACCTCTTCCAGCAGCTCAACCGCTTCACGCTGCGCACGACCTCCGGCGGACTGCGTGTCAGCGGACGCCTGCTCACGGTCCAGAGCGTCAAGCTTGCTCCTGCCATCAGCTCGGGCGGGGGAACGAGCGGCTCCGGCAACGGCCAGTCCGAACAGCTCTCCGGCACGATCACCGCGACCGCCTACGTGCTCCCCGCCGGTCAGATCCCTCACCGGCGGAGCGACATCCACGGGCCCCGCCGGCACGACGACGCAGACGGTGTCCACCAGCGCGTCAAGCTCGCCCAATCCCCCGGCCCTGGTCCAGGTGAACCCATGAGCGACTTTTTGCACTCACTCAAGTCAGACCTGCTCGACAAGCGCTTCCTGCCCGTTCTCGCGCTGCTCGGCGCCGCGCTCGTCGCCGCGCTTGCCTACGCCGTCCTCGGCGGCGGGTCATCGACACACCGGACCTCGCTGGCTTCCAGCGGCGCCTCCTCCGGCGGCGCAACCGTGAGCACGGGCATCACCATCCACCAGGTGACAACCAATCCCAACGAGGCGGTCTCCGAGACGACCAGTGGCTCGTCTGACCAGCACTCCGGCCACGCGCGCAACCCGTTCACGCCGCTGCCATCCTCCAAGCCGAAGGCCACCGCGGCCGCATCCTCCACGACCTCCTCCGGCGGGTCGAGCACCGGCTCTTCCTCCGGCTCTTCAGGCTCTTCCTCCGGCTCTTCGGGCTCCTCCTCCGGCGCTTCCCAAGGCTCCGGCGGCACCTCCACTTCCGGCACGAGCCCCGAGCCCGCCAAACCCAAGCCCCCGCGGCAGGTCTACCAGGTCAACGTCCTCTTCGGGGTTGCTCCCGCGGGAACGCCCTCGCAGAACATTCAGCTCACCTCCTTCAACGACCTGACCCGCCTGGATCCGCTCACAGCGGGCGGCGAAGCGCCGCTGGTGTTCGCCGGCGTCACCGCCGGCGGCCACAGCGCGGTCTTCACGCTCGTACGCGAAGTCATCCTGCACGGCCCGGCCGTCTGTCGCCCCAGCGCATCGCAGTGCCAGGCGATCCAGCTCGCGCCCAGCCAGAGCGAGGAACTCGAATACGTCCAGCCCAGCGGTCAGGCGCTGATCTACAAGATCGCGCTCGTCTCGATCACACCCGTCAAAGCCTCCGCCGCCAAGGCGGCCCGCGTCTTCCACGCCGAATCGAAGGCCGGCCGCGACCTGCTGCGCCGCGCGGGCCTGTCCGCGCTGCCCGGCCTGCGCTACTCGCTCGACAAGGGCGTGGTTGTAGTGCTCAGGGGTCACCGCGCCTTCGGGGCTCACGCCGCCCGGCGCCGCCGCTGACGCGACGGCCCGTCAGCAAAACCTCTCACACGCCTGCAGCTGCGGTGACCGGCGCCAACAGCGTTCTACGAAGCAGCAGGCTTACGGGTCACCCACCCAACACACCCGCCCCCGTTCGCGCGGCGATCGCTAGCGGCAAATAAGCTAGCTGTCGATGAGCCTTCACCTCACCACCGCCGGCGAGTCGCACGGCCCCGGCCTGACCTGCATCGTCGAGGGTCTGCCCGCGGGCCTGCGCTTGGACCAGGAGGTCTCAGCGCCGATCTGGCTCGCCGCCAGCTCGGCCACGGTCGGGGAGGGCGCATGAAGATCGAGCGCGACCGCGCCGAGGTCACCGCCGGCGTGCGCCACGGCCTCACGCTCGGCGGTCCCGTCGCGCTGCAGGTCGCCAACCGCGACTACGCCAACTGGGAGGAGCGCATGAACCCCTGGCCGGTCTCGGAGCCGGTTGCCGAGGTCCATCTGCCGCGCCCCGGCCACGCCGATCTCGTCGGCGCGCAGAAGTACAACCACTCCGACATTCGCAACATCCTCGAGCGGGCCTCCGCCCGCGAGACCGCCGCGCGCGTCGCCGGCGGCGCGCTGTGCAAGGCCTATCTCGCCGCGCTCGGCGTGCACGTGCGCTCGCACGTCGTGCAAATCGCATCCGTCCATGCGCCTGCGCCCGATGCGCCGCTGACGCTGGAGGACTTCGCCGAGGTCGACGCCTCGCCCGTGCGCTGCCTCATCGCCGACGCGACGCCGCGCGATGGTGGCGCGAGATCGACCGCCTGCGCAAGGCCAACGAGTCGCTCGGCGGCGTGTTCGAGGTGCAGGCCTTCGGGCTCGTGCCCGGCCTGGGCTCGCACATCTCCTGGGAGCAGCGCCTCGATGGTCGCCTGGCGATGGCGATCTGCTCGATCCAGGCGCTCAAGGGCGTGTCCATCGGCGACGGCTTTCATGTCGCCGGCGTGCCCGGCTCGCAGGCCCACGACGAGATCTTCTACGACGAGCGACGCGCGGCTACTACCGCGAGACCAACCGCGCCGGCGGGCTGGAGGGCGGCATGACCAACGGCCAGCCGCTGATCGTTCGCGGCGCGATGAAGCCCCTGCCGACGCTCACCCGAGCCCCTGCGCTCCGTCGACACCGCCACCCACGCCCCCGCCGAGGCGCTGCGCGAGCGCACCGACTCCTGCACCGTCCCCGCCGCCGGCGTTGTCGGCGAGGCGATGGTCGCGCTCGTGCTCGCCGACGCCTACTCGCACGAAGTTCGGCGGCGATCACATCGACGACGTCATCCAGTCCCTGCGCGCCTACTGCGAGAGGATCGGGTGGCGCTTCGTCCTGATCGGCTTCATGGGCGCCGGCAAGTCGACCGTCGCGGCCGACTGGCCGCGCCTGCTCGGCGACACGCCGCTCGACAGTGACGCGATGCTGCAGGAGCGCTTCGGCCATTCGGTCGCCCGCGAGTTCGAGCTCCACGGCGAGCCGGCGTTCCGGGCGGCCGAGGAGGAGCTCGTGTGCGAGCTGCTGGACGGCGCCGGCCCCCGAGAGGTGATCGCGCTCGGTGGCGGCAGCGTCCTGTCCGCGCCGTACGCGAGCGCGCTCGCCGGGCACCTGGTCGCGTGCTGCTCGACATCGACGTGCACTCGCCTGGGAGCGCGTACATCGCAAGAGACGGCGGCGCCGAGCGTCCCCTGGCCCGCGATCGCGATGCGTTCGGGGCGCTCTATCGCGAGCGCCGGGGGCTGTACGAGGAGCTGGCCGACGCCTTCCTGCCGGCGCTCGAGCGGGGCGGGGGTCGACCGAAGATCGGCCGGCGCGTCCTGCCTGCCCTTGCGCGCTCTGGCCGCGGCTCCCGATCGGCGCTCGCCTGCTGTGGGCGAGCTCGCCCTCGGGCGACTATCCGGTGCTCGTCGGCCGGGGACTGCTAGGCGGCAAGAGCGGCCGGCTCGCAGGCTGTGGACATGGCCTGGCGATCGCTGGCCCGGATCTGTCGCTCACGCCCGTTCCGCGTCGCCGACGACCACCGTCGCCGGCATCTACGGCGAGCGCCTGAGCGCGCATGGTCTTCCGGCGCGCCGCGCGCCACGATCGAGATCCATCCCGGCGAGCGCCACAAGACGCTGGCGAGCGCCGAACGCGTGTGGCGCGAGCTGCCGGACGCCGGCATGACTCGCGCCGACCACGTGCGTCGCGCTCGGTGGGGGCGTCGTCGGCGACCTCGCGGGGTTCTGCGCCGCCACCTACCAGCGCGGCGTACCCGTCGTGCACGTCCCCACGACGCTCGTCGCCAAGGTCGACTCCGCATACGGCGGCAAGACCGGCGTGGATCTGCCCGACGCCAAGAACTACGTCGGCGCCTATCACCAGCCCGCGGCCGTGCTCGTCGACCCCGACACGCTCGCTCACGCTGCCCGCCGCCGAGCTCGCCGCGGGCTGGGTGGAGGTGCTGAAGACCGCGCTGATCGCCGGCGGCGAGCTGTGGGAGCGGGTCCGCGTCGCACCCGGATGCGCGGTGGACGAGCGCACGATCCGCGACTGCGCCGCCACCAAGCTCGCGGTCGTCGCGGCCGACGAACGCGACGCCGGCGCGCCGCCAGGTGCTCAACCTCGGACACACCGTCGGCCATGCGATCGAGACCGCCACCGGCTATGCCCGCTACCGCCACGGCGAGGCCGTCGGCCTCGGGCTGCTCGCCGCGCTGCGGCTCTCCGGCGCCGACGAGCTGCGCGCTCAGGTGCGCGAGCTGCTGCTCGCCCGCGACCTGCCCGTGACGCTCGATGGCACAGACGTCGATGTCGAGGAGATCCTCGCCGCCGACCAGCGCGCGACAAGAAGCGCGTCGGCACCGACGGCGTCCCGTTCGTGCTCCTTCTCGAGCCGGGCGAGCCCGGGTCGGCTGTGAGCTCCCGACGGCGAGCTGCGCGCCGCCGTGGGAGAGTTGATCCCATCATGAACCCGCCTGATACCAGCCGCCCGCACGCTCCGGCCGCGATCCGCCGAGCCGGCGCGTCAGCCGGTATCCGCCCCGCCGGCGCGTCGAGGTGCTCCACGGCGTCAACCTCAACCTGCTCGGCGAGCGCGACCCGCTGCACTACGGCACGCTCACGCTCGCGGACCTACAAACCCAGATCGCCTCCTGGGCGTCGGAGGCTGGGCCTGAGCGCGAGCTTCTTTCAGACCAACGCCGAGTCCGAGTACGTCGAACGCCTGCATGCGCTGCGCGGTCAGGTCGCCGCGGTGATCCTCAACCCCGGATCCTGGACCCACTACGCCTACGCGATCCACGACGCGCTGGAGCTGACCGGCCTGCTCGCCGTGGAGGTGCACCTGTCCGATGTCCAATCCCGCGAGCCCTGGCGGCGGTTGTCGGTGATCGGCGATCTCTGCCTCGCGACCTACTCGGGCAAAGGTCCCGACGGCTATCGGCTCGCGCTGCAGCGCATCCGCGAGGCGCTCGACAGGACGGCCCGTGACCGCACAAACGGTGGGGGGGGGTTTTCGTCGTCGTCAGGAGTTGCCGGCGCGGCGCGGAAGTGAACGACGTGTCGATCGGCTCGTCGCCGAGCTGGACGAGCGCAAGCTCGACGCGCTGCTCGTGTGGACACCCGTCAACGTCCGCTATCTGACCGGCTTCACCGGCAGCAACGCGCTTGTCGCTAGTCGCCGCGGACGCGCGGCTCCGACGCCCATCGCTTTCTCACCGACTTCCGCTACGCGACCCAGTCGGCCGAGCAGATTCCCGACGCGTTCACCCGCGAGATCGTCTCCGGCGAGCTGCTCGACACCGCAATCACGGGTCTGGCCGCGACGACAGAAAGGCGCCGGACGCCTCGGATTTGACGACGGGAGCCTCACGGTCGCCCAGCACGCACGCCTGCACGAGCTGCTACCGTGGGGTGGGAGCTCGTCCCCTGCGCGGGCGCGGTCGAGCGCATGCGCGCGATCAAGGATGCCGATGAGATCGCCCGCATTCGTGCCGCGGCCGAGCTCGCCGACGAAGCGCTGCTGCGGCCGTCTTGCAGCGCGGTCTGGCAGGGCGCACCGAGCGCGAGGTCGCGATCGACCTGGAGTTCGAGATGCGCCGGCTCGGCGCAGACGGTCCCAGCTTTCCCTCGATCGTCGCCTCCGGCGCCCACGGCGCGCTCCCGCACGCCGAGCCCCGCGCGCGAGCCGATCGCGCGCGACGTGCTCGTCACGATCGACTGGGGCGCCCTGCACGAGGGCTACTGCTCTGACTGCACCCGCACCTATGCGACCGGCGAGCATGTCTCGGCGCGGGCGCGCGAAGTCTACGAGCTCGTACGCTCAGCCCAAGCCCTGGCGCTCGACGCCGTCACAGCCGGGCCCACCGGCCGCGAGCTCGACGCCGTCGCGCGCGCGGCGATCGAGCGGGCCGGCCACGGCGAGCATTTCGGCCACGGGCTCGGCCACGGCGTCGGCATGGACATTCATGAGGCCCCGCGCCTGTCGCGCACCGCCGGCGAGGATCCGCTGCTGGCCGGGAACGTCGTCACGGTCGAGCCCGGCGTCTACCTGCCGGGGGACTGCGGCGTGCGCATCGAGGATCTGCTCGTCGTGCGCGAGGACGGCCACGAGGTGCTGACCGGGCTGCCCAAGGAGCTGACCGTCATTGCCTGAGCCGGCGCGCCCGCGGGGCGGCGCTCTCCGTGATCGAGCAGCAGGGCGACCAGCACCAGCGGCGCGAACCACAGGATGTAGGTGAACGAGTAGTACCCGTCGCACGCCAGCACGGCGATCAACACCGCCGCGCAGGCGCCGGCCAGCCCGACGACGTCCTGGCGTTTGGGCATCCACAGCAGCGCGATCGCGAACCCCCCGGTGAGCGCGATGATCAGGCCGTGGGCGACGCTCGAGGCGGTCGTGATCCAGGTGGCGGACCCGACGACGGCGTTGCTGTCAAGGCGCTCCCAGATCGAGTAGCCCGGGTTGCGGCTCAGCTGAAAGCCGAACGTGCGCGTCATGAACGTGCCCACGCTGCCGTGAGCCAGAGCGGGAACGAACACGACCGCGCTGGCCAGCGCAAACGCGACGCCAAAGGCGAGCACCTGCCGGCGGCGGTCTTGCCCGGACGGATTGTGGCCGGCCAGCACGGGCACCAGTGCCAGTGGCGTGAGCTTCGTCCACGCGGCGACCGCAGCCATCGTGCCGCGACGGACCGGAGATCGGGCCAATAAAAGCGTGCCCACGAGCGCGGCCGCCACCATCGCGTCGTTCGCGCCCAGGCCGTCGGTATACAGGGTGAACGGGAACGCAAGCCACGCGTACGCGAGCGCGACTCCCATCGTCGGCCCTCTGACCTGGCGCCCCAGGGCAAACAGGAGCGCGGCGGTCAGCAGGTCGAACACCAGCGCCGCCAGCCGCGCCGCCGTTTCGCTGCCGGCCATGCTCGCAAACGGGACATATGCCTCGTAATCGACAGGACCGTATGTGTCGTAGTGGGGGTCATACCCGAGATTTGCCGTCAACGCCTTGTCGGCCCCATACAGAGGGCGTCCGTGCAGGATCTGCTGTGCGCCCCGCACGCTGCCGGGCCCGACATCGGTGTTCACCTTCGCACCGAAGGTCCAGCCGATGTGAACCTCGGCGAGAACCACGATCCCGACGACCAGCCACGAACGGGGCAACGACGGCGCGAGCGCCGCCGCCGGGCTCGCCGGATCGCGTCGACCCACGCGAGCGATCATGCCCATACGCGCACCCAGGTACACCAGCGGCGCGTACACGAACAGCATCGGCCAGGTACGCGACTGACCCCAGGCGCCGAGCGCGATCACGAACGAGAGCAGCACCAGCAGGTCGAGGTGCAGCATTCGCCGCACATGCTCGAAATCGACCAGCCCAAGTAGAAACAGTCCACAAAACGGGAGCATCACCCAGAAGTGCGACACCGCCGGATATGTCTGCAGGGAGTTTCCGAGCTGCGGCAGCAGCGGAGCGGCGCTCAGCAGCGCGACAAAGGCCACGCGCACCGCCAGGCCGGCAGGCGCGCTCGCGATTCCAGGGGCGGGCCTGGTCAGGGCAGATACACGTGCAACCATCTGATCAGTTATCGGCTGGGCGCCGAACGGTCTTGACGCACGCAGCGGGCCGGCAGGGCGACGTCGCCCGAAGTTGGTGCGCCACGGCTCGAGCTTGCCCAGGTGCGCGCTTTGAGGGTCGCTATGCCGACGTCGCGGTTCGCACCGCAGGCCATGATCGCGGCGACGGGAGGCGATGCTCGCCTGGCGCGTACAACCGCAACCCGAGCCCGATGCTCAGCGGCACGGTCCACAGAAGGAAGAGCCCCGCCTGCAGGTCGGGGCTCACCCCGTGCGCCGACAGGCTCTGTAAGCCGAGCCAGGGCAGCACGGTGCCCCCCAGCGCCAGGATCGGCGGGCGGCTGCTCTCGCCCAGCGCCTCCCATGCGAGCAGGGCGATCAGGAAAGGCAACATGTAGTAACCCGTGTCCCAGGTGTCCAGCAGGCAGCGCAGCAGCAGCACCAGCGCGAGCAGCAGCAGCGCGTCGCACTCGGCCACCGCGCGGGCTCCGCGCGCCCGGGCAAGCCACAGCGCCCCCGCCAGGCTCAGGCCGATTGCGACGATCAACGGGTGGCTGATCGTGCTCGTCCAAGCCGGGCCGATGCGATAGCCGGGCATGGTCGACCCGAACAGCCGGTGCACGAGCGGACC
Organism: uncultured Solirubrobacterales bacterium; assembly: GCA_963743645.1. Lineage (GTDB taxonomy): Bacteria > Actinomycetota > Thermoleophilia > Solirubrobacterales > Solirubrobacteraceae > Palsa-744. The sequence goes on along the minus strand of CAVUQT010000005.1, from coordinate 96,476 downwards.
GTGCCGGCCGAGGAACCACCACAGCTGCCAGGGCTGGAACAGTTCCTGCTGCGGCACCGCAGCACCACGCGCCCCCGCGGCGAACCCACCCGGGGAGACGAGCACCAGCGGCGCGAGCACGGCCGCCGCCAGCGTGACGGCGCTCCCCTTGCCAGGCTAGAGAGCCGCCTGCCTCCGTCGCCCGACTTGCCAGGCCGTGACGGGAGCGCCAGCAGCGCAGGTCCGACCGCGAGCAGCGCCCACTGCTTGTTCGCGATCGCCAGCCCCAGCAGCGCTCCTGCCCACAGGGGCCGGTCGCGGCCGGCCAGCAGCACAGCGGCGACACACAGGCACGCGCCCAGCAGTTCCTCGGGATGGCCCAGTTCCAGGGCCTGCAGCGTCAGCGGGTTGGCGACGCACACTCCCAGCGCCATCGCCCGCCACAGCGTCGGCCGTCCGGCGGCGCGCATCTGCGCGCACAGCCACACACCGAGCGCCGCCCCGGCAAGCAGGCAGGGCACGGCCACCATCCGGTACACCGCGAGCTGACCCCCGCCCCACAATCCGGGCAGTAGCGCAAACGGCGCACGCTCCACCAGCGAGCCTCCGTACGCGGGCGCGAGCCGCAGGAACTCGAGCGCGTGACCGTGCGCGAGCGCATTGAACGCCGGCTGGGCCTCGAGTTCGTAATCGTTCCACGCGAACCCGTACAGCCCCAGCCATGCCATCGCCGCGCTTGCGGCGCCGGCCGCCAGCGCGCACAGGGCGTTCTCGCGTATTGCTCGCCTCATGTGTTGGCATCGGCGTCGAGCAAGGGTTGCTTGAGCGGTTCAGATCAGCGCCACGCCGGCCATCTCGGCCGTTTGAGGCGTTGCTCGCAAGACGGGCCTTCGCTGTGAGCAATATGCTCATGCGCTCGGCGGGATGCGCTCGTCCGGGAGGTACGGATGCTTCGCGCGTCAGGGCGCCCTGCTCCGGGCGGTCAACCTCGCTGAGGGGTGACTCGCGAGGTACCTCTCTGCTGTGTCAATCGAAAGGATCAGCTCATGTCTTGTCGTTCTCATCGTTTCCCGCTGGCGGGCGCGTTGGTCGCGTCGCTCCTGGTGGCGGTCGGCCTGGTGTCGGCGGGCGCCGCGCAGGCATCGACCCTCCCCGTCGTCTCGATCGCGATCACTCCGACATCGGCCACCGTCGGTGGAGCTCTCGAATCGGGCGGGGTCAACATCGTCTCGACCGACACCGGGGTCAAGGAAGCGGGAGTCATCGTGTTCCTCTTGAAGCCGAGCGTGAGCGTGTCAGAAGCGGAAACGTTCATCAAAGAAAAAAAGGTCAAAGGCGACCCGAACAACACCGCCAAGCTCGGCTCGATCGTGTTCGACACAGAAGCAAGCGCCGGGCAGCACAGCGAAGCCCAGACCAACCTTCAGGCCGGGCACTATCTCCTTCTGATCGGAGCTGGGGAAGGCGAAGCCAAGCTGCGCACGAACTTCACGGTGACCGCGGCCAAGTCTCCCGCGACGCTCCCCTCACCTCAAGCGACGATCCGCTCGATCGAGTTCGGCTTTCGCGGACCAAGCACCCTGCATGACGGTGAGCTTGTCGGCTTCGAAAACGAAGGCTTCCTCGTGCACATGGACGTGGCGGCTCCCGTCAAGAACGTCAAGGCCGCCAAGCAGGCCGTCAAGGATCTCCTAGCGGGTAAGGAAAAGGCGCTGAACAAGCTCATCGTCGGGCCACCCGTGACCTTCGCCGGGCCGGTGTCCAACGGCGCCTACCAGCAGGAGACGATCACCGCCAAGCCCGGGGTATACGTGCAGGTGTGTTTCATGGAGACCCAGGATGGACGTGACCACGCACTGTTGGGCATGGAGCGAATCATTAAAATCACCAAGTAACACTTGCTGCGGTGGCCCGCTCCACGTTATTGCCTGGGAGCGGGCCACCGGCCGGCAGCGGCGCGCCTTGCCATAGGCCTTTCAGCTCATGTTTCTGCGAATGATGGCCGAAGCCGTCGCTGTGGCCACGACGTCCCCGCGCTCTGTGCGCAGCTCGCCCGCCAGGAACGCGATGTCTCTTCCCCGTCGCACCACGCGTCCGAGACCGTGCAGCTTGCCCGACTTTGCCGGTCTGAGGAACTGAACCTGCAAGTCAATGGTGGGCGCCCACTGGCCCTCGCCGAGAGTCGCGACCAGAGCTGGACCCAGAGTGTCGTCGAGCATCGCAGCTAGAAACCCGCCCTGGACGTCGCCGGCCGGGTTAAGGAACTGCTCGGTGGCAGTGAACGCAACCTCGATGGTTTCCGCGTCGGGATCGACAGCCACCAGCTCCCACCCGAGCAGCACCGCGGCTGATGGTGGATCGCGCCGTCCTTCCAACACATCCCAGAACGGCCCTTGACGGATGGCCCCCGGCGTTCGCTGATCGTTTCTTTGCACTGCGACAGCGTACCGGCAGACGTGCGGCGCGACTTGATTTCCACCTCGCGCTTAGCGACGCAAGCGGGCAGCGGACGCTATGTCGGATGCTGGTAACGCATCCGGGCGGAACGCCATGCTGAACGACTGTGGAGGATCAACCCGGAGTAACCGAGACCGCCGACCCGGCGGGTAGTCGGGTCGTTCTTGACAATGCGCTGTGGCGCGAGAAGATTATCCGTGACCATCCAGAGATCGCTTCGTACGGGGAGGACGCCCTGCGGGCGGTGTCCACGCCCGATCACCTCGCGCCAGATCCGAGCTTCGAGGCCCGCAAGCGGTACTACGCGCGAGGTGTCGGCCCAAGTCGCTGGCTGCTGATCGTCGTAAGCTATGAACAGACGCCAGCGCGGATCGTGTCCGTGTTCGCCAACCGGAAGGACCCCAAGTCATGGAGCGCGTGAACATCACCATCGGACGGCTGACCTTCGATCATGCCGACTACGACGCCGAGGGAGATGTGCTCTACCTGCATGTCGGCGAGCCCCAGGCCGGGGAGGGCGAGGAGACGCCGGAGGGACATGTTGTGCGCTACGCACCGGACACCAACCGTGTCGTCGGCCTGACCGTGCTCGGCGCGCGGCGCATCTTGGAGCGCGACGGGCATCTCGCAGTCACGGTTCCCGAGACTGTCGAGACGACCGCAGAGGATCTTGCTCCGGCGCTCGCTGCTGTTTGACGCACATCCTCGACGGCTATTGTGGTCGGGTCAGGCGTGCCGACCGGCAGCCGAACCACGCCAACTTGGCTCTAGAAAGGGCTGATCGACCATCATCACGACAAACCAGTTCAAGAACGGCAACCACATAGAGGTGGACGGGACGATCTATAAGATCCTCGAGTTCCAGCACGTCAAGCCCGGCAAGGGCGGGGCGTTCGTGCGCACGAAGCTGCGCCGCGCAGCGGACGGGAACGTGATCGACAAGACGTTCAGGGCGGGCGAGAAGTTCAGGCCGGTCAGGACGGAGTCGCGCAAGATGCAGTTCCTGTACGCGGATGGGACGGATGCGCACTTCATGGACACCGAGTCCTTCGAGCAGATCGCGGTGGCGGAGACGACGCTGGCAGACGCGCTGCGCTGGACCAAGCCGAGCAGCGAGGTGGATGTGCTGTTCATCGACGACGAGCCCTCCGATGTGCAGTTGCCGAGCGCGGTCGACCTGGAGGTGACGCAGACCGATCCGGGCCTGCGCGGCGATACGGCATCGGGCGGCGGGACCAAGCCCGCGACCCTCGAGACGGGCGCGAGCATCAACGTGCCCCTGTTCGTGGATGTGGGCGAGCGCATCCGGGTGGATACACGCTCGGGCGAATACGTCTCGCGCGCGTGAGCCTGCTGTGGAGCTGGTTGTGAGCCGGCTCTCGAACGCCTCGCCTGCTCCTGTTCCCGTCCGCAGCGATCGCGCGGCCCACGTTCCGGCCAGCAGCGATCGCACGGCGCACGCCGGCACCGGAGGCGCCCGCTAGATGCGTCGCTCCGAGCAGCGCAGGGCCGCAGTGGTGGCGCTATATCAGCACGACCTGACGAGCAGGCCGCTGGTGGACGCGCTGGGCGCGAACGCGTCGCTGATGACGCGCGCGCTGGCGCACGCGGCGGCCGATCGCGCCGAGGAGCTGGACGCGATCATCGACAGGCACTCGCACGGATGGTCGGTGCAGCGGATCCAGCCGCTGGAGCGCAGCATCATGCGGGTTGCGCTGATCGAGATGCTGCACCCGGATGTCGCGCCGGCGCTGGAGCCGATCCCGGCGGAGGGGGCGATCGAGGAAGCCGTGGAGAGCGCAAAGGTGTTCTGCGGCGCTGACGCGCCGGCGTTCGTGAACGGGGTGCTGGCGGCGGTGTTACGCGAAGTGCGCGAGAATGCTCCCGAGGCGCCCGCATGATCGGCGGGGCGGTACGCGGGCAACAGTGATCCATGAACGACGGGCGGGAGACGTGGGCATGAATGAGACCGAGCAACTTGTCGACAAGCGCCTGGACGACCTGATCTCCAAGCTGGAGCGGGCCGCCGAGCAGTTGCGCTCGGGCGAGCTGACACCGGACGCGGCCGCGACGCTGGTCGAGGACTGCGCGGGGCTGGCGGGCGAGGCCGCGGCGGAGCTGGAGCGCCGCGCGCGCGCGGAGGCCTCGACGGTCGCGCCCGGCCAGGACTCCCTGCTATAGCGGTGTGACGGCCGACGTGTCGGCAGACTGTCCGGAGCAGGCCGAGGACCCGGGCGAGCGTCCGGAGCACGTTCGGGACCCCGCGCAGACCGCCTACCCCGAGCATCTGCGCGTCGAGGTGGAGCGGTATCTGGAGGGAATGCGCTTCTCCCACGAGTCGCTGACCGCGGGGCTGGAGGAGGCGATGCGCTACTCGCTGCTGGCGGGCGGCAAGCGCATCAGACCGGTGCTGGCGCTGGCGACGGCGCGGGCGGTGGGACTGGAGCAGCGCGAGGTGCTGCCGCTGGCGGGCGCGATCGAGCTGATTCACACGTACTCGCTGATCCATGACGACCTGCCGGCGATGGACGACGATCCGTTGCGCCGGGGCATGCCGACCTGTCACGTGCGCTACGGGGAGGACGTCGCGATCCTCGCCGGCGACGGGCTGTATGCGGAGGCGTTCAGGCACCTGCTGACCGAGCAGCGCTCACCGCCGGAGCGGGTCCTGCTGGTCGCGGCGGAGCTCGCGGGCGCGACGGGCGTGGATGGGATGGTCGGCGGGCAGTACGCGGACGTCAGTCCCGACACCCCGAACGGGCCGGCGGCGCTGCGCCGGCTGCACGAGCTGAAGACGGGGCGGCTGATCGGCGCGTCGGTGGTGTGCGTACTGTTGCTGGGTGGAATCGACGGACCTGCGACAATGTTGTATCGGCGCTTCGCGGCCGAGCTGGGTGTGCTGTTTCAGATCGTCGACGACATTCTTGACGTGACCGGGACGGACGATGCGCTCGGCAAGCCGCGCGGCAGCGACGAGCGGCATGGCAAGCGAACATACGTGAGCGAGTTCGGCATGGAACGGGCAAGACAGCTGGCGGGCGAGTCGCACAGGACGGCTAGGGACGCGCTCGCCGAAGCCGCGAGCGCGGGCACGCGCGACGCGGGGGCAGAGGCAGAGCTCGAGCGGATAGCCGACTTCATCTACACCCGCACCTCATGAAGTCCCTGCTGGACGGCATCGACGGGCCGGCGGACCTGAAAGCGCTGTCCGACGCGGATCTGACAATTCTTGCCGAGGAGGTGCGCGAGCACATCATCGACACGGTCGGTGAGATCGGGGGTCATTTCGGCGCGAACCTCGGCACGTGCGAGCTGGCGGTCGCGCTGCATTCGCTGCTGGAATCGCCCGCGGACAAGATCCTGTGGGACGTCGGCCATCAGGCGTATCCGCACAAGATCCTGACGGGCCGCAGCGAGCGGTTGAGCACGATCCGCCAGTACGGCGGGCTGGCGCCGTTCTGCTCGATCGAGGAGTCCCAGCACGACATCATGGGCGCCGGTCACGCCTCCACTTCGATCGGCTATGGGGTGGGCATCAAGGAGGGCATGCGCCGGCTGGGCGGCGAGGGCTCTGACGGCAAGGTCGTGGCGGTGATCGGCGACGGCGCGATGACCGGCGGGGTGGCGTTCGAGGCGATCGGCCAGGCGGGCGGCCTGGGCACCCCGCTGGTGGTGGTGCTGAACGACAACGGCATGTCGATCTCGCCGAACGTGGGAGCGCTGTCGCGGTACTTCAACCGGGTCAGGCTGAACCCGAAGCTGTGGCATGCGCGCGAGGGCGTCGAGGGAGGGCTGGCGCGGCTGCCCGGAGGGATCGGCACGGCGTTCGAGCGGCTTGGGCCGCAGCTGAAGGAGTCGATCAAGGCGTTCTGGGCGCCGGGACTGTGGTGGGAGGAGCTCGACTGGGCCTACATGGGGGTCATCGACGGTCACGACGTGCGCGCTCTGCGCGAGGCGCTGCGCGAGGCGCTGGCGGCACAGCGGCCGGTGGTCGTGCATATCGCGACCGTCAAGGGCAAGGGCTTCGCGCCCGCCGAGGACGGCGGGCTGGAGGGGATGGAGCGCTGGCACGCGGCCAAGCCGAAGTCGATATTGAACGGGTCTCCCACCCCTGCGCCTGCGCTGAGCGCTCCGGAGGCGAGCGGCGCAAGGTCGAAGCAGAGCCCGGGTGGGGCAGCGCTCCAATACACGCAGGTGTTCGGCGAGGCGCTGGTGCGCGAATGCGAGCGCGACGAGCGCGTGGTGGGGATCACCGCCGCGATGAACTCGGGCACGGGGCTGAGCATCCTGCAGAAGGCCATGCCGGAGCGATACTTCGACGTGGGGATCGCCGAGCAGCAGGCGATCCTGTTCGCCGCGGGGCTGGCACTGCAGGGGGTCAAGCCGGTGGCGGCGATCTACTCGACGTTCCTGCAGCGCGCGTATGACCAGATCGTGCACGACGTGTGCCTGCAACGGCTGAACGTCGTGTTCGCACTGGACCGCGCGGGGCTGGTGGGCGATGACGGACCTACGCACCACGGGGCGTTTGACATCGCCTATATGCGCTGTCTGCCGAACATTGTGCTGATGGCCCCGCGTGACGAGGCGATGCTCGTGCACATGCTGCGCACGGCGCTGACCCACGACGACGGTCCGATCGCGCTGCGCTACCCGCGCGGTGAGGGCACCGGCGTGGAGCTGCCGGCCGAGCCCCGCGCGATCAAGATCGGCACGGGCGAGATCCTCAGAGAGGGCGGCGCGAGCGCGCACGCGGGCAGGCGGGTCGCGCTGATCGGGTACGGCAGCGGCGTCGGCAAGGCGCTGGCGGCCGCCGACCAGCTGAGCGCGAGCGAGATCGAGGCGACGGTCGCGGACGCGCGCTTTGCCAAGCCGATCGACGCGGGCCTGATGGCGCAGCTGGCGGCCGAGCACGACCTGCTCGTGACGGTCGAGGAGGGCGTGCTCGCGGGCGGGTTCGGCAGCGCGGTGTGGGAGACCCTGAACGAGACGGGCACGAGAACTCCGCGAATCATGAGAGTGGGTCTTCCGGACCGGTATGTCACGCACGGCAAGCCGGCGTTACTGCACGAGGAGATCGGGTACACCGGCACCCGGATAGCCCAGCGCGTAAAGGCTGCGATCCTGGAGCGCGACTCCGCGACGATCGGCGCATGAGCCCCGCCGATCATGATCGGCGAGCGGGTTTTTGCGGGTGACCCGGGAGCCTGTTCCTTCCGCACAACGCTGTCGGCGCCGGTCACCGCAGCTGCCGGCATGGTAGGAAGCGTTAAATGACACGACCCGCTGGGGAAGCGGGCCGTGTCGGGGAGGAGGGATGCTGCTGTACTTCGGGTCGATCACTATGTTGCCCGGCTCATGAGATTTTATGTGTGATGTTGCTCACAGACGATTGGATATGCCCGAGCCGAAAGCATTCGTCTCCAGGGGCGGGATCAAGCTGGCGAACGCGCTTGCGGCTTCATGCCTGGATGTGACAGGCAGGCGTGCGCTGGACGTTGGCGCCTCGACAGGTGGCTTCACGGACTGCCTGCTGCAGCGCGGGGCCATTAGCGTGGTGGCGGTGGACGTCGGCTACGGGCAGCTCGACTGGGGTTTGCGCAACGATCCGCGCGTGAGCGTGCTGGAGCGCACGAACGCGCGCGGGCTGACCTTGGAGATGCTGCTTGGACCGTCCGGCGGGCTGGGCGGCACACCGGAGGTGGCGACGATTGACGTGTCGTTCATCTCGCTCGCCAAGATCCTGCCGGCCGTGCTCGGGTGCATGACGGACACGTATGACGTACTGGCGCTCGTCAAGCCCCAGTTCGAGGTTGGCCGCAAGCTGGCCAGCAAGGGGCGGGGTGTGGTGCGCGACCCGAACGATCGCCGCGCCGCGCTCGTGGGTGTGGGGGAGGTCGCGCTCGGACTGGGGGCAAGCGTGCTCGGCTACCACTCCTCGGGGCTGACAGGGCCCAAGGGCAACCGCGAGACGTTCGTCCATCTGGCCGAGCCGACGCGTAAGGGCGGCGCGTCGGCAAGCACCGAGCTGGAGCTGATGGCGCGAGCGGTGGAGCCATGAACGGCGGACCCAGATCCATGACCGTGTTCACGCACCGCCGTCCCTCCGACACGGCGGGGGCGTTGCGCGAGCTGATCGACGCGGCCACGCGAGCTGGGGTGACGCTGCGGCTGGACGAGGACGAGACGCGCAAGCACCGCAGCCTGGCGCCCGGCCCCGGGCTGGAGTTGAACGCTCCCGTCGAGGACGACGTCGAGCTGTGCATCGTGCTCGGCGGGGACGGCACGATCCTCAGGGCGCTGCGGCGCTACGCGGGTACGAGCGTGCCCGTGTTCGCGGTCAACTTCGGTGAGATCGGGTTCCTGGCGACCGTCGAGCCCGAAGGGCTGCACGACGGCATCGCCCGAGCCCTGAGCGGTGAGTTCGAGCTGTTGCCCCTGCCGGCGATCGTGCTCGACGCACCGAGCGGGGTCGCCTCCGCGGGACGCAGCGGCCGCGCGGGGATCAACGACGTGGCGATTCACCGCAAGGTCGGCGAGCGCGTCGCCGAGATCGCCTACGCGCTGGAGGACGAGATCGTCGGCAGCGTGCGCTGCGACGGCCTCGTGATCTCCACGCCGGCGGGCTCGACCGGCTACAACCTGGCCAACGGCGGCCCGGTGATGGCATGGGGCGTGGAGGGGTTCGTCGTGTCGTTCATCGCGCCCCACTCGCTGACCGCGCGCGCGCTGGTGGTCGCGCCCGGGGACCGGCTGACGATCCACAACCGCTCGCACGAGCCCCTGGACGTGGCCGTGGACGGGCGCCCGGCGGGCGAGATCCCGGCGGGAGGAGCGATCGACGCGCGGTTCGTCGACGCGGTCGGCACGATCGCCCAGCTGCCGAACTCCTCCTTCTATCGCCGCCTGCGCGAGAAGTTTGGCCGCCTCGCCAGCTGATCGGGCTGACGCCTGATCGCCCTGCGCCTGGCCGCCAGGCGGCGCGCCGGCTCGCCGCCGGGCTCGGGCACAAGCGCTGCCGATATGCCGGCTGGTGTGGTGAGCGGCGCCGACAGCACCCGACGAAGGGGCTGGCTACTGGCTCACCCACCCAAAAAAGCTGCTTATGCCGCCTTCGGGGTCGTGTTCGCGGGATCGCCGCTCTGGAGCGAGACGATGAACCCGTCGAGCTGATCCTTGGAGAATCGTCGCTGGCCGCCGGGCGTGCGATAGCAGGCGATGTGGCCGGCATCCGTCCAGCGACGGATCGTCGCCAGTGAGACGCCGAGGTAACGGGCCGCCTGCGAGCTCGTGAACACGAGCTGGCGGTCGTCGCCGGTCTGGGGGAAAGGCGTGGTCATGGTCCTCATCGCGGCAGGCCTCCTCGATCATGGCGGGCTGGGCTGGGCCCCTTGTGGTCCGTCTGGGCCATATATCGCCGGATTGGACCGGGAAGCTGAGCGAGCTGCACGTTTGTGGACGTTTGGGCCGCCGAACCTGCGTCAAGGCTGCCGCGCGACTGTCCTTTCTGTGCAAGCAATCCTGCACAAACCTACTCGGCCTGGACATTCCGTCCAATTGCGATAGTATGCTGCGCAAACCTACTCAAGGGTAGTGGCACGTCCTGTGGATGGAGACAGACAGGGCCGCCTCGCAAAAGGCCCCATGGCCCTGGCGAAGGAGACCTATCGTGCGTTGGCATAAATAAAGCTGTTGGAGAGGTCGCCAAGCGGCCAAGTTTGATGATGAGGGCGTCGCGGCGCCGGTTACGATCGGCGACGGGGCGTCCTTGTCTTTTAATGCGAGCATCATCGGCAGGCGTATCCGCCGGAACGGGCGCGCTGGATCGCATGCAGCCCCGCTGTAGGGCGGAGGCTTGTTGAGCCCGGAGCAGACCGTCAGCTGAGCGCAGGCTGAGCGATCTTGCGCGCCCGCCGCTCGAACGCGAGCTCGGCCTCGAAGTCGGCGTCGTCGCCATGGGCGAACGTGACCGGCCCCTCGCGCTCGAGCATCGCGATGAAGCTCTCGACGAGCTCGCCGTCGAGCTGGCGTCCGGCCACGCGACGCAGCTCGGCGATCGCGTCCTGGGGGGTCATCGGCGAGCGGTAGGTTTCGCGCGCGGTCAGGGTGTCGTACGTCGAGCTGACCGCGATGATACGAGAGGCGACCGGGATCTCGTTGCCGATCAGTCCCGCCGGGTAGCCGCTGCCGTCGATGTGCTCGTGGTGGTACAGGATCGCGTCCGCGACCGGACCGTAGCCGTCGAGTCGGCCGACGAGCGTCGCTCCGTCCTGCGGGTGGCGGCGGATCACCGCCCAATCCTCGTCGGACAGCACCTCGGCTTTGAGGATCCGGTCGGGCAGCGCGAACTTGCCGATGTCGTGCAGCAGGCCGGCGGTGTGCACGAGATCCTGGTCGGCCTCCGAGCAGTCGATCTCCTGTGCCAGGGCACGCGCGTAGCGCGCGACCGCGGCAGCGTGGCGCGCGGTCATACGGTCGCGCAGCGCGAGCGTCTCGACGAGCGTGGTCAGCACGCCGAGCTGCAGCGACGCCAGATGCACCGAGCGCGCTTCCAGCTGGTCGGCGCGATCCTCCGAGCGCAGCAGCGCGACCATCAGGTACTGGAAGATCACGATCACCAGCACCGAGCCGAACAGCACCGGCAGGCCCAGGTTCATGTAGGCGACCGCGAGCACCGCCGTAAGGGCACCCGCGGCGATCTGCCCGGGCAGCATCGGCACGAACAGTTCGCGCACCTGCCCCACCAGGCGGCGGTTCTCGACGAAGTGGTTGTCCAGCGCGATCAGGCTGAAGTTGAGCGCGTTCGTGATCATGAACACGACGAACACGACCAGGCCGAACGTGACTTCGTGCGCGAGCTGGTTGGCCGGGTCGTGCACGTTCCCGATCGCCGCCTGCACGAGCAGGCCGCCGACCAGGGGGAACACCGCAAACGCGGCGAGGTTGTTCAACCACGCCGACAGCGGCAGCTGGCGCCCGACCGAGATGAACACAGCCGCGGCGAGGGCGATGGCCACGGCGGGGGCCGGTCCCAGCAGGCTGATGGCCAGCACCTGCGCGACGAACCCGGCCGACAGGTGCTGACCGCGGATCGTGAACACGAGCCGCTGCCCGCCGAGCGAGAGCGCCAGCAGCAGCCCGACGAGCAGCAGCGGCTGCCATTCCTGCGCATTGGACACCAGTACGGCGGCGCTGAGCGCGGCCGCGAGCAGCAGGGCCTCGGCGGCGTAGAAGATGCGGATTGTCAGCTTCGAGTCAACCATTCGAGTAAGTCACTTGGGTCGGTTATGTCCTGTTGGGTCTGTCGTACTTAACGGCCGATCGCGCGTAGGCCTTAAGGTGCGCTCGGCACTCTGGACGCGGGAGCATCGGGCTCCGACGAGGACGCCTCGGCTGACCACTCGGGCTCCTCCTGCGCCGCGCCGGGCGCTGGGCTCGCGCTGGTCAGGTCTCCCAGCGGCAGTCGCACGAACGCGATCGTGCTCAGGCTCGCGCCGAGCCCCGCGACGAGAAACGCCCCGCGAGGCGAGCTGAGCGCGGCGATCGCCCCGCCGAGCGTCAGCCCGATCCCCGGACAGATCGCGCCGAGCGATTCCACCGCGCCCATCATCCGGCCCTGCAGGTTTTGCGGTGTGAGCCGTTGCACGGCGCTGATCAGCGCCGCCCACTGCACCCCGTTGCCGACCCCGCCGATCAGCCCCGCCACACATGCGACCGCCAGCGAGGGCGCGACCGCCCAGCCCAGATACGCCAGTCCGACCGCGAGCGTGCTGGCGCTCAGCAGCACGCCGAGCGAGCGTTTGATCGAGCGTGCGAACACGATGCTGCCGACCGCCACGCCGAGTCCCCATACGCCCAGCAGCAGGCCATAGCCGCTGTCGCCCACGTGCAGCGTGGCCTTCGCGTAGGCGACCTCGATCGGTGGGGAGAACTCGAAGAACACGAGCGCGATCGCCTCCGCCAGCAGCAGGCCGCGCAGCGTGGGCGCCCGGTTGATGTGCTGCCATGCGGCTCGCACCCGCGCGCGCACCGATGACGTCTCGCCATCTTCGACATGTGGCGTCAGGTCGAACAGCATCGCCGCGCAGATCACGAACGAGACGGCGTCGATCAGCAGCGCGGCCGGGGCCCCGAACGCGGGCACGGCCAGCCCGGCGAGCGCCGGCCCCAGCGTGAATGTGACGGCGAAGCCGATGTTCAGCGCGGCGTTTGCCTTGCGCTCGGCCTCCTGCGCGCTCGTCTCGCGTGCGTCGATCGCGCTCGCGGCCGAGCTGCCCCTGGAGAGCCCGTCGTCGCCGAGCCCGTTCTCGCCGGCTGCCAGGACGATGCCGGCCTGCCCCGCGTAGGTGTGCGCGGGCAGGCCCTGCGGCGGGGGGCCTGCCTGCTCGTGCTGGGCGTACGCCCACTCGCGCGCGCAGCGCGCGGCCGCGGCCCGCAGCAGCGCGCTGGCCGCCAGCGCGGCGGTCCCGTCGAGCGCGACCAGCAGCAGGACCCCGGGCAGCCAGAAGTGCCACGCCAGCAGCCCGGCGAGCGAGGCGGTCGCGGCCGCCTCGAACAGGTACAGGCCGCTGAGCTCGCCACGCCGTGAGGACGCCTCGACGCGGGCGACCAGGGCGGGCACCAGGAACGCCGGCAGGACCTGTCCGGCGACGAGCAGCGCGGCGACCGCCACCGCGCTGTGGGTGTGTTCGAACACCGCCACCGCCAGCGCGATGAACCCGAACCACGTACCCAGCCGGTTGACGGTGTAGGCGACGACGATCCGCCGCAGCCTGGGAGAGCGCAGGGGCGTACTCGCAGCGGTCGCAGTCGAGGTCGCTGTCGATGACACTGAGACGCCACGCTACAGCCCGTTTGGGCTGCCAGCGCGCCCTGCAACGCCGATCCCGCTCAGCCGGGCCGACGATGCGCCGTCCCGGCGCGGGCACGTTTACCGATGCGGTGGCGTTGACGGCCATGATCGAACCAGCACCCGGTGAGCGACGGTCGGCCGGGGCGACGCTCAGCCGTGCCCACCCGCGGGCGCAGGCAGGGCGGCGTCGACGCTGATCACCGGCAGCTGCGGATGGCGGCGGCCAAGCAGGCGGATCGTCGCCTGCATGTCGGCGTCGTCGAGATCCCCGGCGAGGATCACCATGCGGCTGGACGGAGCGCGCTCGAGCACCTCCGAGACCGCTTCGGCTTCGGAGAACGGCGTGCGTGGCGCCAGCGTCGCGCTGAGCTCCACGCGCAGCACCTCGCGCCGGCACGCGTCGGCGCCTGCGAGCAGGACCGGCGTAACCCCGCGGCTGGTCTGCGCGACGCTCCGCAGAGCCGGCCGGCCGGGCTCAGCCGTGTCGAGGACGGCGGTCGGTGGCTCGGGCGGCTTGCCGTGGCCGGCGCCCAGCGGGCTGAGCAACGGCCGGTGAGAGCGCGTGCGGGGACGGCGTGGCGAGACGACCGGGCTCATCGCAGCAGCGCCTTCGAGATCGGGATCCGTGCGTCGGCGAGCACCAGCGGCTCGTGCTCCATCAGCGTGATGTCCGTCTCGACGCCTTCCCGCGCGCCGATGCGCCCGAGGGCGGACAGTCCCGCGAAGCCGGCCGCCGTCAGGGTCAACCAGGTTGTGAGGATGCCTAAGGCGATCATCTTGCGGACTCCTTTGCGGTCGTACTGCACGGACTGGAAAAAGGGTCGATGCGCGTCATAGACGACATGATGCGTCCTCGCGGGCCGTTTGTCTGTCGGGCAGACGGTGCCGATCGTGTCGTCCCAAAGGTGCCGATCTATGTCGTCCCTGGAAGGCGATCCACGTCGTCCTCGCAGACCGTACGGAAAGGTCTGGAGGACCCGCTACGGTGTGCGCCAATGGAGGCGGGCATACTGGGAGTGGACCGGCCGATCAGGGTGATCATCGCCGACGATCATGCGGTCGTGCGCGACGGCATCAGGACCGTGCTCGAGCGCGAGGCCGGCGAGTTCGACGTCGTCGCCGAAGCCGCGGACGTGCCGGCGACGATCAGAGAGGTGCGCGAGCACAAGCCGGACCTGCTCACGCTCGACCTGACGATGCCCGGCGGATCGAGCCTCGCGGCGCTGCCCTCGTGCTTCGTCGCGCATCCGACCCTGGCGGTGGCGATCCTGACGATGCGCGAGGATCCCGAGTACGCCAGGCAGGCGCTGCGCGCCGGCGCGCGCAGCTACGTATTGAAGGAGGCCGAGCCGGCCGAGCTGCTGCAGGCGTTCAGGCTGGCGGTCGCCGGCGGCAACTACCTGCACCCCCGGCTCGGCGCGATGATGGCCGCCGGCGAGGAGTCCCCGGCCGACGGCGTCGCCCTGTCAGAGCGCGAGCGCGAGGTCGTGCGCCTGATCGCCAACGGCTACACCAACCCGCAGATCGCCGAGCAGCTGCACGTCGCCGAGCGCACCGTCAAGACCTACCGCGCCCGTGCGATCGAGAAGCTCGGTTTCTCCTCGCGGGCGGAGATCACCACCTACGCCCGCAAACTCGGGTTGGTGGAGTAAGGGCCTATAGGTCCTGCCGCTCGCCCGTCCGGACGCCCGTCTGTCCGGACGGACGGGCATTGCGTCGCGACGCTCAGCTCGAGGGCGGATATGTCTCGTGGACGGGGAACTCCTTGATGTCAGGAGGTCCCTGCAGCTCGATCCCCGCGGCCTCCACGCCCTGCTGGATCCGTGGCGCGAACGCGTCGAAGTCCTGACGCGACTCCCAGAAGTCGATCACGCCCCATCCTCCCTCGATCGGGCCCGACGCATGGAACAGCACGCCTTTCGGCGGGTCGCTCACCGGGTCGACGTGCCTGTTGACCGCGTCGAATTCGTCTTGACTGACGCCGGCAAACTTGATGCGGATACCAACTGCCATCTCAACCACCTTCCCTTGGGGACGTATCAATCAAAGCACGTCCCCCGCGGTGCTCGCATGCACGCACGCGCGACACCCGGCTCTCAGCCGAGCGCCGGTCTACGCCACCTCGCTCGGCGACCGATCTCCGATCGGTGGCGATACGGGGCGTCCGGCGAGCGGCACGATCAGACGCATCACGGTCCCCTGGCCGGGGGCGGGCACGAGCTCCAGCTCGCCGCCGACCAGCTCCGCGCGCTCGCGCATCCCCGACATGCCGAAGCCACCCTCCAGACCATCGCCGCGCGGACCCAGCCGGTCGGCTTCCGGCAACCCCTTGCCGTCATCGGTGACCGACGCCCTGACGACGCCGTCGCGCTCGCTCACGCTCACGATCGCCCTGCTCGCCTCGGCGTGCCTGCTGACGTTCGTGAGCGCCTCCTGCACGACCCTGTAGATCGTGCTCTCGAGCTCCGGGTCCAGCCGCTGGGGATCGTGCTCGGGGCCGAGGTCGATCTCGGTCTGCACATCCAGCCCGTCGATCGCCTGCATGCGTCGCGCGAGCGCCTCCAGCGCGGCCGCCAGGCCGAGATCGTCAAGGGCCGCGGGCCTGAGCTCGGTGATCAGGTGGCGCAGGCCGTCGATCTCCTCGCCCAAGCCCTCCAGCACCGCATCCACCGCGCTGCTCAGCGCTTCGCTGGCCGATCCTCGATCGGTATCGAGATCGCGTGCGTTGGCGAGCTTCAACCGCAGCGCGCCCAACCCCTGCACCGTCTCGTCGTGGATCTCCCGCGCCCAGCGTGTGCGCTCGCGCTCGCGCGCCTCCATGCCGTAGCGCAGCCGCTCGATCTCCACCGAGCGCTCCGCGGCCAACCGCTGCGCGACGCTCGCCGCAAACGCGCTCAACGCCTCTCGGTCCGGGCCTCTGAAGCCGGCGTCCTTTCGCAGCGCGATCACCAGCCCGCCGCCGTGACCCTCCATGTTCAGCGGCTCGACGAGCAGCGCGCGGGCCTCGATCCCCAGTTCGTGCAGCAGCGCCGCGTCCTGCCCGCGGGGACGATCCAGCGCCACCGGCTTGCCCTCCGTATAGAGGGCGCCCAGCGCGCTGCCTTCGACCGGCACGATCCGCAGTCGCGGTTTGCTTTCCCCGCTGGCGGCCGCGACGCGCAACTCGCCACGCTCCTCGATCACCATCAGCAGCGAGCTCGCGTCGAGCAGCGCCAGGCCTCGATCGGCCATCAGTCGCAGCAGCCACAACTCAGATCCGGTGAGCACCGGGCGAGATTATGGACTATGGGTCCGTCGTGAGAACGTGGCGGATGAACGGCGTCGATGCCGAGTCCGCGCGAATTGATGAGCCAAGGCGTAAAGACCGCGGCGAATCGCGTGCGTGAATCGCCGGCGATTTCAAAGCAAGTCCCATCCCCGGAGAGCAGCGCATGGCCGGTAGGGCGATGCCTGATGTCCCATTTTTGGATCCATAGCTCACTCCGGTGCTGTTCCACGGTGCTACACTCGCTGAGATGCCTACCCGTCATCCTCGACACTCGATCACCGAGACGCCGCCCCTGCGCGAGGCGCTCGATGCCTTGCGTCTTCGCGGCGAGCGCGTACGGATGGGCGATCTGGTGATCCGCGGGGCGCGCGAGCGACTGCGCGAGCTGGAAGCCGAACGTGACGATGAGGCTCACCGGGCGGAGCTTCGTCGCCAGCTGGTCGAGCAGTTGCGCACCGGCGAGGGGATCGACGTGGACGCGGCCTACGAGGTACGCGAGCACGGCTGGATCCATCGTTGAGCGGCTACGGTCAGTCGCTGCTGATCGACCACTCGGTGTGGGCTCGGGCGACGGACGGACGCTTGACCGGCCCTCCGCGCGAGGTCTTCGAGGCCGCTCTCGCTGACGGTGAGCTGTGGACATGCCCACCGTCACTGCTGGAGATGCGCTACAGCGCTCGCGACAGCAAGGCATTTGCACTCACGGCAAAGCGACTCGGCGCGCTGAAGCACGCGCCGCTCACCACCGAGGCCGCGACGTCTGCCGTCACTGCGCAGGCTGAGCTCGCCGCGGCGCCCGGCATCTCCCATCGCGTCAAGCCCGTGGACCTGCTGATCGCCGCGATCGCCGCGGCTGCGGGCGTCGGGGTGCTGCACTACGACCATGACTACGACACGATCGCCCAGCACACTTCGTTGTCGTTCACGAGCACTTGGGTCGCGCCGCGCGGGAGCATGGACTGAGGCGGGCGAGGCGTACTACGAGCCCGATGTCTCGGTCGCCGCGAACCCGTTGCGTTCGCGTTGCACCGCAGCCCGCGTCTGCGCCAGCAGCTGCTCGCCGCTGAGATCCTCATGCCACGCGGCCAGTCCGATCGAAACGCGCAGCGGGCGGCGTACCCCGCCGGCTTCGATCTTGATCGCGCGCAGCCTGTCGATCACGCGCCTGGCGACGATCTCGCCGCGCGGGCCGTCCGCGCCCGGCAGCACCACCAGCAACTCGGTGTCGCTCGGCCGGCCGACGCGGTCGAAGCGGCGCAGCTCGCGCAGCAGCGCCGGTCCCGCGTATGCGAGCGCCTGCTCGGGCAGCTCGCTGCCATGTCGTGCGGCGAGCTCGGTGAGATCCTCGATCGCCACCAGCAGGCAGCTGAGCGGCGTGCCATGCCGCCCGGCCCGGTTGATCTCCTCCTCGAGCCGGTCTTCGAGCGCGGCCGCCGACAGGCAGTCGATTCGCTCATCGATACCCGGCCGACCCTCCCGGGAGGGCGGGTCGATGCGTCGTTGGGGGTCGCTGGCAGCCATGCCGTTGGGCGGACGAGTGTACGTGCGAGACGGTCCTCAGTGCGGGCTCCGTCCCGCCGCCATCGCGTCCGATTATGCCTGCTTGTCGCGATCCTGTCATCTATCGCAAGCGCGCCCCCATCGTCGTACGCGCAGGCAAGGCCCGCGCCACCCGCGCGCGCCGCATCTTCGCTCCGGGCTATCCGTCCCCGTTCGCTGCTAGACATGCGCGAATGCTCACCGAGCTGAATGTCGAGAACCTGCTCCTGATCGAGCGGGCTCAGCTGCGGCTCGCTCCGGGGCTGAACGTGCTCACGGGCGAGACCGGCGCCGGCAAGACCGTGCTCGCGCACGCCCTCGATCTGCTGCTGGGTGGCCGTGCGGGAAGAACCGGTACTTCGCCCACCCTCGTGCGCCCTGGTGCGAGTGAGGCTTATGTCGAGGGCGTGTTCGAGCTCTCCGACGCGCTGCGTGAGGAGCTCGGCGAGCGTTTGGGGGCCGACGCCCGGGAGATCGTCCTTGCGCGGCGCATCGACGCGGACGGACGTCGCACGCGCGCATACCTGAACGGCCGCTCTGCGACCGTCGCCGAGCTGCGCGACCTCGGCGGTCGGCTCGTCTCGTTCTACGGCCAGCACGAGCACCGCAAGCTGACGCTCGCCAGCGCTCAGCTGCGGATTCTCGACGCTCTCTGCGGCCCAGACCAGCGCGTGCGCCTGCGCGCGTGCGCCGACGCTTACCGTCTGAGCGGCCGCCTGCAGGTCGAGCTCGAGGAGCTGCGCGAGCTGTCTGGCGCGCGCGAGCGCGAGCTTGACCTGCTCGACCACGAGCTCGCCGAGATCGACACCGCCGCGCCGGAGGAATCCGAGCACGAGCGGCTGCTCGTCGCGCGCGAGCGCCTGCGCCGCCTGGACGCGCTGTGCTCCGCCGCCGGCTCCGCCGCGCAGGGGCTGGCGCCAGACTCAGCGCAGGAAGCAGGCGCCGTGACGCTGATCGCGGCCGCGGCTTCACGTTTGGAGACGGTCGGGGGTGTGGACCCCGGCCTGGACGCGCTCGCCGAGCGCTTGGGCGCGATCGCCGTCGAGTCTGGAGATCTCGCCACGGAGCTGCGCGACTACGGCGAACGTCTCGCCGGCGAGGACGGCTCGCTGGAGGAGGTCGAACAGCGTCTCGCCGCGACCGAGCGACTGATCCGCAAGCACGGCGACTCGATCGCGGACGTGCTCGCATATGCCGCGCGGGCTCGCGCGCGCCGCGAGGAGCTTGACGGCGCCGAGGTCGCGCTCGCGCAGACAAATGAGCGCTTGGCGCGCGCGCAAGCCGAGCTCGAGCGCAGCGTCGCGGCGTTGCGCAAGGCGCGCGAGCAGGCGGCCCCGCTCCTGGCCGAGGCCGTGCGCGAGCAACTCGCGGCGCTCGGGATGGCCGGCGCCGAGTTCGACGTCGCCCTGTCCGCTCGCCCGCCCGGGCCCAGCGGCGGCGATTCGGTCGAGCTGATGATCGCCCCCAACCCCGGCGTGCCCGCCGGCCCCCTGCGCGAGATCGCCTCCGGTGGGGAGCTGTCGCGCGTGATGCTCGCCGTGATCACCGCGTCCGGCGGTGCCGGCACCGGCGCGGGCAGCGCGGAGCCGGGAGGCCTGGCGCCGGGCGTAGCGGTCTCGCACCGATCGACCGATCGGAGGCCGATCGAAGACCGGACGATCTCCGATCGTTCGCCAGGATCTCCAACCGACCAGCAGGCGACGCTCGTGTTCGACGAGATCGACGCCGGCATCGGCGGTCACACGGCGCGGGCGGTCGGCGAGCGTCTGCGCACACTGGGAGAGACCAGGCAGGTTCTGTGCATCACCCACCTGCCTCAGATCGCATCGCTGGGGGCGCGTCACTTCTCGGTCGTCAAGGACACCTCCGCCGACCCGACCGTCGCCACCGTCGTGCAGCTGGGCGAGCCCGAGGTGGTCTCCGAGCTGGTCCGTATGCTCGGCGCCGAGGACACCGACACGACGGCCCGTCGCCACGCCAGCGACCTGCGCAAGGCTGCCTGAGGCGACGGCGGGAAGATACGGCGCGGGCGGAGTGTGTGCCGAACTGCTCAAAACTACCCCTGAGCGGTTACTCTCGGCAGGATGGCCGCGACCAGGCAGCCGCCGAGCATCCCGCTGCATGTGGCGCAGCCGGACGAGCGCGCCCAGGCGCGCACCGTCAGCGGGCCGGTGCGCCTGGGGCGCAAGACGAAGCTGCTGGTGCGGCATCTCACGCGCGGGGACATCGCGGTAATCGACCATCTCGATATCGATCGGGTCTCCGCCGAGGAGCTGATCGCCGCGGGCGCGGTCGCAGTCCTGAACTGCAGACCGTCCTCGAGCGGGTCATATCCGAACCTCGGACCGCAACTGCTGGTCGAAGCCGGCGTCCTGCTGGTCGATCTGCCCGACGACTCGCTGTTTGGAACGCTCGCCGACGGAGATCGGATCGTCGTATGCGGTGGCGAAATACGGCCCGCGCCGAGCGGCGAGCGACCGGTGGCAGGCGAGCAGCCGATGCTGGCGCCCCTCCTGCGCGGAATTGTGCTCGACAGCGCGCGGGTGCGCGCGGAGACGGAGGCCCGACGGCACGAGGTGGGCGAGGCGCTCGAGCGGTTCGCGCGCAACACGATCGAGCACATGCGCGAGGAGCGCGAGCTGCTCGCGGGCCGGATCGACCTGCCCCGGTTCGCCACCGACTTTCGCGACCGCTCCGCGCTGGTGGTCGTGCGCGGCGTCGGCCACCAGCGCGACCTGCGCGCGCTGCGCCCGTTCATCCGCGACATGCGCCCTGTCCTGGTCGCCGTCGACGGCGGCGCCGAGGCGTTGCTGGAGGCAGGACTGTGCCCGGACATGATCGTCGGCGACATGGACTCCGCCGGCGAGGCGGCGCTGCGCTGCGGAGCGGAGCTGGTCGTGCACTCCTATCCCGATGGCCGCGCTCCCGGCCGCGCCCGCCTGGATGAGCTGAGCCTGCCCTACAAGCTCGTCCCCGCGCCCGGCACCAGCCAGGACGTGGCGATGCTGATCGCGGCCGAGAAGGGCGCCCGTCTGATCGTGTCGGTCGGCTCGCAGTTCAACCTCGTCGAGTTCCTGGACCGCAATCGCGAGGGCATGTCCTCGACCTTCCTGACGCGCCTGCGCATCGGCGAGATCCTCGTCGATGCCAAGGGCGTCAGCCGCCTCTACCATCCCCGGCCGGGCCTGACGCCGTTGCTGGTGGTGATCGTCGCAGGCCTGATCGCGATGATCGCCGTCGTAGCGATGACCCCGGCGCTGCGGGACGTCGCCGAACTGCTGTGGTTGAAGCTGCAGCTTCTGTTTGGCGGTTGAGGCCGACCGATCGAAGGTCGGCCGGCAACGTCGCACGCCGCCTACCGTGCCCGACGCACGGATGGTGGCAGTCCTTCCATCCGGCTCGTGTGCGGCGTCCGTCATCCGGCTCGACCCCTCAATCCACCATCTATTCTGACGCGAACCCTGGACCCAGCTGCAGACGATGTTCGACTATCGCTACCACGCGCTTTCTCTCGCGGCCGTACTGCTGGCGCTGACGGTCGGCGTGCTGATCGGCGTGGCGATCGGCGACTCCAACCTCGTCTCCTCGGCGAAGAGCGGCATCGTCAGCAACCTCAACTCCGAAGTCAGCGGCGCGCGCCGGCAGGTCGGGCAGTTGCAGGACAAGCTGGCCGAGGAGGAAGCGTTCGCGGGCGGCCTGTATCCGCTCGCGGTCCACGACCTGCTGAGCGGGCGCAGCATCGGCCTGGTGTTCCTCGGCAGCTCGTCGGACACTGTCGACGGGCTCGTGCGCTCAGCGGTGACACAGGCCGGCGGCGGCGTGGCGAACGTGGTCGCGGTGCGCGAGCCGCTGGACCTGCAGGGGATCGGCCACGAGGCCGCCGGCACTCACTTTGCGCTGTTGGCAGGCCAGCCTGCATTGGTCGAGCGCTTCGGCGAGCTAGCCGGCAGGCAGCTGGTCAGCGGGGGACAGCTGGTCGATCGCGAGCTGCTCAACCGTGTGCGGGGGAGCCTGCTGAGCGCCTTCGACGGACAGCTGTCCAGGCTGGAAGGGCTGGTCGTGGTGCGCTCGGACCCGACCGACATGAGCCCCGAACAGAATGCGGCGAGCACCGCGTTCGAGACGGGCCTGCTTAACGGGGTCGCCGCTGTGGGCGTGCCCGCGGTTGGTGTCGAGCTGACCGACACCGAATCGTCGCAGGTCCCGTGGTACAAGAGCAGGAACCTGTCCAGCGTCGACGATCTCGACGCCCCTGCGGGACAGGCTGCGCTCGCGTATGCGCTCGCGGGAGCGCACGGCGCGTTCGGCGTCAAGCCAACGGCCGATTCGCTGCTGCCGAGCGCCGTGCCGTAGCGATGCCCTGTCCGCCCATGTCGCTAGCTTGCCGGCATGCGCGCGCTTTCCCTTCTGCTCGCCCTCGCGTTCGCCGCGATCCTGGCTCAGCCGACGCTGCGCGCATTGCGAGCGGGTGGGCATATGCGCCCCAACTACCGCGAGCGATCGCTGCCGTTCCCGTTCGGCGTGCTGATCGTCGCGGCGGCCCTGAGCGCGCTCGTCCCGCTCACGCTGATCGAACGCTTCGGGCACACCGCGATCCTGTATCCGCGGCTGATCCCGGTCGCCGTGTACGCGCTCGGGGTCGCCTGCCTCGGGCTGATCGACGACACGCTCGGAGCCGAGCACGCCGGTGCACCCACGCCTCGCGGCTGGCGTGGTCACGGCGCCGCGGCGATGCGCGGCGAGCTGTCCACCGGGACACTGAAGGCCGCAGGCTCATTGGGGCTGGCGCTGCTGGCGATGGACTATGCGGGTCTGTCGACCGGGCGCTGGCTGCTGGCGGTCGCCGTGCTCGTGCTTGCCACGAACGCGTTCAACCTGCTCGACCTGCGTCCCGGGCGTGCGGTGAAGGTGTTCGTGCTGCTCGGGGCGGGCCTGACGATCGGCGCACGCGAGCTGCGCCCGCTGTGGACGCTCGGCCTGTTCGCCGGACCGGCGCTCATCGCGGG
This sequence comes from uncultured Solirubrobacterales bacterium, assembly GCA_963743645.1. GTDB lineage: Bacteria > Actinomycetota > Thermoleophilia > Solirubrobacterales > Solirubrobacteraceae > Palsa-744. The sequence continues at coordinate 73,375 of CAVUQT010000005.1, read as the reverse complement.
GTTGTATGACCTGCGCGAACGGGCCATGCTCGGCGATACCGGCGCCAACCTGCTGGGCGCGCTCGCGGGCCTGTGGCTGGTGCTGACCCTGTCGCAGACAGGCCAGCTGATAGCCCTGGCGTTGCTGGCGATTCTGACCGTCTACGGTGAGCTGCGCTCGATCTCTGCGCTCGTGGCGCGGGTGCCGCTGTTGCGCGGCCTGGACTCCTGGGGCAGGCCATAGGACGCCGCTGGGCGGCGTGATACTGCGTCCTCGATCGATCGTGTGCCGAAGCACACTTCGCTCACTGCGTCCTTGTCTCCCTTGCCCATCGACGCCCTATGGCGGCGTGTCCAGACGGTCAGCTACTCTGATGCCGAGCGCTTAGATGAGCATGCCCAGCACCGACCGCCACGCGGACACTCCAGCTAAGACCCGGTTCATATTTGTAACCGGCGGCGTCGTCTCCTCGCTTGGCAAGGGCATCGCGGCGGCCTCGATCGGACGGCTGCTGGTCGCGCGCGGGCTGACCGTGGCGATGCAGAAGTTCGATCCCTACATCAACGTCGATCCGGGCACGATGTCGCCCTACCAGCACGGCGAGGTGTTCGTCACCGAGGACGGCGCCGAGACCGATCTGGACTTGGGCCACTACGAGCGGTTCACCGACGCCAATACCAGCCGGGCGTCGAACGTGACCGCGGGCGGCGTGTACGACACCGTCATCCGTCGCGAGCGCCGCGGCGACTATCTCGGCGGCACGGTCCAGGTGGTGCCGCACATCACCGACGAGATCAAGCAGCGGGTCGCGCTGATCGCGGAGTCCAGCGATGTGGATGTCGTAATCACCGAGATCGGTGGCACCGTCGGTGACATCGAGTCGCTGCCGTTTCTGGAGGCGATCCGCCAGTTCCCCGTGGACGTGGGCCGGCGGCGGTGCATGTACATCCACCTGACGCTCGTCCCCTACATCGGTCATGCGGGCGAGCTGAAGACCAAGCCCACCCAGCACTCGGTCAACGAGCTGCGTCGCATCGGCATCGCTCCCGACATGCTGATGTGCCGCTCCGAGGGCGCGCTCTCGGGGGAGATTCGCAAGAAGATCGCGCTGTTCGCCAGCCTGCCGGTGGAGGCCGTCACGTCGGCGCGTGACGTCGATGACATCTACAAGGTGCCGCTCGTGTTCCGCGAGCAGGGCGTGGACGATTTCATCCTCGACCACTTCGGCCTGGAGGCGACCACGGCCGTGCCGGAGCTCGAGGCCTGGCAGGCGCCGATCGAACGGGCCGAACGCGCGAGCAGCACGGTCACGATCGCGCTCGTGGGCAAGTACGTGCAGCTGGCCGACGCATACCTGTCGGTGTCCGAGGCGTTGCGCCATGCCGGTGCGCTGCGAGGCTGCAGGGTGCAGATCGAGTGGGTCGACTCCGAGCGCCTGGAGGACCCTGGCGCGAGCGCCCGGCAGGCGCTGGCCGGCGCGGACGGCATCCTCATTCCCGGCGGTTTCGGCGGGCGCGGGATCGAGGGCAAGATCGCCGCTGCGCAGATCGCGCGCGAGCAGGGCATTCCCTACCTGGGCATCTGTCTCGGGATGCAGGTCGCGGTCGCCGAGTTCGCACGGAATGTGGCCGGCATGGAGGGCGCCAACTCGACCGAGTTCGATCTCGAGACGCCCTACCCCGTGATCGACCTGCTGCCCGAGCAGAAGGAGGTCGCCGACCTCGGTGGCACGATGCGCCTCGGCGCGGACCCGATCAAGCTCCACGACGACACCCGTGCGCGTGCGATCTACGGCGAGGCGGTCGTCTACGAGCGCCATCGCCATCGGTATGAGGTCAACAACCTGCTGCGCAAGCGCCTGCAGTCCGCGGGGCTGACGGTGTCCGGCACCTCGCCGGACGACCGTCTGGTCGAGACGATCGAGCTGGAGGACCACCCGTTCTTCGTCGCCTCCCAGTTTCACCCGGAGTTCAAGTCCCGTCCAGAGCGCCCGGCGCCGCTGTTTCGCGAGCTGGTCGCGGCGGCGTTGCTGCACGCCGGGATTGACATTGACGCCAGTCTGACGCAGAGCGGCTCCTCTAAGGGCGAGACGCTCACAGACCCCGCCCCGATGCAAGCCGCCCGGTCGTGAGCGCGAGCCTCTCACCGAGCGAGCGGTCCACAGGCGCCGCAACCAGCTCGACGGCGGTCCCATCCACGCTGCGGAGCTCGACGGCTGTCTCATCCACACTACGCGTGGAGGCCGTGTTCCGAGACGTCGACGAGCAGCAGGCGCACGCGATCGCAGCCGAGATGATCAGCCGCGCCCACGAGCTCGCCAACCTGCCTGAGTGCGAGTGTGACGTCGATGTGAACGTCCAGGTGGGTTCGCCTGAAGGCGATGACGCTCGCGACAGCGGCGCCCAGTAGCTTGCAGTCTCCATGTTGAGAGCCTCATGCTGAAGCTGCGCCGCGCCACGGTCATCGACGCCGGTCCGCCGGACGGGCCCGAGCAGGAGCTCGTCATCGAGCTTGATGGCCATCGTTCGCGTCCGGCGATCGCCGACGTCGCGCTCGTCGGCGCCGCCCAGGCCGGAGACGAGGTGATCGTCAACGCGCAGGCCCTCGACCTCGGCCTCGGCTCGGGCGGGTTTGACATCGTGCACGTCAACCTCACACGCGGCCTTGGCGGAGACGGCGCACCCGGGGCGAACGTGATGAAGCTCAACTACACGAGCCTGCAGCACGCCGTCCGGCCGGTCGAGGACGAGCGGCCCATGAGCCTGCCCCTGCAGCGGCCCGTCGCGGTGCTCGCACTGCACGGCCAGCTGGCGCCGGTCGTGTGGGCGTTCGCGCAGGCCGTTCCCGGCGGCCGTCTCGGCTATGTGCAGACCGAGGGTGGCGCGCTGCCCGGCGGGCACTCGCGGACCGTTCGCGCGCTGCGCGCGCGGGGGCTGCTCGCCGGCCACCTCACGGCGGGCGCCGCGTTCGGCGGTGAGGGCGAGGCGATCACGACCGCCGGCGCGCTGCACCATGGGCTGGGCGCGCTCGGCTGGGACGCCGCGGTGTGCGGACCGGGACCGGGGATCGTGGGCTCCAGCTCGATCCTCGGCCACGGCGGACTGTCGGCGCTGGACAGCGCTCATGCGGTGCTCGCGCTCGGCTGTGAGGCGCTGCTGGTGGCGCGCATGTCCTCGGGTGACCCCCGCGCGCGCCACCGTGGCATCTCTCATCACACGCTCACCGTGCTGGACCTGTTGCTGGCGCCCGTCACGGTTGCGCTGCCCGCGGGAATGCGCTCTCCTGTCGGCGCCGATCTGCGGGCCGGCCTCGGGGCGGTCTTCGGTGCAGCCATGCCCAGCCGGCCCGGGCTGGAGCTCGATGTCGCGCGACCGATCGGAGATCGTCCGATCTCCGATCGACCAGCACGCATCAACCGCCATGACTGGCGCCGTGCCACGGTCGACCTGCCTGCCTACGCGACCTCCGGGCTGCCGGCGCAGACGATGGGCCGCCGTCTGGTCGAAGACCCGCTGTTCTTTGGCGCCGCTCTTGCCGGGGGCTCCGCGCTGGCCGAGCTCGCGGCGCGCGCCCCCCTGGATGAGCCCATGGGTGAGCACGGCGCCGAGCACCTGGGCCGATCGGAGCTTGGAGGCGTCACTGACGGCGGCGATCGGCGGGCAGGAGCCGCCAGGATGGACGCGAAGCTTCGTATGTGAGCCCAGCGTCTACATCGCCGTCCGCGTCCGCGTTACCGTCGAGCGGCGCGATCGAGCCGCTCGTGCTCGACTTCCTCGCCTATCTGGAGCTCGAGCGGGGCCTGTCGCGCAACACCCTCCAGGCTTACCGCGCCGACCTGCTGCAGCTCGGCGAGTTCCTGCGCCGGCGCCACATCAACCCGACGCAAGTGCAGCACGGCGATCTCGCCGCGTTCCTGTCAGAGCTGGCCGCCGTCTCGCCGGAGCCCGCGGTCTCCGCGGCGACGCTGCGGCGCAAGACGGCCTGTCTGCGCTCGTTCTACCGGCACCTGCGCCGCGAGGGCACGATCGCACACGATCCCACCGCGGAGCTGCACGGACCGCGAAGGACGCAACGCCTGCCCTCCGCGCTGACGCGTGGAGAGGTGACCAAGCTGCTGAGCGAGCCTCGCGGGAGCGAGCCGCTCGCCCTGCGCGACCGTGCGCTGCTCGAGCTGATGTACGCATGCGGCCTGCGCGCCTCGGAGGCGACCGGGATGGAGCTTCGCGACATCGACCTGGACGAGGGTGTGCTGCGCGCCCGCGGCAAGGGCGCCAAGGAGCGGATCGTTCCGATCGGCTCCAGCGCGATAACGGCTCTGCAAGCCTACTTGCAGCGAGGACGCCCGGCACTGGTGGGCGTGCAGGTCCAGTCGCACCTGTTTGTCAACCGCCGGGGCGGGGGCCTGACCCGTCAGGGGCTGTACAAGATCGTCCAGGGCCACGCGCGCCGCGCCGGGCTCGATCACAAGATGAGCCCGCATACCCTGCGCCACACGTTCGCCACCCATCTGCTCGCCGGCGGGTGCGATCTGCGCTCGTTGCAGGAGATGCTCGGGCACGCCGATCTGGCGACCACTCAGGTCTACACTCACCTCTCGGCGGAGCGCCTGAAGGATGTCTACTTCAATGCGCACCCGCGCGCCAAGCGTGGGGGCCGATCAAACGCGCAGCAGGAGTGAGGCGAGCGCTGCTGAAAGGCAGTGCGGTCGATGGGCATAAGAGCGTCACGCCCACTGCTCAGGAAGCCGTGACTATGAGCGATCTCGGAGATCGACAACCGATAGGTGGCCGGCCGGGACGCCGGGCGATCGTGCTCGTGATCGACGCCTGCGGGATCGGAGCGCTCCCGGACGCTGCCAGCTACGGCGATGAGGGCGCGAACACGCTGGCCCATGTCGCCGAGGCCGTGGGTGGGTTGGAGCTCCCGACGCTCGCCTCGCTCGGCTTGGGGTCGATCCTGGCGCTGCAGGGCGTTCCGCCCGCGGCGGACCCGGTCATCCATGGCCGCTTGCATGCGCTCGGCCCCGGCAAGGACTCCACGGCAGGTCATTGGGAGCTGATGGGAGTCGTGCTCGACCGGCCTCTGCCGACATATCCCGACGGGTTCCCGCCCGCTGTGATCGCCCGGCTGGAGGTGGCGATGGGTCACAAGGTCATCTGCAACCGCCCCTACAACGGAATCGCCGCGATCGAGGATTTCGGCGCCGAGCATCTGCGTACGGGCGCGCTGATCCTCTACACCTCTCAGGACTCGGTCCTGCAGCTCGCCGCCCACGTCGAGCGGGCTGTGCCCGTCGCGGAGCTCTATCGCGCGTGCGCCGCGGCCCGGGCGGCGATGACCGGCGAGCATGCCGTGGGCCGCGTGATCGCGCGGCCGTTCAGCGGGGTCCCGGGCGCGTTCCAGCGCACCGAGGGACGGCGTGACTTCGCCCTGGCTCCGCCCTCGCGCAGCTACCTGCAGGAGCTCTCCGACGCGGGCGTGCCGACCCATGGCGTCGGCAAGATCTCCGACCTGTTCGCGGGCGTCGGGATCGACCGGTCCCATCCGGGCGCCACCAACGAACTGGCGCTCGTCAGTGCCCGTGCGCTGCTCGGCGAGCTCGACCATGGGCTCGTGTTCGTCAACCTGATCGAGACCGACCAGGTCTACGGCCATCGCAAGGATCCCGACGGCTTTCACCGCGCCCTGCGCGCGATCGATGCCGAGCTGGGGGAGTGGCTGGGGCGGCTGCGCGCCGGCGACCTGCTGATCGTGACGGCCGATCACGGGGTCGACCCGGCCCATCCGGGGACCGATCACACGCGCGAGTACGCCCCGCTGCTGGCGGTCACGGGGGAGATGGCGCGTCGCCGGGCGACAGGCGGGCGTGACGCGGGCCTGCGTCACGACGGTCCCCTGGCCGATGTCGGCGCCACGGTCTTGCGCTGGCTCACCGGCCATGATGCGCAGTTGCCGGGAGAATCGTTCCTCAGGTGAGGCTCGACTGGGCGTTCGGGCGTTCCGGCGTGCCGGCTGGCGGGCCAACCGCGGTCGCGGATGGGTGGTCATATGCTGAGCCACGATGCCCGAGCTGCCCGAGGTCGAGACAATCAGACGCCAGCTCGCCCCGCTCGTGGAGGGTCGCAAGCTGAATCGGGTCGAGATCCTCGACCCGCGCTGGTCGCGTCCGCTCGCGCCGCAGGAGCTTGCCGACGCGCTCCTCGGACGGCGCGTACGGCAGCTGGGTCGCCGCGGCAAGTATCTGGTGTGGCACCTGTCCGGCGACGTTCACCTCGTGCAGCACCTGCGTATGACCGGATCGGTTCTATGTGAACCCGACCCCGAGCCGCCGCACACACGTGTGCGTATCGAGCTGGGACCGCGAGGCACAGGTAAGATCGCGCGCACCGTCGGTGCGTCCGCGCGTTCGGGCGAGCGTGGGGGAAGACGGCTGGTGATCGTGGACCCACGCCGGTTCGGTACCGGCGAGCTGCTGCCGGGCGGGCCGGCGCTCGAGGTGTTCTTCGCTGCGCGCCTTGGATATGAGCCGTTTGACGAGCGGTTCACGCCCGAGCATCTGCGCTCGCTCGCGTGCGGGCGCACAGCCCCGATCAAGGCCCTGCTGCTCGACCAGCGGCGGATCGCGGGCGTCGGCAACATCTATGCCGATGAGGCATTGTTCCGTGCGGGCGTTCACCCGCTGCGTCCCGCTGGGAGACTCTCTCCTGAGCAGTACGCCCGCCTGCGCGAGACGATCATCGAGGTGCTCTGTGACGGCATCGACGCCCGCGGGGCTACGATCGACGACTTTCGCCACGTAGACGGCGTGCGCGGCTCGTTTCAGGACCGCTTTCTCGTGCACCGCCGCGCCGGCGAGCCATGCCCACGCTGCGGGACCACGATCGTCAAGATGGTCGTCGCCGGACGTGGCACCTACGTGTGCGAGACCTGCCAGCCGCGGCCACGGCGCCGGCCGCGACGGGACTAGTACGACGACCGGCGGTCGGTCGGCGGTTGCTCACCTACATCGATTCGTCCCGGCGGTGACGGCCGGCCCACGGTGCCGCATCCTGTTAGGCCGTGAGCAGCTCGTCCAGGCGCCCGCTCTCGGCGGCCGCCCGCACCTCGGCGAAGCCGCCGAGCAGCTCGCCGTCGACCAGCACCTGGGGAAAGCTCATCATGCCGGTCCTGCTCGCGAGCTCGACGCGCCCCTGCGGGTCCTTGGACAGGTTGACTTCGACGAACTTCACTCCGCGCGCCTGCAGCATGCCCTTGACGCGGGCGCAGAACGAGCACGGCTCGGTGCTGTACACGGTGACCTCACTCATTACTTCACTAAGTATAGAAATGGGCGAATCTGCCGGAGATGGGCCTAGATGATTGATTCCACGTCGATGCACCGCCGGATGGCACGTCTGGCCTTCGCCGGCCGGCGTCCTCGGCCTCGACCTTGCCACCAGCAAGGCCTTCGGCCTGCGTCCTTGGGTGGCTCGACCATCCGCACCCCCGGAAAACGGCACATCCCCATGGAATCAATCATCTAGACTCGATGCGGATGTCCGGCCCTGTGAAGACCGAGGCGATCGTGCTGCGCTCGCTGCGCTACGGCGAGGCCGATCGCATCCTGCACCTGTACACCCCCCAGCGGGGGCGGGTGAGCGCGATCGCCAAGGGCGTGCGCCGCGCGCGCAGCCGCTTCGGGGGGCGTCTGGAGCCGTTCTTCCGGCTGCAGCTCGACCTGCACGAAGGCCGTGGCGAGCTGCTCACGGTCACCGGCGCGCAGACCGTCGAGGCCTACCCGCGCCTGCGCTCGGACGCCCGCGCGCTGGACGCCGCCGCGCGCGCGTGCGACGCCGTCGGGCGGCTGTTCGAGACGGGTGAGCCCCATCCGAACGTGTTCAACCTGCTCTGCCGCTGTCTGTCTCTGCTCGACGCACGCCCAGCCGACCCTGAGCGATCGCCGGCCGCCGATCGTGGATCGGGCGCCAGATCGGCCGGCGGTCGCGCGGATGCGCTTGCGTTCAGGCTGAAGCTGCTGCTTGCCGCCGGCCTTGCTCCCCAGCTGGGCGCGTGCGCATGCTGCGGCGAGCGCGAACATCTTGTCGGCTTCTCCGGCGCCTCCGGGGGCGTCGTGTGCGGCGCGTGCGAGGCGGCCTCGTTTCCGCTCGATCCCGACGCATACAGCTTCATGACCGACGCGCTTGGCCTGCCTCTGGCCGAGGCCCCCGATGCTCGCGAGCAGGCGCTCGGGCAGGTGGAACGCGCGGTTTCCGAGACGCTCGAGCACCATGCCCACCTGCGCTTGATGCCGGCCGTCGCTCGCTCGCGTTGAGCGCCTGTCTCATACCGCCTCCGACCACGCCGCCTGTCCCAACAGGCTTTGAGTCCACGGTTGGCTGGGAGCCCGTAGTGACCGCGCGACTCTCGCTGCCCGTATATCGTGGGAGGCTGTGGACGAGGGTCTTCCCATCGCTTATCAGGTCGTGGAGAAGGGCATCCCTGTGCTGGCGGCGGATGGGGAGCAGGTGGGCACGGTTCATCACGTCGTCGCGGCGGCTGAGCAGGACATCTTCCACGGCCTGGTGATCGCTGTGCCCGGGCACGGCCAGCGGTTTGTCGAGGCCGCCGATGTTGCCTCCCTGCACGAGCGCGGCGTGGATCTGCGCATCGACTCGGCAGGGGTGCAGAGCCTGCCCGAGCCGGGCGGCGGAGCGCCGGTGTACGACGAGGATCCGGGCGAGATGAAGGGCTGGCACCACTGGGTGCATCGCGCCACCATGCGCGGCGATTGGAAACGCGAGAGCTGAAACGGGCTTCGCCGCGGCCGGTGGCACAATCGGTCGGTGAGCATCGCCCGCACGCAGGACACGGTCGCAGCCGGCTTCGCCGAGGGTTGGCGCGAGCGAGAGGAGCGGCTGCTCTCCCCGCTTGCCGCCCGCTCATACCCGGCGCTGCGCGCCCGCGAGGAGCCCGACTGCGCGCTGCGCACCCCGTTTCAGCGCGATCGCGACCGGATCGTGCACAGCAAGGCGTTTCGCCGGTTGACGCACAAGACGCAGGTGTTCGTCGCGCCCGAGGGCGACCACTACCGCACGCGCCTGACACATACGCTCGAGGTCACCACGATCTCGCGCACGGCCGCACGGGCGCTGGGACTGAACGAGGATCTGACCGAGGCGATCGGGCTCGGCCACGACCTCGGGCATCCGCCGTTCGGGCACATCGGCGAGGAGGTGCTCGACCGCTGCCTGCGCGAGCGCTTCGGCGGGGGCTTTCGCCACTACGAGCACTCCCTGCGTGTCGTCGATCGTCTCGAGCGCGACGGAGCCGGGCTCAACTTGACCCAGCAGGTCCGGGACGGCATCGCCCGTCATTCCAGCCGCGCCGAGGAGCCCAGCACGCTGGAGGGCTGCATCGTGCGCCTGATCGACCGCGTCGCGTACATCAACCACGACATCGACGACGCGCTGCGCGCCGGTATCCTGTCCGAGCAGGAGCTGCCGGCCGAGCCGATCGCCGTGCTCGGGGACAGCGGTTCGGCCCGGATCGACACGCTCGTGCACGACCTGGTCGAGCACTCCGCCAGCGCGGGCGACATCGTCCAGGGTCCCGACGCCGGTCCCGCGATGCAGGAGCTGCGCAAGTTCATGTTCCAGCGCGTCTACCTCGGTCCCGCGGTGCGCGCCGAGCGCGAGCGCATCGCCGGGGTGGTGAGCGCCCTGTTCGAGCACTACGTCGCCCACCCCGAGCTGCTGCCCGCAAGCGGCGCCTCACCGGAGTCAGACGAGAACCTGGCCAGACGCGTCACCGACTATCTGGCGGGCATGACCGACCGTTACTGCATCAGGGCCTACACCGAGCTTCAGGTGCCCCACGCGTTCGCCCGCTAGCGTTGGCGGGCGATGGCCTTGTATACGCGTGAGTCCAAGGATCGTGTGCGCGACGCGATCGACTTCGTCCAGCTGGTCTCCGCGCGCTCGGATCTGCGCCGCGCCGGGCCGAACCGGTATGAGGGCCTGTGTCCGTTTCACGAGGAGCGCACACCCTCGTTCGGGATAGACCCCGCCCAGAAGGTCTACTACTGCTTCGGCTGTCAGGCCGCCGGGGATGTGTTCACGTTCGTGCAAGAGACCGAGGGCGTGGACTTCAAGGGCGCGCTGGAGCTGCTCGCCGATCGTTGCGGGGTCGAGCTGGAGCGCGAGCAGGAGGACCCGCGCGAGGCCGAGCGCCGCCGTGGCCGCGAACGTCTGCTGGAGCTGCTCGCTCGCACGAGTGCCTACTACGAACGCTGCCTGTGGGAGAGCGACGAGGCCACGCATGCCAGGGAATATCTGCTGGGCAGGGGCCTGAACGAGGAGGCCCTCAGGGAGTTCCACGTCGGGTATGCCCCCAGCGCATGGGATCGTGTTCTGAGCGGCTCCCTGCGCGGCGGCTTCTCCGAGGCCGAGCTCTACGCGACCGGTCTCGCGCAGCGCTCGCAGCAGAACCGGCAGCTGTACGACCGGTTTCGCTCGCGCATCATGTTTCCGCTCACCGACATTCGCGGGCGCGTGCTCGGCTTCGGCGCGCGCGCGATGCACGAGGAACAGCGCCCCAAGTACCTGAACACATCCGACAACGACGTCTACCACAAGGGATTGCATCTCTACGGCGCCGACCTCGCGCGCGCGCATGCCGCCCGCGCGGGACGGACGATCCTGTGTGAGGGCTACACCGACGTCATCTCCCTGCACCAGGCCGGCATGCGCAACACCGTCGGTCTGATGGGCACCGCCCTGACGGCCGAGCAGGTGGGGGAGCTGGCGCGGATGGCGCCCACCGTCCTGCTGGCGCTCGATGCCGACAGCGCTGGGCAGGAGGCGATGCTGCGTGCCGCCGGCCTCGCCGCCAAGCGCAAGCTGGAGCTGCGCGTCGTGCCGCTGCCAGCCGGCACTGATCCGGCGGAGCTCGTGCAGGGGGAGGGGGGCGCCGCGATCGAGCGGGCGATCGAGGCGTCCCTGCCGTTTGAGCGCTTCCGTGTCGAGCGAGTCCTGGACGGCGGCGACCATGGCAGCCCCGAGGGCAGGGACCGGATGCTCTCAGAGCTGCGGCCCGTGTTCGCGATGCTCTCGCCGAGCACGCTGCGAATGGAGCTGACCCGTACGGTCTCAGAGCGTCTGCAGCTGCCCGAGAGTCTCGCCGAGCGAACCTTGGCGGAAACCGGCCCCCGGCCGGTAGGGATGAGGTCGGCGGGGAACGGCGGCGCCCCCGCACGAGCGACGGTCTCCTCGGTGGCGTCGCGCGGTGAGAGCACCGAGCGGGCGTTTCTCGCCCAGTGCATCGCCGAGCCCGAGTCGGGCGCCCGCGCGCTCGGCGAGCTGGATCTAGCCGAGCACTTCACCAGCGATGTCCTGCGCCGCGCGGCCGGGCATCTGCGCACACATCTCACCGCTCCCGGCGCGCATCTGCCCGAGGACGACCCGGAGCTGGCGGCGCTGCTGGCCGAGCTGGTCGTGCAGGCCGGGCGCGAGTCGCCGGCTCCGGCGATGCTCGAGTCCCAGCGCATGCAGCTGGAGCTGGCCCGCATCGACCGCGAGATCCAGCGCGCGCGCTCTCAGGAGTCCGGCGATGTCAGCGAGCTTGCTCTGCGCCGCGCCGAGGTCAAGCGCGAGTTCGACCTGGCTTATGAGCGGGCGCTGGAGGAGACGGGGTAAGGGAGGCTCCGTCGGTTTGAAAGTCACGAAGTTGACACACTTTTGGCACAGGATGGAACGTATGTTCGTAGGATTCCGTCCGCATTGAGGGGGACAATGCGGTGCATGGATCGCACCTCACTTGAGCAGTTGCTGGGTCAGGGCCTGTCGCTGGCGGAGATCGGGCGACGCTTTGATCTGCACGAATCGACCGTTGGTTACTGGGTGGAGAAACACGGATTGCGGGCCGTCAACCGGGACAAGCACGCGGCTCGTGGTGGGCTCGCACGGGAGGAGTTGGAGCCACTGGTCGAGGAGGGCGCATCGATCGGGGATATAGCTGAGACAGTTGGGCGGAGCAAGGCGACGGTCCGGCATTGGCTGATCAGATATGGACTGAAGACCCACGGTGGCCGGGGAAGACGATCACCGGAGGCGGCAAAAGTTGCTAAGCAGGCTGGGCTAGCGACCGTGACCATGCGGTGCAGACATCACGGGGAAACCGAGTTCTGGCTCGGCGGGCGGGGCTACTATCGCTGCAAGCTCTGTCGCTCGGCCGCTGTCGTTCGCAGGCGGAGAAAAGTCAAGGAGATACTCGTTGAGGAGGCTGGCGGATGCTGCTCCATCTGCGGCTATCGGCGCAACATGCGCGCGCTGCACTTCCATCATCTCGACCCATCGCAGAAGCGACATGAGATCAACGCAAGGGGAGTAGCCATCGCGCTTGATAAGTTGCGCGTCGAGGCGCGGAAGTGTGTGCTTCTGTGCTCTAATTGCCACGCGGAGGTCGAGGATGGCATGGTGGTCGTTCCGGTGGCCATGCACCAGGCGCGTCCTCCGGGTAGCCCATACTGCGATCCGGGGTAACTCAATTTGGCAGAGTGCTCGGCCGTTAACCGAGATGTTGTGGGTTCGAGTCCCACCCCCGGAGCTATTTTTGAGGTGTTCCCCAGGGTAGTTCGGCGTGCTGGTGATCTACTCCGCGCGCGTTGTAGAAGCCGTAGCTGAGATTGACCCGGCTGATCTTTGCTCGCCCAGCGCCAGTCGCTCGACCAGCGCGGTGGCGGCGGCGCCCGGATCGTTAGTGGATGTCCACGCCGCCAGGGCGCCCGCGCGGGCTTTGATCGACGGTTCGCTCAGGGCCTTTTCGACCGCCAACCGCAGCGGGCGTGGCGAGACGAAGCGCCAGGGCAGGCGCACGCCCGCGCCCGCCCAGTCCAGTCGGGCGGCGTTCTCATTCATGTCTCCGATATGAGGGCAGGCGACCACCGCACAGCCGCTCGCCAGGGCGCGGGCTAGGGTTCCGTGACCCGCGTGGCAGACGACCACATCGCACCTGGGCATCGTGCGCGCGTAGGAAACCCACTCGACCACCTTTGCGTTGGCGGGCACGTCCAGGGGCCGCGACGGCAGGCGCCGGTTCCACGTCGCGAGCACCCTGACGGGCGCGTCGGCGAGGCCGCGCAATGCGGCGTGCAGGAGGCGGTGATCGGGGTCCTGGGCGGTGGACGGGGCGATCAGCACGAGCGGATCGTCGCCGGGCGGAAGCTCGACGTCATCGGTCGGCGGCTCCCACATCAGCGGGCCGACGACATGCGCCCACTCCGGCCATGCACGCGGGTACTCCAGTTGCGGAAATGTCCCCACGAGCGCCAGCTCGTGGCTGGTGCCGCCGTGGCCGTACTCGAGCGGACCGAGACCCAGGCGGGCGCGGGTTTCGTTCAGCTCGATCCGGCCGCGCTCGACTCCGCGGCGGACGGGTCCCTGCGCGCGCCGCCACATTTTGCGGCCGGTCGCCGTGCGGGGCAGCCGGGCACCGAGCGAGTAGATCGGAGCATTGGGCTCGTTCTCCGGGAATACGTGGGGGATCAACGTCGCCCGGGGGACTTCCTCCAGCTCGGCGGCGAGCGCCGGGGCGAGCGTGAGGATGTCCGCGACGACCGCATCCGGGCGCATTTCGCGCACGAGCGGCAGCGTGTCCTCGGTGGCGTGCACCACTGCCTCATAAAAGTCCAGCGGCTCGCCGCCCGGACCGCCGCTTGGGAACACCGTGTACTCGGGCGCCGCCGCGAATGTCAGACCCTCCTCTTCGACGTTCGCCTGCCAGCGCCGCCACGTCTGCAGCGTGACCTCGTGACCGCGCTCCCGCAACGCCTTTCCGAGCGCGATCATCGGAAACGCATGCCCCGGGTCCCCGAACGCGCCCAGCAGGAGTCGTTTTGCGGTGCTCTCTAGCGCCACAGGCAAAGGAAACCGGCGCCGACAGGGCTGGCACGAAAGGGCTGGCTTTCGGGTTTCCCACCCATAACCCGACCCCTTACGCGCACGACCGCCAGGTCAGCTTGCCGCGAGCTCGGCGACGAGCCGCAACTGCTTCAACCGATCCTCGGCGGTGAACGCGATCGGGGTGACTCCGAGCGTGCCCACGCCCGCGTCGCGGTACACGGCCAGGCGCTCGCGCACCACGTCGGGCGGGCCGCACAGCGACACCTGGTCGATCAGCGCGTCCGGTAGGGCCGCCATCGCCTCCTCGCGCTTGCCTTCGAGGTAGAAGTCCTGCACCACTTTCGCCTCCTGCTCGAAGCCGTACCGGCAGACCAGCTGGTTGTAGAAGTTCTGCTTGCGCGAGCCCATCCCGCCGACGTACAGGGCGATGAACGGGCGCATCGCATCGCGCGCGGACGGCAGGTCGTCGGTGACGAACACGTTCACCGTCGGGGCGATATCGAACCCGTCGAGCGATTTACCAGACACCGCGGCGCCTTCCTCCAGCAGCGGGCGCAGCTCCGAGACGTGCTCGGGAGAGAACAGCGTCGGGATCCAGCCGTCGGCGATCTCGCCGGCGAGCGCCGTGTTCTTCGGGCCGATCGCGGCGAGATATATCGGGATCTGCTCCTGCACCGTGCCGATCGTGAGCTTCAGCGCCTTGCCCGGCCCGTCGGGCAGCGGCAGCTGGAGTGTCTCGCCGTGAAACTCGACCCGCTCGCGCGTGAGCGCCATGCGCACGACGGCCACGTACTCGCGCGTGCGCTGCAGCTGTTTACCGAACCGCTGTCCGTGCCAGCCCTCTGCGACCTGCGGACCGGAGGAGCCGATGCCGCAGATCATGCGCCCGTTCGAGAGCTGATCGATCGTCGCGGCCGTCATCGCGGTCATCGCCGCCGAACGGCCGGGCATCTGAAAGATCCCCGACCCCAGGCGGATCTTGGTGGTCTGACCGGCCAGCCAGCCGAGCACCGTGGCGGTGTCCGAGCCGTACGCCTCCGCGGCCCATACCGAGTCGTAGCCCAGCCGCTCGGCCTCCTGGACGATGTTCAGCTGGTCCGCGGAGCTGAGCCCCAGACCCCAGTAGCCGATATGCACGCCGAGCTTCATATCGCCACCCTACAGATAGTCGCCGACTGAAGCGGGTCGTCGCAGCGTCGGATCGACCCGGCGGGCGAGCCGTCCGACGGCGCCCGTCGTGCGGCGAGCTAAAGAGAATCATCGGGACGCACGAACATCATCTCGGGGATCACACACGCCGGGGAGACCTTCAGCAGATAGCGCACGGCCTCGGCGATGTCCTCTGGGCGGATCATGTCCTCGGCCTTGACCTGGCCCTTGGCGAACTCCGTCATCGGGGTGTCCACGAACGCGGGGCACAGCGCGGTCGACTTGATGCCTTCCGCTCCGAGCTCCTTGTTCATCGCTTCCGTCCAGCCCACGACGCCATGCTTGGTGGCCGAATACACCGACAGCCACGGCTGGCCGCGCTTACCCGAGATCGACGACGTATTGACCACGAGCGCGCTGCGGTGCTCCGTGCCGGCGGCCCTGAGCATCGGCATGGACTCGCGGTAGAACAGCACGATCGAGCGCAGGTTGATGTCCAGCTGCATGTCCAGCCGCTTGGTCTCGATCTCCCCGACGGCCGCCCCGACGCCGACACCGGCGTTGTTGACGAGCACGTCCAGCCGCCCGTAACGCTCCTCGTGGGATGCGACCACGCGCTTGATGTCCGCCTCGTCGGAGACGTTCGCGGCGACCGCCTGCAGGTCATACCCCTCCTTGGCGAGCTCGTCCGCTGCCGTCTGCAGCTTCTCCGGCCGGCGCGCCGCCAGCGTCAGCGCGTAGCCCTCCTGCCCGAGCACCCGCGCGATCGCATATCCGATCCCGCTCGACGCTCCGGTCACGATCGCTGCACGGTCTGCCATCTGTCACTCCCTCGTCGTAATGGTCTCGGGCCTGCTGCTGACCGGGATCGGCCCGGCCGTCATATCCGGTCCGCCGGGCGACGGGTCCTAAGTCGCCGGCACAGAGCAGCTGGATGAGCATTCCACATTGTGCGCACCCGATGACTGGCTGCCCGTCGCCAATCAGACTGTGTATCTGTGATACTGTGATCCACAGTGCCAAACATCACTGTTTCCGTTTCCGACGATGTCTACCGCGCGGCGCGAATCCGCGCAGCGGAGCGTGGCAGCTCCGTCAGCGCCCTCGTCGCCGAATATCTGGGCTCGCTCTCCCAGCGTGAGGCCGAGTTCTCGAGGCTCGAAGCCCAGCAGAGGAGCATCCAAGGCCAGATCGATCGCTTCAGCGCTCGTGACCGCATGGGTCGCGACGAAGCTCACGAGCGTGCGCTTCGTTGACACCAATGTCCTGCTCTATGCGATCTCGCGCGATCCTGACGAGCGGAACAAGGCAGCACGAGCCAACGAGCTCCTCTCCTTCAGGGACGTCGGACTCTCCGTCCAGGTCCTTCAGGAGTTCTACGTCCAGGCGACTCGCGAGCGTCGACCGGATCGTCTGACCCATGAGCAGGCCTCTGCGCTGATCGACTCCTTTCGGCGCTTCCCCGTTCAACAGACGACAATCGACGTGATGCTCTCCGCCATGTCCACCAGACGGCGCTTCGGCATCTCCTACTGGGATGCTGCGATCCTCGAGGCGGCCCGCGTGCTGGGCTGCGATGTCGTCCTATCCGAGGACCTGAGCGATGGTCAGGACTACGCAGGGGTGCGAGTCGAGAACCCATTCAGCGACTGCTGAGCCGGACTCGGTCTGCTGGTCTTCAGGCGATCGGCTGAAGACCGGATCGGTAAGGCCTCTGCTGGTAGCGTCTGCTTCTCGCGGCTGACCCCTCGTGGGCTCGGGCGCGAGGAGGGCCCGTAGCTCAGTTGGTTAGAGCTGCCGACTCATAATCGGTAGGTCCCTGGTTCGAGTCCAGGCGGGCCCATCTCAGAATTCCGCATAGTTATGCGAGATTCTTGCGTTAAGTGGCCGCGCGAACGTCCTGAAACGTGCTTGGGCCACTCCTGCACCCTGCCAAACCCCGAAATCGTCCTGAATCTGCCGCCATTCGCGCCTGCGCCCGCTGCCTCCATAAGGCGTCATCCCGTATGAAGACAAGGGTTACGTCCGTTCGGGGACTTCGCCCCGGCCGGCCCGCGTAAGCGGCTTTGCCGGCCGGACGAAGCTCCGGTTACACCCCGATTCGAGTCCTGGCATGCCATCGTGAGATGGTGCATTGCAGAGCCATTTCTCGAGGTAAACAGCGACCCGTCAGGAGGTCTCGGGCTCGCCAAGCACTATGAGCCCGTGGATGCAGACCAGGCAGATGGCGAAGATGCCAAGCGACCACCATGGATGCGAGCCCCCGACGTCAAGCAACGCGCCAATCGCGCCTAGCGTCGCCGCCATGATCCCTATCACGCGCCCGTAGGTACCGCCGGCAAACAGCGAAAAGGCGGCGGTCAGCTGGATGACGCCCAGGATGATCGTGATCCAGCCCCATGTGTGGAGGCTCGAGAAAAGGTACTGCGTGTCGTTCACGTAAAAACTGGCATTCCCAAGGGCGGCGATGCCATAGACGATGTTGAGTACGCCCGCGATCATCAACAAGATGCCCACGAACAGCGCGCTGCCTACACCTCTCATAATTCCCCCTTTGTAATGGATGGTCGAAGGCGTCCTGACGGCATGATCTACTCCTCGTCCCTCGATGATGGACCCAAGGCTACCGCCTAGGCTGGCCGACTCCGCACGCGCCATGATGAGGACGAGCCAGACAAGCCGGCAGCACCGGCCCGTCGCCGCGGTCGCATGAACGGCTACATGGAGGTCCCCGCCGGGTGGGAGGTGGTCTCCGAAGACGGCCCAGGCCCGTTCGTCACGAGCGAGGTCCTGCGCAAGCCCGACGGCAGCGAGGTGCGCTGGCGCTCGCGCGCTCACCGCAAGGGCCACCTCGAGCGCGCCGCGACGGCGCTGGCGGGCGACGCCGGCGAACCGGTGTGGTGGCGTCCGCGCCGTCGCGGCTGGTGGATGAGCGTGCTGTTCGCTGTCGGCTCGCTGTGCTTCGCGGTCGCGGCGGTCGCCGCCCAATGGGCCTCCAGCCCACGTCCGGCGATCGACGTGACGTTCTTCGTGGGCTCGCTGTTCTTCACCTCGGCCTCCTATCTGCAGTATTCGGAGACCGTCAACGTCGAGCGCGGCCCGGTCCGCCGTTCCGGGCGCCGGCGATGGCGCCCGGCGTCGTGGGAACCGCGGCGGATCGACTGGCTGGCGGCGGCGATCCAGCTCGCCGGGACGGTGTTCTTCAACCTCAGCACGTTCGCGGCGATGAAACACGGGCTCAGCACGGGGCAGAGCAACCGGCGCGTGTGGGGCCCAGATGCGCTCGGGTCGATCTGCTTTCTAGTGTCGAGCGAGCTCGCCTACGCCGAGGTTTGCCACCGGTGGGTCTGTGTGCGCCTGCGCTCGCTGTCGTGGCGCATCGTCGCGTTGAACCTGCTCGGCTCGATCGCGTTCGGCGTTGCGGCGGTCGCATCGCTGCTGGAGCCCTCCAGCGGCGAGCCGATCAGCGCCCGGT
This sequence comes from uncultured Solirubrobacterales bacterium, assembly GCA_963743645.1. Classification (GTDB taxonomy): domain Bacteria; phylum Actinomycetota; class Thermoleophilia; order Solirubrobacterales; family Solirubrobacteraceae; genus Palsa-744. The sequence goes on along the minus strand of CAVUQT010000005.1, from coordinate 54,894 downwards.
TCGCCAACGCCGGCACTGCGGTGGGCGGCGTGTGCTTTTTGATCGCCGCGCTCGCGCTGATGCCCGAGGCGGCGGCCGAGGAGCGAGCCGCGCCCGTCGAGCTGCAGCCGTCGGGCGCGCTCTGAGCACCGCCAGCTCGAACATGCCCATATTGCACAACCATTCGCTACTGCGTATCGTCTGCGTCCATACCGGCCAAGACAGTCAAGATCCTCTCAATCGACGGCGGCGGAATCCGCGGGATCATCCCGGCTCTGGTGCTCGCCGAGATCGAGCGCCAGACCAAGCGCCCGGCGTGCGAGCTGTTCGACCTGATCGCGGGGACCTCGACCGGAGGGATCATCGCGCTTGGGGTGACCGTGCCCGGCGAAGCAGGGCACGGCGACAGCAGTCCACGCTGGAGCGCGCAGCAGCTGGCCGAGATGTACGCCAGCGAAGGGCCCAAGGTCTTCCATCGCTCGCTGCTGCGCACGGTTGAGACGGTCGATGGCCTGCTGGAGGAGAAGTACGCCGCGACCGGCCTGGAAACGATGCTGGAGCGCTGCCTGGGCGAGGTGCGGCTGCCGCAGGCCCTGACCGATGTGCTGATCACCTCCTATGACGTTCGCCGGCACGAACCGTTCTTCTTCAAGAGCTTCCAGCCCCGCCCGCGCGCAGCGCCCGACCCTCGCGCCAGCGCCGTGAAGCCTGCAACCACGATCGCGCCTGCGCAACCCCCGTCGGATTATCCGATGACGGTGGTGGGGCGTGCGACCTCGGCAGCCCCGACCTACTTCGAGCCCGAGGACGTACCCGCCTCTGCGCTCTCCTCCGGTGAGCCGCCGACCGACTACGTGCTGGTCGACGGTGGTACGTTCGCCAACAATCCCGCTATGTGCGCCTACGCGGAGGCGAAGCGCAACTACCCGGATGCGGAGGTGCTCATCGTCTCGCTCGGCACCGGTCGCCTGACGGAGTCAATCTCGTTCGACCAAGCCAAAGACTGGGGCCTGGTTCAGTGGGCCCGGCCCCTGCTGGGAGTGATCATGGACGGCTCGAGCGCCGCGATCGACTACCAGCTGGACGAGCTGCTTGGCCCGGATGTGGGCCACTTCCGGTTTCAGACCCTGCTCGAAGGCGTAAGCGACAGCCTCGATGACGTAAGCGCCTCGAACATCGCCGGCCTGCGTGAACGCGCCGAAGCCTTGATCGCAGCGGACGTCGCCAGGCTCGACGAAGTGTGCGCGCGGCTGTTGCTCCTGTGTTAAGGGAGCTTCGCTTTTTGCGAGGATTTGGGGATGGGGCAGTGATGTGGGTGCATTCTCAACCTGCTGCGGGTGGTCCGTGGGGTGTAGTTGCCTTCACGACGTTGCCTATGGGGAGGCGCTCCAGCGCGTCGGCCATGACGGTGGCGCCGTCGCTGCGGGCGAGGGCGTCGGCCATCGCGCGGGCGCCCTGTTTGATCGACCGGTCTTCCAGGGCACCGGCGATCACGCTGCGCAGCTTGCTGGGGGAGCTCTTCTTGCTGACCCTCACGCCGGCGTTCACGAACACAACGCGGGCGGCGTTATCGGGCTGGTCGCGCGCATAGGGGATGCAGACGAGCGGAACACCGTCGGCGAGCGCCGCGTTGACCGTCTGCCATCCCGCATGGGTGACCATCAGCGACGCGTGCGGGAGCACGGTTCGATGTGGCACAAAAGCCACGGTGCGCGCGTTGGCGGGGATGCGCAGGTGGCCGGCGTCGAGCGCGGGGCCCGCTGTCAGCAGCGCCCGGACCGGCAGGCCGGCGACGGCGTCAAGCGCTCGCTGGGCGAGCGCGCCCTGATCCATGTAGCTGGTGCTGAAGCTGAGCAGCACGAGCGGATCGGTGTTCTCCTCGGCCCACGGCGACTCCCAGTCCTTCTGGAACGGCTCGAACGCTGGGCCCACGTAGTGGACGTTCGCGGGGAGCTGGGCTTTGCTCGAGAAGTCGAGCTCCGGCGCGGTCATCAAGTAGATGGCCTGCGCACCGAGGATCTGGTCGCCGTAGTCCTTCAGCGGCGCGAGCCCATGTTCGGCACGGACGCCGTTCAGCACGGGCAGCGCCAGCGCCCAGAAGCGGCGGGTCATGCGATCAAACAGGCGATCGCGCACGGCACCCAACGGACCCGCCATCGGCGAAAGGCCGCTGAACAGCGGGGGCGCGCCGCGAGCCGGTAGTGGATAGGGGCAGTGAACGAGCGCAGCGGCCGGCACATCGGCGAGCTCGGCGGCGATTGCTGCAGCCGGTATGAGCCAGTCGAACACGACCACGTCGGCGCTCCAACCGTCGAGCGCCTCGATCACATCGCGCGCCCCATCAGGCATCGGCGCGGTCGCGCCATCGCGCAGTCGCTTTGCGGCGCCAAGCTGCGTGCGCGCCTCCCAGTCACGTATAGGGTCGGTCTCCGGGCGCGTGATGTCCAGGTCGGGCATCGCCCGCCGGAACTCGACGAACTCCGCCCCAGTGCTCTCGATCCGCTCGCGCGCGGCGCGGTGGGCGAGGACTCGCACCTCGTGACCACGGTCGACGAGCTCACGTGTGAGCGCGAGCTGCGGTGGGGCGTTGCCGCTGAACGCGATGAGCGTCTGGAAGACTCGCATATACTTCATCTTAGTATGACCAAGATGAAAAAGTCAAGCGCCCCGCGCGAGGAACGCACCTATCGGATGACCGCCCGCGCCGATGCGGCCGCTGCGACCGGCCAGCGGCTGCTCGCAGCGGCGTGGAAGCACTTCGGCACTCGACCGTATGAGGAGGTTCGCCTGCGCGAGATCGCCGCCGACGCGCTCGTGACCGAACAGACGCTGCTCGCGCGCTTTCACTCCAAGGACGAGCTGCTCACAGAGGCGTACAGATGGTGGGCGATGAGCGAGAAATCACGCCGCGACGCGGCTCCCGTGGGCCGCTTCCCCGAGGCCGTCGCCAACGTTTTCGACCACTACGAGGCGCACGGAACAGCGATTCTGCGCATGCTCTCCCAGGAGGACCGCATCCCCGCGGTCCGCTACCTCACCGACAGGGGTAGGGACTACCACTGCGATTGGGCGAGCAGGGTCTTCCAGCCGCTGCTCGCCGGCCAGCGGCGCGCATCCAGAGAGCGCCGCCTCACGGCCGTCGTCATCGCCACGGACGTGCTCGTGTGGAAGCTCCTGCGACTCGACATGCAGCTCAGCCGCCCCCAGGCCGAAGCGACCGTGGTGGAAATGATCGAGTCCTACTCGAGGCGATCGAGTTGAGAGAGCCCACCGAGGCGGGCCACGAGGCGCCGGTGGGCGTGAGGCAGCCGAAAGCAGCCGGCCTGAGCGCTTAGCTCGACGCCACCATCCGGCGCCGAGCAGCTTCGCACTCAGACCTCAGACTAGATCCGTCGTTGGCTCTCCCAACCGGCTCTCTCGATGGGCTCTCCCAACCGACTCCCTCAACCGGCTCTCCCGACGGGTTCTCCCGATGTGCTCTCCCAAGCCCCAGCCGGCAGGCTGGCCAGGTCGCCATACTGCCGCCAGTAGATGATCGCCGAGCGCCTGACAGCCCAACTGCTGGCCGGGGAGCCCGCGAGAACCCCGACCGCCGTGGTGGAGCGCCTGCTTGCGGTCCAGGGCCAGGACCCGCGTGGCGTTCGTCTGGCGATCAGAGCGCGAAGCAGGGGCCTGACGGCCGCGGATGTGGATCGCGCCCTGACAGACGAGCGCTCGCTGCTGATCACATGGCTGAACCGAGGCACGCTGCACCTCGTCAGCAGTGAGGACTACCCGTGGTTGCAGGCCCTGACGGCCCCGCGCTTGATGACAAGCAGCGCCCGGCGACTCGCGCAGGAGGGCGTCACCCCGGATGCCGCCGAGCGTGGCGTGGCGGTCATCGAGCGCTCACTGGCCGGCGAGGGCCCGCTGACACGTATCCAGCTGCGCGAGCGGATAGCGGCGGTGGGAGTGCGCACCGAGGGCCAGGCGCTGGTGCACCTGCTGCTGCTCGCGTGCCTGCGTGGGATCGCGGTGCGCGGACCGATGGTCGGGCGTGAGCAGGCGTATGCGCTCGTCCGTGACTGGCTTGACACACCCAAGCCTGTCGACCGCGAGCGCGCTCTGGCTGAGCTGGCCCGTCGTTATCTGGTGGGGCACGGTCCCGCCGACGATCGCGATCTCGCCAGGTGGGCCGGGCTGTCGTTGCGCGATGCGCGCGCCGGGCTGGGCGCGATTGCGAGCGAGCTCGTCGAGCGCGGCGATGGCCTGCTCGACCTGGCACGCCGGCCGGCCGCGGCGCAGCTGCCACCGCCCCGTCTACTGGGCGCGTTCGACCCTGTGCTGCTGGGCTGGGTCTCGCGCGAGCCGATTCTCGCCGCCAACAAGCCGATCGTCACGATCAATGGCCTGTTTCGTCCGTTTGCCCTGGTCCGTGGCCGCGCCGCCGCTGTCTGGAGCATGCGGGCGGGCGAGGTTGCGCTGAAGCCGTTCGGCCGCTTGAAGCGCGAGGACGCCGTGGCGCTGCAAGCCGATGCGCGGGCAGTCGTGAGCTATCTCGCCGGTCCATCGACGACGAAGCGCATGGCCGATAGTGCACGTCTAGCACTTGAATGCACGGGCGGCCGTCCGTGTTTGAAAGAAGACACAAAGTAGGCAGACAATTGTATACATAAGACTCTATTACCTGTAGTCATGCGCACGCTGACCAGCGACCGTCCAGATGTGTCCGCAGCCGCGCCCACCAACGCCGAGCTGGGGCGCGCGATCCGCCGCCTGCGGCGTGCGCGCAGCCTGACTATCGAAGAGCTCGCGCACTCCTCCGACATGCACCCGACCTATCTGTCGGGCATCGAGCGGGGCGTGCGCAACCCGACCTGGAGCAAGCTCATCGATCTGGCCTACGGACTGGAAATCTCCGTCGCCGAGATCGTTCACGACGCCGAAGTCGAGGCCAAGCTGGCCGCCCGGATGCGCGCAGCCAGGTCCGAGCTGGGTCTCTCCGAGCGCTTCGCCTGACACAACCGGCCCCGGAGAGCCCTCCGGCGCGGCGAATACGCTCAGAGCACCGTGACGCGAACCCTGACGCAGTCTCACGATCGCCTGGCCGTGATCGATCTCGGCTCCAATTCGTTCCGGCTGGTCGTGTTCATGGCGGCCGGCGGCTGGTGGAGGCGAACGGACGAGATCTATGAGCCGGTGCGCATCGGCGAGGGCCTCGCCGCGAGCGGCAGGCTGGGGGAGGAGCCGATGCGCCGTGCGCTGGCGACGCTGGACGTGTTCGACCATTTCTGTCGGGCGGCGGGTCTGACCCAGCCCACCGGGCTGGGCGGCGCGGTGGACGCGGTCGCCACCAGCGCGATCCGCGACGCGGAGAACGCCGCGGGCTTCCTGGCGCTGGCCCGCGAGCACACGAGCCTGCCGATCCGCGTGCTCAGCCGCGAGGAGGAGGCGCGCTACGGGTATCTCGCGGCGGTCAACTCCACGACCCTGACCGATGGCTGCGTGCTGGACCTCGGCGGCGGGTCGCTGCAGCTGGTGCGCGTCGCCGATCGGCGCGCGCAGGAGCTTGGCTCCTGGCGGCTCGGCGCGGTGCGCATGACCGAGCGGTTCCTGCCCGCGAACGGTCCCGCGAAGCACAGACAGATCGCCGAGCTGCGCGAGCACGTCGCCGGTGAGCTGGAGCGGGCGGAGTGGCTCTCGTGCGCCGGGCCGCGCCTGGTCGGCATCGGTGGGACGGTCCGCAACCTCGCGGTGGCAGTTCAGCGCGCGAACGGGACTGCCGTCAAACGGCGTGCAGGCGGCGATCGTCTCGAGCGAGGCGCTGGATGAGCTCGTGGCGCGGCTCGCGGCGCTGCCGGCGTCGGAGCGCAGCTCGGTACCCGGGATCAAGCCCGCGCGCGCCGACCTGATCCTTGCCGGAGCGATAGTCGTGCAGGGCGCGCTGCTCGCCGGGAGGCTTTGACAGTCTGGAGGTCACGGAGGCGGGACTGCGCGAGGGGGTCTTCTTCGAGCGGCTGCTCGCCGACCGCGATCCGCCGCTGTTTGCCGATCTGCGCCGCACGAGCGTGCTGAACCTGGCGGCGCAATACCAGCCCGATACCGCTCACACCGACCATGTCGCCACGCTGGCGCTGGCGATGTTCGACGAGCTCGCGCGCCTGGGCCTGCACGATGGCGATCGGATCGAGCGGGAACTGCTGTGGGCGGCGTGCATGCTGCACGACATCGGCATGTCGGTCGACTATGACGATCACCACAAGCACTCGCGCTATTTGATCCTCAACGGCGGACTGCCGGGCTACTCGCCGATCGAGGTGGCGATCATCGCCCAGGCCGCTCGCTATCACCGCAAGGGCATGCCCGAGCCCGGTCCTCTGGCGGCGCTGTTCGGCCCGGACGATGTTGCGCGCCTTGACCGCTGCGCCGTGCTGCTGCGCCTGGCGGAGGATCTCGAGCGCTCCCGCGATCAGCTCGTGCGCGGCACCCGCTTCACGCTGACGGGAGCGCCCGGCGAGAATGCCGGCCAAGCGCCGGACGGAGTTGGTGGGATTGCGGACGGCGGTGAGATCGAGCTGCGCCTGATCGCCGACGGCGAGTCGGCCGTGCCGCGCTGGGCCGCACGGCGCGAGAGCGAGCTGTTCGCCCGCGCGTTTCACCGCGAGCTGCTCGTCGCGGCTTGAGCGCTGTATCGCGGCCTGAGCCCTGTATCTAACCGAGCCCGTCCAGGCCGCTGTGGGGTTGCCGCAGGGAGCGCTCGTGCCCGGCGCAGTCATACAACAGCAGGGCGTTGCGGTTGATGGGCGGCCGTTGCCATGACGCCGCCGGTATCACCTCGCAGGAGTCCATCACCGCGGTCGCGGCCGCGTTGCCGCCACGTTCGGCGTATGCGCCGCCGAGCACGACGTAGCGGGCTTCATCGCGTGACACGAGTCGCGCCAGGCTCGGTCCGTCGAGCGCCGGGTCGTTGCCGCTGTAGCCGCCCATCGCACCCGCGTCATGGCCGAGCAGGATCATCGGCGCAGCGGTGTCCGACGCCTCGGTCAGGACTACCCAGCGCGTACCCGGCCGATGCGTGGTGACGTAGGCCAGCAATCCTCTGGTGATCTGCATGTTCGGCGGTGTCAGACCGTATGGGCCGACCCCTTCCGCGGCATGCGGGCCGGCGGCCGGGAACGTGCCCTCGACGGGGAACTCCCAGGTCGTCGCCGCGTAAGCGCCGGGGGCGAGCAGCAGCAGGCCGAGCGTCAGCGCCATCGCTTGGCGCGTCCAGCGGCGCAGGACCAGCAGCGCCACGACGCCGAGCGCGGCCCCGACGATCAGCACCGGCCAGAACCAGCGCATGTAGTGGTCGTGACCGAGCAGCGTCAGCTGGGCCACGACGGTCGCGGTGACCGCGATCGGGATCAGCGCCATGCGCAGGCCCCGGCGGGCGCCGGGCGCGATGAACGCGACGGCCCCGCTGCCGACCATCGCCGCTGTACCGGGCCCCAGCGCCGATATGTAGTACGGGTGAACGATTCCCTGCGACAGGCTCAGCACGGCCCACTCGATCAGAAACCAGCTCCCCAGCACGATCAGTCCCGCCACGCGCGGATCGCGGCGGCCGCGACCGCCGCCGGAGCGGGCATTGATCGACCACAGTGCGAGCGCGACGAGACCGAGCAGCGCGAACGGCAGCATCCAGGCGCCCTGACCGCCCAGGCCGGCGTCGAACAAGCGCAGCGGCCCGGTCGCTCCGCCGAATGCTGTCGGGTGGCGGTCCCGGCCGTTGGGCAAAAGCGGTGGGAGCGGCGCCTTCTTCGGCGCGGTCGCGGGGACGATCGCGACCGAAGCCGAAGCCCCGGCCCGCGCCGGATGCCCGGGCGAGCCGCCCCCGGCCCGCGGTCCACCGGCTGGGATGCCGCGCGCACGCGCGCGCAGCGCTTCCTTTTCGATGTGCGCCAACGAGCCGTGCCTGAACGAGACCGGGATCCGCCCGGGACCGCCGACCTGGCCTTCGACGCGCCCGAATCCGTTGTATCCGAACGTCAGGTTGTGCTCGGTGTTGTTGATCGAGCCGCCCACGAACGGGCGCTGTGAGGCGGGTGTCAGTTCGACGATCGCCGACCACGAGGCCGACACCACCAGCAGCACGGCGCCCGCCGCCAGCAGGTGAGCGCAGCGGCGCGCGAGGAGCCCCGGGGCGCACACCAGGTAACCAAGGCCGAGCCCGGGGACCACGAGGTACGCGGCCAGGGTCTTGGTGTTGAATGCGAGCCCGACCAGCGCCGCGCAGCCCAGCAGCGTGCGCAGCCGGCCCGCTTCGATCGCGCGCAAACCGACGCCGCAGGCGAGGATCAGCAGCAGGATCAGGACCGGGTCCACGCCGTTGTCTCGGGAGACCGCAACGAATGAGGGAAACACTGCCAGCGACAGCGCGCTTGCGACTCCCGCGGCCGGCCCGAACCGAGGCGTCACCACCCAGTAGAGCGCGGCGACCGCCAGCACGCCCGCGATCGCCTCGGGCAGCAGCAGGCTGAGCGGCGTAAACCCGAACACGCTCGCGCTGAGCGCCTGCACCCACAGGCCCAGCGGCGGCTTGTCGACCGTGATCAGCCCGCCGGGGTCGAACGATACGAAAAAGAAGTTGTGCAGCGAATGCAGCATCGATTGTACGCCCGCCGAGTAGAACGTGTTCGCGTACGCGTTCTGGGACAGCCGGTTGACGTTCAGCACGGCCGACAGCGCCAAGACGGCGGTGAGCGCGATGTGATTGGGTCCCACCCGCCCAAATACGCGCGCTCCCCGCCACGGCGCGGCCGTGACGGCCGATTCCGGACCAAGCGGCTGCGTTGCCGGAAGGGTGGTCGTCTGCTGAGCGGAGTTCATGTTGAGAGCGCCACCAGCAGCCGGTCGAGATCATCCTCGTCGTTCCACGCCCCGACGGACGCTCGCAGCCAGGGTCTGCCGGGAATGTTACGCAGGATCACCCCGCTGTCCAGCAGCTGATCGCGCTCGTGCACGGGGTCGGGGCTCTGGAACGACACGAGCGTGCTGTCCCCGCGCGGCGCAACGGTCCGATCGCGCTCGCCCAGCAGCTCGACCAGCCGGGCGGCGAGCGCCCGTGCGCGCTCGTGCACGGCTCGCCAGCCGGCTGACTCCAGCACGCCTACGGCTGCCAACGCGCACGCGAGCGCCTCAGCGCTGAGCGACATCGAGTCCAGGCTGCGCGCGTCCTCGTGCAAGCCGGCGTCGAGTCCGGCGTCCGGGTCGGCGAGGTTCGGATAGCCACGCCGCTCGATACGCAGGCGAGCGCGCAGGGATGCGCTCACGTACAGCATCCCCGTGCCGTCGGGACCGCACAGCCACTTCTGGCCCGCGCCCGCGTACGCGTCACAGCCCAGCGCGGTCACATCCACCGCGATCGCGCCCACGCCCTGAGCGCCGTCGAGCAGGACCGGCACGTCGAGGCGCCCCAGCTCCTGCGGCGCCAGGAGCCCGCTCATCCAGCCGATGTGCGAGCATGCCACCAGGCGCGTGCGCGGACCGACCGCGTTGGCTATCTCAGGCAGCGGCGCCATGCGAATCGTCACCCCTTTTATGTCGCGTGCGGCCGCCAGCGCGCCCAGCAGCCCCGGGTGCTCCTCGTCGCTGGTGAGGATCTCATCGTCACGGCCGAGCTCCAGCCCGCCGATGATCTGGGCGATGCCTTCGCTCGTGCAACTCGTCAGCGCCAGCTCGCTCGGCTCGCAGCCAAGCACGGCGGCATAGGCCTCGCGCAGCTGCCCGCTGAGCTCGGCGCGTCGCTCGAAGTGAGCCCTGCCGCGTCCATCCTCGGCCTCGCGTCGCAGCTCCTGCGCGGCGGCCCGCACCGCCCTGGCGGGCAGCGGTCCGTCGGTGCCCGCGTTCAGGTACGCCAGGCGGCCCAGCACGGGGAACTCGTCGCGCAGCTCGTCCACGATCGGCGAGCATACCGGCGGTGCGCGCACAGCTCGACCAGGTGCCGCGGGCGATGTGCCGGCTCGGCCCTGTGAGCCGAGTGCTCGGGGCGGCCCCTCCGGCCGTGTGCCGATGTGGGCCAACATTCGTCTCACTCAAAAAGCGAGTATGAATTAGAAGTGCATCGACGGCAAAGCGTCCGTGGATGGGCGGGGGGACGACCTCACGACCTCTGTACTGGCGCGCGCACATAGGGTGAACGAGGAGAGCGACACGATGACTTCCAGCACGAGCGCGCAGCCGCTGTGGGAGCCGACGGACGCTGCGCGCGAGCGTGCGGAGATGACTCGCTTCATGCGCTGGGCAGGCGAGCAAACGGGGCGCACGTTCTCCGACTACAGCGAGCTGTGGGGCTGGTCGGTGTCCGAGGTCGAGGAGTTCTGGGCGGCGATCTGGAAATACTGCGACGTGCGGGCCTCGCGGCCGTACGAGCAGGTGCTCGACTCGCGAACGATGCCCGGCGCGCACTGGTTTGCAGGCGCAGAGCTGAACTATGCCGAGAACATGCTCATGCGCGATCGCGATCCCGATGCCGTCGCGGTCCTGCACGCTTCGGAGCTGCGCGAGCTGGACTCGCTCACCTGGGCACAGCTCACCGCCCAGGTGATGGCCGTGGCTGCCGGCTTGCGCGCGCTGGGCGTCGGGCGCGGCGATCGTGTGGTCGCCTACATGCCGAACATCCCCGAGACACTCGTCGCGCTGCTGGCCGTCGCGAGCCTCGGCGCGATCTGGTCGAGCGCGGCGCCGGAGTTCGGCGCGCGCAGCGTGATCGACCGGTTCGCGCAGATCGAGCCGGTGGTGCTGCTGGCGGTCGACGGCTACCGGCATGGGGGCAAGGACTTCGACCGCACCGACGCCCTGCGGGGCATCCTCGCCGAGCTGCCGAGCGTGCGCCATACCGTGCTGCTGCCCTACCTCTCACCCGATGCGTCCGCGGCCGGGCTGCCGGGAGGGCTGAGCTTCAGCGAGCTGCTCGAGCTGGGCGACGATCACGGCGACGGCGCTGATCGATCGGAGATCGGCCAACGGTTCGAGCAGGTGCCGTTCGACCATCCCCTGTGGGTGCTCTACTCATCGGGCACGACGGGCCTGCCGAAGGCGATCGTGCACGGCCACGGCGGAATCCTGGTGGAGCAGCTCAAGAAGAGCCGGCTGCATCTGGATCTGCGTCGCGGCGATCGCATGTTCTGGTTTACGACGACCGGCTGGATGATGTGGAACTTTTTGATCGGCTGCCTGTTCAGCGACGCCGCGATCGTGCTGTACGACGGCAGTCCCGGCCATCCCGACATGGGCACGCTGTGGCGCCTGGCGCAACGGACCGAGATGACCTGCATGGGCGTCTCGGCGGGCTACCTCGGCGCCTGCGCGAAGGCCGGCGTGGAGCCCGCGCGCGACTATGACCTGCATGCTCTACGTGCGATCGGCTCGACCGGTTCGCCGCTGGCGCCCGAGAGCTTTCGCTGGGTCTACGAGCACGTCGGTCGGCAGTGGCTGTTCTCCACCAGTGGCGGCACCGACGTCTGCACCGCGTTCGTCGGCGGCTGCCCGTTGCTGGGAGTGTACGAGGGCGAGCTGCAGTGCCGTGTGCTCGGTTGCGCGGTCGAGGCCTGGGACGAGCATGGCCACAGCCTGACCGACGAGGTGGGCGAGCTCGTGCTGACGCAGCCGCTGCCTTCGATGCCGTTGTTCTTCTGGGGTGAGGACGCCCCAGATCGCGACGGTCATGGTGGCGAGCGCTATCGCGAGAGCTACTTCTCGACATACCCGGGCATCTGGCGCCACGGCGACTGGATCCGCATCACTCCTCGCGGCGGCGCAGTCATCTACGGTCGTTCGGACTCCACGATCAATCGTCAGGGCGTGCGCATGGGCACGAGCGAGATCTACCGGGCGGCGGGCGCGGTGGAGGAGGTGGTGGATGCGCTCGTGGTGGACGTCCCCCGGCGCGATCGCGACGCGGAGCTGTGGATGATCCTGTTCGTAGTGCTCGAGGAGGGCGTCGTGCTCGACGAGCAGTTGCGTGCCAAGATCGCGCGGCGCATCCGCGAGGACTGCTCGCCGCGGCACGTGCCGAACGAGATCCTGCAGATCGAGCAGGTGCCGCGCACGCTCTCGGGCAAGGTGCTGGAGGTGCCGATCAAGAAGATTCTGATGGGCGCCCCGCCGCAAGAGGCGGCGAGCGTCGATTCGCTCGCGGACCCGAGCGCGCTCGACTACTTCGTGGAGCTTGCCGCCACGTTACAGGCCCAATGAGCGGCCGACGATCTCGAGCATGATCTCGTTGGCGCCGCCGTAGATGCGCGTGACGCGGGCGTCGGCGTAGGCGCGGGCGATGGGGTAGTCGAGCATGTAGCCGTAGCCGCCGTGCAGCTGCAGGCAGCGATCGACGACACGTCCTTGCAGCTCGGTGCACCACCACTTGGCCATCGCTGCGTCCTCGGGCGTGAGCTCGCCTGCGTTCAGGGCTTGCGCGCAGCGGTCGACGTAGGTGCGGGCGATCTCGGTTTCGGTGCGGATCTCGGCGAGGGTGAACCGGGAGTGCTGAAACGAGCCGATCGGCTGGCCGAACGCTTGGCGCTCGCGCACGTAGTCCAGCGTCCATCCCAGCGCCGCCTCGGCGGCGGCCACGGCCGAGGCTGCGATCGACAGGCGCTCCTGGGGCAGGTTGGAGACGAGATAGCGAAACCCCTCGCCCTCGACGCCGAGCAGGTTCTCGACCGGCACGCGCACGTCGGAGAACGACAGCTCGGCGGTGTCCTGCGCGTGCTGGCCGATCTTCTGCAGGTTGCGCCCGCGCTCGAAGCCCTCCATGCCGCGCTCGAGCACGAGCAGGCTGATGCCGCGGTGACGCTCTGACGGATCGGTCTTGACCGCGGTGACGATCAGGTCGGCGTTGATCCCGTTGGTTATGAACGTCTTGGTGCCGTTGACGATGTAATGGTCCCCATCGCGCTTGGCGCGTGTGGACATCGACGCGATGTCCGATCCGACGCCGGGCTCGGTCATCGCCAGCGCGGTGATCAGCTCGCCCGAGGCGATTCCGCCCAGCCAGCGCTCGCGCTGGGGCTCGGTGCAGTAGCTCAGGAAGTAGGGCAGGCAGATGTCGTTGTGCAGCGTGATCCCCAGGCCGAAGCTGCCCACGCCGGCAAGTTGGGTCTCTTCGCCGATGACGAGGTTCAAGCGGAAGTCCTCGGCGCCCGCGCCGCCGTAGCGCTCGGGCACGGCCATACCGAGAAACCCGCCTCGGCCGGCCAGCGCGAACACCTCGCGCGGGACGATCCCGGCGCGCTCCCACTCGCCGTTGCGGCGCTCGTCGCCGAGCACCTCGCGCGCCAGGAACGTGCGAAAGCTTGCGCGGAAGTCCTCGTGTACGTCATCGAACAGGGTGCGTTGCATCAGGTGGAGAACCCTACATCGAGACGTCTGCCGGCTCAGACGTCCAGTGATAGGCCCTTAGCCTGGATCCACCGGTGTTGTCCGGGTTGGGGCGTTGAATGACCTCCTGAATCGGGCTTGGTAGCGACAGATTGAGGCTGTCGCGGCCCGGGATCAGGAGGTCACTCGTATGGTGCAGGATGACGAGCGGGTCGGACTGGACGGTGTGCGGGTTGTTTTTGACGATGATCGTGTGGTTTCGGACGCGGGGATCGCGTTGGTCGCGACGCTCGCGGGGCGGCTCGGGATCGAGGCTCTCGTGGGCCGGTTCGTGAGGCTTCGTCGTGACCGGCCGGGCGCGACGAACGCTGGCAGGAAGGTGATGGCGCTCGTGTTCGCGATGCTGCTAGGCGCTGACTGCATTGATGATTGTGATGTGCTGCGGGCGGGCCGCACGCGCCGATTGCTGGGTGGCTGGCTGCCGGCACCGTCGACGTTGGGGACGTTTTTGCGGGCGTTTACTTTTGGGCATGTGCGCCAGCTCGACCGGGTGCTCGCAGAGTCGTTGACACGCGCGTGGTGGGCGGGTGCCGGCCCGGGCGTCGAGCGGCTGATCGTTGATGTGGACAGCTTCATCGGGCAGACCTACGGCAACCAGAAGGAGGGTGTCGGTTTCGGGTACACCAAACAGCGCGGGTATCACCCGCTGCTCGCGAGCCGCGCAGGCACTGGCGAGGTGCTGCACGTTCGGCTGCGCAAGGGACAGGCGAATACGCAGCGCGGCGTTGTGCGCTTCGCCGAGGAGCTAATCGCGCGCGTCAAACGAGCAGGCGCTGCCGGCGAGAAGCTTTTCAGGGCCGACTCGGGGTTCTGGAACCGCAAGCTGATCGCGAGGCTCGAGCAGGCGGGCTGGCTCTACTCGATCAGTGTGCGCCTGCAGTTCTGGGTTCCCGCCGCGATCAAACAGATCCCGGAGTCGGCGTGGCAGCCCTTGGAGGACTACTCCCAAGACGGCGAAGCGCAGATCGCTGAGACGACCACTCACGGACGACGGCTGGTCGTGCGTCGCACCCGACTCATCGGCGCGCAAGCAGAGCTGTGGCCGGACTGGCGGTATTTCCCGTTCATCACCAACCGCACCGAGGCGTTGGGGGTCGTGGAGGCTGAGCACCGCCAGCACGCCGTCGTGGAGCTCACGATCCGCGACCTCAAAGACCAGGCGCTCGCGCACTTTCCCTCCGGCCAGTTCAACGCGAACAGCGCCTGGACAGTGATCGCCTGCATCGCGCACAACCTGCTGCGCTGGACCAGCGCGATCGGGCTCTCCGGCGAGACCGTGCGCGTCGCGCGCACCATGCGCCGCCGGCTGCTCCAGATCCCGGGCCGGCTGACCCGCACGGGACGCCAATGGACACTTCACCTTCCCGCTCGATGGCCATGGCAACACGACTTCACCAGTGCGCTCGCCCGCATCCGCGGACTCCCAGAACTCACCTGAGCGCAAACCGCCGCGATCAGAGAACCAGCTGAGCCGCCACTCAACACCGAAGGCTCAGTGCTGCCCAAAAACACGTTGCCAGGGGCCTCCAAAAGGACGCCATCGCTCCCACACACCGACCAACACCAGCACGGCACCCGAAAACCACGCCAACGACACCAATCACCCACAACCAGGTCATCCCGCGGTGGATCCAGGCTTAGGTGGCGATTCCGCCGGCGGGCGCGCGAGTCGATCAGACGGAGACGGCCGAGGAATCCTCGACGTAGCGGGGCTTGGCGAGCAGCAGCTGCACGTCGCGGATGCGCCGCTCGCGAAAGCCGCCCTCGCAGTAGCTCAGGTACAGCTCCCACAACCGGCGAAACCGCTCGTCGTAGCCGAGCTGCGCGATCCGCTCGGACGCGTCCTGGAAACGTTCGCGCCAGCGCGCCAGGGTGGTGGCGTAGTGGGAGGTGATGTCCTCGATGTGCACCTGGCGCAGGTCGGTGGCGCGTGCGAGCGACCGTGAGATCACCTCCAGCGAGGGCAGGCAGCCGCCCGGGAAGATGTAGGTGTTGATGAAGCTCCGGCCGGCCTTCTCGACCTCGTAGGCGCGGTCGTCGATCACGATCGCCTGCAGCAGCATCGCGCCGTCGTCGGCCAGCAGCTCAGAGCAGCGGCGAAAGTAGGTTGGGAAGTTCTGCCAGCCGACAGCCTCGATCATCTCGATCGAGACGAGCTTGTCATAGCCGCCCTGGCCGACCGCGCGGGGATCGGACAGAGAGCTGTCGCGGTAGTCCTGCAGCAGCACGGTCACGCGCTCTTGCAGGCCGGCCGCGCGCACTCGCTCGCATGCGTAGGCGTGCTGTTCGCGCGAGATCGTGATCGTCGTTACCCGGCAGCCGTGGTGCTCGGCCGCGTATACCGCGAACCCGCCCCAGCCGGTGCCGATCTCGAGGACGTGATCCTGCGGTGAGAGGTCGAGCTTCGAGCAGATCCGCTCGAGCTTTGCCAGGGAGGCCTGCTCGAGGGTCATGCGGGGCGAGTCGAAGACCGCGCACGAGTACATCATCGTGGGGTCCAGGAACTGCTCGAACAGCTCGTTGCCGAGGTCATAGTGCGCCGCGATCTGCTCGCGCGAGCGTCCGATCGTGTTGCGCCGCAACCACCGTATCCAGCGCTGCCCCGGGATCAGCACCGGCGCCAGCACGCGCCGCAGGCTGTCCAGCGAGGAGACGTTCAGCGCGGCGAGCCGGGTCAGCCCGACCAGATCAGAGCACTCCCACAGGCCGTCAATGTATGACTGGCACAGCCCGACGCTGCCGCGCAGCAGCGCCCGGTAGACGCGCGGCGAGCGCACCTGCACGGTGACCTGTAGCGGGCGCTCGGGGTCGAGCTTGCCCAACACGACGCGCTGCGAGTTCTCCACGATCGTCAGCTGGCCGCCGTGAATGCCGCCCAGCAGGTGTAAGACGATCGGCCTGGCGATGTGGCTCATGTGGGCAGGCGGGCTGTCGGGTGCGGGAAGTAGCTTGCTCCACGCAGCTTCAGCCGCAGGGCGTGTGCATAGATGCGCACCACGATGCGCAGCGTGATCAGGGGATAGCGGATCAGCATGACGCGCAACGAGCGTGGCGTGAGCTCGCGGCGGCGCAGGGAGAGCGTCGCGTCGAATACACGCTTGCCGTCGACGGTGAGACTCGATGTGAACCAGCAGCCGCTCGGCGGGGCAGGTCAGACGCCAGTCATAGACATGATCCATGCCCATCAGTGGTGACACGTGCAGTTGCTTGTCGAGCTGTGCGCGCATCAGTGTCACGGTGCCGCGGTCGCCGGCATGGGTGACGGGCATCACATATGCATGACGCTCGCCCCAGGGAGTGTTGGTGACATGGGCGACCACGGCGACCACGCGTTCGTCCTCGGCGTCGAAGCAGTAGTAGAAGCTGACCGGGTTGAAGCAGTGACCGAAGTAGCGCAGATGTGTGAGCAGTCGGATCGGGCCCGTCGGTCGGGCGCCCGTCCGTTGGTGTACGAGCTCGCGTACCGCATCCCTGAGGGGCGTATGGGGATCGCCGAGGTAATCGGCCCGCCTGAACCACGCGAGCGCCGGACGTCGCGCCGACCAGAGCCAACGTCCGTCGAACAGCTCAGGCAACTCGTCGAGGTCGAGATAGGCCATGAACAGGGAGTAGCAAAAATCGTCCTCGATCGCGCCCGTGCGCCGGTGGCGGACCGTGCCCTGATACAGGCAGCTGTTCACAACGTCACCCCGAACGGCGCGCACGCGCGCAGCGCGCTGAGCACACCGTCCTCGTGAAACCCCCAACCCCAGTAGGCGCCGCAATAGTGGGTGCGGCGCTCCAGGCCGCCGATGTGACAGTGCTCGGCCTGGGCGGCGACGCCCTGGCGGGTGTAGACCGGATGGGCGTAGTCGATCGTACGGATGATGCGCGTCGGGTCGATCGCCTGGGTGTGGTTCAGCGTGACGCAGTAGTCGCGGTCTGAGTGCAGCCGCTGCAGGTGGTTCATGTAGTAGGTGACGGTGCTCACAGGTCTGGGCTCGCGCAGCAGGTGGAAGTTCCAGGCCGCCCGCGCGCCACGCCGGCGCGGCAGCAGCGTGCTGTCGGTATGCAATACGGCCTGGTTGCGCTGGTAGGGAATCGCTGCGAGCACGCGCGACTCATGCTCGGTGGGGTCGCGCAGCAGTCCCAGCGCCTGGTCTGAGTGAGTGGCGAGGATCACCTGGTCGATAGCGCTCAGGCGCCTGGCCGGCGGCCGTGAGCTCGACGTGGTCGGGCAGCCGCGCGATTGACGCAACGGCGCAGTTCAGTCGAATGCGATCGCGGTAGGGGCGTGTCAGCGCCTCGACGTAGCGCGCCGAGCCGCCGGTGACCGTCGACCAGCGGGGCCGGTCGCGGAAGCCGAGCATGCCGTGGTTTGAGAAGAACTCGGCCAGGAACCGCGCCGGGAAGGAGTGCAGCTCGCGCGGGTCCGCAGACCAGACGGCGCTCACCTGGGGGACGATCAGGCGTTCGACGAACACGCGCGAGAACCGGTGGCGTACGAGAAACTCGCCGAGCGACTCGTCCAGCGCCGGCTCGTCGGGCTCGTCGTGGGAGAGCAGCCGGCGCAGCTCGCGGTTGAAGCGCAGCAGGTCGGCGATCATCCGCTGAAACCGCGGGCTGGCAAGGTTGCGCGGCTGGCACAGCAGGCCGCGAGGGGTTCCGGAGTACTCGAAGTCGTCCTCGGCGCCCGAGACCGAGAAGCTCATGTGCGTCGCCTGCCTGGCGACTCCCAGCCGGTCCAGCAGGCGTGTGAACTGGGGGTAGGTGCGGTCGTTCATGACGATGAACCCGGTGTCCACATGGTGGGTCTCGTGCTCGGTGTCGACCCTGATCGTGTTCGTGTGCCCGCCCGCGTACGCGCCCGCCTCATAGACGACCAGCTCGTGTTCGCGATGCAGCAGATGGGCCGCCACCAGGCCGGAGACGCCCGCTCCGACGATCGCGATCCTCACCGCGATGCGCCCTTGTCGAAGTTCGGTGCGTCGCTCATGTGTGCTTATTGCGCTCGCCGCCGGTCCCCTGGATCATCCCAGTCGGCAGAACCTGAGCAGGAGTGCGGGGCGCGCGCGTCGAACAAGACCGCCGATGAAGCGTGTCGCGACTCCAACCGCTCCCGCGTCGCCCGTGAACGGCACCAGCGAGCACCAGAGCCTGTCCAAGTACATCCGCGCGCGCTTTGACGAGTGCTCGCGCTCGCAGAAGGATGTGGCTCAGTACATCGTCGACCATCTCGACGAGGCGGCGTTTCAGACAGCGGAGGAGCTGGCGCGGCGCGCGAACACATCCAGCTCGACCGTCGTGCGCTTCTCGCAGGCGCTCGGGTTCGAGGGCTTCCCCGAGCTGCAGGCGGCCGCGCGCGAGGAATACCGCCGCGTGCATGCCAAGGCGCCGGCGGGCGCAAGTGAGACGGCCACCAGCTCCACGCCGCTGTTCTCGCTCGACCAGAACGAGTTCGAGACGTCTCTGACCGCCGACTACCTGAACGTCGAGGAGACCGCGCGCAAGGTCTCGCGCAGCTCGGTGGAGGCGCTCGTCGAGGCGATCATCGGCGCCGAGAAGGTGCTCGTCGCCGGCACCGACCAGATGGCGTTCTTCGCCAGCTATCTGCGACACCTGCTGATGCTGCTCGACCTGCGCGTCGACGTCGTCGCCAGCCCGTCGCAGGAGGCGCTCAGCCGGCTGGGGCGCATCGACCAGGGCACGCTCGTGATCGGGCTGTCGGCAGGGCGGCCCCATCCGCTGGTGGTGCGCGCGATGAAGCTGGCACGCCACCGCAAGGCGCGCACTGCCGCGATCACCGACGCGACGCTGTCAGAGGTCGCCAAGCTCGCGCAGATCAAGCTGTACTACTCGTCGAACTCGCCCGCCTACGTGCGCTCGCACACGGCGCTGCTGAGCATGATCCAGGCGCTGGCCTACGGGGTGTACTCGCAGGACTCAGCCCAGTACGACGACCGCATCAAGGCGTTCCGGCTGAAGTAGTCGCAGGTCGGTCGCCGCATGCTTGAATTAAGCTGATGGGGTCGACCGGGCCGCATGCGGCCCGGTCCGGAGACGTGCATGCACGTCTCCGTCGGATGGCGCATGCGCCATCCGAACCATGCCGCATGCGGCATGGTTCGGGGCCGCACATGTGCGGCCCCGCTGGGGGGCGCATGCGCCCCCCAGAAAAACATCCCAAGCCGTCCGTACGGTGTCTCTGCCGCGTTCGCGCGGTTGCGCCCTCGCCGCCGGATGCGGACCCTGGATTCACTAACTGGGGTTGGCGGGTTCGACTCCCGCCGGGGGCGCTACACTGCACGCTAGTGAATCCGGGGCCGTTTCGGCGGCAACCCCAGTTCGTGAGCGACCCGCCCAGCGCGGGTCGTTTGCGTTCTGATGGCAGGCAGCCCTTGGGGTTTCCACCAAATCAGCTAGCGGGGTGAGGACGAGACCGTGCCGGCGGTCTCCGCCGGCACGCTGGCTGATCGGAGATCGCTGGGATCTCCGATCGGTCGTGCTCATCCCCGCCGGCTATCCTCCCGGTATGCGTGACGAGGCGACATTCCGGGTCAAGACCGGCCTGGCGGAGATGCTCAGAGGCGGGGTGATCATGGACGTGGTCACCCCCGCGCAGGCGACCGTGGCCGAGGAGGCGGGGGCCGCCGCGGTGATGGCGCTGGAGCGCGTGCCGGCCGACATTCGCCGTGACGGGGGCGTAGCGCGGATGTCCGATCCGGAGATGATCGCGGGCATCCAGCAGGCGGTCGAGCATTCCCGTGATGGCCAAGGCCCGCATCGGCCATTTCATGGAGGCGCGCGTGCTGCAGGCGCTCGAGGTCGACTACGTCGACGAGTCCGAGGTGCTCACGCCCGCGGACGAGTCCAACCACATCGACAAGTGGCAGTTTCGCGTGCCGTTCGTGTGCGGGGCCACGAACCTGGGTGAGGCGTTGCGGCGAATCGGCGAGGGCGCCGCGATGATCCGCTCCAAGGGCGAGGCCGGGACCGGCGACATCGTCGAGGCGGTTCGCCACATGCGTACGATCACGGGCGCGATTCGTCGCCTGGGAACGCTTGCCGACGCCGAGCTCGCGACCGCCGCCAAGGAGCTCGCGGCGCCACTGGACATCGTGCGTCAGGTCGCCAGCGACGGCAGCCTGCCCGTGGTGCTGTTCTGCGCGGGTGGTATCGCCACGCCCGCCGACGCGGCCCTGATGATGGCGCTCGGGGCAGAAGGGGTGTTCGTGGGCTCGGGCATCTTCAAGTCCGACGACCCGCCCGCCCGCGCGCGAGCGATCGTCGAGGCGACCACGCACTGGCAGGACCCCGAGCGGGTGGCGGCGGCCTCGCGCGGTCTCGGGCCGGCGATGGTCAGCCTGGAGAGCTCGAAGCTGGAGAGTGACCAGCTCTTGGCCGATCGCGGCTGGTAGGGCGGCCGATGGCCGGCGCCGGCCGTTGTCCTCGGACTCGACGTGGGCCCATTACGCCTTCGTCCTTGCGCCCTAGCCCAGCTTGGCCCTCGACCGCCCTACGGTCTTCGTGGCGATGATCGGCGTGCTCGCCCTGCAGGGCGGGTTTCAGGCGCACGAGCGGATGCTGCGCGGACTGGGGGCGGATGTGCGCGAGGTGCGCACGCCGGACGGTCTGGACGGCCTGGACGGCCTGGTGTTCCCGGGCGGTGAGTCGACCACGATGACGCTCGGCATCGAGCGCGAGGGGCTGGCCGAGCCGCTGCGCGAGCTGGTGGCTCAGGGAGTGCCCGTGCTGGGTTCGTGCGCGGGGCTGATCATGCTCGACCGTGAGCATCTCGGGCTGATGGACATGCGCGCCGAGCGCAACGCGTTCGGGCGCCAGCTGCGGAGCTTCGAGACCGACCTCACGCTGCACGGCCTTGCCGGAGGGCCGCTCAGAGCTGTGTTCATCCGCGCGCCGTGGATCGCCGACCATGGTCCGGACGTGGAAGTGCTGGCCGAGGTCGAAGGTCATCCGGTGGCGGCGCGCCAGGACGGCATGCTCGCAGTGGCGTTCCACGCCGAGCTGACCGACGACGATCGCGTGCACCGGCTGTTCCTTGACGCGGTCCTCGCGCGGCGCTGACCGGCGCTGGTCCGTTGCGATGTTCACTGCGATAGAGAACCACCAGAGCGGCGCGACTCTTGTCGCCGCCCCCGCCAAGGTGCGAAAGTGGGACGACCTAGAGGCTGTCCGATATGCGCCTGTAGCGAAGGTAAACGACGCGAGAGCTAAACGTGTGTGTCTCGATCAGCTCGAGGTCGAGCCCTTTTTCCAGAGGAGGGAAGTAGGGCGTGCCGCCGCCGAGTAGGACCGGGTTGACGAACAGCCGCCACTCGTCGATCAGCTCCAGCTCCATACACGCGCGGGCGAGGCCGGCACCGCCGACGGCGATGTCCTTTCCGGGCTGTTCCTTGAGCCTCGAGACCTCCTCGCCGACATCATCCCTGGCCAGCCTGGTGTTGCCCACCACGCTCTGAAGCGTCGTGGAGAACACGACCTTCGCCAAGGCCTTCCAGGTCTGGGCGAACTCGACGTGATCCGCGGCCAGCGGACTCTCCTCGGCGGTCTCCCAGTAGACCATCGTTTCATAGAGCCGCCGACCGCAGAGATGCACACCGATTTCCCGTACGTGTTGGGTATGGAACCGAAACAGCTCCTCGTCGGGCACCGACCAATCAATCGCGCCATCGGGCCCGGCGATGTAGCCGTCCAGCGACACAGTCATCGAGTAGATCAGCCTGCGCATCACGGTCCTCCTTCGGTTGACCCCATTCGCGTCCGGCGAGCCGGCCGCTGCGACCCAGAAACCAGCACCCGGTTCCGGAGCAAGCTCCCAGTCCTCATACGCTGGCAGAAAAGACCTAGCGGGGGCGCGCAGCTTTGCGGGGCTTCTTCGCTGGAGGCGACCGCTTGGCGGGCTTGCTGGCCGAGCGCGCTCGCTGACGGGACTGCTTGGCAGAGCGCTTGCGCTTGGCGGGCGGTGGCGCGGCGGTGGCATGCAGTTCGGCGCTGGCCGATGTGGAGATCATCTGCACAGGTGGCTCCTCGAGCACGCCGAGCACGCGGTTGATCGCGGCGTGGATCTCGCCGACGAGCCGGCCTTCGTCCTCCAAGCGTTCGGCTTGCGCCCAGGACCATGACCGGGCGACGTGCATGCTCGGGCGCAGGTGGGCGAACCGCCGGCCAAGTGCGCGCAGGAACGGGTCCAGGCGCTCGGTGTCCTGCTCGGAGGCGTACCCGCGCTCCAGCAGCCACGGCCACAGCTCGGTACGCACCTTGTCGCGATGGTGGGCGCCGACGTGCGACCAGTCCTCGCCCTCCCAGCGGCGCGCGTACGTGGGTGCGCCGAGCGTGCAGGTCAGATACACGCGCGTGCGCCGGGGCGCGTTGCGGAATCCCAGCAGCGGCTGGGGCTCGACGCGCCAGGGGTGGTGCGCGGCCAGCTCGCACAGGCGCTCGGCGTGGCCGGCCGCGTAGAGGTGTTCGGCCTGGGGCTTGAGCTCGCCGGGCCACATGTGCAACGTCAGGCGGTCTTCCTCGTCGATGTCCAGCGCGGCACGCTGCAGCGACAGGGCTCCGAGGGCGGCGTCGAGGCGCACGTGCACGAGGCCTACGCGCTCGGGCTGGATGCCGGTCGCTTCGCGCAGCAGTGAGCGCAGCCGCCACTTGCGTCGCGTGGGGTCGGCTCCGACGCGGCGCAGGCTGCCGAACGGGAGCAGGTGGCCGAAGTCCTGGTGTGCATAGCTGAGCATGTCCTGCACGAGCGCATGCTCGGCGGGGGAGAGCACCCCGATCTCGGCCAGCCGCCACCATGCCTCGAGCAGATCGTGCCAGCGCAGCAGGCAGGTACGCCGCTCGGCAAACCGTACGCCGCCTAGGTTGAGCTCGGACACGCGCTCGCCGTCGCGCCTGGCCCATTTGCGACAGACCTTGCTCTCCACGAGCACGACCAGGTCGGGATCGAACCGCAGCACGCCGTCAAACCGCTGACCGCGGTCGGTGTCGGTGACTTCCTCGACGATCTCTGGCGGCTCGAAGTCGGGCGTCAAGAACACGCTGACCAGGCGCCCGCGCTGCACCTTGCCGTTGGACGCGCCTTCCTCGGAGGGATCCACGAGGTGCGCGGCCTGCAGGTCGATCGTGCAGTCGGGCAGCCGACTCTGAGAGCGCTCGCCGATCTCGTGCAGCAGCGCCTCGCGGGCGAGCGGCACGAGCCGCAGCACGATCATCGCTGCGCGCGTGAGCTGGTCCTCGTGACCGCGTCCCAGCTCGCTGTAGGGCTCGAACACGTTCAGGTGCGGATTCGAGGTGATGCTCTCCACGCCGCCCCCGGTCATGATCTCAGTCCACCGCCGATGCCCATTCCCGACCCACTGTCAACCTCCCATCGCACCGGCAAGTCAATGACAGCTTGCCAACGATGCGTAACCCTAATATCCATGGACTTTACCGCACGACCCCGTTTCTGACGAGCGGTATCCGCCGGTGCGCGAAAGCTATGGCCCGTCTGGACCGGCCGGCTTTGCCGAGATCGTTCGAGGTAGCACGATGTCGCGGGGGCGAGGCGCGCCCGGCGAGGCCAGGTCAGGTCAGGTCAGACGCGCGATATCTGCGGGCGACCGGCCTTGGCTCAGACCGACTCGAACCGCACGACCCCGTCGGCGGCATCCTCGCGTTCGACTACACGACCCTCGTCCAGCAGCAGATCGACGTGGCCGAGCACCTCGGAGATCGTCAGGTACGCCTGGGTGACCGCGACGTTGCCCCACAGCTCGACTGCGATCTCATGGGCGGTGCGCGGTTGGGCGGCGATCAGGCCGTGGATTTTCTCGGCTCGGCGGCGGTGCATGCGAAAGCGCTCGCCGATCAGCGACACGTGGTCGTCGATCGGCTCGCCGTGGCCGGGCAGCACCAGCGACAGGTCCATCGCGCGGGTACGTTCCAGCGAGGCTATGTAGTCGATCAGCGCGCGCGGGCGGGGCTGCCCGGTGAAGTCTGGACCGGCGTCGAGCGGGCGTGCGAGCAGCGGGTTGGAGGAGATGTGCGCGATCAGATGATCGGCGGCGAACAGGATCGAGCGGGACTCGTCGAGGAACACCGTGTCCGACGGGCTGTGGCCGGGCCGGTGCAGCACGCGCAGCGTGCGATCGCGCAGGCGCAGCTCCTCGCCGTCACGCAGCGGGTGGGTGATCTCCACAGACGAGCCCCACGCGCGAAAGCTCGCGCTGACCGCCCGCAGGGCGGTGGCGACATCGGCGGGGATGCCATGCCGAAGCATGATGTCTTGGGCGAAACGGTCTTCCAGCTCGGTCGACGCGCCGAACTCGCGCAGGTAGGGCACAAGTCCCTCCAGGGCCGCGACCTCCGCGCCCGAGCGCCGCGCGAGAATCGAGGCCAGCCCGAAGTGATCGATGTGCTGGTGGGTGATCACCAGCAGCTCGATGTCCTCGATCGCGTGACCGCGCGCGGCCAGCGCCTGCTCGAGCTCGTCCAGCGCCTTGCCCGAGTTGGGGCCCGAGTCGATCAGCGTCAGCGGGGAGTCCTCGATCAAATACGCGTTGACCCGCCCGACCTGAAACGGCGTGGGTATCGCCAGCCGGTGAACGCCCGCCTCCGCGGCCTGCCCGAGCAACTCCTTCTCGTTCGGCCCGTCCTTGCCAGGTCCGTCCGACGGGTCAGGCGTGCTCACGAGCGGATCAGCGCCAGCACCTCGTCGCGGCGGCGTTCCATGTCCTCGCACGAGACAAGCGACTCCAGGCACAACCGCAGCAGCGGCTCGGTGTTCGACGAGCGCACGTTGAAGTGCCAGTCCTCGTAGTCGATCGATATTCCATCCAGGCGGTCCTGGCGCGCGTCGGAGTAGCGCTCGGCTATCTCGGCCATCTTGGCCTCGGGATCGGCGACCTCGGAGTTGATCTCGCCGGAGATGAAGTACCGCTCGCGGTAGGGCGCCAGCAGCTCGGACAGCGCCACGCCCGCGCGCGAGATGTGTTCGAGCACGAGCAGCGCCGGAATCGTGCCCGAGTCCGCGCAGAAGAACTCGCGGAAGTAGTAATGCCCGGAGACCTCCCCACCGAACAGGGAGCCCTCCGCGCGCATACGCGTCTTGAAGAACGCGTGCCCCACGCGGTTGACGTACGGGACGCCGCCGGCTGCGCGCACCGTGTCCGGGACCGCGCGCGAGGCGCGCACGTCGTACAGCACCGCTTCGCCCGGCGCCTGATCGCTCTTGCGCAGCAGGGACTCGGCGAGCAGCGCGGTCAGGAAGTCGCCATCGACGAACGCGCCGGTATCGTCGATGAAAAAGCAGCGATCGGCGTCCCCGTCCCAGGCGATGCCGAGATCCGCGCCCGTCTCGCGCACGCGCGCGATGATCAGCTCGCGATTCTTTGCCAGCAGCGGATTGGGCTCGTGGTCGGGGAACGTTCCGTCGGGCGTCCAGTAGGTCTCGATCAGATCCAGCCCCAACCGCTCAAGCAGCGGGCCGACCATCGGGCCGGCCATGCCGTTGCCGCCGTCGAGCACGACCTTCAGCGGACGGATAGCCTCGGGGTCGGCAAACCGGGCGACGTAGGCCTGGAACTCGTCGTACAGGTCCACCTCCTCGGCTGTGCCCTGTACGGGCGGGCCCGCATCGGGCAGCTCGAGCCCGGACTCGATCACGCGGCGGATGTCCTGGATGCCGGCGTCCCCGGACAGCGCGATCGCACCGTCGCGCACCAGCTTGGCGCCGGTGTAGGCGGCGGGATTGTGCGAGGCCGTGCACATCAGCCCGCCGTCCAGCTCGCGCGAGCCCACGAGGAAGTAGAGCATCTCCGTGCCCACCTGGCCGGCGTCGATCACGTGCGCGCCCTCGGCCAGCAGGCCGGCGCGGTAGCGCGCCGTGAGCTCGGGGGCGGTGAGGCGCATGTCGCGGCCCAGACCGACGCGCAGCTCGGACACGGGCTTGCCGGCGAGCTCGGCCAGCACCCGCGCGAACGCGCGGCCGATCAGCTCGGCCGCGTCGCCGTCGAGCTGTGAGCCGTACAGCCCGCGAATGTCATACGCCTTGAATATGCCCGGGTCGAGGGACGCCACGTCGCTGGGCATGCTAGCCGGACTGCTAGATCCGGCCGTCACGGGCGACCGCAGCCATCCGTCGCATAGGAACGCAAGGCGGGACGCCTCGCGGAACATAGGAACGCAAGGCGGGACGCCTCGCGGAACATAGGAACGCAAGGCGGGACGCCTCGCGGAAGTATCCTGCTCGGGATGTCGGGACACTCCAAGTGGGCGAGCATCAAGCACAAGAAGGCGATCGTGGACTCGCGCCGCGGTCAGCAGTTCACCAAGCTTGCGCGAGCGATCACGGTAGCGGCGCGCGACGGGGGCGGCGATCCCGACGCGAACGCGACCCTGGAGAACGCGATCCGCAAGGCCAAACTGGCGTCGATGCCCAAGGACAACATCGAACGCGCGATCGCCAAGGGAACCGGCGGCGGCGAGGGTGAGGCGTCGGCGCTCGAGACCGTGCTGTACGAGGGGTACGGCCCGGGCGGGGTGGCCGTGCTCGTCGAGGCCGTGACCGACAATCGCAACCGCACGGGCGCGGACGTCCGCCACGCGTTCTCCAAGTACGGCGGCTCGCTCGGCGAGCCGGGCTCGGTGGCGTACCTGTTCGACAAGAAGGGCACGATCGCGATCGACGCGACCCGCCACGACGAAGACGAGCTGATGGTCGCCGTGGAGGCCGGCGCTGAGGACATCACCGTCGACGAGGATCTCTGGGAGGTCGTCGCGGGGCCGACCGACTATGCGCGTGTGCTGGCGGCGCTGGAGGCCGCCGGCGTTGCGATCGAGAGCGCCGAGATGGGCTATCGCCCGTCGAGCCTCGTTCCGATCGACGAATCCCAGGCGAGCAGCCTGATGCGCCTGATCGAGGCGCTCGAGGAGAGCGACGACGTCGGCGAGGTCCACGCCAACTTCGACGTTCCGGCCGAGGTGCTCGAGCGCGTTGCCGGATAGCTCACCAGTCGAGGATCGCATGCTCTCGATACGCCGACAACTGTGGTGAGCGGCGCCGACAGCACGGGACGAAGAGACCAGCCCACGGCTCACCCACCAAAGCCACCCGTCGTGATCCTGTGCGGCGGGCGGGGAACTCGGCTGCAGGAGCACACGCGAGAGATCCCGAAGCCGCTCGTGGAGATCGGCGGCGAGCCGATCGTGGGGCACGTGATCAGGGTGTACGCCGCCCAGGGGTTCGCGCGGTTCGTGCTGGCGACGGGCTACCGAGGCGCATCGATCGACGCGTACGCGCGCGCGACGCGATGGCCGGCGGGGGTGCAGGTGGAGTGTGTGGACACCGGCGAGCAGACCCCGACGGGTGGCAGGATCAAGCTGCTCGAGGGACAGCTGGGGGAGGGGATGTTCTGCGCGACCTATGCAGACGGTGTTGCCGACATCGACTTAGACGGGCTGCTCGCGTTTCACTCAGAACACGGACGGCTGGCCAGCATGACGGTCGTCAGGCCGGAGCTGCAGTTCGGCGTGGCCGAGCTCGACGGTGACGGCAGGGTGACCGGCTTTCGCGAGAAGCCACGCTCGGAGCAGTGGGTCAACGGCGGGTTCTTCTGCTTTCAGCCGTCAGTGCTCGCACATCTGACCGAGGAGAGCGTTCTCGAGCGCGAGCCGCTGCGCGCGCTGGCCACCGCAGACGAGTTACGTGCGTACCGGCACGAGGGGTTCTGGGAGTGCATGGACACCTACAAGGATGCGGTCGCGCTGAACGACCTGTGGGCCGCAGGGCAGGCCGCCTGGCGCATGTGGGAGTAGGGGTCCGCCAACCAGGTGTCCGACGCGGAACGCAGAATCAACAGGGATGATCGTCCTCGGCATAGATCCGGGCCTGGCCAACACCGGCTATGGCGTGGTCGCGCAGCGCGACGGGCGGCTGGTGGCGCTCGACGGCGGCGTGATCGAGACTCCGGCCGGGCTGCCGGTGGAGCGCAGGCTGACCGACATCTACACGGCGATGGACGCGCTGCTGACCGAGCACGAGCCGGACGGGATGGCGCTGGAGGAGCTGTACTTCGGCCAGAACGTGCGCACGGCGTTTGCCGTCGGACAGGCGCGGGGTATCGTGATGCTTGCAGCGGGGCAGCGGGGCATCCCGTGCGAGAGCTATACGCCGCAGAAGATCAAGGGCGCGGTGTGCGGGAACGGGCGCGCCGACAAGCAGCAGGTCGCGCGCATGGTCCAGGCGCTGCTGGGACTCGAGGCTCCGCCCAGACCCGATCATGCCGCCGACGCGCTGGGGGTGGCGATCTGTCACATCAACTGTGCGCCGCTGTCCAGGGCGCTGGCGGGAGCAGGGGTGGCGCCGTGATCGGGATGCTGCGCGGCGAGGTCGTTGTGAGACGACCCGATCATGTCGTGATCCTGTGCGCCGGCGTCGGCTACCGCGCGGCGGTGTCGGCACAGACGCTGCACCACGTGCCCGCGGCCGGCGAGCAGGTCACGCTGCACACGCATCTGATCGTGCGCGACGACGCGCTGACGCTGTACGGATTTCACTCAGAGCAGGAGCGCGAGCTGTTTCAGATGCTGCTGTCGGTGCAGGCGGTCGGCCCGAAGGTCGCGCTGGCCGTACTGTCGGGCGGTCCGGCGCGTGAGCTGATCAGCGCGATCGCAGCGGGCGACGCAGCGCGGTTTCAGGCCGTTCCCGGGATCGGCAAGCGCACGGCGGAGCGGATCATCGTCGAGCTGCGCGAGAAGGTCGTCGGCGTGCACGGAGCCGCCGGCGACGGGCAGATACTGGTCAGGCGTATGGGCGAGGGGCCGCGCGGGCTTGCGCGCGACGGGCTGCTGGAGCTGGGGTACGGACCGGGCGAGGCGGAGGAGCTGCTGCAAGGCGCCGGGGAGGACATGAGCGCCGAGGAGCTGATCGCGCACGCGCTGCGTGTCGCGCGAGCAGGGTGATCGAGCGATGACCGAGACCGCTGCCACCGAGCGCATCCAGACGCCGTATCTCGTGCCCGAGGACGAGCTCGACCGCTCGCTGCGACCGCGACGGCTGGAGGACTTCGTCGGCCAGGACACGCTGCGCGAGCAGCTGTCGGTGGCGATCGAGGCGGCCGCGGCACGGGGCGATGCGCTCGACCATGTGCTGCTGGCGGGGCCGCCGGGGCTGGGCAAGACCTCGCTTGCGCAGATCGTCGCAGCAGAGCTCGGGGCGCCGTTTGTGCAGACCGCCGGGCCGGCGCTGGAGCGCAAGGGAGACATCGCAGCGTTTCTGACCGCGCTGGAGCCGCGGAGCGTGTTCTTCGTCGACGAGATCCACCGGCTGCCGCGCGCGCTGGAGGAGACGTTCTATCCGGCGATGGAGGATCACCGGCTGCCGATCACGGTCGGGCAGGGCGCGGGCGCGCGCGTGGTGACGCTGGAGCTGCCCCCGTTCACGCTGATCGGGGCGACGACGCGCACGGGTCTGCTGACGACACCCCTGCGGGATCGCTTCGGCATCCAGTCGCGATTGGAGCCGTACGCGACGGCGGAGCTGGCGGCGATCGTCCGCCGCTCGGCGGGAATTCTCGAGATCGAGCTGGACGAGGACGGCGCGATCGCGATCGCCGCGCGCAGTCGCGGGACCCCGCGCGTCGCGAACAGACTGCTCAAGCGCGTGCGCGACTACGCCGAGGTGCGCATGCAGGGAGTGGTCACGGCCGCCGCGGCGACGGCAGCCCTCGAGTTGCTGGAGGTCGACGAGCTGGGGCTGGACCGGCTGGACAGGGAGATACTGCGCGCGATCTGCGTCAAGTTCCTGGGCGGGCCGGTTGGGCTGTCGACGCTGGCGGCGGCCGTCGGCGAGGAGCGGGACACGATTGAGGACGTATACGAGCCATACCTGCTGATGCAGGGCCTGATCAAGCGCACCCCGCGCGGGCGCGCGACGACGCCCGCGGCGTTCGCCCATCTGGGCTTGCCGGCGCCCGAGCCGGACGGGCGGGCGCTGTTCTGAGGCTCTGCGAGGAGCTGTGCGATCTGCGTCATGTCCCTACGCCGGTGGCTCGATCGCGCGCATCGGCGAGCCTCGCGTTATGCGGCAGGTGTGCGGGGACCTCGACAGGGCCGCTCCCCTAGTCTGTGATCCATGACCCATCCGTTCATCTGTCCCAACTGCGGTCACCGCACCTCAGAGCTTGACCGCAACATCGGCTTCACGCGCCAGCCGAAGGGCTGTGCGAAGTGCGGGTTCGCGTTCCTGTTCGAGCTGCTCGACGACTACTACCCGGCGCCGGATGCGGCGTTCTTCGTGTGCGACGGCGAGGGCCGGGTGATCGGCTGCGGCAAGAACTCGTTCGCGTTCACAGGGCTGGAGGAGGAGGAGGTGATCGGTCAGCGGGTCGATCAGGTGCTGGGCCTGAGCTTCTCCAACGGCGATGACCCGGTCGCCACCGTGCTCGAGTGGGGAGTGCGCGCGCTGGAGGTGCCCGTCGTCGTCAGCGGCGAGCGCGATGTGGCGGCCAGCGCGAAGGCAGACATGTTCCCCGCATATGACGACGACGGCGGGCTGTTGCTCGTGCTGACCCCGGAGAAGTAGTCTCCTGAGGCAATGGCCAACATGATGCCCCACCGCCGCAAGCCATGACCGATCGCCGCCGAAACGCCTTGATCCTGCTGCTGGTCGCAGGCCTGTTCGCGGCTTCGATCGCCGTGATCGCGCTGAAACCGACCAAGCTCGGCCTGGACCTGAAGGGCGGCGTGCAGCTGGTCTACCTGGGCAAGCCGACGGCGCAGGCGAAAGTCGACGCCGAATCGCTGAACCGGTCGATCGACATCATGCGCAAACGCGTCGATCAGCTGGGAGTCGCCCAGCCGGAAATCCAACGCAGCGGGGGAAACGAAATCGATGTGGCGCTGCCGGACGTGAGCAACGCACAGCGCGCCGAAGCCGAGGTCGGCAAGACCGCGCAGCTGTACTTCTACGACTGGGAGCCGAACGTGATCGGCCCCACCGGCAAGCCGGCCGGGGCGAGTGAACCGACCGTCACGGGCGGGGCGAACGCCGGCGTGGCGCAGTCGGGCCTGCTCGAGTACCAGGCGGTGCTGCGCGCCGCCAAACGGCCGGCGATCCTGCGCAAGACCGACACAACCCTGGAGCCGGGATGCACGCCCAAGCAGGTGAACGATTGCGTGTACGGGACGTGGTATCTGCTGGACACCAAGCACGAAAAGGTGCTGAAGGGCCCGGAGGAAACCGAACAGAACCTGTACGCGGACAACTACAAAGCGCCCGCCGGGTCCAAACCCAAGGCGGTCCGCGTGAACCCGGGGACGGTGCTCGTGCAGGCGCGCCCGGTGGAATCCGCCAGCGGCAAGGTCACGCAGCAGAGCCCGAACAGCTGGTACGTGCTCAACGACGAACCGGTGCTGACCGGAGCGGACGTCAAGAACCCGCAGCAGGGCTTCGACGAAGGCGCCGGCGAAGGCGGCGGCCCGAACGTGACGTTCGGCTTCACGTCTCACGGACAGAGCGTGTTCCAGCGCGTCACCAAGGAGATCGCCCGTCGCGGACAGGAAGCGCAGCTGCCGGGCGTCAGCAGAGAAGGGGCCCAGCAGCACTTCGGGGTCGTGCTGGACGGGCAGCTGATCACAGCGCCCTCGATCGATTACACCAAGTACCCGGAAGGGATCGACGCTGCCACGGGCTCACAGATCTCCGGGGGGTTCACGATCACCTCCGCGCAGAACCTCGCGGCCGAGCTGCAGTCAGGCGCACTGCCGATCAAGCTGGAACTGATCTCCAACTCGCAGGTGTCGGCGACGCTCGGTAAAACTGCGCTTAAGCAGGGCCTGGTCGCCGGCCTCGTGGGGTTCGCGGTGGTGTGCCTGTTCCTGCTGCTGTTCTACCGCGTGCTGGGCGCGATCGCCGTCGGCGGGCTGATCGTGTACGGGGTGTACTACTACGCCCTGATCAAGCTGATCCCGATCACGATGACGCTCCCGGGGATCGCCGGTCTGATCCTGACGATCGGTATCGCCGCCGACGCGAACATCGTGATCTTCGAGCGCGTCAAGGAGGAGATCAGGGGCGGCAGATCGATCGTGTCGGGGATCGCGGTGGGCTACACGCGCGGGTTCGCGGCGATCGTCGACGCGAACGTGGTGACGTTCATGACGGCGTTCATCCTGTTCGCGCTGGCGACCGCGGAAGTCAAGGGTTTCGCGTTCACGCTGGGCATCGGCACGATGCTCACGCTGTTCACCGCCGTACTGGCGACACGGGCCGCGCTGGGCACGATGGGGCGCTCGCGGCTGATGAGCCGGCCCTCGGCGCTGGGCGCCGCCCGCCGCGGTCGCGGCTGGACATTCGATTTCATGGGCGCCTCGAAGTGGTTCTTCTCGCTGTCGGGCTGCATTCTGCTGATCGGCGCGCTGGCGATCGGCGGCAGGGGGTTGAACTTCGGCATCGACTTCAAGTCCGGCACGCGCATCCAGACGGCGTTCGTCAAGCCGGTCAGCCCCGCCCAGGTGAGCGCCGTGATGAGCGCCGAGGGCTATCCCAACGCCCAGGTCCAGAAGTACTCGAGCAAGGGCGTGGGCGGAAGCGGCTATCAGATCTCGACCGAGAAACTGAAGCCCACGGCGGTCCATGAAGTCAAGGACGCGCTCGACACCAAGTTCGGCAACGGACCGAGCTCGCCGGGAACGAAGGACTTCTCGAGCACTTCGATCGGACCGACGTTCGGACAGACAATCGCAAAGAGCGCGCTGATCGCGATCATCGCGTCGCTGCTGGTGATCTCGGCGTATATCGCGCTGCGGTTCGAGTGGAAGTACGCCGTCCCGGTGCTGATCGCGCTGATGCACGACCTGCTGATCACCTCGGGGATCTATGCGCTGACCGGCCGGGAAGTGACCTCGGCGACGGTCGCGGCGCTGCTGACGATCCTCGGGTATTCGCTGTACGACACGATCATCGTGTTCGATCGCGTGCGCGAGAACGTGCCGCGCATGCCGCGAGCGGCGTTCTCGCAGATCGTCAACCGCTCGATGTCAGAGGTGCTGACCAGATCGCTGGCGACGAGCTTCTGCACGCTGCTGCCGGTGCTGGCGCTGCTGCTGTTCGGCGGCAGCACGCTGAAGGACTTCGCGTTCGCGCTAATGGTGGGGATCGCCTCGGGCGCGTACTCCTCGATCTTCATCGCCTCGCCGGTGCTGACGCACTGGAAGGAGCGCGAGGGCGCCTATCGTCATCGCCGAGCGCGCATCGTCAGCGAACTGGGCGCGGTGCCGGCGTACGCGACCGCGGTCGGCGGCGCCCCGGTTGACGTGGAGCCGGCCCAGAAGCGCAAGCGCTCGCGTCGCGGCAGCCTGATCGCGCCGGAGGAGGCGGGCGAGCAGATCTCCCGGGGCGAGTTCCAGGAACTGGTCAAAGACCTGGACGTCGACGAGGTGGAGCAGCCCAAGCGCAACCGCGCGGGCGTGGCGCAACGCCAGGGCGCGGCGAAGGGAACGCCGGACGGCAACGGCGGAGGCGCGCCCGAGGTCGAGCGTCCGCCTGAGCGCGACCCGACGGCGGACCTGACCCCGGAGGATTTGGTCCTCAAGGAAGCCCCCAAGCCGCGCGAGAAGCGCAGGCGTCCGCGCAACAAACGGCACGGGAGGAGTCGCTGATGGGCATGCTCGGCTGGGTGATGATGGGACTGGCGATCTGGCACTTCACGATCTTCCTGCCGGATCGCTTCTGGGGCGGGATCGTGGGCGCGTTCGTGGGCTCGCTGGTGGGGGCGATCGTCGTCGGGCTGGTCATCTACGGCGCGAAAGTGGGGGCGCTGAAGGTCCCGGGCCAGAAGGCGACGGACATCGCTGTGGTCCTGTACGCCGTCCCGGGAGCGCTGCTGGGCATCGCGGCGGTGTATTTCGAGGGTATTCGCAGGGAAAGCCAGGCCACGTAGTCGTTCCGTCCAGTCCCGACCATAGGGTTGGGACATGGGGGAGCCCCGTTTCGAGATCCCCGAGTGCGGGCCGGCCGCGGTCGCGCTGCTGCGGCGAGAGCTGGGCGTGAGCGGGCCGGTCGCACAGGTGCTGGTGCGCCGTGGCATGGCCGAGCCTGCGCGCGCGCGGGCGTTCATCGCGGCCGACGAGGAGCACTCGTATACGGCTTTCGAGGGCATCGACGCGGCGATCGCGATGATTCACGAGCACGTCGAGAGCGGCACGAGGATCACGGTGCACGGCGACTACGACGTCGACGGGATCTGCTCCACGGCGGTGCTGGTGCGCGCGCTGCGACGGTTGGGGGCCGATGCCGACTGGTACCTCCCCGACCGGGTGGGCGACGGGTATGGGCTGAGCATCGACACGGTGAAGCGGTTGGCCGCGCGCGGGACGAGGCTGCTGATCACCGCGGACTGCGCGATCACGGCTGTCGCGGAGGTCGCGACCGCGAAGGAGCTGGGGTTGGACGTCGTGGTCAGCGACCACCACAGCGTGCGTGCGGACGGCGCCCTGCCGGACGCGCCGATCGTGCATCCGGCGGTGTGCGGGTATCCGTTCGAGCAGCTGTGCGCGACGGCCGTCGCCTACAAGCTGGCCCAGGGCCTTCAGGGGCATGCCCCTGTGGATGACCTCGACCTTGTCGCGCTGGCTACGATCGCCGACGTCGTGCCACTGCTGGGAGAGAACCGCGCGCTCGTGCGACGCGGGCTGCGCGCCCTGGCGGGCACGACCAAGCCGGGACTGCGGGCGCTGATGGCGGTTGCGCGGGTGGACCCGTCCAGGGTCAACGAGCGCTCGGTCGCGTTCGGGCTGGCGCCGCGGCTGAACGCCGCCGGACGGCTGTACCGGGCGGACGCCGGGCTGGAGCTGATCCTGACCGAGGACTCCGCGCGCGCGGCGCAGGTGGCGCAGGAGCTCGACCGGGTCAACCACGAGCGCCGCGGCGCCGAGCGGCAGATCAGGTTCGAGGCCGAAGCGCAGATCGCGGCGCTCGGTGACGGCGCGGGGCGTCATGCGCTCGTGCTCGCCGGCGAGGGGTGGCACGTCGGCGTGATCGGCATCGTCGCCTCGCGCCTGGCCGAGAGCTGTCACCGTCCCGTCGTGCTGATCGCGCTGGACGGTAGCCGCGGCCGAGGCTCGGGGCGCGCCGGCTGTGAGGCGTTCGACCTGCTGGCAGGCCTGACCGCGTGCGAGGAGCACCTGAGCCGCTACGGCGGCCATCGCGCCGCGGCGGGCCTGGAGATCGAGCGCGAGCGTGTGGCACAGTTCGCGGCCGCGCTGGACGCGCACGCCGGTCGGGTGCTCACAGTCGCGGACACCGCGCCGGTGGAGCGCGTGGACGCGGTCGTGGACGGGGCCGAGCTGGGGATGGCTCTGGCGGAGGAGCTGAGGGGATTGGCGCCGTTCGGTCAGGCCAACCCGCCGGTGTCATTGATGCTCGAGGATGCGACGTTCGCCGACGTGCGGCCGATGGGCGAAGGCAAGCACGCCCGCTTCACCGTGCGCTCGCGCGAAGGCCGGGCACGGGCGGTCGCGTTCAACATGGGTGGGCGCCTGGGAGTCGCCGAGGGCGAGCCGGCGCAGGCGACGTTCGCGCTGGAGGTCAACGAGTACAACGGCGTGAGCGAGCCGCGGCTGGTGCTGCGCCATGCCAGGCCGCGAATGCAGGCGCCGACCCAGACGCCGGATCTGCACGAGGAGCTCGTGCTGTTCGCTTGAGGATGTAGCGCTTCAATCCGGGCGGGCTGTCCCCTAACCTGTGGTTATGGCGACATCCGAGGATCCCACCAGCACACCCGAGATCCGACTGCGAGAGCCCGTCGCCGCGGCTGGTACGGCTGGGACGCTCGAGCAGGCGCCGGACACCGATGGGCCTGTCCAGGTGCAGGATCGCAGAGCGCCGACTGCGCCCCCGCCGCTCGCCTGGACCTGAACGAGCTGGAGCGGCGACTGCTGGGGGATCTGTTCGCGATCGTCTCCGAGCACGCGGCGGACTCGGCCGTGGAGATCGACCGCGCGCGCGTGCAGGACGCGTTCGTGTTCGCCTGCGAGCACCATGCGGCGCAGCGGCGCAAGTCCGGAGAGGACTTCATCGTGCACCCGGTCGGCGTGGCGCGCATCTGCGCGGGAATGCGGCTGGACACGGAGACCCTGTGCGCGGCGCTGCTGCACGACACCGTGGAGGACACATCCGCTTCGATCGAGGAGGTGGGTGAGCGCTTTGGCGAGGAGATCGCCACGATCGTCGATGGCGTGACGAAGCTGACCGGGATCACGTTCCAATCCCGCGACGAGGCGCAGGCCGAGAACTACCGCAAGATGATGGTGGCGATGGCCACCGACGTGCGGGTCATCCTGATCAAGCTCGCCGACCGGCTGCACAACATGCGCACGATCGACGCGATGCCCAAGCAGAAGCAGATGGAGAAGGCGCGCGAGACGCTCGAGATCTACGCGCCGCTGGCCCATCGACTGGGGATCCACGCGATCAAGTGGGAGCTCGAGGATCTTGCGTTCGCGACGCTGCACCCGCGCAAGTACCAGGAGATCAAGGGTCTGGTGGCCCAGCAGCGCGACGAGCGCGAGCGCTATGTGAGCGAAGCAGGCGAGTACCTCGCGAGCGAGCTCACCGAGCTGGGCATCGAGGCGCAGATCGCCGGCAGAGCCAAGCACTTCTACTCGATCTACTCGAAGATGACCAAGAAGGGGCGCGAGTTCAACGAGATCTACGACCTCACCGCGATGCGGGTGATCGTGGACTCAGTCAAGGACTGCTACGGGACGGTCGGCGCGATCCACTCGCTGTGGAAGCCGCTGCCCGGCCGCTTCAAGGACTTCATCGCGATGCCCAAGTTCAACATGTACCAGTCGCTGCACACGACCGTGATCGGGCCGGAGGGCAGGCCGCTGGAGATCCAGATCCGCACGCAGGAGATGCACGAGATGGCGGAGTTCGGGGTTGCGGCTCACTGGATGTACAAGGTTCTGCCCGGCCCGGAGCGAGCGGCGGGCGACAGCCATCATCGGGCGGGTTCGCCCGAGGACGCCAAGCTGCAATGGCTGCGCTCGATGCTCGACTGGCAGAAGGAGCTGTCAGACCCGCAGGAGTTCATGGACACGCTGCGCACCGACCTGTTCGAGGACGAGGTGTACGTGTTCACGCCGAAGGGCGAGGTCAAGTCGCTGGCGGCGGGCGCGACGCCGCTGGACTTCGCCTATGAGGTGCACACCGAGATCGGCCACCGCTGCGTGGGCGCGCGCGTGAACGGCAAGATCGTGCCACTGCACTGCGAGCTGCGATCGGGAGACATCGTCGAGATCCTCACGGCCAAGCGCGAGCGCGGACCGTCACGCGACTGGCTGGCCATGGTCAAGACGACCCGCGCGCGCAACAAGATCAAGGCGTGGTTCAAGGCCGAGTCCCGTCAGGACACCGAGCACACCGGGCGCGACCTGCTGCAGGAGCACCTGCGCAAGCAGGGCCTGCCCGCGCAGAAGATCACCGGCTCGGCGCTGCTTGCGGACGTGATCCGCGAGGTCGGCTACCGCAAGGCGGACGACTTCTACATCGCGCTGGGCGCGGCGAAGGTCTCGCCGAAGGTGGTCGTCAACAAGGTGATGCAGCGACTGAAGCAGGGCGAGGCCGCCGACGGCGACGCCACCGGCGCGGAGCTGTTGCGAGTCGGGCGCCCGCGCCGGCGCCCGACGAAGTCCTCCGGCCAGTACGGGATCAAGGTGGAAGGCGTCGAGGACGTGATGCTGCGCTTGGCCAAGTGCTGCCGGCCCGTGCCCGGCGATGAGATCGTCGGCTACATCTCACTGGGACGAGGGATCACGATCCACCGCGGGGACTGCCCCAACGCGGTGATCCTCGGGCGCGACCCGGAGCGCTTTGTGAGCGTCTCCTGGGAGGGCGAACGCAGCACGGCGTTCGTGGTCGAGATCCAGATCGACGCGTGGGATCGCCATCGCCTGCTGGAGGACCTCTCGCGGGTGTTCTCGGAGTGCGGCGCGAACATCCTGGAGGCACGCTGCCTGTCGAGCCCGCCGATGGTCAAGAACCGGTTCGTGGTGGAGGTCGCCGATACGCACACGCTGAAGGGCGCGATCACGCGACTGCGCAACATCGAGTCGGTGTTCGACGCTTACCGGGTCACTCCGGGTGGCGCCGCGGCCTAGTCGGACGCTGGCCGGCGCGAGCCTGTGTCCTCGGTCGCTCGCGTACCGAGTACGCCACGCTCCCTGCGTCCTTGTCTCGCTTGACCAGCGTCCGACTAGGGAGGGTTTGGGTGTAGACGACGTGGGCTTAGGGGTGGGGGGAAGCCGCACATGTGCGGCTTCCGACGGGGCGCGCATGCGCGCCCGGGCAGGGCCGCATGCGGCCCTGCCGTACACGGCATGGCCTCCCATCTCGCTCGCGGGCTCATCCGACAGTGCTGGGCGTAGGAGCCCTCAGGCCAGGACGTTGAGGGCGCCCGGCAGGATCGAGTAGCGCGCCTCGGCCACCTGGCCCAGGTAATCGCCGTCCACCTGCAACGGCAGGGCGCGCTCGTCGGCGGAGCGCACGGTCAGCTCGGTGAGCCCGGACAGGCCCGTGACCTGGCGGTGGCGACTGACATGCGCGCCGCGTGCGAACGCGCGCAGGCCGATCGAGGGCATCGACAGGGGCGTTGCGCGGTGCAGCACGCAGCCGCACAGCGCGCCGGAGTCGAGCGTGGTGCCGTCGGCGATCTCGATCGGCCGGCTCTGAAAGTAGGTGAACGGCGAGCCGTTCTGGACGATCGCGGTGACGCCTGACAGCGTGTCGCCGTCCGCGAGCACCACCTCCATGCGCGGGGGCTTGACGAGATAGCGCCGTACGAAGGTGCGTAAGGCCACCCACGTGAAGTAGTACGCGCCCAGGCGGGCCTTCAGGCGCGGGTTGGCGTCGACCCGCTCGACGACGCTCGCGTCGACGCCGAGGCCGGAGGCGAACGTGAAGCAGCGACGATCGACCACCTCGTCCCCGGCGCTGTCGGTGCTGACGACGCCGAGATCCACACGGCGCGGGTGCCAGTCATCCGCGAGCGCCAGCAGGTGCTCGGTGGCGTCGACGAGCTCACCGGGGATGCCGAGCATCTTGCCGAACACGTTCGCCGAGCCGCCGGGCAGGCAGGTCAGCGGCGTGCGGGAGCCGAGCAGGCCGTTGGCGGCCTCGTTGACGGTCCCGTCGCCGCCGAAGGCGACGACCACGTCATAACCCTCGTGCGCGGCCTCGCGGCAGAGCTCGGTCGCATGACCGCGAGCTTCGGTGTCGACCGCGTCGACCTCATAACGTCCCTGCAGCGCGTACACGACGAGATGACGCAGGCGGTCAGAGACAGTGGTCGCGTATGGATTGACGATGATCAGCATGCGCCGCTTGAGCGCGGGCATCTCCGGCTCGAAGTCCGCGGGCGCCTCGGACGGCCGCTTGGCCTGCTCGCTGAGGGACGTTACGCTCATCCGCAACGCCTCTACACCGAGCACGCCAGGGCGTTACCGCGACCGGAGCGTCGTCCCCCGGAACCTCGCCGTTGTGCGGACCTGCCGGGGGCTTGCATCCGTCCGGGCGCTTGCTAAACTTTCGCGCTACACAGCTGGACACATCCAGAGGGGTGGAGGGACTGGCCCTACGAAACCCCGGCAACCACCGTGAACGTCACAGCGGGAAGGTGCCAATTCCAGAGAGATGTGTGGCGGGCTTCGTGCTCTTCGCCACACCTAGTGACACGGCGAAGACTAGAGCGAAGGAGCCCTAATGGCTGTCAGTCATCTGGAGTGCAAGGAGTGCAAGACCCAGTACCCGCTGGAGGCGCTGTACGTGTGCGAGCGCTGCTTCGGACCGCTGGAGGTCGCCTACGATCACAGCCGGCTCGCCGGCGGCGACGTGAACGAGCTGCGCCGGCGGATCCAGGCGGGCCCGCAGAACATCTGGCGCTACGCCGACTTCTTGCCGCTGGCGGGTGGTCCTCCCGGACCATCGGGCAGGCTGGCCTCCCGTGTCGGCCTGCCGGCCGGATGCACGCCGCTGATCCGTGCCGACCGGCTCGCGGCGGAGCTTGGGCTGAGCGAGGTGTGGGTCAAGAACGACGCGGCCAACCCCACGCATTCGTTCAAGGATCGCGTCGTGTCCGTGGCCACGGCACGAGCACGGGAGCTGGGCTTTCAGACGATCGCCTGCGCGTCGACCGGCAACCTGGCCAACTCGGTGGCGGCCCATGGGGCGGCGCTGGGAATGGAGTCCTACGTGTTCATCCCGTCCGACCTGGAGGAGCAGAAGGTGCTCGCGACAGGCGTATACGGAACGAAGCTCGTCGCGGTGGAAGGCAACTATGACGACGTCAACCGCCTCTGCACCGAGCTGTGCGCCGAGCGCGACTGGGCGTTCGTGAACGTGAACCTGCGCCCGTACTACGCTGAGGGCTCAAAGACGCTGGCGTTCGAGATCGCCGAGCAGCTCGGCTTCGAGTTGCCCGATCGCATCGTCGCGCCGGTCGCCTCGGGGTCGCTGTTCACGAAGATCGGGCGCGGCTTTGAGGAGTGGCGTAGCGAGGTCGGCCTGCTGGACGGCGAGCTGCCGAGGATGAACGGCGCTCAGGCCGAGGGCTGCGCACCTGTGGCGAGCGCGTTCGCCGCTGGGCATGACGTGTGCAGGCCGGTCAAGCCGGACACGATCGCCAAGTCGCTGGCGATCGGCAACCCCGCGGATGGGCCGTACGTGCTCGAGTTGGCGCGCGAGACCGGCGGCTCGGTGGATGCCGTCAGCGACGAGGAGATCAGGCAGGGCATCTCCCTGCTCGCGCGGACGACTGGCGTGTTCACAGAGACCGCGGGTGGCGTGACGACCGCCGTGCTCGCAAAGCTCGCCCAGCGCGGTGAGATCGACCCCGACGAGCGCGTGGTGCTGGTCATCACCGGCGAGGGCCTGAAGACGCTCGATGCCGTACGGGACACGTTTACGACGCACACGATCGCCCCTACCGTCGAGTCGTTTGAGAGCGGAGTGCCAGAGGCGGTCGCCGTCTGATGGCTGTCAAGGTCAAGATCCCCACGCAGCTGCGATCCGCGGCCGGGGGCCAGGCCGAGGCCGAGGTTGACGGCACGACCGTGAAGGACGTGCTGGATGGCCTGTATGCGCGCCATGGCGAGCTGCGCGAGCGGCTCAGCGACGAGGACGGCTCGTTGAGACGGTTCGTGAACGTGTACGTCGCGGGGGAGGACATCCGCTTTCTGGACGGCCTGCAGACACCGGTCGCGGACGGCTCGGAACTTACGATCTTGCCCGCGGTAGCGGGCGGCTAGGGAGTCGCTGGCGCGGCGCGGGGCTGTGTCCTCAGTCGCTCGCGTACTCCCTGCGTCCTTGCCGCGCGGGGCCATCGACTCCCTAGCGGGCTGGAACGTGTTGCGCGGGCGTCTGCGGGTGCGCAGGCGGAGCGCTCGAGCCGCTGAAGCCGATCGTCGAGACGAGCCCGGCGGCGCACATCGCGCTGATCGTGAGCGCGCGCATGCGGCAGGGGGTCAGCCAGCCGAAGTTATGGGCCGCCAGCCAGCTCCTGAAGCCGGTTGCGGCCGAGGCCGCGCACATTGCACAACCGACGCACATGCGCTGCAGGATAGCTCGTGCACGGCAGGTCGGGCTGCGCCTGCGCGGAGGCTGAGCTCAGGCTTGCGTGGCCCGCTGCGTGGGCTCCCGCTCTGATACGCCCGAGCGAGTCTCCAGGCGCCGGCGCAGCTCCGCGCCGCGTCCGGCCGCGACGGCTCGCGCGGCGCGGGCATCGGTCAGCTCCAGGCCGTGGGCCTGCGCGAAGTCGAGCAGCTCCTGGCGCTCCTCGCCCTCACGCGCGGTGCGCAGGAACAGCCAGCAGAACAGGCCGAGCGTGAGCAGGGACTCCTCGACCATCATGACCGCGCCCGCGATGTTCTGATCGGCGAGCGGGGAGATGTGGTGAATGGCGTCGCCGTGGATGTAGTACGGATAGAAGACGGTGCCCGACCACAGGAAGATGTTGCCGAGAACCGTGCCGGTGAGACGCACGGCGATGATGTAGACGAGCTTGCCGAGATTGCCGAACCAGCTCGGCATCGGCAGCGGGCCGAACAGACACATCCACATGTTGATGCCGAAGCCCAGGAACATCGCGTGCTCGAGCGCATGCCAGCCGCTGTGGCGCAGCGCCGCTTGGTAGAAGACCGGCAGGTGCCAGATGTACAGGTCGATCGCCCACAGCGGAAAGGCGATCAGCGGGTGGGCGAGGACCCGCAGGCGGTCGAAGAAGCGAATGCGCAGGATCGGCGCGATCAGCGGGCCGGTCAGGCCAAGCACGATCAGCAGCGCCGCGATATCGCCGAGCAGCAGATGCTCGACCATGTGTGCG
Organism: uncultured Solirubrobacterales bacterium; assembly: GCA_963743645.1. Classification (GTDB taxonomy): domain Bacteria; phylum Actinomycetota; class Thermoleophilia; order Solirubrobacterales; family Solirubrobacteraceae; genus Palsa-744. The sequence goes on along the minus strand of CAVUQT010000005.1, from coordinate 12,157 downwards.
AGCAGCAGTTCCTGGCTGGCGCCTCCCAGCGAGGTGAGCGCCAGCGCGATCACGACGAATCCCCCGTAGAAGCACGCCTGGCGCCAGCCGGGCACGGGATTGCGTCCCTCACCGGCGAGGGTGCGCACGCGACGGGCGTAGAGCAGCGCGAGGATCGCCAGCGGTCCAAGCTGAATGACTGACTCGATGTCGGTAGAGACGGCGATGGGCGGCACGTTCATCTCGCTGGAGGGTAAGGGCTGTGACGTCCTGGAGTAAGGGCCCATATGCGGGCGAAGCTGTTATTTGCGCGGATTCCGTCCTGCTGCGAAGTCATGCCGATCCTGCGCCCCGCGCCCTATCGGCCCGTAGACTGCCGCGGGCATGAGAGCCACGCCCCGTCGCACGCTGATGTCGCTGCTCTGCGGCCTCTGTGTCGCGGCGCTTGCGATCCCGGCGAGCGCGCAGGCGCATGGGATCGTGGGGCGAGCGGACCTGCCCATCCCCGTATGGCTGTTCAGCTGGACGGCGGCGATCGTGCTGGTGGTGTCGTTCGTCGCGCTCTCGACTTTGTGGACGACGCCGCAGCTGCAAGAGCAGCATCGACGCGCGCTTGTGCGGTTGCCCACCGCGTTGGAATGGCTGGCCTGCCTGGTCGGAGTGGGCCTGTTCGGGCTCGTCGTGTACAGCGGGTTCGCCGGAGCACAGGTACCGCTGGCGAACTTCTCGGTGACGTTCATATACGTGATCTTCTGGGTCGGCACGCCGGTGGCCAGCGTCCTGTTCGGCGACGTCTTTCGCGCGCTCAGCCCGTGGCGGACGTGCGCCCGGGCGTCGAACGCGCTCGTGCGTGCCCTGCGCGGGCGAAGGCAGAGCGCACCGCCGCTGGGCTATCCCAAGTGGCTGGGGATGTGGCCCGCGGTGGCGGTGATCGTGGGATTCGCGTGGCTGGAGCTGGTCTACGAACCCGCCGGCCGTGACCGGCCGGCGACGCTGGCCGCACTGTCGCTGGGGTACTTCGTGGTGATGCTCGTCGGGATGATGTCGTTTGGGGTGGAGGAGTGGGGCGGGCAGGCCGACGGGTTCGGCGCCTACTTCAACCTGCTGTCGCGGCTGTCAGCCGTCTTTCGCGACGAGGACGGCGTCGTCTGTCTGCGCCGTCCGTTGAGCGGGATCACCAGCCTGGAGATACGCCCGGGCACGGTCGCCCTGATCTGCACGATCATCGGCACTACGACGTTCGACGGATTCAGCAACGGCGGCGTCTGGCGCAACCTCGAGCCGAGCGTGCAGAGCCTGTTCGCCGATCTGGGCTTCAACCAGACTCCGGCGTACGAGCTGGCCTACTCGGTCGGTCTGCTGCTCTGCCTCGGGCTGATCGGGGCGGTGTACCGGATCGGGATCGCCGGCGTGCGCAGCGTCAGCACTCGCTATGACACCACGCAGCTGACGCACGCGTTCGCGCACACGCTCGTGCCGATCGGGTTCGCGTACGTGCTCGCGCACTACTTCTCGCTGCTGATCTGGCAGGGTCAGGCGATCGGCTACCTCGCGTCGGACCCGCTGGGCAACGGGGCGAACCTGCTCGGGACGAGCAGCTATCAGATCGACTACAACATCATCTCGTTCGCCGCGATCTGGTACGTGCAGGTCGCCGCGCTGTTGACCGGTCACGTGGCCGGGCTGGCGCTGGCTCATGATCGTGCGCTGGTCATGTACGACAACGTCGAAGAGGCCGTCCGCTCGCAGTACTGGATGCTGGCTGTGATGGTCGCGTTCACGAGCTTCGGGCTGTGGCTGCTCTCGGCAGTGGGGACGTGAGCATTCGTCTGCGGCTACGGTGATGGGCATGTCCCGCCGCCTGATACCGATCCTGGTCGGCGCCGTGGTGCTTGCGCTGCCGATCCCTGCGCGCGCCGTGACGTCGACCGAGAGCGGGAGCCCGATCAACGACCAGGGCAGCAACTTCAACTACCGCTCGAACATCACGAGCGTCACGCCGAACGCGCCCGGGCTCAGTGTGGAAGTCCTCGAGTTCGCCGACCGCCTGCTGCTGGTCAACCACACGGGCAAGACGGTCACGATCTACGGCTACGACGGTGAGCCCTACGCGCGCGTGCTGGCCGACGGCACGGCCGAGCAGAACACGCGCTCGCCCGCCACCTACCTCAACCGCAGCTTCTACGGCGACATCAACGTGCCGCCGATCGCCGACCCCTCGGCGCCGCCACAGTGGGAAGTGGTGGACCGCACGGGGCAGTTCGAATGGCATGACCATCGCATCCACTACACCTCGCCGGCCGTACCCCCACAGGTCAAGGACAGGAGCAGGCGAACGCTGATCTTCAACTGGCGGGTGCCGATCGAAGTGGGCGCGAGCAAGGGTGCGATCGACGGGCAGCTGTTCTGGACGCCGGAGGGCTCGAAGGCCGCGACCGCGGTGATCGTGCTCGGGGTGGCGATCGCCATGCTCGGCCTGTTGTTCGTCCTGTTCGTGCGCCGGCGCCGTACGCGTAGCGCAGGCCCCGGCGGCGCCGTGTCAGGTGCAGGTCAAGCCGGTACGCGAGACGCCGCGGGAAGCTCCGGGGACGAGGCGCCGGCGAAGGAAGCGTGGTGAGGGCGTGATAGCGTTTCCGGGGATGGCCCCACTCGCCTGCCTGATGCATTGGTACGTCTCGATGCTGTACGTCGTGCCGGTCGTGGCGGTCGGTGGCTGGGGCTGGTGGAGCTCAAAGCGCATGTCCCGCCGCTCCGGCGGCGGCAAGCCCACGAGCACGGCATAAGGGCACGCTCCTTTTGCGATAGGCCGGTCGCACCGACGCGCGTCTTTGCCGTCGATGGAGCGTCGCGATCGTCGGCCCGGTCAGGCGCGCCCGGGCGAAACCCGCGGGCTTCGTCATTTCTTAACGAGCCTTGAGCTGCGCCTGAGGCTCGTCGGCTTGGCTGCAAGCATGCCCATGCAAGCGTCACACCCCGTCGAGATCGGAGCGACCGAAAGGATCGACGCGATCGCATGCCTGGATGAGCGCAATCGCCGCCGCGCGAGCGAGCCGCACGCGGCCAAGCCGGGACGCTACCTGGAGGTTCAGGGCGCCGGTGAGACGCTGCTGGTTCCGTTGGGCTCGGGCGTGATCCACATCGGCCGCGGCCTGTCGGCGGACCTGCACCTGGACGAGGGGTCGGTCTCGCGCCGTCATGCGATCGTCGTGCATCGCGGCTCCGGCGCGCGCATCCTCGACGATCGCAGCGCCAACGGCACGCTTGTGAACGGGCGTCGCATCACTCAAGCCGATCTGCACAACGGCGACGTGATCGTGCTCGGTCGGGTCGTGCTTCGCTATCTGGAGCTGTAACTGTAAGGCCGAGACGTGAGCCGGAGGCGCTCCCGGCCCTCGGGGGCCCGTCAGCGGCGGCGTCCCTTTGACGCCTTCGACGGCCTCGGAGGATAGCGTTTGCGCTCCTCCGCCGTCATTTTCCGGATCGTAAGCGAGCCAGCCTTGACCTGCTGCTGGATCTCCTCCAGTTTCGCGCGGCGTCGCTCGGCAGCGCGATCTGCCTGAGTGATCATTGATTCAGGGTAGCGGGTCAACCGGCGCGCGCTCGCAGCATCGGGGCTAGGCTCATGGCCGGTTGAGTCGCTTGCTATGTGATCGTGCACGCCTTCCACTGATGCGTGCTCTGCCGGCCGGCATGGCGGCGCTGCTGGGGCTGGGGCTCACGTCCGGGCTCGCGAGCGCGAGCAGGCTTGCGCCCGGCTGTGTGCCACCCGTCTTGAATGTCTCCGCCGCGCTCGCCGGCGGGCGAGTGACGGTGTCGCCCGCCCCCGACACCAGGGACGCATCCACAGGCACTCAGATCAGCTTCCTCGGCGTACCTGCGGGCGAGCTGTCGAACGTCGTCGTGACGGGCTCGCGCAGCGGTGCTCATGCCGGCCGTCTCCTGGCCTACTCCCAGGGGGATGGCGCCAGCTTCGTGTCTTCCCGTCCCTTCGCTGCGGGCGAGCTTGTCACGGTTCGCGCCGTGTTGAGCGGGCCCGGACTGACGATCCCGTTTGCCTGGAGCTTCACGGTGGTATCGGACACGATCCACTCCGCGGCCGCGAGCACACCGCCGCCCGCGGCCAAGCCGAGCGACTTTCAGAGCTTTCCATCGCGTCCTGACCTGCGCCCGCCGACTGTGACAGTCGCTGCGCACGGCGGCGCGACAGCTCCGGGCGATCTGTTTTTGGCTCCGTACTCCGGACCTGGCCAATACGGACCGATGATCCTCGACGAAAGCGGCCGGCTGCTGTGGTTCAAGCCGCTGGCGCCGGGCGCCCGGGCCGCCGACTTCCGCGTCCAGGAGTACGACGGGCAGCCGGTGCTGACCTGGTGGCAGGATCCGATCACGATCGGCGGACGGTCCACGGCCGGTCTCGTCATCGCCGACAGCGCCTACCAGACCATCGCCACGATGCGAGCCGGCAACGGCTACCAGCCCGATCTGCACGAATTTCAGATCACACCTCAGGGAACCGCCCTGATCACGGTCTACAACGCGATCGACTGTGACCTCTCCTCGGTCGGCGGTCCCCGCGACGGTGCGCTGGCCGACTCGATCGTGCAGGAGATCGATCTGCATACCGGGTTGGTCATGTATGAGTGGCACAGCGTCGATCACGTGCCGTTGAGCAGCTCCTACTCCTCAGCGCGCACGACCAGCCTCACGACTCCGTTTGACTACTTCCACGTCAACTCGATCGACGTCGAGCAGGACGGTCACATGCTCATCGACGCGCGCGACACCTGGGCCGCATACGACATCGATCCCGTGACGGGCCAGGTGGGCTGGCAGCTGGGCGGCAAGCGCAGCAGCTTCACAATGGGGCCGGGCACGCTGGTCGCCTGGCAGCACGATGCGCGCCAACAGCCCGACGGGACCATCAGCTTCTTCGACAACGGCGCGACCCCGCGTGTGCACCCTCAGACGCGGACGATCGTCATCAGGCTCGACATGCAGCACATGGCCGCGACGCTCGTCAGTCGCTACGAGCACCCGACGCCGATCGTGTCGGGCAGCCAGGGCAACATGCAGGCCCTGCCGAACGGCGACTGGCTCGTCGGCTGGGGACAGTCCCCCTACCTCTCGGAGTTCAGCGCTTCGGGCCGGCTGCTGTTCGACGCTCATATGCCAAGCGGCTACACCTCCTACCGCGCCTACCGCCTCGCCTGGAACGGTCAGCCCGTAAGCCCGCCGTCGCTGGCAGCGCGCCGTGGCGCTCACGGCGCGATCGAGGTCTACGCCAGCTGGAACGGCGCCACCCGGGTGGCGAGATGGAGGGTGCTCGAGGGCTCGACCGCAACGAGCCTCGAGCCGGTCGCCGAAGCCCTGCGCGCCGGCTTTGAGACGGCGATCTCAAGTCCCGCCACAGGCTCCTATGCAGCAGTCCAGGCGCTCGACTCGAGCGGTCAGGTGCTGGACACATCTGTGCCGGTCGCGCTCAGCGCAGCGCTGGCGGAGAAGTAGCGCTGCCCGGAGCGCGACCGATCGCCTAACGCTCCGCCGCTTGCTTCTCCGCCTGCTCCAGCTCCCGCTTGAACTCCTTGCTGTCGGCGTCGATCTCCTTCTCGAGCGACTTTTCGGCGCGTGTCAGCAGCTTGTCGAGCTGCTCTTCAAGGCGTGACTCGCCGATCACGATCAGCGCCGCCTGCCCTCCCTCCAACAACTCCCCGAGCTCCTTGGCATCGCCACGCGAGATGCCCTTGCGAAGGTGTCCGCCGATGCCACCGACCAGACCGCCGACTGCCGCTGCCCCGATGACCGACGGCGGGAACAGAACCCCGACCACCGCTCCCACTGCGATGCCGCCCCATGCGCCGTGCTGCGTCGGCTTCTCATGCTTCTCGACGTGAACCTTGCCATCGGTGTCCTTAGTGACGATCGCGACGTCGTAGGTGCCGACCAGCTGCGCGGCATGAAGGTCGAGCAGGCTCTCGTAGTCGGCGAACACATCCGCGCGGTCGCTGTAGGTTGCGGCGTAGATGAAAACGGGTCTATCGCTCATCTCATCTCCTGTTCTGGTTTATCGGGTGTCGCTATCTGAGTATCCAGGACGGCAGGCGACAGCGTAGAACGTATGTCATCGATAGCGACGGGCCGAAGGCCTCGGGCGTCGAGTCGCGTCACGGGGGAGGCAACGGCGACTGGGATAGGCTGCCAGCGAAGCGTCCAGCTGTCGTCAGACGCGACGAGTTGCGCCAGCTGTGTCATCTTGGGCCTACTTTGGAGTCTCGAATCAGCTCCCGGGCGATCCGAGCGGTCGTGGCAGGGACCGTCCAGGGCGTCGGCTTCCGAGAGGCCACCCGACGCAGGGCGGGCGAGCTCGGCGTCATGGGCTGGGTGCGTAACGTAGACGACGGCACCATGGTCGTGCACGCAGAGGGCGCATCCGGCGCGATCGAGGCGCTCGTCGCCTCTCTGCGGGAGGGCCCGCCGGGTGGTGCTGTCGCCGACGTGGACGTAGGAGACGCGAGGATCGAGGGCCACGAGCAGTTCGCGGTCCGTGGCGTGAGCGCCGGTGTCTTTGTCGTGCAGGAGCACGCGGCCACGACGCGTCACTTCGACCTGCGCCTGGAGGTCGCCGGGGTGATGCGCTCCTGGGCGGTTCCCAAGGGCCCTTCGCTGGACCCGTCCGTCAAGCGCCTGGCGGTCCAGGTCGTCGACCATGGGATGGATCACAACGCATTCGAAGGCCCGACCGACCATGGCGGCGTGGTGGTTTGGGACCGCGGCAGCTATGAGCAGGGCGGCAGGGTCGCCTGGCCCGAGGCCCTGGACCGCGGGCATGCCGTCTTCGTCCTGCATGGCGAGAAGCTCCGCGGCGGCTTTGCTCTGCAACGCACACGGCCGGGCCTCAAAGCGCAGTGGCTGCTGGTCAAGCGGCGCGACGACCAGGCCCGACCAGGCTCTGACATCGTCGCCGAACAGCCCGCCTCGGTGCTCGGAGGCCAGACGCTGGACGAGCTGCTGCGCCATGGACAGTGAACGGCGGCGAGACCGCCGGGGTCGAGCTCGATAACCGGTTGGGGCACGGCGCGAGTCGCTTGCAGATGCGACAGGCCGCCCAGCATCGGGTTCGCGAAATCTCTTCGATGCTTGGCGGCAGGCCGACTCAAACTCCGCACGCGCAGTGGGTCATACCAACCGCGCCAGATCACGAGACGAGCCGCTGCACCCGGTAGCCACGACTGCCACGAGGGGTTTGCACTTGGACGGACTCCCCGACGCTGCGACCAAGCAACGCCTTGCCGACCGGCGACTGCGCTGACAGCTTGCCTTGTGCCAGGTCCGCCTCGGTCGAGCCCACGATCGTCCATGTGTAGACCCCGCCGCTCACCTCGTCTAAGACCTCGGCCGTGCTCCCAAAGCCAAATGCCGCACCCTCAGCGTCGGTCTCGACGATCAGGGCGCTGTTCCGACGTTGACGCAAGCGCTTGATCTTCGTCTCGAGATGCGCCTGATCCTCCTTGGCGATGTGATAGTCGGCGTTCTCGCTGAGGTCTCCCAGCTCGCGCGCAGCGAGGATGCGCTCGGCCATCGCTCGCCGCCCCGCGGTCTCGAGCTCCTCGAGCTCGGTCTCGAGCGCGACCAACCCCGCCGGTGTGATCGGCTCCCCGTCTGGCGCGATTGAGCTCATCCTCTCACCGCGACGCATGCTCGCAGATGAGGTTCCCACCGCGCGTCGAAGTCCCCGCCTCATCCTGGTGCATCCCCGCACCTTACTCGGACGACATTCAAGCCGCATAGAATGGAGAGGTGGCCGTTTCGACGTCTGCGCCCAGGGACCGCATGATCGTTCTCTATGACACAGACTGCGGCTTTTGTCGCTGGACGATGGGATGGGCCCTGCGACACGACCGTCGCAATCTGCTCGTCGCTGTGCCGATTCAGTCCCCGCTTGGTTGCGAGCTGCTCGCGGACGTCGAGCCGAGCGACCGTCTGCGCTCGGCTCACGTTGTCGGCGACGACGGCCGTCGTCGTTCAGCGGGCGCCGCCGTCGCCGAAGTGTTGGGGGTGCTGCCGCAGACGCAAGCACTGGCTCGACTGGCCCATCGCCTGCCCGGCACGACCGCGCTGATCTATGGCGCGATCGCAAAGCGACGTAACGGCTTCGGCCGTCTCATCAGCAGTGAGGCTCGACTGCGCGCGGATCGCCTGCTCCAGGCCTCGAGCGTCACCACCGCAACGGAGCTAGAGGTCCAGTCGCGATCCCCGACGTAGCTCCCGGTGCGGCAAATGTGCTGACCTACGGGTGCTGCGCAATGCGGGCATTCCACGCCCGTTCGATCTGTCGCATGAGTGCTGGGTAGACAACCCAATATCGGAACGGCTTGATGAGCGCCATGTATCCCTTCCCGAGCGGACCGCGTGGCTTGACGTAGACGGCCATCTGTCCTTGGTAGCGGCCTTCGCCCTGATCGACCCAAGCCAGGTGCATGACGCCGTGCACGGTCTGGTTCGACAGCTCCGCGGCAAACTCGACGTCGGTGCGATAGAGGGGAGCGAAAGGCAGGGAGTCGAAATGCAGATCCGCCGCGGTGTTGCGCAGATCCTCTGGCAGTCGGCCGGCCAGTGAGGTTTCGTTCGTACCCGGAATCGGCAGTTTGCCGGGCGTCATCCCGGCGCCGTCGATCGGGGCCGAAATCCTGCCGAGGTGAAACCAGCTGCCGAGGCGATCGCGGACACCCCACAGGACGCGGGTCGCGAGCGATTCCGTGTTGGCCGGATCGGAGGAGGCCATCATTTCGAGCAATGTTGGAAGTCCTCGGCGCCGCCCTGTACGGGGAGCGCCCAGACATCCTCCAGAGTGAAGTCGGGCGCGATTTCGCGGATCCGCCAGTCGCGAGATTCGTGTTCGCTGTTCGGAAGCCTCATCTCAGGCTGGCGGCTCTGCGGCCGGCTCGCCCTGGATCGCGAGCATCTCGGTCTTCATCGCCTCCGCGAGCGCGAGCATTGCCGAGCGCGGCCGGACCATCACCGTCATCTCGTCGATCAGCCCGTCCTGACCCGTGTGCAGGAAGTCACATCCCTGCAGCTCGCGATCCCCAACGCGCGCCCTGAACAGCAGCGCATGGTCGCTGGCCTCCTCTGCGCCGATTTCGCGTTCGTAGTGGAAGTCCTCGAAGACGCGCATGACGGCGCGGAGGATCACGCCGAGCGCCTCGCGTCCGTGGTAGGGGCGGAACACGACGGGGCTGTTGAACACGACCTCCGGCGAGAACAGCTCGAGCAGCCGGTCACCTCGCCCGACTCGATTGCCCTGCGGAACGGATGCATGTGACGCGACCTTTCTGTAGGGACTGCGTGAGCGCGTTTCGCGTCTGGGGCGAGATAACATACATGTATGCATGTAGATATGTCCCAGGCTGGCCGTGCGCTCCGGACTCGGTGGCCCCCGCGAGCGCGGTCGCCCGACGCAGGCCGAGCGAAGCGCACGGACGCGCAGCGCGTCTGCTCGGAGTCCGCCGCGAGGGGACTGTCTCGCTACGGCTACGGCAACCTGATCCTCGAGCGGGTGGCGAACGAGGCCGGCTATACCCGGGGAGCCCTGTATCACCAGTTCAGGGACAAGGAGGATCTTGCGCTGGCGGTGATCGACTGGGTCGACGAGACATGGCAGCAGGAGGTCGGCCGCCTGGTCGAGCAGGAGCCCGACCCGGTCGCGGCGCTGATCGTGATGGCGCGCGGTCACGCCATCTTCTGCCGGCGAGACGTGGCTCGGGTGGCGATCGCGCTGAGGCTCGAGTTCAGCGGTCAGGATCACCCGGTCGGGCGTCACCTCGAGCGGGTCTCCGAGGGTCTCGTCAAGCGCTGCACCCGCCTCATCGGCGCCGGGCGGCGAGCGGGGACGATCCCAGCCGGCCCGCCCGCCAGAGCCGTCGCGCTGGCGTTCATTGGCGCCCTGGAGGGCACGGTCATCAGCTCGCCGGACAAGCACCGCACGATGAAGTGCTGGCGGCGCGCGGGCCTCCGGTGTGCTCGGGCTCGACCGCGTACCCGAGGGAGCGCAAGCGAGAGGAACAGCTACGCGACGGCGTCTGACTCGCATGGGGTGAGCTGGACGATCGGGATCGTCCGGTTCGCCTTCGCCGCGTCTCGACGATACGTTACATAGGGCGCAAGACGCGGTCGGCGAGCGTCCAGAGCCTGTGGCGCTCGGCTTCATCACTGACCACTGTCCTCGCCATTGCCAGCCGCCTGGATGCCGACGAGTGGCACACTGGCATGGTGCCTCCGACCTTGCGTTCTGGACGCGTTACGTTGCGGCCCTTGGGAGAGGGCGAGGTTGACGAGCTCGCGGCCATTCTGACGCGCCCCAGCGTCAGGGAGTGGTGGGGGACGCTAGACGATATCGCGCACACGCGGGAGGGTCTTGTCAACGACGGCGCTGCGTTTTCGATCGAGGTCGACGGCGCGTTAGCAGGGTGGCTCGGGTACAACCAAGAGACCGATCCCGACCACCGCTACGCCAGCCTCGACATCTTTTTGGCGCCGGAGTACCAAGACCAAGGGCTGGGACCCGCTGCGCTGCGGCTCGCCGCAGAATGGCTCTTCGGGCAGTGTGGACATCATCGCCTCACGATCGACCCGGCGTGCGACAACGTGCGCGCGGTTCGCGCATATGCGACAGTCGGCTTCCGCCCCGTTGGGGCAATGCGCTGCTACGAGCGCGGCGCGGATGGCCGCTGGCACGACAACCTGCTAATGGACCTGCTACGCGAAGAGTTGCGGGTGGACGATCCGCCGGTCGATTGCCGGCGATGTGGCGCGGGACCTCCACCGGGCTCGTAAGGAGCGCGTGCTCGACCGAGTCCTCTGTGTGGATGGGACGCTGTCCTTCATGCGGGTGCGCGGAGCGCTGAGGCGTTCAGGCGAGTCGTTGGGCGCGAAGTGGCTGGCCGCAGCTTGTGCCGAGGCGCAGTACGATCGGCCTGTCAACAAAGGGGGGATCGTTTGTCGTCCACTGTGTCGGACTCCGAGCTGAAGGCGCGCCACCGCGCGATGTGGGCGTCAGGTGACTATCCGTCGATGGTCGAGACGTTTCTGCTTCCGTTGGGGGGAAGGCTTGTGCAGGCGTGTGGGATCGGCCCGGGAATGAGCGTCCTCGATGTCGCTGCCGGCACTGGGAATGCCGCGATACCAGCGGCGCAGGCTGGCGCAAATGTCACGGCCAGCGACCTGACGCCGAAGATCTTGGAGGCTGGCCGTCACCGTGCCGATGCCGAAGGGCTCGCACTCGAGTGGGTGCAGGCCGACGCCGAGCACCTGCCGTTCGGGGACGCGTCGTTCGATGTCGTGATGTCCTCGATCGGTGCGATGTTCGCGCCGCACCACCAGGATGTCGCTGATGAGCTGGTTCGCGTGTGCCGTCCAGGTGGCACGATCGGGCTGCTGAGTTGGACACCCGAGGGCATGGTCGGCGCGTTGTTTAGGACGATGGGACCGTTCGTTCCGGCGCCTCCGCCGGGTGTTCAACCGCCGCCGCTGTGGGGCAGCGAGGAGCATCTGAGTGAGCTGTTCGGCGCTCGCGTTGACTCTCGCACGTTGAAGCGCGACGTGCTGGAGGTTACGGCCTTCGAGAAACCTCGCGAGTTCGGTGGGCACTTCAAAGAACGATATGGCCCGACGATTGCCGCCCAAGCAAATGCGCGCCTGGCCGGACGCGAGGCAGAGTTCGACGAGGCAGTGGACCATTTCTGTGAGGAGTGGAATCGTGGCACGACCGATAACGCGCGCTTTGAGATGGAGTATCTACTCACAGTGGGCACACGCGTGTGACAGCGCGGTTTGGACTCTTGGCGCTGATGACGCTGCTGGGGGGCAGCAGCATGGCCGGTCAGGCCGCCGGGTATTCGCCCGGCTGCGGCCAGGTCCCGATCGTTTCGGGTTCCCATGGGGCTTCCACACCGGCCCCCCGATCGGCGAAACGGGCAGCTTCGCGCGCGGACACGGCCAAATCAATCTGGCAGCGAACACCGTTTCCGGATCTTGTGTCAGGAAGACCGCAGTCGAAACAAGCCAACCCGTGCGATTACCATGACGGTCGAGCACCATCTTGTCTACCACTCGCACTACGCAGTGATGTGGGGGGTTCCCGGGAACATCATGAAGATCATCCTCCACGTGCGGGCCAACAACG
>CAVUQT010000004.1:0-513119 GCA_963743645.1 uncultured Solirubrobacterales bacterium | reverse complement strand
TCCTGCGCAGGCTTTCCATCCAGCGGGCCGGGTGCCTGCAGTGCGCCTGTCACAGCGAGGGCCCAGGACGGCCACGAGCACCACTTCGGCGCTCGCCACGGCGTCGGCCGCCGAGGCCGCGTGTGCGCGCTGCCCGAGTTCGGCCGCCAGCGCCCGCGGCCGGGTGGCGTGCCGTGCCGCGAACGTGACGTCGTGGCCGGCGGCGCGCCAGAGCCTGCCTACCGTCGAGCCGACGCGGGCGGCTCCGAGAACAGCGATCTTCATTCCGCTCCTCCCGCCATCGGAAGCGATCTCATGTCGTGACGACGAGCTTGCCGCTGACCCGGTTGTGCTCCATGTCGGTGTGCGCCTCCGCGATCTGGTCGAACCGGTACACGCGGCCGATCGGGACGGCGGCCGTGCCGGCGGTGATGGTGTTCGAGGAAGTCCTGCAGGACCTGCGGCGGAAGGTCGGCGGCGTCCCCCTTGTAGGCGGTTAGCCGAACTCCCGTGGGCAGGCATCGAGCGGAGAGCTTATGCACGGTCCACTGGTTCGACAGCATCCTGGAAAGCACATGACCCCGTGGACCCGGTCCGACCGCAGCGTGTCGGGCAGCGTCGGCGTTCCGACCAACTCGAGCGCGGCGTCGGCGCCACCGGGAAGTATCCCCGGACCTGGCTGGCGACGACCCCGTTGTCGATGAGCACGCGGTCCGCGCTGGCCTTGGCCACCGCTCCGCCCGCCCGGGTTGCGGGTGGTGGACAGGACGGTCATCCGCGCCGCCGGGCCAGGACCGCCGTGGCCAGCCGACCGAGGAGGTGCCGCTGTGGATCAAGATGGACTGCCCCGGGTGGTCGTCCAGGCCGTGGTCAGCGACCGTAGGAGGTCTGCACATCCGGGGACGGCCCCGAGGGTGGCCCAGTCCAGGTCGCTGCGGATCGGGATCACCTAGGTGGCGGGGACGCAGGCGTAGCCCGCCTAACCGCTGTCGAAGACCTGGCCGATGCCACCCATGAGCGCGGCGAACTGCCGCCCGGCCCGGAACTCCCGCCCGGGCACGCTTCATCGACCTGGTCGCCTCGACGCCCGGCACCCGGGGGAAGCTCACCCCCTCCGACAGGCCGAGCCCCAGGTACAGTCATGTCACTGGAGCATGCTGGTCCCGCAGCCGCCGCAGCCGCCGCGGCCCGCCGTCAGCCAGATCGCCGTTAGCCCAGACATCCGCACCCCGTGGTGATCGGATTGGAGAAGCCCGTGAGAGCAATGGAAATCATCGAGCCGGGCGGTCCGGAAGTTGTCCGGTTCGCCGAGCGAGACGAGCCGGCCCCGGGCCGGGCCAGGTGACCATCAGGGTCCAGTACGCGGGATTGAACTTCGTCGATGTCCTGGCCCGGCGCGGCGTGCCCGGCTACTTCACCGGGTGGCCGTTCGTCCCGGGGATGGAGGTCGGCGGCACCATCCATGCCCTGGGCGAGGGGGTGGACACTTTCGCGGCCGGGGACCGGGTGGTGGCATTTACCGTCGACGGGACCGGGCTGGCGGACGTCGCGGTCGCCCGCGCGGGTCTGACCGTGCCGGTTCCCGCAGGCCTTGACCTCGCCACCGCGACGACCATCCCGCTCACCTGGGCTACCGCTTTCGGGCTCATGCGTGTCTCGCACGCCGGCGCCGGCGATACGGTGCTGGTGACAGCGGCCAGCGGCGGCGTCGGGTCCGCGATCGGCCAGTTGCTGGCCCGGCAGGGTGCCGCCCGCGTGATCGGCGGGGTGCGTTCCCCGGCCCAGGCCGCCACGCTCGCGGCCGCCTACACCCCGGTAACCCAGGGCGAGGGCTTCGTCGCCAGGGCGCTGCAAACTGCCGGAGTGCCCGGATTCGACGTCGTGCTCGAATCCGTCGGCGGCAGCGTCCTTGCCTCGGTCCTTGGCGGACTGGCGGTCGGCGGCCGGGTCGTATCCTACGGCGCCGCGGCTGGCGAACCAGATCCCGCGCCACCGCCGGTCCCGGACCTGAGAACCCAGAACCTGACCATCACGGGATTCAGCATCCTCAACCGGGCCAGAAAAGCCCCGCCGAAAGCGCTCAGCCTGATCCAGGGCGTGCTCGCGCTCACCCAGGACGGCCTGCACATCCCGGCGCCGGCCGTCGTGGACTGGGCCGAGGCGATCGATGCGCACATCGCACAAAGCGAAGGACGCAGCCGCGGAAAAACAGTCGTACGCCTGTGACACGTGGCGTAACGCGCGCAAACTCCCGGACGGCCACGAACCGCAAGTCTTCGGCCATTGACTGGCCTGCCTGCCTGCCCGCCCGCGTCGCGGGTGGCTGCCGAGGTACCCACGTGTGGATCAGGAGCACCCCTGGCAGACTGGCTTTGTGCAGAACCAGGCCAATCGGCTGGACGCCGTATTCCCGGTGGCCGCGGCGGTCGCGCTGGACCTCATCCAGCGAGGCGAGGTCCGCGACCAGTGGCTCATGCCGAGCGTCCTGCCGAAGATGTCCATCGGAACGCTCGCCTGTCACCTGGGACGGCAGGTAGTCCGGGCCGCGGAGCTGCTGCCGGTGGCGACGGACGTCCCGCCACTGGAATCCGTCGACGCGCATTACCACCGGGCCGCCTGGGTGATGTCGACCTCGCCGGATGACCCGTCGAACGATCGCAGCACCGACGACGCGGAAGCGGCGCTTGGCGCAGCGGTCCTCGCCGGCCGGAGCGCCGGGGCGCTGGCGACGGTGCGCCGCCTGCTCGCGGCTGGCACGGCCTGTGATGTCGTGCTGATTCCCTGGCAGGGCTGGTCCCTGCGCCGGGATGACTTCCTGCTCACCCGGATGCTGGAGATCGTGGTCCATGCCGATGATCTCGCGCTCAGCGCCGGCGTCCGCACGCCCGAGTTTCCTGCCGAGGTGTTCGCGCCGGTGCGCGACTTGCTGGTGCGCCTGGCCGTTAAGCGTCATGGCCAGTCCGCGGTGATCGGTGCACTGACCCGCAGCGAGCGCACCCAGGCGATCTCCGCCTTCTAGGCTCGCGTGTAACCCTCGTGCTCTCGCAAGGCTTCCGGCCGGGGCTGCCTGCCATAGCGCGGATCCTTGCCTTCGCGTATCCGCCGTGCTGGTCATCGCCGGGCTCATCGGGGCGGTCCTGACCAACTCCCAGATCCTCATCGTCGGCGCGATGGTGGTCGGCCCGAATACGGCGCCATCCTCAGCCTGGCGTTCGGCGTGACTCGCCGCGATTCCCCCCGGATACTCCGCAGCGCGGCCGTGCTGGCCGCCGGCTTCACCCTGGCCGTGGCTGGGGCGCTACTGCTGGCGCTGATCATCCGGGGGGCGGGGCTGGAGCCCAGGGCCTATGCCCTGGGGGTCCGCCCGGTCTCCGACCTGATCGACACCCCGGACTGGTTCTCCTTTATCGTCGCGTTGCTGGCCGGGGTGGTGGGCGTCGTCTCTCGCTTACCGAGGCCCGGTCGAGCACCTTGATCGGGGTGTTCATCTCGGTGACGACCATCCCGGCCGCCTCGGACGCCCGTGTCGCTGGCCTTCGGCAGCGACAGCGAGGCCTGGGGCTCCGTTCTGCAGCTCCTGCTGAACGTCACGGTTCTCACCGCTGTCGCGATCGCCGGGCTGCCGGTATAGTGCGCCATCTGGCGGCGGGCTGCCCGCCGGGCGGCCCGGTCGGTAAGAATGGGAGGCTGATGGCATGACCGACGCCGACCCGGCCGCCCTCCCGCCGGGGCCGATGACCGAGACCGAGTTCCGCTCGCTCTATGAGCGGCTGCGCGGCCAGCTGCCATGGGGACCGGATGACCGGCGCGGGGCACTGAACTACATCACACAAGCCGAGGTCCTCGCCGCCCTGGGCGAGGTCACGCTGGGCCGTACCGTGTCGCTCGCCGCGCCGGTGGAGCACCGGCCGGCGGCCGACAATCCCGATCCGGCCCAGCATCAGATGACAGGACCGCTGGGTGCCGACGCCGGTCCGGGGCTGGCGTTCAGCATGGACCGGATCGCGATGAACATCCACGGCAACGCCGACAGCCACGTCGACGCCCTCTGCCACGTGATCTTCGACGGCAAGCTGTACAACGGGGTAGCCGCGGACACCGTCACCGCGACCGGGGCGGCCGAGCTGTCCATCGGCGTCGCATCCGACGGCATCGTCGGCCGCGGAGTGCTCCTGGACGTGCCGCGTTCCCGCGGCGTGCCCTGGCTGGAGCCTGGTGACCACGTGACCGTGGCGGATGTGCTCGCAGCCGAGCAGGATCAGCAGGTCCGGATCGGCCAGGGCGACATCGTGCTCGTCAGGGTCGGTCACCGGCGGCGGCGCGACGAGCAGGGCCCGTGGGACGCCGCCGAGGCCCGGGCCGGGCTGCACCCCACTGTGCTGCCGCTCCTGGCCGAGCGCCGGGTCGCCGCCCTGGGCAGCGATGGCAACAACGACACTGCCCCCAGCGCGGTGGCAGGCGTCGACTTCCCGGTGCACGTCCTGACCGTCAACGCGCTGGGCCTGCACCTGCTGGACTATTTGCAGTTCACGGAGCTCAGGCAGGTATGCGCGGAGATCCGGCGCTGGTCGTTCCTGTGCATGATCGCGCCGCTGCGGCTGCCGACCGGGACCGGGTCGCCGGTCAATCCGATCGCGATCTTGTGACACTCTGGGCCTGGCCGGTCAGCGGTTATCCCGGCCAGGGTTACCGGGCGCCAGCGCACGCCAGGTCTCTCGGCAGCCAGCTCCACCAGAACCCGCCCTACCTGGTCCATGTCAAAGATTTCGGCCGAACGGACCTCATCGAGCCGATCCGCAAAGCGGCGGAGCGGCCTGGGCAAGCCGCTGGTATCCGTCTGCCCGCCGTTGCGCGTGGTCTTTTGGAACCCTGTCTCCTGGTTCATGCACCTCACCTGTCGTCCAAGCCGCTGCCCGCCTGCCCGGCCTCGTTTCGACCTGATGGGCCGCCAGGCGTTTCACTCTCTTGGAGCTTCGCGCACTGCGTATCGCTCGCCCTATCGATGATGCGCACGTCACCAGCTCGTCCGCGCTGCCGGCGATTCGCACCGCCATCAAGGCGGATGCGCACTCGCGCAGGCGCACGCCCCTCGTTCACTCTCCGTTCATTTATCGTTCTCATCCAGCGCGCGAAGCTGCATACCGCAATATCTCGAGGATGCTTCCTGGCAGGCAGGACCGTCGAGCACCGCCTCCTCCGCATGTCAGGCAGACCCTGTCGCCGGAAAGGTCACGACGGCGATTGGTCCCGGCCGATGCCGGCCGCCCTCAAGCCGGAGCTGCCGGTTCCGCTGCGGCTGTGCGGGCCTGCTTGCGGCTGGCCAGGAAGTATTTCACGCCTTCCATGGTGAGGAAGGCGGTGACGACGGCGATGAGGATAGGCGCGGTCTGCAGCGCCCCGACCTGGGTCAAGAACGCGGCCATCAGCACCATGGAGAACGGCGCGGGCGCGAGCGCCCCGGGGACGGCGGCGAGCAGGCAGGTGAACGCCAGTCCCAGCGGCACGCCGGGGATCACCTGGTGGACGATGACCCCGGCCGTTCCGCCAATGAACAGCGACGGGAAGATCGGCCCGCCCACGAAGCCGCTGCCCTGGCTGACGGCGAAGGTGAGCAGCTTGGCGATGAGCGTGGCGACGAGCAGGCCCAGGCCCAGGGTCCCGGCATCGTTAAGCACGGTGTTGAGCTGATCGCTGCCCGAGAACATCGTCAGCGGCAGGGCCACGCCGGCGACCCCGAACACCACCCCGCCCAGCACCGGTTTCGCGAGGGCCGGGATCTTCAGCCGGCCGAACAGCTGCGCCGCCGCCATCGTGAACCCGGCCAGCAGCGTCACCACCACGGCCGCGAACAGGCCCAGGGGGATCCCGGCGAGCAGCTGCCAGTCCTTGAACGTGTACTGCGGCACCTTGTAGTCGTCCAGGAACACGGCACCGGCGATGGCGAAGTAGAGGCCGAACGAGACGCTCGAGGCCACGATCTCCGCGGCCAGGGCCTTGGCGAGCTTCTGGCCGCCCGGGCGGGCGACCTCCAGGATCAGCATCACCACGATCACCGTGCTGGAGAACAGCCCGCCGTAGGCACCGGCGAAGCCGGCCAGGGTGTTCACCTGGGAATCCTCTGCGCCGAGCGCCCTTCGCCTGGCGATCCAGCTGCCCGCCCCGCCGCCCATCGTGCCCAGCGCCTTCTCCGGGCCCAGGCTCGCGCCCCCGATCAGCGACACCGCCGACACGACCGCGATACCCGGCACCAGGCCCGGGTCGACGTGCTCGGTTTTCAGGTCGTCGAACAGGCCGGGAGTCTCCCAGGGCAGGCGGGTCAGGCGGCGCAGCAGGCCGACCGCGGCACCGGCCGCCGCGGCGACCGCCACCCACCACCAGTGCCCGCCGAACCAGCCCGGATCAGAATCGCTGTACCACTTGCCCCCGAACTTGATCACTCCGATGAAGACCAGCCCGGCGAACGCGCCGAACACCCCGAGGACGACCGCGTAACCCATCAGGACCCAGAACTCCCGCTTCTGGGTCACCGGCGGAGCCGCGGCCGGCCCGGCCGCGGCGCTCACCACGCCAACCTCAGCGAAGCTGAACTCGCACCCTGCGGGTAGCTGTCAGACATGACAACGACCTGGGCAATCGTGGCGAGTCGCGATTGCCTCCTGGCTCATATACCTCACCTGCCGTCCAGGCACCATAACACCTCGAGCCAGGACGCGGCTGCATCCTCCCCCGGCGGGATGAAGAGGCCTGGCCTCACCCTTCCAGCAGCCCCAGCTGACGGGCCCGGGAGATCGCCTGGCTGCGGGAGGAGGTCCCCAGCTTCCGGTATAGCGAGGCCTGCTGCGACTTGACGGTGTGCACGGATACGAACAACTCGGCGGCGATCTCGGCCGATGTCAGGTGGGTGGCCAGCAGCTCACGCACCACCGAAGTCGTCTACCGGCGTGAACTGCGCCTGGTGATCACCACCGGCGCCGAGATCATGGACCAGATCTTCCAGCCGAAGCAGCGCCGGGGAGTGACCTGATCGCGCATTCAGTGTTGTTCGTGATCCTAAGCGTTGAGCGTTCCGCTGCGTAGAACACCCAGTTCTGGCTGGTCAGGGGAGCCTGTGTTATTTAGCCGGACTGGCTGCTGTCCTTGAGCGCGCCCCAGCCGTGCCAGCCGTCCACGGCGATCCAGGCGCTGATCCGGCGGCGCTCGCGCTGCGGGTACGGCCTGCCCATGTATTGCTGGGCCAGGCGGTCGATGTCTGCCAGGTCGGCGTCGTCCTGCATCTCATCGACGTGTCCGGTGATGCTGAGGTGGGTGTACCAGCCGCTTTCATCAAGGACGTCGAGGGCGACCCGGGGATCGCTGCGCATGTACTCCAGCCGCTTACGGCCCTCGTCCATGTTCACCAGCACCCGGCCGTTGTCCCACAGATACCAGGTGGCCGTGGATACCGGCTGGCCGTCAGGCCGCAGGGTCGTGATGACCGCTGGATTCGCCTTGCACAGCATGGTCACCGCAGCTTCGGGAAGCGGTGGTTTCGACATGTGGCCTCCAAAGTGAGCCGTGGTGGAGCGTTTAGCTGGCATGCTGCCCGCATCGCTGAGCTGTACACCCACCGCATGCGCCCTGATCTGCGGGCATGTTTGCCGGCGAACGTGCGCCTGCTTGGGGACCATGCCCGGGCCCTTGGCAGATGATCGCAGCAGCTGCAGCGAGATGATGGGGAAAAGGATGACACTGAAGAGCCCTGCGGCGACGAGTGCGGCCGCGTTGGCCGGCTTGATGGCGTGCAATTGAAGCCCGATGGTGGTGGCGGCGACGATGAAGGGCAGCGATGTCGCTTGGAGCAGCCCCGCGGCGGCGACATCTCGGATGCTGGCTAGGGCGGACCGGTAGAGGACGGCGGGCAGCCCGCGTACGACCAGCAGGGCCAGCAGGAAGAGCGGTACCCGCAGCACGGTGGAGGCATTCGAGAACAGCACCGACAGGTTGAATGTGAGCCCGCTGGTGACGAAGAAGACCGGGATGAGGAAGCCATAGCCGATGGCGTCGAGTTTCGGGTGGAACAGCGGGTGCTTGTGTTCGGCATCCGCGTCCACCAGGCGAAGGATCGCCCCGGCGAGGAATGCGCCGAGGATCGCCTCGAACCCTAGGTGTGTGGCCAGGGCGCCCAGCCCGACCACCAGCAGCATCGACAGTCGTATGCGGATTTGCGCCGTCATCGAGCGTGCTCTCGGGGCCTGCAGAAGATGTCGATGCCTGCGCTACTTGTGGGTGTCCGGCTGTGAAGCGGGGAAGCTCAAGCTCGATACGAGTACCCCCAGCGGAAGATTCGCTCGCTCTCACCGAGCCTTCGTGGGCTTTGGCGATTGCCTCGACGATCGCGAGCCCGAGGCCCGTGCCACCCGAGGCCCGGTCGCGGGCGGCGTCAGTGCGGTGAAAGCGATCGAAGACGCGCTCGCGCTGGTCAGCTGGGATACCGGGGCCGCGTCCTCCACGACGAAGCGGATGCGTCCACCGGCCGCCGCCTGCACTTGCATGTGCACAAGTCCTTGCTCGGGGTCGGTGTGCTCGATCGCGTTGGCGAGCAGGTTGCGCAACGCCTGAGCGAGCCTGTCGGGGTCGCCGAGAACGTTCCCGGCGCAACTGGGTCGAGCTGGAAGCGAGCTCGGCGAGCGCCGTCGTCGTTAGCCAGAGATCGTCTACGAAGCCTGCGAGGTCGATCGGCTCGATGCGCAGGAATCGGGTCTGCTCGCTCTTGGCCAGGATCAGCAGGTCGTCGATCAGGCGACTGATACGAGCGATCTCGGCCTGCAGGAGACCTCGACGCGGCGTACCTCATCACCGGGTGGGTTCTCTTGGGCGGCGAGCACCTCCAGCTGGCCGCGGATCACGGTCAGTGGGGTGCGCAGCTCGTGGGAGGCGTCGGCGACGAATGCACGCTGCCCCGCGAACGCCTCGGTCAGCCTGTCGAGCATGTGGTTGAAAGCATCTGCCAGCACTCGTATCTCGGTTCCTTGCCCGTCGGAGCTGGGGATACGCGGGTGCAGGTCGCCGGCGTCGACTCGTGCGGCGACGGACGCCATCCGCCGCAACGGGCGCGAAATTCGGGTGCCGATCAATAGGCCGAGCAGCGTGCCGGCGAGCGCGAGGATGCCGGCGAGCACGAACGCCCGTGCGACGCCTTCCTGAGCACGGGTGACCGCGGCCAGGGGCTCACCGACTCCGATGACGATCCGATGGCCGAGCTGCGGGACCGCTCGAAGGTCCATCGTGCGCTTGAACAGGCGCAAGTTGCCCACGTCGGGCAGAGGCAGCGTGGAGTAGCCCTCGCCGACGCTCAGCAGGCGTGTCGAGAGACGGTTCTCCTGGGCCTGCACAGTCGCCGTCTCGTCGTGATCGGGTGCCTCGCGGTGGAAGAGATCGGGACGGTTGGTGATCGTCCCTGCGCCCGGGACGATCACGAACAGCAACGTGGAGCTGGCACTGAACGACTGTCCGCGAACGTAGCGTGTGGCGGCTTCGGCTGTCTGCCTTGGCGTGCGCGGCCTCGCGACGGCGAGACTTGCGCGAACTCGTTCGCGTCGCCTGTGATCTCACTGTCGATCTGGCGGCGCACCTGTGTCCCTGTGCCCCTGTAGACCGCGACGAACGCGATCCCGAGGCAGGCGAGGACCAAGACTGCGACCCATCCCGCCAGGCGCCAGCGCAACCCGACACCCCGCAGGCGGTTGAGGATCGCGCGCATCGCTTTTCAGTTTGCGCTGCCCAGGCGGTAGCCGACCCCACGCACCGTGCAGATCGGCACGGGATCATCAGGTCCGCCGAGCTTGCGCCGCAGATAGCCGATGTAGACATCCACGACATTGGTCTGAGGATCGTGCTGATAGCCCCACACCGAACTGAGAATCTGCTCACGCGAAAGCACTCGTCCCTGATGGCGAAGCAGGTACACAAGCAGCTCGAACTCGGTGCTGGACAACGTCACGGCGCTGCCTGCCCGAGAGACCTTGCGGGTGAGCAGGTTCGCCTCGATCCCCCCACCGCTAAGCGTCGTGTTAGACGCCTGCTCGAAGACACGCAGTTGCGCACGTACGCGCGCCACGAGCTCCGCCATCGAGAAGGGCTTGACCACATAGTCGACCGCCCCGGCGTCGAGCCCGTCAGACGACCTCGATCTTGCTTCTGCGGTCAGCAGAATCACTTGGGGACGTGGCTTCGTGTGTCGCACGCAGGAGAAGGACCTCACCGCTCGCTGCGGCGAGGAGCATCAGGTCGAGCATGATCGACGTCAAGCCCCTCCGCTCAGGCGCCAGCCGCCCGCCCTTCGACTCGATCGATCGTGCTCTCTATGAGAAAGCTCTTCCTCGTCGAAGCTCTTGCCGCACGAAGTCGACGATCCCGGCCCCGTCCTCGACCACGAGCACACGGGCACGGTGAACAGGTCGCTCGTCTGCGGACGCGACGACGCGGTCTGCATGTACTGGGATCCGTCCTGACCCACGTCAGGTGTTCTGCCTGATCGTGCCGTCTTCTTGTCCGTGATGCTCCGGATCGTCATCAGGATAGGCGAGTCGCCGCGGGCCTTTCATCCCTGCACGGAGCTTTCCATGAAGCTTCGACGAGGAGTGGGGTTATCCGCGTGAAGAATCTGGCTGCGGCAGAATTCTCAAACGCAGTGGCAATCTGCCGCAATCATTTACGCGTACCTTTCTTTGGCCTTCTCTCTGGCTCTCGAGGGTCTCTTGCAGGAGGGATGATGGAACGAAGAGCTGCTCGATGGCAGTCGACGGCAGCTGTTTGAATCGCGCTTCCGGCCGTCATCGGCATCATCATCATCCGACGTACGCCGGCGCCCTTGTTCGACCTGTTCGTCGGCTCGGCGCTGGTTGGCGCTGTTGAAGCTGTGAAGCACGGTATCGGGTCCTCGGCGACCTACATGGAACTCGGCGCCACGCAGAAGGGGTGCTCCGGCCACGCTGCTGCGCCTCTCGCTCCGATCGTTGTCATTCTCACCGTGGCGGTCACGGCCAGCGGCATCGGCGCCGCTGTCCGTCGGCCTGCAGTCCGCGCGCAACACGCTGCTGCTCGATCCACAAGGCGAGAGTTTTCATCCTGGAATCGCCTTCGACCTCAATCCACGTCCTTGGTCATCTGCCGACGTTTGGCAGGCAATTTAACGACTCGACGATGGCCTCTTGTGAGTGAGGCGGATGTCACAGACGGTCGCGCGGGCCGCGCGCTGTCGCTTGCGAGAGCCCTGGTGCTTGGGGTGGGGAATCGCGATTCTCTTGATTCCACAATTCGGGCCGTGGCTGCACGCCCACAACCTTCACCATCATCGATGCGTTTCCACAGCTCTCATACACGAACGGTTACGCGCGCGACGCCGCGCTCCCAAGCTCAGCCGCATCAACCGCTTTTTGATCGCCGGAAGCGGGACTCTCACCGCGGCGCTGCCGACTGGCGGCCAACGCCTTCCCAGGCGAAACCCTCCACCCCCACCCGCAGGCAAAGGTCAAAGGGACAACTGCACGGCACCACTCGAAAAGTCGATCCTTCGGCGCCGGATCGAACAGACCCATAGTCAACTGCGCCCACCGTCTCAAGCTCCAAAAGCGGCACCCGAAACTAAAAACGAAACGGGGTCCGCCAAGAATCTGGACCCGCTAGCGAACCGGCGCCCGCAGAAGAAACGCACCCTACCCGACACGGGAATCTGCTCCGACGCCAGAAACTATGCCCGAACCGGCGCCGCAGAGGTACCTGCGCCGACGCAGGAATCCGCGCCGGTCGTCTAGGGAGGGTCCTCACGCGCACGCATCCTCTTCCCGTGGGAAGCTGGCCTCCACTGCGTGGGAGGCATTCGGTACCAGCGTCGTGCTGCAGGTCGACGATCCGGGGCCCTCGCGCCCGCGCCACAGGTAGCTTGAGCTCGACGCCATCGACCTCGCGTGCAGCCGCTTTCGAGCGGACTCTAGCTCTCGTATGTCAAAACCCATACGGGCGGTCCGTTCAATCGGCAACTGCTGATGGACGCGTCGAGCTCGCGCTGCGCGCCGCCGAGCTGACCGACGGAGCTGTGGACCCACCTTGGGCCGCGCTCTGGAGCTGGCCGGATACGACCGGGACTGGCGACTGCCGACTCCGCCCTCGATGATGCGGCCCCGCAAGACTCCAAACGCGAGTCGCGCGAGAGCACATACGCCGGACACAATTCGGTCGTCGACTCTCGGGGTGGCGGACGGTCACGCTTGACCGCGAACGCGCCTGTGTGAGGGTGCCGAGGGGAATCGTGCTGGACCTCGGGGCCACTGCCAAGGGCTGGGCCGCCGATTGTGGGGTGCTCGTGAGCATCGGCGGTGACATTTCCACTTCGGGAACCGCACCGGCGGACGGATGGCGTATCCGCGTCACCGACGATCACCGCAGCCGCCCAAGCGCGCCAGGGCAGACCGTCACGATCCTCTCCGGTGGACTTGCGACCTCAAGCACCACCGTCAGGCGCTGGCGTCACGACGGGCGCACGATGCACCACATCATCGACCCTGAGACTGGTGTGCCCGCGCGGACGCCGTGGCGCACCGTCAGCGTCGCCGCCGCGAGTTGCGCGGAGGCGAACATCGCCACAACAGCAGCGCTCGTGAAGGGAGCTACTGTCACCGCTTGGCTGGCAGACCTCGGGCTGCCGGCCAGATTGACCGAACACGACGGCCGGGTCACATGTCGGTGACTGGCCACGAGAGTCAGAAGGTGAACCGTGAGCACGGTCCTGGCGAGCACTGGTCCGAGCGTCTATTGGTATCTCACGCGCGCGAGCGGAACGGTGGCACTCATATTGCTGAGCGGGGCGATCGTGCTCGGATTATCGACGTGCGGCGCTGGAGCACTCCACGCTGGCCACGGTCCATCGTGGACTGCTGCACCGCACGTCTCGCTGCTGGCGATGGTGTTCCTGGGGATACACATCCTCACATCGGTGCTCGACAGCTTCGCGCCGATCTCGCTGCTCGACGCTTTCGTGCCCTTCATGGGCTCCTACCGCCCGTTCTGCCTGGGCCTTGGCGCGGCGGCTTTCAACCTCCTGCTCGCTGTGACGATCAGAAGCCTGTCGCGCCAGCGAATGGGCAATGGGACATGGCGCGCGGTCGACTGGCTCACCTATGCCAGTTGGGGGGTTGCGTTGTTGCACGGCTTGGGCACGGGCAGCGACATCAAAAGCAACGGATGCTTGCGATTACCCTCATGTGCTTGGCTGCTGTGCTCGCTGCTGTGCTCGGCGCGTGATCGGCGCCTGGCGCGAGTCTCCAGATCGCAGCCGGACAGCCCTGGCCGGCACCGGCATATTCACCTTGGCTCTGGTGCTGTGGCTGGCGAGCGGCCCGCTGGGCTCTGAATGGGCGAACGCTCAGGAACACCGTCGGCGCTGCTACCACACTCACACGGACAGACAACCTCTAAAGGGAGCCGGTGATGAGCACACCGCTAGCAACACTGAGCAAGACGGAGCCAGCTGAGCGCCCGCGCGGAGTGTCTGGGCTACCGCGACTGCTTGAGGGCATTCCCTCACACGGCGCGACGAGCCTCCACGAAATCTCTCGGTGCACGGCCCGCTGCCGCTCACGCGAAAGCCCAGACGCGGCGCAGAGCACCGCTGATCGAGCAGATCCAGCGGGCCGGGTTGCGCGGTCACGGCGGCGCGGGCTTTCCCACCGCCAGGAGCCGCGGGCAGTCGCCGCCTCACGGCGGCGAGCGGTCGTGGTCGTCAACGCCGCAGAGGGTGCGCCCGCGAGCCTCAAGGACCGCACGCTCACACAACCCTGCCACACCTAGTGCTCGATGGCGCGGCGCTCGCGGCACGATGGTTGGTCCGGACGAGGTAATCGTAAGTGTGTGTGAACGGCGTGGGCAACATCGAGAGCGTTGCTGAGGCGATCGCGCAACGGGGATCGCCGGGACGCGGCTCCCGCGCATTCGACTGTGACGTGCCCACCATTACGTCAGGACAGGAATCGGCGTTGTCAACGATCTCACGGAGGACCCGCGATCCGACGTCCACTCCGCCGATGCCCTTCCAGCAGGGCTCGCAGCCGGCCAACGCTCGTCAACAACGCCGAGACGCTTGCCCAGATCGCGCTCATTGCCTGTCATGGCCCGGACTGGTTTCGCGAGCTCGGGACCAACTCCCAGCCAGGATCGACGCTCGTCACACTCTCAGGCCGAGTTCCTATCCGGGTGTCGACGAGATCGAGTACGGCGCATCGCTGCCTCGCTAATCGGCGCGGGCGGCGGGAGCACTGAGCGGCTGCGCGGCGTGCTGTCGGCGGATATGGCGGCGCCGGTCGGTGAAGCACACTCCACGAGCTCGTCCTCTCAGACGAGCAGCTCGCCTCACACGGCGCCTCGCTCGGTGCGGGCGTCGTGCTGCTGCTCTCCGAGGACGCGTGCCCGGTCGCGGGCGAGCCGCGTTGTCGCTGGCTTGCCAAGGAGAACGCTGGCCAGTGCGGCCGTGTGTCAATGGGCCTGGACGCGATCGCGACCACCTTCGAGGAGATAGCCGGCGGAGTGGCACAAGCTCGCGCAACCGAGCGGATTACCAGGCCGCAGGGTCGTGCGCGGTCGCGCGCCTGCGGGCATCCCGACGGCGCCGTCGAGGCTGATCCTCAGCGCGATCGAAACGTCGGCCCCGAGCTCGCGAATGACGCCTGCGACGGCCCATGCGAGGGCTGCCGACCCCCGGAGAGCTGCCACTGCCCGCCGACCGCCCGCCCAACAGGCACGACTAGCAGAGTTACCGGCAAGCCAGTCATGAACGGACATCGCGAACAGGGACGGCTGGCGTGAGCTCGCGTCTACGAGTGACCCGATTACCTGCGAGGCTCATGGCATGTGCGCGGAGCTGCTCGCCGAGCGGACGCGCTCGATGAGTGGGGCTACGCGTTGATTGACGGTAAACCATGGAGCCGGGGCCGACGCCGACGCCAGGCGCGCGGCGCAAGCCTGTCCGACCTTCGCGCTGCTGCTCGAGCGCGAACCCAAAGCTCACAGCGCTGAGGCTTGCTCCTACGGCTCAGCCAGGCGTCGACGCGAGCTTTGACTGACGCGGCGAACTTCCGGAGTGCGCGCACATGCTCGACCGTGCTCTGCGTTCAGGTGGCTCTCCTTGCTCGAGACGCTGGCGTCGGCCGTCCCGGCCTCTTGCAGGTCGGTCGGCGATGTCGAACTGACGTTTCAATCGCTCGCTTAGCGCCCAACGTGTGTGTAGAGGTCGATTGTCTTCTCAGTCGGCTGAGGGGTGTCGGCCCAGCCGACTCATCGAGCAGTGCGCAGGCTGCTTCGAGGTCTTCGCGGTAGCCGGTGTACCACTCGGGGTGCTGCTCGCGCTCAGGGAATATCCCGTTTCGTGAGATGTGCTCAGCGGCGGTGCAGAGCACTGTGATCAGGCCGCTGCGCAAGGAGCGTTCCATCTGTGCGGGGATCAGCAGCGGCCGGGTATCGCGAGCTGCGATCTGTGAGGGCGAGAGAAGCCTGTGTGAGAGTTCGAGATCGAGGCCGAGCGTCTGCAGGACACGCAGCACATCTAAGAATCGAAGGTCGCTCTCGCCCTGCGCGAGCCCGTCGATCGCGGCGGAGTCGACGTGCTGAGCGCGGCAATGTCCTCGCGGGGAACCTCAACCTCTGCGAGGGCGGTGGTGATCGCGCCATTGAGGTCCTTCATGGAGTGGATCGGTTGCGTGCGGCGCTCGTGCTGCATCTGCCTCACCTTCACTTCTACGACCAGTGAAAAATCGCGCATAGCGAGCACTCGCTCTGTGATTGCTAGGCGCTCGGGCGGGTCTTTCACCCTGCCCTCCTGCACTTCGCTGAAGGCGTGATCGGCTGCTTCGCGGGCGTTGCGAGCGGCGGTGAGCAGCACCGTCCGGTGCGCGCGCAAGTCGATGTGGATCTCGACCGGCGGGTCCTCGCCGATCCAACCGATCTCATCGAGCACTGCACAGGCCGCGTTGAAGTATCCGCGGTGCTCAATGAACGCTCGGGGTTGGCGAGTCGAGCACCGCCGCGCGCAAGCGTGCTTGTGAGGGCGTCGCTTGCGTCCTGTAGCTCTGCGCACACGGCCTCGCGCATACTGTGCACGAGCCCTGGTGGGATTGTCAGGGTCATACTCATTTCACTCTCCTTCTGCTCCCGAGGGAGCCGGTGGTTAACAATTCTGTTTTGCTTGCCCGAGTGCGACCTCTAATTCGGGGAGGCTGAGTGTGGGCGCACCCACGACCCGGCAGTCGTCTGCTCGGGCGCTGGCGCGTTCGGCGCGAAACCTCGCCGGTGAGACTCCGTAACGGCAGCGAAATGCGCGAGCGAAGTGGGCTGCCTGGCGATAGCCGACCTGTGAAGCCACATCGCTTATCGGGATAGCCGCGGGCTTTGAGAGCAGTTGCACAGCAGCGGCCATCCGCCTCTCGGTGAGGTCCTGGTGGAAGGTGCTCGTGCCGGATTGCGCGTAGGCGCGTTGTATCTGGCGGGAACAGGTCGCGAGTGCCTTGGCGAGCACTTGGAGGGTCAGATGCTCCTGGTAGTGGCGTTTGACGATCAGGCGTGCGAGCAGATACAGCCGATGGCGTTCATTGAGCGTGCGAGGACGCACGCCTGCTCGTGCCCGACCGATCCGGGCGCTCCGCTGGGGCTCCTCTACTTCATTGGTGCCGGCCTTGGCCAGGCTGGGGAGGACAGCCTGACTCAAGGCCGGTTCGTCGACGCGCATGGCCAAGGCCCGCGTGTCAGACAGTCAGCTGGTCGAGTCGCCTTGCGACCTCGGAGGCCAGGACACGCTCGGAGCGGCGTTCGATCAGGCCCGCCGCGTGCAGGCTCGTGAGCGCGTCGGTGATCGAGAGCTTACGCTGGCCCTTCTTCGCTCCGAACGCGCGGTGGATCTTCAGTTCCGGGGTCCAGCTCCCTTCCTCGCCGGTGCGGGCGAGAATGCCTTCGAGGACGGCGCTCTCGGTTTCCTCGTTGGGCGAGAGGTTCGCGCCCTGGGACAACTCGAAGAAGCGCACCGAGGGGTGCGACGCGCACGCGAGATGCTCGCCGAAGCAGTGGATGAGCCCGGCGGTGCGCAGTCGTTCGATGCTGCCGGGGACGTGTCCGGGGGTGCTGATCATGCGGGCGATCTCGGTCGTAGACCACGGCCGCTGACGCTCGACGTCGAACATCAGGTTGAGGACTGCACGGTCGAGGCGGGTGTGCTCCTCAACCAGTTCTTGGGTACGGTTCTCGCACATGGGAGGTAATAGCTCCTGTGTCACGACCCCGGGGCAGTTAGCGCTGTCGCCGGGGTCAAATTGTAGTTGTCCCCCGACCATAACCGGGGTTTGGCGCGCTATGGATGCGGTTTTCAGAGTCGGTGCTGAGTCGGTGCAGAGATGTAACAAGTTGCAGGCAGACGACCGGCTGGGGCTCAGGTCAGCCAGTCGAGCGAGGGGTGCTCCTGCGTCGGGAGTTTGCTAGGGCTCGATGCGCTTGACGGTCTTGATCCTGTCGATCGCGCGGTCGAAGGACAGGACCGCCTCTACGCCGGTCGCCTCGGCGCAGGCGATGAGATACGCCTCGGCGAAGTCCAGGCGGCCGATCTCATAGACCTCCAGTGAGCGCAGCAGCAGGCGGGCGTCGAGGACCGCTACCGAGGGCAGGGCGATCGCGGCGCGCATCAGCTCTGCGATGCGGGCGCGGCCTACCTCGTAGAAGGACTCGAGCACGTAGACGCACTCGGCGAGCACGAGGTCTGCTAGCAGGAGCTGCCCGTCTGCGGCGAGTGTCGCGGTCGCTCGCTTGGCCATCTCGGGCGGATCGCCGGTGAGATGGCGCACGAGCACGTTGGTGTCGAGGAATGCCCTCAGCGGCGCTTCTCCGCCCGCGCGCGACGGGTCTGCCGCAGGACCTCATCCCACGGTGTTCCGCGCTTGGCCTGCGGCACGGCGACTGAGCCGACCATGCCGATGAAGTCGGGGGTCTTGGCGACGATCGCGCGGGTGCGCTCCACGCGGAAGACGACCTCGTCGCCCTCGTGCAGCTCCAGTGCCTCACGCACCGCCTTGGGGATCGTGACCTGCCCCTTGGATGTCAAACGCGCCGAGGAATCCATACACCATTCTCCTTACCTGTGATTAGAAGTAAGGATACCAGTGGGGCGGGATGGATCGCCGGCGGCTATGCCTCGGCCCACTCGGGGGGAGGCCCACCGGGGGTCCATGTCTTGGTAACGCCGCCGCCCTGCTGGCGCAGGACTTGGGCGTAGTCGGCGAGCTGGTTCTGGAAGGCGAGCTCTTCGCGGGGGTCTTGACCTGAGTCGTCGAGTTCCGCTCGCCATACCGCCAGCGCGCACAGTGTCTCGGTCTGCGATTCGTCCTTCCACCACTCTTCCTTGAGCTTCTCGAGCTGGGTGGGGTAGCGGCCGTGCAGTGCGACTATTGCGCCCCACATCTGCTTGCTCCAGTCGGGGTCGCCGCCGTAGGGCTGGAGCCACGGCGCGCGGTCGCTGCCCTTGGTCCCGACGAGCACGTGCGCGGGCCTGAGTGGGCGGACCTTGCCATCGTTGGCGGCTTGGGCCACACCGCTTGTGACGAGTTGCGCGGCGAGCGTGGAGGGCGGCGTGTCTGCTGCGGCGGCAAGCTCGCGTAGCTGGAGGTCTACGGGGTCGGCTAGGACTATTTGGCGTCGTTGGCTCATCGTGCTCGCTCCTGTGCTGGTGGTTGGATGATGCGGCTGATCGCGCGTGCGATCCCTGGTATGCGGCTGGTGCGGCTGGGTGCGCTCGGGTGGTGGGGAAAGCGCGGCCCGTAGTCACGGTCGGGTAGCTCGGGGTGGGCGAGCGATGGGGTCTGCGCGTGGCTGCGACTCATGTTCTGAGCGAGCCGCTTGATCCGGTCGCTGTCGTGCCCTTCGACGCCAAGGTCCTCCCGGGAGACGAACCAACTGGTGCCTTGGCGAGCACGGGACGCCTCGACGTAGGCCGGCTCCTTGCTGGTCTGCCAGCCGCCGGTGACGACCAACGTGCGGGTGACGGTCGCACCCTGCGCGCGGTGAATGTGCTGCGCGTAACCCAACCGGAGGCGGCCGAGATCCTCGCCTGAAAGTGTGCGCTTGCGGGCGGTGACGTCGAACTCGATCAGCACCTCGCCTGCGGGAGTGATGTCGAGGACTTCGCCGCGGCTGCCGTTCTCGATCCGCTGCTCGCCGAGCTGGTGGTGCTGGTCGACCATCGCCACCCGGTCGCCTTGGCGGATGCCGTAGTGGACACCGGGCACCTGCACTTCGAGCTCGCCGAGTTCCCCGCGCTCTGCACGGAAGTGCTGCGCGCGAGCGTTGAGGCGATTGATCTCGTGGTTTGAGGCGTCTGAGATCAGCGCGACCTCGCTGGGGTCAAGTGTCTCGGTGAGCGCCGCCCATTTCTGTGCGGCGTGCTCGACGGCCTCGTCGCGAGTGTCGGCCATGTGCAGTTGTCCGCGTGAGTGGTAGTGGGCCATCGCCCTGTCGGATCTGCCAGCGCGCAGGTCTGCCCAGGCGCGTTGTTCATCAGGGTCGAGGGTGCGGCGAATATTCGATAGCTCGGCGCTCGGCGCGATCAGGGCGAGGCGGTCGAACATGCCGCCGGCGCCGATCGAGGGGAGCTGCGCGCCGTCGCCGATCGCGACGAGCTTTGAGCCGGTGCGCTCCACTATTTCGGTGAGCCGCTCGAGCCTGCTCGTGTCGGCCATCCCGGCCTCGTCGAAGTAGATCGTGGTGTGCTGATCGACGTGGAGTTGCCCGCGCTCCACGCGGGAGACGAGCGCGTCCAACGTCAGTGTTCGATCTGCCAGGGCGGGGCTGTCTTGGCCGAGGCGCTGCGCGGTTGACCCTGATACTGCGATCCCGAATGTCTCGTGTCCGCTGTACTGCTCGGCGCGGGCGGCGGCGTCGATCACGACGCCCTTGCCGGTCCCGGCGGGACCGACGAGGATCGCGCCGCGCTCGGGGCCGGTGATGACCTCCAGGGCCTTGGCCTGCTCGTCTGAGAGGCGCCCACCGATTCGCTCGGCGACCTGATCGCCGGCGACCATGCGGGCCTGCTGGCCGACGTCTCGACCAGCGGCATCGGCGAGAGTGGTGAACCGGCGCTCGATGGCTTGCTCGCGGGCGCGCACGGCGAGCGTCGTCATCAGCCCGCCCTCGAGGGGGAGCACGCGGCGCTCGGCGATCATCGCGCGGGAGAAGCTGAGCGCTTCGCGTGGTGAGAGCTCACCGACGGACTGCTCGAGCAGCACGGCGCGGAACTCCCCGGGCTGGAAGGTTGCGGCACGCTCGGTCAGGCGCTCCTCGACGCGATCCGCAAGCGCCCGCTCGGGCTGGGGCACCTCAGCCGCACCCGGCCGCGTGCGCTGGTCTGGGACGAACTCAAACCGCGCGGCCGTCTCGTTCCAAACGACTTGCAGGTCTGTGCGCGTGATGAGCGTCTTCGCTTGGCGGTTCTCGAGCTTGAGTGCTCGTAGCTCTCCGCGCTCGGGCGCGCGGCCCCACTGTGCACGGAAGCGCTCGGCGGCCCTGGCTACCTCGCGGCTTCGCTGTGAGAAGGCGTCCAGGAGGCCGCGCGGCACCCCCGCGATCTCGAAGTAGCGCCCATGTTTGCCGGTTCCCCGCTCGATCGCATAACCCCGCTGCTGAAGTTGGTGTGCGAGCGCCGAGCGATAGTAGGCGCCGACCTCCCTCGCTGAGCGGAAGATCGGCCGGGAGGCAACGGCAACGATCTGCCCGTCCTCACGGATCGCGTTCGTGATGACGACATGACTGTGCAGCTGCGGGTCGGGCGCGTCGCCTTCAAGGACACCCCTGGCGGTCGTGTGCCGGTACTCGGCGGCCACCACCTCGCGGGCGCGCTCCTCGATGACCTGGCCTTTGTAGCGACGGCGCACGGTCGGCACCGTCTCTGAGAGATGCGCCATCGCTTCGGTCACGGCGGAGGCGTGTGCGGCCTCCATCTCACGACGCTGGGACTCATCGCCTAGCGCCCAGATCACAGACACCGACTTCGGCGCGCTGAACGTCAGGTCGATCCCGCCGCCGCGTCCTCCGTCGGCGCCTGCCCGGCGAAGCCATTTGCCGCTCCGAGGGTGGCGGCCTTCCATGAGCGCGATGAACTCGGGGCCCTCGACGGTGGCGCCCTCGATCCCGAGCCGCGCGAGCGTGTCCGGGGAGGCAAGCCACTTGCCGGGGGCTTGGGTGGGCTCCCCGTCGGGGCTCAGGTAGTAGTCGCCGCGCTCTGGCTCCACGGTCTTTGACTCCAGGTAGCGCGCGTACCCGCCGCCCTTGGCGGCACCGATGCTGGCTGCGGTCATCACACCCCCTACAGACCACGAGTGCTCCAGAGCGGCCAATGAATTGCACAGCGCGTACACAGTGCTCGCACGGGTGTGCATCTAGTCTGTCCGTCGTTGGTGCTGTGCGCCGGCCGCGCGAGTGAGTGAGCGATAGCGAGCGGCGAGCGAGCAGCCCGTCAGGGCTGCAAAGGCCGGCATGGCACAGCGCCTGGGACGGTAGAGAGCCGACGAGAGGAGGCTCGGTTACAGCCGGCGAAGCCGGCGTGGGTTACTGGTCGTTCGTGTCGGGACCGCCATCAAGGTGGTGTCGTGCGTGAGCTGGTGTCGCGGCCAAAGGGAGCGAGGCCG
Source organism: uncultured Solirubrobacterales bacterium (assembly GCA_963743645.1). Classification (GTDB taxonomy): domain Bacteria; phylum Actinomycetota; class Thermoleophilia; order Solirubrobacterales; family Solirubrobacteraceae; genus Palsa-744. The sequence continues at coordinate 491,457 of CAVUQT010000004.1, read as the reverse complement.
GGCGCAAGCCCACGCGAAGTCCATCTCGCCAAGCGCAGTGCGCGAGCGTCAGCGAGCGCGAGGTGCCGACTCAGCGGCGGCGCCTGTTGGCCTCACGCCGCGCTGTGCAGGCGGCGACATCGGCGCAGCGTGGGGATCTCCATGCCCATGCGGTCGGCGACTTGCGCCGCCCGACACGGTGCGTGGTCGGCTGGCCGCAGACCACGCACGGGCGGGCGTCTTTGTGCTCGCTGGCGAGCAACCCGTTTCGTCCTGGTTCGATCAGCGCGCGGCTCATCGAACGTAGAGCTGATCGAGTGACCCCAGGCATCGGCCGTGGGTGCGCTTGCCCTTCGGGAGCAGTGCGACGGGGCGGTGCTGCTCGTCGGGGATGACCCGCGCGTCCTCGTAGCGCTGGGTGTCGTAGAACTGGTCGAAGACGATGACGCTCGCGAAGCGTTCCCGCGCGGCGAGCTCGGTGAGTTGTCGGTAGCCGGTGTCGAGGACTTGCGCGAGGCGCTCGTGGCCCTCCACCAGATGGCGGAGTTGCTGGAGTAGATAGATCGGCGATTCCTCCTTGGGCAGTGCGTCCTCGAGGCCAGGGATGCGCCCCTCGAAGCTCGCGTTGTAGGGGTACTTCCCCGCGACCTTGAGCTCGTCGTAGATCCTCCAGTACGCCTCGATGAACGGGATGATCTGCGCGAGGTCGCGGTAGTCGCTGTTGAACACCCACACGCCGACTTCCCTGAGCTCTTTGCTCAGCCAGCCGACCTCCGAGCGGGCGATACAGCGTGCGTCGAAGTCGACGCCGCGATCGCGCTCCTGACAAGCGGCGCGGTACTTCTCCAGAAGCTCATCGCGGGTGGCGCTCTGCGCCTTGGGTGAGGTGGTGGTCATACCACTCCCTTCCTTTGGTTCTGGGCTCGCCGGATGCGGGCCGTTGCCCTCTGCCGCGCACGCGCAGCGTGCGAAAATCGGCAGGGCGAGGCCCGCCGGTGCTAGGCGACTTCCACCTCGCGGGGGCTCGTGCCGAGGCCCCTGCGGGCGATCAGCGCGAGGACGTCGCTGTCGATCCAGGGACAGGGATCTGACTCGCCTCCCTCGGGGAGCTGGCCGATGCGGCGAGCGAGCCAGCTCGACTCGCCGCGGATGCTCCCGTGGCCATTGGGCTTGAACCGCCCGCAGCGCAGTGCGATCTCGCTCATGCTCAGCTCGCCGTTCGCAACTGCACGCTGGACGGATTCGCGCAGGCCACGGTTGAGCACGATGCGACTGGCCCCAAGGCGCTCGACCTCTTCGCTCAGCCTGCGGGTAGAGAGGCCATCGTCTTCGCGGTGCTCGGCGACCGCCTCGGTTGTCATGGCTCGTGCCGGCTCGTAGTCCTCTAGGCGGGCGATGACATCGCGCAGCGTCAGGACCTCGAACGGCTCGCCTTGGCCGGGGTGGCATGAGCGTGTCCAGCGCAACTCGTGCAGTGGCCTCTCCCCGACGAGCTCGCGGATGCGGTAGAGGTGCCCCGCCGTGTCGAGCAGCACCTTGGGCTGCGAGGAGCCGTCCTGGCTGCTTGGTTGGGCGGGGATGAGAAAACGTGTCCGCTGGAGGTCTTCGCAGGTCAGCAGCCGACAGCGACTCTTCGTCTCTTCGGCGAGGTACAGATCGCAGACGATGCCGGCGTTCTCGGGCGGCTCATCGGGCGCGAGATGCGCGAGCAGACGCCCATCGCCGAGAGTGCTCAGGCGGTAGTCGACGACGAACGCGCTCCCGTCAGGTCGGGGTAGCTTGACGATCTTGTGCGTCTGTCCGGTGTCGGGGTCGATGTAGCTACCCAGGCGCCGGATAGGCCGCTCGCTTGAGTCCGCGTCCTGCATGACTGCCTGGCGAGCGCTGGGATCGGCTGCTGTGATGGTGCTCATGGCTCTCCTTTGAGCGAGGTGAGCCCGCCGGGTGCGGGCCGTTGCCCGATCCCGCGCACGCGCAGCGTGCGATCATCGGGAAGGGCGCGGCCCGTCAGCCGCCGCTCAGGCGCTGCGTCCACCGGCGAGCACTCGCAGCTCGGCCTGCTCGCCGTATCCGTCGGGCGCGAGGCGATAGCCAACGCCCCAAACGGCTGTCAACCAACCGCCCGCGCCGGCGCGAGCGAGCGAGCGCCGCAGGCGGCAAGCATGAGTGTCCACCGTGCGCGTCGAGCCGCTGGAGCTGTAGCGCCAGATGTCGCGCAGCAACTCCTCCTTGGTGTAGACGCGGCTCGGGTCGCGGGAGAGGTGAACCAGCAGCGCGTATTCCAGGCGTCGCAACTGCAGCGGCGTTGATCCGAAGGTCGCCTGGCGGGCTGTGGTGTCGATTCGCAGCGCCCCGAACCGGATCAGCCCCGATTTGCTGCTCATGTTGTGATGCAGCAGCGCCCGCACGCGGGCGAGCAGCTCCACATAGAGGTATGGCGATCGGATCGCATCGTCTGCGCCCGCATCGAACGCACGGAGCACCTCCGTCACATCGTCGCTCGCGCTGACCCAAAGGACACGTGCGTCGGGATTGACCTGGGGAGCCATCTCGCCCGCGCGCAACGCGCGCAGGTCGCGGAGCCTCTCGCCCTGGGGGGATGCTGGGCCCAGGATGATGAGCTCGACATCGCCAGGCGTGCAGCGCGCTCGGAGCTCTGGCGCGTCGCTGGCGCGACGTAGTTCATAGCCGTCGAGAGTGAGCTCTTCGGCAAGCGAATTGTTCTCGTGCTCCCCGCCGACGAGGAGAAGCACCTCGGGATTGTCGCCCATCGTGGAACCTCCGATCAGGATTCGGTCCCGCCGGGTGCGGGGCCGCCGAGCCCGACCCCCGGCACGCCCGCAGGGCGTGCCACCATGCGGAGGGGGACGGCCCCCGCACAGTGGAACGCCCCATGAGGGTCCAGTTACCGTTGCGACTGTCCTAAGCACCCGCCGCGACCGGCTCGCGCTCGCTTCGAGGTGTCTTTGCCATCGGGATTCGACCAAGCTGCTCAGCATCGGCGATGTAGTTGGCGACAATCCCCTTAACTTCGCTGCCACCGCCTTTCTCGCACAGGTCCTGCTCGACCGTGTAGATGCGCCCCCGGCCCTCGGCGGCGGCGTCAATGATCCGCGGCTTGCCCTCGACACGGATGCCGTAGAGCGCTCGCCTTTCTCCCGTCCTGGTCTCATAGCGCCCGAGCTCCACCGGCTCGCCCTCCGCTCCCCGCGGGGCCGGAGCTGAGCTTCGCGGGGCCGGGGTGTCTCCACGCCTGGCGCTTGACCCGTAGCCGATGGTCTCACCGGGCTTCTGCTCGGTCGCGTAGGGCTGCTCGATCGGGTCCAGCAGCTCCCTGTGGACTTCTAGGTAGACGCCTCGGCTTGACTTCAGTCCCTTCAGTCGCTGGATTTCACGGCTCGCCTGTCTCGCTGTCTGCGGATGGGTGAAAGTCGTCCCGGTCTGCAACGCGAGGGACTTGATGTAGGAAAGCTGCTTGGGGGTCGCTGCGCTGATTGTCGATGCGTGAGAGCTCATTGCGTGCTGTTCCTCCTGTGGTTGTGAGCTTGCGAACTTGCTCTCTGCGCATCACGCCCCGGAAGGAGAGTCAAGCAATTGATAATGTGAAATCAGTGCTCCCCCGCAGGGGGAGACTCTCAATTGCTTGAAGGCGTAAGCCGATCTCTCAGGGAGGGGTGTGATAGGACCCTCGTGTTAGAGGCCGAAAAGCGCCGCTAGGCAAAAAGGTCAGCCGGCCCGCAGCCGGGACGATGCTCACCGTGTTTACCTATTCCCTTTGTACTTCGCGTTCAGCGCCGAGTTGATCTCGGCGGCCATGAACTCCAGGGCTTCCTTGACGACGACCGGATCGTTGTCGTCGCGATCGTCACCGCTGTTCCTTGCGAGGTTCTTGGCGTCCCGCCATCCACAGGTCACACCAGCACGGCGATCTGCCGCCGGATATGCCACCAGGATGAAGCCGCCGCCGTCCCCGTCGTCGTCGCCGTAACAGTCCACGATGAGGCCATCGAGTATGAGGACGGCCTTTGCCGACTCAGCCTCGGTAAACAGTTCTGCACTGACCTTCCCGGGCTGGTCGTCGGCTGCCAGCGGGTCATCTCGCCCCAGGTTCGGCACAAGCAGATCCTCGGTGATCTGCTTGGGGTCTACTCTCACACGCTCGCCGGTGCAGGCGATCGTCAGGGTTGGTGACGTAATCCTGCTCATTGCCCTCCTCCCGCGACTTGCAGGCCGCCCCTGGTGTCGAGCACCTCCTGGGAGAGCTCCTGCGCATCGGCGGAGCAGTCCTCGAGAAAGTAGCCGTGAGCGATGAACGACTCGCGACAGTTCTCACAGCGTGAGGGCATCTGCTCTCGCTGCACGGGCTGTATATGCCCGCACCGCATACAAACGAGGTTCGTGTGAGCGCTCATGTGCTCTGCCTTTCTTTAGTGGCAGCCGCTCGTGTACGGGTGCCGGTGGCAGCCGTCTACGCATCCCGCAGGGATGCGATCCTCAAGGCTGCCGGTACCCGTTCTGCCGACCGGACGCGTGAACGCCTGGCCGCTCACGCTGCCAGTGCGAGCCAGCGCTCGCGCTCGATCATGCTCGCGTTTGCCAACCGCACCAGCAAATCGCCGTGGCAAGCGCGCGGCGCGCACCAGCATCCGAGCACCAACCCGCGCAGTTCCTCCAGAGCTGCGAACAGCGCTGCGTTCTTACGCAGCCAACCTTCGTAGTGCCCAATGCACTCGCCCCGCGCGCCGTGCTTGCCGACCACGAACGGGTTGCCCCACTTCGAGGGGGGCAACCATTTTGGGTTGCGCCCCACATATACGTGGTGGCGCTCGTGCTTGCAGTGGACCGCGCGCGGCTCGCCGAGCTGCACATGCGCCGGGACGAGTAGACCGCTGGGTCGCCGTGCCTGCTTGTTCATCTGTGTCTCCTTGAGGTCGGGGTTGAGCACGCCCCGGCCTGAGCGGGCCGGCTAGGTGTGTAAAGCCCTGTCCCGCAGGGGATTGCCGCAGGCGACGCGAAGCGCAGGGCTTTACGCATCGTGAAAGCCGGTCTGCTGGCCTACAGGGGTGGGCTCAAACCCGACCCGGGTGAGGCTTCTAGCTCGCACGACCGGCGGTTTACGATCGCTGCGCTCAGGGGTGAACTCGCACTCCCGCCACCGTCGAATGTGACATTCGCAAGCACTGCTGGTGTGAGAGTGCGAGCCACCCTGGTATGTGAATGTGAGCGCTCGGGCAAGAGGGCAAATCGCTCGTTGTCCGACGGTTACGCCGCGAGAGCCTCAGCGCTGGCGTCATCCTCGGCTGGAGTCTGGGTCTCCGTCTCAATGACGCCCGGCTCGGGGAGCTCCATGAGTTTGCGGCTCTGTTCGGGCGGTAGCGCGCTGAACCCATATTCGCGGCGCAGCCTCTGGATCTCGGCCTGGCGCTCATCGCAAGTCAGGCTCGGAGCCTTCTCGATGAACTCGGCGACAACTCCCTCGCGTTCGCGCTCGCGGCGTTCCTCTTCGGCGCGCAGGGCTTCACGGCGTTCCTTTGCCTCGCGGATCGGGGCAGAGATTTCGGGCGGCAACTTCTCGACCAGGATCTGATCGAGTAGGTCCTCGACTTCTCCCTGCCACGGCATACCGCGTTCGCCGTAGCCGCTGAAGCGCAGCGTGTAGTGGCTGGCCTGGGAGTTGGAGACTGCGTTCTGCTCCTTTGCCCAGCGCGCCGCGGCGAGCAGCGCGAGCGTGCGACCCGCGATCTCTGCGGCCGTGGTCGCGCCCGTCAGGTACTCCCGGGCCTTTGTTTCTCCGGCCAAATAGTCGATGTACTCGGCCTTGGTGGACCCGTTCTTTCGGGTCGAGAGCTGCGCCCATCCGGGGAACGCGAGGCGTGCTCCGCGCGCGGCGATCTTTGCAAGATCCCCCGCGAGCGGCGCTGCGGTCAGGATCTTCAGAGCGCGCTCGTCGACCTTGACCTTGCCGAAGTGCTTGACGAGCGTCGCACCGAGCCGCTGGTTTGCTGCGATCGTCTCATCGCGCAAACGGCGATCTTCTTCGAGCGCGCGCTTGCGACCCGCCTCGATCTGCTCGTCATCCGGCTGGGGCCGCGTGTCATTCGGTTGGTCTGAGCCGATGTGGACGATCTCCACCGCACCAGGTCCAGGAGCGCTCGGGCGGCTGGCGTTCTCCTGCTCGGCCTGCGCTTGCTTGCGCTGAAGCTCCAGGCACAGGTTGATGTAGTCGCCGGCGAGCTGGCTGGCGACGTCGGCGCCGACGATGATCGCCTCCCTCTCGTTGGTCGACAGGTGCGCGGCGTTCAGCGCGAGTGCCTGCTTGAGAATCTCACCGTGGAAGCACACAGCGAACTGCTCGGGCTCGACCTGCAGGAGCTCGCAGAGCGAGCCGAGATTCTCGGTTGCCTTCTCGTCGAGCGTGAATTGTGAGACGGGGTAGGTGCTGCCCGCGACCCACGCGTCGTCAGGTAGGTCTGCGAGCTGCTCTTCGTAGTCACCGATCAGCACCGAAATCGGGTCCGCGAGGAGATCCTCCCAGGTCTTAGGCTCATCCCATTCCTGAAGAGGACCGTCAAGGACACGCTTGACAGCGACCTCGGGCAGATCGAGATGGATCTTGGCGAGCAGACCGAGGGTCTTCACCGCGGTCAGCGGGACGATCCCAGCCGAGACCTGCTCGCGCAGCTTCTCGGGCAGGTCAAGGATCAACAGCCGCTCGCGCACGCGCGCCGGTGGGATCTTGAACGCCTCGGCGATCCCCTTGCGGGTGTAGCCGGCGTCGCTGATGAGCGCCTGGTAGCCGAGTGCCTCCTCCACCATGTCGAGGGAGATGCCGAGACCGTTGGCGAGCATCGCGTCGAGTAGATCATCGCCTGGGATGCTCGCGCGTGTCTTGACGAGCGCGGGGATCATCTCGACCTTTGCGTGCTGGGCTGCACGCCAGCGTCGCTCGCCGTCGATGATCTCGTACTGGTCCTCCTCAGCGAGAGCCTTGACGAGGATCGGATGGTTGAATCCGCGTGTGGACATCGCGTGCGCGAGCCGATCGAGCTCTTGCTCGTCGAGGTGCTTGCGCGGATTGTTCTGCGAGACGACGATCTGGCTCACTGGAATGTCGCGCAGCGTGTAGGCGGACTGCGTCGTCTGCGGTGCGGCCTGGGTCTTGGTCGGCATATGACTCTCCGATTAGATTGCGGGCCCGCCACGGCGGCAAGCCCTGTGCGACCCTTTGGCACGCCCGGCGGGCGTGCCAGCATTGGGAGCCAGGGCACAGCCGCCGCGGAGCACCAGACGCATCACGCGCTGAACGCGAATCGTGGCGTTTAGCGCACGAGCTTTCACTTCGGTGAAAGCTCCGCACGGGGATCATTCGCGAGTGCCCGCTCCAGTATTTCCGCGACCTCTGGAAGTGTGCCGGAGTGCCACTGGTAGGTCGGCACGTCTTCATAGCGTTCGGGGAACAGGTATCTGTGCAAAACAAGCAAGACGTCAGGCTGAGCGTCAAAGCGCTCCTCGATCTCTCGCAGAAATGCGCGGGCGTCACCAAGCGTTCGTGCGAGCACGACGCCGCTGCCATCGGGGTCTGGTCCGGCAAGCTGCCACGGTGTGTCGGGCATAGCGGTCTTCTCGAGCTCAACACCAAGACGCTTATGTCGGTAATGGCCAGCCCTGATGCGGCTGAGTGGTGTTTTCACGACTGCTCACCACCTTTCACGGATACCTCTTGCGTCGGGATCGGTGAAAGAGAGTGGCCGTCTTGTCTCTGCGCGTCGGCTTTCACTACTCCAACCGCATCGCTGCCGACCAGGGCGTAGACCTCCGTCCGGGATCTCGTAGGCTGGTGGGGAAGGTGGTCGGGATTCGCCGCTGGATGAATCAGGTATGCCCGCTTGGGGTCCACGCGCGTGACGCGCGCGGCGCGAAAGCGCCCCATAGCGTGGATGACCACCACTTCTCCCGGCCTGGGCTCGCACCGATAGAGCGTGGTGCCGGGCTTGATCGTCTCGTGCGGGACCGCGTCGTGTGAAGCCATGACTAGCAACCTCCTTGCGGCGTGACGCGCAGGTTTTCGATGATCGCGATCGGCTCGCTGGCATCCTCGGGGTTCATCACACTGCGGATACGACTGACCACGGTGTCCAGGTCAAGACCATCTCGAACGTCCGCGGCGACACTCGGCAACTGCGCATCGTCAAGAGCCTTGGCGATCCGTGTACGCACGTCCTCGGGCTCCTCGTGGTCGTCCTCCTCGGGCTCGTCTCGCTTGACGACGACGGTGAATGAGCCGATCTCGCTGAGGTTCTCTGGCAGCGGCGGCCGCAACCATGCCTGGATACCCTCGAGTAGACCCTCGGCGGTTCCGAAGCGACCCTCGAACTCTTGTTGGAGGTCGCTTGCGGTCAGCACCGGCTCACCGTCGGGCATGACCGTGAACTCTCGCTCCACACGACTGGCTGGGTCATAGGCGCGTGCGGTCCCGGCCACATCGCTCTTCTTCGTATCCCAGGCGATGTAGGAGACGTCGGCGAGGCGCAGCGTGGCGAGGACGGCCTCGAGGTCGGTCAGCCCGTGGGCAAGCTCGCCTGTGATTTCAAGGAGAAGCTCGCCCTCTTCTGTGCGATACGGCGTAACCCATCCGCCGATGGCCTGCCGGTCGGTGAACTGCACGTCGATGCTGCGCAGCTCCTCAGCGACGCTCGCCGCCAGTGGCGTCGCGGGCCAGAAGATCAACGTCGTGTTGTACGATTCGCGTACCACGGTTGTCCTTTCGGTGGTGGACCCGCTCGACTGCGGGTGCCGGTGGCAGCCCTCCGCACCCCGTTTAGGGGTGCGACAATTGGGCTGCCGGCGCCCGCTGACGCGCCCGCTATGTGTGTAATCCCGCGTGAGTCAGCGGGCCTCACCGACGCAGTGGCGTGTTAGACGCTCAGCGTGTTCGGGGCGCGCGAGATTGAAGACAGCGATGCCGTGATCGTGGGCGATCCGAAGCGCCTGGCCGGTCCCGCCTACGCGCTGGCCGCGACCGTCGAGACTGCCATCCGGTGTCCAGCACAGCACGAAGCGCGCCGGACTGGACAGATCGGGGCCGAGTACCTGATGGCAGTTGCGGGCGTGCAGGCGCCTAACGGCCTGTGTCAGTCGCGACCATGCTGGATGAAACCGCGCGGCGAGCTCGTAGGCCGCCGGGGACGGCTGACAGAGCACGAACTGCTCAGCGGCAGCGGCGGTTGAGCGAGCGTCAGCCTCGAAGCTGGGCCACGGCAGGTAGAGCTCACCTGGACCGTGGGCGCGGATCCCCCGGTAGAACGCCTGGTCGGCACCACCGGCCATACCAGTACGCAGAACCCAGCCCTCAGTGGCAAGCCGTGACGCAGCCCGAGCCATGAGGTCGAGCACGCCCGACGGTGTCTTGCGCGAGCCGATGCCAGCGTAGGCTGGGCGTATCTGTGAAGGCCAGCTGGGGTGGATTGCCATCGCGCTTCCTCTCGATAGGCGACCCCGCCCGGTGCGGAGCCGATCCCGACCAACCCGCACGCGCAGCGTGCGACCATTGGAGGGGTCAAGCTCCGCGCGGAACACGTGAACGGTTGAAAGAGAAGCCCGGTCCCGATCGAACCGGCGCGGCGCTCAGCTCTCGATGCGCTCCAGCTCCTCGAAGGCGTCATCGGGCACGTCGATTCTGACCTCGTAATCCAAGCCCTTGAGGGTCTCGAGCAATATCTCCGTGTGCTCGTAGACGCATGACCGTGCCTTGAGCATCGGGTCGAGGCTGGCGTGCTCATGCTCGACGGGGACGATCGTCGGCTCATGGTCTACGGGTCCCAGCGTGAGGTGGGTCACGCAAGTCGGCACGCCCGCGTGACCGATGAAGACGGAGTGAAGCTCAAGCGCGAGCCCAGGATCGGGCAGCGTGGTAGCGACCGCGAGCACGTGGGCCCCTGCCCACATGCAGACCGTCTCGCTCTCGACTCGACGGCCGTCGAGCGTGACTAGGAGTGCGATTGTCCGGCGGCTGCTCACCAACCAAACCGTAGCGCGCGCGAGGATGGCTGTCGCGTGCTTCAGCCCACTGATTCGCTTCTATCCGCCTGGCGGATAGAAGCGCAGGACGCGCTCGCCACCGGCGGCGCGGTAGAGCGCAGTCCAGTCTGTGGCCATCCAGTGCTGCAGAGTGCCCAGGGGTATGTGCCCGGCGCACGCATTCCGCGCGACCCAGCTCTCAAGCTGGTCCTTCTGCTCGGCGTTGTTGGGGCCGTTGCGCGGCTCGGGCCAGAGATTGCGGGGATCGCGGGGCGCTCCGCCGATCGAGAGCGGCACGAGATGGTCCTCCTCGTAGTCGCGCGCTCGACCGGGCAGATCGTAAGCGCGCATCTGAGCGAACTTCAATGCCTCGGTGTAGCTCTCCGGTGGACGAACGGACTGGCTGTAGCCGAAGGTGCCGATCGTGGCGAGTGAGACCCCCGCGCGGATCGCGCCGGGGGTGCAGCGAGGGTCAGGCAGGCCGCCACGCTCAACGCAGTGATGCCCGGATGTCGATGCGCGCCAGCGTGCACTGGATCGTTCTGCGCCAGCTCCTTGAGACGCGCAGCCGGCGAGCGCTACCAGCACGACGGCTGATGGGACCAAGCGGGCACACCGGCAGTATCGGCACCGCGCTGCACTCGCTCTGGCCTGGATTCGCCGCAGCTCGTCGGTCATCGCGTTCTTGAACATGGTGGTCCTCCGATCGAGAGTGATATGAGGCCGAATACGCGGGCAAGACGCTCGCGGAGCTCGAGGAAGCCTTGATCGCGTGTACCGACACGCCAAAGGGCGGCAGCGAAGTCGAAGATCGTGCCTCCCTTTTTGCACTGCGCGCCGAAGCAGTAGAAGGTCCCGTCGGAGTAGAGCTGGAGGCTCGGATCGGTCTCATCGTGAAAGGGACAGAGCACCTTGCCGGCTCTGTTGGGCACGAGGCCCGCCAGCACGCGAACGTACTCGGAAGCGGGGATCGCCAGCAGTTCACGGTCAAGCGTTGTACGCCCGACTCGCCGGCTATCGGCCCAGACAGGCACGAGACTCTGTGGGTTGGGGTCTTCGGGAAGCCCGCTCGTGAGTTGGGAGAGCGTGTAGCGCGCGTCTGCTCGATATGCGATGAGCCTGACTGGTTGGGGCGGGTCGTGCTTGTAGTTGAAGGTTTCCGGTGGGCGCAGGATGCGCGCAATGTCAAAGCAGCCGGGGTCCCCGCCGAGTTCCAAAGCAAGGCGTCGATTGGCGCTCTCGACCTCTAGGCTCGCGGCGTGCTGGCGAAGTGACCAGTAGAGCTGTGAGTGCCCCGGCGTACCCGATGCGGTCTCCATCGTCGGAGGGCAGGCAAACTGCCGCAGACGATCCTGGGTGTGCGGATCGTCGCACTCGATGTAGGCCAGGTGCGATCCGTTGATCGCGCTCTTGCCGCCGTGCGCGCGCTCGCGCAGAGCGACACCGACATACACGTCAGTCCGACCAGCCAAATGGGTAATTCGGCGCGCAGCCTGACCAATGCGCAGCACCGAGACAAACCGCTGGCGCATCAAGTTCTCAGACATCGCCTCGCGTATGTCAAAGAACTGGTTGGGCTCGCTGGCGCTCGCCAGCATCCGCAGATAGGTGAAGAGATCGCTGGGATGCTCGGGCTGGGTGCTCACCCACGCACCTCGGGGGTGTACATCGTGAGGTACTCGAACTCGCCGTTGACCAGCGGCACTTGGTCGGGGTGGCGTGCGGCCCACGCCGCGCACTGCTCGAGTGTCAGTTCGCCGCGGCGCATCGACGCGACGCGCTGAGCGGGTGTCATCTCCCACAGCGCGCGAAGTCGCGCATCGCGCGCTTTGAGGTCTTGCATCATCTGGTCGAAGAGGAGTCTTTGGCTCATGGTCACGCTCCGCTCGAGGGCTTGAGGCTCGCGCCCCGTCAGGGACGCGAGCCCCGTGGGCCCTAGAACTGGATGTCCTCCTCGCCGCCGACTCCCGCTCCGACGAGCTCGCGCTCGTCGTCCTCGCCGTTGCCGTTGGGGCTGCCCAGGAACTGCACGCTGTCGGCGATGATGTCCACCGCCTGGCGCTTGTTGCCCTCCTGGGTCTCCCACTCGCGCCACTCCAGGCGCCCGTCGATTGCGACCGGACGGCCCTTGGAGAGATATCGAGCGGCGTTCTCGCCCTGGCCGCCCCACACGGTGACGTTGAAGAAGTTGGGCTTGTCAACCCACTCACCGTCCTGCTTGCGGCGGGTGTTGCAGGCGATCCGCAGCTCGCAGACTGCGGTGCCACTCGGCAGTGATCGCAGCTCGGGGTCCCTGGTCAGGTTTCCGGTGAGGACGACTCGGTTGATGTTGTTCATTGCTTGTTCCTCCTATTGGTGGTTGGTGGTGCTAGTGACGCAGCCCAAAAAAGACGCCGACCGGCGCGCGGAGCCGAAGCCCGTAAGGGCGTAGGGAAGCCCCCCGCAGGGGGGGTCGAAGCGCTAGTCCGGCGGTGTCCAAAATGGGGCAAGACACGACGTGCCGACAACCAACAGGGGCCGCTTGAACAGCCTGTCGGCCCACGTTCTGGGGCCTGTCCATTTGATCCGTTCGTGCTCGCCGTCTGAGAGGCATCGTCTATGTCTCCTTGCGTATGCCGGCCGCGGCCTCTCCGCGGCTTTCTCGGGTTACTGACCACATCCGCTTCACGGCGGCCAACGGATTCGCACAAGCCCTGTGCAAGTCCGTCCTGACAACAGAGATCCGGGGGCGCGGTCGGGTGAGGAGCGCTCGCGCGCGTAACTGAGCGTCTGGGATCGTGAAAAGTCGCTGGCCGCTCTGAGTCGCTGGTGGTCAGCACCAGCGATGAAAGACACATCGCCACCAGTTGCCCCGCTGCTCCCGGCAGCCCGGCGCATCGCGCCGTCGCTCGGAGGGCGTCCGTGAGGGTCCACGCGGTCGGGCGTCGTCCCGCGATGAGGCTGCTGCTCTGCCTGCTGGGCGTGCTCGTCTTCGCGGGCCTCATCAGCGGTGTCTTGCCGTGGTGCTGGACACAGGCCGCTTGCCTGCTCTCCGTGCATGAGCCGATGCGCCTGCCGGTCGGCGACGCGGCCCACGCGATGTGGAGGCTGCTCATGCGCGGCGGCTGGAGTGAGCCCTACCGCGCGTTCCCGAGGGCGCCAGAGCGAGCCGCTGCTCCCGGGGCCGGCGCATATGTGATCGCCGCCGTCTGCTTCTTGGCGCTCCTGGGTCGCTGTGGGTGGCGTCTTTACCGGCGGGTGCGCGCGTGGCGGGCGGGATCGCCGCTGGGCAAGGATCAGCGCACCGTCGCTCGCCGCGCAGTCGATCGAGGCTGGGTGCGCCAACGCACCTGGGCGGTGCCCGCAGACGTGCGCCGCCTATGGGTCGAGGGCCCGGTCTCAGGGCGTCCCTACTTGGGTGTGATCGGCCGCGTACCGGCGCGCACCCTGGCGGCGGAGCTCGAGGTGCAGCCGATGGTCATCGCACCACCAAGGGCCGGTAAGTCCAGCGGGTTCGTGGTGCCGTGGCTTTTGGATCATCGGGGACCGGCACTCGTCCTTTCGACCAAGCGCGACATCTATGAGGCGACCGCGCCTTACCGTCGTGGCCTCGGCCGCGTGTGGGTCTATGACCCCTTCGGGGATCGCTCAAGCGCGGGGTTCACGCCGCTGATTCCGGCTCGAACGTGGACGGGCGCGATCCGCGCGGGCGAAGCGTTGGCCTCGGCCGCGCACCCGGATAGCAGCAACGCCGCGAACGAGTTTTGGGACAAGGAGGCGGCGAGCATGTTGGCGCCTCTGCTGCACGCGGCGGCGATTGCGGGCGAGAGCATGAGCGAGCTCGTGCGCTGGCTGGACGCGCGCGACTTCACTGGCGCGATCGGCCATCTGAAGGGCGCGGGCGCCTCGGCTGCCGCGGATCAGCTCGAGGGCGTCAGTCGCCGCGACGAGCGCAATCGCGAGACGACGGTGATGAGCGCACTGAACCTTCTCCGCGCCTACCGCTACCCGCAGGTCGCCTCCTGCGCGATCGAAGACCTCACACCTGAGCGGTTCTTGGACGGGCAGCCGAACACGATCTATGTCGTCGCGGCTGGGCACGATCAGGATGCTCTGCGGCCGGTGATCCTCGCGCTGGTCGCGGCGGTCTATGAGGCGGCGATCGCCAAGGCACGTCTCACCGGCGTGCTTGATCCACGCTTGTTCATCCTCATGGACGAGGCCGCGAACATCGCGCCGGTGCGCAATCTTGCATCGTGGCTTTCCCAGTGCGGGGATCACGGCATCGTGATCGCGACGATCTGGCAGTCGATCGCACAGATCGACCAGCGCTACGGGCGAGCTGCACGCGACGCGATCTGCGCCGCGTCCACAGCCCAGGTCTTTATCCCCCCGCTGGCTGAGCCGACGAGCGCCGGGTATCTCTCAGAGCTGCTAGGCGAGGAGCAGGTCGCCAACGCCTCGAGCTCCACCGGCCTGGCACGGCACACCCTGAGCATCGCCCACCAGAAGGCCGGTCCCTCGCCGTGGCTGAGGCAGATCGGGCGCGGGCGCGCGGTGCTCGTCTACCGCGATCTGCCGCCCGCGATCGTGCGCGCCCCCGGATGGTTCGAGGACTCCCGGTTTGCGCACCTATGGGGGTCTCCCCATAGGTGCGATTAGGCCGACGCCGCGACTATGCCGAAACCGCTGCAGCGATCCTGAGTAGGCGGGCTTCTCGGACTGAGGAGAGCAGAAACGTCGGCATAGTTAGCCCCAATGCCGTCTACTTAGGGCCGGAACCAGCTTCTGCAGTTGGTGGAAAGGAGCGGCCAAACAGGCGCGATCACGCTTTCGCAGATCGTCCCAAGCATGCGTCCGGTCTCGGGCCGACGAGGTGCCTGCTTTGGCGACGAGCAGGTGCGTCGCGACGTGCGGATCGAACCTGCACTTGGAGCCGCGCGGGGATCACGCGTCCAGCGGGACCGCGCTGTGCGTCGCCTACTGCGTCGAGGTGATCCAGTACCCCGACACGTACGCGGTTAGCCGGCTCGTCCGCTTTCTGCGCTGCGCGAACCCGCGCCTTTAGATTGACGGCCGCCTCGCGAGCGCGATTCGTCCGCCGCTTTAGCCTGGATCCACCGCGGGATGACCTGGTTGTGGGTGATTGGTGTCGTTGGCGTGGTTTTCGGGTGCCGTGCTGGTGTTGGTCGGTGTGTGGGAGCGATGGCGTCCTTTTGGAGGCCCCTGGCAACGTGTTTTGGGCAGCACTGAGCCTTCGGTGTTGAGTGGCGGCTCAGCTGGTTCTCTGATCGCGGCGGTTTGCGCTCAGGTGAGTTCTGGGAGTCCGCGGATGCGGGCGAGCGCACTGGTGAAGTCGTGTTGCCATGGCCATCGAGCGGGAAGGTGAAGTGTCCATTGGCGTCCCGTGCGGGTCAGCCGGCCCGGGATCTGGAGCAGCCGGCGGCGCATGGTGCGCGCGACGCGCACGGTCTCGCCGGAGAGCCCGATCGCGCTGGTCCAGCGCAGCAGGTTGTGCGCGATGCAGGCGATCACTGTCCAGGCGCTGTTCGCGTTGAACTGGCCGGAGGGAAAGTGCGCGAGCGCCTGGTCTTTGAGGTCGCGGATCGTGAGCTCCACGACGGCGTGCTGGCGGTGCTCAGCCTCCACGACCCCCAACGCCTCGGTGCGGTTGGTGATGAACGGGAAATACCGCCAGTCCGGCCACAGCTCTGCTTGCGCGCCGATGAGTCGGGTGCGACGCACGACCAGCCGTCGTCCGTGAGTGGTCGTCTCAGCGATCTGCGCTTCGCCGTCTTGGGAGTAGTCCTCCAAGGGCTGCCACGCCGACTCCGGGATCTGTTTGATCGCGGCGGGAACCCAGAACTGCAGGCGCACACTGATCGAGTAGAGCCAGCCCGCCTGCTCGAGCCTCGCGATCAGCTTGCGGTTCCAGAACCCCGAGTCGGCCCTGAAAAGCTTCTCGCCGGCAGCGCCTGCTCGTTTGACGCGCGCGATTAGCTCCTCGGCGAAGCGCACAACGCCGCGCTGCGTATTCGCCTGTCCCTTGCGCAGCCGAACGTGCAGCACCTCGCCAGTGCCTGCGCGGCTCGCGAGCAGCGGGTGATACCCGCGCTGTTTGGTGTACCCGAAACCGACACCCTCCTTCTGGTTGCCGTAGGTCTGCCCGATGAAGCTGTCCACATCAACGATCAGCCGCTCGACGCCCGGGCCGGCACCCGCCCACCACGCGCGTGTCAACGACTCTGCGAGCACCCGGTCGAGCTGGCGCACATGCCCAAAAGTAAACGCCCGCAAAAACGTCCCCAACGTCGACGGTGCCGGCAGCCAGCCACCCAGCAATCGGCGCGTGCGGCCCGCCCGCAGCACATCACAATCATCAATGCAGTCAGCGCCTAGCAGCATCGCGAACACGAGCGCCATCACCTTCCTGCCAGCGTTCGTCGCGCCCGGCCGGTCACGACGAAGCCTCACGAACCGGCCCACGAGAGCCTCGATCCCGAGCCGCCCCGCGAGCGTCGCGACCAACGCGATCCCCGCGTCCGAAACCACACGATCATCGTCAAAAACAACCCGCACACCGTCCAGTCCGACCCGCTCGTCATCCTGCACCATACGAGTGACCTCCTGATCCCGGGCCGCGACAGCCTCAATCTGTCGCTACCAAGCCCGATTCAGGAGGTCATTCAACGCCCCAACCCGGACAACACCGGTGGATCCAGGTTTAGAGGCTACGCCTAGTACTCGACTACGGTACGCGAATGTCTGTCCCGTTCGAAGCGCTCGGCGCTGCACAGCTCACAGGCGAAGCCCTCAAGCGATTCCTCGCGAACAACGAGGTCGCCAACCTCTTTCGCCTCGTTTCCGCCGACGTTCGGAAATCGTCGCTTGTCCCGGGTGAGGCCGCCGATGCGATCGTAGACAGGCTCAACGGCCTACTCGTTCAACCCAATATCGCGGGGCCGGTGAAGCACTGGCTCGAGACGGGCGACTCCTCCGTTCGCGAGCCACTCAAGGCCGCGTTTGCACAGATGTTCAACTTCGACGCCGAGGGAGTCCCCTCCGATGCGCTTTCAGCCCTCGTCGTGGCCGCGATCGAGGCGAACCTTCCCCGCGCAAAGCGGAATGAACGAGACGCGGCGCATCTAGACCAGCAGATGACTCGCGACCTGATTCAAGAGTCCGCTCGCGAGCTACAAGAGCAGGTTGCCGAGATGCCCGCCGCCCCTGCTCCCGCCGCCATCGGCTCGAAAGCCATTCGAGTCGCACGAGCGGTGATAGACCTTCCGCAGAGCCAAGCCGACATCGTCGAGAAACTCGTCGCCGAGAACCCCGAGGATGCGGGACCGCTCCAAGAAGCCCTCGAGGCCGGGGGCCCAACTCGAATCGCCGATGCGATCGATCAAGACGCTCCGTGGCTCCAAGGCAGTATCGCGGCCGTTTGGGAAGCCGCTGGCCGACTATCCGACTCGATCGGACGAAACGCCGAGGCTCGGCGCGCCTACGAACGTGCGGCCGATCATCCCGGCGTTCATGATCGCGTTCGTCAACTGGTGCGCGCCTCGCATTCAGCTGCAGCCGACGGCGACTCTGAACGAGCAGCAGAGTTGTTCGAGGAAGCACGACAAGCCGATGACCGCAACCCAGCCGTCCTGCTGCACGAGGCACGCAACGACGACGACCCAGCGCACACACTTGCGCTGCTGGACGAGATCGTCCCGACAGACTCCGATCAAGAGGGGCTGGCCGAGTGCATCCGGGCCGAAGCCTTGATCCGGCAGAACCAGTTCGTGCCGGCACGAGAGGCGATCGCTCGTGCACGAGGATTGCTCGTCGACCAGCGCGCGGCCGACGAGCTCGACGGTGTCGCGACGCTCACTGAGGCGCACCTGAATATTGCCAAGCCGCAACGAATAGGACCTGAGCCACTGCTCGCCGCGGCTGATAATTTCAAGCGGCTCTACGCGGGAGCGCGAGAAAGCGAGCGTTGGGACGCGGCCGGCGTGTTCCTTGGTCGCGCAGCACTCGCTCTCGCGCTCGGCGCGAGCGCCGACGAGAGCGCCCACCTCTTGGACGAGGCACTCGCCGATGCGCGTTTGTACCAGTCCGTAGAAGCTCGTCGAGTGCTCGCGGAGGGCGCAATGTTGCTACGACGCTTCGCTGACGTCGGGACGTTGCTAGACGAGAGCACCGACGAGACGGACCGCTTGGAGCTCGCGGCAGCACACGTCATGGGTCGAGACAGCGATATCGACCCCGCGATCATTGACGAACTCCGCGTGATCATGGAGTCCGGGCATGAGGAAGCACCGCGAGCCGCATACATCCTCCTTTGCGCGTCTAGCAACGACGCAGCTGTCGAGTGGAACGAGACTGCCGAGAAGATCGTCGCCGAGATCAATCCGAGCGTCGCGCTCATGCTTCGCGCGTTCCGGCTCGATGCGGAGGGCGACCTCGACGCCGTGGAAACCCATCTCCTCCCGCATACCGACAACCCCGACGCGCTACGTCACCTGATCCTTCTCGCTAGGCGTCGCGAGAACCACGAGAAGGCAGTCAGCCTCAGCGAAACCCTCCTCGACCGGACTGCGGCTCCCGCAGACCAGCTTCTCCTCGCCGGCGCTCTTGCGAACGCAGGCCAACGGGACAAGGCGGTTGATCGACTCCTCTTGGTCGGGCGCAACCAACAGGCCGGCCTCGACGACCGCCGAAGCGGTTACTCACAGGCGGCGAACCTGTTGCAGGAAGCCGAACGCTTCCGCGACCTGGAGTCAGTCGCGCAGGAGTGGGCCGTATGCGATCAGAGGCCTGACCCTCGTTGGGCCACGGTGCTAGCACTCACCATGCAGTTCCGTCAGGGAGACGCGCTCCGCGCATGGCGCGAGCTCGGCGAGCTCGACCCGGACACCCAAGGGCGCGCTGAACTGCTTGCTGAGGTGTTCGGCTCGGCGGCGAACCCCGTCGAGGGAGTCGAGATGCTCGCTCGTCTATCTGATCGCTACAGCCGACCTGAACGCCTCGAGGTTGCCCTGATCTTTACCGCGCTGCGTCGCGCCATCCCTGAGGGTGCGTTTCCGGCAACGCTTGAGGCACGGCTACGCGACAGCTTCGGGACGTTCCCACAGCGATTCCCTGATTCAAGGGCGATCCGCACCGTCGCAATCGACCTAGACGACCCGATCGGTTCCTTGATGCTCGCTATCGGATCCCAGCTAGAAGCCCGCGAGCGACACACGAGCACTCGCGTGAACGAAGTGCGCTTGGGGAACGCCGCTGTTGCGTTGTTGGCGTCCGCGTCTGGGCGTAGTACAGGCGAGACGCTGTTTATGCTCGGGGCACTTCCGCTCACCTACCCCGACGATCAGTTCAATCTGCTCGATAGGACCGATGCCGCCGCTGCTCTCGCCGGAGGGGCGGTCTGGGACTCAAACGCGATATTCGTCGCGGCCGCGCTCGGCGACGTAGTGGAGCAGACCCTCCGCAACGTGCTTCCCTCGTCCGTTGTCGCCCGGGCCACACAGATCGAGATCGCAGGGGACCTCGCGACGGCCGATGCCAATCGCGTCGGCGGGATCAGCATAACCAACGGCCACGTTCACTTCGGCGAGTGGACTGAGTCTGAGCGAGTCTCGAACCTCAGACGCGCGACCGAGATGCACAGACTCGCCATGGCACTTCCTGCACAGGTGCTCGACGAGGACGACTCGAGCAATGAGTTGATCAAGGTTGTGCGCGGAGAGGCGCCCGCGCCCGCGAAAGCATGGGCCGCCACGCTCGCGGCCGCGCGAACAAAGGACTTCGCAGTATTCTCTGACGATCGCGCGGTTCGCCGTAGCGCGCGAGAAGTCGGCCTTCCAACGTTCGGTACCGTGGCGCTCCTCGATGTGTTGGTGGATCGGGGCCTGCTCGCCGAGGACGTTAGGGACGACGTTCGCCGGCGCCTACTTGCCCATGGCGCGTGGGGTGTGCGTCATACCGTTGACGAGATCGCTCAGATAGCACGCGATGCCAACTGGCAGCCCACGGACGGCACACGCGCCGCGCTAGGCGACACGACCGCGTGGTTTGCACTGATGAGCGGTTGGATGGACCGGGTGATCCGCTTTCTCGACGTCGTGTTCGCCGAGGCGCCCACTGAGATGGACAAGTGGGTTCATCGCGCAATCGACGCGGTAGCTCACGACGTCGGCGGCAACTACGAGGCACACGCACAATCGTTCTTGCTCGGCGCCCTCGATGCGGTGAGCGACCCACCACGAATGTCAGAGGCGGGCCTTGCCGCGCTCATTTCGGCCCTTCGACGGATGAGATACTTCAAGGTGTTCCCGCCCGCCGAGGACCTACTCGTCACGGCAGTTGCTCGTACACTCACAATCACCAATGCCCCGCTTGAGCAGGCGACGCTGTTTCGTCGGGCGCTCGCTCGAGTAGGCCCTGCAGAGCAGGAGTTGCTGCGCGCTCGCTTCGTGCGCTAGCGCCCGCTATCTCGCGTGACGCGAGCACGTCGGCGGACGCTACTCATACTGCTGGATTGGACGAGCAGCGATCGCGGGGTTTTCGGTCGTCTTGCACTCGTTCGATGGAGGCATTGCGGTTGTGTTCAGCCTGGCCGTGGGATCGATGCCGGGGTGTGCGGCGTGCCGCTGCGCGCTTCGACGCCGGGGGCCAAACCGCCTTTGACCGCTTTCTAGATCATTTGCCGAAGCTTCCTGCCTCCGCAATAGCTTCCCAAAACTCCATGTCCTCGTGAGGTGCTGGCTCCTCCCAAACGCCTGCGGAAGAGACAGTGATGCGCTTAGAGTCGTGGCCATGAGCTAGCGATTCTTCTACTGCGGCTCGGCCCTGCGTGGCGACGATGCTGCCCATAGGGTGCGCAAGGCTCGCAACTGCGGAAGCCATCAACGTGCCGGAGATGGCTACAAACACTGCTTTGCCGGTGTCACCGCGCTGGACGCGGAATGCGAACACGCGCGAGTCTTGTGCGGAGGCGACCTCTATAGGTCCGTCAGTGATCTCAGGAGTATTTTGCATAGCGGAACTCTATGGGATCCGCCGGCCGATCCCGGCCTGACACCCGACCCCGGGGACGACTACCTCGTGGCGCTTGCCCGGGTGGCAGGCGCGATGTGCATCGTCTCGGGCGATGCACATCTGCGGCAGCTCCTGGACGCCGTGCCCGCCGGTTCTCTTGCCCGCCGAGTTCATCGAGCGCGAGAAGTAGGCCGTCTGGGACGGATTCGCCGTGGTACTTCAGTGAGCGAATCTCAGCCGACATCAGAGCACCTGAGAGCAGCAAGCAAGCCGCCACATGACCTGAGCCGAGATCCGGAGGCGACTTCGAGCCCGGTTTGCGTACGGATCCGCCACCAGTATCGGTCCCTGTGGACTGCTCGCGGCTGAGAATCGCGCGCCCCTGGGCCGATAACCAGCCGCAGTGGGCTTCTGGCAGCAACCCCACTATCACGCCTGTTGAGGACGCAAGCGAACGTGTCAGGAGCATGCGCCGGTGCTCCTGGTCGTCGTCGTCCATTGCGACCGTGTCGCGGGGATCGGACTCGACGCCTGCTTCTCGGCGAGCTACATGCGTCACCTGATGAGCGGGGGCGCTCGCCGCGCCCCCGCTGTTTGATGTGCTGGTCGCTCAGAGGCGTAGAGCCGGCTGTTGCGGACATCATCAGGTGCGCGTCGTGTGTGGACGGCCGCGATGATCTCCTCGGTGTCGATTCCTTGGAGGTAGATCGATGTCGTTCCTAGGTTTGCATGGCCGAGCTGGCGTTGGATGATGTTCAGCGGTACGCCCTCCCGGCGAGCTCAAGGGCGTGTGCATGGCGCAGCTGATGTGGCGCGAACCGGCGTCGCACCCCTGCCCGCGTGGCGAGCCGGCGAAGCTCGACGCGTACAGCGGCACTCGACCAGGGTCGTCCGCAGGTCGGACCGTCGATGACGCAGAACAGGGGTCCGACGGGCAGATCACGACGGGCAGCGAGCCAGGGGTGTAGCTGCTCCCAGCCCCAGGCGTCCATCCCGATCTCCCGTCGGCGGCCACCCTTGCCGTTGCGCACGAGCAGCGACCCACGCCGCGGGTCAAGGTCGGGCTCGGCGAGCGCAAGCGCCTCCTGAATGCGCAGCCCACCACGCCAGAGCACAACGACCAAAGCACACAGCCGCCAACCATGACGACTCTCACCGGCGTGGCGCATCACGGCGATGATCTCCTCGACGGTCGGCGGGTCGGCCGGATAGCGCATCCCTTTGTTACGGGGTGCCCGGCCGGCGTGGAACCCGGGCAGGGTCGCCGGTGAGCGACGCCGCCCAGCGGAATCGAGAACAGTAGAAACGGGCATGGAATCCTCCTCGAATCGAACAGCGAACAGTTCTTCCTGCTCTACCAGCCACCGGACCCCAACATGCGTTCGCCGATCGGATCCTGTCGTGCTCAGGCGCTACTCTTGGGGTCATGAAGCATTCTGTTGTGAGCACAACCCCGACCGCCGAGAAGCCAGCGCTGAGCGACGAAGAGCGCGCTCGAGCGCTTGCGGCGACTCGCCGAGCGCATGTTCAGCCCAAATGGGCTGGATCGAGACACGCTCGAGAACATCGAGCAGTTGACAGGCAACGAGTCGTAAGCGACTACGGTGGACGCTGTCGGACTGCTGCTCGGCGACGCGCCGTTCATTGCCGACACCTCAGCGTGGTGGCGGTTTCGCTCGCTCCCCGAGAGCTCGCCGGATTGATCAAGGCAGCGGTAGCCGACGAGCGGCTATGGACTACCCCGATCGTGCGGATGGAGATCCTCTACTCGGCTCGCAGCACCTCCGAGTACATCGCGCTTGAGAGCGAACTCGACGCGTTGCGAATCCTGCGCAGTGATCGCGCTGTCACCGACGCCGCGATGAGCGCGATCGGCGAGTTGGCCGAACGCAGCGACGGATACCACCGCGTGCCACTGACCGACGTCCTGATCGCCGCAGCCGCCGCTGAACACGGCGGCATCGCGGTGCTCCATCGCGACACCCATTTCGACAAGCTCGCCGAAGTCCTCGCATTCGAGAACGTCAAGCTTCCCGGATCCTGACCCTCGTCCGCTGCAGGCGTGTCGCAGCCGCCGATACGCGCGCCTGCTTTTGGCGAACCCGGGTCCCCTGCCTCGTTGCCGGTGGGTGTCCGGAGAGGGCCTGATCGATCCCGGTCGTCAGGTCAGCCCTACGTAGGATGTGACCACGATGGCGCCTGAGCCAACTGACGCGAAGACCGCAGTACCCGGCGCAACGGCCCTTGAGGTCGCACTGATCTGCGAGCACGAGCCACCCGCGGCACCGGGGGATGCGTGGCGCGCCAGGCGACGAATCGAAAACGCAAGGGCGCTAAGCGACGCGCGACGAGTCAGAGGCTTGTTGCTCTACGGCGATCGCGTCACGCTCATCGGCTCGCCGCTTTCCTTCGCATTTCAGGACGAAGAAGACTTTCTGCTTGCGGAGTGGGTCGCATCTCAGCGCACCTACCGGGGAGACGCAGTCCAGGCGCCCGACCCTCCCGAAGCTTTTTGGCCAGACCTTGAAGAGGCTAGCTCTGATGCAGCTCGCGTCGAGGTGATCGCTCGGATTTGGCCCGACCGGCGCGCTGACGCAGTCGGACTCTTCCGGGTTGCTAGGCAAGCTCGGGAGTTGCGTGAGAAGTGCGGCGGAATTGTCCGAACCGTGGAGCAACTCGCCCACACGACACCCGGCTTTGCGCCCGTCCTCGAGCAGATGGGATCCGGACGCCACACCCGGGAGACGAACCCATTCGATCGGCTGTATGGCTATTGGGTTCATTGGGCGCTGACGACCCCAACAGTCATCCCGGTCGGGGTTCCAGCTCCCAACGACTCCGGACTTCGAGCGATCGAGGGAGCACTGGCGGCGGCAACGCTCGGGCGGCTACCCAGCTTCCCTGACGCTGACTTGGACGTGCTCCTCGACGTGCGAGACCGTCTCGGGCCGTCCCGCGTGCGCCTACGCGCGGCATTGAGCTATGCGGCCGCTGACATCATCGCTGCAGGCAGCCGGTCAGAGGATGCGCTCATCGAGGTTCGGCGACGCATCATTGACCCCTGCCTACTTGAGATCAACGAAGGACTCGAGGATCTCGGCGCCCGGCCTACCCTCCTCCGCCTCGCTCAGAGCAAGACGCTCGACGCAGCTATTGGGGCCACAATCGTCCTGACAATAACTGCCGCCCGTGGTCCGATTGAGCTGGGCACAGTCGCGCACGCACTGCTCGGCGGTGAGGCTGCCGCGCTGGCGGCTAAGGAGTTGACGTTCCGGAGGGACACCCGTCGCCGCCTTCGAGCGTCTCCGTTCTGGCTACTCCACAGCGTTCTGCAAAGGGACAGGCCTTCGAAGTAGTGACTGTGCGTTCCTGGTTCGGGAGCCTAGATGGACAGCGGCCAGGCCCGAATAGCAGCAAGGGTGGACCGTTCCGCTTTGCGGCGACTGCGCGGGGCCGCTGAGGCGAACCCCCTCTGTCTTTTGCGCGAGTAGCTCCGGCGGGACGCAGACTTCCCCGGTTTGCTCGGAAAGCAGGCGCACCCCCGCGTAGCCGTCGAGACTCCTGAGTTGGACGATCTTGGGGAGCGCCGCTATCGCAGCTCTCGGTTGATGAACTGGATGAGCTCGTCGCGCGCCTGTTCTAGGCAGGTGCGGAGCCTCATTGCCTCGGGCGTGGGGTGCTCGATAGTCGTTGATAGCAGGTAACATGGCCCGAGCGCAGCTACTGCCCAGACCTGGCTCCATTGCCGCGCCCACTGGAGGTTTTGGGTGAGAACCTTGACCCAATCGACGTGTGTGAGGTCGCGCTCGATACCCGAGATCGGCCGCGGGGCCGGCGGTTGCATTGGGGGCTCCGCATCAAAAACCCGCATCGCTCCCTCGGGCAGCAGCGAGTGCGCCTCGTCGGCGACGTCGACTAGTGGGTCACGCAGCGGCGTGAGGTGCTCCAGAAGCTGTGCTCGCGCCAACCGAAGGTCCGTCGCGATCGACTCAAGCCGGGCGACGTCTTCAGCCCAACGGTCGCGCTCAGGACCTGGGTCCACGTTGCCCGAGCGGGCGACGTCGCCCACGGCGGTTGGCATCGCCTCCCGCTCGGCGCGATCGTGGGCATCGAGCGCGTTAATTGCTTGAGTCAGCTCAGCAGCGGCGCGATTCACTGGCTTCCGCGTCGATTCGCGAAGTCCGTATGTGGGTGTGGGGTTAGGTGTCACCAGCGTAATCAATTCAAGCGTTGCGCGATCCTATCCAGGAGCACTTCGGGCGCCGGAAACTTCGAGCTTGGCTTGATGGGAGCGCCCCATCGACATCGGCGGGTGCCACGTCATTCTAGAGCGGGCGTCTCGATGAGCCCTCGGAAGACTCCCGAGTCGGACGAGCCACAGTCGTCCGCGCCGACGCCGAGCTCGCGTCTGCATCCCCGGAGAAAGTGAGCGTGTCGGTCCACCACATACGTGCGGCGAACTTTCGGGCTCGAGTCAGGTGACCTCGATGGTTTTGACGGCGTAGTCGCCGTCGGGCAGCGCGAGGCGGACGTGGACGATGCCGGGCCGGGGGAGTGTGTAGCGCACCCTGAATCCGCCATTGCTGGCGTTCGTGGACGCGAGCTCGTACCACGGTCCTGATTCCCACTCGCCTTCCACGATGATGGGGCCACTTTCGCCTGGGGGCAGCGTGCCGGTGACCGTCATGTATGTGCCACGAGGCACCGAGCTTGGGCCGCTCATGGTGGTGTAGCGCGGGGAGGGAGGCGCTGGGTTGGTGCTCGTGGGCGACGTCTGTGGCAGCCGTAGATACGGCGTCCGAGCAGGTCCGCTCGAGGTAGGGCTGATCGTGCGCTGGGCGGAATAGTTGAGCGCACCGCTGTAATACGCCACTGCGGCTGCGATCAGTACGAGCGCGGCGAGGGTCTCTCTCAGCGTTCGGCGCCTACCGACGGCTTTTGGGCTGGACCGCGTGGGTGCCCAACTGGTTGAGCGCGTGGTCCCGAAGAAGCGCTGGCGCTCCGCGTCGGTCCATTTGGCCCAGTCTCGCTCCCGCCAGCCCACGAGATAAGTCTTTCTAGCCTCTCGCCCGTCGAAGTAGCTTGGCTTCAGCTTCGAGTCCGACGGGAGATGCAAGCGCTTGGGTCCCGAACGCAGTGAGCAGGAGAGCTGCAGCAGGCAGCGCTACGCACCCCGAGTTCTCGGACATGTGTCTATACATGCCGCTCTAATCGACAGGTGGATTTAGAGGCTTGAGCGCGATTCTGAGTATCGGACTCATCTGTGGCTCGGTGTTGGCATGCCCGCTGAACGGTCGGCGAGGCCTCCACTCCACCGCATCGTTAGCCTGGGGCGCGCGCTGCCCGGCCTCGGGCTACCAGCCCCTCAGGGACCGTCACAGCAAGCGCGGCCGAAGTTTCCGGACACGGCTTTGTGCAACAGGCCACGGTGAGCAAGCGAGCGTCGCGATCAACCCTCCGCGGATGCATGCCTTGGACGAGACACGAAAGCCGGGGTCGCACTTTGGTTGGTTGCTTCTTCCACCAAGAGCAGAGCCTGCTCCCGTCCTAAGCAACGGGATTAGGGCCGACTATGCCGACATTCCTGCTCTCCTCTGGTCCGAGAAGCCCGCCCAACTTCGGATCGTTGCGAGAGTGTCGGCATAGTCGTGGGGTCGGCCTAAGCTCGTTATGCGCAGCTCCTCGCTGCGCATAATTGACGTGGAAGTTCGGTGCGCTGAGCTCCGTCGACGGGCTTGCATAGAGCCGCTGAGGGCCAGCAGCTCAGGCCTTCAGAAATTTGTTGGCCGGTCTGTGTCGGTCGTGGTCAGCAACCACGATGAATGACACAACCGTAGCCCCAGCGCGCAGGGCACAGCGCGCGCAAAGCGCCCGCCGGGGCGGCCCATCGGGCCGTCAGGTGGTGGGCGAATATGTCGGCCAGCCGGCTGGAGATGCCGCCCAGGCAGTGCGCCGCGCTGGTCTGTGCCCTGGCCTTGATCGCTCGTTCGGCTGCGATTCCGAGCTGATCGGGCTCGTCGTCGAGCAGGAGCCTTCCGCAGGCAGCGATCTTGCCCGCAACGGCATGGTGACGTTGTACGTCGCTGCTCCCGGGAGCGGGCCTACAGACGAGGAGCCCGCCACGAGCGATCCTCCCGCTCAAGCGCCCGTCGCATCGGAGCAAGCCGAGTCCGAGCCGCCCGATACGTCGAGCTCGCCGACGAGGGCGCGGCGACGCAAGCCGGGTCTTGCCCAGCGCGGGCCGCGGGTCTTCGATCCGCCGCCCGCTCCCATCCTGCTTGAGCGCGAACCGGCAGCGCAGGCTGCACTCACACAGGAGTGGAGCTCTCCCAATGATCCCTACGCACCTGGCGAGGATCTCGTGGGCGGCTCTGGTGACGAGCGAGGTGAGACCGAGCTCTCGCACGACGAGTTCGTGGTGCATCTGGATGACGTGCTCGCCGGACGGGCCAACGGGCCGAGAAGGTTGCGCAGGGTCTATCCGCATAGACGCACCGCAACTGTCCTCGCTCGCGGCGGTGGTGTGCGGGCCTGGCTTGGCGAGCACTCGCTGCTGGTCAGGCTTGTGGGCGCTGCGCTGGCAGTGTGGATTCTCGTCGGGCTCGCCTCCGCGCTGGATGGCCAGCACGCGCGCACCCCTACGGCGAGCGCCATCTCGAGCACCAAAAAGCCTGCGCCGACACACACGCCCGAGACGCATGTTCGAGTACCCGCGCCGAGAGTGAAGAGCGCTCGCCCGGAAACGCGACCCCCGCAGGCTCACACCTTTGCACGGTCCACACAGGCTCCGCATCACCTTCGAGGACGGCCGCCCGTGAGAGAGATCGCGGCGCCACCTGAGCGCCCGGTCGTACAGACGTCGCCCGCACGATCGCCTGCTCCTCGAGCTGCCACCGGCGAGCCGTCCGCACCGGCGGCGCGGCAGACGCAAGGGGGCCTGTTCTCACCGTGAGCTTGCAAATCAACACAAAGGAGGTGAGGCCAGTGATGGCGCTCACATTCAGATCGACAGGCATCCCCCCGCTGATAGGCAGAGAGGCCGTGCTGGCCTTCGGCGCACTGTTGGGGCTGGCGTTTGGAGCGGTCGTGGTCGTGGTGTTCCCCGACGCGCGAGCGCACGCGCTGAACGCGGCTGGTGCATTTCACGGCACGCCGATCAGCGGAGTGCAGAACTTCGTTGAAAAGCTGCAGGGCAGTCTCGTGTGGTTGGGCAGCACGGCTATGGGCCTGGTGATCGCGGTCGTGGCGATCATGTTCATGGCCGGTCACTCAAGGGCGCATGACGTCGCGATCAAGACGATCGTCGGGCTTGCGATCCTCGCGTCGATCAGCGGGATCGTGGCGTAGGCACGATGGTGCGCCGCGCGAGCTTGTGGATGCTTCCGGCCGTGACGGCGGGCGCGCTCGCCTGCGAGCTTTTGCTCGCGCCGGCGGCGTCGGCGAGTGGCGGGAGCACCCTCGCGCCGCTGGCGTTCCTCGGGCTGCCTTCGCTTCACAGCATCATCGAAGGGATCGCCAAGGGGTTCTTCTCGGTGCTGGCGGGCGCGCTGGTCCCTGGGTTTCTCAAGCACGCGACCGTCGCCACGATCCAGCATCTCGTCGCCCTGCCGGACCCTTCACGGTGGAGGCACATAAGCGAACTGGAGGGTGACATGACCTATCTCGGCATGTCGCTGATGCCGGTCTCGCTCGCGGTCTGCACGCTGCGCTATTGGATGCTGGGGCTGACCGGCGCCGCTCACCCAGCGACGGGCATCGCGCGGTGCGCGTGGGCCACATTTCTGCTCGTTGCCTACCGCTGGCTGATCGAGCAGACGGTCGCGGCGACGAACACGCTGACGCACGCGATCCTCGCCTTCCCGGTCGTCGCGGGCGGTCTGGCGAGCATCATCACCGTTCTGTTCGGGGGTGCCCTGTTGCTCGGCGCCGGCGGCGTGTTCGGCGCGTTCCTTGTGTTCTTCGGAGTGGCCTTCGGTGCTGGGCTCTTCGTCTCTCAGACCGCGATCTTCCTGATCCTTGCCCTCGCGTACTGCGCCGGGCCGCTGCTGATCGCCGTGTGGCCGATCCCCGAGCTCTCGCACCTGACGAGGGTGTGGGGACACGCGCTGATGGCCGTCGTGATGGTCCCGCTGGGCTGGACGCTGCTGTTCGCGACCGCCGGAGCACTGACGCTGGACGCTACGAGCTGGAACGGCGCCGCCGGCATAGGCGGGCATATCGAGGCCGCGTTCGCGGGGCTCATCACGTTCGTGATCGCGGTGAAGCTGCCGCTGATGCTGCTCGGCGAGCTGCGTCACATCCTCGGCGGCGCGAGCCTCCAAGGCGCAGGGACGAGTGCGCAGGGCCAGCCCTCAATGCCCGGCGCAGAGCGTATCCGGGCCTCGCACGCACGGGTTCGCAGCGTCGGCCTTCAGGGAATCCCCTCGCTTGGAGCAAGCGCTGGGCGTGCCGCGGGTGCGCTGGGCGCTCCCGCGGGCGGGCCTATCGGTGCTGCTCGGCGTGGGCTGGCCGCTGCGGCGAGCCGCAGCGGCCTCATACCGGGCGCGGCCCTGGCCGGTGGCGCGGGCGGCTTGCTGGCGGGCAAGATGGCAGGAGCGGGCAAGGGCGGGCGTGGTGGTCTGCGCGAGCGGATCTCGCGCGCAGGAACGATCATCGCGAGCGCTCCGCGCGACGCTCGCGCGGCGATGGCCGGCAGTTCGCGCAGGGCCACACGAGGGACTGCGCGTGGCTCGGGGGCACGCAGGGCTCCGAGTGCCGGCGCGAGTAGCGCGACCGGCCGGACACCAGCAAGCGTCGGTGCTGCGAGTGCGCCTGGCCGGAGCGCTGGCGGGCGAGCGCCGGCAAGCAGCGGGCCATCCGCAGCGGGCTCTCCCTCTGGCGTTGCACCGAAGGTGGTGGCAAAGCCACACGCTGGATCGCCACCTGGCGGGCAGGCATCCCCAGCGAAACCATCGTCGGGCTCGGCGAGCGGCGCGCACCCCGGGCGGAAGGTCACGAATAGCGCGCGTCGTGAAGCAGCGACACCCGCCAACAGGAACCCCAAGACGCAGGGCGGGCGGGGAGCTGGCTCTGTGAAGCAGCCTCCCAAGCCGGCTCCGCCGCCGCCCGCCAAGAAGCGTAGGCCGCGTCCACGGAGCGGGAAATGATCCACCGCACCTTCAGGTCGCTTGATGATCCGCCGAAGCTGGTCGGTTTCACGATCAAGCAATGGGCGACACTGATCGCTGGCGCAAGCTCGCTCGTCGGGCTGATCCACATCGCGCACGTCCCGACGAAGCCCGCGATCACGCTCTGCGTCTTTCTGATCGGGCTGCCCGCGGCGCTGACCTACGTCTCAGAGAGCGGTGGCCTTCAGCTCACGGTGCTGTTGCGCGCAATGTGGAGCTGGCGCTGGAGCATTCATGCCCTCTCGGCCGCATCCCTGGGAGACCGGCGTGCTCGGGGAGTGGTGATCCTCGCGCAAGCCGAGGA
The DNA here is from genome assembly GCA_963743645.1 of uncultured Solirubrobacterales bacterium. Lineage (GTDB taxonomy): Bacteria > Actinomycetota > Thermoleophilia > Solirubrobacterales > Solirubrobacteraceae > Palsa-744. The sequence goes on along the minus strand of CAVUQT010000004.1, from coordinate 460,980 downwards.
GGCGCTCGAGGAACGCTCGCAGGAGGGATCGCCCATTGGAGGCGATGAGGTCAATTGGGAGCGCTGGGGCTGATGGGCCGCAACCGCTGCGCCTCAGACCTGCTCGGTGTCGCCGCGATCGAGCCCGATGGGTTGCTGATCGCAGAGGACGGCACTTACGTCCGCTATCTCGAGGTCGGGACGGTCAACCCGCTTGCTGTCGAGCAGGCCGAGGGCGAGCGGATCTCCGCGGCGTTCGCGCAGATCGCCGCGCGGCTACCCGATCGCCAGTCCCTGCAGCTCTACGTGCAGGGCACGGCGCTGGATCTCGAGGCGCTCTTGGCCGAGGAGACCTACCGCTGCGAGCGCGCAGCCGGTAGCGCGGAGGACGCCGGCGAGCATGAGCGCGCAAAGGCGATCCGCCGGCTGGGGATCGCCCAGGAGCAGTCGCTGCGAAAGACCGCGCAGACCGTCAAGCCGTTGCGTTTGCGCTACCTCGTGGTTTGTCCCTGGAGTCCAACGGGACGACCGATCCTCAAAACAGGCGGCGGGCGAGCGCTGCGCCTGAAGGACTCGGTGCATCGCCGGGCGATCCGCGACTCGCTGCGCCACTGCGAAGGCATCCGTGCAGACCTCGACGCGATGGGTCTATCGGCACGGTCGCTCTCGGGCCATGAGGTGCTTGACCTGCTGCACAGCCGCTTTGACCCCGCCGGGCAGAGCTCGGGCGCTCTGCCCGCCAGCTTCATGCAGGGCGAGGTCGTCCAAGCACTGGTGGCAGGCGAGAGCTCTCAGGGTGCTGACGCTCGCGCACAAGCACTCGCCGAGGCGATCTGCACCGCGCCGATCGACCTCTCCGACCGCACCCGTCTGAGGATGGGCGACTCACTCGAGCAGGTCTTCTACGTTTCGCTTGCACCGGAGCAGACGTGGCTCGGCTGGCTGCTTCACATGATGCAGTCCCCGAGCCCGTTCGTGCTGAGCGTGCATATCCAGGCGACCGAGCGCTACCGCGAGCGGATGGCCCAGAAGCGCCGCTACAAGCGCCTGTATGGGGTCAACCGTGGTGTAGAGGCCCACGGCCGTCCGCTTGACCCCGACGCACGAGTGCAGGAGCAGGAGGCCGCCGAGCTCGTCGACGAGCTGGCGACGAGCGTCGGGGCGGGCATCTACCGCGTGAGCATCTACCACGCGACCAGCGAGACCGACCCCGAGCGACTTGCAGAGCTCTGCCAGGCCACTGCGCGGGAGGTCACAATGGCAAGTGACGCGCGCATCAACCACGGCCTCTTCGCTCAGAAGGAGCTGTGGTGCTCGACGCTGCCGCTCGGCCGCGACGTCGCCAAACGCAAGCGCAAGTACGTCAGCCGCAACGTCGGGGACACCTTCTCGCTGATCGGGACGAGCTGCGGCAGCCCCGGCGGCATCCCCCTCGGTTATGCCCTGCCAGGCCGCACGCTCGAGCGCATAGATCCCTTTGACAGCGCGCACCCCAACCATCTGATGCTGGTCTCTGGGATCACGGGATCAGGCAAGACGATGGCGACGATCATCCTGTTGATCCGCGCGATCGCCCAGGGTGCGACCGGGTTCATCATCGACAGGGCGGGCCATTTCGCGTTCCTCGCCTCTTTGATCCCTGGAGCCGCGTCGGTTGAGATCGGCGCGGACGCGCACGCGATCAACTCGTGGGACGTCGAGGACCCGGCGAACGTCTCAGCGGAGAAGATCGACTATCTGCTCGCGTTGCACGCGCTGCTGCTCGGCGAGCACCATGTTGGCCAAGATTCTTACGGGCTCACCGACCTGGAGAGCAACCTCCTCGGTCTCGCGATCGCCGAGGTGTATGAGCGCTGCGCGCTGACCGGCGAGCAACCACGCGAGCTGTTGCTCCAAGAGGAGCTGGAGCGCCGCTACCACAAGGAGCGCAGCGAGGGCTCAGTCGGGATCGCCGAGGCCCTGCGCAACCTCTCGATGCGCCTGAACAACTATGTGCTCGACGGTCCCTATGCCTACCTGACGGATCGTCCGACGACGATCCTCCCCGACGCACCGCTGATCGTCTTTGACACACAGAGCGTGCCGGAGGCGAAGGCCGCCGCCGTGCTGTTCGTGCTGTGCGAGCACGTCAAGCGAAAGATCAACCGCACGCGCCGCGAGTACCTGGCCGGGGAAGGTCCCAAGCACGCCTGGGCCGGCAGGAGTTACTTGGTGGTCGATGAGGCGTGGAAGCTCACCGAGCGTCCCGCCACCGGCCGGTGGTTCAACGAGTTCTGTCGGCGCAGTCGTCATTGGGCCGTGTGGCTGATCGCGATCTCCCAGCAGATCAGCGACTTCGACACCGAGTACGGCAAGGCGCTCTTGGCCAACGCGAAGGTGCGGATCACCGGCCGCCAGGAGACGAGCGAGCTCGCACGGATGCGCAAGGCGCTGAACCTCACCGAGGAGCGCGAGGCCGCAATAGCGCAGTCGCGGACTGTCCCCGGCGAGTACGCGATCGTCTATGTAGAGAACGGGACTCGAGGCGAGGCGACTGTGCAGATCATCGTCGCCGAGCTGGAGTATTGGATCGCTACGTCGAGCCCGGCACGCGATGACCCAGTGCGCCGACTCGCGCTGCGCCAGGTCGGCGGCAAGGATTGGGAGGCACGTTGGGAAGCATTGCTGCTCTGCGTGGATGAGCAGTGGCGAGCGTCGGCGATCGCGGAGCTGGAGCTGGCGGCGTAATGCAGGCGAGGATCGCCATTGCGCTGCTGCGAAACCGCCAAGTGCAGGGCGTGCTGCTCGTGGTCGTGCTGATGATTCTCTTGATGCCCGTGCTGGTCGCGGCGGGCATCGCAGGCTTGTTCGCCCAACAAGCGGAAGCGAGCTGTGCAAGTGGTGGCGAAAGCACGATCGACCAGCCCGCCGGCGGCGGCCCGCTCGCCGCAGGTCTCTACGCGGCGCCGCTTCAGCTCAAGCCGGGGCGCTGGTATGAAGTCGGCGCGACCGAGTACGGAGGACCGGGAGACTCCACCTCAAGCAGCTACGGGTCGATCCCCAATCCGGGCCAGGCTTATCTCCCTTCTCACCCAGACACGTTCGCTGAGCTGAGTGTCCTTGACAGCAACCCCGCCAACGGCGGGGCGTTCACGTTCAACGACGCGAACGCCCTTGCGAACCTGCCTTATCTAACCGGGCTTCGCGTCGCCCATGACGGCCGCGAAAGCCTGCTGCTCAAGCGCGACATCGGCTACGGCCAGGGGCCCGGCCAGTTCATCGCAAACGGCCAGCCCTACCGCCTTGACGTGTGGTGGCAAGCAGCACAGCAGCTTGGAATCACCAAGAGCGCAGTGCGGGTCGCTCTCGCACCCGCGACCGGCGCGGCACCGACACTCGAAGCGCTCCCGGGCTCAACCGAAGCCAGCGGCAGCGAAGCGGGCGCGAGCTCCTGTCCGGCTCTGGAAGGCAGGGGCAGCATTCCGCTGCCGCTCACGCCGGGCACGCAGACGAAGATCCTGCCGAGCGGCCTGGCCGCCGCCGGTGAAGAAGCCCCCAAGGCGGTCAAGCGCATGGTGGCGGCAGGCAATCGCCTCTTCGACGCCGACTACCTGTGGGGCGGTGCTCACCGCACGTCCCTGAATAGGCTCGAACCGGGATATGACTGCTCCTCGGCCGTCTCTTACGTGCTGCACGCCGGCGGAGCCTTCGGTGAATACGCCGAGGACTCGACCGAACTTGAGTCCTACGGCGACCCTGGCCCCGGCCAGTACGTCTCGATCTACGCCAACGCGGCACACACCTTCATCTACATCGCCGGATTGCGTTTCGACACCGTAGAAGCTCCCGAATGGGACACCGGACCGAACTCGGGAAAGCCCGGCCCGAAGTGGCGCGTCTCCGCATCGGTCCCCAGCTGGGCCTCATGGACCGTCCGACATCCACCCGGTCTATGAGCAGAGCACTCGTCTCAATCTGTCTGCTGCTTGCCGTCCTCGCACTCGCGGGTTGCACAAATCCCGACGCGCCCAGCACCGCGCAGGGCACCTCGAGCGCCTCGCCGCAGAACGCCGGTGAGCCACCGTCTCCAGCGCCGCCAACGCCTTCGGCACAGGCACCGGCCGATGTGCAGTCGACGCCTGCGAAGGCTCTGGCTACTTTCAGCGAGCTCTACACGAACTGGACCTACCGGACGCTCAGCTCAAACCAGCGGAGGCTCGCCGCGATGGCCCTCGGGGCGGCACGCCTGGCTGAGCGACAAGCTGCCGCGAGCAGCCGCTCGGACACGACGATCGCTCGCGGGCACATCTACAACAGCGGGCAGACCATCAGCATCGCCCAAGACCTCGCACGACCGAGCATGTGGGTGATCGTCACCCGCGAGCAGACCGGCGGCGACACGCAGTACGAAGGGCTACCAGCCTCCTTCCACGTCACCCTCGCGGAGCTCGCGCGCATACCCGGCGGCTACGCCGTAAGTCAATGGCTGCCACAGGATTGAGTCGATCCAGTGAGCAAGCGGCTCGCCGCCGCTTGCTGCCGGTGGAGCTCCCCATCGCGTGGTCCTACGCCTACGCCGCAGCCTGGGTGGCAACGCTGATTCCCGCTGGACTGGTCGCGCTCGCCGGCCCAGTGCTTGCGCTTCCCGCCCGGCACGTGCTCGGGCTGACGCTCGCTCGCCAGCACAATCCTCCGCGCGACTTTGGGCACGTTCTCCTCTTGGTGGCTCACAACACGCCTATCTTCGGCTGGCCGCTGCTACTCGGCGTCATCGGAGCCCACCGCCACCGCTTGGCCACGCGTGTCGCCGACGGTCTACTGCTGGCGTGCATCGTCGTCAACACCCTGCAGGTGGGCGCGGCGCTGGGCGCCTACGGCGCTCGGGTGCTGCCCTATCTCCCCCAGCTACCTCTGGAGTGGGGAGGACTCGCGCTCGGCGCGAGCGCCTGGCTCGTGCAGCGACGCCGGGCGCTCACTATCCGAGAAGGGCTCGTGTGGTTCGCCCTGATCGTCTTCGTGCTGCTCTGCTCGGCGGCGATCGAGACCGTCGCGGTGCCCCACCGATGAGAGCGACGCGTACCCATGCGCGGGTGTTGGACGAGTTTGGTCCCGCAGGACCGGGCTACCTTCTTACGCGCTTCGGTCGCTTGCAAGAAAAATTACAAGTAAGGTGGGTTTCTACGGAATCGTTCAGTAGAGCAGCACTATTCCGTGTGGGTCAGGGCTGACCTGGAGATCATGGGTATGGATATTCAAGCGCAGGAATCAGGCACCAAACGGCCCGATGAAGGATCGGGGGCAGCGGCGAGCTTTGCCTCGAGCTCAGGTCAGCGGCGTGCGTTTGGCTCCGAGCGCGTTGGTCAGATCCTCGGGGAATGGCAAGCACGCGAGCTACGTGTCGCCCGTGGCTTTGCCGAGTGCAGGGGCTTGAGCACCGAGCAGCTCGAGGACATCTACCAAGAAACGGCGCTTGCTCTCTACAAGCGACCGTATGCCAGCGAAGAGCATCTTCGCAACGCGCTGCGCATGGGCATCAAGCAACGTGCTCTGCGGCTGCACCGCGACGAACGTCGACGCGGCCAGATCCTTGCCCACAGCGCGCCCGGCCTACGACTCATGGCTCAGGCCAGTGAGGAGCAGAGCGCCCCTGAGCCAGCAGTGCTCGCCCAGGAGGATCGTCTGATCGCCCTGGAGTTCAAGACCGAACTGACCGAGGACGAGCAGCGCGTCTTTGGGTGGCTTGCTGAGGGGTTGCAGTACAGGGCCATCGCAGCCGTGCTTGAGATCCCTGTCAACGAAGCTCGCAACATGAGCCGCGCGTGTGCGCGCAAGCGCGAGCGCTTCCAGTTGCTCTACGACACAGGCCGATTGTGTGGCTACAGGGCGCGCACGATCCAGGCGCTGCAGAATGGCGAGAGCACGAGCGAGCAGATCGCCGAGCGTGCCTTCGCTCATCTTGATAGCTGCGCGCACTGCCGCACCGAGCACAAGACCAACGCCAGGCGGCTGCGGGCCAGCTTCCGCGACCAGGCCGCCGCGCTGCTCCCGCCCGTATTCGTCGGTCATCTCGGTTGGCTTGCGAAGCTCAGTCTGCGAGCCAGGATGCTCATGCACCGCTTCGTCGCCGATGGCTTGCCGTTCGGGCAGGGCGGGGTGCGCGAACGCGCCACTGCGCTGCTTGCTGGCGGCGGCGTCACCGCCAAGGCAGCGCTCACGGGCGCCCTGGTCGCGGTGATCGCGGGAGGCGCGGTCGCTACTCACGTGCTCGACCATCCGCAGGCCCGTCCACACCATCACGCCGCCAGCACAGCCCCCCGCTCGAGCGCGCCTGCGGCGCAGTTGATCAGTGCCTCCCCGGCACCGTCTTTGCGCGCGAGCACTCCTCGAGCCGTGCATCCCTCAAGACGCCGACGGCCCTCAAGGCCAGGCCACGTAGTCAGAAGCACTCGTCAGACGAGCAGGCCGAGTACAGGTGGCCAGCGCGAACCGGGCGGGTTCGCCTACCTCGGGGTGCCGACCGGGACGAGCACGCCCGCCAGCGGCACCGAACAGGCGCACAGCGCTGCTCACAGCAGCGGGGGTCCATTCAGCCCATGAGCCTCCAGAAAATTGTTTGGCCGGTATGTGGCCGTCGTGGTCATAGACCCCGAAAGCCCCCACCAGAAGGGGCCCTGAACGGGAGATGGACGCGACGATGACGAGACATATCAAGGCACCGAACGGCATCGAAAGGCCGAGCGCGCCTCATAGGGGCAGATGGCTCCACGGCGCGATCGCGCTTGCCTGCGCAATCGTGTCGCTGACGAGCATGACGATGGCGCTCGATGCCGGCGACGCCTATGCGGGCAACTGGATGGAGGTCTCCTGCGAGAACCCCAACCAGTCGGCGGCGCCGAGCGAAGGATGGACGCAGTTCGCCAGCGGCACCCCGGGCTATGGGTCCACTGGCAGCGCGAGGTGTCCGATGTTTGGTCTCCTGAGTTCGGCAGCAGCGGAGGAGAATGGCAACGGCGAGAATCTCAGATACCTACCGCCTGCTGGCTCGACGCTCATAGGCGGCTCTGTAGCCGTCAGCGGATACGCAGGTGGAGGTGGATACAACGCTTCGGGGACCGTCGTTGCCTACTCGCCGGAATTTGTATATCCGGGCGATGTCATTTTTCAGTGCGCTGAGGGGCTGGGCACCTGCTCGCCCGGTAGCTATAGCTTCTCCACGGTCATTGCTTTGCCTGTTGATGCTGGCGGCGGCTTCTACGTAGGGGCGGGGTGCGGTGGCGCGCCCGGCTATGCCTGCGACGAAGGCGCAAGCGAAGGCGCATGGTCCGATGTGGAAGTGCATTGGGCGAACTTCCTGCTCTCCAGCGAAGCGGCACCGACAGGCAGCAGCATCGGTGGCACGCTACTGAGCCCGAACGTTGCTGGCACGGCGGAACTCACGCTCAACGCGGCCGATCCAGGCGGCCCCGGCGTGTATCTCGTGATCGTTCAGATCGACGGCAAAACGGTCTACTCGGGCACACCGAACAGCAACGGCGGGAAGTGCGTAGCTGTAGGCAGCAGCGGCGGCGCGCTGATGTTCGACTACAGCCAGCCTTGCCAGCCGAGCGAGTCTGTTGACCTCCCGATCAATACGACCGCGCTTCCCAACGGCCAGCACACCTTGAAGGTCTCGGTGCAAGATGCGGCCGGCAACTCCGCGGTCGTCTACGACGGCTCGATCTCGACAAAGCAGCCGTCGAACGACTCGCTCGGAGCGCTGCCCGGTCTTGGCACAACTGCGGGAAGCTCGCCAGCCTCCACGCGGGTCGCTGTAGCGAACGGGGCGACGGCCAGCCGCACCGCGCGGCTCAGTCTCGGCGTCAAGCGCAGGATCACCCGCCCCTACGCGCACCGCGCGCTGCGAGCGACGGGGCGGTTGCTCGACGGCCAGGGGCATCCGATCGTGGGTGCGACGCTGGACGTGCTACAGCAGGTCAGCGACTCGTCCCCCTTGGCGGTCATCGGGCACGCCAGGACCCGTGCGAATGGGACGTTCGCGGCGGCGGTGCCCGGCGGTCCCAGCCGCACGATCGAGATTGTCTATCGCGCGTTCTCAACCGATGCGAGCTATGCCGCCGTGGCGAAGATCGCCGAGGCGGTCGAGGCCGGCGTGCAGCTTACCGTGAGTCCACGCAGGACGGGCTCGGAAGGGACGATCACGCTCAGCGGGCACATACTCGGACCGGTACCTCCACAAGGGGTCGCGGTCGAGCTGCTCGTCCACTACCGCGGACGATGGGAGCCTTTCCGAGTCCCTCAGACAGATTCGCGTGGGCGCTTCGAGGTCGTCTACCAATTCCAGGGCGGCATCGGGCGCTTCCCATTTCGGGCGTCGGTGCTCGGTGGCCAAGCCGGCTTCCCATTCGCACACGGAGAAAGCGGGGCGGTCGATGTCACCACGAACTAAAACACCATTCACACGGTGGAACATGGCCGGACTGTGGCTTATGGCCTTGGGGTGCGTTGTGTTGTTCCTTGTGCTCTGCGCCTCGAGCGCTCAAGCGGGAACGTGGACGCTTGTGTCCTGCACACAGCCTGACGGTCAGCCCGCCCCGACCGAAGGATGGAGCACAAGCGAGACCGGGGCCGTCGGTCCCGGTAGCGGCGACACCAATACGTGCGCTTCGGGCGGAGACCTGAGCGCCGTGACGAGCGGTGAAGCACCACAAGGCGCCTACGAAGGCCCCGAGTGGGTATTCACGGCACCAGCCGGCTCGACGATCGCGGGCGGCAGCATCACCGCGACGTTGACCTCCCCACATGGCCAAGCATGGCTGGGAACGCCGAGCGCGAGCTACGACTCCGCCGATGTGGTGGCGAACTGCCAGTACAACCTTGCCTGCGGCCAGGACGGCGCGCTCAGCGGAGCGTTCCCGATCACGCATCTCGGCGGGAGCAATCTCTATGCGGTGGCGGTGTGCGTTGGCCCCTATGAAGGGGCGACATCATGCCCGGCCAACGGAGGGATCGACGCGGGCGTGTATGTCAGTAGCGCAGCCATCGCGCTCTCCAACACCGCGACGCCGGCAGCGAGTGGGTTTGGCGGGACGCTGCTGAGCCCGAACGCCCAAGGCACGCAGGAACTCACCTTCTCGGCAACCGATCCCGGAGGCCCAGGTGTCTACCTTGTGATCGTCCAGATCGACGGCAAAACGGTCTACTCGGGCACGCCTGACAACAACGAAGGGCGGTGCATCCCGATCGGCGCGGCCGCGGGCACGCTGATATTCGACCATGCGCAGCCTTGCCGTGCGAGCGAGTCGGTCGATCTGCCGATCAACACGGCGACGCTCGCCAACGGCCCGCACACCTTGAAGGTGACAGTCGAGGATGCGGCTGAGAACGCGAGCGTCGTCTACGACGGCCCGATCACGACACTCCAGCCGTCGAACAACTCGCTCGGCGCCCTCCCCGGTCCCGGCACGAGCGCCGGTGCGAGCCTCGCACGGGGACTTGGGCAGCCGAATGGGACCGCGGCCAGCGAGGGAGCGCGGCTACGTCTCGGCCAGCGCAGTCGCCTGACGCGCAGTTTTGACAAGCGCGCGCTGCGAATCTCTGGCCGCTTGATGGACGGGCAAGGTCATCCGATCGGCGGTGCGACGCTCGACCTGCTGCGCCAGGCCGACGGCTCGCCGGGCCTCGAGTTGATTGGCCACGCGAAGACGAGCGCGACCGGAACGTTCGTGGCAAGCGTGCCTGGTGGATCCTCGCGGACGATCGAGGTGGCATACAGGGCGTTCTCCGGCGACGGCGTCTACGCAGCATCGGCCAGGATCATCGAGTCGGTCGAGGCTGGCGTGCAACTTGACATCAGCCCGCGGCACACAAGCGCCGAAGGCGCGATCACACTCACTGGGCGCGTGCTCGGGCCTGTCCCGCCGCAGGGTGTGAGCGTCGATCTGCTCGTCCACTACCGCGGACATTGGGAGCCCTTCCGCACACCGAGAACGGACGCAGCTGGTCACTTCACCGTCGTCTATCAGTTCGAGGGCGCGCGCGGGCGTCTCCCCTTCCGCGCAGAAGTTCCTTCGAGCCAGGCCGACTTTTCATTCAGCCGCGGACTGAGCGAGGTGGTCGATGTTGTCACCGACTAACACTCTCGCCAAGCGCTCGGCCAGACGTGCTCTGATCGCTGTTGCGTCATTGCTGTTCGCCTCGAGTATGGCGCTCGCGCCGAGTGCGAGCGCCGGCACGTATTCGATGTATCAGTGCGCCCCCGGCGTTCCTGCCGTGTCGCCCGGTTGGAGTGTATTCGGCACCGACACTAACGCGACCACCGTGCTCTCCAACGGCTGTTCGGCCGGCGGCAGTATCGGCGACTCAGTTTCCACAGACGAAGAGATCGGCGCTGTGACCGAGAACGGCAAAAGTGGAAGTCAAGTCGGACTACAGATAGACGTGCCGAACAGTGCGCCTGGCATCATCATCCACGCGGTCAAAGCGGAGGTCATTGCCTCCGCCGTGACCGGGGACGATGCCTTCCTTGGATTCGCCTCCGCAGGGCAGTCCCTTCCGGGCGGGGCGGAGTTGCCCGACGGCGGGGGCAGTACATACACCGCAACTGAAAGCTGGACTCTGCCGCAAGGCGCACGGGATTTCGAGGCATACGTTAATTGCAGCACCGATCACAGCTCGACAACGTGCGACTTCGCTAACGCCGCCGCAGTCCCGGCGCTTACCGACATCACACTGAGCCTGGAAGACAACACACCGCCAACTGTGGGCGGTGTGAGCGGGCCGCTCGCGACGGCCGCGGCCGCCGACGGATCGGTGGCTGGCTCCCAGCCGATCAGCTTCACGACCAGCGATACGGGCAGTGGCATCCTCACGGCAACACTGACACTTAGTCCGCTGAGCGGTGGAACGACTTACGTTCACACCTTCGCTTTCTCTGGGGAATGCACCTACGACGCTTGGAACGCCTGCCCGTTGGCGGAGACTGTGAGCGGCTTCGCGGTCAACACAGATGCTCTCACTAATGGTGCCTATGCGGCCAATCTGGCAGTCACGGACGCTGCTGGCAACGTCTTCAACGATGCGCTCGGTTCGGTCACTGTCAGTAACGCCGGGGCGACGGTGAGTTCCCTCGGCGCGCTTCCCGGTCCCGGCAAGAGCATCTCGGACACCGGCTCGACAACGGGCACTGGCAGTCCGAATGGGGCGGGCGCGGGCGAGGGAGCACACCTGCAACTCGGTGCTCACTCCCCAATACGGCGGGCCTACGACAAGCGAACCATGCGGATTACCGGCCGCCTGCTCAACGCACAAGGGCTCCCGATAGTGGGTGCTTCCCTTGATGTGCTGCAACAGGCCGGAGGCTCAACGCTGGAACTGATCGGCCACGCCCGGACGAGCACCAACGGCACGTTCGTTGCCGTTGTGCCAGGTGGACCTTCAAGGACTGTCGAGGTCGGCTATCGCGCGTTCTCGGCTGACACGGTGTACTCGGTGACGGCAAAAATCCTGGAGTCGGTTGGAGCGGGCGTGAAGCTCAGCGTGAGCCCTCGCAGAACGGGCTCGGAGGGCACGATCACTCTCAGCGGGCGCGTGCTCGGGCCAGTTCCTGCGCAAGGCGTCGTTGTGGAGTTGCTGGTTCACTACCGCGGGCGTTGGGAGCCCTTCCGCGACCCTCGCACCGACTCGCACGGACGGTTCCGCGTCGTCTATCAGTTCGAGGGTGGAATCGGGCGGTTTCCTTTCCGGGCAGAAGTTCCCGGCGGCCAGGCAGGATTTCCCTTCGCGAATGGCAATAGCCAGGTGGTAGATGTCAGGACGAACTAAGCTGAGGTGCCGCAAGCTGATCGTGCTCGGGCGCGGCCGTGGCACGATCGGTTTGGCATGTCTCCTCCTCGCCCTACTGCCGTCAGCGGCACGGGCTGAGACAGACATCACCGCCCAAGCAGTCGCGGACAACGGTGCGTTTCTTCCTTACGCTCCGCCACCAGCGCAGCTTGCGGGCCTTTGCCTAGTTGATACGGGTGTGAATCTCAACCCGGACACCGAAGGCTTGGTGGTCGAACGAACCGCGCTTGACGGCGGCTCGGGTGAAGACGTGTCTTCGACCTTGCATGGGACCGTGCTCGCCATGATGGCGGGAGCACCGGCGAACAGCTGGGGCATGGTAGGCACCGCACCCCGAACCATTCAGATCGTGTCGGTGCGAATCCTTGAGCCTGGACAGACAACTTTTCCGTTTAGCTCTTATGCGTCGGGGATCACTGAATGTCTTGAACTGCGACATAAGTACAACATCAGGGTTATCAACCTTTCTCTTGGCACCTCTGAAACACCATCTGATGAAAGCTACGAAGCGGTGGGTAATGCGATTGAACGTGCGTCGCACTACGGCGTAGCCGTAGTCGCGGCTGCCGGAAATGACGACGGAGGCGCGGTGGAGTACCCGGCCGCTTACCCCGGAGTGCTGTCGGTCGGCGCGACGGATACGCAGGGCGGCGGCTTCTGCTCGTTCTCAAATCGAGGCGAAGGGCTGCGGTTGCTCGCGCCCGGCTGCGACCTCGATGGCGCTGATCCCACGACCGGCGCTCCGAACTACAACTACTTGCAGGGCACAAGCGATGCATCAGACATTGGCGCGGCAGCGCTCGACGCGCTCGACTCCTACCAGCCAGCCTTGTCACCTGAAGCCGCTGAGAAGGATCTCACCGAAGCCGACAACGGCGTGCTTGACATTGCGCAGACATTCCGCAATGCCGGCCTCGGTGCGATCGTGACAGCCGGGGAAGCAGCCGAGCCAGGAGCGCAGTCGAACGCGGTCCCGGCGTCGGGTCCGCAGCCAGTGGCACCATTGACGACTATGACGTTCACCCGGCCATTCGGACGCCCGCAAGCTCGACTGAAGCGGGACAAGCATCGGTTCGTGCTCGCTCTGTCGGCAAGACCGAGCGAAGCTCAGGTGCAGGTGCGCTACCTCGGCCGCACCGGACGATCCCACCGATTGCGCGTGCTGCGCACACTCGATGGTGCCTTCACAAACCTGACGCTCCCAGCCTCCGGGGTGCTGGAGGTATCGGTGCGCTATACCGATCCATACGACGTGGAAAGAGCGAGCCCGTGGATAACACTCCACATTCCGACGTCCGCAGGCGCAGCGCGAAAGGCGCGGCGCAGACGATGAGACGTCCGAACTTGACGATCGTGGTCATCCTCGCCGTGGTGGGGTGCATATCCGCGCCTCGGGCGCTCGCAATAGGTACTTATCAGGTCAGCGCCTGCAACTCCGCGCCGGAAGCCGCCAACAACTCATGGACGTGGGCAACGACCGATCTTGCACAGCCTCCGCACTATGCCCAGCACGCCAACTGCCCGTACCGACTTGGAGGCAACGGCGGGAAGGCCGATCAAGAAGGCGGCCTATCGACAACCGACGCGCTCGGCCTCTCTAACGGAGCGATGCCAGGAACGAGCGCGGGATGGACGTTCACGGCACCAGCGGGCGCGTCGATCACCGGACTCACCTATGAACGCTACATCGGGCATGTCTTCGATCCTAAGAACTCTTGGTCCCCGGCGCTCCGCGCCGATGGAACCATCGTGCCAGGAGAAACCTGTCTGGATTCAGTCGGAAATGGTGAGACGTGTACTGTAGGCGGCCCGCCTGGAGGAGGCGAACCGACAGTAATCACAGGACTGTCAGCGCGTGAACTCTCGCTCGGAATTTTGTGCCAAGCTCCCACCGAAGATGAATGCGTTACTGGAGCAACGCAATATGCTGTGTGGGCAACGATGTACGGCGCCACCGTGACGCTCTCCGATCCGACGCCGCCAACTCTCGGGACACCCTCGGGCGGGCTATGGGGACCGGGTGAAGCCAGCGGGTTTCACAAGGGCACCGAGAGCGTCACCGTCTCTGCGAACGATGTCGGAGGCGGCGTAGCGAGCATCGCCCTATTGGCAGATGGACGGCCGGTAGAGATCTACACGGCAGCGTGCAACTACACCTTCGCCCAGCCGTGCCCTTCATCTACCGGGGCACAGACCTTGACGCTGCCGACGACCGAGCTTTCCGACGGCACCCACACCCTTACGATCGTCGCCACCGACGCTGCTGGCAACCAGTCCACCGTTGCCTCGGAGCAGATCACAGTCGACAACAGCGCACCTTCGCCGCCGACCGGGCTCGCAGCCACGGCCACTACGAGCGGTGGCTCTATCTTTACCGTGACCTGGAGCGATCCATCGGGAGGGGTCGCGCCCATCACGACAGCGACCTATCAGGTCTGTCCGGCAGGCAGCTCAGTCGCCTGCGGAGCTCCTACCCCCGCACCCCCAGGAGGGCCGGTGACGGTCACGGTGCCCGGCCCTGGAAATTGGAGCCTCGCCGTTTGGTTGACGAACGCCGCGGGCAACGGCAGCTCTGCCAACGCGGCGCATACCACACTCACAGTCCCGACCGGCAGCTCCGACGGGAGTGGCGGTGGTCACGGCACGACGTCCAAGGCGACGATCCGCGTCAGTGAGACACTGCGCGGACGTGAGCTAGTTGTGCATGTGAGCGGGCCGGCGACGGGCAGGGTTCGTGTGAGCTTCACCGGCCGGCTGCGTGGGCACACGGTCGCCTCGGCAGCAAAGACGATTGTCCTCAAGCGTGGGAAGCTCACGGCGATCTTCAAGCTAGGTCCCCGCACTGCGGCGCACGCTCTGATCCGCGTCAGCGCGAAGCGCGATCACGAGCTCGCGGTCACGAGCACGCTCCGTCGTCACGCATCACATCGCCGGTAAAAACGGTAACGAACTCCGGTCTCCCAGGGTTCGTTCAATATGGACCGTAGATTCACCTGAACAGGTGCACGGCCTATCAGCAATGTAAGAGCCGAGTCCTAGTTGGATCAGTCTGCAAGCCCAAGCGCGTCGCGCATTGCATCTACTACTGCGCGGTCCTTCGGGCGACCGGCGGCGGCCTTGGAGTGCAGGATCGTCTCTGCCGATGCGACCGGGACGACGATGCCGGTTCCAGGCACGGTCTCCGGGGTGGCTGTGACAATGATCTCGTCGTAGCCGCTGGTGCCGTCAGGCATGAGGACAACATCGAAGTCGCCGTGGCGTGTGGTGAAGGTGATTGAGACCTGATTGCGGAAGGTGCGCGCGTCGATGCCGTCGGGTGGGCGGAAACCCTCGGGATAGCGCGCGGGGTCTACGCGAAAGCCGGCGTCGAGTTCTTCTACAGCGGCGGCCAGCCGTGTGAGATTGCCCTCGGAGCGCTCGGGTGTCACGTCGATGTCATCGGTCGGTTCCGGCCAGCCGCGTGCCTGGGCGGCGGCGCCACCGATCACGACATAGCGCACCTGATGGCGCTCAAGAGCCGCAAGGATGGCCTGGCGGCCCTCGTCTATCGCGTGATCGTCTGTCATGTCGTTGCCGGTGTCCTTTCCGCCGTCTGGCGCTGGTGTGTCTCAAGGGTTGCCCATAGAGCCGGGACCGAAGCGCGAGCGCCGGCATCCGGGGATGCCTCGGCGATGCGGATGAGGTCGAGCAGCGACGCGACTCTGACAGACGTGCTCGGGGCGATCTGCATGGTCTCGGCGTCGCGCGCGAGGTCGCGATAGCCGCGCGTGCCGGGCGGCAGCGGCGTGACGCGCAGCTCCCCGCCGGTGGGCAGTATCCAGCGCTGCGTCTGCGCTGTCCCTTCGGCGCTCGGCTGGGCATCGAGTCGCCGCGCGGTCTGCTCGATGCGGCGCTGCGCGGTCTCCGCTGGTACTACGTGCAGCGTTCGGGCTCCGAGCATGACCGGCGAGCCGTGCAGGGCCGCGGCGACATCGCCGATCACGACGAAACGAGCTTGTCCGGCCAGCTCGGCGAGAGCGCCGATCGGGTCAAAGCCCTCTGTGGCCCATGCCGGCGTCAGGCGCCTTACGCGCTCTGCGGGGTCGAGTCGCAGCTGCCGCGCGATCTGCGCGTCGTAGGAGTCGTCGTAGCGCGCGATACCGACGGTGAGCTCAAGGCCACAGGCCCGCAACGCCTCGATGACGCTCTCAAGCGGCGGATGCTGCTGTCCTGTCTCCCAGCGCGCGATAGTTGACTGCGGGCGCCCCAGGCGCCCGGCGAGCTCGTCCTGAGAAAGCCCAGCACGCCTGCGTCCGGTCACGAGTAGATCAGAGCTGCGCATAACAAGATTATAGCGGAAGTAGCATAAATACTTAGGGCGAGTTGTTGATGTCGGGCAACCGCGGGAGGAGTCGGCCGCGTGGACCGACTCCTCCCTGGCTGTCACAGGCGAAGGTGCCGAGGAACTCTGAGCGAGAATCGCTCGGCATTGCAGCTAAGCAGCGAAGAGCTCCAGCTCGAGCTGCTCGGTCTCTCCAAGCGGCTTGAGTGGCTCGATTGGCCTGCGACGCCTCGGCGTCAGCGGGATGACGTTCGTGGTCGTCTCCCATGCAGCCCGGAGCTCTGCCTCTGCGATCTCTTCGCCGGTGAGCGGCACGCCACGGGCCTGCAGATCCTTGAGCACCTGCTCAAGGGAGATGGGTTCCTCGCGCTCGTCCATGAGCTGCCCGTCGAGGGCGAGGTCCGCCGCTGCGGCCTTGGCGGAGAGCAGGTCCCACTTCTTCTCGTCGAGCGAGCCCTTGGTGAGCATCACGTACACAGTGACGGGCTTGCGCGAGGAGAGCCGGTGCGCACGGGCGATGAACTGGTCGAACATCTCGTAGCTGAACACGAGCCCGTTGACGACGACCACCGAGGCGGTGTCGAGGTTGTGCCCGAGGCGGATCGCCGGGATGCCACAGAGCAGGACCTGCAGGCTGCCGTGGCGGAAGTCGCGCATGACCTTCGCACGCTTCTTGGGGTTCACCGTAGCCGGCTTGCCGTCGCGTTCCTCGACGATGTGCCCGGCCCTGACTCCCTTTTCAAGCAGGCGATCACAGAGCCAGCGCCCGGTCTCGATGAGGTCGGAGCCGACGAGGATCTTCTCACCTGCCTGGACGTGCTGGAGGATCAGCTCCAGGGTCTTCATGTTCTTCGGCGTCCAGTTCGTGTGCTGTAGACCAGTGAGACCGGGCCAGTCACGATCGGTGGCCGCCTCCGGTGCGGTCGTGGCGTACTCGAGCTTGGTGAGCTGTCCGCACGCTGCGGCGAACCGCTCTATCTGGCCGCTCTGCACCAGCGCGTGGTTGGGGTACTTCCAGCCGAAGAACGCGGCGAAGCGCCTCTTGCTCAGCCAGTGCTCGTAGAGCTGCTGCTGGGCGACACCCATTGGAGCTCTGACGGTCTTCAGCGTGCAGGAGACGATCGGCTCGCCGAAGTCACGCTTACGTCTGCGAATCATCGCGGCGGCCGACAGTCGCCAGAAGCGGCTGACGTTGGTGATCTGTGGGAGCACCTTGCGCTTCTCGCGCCGATGCGCGGTCTCAGAGCCCTCGCGTCCGTAGGTGTACTCGATGACGCAGAAGTCGGCCTCGAACGCGGCCAGGCCGCCGTGATAGCTGTAGGGGAAACGCAGACTGGCGTCGCCCAAGCACCACCACATCAGCCAGAAGATCTGGTTGACGTAGTTGGAGATCGGCGTCCCGGTGGCCAGCAGGCGATTGCGTGCCTTCAGTCCACGGATCGCCTTACTGCGCTGGGACTGGTCTCCCTTGATGAGCGTGCCCTCGTCGATGCAGATCACTCCCTCCGCGAACGCACTGGAGAGGTAGTGCGCGGCGCTCTTGACCCGCAGGCGCTTGTGGACATACCCGCACGTCCGGCTGCGGATCTCGCCTTTGACATCCTCGTGGTGAACAGCGGAGCAGACCAACGGGCTGCCCTTCTGCCATCCGCCCTCATAGGAGGCGTGGCAGGAGGGGCAGAACTCGGAGGAGTCCAACACCAGCCGCTCGCCGTGCGCGCCCCGACGACGGATCGGCATGACGGGCAGCGCCTCGTTCTTGACGCCGAGCAGCGAGAGGACCTCGTAGTGGGCGATGTACCAGCCCTCGCCACCGTTCTTCAGATGCTGAGCGACGCTGCGTGCGTGCGAGGGTGTGGTGATGTGCTCGACCTCGATCCCGAGCCTGTCCTTGATGTCCAGGCGGTACTGCGGGATGAGGTCCTGGGGTACGATGAACAGCACTTGGTTGCGCGCCCCGTTACGCACGGCGCCGAGCGCGTAGCCGGCGGCGCCGAGGGTCTTGCCGCCGCCCTGCTCCCAGCTGAGGATGAAGCCACCGCCGTCCTTGGTCTTCGTGAGGGCGCGGGCGAGGTCCTCGCGCTGGAAGCGCTTCCACTCGAACGACTTGTCGCCGCTTGAAGCGCGTCCATCCGCGGCGATCTCATCCAGCAGCTCGCGCTGGCGCTGCACCTCCTCGGGAAACCGGGTCGCGATGTCCCCCGGGTTGGGGATCTCGAAATGCTCCAGCAGGTACTCGATGTCCTCTGCCGACTCTGTGAACTGCTGGTCAGCGACTTGGATGACGAGGACCTTGGCCTCCTCCTCGTACTTGCGCACGACGGGCTCGCCCTTCTTGTTGCGCGTGACCTTCTTGCCGTGCCTGACGTTGATCCGCGAGTCCGTGCGTAGCGGGTAGCGAGTGCCCTCCTCAAAGTTTCGCTCGGGGTCTGAGCACGTGCAAAGGATCGAGTCCAGATCGGTGAGATAGCCGAGGCGCATCTGTGGACGGACCTCATAGAGCGGGATGACATCTCGCTCAGCCTCCGCAGCAACATTCACGACGGCGTCCCTGATAGCCGGCGCGATGCTCAGTTCGCACTCCTCCTCGAGCTCGCCGAGCATTCGCCAGTCCAGCGCGTTCAACGCGAAGTGCCCGACGGGCTGTCCGTTGAGCGTCTCGACCAGCTTCAGCCGTCCCGCCCTCGCGAGCGCCTGGCGCACGAACGGCGAGGGACGGATCGCAAGGCGATCCCCAGCGCGCAGTTCGACATCGTAGGTCGGTCGCTCCTTTTCCTGCTCGCGTCGCCTGCGCTGAAGTTCGCGATCGACGAGCTTCCACTCCGACAGTGGCCCGCCTTCCCGGGCCGGGAAGTTCGTGATGACGCTGCACGCCTCACGCATGGCGCTCGTGAGCTGCTCGGGCAACCCCTCATCGGTTAGGCCCTCTCTGGAGGACTCGAGGGTGAGGAGCACTCCCTCCGCGGAGTCCTCATCACGCTCCAACGGCCTGACGTAGAACGCGATCAGCACCGGCAGCGCCACGCCCTCGAACAGGTCTTCGGACTCGACCGTGGCGAACACCCCCGCAGCGTCGTCGCGCTGAAGTATCTCGCGACGAAAGCGGTCGCGCCCGCAGATGAACGCGCCCACACCGCCCGGCTGGAGCAGCCCAAGGCTCATCCGCCACGCCCCGACCGTGCTGTTCTCCGGCTTTCCGGTTCCATCGGTCCACGTCAACCCGAACGGGGGATTGACGACAACTCGCGGGAACTGCACACCGAGCTTAAGCAGCATCGGGTAGGCACGCTGTAGATCGCCGCTGATCGACTCGTAGTCGCCCGCCCGGATCTGGTCACGGTCGATCTCGATCCCGAAACGCCGCTCACGCCGCCAGGGCTCAAGCAGCGCCCCATTACCCGCTGTGGGGTCGAGCACCGGCAGGCGACCGAACGGGTCGAGCACCTGCTTGACGAGATCCGCCGCCTCGCGCGGCGTGAAGAACTGCTGCAACCCGCGCTGACCACCGCCCCGAGTGCCGCCAAGCACACTGCGGGATGAATCGAGGGCTTCCTCGGTAAGCGCACCGCCGAGCAACTCGCCTCGCTTGCCGTCCTTGACCGGACTCGCAACCGCAACCGATTGAGACATATGCGTCCTCTCGCAAGGGCCCCACCCCGTGTGGGGCCGATGCCCAGAGCGCCGCACGCCCGAAGGGCGTGCAAAGATCGCGCGGGCATGGCCACACGCGGGAGTCGCGGCCCCTGAACTTCTCGGGAGAAACCGGGCTAGGTTCCGAGGCGTTCAGGCGTCGGATAAGCAGGATCTCTACGGTCCTCACCAAAGATGGGAGCGTGGCGCCTGTCGATCTCAATCCGTTGTCTGTCCGCGAATTGCTCGCACTGTGGGCAAGCACGCTCCGCGAACTTCGCGACCGCGGCGTTGTAAGAACCTTCAACAACCCGATTGCGGACATCGCCGAGGAGCTCGTCGCACTCCACTACGGCGGAGAACGAGGCTCATTCAGCCAGAAGACTTGGGATGTGCGCGCCGGAAATGAGTATCTGCAGGTCAAGGCTCTGCGTGATACAGGCAATCGAACTCGGCGCAACCTGTCGCCGATCCGCTCAGACGACGGCTACACCGCAGTTGTCGTTGTCATCTTCACTGAGGATCTTCGAGTGGCAGAGGCGTTGCGTATCCCGCGCGAGGTCGTCAACGAAATGTTTGAGCGCGGCTCCCACGTCAATGGCCGAATAGTCCGTCTCAGCCGCCGATTGCTCACCCATCCAGCCGTCGAGAAGATCGAGCTCTCAGACGCTTCTCTCGATACATGACCGTCCTCTTTCCATTGCCGATCGTGCCCCTGGAGGGGCCATGAGAGCTTCTTACGCTGATAGCCGTGCGCCGGCCTCGGCATAAATGCGCTCGATCTCACGTAGCCACTTCACCGGGATCTCCTCCTCCAACCGCTCTAGGAGCATGGCTGTGGACACCCCTGGCATTGGCCGGATCGGCGTTACATTCTCAGGCAGGCTACGGGGGTCCAGCGCTCGCGTGATCTGATTGGCGAGCTCGGGCTGCGGCCTGTAGGCCATGTACTGTTCGGTCGTGTTGAGGCGCTTATGGCGCATCAGCGCCTGGATCGTCCTCACATCTACGTTGCCGCGCGCGAGCGTCGTTCCGAACGAGTGGCGCAGGTTGTACATCTTGATCGGCTTCAGCCCCGCCTTCTTCTGCGCGAGCTTGAACGCCTTGCGCATCGAGCGCCCGCTGACGGGGCCCTCCCGCTCTTCGCTTGCGAACACCAAGTCCGCGTTCTCAGTTGCGTAGTCGCGGTCCATGACCTTCGCCAGCGCACGGGCCAGCCGGGGCGTCATCGGGATGGCTTCGGAGTCCGATGTCTTAGTCGTGTCCAGAGCGTTGCGCACCCAGTTGTCGTGGACACGGATCACTCCAGCCTCGAAGTCGACCGCACCTCGCGGCAGACCGAGACCCTCACCGGGCAGCCGTAGTCCGGCGTCCGATCCGAGTAGCCAGAAGGCTTCCTCGAGCACGCTCGGCGCGTGCGTGAGCAGCCGGTCGATCTCCTCGCGGTCGTAGAAATCGTCGCGGCGCAAGACGGCCTCGCGCTCATGCCTCTTGTTGGTGCGCTTGACCTCATCGAGAGGATTGGCAGGCAGCCAGCGTCGGCGCACGGCGTAGTCGAAGATCGCGCCGAAGATGTCGCGGTAGGCGTTGCGCGTCTGCGCCGCTGCTGGGGCTACAAGCATCCAGGGCTTCGTCGTGCGACGAGCGATGATCCAGCCTTCAGCTTCGCGCTCCTTCGCGGTCGCGTGCGAGACCCGCTTTGGACGCTGCGCGTTCAAGGGAACCACTCGATAGGCGCCTCGGCGCCGGTGCTTCCAGGTGCCGGGCAACTCGTCGGCCAAACGCTCGGCCTCGGCCTTGGTTTTGACCTCTACGGCGGCGCTGCCCGGCGGCTGCGCTGTCCAGCGGGTGATCTCTATCCGGCGGACATCCTTGCTTTCGGCCTTGGCCTTCCGTGCCCTCTTCTCGCCTACGACGCGGTAGGACTTGAAGTCCGCGAAGTAGGCACGCAGCCGACCATCGGCGAAGTCGCTGACGAGCGTATCGGCGCCGTGATCGCGGTAGAGGCGCTCGAACATATCCTCGTAGCCCGCGACGGTCGAGCGCTTGAGACCCTTCTCGCTTTGGCGCTCGGCGAGCCATCCCTCGGCGGCTTGGCGCAGTGTCCCCGTGCTCTGCGCGGCCTCGTCCTCTTCGACGCCGGCGCGCAACGCGGTGAGGATGTCTTCCAGAAGATCCTCAGCCTCCTGGGGCGTCAGGAAGTCGGGGCTCGGCTTCTCGCCAAAGCCGGCACGCCATACGATCGCTCCACGCGGTGTCCGACGCCCGGAGTCTCGGACGTGCGCGGGGCCGAGGCGCCGCCCACGCTTCTGGTCGTTCTGATCGCGCCAGAACGCCCAAAACGCCCGCGTGCGGCCGTTCGCGTCCAGCTTGACCTGGAGATGCCCTCGGGGCCTGAATGTACTCATCATCGCTATAGACCTCCATTAGCTCGAAGCGGCCATGTAGTTTCCTCGGTGCCTGTTGGGGCCCTTTGGAAAGCGGGCTGACTGCCGCGTAGCGGAGCCCGTAGGGCGTAGCGAAGCGGCAGTCATGCAGTGGCGTCCGGTGCCCCGTTGAGGGTGTGGCAGACGACGGGATGACTCAAGTAAAACGGCTGGCCCCAGTTGGGTGCCCTACGTTGGATTTGTCTCCCGTCGCCTGCCACGGACGCCGCCATGACTTCATAGAAGCGTGCCTATTTGCTCGACATGGCTTTGTCTGGCGGCCTCCACATCACACCAGCGCCAAACCAGTAGATGAGGAGACAGAATCGATGATTGCAGTAGGCGTGGACACGCACAAGGAGCAGCATCTCGCGGTCGCTCTCGACGGGCTCGGACAGGTGCTCGCAGAGATCGTCATCACGACCACCCTCGCCGGCTATAGCGAGTTCGTGTGCTGGCTCAAAGAGCTCGGCGAGAACGTGCTCGTCGGCATCGAGGGCGCCGGCAGCTACGGAGCGGGCCTATGCGAGTACCTGCAGGCCGAGGAGATCGAAGTGTTCGAGGTCGAACGCCCACAACGTCGCGAGCGCCGGACCGGGAAGTCAGACCGCCTCGACGCTCTGCTGGCCGCCAAGAAGGTACTCACTCGCGAAGGCCTCTCGACGCCCAGAGGGTCTGGGAAGCGCTTGGCGCTGCAAATGCTGCTGGTCGGCCACCGGTCCGCCGTCAGCGAGCGCTCACGGCTCTATAACCAGCTCCAAGCGCTGCTGGTCGGCGCACCATACGCACTGCGGGAACGAGTCGGCTCAGCCCGCAACGGCGCAACGCTCGCCAATCGCCTCACCGGGATGCGCACACGCCCAACCGCGAGCCTGCAAGAGAACACCACCCTGCAGGTACTCCGCGACCTCGCCAACCGCGCTCGAGCACTCCACACCCAAGCCGAGGACTACACCCGCCAGATCGAGGAGATGGTCTGCTCCCTCGCCCCAGCAATCCTGGAGGAGCCCGGTGTGGGACCCATCTGCGCCGGCAGACTCCTCGCGTTCAACCCAGCCCGCTTCACCAGCGAGGCAGCATTCGCGCGCGCCAACGGCACCGCTCCCCAACCTGCCTCCTCCGGCAAAACAGTCCGCCACCGACTCAGCCGCGGAGGCGATCGCCAAATCAACGCAGCGATCTACACGATCGCGCTATCGCGCTCCGTCCACCACGCCCAAAGCCGCGCCTACATGCACCGCAGAATCGACGAAGGAAAGACCAAACGAGAGGCCATGCGTTCCCTCAAGCGACACCTCTCCCGCCACCTCTACAACCAGCTCACAAAAACACCCTTGACAACATAGAAGCATCCATCGAGCCTGGAGAAAGCGACGGTGATTTCCCTGTGATTTCCCTAGAGGGCGCAGCGTGGGCAGAAAAAGCCTAGATATCTAGGGCCAAAACCGCCTAACTACGGGCAATTAGGGGTGGAGGGACGCGAATCATAATCCGCGTGTCGGGGGTTCGAGTCCCTCCTCCGGCATCAAAGAGCAGCAACGCGAAGCAGAACAAAAGCAGCGCGAAAAGGCTGATGCTGAGCGACAGGCACGCGAACGGGAACAGCGTCGCGAGCAGGTTCGACAGGCCTTCTTTGCGACGCCTGCCGGTAGATCACGGCTCGCATTCGAGCAAGGCGATCACGTCTTTCAGTACTCGATGGACGTGATGAAACAGCAGGCGATCGTCGTCGCGATGGTAGGGGCCAACACGAAAAAAGAAACCAAGGATCCCGTTGCGATTCTCAATTCGGTCTGCAATGAGGGCTGGGAGCTGTTGAGCGGTTCCTTCGTGTTCGTAGAGGAGGGCCAGCAGAGCCGCGACAAGTTCGCTTCATCCGGACAAAACATTGCCACCAAGGGCACGACCGTCGGCTACTACTTGTTCCGCCGCTGCGAGGCGAACCGGCGCGAGACGACTGACCCGTGGGAGCAGTAGAGATCGGGGCGGAGGATTCCTGGCGCGTCAGACCGAGCCATCATAGTGTCGATGGTCGTGAAACCCCGTCTGCTAGAGAAGACGATCGCCGTACAAGCGGGCGCACTTGAGGAGGAGATCGATCCCCGTGCGCTGCATCTGCGAGTCGGTGAGAACGTCGCCTACATGAGCCTGCCTTTGCGAAACCTGGGACAGGGAATGGCGGTCATTGTGGGGGTTGGCGCAATAGATCCGGCCATTATGCATCCAAGGTCGTAGTCCGGCGCGAGCGCGTAGCGCCGGGAGAGACCACGAGAATTGACCTCCAGATCAAACGGCAAAGCCCGATGATGGCTCCCATTGTCCGGTGTACAAGCTGCTCATCACCTACACAGACTTTCTTGGCGGACAGAAGACCGATACCGAGGGTCATGTGGCTCCCATTCGATGAGATGGAATGGCGCGTTGCAAAACTGATTTAGAGCAAGGTCTAGCCGGTTCGACCTCGTGTGGGCTCGCACCGAGTCCGTCGCGGAGGACGATGGCGTATCGTGACTTTGGGCTCAGAGGCGTCCAGCTGCGCGCTCGGTGGCGATCAACGCGGCGAGGTCGCTGAGCGCTGTCTCGGGTGGGTTGCTTGGGTTGGTTGGCGGACGTGGTCGAGTGTGTCTGGTGGGTGCACGCGAGCCGGAGCTGCTGGCGGCGTTTAGGGTCAGCCAGGGCCAACCCTGAACGGAGACGGTCAGGGCAACGCGGCGGTTTGCTTCGCTCGCTGACGTGGTGCGTCTCGCAGTCCGAGGGCATGGATGGCCAGGCGGGTGTTCTCCGGCGTGTCGGGGATGCTTCCAGACCGCCATCCATCGATCCACGTCTCGGGATCGTGTCCGGTGGCGTCGCGGAAGTCCTCTAGTTGGTCCTGTGAGCCTGGCAAGTCGTGCTCCAGGGGCTTGGGGCGTCCTTTCTCCAGCCGCTGGAGGTAGCGTTCGTAGGCGAGGCGCGGAATGCGCACCGACTTGCCGAAGCGGACCGACGGCAGCTGCTGGGACTTGCACATCTTGTAGATCGCGGAGGAATCCATCTGCAGCTCGGCGGCCACCTGGGGGACGGTGAGATATCGGCTGTCGAGATCGCTCATGATCGCTCGCTCTGAGTCTACCACGCTAAGGCACGTAATCCCCTAGGTCCAGACTATCTACTATATCGGCAGCGGCGTTGAAACCTTGAGCCTGCAGCCGCTCGATGTCCGCCGCCAGCTGGAGGGCTGCCTGCATTGCGCGCCCGGGAGTCGCCGGACCGCACGGCCGGCGAACCACAGTCATCGCCGGCGGATGCCAATGCAACGGCATCTCGGGATGACGCACAGGGTCCAGGTCGTAGTGCAGATCGATGGCTGGGTCGACGCAGCCGACCCAGTAGGTGTAGGCGAGCACGCTCAGGCCACGCTGGGCATGCGCCCCGTCGATGCCCGCTCGCCAATGCTCGACCAGTTGGACGCGTACGTCGAGCGGACAGTCCTCCAGGCCGGCCGTGACCTCAACGATCCCGGTGCGAGGCTCGGCGGCGTAAGTCGGGTCCACGTACGAGGTGCCCGGCCGAGGATCGAGCCGGAAGCCGTATAGGTGCAGCTGATCGCGGATCTCGCCGAGGCGGTCGAAGACGAACGGGATGCCGCGGCCACTCATGCGTGCAACTTACGAGGCGCTCCGGCCGTAAGCTCGCCGAACTTGCGAGCGAGACCCCTACGCCGTCTGCAGGGCTTCGGACTCGGCGTAGAGCCGCTGGACCTCCCGTAGCCACTTGGCCGGGATCTCCTCCTCCAAGCATTCTAAGAAAGCTGCCTCGGCACCCGCCGAGTGCGGACGGATCGGTGTGACGTTCTCGGGAAGGCTGCGCGGATCGAGCACCCGCGTGATCTGATTCGCGAGCTCAGGCTGCGGCCTGTAGGCCAATGAGTTGCGTAGAGGGTCCGAGCGATTTCCCTACGATTTCCCTAGTAGTGCTCCGTTAGGTTGGTGGTCCTCGTAGGGGACTGTCGGGCGGCAGTTCTCTGCGGCAGACGGGGCAGGTTCCGTGCCAGCAGGCCAGGAGCGTTTGGAGTTCCCGGACGACCTGAAAGAGGGTCAGGCTGCCGCCCTGAGTCGAGGACGGTGATCAGCCCGCAGTCGTTGCAGGGTTAGGAATGCGTGCGCGACGCTGACGAGCGTGACGTGGTGGTTGAACCCGCGCCAAGATCGCCCCTCGAAGTGGTCCAGCCCGAGCGCGTCCTTGAGCTCGCGGTAGTCATGCTCGATCCGCCAGCGCAACTTCCCGAGCCTGACGAGGTCCTTGATGTCGCTGTCGGCGGGCAGGTTCGAGAGCCAGTACTTCACCGGCTGGTCCTTGCCCTCGGGCCACTCGCAGATCAGCCATGCGGCATCGAGCTCGTGGTCTTCCTTGTTCGCGGCCCGGCGCAGCTCGATGTTCGCAGGCCGAACTCTGAGCGCTAGGAACCGGGATGTCATCTCCCCGCGTGTCCCCTCACGCCAATTCACCTCCTCGGCGGCGTCTGCTCCCGCGGCGAGTGCGAGGTCCAACAGTGATGAGGGCTCTTGGCGGTAACGGCGCTTGGGTGGCTGCCCTCGACCCTGATAGTCCGGCTTCTCAGGCTTGACCCCCTCCGGGTAGGCCGAGGTGGTGTGCTTGACGTCCAGCACCCAGGACAGGCCACGATCAGAAAGACCCTGGCGGAACTGGGTGTTATCCCCATAAGCGCCGTCAGCAAGGATCACCGGCACGTCGATGCCCCAGCCGCTGACCTCATCGATCATCTCCAGCGCGAGCCGCCACTTCTCCACATGGTGCAGATCCTCAGGAACCCCGGCCTTCGCCCGCCGGTCCTGGTTGAACTCGCTGTCCTCGTCCCACTCCTGCGGAAGGAACAACCGCCAGTCCAGCGCACATGACGCCTGATCGGTCGCCGCGTTCACCGACACCGCGACCTGACAGTTCCCAACCTTCCCAAGACTGCCCGAGTACTGGCGCGCGACACCGACCGAGTGCTTGCCGAACTTCGGAAACCCCGTGTCATCGATCACCCACGCCTCCGGGCCGATCTCGCTGCTCATCCGCCTCGCCAGCGCCCTGCGGACCGGCACCCAATCCCACGGAGACTGGTTCACAAACTGTTGCAAACACTGCTCATCACCGTCCCCCAACCGGACGGCCATCGGCTCGATGCTCTTGCGCTTGCCATCCAACATCAACCCGCGCAAATACACCTCACCCCAGCCCCGCTGATCTTTACGCCTCATAGACGCAAACATCTCGCCCGCAAACTCAATCAGCCGCCCACGCACCCGCGCAAGCTCCCGCTCAGACAGACCAGCCACCAGCCCCATAATGACCCCCTCGACGACGACAACACCGCCGAGAAGATTCGCCCGCCCAACACAAACCCCTTCAATCTAACGGAGCACTACTAGAGGGCCGAGCGGAGGCTGAAAAAGGCCCTGCTAGATGGGCCAAAACCGCCTAAACTCGGGCAATCAGGGGTGCCGGTGGAAGGATCATAATCCGCGTGTCGGGGGTTCGAGTCCCTCCTCCGGCATGGCAAAAGGCCTGCAAATGCGGGTCTTTGGGTAGCCGTTCAGTTGTCTTGGTTTCCATAACGAGGAGCGTGGCGGGGGGCGGCGAACTTTTGGGGTGTGGAGCGGGCGGAGGCTGAGGCGGTTTATGACTCCGGTCGTGATGCGTGCGTGGAGTTTTTGATGGGGCTGGTGGCGGCGCAGGGGCGGTTGGAGGAGCGCGTGCGGGTGCTCGAGGCCAAGGGCGCCGCGAGCTCGCGCAATAGCTCGGTCGCGCCGTCCGCGGACACATCGATCTCGCGTCAGGAGCGTCGTGCGCTGGCTAGAGCGAAGACGAAGGAGCTGCTCAAGAAGGATGGGGAGCGACGTAAGGCGGGCGGTCAGCCCGGTCATCGTGGCTCGGGGCGCGGATTGTTGGGTGAGGATCAGATGAGCGAGATCGTCGATCACTATCCGAGCGACTGCTCGGGCTGTGGGCGCGAGTTCACCGATGTGGAGAAGGTCCCGCGGTGGGGTGCCGGGCGCCATCAAGTCGCCGAGCTGCCCCCGGTCACCGTCGAGTACGTCGAGCATCGCACGCAGGTGCTGCGCTGCCCGGGGTGCAAGACGCGGACCCGTGGCACCCTGGGCGTCCTCGGGGAGTCCGCGTTCGGGCCGAACCTTCAGGCGGCGCTGGTAGCGCTGACCGTACGTAACCGGGTCTCCCGCCGCGATCTGAGCGAGCTCGCGGGCGAGCTCTTCGGGGTCAGGGTCTCCGTCGGCGCGATCGATGAGATCTGCCAGCGCGCCTGCGCACTATTGACCGGCCCTCATGAGCGGCTTGTGGCTGGGGTGCTGGGGTCTGGGGCGATCAACGTCGATGAGACGGGGTGGTACCTGGCCGGGGAGAACCGGTCGATGTGGGCCGCCGCTACCGCGAACGCGGCGATCTTCCAGATCGTGGCCGATCGTCATCGTGACCGGCTGATCGAGCTGCTCGGCCCCGACTTCCAGGGGATCGTGACCTCCGATCGCTGGTGGGCGTATGACCACCTGGACCCCGAGCAACGACAGGCATGCTGGTCACATCTACAGCGCGACTTTCGCTTCCACAGCGAAGGACTGGCCCTCCAAAAAGAGTTCGGGCAGGCCGGCCTCGAGTTGACCGACCGAATGTTCAATGCCTGGCACGCATTCGGCGAGCACCAAGACCGTGAGCGTCTGATCCTGGAGATGAAACCCATCCAGGACGAGTTCCTCGCGCTGCTCCAGCACGCCGGCAAGAAAAGCAAGCGCCACCGTCTGCACCGCCGCTTCGCTAACAACCTCCTAAAGATCTGGCCCGCGCTCTGGACGTTCCTGACCATCCCCGCCCTCACACCAACCAACAACGCCGCCGAGCGTGCACTCCGCGGACCAGTCATCCACCGCAAGCTCAGCCACGGAAACCAGTCCAACGCCGGCGAACGATTCACCGAGCGATCCCTCTCCGCCTCCGTCACCTGCCGACTACAACACCGCAGCCTCCTCGCCTACCTCCGCGACCTCCACGCCGCCCACCAAACCGGCGGCGCGCTCCCAGCCCTCCTCTGACCCCAAAACCAAGACAACTGAACGGCTACGTTTTTGGACACTGCTGGGAGGACGGCCGAGACTCCCCGGGGATTTCCCTGGAGGGCCGTGTTGAGGGCGCTACGCAGCAAATAGCCGCCGTCAAGGGAGCGAAGTACGTAATCAGAACACCCTGTCCGAAGCGGTACGGGAGCCTGCGTCGCCCGTGGATGAATTTTGGCAGCAAGCTGCCGCCAAATTCCAATCTGGGCTCGTATCGAGCTCTTGGTCGTCGTCCATCCCCGGTTGACGCGGGCTCGCTAGACCATTTATCCTAAGGCAGGCATGTATTCAGGCGCCGGAAAGCGCATCGTCCATCATGCCTCACCGGCCTCACCGGTTGGGGCTTCGGGGGGTCTCGTAATGCCGAGTAGAGTCGCCGTCTCACGTGGTCCTGCCGTTGCCCTGCTGGCGGCGCTGTGCGCGGCGCTGGCCGTTCTGGCGCTGGCGAGCACAAGCGCATTCGCCTCGCCCGCGACCTACCTCCATAGCTTCGGTCCCTTCGAAAGGCCGACGGGTCTGGCAGTCGAAGAATCCACCGGAAACGTGTTCATCCCGGAGAGCGGCGAAGACCTCGACACGGTCAACGTGTTCGGCGCAAGAGGAGGTTCGCCTGCTGATGGTGCGCCGGGGTTCTCTGGCGAACACACGCCCGCCGGAAGCTTTGCCTTCAACAAAGAGTGGGTTGGCATCGCCGTAGACAACTCGACCAGCGTCGACGCGGGCTCCATCTATGTGGTCGACAGGGGTCACGCGGTCGTCGATCGTTTCAAGCTGAGCGTCGGCGAATTCAAATACGAATCGCAGGTGGACGAATCGGCGACGCCTTTTACGGAACCTGAAGGTGTCGCGACGGATGCGAACGGTGACGTTTACGTGAGCGATCCCGGCGCCAAAATGGTCCGTGAGTTCTCGCCCGGGGGCACGGCGGAAATCGCCAGCTTCGTGGTGAAAGGATCCGAGCGGAGCGTCGTGGTCGATTCCAGGGGTGACATCTTCGTGTATGGCAACCCGAACGGTGTGCTCGCGAGCGCGGGTCCGGCCGAGATCTGGCGCAGCTCCGATACGGCGACGAGCGTCGAAAAAGTGACGGAAGTCCCTGAAGTCG
The DNA here is from genome assembly GCA_963743645.1 of uncultured Solirubrobacterales bacterium. GTDB lineage: Bacteria > Actinomycetota > Thermoleophilia > Solirubrobacterales > Solirubrobacteraceae > Palsa-744. The sequence goes on along the minus strand of CAVUQT010000004.1, from coordinate 430,587 downwards.
AAGGGGCGGGCGCGGATGGGATCGACCGCGCGACCGACATAGGTTACGTGGCGATCCACGGGCGAGTGATAGAAGGGTTCGCGATGCCCACCCCGGTGAGGACCGGGGGAGAATTCGGCGCGGGAACCCTCTCGGACTCAATCGAAAACATCGCGGTGAACGAAAAGACCGGCGCGATCTATGTGTCCGACGCAGGCAAGAAAGAAGTCTTCATCTTCCAGGGCCCGCCAGCGCGTTTTCCGCTGACTGTGTTCATCGCCGGCGAAGGCGAAGTCACCTCGACGCCCGCGGGACTGACGTGCTCGACTGGGGAGTGCACACATGAATTCGAAGGCGAAGTGACCCTGACGGCGGCGAAAGCCGGCGCGGGCTACGAATTCGCCGGTTGGATCGGCTGCAAGCCAATATCGGCGACGACCTGCAAGGTTGACAGGACGGCGGCCACCGAAGTCACCGCCGTGTTCTTGAAAGCGGGCAAAGAAGGCCCGACGGGCACCGGCTCCACCGGCGAAAAAGGCGCCGATGGCGCAGCGGGCGCTCAAGGGCTGCCCGGTCCCGCCGGAGCACAAGGTCCCGTCGGCCATACCGGCCCAGCAGGCCAGGTCGAGCTCGTGACGTGCAAGAAGGTCAAAGGAAAGCAGCACTGCACGACCAAGCTTGTCTCGGGAACGGTCAAGTTCACGACCGCGGGCCTAGCCGCGCGGGCGACGCTCTCCCGTCACGGCGTGGTGTACGCGAAGGGGACAGCCCGCACCGCGCGTGGACATGTGAGCCTGCGACTGACGCCGCTGCGCAAGCTCCAACCGGGCAAGTACATGCTCACGCTGATCAGCGAGAAGGGACGGCACAAGAGAATCACCAGCGAGTCGTTCACGCTCAGTTAGGTCGCACGCTGCGACCGCTCGCCGCCCCGCTATCGCGCCAGCCGCCCCGCCAAGCGCTGTGCTCACCGCCGTCGCGGCCGTGCTGCGCGGGCCGTGCCTTCCGGCCTCGCATGGCACCGCGCGCGGTCCGTCCGCGACGGCGGGCATCCTGACAGGATGGTCTTTGGGCGAGGATGCGACTCGCGAGGGCTCCGGCGCTAGGTCAAGCGCATAGACTCAGCGGGTGGGCAAGCGAATGCGGATCGAGGACGCTTCCCGTCGCGACATCCGCCCGAGCTGCGGCCAGCCCCCGGGGAACGAGCGCGTTGGGTCGGGGTCCTAGCCGCCGGTCCTACTGCAGCTTGAGCCGCAGCGCATCTTCCACGAGCAGTCACTTGCGAGATCACCATGACCACAGTCCCCCAGCCAACCACTGAGCCAGTCGACGCAGCTGTCCGTACAGGTGTGCTCGCCTCCCAGCAGATGCGCGACGCCGTCGCCCACGAATGGATCGTCGCGGGCGACTGGCGCATCCCCTCGGAGCTGGTCCAGCCGGCCAGTCTCGACCTTCGCCTCGGCGAGTACGCCTGGGCGCTGCGGTGCAGCTTCCTACCGGACAGCAGCTCCACGGTCGAGGAGAAGATCGAGGGCTTGGCCTTTCAGAAGATCGACCTGCGCGATGGGGCCACGCTTGAGCGCGACCGCCCCTACCTGGTTCCCTTGATCGAGGAATTCCGCTTGCCCTCGAACGTCCGTGCGAAGACCAACCCGAAGAGCTCGACGGGGCGCCTGGATGTGTTCACGCGAGTGATCACCGATCGCAACCATCGCTTCGACGAGATCGCGGCCGGCTATCGCGGCAGGCTGTATCTGGAGGTCGTCCCACGCTCCTTCGCGATTCGCGTGAAGACCGGTCTCGCCCTCAATCAGGTTCGCCTGCTCTGTGGAGACCCGCGCCTCACCGATGACGAGCTGGGAACGGTTCATGACGAGTTCCCGCTGCTGTACGTGGACGCGCATCCACTGCGCGGCTCGGAACTCTCGCTGTCGAACGGCCTGTTCCTCAGCTTGGACATCGCCGGGCCGGCTGAGAACATTGTCGGCTACCGGGCAAAGCGCAACAGCCTGCCGGTGGATCTTGGACAGACCGGGGCACTCAAATGGCAGGATTACTGGGACCCCGTGCATCCGGAGAAGGGAAACCGGATCGTCCTCGAGCCGGAGGTGTTCTACCTGTTGCTATCGGCGGAGGGGGTATGCATCCCGCCGTCCTATGCCGCCGAGATGCTCGCCTACGATCCGACGGCGGGCGAGCTGCGTACTCACTACGCCGGGTTCTTCGACCCGGGCTTTGGCTACGCGCGCGACAAGAAGCGGCATGGCAGTCGCGCGGCTCTCGAGGTGCGCGCGCGTGACGTGCCTTTCATGGTGGAGCATCGCCAGCCTGTCTGCAAGCTCGCCTTCGAGCGGATGGCGACCGAGCCCGACGTGCTGTACGGCGAAGATCTGGGATCGAATTACCAGGGCCAGGAGACGATGCTCGGAAAGCATTTCGTGGAGCAGACAGCCGGCATTGCTCAGCTTGCCCTTCGCGAGGATGCAGGCCCCCTCGAGACCACAGCGCCGCCCGGGGATAGGGAGTAGGGCCAGATCGGCGCAGCAGGAGCTGATGTGCCCGGCCCCGTGCGACCTGTGCTCGATCTCGCGGGAGCTGTCGATTTCCACGCCTTCCGTTCGTCCTAGAGAGGACCATCCACTCAGAGCCACGTCATAGAGGCTCTGGCTCTACGAAGGAGGAGCGATGAAGTACATGTTGCTGATTCACCAGGGCGCCACCCCGACGCCGCCCTCGCGGGAGTGGGAGAACCTGTCCGAGGACGAGAAGGGGGCGGTCTACGGCGCATACAAGGCGATCAACGAGACCCCCGGCGTCAGCCCCGGCGTCCGGATGCAGCCTCCTGAGATGGCAACCACCGTGCGGGTGCAGGACGGCAAGACGCTGACCACCGATGGTCCGTTCGTCGAGACCAAGGAGGCGCTCGGCGGCTACCTCTTCTTCGAGGCCGAAGACCTCGATGCGGCGATCGAGCTCGCCTCGCGGGTGCCGGCGGCGCGCATGGGCGGCGCAGTCGAGGTACGCCCGCTCGTGGAGTGGTAGCGGTCCTGGAGCAGACCTTCCGCGAGCAGTGGGGCCGTGTCCTCGCTGCGCTGATCGGGTTCCTCGGCGACTTCGACCTCGCCGAGGAAGCCACCCAGGAGGCGTTCGCGGTCGCGGCCGAGCGGTGGCCGAGCGACGGCATGCCCTCGAGTCCGGGCGCGTGGCTGGTCACTACAGCGCGCAACCGCGCGATCGATCGTGTTCGCCGCGACCGGACGCTCGCCGCCAAGCACAAGCTGCTCGACGTATCTCAGGCGGTCGAGCAGGAAATGGAGGAGATGGTGTTTCCCGACGAGCGGCTCGAGCTGGTCTTCACCTGCTGCCATCCGGCGCTCGCGACCGATTCGCAGGTGGCGCTGACGCTGCGCACCCTCGGCGGTCTGAGAACCGAGGAGATCGCGCACGCGTTCCTCGTCACCGAGGCGACGATGGCACAGCGGCTCGTGCGCGGGAAGCGCAAGATCAAGGCTGCAGGCATCCCGTTCAGGATCCCGCCGGCACACCTGCTGCCAGACCGGCTGACCGCGGTGCTCGCGGTCGTCTATCTGATCTTCAACGAGGGCTATGACGGTCGTGACGACCTGGCCGCGGAGGCCATCCGCCTTGGCCGCGCGCTCGCCGAGCTGATGCCGGACGAGCCTGAGGTGTTCGGCCTGCTCGCCCTGATGCTGCTGCACGACTCGCGGCGCGCGGCGCGCTTCCACGAGGGGGAGCTCGTCCTGCTCGCAGACCAGGACAGGACGCTGTGGGATGGCGAGCAGATGCAGGCCGGGCGGGCGGCGCTCGACCGGGCGCTGGCATTGCGCGGGCGCAGGGCGGGCGGCGTCTATGTGCTGCAGGCCGCGATCGCGGCGCTGCATCTAAAGGACACGCCCGACTGGCCGCAGATCGCGGCGCTGTACGGCGAGCTCGCCTGGCTGACGCGCTCCCCCGTCGTCGAGTTGAACCGGGCCGTCGCGTTGGCCGAAGCGGAGGGCTTGGAGACGGGGCTGACAACCATCGAAGACCTCCACGAGCTGGACGCCTACCACTACTTCCATGCCGCCCGCGCCGACCTCCTGCGCCGCCTCGGCCGGCCCGCCGAGGCTCACGCCGCATACGAGCGTGCACTGGAGCTCGCGCGCTCAGAGCCCGAGCGGCGATTTCTTGCGCGGCGCGTCGCCGAGCTCTAGCTCGCGGGGTGTGCGTTCGCTGACTCTCTGACTCCCTATACGCCTCTCGCACGCACCCATAGCGGCCGGACCGGTCTGGTCTCCCCTCTCACCGGCCCGGCCGCACCCCTGAAGCTCGTTGGCTTAGCCCTCCAGCGCGACGGGCCGATACTCCCTGGTCGTCGGGTCCTGCTCCATCAGTCCGATCGTCTTCAGCGTCTTGACGTAGCGGTGCGTCGTCGAGGGCGACATGCCCAGCTGGTTGGCCAGCTCGATGATCGGGCGCCACGGCCGGTCCGGGCCATAGCAAGCGAGCACCGACAGGCCGCGCAGCAGCGACTGCGACAGCTGCGGATCGTCCAGAGCCGCGCTCAGCGCTTCCTGAGAGGAGCGCTGCAGGTCATACGCCCTGCGCTGGCTGCCTGCGGGCGGATCGTGGGCGTTGTCGAGCGCCGCCAGGAGCAGGTTTGACACGGTCCCGTTCTGGCTCTTGCTCGCCGCGCGCATGACCTGCTCGACCTGTACGGGCGAAAGAGTGATGGAGATGTCGTCCTTGTTGTCGTGCTTGCTCATTATGTCTCTCCCCAGGGGTATCTGATTTTTGCGTGAGCGACCCGTGGCTGCAGCCACGGACCTCTTCAATAGTTCTTTTCGAATAGCACGCGTGTTCGGATCATCAGCCACCCCCACATAACCGAACTTTATTGGAGCCGGCGGTGCATCGATCGCCCGTCGATCTCGGCGGAACCCCGGAACGGGTTCTGATACACCCCGAGGTGATGGATGACCCCGAGCGGCGCGGTGCCGGAGCTTCGTCCCGGCCCGGGCGGGCGGGGTCTGATTCCCCGAGCCTTGCCGGCCATTCCCCGAGCCTTGTCGGCCGCGCCGAAGCCCTCCGGGCCCGCTTGGCCGATCGCGCATTCCGCTCCCCCCGGCGCGCCGTTCTCGTGCTCGTCGCGCTTCTGCTCATAGGGCTGGTGCTCTATGCGCTGTCGCGCCTGAGCCTTGGCCGCTTCGGACACGCCCTGGTCACGGCAAGCCCGGGCTGGATCGCGCTCGCGCTCGCGCTGATGGCGCTCTCGCTGCTGCTGCGCGCGGTCTCCTGGCACGAGGCCCTGCGCGCCGCCCTGCCGGCTACGCCGGTCGGCTGGATCGTGGTCGCCCGCGCGACGATGATCGGCGTGATGGCCTCGGCCGTCGTCCCCGGGCGAATCGGCGAGCCGACGCGGATCGCTCGTGCTCTCGCGCCGTCTCGAGGGGCCCTCGCGTCGCGTGCTGCCGATCGTCGCCGGCACCGTGTTCTCGCAGACGCTGATCAACCTGCTCGCGCTCGCGATCCTCGCGGCGGTCACCTTCAGCAGCGTCCCCGTCCACGGGCGCCTCGCGGGGATCCTCGCGGTCGCGGCGGTACCGCTTGCGTTCTGCGCTGCTCGTGCTGCTGGGCCCGCGCCTGCTGCGCATCGGCGCCGCGCTCCCGCATCCGTGCGGGCGCGCCTGGCAAGCGTGGCGATCGCTCGGCTGCTGGGGCTGGCCCGGCGCGGTCTGAGCGTGTTCGCAAGCCCGCGCTACGGGGTGCCGTCGGTCGCCGCCCAGCTGCTGGCCTGGACGCTGCAATGGCTGCCTGCTACGTGGTCATGCTCGCGCTCGGCGCTGCAAGCCCACGCCGCCGCTGGCCGCCGCCGCCGCGATGCTGCTGGCGGTCAACGTCAGCGCGATCCTGCCCGCGACCCCCTCCAATGTGGGCGTCTTCCAGGCCGCCTGCCTGGTCGTGCTCGCCGCTTACGGCGTCGGCGCCGGTCAGGCGCTCGCATACGGCATCATCCTGCAGGCGGTCGAGGTGCTGACCGCGCTCGCGCTCGGCATCCCGGCGCTGCTCGGCGAGGGCATCACCTGGCAGGACATTCGCTCAGCGCACAGCGCTCGCGCTGAGCGACCTACCCGACGAAGGCGCGTAGCGACTGGCGCAGCGAGTGCGTCGTCTGCAGCACCGCCGTGGGCTCATACCCGCAGTGCGCCATGCAGTTCTCACAGCGCGGGTCCCTGCCGCGACCGTACTTGCTCCAGTCGGTCGTCTCGAGCAGCTCCTTGTAGGTCTGCGCGTAGCCGTCGGACATCAGGTAGCACGGGCGCTGCCAGCCGAACAGCGAGTAGCTCGGTATCCCCCAGGCGGTGCAGTCGAATTCCGCCTTGCCTTCGAGGAAGTCGAGGAACAGCGGGCTGTGGTTCAGCCGCCACCTCTTGCGCCGCCCGTCGGCAAACGCCTCGCTGAACAGCTCGCGCGTCTGGCGCACGCCGAGGAAGTGCTCCTGGTCGGGCGCCTTCTCATAGGCGTAGGCGGGCGAGATCATCATTTCGTCGACTTCGAGGTCGTCGTTGAGGAAGTCGAGCACGTCGCGCACGGTCTTGGGCGAGTCGTGCGTGAAGAAGGTCGTGTTCGTCGTCACCCGGAAGCCGCGCGCCTTCGCGGCCCTGATCGCGGCGACCGCCTTGTCGAAGACGCCCTCGCGCTCGACCGAGGCGTCGTGGCGCTCGCGCAGCCCGTCCATGTGGATCGCCCAGGCGAAGTACGGGCTCGGCTTGAAGTCGCTCGAGCTTCGCTCCAGCAGCAGCGCGTTCGTGCACAGGTACACGAACCTCTTGCGCTTGATGAGCTCCGCCGCGATCACATGGATCTCGGGGTGGATCAGCGGCTCGCCGCCGGCGATCGAGACCATCGGCGCGCCGCTCTCCTCGATCGCGCCGATCGCCTGCTCGACCGACATCCGCCGGCGCAGCACGTGCTCGGGATGCTGGATCTTGCCGCAGCCGGAGCACGCCAGGTTGCACTGGAACAGCGGCTCCAGCTCCACGATCAGCGGGAACTTCTCGCGCCGCGCCAGCCGCTGGCGCATCAGATACCAGCCCATGCGCGTGCCCTGCCTCATCGCGGAACGCGCCACTAGCCTCGGCGTCTAGCCTTAGCTCGGCTGACCCGATCCGATGGCGAAGCGCAGCCCCGGAGCGAGGTCGCGCGACCAGGCTGCGGCGCTCGCGCGTGCGTCCAGCCGCGCAGCGCGCCGGCCACCCGGCGCAGCATCCGCGCGGCGCGCAGCGCCCCGGCGAGCGCCTGCGGACGCAGCAGCTCGTGCCTGGGGCTGTCGAGCACCACGCGCACGACCGCGAACGGCCGCCCGCCGCGCCCGGCGGCCAGCCACACCGACTCCATGTCCACGGCGATCGCGCCACCCGCGCAGCAGCTGCGCGCGGCGCTCGCCCAGCGCGAGTCGCGAGACGCACACGATCTCTCCGCGGCGCACCTTCATGCCCACGACCTCGCAGCGCGTCGTCGAGCGCGCGGCGTCCGCGCAGGCGACCGCGCGCAGCGTCGTGCCCTTCGTCGCTCGCCGCCACGGACCTCCTCGGCGACCACCACTTCCCCGGGCACGGACTCTGCGTCCAGACCGCCGCAGAAGCCCAGCACCAGCAAGCGCCCGGCCGGGCGCCTGCGCCAGCATCGCCGCCGCGCCGTGGCGTGCTGCGGGCCCATGCCGGTCTTGTGCACGCGCACGCTCGCGCGCGGCCGACCGCGATCAGCAGCGGCCTCCAGGCGCAGCGGCGCGGCGATCAGCAGCCCTCGCTCATCGTAACGCCCCGCTTATCGTGCGTCCGCTCTCCGCTGGCGTCACGCTCGCCGCGGCCGGCATCGAGCCCGAGCGCGCGCAGCGCCGCCGCGCGGCCGCGTGCCCGCTGAGCACCGCGCCCTCGAGCGTCGCCGGCCAGCCCGTGTCCGTCCAGGCGCCCGCCAGCACCAGCCCGGACAGCGGCGGTCTGCGAGGCCGGGGCGCAGCGCGCCGACCCCGGCGCGGCGCGAAATGTGGCGGCGTGCTCGCGGGTCACCAGGAAGCGCTCGACGCTGCGCCTCGCGCGCGCGCGGGAACAGCTCGGCCAGCGCCGGCAGGTAGCGCTCGCGCAGAGCGTCCGCGCTCATCTGCATCTCCCGCTCGGCGCCCGACAGCGACACCGCCAGATACTGGCACTCCGGCGGGAGCCGCCGCGCGGCGGTGCGATCGAACACGTACTGCACCGGCGTTCCCACGCCGGCCGCGAACGACTCGCAGACACGCCGGTCATAGACGACGTGCAGGTTCACGATCGGCGAGCTGCCCAGGCCGCTCCAGCGCTGCCGCGCCGCATCCGCAGCCAGCGGCTCGAGCAGCGCCGCGGCGCGCGGGTGCGGCACCGCCACGATCACGGCGCCTCGGCGCTCAGGCGCTCCTCCGCGCCCGCGGCCGGCACCTCAAAGCCCGATCCGGCGCGCTCGAGCCGCTCGGCCCGCCAGCCGAGCCTCACCTCGACCCCGGCCCGGCCAGCGCCCGCGCGGCCGGCTCGCCGATCGTCTCGCTCAGCGGGCGCAGTGAAAGCCGATGTCGCCCGCGTCGTCGCGCTCGAGCAGTCCCGTCTTGAACACGAACGCGCCGAGCGCGAGCGACGCCTGCGCGGCCGGCAGGTTCAGCGTCGGCAGCGCGATCAGGTCCCACAGCGCGGCCACCGCTCGCGGCCCTGGCCGTGCTCGGCCAGCCACTCGCCGAGCGTCTGGCCGCTCCAGCGTCGCGTCGTGCGGGTCCAGCCGCACCAGCGCGAGCGCCGCGCGCGCGGCGCGCAGGCGCTGGCGCGAGCGTCAGATGCGGATAGCGCGCCAGCGCGCCCGCCAGGTGCAGCGGCGCCGGCAGCGCGCCTGCGGCGCAGCACGACCGGCTCTCGCCGGGGCTCAGCACAGGGATCTCCAGGCGCGGCTGGATCGACCACGCGATGCTCGCTGCCCAGCCGCGCGAGCAGCGCGCGGTAGGCGGTGCAGCAGCGCAGGAACACGTGCTGGCCGTTGTCGAGCCGCAGCCCGTCGCGCTCGAACGAGTAGGCCGCGCCGCCGAGCCTGCGCCTGACCTCGAGCAGCGTCACCTGCGCGCCCGCCGTCGGCGCAGTCAAGCGCCGCGGTGATTCCCGGCGAGCCCGCCGCCGAGCACGACGACACGCGCTCGGCAGCGCTCACGCTCAACCGCGCTCCCGCCGAGCATGCTGCGCGCCGCCACCCACGCCTTCTCGCGCAGTCGGCAGCGACACCCGCTCGCGCAGCGCCCGCTCGGGGTCGGCCTCGATGCGGCTCGAGCAGCCGGCGGTAGATGCCGGCCATCGCCAGCACGCAGGCGCGCGCTGCGCCTGTCGAGCAGCGGCACCAGCTGCGATCCCGCGCTCGAACCATTGCCGCGCGCGCTCGCGCCTGGAAGCGCACGAGCGCGTGCAGCCATCCGCCTCCCGTCCGGGCTGCGCCCGTGCCGGGCCGCCGTCCCGCCGACCGCGAGCGCACCGTCGAGCGCCGTCGCGCTCATCGCCGTCGCGATCAGGCCGAAGCGGCGCAGTCCTCAGCCGGCAGGTACACGCGCCCGTTCTCGCGCGTCCTCGCGCATGTCGCGCAGGATGTTCGTCAGCTGCATCGCCACGCCGAGATCGTCGGCGAGCGCTCCGCCTCGGCACGGTCCGTGCCGGCGGTATCGCGCAGCGCCGAAGATCGCCAGGCACAGCCGCCCGATCGCGCCGGCCACGCGCCGGCAGTAGAGGAGAGATCCTCGAAGCTCTCATAGGTCGTGCCGTCGACGTCCATGCGCACGCCCCGATCAGCTCCTCCAGCGCGTCGGGCGGCAGCGCAGAAGCGCTCGTGGGCGTCGGCCAGCGCCACCATCACCGGGTCGATGCCGCGACGTCGGGCGCAGCGCTCGAGCGCGCGGCGCCTGCTCACGTCGAGGCAGGCGCAGCTTCTCCTCGCGCGTCGAGCGATCCGTCGCCGATGTCGTCGATCGCGCCGCGCGAACGCGTACACCGCGCACATCGCCCGGCGCCTGTCGCGCGGGAGCAGGCGAATGCCGTAGTAGAAGTTCGCCGCCGCGCTGCGCGTGAGCGACTCGCAGTGCGCGGTAGGCCTCGGCGACGTCACGAGCGACGCTCACGGCGCGCCCGTCGCTCGCGCGAGCGTGCTCGCCAGCGCCGAGCAGCGCGCGCGCGACGTGCGCCGCGCGGGGCGGGCCCGGCGAGCACGTCGTAGCCGGCGCGCTCGATCGCGTCCAGCGCGGCGCGACCGCCGGCGACGAACGCCGCCACCGCCAAGCGCTCGCGCGCCCGTGCAGCTCGTCGATCAGCGGCGCGCCCGTGCCGCGAGCAGATCCCGCGCGCGCGCGCGACCTCGAACGCGAGCATCCGCGCGCAGACGGCTCGACCGGCGTGCGCGAGCCGGCAGGTCGGCGCATGCGTGCAGCCGAAGCGCGCGAGGTCCTCGGCCGGCAGGTACACGCGCCCGCGGCGCAGTCCTCGGCCACGTCCTGGCAGTGCTCGGCCAGCTGCAGCGCGGTGCAGATCGCGTCCGACAGCGCGACCCGCGCGGGCGTGGCCAGGCCGAACACGCCGAGCACGAGCTCGCCGACGGGGTTGGCCGACAGCTCGCAGTAGCCGCGCAGCTGCTCCCAGGTCTCATAGCGGCTGACGCGCTGGTCGACGCGGTTGGCCTCGATCAGGCGCACGAACGGCTCGCGCGGCAGCGCGCACTCGCGCAGCGTCGGCTGCAGGCGCACGCAGCAGCGGGTGCTCGGCGCGTCGCCGCGATAGGCCCGGTCGAGTTCGTCTTCGAGCCAGTCGAGCGCGCAGCCAGAGCCGATCGCCGGCGAGCTGGCAGTCGCCCAGCTCGTCGGCCAGCCGCGCGAAGCCGTAGACGCGCCAGCAGGTGCGCAGCGCATCGCGCCGCGGCAGCACGCGGCTGGCGACCGGGAAGTTCTCGCCGCCGGCCCGCGCCATCACCGCGCTCGCGCTGGGATCGCCGGCGGCGCCTCACGCGTGGCGAGCCTCACGCCGTCGCGACCGCCGTGCATCGCCCGGCGGCCGCGCAGGCAGCGGCCGAGCGCCATCGACCGGGAACGACGAGCCGGTAGAGGTGGTAGTTGATGTAGTAGTCGGAGGGAAAGCCGGTGCCCGTGTACTGCGGCTCGTCCCAGCTGCCGTCCGCGCGCTGGGTCGCGACCAGCCACGCCACGCCGCGCGCGCAGCGCCGGGAGCCCGCTCGCCCGGCGCGCGTGCAGCGCGAGCAGCGCCCAGGCGGTCTGCGAGGCGGTGCTCGGGCCGCGGCCGACCCACGCGGGATCGTCGTAGGAGCGCGGGTCCTCGCCCCAGCCGCCGTCCTCGTTCTGGTGCTCCTCGAGCCAGCCGCACCGCGCGGCGGATGCACTCCTGCGCAGGCGCCACGCCCGCGGCGATCAGCGCCGGCACCGCCGCGCCGGTGCCGTAGATGTGGTTGACGCCCCAGCGCCCGAACCACGAGCCGCCGGGCTCCTGCTGGGCGAGCAGCCAGCGCACGCCGCGGCGAGCGGCCGGGGTGTCGACGCAGGCCCAGCGCGGCGAGCATCTCGACGGCGTGCGCGGTCACGTCGGCGCTCGGCTCGTCGATCACCTCGCCGAAGTCCAGGAACGGCAGCTCGCGCACGAGCGAGCGGGTGTTGTCGGCGTCGAACGCGCCCCAGCCGCCGTCGGAGCTCTGCATCCCCTGCACCCAGCGCAGCGCGCCGATCGCCGCGTCGATCCGCGGTCGGCCGCCGACGCCGTGCCGTTCACGGCCGCGTGCAGCGCCCGTTCGAGCCGCGCTCGCAGCTGCGCTCACGCGGCGCAGCGCGAGCACCACCTCGGCGGTGTCGTCGACGTCGGGGTAGTTGACGTTGGCGAACTCGAACGCCCAGCCCCCGGGCGCGAGGCCCGGCCGGGCGACCGCCCAGTCGCCGCGCACGGTGACCTCCTCGCCGAGCAGCCACTCGCGCGGCGCGCACGAGCGCCGGGTGCTCGCCGGGGACGCCGGCGTCGCTGAGCGCGACCATCGCCAGCGCGGTGTCCCACACCGGCGACTGGCACGCTTCCAGGCGCCGGCTGGCGCCGGCGGGCGCGCCGAACACGCGATCGGCCGTCGTCGCGCTCCTCGACCATGAAACCGTCGAGGCCCTCGAGGCCGCGCTGCATCACCGGATGCTCGAGCGGATAGCCGCACAGGTGCAGCGCCATCAGCGAGTACACCCACGGCGGCTGGATGCCGCCCCAGGAGCCGTCGGCCTCCTGGCGGCGCACGATCCAGCGCTCGGCGCGCGCGAGCGCCAGCCGGCGCAGCGGACCCGAGCGGCCGGCGCTCGTAGGCGCGCAGCACGCGATCGAGCGCGTCAGCCACGGCCGCAGCGCGAGCGGCCGCGACGCGCCGCCCGGCGGCCGTCAGGCGCCGGCCACCGGCTCGGCGGACCGACTGCAGCTCGTCCAGGTCGAACGGCAGCGTGCGCACGGGACGGTGGGCCTTGACGAGCGACAGCGCCACGATCGTCTGGCGCGCCCAGCAGGCGAAGTCGTAGATGTTCAGCGGCACCCACGGGGCAGCAGCATGATCTCCGGCGGCAGCGCCGGGACGCGTCCCACGACCACAGGCCGAACAGCGCGAGCCACACGTGCGTGAACACGCGCGCGCGCTCGATGCCGCCCTGCGCGCGGATGAAGCTCGGCGGCGGCGCGCATGTGCTCGGCCTCGGCGCGATCGCCGGCCAGGCGCAGCGCCCAGTAGGCCTCGATCGTCGTCGACAGCTCGCCGGGACCGCCGTGGAAGTTCGCCCAGGTGCCGTCCGCGCGCTGCTGCGAGCGGATCCAGGCGGCCGAGCGCTCGGTCTCATCGGCGCGGCGGATGCCGAGGAACTCGCGCAGGAGCATGTCCTCGGCGTCCATCGTCACGTTCGTCTGCAGCTCGCCCTGCCACCAGCCGGCGCTCGTCCTGCAGGGAGAGCAGGCGCTCGCAGGCGCGCTCCAGTGCCACCTGCGCGTCGCTCGGCGCCTCCACGGTCGACGATGGCATAGCCGGAAAGCTAGATCTTTTTAGTTGACAACGTGTGTGAGGACGCCAGTGGCGTGTCGACGCCGACGAGCACCTCGGGGTGCGCGAGCGTGATCACGTGCCGGCGCAGCGTCGCCTCGGAGACCGCGCGCGGGATCGCGGAGACGAAGCGATACACGATCAGACCGTGGACGTCGCGGCGGCTCGAGCAGGCGAAAGCCGGGCGCCGGCGGCGCGCCCGCGGAGGGCGCAGCGGCGCGTAGCCGGTCTCGTCGATCTCGCTCACCGTCACCGTCGCGCCGCGCGCGAGGTTGTGCAGCGGCGGCAGGTAGTACTCCAGCGGCGCCGCGCCCAGCTCGACGGTCGTGATCACGCGGCCGTGCATGCCTGGCGAACGCTGCGCCGTGGGAGGCCGGGCCGCGCGCCGGCGACGACAGCACTCGGCGACGCCGCGCCAGTCGCCGCGCTGCAGGCGCGGGCTGAGATCGACGTCGATCGTGAGCGCCAGGAACGCGAGCGCGATCATCGCGGCCAGCGCGATGCCGATCGCGCCCGGCGCGCTGAGCGGCGACGACGACCGCGATCAGCGCGGTCACGGGGACCATCGCCGCGACGAGGTTGCGCGGCGCCAGGTAGTCGGCGCCGAACGCGACGAGCACGATCGGGAGCAGCACGCCGCCGGCGGCGATCGCCAGCGCGATCAGCGCGCCGCGCTCCTCGCGCGGTGTGAGCACGCGCCACAGGCCGACACCGAGGCCGGCGAGGATCGGCAGCGCGACGAGCAGCTCGATCGCCGTGGCCGAGCGGAGCGCCGGAGTAGCCCGTCAGGTAGTACTGCGGGATCGCCTGCAGGCGGCTGGACAGCGCCCATTCGCCGATCCACTGCGTGCCGTGGCCGCCCTGGGCGGAGATCAGCGGCAGCGAGCGCCAGGCCCACGAGCACGAGCGCCCCGAGCGCCGGTAGCGCCGTGCGCCGGCGTGCGCGGTCGGATGCCAGCCAGATCACCATCGGGACCAGCAGGAACACCGCGAAGTAGTGGGTCAGCAGCGCCAGCGCGCCGCTGAGCGCGAACGCCGCCATCCGTCGCGGGGTCGGCTCACGCAGGGCGCGCAGGAAGCACAGCATCGCGAGCGCCGCCAGCAGCACGAACAGCGCGTAGGCGCGCGCCTCCTGGGAGTACCACACGAGCAGCGGGTTCACCGCGACGAGCGCCGCCGTGGCGATCGCGGTGGCGCGACGGCCGGTCAGCTCGCGTCCGATCGCCCAGGCGACCGGCACGGTCGCGACGCCGGCGAGCGCGGAGAGCAGGCGCAGCGCGACCGCGCCGGTGCCGAGCATGCGCGAGTCTGCCCAGTCGAGCACATACCACAGCGGCGGCGTGTTCTCGGTGTGCACGACCGCGTGCAGCGTCGCCCACAGGCTCGGGTGCAGGACGTGGACGGGGGTGAACGCCTCGTCGTACCAGAAGCTCTGCAGGTCGAGCGTCGAGAGGCGCAGCGCCGCGGCGAGGACCGTCAGCGCCGCGAGCGGCCACCATGCGGGCAGGGCTTTTCGCTGCTGCCGTGCACCCTCGATCGCTCCCCGCTGCGGGGCCGCGGCAGAAGGCGTGCCGGCGCTCACGTGCCGCTCCCGGTGTGCCTCGATCCGTGCTCTGTCTCGGCCCCTCCCGCCGCCGCGGTCGAGACCGGGCAGATGCCCGCCGAAGCCGGGCCGAAGCAGCCGTAGCGATAGTGGCGCAGGTCTTCTTCGGTCTTCGGCGGCAGGTACCAGCCGCCGTGCACGGCGCGCCGGCCGTCGACGACGGGCCCCAGATCGCCAGGCACAGCTGGATCTCGTTTTCGGCGCGCCGGGGAGGTGTTGCCGCAGACGACGTCGCGCTGGGAGTGTTCGCCGAACAGGTTCTGCTCGATCGAGAGGTTGTGGTAGTCGTGGCCGGTGTATGCGCGCCACGTGCGCAGGTCGGCGATCAGGCGCTGGTTGATGTGTGTCTGGCGGACGACGTCGTTGACCGTCGCGATCGCCAGCAGCAGCCCGGCGAGCACCAGCAGGGTCGTCTCGATCAAACGCCCTGTGCGCGCATGGCCGGCGCTGGATCGGCGTCCTCGGTCGCTCGTGTGCCGAGCACACTTCGCTTCCTGCGTCCTTGCCCAGCTTGCCCTGCGCACCCAGGGTCATTACACCGGCGCGAACAGCGGAGATGTCTGATGGACGATGAACAGGGCCTGCACGAACAGCGTCGCGGCGAGCAGGCGCCGGTCGCGCGTGACGACGGCCAGCGGCAGCGGCCACAGCATGTACCAGGCGAGCAGCCAGGTGCTCGTGACGGAGATCGCCAGCAGCGTCCAGCCCGACGCCGCGACCCAGTCATAGCCGCGCCAGGTGCGCCACAGCAGGTGCATGACGATCAGCACGAGCGCGGCCTTGAGCAGGTCGTGGTCGACCGGGAACACTCCGGGCTTGCCGAACAGGTGGGCGATCTCGTTGGGGAAGCTGTCGGTCGAGACGAACGCCGCGTCGCGGTTCAGCGCCGAGACGAGGTCGATGCCGTGGATGCCGAACACGGCGTAGCCGGCAAGCGCGGCCAGCGCCGCCGCCGCCAGCGCGCCGAGGACGGCCGCGGATCGCCGTCGGGCGAGGATCATGAACGGCAGCAGCACGGCGACGGTCGCCTTCACGAGCGCGCCGGCGACGACCGCCGCGCCCGCGGCGGCGTCGCGATCGGCCAACGTGAAGGCGACGGCGGCCATCATCAGCGCGAGCATGATCAGGTCGTTGTGGGCGCCGCCGAGGCCATAGATCACGTACAGCGGGTTGGCGCCGACGGCGAGCAGCGCGAACACCTGGTCGTGTCCGCGCCGGCGCGCGACGCGCCAGGTGAGCGCGAGCGTGCCGGCGCTGGCGAGCAGCGCCTAGAGCTTCATCCCCCACAGCGCGCCGACGAGCCCGAGCAGGCCCAAGGGGTAGGAGAGCAGCGTGTACAGCGGCCCGTAGGCGGTGGCCACGTGCTTCCAGTCGTGCCCGACGTAGTGATACACCGGATCGCCGACGATCGCGACCGGGCCGTGCAGGTAGGGGTTGATCCCGTGGACGACGCCCATGCGGGCGTAGGCGATGTAGCTGAACACGTCGGTCGAGATCAGGATCGGCCCGGCGAACACGATCAGGTTCAGCAGCGCGACGAGCGCGATCGCCCACCTGGCCGCCCTCCGATCCCCCTCCGTCACGCGGTCGCGGGTCGCCGTCTGCATCGCCTGATCGCCGCCCGTCGCCTGGTCCTGAGCCGTCGTCAGATCCTCAGCCGCCGTCCGATCACTCGCGCTGGTGCGCACGCGCGTGCGCACCAGCATCAGCAGCACGCCATAGGCGACGCTGAAGGCGAGGATCGCGATCAGGAACACGCGATAGCCGAGCCGCTCGCCGCCGAGTGACTGCAGCCAGCCTGCGATCTGCGGCGAGCGGGGAATCAGCGGCGAGTGGCCGAGCGCGGCGTCGAGCACGATCTCGACGGTCGCCGCGAGCAGGACCAGGCCGCACACGAGGGCCAGCGGCGCCGTCCAGCGCGTGGCCGTGGAGCCGGGATGCGGACGGGCGGGTGTGGGGTGCGCGCGGGTGCGCGCGGGTGCGCCTACAGCGCCGTCCAAACCGTCTTGGTCTCCAGGTAGGCGTCGAGGCCGTCGCGGCCGTGCTCGCGGCCGATGCCCGAGGCCTTGAAACCGCCGAAGGGCGCCGAGGGGTCGACCACCCCCCATGTGTTGATGTAGACCATGCCCGCGTGCAGCATCGCGGCCAGGCGGTGGGCGTTGCCGACATCGCGCGTCCACACGCCCGCGGCGAGCCCGTACTCGCCGTCGTTCGCGCGCGCGGCGACCTCCTCGAGCGAGTCGTAGGGGGAGGCGACCAGCACGGGCCCGAAGATCTCCTCGCGGGAGATGCGCAGCTCGTCGGAGGTGGTGCTGAACAGCGTGGGCGCGACGAAGTAGCCGCCGCTGTCGCTCAGCGCGGCCTCACCGCCGGCCAGCACCTCGGCGCCTTCCTCGCGACCCGAGTCGATGTAGCCCATCACGCGCTGGTGCTGCTCGGCGGAGACGAGCGGCCCGAGCTGCGTGCCCGCGTCCAGCCCGGGACCGAGCTGCGCCGCCTTGGCCGCCTCGGCCAGCCCGCTCATGACCTCGTCGAAGCGCTCGGCTGGGACGAACAGGCGCGAGCCCGCGTTGCAGGCCTGGCCGGAGTTGAAGTAGATCGCCTGGAAGGCGCCCTTCACGGCGGCCTCGATGTCGGCATCCGGCAGGATGATGTTCGGCGACTTGCCGCCCAGCTCGAGCGTGACGCGCTTGAGCGCGCGGCCCGCCTTGGCGCCGATCTCGCGCCCGACGACGGTCGAGCCGGTGAAGGCGATCTTGTCGATCCCGGGGCTGATCGACGAGCGCCGCGCCGGTGCTTCCGTCCCCGGTCAGCACGTTCAGCACGCCCGGCGGGAACCCGACCTCCAGCGCCAGCTCGCCGACGCGCAGCGCGCTGAGCGGCGTCTGCTCGGCGGGCTTGAGCACGACCGTGCAGCCGGCGGCGAGCGCAGGGCCGAGCTTCCACGCCGCCATCAGCAGGGGAAAGTTCCAGGGGATGATCTGCGCGCACACGCCGACGGGCTCGCGGCGGGTGTAGCAGTGCATGTTCGGCGCGCTCACCGGCAGCACGCCGCCCTCGATCTTGGTCGGCCAGCCAGCGAAGTAGCGCAGGTGCCCGATCGCCCCGGCCACGTCGACGTACTGGGCGAGCCCGACCGGCTTGCCGTTGTCGAGCGACTCGATCTGGGCGATCTCCTCGGCGCGCTCTTCGATCGCGTCCGCCAGCGCGTGCATCAGGCGCTCGCGGCCGGCGGCGGGCATTGACGCCCACGGACCGTCGGCGAACGCCGCGCGCGCGGCCGCGACTGCCCGCGCGACATCCTCGGGCCCGGCAGCGCCACCTCGGCGATCTCGCGCCCGGTGGAGGGGTCGAGCGTGGCGAACGTGCGCCCGTCGGCGGCATCGGGGCGCTCTGCGCCGATCAGCAGGCCGTGGGGTCCGGCGATGAACTCGCGCGCGGCGTCGCCGAGCGCGTCGGGGAGTGTGACGGAGGCTGTGGTCATGGATGCAGCCTACCTGTCGCGGGCGGGGGTTGGTATGGGTGGGAAACCCGGAAGCCCTGTCGCTTCGAACACAGCCGCAGGCGCCGGTTACCGCAGCTGTCAGCGCCAGGAAGCGGACGGAGCGCGCCGCAGGGTCAAGCGCGCCGCATGGCAGAAGCGCCGCGGCGGAAATGGGCTAGGGCGTCAGGACGATCTTCAGCGCCTCGCGCCGGTCATACAGCGCGTACGCCTCGGGTGCATCGTCGAGCGACATGTGGTGGGTCACCAGCGGCGCGGGGTCGAGCAGCCCGGCGGAGACCATCGCAAGCACGCGATCGACGTGGGCGATCACGTTCGCCAGGCCGGTCCTGAGCGTCAGGCCCTTCAGCCAGGCCAACCCGAGCGGGACCTCGCCCCGCCCGGCGTAGGCGCCGATGCCCGAGACGGTGCCGGCGTCGCGCGTGAGGCTGATCGCAAGCGCGAGCGGGCCGGGATCGCCGACCGCGTCGACGGCCACGTCCACGCCCATCCCAGCGGTTGCCGCGCGCACGGTGCGCTTGGGGTCCTCCTCGGTCAGATGGATGGGCACGGCGCCGAACCGGCAAGCCATGTCCAGGCGGTCGGAGACGGTGTCGATCGCGAACACCTGCGTGGCGCCCGCGGCGCGCGCGGCCTGGACCGCGCACAGGCCGACCGGGCCGAGGCCGAGCACGGCGGCGGTGTCGCCGGAGCGCAGGCCGGCGTGGGCGACGGCGTGGTAACCGGTGCCGATCACGTCGCCGGCGAACAGCGCGACCTCGTCGGACATGCCCTCCGGTACGCGCCGCAGCGTGAGGTTGGCGCGGGGCACGAGCAGGCGCTCGGCCTGGGCGCCCTGCAGATCGCCGAGTTCGGAGCCGTGACCGAAAGTGCGACCGTGGACACAGCGGTGGTAGTCGCCGCGGATGCACGGTGTGCACGTGGCGCAGGCGGTGTGAAAGCAGCCGAGCACGCGCTCGCCGACGGCGGCCCGCTCGAACTCGGGGCCGGCGGCGAGGACCGTGCCGACGAACTCGTGGCCGATCGTGAAGCCCTGCTCGACGGGGACGCGGCCGTGGAAGATGTGCAGGTCCGAGCCGCAGATGCCGCTCGCCTCGATTGCGACGATCGCATCGTCGGGGCGCTGCAGCTCGGGCTCGGGGACGTCCTCGACGGCGACCTCGCCGGGGGCTTGGAATGTGACGGCGCGCATGGGCAGAGCACCCTACCGCGCCAGCACGGCGAGATGGCGGGCGGGACGTCCCGAACACCTGCGCCACGACCACCTGCACCGGCACAGGCCGGGAATGCTCCCGGCCATATGGCGAGAACTCTGTCCAAGACAGTGCTGATCACCGGCCGGCGTGGTGATACTGCTCGGAGATGTAGGTGGTAGGTGGGTATCGTTGCGGCAGTGAGGAAGACGAGCATCTACCTAGATCCCGACGTCGATCGAGCGCTCGCCCGTCGGGCCACTGCCGAAGGCACGACGAAGGCCGCGCTGATCCGTGAGGCCCTTGCGAATGCGGTCGCACCGGCGAGGCGGGCGCACGGAGTGTTCGAGGGTCCTGGCGATCTCGCTGGGAACGTCGACCGCTATCTGGCGAGCACCGGCTTCGGCGAGCGTTGATAGTCCTCGATACCTCAGTCGCCCTTCTCTCAGCCGATGCGAGTTGACTGCAGGCGGATCGGTCGCGAGTACCTGCGCCAGGCACCGGCCGCGTATGCTCCCAGCCGTATGGCGACGGCTCCCTCCAAGGCAGTGCTGATCACCGGCTGCTCGTCGGGCATCGGTCGCGCGACCGCAGTGCGGCTGGCGAAGAAGGGTTGGACGGTCTACGCGAGCGCGCGCCGTCCCGAGTCGATCGCCGATCTGAGCGAGGCGGGCTGCAAAACGCTGCAGCTGGATGTAACCGACGAGAACTCGATGCGCGCGGCGGTGGCGGAGGTCGAGCGCGAGCACGGGGCTGTGGGCGTGCTGATCAACAACGCCGGCTACAGCCAGAGCGGGCCGGTCGAGCAGGTGGGGTTGGACGCGGTGCGCAGGCAGTTCGAGACGAACGTGTTCGGGCTTGTCGCGATGACCCAGCTGGTGCTGGCGAACATGCGAGCGCAGCACTGGGGCAAGGTGGTGAACATCGGTTCGATGGGCGGACGGCTGACGTTTCCCGGTGGCGGCTACTACCACGCGACCAAGTACGCGATCGAGGCGATCTCAGACGCGCTGAGGTTCGAGGTGCGCGGGTTCGGGATCGACACGATCCTGATCGAGCCGGGGTTGATCGTGACCGACTTCGGCACGGCGGCGGTCGCCAGCATGGACGACATCGGCGTCGACGGGCCCTACGGCGAGTTCAACACGAAGCTGGCGGCGCTGACGACGGGCACGTACGAGGGTCCGATGAGGCATCTCGGGGGCGGCCCGGAGGCAGTGGCGAAGGCGATCGAGCGGGCGATCTCCCGCAGGCGCCCTCCAGCGCGGGTGCGTGTGACGCCCTCCGCGCGCCTGGCGATCTTGCAGCGCCGGCTCACGCCCGATCGGGTGTGGGACGCGGCGATGCGCAGTCAGTTCCCGCAGCCGCACTGACGAGCCGTCCGAGCGGCCCTACGCGGCGAAAGGAACGCGCGGGTGCGGTCGCCCGAGCTCGAACCCCTGGGCGTAGTCCACGCCGTAGCGGCGGAGCAGCTCCAGGGTGGCGCGGTCGGTGACGTACTCGGCGATCGTGCGTACGCCCATGCCCTGGGCCAGGCCGACGAGGGCCTGCACGACGAGCTGATCCTTGGGTGAGGAGGGCAGCGCGCGGATGAAGTCGCCGTCGATCTTGAGGTAGTCGAACGGCAGCCGTGTGAGGTACTGAAAGGAGCCGAAACCCGCGCCGAAGTCGTCGAGCGCGATCGCGCAGCCGAGCTCAGTGACGCCCCGGCAGAAGGACTGGGCGCGATCCATGTCGGAGATCGCGGCAGTCTCGGTGATCTCGATCACGAGCCGGCGAGGATCGGCGCCGTGGTCGTCAAGGCAACGCTCGATGTGCGTGAGCATCGCGGGGTCGGTGACCGACAGGGCGGACATGTTGACCGCGACCCGTGCGCCGCCGTCGTGCGCGCTGTGATCGCCTCGCCCACCGAGCAGCGTGGCGACGCGGGCGAGCACGAGCCGGTCGATGTCGCGGATCAGGCCGTAGCGCTCGGCCGCCGGGAGGAAGCGTCCGGGGGCCACGAGCCCTCCGGAGGGTTCGTCGGCGAGGCGGACAAGCGCCTCGTAGTGCGAGGGACGACCGTCGGTGAGCGAGACGATCGGCTGGTAGTGCACGGCGAACAGGCTTTCGTCGAGCGCCCTGCGTAGGCGCGCCAGCCAGGGGCGACGGTGCAGGCCCGCGGGCGAGGAGAACCCTTCCGTGAGGGCGCCTCCGTAGCGATGGCTGCGCGCGGGCTCAGGTGCGCGCAGACACAGGCGGGGGGTGGCGTCATAGGTGAGCGTCGATGAGTGCATGACCCAGGATTTCGACGCGATCGGCCCGACGCCCTGCGCCCCGGGCGGATATGGAGGTTTCGGCGCGAAAACGGCAGCAAACCTGCGCAAACCCGCTCATCCGCGCCCAGACGGGAGCAGCGAGCGATGCAACGCCCGTTTGAGCGGGGATCTGGGCGGACCTCTGAGCGGACGTCTGGGTTGCCGACAAGCGCTGGTGGGCGACGGAGCCCAACCGCGGGGCTCAACCGCGCGAGTACGGCCGCCGCGCGCGGTCTGAGATCACGAGCAGGAGCGCGAGCAGCACGAAGTTCATGACCACGGACGATCCTCCGTAGGCGACGAACGGCAGCGTGACGCCGGTCAGCGGGATTACGCGCGTGACGCCGCCGACGATCACGAACACCTGCATGGCCACGATGAACGACAGCCCGGTGGCGAGCAGCTTGGAGAAGGAGTCCTTCGCCAGCATCGCCGTCTTCAGGCCGCGCGCGACGAACAGCAGGTACACGAGCAGCAGGCCGGCGGCGCCGACGAGGCCGAGCTCGTCGGTGATGACCGAGTAGATCAGGTCGCTTTCGGGCACCGGCAGGATCGAGCGGTGCACGACGTGGTGGTTGGCCAGTTCGACCGGGTACTGCAGCAGCGACTGGTCGAAGCCGGTGCCGAGCAGGCCGCCGTCGGCCTGGGCGAACAGCGACTGGGCGAGCTGGTAGCTGCCGCCCGGCTGGGCGTACAGCGTCGGGTCCAGCGGATGTTCCCAGGCGAGCACGCGGGCGTGCACGTGGCCCACGTGGGAGGCGACGAACCAGGCCCCGACGGCGAACAGCACGAGCCCGATCAGCGGGAACGAGAATCGTCCGGTGGCGACGTATAGCAGCGCGAGGAACGCGCCGTAGAACATCAGCGAGGTGCCCAGCTCGCGCGTGATCAGCAGCGTCGCCATCGCGGCGCCCCACACGATCAGCATCGGGCCGAACTGCTTCATCGGCGGGATCGTCAGGCCGAGGAAGCGCCGGCCGGCGGTGACGAGCACCTGGCGGTTGTCGTGCAGGTAGCTGGCGAGGAAGATCACGATCGCGACCTTGCCGAGCTCGGCGGGCTGAAACGAGATGCCGCCGACGTGCACGTCCAGGTAGGCGCCGTTGACCTGCTGGCCGATCACCGGCACGCGCGGGAGCACGGTCATGCCGATGCCGATCGCGGCGATCGTGTAGCGGTAGCGCTCCAGCACGCCCACGCCGCGGCGGCGCAGGGCGAGGATCGTCGCGGCGAACAGCGCGAGGCCGAGCACCATCCACTGGGCCTGCTGGCGCGCCAGCACGGGGTCGATGCGGTAGACCATGACGATGCCGACGCTGGCGAGCACCGCGCCGAGCGGGAACAGGTACGGGTCGGCGTGGGGCAGGCTGAAGCGGATCACGAGGTGCCCGGCGACGCACAGCGCGAGGAACAGCGCGCCGTAGGTGAGCGACACGCTGGAGGCGTGGTTGAGCGTGAGGCTGGTCGCCGAGCCGCGCGAAGTGTCCTGCTGCTGGATGAAGATCGCGGTGAAGCCGGCGGTGACGAGCAGCGCGGCGGGGACAAGGCCCAGCAGCTCGCGGTTGCGGGGGCTCAGCATGTCCTGCGAGCCTACCTCGCGGATCGGCGTGGGACGCCGGGACGACCGCTACCCTTGGCGGACGTGCTGGCCGATCGGGGAACCCGTCGATGTCCGATCGGTGGGGGGAGCGGCGCCTGCCTGCGTATGACGTGCCTATGAGCGGCTATCCGGTGACATCCCAGGACGACGAGCGTCCGCCCGCGCCCGGCTGGGGCATGTCCAAGCGGTTCGCGCTCGCGGCGGTGCTGATCGTCGCGCTCAGCGCCGGCGCCACCGTGACCGTGGCGCTGAACAGGATCACGGGCATCGCCGAAGAGGTGTTCCCGAAGCTGAACGAGATCAGCGCGCCGAAGGGCGTCGTCCAGGCGGAATACAGCGGCGGCCCGCAGACGTTCTTGATCCTCGGCTCGGACCGGCGGGTGGGCGCGAAGGACTCCTATGACCGCGAAGACCCTCCGCACAGCGACACGATCCTGCTGGTGCGGTTTGACCCCGAACAGGAACAGACGTCGGTGATGTCGATTCCGCGCGACCTGATGGTCAACATCACGACCAAGAACGGGGCGAGCTATCCCAAGGAAAAGATCAACGCGGCGTACACGATCGGCAACAAGCTCGGCGGCACGAAGGGCGGGATGGTGCTCGCGGCAGAAACGATCGAGCGCGAAGTGTTCCCGGGGCTGAAGCTGAACGGCATCGTGGACGTCAGCTTCCAGGGGTTCATCAAAGTCGTCGACACGCTCGGGTGCGCGTATGTGAACGTCGACCATCACTATTACAACGCGAACGTCGGGTCCACGGAAACGGACTACACGTCGATCGACCTGCAGCCCGGCTATCAGAAGCTGTGCTACGAAAACGCGCTGGACTACGTCCGTTATCGGCACACCGACTCGGACTTCGTGCGGGTCGCTCGCCAGCAGGACTTCTTGCGCGACCTGCGCGAGCAGATCTCCCCGAGCAACGAGCTCGGCCAGATAGACACCGTCGCCAAAGCGGTCGGGCGCGCGATCTCGACGACGTTTCACGCCTCCGCGAGCGAGCTGATCGAACTGGCGAAGCTGATCGCGTTCTCGCAGGGAAAGCCGCTGCGCCAGGTCAAGTTCCGGAGCGCCAACGTCGACTTCCAGGGAGCGAACGGGGGCTCGTATGTGACCACGACCCCCGAACTGGCCCAGGCCACGCTGGCGAACTTCCTGCACGGTCACGAACGGCTGAGCCTGCCGGCAGCCAAAGCGCCGGCGCACAGCTCCCACCACAGCCGGCACAGCTCGAGCCTTTCGCCGCGCGCGCTGGACCTGTTTCCGACGTCATCGGCAGGCAATGATGAAGCGGTCAAAGCCGCCGTCGAAGTTCCGTTTCCCGTGCTCTACCCCACTCTGCAGACCGGCCAGGCCGAACAGCAGCAGGTGCGCGCGTACGCATTGCAGGACCAGCAGGGCAACGTCCATCACGCATATGTGGTCGTGTGGCGGCAGAACACGATCGGCGGCTATTACGACTTCGAGGGCTCGAATTGGCTGAACCCGCCGCTGTTCGCGCATGCCCATGTCCAGACGATCGACGGGCGCGCGTACCGGCTCGTGGACGATGGCGCGCACATCCATGTCATCGGCTGGCGCTCGGGCAGGGTGCTGTACTGGCTGACGAATACGCTGCTGGAGGAACTGTCCAACCCGCAGATGATCACGCTCGCCAAATCCGCCCAGCCGCTGCGCTGACCTATATCTCGATCGCCCGCTGCAAGGCGCATCCCTGGCCCCAGACGGTTGCTGATCAAGCGAGGCCAGGACGCAGGGAGCGTGGCGTGCTACGCACGCGAGTGACCGAGGACACAGACCGATCAGAGATCGGCCAGCACCGATCAGCGGCCGTCTGGAGCCTGATCAAGGGCGGCGTTGACGAGCGCATCCGCGTCGGCGTTCTGCGCGCGGGGGACCGTGCGCACCGTCCAGCGCTCGAACTCGCGCAGCGCGGCCATCGCCTGCAGATACAGCGGTCGCATCGCCGCGTGCTTGACCTTGTACTGGCCGTTGATCTGCTTGGCGATCAGCTCCGAGTCGTTGACGACCTCGACGTCGCTCACCCCCAGTTCCCGCGCGCGCTCCAGGCCGAGCAGCAGCGCCCGGTACTCGGCGACGTTGTTCGTGACCTTGCCGAGCAGCTGGGCATGCTCGCCCAGGATCTCACCCGCAGGCGTGGAGATGACACAGGCGGCGGCCGCCGGCCCGGGATTGCCGCGCGCGCCGCCGTCGACATGAACGATCGCCTTCACGCGGCGGGATTATGCAGATCGCCCAGGACGACCGGAAGCGCATGGATCGGGGTGCCGAGACCAGGCGCGCGGCGAAGCACAAGCGTCAGGACCGCGGCCGCGCGCGTGCGCGCACCGCGAGCGCTCGCAAAAGGAAGCATTTCCCCAGAGACAGGCGCAGGGAAACCTTCAGTGCGCCCCAAGCGAAGAACAACCACGAAGGTCGATGGACCGCCCCCTGGATCTCGCGAAAAAGGTCCCCATCAACAAATGCCGGGCAAGCCACAAGCAGGCTTGACGCAATGGGCCTAATTGCGTAGCCCCAACCTGTAACGAAGGCGAGCCGACCATCAGCCGCACCAAACCGAACGGAAGCGGCATATCAGCAGCCCCGAACGGAAGCGCATATCAGCGGCCCCCGAACGGAGTGACGTGTCAGCGACCGACAGCCAGGACCTGCTCCACCTCCTGCCCCCTGGCCGTGAGCGTCCACGCGTTGGGTTCTCCCTGGGGCTGACCGTTGCCGGTGTTGTGGATCAGGCCGAGCCGGTCCAGGCGGCCGAGGAGCTTTGAGATCTGGCCCTGATCGTGCACGCCCGCGGCGTCCGCCACCTCGCGGTTGGAAGCGCCGGGCTCGGAGGCGATCACCGTGAGCACCGTGAGCGTGCGGTAGGTCAGGCGCATGTTCAGGCCCTCCAGCGGGTCCCCGGGGGCTGTTCGCGGCCCGCGAATGCTTGTGGGCCGACGGGGGGTCTGTGGAGCGGGACGAGCAAGCTCCTTTGCCGCGGCGGCCCGCCCCAGGTAGGGGTGCACGATCATCGCCATCAGCGGGTTGAGCAGCTCGATCGACGGCCGGCGATCGTGCTCCAGCATGCGTGCGTGGATGACCGCCAGCACCGCGCCGACCGTGCCCTCCGCCGTCAGAGGCGCAGGGGTCCCGCTCTTAAGCTCTGAGCGCCCTCGATCGACGATCGCAGTAAGGGACCGCAGGACGTGTGTGCGACGCTCGAGCACCACAGGCCCGGCCCCGAGCGCGTCCACGACCACGAGCGACCCCGACAGGGGCTCCTCGTCAAGGAGCCCCAGCAGCGCACCCAGGCCCGCCCTGACCTGCTCACGCCAGGCGGGCGGCGCGACGGCAGCCGCGTCGGTGGCGATTCTGCTCGCGCGCGCGATCGTGTCGTCGAACACCGCGAGGAAGCAGTCCTCGGAGCTGGAGAACAGCTCATAGAACGTGCGCCGGGACACGCCCGCGCGTTTCACAACCCGTGCGACCGTGGCCGAGCCCACGCCACGGTCGGCCACCACGCGGACCATCGCCGCGAGAATCCGCGCACGCTGAACATCACTGACATGTGCTCGCGCGAGGCTCGCTCGCCCGATCTGGCTAATGCCGTTTCCCGCTGCTGCCTTTACCGCTGCCATGACGCTTCGCCTTCTTCTTTTTCACTGTCGCTTTCTTGACCTTCGGACAGCCCGTCACCGCGATCTTCGTGCTCTGATCGATCACGGCGCCGTTCTGACCGGTGATCGTGGTCGGCATGATCAGCGATTCCGGCACTGTCGTCCTAACCGATCTCGTTACGTGCTTGACATGACCATGCGCTCGCACCGTCACACGCTTGCGGACCGTCTTGATCGTCGTTGGGGCGCACAGACTCCCATTGGCGGTGAGGATCGAGAACGGACCCTCCGGCGCGTTGAATTCAAACGTCGTGAACGGCGCATCCGGGGTCGTGTCAAAATGGGAGTACGTGATGCCTTTCTTGATCTGCGTCTTGCCATCCACCACCAGCAACACACCTTCGCCCTGCAACACCAGCTCGACGTCCGGGAACGCCGCTCCGCCGTGACTGACGAAATACGCCGGTCCCGTCAACGGGCTGTTCAGCAGCGGGGTGTGCACCGTCACGGTCGCGATGTCAGACGCCACGGGACAGCCTGCCGGGTTGGTGTTGAACTGCGCTTCGGTGCACGCTTTCTGCAGCGTCGTCAACCGCGCCGGGAGGATCTTCGGGAACTGCAGGTCAACCTTCGCGATATTCGCCTCCCCGCTCGAGGGGTAGGCGATCTTCACGCTCAGGCTCGCACCGTTGGCTTTGCTGGTCTTGCCCTGCGTGCTGACCGTGAACTGCGGTTTGAACGCCAAGCCCGCACACCCCGCCGCCTGAAAACGACTCGACAATGCTGCGTGGCTGCCAGGAATGCTTGTTGCGATCGCCGTGATCGTCTTCGGTTCACAGCTCGTCGGGTTGAACATGAATTCCGGACGATCGAGCGTCACGTTGATGCGCTGCAACCTCAAGGGGATACCATCTAGGATCGTCGGGAAGGGATCACTGACATCCGTCGCATGCGCGTCGTTCGGATCGACGAACAACGCCTGACGGATCACAACCGTGCCCAGATCGAATGGGCCCGCAATCGCGGGGACGATCACCGCCAGGCCAAACGGGGCGCCCTTGTACGGGCCGGTCAAATAGGCCTTGCCAGTATTGAAGAACGGGTCGGGGCCCGGCCCCGCACCAGAGATCACCGTCCCCAGCAACGAGGACGCCGGACACGACGGGCTGGCAAGCTCAACCGCGCCTTCTCCGGGATGACTACGCGATTGCGCGACCGCCACCTGTGCATCACTGCACTTCGTGACACCGGCGATCTTCCCCAACAAACCCGATGGAAGAGAGACCGTCAAACCATCCACACCCTCTTCACTATCCGTACGCGAAAAAGACAACGTGAACGGCGAATAGGCGCCCGCCTGAGGACTGACCGTGCCCGCGCTGAACGCCGGAGCGAAGCCAGACACACAACCGTTGGTGATCTGGAAGCTATCGCTCGGGGTTGCGTCGGGGCCGGATTCGGGGGCGGACCAGGGTTCGAAATCCGAGGTCGTCGTGAAGGTTCCGCAGGTCTGCGGGGTCGCGAGCTCGCCGCGGGGGCCGCCGAAGAAACGCAGTTTCAGCTCTGAGAACGGGAGCTGCGGGTTCTGGTCGAACACGCCCGTGATCTGGCCCGTGTTCGGATCGGTTTTGAGTTCGCCGGGGATCTTCACGATCGTCCCGGTCGTCGGGTCGTCGATCACGATGTAGCCCGCGAGGAGGCTGTTGAACGGGTTCTGATCCTGCGTCGCGAGATACACCGAGCCCGGCAACGTCCCTTCGATCAGCGGGCTCGTCACTTCGACCGAGGCGACCTTCGACGCATCCGGACAGGTTGGGGCCGCGGGGGTGAAGTTGCTCAGGCCGCGGTTCGGTTCCTTGCCGTGCGGGCCATCGACTTCGGGTAGCGCTTCGCCGTGGGGCCCGGTCGAGCCGAGCCAGCCGATCTGCGCCTCCGAGCAGGCCTGGAGGCCCCCGGCGGAGGCGGGGTTGACCGTCATCCCCGCGGGCAGCGTCACGGTCGCATCGCGCAGCGGCGGGGTCGCGAGGGTCCCCGGGGCCTCGGTCTGGGGGATCCGCAGGTCGAAGTTCAGGCCCGTCGGGCTATCGGCCGTGGCGGTGTCAGGTTTGACAGTGAAGCCGGAAGGGTTGAAGCGCAGCAGGTTACAGCCGGTCACCGGCGGGGTGGCGCTGGTCGCCGGAACCCACCTGGCGCCCGGCCCTTCGTCGAAGACCGGTTCGCCGGCGGGGGTCGTGCCCGGGTTGAAGGCGCCCGGTTCGAACCACGAGTCGAGGTGCGCGGTCATCGTCTGCTGCGATCCGGAGCAGTCGGAGGAGTTCGTGAACATCGCGACTTCGGTGCTGCCGGATTCGGCCCTCGAGGCCGGGTTGCCGTAAAAGGTCGCCACGACATTCGTCAACGGGATCTGTGGGACTTCGCGGGTCGTCGCGCGGATGACGTAGCCCGCCGGGGTGGGAGTGAGGCTCGCATCGATCACATGCGTGGAATCGATGCCGTCGTTGAAACCGAACTGGGCGGCGAGCCCGCGTTCGGGCACGAGGTTGAAGATCGGGTTGTGGACATCGGTGATGTTTTCAGGCTCGGTGATGATCTGCCCGACACGCGTATCGGCGGGGCAGTGGTGCAAGGAGGCGAGCTGTGCGAAGGTGCACTTCGGGGTGGCCTGAGCGTCACCGACGAGCCCCGCAGGCAGGTCGACGACCACGTCCTTGAGGTCGTGGACGCTCGTCACGAGCGTGCCGCTCTTGGCGGTTTCATGAACCGTGCTGTTCAGATCGATGCGGGTGCTCAGCTCGTAGGGATGGTCGCCCGCCTGCGTGTCGGGCGCGCCGTCGGAGCCAGCGATGTAGGAAACGAGGTCGGTCGGCCCGAACAACGACGGTTCAGGGCCCACCAGCATCGCTTGGCTGGTGGAAGCTTCCGGTGAACCCGGGCCAGTGACAGTCGCCCTGTTCAACGAGCCCGTTGTCGCTTCGGGGCCAACCGTCACAAACAGGCGCAGCTCCAGAGCTTCATCGGGATTGAGGGTGCCCGGATATGTGCAGGTAGCCGTTACGCCCGTCGCCGGCACGCCGGATTCCGAGCAGTCACCTTCGATTTGTTCATCAGAGATCGCGGCCGCACCGACGGGCACCGCAGGGACACGCCAGAACCGTTCTCCCAGAAGCTGGACCGTCAGCCCCGCGGGCAGAACATCCGTTACCACGATCGGCCCTTCCGAGGGAACGCTGCCGGCGTTCGTGACGGTGACTTCGTAGCTGTCGCAAAGCGACAGCGTCCTGGCAGCGGTCGCTTCACATCGGGCATTCTGGCCTTCGGAGAAGCGGCCCAACGGCGCCGTGGTATGAATCGTCAGGCCGCCGGCCGGGGCCGCCTGCGCGGCGTCGGCGGCGACCCAAGCCAAGCCCATGCAACAGAGCACGCTCAGCAGGAGCGCCTGAGCGCGAAGTGAGATCTGAGGACGGGTCATTGGTGTTTTCTCCTGTTCGGCTTGGCTTGGGTTCCGTAGGCGTGACGAGGCGCACTCCACACCCCACAAAAGGGTGCGAGCGGGGCACTTCGTGCCCCTCCGGGGCACACGCTGGTCGCTCCTCCGGTGCGCTTGCAACGGTTCCCGCGGCATGTATCCGACGAGAACACGGTCACTTCTTCCTCTTCGAGGTCTTGGAAGCCTTGGTCGCGTACCTCTTGCGTGCCGCACGTTCGCACGCGCTGCGTTTGGCATGGTTGTGTTTGGTGCGGCAGGCCCTGAGGGCTTTGGCGAGCTTCTGCGCCCGCGTGAGGGGTTTGGGTTTGACAGGGGGCGCCGGCGGCGGGGGCGTGAGGTTGCCGGCGCCGGTGAAGGTGGAGCTCGCGGGTACACTCGCGGGCGCGCCGGGCTGGGTGGGTGTGTGGCAGGCTTCCTCGTTGCAGGGGGGCGAGGGGGCCTGGGGGGTGAAGCAGGGTTCTGCTTCGGTGCAGATCCGTGCGTCGTAGTAGTCGCGCTGGGTGTCGGTGTCCTGGAGGGTGAGCTGGTCGTTGGTCGCGAAGAACACGTTCGCGCCCGTCGCGTCGCTACCGAGCAGTTCGACCGCACCCGGACCGGAGAACGCGCCGCTTTTTTGGGTGACGTCCCTACCGTCTGAGATCAGCGAGACGTGGCCGTTGTGGTACTCGTAGATGTTCTCGGCCAGCTTCGCGGGGTGCCCGTTTTCTGCCGTCCCGGCCGGGACATCATCGAGCGCCCCAGCAGTCAGCGCGTTGGGGCTTTCAAAGAACACGTAGGAGCCGTCGTGGGACATCGTCGGGTCCGCGCGACCCACACCAACACCAAGTTCGAACGCGGTCCCTGCTGCTCTGATACCGGCGTCGCCGTTGCCGGCGTTACCGTCATCGCCGAAGCCGTTCTCGCCGACCGAGACACGGATCAGCGCCCCTGTCTGCGCGTCATAGCGGTAGACCTGCGCAACGCCTTCCGGGCGCGTGTCATCAGCCGTCAACGCCCCATGGCTCGTGAACACCAAAAACCCGCCGTCCGGTGTCACGTTCACCGTGCTGATACCCCTGATCCATTGTTCTTGATCGGATTCGGGGAGTGTCGCGATGAACCTGACGGGCCGGCCCTCCTGGCGGACGTAGAGGTTGTCCGCGCCTTCCTGTGCTTCTCGCCCTTCGCCGTTGAGTTCTTTGGTCAGGACGCCCTGGGCGATGAAATAAGTGTGGGAGCCGTCAGGGGAGACGGCCATCACGCCCTGCACGCGCGGGCCACCCGCCACCTGCATGCCACCAGCGCTTTCAGAGACGTCGCTCAAGACCCGTTCGGTCGCGGGGTCCGGGCAGTGGTTATCGCAGCGGAACTCATACAGGTTTTCCCCGCCGCCGCCGGCCTCATCGGTCAGCTGCTGTTCGCTCGTGAAGTACATCCGCGACCCATCGCCAGAGGCGCCCTGGAATTCAGCGTTGCGCCAGTTGGCCTGTTCTGTGATGCTCGCCTGGCATTCCACGGATTTGCAGGCTTGATCCGGTAGCGCCGGGGAGAGGGCGTCGGGCTCGGAGATCGCGACCGTGTGCGCCGCAGCGTCTTCACCGTCGATCCGCGCAAACAACTCGAGGACCGGCACATTGGTGGTTTCGTTGGCGCCCGTGCCGAAACATTCCGGACCCCCACGCGAGCGGAAATAGATCGTGCGGCCGTCGGCAGACAGCGACCCGTACTCGTTGACGATTTGCGATGGGCCGCCGCCGAGCTTCGCTTCGCAGTCGCTGATCAGGTCGGTCGAGCCCTGCCCGCCGCTGACACCCACCAGCAACGGGTGAGCATTACCCGCACCCACATACTCATACGCCCCGATCGTCGGTTCAAACAGGTGTTCGCCGTCGAACGCGACGTGTGAAAGACCCCCGGTCGCGACCAGGTGGAGTTCTTTGATGGGGGCTATTTCTGCCTGCGGACCGATATCAGTGAACACGCCTTCCGGGCCGCGCCCATAGAAGTCGTCCTGCCCGTTCGGGGGACTCGGGGCGCTGAACAGCGCGGTATGGTCGTTCGCGCTCTCCCCATAGAGAGTGCTGTGTTCAAAGCGTGAGGCGGGTGGTGCGAGGGCATGGGTGACCCAGCCCGCCGGTGTGCGCGTGAATTCGTAGGGCTCGCCCTCGCTTTGGCGTAGCGCGCCACACGATTCCGCACCCGCGAGGCACTGGATGCTGACGCCGATCATGTCCGTGCCGTTTTCGGCGATCTGCGGCGCGAAAGAGTTAGCAGCGTTGAACTTGCCGCCGATCAGCGCGCCGTTCTTTTCAGACGGCGTCACAAGTTCATACCCACGGCCATCGGGCAGGCCGCCTGCCCCGACCGGGTAGACGAAGGTGTGATCGACACCGGTTTCGGTGCCGGCGGCGTTCGTGACGGTCAGGTGCCAGTGGTAGGTGCTCGTGCCCGCCGCAAGGCCCGAGAGCGCAGCGGAGACAGCGACAGGCGTGCGGCCCGCACCGATATCCGCGGGAGACTGCGCGCATGGGATCGCGGCCTCGTGAGCCGTTTCGGTGCCGTATTCGAACGTGCACGCGCTCAACGGCGCGCCATTCGGGTTGACCTTCCCGGACAGGGTCGCCGAGGTTTCCGTGACGTTGAGGGCGGCTTCGGATTCCAGGGACGGCCTGACCGCGGAGGTCGTGAACGTCACGGGCGGGGAGCTGATGGCCGTTTCGCCCGCTTCGTTACGGGCCAGCAGACAGAAGGAGTAGGTGGCGTTCGGGAGCAGAGCGGTGACCG
Source organism: uncultured Solirubrobacterales bacterium (assembly GCA_963743645.1). Classification (GTDB taxonomy): domain Bacteria; phylum Actinomycetota; class Thermoleophilia; order Solirubrobacterales; family Solirubrobacteraceae; genus Palsa-744. The sequence continues at coordinate 397,443 of CAVUQT010000004.1, read as the reverse complement.
GGGCTTCGACCGCCTGGCCTTCACCGCCGGTCATGCCTTCCGCCGTGCTCGCCGACCCGCCCTGGCATTCCGAGGGCGACTGCGCGTAGAGGAATTCGTAGCTACCCGGGTTGCCCGTGCCGTGCGGGTTCAGCACACCATGCAGGGTCGCCGTCGTCGCGGTAAGCGGGCTCGCTTCGCTCGCTTCCGGTGCTTCGGGGGCGATCGCGGTCTTGAATTCCTGCGTGGGGCCGTCGACCGGGACGCCTTCTTTTTTGCTCTGCTGGTTATCAGCCACCGCACGGTAGAAGTAGGTGGTGCCCGGGGACAGCGCGGGGCCCGTCGCGGCGGCTGTCGGCTGGCCGCCCAAGACCGCGGGGAGTTCCCCGGCCGGCAGAACCGTCGCTTCGGGAGTCCCGAGCTTCGCCGCTTCCGTTGCGTATTCAAAGGAGACGCTCGTCTTCTGGTTGTTCGGGTTCACCACCGCTTCCAATGTTGCTTCCGTAGCGTTGACCGCCGAGGCGGACTCGGATTCGACCGTCGGGCCCGCCGGGAGGGTCGTGAACGTGACCGGGTTACCGAGCGCGGTTTCGCCCGCTTCGTTACGGGCGAGCAGACAGAACGTGTACTGGGTCGCCGGAGTCAGGCCCGTGGCTTCCGTTGAGACCGACTCTTCCTTGGCGCCCGTTGCCGTGCCCTGCGGAGTGACGCTCGCTTCACCGCATTCACTCGAAGACTGCCGGTAGAGGAATTCATAGGTGCCGGGGTTACCCGGGGCGGACGGGTTGAGGGTGCCTTCGAAGGTCGCTGTCGTGGCCGTGATCGCGGCGGCGGGGGTCGACGTGGTCGGGGTTTCCGGGGGAGGGCGGTCGTGAAATGCACCGGCGGGCTCGGCGTCGTGCCACCCGGAGTCGTCAGCGACAGGCAGACCGTGTATTCCGTGTCCGCGGACAGGCCTGAGACCGGTTCGCCCGGGAGTTCTTCATGGACGCCGCCGAAGGACAGGCCGGGGAGCGTTTCACTCGCGCCGCTGCATTCGGAGCCCTGTTTGTAGAGAAAGCGGTATTCGCCCGGTTCGGCCGGTTCGGTTGCGGCGGGCTGCAGGACGCCCAGGAAGGTTGCTGAGGTCGAGGCGACGGGTTGGGCGATTGTCAGTTCAGGGGGTTCGGGGGCGGCCGCCAGGGCCGGGGTGGGCGAGACGCAGAAGAGAGCGATGACAGCGGCGAGGAGCGCCGGAACCGTGAGGGTTCGCGTGAATGACCGGACCGGGACGATCACTTCGCACTCCGCTTCGCCGCGGTTGACTTCCCGACCCGCGCGGCCGCCCCGAACTGCTTACGCGCCTGCTTTTCACACACAGCCCGTTTGTGCCGGTTGTGTTTGGTGCGGCAGGCCTTGAGGGCCTTGGCGAGCTTTTCGGCGCGGATCTGCGCAGCCGTCTTGGGTTTGGGGGGCGGCGGGGGCGCGAGGTTGCCGGCGCCGGTGAAGGTGGAGCTCGCGGGCACGCCGGATGGCGCGCCGGGCGCGGCTGGTGTGTGGCAGGCTTCCTCGTTGCATGGGGGCGCGGGGGCCTGGGGGGTGATGCATGGTTCTGTTTGGGTGCAGATCCGTGCGTCGTAGTAGTCGCGCTGGGTGTCGGTGTCCTGGAGCGTGAGCGCGCTGTTGGTCGCGAAGAACACGTTGGCGCCCGTCGCGTCGCTACCGAGCAGTTCGACAGCACCCGGGGCAGAGAACGCACCGCTTTTTTCTGTGATGTCCTTGCCGTTTGAGATCAGGGACACGTTTCCGTTGTGGTACTCGTAGATGTTCTCGGCCAGCCTCGCGGGGTGTCCGTTTTGTTCGGTTCCGGCTGGGGCGTCATCGAGCGCTCCAGTGGTTAGCGCGTTGGGGCTTTCGAAGAACACGTACTGCCCGTCGTGGGACATCGTTGGGTCCGCCCGACCCACACCAACACCAAGCCGGAACGCGCTTTGTGCGGCCGTGATGCGGGCTTCGCCGGTTCCGGCGTTGCCGTTATCGTCAAAGCCGTTCTCGCCGATCGAGACACGGTTGAGCTCCCCTGTTTGCGCGTTGTAGCGGTAGACCTGCGCGACGCCTTCGGGGTGTGTGTCATCCGCCGTCAGCGCGCCGTGGCTCGTGAATACTAGGAACCCGCCATCGGGCGTCACGTTCGCCTGCCCGAGGCCTTCGACCCACTCCCCTTGATCGGATTGGGGGAGTGTCGCGATGAACTTGACGGGGTGGCCTTCTTGGTGGACGTAGAGGTTGTTTGCTCCGTCTTGTGCTTTTTGGCCTTGGGTGTTGGGTTCTTTGGTCAGTATCCCTTCGGCGATGAAGTATGCGTGTGACCCGTCAGGGGAGACGGCCATCACGCCTTGCACACGCGGGCCGCCCGTCACCTGTGTGCCACCAGCACTTTCAGAGACATCACTCAGCACCCGTTCGCTGGCAGGTTCCGGACAATGACCCCCACACCTGGACTGGTATAGGTTTTGGCCGCCGCCGCCGCCGCCGCCGCCGCCGCCGCCGCCAGCCTGGTCGGTCAGCTGCTGTTCGCTGGTGAAGTACACCCTCGACCCATCACCCGAGGCACCCTGGAAGTGCGCGCTAGCGACGTCGGTGCTCGCGCTGTGACATTCTGCCGTCGTGCAGCTCGAGAGCGTCGCTACTGAGATCCGCACCGTGCGCGGATCGGGACCTTCCCCGTCGATACGCGCAAACAACTCGCTCGTAGGCACTTCCCGACCTTTATTCGTCCCCGTGCCGAAGCAGCCTGCCCTGCCTTCTGAGGTGAAATATACTGTGCGGCCGTCCGCAGACAGCGATCCATACTCATCAACGGCATGAGTTGGACCACCACCGAGATCCGTCCCGCAGTTGCTGATTACGTCCGTGGAGCCCGCACCGCCGCTGACACCCACCGGCAGAGGCCGCGCGTTACCCGCCCCCGCATACTCATAGAGCCCAAACGCTTCTTCGAACAAACCGCCGAAAGTCCACTGCTTTTCGGCACCGTAGACAACGTGTGATAGGTCACCGGTCGCAGCGACGGTACCGAGGTCATTCAGCCGGGAAGGACTTGTTTCTGAGAGTGGTCCGATGTCGGTGAATGTTCCGTTGGGGCTGCGGGCGTAGAAGTCGTCTTGTCCGTTGGGGGGGCTGGGGGCGCTGAACAGCGCGGTATGTTCGTTCGCGCTCTCGCCGTAGAGCGAGTTGTGTTCGAAGCGTGAGGCGGGTGGTGCGAGCGCGTGCGTGACCCAGCCCGCTGGTGTGCGCGTGAATTCGTATGGCTCGCCCTCGCTTTCGCGGAGCCCGGTGCACGATTGCGCGCCCGCCAGGCACTGGATGCTGACGCCGATCATGTCCGTGCCGTTTTCGGCGATCTGCGGTTCGAAGGAGTTCGCGGCATTGAAGTGTCCGCCGATCAGCGCGCCGTTCTTTTCAGATGGTGTCACGAGTTCATACTGCCTGCCATCGGGTAGCCCCCCACCCCCGGTGGGGTAGATGAACGTGTGATCGACACCGGTTTCGGTGCCGGCGGCGTTCGTGACGGTCAGGTGCCAGTGGTAGGTGCTCGTGCCCGCCGCAAGACCCGAGAACGCAGCGGACACAGCGACAGGGGCGCGGCCCGAACCGATATCCGCGAGAGACTGGGTGCACGGGACCGCCGTCTCGTGAGCCGTTTCGGTGCCGTATTCAAACGTGCACGCGCTCAACGGCGCGCCGTTCGGGTTCACCTTCGCGGACAGGGTCGCCGAGGTTTCCGTGACGTTGAGGGCGGCTTCGGATTCCAGGGACGGCCTGACCGCGGAGGTCGTGAACGTCACCGGCGGGGCACTGAGCGCCGTTTCGCCCGCTTCGTTACGGGCCAGCAGACAGAAGGTGTAGGTGGCGTTGGGGAGCAGCGCGCCCGGTTCCCCGGCCGGCGCGCCGACCGTCGCTTCGACCGCCTGGCCTTCGCCGCCGGTCATACCTTCCGGAGGGGTGGCCGAGCCGCCCTGGCATTCCGTAGCCGACTGGCTGTAGAGGAATTCGTAGCTACCGGGGTTCCCCGTGCCGTGCGGGTTCAGCACGCCGTGCAGCGTCGCCGTCGTCGCGGTGAGCGGGTTCGCTTCGGTTGCTTCCGGGGCTTCGGGGGCGATCGCGGTCTTGAATTCCTGCGTCGGGCCGTCGACCGGGACGCCTTCTTTTTTGCTCTGCTGGTTCTCAGCCACCGCACGGTAGAAATAGATCGTGCCCCCCGTCAACGCGGCGCCCGTGGCAGCAGCCGTCGGCTGGCCGCCGAAGACCGCCGGGAGTTCACCCGCCGGCAGGACCGTCGCTTCGGGAGTGCCGAGCTTCGCCGCTTCCGTGGCGTATTCAAAGGAGACGCTCGTCTTCTGGTTGTTCGGGTTCACAACCGCTTCCAGGGTGGCTTCCGTGGCGTTGACCGCCGAGGAGCTCTCCGATTCGATGCTCGGGCCCGCAGGGAGGGTTGTGAACGTGACCGGGTTACCGAGCGCGGTTTCGCCCGCTTCGTTACGGGCCAGCAGACAGAACGTGTACTGGGTCGCCGGAGCCAGGCCCGTGGCTTCGCTCGAGACCGCTTCGGCTTTCGCGCCCGCTGCCGCGCCCTGGGGGGTGACGTTCGCTTCACCGCATTCACTGGCGGAGGGGCGGTAGAGGAATTCATAGGTGCCCGGGTTACCGGGGGCGCCCGGGTTCAGGGTTCCTTCGAAGGTCGCTGTCGTGGCCGTGATCGAGGTGGCGGGGGTCGACGTGCTCGGGGTTTCCGGGGGGAGGGCGGTCGTGAAGTGCACCGGCGCGCTCGGCGTCGTGCCGCCCGGAGTCGTCAGCGAGAGGCAGACCGTGTATTCCGTGTTCGCGGTCAGGCCCGAGACCGGTTCACCCGGAAGTTCTTCATGGGCCGCGCCGAAGGACAGGCCGGGGAGCGTTTCGCTGGCGCCGCTGCATTCGGAGCCCTGTTTGTAGAGGAAGCGGTATTCGCCCGGTTCGGCCGGTTCGGTTGCGGCCGGCTGCAGGACGCCCAGGAAGGTCGCGGAAGTTGAGGAGACCGGTTGGGCGATTGTCAATTCAGGGGGTTCCGGGGCGGCTGCCCAAGCCGGGGCGGCCGACACGCAGAAGAGGACTATGAGGGCGGCGAGAAGGGCCGGAACCGGGAGGGCTCGCGTGAATGAGCGGACTGAGAGGATCACTTCGCCCTCCGCTTCGCCGCGGTTGACTTCCCGACCCTCGCGGCCGTACCGAACTGCTTACGCGCCTGCTTTTCACACACAGCCCGTTTGTGCCGGTTGTGTTTGGTGCGGCACGCCTTGAGGGCTTTGGCGAGCTTCTGCGCCCGCGTGAGGGGTTTGGGTTTGACAGGGGGCGCCGGCGGCGGGGGCGCGAGGTTGCCGGCGCCGGTGAAGGTGGAGCTCGCGGGTACACTGCCGGGCGCGCCGGGTTGGGCGGGTGTGTGGCAGGCTTCCTCGTTGCATGGCGGCGCGGGGGCCTGGGGGGTGAAGCATGGTTCTGTCGGGGTGCAGATGCGGGCGTCGTAGTAGTCACGCTGGGTGTCGGTGTCCTGGAGGGTGAGCTGATCGTTGGTCGCGAAGAACACGTTCGCGCCCGTCGCGTCGCTACCGAGCAGTTCGACAGCCCCCGGACCGGAGAACGCGCCGCTTTTTTGGGTGACGTCCCTACCGTCGGAGATCAGGGAGACGTGGCCGTTGTGGTACTCGTAGATGTTCTCGGCCGGTCGCGCGGGGTGCCCGTTTTCTGCGGTCCCGGCCGGGACGTCATCGAGCGCCCCGGCAGTCAGCGCGTTGGGGCTTTCGAAGAACACGAAGGAGCCGTCGTGGGACATCGTCGGGTCCGCACGACCGACACCAATGCCAGTTCGGAACGCCGCGAATGCTTGTCGGATGCGGGCGTCGCCGGTGCCGGCGTTGCCGTCATCGCCGAAGCCGTTCTCGCCGACCGAGACACGAATCAGCTGGTCTGTCTGCGCGTCGTAGCGGTAGACCTGCGCGGGCCCTTCCGGGCGCGTGTCATCGGACGTCAACGCCCCATCGCTCGTGAACACGAGGAAGCGACCGTCTGGTGTCACGTTCACCGTGTCGATACCGCTGATCCATTGTTCTTGATCGGATTCGGGGAGTGTCGCGATGAACCTGACGGGATGGCCCTCCTGGCGGACGTAGAGGTTGTCCGCTCCGTCCTGTGCTTCATGCCCTTCGCTGTTGAGTTCTTTCGTCAGGACCCCCTGGGCAACGAAGTAGGCGTGAGACCCGTCGGGGGAGACGGCCATCACACCCTGCACACGCGGGCCGCCCGTCACCTGTGTGCCGCCGGCGCTTTCAGAGAGGTCGCTCAACACCCGTTCGGTCGCGGGGTCCGGGCAGCGATCAGCGCAGCGGAACTCGTACAGGTTTTCGCCGCCGCCGCCGCCGCCGGCCTGGTCGGTCAGCTGCTGTTCGCTCGTGAAGTACATACGCGTCCCGTCGCCGGAGGCGCCCTGGAATACAGCGTTGCGCCAGTTGGCCTGTTCGGTGATGCTCGCCTGGCATTCCACGGATTTGCACGCCTGATCCGGTAGCGCCGGGGACAGCCCGTCGGGCTCAGAGATCGCGACCGTGTGCGCCGCAGCATCTTCACCGTCGATCCGCGCAAACAACTCCCCGACCGGCACGTTGATAGCTTCGTTGGCGCCCGTACCGAAACATTCCGCCCCCCCACGCGTGCGGAAAAACACCGTACGGCCATCCGCAGACAGCGACCCGTACTCATTGACGATATTGCTCAGGCCACCGCCGAGCAGGGTCCCGCAGTCGCTGATCAGGTCGGTCGAGCCCTGCCCCCCACTGACACCCACCAGCAGCGGGTGGGCATTACCCGCGCCCACATACTCAAAGGCCCCGAGCGTCGGTTCAAACAGTTCTGTTTCGGAGAAGGCGATGTGTGAAAGGTCGCCGGTCGCGACCAAGTGGACTTCTTTGTTGGGGGCTATTTCGGCCTCCGGGCCGATATCAGTGAACACGCCGCCCGGACCGCGGCCATAGAAGTCATCCTGTCCGTTCGGAGGACTCGGGGCGCTGAACAGCGCGGTATGTTCGTTCGCGTTCTCGCCGTAGAGCGTGCTGTGTTCGAAGCGTCGGCGATCAGCGGTTCGAAACTGTTAGCAGCGTTGAACTTGCCGCCGATCAGCGCGCCGTTCTTCACCGCCGGTGTCACAAGTTCATAGGCGCGGCCATCGGGCAGCCCCCCTGCCCCGACCGGGTAGACGAACGTGTGATCGACACCGGTTTCGCCGCCCGCGGCGTTCGTGACGGTCAGGTGCCAGTGGTAGGTGCTCGCGCCAGCCGCAAGACCCGAGAGCGCAGCGGACACAGCGACAGGCGTGCGGCCCGAACCGATATCCGCGAGGGACTGGGAGCATGGGACCGCCGTCTCGTGAGCCGTTTCGGTGCCGTATTCGAACGTGCACGCGCTCAACGGCGCGCCGTTCGGGTTGACCTTCCCCGTCAGGGTCGCCGAGGTTTCCGTGACGTTGAGGGCGGCTTCGGATTCCAGGGACGGCCTGACCGCGGAAGTCGTGAACGTCACGGGCGGGGCACTGAGCGCCGTTTCGCCCGCTTCGTTACGCGCAAGCAGACAGAAACTGTAGGTCGCGTTCGGGAGCAGAGCGGTGACCGGGGCTTCGACCGCCTGGCCTTCGCCGCCGGTCATACCTTCCGGAGGGGTGGCCGACCCGCCCTGGCATTCCGTCGCCGACTGGCTGTAAAGGAATTCGTAGCTGCCCGGGTTCCCCGTGCCGTGCGGGTTCAACGTGCCGTGGAGCGTCGCGGTCGTTGACGTGAGCGGGGTCGCTTCGCTCGCTTCCGGCACTTCGGGGGCGAGCGCGGTCTTGAATTCCTGGGTTGGGCCGTCGACCGGGACGCCTTCTTTTTTGCTCTGCTGGTTCTCAGCGACCGCACGGTAGAAGTACGTGGTGCCCGGGGACAGGGCGGCGCCCGTGGCGGCAGCCGTCGGCTGGCCGCCGAAGACCGCCGGGAGTTCCCCCGCCGGCAGGACCGTCGCTTCGGGAGTCCCGAGCTTCGCCGCTTCGCTCGCGTATTCAAAGGAGACCGCCGTCTTCTGGTTGTTCGGATTCACAACCGCTTCCAATGTTGCTTCCGTGGCGTTGACGGCCGAGGCGGACTCGGATTCGACGGTCGGGCCCGCAGGGAGGGTCGTGAACGTGACCGGGCTACCGACCGCGGTTTCGCCCGCTTCGTTACGGGCGAGCAGACAGAACGTGTACTGGGTTGCCGGGGACAGGCCCGTCGCTTCGCTCGAGACCGCCTCTTCCTTGGCCCCCGTTGCCGCGCCCTGCGGAGTCACGCTCGCTTCACCGCATTCACTGGCGGAGGGGCGATAGAGGAATTCATAGGTGCCCGGGTTACCCGGGGCGGACGGGTTCAGGATTCCTTCGAAGGTGGCGGTGGTGGCCGTGATCCCGGCGGCGGGGCTCGTCGTGCTCGGGGTTTCCGGCGGGAGGGCGGTCGTGAAGTGCACCGGCGCGCTCGGCGTCGTGCCGCCCGGCGTCGTGAGCGACAGACAGACCGTGTATTCCGTGTTCGCGGTCAGGCCTGAGACCGGTTCGCCCGGGAGTTCTTCGTGGGCGGCGCCGAAGGAGAGGCCGGGGAGCGTTTCACTGGCGCCTTCACATTCGGTGCCCTGTTTGTAGAGGAACTTGTATTCACCCGGTTCGGCCGGTTCGGTTGCGGCCGGCTGCAGGACGCCCAGGAAGGTCGCGGAAGTTGAGGCGACGGGTTGGGCGATTGTCAGTTCAGGGGGCTCCGGGGCGGCTGCCAGGGCGGGGGCGGTTAGGGCTAGGGTTGCCGCGAGGGTTAGGAGCACGAGAGGGAGGGCGCGTCGGGGGGTGCGGGACGCTTTGGAGCGGACGAGGGCAGCGAGCGTCGCGGAGAGGCGCGGCTTGGAGGACGAAGCGGACTTCGCGGCTAGGTCCTTGCGGTTCACCTGGGCTCCGGGGGGTTGGTGGGGGAAGGGGACGTGGGGCGCGAGAGGAGCGACGTGCCGGTACGGAGGCTGCTTGTAAGGGATGCGTCGCGATTCGCGACGTGCGCGGGGGCGTTCGGACAGCGCGCCGGGAGACCCTGGCGCCCACGTCCTTGAACGCTCGGCCGGGGCGGTTTGCTTATCCGCGACGGGGCCTCCTCGAACGCCACCGCCAAAGAGGGGCAATGGCAACGACGCTCGAACAGGGCCCGCCCGAGAGTTTCATCCCAAGCGCGAGATAGCTTGCCCGGCTCAATCGATCCGGCGGGCCTCCGTCGGAGGAGGGACCTATGAGCGAGGACGCCACGACCGGGAACCCCGACACGCCCTGGCCGCCAAACGCGGGCGAGTTGCTTCCGCGTGCCGCGGAGGGATTCGGCGTGCGCTACAAGCTGGAAACTTACTGCCTCGATTTGACGCACGAAGTCGGCGCCCCCAAGGCCCTCGGCTTCGAGCTCATTCTCGGCATCACGACTGATGCCATCGACTATCTCGAAGCCCAGATCATGACCCGCATTCTCGAGACGCCGATCACCAACGTTCGCAACAACGCGCCCTACGGCGTCAACTGCGTCGTTGACATGCCCATATCCGGAATCGGCGCGAAGGCCAACCGCGTGGCCAACGTCAGGACGGTCTGGGCATTCGACCGCCCGGACACCCCGCCGAGGCTTGTCAAACGCCTACCCCAAGCCCTAGAATCGAGGAACCATGGCTACCGTCAAGCAGGCAATCGGAGAAGTCGACGTCGTCGCCTTTGAGCGACCGATCAAGAAGCTGGAGGGAGTCGGCAACTGGCCCACCGGGACAATCGGCACCGTCGTCAGCGACTACGGCGATGTCAAGATGGTCGAGATCTCCAACGACCGCGGCGAAGCCCTGGACTTCGTCATGGTTCCGGTCGAGCAGCTCAAGCTGATCACCAAGCACAGCTGAGCGGCGCGGGACCCGGACGTTCGTCTGAACCGTAAAACCGCTTCGCGGTTCGGCCGAAGCTCCGGGCCCGTTTGGCTGAGGACCCAGGGCGAGAGCAGGCTTTGGCCCGCTACCGGCCCATTCCCACGAGTCCTTCTCCGGACGGAAGAAATCGGCTGCTAGACGAGGGGTACTACTGGGCCAAGAGAGAGTCACTGTCATCCTGGCTCTCCCCGGCTGGCGGCGGTGGTGCTGTCCGGCCGGGGGTGTTGGGTGTCTCGGGCATAGGCGGCGAGCTGACTCCAAGTGAGAGAGTCGACCCCTCGGGGGCCTGACCAGTCTCTGTTGTGTCGCTCGCCGCCGCCCAAGAAGGACCGCTGGCTTGACCTGATAGGAGCGTGGCAAGACGCCCCAAGTGACTCGTGTCAGCCAGCGATCCGCCCAAACGACAGATCCAATGATGAATGGACGGTAAGAATGATCCTGATCGGAGCGGACGTACACAAGCACACCCACACCCTCGCCGCCATCAACACCCCCAACGGACAACTCCTGGACGACAAGACGATCCCCGCGAGCAAGAACGGGTTCATCGAGCTGACCGACTGGGCCCGCAGCCTGCCAGACCCCGAACGGGTATGGGCGATCGAGGACTGCCGGCACCTCACCGGCCCCCTCGAGCGGTTCCTCATAGCCACAGGGGAGCGCGTCCTGCGGATCCCGCCCAACCTGACCGCCAGAGAACGAGGCACCGAGCGAACCCGCGGGAAGTCCGACCCAATCGACGCGCGCGCGATCGCCAGAGCCGCACTCAGGGAGGGCATCGACACCCTCCCCGCCGCTCATCTGGACGAGGACTCCCTGGAGATCAAGCTGCTGCTCGATCATCGCGAGGACCTCACCAAAGCCTGCTCACAAGACCAACAACGACTGCGCTGGCACCTCCACGACCTCTGGCCAGACTTCAAGATCCCCGTGGGAGCACTCGACCGCACGGTGTGGCTGGAGCGGATCGCGCGCAAGCTATCCCGCGCCGAGCACTGCGCTCGCGTGCGGATCGCGCGCGAGCTCGTGCGCTCACTCAAACAACACACCCGACGAGCACGCCAACTAGCACACGAGATCACGACACTCGTCGAATCCAAGGCACCACAACTACTGCAGCTCACCGGCTGTGGAGCACTGACCGCAGCAAAGATCCTCGCCGAGACCGCAGGCATACAACGCTTCTCTTCCGACTCGAAGCTGGCACGCCTCGCGGGAGTGGCGCCAATACCCGCATCCTCCGGGAAAAACAACCGCCACCGCCTCGACCGCGGCGGCAACCGCCAACTCAACTGCGCACTACACCGAATCGCAGTCGTCCAAGGACGCACCCACCAACCAGCACGAACGTTCCTCGCCAAGAAGGAAACCGAGGGAAAGACACGCCGCGAAGCACTACGCGCCCTAAAGCGACACCTCGCACGCGCAGTCTGGCGCGCACTACAACAAGCCGCACAAGGCCAAGAGCCAACCAAGCCCCCAGCAAAACCCCTCCCTACAAGACCTAGACCAGAACCAGATTTAACTCCGGCCTTGACATAGGAGCAAGAGAGAGAGAGAGAGAGAGAGAGTGAGTCAGCGCTGCTGACGCATCTACCTACGGGCCCACTCGAGCGCGCGGCGATCCCCGACACGTCTGTCCCCAACTGACTCACGCTGAAACGACCCCTCATGTTGCGATCCGGCCCTCTCCCCTGCATCCCCTGCTAAAGCGCTTGACGTCGATCCAGAAGATCGACCCAAACCTGATCTATCGTGCCCGGCGACTCACCGTGAGGCACCATGACAATGACAACATATACCCCGTGCGCTGACTTTGTCAAGTGAGAACCGCGGACCGGCGGTCCTGCGGGGCTTGGCGGTCCTACAGGGCCTGGGCCAGCGGGGGAAGATCCCCGGGGACCCGGGCGCGGCGGCGCTCGCGGATGACGCGTCGCTGCTTGACCGCGTCTGTCGGTCGAGCGCCGCGGGCGCGACGGTCGGACTCGCGGCGGTCGACGATGACCGTGACGTTGTCCTCGTGCGCGTAGTGCTCTGTGAGCTTCGGATACAGCTCGTCGGACAGCGGCTTGGGCACCACGCAGTAGATCATCGCAGCACTGATCCTACCAGCGACAGGGCTCCGTCGGCGTTCGCCGCGGCGTTCGCCAGCCGCTCCTCGGCGGCGAGCTCGCTCAGCTCGGTTCCCTGCGCGACGACGCTCGCCCCGGACGCCTCGTCGCCGAGGTCGACCTCGTAGCGATACCAGGACAGCTCCCAGGCGACGACGATCGTCACCGCGCTCCCGGACTCGGCGAGCGGGCTGACGGTCACGCTCGGCTCGCCCAGCGAGCGCGCAACGCCCGCGACCCGGCGCGGGTGCTCGCCAGCGTTGAACACTTCCAGCGCGCGCTGCGCCTTCACGTCGTCGCTGCTCACCACGCCGGCTGGCGATCCGGCTCCCGCAACAGAGCCGGCCGGCTCCCCGATGGCCTCGACGGGCTCCGGGAAGGTTGCGGCCGTCCGGGTCTGCACGCCGGCCGGCGGCTCGGGCGCCCCGGCGCCGCCCTCGAAGAAGTCATAGGTCGCTCCCGACCCGTCCTGGGTCGCCGTCGCGGCGAACGTCGCGCTGCGCGGCTCGGCCATCGGGTCTCGCAGCTGGCGCAGGCGATCGAGCAGGTTGCGTCCCCGCCGTGCGCGCGCCGGGGGCAGGCTGACGGAATGGCTCTGATCGGTCTCGCGCAGCCAGCCCTCGTGACTGGCGCGCGGAGCGCACAGTTCGCACACCGTCCGCCGCCGCCCGCTGGCCAGGAACACGTCCGGCTGCTCGCCGCGCAGCAGCCTGCGCCCGCACACATCGCAGGGCACATCGGGCTGGGAGGTGACGATCATACGGGTGGCCATGACGAAGGAGCCTAGCTGACGCGGCCTCTGCCGACGCAGCCCCTGGGAGGCATGGAGGTCGCGCCAGGCTGGCCAAGCAGGTCGGCAACTTCGGGCCGGCCGGCCCCGCGAAGCGGACTTTGCCGGCCGGACGGGTTCGACCTGCGCCGCTCAGGCGTGTGTCGTGGCGTGCTCTGCGGCCACTCCCTGCACGATCTTCTGCGCAAGCTGTGCGGGCACCTCCTCGTAGCGCAGGAACTCCAGCGTGTAGTCGCCCTCACCGCCCGTGATCGAGCGCAGGTCCGGCGCGTAGCTGAGCATCTCGGCCATCGGCGCCTCGGCCTTGATCTCGGTCATCGTCCCGGCCGGCGCCATCCCCCGGGGATGCCCGCGGCGGCTGTTGAGGTCGCCGATCACGTCTCCCACATACGCCTCCGGGACGGACAGCGTGACCAGCATGATCGGCTCCAGCAGCACCGGATCGGCCTGCCGCAGCGCCTCGCGCATCGCGTGGGCGCCGGCGAGCTTGAACGCGATCTCCGAGGAGTCCACGCTGTGATGGGAGCCGTCACACAGCCGCACGCGCACGTCCTTGACGGGATATCCGGCGAGCACGCCCGCGGCCATCGCCTCGCGCACGCCCTTCTCGACCGCCGGGATGAACGAGCTGGGGATCACCCCGCCCTTGATCTGGTTGACGAACTCGAACCCCGCGGGGTGGGCGGGATCCGGATCCATCGGCTCGATCTCGATCTCGCAGTCGCCGAACTGGCCGCGCCCGCCCGACTGCTTCTTGTGCCGGCCGTGCGCCTTGGCGGCGCTCTTGATCGTCTCCTGATACGGAACCCTGGGCGGCTTCAGCGTGACCTCGACGCCGAACCGCTCGCGCAGGCGATCGACGATCACCTCGACGTGCACCTGCGACAGCCCCGCGACGATCTGCTCGCCCGTCTGCCGGTCGCGGTGCAGGTCGATCGTCGGGTCCTCCTCCTGCAGGCGGCGCAGCGCCACGAACACCTTCTCCTCGTCGCCCCGGCTGCCCGGCTCGATCGCGAACGCCATCACGGGCGCGGGCAGCTTCAGCGCAGGCATCTCGATCGCCCGATGGGTCTCGCGCTCCGTCAGCCAGTCGCCGGCGCGGGTCTCCTTGAGCTTGGCGACCGCGCCGATGTCGCCGGAGCCCAGCTCCTGCGGATGGTCCGTCTCGCGGCCCGCGAACACGATCAGCTGGCCGATCCGCTCCTTGGCGCGTGCGCGCGTGTTCAGCACGTGGCTGTCGGCGCGCAGCGTGCCCTGATAGACGCGCAGCAGGTTGATCCGCCCCGCGAACGGGTCCGCGCGCGTCTTGAACACGTACGCGTACAGCTCCGCGTCGGGGTCTGCCTGCAGCTCCACCTCCCCCACCGTTTGCAGATCGTCGGATCTACAAACGGCCAGCAGCGCGCCGTGCTTGACCGGCGACGGCAGATCCTCGACGATCGCGTCCAGCAGCCGCGTCGTGCCGAGGTTGCGCGTCGCCACGCCACACACGACCGGGAAGATCCTGCCGTGGTTGGTGCCCTCCTTCAGCGCGTCCACGATCTCCTCGTGCGCGATCTCCTCGCCCTCCAGATAGCGCTCCATCAGCGCGTCCGAGACTTCGCAGACCTCGTCCATCAGCTTCTCGCGGTACTCGTTCGCGCGCTCCCGACACTCGGCGGGGATCGCGATCTCGCTCCAGCCGGGGTGGGCGGAGGCGCCAACCATGGGGTCCTGCCGGAACGCGGTCATGTCGACGAGGTCGATCACGCCCTCGATCTCGTGCTCTGAGCCGATCGGGATCTCCGTCGCGACCACGTGCCGGCCGAAGGCACGCTTGAGCTGCTCGAGCGTGCGGTAGAAGTCGGCGCGCTCGCGATCGAGCATGTTCACGAACAGCATCCGCGCGATGTCCAGCTCGGCCGCGCGCTGCCACAGCCGCGTCGTGGAGACCTCCACGCCCATCACCGCGTTGACCACGAACACCGCCGACTCGCACACGCGCAGCGCCCCCAGCGCGTCCGCGACGAAGCTCGGCTCGCCGGGGGTGTCAAGCAGGTTGACCTTGCGCTCGCGCCAGCGCAGCGAGCTGAACGCCGTCGAGATCGACATCTGCCGCGCCTGCTCGTCCGCGCCCGAGTCCGACACGGTGCTCCCGTCAGGCACCGACCCCAGCCGGCTGACGACCCCGGCCTCGAACAGCAGCGCCTCGTGCAGCGACGTCTTCCCGGCCCCGCGATGGCCGACAAGGGCGACATTGCGTATCCGATCCGCTGCTTGAGGCACGGCGGCATCTCTCCTATGACGGAATCTGCCGGGTATGCGCACCATACCGACGTCCTGGCCGTTATGCCAGATGACAGTCGCTATCGATATGCCGACAGCTGCGGTGAGCGGCGCCGACAGCACGGGACGCAGCGACCCAGCACACGGCTCACCCACCCATCAACTACTCGTCGAACGACTCCTCCTGCATCCGCGAACGCAGCCTCAGGACCGCCTTCGTATGCAGCTGACTCACCCGCGACTCGGTCACGCCGAGCACCTCGCCGATCTCGCGCAGGGTCAGGTTCTCGTAGTAGTACAGCGCGATCACCAGCTTCTCGCGCTCGGGCAGCTTGGCGATCGACTCGGCGATGCGATCCTTGAGGTCGCCCACGTCGAGCGCTCTCGCGGGGTCGGGCGCTGTCGGGTCCTCGATCGTGTCCATCAGCGAGACCTGATCGCCGCTGGAGTCCGAGGTGCTCCACAGCTCGTCCAGGGCGACCATCGAGGAGTGCGATATCGCCAGCAGCGAGTCGTTCAGTTCGTCGACCGTGATCTTCAGCTCGGCCGCCATCTCCTCGTCGGTCGGCGCGCGCTGCAACGCGTTCTCGAGCTTCGCGTTCGCCCGCTCCACTTCACGCGCACGGGCCCGTACGCTGCGCGGCACCCAGTCCATCGCGCGCAGCTCGTCGATGATCGCGCCCTTGATGCGCATGATCGCGTACGTCTCGAACTTGATCTCGCGCGACAGGTCGAAGCGCTCGATCGCGCTGATCAGCCCGACCAGGCCGTAGGAGATCAGGTCGGCCTCCTCGACATGCGGCGGCAGCCCCGCGGCGGTGCGCCCGGCGACGTACTTGACCAGCGGCGAATAGGCGACGACCAGCCGCTCGCGGGCGCGCGCGTCATCCTCGGCCTTGTATCGCCGCCACAGTTCGCGCAGCTCGATCGCTTTGACGTTCGTCTCCATCCGGGGGTCCTAGGCCTATCTCCCTTGGTTTAGGCCCGAGGGTGGCTGCGCGCATAGGCGCTTTTCAGCTTGGCGGACTCTACTCGAGTGTAAATCTGGGTGCTCGACAGGCTCGCATGGCCGAGCAGCTCCTGGATGCAGCGCAGGTCCGCGCCGCCGTCCAGCAGGTGCGTCGCGAAGCTGTGTCGCAGCGCGTGCGGGCCGATCGCGCCCGCGGAAGCCTCGACGCCGCTGCGGCGCGCCCAGCCGCGCAACCGGCGGCGCACGTCGCTGGTGCTCAACCGCCGGCCGGTCTTCGAGAGGAACAGCACGCCATCCCGATCGCCGTCAGTGCCGGCGAGCTGCGGGCGGCCCCGCTGCACGTACTCTCCGACGGCCTTCAGCGCGAGCTCTCCCACCGGCACGAACCGCGTCTTGCGGCCCTTGCCCTCGACGCGCAGCTGCTCGCCGTCGTGGTCGACGTCGCCGAGGCGCAGCGACACGAGCTCCTCGGCGCGCAGGCCGCACGCGTAGGCGAGCTCGAACATCGCACGATCGCGGAGATTCAGCGGCCCGCTAACCGCGCTTTCGACGGCCTGCCCGCCGGCCCCGGTCGCTCCGTCCGCCCCGATCGCGTCGAGCAGCGTGGCGGCCTCGCGCGCTTTGAGCACACGCGGCAGGTCGCGCGACCGCCTGGGCGTGGACACGAGCTCGGCCGGGTTCTGCGCGAGCAGGCCGTGCTCGCGCTGGCTCTTGAACATCGCCCGCAGCGCGGCCAGCTTGCGCGCGCTCGTGCTCGGCGCGAGCCGGCGTTCGGTCAGCGCGGCGACGTACGAGCGCACGTCCTTGGGGCCGACATCCGCGGGACACAGCCCGCGCGCGGCAGCCCAAGCGGCGAACTGCTCAAGATCGGCCCGGTACGCGCGCACGGTCCTGGCGGCCGCGTCGCGGCGGCGCAGGTCCTCTCCCATGAGCCCGATCGCGTCCTGCCAGACACGGGCGACCATGGCTTCTCGCTGCTCTCTTTGGGCGTCTGTGCGCGCGGACACGCGCGCACGGGCCTTCTCAGCCGCCGCGAGGGTGGTCATGGCAGCCTAGTTCGCCGCTGCGACCCCCATGCCCTGCCTGCCCAGGATCGGTTCCAGCATGCGCGCGAGCGCCGGCCAGTCGGGGGCGGCGAGGATCTCCTCTTCTTCGCACACATCCCGGTTCCAGGGGTGGGCGATCGTGGCCGCGGCGATGCCGCGTTCCAGCGCGGCGAGCAGATTCAGCGGGCTGTCGTCGATCAGCACGTCGATCTCCAGCTCCGCACAGCGCGAGACCTTGTCCCAGGAGCAGCACAGGTCGTCATAAGGCAGCTCGATCTGGTCGAGCCATCGCGCGGTCACCGACGCGCAGCGAGCGTCGCGATGGCTGGTCACGTGAATGAAGTGGCCGTCGGCGTCGTGCCAGCGCCGCACCGTCTCGACCGCGCCCGCATACGGGGCTCCGGCGAGAACGCACGCCTCGCTGTGGCTCTCCTCTACACACAGCTGCAGCTGCTCGGGGCGCAGGCGGGTGATGCCCCACGTGAACTGCTCGTCATACGGAAGCTCGATCCCGAACCGCCGGACGGCGATCTCCGACAGGATGTCCCAGTAGTGGTGCAGCGTGGAGTCGATGTCGATCGCGATTCTCATCGTCTGGTCCCTGCCCGGCCGTACGGGCGACCGCGGTAGATTAGTGGGATGACCCCTTCCGTGCCTTCGCCCATGCCCGGTGACGCGGGCGCCCTGGCACAGCGCTCGCGCAACGGGCACCATCGGCGCATCAAAGCTTACGGGCCCTCCGGACGGTCTCCGTGGCTGGATATCGACTGGCGCAAGCACCAGCGCTGGATCCGCGTCGGCGACCAGCAGGTGAACACGATCGAGCTCGGAGAAGGGCCGCCGCTGGTGTTCGTGCACTGCCTGGCGGGCTGGTGGGCGAACTGGCTGGAGCAGCTGCCGGTGTTCGCCTCCGAGCGGCGCGTGATCGCGCTGGACCTGCCCGGCTTCGGCTACTCCCCGATGCCGCGCGGGCCGGCCTCCGATCGGTCGATCTCGATCTCCTCCTACGCGCGCCTGCTCGACGGCCTGCTCGACGAGCTGGGAGTCGACGCGGCCGCGGTCGTCGGCAACTCGCTGGGCGGATTCGTATCCACGGAGCTGGCGATCGCGTTCCCGCAGCGCGTGGAGCGCCTGGTGCTTATATCCGCCGCCGGCCTGAGCACCTACCGCAGCCCGCGCACGACCCGCGCGCTGAACGTGCTGCACCGGTTCGAGCCGGTCCTCGCCGCGCTCGCGGCCTGGGGAGCGAACCACGCGCAGGCGATCGCCGGCCGTCCCGAGCTGCGCAAGCTGGCTTTGAGCGGCTTCGTCAGCCATCCCGGCCGACTGCCGGGCCCGCTGATGGCCGAGCTGGTGCGCGGCTCGGGCAAGCCCGGCTTCACCGCGGCGAGCGAGGCGCTGGTCTCCTACTCCGTCCGCGACCGCCTGCCGGAGATCGCATGCCCCACGCTGATCGTGTGGGGCGATAACGATCGCCTGATCACGGCCCACGACGCGGATGTGTACGCCGAGCTGATCCCGGACTCGCGCAAGGTCGTATTCGAGGACACCGGCCACCTGGCGATGCTCGAGCGCCCGATCGCGTTCAATGCGCTGCTGATGGACTTCCTGCGGGAGTAGCCGGCGCAGCCGCGTCAGCCAGGGCTCGCCATCGGCGCGCGCGGCCGCGGCGCCGTGCGGGCGTGGGCATTGCACGCGTGGACAGGCGTGGACATTGCAGGCGTCGATACGTGGATATGATCCGCCCGGCTGGCCGCGAGGGCCCGCCCAGAATCCGGCAAGGGGGATCATCGGGATCATGTTCAAATCGATCGTGGTCGGGACAGACGGCTCTGACACCGCCACCCAGGCGGTGCGCCAGGCGGTCGACATGGCCGGCGCCGTGGGCGCCGCGCTGGAGCTCGTCAGCGCGTACGCGCCCGTCCCCGAGCAGCGCCTGCGCGCGGAACGCCGCGACGCCCCGGAGGACCTGCAGTGGGCGATCAACCCGCGCGAGGACGTCGAAGCGTCGCTGTCCGCCGCCGCGGAGATCGCGCGCGAGGCGGGAGTGAGCGTCAACACGCACGCGCGCCAGGGAGATCCGGCGGATGCGATCCTCGACGTCGCCGAGGAGCAGAACGCCGACCTGGTGATCGTCGGCAACAAGGG
This sequence comes from uncultured Solirubrobacterales bacterium, assembly GCA_963743645.1. Lineage (GTDB taxonomy): Bacteria > Actinomycetota > Thermoleophilia > Solirubrobacterales > Solirubrobacteraceae > Palsa-744. The sequence goes on along the minus strand of CAVUQT010000004.1, from coordinate 378,135 downwards.
CATGAGCGGCGCCAAGCGCTTCCTGCTGGGCTCGGTGCCCAACAAGGTGTCCCATCACGCGCCCTGCTCGGTGCTGATCGTCCGGACCACCTGAGCCGTCTGTCACCCGCCAGGTTAGCTGGCCAGCCGGTCGCCCGGCCAGTCGCCCGCCGACGCTCCGGCCCGGTCGCCCGCCGACGTTCCCAGAGCGAGAACTCCCTCCCGCTCCAAGCCCTGCCCCCGCGCGCGTCTACCACGCCCGGCGGGCGCGAACCGTCTCGAGCGCGTAGCCAGCGAGCGAGATCGGCGACATGACGAACTGGTAGCAGAAGAAGTAGAACAGCAGCCCGCGGCGGTTCGTGCGTATGCGCAGATTCACGGCCTTGAAGACGCGGCGCTGGTAGACGAACATGATGCCGCCGAGCACCATGTTCAGCGGCAGCACCAGCAGCGTCATCGGTCCGACGATCACGAAGTTGCCGGTGATCGCCAGCAGGATGCCGGGGATGAACGCGAGCGTGAACATCAGGTCGACGAACGGGAACAGGAAGTTGACGGCCACCGCGTGCGAATAGAACTTGAGCTGGCTGAGCATGCCCAGGCCGTGATCGCGCAGACCCTCGATCATCCCGCGCGCCCAGCGCCGGCGCTGGCGGGCGAACGCGCCCCAGTTCGAGGGTGCGTCGGTGAACGCGACCGCGGTCGGCTCGAACGCGCTCCGTCCGCCCTGCAGCAGCATCCGCCAGGTCAGCACGATATCCTCGCCGATCCGATTCGGCCAGCCGCCGACGAGCCTCAGCGCGGTGGTGTCATAGACGCTGAAGGCGCCCTGCGCGACGAGCGTCCCCTGCAGCAGCGCCTGGCCGCGCTTGACGGAGGCGATGCCGAGGAAGTAGTCCCACTCCTGCGCTCTGGTAAGCAGGTTCTCGCGCGAGTTGCGCACGAGCACCGCCCCCGCCACCGCGACGGTGTCAGGCGGCGAGACGAGCAGGCGCGCGACGGCGTGCTTGAGCGAATAGGGCATCAGCAACGTGTCGGCGTCGATCGTCGCGGTCAATGGGGTGCTCACGGTCTCCAAGGCGGCGTTGAGCGTATTGGCCTTGCCGCCGTGCTCAGCCGCGAGCAACCGCACGCACGGATAGCGCGCGGCGTACTCGGCGACGATCTCGCGCGTGCGATCGGTCGAGCCGTCGTCTGCGACCACGAGCTCGAAGTGGCCGGGGTAATCGGCTCGCAGCGCATAGTCGAGCGTCTCGGCGATCGAGTCCTCCTCGTTGTAAGCGGCGACCAGCAGGGTGATCTGCGGAAAATCGCCGTCGAAGCGCAAAGGCCGCGGGGTGTCGAGCAGGATCGAGCTGATCAATTGGATGTTCAGGTAGCCGGGGATCAGCGCGATCCCGGTGATGACGAGGATCGCCAGCGGCGTCGTGATGTCCTGCCCGAGCGTCCTGATCCAGTTGCGCGACAGCCACAGTGAGAAGCAGAACCACAACGCGCCCGCGACGAACGTGAGCGCGACCCGCAACCTCAACGGTATGTAGACGCTGTGCCGTCGTTTCACGCCAGACGGGCGATGCCGGCGCTCCACGCGGGACACGAGCCGCGGATCCGGGACGCTGACCGGCGTCGGGCGATCGAGCGTTGTGGGTTTGTTTCCGAGGGTTCTCATCGGCGCCGGGCGACGCTTGGGCCCACCCGGTTATCGACGCAACCCGGCAGGCCCTGAAGCCGCGGGCGCCAGCACCGGCACCGTCTCGGTAGTCGCAGACGTAAAGCTCACCGCAAACGACCCCGGCTAACCGCGGATCGCTTGCTCGACCTCCTGTCCTTTTGGTGTGAGTGTCCAGGCGTTGGCTTCGCCTTTGGCGTGACCCCGAACGGTGTTCTCGATCAGGCCGAGATGGTCCAGGCGTGCCAGCAGCTTTGAGATCTGGCCCTGGTCCTGCACTCCCGCGTGAGCTGCCACTTCGCGATTGCTGGCGCCAGGCCGGCCGGCTATTGCGGTCAGCACGCGCAGCGTGCGGTAAGTGAGACGCATATCCAGACCGTCCAGCGGGTCTTTCGCTGGTTTCATGGTTCCAGCCCGGGCTTTGGGCATTGGTTGGGACATCTCCTTGGCGGCCGCCGCAGGGCCCAGGTAGGGCAATAGGTCCTCGCGAATGACGGGCTCTCCACGCCCCGCGCCGGCGGCACACGCCAAGCACTCGCGGCGTTGTTGATCGCGCAACGCTCCTGCGTGGGCGAGCGCACACGAGTGCTCAACCAGCTCCAAGCACTGCACACCACTGCACCCGTCGCACTGCGCGAGCGAATCGGCGAGGGCAATGGCCGCAAGCTCGCCACGCGACTAGTGAAGATGCGCACTCGCAGTGACAGGCCCGCATGCGAACAGCTGATCTTCACCGTCTTGCGCGACCTCGCCTGCCGAGCGCAAGAGCTCACCACCAAACCAGTACCTACGAACACGAGCTTACCGTCCTGATCAGCTCCCTGGACCCCGCATTCCTGCAGGAACAAGGAGTCGGCCCCATCTCGGCAGCCAAGCTCCTGGCCTGTGACCCAAGACGCCTGAAGAGCGAGGCAGCGTTCGCGTGCTGCAACTGCACCGCTCCCAAGCCCGCCAGCTCCGGGCAAACAATCCGCTACCGCCTCTCCCGCGGAGGCGACCGTCAAGCCAACAACGCCATCCACACCATCGCCCTGCACCGCGCCCGCCTCGACACCGACACCCGCGCCTACCTCGACTGCCGCATCAGCGAAGGAAAGACCAAACGCGAGGCCATGCGCTCGCTCAAGCGACACCTCTCCCGCCGCCTCTACAAACAGCTCATCAACATCCCGCTGACTTCCTCTTGACTTAATAGAAGCGTCTACGCCTCCAGGCGCGCAGAAGACCACCGGTGCGCCGAAGCGAATACAAGCACCAAAGCGGGTGCGAACATCGGAACGCGTGGCAGAAAAGAAGCGCGGCGTGTATAAAGCTACGCCTCCAGGCGCGCTACAGACCGACTCGCAGTGGGCTTGCCGGCCGATCGTTACCGTGCAAGCCAGCGTTCGGTCTGACGCGACAGTACGCGGACGGCGATCGTCATTACGCGCATGGCAACAGTTGATGCTCCCCACGAAGGGGGCTGTTACCCGGCGCTTGGGTGATTAGGCCAGTAGCGCTACTGGGCCAAGAGAGAGAGATGAGTCAGCGCTGCTGACGCATCTACCTACAGGCCCATCATGGCGCACAGGCATTCTCATCACATTTGTCCCCAACGAACTCACGCGAAAACAGCTCCCTCACCGAAGCGATTCAGGTCCCTCTCCCGAAAAGAACCCCTGCTGATCAATAGGCCTGGCTACAAGAGCGAGACCCCAAACCCGATCTATGTTCTGCATGGCACCCATGGGGATGCCAACACGGAACCACTATATACCGATCCGGCAGTAAAAGTCAAGCCCCTGCGGGAGAGTTTCATCCCAAGCGCGGCGTAGGTTCGGATGGATGCCCATCGAACGCTTCATCTGGACGATCCACGCCGAGAAAAGACGCGCCGAACGGCTGCTCGACCGCTTCGAGCTGGAGTACGCGATCCGCAACGGCCACGCCGATCGTCAAATCAACCCCGGCGAGGCGGATTGGCTGATCGATGGTCTACTGGTCGACGGACGGCGCTTCAAAATCGTCTACGACCATCCCCACGGCAACGATCACGCCGCGGTGCGGATCGTCAGCGTGTGGGACCTCTGAAAACTGATTGGAAGGAGTACCCTGGAGGCGTCATGGGAGTCCATTTGCACTACGACCCCGAAGTCGACATCGCGATGATCTCGTTCGAGAAGGGACGCGCCCGCAGCGAGCAATATCCCTGGGGCCTGATCGACCGCCACCCCGACGACGACCACCTGATGGGCTTTGAGATCTGGGAAGCCTCCAAACGACTCCCCGCCGAGATGGTCGCCGCCCTGCCACTCGCGGAGATCTCAGACGACGAGGATGCGCCGACCTACGACGCTGCGGGGCTGTGCCTTCATTACGACCCCGAAGTAGACATCGCCATGATCTCCTTCGAGGTGGGGCGCGCGAACAGCAGCAGACACGCCTGGGGCCTGATCGACCGCCACCCCGACGACGACCACCTGATGGGCTTTCAGATCTGGGAAGCCTCCAAACGACTCCCCGCCGAGATGGTCGCCGCCCTGCCGCTCGCGGGCAAGCCCCACGGCGTCGCCGCCTGACGCGCGCCGGACGCCCACCAAAAGCGCTCCCGATATACCGGCGGGTGTCGTGAGCGGCGCCGACTGCAAACCGACGCAGGAACTGGCTTGCGGCTCACCCCCAAAGACCCGCCCCGTAGCCGAACTTGGGATCGGTGAGACGCCCCTCAGCGCGCGATCGCGCCCTCGGCGGCGCTGCCGACCAGCTTCGCGTACTTTCCGATCGCCACGTCCACGTGCTCGTCCACGCGCGGGGGTTGCTTGTAGGCGCTTACCCTTTTCGCGATCTCCTCGTCGGACAGGCTCACGTCGATACGGCGCTCGTCCACGTCGATCGTCACCTCGTCGCCGTCCCGCAGCGCGCCGATCGGGCCGCCCCTCACGGCCTCCGGAGCGACGTGCGCCCCCATGAACCCGTGCGAGGCTCCGGAGAACCGGCCGTCGGTGATCAGCGCGACAGTCTCCCCCAGTCCCTCGCCGACTATGGCCGCGGTCACCGCCAGCATCTCACGCATCCCGGGGCCCCCCGCCGGGCCCTCGCCGCGGATGACCACGACGTCGCCCTCGCCGATCTGCTTGGCGAGCACGGCCGCCATCGCCGCCTCCTCGCCGTCGAACACTCGTGCCGGGCCGGTGTGTTTGCGGCGCTCGTGCCCGGCGAGCTTGACCACGCACCCGTCGGGCGCGACGTTCCCGCGCAGGATCGCGAACCCGCCCGTCGGCTTCAGCGGATCGCTCAGCGGCCGCACCACCTTCTGGCCCGCCGTCTCCTGGGCATCGGCCGCGCATTCGCCGATCGTCGCACCCGTCACCGTCGTCGCGTCACCGTGCAGCACGCCCGCGTCCAGCAACCGCTTCAGCACGAGCGGCACCCCGCCCGCCTGGTACAGGTCCGTCGCCACGTACTGCCCTCCCGGCTGCAGGTCACACAGCAGCGGCGTGCGCTCGGAGATCGCGTCGAACTCGTCGATCTTCAGCGGGACGCCCATTTCGCGCGCAACCGCCAGCAGGTGCAGCACGCCGTTGGTCGATCCCCCGCTCGTCGCCACGGCCGCGATCGCGTTCTCCAGCGCGTCCTTGCTGATCACCTCGCTTGGCCGCCGTCCGGCGCGCAGGACGTCCATCACCAGTTCCCCGCACTCGCGTGCCACCTCGAGCTTGCTTCCGTCCTCGGCCGGCACCATCGCCGAGCCCGCGGGCGAGATTCCCAGCGCCTCGAAGGCCATCGCCATCGTGTTCGCCGTGAACTGTCCCCCGCACGCGCCCGCGCCCGGCGAGGCGACCTCCTCCAGCGCGTGCAGCTCCTCCTCTGAGATCTTCCCGGCGGCGAACTCCCCGACCGCCTCGAACACCTGCTGGATCGTCACGTCCTCGCCCTTGTAGTGGCCCGGTCTGATCGACCCTCCATACAGCATCAGCCCCGGGATGTTCAGCCGGGCGAGCGCCATCACCGTGCCCGGGATCGTCTTGTCGCAACCGCTGATCGTCACGAGCGCGTCGAAGTGATGCGCGCTCGCCACCAGCTCGATCGAGTCGGCAATCACCTCGCGGGACACCAGCGACGCGCGCATCCCCGCCGTGCCCATCGTGATCCCATCGGATATGGCGATCGTGTTCAGCTCCATCGGCGTCCCCCCGGCCGCGCGAATGCCCTCCTTGACCTTCGCCGCCAGCACGCGATTGTTGAAGTTGCACGGCATCGTCTCTATCCACGAGTGCGCCACCCCCACGATCGGCTTCGCCAGGTCCTGCGCGCTGTAGCCGATGCCGTGCAGGTACGCGCGGGCAGCCGCCCGCTCCGGACCCTCGGTCAGGGCCCTGCTGCGATGCTTGACGTCGAATGCCTGATCGCTCACGCGGCGCGCACGTTATCGGGATCCCACCCACCCAGCGCGCCCCGTCCGGCACGCAGGGTTTCGCCGTCGGACCCGCCGACTCGGCTTGCGCGCGGAAGGGCATGCGCGGCCGCGAGCGTGCCTGCGTGCTCGCGCTCCCAGCCCGCGAGCCGCGCCAGGTCGCGCCTGACCCGCTGCGGATCGACCTGGCGTCCAGGCAGGTGCATGTTCGCGTCGGCGATCAGCCTGCGCTCGTCGGCGGTGAGCGCCATCCACTTCGCCAGCACGTCATCGGAGTCCGGCAGCCGCGCGCTGCCATACGGGCGCGAGTGGTCGGGGAACGCGACGCAGTACTCGCTGAGCAGCGCCCCCGTCTGCGGCACGTACGCGACGATCGGCTTGTGCGGATAGATCAGGTACGCGTACCTCGCCCCCGACCCGCCCCACACCCGCAGAAATCCCAGGTCGCGATACATCGCCCACTCCCGCTCGTTCACGCACGAGCGCATCAGCGCGCGGGCGCGCAGCTCCGCGCGGCGCTCCCTGCCCGGGTCGTAGTCCAGCTCGTCCGTGCGGTCGGAGCCGTGCAGGGAGAACAACAGGCCGCGCTCGCGGGCGCGCATCCGCGCCCGCGCGATCCCCGCTGCAAGCCTTGGCCTGCTCAGCTCCCACACGAGCGCGCTCACGACGAGCCCCGCGGTCGCCAGCCCGAGCAGCACTACGCCCCGCCCCGCCCCGCGCGCTAGCGCGACCCGCCGGCCGCGCGGGGAAAGAAGATCACGCGCTCGGCGTCCCGCGGCACCTCGGCGAAGCTCTTGACCAGCTCCGCCTCGCGCCGGCCGTCGGTCGTCCGCGTCGGCACGGCCGCCCACATACCGGCGTCCAGCTCGTGCCGGAACGCCTCGATCAGCTCTCGCTCCTGCTCGGCGACCTCCACGTCGCCCTCCGCGAGCACGATCTCGCCATGACCGGGCTTCATTCGCAGCAGCTTCATCGTTTGTCGATTATGGCATGGGCCGGGATGGCCTTGCTCCTTTTGTTGCTCTCCGGTGCTGCTTGCGCCTCTTGGCTCACTGCTCCATTGGGCGGCTTTGCTTTGGGGCGCCCGCTTTCAGCTGTTGCGCGTTTGCTCGAGGTTGAGGATGTCTACTGGGCCCGCTCCGGCACCGATGTCGCGCAGGCCGTGGGCCACGGCCTGCGCCGCGAGCGCGCGCGCGGTGCGCGCGGCCTCCAGGGGCGAGTCGCCGAGCGCCATGCGCGCGGCCAGGACGGAGGAGTGGGTGCAGCCGGAGCCGTGAGCGGCGCCCTCGGGATGGCGCTTGCCGGGGATCTCCACTATTTCCCCGTTGCTCTTTGCGTCGAGGAACAGATCGACTGTACGGGTGCGATGACCCCCGGTCAGCACGACCGCTTTTGGGCCCAGCGCCAGCACTTCGTGCGCCAGCTGCTCTGCTTCGCTCTTCTCAAGGTCCTCGGTGGGCTCTGCTTGCCCTGCCGGACCTGTCGTTGCCGGCTCTTGCCCAGTCAGCATCCTTGCCTCGGGCAGGTTTGGGGTGAGCACGCTTGCGCGCGGGACGATCTCTGCGATGAGCGCGCTCTGGGCGTCTGGGTCCAGCAGCCGTGCGCCGGACTCGGCGACCATCACCGGGTCGACTACCACCGGTGTTCCTCGAGGCAGCTCCTTCAGTGCGCTTGCCACTGCCAGCGTCACCTGCGCTGTGCCGAGCATTCCGACCTTGACGGCGTCCACACCGATGTCTTGCATGATCGCGCGGATCTGTGCGATCACCACCTCCGGTGGGACGGAGTGGATTGCCTGGACGCCGACCGTGTTCTGGGCGGTGATGGCGGTGATCGCGCTCGTGCCGTGCACACCGCAGCGCGCGAACGCCTTCAGGTCGGCCTGGATGCCCGCGCCGCCCCCCGAATCCGAGCCGGCGATCGTCAGCGCGACGGGGGTTCTGTCCATGGGGGTTACGTGCGTGGCTGAAAGATCGTATAGCTGCCGATCGCCGTGACCAGCAGGCGGCCGTCCTCGTGGCGCACCTCGCTGCGCATCACCGCGGTCCTGCGGTTGCGCCGGTCGAGGGTGGTCGAGCACACGATCTCGCCCTCGGTCGCGGTCTGGATGTAGTTGATCGAGATGCTGATCGTTGCGATCCGCTCCTGCTCGGTCGTCTGCACCCACAGCGTCGAGCCCATGCAGTAGTCGACCAGCGCGTACGTCACCACGCCCGAGAGCAGGCCGCCCGCGTTGATCAGTTCCGGCCTGATCTGCAGGCGGACGGTCTGCGGATCGTCCCAGCGCATGCCCATGAACGCGCTCACGCCGTCGAACGACCCCGGTCCGCTGGTGGGATGATCGGCGTCGGCCTGCGTGTCGGTCGAGCCGGAGACGTCAGACGAGCCGGACACGTCGGATGAGCCGTCGGGCGATGGAGCGGGTGGGTCGGTGGGCGAGTCGCCGGTCAGGTGGGCGAGTCGCGAATGCCGTGACTGTTGACGGGCGGATGGATCGGAGGGGGTCTCGTTCATGCGACGGGAGGCTACGCGAGCGAGCCCGTGCGCGCCCGCGCGAGCCATAGCCGGCGGATGCCGTCACGCACCGCCGCGCACCGCCGCGCGCGCAAGCGGCCATGACCGGTGAGGGATTTGCCACAGATCGGTCGGTGAATTGGCACACGTGTGCGTCCCGCGTCACATTTGCAGACCTAGCGTGAGCGACATGCCCACGACGAACACTTCCGCCTCCGAATCGACCGCCGACGGGGAGAACGCCAAGCCCGCCGATCCTCGCCACGCGCTCGGTCGCCGTGGCGAGGAACTGGCCGCCGAGCACTTCAACCGGCTGGGCTTCTCCCCGCTCGGGCGCAACGAGCGCACCCGCTACGGCGAGATCGACCTGATCGCGTTCGATGGCCGCACGCTCGTTTTCGCCGAGGTCAAGACCCGTCGCGTGGACGCCCGTGCGCACCCTCCCCGTCCCGATCAGCAGCCCCTCGTCTGGCTGCGCCCTCGCCAGCGCATCCGCCTGCGCAAGCTCGCCACCGCCTGGCTGACCGACGAGAAGCACATCCGCCCCACCGCCCACACGATTCGCTTCGACGCGATCGGCGTGATGATTGACAGCCGCAACCGGCTCCTGCGGTTGGATCATGTCGAGGGGGCGTGGTGAGAGTCGAGCCCCGACTGGGCCGCCGCGCAGATGACCGCCACGGGCGATTTCAAGAAGATACGGCGCCGCGCTGAAGATGCAGGAGCTTCGACTTCAGAGCGCCAGCTGCTGATAGGCCAGCGACTGAAACGACATCCGGTGAAGGGGCGAAACGCCCTGGCGGGCGATCGCGTCACGGTGCACGGGCGTGGAGTAGCCGACGTGCTCGGCAAAGCCCCAGCCGGGATGTTCGGTGTCGGCGTGATGCATGTACCGGTCACGGGTCACCTTCGCGACGATCGACGCGGCGGCGATCGCGGCGCTGGTCGCGTCACCGTCTACGATCGCGCGCTGAGGACGCTCGAACTCGGCCACGGAGAAGCCGTCCACGAGACAGAGAACCTCGCCCGGCACACCGGCGGTGACCTTGCGCAGGGCGTCGCGCAGCGCCGCGAGGTTCGTGTTGTGCAGGCCGCGCTCGTCGATCCCGCTCACGCAGCGGGAGATGATCGTCGACGCGGGCGGCGCAGCGCAGCACCAGCGGGTACAGCTCCTCGCGCGCCTGTGGGGTGTGCTGCTTGGAGTCGTTCAGCGCGCTCAACGACCGCAGCTCGCGCGTGGTCAGCGCCTCGTAGTCGAACAGCACACCCGCGGCGACCAGCGGCCCGGCGAGACAGCCCCGGCCGGCCTCGTCCGCGCCCGCGACCAGGCGAACATCGAGACGGCGATCGAACGCGAACAGTCGCCGTCCGCTCGTGCGCGCCCGTGCGCGGCGACGCCGGGCTCGGGCGGAGCCGCCCGACTTCTTCGCTGCGGGAGCTGTCGCCGTCGCGGAGCCGGCGACAGCGGGAGTCTCGGCGCCAGAGCCTCTAGAAGAACCCGACGCGGTCGGGGGGCCAGTAGGTAGCGAACGCTTCCCCGATGATCCACGCGGTGGGAACGGGCCCCCAGAACCTGCTGTCGTCGGATTCGCCACGGTTGTCCCCCATCATGAACCAGTGTCCGGCCGGAATCCTGATCGGGACCGGGAAATTGCACTCCGGGCTTGCGCCGCACTGGCGGATGTAGGCGTCCTGCTCGGGCTTGCCGTTGCGGGTGACATGGCCTTCATGAATCGAGATGACGTCACCCGGCCCGGCGACGATGCGCTTGATGAAGTTGACGCTCGCCCTCCTTCGGCACCGGCTCGGCGCAGGCCGGCCACCCAGTTTGACGGTGTGGGGAACCGGTCCGCACTGCTCCTGCTGAGCGCCTTCGGGCGGATGGAAGACCGTGATCTCACCGACATGCGGTTTGCTGAAATGAGTGCCGATGCGATCGACGAGCACGCGCTGGCCGATCGTCAGCGTCGGTTCCATCGAGCCACTGGGAATGCGGTACGGCTTGACGATCCACGCCTGAATCCCGAGCGCCAGGCCGAGCGCGACGAGCACGATCACGACCAGCTCGACGATCGAGCTCGTCGTCGATTTGGAGCGCCTGGGCTCACGGCAGAGGAGATGGTGGGGTCGTGGGGATCGGACCGTGGATGGCAGACGCCGCACGCGAGCGCAGGCGTGCTGGTGGCACGTCGAGCATCGTGGGTGGCGTCTGACGCCGCGGAACGGGCGCCACGGGCCGCCAGATCCTCTGGCGTGGCCCCAGGTGCGAGGGCTCACGCCGGCTTGTCGCCGGCGACCTCGCCTCCTTGAGCATCGCCGGCATCGGGGGATGGGGAATCGGCGGCGGGCGCCTCGGACTCGCCGCCCGCGGACTGTCCGCCTCCGTCGGCCCCCGGACACCTGCGCTGCGTGGACGCTCGGCCTTCTCGGGCTCGCCGGCCGTCCCGGCCGCCGCCGGCTCGCCGTCCTGCTGGTCGATCTCGGCTCATCGCGGCCGTCCCCGTAGACGTCTGCGCCTGCGCAGCGCTCTGCACCTGCTGGCGATGCTCCTGACCTCCGGCATCTCCCCCGCCCTGCACCGCCTGCACGCCCTCGGCGACCGTCTCCTCCGCGGTCATGCCCTCCGCGTCGGTCGCTCCGACCGGCTCGTGCAGCAGGCCGGGCTCGACCGTCTCCTCGGGACCGGTGTAGCGGCGCTCGCGCACACGCGCGCGCTTGCCGACACGGTCGCGCAGGTAGTAGAGCTTCGCGCGGCGCACGTCGCCGCGGGCGGCCAGCTCGATGCGCTCGATCTTCGGCGAGTGCACCGGGAACATGCGCTCGACGCCGACGCCGAACGACTGCTTGCGCACCGTGAACGTCTCGCGAGCGCCGTGACCCTGGCGCTTGATGACGACGCCCTCGAACACCTGCACGCGCCGGCGGGAGCCCTCGATCACCTGGAAGTGGACCTTGACGCGGTCGCCCGGCGCGAAGTCAGGTACGCGGCGCAACTGCGCGCGCTCGATGGTTTCGATGACGCTGCTCATGATCAAACGGGGTGTGAGGGATAGCGCCTGGAAGACCGCTCCAGAAACCCCGAGTAGGGCACGACGGCCGGACGCGGTCAGCAATGGTAGCGGACGGCCGGTCGCACCCGCCTCACCGACCATGGGCTCATTCGGCGACATCGCCGGTCGAGCCGCTCACACGCCCGGGCTCTGCGCCCCCGTCCGGCGCACTCTGTTCCTCCCGTTCCCGACTGCGCTGCAGCCGCCACTGTGCGATGCGCTCGTGATGGCCCGGACAGCAGCACCTCGGGCACGCGCCAGCCGCGATACTCGGCGGGACGGGTGTAGTGCGGGTACTCGGGACGGCCCTCCAGAGCAGGGCTGAAGGACTCCTCGATCGCCGACTCCTCGTGCCCCAGCGCGCCGGGCAGCTTGCGCAGCACCGTGTCGCACACGACCATCGCCGCAAGCTCGCCGCCGGCGAGCACATAGCGCCCGATCGAGATCTGCTCGCTCGCGAAGTGCTCGAGGATGCGCTCGTCAAAGCCCTCGTAGCGTCCGCACAGCAATGTCAGCGCCGGCTCCGCCGCCAGCTCGCGCGCGAGCTCGTCGTCGAGCGACCGCCCGCCCGGGCGTCAGCGCGATCACCCGGCGATCCTCGCGCAGCCGCACCGGATCGACCCCGTAGCGGGCACGCAGCGCGCTGTCGAGCACGTCCACGCGCAGCACCATGCCCGCGCCGCCGCCGAACGGCGTGTCGTCGACCTGTCCCGCGCCGAGAGGAGTGTGCTCGCGGAAGTTCACACACTCGATGCGCGTGCCCGCCGCGAGCGCGTTGCGCACGTGACGCTGCTCGGTCAGCCACCGAAACCACTCGGGGAACAGAGTGAAGATGTCTATCTCCACGCCGCCCTCAATCCCTCGACGAAGTCCATGTTCACGTCGATCCGCCCGCCGCGACATCGACGTGGCGGATCGCGTCTTTGACCATCGGCACCAGCAGCGGCTCGCCGCGCCGGCTCCCGGCGCACCTCCAGCGCCTCGCACGAGGGCAGCTCGATCATCCGCATCACCGTCCCGATGCGGCGCTCACCGTCGAGCACGAGGCAGCCCTCCAGCTCGTGCGCCCACCATTCACCCTCGGCGAGCTGGCGGCGCGTCCCGTGCGGCCACCATCAGCTCTGGCCGCGCAGCGCCTCCGCGCCCGCGCGATCCTCGACGCCCTGCACGCGCACGATCGGCCGCTGGTCGGTCCCGGCGCGACGCACGATCGCGGCGGTCCTAACCCGCGATCGTCACCTCCGTGCCGAGCGCCAGCAGGCGCGGGCGAGCGCCCGTCACGTAGAAGCTGCCGTCGAGGCCGTGTGCACGACCGACCCTGCCCGCGCGCAGTCGATCCTCGGCGGTCGCGCCTGTGGACTCCACCGCCGTTAGGGCCTCCCCCGTCTCCGACCCGTGCCCGCGCGTCAATCGACGATGTCGACGAGCACCCTGCGTCCCGCGCCCGTCGCGGCCGCTTTCACGACCGTCCGCAGCGCATGGGCGGTGCGCCCACCGCGACCGATCACCTTGCCGTAGTCGCCGTCGGCCACGCACAGCTCCAGCACGATCGTGCCATCGTCCTCCTCGAACTGCTCGACCGACACCTCCTCGGGCTCGTCGACCAAGCCTTCGGCGAGGTACTCGAGCAGCTGCCGCGGAGTCTCGCCGGAGTCGTCCTCTTGCGCGGCCACCGTCCGTACACCCCGACGCGTCGCGGCGTCAGTCGCCCTGGGCGGTGATGCCCTGGATGCGCAGCAACTTGCGCACCGTGCCCGACGGTTGCGCCCCGCGCGCCAGCCAGCTGCGAGCGCGCTCCTCGTCGATCTTGATCGTCGACGGGTTCGTCTGCGCGTTGTACTGGCCGATCGTCTCGATCACGCGACCGTCGCGCGGAGAGCGCTGGTCGGCGACGACCACGCGCCAGATCGGGTCCTTCTTGCCGCCCACCCGGGTGAGCCTGAGTCTTACCGACACCTTTTCCCTTTCTCGGTACCAGAAGCAATGCTTGCGAAGGAGAGCTTAGACGGTTCAGCGCGCCTGGCGCATCAGAGCGCCGATGTCCGGCATCTTGCCGCGCCCCACCTGCTTCATCAGCTTGCGGGTCTGCCCGAACTGCTTGACGAGCTGGTTGACCTGCTGCACGTTGGTGCCCGACCCGCGCGCGATGCGCAGCCTGCGCGAGCCTTTGATCAGCTCGGGTCGAGAGCGCTCTGAGGGAGTCATCGACAGGATGATCGCCTGCACGCGGTCGAGCTCGCGCTCGTCCACCTTCATGTTCTGCAACTGCTGGCCGCCCAGCCCGGGGATCATGCCGAGCAGGTTCGTCAGCGGGCCCATCCGCCGCACGGTCTTCAGCTGGGCCAGGAAGTCGTCGAGACCGAATTCGTCGCGCCCGAGCTTGTGTTGCAATGCGAGCGCCTCGTCCTCGTCGAACTGGCGCTCGGCGTGCTCGATCAGGCTCATCACATCGCCCATCCCGAGGATCCGCTGGGCCATGCGATCGGGATGAAAGCGCTCGAACTGGTCGAGATGCTCGCCGGTGGAGGCGAACATGATCGGCTTGCCCGTGACCGCCCTGATCGACAGCGCCGCGCCACCGCGCGCGTCGCCGTCGAGCTTGCTCATGATGACGCCGTCGAACTGGACCTCCTCGGCGAACCGCTCGGCCACCGCGGCCGCGTCCTGGCCGGTCATCGCGTCGACGACCAGCAGCACGTCGGTCGGCTTGACCGCGGCGCGCATCCGCACGAGCTCGGCCATCAGCTGCTCGTCGATGTGCAGCCTGCCGCTGGTGTCGACGATCAGCACGTCCTTGCCCTCCCGGGTGGCGCGCTCCAGCGCCCAGGTGGCGATGTCCACGGGTCGCGCTCGGGTGCCCTGGCTCGTAATACACGTCCGCCCCCGCCTGGGCGCCGACCTTGACGAGCTGCTCGACCGCGGCCGGGCGATAGGTGTCGCATGCCGCCACCGCGACCGCGGCGCCGCGCTCCTCGCGCAGGTGCCGGGCGAGCTTGGCTGTGGCGGTCGTCTTGCCCGAGCCCTGCAGCCCGGCCATCAGGATCACGGTCGGAGGGTGCGCGGAGAACGCTGAGCCCGGCCGAGGCGCCGCCCATCAGCGCGGCGAGCTCCTCGGCGACGATCTTCACGACCTGCTGGCCGGGATTCAGCTTGCCGATCACATCGGCGCCCAGACAGCGCTCCTTGACCTGCGCGGTGAACTGGCGCACGACCTTGAAGTTGACGTCGGCCTCCAGCAGCGCGAGGCGGATCTCGCGCATCGCCGCGTCGATGTCCTGCTCGGTCAGCGTGCCATGCCGGCGCACATCGGCGAGCGTTGCCTGCAGCTTCTCGGCGAGCGCGTCGAACATGACAGTGATTCTCGCAGCCGCGAGGCCCGGAAGGCGCTCGTCAGCTCAGACAGGTCGCAGGCCCAGGCGCTCGCAGGCCAGACACTCGCCGGCCCAGACACTCGCCGGCGCAGACCGTCCGCTCAGTCCTTACGCCCAGCGGGCGGGTCTGGCGGAGCGGGCGGCCGCTTGGGGGCGCCGCCGAGACGCGGTGGGACGGCCGGGCTGCGGCGGCTCGGGCTCATGTCCGGGCGTGCGACGCGAGAGCGCCTCGCCGATCCCGCCGAACGCCTCGGCGAACTCGCTCGGCACGACGAACACCTTGTTCGCGTCGCCTTCGGCGAGCTGGGGCAGCATCTGCAGGTATTCGTAGCTCAGCAGCTCGCGGTTCGGTTTGCCCGCATGGATCGCTTTGAAGACGGTGTCGATCGCCTTCGCTTCGCCCTCGGCACGCAGGATCGCCGCCTGGCGCTCGCCCTCGGCGTCGAGGACGGCGGCCTGCTGGGCGCCTTCGGCGGTGAGCACCGCCGCCTGCTTGGCGCCCTCGGCAGTGAGGATCTGGGACTGCTTCTCGCCTTCCGCGGTCAGGATCGCGGCGCGGCGGTCGCGCTCGGCGCGCATCTGCTTCTCCATCGCGGTCTTGATGTCCGCCGGCGGATCGACCGACTTGATCTCCACACGGTTGATCCTGATCCCCCACTTGCCGGTCGCCTCGTCCAGCACGGTGCGCAGCTCGGCGTTGACGTTCTCGCGGGCGGTCAGGGTCGCCTCCAGCGTCAGCCCGCCGATCACGTTGCGCAGCGTCGTGACCGTGAGCTGCTCGATCGCCTGCAGCGGATCGGCGATTTCATACGTCGCCGAGCGCGGATCGGTGATCGTGAAGTACAGGACCGTTTCGATCGCGACGACCACGTTGTCCTCGGTGATCACCGGTTGCGGCGAGAAGTTCACGACCTGCTCGCGCAGGTCCACCAGCGGCTTGCACACGGTCGATGAACGGCGTGACGATCGTCAGGCCCGGCTCCAGCGTGCGGCTGTAGCGACCGAGCCGCTCCACGACCCCCGCCTTGGCCTGGGGGATCACGCGGATCGTGCGCGCCGCGACGACCAGCGCGAACAGCACCACCACGGCGATGACGATCAGTGCGGCCATTGGTCAGCTTCCTTTCTTGGTGTCCTTGTGACTCAGTGCATCACGAGCGCCGTGGCCCCGCGTATTTCCACGACCTCGACCCGCTCGCCCGCGTCGATGATCTCGTCTTCGTCGTAGCTGCGCGCGGTCCACACCTCGCCGTCGATCTTTACGCAGCCGACGCCCTCGCCGTTGGCGATCCGCTCGATCACGATCGCGGGCTTGCCGACGAGCGCCGCGGCGCCCGTCCTGATCGCGGGGGCAGCCGGCGATGCCTGCGCGCGATCGGCCGCAGCGTGGCGAACACGATGCCCGAGGCGGCCACGAACACGATCGTGCTGAGCAGCGCTCCCACGCCCAGCAGGCCCACGACCGCGGCGAGCCCCGCGCCGATCGCGAACGGGGCGAGATAGAACCCGCCCTGGTGCATCTCCCCGACCCCGAGCAGACACGCTGCGACCAGCCATACGATCCATACTCCATACCTTCAGATTACCCCTCGGCCTCGGTCGCTTACGCGCGCATCGGGCGCGTCGGAGACTCGTCAGGCTCGATACGGCGAGCCAGATCCCAAGTCTGAGCTCCGCACGTGCGCTCCGGCGTTACGGGTCGGCGATCAGCGCGCGGGCGAAATCCTCGGGGTCGAACGGGCGCAGATCCTCCACCGTCTCGCCGATACCGATCAGCTTCACGGGCAGCTGCAGCTCGCAGGCGATCGCGAGCGCGATCCCACCGCGGGCGGTTCCGTCGAGCTTCGTCAGCACGACCCCGGTGACATCGGCCGCGGCGGCGAACAGCTGCGCCTGACGCAGCCCGTTCTGGCCGGTGGTGGCGTCGATCGTGAGCAGCGTCTCGTGCGGAGCGCCGTCCAGCTGGCGGGCGATCACCCGGCGGACCTTGCCGAGCTCGGCCATCAGATCGTCCTGGGTGTGCAGGCGCCCGGCCGTGTCGATGATCGCGACATCCACGTCCTCGGCGCGAGCGCGGGCGATCGTCTCGAACGCGACGGCGCCCGGATCGGAGCCCTCCGGGCCGGTCACGATCTCGCATCCCGCCCGCTGAGCCCAGCCCTCCAGCTGCTCGCTCGCCGCGGCTCTGAACGTGTCGGCCGCGCCGAGCAGGACGGTGCGCCCGCACTCCTGGCGCAGATGCCAGGCGAGCTTGCCGATCGTGGTGGTCTTGCCGGTCCCGTTCACGCCCGACCGCCATGATCACGGTCGGCCGCGGGCGAATGTCGATGCGCCCGTCGCCCACGCGCGCGGTCTGCGCGAGCAGCGCGATCAGCCGCTCGCTCAGCGCCTCGCCACCCGCCCCGAGCTCGCCCGTCTGCGCCTCCGCCTCGAGCGTGCCCACGATCGAGGCTGTCGTGCGCGCGCCGACATCGGCGAGGATCAGCGCCTCCTCCAGCCGTTCCCAGGCGGCGGCGTCGAGCGTGCCGAACAGCGTCGCCTGGATCTCGCCCGCCGAGCGCCTCGCGGGTCTTCGACAGGTTTTCGCGCAGGCGCCTGAACAGACCCGCGCTTGCGCTCGCCGGACTCAGCGAGACCGCGCGTCGCGGGCGGCGCGTCGGTGATGAACAGCTCGCTCCAGTCGCGCGCCATGCGATCGGCTCCTGAGCCGCGGCTCAGGCGACTTCGGCGACGGGCGCCTCAGCGGTCTCGGCGTGCACGTCCTCCGCCGCTGACGCCACCTCGGCGCCACCGCCTCGGGGGGCAGCCGGCGCGAGAGCACCTTGGAGACGCCGTCGCCTCCCATCGACACTCCGTACAGCCAGTCAGCGGCCTCCATCGTGCGCTTTTGATGGGTGATCACGATGAACTGGGCCCGGTCGGAGTAGCGGCGCAGCAGCGCCAGGAATCGGTCGAGGTTGAGGTCGTCCAGCGCCGCCTCGACCTCGTCGAGGATGTAGAACGGACATGGGCGCGCGAGGAACACGGCGAACAGGAACGCGAGCGCGGTCATCGACTTCTCCCCGCCCGACAGCAGCGACAGGCGCTTGGTCGACTTGCCGGCGGGCGTGATCTCGATCTCCACGCCCATCACGTCCTCCTCGCCCTCGCCGGCCGAGCGCTCGTCCCGTTCGGCCTCGGCGTCGGCCGCGGCCTCCGCGGCGTCGGCCGCCGCGGCCGCGTCCCCGCCATCCGTGCGATGTGCCCTCGGCCGGAGACTGACCGCCGAGCACGGCGCGGGGCGTGTGCTCGTCGCGCACGAGCCGCAGCCGTCCACTGCCGCCCGGGAACACGTCGCCGACGAGCTCCTCGAAGTTGCGTGCCGCGGCGTCGAATGTCTGCTCGAAGGTCTCTCTGATCTGGCGGTCGGTGTCCCTGATCACCGTCTTCAGCTCGCGCAGCGCCGTCTCCAGATCGGCCCGCCTGGTCTCGAGCTCCTCGACGTGCGCGAGCGCCTCGGCGTACTCCTCCTGCGCGAGCGGGTTCACAGGACCGAGCTGCTCGCGCCGTCGGGCCAACCGCTGCACTCGGGCCTCCAGCGCACTCGCCTCCTCCGGCGCGAGCGGCTGCGGCGCCTCGCTCTCGTCATCGAGGCAGCGGGCGCTCCAGACGCTCGGCGATCGCGCTCAGCTCCTCGGCGGCCTCACCCGCCTGGTCGCGCAGTCGCTGGGCGGCCACCTCGGCGCCCGTTACCTCCTCGCCGACGGTCCGCAGTCGCGTCTGGATCTCGGCCTCCTCGTGAGCGCACGCGCGCAGCTCGGCCGCGACCTGCTCACCGGCCGCGTGATCGCGCGAGAGCTGCTCCTCCAGCTGCACCAGCAGAGCGCCGGCGCCCTCGCCGGCCGATGCGAGCGCCGCGGCAAGGCGCTGCGCGCGCGGCTCGAGCGCCACGTCCGCCGCATGCCGGGCGCGCAGGCGCGCGATTCGCTGCTCGCGCTGGGCGCGTTCGGCCGCGCAGCCGCTCCGCCTGCCTGCGCTCAGCCGCCAGCTCGCCCTGCAGCTGCGCGCGGCGCACCGCCAGCGGACCCTGCTCGGGAGCGCTGCGGCGCTGCTCGATCAACCACCCGGTGCGGCGCTCCGACTCGGTCGCCTCGGCGAGGGCGCGCTCTGATTCGCGCAGCGCCTCCTCCGCCTCCGCGCGCGCATCCTCGGTGTCGCGCACTCCCAGCAGCGCTGCCTGCGCCGCCGCGCCGGCCACGTGCTCGGCCTGCACCGCCGCCTCGCTCGCGGCGATCAGCCGCTCACGCTCGTTGCGCCGCGCCAGTACCCGCTCGGCGCCGCCCTCGCTCACCTGGCGCACCTCGCCCCATGCGGCGAACAGCACGCGCCCGGATCCTCGTCACGGCGATCCCGGTGAACCCCTCGGCGACATCCTGTAGGCGCTGCACCACCCATGCGTCACCGAGCAGTCGCCGCGCGAGCTCCTGGCGCTGCGTCCGATCCGCTCACCAGCTCGATCAGCCTGACGGCGCCCGGCGCCGGCGCCGCTGTCTGATCCGGCGAGGACCCGTGCCCGTCTCGCGCGGGCACATCCTGTGCGGGTGTGCCCGGCCGCATGTCCTCGTTCGCGCCCGCGTGCGCCTCGCTCGCCGGGGCATCGGCGGCGTCCCCCGCGAGCAGCGCGCTTGCCCCGTCGGGACCGGCCCCGTCCAGGAGCGTGTTCGCGCCGCTCAGGTCGCGCACCAGCGCCGCATCCAGGCGCCCTCCCAGCGCGGCGGCGAGCGCCAGCTCGTAGCCGTCGCGCACCTTGCAGCGCCTCGCTCAGCGCGCGCGCTCCGCCCCCGCCGGCGCCGCCGTAACGGGCGTGACTGCTCAGGAACTGGTTGGCGGCGGCCAGCTCGGCGCCGACCCGCGCTGCCTCTCGCCGCGCCGCCTCCGCGGCGACCTCTGCGCTGCGCAGCTCGGCACGCGCCTGCTCGGCCAGGACATCCGCCTGCGCGCGCTCTTCGCGACGCGACCTCGACCGCATCCGTCAGCTCGGCCACACGGATCGCGGCCCGCTCGCGCTCAGCCTGCAGCCCCTCGATCTCGCGCTCGACCTCGCGCTCTCGCTCTCGCTCCAACTCTGCCAGCTGCAGCTCGAGCCCGCGTACGCGATCCTCGCTCGCCGTCTCGTTCCCGTCAGTGCGCTCGCCCGCGCCCGGCTCTGAGCTCCGAGCCATCCACAGGGGCGGTGAGCGCACCCAGCTCGATCTCGATGCGGCTCGCGCGCTCGGCCAGCGTGACCGCCGTCGCCTGTGCCTGCTCGGCGCGCAGCTGCAGCCGCTCGCGCGCGGAGCGGATCTCATACGCGCGCCGCGACAGCGCGTCATGGCGCTCGGTTCGCTGCGCCAGCGCCGTCTCCGCCCGTCCACGCCGCTGCCACGATCGCCTGCAGCTCGGACTCGATCAGCTCGCGGCCGCTCGCGCGCGTCGCGCACCTGTGTCTCGGCCTCGCGCAGGTCCACGCCGCGAGCGCGCAATGCCTCGCACGCGAGCGTCCAGCGCGCTTCCAGCAGCTGGCGCTCCAGGCGCTCGTGCAGCTCGGCCGCCTCGGCCTGGCGCTTGAGCGGCCGCAGCCGCGTGCGCGCCTCGCGCTCGACGTCGAGCGCGCGATCGAGATTCTCCTGGGTGCGCTCCAGCTTCAGCTGCGCCCGGCGACGGCGCTTGCGGTGCTTGCCCAGACCCGCGGCCTCCTCGATCAGCAGCCGGCGCTCGCGCGGCTTGGACGTCACGATCGCCTCGACCCGCCCCTGGGAGATGACCGAGTGCTGTCTCCTTGCCGAGACCCGTATCGGACAGCACCTCGATCACATCCGTCAGCCGGCAGCGCGCGCCGTTGAGGTGATACCCGCCGTCACCCGTGCGATCGAGCCTGCGTGAGATCGAGATCTCGCTCAGCGGCAGATCGACCGTACCGTCGGAGTTGTCGAGCACGATCTCGACTTCAGCCGCGCTGCGCGCCTGCACGCCGCGGCCGCCCCCGAAGATCACGTCCTGCATCGACTGGCCCCTGACCGCGAGTGGCGACTGCTCGCCCATCGCCCACAGAACCGCGTCGGTCACGTTCGACTTGCCCGACCCGTTGGGCCCGACCACGACGCTCACCCCCGGGCCGAAGTCCAGGCGCGTGCGGTCGGGAAAGGACTTGAACCCTTTCAACGTAAGTGACTTCAGGCGCACGAGTCGATGCCGTCCGATCGGTGATTGCTTTGGGTCGCGTCCGCGCGGGTCAGCGTCGCCAAGAGGCCGTTGGCGCGGGGCATCCAGCCCCGCACATGAGCGCTCACGACGGCCTCCGGAGTCGATCGCTTGCCCTGCGAGCTCAGGGTCATGCCTGCCCCTGCAGTCGGTCCACAGCCTCCCGAGCGGCCTCTTGCTCGGCGTGCTTCTTGCTTTTGCCGCTCCCTGAGCCCAGCGTCTCGCCATCGACGAGCGCCGCCACCTCGTAGGTGCGCTCGTGCGGCGGGCCGCTCTCGCCGACGATCTCGTAGCTGACGACCGCTCCGCGGCGAGCCAGCAGCTCCTGCAGCGCGGACTTGAAGTCGACCGGATGCTCCAGCGCCTGCTCGATCTCGGGCGCGAACGCCTCCACGACCGCTTCCGCGGTCCGTTCGTAGCCGGCGGTCAAATAGCACGCGCCGATCACCGCCTCGATCACCGACGCGAGCACGCGCTCGGTCTCCACCAGCGCCACCGCACCCCCCGACACTCCCTGCGGCGCGGCGGCGCGCAACCGCTCGGACACACCCAGCCGCTCGGCGACCGCCCGGCAGCTCGGACCCGACACCGCCTGTGCGCGAATCTTGGTCAGCCGTCCCGCCCCGAACCGCTCGGCCTCCAGGCGCGGATACAGGTGCGTCGTGACCGCCAACCCGAGCACGCTGTCGCCGAGAAAGGCCAGCCGCGAATAGGACTCCTCGCGGCGCTCGGTCCAGGACGCATGGGTAAAAACTTGGCGCTCGAGGTCCTCGGGCAGCCCATCCAGCAGTTCGCCGAGTAGCTTCATCGACGGACATCAGACGGCAGCATGCGCCAGGACAAAATCCACCGCCTGTCCGACGGTCGTGATCGCGGCGGCCTGCTCGTCGGTCATACGCACGCCATAGCTGTCCTCCAGCTCCTGCACGAGCGTATACAGGTCCAGCGAGTCCGCCTCGAGATCGTCCTTGAACCGCGTCTCCTCGGCGATCGCGCTCGGCTCGACATCCAGCTCGTCGGCCAGATGGTCCCTGATCAGCTCGAACACCTCCTCATGCGTCATGTCCGGGCAGGCTAGCGACCCGCGCGGACACGGGCGTAGCCCTTCTGAGCGCCCCCGCCTGCGCCAGCGCCGCATGCGTGCGACCGATCAGATCTTCGTCCGCGCCGCGCCGGGCGCGCATGATCGCCTGCGCGAACCCACGCCTGGTGAAGCTGCCGTGAGGGACGACCCCCAACCCGCGCAACCCGAGCAGGTACGCGCCGCCCTGCGTCTCGGGATCGATCTCGTCGCGCAGCCCTCTCAGCGCGGGCTTGAGCAGCATCCCCCCCAGCTTCGCCTGCGTGGAGGACATCGCCGCGTCCCTGATCGCACCGAGCATCGTCTGCGACACGCCCTCCATCACCTTCAGCGTCACGTTGCCCGTCAGCCCGTCCGTCACGATCACGTCGGCCACGCCCGACACCAGGTCGCCCCCCTCGACGTTGCCGACCATCTCGAACGTCATCGCCCCGGTGTCCGCGCGCGCGCGCAGCCGGGCGTGCGTCTCGACCACCAGCGGGCTCCCGCGCTCGGCCTCCTCGCCGTTGGACAGCAGCCCCACGCGGGGACGCTCGATACCGAGCACCGTCTGCGCCAGCGCGGCTCCCATAAACGCGAACTGCTCGAGGTGCTCGCTGCGTGCCTGCGCGTTCGCGCCGACGTCCAGCAGCGTCACCGGCCTGCGGGGCACCGGCAGCACCAGCGCGAGCGCCGGGCGATGGATGCCGCGCGCGCGCTTGATGTTGAACAGCCCCGCCGCCAGCGCCGCACCGGTCCCACCGGCGCACACCAACGCCTGCGCCCGGCCCTGCGCTACGGCCCTCGCGGCCTGCACGATCGAGGCCTCGAGATTCGCCCGCGCGGCGCGCGCCGGGTCGGCGCTCTTGGCGATCGACATGGGCGCATCCACGATCTCGATCATGCCGTCGGGCGCGTCCCGACACGCGGCCTCGAGCAGGTCCAGCGGGCCGAACAGGATCGTCCTGGCCCCCTCACTCGCGGCCATCGCGGCGCCCGCCGCGACCTCCGCCGGGCCGAGGTCCGCGCCGTTGCAGTCGACGGCCACCACCGCGTCCACCCCCGCGCCCGACGCGCTCGGCGCATGACTAGTCAAGCTTCAGCTCTCCCAGCTTGGCCCATCGCGGGTCGCCTGCACGCTCGTGCCGATGCTCGGGACCGGCCTCGTTCAGGTCGATCGCGCACTCTGGGCACAGGCCCGCGCAGTCCTCTTTGCACAGCACCTTCACGGGCGCCGCCAGCGCGAACGCGTCGTGCGCCCATGCCGCCACATCCAGCGTCTCGTCGTGCACGTACGGGCTCGCCAGCTCCTCGCCCTCACCCGGCACCTCCACCTCGCGCGCCTGCACCTGCACCTGCGGCGCCGCGTCCTTCAGACAGCGCATGCACGGCCCGACCAGCGTCGCGCTCAGCGCCAGCTTCAGCGCGTACCCGCCGCCCGTCATCTTTGACACGTCCAGCGTCACCGGCACGCTCGCCGGACGCGCCTCATATGACTCGCCGCCCAGCTCGAGCCCTTCGATCGGCACCTGCAGCTCCAACCTGTGCCCCTGTCCCGGGCTGAGCCGCAGGCCCGCCAGGTCGAAAGTATGCGCCTGTGCCGCCATCCTCCTCAGGCTAGCGACCACCCATGCCCGCCGATCCCTGCGCCCCACGCCCGCTCTGCTCAGCAGGATCGATTTTGAAATCGCTCTGGTTTCACACTCGCGCATGGCCGCGGACATCACGTCCTGACTCGCCATGCGCGCGGTCTCGGCACCCCGAGCTACGCGAGCGTGCTCAGCTCGCGCTTGAGCACCTTGCCCGTCGCATTGCGCGGCAGCTGCTCCATGAACACCACTTCGCGCGGGACCTTGTACTGGGCGAGGTTCGTCTTCACGTACGCCCTGACCGCCTCTTCGTCCAGCGCCGCCCCGTCGCGTAGGACCACGAACGCCTTCAGCCGCTGCCCGAACTGCTCGTCGGGCACGCCCACGACCGCCGCCTCCTCGACCTGCTCGTGGTCGGCCAGCAGGTCCTCGACCTCGCGCGGGAACACGTTCTCCCCGCCTGAGACGATCATCTCGTCGTCGCGCCCGTCCACGAACAGGCGCCCGTCCGCGTCAAACCGGCCGACATCGCCCGTGCTCATCAGCCCGTGCACGATCTCCTTGTTGCCGCCGCCGGTATAGCCTTCGAAGACCATCTCGTTCGCCACGAATATGCGCCCCCCCTCGCCGGGCGCAGCCTCGCGACCGTCGGCGTCCAGCAGCTTCACGACAGTCCCCATCGGCGGTCTGCCCGCGGTCCCCGGCGCTGCCCGCAGGTCGGCGGGTGTTGCGATCGTCGCCCACGCCACCTCCGTGGACCCGTACAGGTTGTACAGCACGTCCCCCAGCGCGTCCATCGCCCTCGTCGCCAGCTCTCCCGGCAGCGCCGACCCGCTCACCGCGATCACCTTCAGCGAGCTCACGTCGTAGGAGGCGATCGTCTCCTCACCCAGGTCGAGTATCCGCTGCAGCATCACGGGCACGACCGCCAGCGCCGTCGCGCGGTGGTGTGCGACCGCGCGCAGCGTGTCCTCCGGGTCGAACTTGCGGCGCAGCACGAGCGTCGAGGCCAAAGACAGCGCGAGCGTGAAGTGAGCGTACCCCCAGGAGTGGAACATCGGCGAGGCGATCACGGTCGTCTCGCGCGCCTTGAGCGGGATCTTCGAGAACATCGCCGCCGCCGGCTCCAGCGAGTCCGGCTGCTTGCGCGGCGCCCCCTTCGGCACTCCCGTCGTGCCCGACGTCAGGATCACCACGCGTCCCTGCTCGACGGGAGGCGTCAGGGGCGAGCCCAGCTCGTCGGCGATCATCTGCTCCAGCGGCAGGTCGGACTCGGACGCCGCGCTTTCGCCGGGCTCACGCCAGGCGACGAACCTCTTGCGACCCTTGCCGCCCTCGGCCACCAGGTTCGCGAACTCCTCGTCGTATATGAGCGCGACCGGGTCTTCGCGTTGCAGGACGTCCGCGATCTGCGGGCCCGCGAACGCGGTGTTCAGATACAGCGCGCCCACCCCCAGCTTCGAGCACGCGACCGTCGCCTCGATGAACCCACGATGGTTGCGGCACATGATCGCGATCTCGTCCTGTTCGCAGACCCCCGCTTTGGCCAGCCCCCGTGCGATGGCGTTCGTTCGCCGATCCACCTCGGCGAACGTCAGCACCCCCCTCTCGTCGACGATCGCCGCCCTGTCGGGATACCTGATCGCCGAGGACATATACGCCGCGGCCGGCGTCGGCCCCCACTGACGCAACACCATCAGCGAGCGCACCGCCTTGTCCGGACGCATCGGCTGGATCATGCCGGTGCCCAGCAGCGTCCTTGCCACCTGCAGCTTGTACTTCGCTTCGCGCGTGTTCATCGCGCGCGGACCCTACCCGTTTACGTGGGCTAACTCACTTCCGCGGGTTCGTCCTTGCCCTGCAACCGCTCGCGGCCGCGCTGCACGGCGGCGATGAACTTCGACAGGTTGACCTCGAGCGTGTTCAGGATCTCATCCGCGTAGTCCTCCGCGCCCAGGCGGATCTCGCGCTCGCGGGCACGAGCGTCCTCGACGATGTCCTCGGCGGCGCGCTCGGCCTGCTTGGTGACCTCCTCCTCGCCGACGAGCTGCTCCTGGCGCTCGCGCGCCTCCTTGAGGATCCGCTCGGCCTCCTTCTTGGCCTCGGCCAGCATCTCCTGGCGCTCCTTGACGATCCACCGGGCCTGCTTGATCTCCTCGGGGATCGTCGCACGCATCTGGTCGAGGATGTCGTAGATCTCCTCCTTGTCGACCCTGACCTGGTCGGTCATGGGCACGGACTTGGCGTTGTGCACCAAGTCGTCGAGCTTGTCGATCAGTACCAGGACGTCCATGAGGTCTTACACACTATCTCCGTCCGCGCCGCCTGCGCGAGCGCGATTTTAGGTTGTGCTCGCAGCGGCTCCGGTCCCTGCCGGGGTCGTGCGCCAAATCTCCAGTCAAGTTCGTCAACGTCTCAGCTCTTCCTGCAACCGCTTGGCCACCTCTGCGGGCACGAGATCGTCGATTCTGCCGCCAAATATCGCAAGCTCCTTGACGCCGCTCGACGATAGGAAGCTGTACTGCGAGCTGGCCATCAGGTACACGGACTCTATCTCCGGGTCCTGGCGGCGGTTGAGCTGGTGCATCTCCAGCTCGTACTCGAAGTCCGAGATCGCCCGCAGCCCCTTCACGATCGCCTGCGCGCCGACCTTGCGGGCGAACTCGACCACGAGCGTGTTGAACGGCTCCGCGCGCACCCCCTGCAGCCCGGCGGTCGCTTTCTCGATGAACGCCAGCCGCTCCTCGATTCCGAACAGCGTCTTGTCCTTGCGCACCGACCGGT
Organism: uncultured Solirubrobacterales bacterium; assembly: GCA_963743645.1. Taxonomy (GTDB): domain Bacteria; phylum Actinomycetota; class Thermoleophilia; order Solirubrobacterales; family Solirubrobacteraceae; genus Palsa-744. The sequence goes on along the minus strand of CAVUQT010000004.1, from coordinate 351,507 downwards.
TCACGACCGCGATCACGACTTCGTCGAACAGCGCCGCAGCGCGCCCGATCACGTCGAGATGGCCGTTGGTGATCGGGTCGTATGAGCCCGGGCAGACGGCTATGAACTTGTTATCGCTCATTCGTGACGATGGATTCCGATCGCGGTGTCTCCGTACAGGCGCTCTGTCTCGAACCCCAGCTCCAGCTCGAGCGGCGCCCGCCGATCGCTCTCGACGACAACGCGCGCTCCCGGCGTGAGCAACGCCGGCAACACTGCCGACAGCCGCGGCCCCCACTCGAGCGCCCGTTCGTAGGGAGGATCGATCAGGATCAGATCGTATGTCTCTTTGCGTTTCCGTGCCCTCCTCAGGGCGCCGGCGACGTCTTCGCGCCTGAGCAGCGCCTGCGTCTCGCCAAGCCCGAGCGCCTCCAGATTTGCCTGCAGCGCGTCGATCGCGTGCTGGTCACGCTCGACGAACACGGCCTGCAGCGCGCCTCTGGACAGCGCCTCGACGCCCAGCGCGCCGGTGCCCGCGAACAGGTCCAGCACGCGCGCGCCCGCGACGTCGCCGAGCATCGCGAACAGCGCCTCGCGCACGCGGTCGGAGGTCGGACGGGTCGTCCTGCCCTTCGGCGCCATCAACCGGCGTCCGCCGTAGCGCCCCGCGATCACCCTCATCCGGGGATCGACTCGAGCGCCTCGGCCCCGAACGCTCGCTGCAGCGCGTCACCCAGCAGAGCATGCTCGGGCTCGCGCAGTTGCGGGTCGGCCGCCATGATCGCCTGAGCGCGCGCTCGTGCGCGCTCCAGCAGCGGGGCGTCCTCGGGCAGGCACGCAATCCGATGCTGGCCGATCCCCGACTGTTTGACCCCGATCAGCTCGCCCTCCTTGCGCAGGCGCAGGTCGATCTCGGCCAGCTCAAACCCGTCGGAGTGCTTCTCGAGCGCCCTCAGCCTCGCAGCGCCCGGGGGACCCATCAGCAGGCAGGACGAGCGGTGCTCGCCGCGGCCGATCCGGCCGCGCAGCTGGTGCAGCTGGGAGATCCCGAACCGCTCGGCGTTCTCGACCAGCATCACGGTCGCGTTCGGCACGTCGATCCCGACCTCGATCACGGTCGTCGCGACCAGCACGTCCGCCGCGCCCGTGGCGAACTGTGCCATCGCCTGCGCCTTCTCGCGCGGTCGGAAGCCGCCGTGCAGCAGCACGAGGCGATGGTCTTTGAGCTCGCCCTTGCGCAACCGCTGCAGCTCGGCGGTCGCGGCGCGCATGTCCGCCGGGCGATCTCCGGACGGCGCGTCACCGTCTGCGGTGTCCTCGGACTCGGCTATCAGCGGACACACGACGTACGCCTGCCGGCCTGCGCGCAACTGCTCGCGCAGCTGCTCATACGCGCGCGCGCGCTCGGTCTCGCCGGAGACGATGCGCGTGTCGATCGGCTGCCTGCCCCGGGGCAGCTCGCGCAGCATCGTCGTGTCCAGGTCGCCGTAGCGCGCCAGTGCGAGCGTGCGCGGGATCGGGGTCGCTGTCATGTGCAGCACGTGCGGCGCAAGGCGGGTCGGGCTGGGGTCGGTGGAGCTGTCAATCCTTCCCTTGCCGTCCAGCGCCGCCCGTTGGCGCACGCCGAATCGATGCTGCTCGTCCACCACCACGACCGCGAGGCTCGCAAACCGCACGTCCGGCTCGATCAGCGCATGTGTGCCCACGATCAGCGACAGCTCGCCTCCCGCCAGCTTGCCCAGCGTGTCCGCGCGCCTGCGCGCCGGGGTCGAGCCCGTCAGCAGCGCGCACGTGACGTTCGCCTGCTCGGCGCCGAGCAGTGTCTGCAGCGTCGCGAAGTGCTGCTCGGCGAGCGTCTCCGTCGGGGCCATCAGCGCAGCCTGCATCCCGTGCTCGACGGCGCGCAGCAGCGTCCATACCGCGACCACCGTCTTGCCGCTGCCGACCTCTCCCAGCAGCAGCCTCTGCATCGCCCGCTCCTGCTCCAGGTCCTGGCCGATCGTCTCGATCGCCCTGCGCTGATCGCCCGTCAACGCGAACGGCAGCTGCTCTTTCAGCCAGCGTCCGCTGAGCGACGGCGGCGTGTCCAGAGTCGGCGCGCCCCCGCGCGCCCGGCGCCTGTCCCGGCGGCGCAGGAACACGAGCTGCGCCAGCATCAGCTCCTCGAACGCGAGCCGTTCCCTGCCCGCCTCGCGCTCCTCGCCCGTGCGGGCGTAGTGCATCGCCGCCAGCGCGCTCGCCCGGTCCGGCAGCCGCTCGGCCACCCGGGCCGCCGCGTTCAGCGCCTCCGGCACGTCTGCCAGCGCACCCCTTTCCCGTTGTACGAGCGTCAGTATCTGCGTCGAGCTCACGCCCTCGCTCGCCGGGTAGTGGGATACGACCTCCTCGGGCCGGCCCGTCTTACCCGAGCCGCCGAGATCGGGAGTCGGATCGGCGGGCGGGCCGGCGCCGACATCCACGCCCAACGCGTGATGGGCGACATTGAACGTGCCCCTCGCGGTCGTCTTGCCGTGCAGCACCAGGCGCGTTCCCGGCCTGTATCGCTGGGCCAGCCATGGCTGGTTGAAGAAGGTCGCTCGCATCGCCCCCGTCTCGTCGAACACGGTCGCTTGCACCAATGGCTTCATCCCCCGCCGCCTGACCGGCCGTGCGCCGATCGAGCGCACCTGCACGGCGACCGTCGCCGCCTCGCCCGCCCTCAGACCCTTCACCGTGCGCGCATCCCGGCTATCTCTGGGCAGGTGCTCCAACAGCGCGCCGACGCTCGTCAGCCCGAGGGTCTGCAGACCGTCGGCCATCTTGCCGGGCGCCACGTCCAGCGGGTCTGACAGCCGCGACGGTCTCGGCCAGCGCACGGGCGCGGCCAGCAGCTCCTCGGCGGTCAGACCGTCAAGGGACGCAAATGCACGCGGGCACGCATCCGGACCGGACGCTGTCTTGACGTTTGCTTGCACGACGGACATTGCAACCTCCATGATGCCCACCGTCGCGGTCATCCAGCCGGCGTGAACCTCACTCGGCCGCCAGCAGCCACCAGTACGCGCGCTGACCCCCGTCGCGCAATTCCAGCTCGACGTTGCCGTTGACCATCGCTTCGACCTGCTCGCGCGCGAGCGGAGCATCCTCGCCGGTGAGACAGCTGATCAGCTCCGCGTCCCGGCCGAGCTCTGCGATCACCGCGCCAAGCGTGTCGGCCGGGTCGCCCCAGGCGTGTACGTGCTCAGCGACGAACCCGACCGCTTCGCCGCGCTTGAACCGACCCCGGGCGTCGTCGCGCGCGGCCTGCGCGACCGCGCCCGTGCGCACGTGCGAAAGCGCCTCCACCAGCGCCAGCGCGTTCTCCTCCACACTGCGATTCGCCTCCAGCCCAACGGCGGCCACCAGTCCGGCCTGCTGGCCGGCCGCGGGCGCGACCAGCACCTGCTTGTCCGACAGCTCGGCGGCGCGCTCGGCGGCCATCACCACGTTGGGGCTGCTCGGGAGCACCAGTACCTCCTCGGCCGGCACCTCGTGGATCGCCGCGAGCAGCTCGTACGTGGAGGGGTTCAACGTCGGGCCGCCGTCGATCGTGCGCACGCCCAGCTCCGCGAACATCGCGGCCAGCCCGTCGCCACTGACCACCGCCAGCGCCCCGCAACGCGCCTGGGGAGTCGAGACGCCCGACGCGGCGCCCGACACAGCCGTGCCGGAGGCGCCATTGCCGGAGAGCACGCCGTGCAGACGCTCGTCGCGCTCGGCCACCTGCAGACGCATGTCGGCGATGTCGAGCCTGGATATCTCCCCCGCCTGCGCGAACACGGCGGTCGCGCGTTCGGGCTCGTCGGTGTGCAGGTGCACCTTCAGCGTGCTCGCGTCGCCCACCACCAGCACCGAGTCGCCGAGCGCCTCCAGCGGTGCGATGAACCGACCGGCGCTCAGATCGCTGCCGATCACCGCGAAGTTCGTGCAGAACCGGTACGTGCTGGAGCTGTGCTGCGGATGGGTGATCTGCGCCGGCGCATGATGGTCAAGCTCGGGCGGGTCCTCGCCGCGCAGCGCTGCGACCACGCCCGCGAACATGATCGTCAGCCCATACCCGCCCGCGTCGACCACGCCCGCGTCGCGCAGCGCCGCGAGCAGCTCCGGACCGCGCTTGACCGACTCCTGCCCGGTCACGACGGCGCGCTCCAGCGCCTCGGCGATCGCCGTGTCCTGCATGCCGGGGTCGGTCGCAGGACCCAGACGCAGATCCTCCGGGCTGTGCGCGACGTCGGTCATGATCTTGTGCGCCATCTCGCGGGCGACCGTCAGGATCGTGCCCTCCGCCGGCTCGCGCACCGACGCGTATGCGCGGTCCGCGGCATTCGCCAGCGCCGCGCCGATCAGGGTCGCGTCGATCAACTGGCCGGGCCTTGAGACCAGCTCCTCGGCGGCGCCACGGATCAGCTGCGAAAGGATCACACCGGAGTTCCCGCGCGCGCCCAGCAGTGCGGCGCGCGCCACCGACTGCACGATCTCCTCGCGCCCGATCTCGTCGATCGTGCGCGTGCCGCCGTTGCTGCCCTGCAGGCGGTCGAGCTCGGCCAGCACCGCGCGCAGCGTCAGCGCCATGTTGTCGCCCGTGTCGCCGTCGGCGACCGGGAACACGTTGAGGTCGTTGACCTCCTCGCGGCGCGATTCCAGATGCGCCAGCGCCCCCGCCACGGCCGCGCGAAAACGAACCAGGTTGGTGTCGCTCACTGCGATACGTCTTATCAGGTCGAGCGGCCGTTCCGCGCCCTGACGGCGTGAACCGTGGCAACGGCTGGACAAGAAGTGTCCTCAGACGGACGGCCCGACGAGTGGCAAGGCAGCCGGATCAGACGGCCGTGGGCAGCCGATCAGACGACCGTGGAGTCCGCGGGAGGCTTGATCCCGCGGGCGGCCTTGGTGACCTTGCCTGCTTTCAAACAGCGCGTGCACACGTACACCCGGCGTGGCGCCTTGCCGACGAGGATCCGCACCTTTTGCAGGTTCGGGTCAAACCGGCGCTTGGTCGCGACCATCGAGTGGCTGCGGCTCTGCCCGAACGCCGGACCCTTGCCGCAGCTGTGACATACCTTGGCCATCGCGACGTAGCTTAGCCGACGTGTCCGTTAGCCGACGTGTCCGGGCAGGACGTCGCGGGCGCCGATCAGCTCGCTGCGCAGCGCGGCCATCGCCAGCACCGCCTCGGCGGCGTGGCGACCCTGATCGCGCTTGCCCCCGCCCGAGCGCTCGAGCGCCTGCGCCATCGACTCGCATGTCAGCACCCCGAACGCGCACGGCACGCCCGTGTCCAGCTGCACGCGCATGATCCCGCTCGCGGCCTGGGCGCAGACGAAGTCGTAGTGGTCGGTCTCGCCCCTGATCACCGCGCCCAGACAGGCGACACCGGCGAACCGCCCCGAGCGCGCCGCGTAGGAGGCGGCCAGCGGCAGCTCGTACGCCCCGGGCACGTCGAACACCTCGACGTCGTCGTACCCCGCCTGCGCGAACGCCTCGCGCGCGCCGCCCTCCAGGCGCTCGGCCAGCTCCTCGTAGAAGCGCCCGATCGCGATCGCGTAGACGTCGCTCACCGCTCGGCCCCTTTGTCGGCGTCCTGTTCGCGCTCGGAGTGCAGCAGCTCCGCGTCGAGGTTCAGCCCCTGATGGTGCAGCGTATGACCCATCCGCTGGGCCTTGGTACGCATGTACTCCTCGTTGTGCGGGTTGGGGGCGTGCTCGATCGGAACCTGCGCGCTGACCGACAGCCCGTAGCCCTCCAGGCCCTTGATCTTCTTCGGGTTGTTGGTCAGGATGCGGATCGAGCTGAGCCCGAGGTCGGCGAGAATCTGCGCGCCGATCCCGTAGTCGCGCAGGTCGGCCGGCAGCCCGAGCTGCAGGTTGGCTTCCACGGTGTCCAGGCCGTCCTCCTGCAGGCGGTACGCCTTGAGCTTGTTCAGCAGGCCGATCCCGCGACCCTCCTGGGCCAGGTACAGCAGCACGCCCTCTCCCTCGGACTCGATCATCGCCAGCGCCGACTCCAGCTGCTCGCCGCAGTCGCAGCGCAGCGAGTGAAACACGTCGCCCGTCAGGCACTCGGAGTGCACGCGCACCAGCACGTCGCTGCGTCCCGCCACGTCGCCCTTGACGAGCGCCACGTGGTGCTTGCTGTCCACCAGCGAGCGATACCCGACGACTTCGAACTCGCCATGCGCGGTCGGCAGCCGCGCCGCGGCAACCCGTTCGACGAGCTTGTCGTGGCGCCGGCGGTAGGCGATCAGGTCGGCGATCGTGATCATCTTCAGCCGGTGCCGCTCGCAGTAGCCGGCTAGATCCCCGACGCGCGCCATCGTGCCGTCGTCGTTCATCACCTCGCAGATCACCCCGGCGGGGTTCAGCCCCGCCAGGCGCGCCAGATCGACCGCCGCCTCGGTCTGTCCGGTGCGCTCCAGCACGCCCCCGGAGCGAGACTTCAGCGGAAAGATGTGCCCGGGCTGCACGAGATCGCGCGGATGCGTCTCGGGGTCGATCGCCACCTGGATCGTGCGTGCGCGATCGTGCGCGGAGATCCCCGTGGTCACGCCATCGCGCGCCTCGATCGAGACGGTGAACGGCGTTTCGAACGACGATTCGTTCTTGGCCGCCATCAGCTCCAGACCCAGCTCCTCGCAGCGCTCAGGGGTCAGCGACAGGCAGATCAGGCCACGCCCCTCCTTGGCCATGAAGTTGATCGCCTCGGGCGTCGCAAACTGCGCCGCGAGCGTCAGGTCGCCCTCGTTCTCGCGGTTCTCGTCGTCGCACACGACCACCATCCGCCCCGCGCGGATCTCCTCCAGCGCTTCCTCGATCGTCGCGAACGGGGTGCTCGTCTTCTCGGGCTGAGGGCTTGTCGTGGTTGTCTTGGATTGAGTCATGCGGTCCTCTCCTTCGAATACCGATCACGCTGATCCAGTAGTCGCTCGACATGCTTTGCCAGGATGTCCACCTCCAGGTTGACCCGATCTCCGACGGTCGCTTCCCCCAGGTTGGTGCGCTGCAGCGTCTCCGGTATCAGCGAGACCTCGAACCCGTCGTCGCACAGTGTGCTGACCGTCAGGCTGACGCCGTCGACCGCGACCGATCCCTTCTCGACGAGGTAGCGCGTCACGCCCGGCTCGCCGTCGATCCTCAGCACGCGCGCAAACCCCTCCTCGCGAAGCTCGCTGACCGTGCCCGTAGCGTCGACGTGGCCCTGCACGACGTGCCCGCCCAGACGGGCGTCAGCGCGTAGAGCCAGCTCGAGGTTGACCTTCGCTCCGGGCTCCAATCCATCAAGCGCGGAACGGCGCAGCGTCTCGACCATCGCCGCCGCCGCGAATCCGCCGTCGTCGATGTCGGTCGCGGTCAGGCACACGCCGTTGACGGCGACCGAGTCGCCCTGCTCCAGCTCGCTCGCCAGGCGCGTGTCGATCCGCAGCGTCGCGCCCTCGCCGCTGCGCTCCAGCGCCGTCACGCTGCCGAGATCTGTGATCAGGCCGGTGAACATGAACTCTTCCGAGTCTCAGGCCACTGATGGGCCCGCAGGGCAAGCTGGGCCAGGACGCAGGGAGCGAAGTGTGCTGTGCACATGAGCGACTGAGGACGCCGCCCAGCGCCGCCATGCGGGCCCATCAGCTCACCACTCGCGCAGTCGCGCGCTGATCAGCAGGTCCTCGCCGACGCGCTCGCATTCGCATGTCAGGGCGCGCAACGCCTCGGAGATCTGCTCGACGCCCTTGCCCTCCAGCGGGTCGCGCGCGGCGCTTCCGCCAAGCAGCAGCGGCGCCAAAAACAGGCGTATTTCGTCGATCTCACCGGCGTCCAGAAACGCGCCCGCGAGGTGCGGCCCGCCCTCGAGCAGCGCCGAGCCGACACCGATCGCCCCGAGCTGATCCAGCGCCGAGCGCACCCGCGCCGGCTCGTTCTCACCGGTCGCGACGAGCACCTGCACGCCGGCGGCCTCCAACGCGTCGGTGTCCGCGCGCGCGGCCGCGCGGGACACGACGACCGTGAGCGGGATCTCCAGCGCCGCGGACACCAGCTGGGAACCGGGTGACAGGCGCGCCAGCGAGTCGAACACCACGCGGCGGGGCTGGCGTCGCTCGAGCTCGTCCGCGGGGCCCTCCGGGCGCGCCGTCAATCGCGGGTCGTCGGCCAGCGCCGTGCCGATACCGACGACCACCGCATCGACCGACGCGCGCCACTGATGGGCCAGCTCGCGGCTGGCCTCGCCGCTGATCCACTGCGAGTCGCCCGTGCGCGTGGCGACCTTGCCGTCGAGGGTCATCGCGGACTTGAACAGCACCCACGGGCGGCCCATACGCGCATGCTTGCGAAACGCCTGGTTCAGCAGTCGCGCGCTCGTGGCCAGCTCGCCGTCGGCGATCACCACCTCGACACCCTCGTCGCGCAGGATCCCCAGGCCACGTCCTGACGCCTTCTCGGTCGGATCGTCGGAGGCAACCACCACGCGTTTGATCCCCGACTGCACGATGGCGTCCGTGCACGGCGGCGTCTTGCCCTCGTGGCAGCACGGTTCCAGCGACACGTACAGCGTCGCCGCGCTGAGGTCGGCCAGGCCACACGACTCGATCGCGTTGACCTCGGCGTGCGCCCCGCCGAACCGTTCGTGCCAGCCCTCGCCGAGTACCTCACCGTCGCGGGCGACCACCGCGCCGACCACCGGGTTGGGCTTGACCACGCCGGCGCCATTGCGCGCAAGCTCGATCGCGCGCGCCAGGTGCTCGGAGTCGGTATCCGTGCTGATCGTCATCTGTGCCCCCAGGATAACTCTGTGCCGGCCGGGGACCTCTCGGGGTGCGGAATTGCATGTGCATTCGGTGGCCTGTGTCGCATGCGACACAGGCGGCAGGGCCGCATGCGGCCCTGCCTGGGAACCGCGCATGCGCGGTTCCCCCGGACGGTGCATGCACCGTCCGGTCGAAGGGGCGCATATGCGCCCCTTCGCCATCAGCGCGCGCAGCGCCCCCCGTGCAGCCGGTAGATCGTCATGTATGGCCCCGGACGGTCGTAGGCGAGCGGGTAGTAGTCGAAGCTCCAGTCGAAGTCGAACGCGACCGGACCCTTCCCGGACGCATACGGCGAGGAGCGATAGACGACTTCGCCGCTGCGCGCCAGCGCACGGTAGTAGGCGATCGCACGCGGTACCGCTCCCGGGTCGGCGAAAGCGCGCCCGGACTCCGTCGAACCGCTGACGACCCAGCAGTAGCCGTGCGCCTGGTAGTAGCCGATCAGCGCCGGGGCGAGCGTGCGCTCGTAGTTCTCGATGCCGATCTTGTCGGTGGGATTCGGTTGTAGCGCGCCCGTGGGAGAGATACGGGAGATCAGCGACGGGTACTTGTTCCAGCGCGTACCCCACGCGTCGGGCGCGACCAGCTCGACCACGATCGGCGCCCCGGCCGGGATGTGCGCGATCATCCAGTCGCGTGTCAGGTTGCGCGTGTCCGCGCGCGCAAGCACCCTGCCGGAATGCACGCTGTACACGAGCCCCTGCGCGAGCAGCGCCGCGACGAGCGCCACGACGAATGCGATGCGCAGGCGGGGCAGCCGGCGCGCCATCGCGCCGGCCAGCTGCAGCGCAAACAGTGCGGCGAGCAGGCACAGGATCGGAAAGATCGGCAACAGCCAACGGCCGAAGTAGCGCCCCTGCAGGCCCATGAACGCGAGATACAGCAGCGGCGCGGGCACGAGCAGCCAGCCGAGCGCGCGCTCGGTGCGCCACACGCTCACCGCGCCGCCCAGCGCCGCCAGCGCCGGCGCCCAGCCCAGCCCCCAGGTGAGCGTCCACAGGTAGTACGCCAGCCCGCCGTTCTTGGGCGCGCCGAGCTTGCCCTGGGCTTCGGCGGACAGGCGCGACTGGTGGACGAGTTCGCCGTGAAAGTCCGAGTAGTCAAGAATCGCGTACGGGTTCGCGATCAGAAACCCGGCGAGCGCGGCGACGCCGGCGAGCGCGAGCCCGCAGAGCACGCGCCGCCCGGCGCCCGGCTGCGCCTGCAGGTAGTGCGCGGCAGCCGCTGCCGCCAGCGGGACGAGCACGATCCCGGCCGTGTACTTGCTCGCGCAGGCGAGGCCCAGCCCGACGCCCGCCAGCAGGTAGTCGCGCGCGCGGCCTTTGCGCAGCACCCCTGCGGTCCCCAGCAGCGACAGCGTCAGCGGCGCGAGCGTGGGCACGTCGTTGAGGGCCAGGTGCGCGTAGAACACGGGCAGGAATGCGACCGCCTCGATCGCCGCCGCGAGCAGCCCCACGCCGCGGCTGAACAGGCGCGCCCCGGTCGCGTACAGCAGCCACAGCGCCGCCGTGCCCAGCACTGCGGCGGCTACGCGCGCGAGCGTGTAGACGCCGCCGGGGTGTGCCGCGATCGCGTGCTGCACGCCCGCCGTGCCCCCGTACCAGACGGCGAACAGGTAGTGCAGCACGTACGTATACGCGGGCGGGTTGGCGAAGTAGTGCGGGTTCAGGTCGTGCCCGAACATGCCGATCGCGTGGGGCACGAAGTGATCGGCCTCGTCGGCGTTGTACGCATAGGGCAGGCCCTGCCTGACGCCCCATAGGCGCAGTCCGAGCCCGCCCACGAGCACGACCGCCAGCCCACCCCACGCCCATCGGCGCGCGCTCCGCTTGGCGCCGCTGCCATGAGCACCTCCGTCGAGCACGTCTCCGTCACCCCCACCGAGATCGCGCTTGCCGCCGGCGAGCCGGGCTGCCTGGGAGCCCTCAGCAGTTGTCATACACGGCGTAGTAGCGACTCGTGTAGATACGGCGGTATCCCGCCTGAGGAATCTGGTCGCGGGGATCGTCGCCGACATCCACGATCGCCTCGAAGAACACGGCGCTGCCGAGCGGGTAGACCGCCACGCTGCCCCGGCCCAGCCTGTCCTGCAGCTGGTGAGCGCCCTTTTTGGCGTCGGCGCGCGCCTGGCTGCGCGCGACGATGTCGTGCTGTCCGACGCTGTCGAGGATCCAGCGCGCGTCGGGGATCAGCTTGTTGTCCGGCAGGGACACCAGCGGGCAGCGCTTCAGCGTCGCCTTCACCTGCGGGCTCGCGAGCGCCGCGGCCAGGCCCTCGTGAAAGTCCTCGTGATAGGCCAGTGTCGTGCGCAGGCTCGACAGGCTCAGCGTTCTGGCGACCTCCGCGCCGCCGTACACGACCAGCGCGATGGCGCCGACCAGCCACACGCGACGCAGCGTCGAGCCGGGCTGCAGCATCGACCAGCCTCCGATCGTGACCGCGCAGAACAGCAGCAGCAGGGCCGCGCCTCCCAACAGGTAGCGGTCGATGACCGAGGCGCCGGCGGCGCCCTCGGCGATGAACACCGCGACCAGCACGACCAGCGCAGCCAGCGGCGTCAGCACGCGTCGCGGGGCCAGCCACACCGCGATCGGCACACCTACGAGCGCGCCGAGGATCACCGGCAGCTTGTCGATCCGCACCCCGAACGTCCACACCGACGCGACCACACTCGACACTCCCTGCGCGCGTTCGAGTTCCTGGGCCAGACCGGCAGTCGAGTGCAGCGAGTACAGCGGGTCGCCCGTCACGACGGCGTCCACGACGATCCACACGAGCGGCGCGATCAGAGCCAGGCCGAGATACTGCAGGCGCTTGCGGTTGTCGATCGTCGCGCGATCGCGCGCTGGGGGCGGCTTGCCGGGGGAAGGTTCGCCGGAGGACGGTTCGCTGGGGGACAGTTCGCCGGAGGACCGGGCGTGCGGCGAGCGCGCGATGTGCCTCGGCCAAGCGCACCATAGCCAGTACACGCCGCTCAGCACCCACGCGTCCGGGCGCAGCAGCCCGGCGGCGGCCAGCATCAGCAGGACGAGCGCACCGCGCCGGGGTCGTTGCACCTCGAACACGACCGCCCAGACGATCAGCGCCACATAGGAGATGTCCAGATATCCCTGCGCGGAGAGGTTCTCGACGAAGAAGCGGCTCAACACCAGCAGGGCTGCGACCAGCCCGACGACCGGGCCGAAGCACAACCGTCCCAGGCGATACATGCCGGCGACGACCGCCACGAACGAGGCGATCGACCCGAGCACCATCAGCCGTGCGCCGCCCTGGCCGAAGACCGAGCACACCATTCCGAACGCGATAGCCAGCGGATGCTCGGTCGGCCCGCGATACACCCGGAAGTCGGGCAGGTGCAGGTGCAGCAGATCCCGCCCCCACAGCAGCGCGTAGAACGAGTCGTACGTCGGGTATGTGGGGTAGGCGAAGTACCCGAACAGCGCGCCCGCGCACAGCACTGCAAAGCCGATCTTTGCCCACGTCGAGGCGTCAAGCCTCCGCAGCCGCTGCAGCGGAGTCGAATCCTGCCGCGGTGAGCTGAGAACCTGTTTCAAAATAGGCGGTGCGGTCGGGGCGTTCATGGGCCAAGCTGGGCGACACGGGACGGCGCAGCGCATGCTGGTGGCACGTGCAAGCCGTCACGTGGCTGGCCGATCGCGAGGATCCCATAGATCCTCGATCGGTCAGCACCGTGCCCAGGGACGCATCCGGGCGTGCCGATCTTTTTGAAATAGGTTCCTACTAGCGTCGCGCTGGCCATCGGTCGCAGAGCCTATCCTTGCAAGCACGTGAAGCTCATCATCCAGATCCCCTGCCTCAACGAGGCCGACCAGCTGCCGCGGACGCTCGCGGACCTGCCGCGCGAGGTGGCTGGGTTCGACACCGTGCAGTGGCTGATCATCGACGACGGCTCGACCGACGCGACGGTCGCGGTGGCGCGCGCCCACGGCGTCGATCACCTGGTCCGCCTGACCAACAACAAGGGGCTCGCCGCGGGCTTTCAGGCCGGCATCGACACGGCGCTGAAGCTGGGCGCGGACGTGATCGTCAACACCGACGCCGACAACCAGTACTACGGGCCCGATATCGCCCGGCTGGTGGAGCCGATCGTGCAGGGACGCGCCGACATGGTCGTCGGCGACCGCGAGGTGGACGGGATCGAGCACTTCTCGCCGTTGAAGAAGACCCTGCAGCGTCTCGGCTCCTGGGTCGTGCGCCAGGCGTCCTCGACCTCTGTGCCCGACACGACCTCCGGCTTTCGCGCCTACAACCGCGAGGCGGCGATCCAGATGATGGTGGTCTCGAAGTTCACCTACACCCTGGAGACGATCATCCAGGCGGGCAAGCAGCTGGTCGCCATCGACCACGTTCCGATCCGCACCAATCCCAAGACGCGCGAGTCGCGCCTGTTCCCCTCGATGAGCGCCTACGTGCGCCGCAACGCGATCTCGATCTTTCGGATCTACGCCCAGTACGAGCCCCTGCGGGTGTTCTGGAGCCTCGCCCTGCTGATCGGCGTGGTCTCGGTCGCCGTCTGGATTCGCTTCGTCGTCGCCTATGCCGACGGCAGCGGCAAGGGTCACGTGCAATCGCTGATCCTCGGCGCGGTCCTGTTCATCGCGGCCGTCGTGCTGTGGGCGCTGGGCGTGATCGGCGACCTGCTCGCCGCGCAGCGCGTGATGACCCAGAAGACATTCGAGCGGGTGCGCCGCATCGAGCTGCAGTTGGGCGTCGCGCCCTCGCACTATGAATCGAACGCTCCACCCACCCACAAGGCCGGCGAGAGCGTGCTGGTGGGAGATGCGTACGGCCAGGGCAACCCGCAAGAGAGCGAGCGAGAGAAACGAGCAGAGACCGAGGAACACGAGGCGGTGCGACTGTGAACGCGGGCGTGACCGTGTCCGAGGACGGGATCGTCACCGGCAACACCTACGACAAGTACGGCTCGACCAACCCGCTCGTGCGGCGCATGATGACCGGGTTCGAGGGCGCGCTGGACGAGCTGTTCGCGCGCGCCGACCCCCGTTCGCTGCTGGACGTCGGCTGCGGCGAGGGGGTGCTCGTGCACAGGTGGGCACAGCGCCTGGGCGAGACGCGGCGCGTCGTCGGGATCGACCTGGAGGAGGAGTCGATCCAGGCGGGCTGGTCTGAGCGCCGCGCCCCGAACCTCGAGTACCGCGTCATGCTGGCCGAGAGCCTGCCGTTCGCCGACGGCGAGTTCGACCTCGCCACCGCGATCGAGGTGCTCGAGCATGTCCCCGAGCCAGAGCACACGCTGAGCGAGATGGCGCGCTGCGCCGAGCGCCATCTGCTCGTCTCGGTCCCGCGCGAGCCGCTGTGGCGGATGCTGAACATGGCCCGCGGTGCGTACTGGCCGGCGCTCGGCAACACGCCGGGCCACTTGAACCATTGGTCCAAGCGGGCATTCGTCGACCTGCTCTCGCGATACGGCGACGTGATCGGGGTCCGCTCGCCGTTTCCGTGGACGATGCTGCTTGTCCGGCTCTAAGTCCGGTTCGGCGCACGACGCCGGCAGCGCGCCCTCACGCCCTGTAACCGGGTCCTCATCGACAGGCGTCAACCAGGGCACACAGGAGCGACAGGCGGCGCAACCGGACACCGACGGACAGCGCTCTTACGGCAGCGGCGCGCGGATCCTCTCGATCGGGATCGCCGCGACCGGCCTGCTGACGTTCGCGTTCTTCTCGATCGCCAGCCACGTGCTCGGCGAAGCTGAAGCCGAACAGGTGGATGTGCTGTGGTCGGTGATGTTCGTCGTCATCTCGGTGATCTACCGGCCGGTCGAACAGCTCCTCTCGCGCACGATCGCCGAGCGTCGGGCCCACGGGCACACCGAGCATCCGCTGCGCGTACCGATCGCGATCCAGTCCGGTTTCGCGCTCGCCTTTCTCGCCGTGGCGCTGGCCCTGCGCACGGAGCTGATCGAAAACGTCTTCGCCAACAGCACCGCGCTCTACTACGTGCTCCTCGTCGGCACGCTTGCCTATGCCGGCAGCTACTTCGCGCGCGGCTGGCTTGCCGGACACGAGTACTTCGCGCTGTACGGCGGCCTTGTCCTGATGGAGGCCAGCTCGCGCATCTGCTTTGCGCTCGCCGTCGCGCTCGGCATCGCAAGCGGCCAGACCGCGGTGGCGCTCGGCATCGCCGCAGCACCGCTGCTCTCGCTCGTGGTGGTGCCCGCCGCCTTCACTCGCCGCGGACACGAACGCCACGCCGCGAGCGCGCCGATTACCGCGGACGAGGCTGACGCGGCGCTCGCCGGACCGGGCACGGAGGGAGTGCAGGAGAACACCGCCGGCCATACTTCGACCAGCGGCGAGCTTTCACTGCGGCTCGGCGGTCGCTTCGCTCTGTGGGTCTCGGGGATCATGCTCTCCGAGCAGACGCTGCTGAACGCCGCGGTGCTGACCGTCTATGCAACCTCGAGCCAGGCACTCGCGGGGATCGTGTTCAACGTGATGCTGATCGCGCGCGCACCACTGCAGCTCTTCCAGGCGATTCAGACCTCGCTGCTGCCCCACCTGACGGGTCTGGAGGCCAAAGAGGGCCACGCGGCGTTCGCCCGTGCGATCCGCCTCACCGTGCGCGCGATAGCCGCCTTCGCAGCCGCCGTCGCGCTCGGGCTGTTGCTCATCGGCCCGTTCGTGATGAGCCGTCTTTTCGGCCAGCACTACGCCTACGGCCGCTTCGGCCTCGCCCTGATCGGGCTCGGAATGGGCATGCATCTCACTTCCGGCGCGCTCAACCAGGCCGCGCTCGCGCGCAATCGCGCTCGCGCCGCCGCGACCTGCTGGCTGATCGCCGCGGTCGTGTTCCTCGCCTGGATGCTGACTCCGGCCATCGGCGAACAGGTGCTGCGCGCCGAGATCGGCTACGCCGGCGCCACCGCGCTGCTGGCGCTGCTGCTGGGGACGCTCTACCGTCAGGGCTCGTCTCAGACCGGGCGCGTCGCTCAATCCGCCCCGACGGCGCGCGCGATCGCGCGGTAGGCCTCGCCGGGATCATCGTCGCCAAAGATCGCCGAGCCCGCGACGAACACGTTCGCGCCGGCCTTCCTGCACTTGGGCGCAGTCTGGGGATCGACCCCGCCATCCACCTGCACCGCCACGCCCGCGCCGACGATCGCCCTGACGCGCTCGATCTTGTCCAGCGAGTGGGCGATGAACTGCTGCCCGCCCCAACCGGGGTTTACGGTCATGCACAGGGCCATGTCGATCGCGCCGGCCACCTCGGCCAGCGCACCGACCGGGGTCGCCGGATTGATCGCTACGCCGACGCCCGCCCCCTGCTCGCGCAGCAGGCCGGCGGTGTAGGCGACATGCGGGGTCGCCTCGGCATGAAAGGTGATCGAGTCAGCGCCCGCCCGCACGAAATCTGAGACATGTCGCTCGGGGCGCTCGATCATCAGGTGCACGTCCAGCACCGCTCCCGCGTCGTTGGCCTGCTCGCGCAACGCGGCGACGACCAGCGGGCCGACGGTGATCGAGGGCACGAAGTGCCCATCCATCACGTCCACGTGGATCACCTTCGCGCCGGCGTCCAAGACCTCCCCAACCTGCTCACGCAACCTCGAGAAGTCGGCCGACAGGATCGACGGCGCCACACGCACGCCGCTGAGCAGCTCGCTGGCGGATTCACTCATATCGCTTGCAACATACTGTCGCCGCAGTTATTGCACTTCAGGATCGCAGTGGAGGACATGCGCACGATCGTCGAGTGCTCGCCGCAGTTCGGGCACACCGACGTCAGCTCGAAGCGTCGCAGGCAGTACACGCAGCGGTAGCGGCCCGGCAGGTTCGTCGGGCGCAGCCACGGCTCACCGCAGCTCGGGCAGCGCGGTCCGAGCTCGGCCGATGCCTTCCCGGGCGCCTCGGGCTCGCCGGCCACGATCTCAGTTTCCCCGCCGCAGCCGCGCGATGAAGAAGCCTGCGGTGTGGTCGCGATTGGGCACGGTCAGCACAGTCTGGGGCGCACGTGGGTTGGCGCGTCCCGGCAGCTCGACGCCGAGATCATCGAGCTCGAAGTCGGGGTTGGCGTCCAGGAAGGCGGCGATCCGGAGCTCATTCTCGGTCGGGGAGATCGTGCACGTAGAGTAGACCAGCACGCCACCCGGACGGACAGAGCGGGCGCCGGCGCTGAGAATCCGCGCCTGCGTCCGCTCCAGCTCCGCCAGGCGCGAGCGCTCCATCCGCCAGCGCAGATCGGGGCGCGCCTGCAACGTCCCCAAGCCCGAGCACGGCGGGTCCACCAGCACGCGGTCGAACACCGCACCGTCCGGTCGGGCCTGGGCGGCGTCTCCCAGCTCGACGCGCACATTGG
Organism: uncultured Solirubrobacterales bacterium; assembly: GCA_963743645.1. Taxonomy (GTDB): domain Bacteria; phylum Actinomycetota; class Thermoleophilia; order Solirubrobacterales; family Solirubrobacteraceae; genus Palsa-744. Next base: position 334,379 of record CAVUQT010000004.1, on the reverse strand, counting down.
CTGCGTGCAACCGTTGCGCGGTGCGTACGAGCGCTCCCGCCCGACGCCGGTCGCGCTCGACGGCCACGACCTCTCCCGTCCCCTGCATCAGCGCGGCGATGTGCGTGCTCTTGCCCCCTGGCGCGGCACACAGGTCGAGTACTCGCTCGCCCGAGCGGGGGGCGAGCATGCGGGCGACGAGCATCGCCGCCCGCGACTGCGCCAGGAAGGCGCCCTCCTTCCACAGTCGCGATCCGTGCATGTCGTAGGGGTCTTCGAGCACGAGCGCCTCCGGTATGTCTGGATCGGTGCGCGTCCCCACCGGTCCGCTGCTCACCGGACCTCCCGCCGCGCCGTCGGTCATGCCGCCTGCCAGCTCGCGCGCAAGCGTCGGAGCGTCGGTGACAAGCGTGTTCGCCCGCAGCGCCACCTCTCCCGGCTCGTTGTCGTAGGTCATCAACGCGCGGGCCTCGTCTGGGCCGAGCTCCTGCCACCACAGACGCGCGATCCACTCCGGATGGGAGTGCTTGACGGCCGCCTCCTCGGGAGTCGCATCGGTAAGGGCGTCCAGCAGCGCGCCCGATCCCTCGCGCGCGGCCCGGCGCAGCACCGCGTTGACGAGACCGTGCCCGGCGCGTGCCTGCGCCTTGGCCAGCTCGACGATGTCGGCCACGATCGCATAGTCGGGCGAGCCATCCAGGTAAAGGAGCTCGTATAGCCCGAGCCTCAGCGCCGCCAGCACCGGCGGGTCCAACCGCCCGAGCGGTCGACCGGCGAGCCGTTCGATCGAATAGTCGAGCGTTCCCTTGCGCTGAACCGCGCCGTAGGCCAGGCGCATGGCAAGCGCGCGATCGCGCGGATCCAGCTGCTTGGACTCGGCCTGCAGCGCCTGGTCGGCGTAGGCGCCGTGCTCGAACACCCGCCGCAGCACCGCGTATGCGCACGCCCGCGCCGGGGCGATCATGACCGTGCTGCTAGAGATATGGACAGCATGGCGCATTCTCACTCGCCCAGCCCGACTCCGCCGGCGTCCGATCGCGTCCGGTTGCGGCGCAAGCGCGAACGCGGCAGCTATGACCGCCGCGTCATCGACGCGATCCTCGACGAGGGCCTGATCGCTCATCTCGGCATCGTCGAGGAGGATGGCCAGCCGCTCGTGATCCCCACGCTGCATGCCCGTCGCGGAGACCTCGTCTACTGCCATGGGTCGGTCGCCAGCAGGACACTGCGGATGCTCGCGGCGGGGGCGCCTGTGTGCCTGACGGTGTCCCTGCTCGACGGGCTGGTGCTCGCCCGCTCGGCGATGCACCACTCGGCCAACTACCGCTCGGCGATGCTCGTGGGCAAAGCAAGCTGCGTGGAGGATCCCGCCGAGAAGCGCGCGGCGATGGAGGCGGTCATCGAACACATCGTGCCCGGTCGCTGGGGCGAGGTGCGCGCGCCTACCGACAACGAGCTCAAGGCGACGTCGGTCCTCGCCATCCCGATCGAGGAGGCCTCGGCCAAGGCCCGCACGGGCGGACCAGTGGACGACGAGGAGGATTACGCGCTCAGAGCATGGGCAGGCGTCATCCCGCTGAGCGCACAGGCCGGGACTCCCACCCCGGACGCGAGGCTGAGCGCCGGCATCGAGCTCCCGGATTACGTCAGCGCCTACCGGCGCCCCGGCGGTCCGTGACCGCGTAGATAGGCGCAGGCGTCCATCGCGCGTCCGCCCGGTGGCTGCACCTCCAGCAACTCGAGCACTCCGGGGGTGCAGTCGAGCAGCAGGCGACCATCACGCACAGCTATGCCCGCCGGCCCATACTCCCCGTCGCCGGCGTTCACACCCGGCGCGTCCGCTGCAGGCGCACGACCGCTAGACGGAGCGTCGAGAAGCGTGGCACGGTGCACGCCGAGCAGCGTCCCGTCTGTGAGCGCCACGCGCGCGCCGACATGCGGGTGCAGCGCTCTGACGACTCGCTCGAGCTCCTCCGCGGGCCGGGCCGGCTCCAGCAGGCGATCCTGCGGACCGATCTTCTCGGCGTATGTGACGCCCCGCTCGTCTTGCTCTGCGAATGTCGGGGCCTGGCGATGCGCGGTGAGATCGAGGACGCGCACGAGCAGCTCCCCGCCGAGCGCTTGCAGACGCTCGGCGAGCGACCCGTAGGTATCCTGGGACTCGATCGGCGTCGACTGCGCCAGGCATACCGGGCCGCTGTCCAGGCCCGCGGTCAGGCGCATGATCGAGACGCCCGTGTGCTCGTCGCCGGCCATGATCGCGCGCTCCACCGGCGCGGCTCCACGCCAGCGCGGCAGCAGCGAGGGGTGAACGTTCAGGATCTCGTGCTGTGACAGAAGCGGCTCCTTGATGAGAGCACCGAACGCGCACACGATCACCGCGTCGGGGCTTGCCTGTGCGATCAGCTCGCATACCGGCGGCTCGTTCACGTTCTCCGGCTGCTCCAGGACGATCTGAAGGCGGCGTGCCGCCTGTGCCACGGGCGGGGCGGCGAGCTTGCGCCCGCGCCCGCGCGGGCGATCCGGACGCGTCAGCACCAGCGCTCGGTCGGTGCTCACCGGCGGCCAACCGCTCCAACACCGTCGCCGCGAACGCGGATGTGCCGAGGAAGACCGTGCGCATGATCGCAGTACCCCTCCTCGCCGATGTGACTACGCGGCGCTCGCGTCGGGATCGGCCACCCGCGCGGGGCTACCGGCGTCGCCTGCCACTCCGCCTTCGCGCGCCTGGCGCATCGCGCGCATCGCCTCCTTGCGCGCCTCGCGCGAGGTGCGATCGAGGATCAGGATGCCGTCCAGATGGTCTATCTCGTGCTGGATCACGCGCGCGTGCAGACCCTCCGCCTCGACCACCAGCTCCGCGCCGGTGGCATCCCTGGCCCGCGCGCGAACCCGTGCGGGGCGCTCCACCTCGACGTGCACGCCGGGCAGGCTGAGACATCCCTCTTCGGCCGTTTCGAGCTCGTCGCCGGTCCACTCGAGCGCAGGGTTCACCAGCGCCGTGATCGGATCCTCGGCGTGCACCCGGTATACGAGCACCCTGTTCAGCACCCCTACCTGTGTCGCCGCGAGGCCGATCCCGAGCGCGTCTCCCATCAGCTCGCCCATGCGCTCGATCTGGGTCTTCAGCGTCTCGTCGAAGCGCTCGACGGCGACCGCGCTCGCGCGCAGCACCGGATCTCCCAGCTTGCGCACGTGCGCCAGCGCCGCGTCGCGCCGGGCGCGCGTCTCGGCGTCCAGCTCCTCGACCGCGAGCGCGTGCTCCTCGCGCTCGACCTCCACGTCCTCGTCATCACCAGACATACAGGCGAGTTTATTGAGGGTCCACGTCCACGCTGAAGTTGACGCCCTTGTGCTCGCGATCGGCGGCGGCGCGTCGCACGGCCTCACCGGCGGCGCGCACGGCGGGACGCCGCTCGACGGCCTTGATGACGAGCACCTGACGCTCCTGCCCACGCAGCTTGAACAACGCAGCCGGTCCCAGCACGCTCGTCCCGGGCCGATCGTCGGCCATCCCGGCACCGATCTCCGATCGAGCGGCGCTCGACACGCCGACCAGCGAAGCCTTCAGGTCATCGGCCAGAGCACTGGCGGCCGCCCGGGCCGGAGCGCTGTCTGAGGCGGCGCACACGATCCTGATCAGGTGCGAGAACGGCGGGTAGCGCAGCGCCTCGCGCCGCTCCAGCTCGCCCGCGAGAAAGCCGTCGCTGTCGTGCCGTGACGCGTAGGCGATCGCGCGGGCCTCAGGGGCGATCGTCTGCACGAGCACGCGACCCTCAGAGCCGCGTCCGACGCGGCCGGCGAGCTGGGCGATCAACGCGAACGTGCGCTCCTCGGCACGAAAATCGGGAAACCGCAGGGTCGCGTCGGCGTCGAGCACTACCCCCAGGGTCACGTCCGGGAAGTCATGGCCCTTGGCGACCATCTGCGTGCCGATCAGCACGCCCGACTCGGCCGCCTCGAAGCGACGCAGCAGCGTGGCGATACCCCCTCCGCTGCCGACGGTGTCGGCGTCCAGGCGCATGACGGGAAAGCGGCCATCCTCCCCGCCCAGCGCGGCAGCAAGATCGTGCTGGACGCGCTCGGTTCCCGCGCCGTGGCGCGCAACCGAGATCGAGCCGCACTGCCCGCACCGCTCCGGCGCGGACTCACGATGGCCGCAGTGGTGGCAGGCAAGAAAGCCCCCGTGGCGGTGCAATACCAGCGAGACATCGCACTGCGGGCAGCTCCATACCCATCCGCACGAGCGGCAGGACAAAAAGTTCGACCAGCCGCGCCGGTTGAGCAGCACGATCGCCTTGCCCCGCGCCTCGCGCACCTCGGCCAGCGCCTGCGCGGTCAGGGTGTGCAGACCGGCGCTCTCCTCACTGCGCATGTCGAGCACGCTGACGTCCGGCAGCGGACGTCCGTCAACGCGCTTGGACAGCCGCAGCAGCGGCGGCGCCTGCGATGGCTGAGCAGCTGCGTCGCCCGAGCGCTGGGCCGATATCGCAAGCTGCACGCTCTCCGGGCGCGGGGTCGCGCTGCCGAGCAGCAGCAGCGCGCCGCTGGCGCGCGCACGCTCGGCGGCGACGTCGCGGGCGTCATAGCGGGGGTCGCCTTCGTGCTTGTAGGAGGCGTCGTGCTCCTCGTCGACGACGATCAAACCGAGCCGCTCGATCGGCGCGAACACAGCCGATCGCGGACCGACGCACACGCGCGCCTCGCCGGTGCGCAGACGCCGCCATTCCTCATAGCGCTCCCCCGGGCGCAGGCGCGAGTGCAACACCGCGACGGTCTCGCCGAAGCGCTCCTGAAAGCGCCCGACGATCTGCGGTGTCAGCGCGATCTCGGGCACGAGCACGATCGCGCCACGCCCCTGCTCCAGCGCGCCGGCAGCGACGCGCAGGTAGATCTCGGTCTTGCCCGATCCCGTCACCCCCTGCAGCAGGCTCCGCTGGAAGCGGTGCGTGTCGAGCGCCGCGCCAAGCGACCCGAGCGCCTGCTCCTGCGCGGGCGTGAGCACCGGCGGCTCGGGGCGGCGGGCGCCGACCGGCAGATGCTTTGAGCGCACGACCGCTCGGCGCTTGCGCCCGCTGAGCCGACGCGCAGCGCCGGGGGGCAGGACCAGCGTCAGCGCGCGCGCGATCGTCGAGCAGTACTCGGCGGCGATCCACTCGGCCAGCGCAACCAGCTCGACCGGCACGCCGAGCTCCAGGGCCCTCAGCGGGGCAAGCAGTCTCTCCTCAGACACCTCGCTGCGGTCGGTCAGACCGACGACGACCCCCAGCACCTGCCGGCGCGCGAACGGGACGACCAGCATCGAGCCGACGCCCACGACGCCGCCGCGCAGCTCCTCCGGCAAGCGGTAGTCAAACGGGCCGCGCAGCGCGCGTGCGGTCGTCAATGGCTCTACCTGAGCGATGGCAGACATAGAAAGAGAAGCCCGTGGTCTCCCGGGGCGAGGACGATGCGAGAGTTGCCCTCCCGCGACTTTCGACTCTAGACGGCCTGCCGGACCCGTCCTTGGACGCTCGTCCGCGAGACGGCTCAGAGCCCGGCGGCAGCGCGCAGGGCCTGCGCCTTGTCGGTCTTCTCCCAGGTGAAGTCGTGGTCGTCACGACCGAAGTGACCGTATGCGGCTGTCTTCTGGTAGATCGGCCGGTGCAGGTTCAGCTCCTCGCGAAACGCGCCCGGGCGCAAGTCGAAGTGCTCGTCCACCAGCTGGGCGATCTGTGCGCGGGCGACCTGCTCGGTGCCGAACGTCTCGACCATCACCGACACCGGGTGCGCGACGCCGATCGCATAGGCGACCTGCACCTCGGCGCGATCGGCCAGCCCGGCGGCGACGATGTTCTTGGCGACCCAGCGGGCGGCGTACGCGGCGGAGCGATCGACCTTGGAGGGATCCTTGCCGGAGAACGCGCCGCCTCCGTGACGAGCCATGCCGCCGTAGGTGTCGACGATGATCTTGCGCCCCGTCAGCCCGCAGTCGCCCATCGGCCCGCCGATCACGAACCGCCCGGTCGGGTTGACGAGGAAGTTCTTCAGCAGCTTGCCCTCGTCGTACAGCCCGCTTGGCAGCACCGGACGCAGCACGTGCTCGAACAGGTCGGGCTTGATCAGCGCCTCCGCGTCGATGCCGTCGGCGTGCTGCGTGGAGATCAGGATCTTCTCGATCGCCACGGGCATGCCGTCGCGATAGCGAACCGTCACCTGGGTCTTGCCGTCGGGACGCAGGTAGGGCAGCACATCGCCCTTGCGCACCTCAGCGAGACGCTTGGCGAGCTTGTGCGCGAGCGCGATCGGCAGCGGCATCAGCTCCTCGGTCTCGCGCGTGGCGTAGCCGAACATCATGCCCTGGTCGCCGGCGCCGGCAACATCCAGCTCGTCCTCGTCGGCGGGGTCGTGGCGGGTCTCATACGCCGCGTCGACACCCTGGGCGATGTCCGGAGACTGCTTGTCGATCGCATTGATCACCGCGCACGTGTCGCAGTCAAAGCCATACGCCGCGTCGTCATAGCCGATCCTGCGAACCGTCTCGCGCGCGATCTGCTGGATGTCGACATACGTATTGGTCGAGATCTCCCCAGAGACGACGATCAGGCCGGTGTTGACCAGCGTCTCACACGCCACGCGGCCGTAGGGATCGTCGGTCAGGACGGCGTCGAGCACGCCATCGGAGATCTGGTCGGCGATCTTGTCCGGGTGCCCCTCCGTGACGGACTCGGAGGTGAACAGGTACTCGTTGTCTGCCTGCTGGCTCATGGGTTGGGAATCGCTCCAGGGTCGCCGACGAAAGTCGAGGAAGAATATGGGAATCGGACACGCCGGGAACGTCCGGTGGCCGCTTGCCCGGCGCAGGGGCTCCCTGCCCGCCGATGCTGCCTGCCCGCCGGGACGATGCTGCCTTCCCGCCGGGAGTCCCCCACAGGCCGATGCTCGGCCTGCCTGCGAGTCTCAGCGCGTACTCGCCCGTGCGTGCGCGGCGACGGTCTCTCGCCCTGGGATATCGCGCCCGCGCTGACCGCGCTCGACGAAGTCGATCACCAGCGGCACGCCGTCCATCCCGTAGCGGGCCCGTAGACGGTTCTCGACGAAATAGGCGTAGTCGCGGGTGACACGCGCTCGCGAGTTGATCTGGATCGCAAAGCGCGGCGGGCGCTCGCCGATCTGAGCCATGTAGATGAGCTTCAGACGGTGCTGACCTGAGCTCCGGCGCGTCCCGACGGGCGGCTGACGAGCCTGGACGGTCTCGGCCAGAAAGCGGTTCAGCTCGGCGGTGGGAATACGCCCAGACATGCGGTCCCCGAGCACGAGCGCCTCTGTCAGCAGGCGTGCGACGTGACGACCGGTCAGCGCACTCACGGTCAGCACGCGCGGGCGCAAGCGCAGCTTTTCGGCCACGCGTGCGCGCTCGTGATCGAGGTCGTCCTCCGAGCCGTCGTACACGTCCCACTTGTTCAGCACGATCGCCGTGGCGCAGCCCGCCTTCATCGCGAGCTCGGCGATCCGCAGATCCTGGGCGGTGACGCCATCGCGAGCGTCGCACACCACCAGCGCCACGTCAGCGCGCTCGGCGGCGCGCTGAGAGCGCAGCGCCGTGTAGTACTCGACCGAGTCGGCCACCTTCGACTGACGACGCATCCCCGCCGTGTCGACGAGGGTCAGCTTGCGCTCGCCGACCAGCAGCGGCATGTCGATCGCGTCGCGCGTGGTGCCGGCGACATCGGACACGATCACCCGCTCCTCGCCGAGGAAGCGGTTGACCAGCGAGGACTTACCCACGTTCGGCCTGCCGATGATCGCCAGGCGCACGGTGTCTGCGTCGGGCTCTTCGTCTGATCTCTCTCCCAGCAGCTCGACGATCCGGTCCAGCAGGTCGCCGGATCCCAGGCCCTGCGCCGCGGACACAGCCAGCGGCTCGCCCAGACCGAGGCGATGAAACTCGGCCGCCTGCGGAACCTCACCGACGCCATCGCACTTGTTAGCCGCGACGATCGTCGGAACGGGTATGCGGCGCAGCAGGTCGGCCATATCCTCGTCGCCGGGCCTGACCCCCGCCCGCGCGTCGACGACCAGCACCGCGACCGCAGCGTCCGCGAGCCCGGCTCGAGCCTGCTCTCGGATCGAGCCCGCGAGTGGGTCCTCGTCCTGGAAGTCCACTCCGCCCGTGTCGATCAGCGTGAAGCGCCGTCCGTTCCACTCGCACTCGAGCTCCTTACGGTCGCGCGTCACCCCCGGACGCTCGTGCACGACCGCTTCACGCGTGCCCGTGAGTCGGTTGATCAGAGAGGACTTGCCCACATTGGGATAGCCGACGACGGCGACCTTCAGCATTGGGCCAGTATGACCGTCCCGCTTCGGAACGCCCGCTCGCGCGCTGCAGTCCGCTCGTCTCCCTGCTCGATCTGGGCCGCAGCCGCTGAGCGTTCAGAGTCTGAGCAACGATGCGATCTGACCGACGACCTCCTCCACGCTCAGGCCGGTCGTGTCGAGCGTCACGGCGCCTGGGGCAGGTTCCAGCGGACTGTGCTCGCGTGTCAAGTCACGCTCATCGCGCAAGGTCTGCTCGGCGAGCACCGCGTCCTGATCGGCGCTCAGCTCGATCGCGCGCCTGCGCGCACGCTCGCGGGGATCGGCCGTGAGGAAGATCTTCAGCTCGGCGTCGGGCGCGACGACGGTGCCTATATCCCGACCCTCGGCGACCCAGTCGCCATGAGCGATCAGCTCGCGCTGCTTGGCCACCAGCGCTTTGCGCACGCCCGGGTCGGCAGCCACGCGGGACGCCGCCTCGGAGGCGGCGGGTGTGCGGATCGCCTCGGTCACATCCCGCTCGTCGAGGATGATGCGGCCGCCCAGGTCGATGCTGGCTTTGCGCGCAAGCACAGCCGGCTCCTGCTGAGGCATGGCGAGCGAGAGCAGCGCCACGCAGCGGTACATCGCGCCGCTGTCCAGATAGGCGAAGCCCAGCTCGCGCGCCAGCTCGCGCGCGATCGTGGACTTGCCCGCGCCCGCGGGGCCATCGATCGCTACGAGCACGCAGATCGCCTGTATGTCAGCGCGAACAGCGCGCGCGGCGAGCCGGCCGTCACGAGCACAGCTCCGCGAGATCGGCCACGAACTGCGGATAGGACACCGCCGCCGCCTCCATCCCGATGACCTCCACCCCCTCACGCGAGGCGAGGCCGGCGACCGCGCCCAACATCGCCAAGCGGTGATCGCCACGAGCCTCGATCGTGCCGCCCCGCAGCTCGCCCGTGCCGCGCACGGCGAAGCCGTCCTCGGTCGCTTCGATCTCCGCGCCGAGCCCGCTCAGCCCCTCCACCACGTCCGCGATCCGATCGGACTCCTTCACACGCAGCTCCTGCGCTCCGCGCACGACCGTCTCGCCCTCGGCAAAGCAGCCGAGCAAAGCGACGAGGGGCAGCTCGTCGATCGCCAGGGGCACCTCCTCGGGCTCGACCACGGTGGCCTCCAGGGCGCCGTGAGCGATATCGAGATCGCTGACCGGCTCGTCCGCGGACAGCTCGCCCGACTCGTCCTCGAGGTCGCCCAGCACGATCCCCCGCATGCGCCGCAGGATCCGCAGGAAGCCGGTGCGTGTCCAGTTGACGCCCACGTCGCTCAGCAGCAGACGCGAGCCGGGAACCAATACGCCGGCGGCGATCAAAAACGCAGCCGAGCTGGGATCGCCGGGGACCCGCACGCGGTCGAGGATCAACTCGTCTACGTTGACGACCGTGACGTGGCGGCCGTTGCGATGGATGTTGACGCCGGCGCGCAACAGCATCCGCTCGGTGTGATCGCGGCTGCGCTCGGGCTCGCCGACGGTTGTGGCGCCATCCGCGGCGAGCGCCGCCAGCAGAACGCACGACTTGATCTGGGCGCTTGCGACGGGCAGCTCGTAGGAGATCGCGTGCAGACGAGCGCCGCGTACGGTCAGTGGCGGAAAGCGTCCACCGCTCGCGTCGAGCTCCGCTCCCATGTGACGCAATGGCACGGCGATGCGGTCGACCGGGCGGCGGCGGATCGATGCATCGCCGTCGAGCGTGAACGAGCGGCCCTCCTGTGCGGCCAGCCAGCCGGGCAGCAGGCGCATGAGCGTGCCCGCATTGCCCACGTCGATCGGTCCGTCGGGCTCGCGCGCCTCGCGCAGTCCCGTCCCGCGGATCACGGTCTCCCCGTCGCGGATCTCGACGAGCGCGCCGAGCGCGCGTACGGCCTCAAGCGTCGAGGTGGTGTCGGCCGCGTGCAGGTAGTTCTCGATTCGCACGGGCTCGGAGGCCATCGCTCCCAGCAGGGCGGCGCGGTGGGAGATCGACTTGTCCGCCGGCGCGGCAAGCTCGCCGGTGAGCCCATCTGACGGCTCGAAACGCATGTTCATGCGCGCAGTATGACCCGGAGGGGCGGCCCATGGCCGGCTCGGCCGGGATGGGTCACACCGCAAGCGCGATAGCAGTCAGGATCAGTCCGTCGCGCACAAGCCATCTACCCGCAGAGCCCCGCAGCGATGTCGGCTTGACCTCGGATACGCGAGCGCGACAGCCGTCGGCACATTGTGAAACAGCGCGACGAAGTGCGTCGAATCGTGCATGTCGAGATCCGCCAGGCCGCGGGCGATCACGCGGACTTCCGGCCACGCTCGGTGATCCTGCTGCAAGGTCGGGTGCAACAGTGCCCCTAGAGGCCGAAACCCAAGGAGAGGATTAGCTCCTAGCAATCGGTTCCCCGCATAGCAAACACTAAAACAGCTCCTTTGCAAATTCCGCAGTCGACGTAGCTTCACCAAAGGACCGATTTCAAATCGCAGATGAATATAGAATTTGCCGAATGGACCGCACGCTGGGGGAGCATCCAAAGGACACAGGGTACTCCAGCTAAATGCAGCAGTTATCTCGAATTGCTGGGTTTCCCTACCCACCAATGGGAATCTTCCCAGCCAGAGAACGAAATCTTCAAAAATTTGGATTTCGATCGCTCGCGGTGATAATTTATCTGTGTGCTCTGAAGTCGCCCGCCGCCCCAACAAAAGCCTATATCTGCCCAAGCTGCTACTTCCGAGTCTCCACCCAAGATACCTGAAGTAGCCTTCTTTTCTTCATACACCGAACTACATGGATCCCCGGCTGCCGCTTCTTCTTCTTCGAATTTTACCCGGCTCGATAGAAGTTTTGTTTCGGCTTCGCCGAGCGCGGCGGTCCGACGATGTCGCCCTTGAGGTCATGCAGCTGCAGCACGGCTGCTTCACCGCTCTTTTGGACGGCGTCAAGCGCGCCGTCGATACCGGGGATGTTCCGCGTCCATTTTTCCGATCCTTCACTCGTCCACATGAGTGATGCGCCAGGACCTGCATAGTGAGAGATCGTGGTCGCAGCCGTTTTACCTGTCGACACGGCTTCGCGCGTACGTCCGGCTGGATCGTAGAAATATTTGATCGTCTCGCCATTCTGTGTCTGGCTGGCTACCTGGCCGTCGACGTAGTAGCTGCTCGTCAGTTCGTATTCGCCCGAGTCCGACGCCGGGAGTTTCGTCGTGTTGCCGTACCCCTTCGAGGAGATCAAGTTCAAATACGGGCTCTCGTGAGCGACGAGCCCGCCGGTAAGCAGCCTTGGTCGATCGACCCCACCAAGCGAGCCGACAAAGACATGGAGCGCCTCGACCAGCCTGTTCGCCAACGCGTCGTAGGCGCACTCGACACGCTCGCCGAGGACCCCCACAGCGGAACCCTGCGCAAGCTCACCGGCCGCTCCGAGTCCCGCCTGCGCGTCGGCGACTGGCGCGTGCTCGTCGAGTTCGACACAAGACCCAAGCAGTCCACGTCAGACCCGTCCTGCCACGCGGACGCGCAGGCTTACGCGGTAGGCCGGCTCGAGAGGGAGTCCGTTCTGCCCCGTGATCGCGGTGGGCATAACGACAACGGGGGCCGGGCGAGCTGCCCGGCCCCTCGCGTGCGATTACTTCCAGACGCTGCTCCGCCTAGAATTTTTCGCTCTGCGTCACCGATTCTGCGTTAGCGGTGTTCAGAGTACCGGTAAGGATCGCGGTGTTCTTGCCGCCCGCGGACGGCAGTTTGAGTTTGCTGTCGACGATCGGGTTGATGATGAACGAGAAGAATCCGCCACACCCTTCAGCGACCGGGACCGAGAACGCGTTGTCAACCAGCGAGTTCCCGCTGAGCCGCAGCATCGACTGCCCTTTTTCCCTGAGCGTTTCGGGATTACCGCGGCTGCCTTTGATCGATTTATTCGGCGGTTCCGGCGACGTCGAACCAGTAGTCAGATGCAGCTGGATCGGGCTCGCTTCCGAGCCGACATAACAACTGTTACCCAACAACGGGTTTTTCAAATGCACCCGGACCGGCAACGTCAACGCCGTACCTTCCTGCCTACCCAGATGTTCGAGGTTAAGCAACACCGGATTATGAATGTTCGCGACGACTTCGGTAGTCGCGGTCACCCCGGTCGTCTTGTTTTCAAAGATCGCTTTACACGTCCCCCGCTTGATGATTCCCCAGAAACCATTACCTTTGATTTCTTCACAATTAACCCGATCCAGCAGCCCACCGGGAACATTCAATTCCGTTTTCGAGAGACTGTTTCCATCAGCCGCGGGCAACACAATGTATTCCGAGTTTTCTTCATTTGCCGGTTCCACCGGAATAGCACCACCCTGCAACGTAATCGTCTGATTGATCGGCACTTTCGTGCTACCAATCGCGAATTCGCCGCTCGTCGTCACACTATACTGGCACAACGCGAGTTCCAACGCAATACCAGTCGATTTGATCGTCCCCAACGGACAATCCGAAAACACCGAAAAAATACCTTTCGGTGTAGCCATCGCCGGCGATGCCATCCCGAGCGATGCCAGCGGGACCATCATCGCGGTCATTGCGATCAGCACGATGCGTTTTACCTGCCTATTCATAACTACCTCCCCTTCTGGTCATTGACTATTTTCAATCGCCATCGGCTGCGCCGATTCGACCACCGCGTGCTTGCCTCCTGGCAGGACGAGCTGCGCCGCGTTGTCGGCGACGTAATGGGTTATCCGGCCGCCAGCTGGTACCTGGGGAGGCCCGCCAGCGGGCCGCTCGACAATCGCGGGAAAGGCTTCCCGGGCAACCTTGGCCGCCCGCGCCGAGCTGAGATGCTCGAACCTAGTGCGCGAGGCCATCCGCGTCGCGGGGCTGGATTCCCGGTCTGTGCCCGTGGACTGTTGAGCACCCGCGTCCGGCGATTGCACGCCGGGAACGATCAGCGAGCCCAACGAGGCGCTCTTCAAGGCCAGCGAAGAGCTCTGCACGCCATCCGCTGGGAGGACCGGACCGGTGTCACCCCGGCTCGACCCAGCCAGCGCGACCCACGCCAGAGCGACAACCAGACACCCGACGACCAAGCCACCCGCCGCACCTCTACCAGACCACATCCCAGCCCCCCGTCAATCGTCAACGCATCCGCTCGACGCCCCACGAAGGGCCGACGAACTCTCCGACGACCCAAGCCGACCTCTGGCGACCGGCAAGCAGTCTTCAGACGATCCGTCCCAGGTCTGTATAAACGTTGACGATGATCCTAAACAGATCGGCAGGCCACCGTCAAGGAGCTTTCTTAGGATTCGTCATTTTGCCTATCTTAAGGCAAAACTAGCAGTCGGAAACAAAATGCCATAAATGTGGACTAATACGAGCCTATAAAATAAACAGATAGATAGGAAATAACTCTGTCCCGAGACCCCTACCAACGCTCACGAGCCCCTACGAGCCTCCTCTCCAAAGCGTCGCCCGAGCACAGAATCCGCATCAGAAAAGGCCTTCAGCTACCGTTCGATCAACGATGACATCCCGAACGACAAGCGCCGGCAATATAAACACGCAGTCTCCAAACGCCCGCAAGGCTACTCAGCGCGAACGGCTCATCGAGGGCATGCTGGCGACCGCCAATCGGGACGGATACGCAGGCGCGAACATCTCCGCGGTCATCGCGCACGCCGGCGTCTCGCGTCCTACGTTCTACGAGTACTTCACCGACAAGGACGATTGCTTCCTCGCAGTGCACCGCGACATCTCGGGACGCCTGCTCGAGCAGATCCGTGACGCCGTCGCACAAGCGCCACCCGAGCAGGCTCCACAGGCAGCCGTTCGCCGACTGATCCAGCGCGCCGAAGCCGAGCCCACCCGGGCTCAGTTCCTCGCCAACGAGGCGATGGCCGGCGGCCCGCGCGCGCTGGACGCGCGCGATCAGACGATCAGTCAGATCGAGGAGGTCATCGAACGAGCTCGCGCCGACACGCCACCTGGGACGCTGACCCCGGACCTGCCGACCAGGACACTGATCGGGGCGACCCACTGGCTGCTCTCGCGGCGTTTGCGTCGCAGCGAACACAGCCTCACGGGACTCGGCGACGAGCTGGTCGACTGGATCGAGAGCTATAGCCTTCCCTCCGGCGAGCACCGCTGGCGCACGCTCAAACCCGAGCCCTCACCGGGACTGTCGCCGTACGTGTCGGAGTTGCCGGCCGAGGCCCCCCCTCCCATACCCTCCGGCAGGTCACGCCTGTCCAGCAGCGAGGTGGCGCAGAACCAGCGCTGGCGCATCCTGTTCGCGACCGCCGAGATCGCCGCCGGCAAGGGCTATACGGCCACCACGGTCACGGACATCACCACGACCGCGCGCGTCGACAAGCGCGTGTTCTACGCTCATTTCCGCGACAAGCAGCAGGCGTTCCTCGCCGTTCACGAGCTCGCGTTTCAGCAGACGATGGCGGTTGCGGCCAGCGCGTACTTCAGCGCCGAGGCTTGGCCCGAGCGCGTCTGGCAAGGCGTTCGTGCCGCCAGTCAGTTCATTGCGACCCACCCCCTCGCGTACCTCGTGCACATCGATTCCCATGCCGTCGGCGCCCCGGCCATACAGCGCGTGGAGGACAGTCACGCCGCGTTTACGATCTTCCTCCAGGAAGGCAATCAGCAAACCGATCGACCACAGACCCGCACGGCCATGGAAGCGACCATCGCCGCGGTATTCGAGATCGGCTACTACCAGTTCAGACGCCGCAACGCGCGCCGGCTGCCACGCTTCGCCTACCACTCCGCCTACCTGTGCCTGGCCCCGGCCCTCGGCCCGCAGGCCGCCAACGAGCTGATCGACGGCAAGCTTCACGAGCTGAGCACGGCCGCGTAGCCGCCACTCACGCGCGCGCCATCGGCACGATCCAGCGCAGTGTCCAGGGACACATCCGGATGTGTCGATCTCCGAGAGGTGCTAAGAACCGGCTCGCAGCAGTGTCTCGCGCTCGGCCCGAGCCTGCTCGTTCCACTCGTGAACGGCCTGCGCGTCGCCTGCGTCCAGCGCGTCGCGCACCTCGCGCGAGCCGTCCTGTGAGCTCGTCGAGGCCTCGATCAGGGCGTCGCGGTTGGCGAGGTAGATGTCGGTCCAGATCGCGCTGTTCGCGCCGGCCACCCTGATCGCGTCCCGCAGGCTGGGGCCCGCCGTCGGTGGGGAGCCCTCACGCTCGAACGCACCGACGGCCTGCACGGCGAGCACGTTGGCGAGCACGTGCGGAAGATGGGAGACGCAGGCCATCAGATGGTCGTGAGCGCCGGCATCGACCACCTGCGGACGGGCGCCGAAGCGCTCGATCAAGCCCCGCAGACGCTCGTACAGCACGGGGTC
The DNA here is from genome assembly GCA_963743645.1 of uncultured Solirubrobacterales bacterium. Taxonomy (GTDB): domain Bacteria; phylum Actinomycetota; class Thermoleophilia; order Solirubrobacterales; family Solirubrobacteraceae; genus Palsa-744. The sequence goes on along the minus strand of CAVUQT010000004.1, from coordinate 318,747 downwards.
GGTGGCCTGGGTCGGCGTCAGGTACCAGATGGCGCCCTCGAACAGATCCTCGCGAGCGCCCGCGCACGCCCGCCGTCTCCGCCCCGGCAAGCGGATGACCGCCGACGAAGCGCCGATCCGCGCGCGCGTCCTCGAGGGCCAGCTTGGTGGAGCCGACATCGCTGATCACGCAGTCCGCATCGGCGCCGGCGAGCGCCGCGGAGACCGTCTGCGCGAGCATACCGACCGGCGCGGCGACGAACACCACGTCGGCTCCGGCGACGGCCGTGGCGATGTCGGGCGCCGCCGGTCGATCGCCCCCAGCTCGAGCGCCACCTGGCATGCCGCGGGATCGGGGTCATACCCGCATACCTGTCAGCGCCCGCGCGAGCGCGAGCGGTCAGGCCGATGGACCCGCCGATCAGCCCGACCCCGAGAACCGCGACCTTCACGCGACCCGTGGGCACGGCGCGGGACTTTGTCCTCGGTCGCTCGTGTACAGATCGTCGACCACGCTCCCTGATCGGCCGCATGGCCGCTCCCTCGTCCGTGTCCCGCTTGACCCACGAGCCGCTTTGGCTGAGTGCGACTCATCACGCGGCGCTGAGCGCCTTGCCCGCGAATTCGGCGGTGCGCGCACGGCGGCTGGCGTACTCGTCGAAGGTGTCCGCCAGCAGCGCCTGCGGCCCGTCGCAGACGGCCTCGTCGGGGTTGGGGTGCACCTCGACGATGATCGCCGTCGGCGCCCGCGGCGGCGGCCGCGAGCGAGAGCGGCAGCACCAGGTCGCGCCGCCCGGCGGCATGGCTGGGGTCGACGATCACCGGCAGGTGCGAGAGCTCCTTGAGGATCGGCACCGCCATGATGTCGAGCGTGACGCGGCGATGGTCGGTCTCGAACGTGCGGATGCCGCGCTCGCACAGCATCACGTTGGGGTTGCCCTCCTTGAGGATGTACTCGGCGGCCATCAGCAGCTCGTCGAGCGTCGAGGACAGCCCGCGCTTGAGCAGCGCAGGACACCCGGAGCGTCCGATCTCGGTGAGCAGCGGGAAGTTCTGCCATGTTGCGCGCGCCGATCTGGATCACGTCGGCGACCTCCAGCACGTCGTCGATGTCGCGCAGATCCATCAGCTCGGTGACGATCGGCAGGCCCGTCTCGGCCTTGGCCTCGGCGAGCAGCCGCAGCCCCTCCACGCCGAGACCCTGAAAGGCGTACGGCGAGGTGCGCGGCTTATAGGCGCCGCCGCGCAGCAGCGACACGCCCGCGTCGCGCACCGTGCGCGCGGTCGTGCAGCGTCTGCTCGCGCGATTCCACCGTGCAGGGCCCGGCGATCAGGGCGAAGTGGTCGCCGCCGATCTTGCGCCCCTCGATCTCCAGCACGGTGCGCTCGCCGTGGCGGATCTGCTCGGAGGCGAGCTTGTAGGGCTTGAGGATCGGCAGCACGCGATCGACCCCGGGCTGTCCCTCCAGGCCGAGGCTTTCGATGTTGACGTCCTGCTCGACGTCCCCGATCGCCCCGATCACGGTCAGGCGGGCACCCTACGATCGGGTGTGCGAGCGCCCCGGCTCGCTCGATCTTCTCTATGACCGCCTCGACCTCCTCGGGGGTCGCGGTCTCTCTTCATCACGATCATCATTGAGGCTCATCCTTTCACTGACGCCTGGAAATTGGTTTGCAGCGGGTGCGTGAGGTGGGCGTGTGCACGCCGGGGACGGGCGCTCGGTCCAGCCCTGGACCCGATGCGGGCGCCGCGCCAGCTCACGCGGCGGGCAGGGCGACCGAAGCGCCTAGATAAATCGCCAGGCGCGGATAAGACGACGCACGCGGTGCGGGCGCGAGTGCTGCCGGGAGATGGGCGATCAGATAAAACAACGCAGTCATGGTCGTCTGGACCCTTTGTAGCAGACGTGCACGCCGCCGTCGAGAGATGGGAGACATCTGGCGAGGCCCTGTCATCGCTCAGCACGGGCGATCGTCGTTCAGGACGGCGCATGCGCCGTCCTGCGGGAGCCCGCATGCGGGCTCCCGGACCAAGCCGCATGCGGCGTTACGCCGTGCGCGTGCGCCTCGCGCATGCGCGAGGCCGAACTACCCCAACACCTCGCCCAGCGCCGTCAGGAAGCGCTCGTTCTCCGCAGGCGTGCCGTACGTGACGCGCAACGCGGGCGTCTGCGCCCAGCGCGCCACCGCCCCGGACGAGCATCGCCGCGATTCTCCAGTCCGCGCATGACCTCGGCCTCGTCGCGCTCGCCGAGCCCGATCCAGCAGAAGTTCGCCTGCGAGTCGGCTGGCGTCGAGACCGAGCGCGCGCAGGCCCTCGGCGACGGACGTGCGCTCGGCGACGGCGCTGGCCACGCGCTCGATGACCGCGTCCTGATGGGCCAGCGCCTCGACGGCGGCGGCCTGGGCGAGCGCGTTGCAGAAGAACGGCTGGCGCACCTGATCGACCGCTCGGGGCAGATCGTCTGAGCCGCACAGGGCAAAGCCGACGCGCAGGCCGCACAGGCCGTACACCTTGGAGAACGTGCGCAGCAGCACCAGGTTGGGGTGGCGGCCGAGCAGGTCGATCGAGGCGTCGGGGTCGCCGAGCAGGTTGAACTCGCAGTAGGCCTCGTCCACGATCACGCACACGTGCGGCGGGACCTCGGCGACGAACGCCGCGATCTCCTCCGGCGCCAGCGCGGTCGAGGTCGGGTTGTTCGGGTTGCACACGACCACCAGCCGGGTGGCAACCGTGATCTCGCTCAGGATCCCTGCCAGGTCGTGGCGCTGCTCGGAGTCGAGCGCGACGGTGATCGCGCGCGCGCCCGAGGCCGCGCTGAGGTGGGGGTAGACCGAGAACGACGGCCACGCGTGCACGATCTCCGCGCCCTGCTCGAGCAGCGCCTCACCGGCCGCGAGCAGGATGTCGCACGAGCCGTTGCCGATCGCGATCCGCGAGGTCGGCACTTCGTAGCGGTCGGACAGCCGTTCGCGCAGGATCGAGTTGGACGGGTCGGGATAGCGGTTCAGGGTGGACAGCGCGCGGTCGATCGCCTCGCGCACCGCCGGCAGCGGCGGATACGGCGACTCGTTGCTGGCCAGGCGCACGAGCGGCGTCTGCTCGGCGTAGCCGCCAGCGGCGGGATACACGGGAATGCGGCGGATGCGCTCGGCGAACTCGATCGGCATGCCGCACCATTGTGACGGACTGTCACTCGAGGGCCGTCCTTCGATCGGTCGATCGCCGCGATGCTCAGCTCGGGCGCCAGCGCGAGCCACGGCGCGGCGCGGCGCATCGTGGCGAGGCGTTCTACTGCGCAGACTGTAAGTCGGCGCGCAGCTCGGCGGCCTCGCCGAGATATACGTGCCTGGACTCGTGCCCCTCTTCGGCGTGATAATGGATCAGCACCCGGATCACGCGCGGCATCGCCCGCGGCACGGGGATCTCCCGGGCGCACAGCAGCGGTACCCGCTCGAACCCGAGCGCCCGCGCCGCGACCGCGGGGAACTCGGCGTTGAGGTCGTTCGTGGCCGTGAATATGCAGCTGACGACGTGCTCCGGCGCGAGCGAGTTGCGCTCCATGATCGCGCTCATCAGCTGGGTCGTCGCGTCCAGGATCTCCTGGGCGTCGTTCCGCGGCACGCTGGTGGCGCCGCGCAGGGCGAACAGTCGCATGGGCATGGGCGCGATTGTGTCAGGGTTCTCACCGCTGACCCCCTCGACGCCGCCGCTGTCATCGCTCTCATCCGCCGGGCGCCCGCGCGGAGACGCTGCACCTCATCCTCGCTCAGCCGCCGATGCGCCCCGGGCGCGAGGCCGTCCAGGCGCAACGGACCGAACGCGACCCGCTCCAGCGCGAGCACGGGGTGTCCGACCGCCTCGCACATCCGCCGCACCTGCCGGTTGCGCCCCTCGTGGATCGTCAGCTCGATCAGGTCGGGGTTCACACGCCGCGCCTGTGCGGGCGCGGTGAGGCCGTCGTCCAGCTCCACGCCGCTGCGCAGCGCCCGCAGCGCGCCCTCCCCCACGCGCCCGCCGCCGAGGCGCGCGCAATAAGTCTTGGGCACCTCATACCGCGGGTGCGTCAGCCAGTTGGCGAGCTCGCCGTCGTTCGTGAGCAAGATCAGCCCGCTGCTGTCCACGTCCAGTCGTCCGACGGGATACAGGCGCAGCCCGCCGCGCGGGCACGAACTCGACCACCGTAGGGCGCCCGTGTGTGTCCTTGCGCCGTCGAGACGACGTCCAGCGGCTTGTTCACCGCATACACGACCCGTGGCTCCGCTCCCGCCAGTGCACGACCGTCGACCTCGATGCGACTCGCCCTCTCCCACGTCCCGTGCAGGATCGGTCACAACCTTGCCGCCCACCGCGACGCGCCCTTCCGCGATCAACACCTCGGCGGCGCGCCTGGAGGCGACACCCGCGTGGGCGAGATGCTTGGCCAGGCGCATCGAGCTCACCGCAGACCCTACTCGGGCGTGGGTCCCCCCCCGCCCGGGCCTCCCCCGCCCCCAGCAGTCGCTCGCGCAGCTCGGCCTGCTCCTCGGGGGTCGGGTCCCAGCGCGCGACGTCGGGCAGCTCCTCCAGGGAGCGCAGTCCGAACAGCTTCAAGAACAGCGTGCTCGTGCGGTACATGACCGCGCCGAACTGCGAGCGGCCGGCCTCCTCGATCAGGCCGCGCTCCAGCAGCGTGGTCGCCGCCGAGTCGGCGCTGACGCCGCGGATGCGCGTGATCTCCGGGCGCGACACGGGCTGCAGGTAGGCGACGATCGCCAGCGTCTCGGCCTGCGCGGGCGTGAGCGTGGCCGTGCGCGGGCGGCTGAACAGGCGCCTGGCGGCGTCCTCGGTGGCGGGGTCGGTGGCGAACGTGTACCCGCCGCCCAGCTCGCGCAGCATGAGCCCGCGCGCGCCCGGCGGATACCGTTCGGTGACGGCCCGCAGCGCCGCTTCGGTGTCGGGCTCGCCCGCCCGTGCCGCTTCGGCCAGCTCGGCCACGCTGAGCGGATCGGGCGACAGGAACAGCAGCGCCTCGATCGTGCTCGCCAGCGCCGCGCCGCTGTGGCCCTCCGGGCTGACATGCGCGCCGAGCGCGCCGTCTGCGCCCGGCGTCTGACCGGGGACCGGGTCCGTCTGCGCGTCCACCTCGCCTATCCTGCCACGGCCGCAACCGACGTGACGGGCCGGGCGGCGACCGCCTCGATCGTGACCTCGCCGAAGCTCTCCGGCTGGCGCCAGTCGGCCTCGCCGCGCTTGTACAGCTCCAGCAGCGCGAACAGCGTGACCGCGACCGTCATGCGGTCTGAGCCGCGCACCGCCTCGTCGAAGCTGAACGCTCCCCGGCGCAGCAGCCCACGCAGGTGCGCGAGGCGCTCGGCGACGGTCACGCGTGCGACGCCGATGTGGCGCAGGCTGATCGTCGGGGGCATCGTCAGCAGCCGCCCGATCGCCTCGCCCAGGAGCGCGGGATCCTGGGAGCCCTCCTCGGGTGCAAGCTCGGTGCGGCGCAGGTGCGCGGGCGGCGGCGCTTCGCGAAAGCGCACCCCGTGCTCGCGCGCGAGCAGCTCCTTCAGGTGGCCTGCCGCGGAGCGGTAGCGGCGCGCGTCCAGCATCCGCGTGAGCAGCTCCTCGGCCGCCTGCTCGGGGCCCATGTCCAGCAGCTGATCGTCTTCCTCCTCGCTGGCCAGCATCAGCTTGGACTTGAGCTCCAGCAGCGCGGCGATCAGCACGATGAACTCCGTCGCGGTCTCCAGGTCCAGCTCGCCGCGCTGCTCCAGGTGGTCCAGATAGGAGAGCACCACGTCCGCGAGCGCCAGCTCGAGCAGGTCCACCTCTTCGCGCAGCACCAGCGTCAGCAGCAGGTCGAACGGCCCGCTGAACACGTCCAGGTCGAGGTCGAGCGTGGCGACGGTCACCCGTTCACCGTACCGGCTGGCCCCGACGGCCGTACCCGCGATCGAGGCGAGATCTGCCGGCTCGAAGACCGGCACAGCTCAGCGGGGCCGTGGGAGAGAACCGACGCCCATCCGCTCACGCACGTCCGCGAGCGTTCCGGCGGCGATCTGTCGCGCATGCGATGCCCCGTTCACGAGGACCGCCTCCAGCGTGTCCTCGTCGGCGCGCAGGTCGGTGTAGCGCTCGCGCACAGGCGCGAGGTACTCGACCGCCGCCTGCGCCACCGCGGCCTTCAGGTCGCCGTACCCACGGGCGCCGGCCATCTCCGCCTCGACCGCCTCGGGCGTGCTCGCGCGCGCGACCGCCAGGATTTCAATCAGGTTCGACACGCCCGGCTTGTCCTGCGCCCGTTTGATCTCCGTGCCTGAGTCGGTGACGGCGCTGCGGATCTTCTTTTCGACCGCGCTCGGCTCGTCGAGCACGTACACCGTCCCCTGTTCGCTGCCGCCGGTCGTCGACATCTTGCGCGTCGGATCCTGCAGGTCCATGATCCGCGCTCCGACCTCGGGGATGCGGTGCTCGGGCACGACCAGCACCTTTTCGCCGTCGCCGAACCGCGCGTTGAACCGCCGCGCCACGTCCCGCATCAGCTCCAGGTGCTCGCGCTGGTCCTCGCCCACCGGGACCTCGTCGGCGCGATAGGCCAGCACGTCGGCGGCCTGCAGCACCGGATACATCAGCAGCCCGGCCGACACCAACTCGCGCTGAACGGTCGACTTGTCGCGGAACTGGTGCATCCGCTGCAGGCGGCCCAGCTCGGCCACGCTGCACAGCAGCCAGCACAACTCGGTGTGCTCCTGCACGTCGCTCTGCCTGAACAGCGTGCAGCGCTCAGGGTCCAGGCCCGCGGCGAGCAGCAGCGCGGTCACGTCGTACAGACTCTCGCGCAGCCGCGCCGGCTCGTACGACACGGTCGTCGCGTGCAGGTCCACGATGCAGTACAGCGCCTGCCCCCGGTCCTGCCCGGCGACGTACTGGGAGATCGCCCCGATGTAGTTGCCCAGGTGCTTTGAGCCGGTGGGCTGAATGCCGGAGAAAATACGCACGGATTGGAGGGTATATGTCTCGTCCGGGCCACGCTGAATTGCGCTCGGCAACCTCCTCGTGCACCTGCCGGTCGTGCCTCTGTTGGGTCAGAGAGCGAACTGGGCGGGCATCCCTGGCGCGGCTAGCTCGTCTGCCGTCGGTGTGACGCCAGAGATCGCCCCAGCCGGTCGATCAGCTCGCCGGCCCGCGCCACGGCCCGGTCCATCATCAGAAAGCCATGCATCTGGTCCTCGGCGTGCACATGCTCGACGACCACCCCGGCGCCGGCGAGCTTCTCGGCGTAGGCGACGCCCTCATCCCGCAGCGGATCGAACTCCGCCGTCATGATCAGCGTGGGCGGAAGACCGGAGAAATCGGTGGCCGCCATCGGAAACAGATATGGATCCTGGGCATTCCAGGTGGCAGGCAGGTAGTTCTCCAGATACCAGTGCATGGCGTCACGGTCGAGTGCATAGCCGGTGCCTCGCTCCGCATATGACGGCCAGCGATCGTACAGATCCGTGGTCGGATAGGCCAGCATCTGATAGGTGGGCATGGGCGCCCTCATATCTCGCAAGAGCAACGTCAAGCAGGCAACGGTAGTGCCACCCGCGCTCTCACCGATCACGGCGCGGTGTCTGGTGTCAACTCCAAGACGCGCAGCGTTGTCAAGGAGCCAGCGATACCCGAGGTAGGCGTCCTCGAGGGCGGCTGGATGCTTATGCTCGGGAGCCCGCCGATAGTCGAGCGACGCCAGCAGCCAACCAGACTGCTTGGCGATGCGTCGACATAATCTGTCATGTGTGTCAACGTCGTTGACCGTCCAGCCCCCGCCATGAAGGAAGAGGGCCATCGGGAGCGTCCCTTCCTCGGGCCGATAGAGTCGACAGGGCAGCCGCCCAGCCGGAGTGGGCATCGACTCGTCCTCCACGGAATACAGGGCAAGCGGCTCTTCCTTGGTGATGAACACCGCTCTCATCCGCTCTCGCGCGACGTCGACCGAAAGCGTCTGTATAGGAGCCGCGCCCATTGCGGCTACCACGTCGAGAATGGCTTGGGCATCCGGATCAAGCTGTCTACTCATGAAACCCCCGACTTCGTCCGCTCCGCAAATAGAGAACCGGCCGCGAGCTACTCACCTTTCCGCGAGCAGCTCGCATGACACGCCTCACGCACGTTCCTTGCCCACGACGCCCTCTCTCAACCGGAGGATTATTTCCTCTCCAGCGCATCGCATATGAGCATAGCCGCACGACAGTATACTTGCGCGCATGCACCTCCCGTGCACGCCCCATGGCAACTTGTTTGCCATCAGCGACCTGCACGTAGCTCATCCCGAGAATCGCCGAATCGTGGAAGGCCTACGACCGCGATCCGGCGCCGATTGGCTGTTGGTTTGCGGAGACATCAGCGAGACGATCGGGGACGTGGAATGGGCGCTGAGCCTACTAAGCGAACGATTTGCCACGGTCATCTGGGTGCCCGGCAACCATGAGCTTTGGAGCTCGCCAAGCGAACAGATGGAATTACGCGGCGAGATGCGCTATCGACATCTGGTCGAGATATGCCGACGCTCTGACGTCATCACGCCAGAGGATCCCTATCCCATCTGGGAGGGGAGTAGCGATTCGGCGACGATCGCGCCTCTCTTCTTACTATACGACTATACATTCGGACGCAACATCGCGCCAACGAAGGAGGAGTCGTTGGCGCGAGCTCACACCGCCGGTGTTGTATGCAGTGACGAGTTCCTACTGCATCCGGATCCATATTCCAGCAGGGACGAATGGTGTCATGCCAGGGTGCGAGAGGCGGAGCAAAGGCTTGCAGCTTGCGATCCCGATATCCCAATCGTGCTGGTGAATCATTTTCCCCTTATCTCCAATTTGACCCGGAGGCTGTGGCATCCGGAGTTTGCCCAGTGGTGCGGTACCACGCTCACGGCGGACTGGCATCGCCGGTTTCGGGCAAGCGTCGTGGTATATGGCCATCTCCACATTCCGCGCACCACATGGCATGACGGAGTGAGATTTGAGGAGGTCTCGCTGGGATACCCGCGTGAGCGCCGTTTTCGTCGGCCCGCGGACGTTCTTCGTCAAATACTTCCGTCAACAGCCTGATGCTCGAGGAGATACTGCCGCGGGAGGTGATTGCGGTCGAGGCGCGTGACGACGCGCAAGACGCAGTGCTGTTCCCGGCCGAGGAGGCCGTTCTCGGGCGAGCTGTCGAGAAGCGTCGCAGAGAGTTCACCACAGCCCGTGCATGCGCGCACACAGCCCTTGCGAAGCTGGGCCTGCCCGCGGCGGCTGTCGGAAGCGGAGAGCGTGGCGAGCCGCAGTGGCCCGACGGCGTCGTCGGCAGCATCACGCACTGCGACGGCTACCGTGCCTGCGGAGTCGCGCGCTCGAACGAGATCGTGACCCTCGGGGTCGACGCCGAGCCCCACGCCGAGCTGCCCGACGGCGTGCTGGGGGAGATCGCCCGTCCGGAGGAGCTGCCGTGGCTGGACGACTTAGGACATCGCCAGCCGAATGTGCACTGGGATCGACTGCTCTTCAGCGCAAAGGAGTCCGTGTACAAGGCATGGTTTCCGCTTGCCAAACGATGGCTCGGCTTCGAGGACGCGATCATCACGGTCGACCCTGTAGAGCGGACCTTTTTCGCCCGGCTGCTGGTCGCCGGGCCGCCGCTCGCAGATAAACGACTGACGGAGTTTTCAGGTCGTTGGCTGATTGGCGATGGACTGGCGCTCACCGCCATAGCTCTTGTGGCCCCATCGAGGTGAGAAGCGGCCGACAAAGCGGGCGAGTCGGGTCATGGAAAGATTCACTCCACGCCACGTGCCGGTTCACGCGCTCACCAGAGGCTGTGCGATCGTCGACAACCAGGTCTCGACGATCCCGGCTGTAACCTCTGCATCCTCTTCGATAATCGTGAAATGGCTTCCTTGAATGTTCACAAGGTTGTCTGTCCCTTCCCAAGGTGGCGGTTTCGCGCTTTGCATGGTGGCGCTTGTCAGCGGTTCACTCGGCCGGATGAGGAGCACCGGCGCCTGCAACGATCCCGGTTGCCATTCTGTCAACATGCGCATGTACGCACCCAGCATGAAGAGGTGGTCGTCGCTGAGAAAGATACTGGCGTCATCACCCTGTAGACGCCTCATTGCGGACGAGAATACGAGACCTTGTTCCTCGCTCCCCGGTAGACTGTAGGGATCGATCAAGCCAACGCCGGAAAGAGCATGTCCGTTACGCTCGAGCTCTTCCGCGATTCCGTAGGCGACCGCCCCTCCGATCGAATAACCCACCAGCACAAACGGATTGTCTCCAACCGCTTTTGCCACCGACTCGGCAATGGCGCTGACAGTGAGCTGCCATGTGGCCGGCAGAAGCTCGCCCCGCTCAGAGCCTGGCAGTGACATTCCCGCAACGGTCCGCCTCGCCTCGAAGGCCTTGGCGAAGCGCATATATTGGTGCGGTCCCAATCCCACGATGAACGACGGTATGCAGACAATTTGAGGGAGCTCAGAACCTGTCGCGATGGTTGTGAGACGAGGGAGGTCGGGAAGCTCCTCCAGCGAGTTGAATGTTGGCTTGAGGAAAGCAGCTTTCACAAGTAGGGGCAGAAAGTCTGCCATCATGTCGCGATCCCGGGCATGTCCCAGCAGTTCGGTCAAGGTGCCAGGGGCGCTTTCGCTGTAGAGTCCCTCTTGCGGGGTCACGTGTGCCATTTGCTCTCGTAGCAGATCGGCCACCGCGGCTGGTGTGGGGTGGTCAAAGATCAGCGTCGCAGGAAGCCTGAGCCCAGTTGCCCGGCCAAGATGGTTCCTGAATTCGACGGCCGCCAGGGAGTCAAAGCCTGCCTCGTTGAACGGGCGCTGTGGGTCGATTCCCTGCGGGGAGTCTTGTGCCAGCACGAGGGCCACATAGCTCAGTACCAGATCGAGAATGATCGCCTCCCACTCAGACTCCGGCGCTTCCGCCAGCTTGTTTGCCAGCAGGCCTTGCCCATCCGCCGCTTTGCGGGCGGGCATGCGAATCAGCCCGCTCAGGATCCCCGGCAGCATCCCTATCCTGGCCAGGGGGCGCAGGGCGGCGGTGTCCAAGCGCATCGGCACAAGCAGGGGCTGATCGATGGCCCGGGCGATGTCGAGCAGTTCAAGACCCTGCTCATCCGGGAGCGAGCTCACACCCAACCGAGCGAAGCGTGCGCGGTCTGCATCGCTCAGATCCCCGGTCATGGCGGTGGCCTTCTCCCACTCGCCCCACGCCAGGGAAATGCCGGGAAGACCGTTGGCGCGACGGTAGACCGCCAGGGCGTCGAGGACCGCATTGGCGGCTGAGTAGTTCCCCTGCCCCGGGCTCCCCAAGGTGCCTGAGACAGAGGAGAACAGAACGAACTCGGTGAGTTCCAGATGCTCTGTCAGCTCGTGCAGGTTGACGGCCCCATCGACCTTGGGAGTCATGACCTTTCTCAGACGCTCCTCGTCGAGCGAAGAGATGACCCCGTCGTCGAGCACGGCGGCTGTGTGCATGACCGCGGTGAGCCGGTGCTGCTCGTCGATCGAGTCCAACAGCTCGGTGAGCGCCTTGCGGTCTGCTACATCACAGGCGACTATCCGCGCCTCACAGCCAAGCTCTTGCAGGGAAGTCTTCAGCTCATTGGCGCCTTCGGCTCGTGGTCCCCTGCGACTCACAAGCAGAAGCCTCTTGACTCCCTGCTTGGCCAGGTGAAGCGCCAGCAGCGCTCCCAACCCGCCCGTGCCGCCGGTGATCAGCACCGTGCCATCGGGGTCTGGGGCCTTCAGAGCGTGTTCCTCGCGCAATGCCGCCGAGACCCGTGCGAGCCGCGCGACAGAGAGCGTACCCTGCCTGAGCGCAAGCTGCGGTTCCTCGCTCGAGAGCGCACCATGCAGAGATGCGTAGGAGACCTCGCTGGCATCTGAGTCGATCAGACCAAACCGATCGGGGAACTCCGTGAGCGCTGAGCGCATGAGACCCGTGAGCGCTGCCTGGGCAAGATCGGATGATTCACCCTCCGCCACCGCCACAGCGCCCTCAGTCAAAAGCACCAGCTTTGACTCAAGCAGCCGCTCTGAGGCAATCCATGCCTGGAGCAAATCAAGCGCGCGCGCGGTGAGCTCGTGAATACTCTCCGCACCGGCGAGCTCCCGACCTTCCTTTCGCATCTGGAGAGCCGCATCGTTGGCCATCGCCTTGGCCTCGGCGAGCACCAATCCCGGTGGCTCAGAGCCATCCTCGATAGCGTCCTCGAGCGCTTTTAGGTTGGAGTAGCGCTTCAGCTCGATCCCCGGGACCTGATCGAAGCCCTCGCCAGGACCCAACATCGCCACCTGAAGTATCGAGCCGTTGGGGGATGAGACAGGACTCTCCCGCCACTGCAACTCAAACAGCGAATCTTGGCCCTGAGGCCTCGAGCTTTGAAGCTTGCTCTGATCCAGCGGACGCAGCAGTAGCGAGTCAACCGTCAACACCGGTTCGCCAGAGGAATCGAGTGCGGACAGTCTTACGGTCTGTAAATCTGTCTCTGCGCCTTCAGCGGCACTCAAACGCACACGTAGCGATGCTGCGCCCTGACCATACAGACGCACACCACCAAAGGAAAAGGGAATCTCAAGCTCCCCGGGTTGCATGCCTCCCAACATCCCGAAGACAAGTGAATGCAGCGCGGCGTCCAACAACGCCGGATGCACGCAAAAGCTCGCCGCCTCCGAGGTCTCCTCTTCCCCCAGAACAATTTCGGCGAACAGCTCCTCACCCACACGCCAAGCTCGCCTCAGCCCCTGGAAGGCCTCACCGTAGTCATAGCCTGTCTCCGATAGCCGGTCATAGAGAAACTCTGTATCCAGCGCCTCCGCGCCCCGCGGTGGCCAGGGCTGCGCAGCGAACGCCTGGAGCTCCGGATCTCCAGGCCCAACCCCAGAGCTGGTCGTCAAACCACCGCCGACCGAGCCAAGCACACCACCAGCATGTAGAGTCCACTCCTCGGACTCCAGCTCATCCTCTGAGGAGGCCTGCGGACGGGAATAAATGCAAAGCTCCCGACATCCCTGCTCATCGGACTCGGAAACCGTGAGCTGGATTTGCGCCGCGCCCTGCTCCTCCAACAGCAGCGGCGCCTGCAACGTGAGCTCCACGAGAGTCCCAGCTCCAACCCGCTGGGCGGCGGCCAAAGCCAACTCGATGAAACCCGTGCCCGGAAAGATCACCGTCCCCGTTACCGCGTGATCCTTCAACCACGGATGGCTCCTCAGCGACAAACGCCCGGTGAAAAGCCAACCATCATCTTCACCAGCCAGCGCCAATGCGGCGCCAAGCAGAGGATGCTCGGCCGAAGATTGGCCAAACGACCTAGCATCGCCCCCACCGGTCCCCTCCTCCAACCAGTAGCGTTCACGCTGAAACGCATACGTAGGAATCCCCATCCGTCCCACACCCTGCCCCTCGAACAACAGACCCCAATCGACCCTCACACCATGCACATGAGCTTCTGCGAGTGAGCTCAGAAAACGCTCGAAGCCTCCCTGCTGGCGTCTCAGCGAGCCGATCGCAGTCACAGCCTGAGGATCCGAGCTTTGGGCCTCAATAGTCTCTTGCACGGCCATCGTCAGCACCGGGTGGGGGCTCACCTCGATGAAAGCTGAATGGGAATCGTCTATGAGAGCCCGGATGACCTGCTCGAATTTTACCGTCTGACGTAAGTTGCGATACCAGTACTCAGCGGTCAGCTCCGAGGTGTCAAGCAGAGCGCCGGTTGTGGTGGAATAGAACGGAATCTCAGAGGAGCGCGGGCTGATCGACGAGAGCTCGTCTTGCAGACGTCCACGGATCGCCTCGATCTGCGTCGAGTGCGATGCGTAGTCGACTGGGAGCCCGCGTGCCCTGACCCCTTGAGACTGATAGTCGGAGAGCATCTCTTGCAGCGCCTGCTCATCACCCGCGATGACAACCGCAGAAGGTCCGTTGATCGCCGCCACCGAGAGCCGCTCGCCAAAGGGCTCTATATCTCTCTGCACGCGCTCCACGGGCAGAGAGACAGAGACCATGCCGCCGTGCCCCGAGAGCTCGTCGGCCAGAGCCCTGCTGCGCAGCGCCACCACCTTCGCGGCGTCCTCGAGAGAGAGGGCGCCCGCAACATGAGCCGCTGCAATCTCACCCTGGGAATGTCCGACAACTACCGCAGGGGTCACCCCGAATGAGCGCCACAGCGCGGCGAGCGAGACCATTACCGCAAAGAGCGCCGGCTGAACCACGTCCACTCGCTCCAGCGAGAGAGCCTCGGATTCCCCGCGTAGGACGCTCTCCAGAGAAAATCCCAGATAGGCGGTAAGCGCATCTGTGCAAGCCTGCATGCGCTCTGCAAATACAGGGGATGACTGCCATAGCTCAAGCGCCATCCCCTCCCACTGCGAACCCTGGCCGGAGAATAGATATGCCACCTTGCCCTCGTTGCGTGCCGTGCCTTGGATGAGGCGATCGGCCGGCTCGTCACGCTGCTGAGCTAAGAGCAGGCCGGAGAGATCACTCTGATCTTTGGCCATAGCGACGACTCGGTGAGGGAGCTGAGCGCGCCCGAGCGCCAGAGAGCTGGCAAGCCCAACGGGCTCGAGATCGGGCTTGACGTTCAAGCGCGCGTGCAAGCGAGCAGATTGCGCTTTCAGCGCTTGCTCACTCGAAGCCGAGATCAAGAATGGCAACAGCTCCGGTCTCGGAGAGCAAGGGATGTCTGTCGTGGGCCGCAGCGACGCTCGCTCGGCGGTTGACTGCCCTGGGCGCGGCGCCTCCTCCAAGATCAAATGCGCATTGGTCCCAGAGACACCGAAGGCCGAGACTCCCGCCCGGCGTAAGCGCTCTCCCCGGGGCCAGCTCACGGGTGAGGTGAGCAGCGTCACCTCACCCTCTGACCAGTCCACGTTCGGTGAGGGCTCGTCCGCGTGCAGCGTCGGGGGCAAGAGTCCGTGACGCATCGCCTGTACCATCTTGATCACCCCAGCCACTCCAGCCGCGGCGGAGGTGTGACCGATATTTGACTTGATAGAACCAAGCCGCAAGGGACCATTCAAGCGTTCCTGACCGTAGGTTGAGATGAGCGCCTGGGCCTCGATAGGATCGCCAAGCATTGTGCCCGTACCATGTGCCTCGACTGCGTCTATATCCTTGGGCGAAAGATCCGCGCTGGCCAGCGCCTGGCGTATTACCCGTTCTTGGGAGGGACCATTGGGAGCTGTCAGCCCATTCGAGGCTCCATCCTGATTGACGGCGCTACCGCGCACCACCGCCAGCACCTCATGCCCGTTTCTGCGCGCCTCAGAAAGCCGCTCCAGAAGCACGAGACCTGAACCCTCAGACCAACTCGTACCATCGGCGCCCGCACCGAAAGACTTGCAACGCCCATCCACTGCGAGGCCGCGCTGTCGACTGAATTCGATGAATCCCGTCGGCGATGGCATAATCGTCACCCCGCCGGCCAACGCCAGCTCACACTCGCCTTGCCTTAGCGCATGGCAGGCCAGATGAATCGTCACCAGCGAGGAAGAGCAGGCCGTATCCACCGACACAGCCGGACCCTCGAAACCAAACGTATAGGCGATGCGCCCGGAAGCAACGCTTCCCAGGCTGCCAACCATGCGAAGACCCTCGAGCTCGTCGGCCTTCGAGCCCGAGCCATAGCCATAGGGGATCACACCCGCGAACACCCCCGTCTGGCTTCCCCTGAGACTCAGGGGATCGATCCCAGCGTCCTCCAAGACCTCCCAAGCGCCTTCCAACAGCAACCGCTGCTGAGGATCCATCGCCAGGGCTTCACGCGGCAAGATAGAGAAGAACGAGGCATCAAACTCCCCAGCGTCATAAATAAAACCTCCATGACGGGTATAGCTCGTACCCAGATGTTCTGGATCTGGATCGTAAAGGCTCTCCAACTCCCAGCCACGGTCGGTGGGAAATTCGCCAATCCCGTCCACTCCCGAAGCGACAAGCGTCCACAACTCATCAGGAGACGAGACACCTCCGGGATAGCGACAGCTCATCCCCACGATCGCAATCGGCTCGCGCTGTTCGGCTACCTCGAGGCGGTCGTTCGTCTCCTGCAGCTCCAGCGTTACACGCTTCAGATATTGCAGCAGCTTATCTTCGTCAGACATATGCATTCTAGGACCCCCGGAGTTTTTCGTCAATGAGCTCAAAGATCTCGTCGGTTGTCGCCGACTGGATTCGATCGACAGCGATGTCGCTGTCCTGCGTGCTTACATCCCCAACAACTTTCGTCAAAAGCAACCGCAAACGCGCCTTGATCTGCTTCCGCCGACCGTCGTCCTCGGCCAGCGAGGTGAGCATAGCCTCCAGCCTGTCGAACTCCTCGTCGATCGGGGAGCGCTTCGCCCCGTTATCAGCGACCTTCGAGAGCAGGTATTTGGAGACCGCGGCCGGTGTGGGGTAGTCAAAGACCAGCGTGGATGGCAACCTCAGCCCGGTCGCCTGACCCAAACGGTTGCGCAACTCCACGGCGCCGAGCGAATCGAGCCCCAACTCCAGAAAACCGTACGTTATGTCAATGGCGTTGGAGGTGCTATGCCCGAGGACGCCGGCGACATGGGTCTTGACCAACTCTAGGACTATCGTGTCCCATTCCACTTCGGGCGAGTTGGCGAGTTGTTTGGCGAGTGAGCCCGCGGTGTTCGATGTCCTTCGGGTGGGTGTGCGGGTGAGTCCTCGCATGATTTGGGGTAGCGTCCCGGTCTTTGCTTGAATGCGCAGAATGTTGTTGTCCAGGTGTACCGGCAGCAGCAGGGAGTGACTGCTGCTGCGCGCGATATCGATCAACTGGAGACCCTGTTCCTCGGTGAGGGCGATCATGCCAACGCGCGCGAAGCGCACACGGTCCAGCTCGCTGAGCGCGTCCGTCATGTCGGTCGCTTGCTCCCACTCACCAAAGGCCAGGGAGATACCGGGTAGGCCCTTCGCGCGGCGGTATTGGGCGAGGGTGTCAAGGAACGCGTTGGCCGCGGCGTAGTTGCCCTGCCCCGGAGCGCCCAGAGACGCGGCGATCGAAGAGAACAGGACGAACTCGTCGAGCTTGTGCTGCTCTGTCAGCTCGTGCAGGTTGATAGCGGCATCAACCTTCGGTGTCATCACACGAGCAAGTCCCTCTTCGTCCAGTGACTCGATCAGAGCATTATCGAGCGCATCGGCCGCGTGAACTATCATGCTCAGCGGATGCTTCGCGGGGATGGACTCGATCAGCTCGTGTAGTTGGACACGATCCGCGACATCACAAGCGACGATCCGGGTCTCACACCCAAGCTCTTGCAGCGCGTCTTCAAGCCCTCTCGCGCTTTCTGCATCCGGGTCACCGCGATCGACCAAGAGCAGGTGACGCGCACCGTGCTCTTTGGCTAAGTGACGAGCCAGCAGAGCTCCCAACCCACCCGTGCCACCAGTGATCAATACTGTGCCGTCAGGATCAAAGGACCCTCTGGAGTGACGCTTACCGTTCGCATCAGACCCGCCATTCGAGTCGGGAGCGCCGCTCAAGCCAAGGTCACTACCCGAGTCGAGCGCACTGCCTGAGGCAGGAGCACTGCTCGGGTCGGAGTGGTTGTCCTTTAGCCGTGTGAGTCTCGGTGTGTAAAGTATGTTTTCTCTGATAGCGATCTCTGATTCTTCGCTGCGAAGCGCGGTGTGGAGGATCTCTGTGGATGTTTTGGTTGTGTCTAGGTCTATCAGTGAGAAGTGCTCGGGGTGCTCTGAGTGAGCGCTACGCAAAAGACCCGGGAGCGCTGCTTGGGCTAGGTTCGGTGTCTCGTTCTCCGCGATCGCTAACGCGTTTTGTGTGACGAGCACTAGTTTTGCGTCAACGAGGCTTTCCGAGACCAGGAACGCCTGCAGCGATTCAAGCACGCCGGCGCTGAGCGCGTGGACTGTCCCAGCGAGCTCGTTGTCATCGGTACTCACGAGCGCCGATGCTTGCAAGAGCACTATTTGTGGCGGTGTTGCTCCCTGCTCGATCGCGTCCTCGAGGCTCTGCAGGTCTGTATAACGCTCCAGCTCGATACCACCAGGAAGATCCTCTTCGCTGTCGTCTATCGCTAGAGCAGAGCCGATCACCGCCGCGCTCAATACCGAACCATTCCACGACGCATCCCCAGCAACAGTCACACCAGCCCCAGCAGTCACGCCAGCAGTCACACCAGCCCCAGCAGTCACGCCAGCAGTCACGCCAGCCCCGGCAGTCGCGCCAGCGACAGTCCCAGCAGCAGCAGTGCTGAGTTCTATCCACTCCAGGCGTAGGAGGGAGTCGTGATCTTTGCGTTTGGTGCTCTGTAGAGCGCTTGGGTCGATCGTGCGTGTCTTTAGCTGCTTGATCGATAGCACCGGTTCTCCCGATGAATCGAGCGCTAGCAAACTCAATGATCCCTGACTGCTATCAGACTGCGTGGGTCCTGGTGCTGTCGTGGTTTTGCTCAGGCATACTCGCAGCGAGGAGGCGCCCTGACCATAGAGACGTATATCAGAGAAAGAGAACGGTATCTGTGTCTCGCTGGAGCTCCCACTATCCAACGCCTCCAGGATCAAAGCGTGCAGCGCCGCGTCCAGCAACGCGGGATGAACATAAAAACCAGACGCGCGATCACGCTCGTCCTCCTCGAGAGCTATCTCAGCATAAATCGCGTCCCCAGAAGCCCACGCCCGACGCAGACCCTGAAAAACAGGACCATAATTATAGCCAGCCTCCGCTAAACGATCATAAAAGAACTCCGCCTCAAGCTCGCCAGCACCACCAGGCGGCCAACTCTCACCCGCGAGCTCACCAAGCTCAAGGACCACGGAAGGATCACCGCTAACGAGTACCCCCGAAGCATGACGAGTCCACTCCACAGAACCCTCATCCCCCGAAACAACGGTCTGCGAACGAGAGTAAACAGCAACCTGTGAGCGCCCCTGCTCATCCACCTCAGAAACCGAGAGCTGTATCTGACACCCACCATCATCCAACAACAACGGGGCCTCCAAAACAAGCTCCTCAACACTACCACCACCAACCCTCTCAACCGCAGCGAGAACCAACTCGATAAAACCAGTACCAGGAAAAAGAACCGTATCCATGACCGCATGATCAGCTATCCAGGGATGACTATCCAGCGAAAGACGACCAGTGAACAACCAACCACCACCACCCGCCAACCGCACCGCGGCACCCAACAACGGATGCTCACCCGCACCCATCCCAAGCGAAACAGCATCACCAACACCAACACCCATCCCCAACCAATAACGCTTCCTCTGAAAAGCATAAAAAGGAAGCCCAACACGACCCCCACCCCACCCACCAAACAACGAACCCCAATCAACACCCACACCACCAACATACGCGCCCGCTATCCCCTCAAGGAACGTCTTCGTTTGCGATACCCGCGAACGCATACCAGCCGCGATGAACGCCTTACCCGCCAAGTCCTCGCCAAGACACCCAGCAACGAGCGCTCCCAACACACGATCAGGCCCGATCTCCATGAAACGCGTGACTCCCGCGCCCTCAAGGAAACGCACACCATCAAAGAAACGCACAGTCTCCCTGACATGACGCGCCCAATACTCAGGCGAGACAGCCTCCTCCACAGAAAGCTGGGAACCAGTGACATTAGAAACGATCGGGATCACCGGCTCGGAGAAACGAAGACCCCGCGCTATCTCTACCAACTCATCAAGCATCGGGTCCATCAAGCCCGAATGAAAAGCATGACTCACACGCAACCGCGCACACTTACGCCCCCGCCCCGACCAATCACCATGCAACACATCGATAGCCTCAACATCACCAGAAACAACAACAGCCCCAGGACCGTTGACACCCGCTAACCAAACACGATCCCCAAGACCCCCCAAACCATCACAAACCTCTCCCTCGGAGGCCTGAATAGCAAGCATCGCGCCCGCCTCGGGCAACTCCTGCATCAATCGCGCGCGTTCCGCTACCAACACACAAGCATCCTCCAAAGAAAACACACCAGCAAGATAAGCAGCACAAAGCTCACCAATCGAATGCCCAATCAAATAATCAGGCAACACACCAAACGAAGTCATAAGCCTATAAAGCGCTACCTCCAACGCAAACATCGCCGGCTGAGTAAAACGCGTACTACCAAGCAACAAAGCATCATCCGAGCCCTCCACAGCAAAAACAATCTCCCTCAAAGACCGCCCCAAAAGACCATCAAACACCCCACAAACCTCATCAAACGCGCCCGCGAAAACAGGAAACACCCCATACAACTCACCACCCATCCCAGCCCACTGAGAACCCTGCCCCGAAAACAAAAACGCCATCCTCCCCCCACCCCCACCAACCACTCCCCCAACCAAACCATCAGCAGTTTCCCCACCAGCAAGCGCGTCCAGACCAACCAACAAAGACTCACGATCACCACACACCACCACCGCACGATGAGACAAATGCGAACGATGCAACGCAAGAGACCCCGCCACATCACCAAGATCAAGCCCCGGCCCATCCCTCAAAAACCCAGCCAAACGAACAGCCTGCGCACCCAAAGCACCCTCCGAAGACCCAGACACCAAGAACGGCCAAAACCCCCCACCCACAGAAGAAACCACACCAACACCACCAACACCATCCACACCAACACCCCGACCAACACCAACACCCCGCCCCTCAACAACAGGAGCCTCCTCCAAAACCACATGCGCATTCGTACCACTAATCCCGAATGAGGACACCCCGGCACGACGAGGGCTGCCAGCACCCTCCCACGGCACCTCCTCCGTCAGCAACGACACCCCACCGACAGACCAATCGACCTCATTCGAAGGCTCGTCCACGTGCAACGTCCTGGGCAACACCCCATGACGCATCGCCATAACCATCTTGATCACCCCAGCCACACCAGCAGCAGCCTGCGCGTGACCAATATTCGACTTCACCGACCCCAACCACAACGGCCTGTCCTCCGGTCGTCCCCGCCCATAGGTGGACAACAACGCCTGCGCCTCGATCGGATCACCGAGTCTCGTCCCCGTACCGTGACCCTCCACCACGTCCACATCGCCGGGCTGCAAACCGGCGTTTCCCAATGCCTGACGAATGACCCTTTCCTGAGAAGGACCATTCGGCGCCGTCAACCCATTACTCGCACCATCCTGGTTGACGGCGGTGCCTCGCACGATACCCAGCACCGCGTGACCATTACGACGCGCGTCTGATAGACGCTCCAGCAACAACATTCCCACTCCCTCGCCCCAACCGGTCCCGTCCGCGCCATCGGCAAAAGACTTGCAGCGCCCGTCCCGAGCGAGGCCGCGTTGACGCGAGAATTCGACGAACACTCCCGGTGTCGCCAACACGGTCACACCACCCGCAAGCGCCAACGAACACTCCCCGCCACGCAACGCCCCACACGCCAAATGCAAAGCCACAAGCGACGAAGAACAGGCCGTATCCACCGATACAGCCGGACCCTCCAAACCAAACGAATAAGCCACCCGACCCGACGCCACGCTCCCGGCGCTGCCCGTGCCCAGATAGGCCTCCAGATCTCCCGGCGCCGATCCGGAGAAGCGAACTCCGTAGTCGTGATACATCACGCCTGCGAACACCCCTGTTCGGCTACCTCGCAATGATGCAGGGTCGACGCCGGCGTCTTCAAAGGTTTCCCAGCACGCTTCTAGCAACAGACGGTGCTGCGGATCTATCGCCAACGCCTCCCGAGGAGCGATACCGAAGAAGGCAGAGTCGAATTCTCCCGCGTCATATAAAAATCCGCCCTCCCGGGTATAGCTGGTGCCCAGATGATCGGGGTCCGGGTCATACAGCTTCTCTAGATCCCAGCCGCGGTTGGTGGGAAACGTCCCTACTGCATCCCGGCCGGAAGCCACGAGGTCCCAAAGATCCTGCGGGGAACTGACGCCACCGGGATATCGACAGCTCATCCCCACTATCGCGATCGGCTCATCCCCTCTCACAACCACCGGCGCGGCTACCGCGAGATCGTTCTGTGCACCCATCGCCCTATCGACCAGGTATCGTGCCAGCGCCGCCGGGGAGGGATGATCGAACACAAGCATTGCCGGCAGCTGCAGCCCACTTGCCGCCGCTAGCCGGTTGCGCAACTCCACAGCAGCGAGCGAGTCGAACCCGAGCTCCTTGAACGCCCGCCTTGCATCCACTGCCTCCGGAGAGGCGTGTCCCAGTACAATTGCCGCCTGAGCCTGTACGAGCTGCAACGAGCTGCGCTCACGCTCATCCCTGGATAGACCCAGAAGCTGTCTCGCCAGCGACCCACCGACATTATCGGCCCGGCGCCTGGTCGGCGTCCGAAACAGCCTGCCTAGCAATGGCGGCACGATTCCGGCTCGGGCCTGAGCGCGCAGGGCAGCCGCGTCCAGGCGTACCGGCACCACCAGCGGCCCAGCGAGTGTGCACGCCGCATCGAACAGGTCCAAGCCCTGCTCGGATGAGAGAGTTGCCATCCCCATGCGAGCCATCCGCGTCAGACCGACCTCGCCCATCCGGCCCGCCATGCCGCTCGCATCGAGCCATGCTCCCCAGGCCATCGCCATCCCCGCAAGGCCCTGCGCACGCCGATGCGCAGCAAGTCCATCCAGGAATGAGTTCGCCGCCGCGTAATTACTTTGCCCTGGATTACCAAATATGCCAGCCACCGAGGAGAACAAGACAAACGCTTGCAAATCCATGCTCTTTGTCAATTCGTGCAGATGCCACGCCGCATCGACCTTGGGAGCCAGCACCGGGTCAAAACGCTCAGGTGTCAATAGATCGACGACGCCGTCGTCCAAAACTCCCGCTGCATGCACAATGACACTCAGCGGATGCTCCGAAGAGACAGTCTCGAGAAGCGTTTTCAGTCTCTCTCTGTCAGCAACATCGCAGGCAAGCACCGTCACTTGCGCACCGAGCTCGACAAGCTCTGCCACCAACTCACCGGCGCCCGCCGCCTCGAGACCGCTGCGACTCACCAGCAACAGCCGACGTAATCCATGATTCTCAACGAGATGCCGGGCTACTATCCCGCCCAGGCCTCCGGTGCCGCCTGTGATCAGCACGGTGCTCTCTGGATCACACCCGAGCATACCGTCGTCATGACACTCGGGTACGGTGGGATCGATTCGTGCGAGCCTTGGAGCAAGCATTGAGCCTGCGCGTATCGCCAGCTGGGGCTCCCTCGTGGCAAGCGCGGCGGGCAACGCTTCCCACGAGGATGGCTCGCCGTCGACGTCGATCAACATGAAGCGATCGGGATGCTCGGACTGCGCGGAGCGCACCAATCCCCACACCGCGGCGCCGGCGAGATCGTCTACATCCTCACCCGTACGTGCGCTTATGGCTTTCTGAGTCACCACCACCAATCGATTTGGCGAAAGTCGCTGATCGGCCAGCCAGTGCTGCAGTGATGTCAAGACCCTGAAAAGGCCGACACGCACCGCTTCGGGAATCTCAGCCCCCTCTGGCTTGCATGTCATGAGTACAAACTCCGGCACCGAGAGTCCATCATCCAATGCCTTCTCAAGCGCTGCCAGATCCTCAAATACCATCGATGTCTGTGACATCCTCGCAAGTGGTTGCTCGTCCGCGTCCAGCGTCGCCCATCTATCGATCCCCCCTGATCCAACAGGGTCGAATGCGTCTTGCGCCCAATCCACACCGAACAGCGACTCTCGGTAGGGCGTATACACATCACCGAGCTGCTCGGCAACCATCGTTCGCAAGGCAAGGGAGTCAACCGACACGACTGGAGCACCATTTTCGTCGGCAATCACGACCGACACAGTGTCTGTGCCCGTCGGGGAGATGCGAACTCGAACCGAAGACTCACCCGGCGCATACACGCTGACACCATTTACAGCGAACGGCAGACGTGGCCGGGCACCGCCCGCCTCTCCACCCTCAGGGACATCGGGCGCTATCAACTCCACTCCGTGCAGCGCCGCGTCAAAGAGTGCCGGGTGCACGGTAAACGAGCCCGTCCGATCATGTTTGTCCTCAGGCAGGGAGACCTCCGTAAAGATCTCCTCTCCCCGTCGCCACGCTCGATCAACGCGTTGGAAGACCGGTCCATAGTCCAGGCCGTGCTCGCTGAACCGGTCGTAGAGATCATCGACGCTCACCGGCTCAGCGCCTGCCGGTGGCCACTCTCCCGCCGCCGACTTCAGCACCCCATTTGAAGCCGGCTCGCCTTCAGCAAGCACACCGCCCGCGTGACGCCTCCATCCCTCAGATGCGCCATCCGCGTCAAACAGCTGCATCGACTCACCGGCCAATGCCCTCTCTGTACGAGCATAAATGCTCACCGATCGAGCACCGGCTTGGTCAAGTTCGCCGACCGACACTTGAATCTGCACACCACCGTTCTCAGGCAGCACCAGCGGCGCCTCCAACGTCAGCTCCTTCAGCGTCTTACATCCGACCAAGCTCCCAGCGTGCAGCGCGATCTCCAGGAACGCAGTGCCTGGCAGCATCACCGCGCCCATCACAAGATGATCCGCCAGCCATGGATGGGACTGTAAGGACAGGCGCCCGGTAAACAGCCATCCTCGATCATCGGCCAGTGCAAGCACGGCGCTCAGAAGGGGATGCTCTGCGGAGGCCTGACCTGCCCCAGCCATATCTTCCGTCTCAATCACAGCCGGCTCCAGCCAGTAACGCTCACGCTGAAACACGTAAGTTGGTAGTTTCACGCGCGCGCCCGATCCGGCGAACAGCACGTTCCAGTCCAGATTCATGCCTCGTGCCCATGCTCCTGCCAGGGCGACCATCAGGGTCTGGGCTTCCGGACGCCCAGCGCGCAACACCGGCATCGCCATTACCTCCGCGCCATTCTTGCCCTCCCTACCAGGACGATTCTCGGAGTCGCCAACATCGCCGTCCCAGTCATCGACCAGATGCATCTCACCTTCGGCAAAGCACTCATGAACCATCGCACTGAGCACACCGTCCGGTCCGAGCTCGAGGAAGTTCCTCACCCCCTGTCCACGTAGCCAACTCACTCCGTCGGCGAACCTCACAGTCTCACGGATATGACGAACCCAGTACTCGGCGGTACACAATTCCTCGGCAGCAACGACACCACCGGTGAGATTGGAGACGACAGGGATTTTTGGATCATTGAACGATATCTCTCGAGCGATGCACTCGAACTCGGCGAGCATGGCATCCATCTTGGGTGAGTGAAATGCATGACTGACTCGCAACCGCCTGGTCTTAAGTCCTTGCTCCTGCCACACTGCGGCCAACTCCAACACTGCATCCTCATCCCCGGAGATCACCATCGAGGAAGGGCCGTTTACCGCCGCCAATGCGACACACCCCTCAAATGCCACGAGCGATCTGCGTACCTGCTCCTCGGGCGCCTGCACAGCGATCATCGCCCCACCTTCGGGCAGGGCGCCCATCAACCGACCGCGAGCGGCCACCAGGCGGCAGGCATCCTCTTGCGAGAAGACGCCGGCCGCAAACGCGGCGGCGAGCTCGCCGATCGAGTGACCCATCACAAAGTCAGGCACAACACCCCACGCCTCGACTAGGCGAAACAGCGCCACCTCGAGCGCAAATAGGCCGGCCTGCGTGAACGAGGTCTCATCGAGCAAGCCGACGCTGGGGGCGGACCCGTTGACCGCCACAGCCGTAGAGCCAACAGCGATCGAATCCGCCTCAGACAGTTCCTCGCCAAACACGACACCTCGCAATGAACGGCCCAGCTCAGCGTCCATATACCCGCACACCTCGTCAAACGTCCGGGCGAAGACTGGAAAGGCTTCGTATAGCTCATGTCCCATGCCCTTTCGCTGGGCACCCTGACCGGTAAATAGAAACGCCATCTGTCCGTCGTCGGCCCCTACGACACCCTCGACCAAGTTCGGGCCAGATCTACCTTCGGCCAGCGTCCCGAGACCTTCCAGCAACTCGTCGCGCCCGTTACCCAGCACCACCGCGCGATGCTCAAACGCAGACCTACGCGCAAGCGACGATCCTATGTCCGCAGGGCTGAGATTGGGCTCTGCGGCAACGAAAGCGTGTAGCCGTTCCCCCTGGGCGCGTAAACCCTTTCTGCCACGACCCGAGACAACCCATGGCGTCGTGTCGAGCAGATTGACGTCAGCAGGTGCACCGCTGTTGTCCGCAGGCGCTTCATCACCCTCAGCGACAGGGGAATGTGCCACTTCAAAGGCTCCTTCGACACAGGGAGCCTCCTCCAAGATCACATGCGCGTTGGTCCCACTGATTCCATACGAGGATACCCCGGCACGCCGCGGCTCGCCTCCACGCGGCCATGGCACCTGCTCGGTCAGCAGCGAGATCGCACCGGCTGACCAATCCACCTCGCTCGAGGGCCTATCGACATGCAACGTCTGCGGCAGCATGTCGTGCTGAAAAGCCATCAGCATCTTGATCATTCCGGCCACGCCTGCCGCAGCCTGTGTATGCCCGATATTCGACTTAACCGAGCCGAGCCACAGCGGGTCCTCGACAGAGCGGCCCTGTCCATAGACAGCCAGCAGAGCCTGCGCCTCAATCGGATCTCCCAGCCTCGTGCCTGTGCCATGCGCCTCCACCGCGTCCACTTCCTCGGCCGAGAGCCCAGCGCTCACCAAAGCACGCCGAATCACACGTTCTTGAGAAGGACCATGTGGCGCGGTCAGCCCATTGCTCGCGCCGTCCTGATTGACGGCGCTCCCCCGCACCAAGCCCAATACACGATGGCCATTGCGGCGCGCATCCGACAGACGCTCCAGCAGCAACACGCCCGCTCCCTCACCCCAGCCGGTGCCATCCGCCGCCTCCGCAAACGACTTACAGCGTCCATCGGGGGCCAGCGCGTGCTGACGGCTGAATTCGACGAACAGACCTGGGCCGGACATCACGGTAACCCCTCCCGCCAGCACCAGAGAGCACTCGTCAGCGCGCAATGCCCCACACGCCAGATGCACTGCTACCAGCGACGCCGAGCATGCTGTATCCACTGTCACTGCCGGACCCTCGAGCCCAAGCGTGTAGGCCAATCGACCCGAAAGAACGCTGCCAAGAGTGCCGGTCAAGCCATAGCCCTCCAATCCATCCGGCGCGAAGAACTGCCCCGCGTTGTAGTCGAGCGTATTGATCCCCGCAAACACTCCCGTCTGACTACCCCTGAGCGCGTGCGGATCGATATCGGCGCTTTCGAGCGTCTCCCATGCCACTTCCAAAAGGAGTCGTTGCTGTGGATCCATTGCCAACGCCTCGCGCGGGCTGATTTCAAAGAAGGCCGCGTCGAACTGCGCGGCGTCATAAAGAAATCCGCCCGTCTGAGTATCACTGGAGCCTGAACGCGTCGGATCGGGATCGGTGAGAGCATCCAAATCCCATCCCCGGTCTGTCGGGAAGCCGCCGATCGCATCGGCGCCGGCGGCGAGTAGCTCCCACAGCTGCTGCGGCGAGGTCACCCCGCCGGGAAGGCGGCAGCTCATACCCACGATCGCTACGGGCTCGTCAACTGGCGAGGCGATACTCGACGCCGACCGTGTCTGACGGCCGGGCGACGGCGTCCTCGAATCTTCAGCGCCGCTGAGCTCGGCCAGCAAACGGCCGGCCAAAGCGGCTGGCGTCGGATAGTCAAATAGCAGCGTCGCCGCTATCGGGCATCCGGTTCTCGCCCGCAGCCTGTTGCGCAACTCGACGGCAGCCGCCGAATCGAGGCCGAGCTTCTTGAACGCCTGCCGTGCCCCTACCGCCGCCGAGGACTCCTGGCCCAGCACGGCCGCCACCTGAGCGCGCACCTCCTCGAGCAGAACGCGCTCGCGTGCGGCTTCCGGCAGTTCGAGCAGGTGCTGTGCAAGCGGGGAATCGGCCGCCGCGGAGTGCTCACGCGCTGCGCTCTCAGCACCGTCGGACCGATGGGCCTGCACCTCAGCCAGCGAGCTTCGCAAGCGCTCCATGCCTCCCTGTCCACGACGCAGGGAGCCGACCACCAAGACATCCTCCGACAGGACGACCGCACTTCTACCTGCCCCAATGTCCAGCGCTCCCGTTGTCCCCCGTTCACCGGCAACCGCATCAACGGTTTCCTGCATCCCCGCAGTGAGCACCGGATGCGGGCTAACCTCTATCAGCGTGCGATGGCCATCCTCGAGCAATGCACGGACTGACTGCTCGAACTGGACGGTCTGACGCTCACCGTGATACCAGTGCTCGGCATTCAGCTCAGCGGTGTCCAGCCGTCCTCCCGTGACAGTGGAGTAGAAGGAATACTCGCCCGATCGCGGGGCGATCGGAACGAGCGCGTTAATCAACTCATCGCGGATAGTCTCGATTTGAGGCGAGTGAGATGCATAGTCAATTGACACCCGACGTCCCGCGACGCCGTCGGCCGCAAACTGCTCGAGCAGCTCCTCGAGCGCCTTACGATCTCCGGATATCGCCACAGAGCGAGGCCCATTTATCGCCGCGAGCGTCAGGCGGTCCTCCCACCGCTCTAACCGTCGAGCGACTTGCTCAGCGCTCGCCGAGAGCGCTGCCACCCCGCCATTGCCGGAGAGAGCGACGAGTGCCTGGCTTCGCAGTGCCACCACGCGCGCAGCGTCTTGCAAGGACAGTCCGCCAGCCACGTACGCAGCAGCGATCTCACCATTGGAATGGCCCATCACCGCGTTCGGCTGCACCCCGTAGGTACGCCATAGCTCGGCCAGCGACACCGCCACCGAGAACAGCACCGGCTGCACGACATCCACGCGGTTGATCCTTCGTGCCCTGCGCTTGCCACGTAAGACATCCATAAGGGACCATTTCACGTACGGGCTGAGGGCATCGTCACACTTCTCTATCTGCTCCGCAAAGACGGTTGAAGATTCAAGCAGGTCGACGGCCATTCCCGGCCATTGACAGCCGTGTCCGGCAAATACAAAGACAACATTGGACTTCCGTTCAACGTGCAGACTCATTTTTCAGACACACCGTTCCATTGTTCCATCAGGGACACGCTACGTCGGTTATCCATTTCTCAACAGCCACCGCAGTCGAAGCAGCGTCCTCCATCATCATCGTCCAGTGGTTACCAGGGACCTCGATAGTTTCATGAGGATGCGGCCATTCAGATCTCCATTCCCCGTCCGTCGACATTCCAGGCATGGGCTCTGTCGGATGCACCAAAAGAGTGGGCGCGGCTATTTCCGCTAGCTCCCAATCCTTAAAAAGCTTGACATACCATGCCATCGCCGTCAGTCGCGTATCGGTTAGATACCGACGCAACTCTTTCTCTTGAAACATCCTCCCAAGCAGTGCATACGTTAGATGGTCTTGGGACACTGTCGAGCGGAGAGGATACGCGTCTACCAAGACCACTCCAGCAACAGTTAGGCCAATACTTTCGAGATAACTTGCTATGCCATAGGCGAAGGTGCCGCCTGACGAAATGCCCGCTAGCACAACGGGGACGTCGCTTACACATTGCCGAACGGCGCTCGCCTCCACCTCGACGGCGGCCTCTATGCTAGCTGGTAGCCTCTCCCCTCTAACGAACCCTGGGACAGCCAGCGCAAATACATCTCTTACATTGCGAAAGCCTTTAGAGAAATCAAGATATTGATGAGTGCCAGACAGTGCGGCCGTCGTCGGAATGCCGATGATGCTGGGACGCGTCGGCCCCCCAGAGAGGCGTTCTGAGCGAGGAACGTCATCAGCAGTCAAGGGCAGGTCAAAGGTCTGCCGTGATTCGGCTCTGAGAGTCGCCCGCTCCATAGCCTCGCGAAGCGCACCAATGTTGCTGGTCGTCATCTAATCAACTCCGTTAGAGAAAAAGGGATTTGAACTCCGCAAATCACACCGACCGCAGACCGCGTGAAAAGCGGCGCCGCCCCCCGTATAGAGATACCCAGACTAGTCATCGTAAGCCTTTGTGTACGAGCCAAGGCCAAATCCCTCGAACAACTCTCGAACCAGGCTCTCATCATCTTCTGTGTAGTTTTGATCTGGATCATCGCCAACTGCCGATGACTTCTCTTCGTCGGAATCCGCCAACTGTAATAGTGACTCGAGCAAGCCAGCCTCTCGAAGACGGGTCAACGAGACCGACGCCAGCACACGGCGGATGTCATCCTCCCCCTGGTGTAAACCACCAGAATTGGCGTACTTGGAGATAGCTGAGTCCCGAATGTGGCTGGAAAGCGCAGCAGCAGTCGGATAGTCGAGTGCCAGACCGGCGGGTAAGCGCAGGCCGGTCGCCATACTCAAGCGATTTCGCAGCTCCACCGCGCCCAGCGAGTCGAGTCCCAGCTCGAGCAAGCCGCGAGTCATGTCGACAGTGTCGGGATTGGTGTGTCCGAGAGCGTTTGCGACGTGGCTCTTGACGAGATTCGTGACGATACTGTCCCATTCTGATTCAGGCGAGGTTGCGAGTTCTCTTGCCAGCGTGCCTCCTGCGTCGGAGGCTTTGCGAGTTGGGGCACGGATGAGCTTACGGAAGACGGCAGGCAGCATGCCAGCTTTTGCTTGAGTGCGCAGGACACCGAAATCGAGGCGCGCCGGCAGTAGGAATGGCTTATCTATTTCCCGCGCCGTGTCGAATAGCTCGAGTCCCTGTTCGTCTGAGAGCGAGACGATCCCCGACCGAGCGAAGCGTCCACGGTCTGTCTCGCTCAAGGACCCGGTCATACCAGCCGCTTGATCCCAGGCACCCCATGCCAAAGAGGTCGCGGGTAGACCCTCAGCCCGGCGGTATGCGCCCAATGCATCTAAAAAGGCGTTGGCAGCAGCATAGTTACCTTGTCCGGGAGTGCCAATCGATGCCGCGATGGATGAGAACAACACGAACTCATCGAGGTCGATGTCTTCTGTGAGCTCGTGCAGATTGATCGCGGCATCGACCTTGGGAGTAAGAGCTTGGGAGAGTCTTTCTCCGTCCAGCGATTCGATCAAGCCGTCACTGAGCACGCCGGCCGCGTGGATGACCATGCTCAACGGATACTCGTCCGGAATCGAGGCGATCAACTCTGCGAGCTGCCCACGATCTGAGATATCGCACGCCTCGATCCGCACCTCGCAGCCAAGCTCGGACAGAGAATCTCTGAGTTCCTTCGCCCCCTCGGCTTCGAGACCGCTGCGGCTCACTAGCAACAGCCGCTGCGCGGCATGCTCACTCGCCAGATGGAGTGCCACAAGCGTTCCCAGGCCTCCTGTGCCACCGGTGATCAAGACGGTGCCCCCGCAACTAGAGGACTCCCGCGAGTCGCTATCGTCGCTCGGCTTTAGACGAGTGAGGCGCGGGGTGTAAAACGAGCCATTTCTGACCGCGAGCTCTGGCTCTCCCACCGAGAGCGCACCGTCGAGGGAGTCACGGGAGACTTCGCCATCGTCGAGATCGAGCATGCCGAAGCGCTCGGGATGCTCCATTTGTGCGGAACGCATCAGACCAGCTAGCGCTGCCTGCGCAAGGTTCGGCGCCTCGCCTCCTGCCACCGCCACAGCGCGATCCGTCACGAGCAAGAGCTTCGCCCCTTGCAACTGCTCGGAGGCAACCCATGCCTGCAGCAGCTCGAGCACGCGCTGCGTAAGCCGGTGGATAGTTCCCGCAAGCGTCTCGCCATCCGTCGCCTCGAGGGCCAGCGTTCCAGCGTCCACGAGCACGGTCGCCGGAGCGGAAGCGCCCTCCTCGATCGCGTCCTCGAGCGCGGGCAGGTCCGCATGGCTGTCTACCTCGGTCCAGTGACCCGAAATCTTCTCACCGAAACCGAGTGCGGCTATAGCGGGTCGTAAGCCACGAGCCGAGGACGGAACGAGCTCCACCCACTCGAGCTCGTAAAGAGCATCGTCGCTGGCATCCTGAAAGACCTGAAGCTGACTTTGATCGATCGCTCGTGTCTGCAGCCTTTGGATCGAAAACACAGGCTCGCCCTGCGCATCGACTGCGAACAAGCTCAACGTTCCTGAGTCCTCGACCCCCCCGCGAAGATGGACACGCAAGGCGCTGGCGCCACGCCCAAGCAAACGCACACCAGAAAAGGAGAAGGGAACGGCGACCCGCGTCGCTTGCTCTCCATCCAGCGTTCCCACCGCCGCGTGAAGCGCTGCGTCTGAGAGCGCGGGATGAACACAGAAGTCCTGAGCTTCGCTCTCCACCTCCTCGCCGAGCACCACCTCCGCGAACAGCTCATCCTCTGTCTCAAAGGCTCTGTGCAGACCCTGAAACGATGGCCCGTAGTTATAGCCGGCTTCCGCCAAGCGATCATAAAAGAACTCGCTGTCGAGCTCCCCAGCGCCAGGCGGCGGCCACTGCGTCCCGAAATCCCCCGATCCGGGATCCGGCAGGCCCTCACTCGAGCAGAGGACACCCAGAGCATGGCAGGTCCACTCCTCTGCAGCCCCAGACCCTCCCCCCGAGACTCTTTGCGTCCGAGAATAAATTCCCAGGTCCCTGCGACCCTCGGCATCCACCTCGGATAGCGTTACCTGTAACTGCACCACCGTCTCATCACCGAGCAACAGGGGCGCCTGCAACGTCAGTTCCTCGATGACCTCAAAGCCAACACGCTGTCCCGCCACAAACGCCAGCTCGATAAAGCCGGTCCCGGGCATCAATACCGAACCCATGACCATGTGATCCTTCAGCCAGGGGTGACTTTCAAGCGAGAGCCGTCCTGTGAATACCCAACTTTCGTTATCACCCGCCAGACGCACCGCAGCGCTCAGTAGGGGATGCTCAGCCGGGGACTGCCCCAGCAAGCTCGCATCGGTAAACCCGGGCCTAGAGGCAAGCCAGTAGCGAGAACGCTGAAAGGCGTACGTCGGCAGCGCGACATGCCTCTCGCTCTTCCCATCAAAGAACGATTCCCAACTCACCTCCAAACCATCCACGTGCGCATGCGCCAAGAAATCAAGGAACGCATTTACTTCCGGGCGATGCGCACGCAGGCTTGCGGCAACAAGAATCTTCTTAGCCTCATTCTCGTCCAGGCATTCATGCGTCATGCCACTCAACACACCATCAGGACCGACCTCTAGGAATCGCGTCACACCCGCGTCCCGCAACCAGCGCACACCATCCGCAAACCGCACAGTCCTCCGAACCTGAGAGACCCAGTACTCCGGAAGCGTCAACTCATCACCAGCAACTACACCCGTGACATTCGAAACGACTGGAATCTCAGGAGCAGCAAATAAGATCCTCTCCGTCAATGCCCTGAACTCCTCAAGCATCGGATCCATCAAAGCGGAGTGAAACGCATTACTCACACGCAAACGCGTGACCTTCCACCCCCGTCCACCAACCCTGAGCGACTCTTCCCAACGACCAAGTAGCCCTTCCTCACCGGACACGACGATTCCCTCAGGAGCATTGACTGCTGCCAATGTCAGACCATCCCCAAACTCCGAAAGACTCTCCAGTACCTCTTTCTCCGACGCCCTCACCGCCGCCATCCCACCAACACCCGGCACACCGCCCATCAACCGCCCACGACCCGCCACAAGCGCGCACGCATCCTCCAACGAAAACACACCAGCCACATATGCAGCGGCCAACTCGCCAATCGAATGGCCAATCAGATAGTCAGGCCTCAATCCAAAACTCACAATAAGCCGGTAGAGCGCGACCTCAAAAGCGAACAACGCGGCCTGCGTAAATTCCGTTCGACCCAACAACAGCGACTCCTGAGAATTTTCTTTCGCAAACAAGATGTCTTTCAACGAGTGGCCAAGCCGAACATCTAGCTCAGCGCATAGCACATCGACCTCTCGTGCAAAAACAGGAAAGCCCTCATACAGACCCTTACCCATCCCAGCCCATTGAGAACCCTGACCCGAGAACAAAAATGCCAGCCCACCCCCACCCCCGACAGCAACCGCGCCGCGAACGACACCGTCCACAACTTCGCCGCACTCAAGCGCGCCCAAAGAGGCCGCAAGCGCATCGATGTCCCCGGCCATCACAACGGCTCTACACGAAAGAGAGGCACGGCGTGATGCAAGGGCACGCGCAACCTCGTAGGGCTCAAACCCCGACCCATCCAACACAAAAGACCGCAAACGAGCAGCCTGGGCAGTAAGAGCTTTTTTACTGGAGGCAGAAATCACAAATGGCAAAACCTCCATGCTCCCAATAGGCGCAACATTCACACCAGCTTCCCGCTCCTCTCCAACGAACGGGGGCTCCTCCAAGATCACATGCGCATTCGTACCCGACACACCAAACGACGACACACCAGCACGACGCAGCTTACCACCGCTCTCCCACGGCACTTCCTCCGTCAAAAGCTCTACCGCGCCCTTTGACCAATCCACATGCCTGGAAGGCTCATCCACGTGCAGCGTCCTCGGAAGAACGCCATTACGCATCGCCATCACCATCTTGATCACGCCAGCCACGCCAGCCGCAGCCTGTGCATGACCGATATTCGACTTCACCGACCCCAACCACAATGGACGCCCGGCTTCACGATCCTGACCATAAGTAGCCAGCAGCGCTTGCGCCTCGATCGGGTCACCCAGCACGGTACCCGTACCATGCGCCTCCACCACATCCACATCAGCCGGCGAAAGGCCCACTCTAGCCAGTGCCTGACGAATAACGCGCTGCTGAGACGGACCGTTCGGCGCCGTCAACCCATTGCTAGCACCATCCTGATTCACGGCCGACCCACGTACGACCCCCAGCACCTCGTGGCCATTCCGCTCGGCATCCGACAGACGCTCGAGTAGCAACAGGCCCATACCCTCCGACCAACTCGTACCATCAGCACCCGAGGCAAACGGCTTGCAACGCCCATCCACCGATAAACCACGTCCACGCGAAAATGCAATAAACGCGCCGGGATTCGCCAGGACCGTGACGCCACCCGCCAACGCGAGAGAGCACTCCCTCAAACGAAGCGCCTGACAGGCTGAATGCAGAGCCACAAGCGAAGAGGAACA
Organism: uncultured Solirubrobacterales bacterium; assembly: GCA_963743645.1. Taxonomy (GTDB): domain Bacteria; phylum Actinomycetota; class Thermoleophilia; order Solirubrobacterales; family Solirubrobacteraceae; genus Palsa-744. Next base: position 283,877 of record CAVUQT010000004.1, on the reverse strand, counting down.
GGCGGTGTCGATCGTCACCGCCGGCCCCTCGAGCCCAAAAACATAAGCCAAACGCCCCGACACAATGCTTCCTACGTTTCCAACGACACTATAACCCTCAAGCTCCGCGGACAAAGGACCTGCATTGATGCCGTAGTCGTGGTACATAACCCCAACGAAGACCGCTGTCTGGGTCCCCACAAGGGATGCGGGATCGATACCGGCGTCCTCAAAGACCTCCCACGCCCCTTCTAGTAACAGGCGCTGCTGAGGATCCATCACTAGCGCCTCATTTGGGCTGATCCCAAAGAACTCCGCATCGAAATCACCGGCGTCGTAGAGAAAACCGCCGTGACGCACATAACTCGTCCCCAAGCTATCCGGATCTGGATCGAACAATCGCTCAAGTTCCCAACCACGATCTCTCGGAAACTCGGATATGGCATCGGTGCCCGATGCCACCAAGCCCCACAGATCCGCCGGCGACATCACGCCGCCCGGATAGCGACAGCTCATTCCGACGATCGCGATCGGCTCGGCGTCCTTTTCCTCATGTTCCTGTAGCCGTCGGCGAGTGTCGCGTAACTCCGCCGTCAGCCGCTTCATGTATTCGAGATACCGCTTGTCGTCCTGCATGCCTACCCTTTTGCTCCCGTATCGCTGAGCGCGTGCCACCATGTCATGATCCACCAAGCTCTCGGTCGACAAGTTCGAAAATATTGTCAGCTGTCGCAGCCGCCAACTCACTATCCGACGAAACGGCGTCGGCTATATTTGGAGAAGACAATTGCGTGCTGATTTGAGAAGCATCATCCGTCACCCCCTCCACAGAGTCGGCATCCGGGAAGAATTCGTCCATCACCCGCTTTGCGACAAGCCGCGGCGTCGGATAGTCAAAGACAACCGTGGTGGGAAGCCGCAGACCCGTCGCCGCCTCCAGCCGATTACGTAGCACGACCGCCTGAAGTGAGTTGAATCCGAACTCCCTAAATGCCAAATTCGGCTCGATCTCGTTCGCGTCCTCGATTCCCAGAACGCTCGCAATCGCGGTTCGCACGATACCCAGTACGACGGCGGTCCGCTCCGATGTCGACGTCTTACTCAATAGCCCGTCCCGCATCCGTGCTACCTGTTCTTCGTTGATAGCGCTGTCCTCGCCGGCGCTTTCGAGAGCTCCGCGACCACCGGCAGGGGTCGCAAACCGACGAAGTGCGTTTCTATCCACCTTGCCATTTGCCGTAAGAGGAAACTCTGGCATAGACACGAACTGTCCAGGGACCATATAGGCTGGCAATCTCTCAGACAGCCAATTGCGTAGCTCACTCGCCAATGCCGCATCCTTTACAACCGGCGCTTGATTATCAGATACCGAATCTGGATGGCAGACCGCACCCAGCAATCCGTGGAGGACCATGTGACTATCGCTCAACTGAAGAGCTTCACGAACCAAGTTCTCGTCACCGATCCCTACCTGGCATAGACCGATGCCGCAGCCAACCGCCTCGGTTTCCAATAGCTGCGCCATCAGACCTGCCTCGATCAGACTGAACCGCTCTGCATAGCGGCCATATAACGGCTCGATAGCGCCGAGCTCAGCGACGAGAACAATCGTAAATGCCGACGCGGCCACTATGCTTTCATTCGGTCGGACATGAGCGTCGATCGCCAGTGACGAGCCGGACGAGATCATGTTGAGCATATGCGCCTGGGGATCGTAGAAATAGGTTCCCGACGACAGCCCCTCCACCCTGTCTGGACGTACCGCAACATATGTTTGTACTGGATAGAGTCCACCGGCCGATCCGTATCTATACTTTGGAAAACCATTAGCCTCGACGGAGCCAAGGACATCCAGCAGCGCCGACAGCGACGTAAGCGATACCGGATTTGAATCAAAGCTACGATGACTTTTACGACGACCGTAGAATGCTTCACGCTCCTTCTCGCTCCACACCGACGGCAGTCCGATCGCCGACTCGGCTGGAAAGGCGCGGAGTCCATGACGACGCAACTTGAACTCGAGCCGCTCCGTCGGATCGGCGATAATACCGTCCATATCCATTTCAACCAAACCGAGATTTTTATACTCATCCGAGGAATGGTGAGCCCGTGCCACAGATGGCTTATGATCTTCGCCCGTCAGGAACTCCTCATGTCGCGGTACGACATACGCGGCCAAGCTCTGATGTCCACGAGCCTCCCCAACGGCAACCACGGTCGCTGCTTCCACTCGCGGGTTGGCATTGAGGTGAGCTTCTATCTCACCTAGCTCGATGCGATAGCCACCGATCTTTACCTGCAAATCTTCACGCCCGAGAAACTCGATATTCCCGTCAGGGAGGTATCGACCAAGATCCCCTGTCCGGTACAGACGCTCGCCGCTGCGCGGATTTCGAACAAAGCTCGCTGCAGTCTTCTCCTCGTCTCGCCAATAGCACTCCGCCAACCCCGCGCCCCCGATATAGAGATGGCCAGGCACATGCACTGGACACTGTTCCATTCGCTCGTTGAGAACTTCCCAGAATTGATTGCGCAGCGGCTTTCCGTACGGGATGCTCTCCCAGCTCGGATCCACTATATCCACCGGATAGAAAATCGACCAAATCGCAGCCTCCGTGGCTCCCCCAAGACTTACCACCTCGGCATCCGGCACAAGTGCATGAATGCGATTAGGTAAAGAGACTGGGATCCAGTCGCCACTCATCAGAACTAGACGTAGTGAGGAAGGTGCCGTCAAGCTCATCTCGGCCTGCTGTACGGCCATCTCCATCAAAGCGGGAACGGAGTTCCATATGGTCACGCCGTGTGTTTCACATGCTTCCAACCAATGTCGAGGATCACGAGTCGTGCCGGATGCCGGCAAGACGACTCTTCCCCCGGCGGCAAGCACACCGAACACGTCATACACCGACAGGTCGAAACTCAATGAGGAAAGCGCCAAAACGCAGTCGGAGGGTCCGACACCGAAGCGCTCATTTATATCCAGGATGGTGTTCCAAGCGGCCCCATGTGAAATCGCAACGCCCTTCGGAGCGCCCGTCGAGCCGGAGGTGTATAGCACGTAGGCTAGATCTTCCGGCTTTTGCACCTGGTCAGCACGGATTATATCCTCACACTCGGGATCGTCTTCCACATCGAGCTGGGAGATACAGTCCGGCCATCCATCAGACTCCAAGTCCTCAGTGACAACAACGCCAACCCCAGCGTGTTCGACCAAATAGTGTCGGCGCTGCCTGGGAAGCTCCGGATCGATCGGAAGGTACGCTCCGCCAGCCATCAGCACGCCGAGCACGGCGACGATTTGCTTCCAACCCTTGGCTACACTGACACCGACGAGGCTATTAGCCTGGACCTCGTGAGCGCGCAACTTGCGGGCAATGACAGTGGCGCGACGCGCGAGCTCCTCGTAGGTCATCTGACCATCAGGCCAGATTAGAGCCGGCCGCTCAGGATTCAGCGCGACTTGAGTAAGAAAACCACTATGCAGCAGGTCGCTTTCGACGAAAGAACCCTCGATGGGCGCCTCCCTCTCCCTGATCTCTGCTTGAATAGATCGCTGACCGGTGGGAAGCCAATCATATTCTTCGGTGCCATCCCAAAGTCCGTCGTGCTTCGCAATCGCCTCCAAGTATCGGCAGTACACGTTGAACATATCGTCCAGCATCCCCTCTGGAAATGCTTCCTGCACGCTATCCCAGGCAAAGAGCAGCGATCCTGAGACTTCGAAGACCATATGATCGAGAAGGACCTGCGGTGTCTGCGATACGGCATACGTGACATTGTCCATCGCGCTCATGTCCATGCCAAGACCGCCAGTGAATACGATTGGCGCCACAAGTACACCTTCCTGGCGGAGTCGCGCGAGCTCGCTGATCACCCGTATCCCGCTGAAGTGGAAATGCTCGAGGTCCTTCCACAGGCGATTTTGCAACGCTGTTGCCAGCTGACCCAGCCCGCGCACCTCTCGCACGTCCACCTCTAGCATCTCAAGAGTTGTAAAGTCGCCGACAACCGACTCGACCCGAGGGTGCAAAGGCAGGCGATTGCTGGTTGTTACGTTGAGGATAAAATGCTGGCTCTTGCTCCAATACGCCAACACCTGGGCAAACGCGGACATCAATATGACAGAGGGTGTCACGCTTTCGGCTGTCGCTCGTACCTTTATCCGCTCCCAATACTCAGCATCGATACGATGTTCTCGACGTACGACAACTTGGCGCTCGAGCGTGGCCACGGGCCGCGCCAAGGGCAATTCTGGTCCTCGAGGCAGCGTCGGAAGTCGGTCCATCCAATAACGCTTCGATCGCTCAAAGGGCTCTGTTCCCTCGACGCGCTGCTCCGCGAGAAGATAGTCACGGAAAGTAACTTCCACAGGCTCCAAGTTCCGTGAGGGTTCTTGGTAGAGCTCGGTCAGCTCGCCAACCAGCAGCTGCATGCTCGAGATATCCATTACCAGCATGTCGAGGCTGACATGCAAAAGAACGCCACCTCCAGGCAGCAGGACGGCTTTGAGTCCAAACAAGGGCCATTGGTGCGCGGGGCGAACCTCGTGTGAAAGCTGCTTTCGCATCATTTCCGTGTGATGGGATGCCGCCGCTGACGATGCGTTCGAAAAATCGCTTACATCGACAATATAGGGCGGTACCGTCTCCAAAATCCGCTGGCGACCGTCCTCTGTAAACACTACACGCAGCATCTCGTGCCTATCGATCAATCGATCGACCGACACATTTAGACGCTCGAAATCAAGCTGAGCAAATTTTACCTCACAATATAGATGGGTAGAAACGTTTCCGAGCTCAAAAGCACCGCTGCGACCAGCTAGGTAAGCGCGCTGAATATCATTTACTGGAAAAGGATCAAAGCGAGCATCGGGTTCCTGCACGAGTTGGGGAAGAGCCTCATCTGACGATGTAGGCCGTCGGAGTCTCGACAGCAGGTACTGCGACAATGCACCGGCATTGGGATGATCAAAGGCAAGTGTTGGCGGCAGACCAAGACCGCTTGCGTGAGTTAGGCGGTTACGTAGCTCGAGCGCTGCGAGTGAGTCGAGGCCGAGCTCTGTGAAGGGGCGGGTTGGGTCGATGGTGTTGGTGGTGGTGTGTCCGAGGACGGTGGCGAGGTGGGTTTTGACTAGCTCTAGGACTATTGTGTCCCATTCTGTTTCGGGTGAGTTGGCGAGTTGTTTGGCGAGTGAGCCCGTGGTGTTTGATGTGTGTCGGGTGGGTGTGCGGGTGAGTCCGCGCATGATTTGGGGTAGCGTCCCGGTCTTTGCTTGGGCGCGTAGGATGTTGTTGTCTAGGTGTACCGGTAGTAGCAGGGAGTGGTTGGTGTTGCGCGCGATATCGATCAAGTGGAGTCCCTGTTCCTTGGTGAGGGCGATCATGCCGACTCGCGCGAAGCGTGCACGGTCTTGCTCGCTGAGAGCGTCGGTCATACCGGTTGTTTGCTCCCACTCACCAAACGCTAGGGAGATACCGGGTAGGCCCTTCGCGCGGCGGTATTGAGCGAGGGTGTCAAGGAACGCGTTGGCCGCGGCGTAGTTGCCCTGCCCCGGAGCGCCCAGAGACGCCGCGATCGAAGAGAACAGGACAAACTCATCGAGCTTGTACTGCTCTGTCAGCTCGTGCAGGTTGATAGCGGCATCAACCTTCGGTGTCATCACACGAGCTAGTCCCTGCGTATCCAATGACTCGATCAAAGCATCATCGAGCACACCTGCCGCGTGAACCACCATACTCAACGGGTGCTCCTCTGGGATCGACTCGATCAGCTCTTGCAGTTGCGCACGATCCGCGACATCACAAGCGACGATCCGGGTCTCACACCCAAGCTCTCGCAGAGCATCTTCGAGCTCTCTCGCGCCCTCGGCATCAAGGCCGCTACGACTGACCAAGAGCAGATGACGCGCATCGTGCTCCTCGACCAAATGACGCGCTAGCAATGCCCCCAGGCCACCGGTACCACCAGTGATCAATATCGTACCCTCAGGATCAAAAGACTCACCCAAGTCACTACCACCACCACTCCCCAGCCGTGTGAGTCTCGGCGTGTAAAGTGTGTTTTCTCTGATAGCGATCTCTGATTCTTCGCTGCGAAGCGCGGTGTGTAGGATCTCTGTGGATGTTTTGGTTGTGTCTAGGTCTATCAGTGAGAAGTGCTCGGGGTGCTCTGAGTGAGCGCTACGCATAAGACCCGGGAGCGCTGCTTGGGCTAGGTTCGGTGTCTCGTTCTCCGTGATCGCTAACGCGTTTTGTGTGACGAGCACGAGTTTTGCGTCAGCCAGGCTTTCCGAGACCAGGAACGCCTGCAGCGATTCAAGCACGCTGGCGCTGAGCGCGTGGACCGTCCCAGCGAGCTCGTCGCTATCAGCGTTCAGTAGCGCCGATGCTTGCAAGAGCACTATCTGTGGTGCTGTCGCTCCCTGCTCGATCGCGTCCTGGAGGCTCTGCAGGTCTGTGTAGCGCTCCAGCTCGATATCACCAGGAAGATCCTCTTCGCTGTCATCTATCGCTAGAGCAGAACCGATCACCGCCATGCTCAGCACCGAACCGTTCCACGACGCATCCCCAGCAACACTCATACCAGCCCCAGCAGTCGCCCCAGCCCCAGCAGCCACGCCAGCGACAGTCGCGCTAGTGGTGGTTGTGGTTGTGGTTGTGGTGGTGGTGGTGAGTTCTATCCACTCTAGGCGTAGGAGGGAGTCGTGATCTTTGCGTTTGGTGCTCTGTAGAGCGCTTGGGTCGATCGTGCGTGTCTTTAGCTGCTTGATCGATAGCACCGGTTCTCCTGATGAGTCGAGCGCTAGCAAACTCAATGATCCCTGACTGCTATCAGACTGCGTGGGTCCTGGTGCTGTCGTGGTTTTGCTCAGGCATACTCGCAGCGAGGAGGCGCCCTGACCATAGAGACGTATATCAGAGAAAGAGAACGGTATCTGTGTCTCGCTGGAGCTCCCACTATCCAACGCCTCCAGGATCAAAGCGTGCAGCGCCGCGTCCAGCAACGCGGGATGAACATAAAAACCAGACGCGCGATCACGCTCGTCCTCCTCGAGAGCTATCTCAGCATAAATCGCGTCCCCAGAAGCCCACGCCCGACGCAGACCCTGAAAAACAGGACCATAATTATAGCCAGCCTCCGCTAAACGATCATAAAAGAACTCCGCCTCAAGCTCGCCAGCACCACCAGGCGGCCAACTCTCACCCGCGAGCTCACCAAGCTCAAGGACCACGGAAGGATCACCGCTAACGAGTACCCCCGAAGCATGACGAGTCCACTCCACAGAACCCTCATCCCCCGAAACAACGGTCTGCGAACGAGAGTAAACAGCAACCTGTGAACGCCCCTGCTCATCCACCTCAGAAACCGAGAGCTGTATCTGACACCCACCATCATCCAACAACAACGGGGCCTCCAAAACAAGCTCCTCAACACTACCACCACCAACCCTCTCAACCGCAGCGAGAACCAACTCGATAAAACCAGTACCAGGAAAAAGAACCGTATCCATGACCGCATGATCAGCTATCCAGGGATGACTATCCAGCGAAAGACGACCAGTGAACAACCAACCACCACCACCCGCCAACCGCACCGCGGCACCCAACAACGGATGCTCACCCGCACCCATCCCAAGCGAAACAGCATCACCAACACCAACACCCATCCCCAACCAATAACGCTTCCTCTGAAAAGCATAAAAAGGAAGCCCAACACGACCCCCACCCCACCCACCAAACAACGAACCCCAATCAACACCCACACCACCAACATACGCCTCCGACAACGAAACAAGGAAACGCTCAGGACCGCCCTGCTCCCGTCTCAGCGAATCGAAAGTGCTTACAGCACCAGGATCTTGAGCCCACGCGTCAGCGGTTTCCTCGACGGGCACCTGTAAGACCGGGTGCGGACTCATCTCTATAAACGTGGTCGTCCCGTCCTCGATCAGCGCACGGGTAGCCTCCTCGAACTGAACCGTTCGGCGCAAATTCTGATACCAGTACGCGCCATCCAGCTTGGAAGTGTCAAGCAGCGAACCCATCGTCGTCGAGTAGAACGGAATCTCACCAGTACAAGGCTCGATCGACGCAAGCTCCCCCAAAAGCCGCGCCTCGACCCGCTCGATCTGCACGGAGTGTGAAGCATAGTCGACTGGGATCTCTTTGGCATGAATGCCCTTTGACTCGCACACAGAGAGAAGCTCCCTCAAAGCCTCAAGCTCACCGGACACCACCACCGAAGACGGCCCGTTGACAGCAGCCAACGAAACTCGCTCACCCCAAGGCTCGATCAGACTCCCCGCCAGCGCCGAGGACACAGCGACAGAAACCATCCCACCATGACCCGAGAGCTCCTCGGCCAGCACCCCGCTACGCACCGCCGTTACCCGTACCGCATCGTCTAACGAAAGAGCGCCCGCGACATAAGCAGCTGCGATCTCACCCTGAGAATGACCCATCACAACCGACGGCTCTATCCCAAAAGAACGCCACAAAGACGCCAAAGAAACCATCACACAGAACAATGCCGGCTGGACCACATCCACACGCTCCAGCGAAGCAGCACCAGGCACACCACGCAAAACATCCTCAAGAGAGAAATCTAGATACGGCGCAAAAGCATCGACGCAAGCCTGCATACTCTCCGCAAACACAGAAGACGAGTCCCACAACTCTCCACCCATCCCAGCCCACTGAGAACCCTGCCCCGAAAACAAAAACGCCATCCTCCCCCCACCCCCACCAACCACTCCCCCAACCAAACCATCAGCAGTTTCCCCACCAGCAAGCGCGTCCAGACCAACCAACAAAGACTCACGATCACCACACACCACCACCGCACGATGAGACAAATGCGAACGATGCAACGCAAGAGACCCCGCCACATCACCAAGATCAAGCCCCGGCCCATCCCTCAAAAACCCAGCCAAACGAACAGCCTGCGCACCCAAAGCACCCTCCGAAGACCCAGACACCAAGAACGGCCAAAACCCCCCACCCACAGAAGAAACCACACCAACACCACCAACACCATCCACACCACCAACACCATCCACACCAACACCCCGACCAACACCAACACCCCGCCCCTCAACAACAGGAGCCTCCTCCAAAACCACATGCGCATTCGTACCCGAGACCCCAAACGCCGATATCCCGGCACGACGAGGGCTGCCAGCACCCTCCCACGGCACCTCCTCGGTCAAGAGCTCTACGCTGCCCTCTGACCAATCCACATGCGATGAAGGCTCGTCCACGTGCAACGTCCTGGGCAACACTCCATGACGCATCGCCATAACCATCTTGATCACCCCAGCCACACCAGCAGCAGCCTGCGTATGACCAATATTCGACTTCACCGACCCCAACCACAACGGCCTGTCCTCCGGTCGTTCCCGCCCATAGGTGGACAACAACGCACCGGCCTCGATCGGGTCACCCAAAACGGTACCGGTACCATGCGCCTCCACCACATCCACATCCCCAGGCTGCAAACCAGCACCAGCCAGCGCCTGACGAATGACCCTTTCCTGAGAAGGACCATTCGGCGCCGTCAACCCATTACTCGCACCATCCTGATTCACCGCCGACCCACGCACAACAGCCAATACCTCATGACCATTACGCAACGCATCAGACAAACGCTCCAACACAACCAAACCCATACCCTCACCCCAACCCGTGCCGTCCGCAGCATCAGCAAAAGACTTGCAACGCCCATCCACCGACAGACCACGCTGACGCGAGAACGCGACAAACACAGACGGCGTGGAAAGCACCGTAACACCACCCGCCAACGCCAGCGAACACTCCCCACCACGCAACGCCCCACACGCCAAATGCAAAGCAACAAGCGACGAAGAACAAGCCGTATCCACCGACACAGCCGGACCCTCCAACCCAAACGAATAAGCCACACGCCCAGAAACAACACTACCCCCCGCAGCCGTGCCAAGAAAACCCTCAAGCTCCGGAGGCATAGAACCACTCAAACCATAATCAGAAGACATAATCCCCGCAAAGACCCCAGTATCACTACCCCTCAAACCCAAAGGATCAATCCCAGCATCCTCCAACGCCTCCCACGCACCTTCCAAAAGCAACCTCTGCTGAGGATCCATCGCCAACGCCTCACGCGGACTAATCTGAAAATGCTCCGCGTCAAAACCACCAACATCATCAAGAAAACCACCATACCGCGCATAACTAGTACCAAAATGATCCGGATCAGGATCAAACAAACCCTCCAAATCCCAACCCCTATCCCCAGGAAACCCACCAATCGCATCAACACCAGAAACAACAAGCCCCCACAAACCCTCAGACGAAAAAACACCACCCGGATAACGAGCACTCATACCCACAATCGCAACCGGCTCTTTTGCCAGTTCTTCGGTTTCTTTCAACCTCAGGCGCACGTCGTGTAGATCGACTGCGGCTCGCCTCAAATAGAGACGTAGCTTCTCGTCATCACTCATCATGGACCGCCCTATCTTCAGAAGGATCGAAAGTAGTTGAGCGAACCGGACTCGAGGAGTCGACGGTCTCGTCGAAAAACTCGAAGAGCTCCTTGTCCGACGCAGAGTTGATCTTGTGGGCGACGACCGCACGGTCTGGCGACTCTTGCTTGCCCTCCAGTTGGGATAGCAGCGCCTTGAGATGTCCCGTGACTTGCTCGCGATCGACCTCACCCGCATCTACTGACGAGACCATTGCTCCAAGCTTGTCGAGCATGGCAGCGAAAGATCCGGCTACCATATTTCCATCTCCCTTTATCTTTGAGCGTAGGTATTTGGACACGTCGGTTGGCGTGGGATAATCAAAGACGAGAGTCGAGGGCAACCTCAGCCCAGTCGCTCGACCCAGACGGTTACGTAGTTCTACTGCTGCGAGTGAGTCGAGGCCGAGCTCTGTGAAGGGGCGGGTTGGGTCGATGGTGTTGGTGGTGGTGTGTCCGAGGACGGTGGCGAGGTGGGTTTTGACTAGCTCTAGGACTATTGTGTCCCATTCTGTTTCGGGTGAGTTGGCGAGTTGTTTGGCGAGTGAGCCCGTGGTGTTTGATGTGTGTCGGGTGGGTGTGCGGGTGAGTCCGCGCATGATTTGGGGTAGCGTCCCGGTCTTTGCTTGGGCGCGTAGGATGTTGTTGTCTAGGTGTACCGGTAGTAGCAGGGAGTGGTTGGTGTTGCGCGCGATATCGATCAAGTGGAGTCCCTGTTCCTTGGTGAGGGCGATCATGCCGACTCGCGCGAAGCGTGCACGGTCTTGCTCGCTGAGAGCGTCGGTCATACCGGTTGTTTGCTCCCACTCACCAAACGCTAGGGAGATACCGGGTAGGCCCTTCGCGCGGCGGTATTGAGCGAGGGTGTCAAGGAACGCGTTGGCCGCGGCGTAGTTGCCCTGCCCCGGAGCGCCCAGAGACGCCGCGATCGAAGAGAACAGGACAAACTCATCGAGCTTGTACTGCTCTGTCAGCTCGTGCAGGTTGATAGCGGCATCAACCTTCGGTGTCATCACACGAGCTAGTCCCTGCGTATCCAATGACTCGATCAAAGCATCATCGAGCACACCTGCCGCGTGAACCACCATACTCAACGGGTGCTCCTCTGGGATCGACTCGATCAGCTCTTGCAGTTGCGCACGATCCGCGACATCACAAGCGACGATCCGGGTCTCACACCCAAGCTCTCGCAGAGCATCTTCGAGCTCTCTCGCGCCCTCGGCATCAAGGCCGCTACGACTGACCAAGAGCAGATGACGCGCATCGTGCTCCTCGACCAAATGACGCGCTAGCAATGCCCCCAGGCCACCGGTACCACCAGTGATCAATATCGTACCCTCAGGATCAAAAGACTCACCCAAGTCACTACCACCACCACTCCCCAGCCGTGTGAGTCTCGGCGTGTAAAGTGTGTTTTCTCTGATAGCGATCTCTGATTCTTCGCTGCGAAGCGCGGTGTGTAGGATCTCTGTGGATGTTTTGGTTGTGTCTAGGTCTATCAGTGAGAAGTGCTCGGGGTGCTCTGAGTGAGCGCTACGCATAAGACCCGGGAGCGCTGCTTGGGCTAGGTTCGGTGTCTCGTTCTCCGTGATCGCTAACGCGTTTTGTGTGACGAGCACGAGTTTTGCGTCAGCCAGGCTTTCCGAGACCAGGAACGCCTGCAGCGATTCAAGCACGCTGGCGCTGAGCGCGTGGACCGTCCCAGCGAGCTCGTCGCTATCAGCGTTCAGTAGCGCCGATGCTTGCAAGAGCACTATCTGTGGTGCTGTCGCTCCCTGCTCGATCGCGTCCTGGAGGCTCTGCAGGTCTGTGTAGCGCTCCAGCTCGATATCACCAGGAAGATCCTCTTCGCTGTCATCTATCGCTAGAGCAGAACCGATCACCGCCATGCTCAGCACCGAACCGTTCCACGACGCATCCCCAGCAACACTCATACCAGCCCCAGCAGTCGCCCCAGCCCCAGCAGCCACGCCAGCGACAGTCGCGCTAGTGGTGGTTGTGGTTGTGGTTGTGGTGGTGGTGGTGAGTTCTATCCACTCTAGGCGTAGGAGGGAGTCGTGATCTTTGCGTTTGGTGCTCTGTAGAGCGCTTGGGTCGATCGTGCGTGTCTTTAGCTGCTTGATCGATAGCACCGGTTCTCCTGATGAGTCGAGCGCTAGCAAACTCAATGATCCCTGACTGCTATCAGACTGCGTGGGTCCTGGTGCTGTCGTGGTTTTGCTCAGGCATACTCGCAGCGAGGAGGCGCCCTGACCATAGAGACGTATATCAGAGAAAGAGAACGGTATCTGTGTCTCGCTGGAGCTCCCACTATCCAACGCCTCCAGGATCAAAGCGTGCAGCGCCGCGTCCAGCAACGCGGGATGAACATAAAAACCAGACGCGCGATCACGCTCGTCCTCCTCGAGGGCTATCTCAGCATAAATCGCGTCCCCAGAAGCCCACGCCCGACGCAGACCCTGAAAAACAGGACCATAATTATAGCCAGCCTCCGCTAAACGATCATAAAAGAACTCCGCCTCAAGCTCGCCAGCACCACCAGGCGGCCAACTCTCACCCGCGAGCTCACCAAGCTCAAGGACCACGGAAGGATCACCGCTAACGAGTACCCCCGAAGCATGACGAGTCCACTCCACAGAACCCTCATCCCCCGAAACAACGGTCTGCGAACGAGAGTAAACAGCAACCTGTGAGCGCCCCTGCTCATCCACCTCAGAAACCGAGAGCTGTATCTGACACCCACCATCATCCAACAACAACGGGGCCTCCAAAACAAGCTCCTCAACACTACCACCACCAACCCTCTCAACCGCAGCGAGAACCAACTCGATAAAACCAGTACCAGGAAAAAGAACCGTATCCATGACCGCATGATCAGCTATCCAGGGATGACTATCCAGCGAAAGACGACCAGTGAACAACCAACCACCACCACCCGCCAACCGCACCGCGGCACCCAACAACGGATGCTCACCCGCACCCATCCCAAGCGAAACAGCATCACCAACACCAACACCCATCCCCAACCAATAACGCTTCCTCTGAAAAGCATAAAAAGGAAGCCCAACACGACCCCCACCCCACCCACCAAACAACGAACCCCAATCAACACCCACACCACCAACATACGCGCCCGCTATCCCCTCAAGGAACGTCTTCGTTTGCGATACCCGCGAACGCATACCAGCCGCGATGAACGCCTTACCCGCCAAGTCCTCGCCAAGACACCCAGCAACGAGCGCTCCCAACACACGATCAGGCCCGATCTCCATGAAACGCGTGACTCCCGCGCCCTCAAGGAAACGCACACCATCAAAGAAACGCACAGTCTCCCTGACATGACGCGCCCAATACTCAGGCGAGACAGCCTCCTCCACAGAAAGCTGGGAACCAGTGACATTAGAAACGATCGGGATCACCGGCTCGGAGAAACGAAGACCCCGCGCTATCTCTACCAACTCATCAAGCATCGGGTCCATCAAGCCCGAATGAAAAGCATGACTCACACGCAACCGCGCACACTTACGCCCCCGCCCCGACCAATCACCATGCAACACATCGATAGCCTCAACATCACCAGAAACAACAACAGCCCCAGGACCGTTGACACCCGCTAACCAAACACGATCCCCAAGACCCCCCAAACCATCACAAACCTCTCCCTCGGAGGCCTGAATAGCAAGCATCGCGCCCGCCTCGGGCAACTCCTGCATCAATCGCGCGCGTTCCGCTACCAACACACAAGCATCCTCCAAAGAAAACACACCAGCAAGATAAGCAGCACAAAGCTCACCAATCGAATGCCCAATCAAATAATCAGGCAACACACCAAACGAAGTCATAAGCCTATAAAGCGCTACCTCCAACGCAAACATCGCCGGCTGAGTAAAACGCGTACTACCAAGCAACAAAGCATCATCCGAGCCCTCCACAGCAAAAACAATCTCCCTCAAAGACCGCCCCAAAAGACCATCAAACACCCCACAAACCTCATCAAACGCGCCCGCGAAAACAGGAAACACCCCATACAACTCACCACCCATCCCAGCCCACTGAGAACCCTGCCCCGAAAACAAAAACGCCATCCTCCCCCCACCCCCACCAACCACTCCCCCAACCAAACCATCAGCAGTTTCCCCACCAGCAAGCGCGTCCAGACCAACCAACAAAGACTCACGATCACCACACACCACCACCGCACGATGAGACAAATGCGAACGATGCAACGCAAGAGACCCCGCCACATCACCAAGATCAAGCCCCGGCCCATCCCTCAAAAACCCAGCCAAACGAACAGCCTGCGCACCCAAAGCACCCTCCGAAGACCCAGACACCAAGAACGGCCAAAACCCCCCACCCACAGAAGAAACCACACCAACACCACCAACACCATCCACACCACCAACACCATCCACACCAACACCCCGACCAACACCAACACCCCGCCCCTCAACAACAGGAGCCTCCTCCAAAACCACATGCGCATTCGTACCCGAGACCCCAAACGCCGATATCCCGGCACGACGAGGGCTGCCAGCACCCTCCCACGGCACCTCCTCGGTCAAGAGCTCTACGCTGCCCTCTGACCAATCCACATGCGATGAAGGCTCGTCCACGTGCAACGTCCTGGGCAACACTCCATGACGCATCGCCATAACCATCTTGATCACCCCAGCCACACCAGCAGCAGCCTGCGTATGACCAATATTCGACTTCACCGACCCCAACCACAACGGCCTGTCCTCCGGTCGTTCCCGCCCATAGGTGGACAACAACGCACCGGCCTCGATCGGGTCACCCAAAACGGTACCGGTACCATGCGCCTCCACCACATCCACATCCCCAGGCTGCAAACCAGCACCAGCCAGCGCCTGACGAATGACCCTTTCCTGAGAAGGACCATTCGGCGCCGTCAACCCATTACTCGCACCATCCTGATTCACCGCCGACCCACGCACAACAGCCAATACCTCATGACCATTACGCAACGCATCAGACAAACGCTCCAACACAACCAAACCCATACCCTCACCCCAACCCGTGCCGTCCGCAGCATCAGCAAAAGACTTGCAACGCCCATCCACCGACAGACCACGCTGACGCGAGAACGCGACAAACACAGACGGCGTGGAAAGCACCGTAACACCACCCGCCAACGCCAGCGAACACTCCCCACCACGCAACGCCCCACACGCCAAATGCAAAGCAACAAGCGACGAAGAACAAGCCGTATCCACCGACACAGCCGGACCCTCCAACCCAAACGAATAAGCCACACGCCCAGAAACAACACTACCCCCCGCAGCCGTGCCAAGAAAACCCTCAAGCTCCGGAGGCATAGAACCACTCAAACCATAATCAGAAGACATAATCCCCGCAAAGACCCCAGTATCACTACCCCTCAAACCCAAAGGATCAATCCCAGCATCCTCCAACGCCTCCCACGCACCTTCCAAAAGCAACCTCTGCTGAGGATCCATCGCCAACGCCTCACGCGGACTAATCTGAAAATGCTCCGCGTCAAAACCACCAACATCATCAAGAAAACCACCATACCGCGCATAACTAGTACCAAAATGATCCGGATCAGGATCAAACAAACCCTCCAAATCCCAACCCCTATCCCCAGGAAACCCACCAATCGCATCAACACCAGAAACAACAAGCCCCCACAAACCCTCAGACGAAAAAACACCACCCGGATAACGAGCACTCATACCCACAATCGCAACCGGCTCACCAACACGAAAAGACGAACGACCAACCACCCCCACCCCACGCTCCACACCCTCCACCCTAGAACGCAAATACCCAGACACCCCAACCGGCGTGGGATAATCAAAGACGAGAGTCGAGGGCAACCTCAGCCCAGTCGCTCGACCCAGACGGTTACGTAGTTCTACTGCTGCGAGTGAGTCGAGGCCGAGCTCTGTGAAGGGGCGGGTTGGGTCGATGGTGTTGGTGGTGGTGTGTCCGAGGACGGTGGCGAGGTGGGTTTTGACTAGCTCTAGGACTATTGTGTCCCATTCTGTTTCGGGTGAGTTGGCGAGTTGTTTGGCGAGTGAGCCCGTGGTGTTTGATGTGTGTCGGGTGGGTGTGCGGGTGAGTCCGCGCATGATTTGGGGTAGCGTCCCGGTCTTTGCTTGGGCGCGTAGGATGTTGTTGTCTAGGTGTACCGGTAGTAGCAGGGAGTGGTTGGTGTTGCGCGCGATATCGATCAAGTGGAGTCCCTGTTCCTTGGTGAGGGCGATCATGCCGACTCGCGCGAAGCGTGCACGGTCTTGCTCGCTGAGAGCGTCGGTCATACCGGTTGTTTGCTCCCACTCACCAAACGCTAGGGAGATACCGGGTAGGCCCTTCGCGCGGCGGTATTGAGCGAGGGTGTCAAGGAACGCGTTGGCCGCGGCGTAGTTGCCCTGCCCCGGAGCGCCCAGAGACGCCGCGATCGAAGAGAACAGGACAAACTCATCGAGCTTGTACTGCTCTGTCAGCTCGTGCAGGTTGATAGCGGCATCAACCTTCGGTGTCATCACACGAGCTAGTCCCTGCGTATCCAATGACTCGATCAAAGCATCATCGAGCACACCTGCCGCGTGAACCACCATACTCAACGGGTGCTCCTCTGGGATCGACTCGATCAGCTCTTGCAGTTGCGCACGATCCGCGACATCACAAGCGACGATCCGGGTCTCACACCCAAGCTCTCGCAGAGCATCTTCGAGCTCTCTCGCGCCCTCGGCATCAAGGCCGCTACGACTGACCAAGAGCAGATGACGCGCATCGTGCTCCTCGACCAAATGACGCGCTAGCAATGCCCCCAGGCCACCGGTACCACCAGTGATCAATATCGTACCCTCAGGATCAAAAGACTCACCCAAGTCACTACCACCACCACTCCCCAGCCGTGTGAGTCTCGGCGTGTAAAGTGTGTTTTCTCTGATAGCGATCTCTGATTCTTCGCTGCGAAGCGCGGTGTGTAGGATCTCTGTGGATGTTTTGGTTGTGTCTAGGTCTATCAGTGAGAAGTGCTCGGGGTGCTCTGAGTGAGCGCTACGCATAAGACCCGGGAGCGCTGCTTGGGCTAGGTTCGGTGTCTCGTTCTCCGTGATCGCTAACGCGTTTTGTGTGACGAGCACGAGTTTTGCGTCAGCCAGGCTTTCCGAGACCAGGAACGCCTGCAGCGATTCAAGCACGCTGGCGCTGAGCGCGTGGACCGTCCCAGCGAGCTCGTCGCTATCAGCGTTCAGTAGCGCCGATGCTTGCAAGAGCACTATCTGTGGTGCTGTCGCTCCCTGCTCGATCGCGTCCTGGAGGCTCTGCAGGTCTGTGTAGCGCTCCAGCTCGATATCACCAGGAAGATCCTCTTCGCTGTCATCTATCGCTAGAGCAGAACCGATCACCGCCATGCTCAGCACCGAACCGTTCCACGACGCATCCCCAGCAACACTCATACCAGCCCCAGCAGTCGCCCCAGCCCCAGCAGCCACGCCAGCGACAGTCGCGCTAGTGGTGGTTGTGGTTGTGGTTGTGGTTGTGGTGGTGGTGGTGAGTTCTATCCACTCTAGGCGTAGGAGGGAGTCGTGATCTTTGCGTTTGGTGCTCTGTAGAGCGCTTGGGTCGATCGTGCGTGTCTTTAGCTGCTTGATCGATAGCACCGGTTCTCCTGATGAGTCGAGCGCTAGCAAACTCAATGATCCCTGACTGCTATCAGACTGCGTGGGTCCTGGTGCTGTCGTGGTTTTGCTCAGGCATACTCGCAGCGAGGAGGCGCCCTGACCATAGAGACGTATATCAGAGAAAGAGAACGGTATCTGTGTCTCGCTGGAGCTCCCACTATCCAACGCCTCCAGGATCAAAGCGTGCAGCGCCGCGTCCAGCAACGCGGGATGAACATAAAAACCAGACGCGCGATCACGCTCGTCCTCCTCGAGGGCTATCTCAGCATAAATCGCGTCCCCAGAAGCCCACGCCCGACGCAGACCCTGAAAAACAGGACCATAATTATAGCCAGCCTCCGCTAAACGATCATAAAAGAACTCCGCCTCAAGCTCGCCAGCACCACCAGGCGGCCAACTCTCACCCGCGAGCTCACCAAGCTCAAGGACCACGGAAGGATCACCGCTAACGAGTACCCCCGAAGCATGACGAGTCCACTCCACAGAACCCTCATCCCCCGAAACAACGGTCTGCGAACGAGAGTAAACAGCAACCTGTGAGCGCCCCTGCTCATCCACCTCAGAAACCGAGAGCTGTATCTGACACCCACCATCATCCAACAACAACGGGGCCTCCAAAACAAGCTCCTCAACACTACCACCACCAACCCTCTCAACCGCAGCGAGAACCAACTCGATAAAACCAGTACCAGGAAAAAGAACCGTATCCATGACCGCATGATCAGCTATCCAGGGATGACTATCCAGCGAAAGACGACCAGTGAACAACCAACCACCACCACCCGCCAACCGCACCGCGGCACCCAACAACGGATGCTCACCCGCACCCATCCCAAGCGAAACAGCATCACCAACACCAACACCCATCCCCAACCAATAACGCTTCCTCTGAAAAGCATAAAAAGGAAGCCCAACACGACCCCCACCCCACCCACCAAACAACGAACCCCAATCAACACCCACACCACCAACATACGCGCCCGCTATCCCCTCAAGGAACGTCTTCGTTTGCGATACCCGCGAACGCATACCAGCCGCGATGAACGCCTTACCCGCCAAGTCCTCGCCAAGACACCCAGCAACGAGCGCTCCCAACACACGATCAGGCCCGATCTCCATGAAACGCGTGACTCCCGCGCCCTCAAGGAAACGCACACCATCAAAGAAACGCACAGTCTCCCTGACATGACGCGCCCAATACTCAGGCGAGACAGCCTCCTCCACAGAAAGCTGGGAACCAGTGACATTAGAAACGATCGGGATCACCGGCTCGGAGAAACGAAGACCCCGCGCTATCTCTACCAACTCATCAAGCATCGGGTCCATCAAGCCCGAATGAAAAGCATGACTCACACGCAACCGCGCACACTTACGCCCCCGCCCCGACCAATCACCATGCAACACATCGATAGCCTCAACATCACCAGAAACAACAACAGCCCCAGGACCGTTGACACCCGCTAACCAAACACGATCCCCAAGACCCCCCAAACCATCACAAACCTCTCCCTCGGAGGCCTGAATAGCAAGCATCGCGCCCGCCTCGGGCAACTCCTGCATCAATCGCGCGCGTTCCGCTACCAACACACAAGCATCCTCCAAAGAAAACACACCAGCAAGATAAGCAGCACAAAGCTCACCAATCGAATGCCCAATCAAATAATCAGGCAACACACCAAACGAAGTCATAAGCCTATAAAGCGCTACCTCCAACGCAAACATCGCCGGCTGAGTAAAACGCGTACTACCAAGCAACAAAGCATCATCCGAGCCCTCCACAGCAAAAACAATCTCCCTCAAAGACCGCCCCAAAAGACCATCAAACACCCCACAAACCTCATCAAACGCGCCCGCGAAAACAGGAAACACCCCATACAACTCACCACCCATCCCAGCCCACTGAGAACCCTGCCCCGAAAACAAAAACGCCATCCTCCCCCCACCCCCACCAACCACTCCCCCAACCAAACCATCAGCAGTTTCCCCACCAGCAAGCGCGTCCAGACCAACCAACAAAGACTCACGATCACCACACACCACCACCGCACGATGAGACAAATGCGAACGATGCAACGCAAGAGACCCCGCCACATCACCAAGATCAAGCCCCGGCCCATCCCTCAAAAACCCAGCCAAACGAACAGCCTGCGCACCCAAAGCACCCTCCGAAGACCCAGACACCAAGAACGGCCAAAACCCCCCACCCACAGAAGAAACCACACCAACACCACCAACACCATCCACACCACCAACACCATCCACACCACCAACACCATCCACACCACCAACACCATCCACACCAACACCCCGACCAACACCAACACCCCGCCCCTCAACAACAGGAGCCTCCTCCAAAACCACATGCGCATTCGTACCCGAGACCCCAAACGCCGATATCCCGGCACGACGAGGGCTGCCAGCACCCTCCCACGGCACCTCCTCGGTCAAGAGCTCTACGCTGCCCTCTGACCAATCCACATGCGATGAAGGCTCGTCCACGTGCAACGTCCTGGGCAACACTCCATGACGCATCGCCATAACCATCTTGATCACCCCAGCCACACCAGCAGCAGCCTGCGTATGACCAATATTCGACTTCACCGACCCCAACCACAACGGCCTGTCCTCCGGTCGTTCCCGCCCATAGGTGGACAACAACGCACCGGCCTCGATCGGGTCACCCAAAACGGTACCGGTACCATGCGCCTCCACCACATCCACATCCCCAGGCTGCAAACCAGCACCAGCCAGCGCCTGACGAATGACCCTTTCCTGAGAAGGACCATTCGGCGCCGTCAACCCATTACTCGCACCATCCTGATTCACCGCCGACCCACGCACAACAGCCAATACCTCATGACCATTACGCAACGCATCAGACAAACGCTCCAACACAACCAAACCCATACCCTCACCCCAACCCGTGCCGTCCGCAGCATCAGCAAAAGACTTGCAACGCCCATCCACCGACAGACCACGCTGACGCGAGAACGCGACAAACACAGACGGCGTGGAAAGCACCGTAACACCACCCGCCAACGCCAGCGAACACTCCCCACCACGCAACGCCCCACACGCCAAATGCAAAGCAACAAGCGACGAAGAACAAGCCGTATCCACCGACACAGCCGGACCCTCCAACCCAAACGAATAAGCCACACGCCCAGAAACAACACTACCCCCCGCAGCCGTGCCAAGAAAACCCTCAAGCTCCGGAGGCATAGAACCACTCAAACCATAATCAGAAGACATAATCCCCGCAAAGACCCCAGTATCACTACCCCTCAAACCCAAAGGATCAATCCCAGCATCCTCCAACGCCTCCCACGCACCTTCCAAAAGCAACCTCTGCTGAGGATCCATCGCCAACGCCTCACGCGGACTAATCTGAAAATGCTCCGCGTCAAAACCACCAACATCATCAAGAAAACCACCATACCGCGCATAACTAGTACCAAAATGATCCGGATCAGGATCAAACAAACCCTCCAAATCCCAACCCCTATCCCCAGGAAACCCACCAATCGCATCAACACCAGAAACAACAAGCCCCCACAAACCCTCAGACGAAAAAACACCACCCGGATAACGAGCACTCATACCCACAATCGCAACCGGCTCACCAACACGAAAAGACGAACGACCAACCACCCCCACCCCACGCTCCACACCCTCCACCCTAGAACGCAAATACCCAGACACCCCAACCGGCGTGGGATAATCAAAGACGAGAGTCGAGGGCAACCTCAGCCCAGTCGCTCGACCCAGACGGTTACGCAACTCCACACCTGCAAGCGAATCGAAACCCACCTCCTTGAAAGGACGAACAGGATCGATGACGTTAGGTGAGATATGTCCAAGAACACCAGCGACATGGTCCATGACCAACTCCAGGACAATCACGTCCCACTCCGACTCAGGCGAACTAGCAAGCTGCCTGGCGAGGGAACCCGCAGTTGCCGACCCGCGCCGAGTAGGCATCCGGATAAGACCACGCATAATCTGAGGCAACGTCCCGGTCTTTGCTTGGGCACGCAAAACATTGTTGTCAAGACGTACCGGCAATAGCAAAGAATGGCCGGAGCTACGCGCGGCATCGATCAACCGGAGACCCTGCTCATCAGTTAAAGCGATCATACCGATTTGCGCAAAACGCGCACGATCCAGCTCGCTAAGCGCACCTGTCATACCGGTCGTTTGCTCCCACTCACCAAACGCCAGGGAGATACCAGGTAGGCCCTTCGCGTGACGGTATCGGGCGAGGGTGTCAAGGAACGCGTTAGCGGCGGCGTAATTGCCCTGCCCTGGAGCACCCAAGGACGCTGCAATAGAAGAGAACAACACAAACTCACAAAGCTCATGCTGCTCCGTCAGCTCATGCAGATTCACGGCAGCGTCAACCTTCGACGTCATCACACGAGCAAGCTTATTCTCGTCCAACGATTCGATCAAAGCATCATCGAGCACCCCGGCCGCGTGAACCACCATACCCAAAGGATGCTCCTCGGGAATCGATCCGATCAACTCCTCCAGTCGTTCCCGATTCGCAACATCACACGCCGCGACCCGAGTCTCACACCCAAGTCCTCGTAAAGAGTCACAAAACTCCCTCGCGCCCTCAGCATCCAGGCCACTACGACTGACCAAGAGCAGATGACGGGCATCGTGCTCTTCCACCAAATGCCGAGCCAACAGAGCCCCCAAACCACCCGTACCACCGGTGATCAACACCGTACCCTCAGGATCAAAAGACTTGCTCAAATGGTCCTCACCGCCGCCACCACCATCACCGCCAACCGCTACCCGTGCGAGTCTCGGTCCGAGAAGGGCGCCCTCCCTAACAGCGATCTCTGGCTCTTCATTGTGAAGCGCGGCGTAGAGAGAGCCCTTGGAAGCATCGCTCATGTCCATATCGATCAACGAAAAATGCTCAGGGTGCTCTGAGTGGGCGCTCCGTAGAAGACCCGGTAGCGCGGCCTGCGCGAGGTTGGGTACGTCGCTCTCTGTCACAGCCAAGGCGCCATGCGTTATCAGCACAAGCTTCGCTTCCCCAAGGCGCTCGGAGGAAAGAAATGCCTGCAACAACGAAAGAAGGCCGCCACACATGGCATGAACAAGCCCAGCGAGCCCGCTCTCTGCCCCTGACCCATCGGCCACGACCGCAAGCTCTGCGTCGACGGCCAGCGTATCGGCCCAAGCCAACACGATTCCGGGCGCACGCGCACCACCTTCAAGCGCATCCTCCAGCGCATTCAAATCTGCATAACACTCAACCCCAGTCCCATCGATCTCGACGTCCCTGTCGCCACCAAGCATCGCGACGTCAAGCACAGAGCCACTTGCATCATCGCGTGGCAGGCCCATCCATTGAAGCTCGTAAAGCCCATCACTGGCGATGCGGCCGGCAGCTTTCACCTGGCTCTCATCCAACGCACGCGTCTGCAGTCGCTCGATCGAAAGCGCCGCGGCGCCCTCATCATCCAAGGCCATCAAGCTCAGCTGCTGCCCACTTCCGCCGACATGTACCCGCAATGCGCTGGCGCCGCGGCCAAGCAGGCGCACCCCCGCAAAGGAGAATGGGATCTCCGCGGCGCCTGCCTGCTGAGCATTCAGCGCCCCCAGCAGCGCGACGTGAAACGCGGAATCGAGTAGCGCCGGATGGATGCCGAACGCGACGGCTTCAGAGGCTTGCGCAGATGGCAGGGCGACCTCGGCATAGAGCTCATCCCCTACCCGCCACGCCGTCCGCAGCCCTTGAAATGACGGCCCATAGCTATATCCAGCCTCCGCCATGCGAGCGTAGAAAAACTCGCAGTCAAGCTCCTGGCCCCCATGCGCCGGCCAGTTCTCACCCATAAATCTCTCCAGCTCCGGGAAGGGCGGGCCGGCCTCCATGCCGAGTATGCCCGTGGCGTGGCGAGTCCATTGTTGGGTGTCCGGCTCTTGGCCTGTGGAACTCTCCGGGCGGGAGTAGATCTCGAGCTCTCTGCGCCCGTGAGAATCGGAATCTGAGAGGATGAGCTGGATCTGCACCGCGATCTGCTGCTCAAAAAGCATCGGCGTGTCGAGTGTGAGCTCCTCCACGACATTCCCACCAACGCGCTCCCCGGCGGCCAACGCCAACTCCAGAAAGCCGGCGCCCGGCATCAATACCTGATCGAGCACTGCATGATCCGCGAGCCAGGAATGACTCTGCACGGACAGCCGTCCGGCGAACAGCCAACTATCACCCTCGCCGCCCAACCGCACGGCGGCACCCAATAGCGGATGTTCCCCCGCGCCCAAACCCAGCGCGAGCGCATCCCTACCGCCAGCCTGAGACTCAAGCCAAAAGTGCTCACGCTGAAACGCATAAGTCGGCAACCGGACATGTCCGGTCTCCACTCCTTCAAATAGCGGCCCCCAATCGACAGCCACCCCCGAAACATGGGCCTGTGCTAAAAATCCGATCAGCGCTCTGACCTCCGACGAGCGCGCACGCAGCGCGCTTGCAAGCGTCGCCACGTCCCCTGCCTCCTGGCTCAAACACTCCTGAGCTAGGGTAGCAAGCACGCCATCGGGACCAACCTCGAGAAAACGCGTAACACCAGCGCCCTCGAGAAAACGTACCCCTTCACAAAAACGTACTGCCTCACGCACATGGGAGACCCAATACTCTGTCTTCATGAGCTCATCCCCAGCCGGCCTGCCCGACACATTCGAAATGACCGGCAGCGTGGGTTCACGAAGGGAAAGGTTTTCCACCACCCCGCGAAACTCCTCGAGCATCGGCGCCATCAACTGAGAATGAAATGCGTGCGAAACCTGCAAGCGAGTGATCTTACGACCAACAAAAGAAGCCTTCCACTCTTCAAACGCGCTCTGATCGCCAGAAACGACAACCGCCTCAGGACCATTTACAGCAGCAACCGACAGACGATCCTCGAATCCGGACAACCCCTCTAAGACGTCGCCCTCAGAGGCGACTACAGATGCCATTACCCCACCGTCGGGCAATGCACCCATCAACCGGCCACGAGCCGCGACCAACGCGCACGCGTCCTCAAGCGAAAACACACCCGCGACATGGGCTGCGACAAGCTCACCAATGGAATGGCCGATCAAAAAATCGGGTTTCACGCGAAAATTATCAATAAGCCTGAAAAGTGCAACCTCGAACGCAAACAGCGCCGCCTGAGTGAACTGCGTGCGCCCCAACAGCACGGACTCCTCAGAACTTTTATCGGCAAATAGAATATCCTTTAGGGGATGCCCTAAATATTTATCGAAAATGCCGCATATCTCATCCAAGGCCTCTGCAAACACAGGGAATACTCCATACAATTCAGCGCCCATACCTGCCCGCTGTGAACCTTGACCCGAAAACAGGAATGCCACTCCACCGCCAGGATCACCTTTTACGACGCCCCGAAACACTTTGTCGCTTGCCACGCCGCTTTCAAGCGCCCTCAACCCACTCGACAACTCCTCACGACCATTGGCGACAACCACCGCACGACGATCCAAGCACGACCGACCCAGCATGAGCGTCGATGAGACATCAGCCAATTCCAAATCATTGCTCACAGCTAGGAAATCACGCAAACGCCCGGCCTGTGCCTCGAGCGTGAACTCATTCTTCGCGGAAATCAGATATGGCAGCGGGCCGATCTTCCCGATGGGCGCGGCGTCTTTCTCGATTTCACCTGCGGCACTCTCTGGCGCCTCCTCCAAGATCACATGAGCGTTTGTGCCGGAGACTCCAAAGGAAGACACGCCGGCGCAACGTGCACGTTCACCTCTTGGCCAGCTCAGCTCTGAGTTGAGCAGCGAGATCTCGCCTTCTGACCAGTCCACATGGGGTGAGGGCTCATCTGCATGAAGCGTCTTGGGGAGCAGGTCGTGATCGAAAGCCTGAACCATCTTGATCACTCCCGCCACTCCAGAGGCAGCCTGGGTGTGGCCGATATTCGACTTCAGCGAGCCAAGCCGCAAAGGCTTTCCGTTGCGATTCTGGCCGTAGGTCGCAAGCAACGCCTGCGCCTCGATTGGATCACCCAACCGCGTACCGGTCCCGTGCGCCTCGACGACATCGACATCGTCGGCAGTCAAACCGGCGTTTGCGAGCGCCTGATGTATCACCCGTTCCTGGGAGGGACCGTTGGGGGCTGTCAGGCCATTGGAAGCCCCATCCTGGTTGACAGCCGAGCCACGCACGAGCGCCAACACCTGGTGGCCATTGCGCCGCGCATCGGACAGACGCTCAACCAACAACAGGCCCACGCCCTCAGACCAGCCTGTACCATCTGCCTCCGCGCCAAAGGACTTGCAGCGCCCGTCGGCGGCGAGCCCGCGCTGGCGCGAGAAGGCGATGAACGCTTCCGGCGTCGACATCACCGTGACCCCGCCCGCCAATGCCAACTCACACTCTCTGGAGCGCAGAGCCTGACAGGCCAGATGCAACGCCACCAGCGACGAGGAGCACGCCGTATCGACCGACACCGCCGGGCCCTGAAGGCCGAAGGTATAAGCCAACCGGCCAGTGATCAGGCTGCCTCCGATCCCTGCGCCGATGTAGCCCTCGAGCTCAGCGGGGGCGCCTGCGTTTATCCCGTAGTCCTGATACATGACCCCGGCAAAGACGCCCGTTTGGCTCCCCCTCAGCGACGCGGGATCGATGCCCGCATTCTCGAAGACCTCCCAGGCGCCTTCGAGCAGCAGCCGCTGCTGCGGATCGGTCGCCAGGGCCTCCCGGGGTCCGATGCCGAAGAAGGAAGCGTCGAAGTCTCCGGCGTCGTATAGAAAGCCGGCTTCGTGCACGTAGCTTGTCCCGATGTGATCGGGATCGGGGTCAAAGAGGCGCTCCAGATCCCACCCGCGATTGCTCGGAAACCCAGAGATCGCATCCCTGCCTTCGATGAGTAGCTTCCATAGCTCATCCGGTGAGCGCACTTCGCCCGGATAGCGACAGCTCATCCCCACGATCGCGATCGGCTCATCGGTATGCACCGGCGAGCGGCCGGCTGTCTTTACGATCTGCTTGGTTCCCTTCACCTTCGAACGTAGATAGCTGGCGACAGCCCTTGGGGTGGGGTGGTCGAATACCAACGTCGCCGGCAGACGCAGGCCGGTAGCGCTCGTCAGGCGGTTTCGGAGCTCGACACCGGCCAGCGAGTCCGCGCCCATATCTTTGAACGCACGATCCGGGTCGACCGCGTCTGCCGAGGTGTGGCCCAATACGCCAGCCACATGACCGCTGACGAGATCTAGTAAGAGTGCATCCCACTCTGACTCCGGCGTCCCGGCCAGCTGCTCAGTCAGGGAGCCTTGCCCCGTGCCCGCACGGCGGACCGGAACGCGAACAAGGCCTCGGAAGATCGCCGGCAGGACTCCGGCCGCGGCTTGTGCTCGCAACGCGGCCGTATCCAGACGCACAGGGATGACCACGGCCTCATCGATGTTTCTGGCATTCTCGAACAGCTCGAGACCCTGCTCATCGGAGAGCATGGCAACGCCCAAGCGTGAGAGACGCGCGCG
Organism: uncultured Solirubrobacterales bacterium; assembly: GCA_963743645.1. Classification (GTDB taxonomy): domain Bacteria; phylum Actinomycetota; class Thermoleophilia; order Solirubrobacterales; family Solirubrobacteraceae; genus Palsa-744. Next base: position 256,203 of record CAVUQT010000004.1, on the reverse strand, counting down.
GTCTGACTCGCCAAGAGCTCCCATCATTCCCGTGGCGCTAGCCCACGCGCCGTAGGCGAGAGATTTGCAGGGCAAGCCCTTGCTGTGACGGTATGCCGCAAGCGCATCCAGGAACGAGTTGGCGGCCGCATAGTTGGCCTGTCCCGCTGTGCCCATGGTTGCGGCGACAGATGAGAAGCAGATGAACTCCGAAAGCGCTGTCTGCGCTGTGAGCTCGTGCAGGTTGATCGCGGCGTCGACCTTTGGGGCCATGACGGCGGCGAGACGCGGGCCATCCAGTGAGGTGATCACTCCGTCGTCGAATATGCCGGCGACGTGGATCACGGTGACGAGCGGGTGCTCGGCGGGAATCCCAGCGAGTAGCTCCGCCAGTTGTGCTCTCTGTGAGACGTCACAAGCCGCTATCCGAACATCACAACCAAGCTCCCGCAACTCCTCCTGAAGACCTGCCGCCCCCACGGCCGCGATGCCCCTGCGACTCACCAGTAAAAGCCTTCGTACACCATGCTGGGCGACCTGGTGACGCGCCAGCAGCGCCCCTAAACCACCGGTGCCACCGGTTATCAACACCGTACCCTCGGGGTCACGCGGAATCGAGATATCCAGCTCATGCTGGTGGACTCGCGCCAGCCGCGGCGTCAAGAGGGAGCCCTCGCGCAGCGCGAGCTCGGGCTCCTCGCTCGCCAACGCACCGTAGAGCGCGGCCTTTGAAGCATCACTCTCGTCGACATCGACCAAACCAAAACGTCCGGGATGCTCAGACTGCGCCGAACGCATCAGGCCAACAAGCGCGGCCTGAGTCAAATTGGGCTCCTCGCCCCTGGCCACAGCCAATGCTCCCTGAGTAACGAGCATGAGCTTCGATCCAGCCAAACGCTCCGAGACGATCCAAGCCTGCAACAAGCCGAGCGCCTGCGCCGTAATCCGATGAACATCGCTAGCAAGCAAACCGCCAGACTCAATCGATCTGGCCTCGCCATTTTCACGGTCAAGCTCCACCTGAGCGGCCAATGCACCGGCTCTCAGCAACACCACCTCTGGCGCAGGCGTGCCATCCTCGAGCGCAGCCTCGAGGGCGTTCAGATTTGCATAGCGCTCGAGCTCAACCCCATCCACCTCGATACCGTCACCTCCACCAACGACCACCGCGTCGAGCCTCGAGTGATTCATGGGCAGATCCGTCCACTGAAGCCCATAGAGGGCATTGCCCCCCGCGTGAGCGGCGCCGGTCAACCGGCTCTCGTCGACCTCCCGAAGCTGAAGTCCTTCGACCGCGAGCACCGCGGCGTTTCGCTCATCCAACGCCATCAGGCTCAAGGTCTGCGCATTCCTACACACACATACCCGCAAGACACCGGAGCCCCTTCCAAGCAGGCGCACGCCAGTAAAGGAGAACGGGATCTCCACCGTGCTCGTCTGAGCATTTAACACTTCCAGAAAACCCACATGCAAAGCGGCATCTAGCAACGCCGGGTGCATGCCGAAGCGTCCGGCCTCCGCAGCCTGCTTGTCGCCCAATACGACTTCCGCAAAGAGCTTCTCTCCGTGTTGCCACGCTGCCCGTAGTCCCTGAAACGCGGGACCGTATTCATAACCAGCCTCCGTCAGGCGATCATACAAAGACTCAACCGCGACCTGCTCGGCGTCGTGAGGAGGCCAGGCCTCGCCGGCAAATCCCGCCAGCTCCTCCATAGCCGACTCGCTTCCCTCACCAGCACTCAAGACGCCATTGGCGTGAAGGGTCCATCGATCTTCTTCGAGGCTCAGAACATCCACTCCGCCGCCCTGCTCCACGCGCGCGTAGATCTCGAGCTCCCGCCGCCCGTCCGCGTCCGCTGTGGACACCGTCAGCTGCACCTGTATCGCATCATGCTCCTTGAACGCGAGCGGCGCCTGCAAAGTTAGCTCCTGCACCATCCCGGCGCCGACCCTGCTCCCGGCGGCCAACGCCAACTCCACGAACCCTGTGCCCGGCAGTAGCACCGTCCCCGCGATCGCGTGATCGGCAAGCCAGCTGTGACTCTCGAGGGAGAGACGTCCCGTGAACAACCAACTATCACCGTTGCCAGCCAATCGCACGGCGGCGCCCAACAATGGATGGTCCGACGGGATCTGTCCAAATGAGCTCGCATCGCCAACGCTCACGCCAGGCTCGAGCCAAAACCGCTTACGCTGGAAGGCATAGGTCGGCAAACCGATCCGCCGAGCGCCGCGCCCACCGAAGAAAGCCTCCCAGTTCACCTCCCCGCCACCAGCAAACATTTCACATAGCGAACCGGCAATCGTCTCGCACTCATCATGATCAGCACGAAGGAGAGGCGCTATCAACGCGCGCTGCTCCAATTCATCGCTCAGGCACGTGCGCGCCATCACCGAAAGCACAACATCGGGACCCACCTCGAAGAAGCGGGTGACACCCTGGGTCTCGAGCTCCGCGATGCCGTCAGCAAAGCGCACCGTCTCACGAACATGATCCACCCAATATGTGGGATCAGTCAACTCAGCGACAGCAATTCGCCCAGTGACATTTGAGACAACGGTTATCTCAGGCGCATTAAAAGCAAGACCCTCTACAACCTTACGGAACTCCTCGAGCATGGGCTCTATCAGTCGCGAATGGAATGCGTGCGAAACCTGTAGACGTCTCGTCTTGCGTCCCCGCTTCCTCCAATCCACCTCGAGCTTTGAAAGTGCACGCTCATCACCCGACACCACAACCGCACCGGGTCCGTTGACAGCCGCCAGGGACAGATGCTCACCAAGCTCTGCGAGCACCTCACCCTCATTCCCGGCAATCGCAAGCATTCCGCCACCAGCAGGCAACGCGCCCATCAACCGTCCCCGCGCCGCGACCATGGAGCAGGCATCAACCAGCGAGAATACCCCGGCCACATGTGCGGCGACGATCTCTCCCACCGAATGACCGATCAAATAATCAGCCTTCACATCCAATGACTCGAGCAATCGAAATAACGCGACCTCAAAGGCAAACAGAGCAGGCTGCGTGAACTCCGTGCGATCCAGTAGCGCCGCCTCCGTCGACCCCTCGACAGCGAACATCAAGTCCCGCAGCGACCCTCCCAAAAACCGGTCGAGCACCTCGCAAACCTCATCCAACGCTCCGGCAAATACGGGAAATACGCCGTAGAGCCGAGCGCCCATACCCGCCCGTTGAGCGCCCTGCCCCGTAAACAAGAAAGCAGTCCCGCCATCGGCCCAGCCCGCAGTGGCGCCTTGCGCCACACCCGGAGCCGATCCACCATCGACCAGCGCCCGTAGCCCCATCAGCAGCTCCTCGCGCTCACGCGCTGCGAAAGCCGCGCGATGATCGAGTTGAGCACGGCTCGTCGCCAATGAAAACGCGATGTCTAGCAGCGCCAACTCCGACCGTTCTTCCAAGTAGGCCAGCAGCCGTCCAGCCTGAGCCCGCAACGCCTCGTCGGTCCCGCCGGACAGCAATAGCGGCAACGCCGTAGGCTCACCAGGCCCCTGACTTCCAGGGAGAACGACAGCAACCGGCGATTCAGCCATCAGTTCCGACGCCTGCTCTAGGATGACGTGCGCATTGGTGCCCGACACCCCAAACGAGGACACTCCTGCACGTCGAGGGCCCGCGCCCTCCGGCCACGGCTCGGACTGTGCCAGCAACTGCACGTGTCCGGCAGACCAATCCACGTGAGAAGAAGGCTCGTCGACATGCAACGTACTAGGCAGGATCCCGTGACGCATCGCCATCACCATCTTGATCACTCCAGCGACACCAGCAGCAGCCTGTGTATGACCAATATTTGACTTAAACGATCCCAGATATATAGGGCTACCAGGCCTATCCTGGCCATAAGTCGAGATCAACGCACCCGCCTCGACCGGGTCACCCAGCACAGTACCCGTACCATGCGCCTCCACCACGTCTACATCCCCGGGCCGCAAACCAGCACTAGCAAGCGCCTGACGAATCACTCTTTCCTGAGAAGGACCATTCGGCGCCGTCAATCCATTGCTCGCACCATCCTGATTCACCGCCGACCCACGCACGACAGCTAACACCTCATGACCATTACGCAGCGCATCAGACAAACGCTCCAACACAACCAAACCCATACCCTCGGCAAAACCCGTTCCATTGGCCTCTGCGCCAAACGAACGACAACGCCCATCTACCGACAGGCCACGCTGACGCGAGAACGCGACAAACACAGACGGCGTGGAAAGCACCGTTACGCCACCGGCCAACGCTAGCGAACACTCATTTCCACGCAACGCCCCACACGCCAAATGCAGAGCCACAAGCGAGGAAGAGCAGGCCGTGTCCACCGACACAGCCGGACCCTCCAAACCAAACACATAAGCCACACGCCCTGAGGCAACGCTCGTCGACTGACCTGTCAAACGAAAACCCTCTAACTCCTGACCTGAGAGTCCTTTACGATCCGCGCGCACGCCCGAGTCATAGTCCGAGGAAAAGACTCCTGCGAAGACCCCCGTCTGGCTGTCCCGAAGGCTCAAAGGGTCTATCCCAGCGTTCTCGAGCGCCTCCCATGCGCCTTCCAAGAGCAGTCGCTGCTGAGGATCCATCGCCAACGCCTCACGCGGACTGATCTGAAAATGCTCGGCGTCAAAATCGCCAACATCATCGAGAAAACCACCATGCCGCGTATAACTAGTACCCGAATGATCCGGATCGGGATTGTAGAGACTCTCCAAATCCCAACCCCTGTCTTTGGGAAATCCACCAATCGCATCAATCCCAGAAACAACAAGCTCCCACAACTCCCGAGGCGAAGAAATTCCCCCTGGATAACGAGCGCTCATACCCACAATTGCGATCGGCTCATTGTCTTTTGTGAGCAATCGTCGGTTGATCTCACGGAGCTGCTCAACCTCGATGAGCGATGCTCGGAGGGCTTCGCCTATCTTCTCATTGCTAACGCTCATAGCGAGTCAGATCCCTCTCTGATCACGCTCTGCTCGAGAGCTTTCTCCACCAAGCCGTCGAGGGCCATCGTCTTGATGAGATCGATTTCGTCGCGATTGCGCTCCGTCACCACTGTCTCGCTCTTTAGATGGCCCGTGTCGGAGTTGGCAAGCTCCAGCAGCATGTCGAGCAGTCCGCTATTTTGGAGACGCGTAAGTGGAATCGAGGCGATCATCTCTTTTACGGCGGCATCGCGCGAAACCGGCGGGGCAGACCCGCCGACCTTTGGCAGTAGATACTTGGATACGGCGGCGGGTGTGGGGTGGTCGAAGACGAGGGTCACGGGTAGTCTCAACCCTGTCGCCTGACGCAGACGGTTACGCAACTCAACGCCCGCAAGCGAATCGAAGCCCACCTCTTTGAATGAGCGGCCCGGATCGATGGAACTGAGTGAGGTCTGTCCGAGGACACCGGCGACATGTTTCACGACTAGCCTGAGCACGATCTCATCCCAGTCAGATTCCGGTGAGCCCGCGAGTCGGGTCGCCAGCAAGCCTCCGGCTATGTCCGATGAGCGCCGCGCCGAGACGCGGACGAGCCCCCGCATAATCTGGGGCAGCATGCCGGTTTTGGCCTGAACACTCAGGACGCTGCTGTCAAAACGGACTGGCAGTAGCAAGGGGTGGCTGACGCCGCGAGCGATATCGATAAGTTCTAGACCTTGCTCGTCGGTGATAGCGCTGATGCCTAGGCGAACCAAACGCGCCTGGCCTGGCTCGCTGAGCGCCCCGGTCATACCGGTAGCTTTCTCCCACTCCCCAAAAGCCAACGAGATCCCAGGCAAGCCTATCGTGTGGCGGTAATGCGCAAGGGCATCCAAAAAAGCGTTAGCTGCCGCGTAATTGCCCTGTCCTGAGGTGCCGATCGTGCCCACGCAAGAAGAGAACAAAACGAACTCTGCGAGCTTTAGGTCTTTAGTTACGTTGTGCAGATTCATCGCGGCATCCACCTTCGGAGCCATGACGCGGGCAAGACGCTCTGAGTCGAGCGATCCGATCAGACCATCATCGAGAACACCCGCACCATGGATGACGCTCGTAAGGGGCCACTCGGGGGGGATAGAAGCGACCAGCTCTTCCACCTTCGCCCGATCCGCAACATCACAAGCAACAATCCGGGCGTCGCAGCCAAGCTCCTGAAGCTCTTCCAGAAGATCTAAAGCACCCTCGGCTTCCAGACCTCTACGGCTCGCCAAGACCAGATGACGGGCATCACGCTCTCTCGCTAGGTGACGCGCCAGCATCCCTCCCAGCCCACCCGTGCCACCCGTCAGAAGGATCGTGCCATCGGGATCGAGGGGCTGAGGAACGCTCAGCACAATCTTACCGATGTGCCGCGACTCCCTGAGGAATCTAAAGGCCTGCGGCGCCTCACGCACGTCAAAGCTTGAAATCGGCAAGTGCTGCAGTACACCTTGCTCGAACAGCTCCACTATCTCTGAGAACATCTCCTGGATGCGCTCGTGATCCACCGCTAATAGGTCAAAGGCCCGATAGTTGACACCAGGATACTTTGCGCCCACCTGCTCTGGATCGCGGATATCGGTCTTACCCATCTCGATAAACCGTCCGCCACGAGGCAAGAGATCAAATGAAGCATCCACAAACTCACCCGACAGCGAGTCCAATACCACGTCTACGCCGCGCGCCCCTGTTGCGCTGAGGAACTGTTCCCTGAACTCTAGGCTACGAGAGGAAGCAAGGCGCGCCTTATCTATGCCCAGCCCTTCAAGCGTGCGCCACTTCTCAGGGTGAGCCGTAGCGAAGACATCCGCCCCCAGGTAAGCGGCGATCTGCAGCGCGGCCATCCCCACTCCACCCGCGGCACTATGCAGCAAAAGCGTTTCGCCACGCTCTAGGTGAGCCATGTCGACAAGGCCATAGTAGGCTGTCAGAAAAACGATCGGCACCGAGGCCGCCTCCGCATCAGACCAGCCAACGGGAACCTTTACAAGCAACTTCCGATCAGCAATCGCAACGGGTCCAAACGCATCACTCATAAGACCCATCACACGATCCCCGGGAACCAAATCCTCGACATCGGGAGCGGTTTCCACCACAACCCCGGCGCCCTCCGCGCCTATCTGCGCCTCACCCGGATAGAGTCCAATCGCCATCAGCACATCGCGGAAGTTCAACCCCGCAGCACGCACAGCGATCCGCACCTGACCAGCGCCCAGCACCTCACCGGCCGCCGGATTGGCAAGCAAAGTTAGACCCTCGAGGGTACCGAGAGATTCGATGCCCAAATGCCAAGCCCGTTGACCGACGGGAGGCACAAGCGAACCACTGCTCTCCAGCCGTGCGAGTCTCGGTCCGAAAAGGACGCCCTCCCTGATCGCGATCTCTGGCTCTTCACTATGAAGCGCGGCGTAAAGAGAGTCCTTGGAAGCATCGCTCAGATCCATGTCGATCAACGAAAAATACTCAGGGTGCTCTGAGTGAGCACTCCGTAGAAGACCCGGAAGCGCCGTTTGCACAAGATTGGGTACGTCGCTCTCTGTCACGGCCAATGCGCTCTTCGTTATCAGCACAAGCTTTGTCTCTGCCAGGCGCTCTGAATAAAGGACAGTCTGCAGGCTCTCGAGAACGCTCGCGCTAAGAGAATGCACTTCTTCCACGAGTTCACTGTTATCTTCTGATCGACAGAGCGCCGTTGCTTCTAGTAGTATGAACTCTGGTGGTGGTGCTTCTTCTTGTTCGATTGCGTTTTGGAGGTTTTTTAGGTCTGCGTAGCGTTTTAGTTTGATACCGGGCGCCTCTCCGATATCTTGCCCATGGCCGATGATCGCCGCGTGACACGCTGGGTCCTCGGGTGACGCCGTGGGAAGTTGTATCCACTCGAGATGGAAGAGCGAGTCATGGTCTTTGCATTTCGCGCCTTGAAGGGCGCTCTGATCGATTGGGCGCATCTCGAGCTTTTCGATGGATAGCAACGGTTCACCGGCCGAATCGACCGCTACCAAGCTCATCGGCTGAGCATTCGTCGCCGCGCTCGTCTCTGATCCTGCTGTGGTCTTGTCCAAACGCACCCGTAGTGAGGAGTTGCCCCGGCCATGGAGATGTATCCCGGAGAAAGAGAACGGGACTTGTGGCTCCCCCGAAGAGTCGCCATCCAGCGTCGTGATGAGCGATGCGTGCAGGGCCGCGTCCAAGAGCGCCGGGGAAATATGAAAGTCGGCGGTCCCGCTATGCTCCTCCTCCAGGGACACCTCGGCATAGATCGAGTCATCGACTGCCCATACTCGCCGTAGGCCGCGGAAAGCAGGGCCATAGTTATAGCCTGCTTCCGCTAGACGATCGTAAAGGAACTCTGTCTCGAGCTCATTGGCATCTCGAGGTGGCCAGCTCTTACCCGCGAGACCCTGAAGCTCAAGGGTCGGCGGGCTCTCGCTAAAGACGAGTATTCCAGAAGCGTGCCGAGTCCACTCCACAGTACCCTCATCCCCTGAAACGGCTTGCGAACGAGAGTAAACAGCAAGCTGTGCGCGCCCCTGCTCATCCACCTCGGAAACCGAGAGCTGTATCTGACACGCACCAGCGCCATCTCCCAACAGCAGTGGCGCTTCCAAGACAAGCTCCTCGATGCTCCCAGCACCGACCCTCTCAGTCGCGGCGAGCGCCATCTCGAGGAAGCCCGTACCAGGGAAGAGCACCGTGTCCATGACCGCGTGATCGGCGACCCACGGATGACTATCCAGCGAAAGACGACCAGTGAACAACCAGCCACCCTCGCCCGCCAACCGCACCGCAGCACCCAACAGCGGATGCTCACCCGCACCCATCCCAAGCGAAACAGCATCACCAACACCAACACCCATTCCCAACCAATAACGCTTCCTCTGAAAAGCATAAAAAGGAAGCCCAACACGACCCCCACCCCACCCACCAAACAACGAACCCCAATCAACACCCACACCACCAACATACGCCTCCGACAACGAAACAAGGAAACGCTCGGGACCGCCCTGCTCCCGTCTCAGCGAACCGAAAGTGCTTACAGCACCAGGATCTTGAGCCCACGCGTCAGTGGTTTCCTCGACGGGCACCTGTAAGACCGGGTGCGGACTCATCTCTATAAACGTGGTCGTCCCGTCCTCGATCAGCGCACGGGTAGCCTCCTCGAACTGAACCGTTCGGCGCAAATTCTGATACCAGTACGCGCCATCCAGCTTGGAAGTGTCAAGCAGCGAACCCATCGTCGTCGAGTAGAACGGAATCTCACCAGTACAAGGCTCGATCGACGCAAGCCCCCCCAAAAGCCGCGCCTCGACCCGCTCGATCTGCACCGAGTGCGAAGCATAGTCGACTGGAATCTCTTTGGCATGAATGCCCTTTGACTCGCACACAGAGAGAAGCTCCCTCAAAGCCCCAAGCTCACCGGACACCACCACCGAAGACGGCCCGTTGACAGCAGCCAACGAAACTCGCTCACCCCAAGGCTCGATCAGACTCCCCGCCAGCGCCGAGGACACAGCGACAGAAACCATCCCACCATGACCCGAAAGCTCCTCGGCCAGCACCCCGCTACGCACCGCCGTTACCCGTACCGCATCATCTAACGAAAGAGCGCCTGCGACATAAGCAGCTGCGATCTCACCCTGAGAATGACCCATCACAACCGACGGCTCTACCCCAAAAGAACGCCACAAAGACGCCAAAGAAACCATCACACAGAACAATGCCGGCTGGACCACATCCACACGCTCAAGCGAAGCAGCACCAGACATACCACGCAAAACATCCTCAAGAGAGAAATCTAGATACGACGCAAAAGCATCGACGCAAGCCTGCATACTCTCAGCAAACACAGAAGACGAATCCCACAAACCTCCACCCATCCCAGCCCACTGAGAACCCTGCCCCGAAAACAAAAACGCCACCCCACTACCAATGCCGCTCCCACCTCTGGAGACACCTCTGACCAGGCCATCAGCCATCTCGCCACGAGCAAGCGCATCGAGACCTACTAATAAAGACTCACGATCACCACTAACCACCGCAGCACGATGAGACAAATGCGAACGACGAAGCGCAAGCGTCCCCGCTACATCACACAGATCAAGCTCGGGCCTGCCCCTCAAAAACCCGACTAACTGAGCAGCCTGATCCTCCAACGCCCCTTCATTTGAGCCAGACACCAAAAACGGCAAAACCCCCACACCAACACCCTGCCCAACAACACCTGCATCTTGACCTTCCACACTGGAGCTCTCTGCAACGACTGGTGGGGGAGCCTCCTCCAGGATGACATGCGCGTTCGTCCCCGAAACACCAAACGAAGAGATGCCAGCACGACGAGAGTGACGATCACCCTCCCACGGTCGGGGCCGGCTGAGCAGCTCAACCTTCCCAGCGGACCAATCCACATGCGGCGATGGCTCCTCCGCATAGAGCGTCCTTGGCAACACACCGTGACGCATCGCCTGCACCATCTTGATCACACCAGCCACACCCGCGGCGGCCTGCGTATGACCAATATTTGACTTAATCGACCCCAGGTAAATAGGGCCAGCGGTCCTATCCTGACCATAGGCTGAGATCAACGCGCCAGCCTCGATCGGATCACCCAACTTCGTGCCGGTACCGTGCGCCTCCACCACATCCACATCCCCGGACCGCAAACCAGCACTCGCCAGCGCGCGACGAATCACTCTTTCCTGAGATGGACCATTCGGCGCCGTCAAACCATTACTTGCGCCATCCTGATTCACTGCCGACCCACGCACAATAGCCAGCACCCCGTGACCATTAAGCCGCGCATCAGGCAAACGCTCTAACACAACCAAACCCATACCCTCGGAAAATCCCGTGCCGTCAGCCCCCGCTCCAAACGACCGGCAACGCCCATCCATCGACAGGCCACGTTGGCGAGAAAACTCGATGAACAAACTGGGATTTGCCAGAACCGTCACGCCACCTGCCAATGCCAGCGAACATTCACCTAAGCGAAGCGCTTGACAAGCCGCATGCAGAGCCACCAACGACGAAGAACACGCCGTATCAATCGAGACCGCTGGGCCCTCCAGACCCAAGACATAAGCCACTCGCCCGGATACGACGCTAGCCGTGCTCCCGGTCAGACGCAGACCTTCCAGCTCTGTAGGCGCGACACATTGGCTCGATCCATAGTCCTGATACATGACGCCGGCAAAAACTCCGGTCTGACTTCCCAGAAGGGATGCAGGGTCGATTCCAGCATCCTCGAAGGCCTCCCATGCGCCTTCCAAGAGCAGCCGCTGCTGAGGATCCATCGCCAATGCCTCACGCGGACTAATACCAAAGAACTCCGCATCGAAATCTCCAGCACCATCGAGAAACCCACCATGACGAGTATAACTCGTCCCTTGACCGTCTGGATCGGGATCAAACAACCGCTCAACATTCCAACCACGATCATGGGGAAACTCGCCGATCCCCTCGCCGCCCTGCGCGACCAAATCCCAGAGATCCTGTGGAGAGGCCACACCACCCGGATAGCGACAACTCATCCCCACGATCGCGATAGGCCCGCGCTCATCGACAGACGCCGAGATGGGCGAGGAGACAGCGGGCGCATTGGGCACGCCGAACATCTCGGCGTGGATATACCGGGCAAGTGCGATCGGCGTGGGATAATCGAACAGAAGGGTTGTCGGCAGGCTAAGCGCTGTAATCGTTCTCAACCTGTTACGCAACTCCACAGCAGCAGGTGAGTCAAAGCCAAGCTCCTTGAAAGCCAGCTTCGCATTGACATCCCCATATGAGTTATGTCCCAATACAAGCGCGACATGGAGACGCACTGCATCGAGCACTACCAGTTCGCGCTCGCCGGGTGCGACATCGGCAAGACGCCGCGCCAGCGATCCCTTGAAACTCCCTGCACCGGGTGGTGCATCGGCGAGCGATCTCTCATCCTGCCCGTTGGCCTGTACGACATCATCTGGAACCTGGTCGTCTTCCGTCTCCTGGAGCTTCGCCGAGCGGATCTTCAGAGCATCAGCTTCCGCCAGGACACCCTCGGCGTCCGTTCCAGAGCGCTCTAGCCAGTAGCGCCGACGTTGGAAAGCGTAGGTCGGCAGCGCGACGCGTTGGGCAGTACCCGTGCCCGCCTGGATCGATGCCCAATCCACATCGACGCCTCGGACATAGACCTCGGCCAGAGAAGTCAGGAAGCGCTCGATGCCACCTTGCTCACGGCGCAGGGAGCCGACAATCGTCGCCTCCCCGGAGTCCGCCAACGCCTCATCGAGAATGTCCTCGGTGCTCGCGGTCAAGACGGGGTGCGGACTTGCCTCTATGAATACGCGAGAACCTCGTTCCAGCGCTGTCGCAACCGCCCGGTCAAACCGGACCGTCTCGCGCAGATTGCGGTACCAGTACTCCCCGTCAAGCTGAGCGGTATCGAGCAACCCACCAGTCACCGATGAGCAGAACGGCACCTCACTCGAACGGGGCTCTATTTCAGTGCACACCTCAAGCAGCTCCTCACGGAGCACCTCCACCTCTGCCGAGTGAGCCGCATAATCGACCGGGATCTTCCGCGCCCGAACATCTTCGGTCTCGAGTTTGACAAGAAGCTCACCGAGCGCGTCTGTGTCGCCGGACACCACTACTGAACTGGGGCCGTTTACCGCCGCTATGCCGGCTCGACCACCCAGACGCGCGAGACGACTCTCAACCTCTCCCGCGGGCAGAGCAACTGACACCATTCCGCCCGATCCACTCAAACCAGCCAGTGCACGGCCTCGAGCCGCGATAATCCGTGCCGCGTCCTCGAGTGACAATCCCCCCGCTACACAAGCGGCCGCGATCTCGCCCTGTGAATGACCGACCACCACAGATGGCAGCACACCGCATTCGCGCCACAGTCCCGCCAAGGACACCATCACTGCGAACAGCACGGGTTGGACCACATCCACACGATCCAACCCCTCACCACTGCGCAGCACCTCTTCGAGTGACCAATCGACGCAAGGTGCAAGCGCGTCTCCGCATTCATTCACTAATCCAGCAAACACTGGTGAAGCATCCAACAATCCAATCGCCATCCCCGGCCACTGCGAGCCCTGACCGGGGAACAGGAAGGCGACCTCAGCTGAAGCTCCGTCGGCGAGCCCTTCGATCAAGCTCACCGCCGGCTCACCTTGCGCAAGCGCTCCAAGTCCATCCAACAGCATTGAGCGGCTGGCACCGAGTATGACGGCTCTGTGTTCAAATGCCGAGCGCGACGTCGCCAGTGAATACCCCAAATCGTTGACGTCCAGCTCAGGGGAGGCCTCGACATGCTCCAACAGGCGCTGCGCCTGACCATGCAAAGCCGCTTTACTCTTTGCAGAGACAACCCAGGACACCATCCCAAGCGCAGCGGCCTGACACTCTTGATCTGGAACCCTTTTCTCTTGAGCAGATACCGATACCGAGTCGGGAATATCTGAGAGCACTATGTGGCAGTTGGTGCCGCCCATGCCGAATGAGCTGACGCCAACCACCCGCGGCTGTCCTTCCTTCGGCCATGGGCCGAGCGTCTGTTGAACGCACAAACCCAATTCATCAAGCGGAATTTCCGAACTGGGCGCTTTGAAATTCAGACTTGGAGCGATCTCGCCATGACTCACACAAAGTATCGCCTTGATCATTCCAGCAATTCCGGCGGCCCCCTCCAAATGTCCGATGTTCGTCTTAGCTGAGCCGACCAGCAATCGACCCTCGCCCTCCCGCCCAACACCGAGCACCGCGCCCAACGCCGCCGCCTCGATCCTGTCTCCCAGAGAAGTGCCGGTCCCATGCAACTCCACATACTGAACGTCCGTCTCCTTGATACCTGCCTGCCGATAGGCGAGTCTCAGGACGTCTTCCTGAGCCTGTTGGTCAGGCGCCGCAAGACCATCACTGGAACCATCGCTATTCACCGCACTGCCACGTATCACACCATAGATAGGGTCGCCATCAGAGAGAGCGTGCGACAAGGGCTTGAGTATCACCACACCGGCACCCTCGCCGCGCACGTAACCATTGGCTCGTCCATCAAAGGTAAAACAGAGACCGTCCGGGGATAGCGCACCAAACCTCGAGGCAGCGATCGCACTGGCAGAGTCGATATTTAAATTCACTCCACCCGCGATGGCCAGCGAGGACTCGCCTCTATGTAAACTTTCACATGCAAGGTGCACCGCAACCAGCGCCGAGGATTGCGCAGCGTCGACAGTCATGCTTGGACCGCGCAACCCAAAAGTGTACGAGATGCGGTTTGCGATGATGGCACGAGCGGTCCCCGTCAGCGCATGTCTAGTAATTGCTTCGGTTCCATGTTGCTGAAGCACACGCGCATAGTCGCCGGCAATCGCCCCAACGAAAACACCCGTATGACTACCGAGAAGCCCATCGGGGACTATACCCGCATCCTCGAAGGCCTCCCAGCTGAGTTCGAGCATGAGCCGTTGCTGTGGATCCATGCTCACCGCCTCAAGCGGTGAGACCCCAAAGAAGCCGGCGTCGAAACGATCTACCTGGTCAAGGAATCCGCCACGCAGGATTCCTGGCAGCGAGCGGTCTGCTTCAGATAGGCCTTCGAGATCCCAACGATCAGACGGGATGTCCCCAATCGCGCTCACACCTTCTTGCAGAAGCCTCCAGAACGCATCCGGGTTCGAGGCGCCGGGAAAACGGCAGGCGATTCCGACTACTGCGCTCGCAGAATCGTTATGCGACACTTGAGAAAACCTGCGTGTGACGGTTCATGATGCTTTCACGCGTGCATCTCCAACGCTCGAATCAGGCGGTCGCGCGTCTCCAGCGGCGAGATGATCTCGTCAACGAAGCCGCTCCCTGCCGCCGTATGAATTCCGAGTCGCTCCGACGCATACAGTTCCGCGAGCTGAGTCGCGTCTGCGCCCTCGTTGATCGCGTGATGCTCAGTGATGGCGACTGCCTGAGACGCGCCCATGACTCCGATCCGAGCATCTGGCCAGGCAAGAGTCAGATCGGCGCCCAAATCTCTTGAATTCATGGCGATGTGCGCGCCTCCGTAGGCTTGGCGTAGCGTGACCGTTATCTTTGGAATGCTCGCGCGCGCAAATGCACGCAGCAGTGCGGCGCCGTGACGGATGACACCGGAGCGCTCCTGAGTTGCGCCGGGTAGGAAGCCGGGAGTATCCACCAAGACGACGATTGGCAGTCCGAGGCGATCACAGAGGTCGACGAACCACCGTCCCTTCTCCGAGGCAGCGCTGTCGAGTGCGCCGCCCAGGTAACGCGGCTGGTTGGCTATGACGCCAATTGGATAACCGTCCAGCCGAGTGAAGCTGGTGACGAGGTTGCGGGCCCACCTAGCGGCGAGCTCCAGATGATTTCCTCCGTCGACAATCCGCACGATGACGTCACGCACGTCATAGACGCGACGAGCAGACGACGGTAAATAGTCCGCCGGACTTCCCCCTGGTGGGGCAACCGCTGGAACGAGTGGCAACTGCCCACGAAGGGCGGACGGAAGATAACCGAGCAACTCGCGCACCAGTTTGGTCGCGGAGCGATCGTCGGCGCCGACGAGATGCGCCACGCCATTCGCCATATGCACGCGCGGTCCGCCCAGCGTCTCAGCCGTAGCTCGCTCACGCGTAACCTGCTCGACGATCCTCGGCCCTGTCAAAAACAGACGCCCATGTGGATGGGTCATGACCACAAAATCCCCCAGCGCCGGGGAGTATGCGGCGCCCCCCGCACAGACGCCGGGAATCAGGGCTATCTGGGGGACCCGCGCAAGCGCCTGCTCACGAAAGATCGCGGCGTAGGCGCTCAAGGCGCCGACCCCCTCCTGCAGGCGCGCTCCACCGGAGTGAGGAACGCCGATAACCGGCACACCGGCGCGATTCGCACATCGAACCGTGCGCGCGATCGTCTCGCCGCCCGCCCGCCCCAGCGAACCGCCACGGTGGGTTACATCCTGCGCCCACACCCATACCGGACGACCCTGTACTCGCGCCGATCCCGCGATCACTCCATCGCCGACCGCCGAACGCCATGGATGAAACGTTCCGGCATCAAGCAGAGCCTGTAGTCGAATGAGGGTATCGCCAATCGTCTCCGGCACACGATCAACCGAGGTGCCGACATCTGGCGCGCCACCACTACGATGCTCATCCTTGAGCCAAGTTTGAGACAGCCCGTCGGTCGTCACGCAGAGCCAAAGAGACCGCTGATTAACATCAATGAGCCATCCAACCACAACGGTTTCGCGGTGGCTGTCTTTCGCGCCCCTGTACCGAGCGGAGCGGCGCGATGGTCTCTCGCGGACCACTTGCGCCACAGCGCAAGCTCTCTAGTCACGATCTTCAACCCATCTCCTCTGTATAGCCTTGCAACGCCTGTATGCCGTTGATCTCTGCATCCTGTATCACTTATGGCTATTCCATTAATTAGCATGAATATGGCCGGCATGGGCGGACAGATTTAGATCTGACACGTTTATCGCTGGTTGGATATCTCCTCAAACTAAAGGGACAGCCGATCTTACATGGGTACATGGCGATTCCTACGTTGATATTTCTAATTAGTACCAGCTTTCGGGGAAGATGTGGTGCGCCAATGTGGCGCGTGCACTACCCCCGATGCGCCACATTGTCCCAAGTCGACGTCCAGGCTTGGGGGCGTCTGATCAAGATGGCCGGTCGAGCTTGGAGGCGCCGGCGAGCGCCTCCAACCGCAGCGCTACTTCGAGCTCCGCCTGGCAGGTATGAAGCGGACGGCCAAGACTATCCTCGATCTTGCGCAGCCGACGTTCTACGGTGTGTCGATCGACCCGCAGGGCGGTGGCGGCTGTCGCCGCGTTACACCCCATCGCGAAATAGGTACGTAACGTCTCGTAGGAAACTGCCCCCCCATTCCGCCGGCTGCCCAAGGGCGTGAGATAGATCTCTTTCAAGGACTTGGCGAGCACGTTGTCTCCCAATGCGGGTACGAGCAGCAAGACGTCCGCATACCTTGTAAAGGCCCGTGGACTGCGCAACGCAATCCACAACGCCCGCTGGGCCTGCCAGTGCGTCATCCGCCATCCATCGATTCCCTGTGCCACCTCGCCAACCGCCAGCGACACATCCGAGATGTCCTGCTCCATGAGCAGGCGCTCGATGTCTGCGATCGCCAGCCCGCGTCGTCCGCCAAGCCAGGCCCACACCGACTCGTCATAGCGCGGGACCAGCAAGAGCTCACGACCGAGGCTTTCAGCCAGCCCCTTGATCGTTTTGACAGCGCTCGCGCCCGTCGCGATGATACCTATATGCCACGCATCGAGCTCGTAGTCCAGCTCAGCTGACCCTGGCGCACCGGCCAGCAACCTCTGCACACGCTCTGCCCGGCGCTCCTCCGAGGAACGCCTCATGCGATCGACCTCGTGCATGTACTCGGTGGCTATCGAAGCCATCAAACGATCGACCAAGACACCTTGTGTCCTCAGCACCTGACGCAGCGCGCCGCTTGGGAAGCGGTCGGTCTCGTCCATCACAAAATCCCCGAGCAGCCTGTCACCGGCAGCATAACGGCGCAACACGGTATCCAGACTCACGCCATGGCGAGCCGCGCGACGCGCCTGTACCAGCGTCGCCGAGGGGATCGGTCCAGGCCATTCCTCTCCCTGTTCGATCCCAGTGAAGGCATAGTCCACAGCCGCGGTTACCGCGGTACGCAAGCCCGTGATGTATTCAGCGTCGTCGTTAAGAGGCTCCGACACGCTACGAGCACGCGCAAAGATCGCTTCTTCAAGCTCTGCGCGTCGCGCGCGTAGCCGCACAACCAGACCTGCGCGGACCCCATCGAGTGAGCTTCCATTGCTTTGTAGGCGCATGCTCATCCCATCGCGTGACCCTTAAGATCCGCGCTCGTCTCGCGGTGCCCTGCGTTTCGCATTCCACCCGTCCGTATCGGTGTCACGAGCGCAACCACCTACCCCTCCGCAACCGAATCGATGGATGTTATAAACGTTGATGCTGATCCTAAGCAGCTCGACAGACGCCGTCAAGACCGAATTGAAGAACTTTACCTCACCAATGT
Organism: uncultured Solirubrobacterales bacterium; assembly: GCA_963743645.1. Classification (GTDB taxonomy): domain Bacteria; phylum Actinomycetota; class Thermoleophilia; order Solirubrobacterales; family Solirubrobacteraceae; genus Palsa-744. Next base: position 238,206 of record CAVUQT010000004.1, on the reverse strand, counting down.
TCAAGGGAGCCGGCTGGTAGGCAGGCACGATTAGGATGTCGGCGTGTTTTCTGATTGTTGAATAAACATGACAGGTGGAGAGATGGCCCAGTCAAACCACCTCTGCCCGGCTTTGGCGTCCCCGCTCAATTCCCAGACCAGCACGAGTTCCCCGGTGGGATGGACAGCTCAGCTCAACCAGACGGCCTCCTGGACGTTCACCCATGCAGAACTGGTCGGCACACGGCTGACATTCAATAGAAACAGTCACGTACAGCCGCACGTGTCCTATCGCTGGGACACCCCGCGATATCGATGACACCCGATCCGTCCACGCCGGCGACGCGTCGCTATCGATTCAGACAAAGGGCTATGAACATCTGTCCGGCGCAGACGGTCCCTGGCCGCGAACGGACTCACGACAGCGCCTGGCGGATGATCGGACGCTTGGCGGCCGCGACCTCGTCCAGGCGACGAACGGGCGTCGTGTAGGGGGCGTTCCGCGCGACCGCGGGCCCCTCGATCGCGGCCTCACGCAGGATCGCGGCGAACGCCTCGGCGAACGCGTCGAGCGTCTCCTTGGTCTCAGTCTCGGTCGGCTCGACCATCAGCGCCTCATCCACGAGCAACGGGAAATACACAGTCGGGGGGTGGAACCCGTGGTCGAGCAGTCGCTTGGCGAGGTCAAGCGTCTTGAGCTTCAGCTCGCGCTTCATCGGGCCGCCCGAGAGCACGAACTCGTGCATGCACAACTCGCCGTATGCGAGCGGCAGATACTCGGCAACGCCATCCTCGCGCAGCCGCGCGAGTAGGTAGTTGGCATTCAGCACCGCGGTCTCCGATGCGTCCTTCAGGCCGTCCGCGCCGAGCGAGCAGATATAAGCGTAGGCCCGCACGAAGCATCCGTAGTTGCCATGAAACCCGCGCAGTCGCCCGATCGTGCGTGAGCCCGGCCCGTTGCCCGAACCCTGGTCGAGGTCGAACACGGGCGCCACCGGCGTGGCCCCGTTGGTCTTCGCATCGTCGCGCCTGACGACGATCGGCGTGGGCAGGAACGGAGCGATGCGCTCGCTCACGGCAATCGGCCCGGAGCCCGGCCCGCCGCCGCCGTGAGGCTGGGTGAAGGACTTGTGCAGGTTGAAATGCACGATGTCGAATCCCATGTCGCCCGGGCGCGAGACGCCCATGACGGCGTTGAGGTTGGCGCCGTCGTAGTAGAGCGTCGCGCCGGCCTCGTGCACGATCTGCGCGATCGTCTCGATGTTCGGGTCGAACACCCCGAGCGTGTTCGGGTTGGTCAGCATCAGGCACGCCACATCCGTGTCTGCGTGGGCGCGCAGGTCGTCGAGGTCGATCCCGCCGCCGGCGTCGGTCGCGAGCTTGACGACCTCCAGACCGGCCATCGTCACGGTCGCCGGGTTGGTCCCGTGCGAGGTGTCGGGCGTCAGCACCTTGCGGCGATGGGTCTCGTCGCGGGACTCGTGATAGGCGCGTGCCAGCAGCAGCCCCGCGAGCTCGCCGTGCGAGCCGGCCGAGGGCTGCAGCGAGACGTGGGGCAGCCCGGCGATCTCCGCGAGCGCGCCCTGCAGGCGCCACATCAACTCCAGCGCGCCCTGCGCGCGGGCGGGGTCCTGCAAAGGGTGCAGTCGCGCGTGTCCGGGCAGCGCCGCGGCGCGCTCGTGCAGTCGCGGATTGTGCTTCATCGTGCACGACCCGAGCGGATAGAAGCCCGAGTCCAGATCGAAGTTGCGCTTGGAGATGCCCACGTAGTGGCGCACGATCTCGGGCTCGGAGAGCTCGGGCAGGCGCGGGGGCTCAGCGCGGCGGTAGCGCGCCGGGAGCAGCGTCTCGGCGTCCACCGGCGGCACGTCGATGTCAGGGCACACGAACGCGCGCCGACCGGAGGCTCCCTTCTCGAAAATGGTCCGCGCTCGGTCACGCTGTTGCGGGGTCTCAGTCGTCATATCACGCGCTCGCATGAGTGCGCAGGGCAAGCTGGGCAAGGACGCAGTGAGCGAAGTGTGCTCGGCACACGAGTGATCGAGGACGCAGATCCAGCGCCGCCATGCGCGCTCATGCGGGGACCGCCTCACGGCGCTCGGCCGCCACGGCCGCGCCGAGCACGTCCGCGAGCCGGTCGATGTCCGCGCGCGAGCGCTGCTCGGTGATGGCCACCAGCAGGCCGCCGCGATCAGACTCGCGTCCGCTCAGCGCGTGGATGTCCACGCCCGGGTTCACGCCCGCTTGCGCGCAGCCTGCCTTGACCGCCGCGACGTCGGCCTCCAGGCGAACCGCGAACTCGCGGATCACCGGCTGGGCGTGCATCGGCTCGACGCCCTCCAGCGCGGTGAGCCGATCGCGGGCGTAGTGGGTGCGCGCGAGCAGCAACTCGCCCAGCTCGACGATGCCTTGCCGGCCCAGCCACGCCAGGTAGACGACGCCCCCCAGCGCGTTGAGCGCTTGCGAGGTGCAGATGTTCGAGGTCGCCTTCTCGCGGCGGATGTGCTGCTCGCGGGTCTGCAGCGTCAGCACGAAGCCCCGCCGCCCGTCCACGTCCACGGTCTCGCCCGCGATCCGCCCGGGCATCCTGCGCAGGTACTCCTCGCGCGCGGCGAACAGCCCGAACGACGGCCCGCCGAAGTCCAGGCGGTTGCCGAGCGGCTGGCCCTCGCCGACGGCCACGTCCACGCCGCATTCGCCGGGCGCGGCGAGCACGCCCAGCGCGATCGGGTCGACCTGCGCGACGACGACCGGCGCCTTGCCCTCCTCGCCCGCAGCGCTCTTGGCGGCGGCGCTGAGCGCAGCGGCATCCTCGACGGCGCCGTAGAAGTTCGGCTGGGCGAAGATGGCGGCGCTCGTGTCCTCATCGATCGCCTGCGTCCACGCATCCACGTCGGTGACGCCGTCCACGAGCGGAACCTCGACGACGCTCATCCCGTACCCGTGCGCGAGCGTGCGCAGCGTCTGGATCGAGTGCGGGTGCATGCCCGCGCTGACGACGAGACGGGTGCGGCCATTGTGCAGCTTGGCCAGATACCCGGCGGCAGCCACGGCGCTCGGCCCCTCGTACACCGAGGCGTTGGACACAGGCAGGCCGGTCAGCTCACAGATCGCTGTCTGGTACTCGAACATGACCTGCAGCCCGCCCTGGGAGATCTCGGGCTGGTAGGGGGTGTATGGGGTCAGAAACTCCGAGCGCTCCATCAGCATGTCGATCAGCGCCGGCACGTAGTGGTCGTACATCCCGGCTCCCAGGAACGAGATCTCATCCTCGGCGCTGACGTTGCGCGATGCCAGCCCACGCAGGTGCGCGTACACGTCCTGCTCGCCCATCCCGTCGGGCAGGCGCAGCGCACGTCCCAGCCGCACCCCGGCGGGAATCTGACGGTCGAACAGCTCCCGCACGGAGCCAACGCCGATCGTCGCGAGCATCTGCTCGAGATCCTGCTCGGTTGTGGCGGTGTAGCGGCTCACGAGCCCGCGCTCCGGATCGCCGCGAGCGACCGGGAAGACCGTGAGATTGTCTGCGTGAAGTGCGTCAAGGGCGAACCGTCAGCCTAGCCGCCCAGAGTGGCGCAATAGGCGTCGGCGTCCATCAGCGCGTCGCGCTCGGCCGGATCGCTCAGCGCGATTCGCACCATCCAGCCTTCGCCATAGGGATCCTCGTTGATGAGCTGGGGACTGTCCTCCAGCGTCTCGTTGACCGCGACGATCTCCCCCGACAGCGGCGCGACCACGTCCGATACGGCCTTGACCGACTCGACCTCGGCGTACGGCGCGCCCTGGACGAGCATCGTCCCGATGGCGGGCGCCTCGAAGAACACGACCTCGCCGAGCGCATCCTGCGCGTACCAGGTGATCCCGAGCGTCGCCTCGTCGAGGCTGCCCGAGCCGATGCGCGCCCAGTCGTGCTCGGGGTGGTATAGCAACTCGTCGGGGTAGCCGGCGTCGGACATCACGAGCCCTTTCGGTAGAGCGGCTTCTCATGGACCACAGCGAGGCGCATCTTGCCACGGACGTCGATCTCGAGACGGGTCCCGACAGCGGCGCGCTCGGCGGGCACGTATGCGAGGCCGATGCCGATCCCCAGGCAGGGCGACAGCGTGCCGCTCGTAACGACGCCCCCACCCGCGATCGGATTGCCCTGGCGCGCGATCCCGGGGCCGTCGATCGTGAACGCGACGAGCTTCTCCGTCGGCCCGGCTTCGCGCACCGTCCGCACGGCGTCTGCACCGACGAAGCCCGTGTCCTCTCGACAGCACCAGCCCAATCCCGCCTCGATCGGCCCGCGCTCAGTTGAGAGGTCGTTCCCGTACAGGTGATAGCAAGCCTCCAGGCGCAGCGTGTCGCGCGCGGCCAGGCCCGCCGGCGTCGCGCCACGGCGCGCCAGCTCATCCCACAGCGCGGGGGCGTCGGCGGGTGAGAGCAGCAGCTCGACGCCGTCCTCGCCGGTGTAGCCGGTGCCGCACACGAGCATCTCGGCGCCGCCCAGACGCCGCGTGGCCGCCGTCATCCGCTGGGGCAGCGGCGCGTCGGAGATCGCCTGCACGAGCTCCCGCGCGCGCGGGCCCTGGACGGCGAGCATCGCGTAGTCGTCGATCCGATCCTCCACCCGCGCGTCGAGCTCGCCGGCGTGAGCGCGCCACCACTCGAGGTCGCGCTCGTGGTTGGCGGCGTTGGTGACCGTCAGCCAGCGGTCGGTGTCCAGGCGATAGGTGAACAGGTCGTCGAGCACGCCTCCGTCCTCACGACACAGCACGCCGTACTGCGCGCCGCCGATCGGGACGCGTGCAAGGTCGTTGGAGATCAGCCGCTGCAGCAGCGCAAGCGATTGCGGGCCGGAGGTCTCGATCTCGCCCATGTGCGAGACGTCGAACACGCCCACGTCCTCGCGCACGGCCATGTGCTCAGCGCGGACTCCCTCGTACTGAACCGGCATCTCCCAGCCGGCGAACTCCACGAGCTTTGCGCCGGCGTTGACATGGCAACCGAACAGGGCGGTATGGCGCGGGGACGTTGACGGCACGGCGCGCAGGTTAGCGGCCTGCTGCTCTGTTTCGAAACGTTTGATGAAAGTCGACGAAACGCTGTGGCGGTTCAGTCATCCTTTACGCTCAATTGCGCTAACGAACGTTTAACGTTAGACTACGCTATATGTCGTCTCTATCCGAACTACCCGACATGCTCATGTCCCAGGGTCGATACTGGGCGACGTCTGCCGAAGTCGCCAGGCTGACCGGGATCCCCCTCGCACATGTCTATCCGGGTTTGCAGAGACTGCGTCGGCGTGGCGCGATGTTCTCTCCGGCGCGAGGGTTCTATGTCGTCGTCCCGCCTGAGTACCGATCATGGGCCGTGCTGCCCGGAGAGCTGTTCATCGATGGAATGATGCGCGCACTGAGGCGCGAGTATTACGTCAGCTTGCTCACCGCAGCGTCGATGCACGGCGCAGCCCATCAGGCTCCGCAGGTCTTCCAGGTCATGGTCGATCGGCACGTTGCCGGCCGCGACATGGGACGGGTACGACTGCGCTTCTACACCAACGAGCACCTTCATCAGATGGCCCTCGAGGAACGTCGGGTCGACACCGGACGCATTCGACTTGCAACTCGCGAGACGACGCTCGTGGACCTTGCCGTCCACCCCGACGATGCAGGCGGGCTCAGCAACATCGCCACCGTGATCGTCGAGATCGGCGCTATCGACGTATCACAGCTCGCGCGGCTCACCAGAATGCGCCCGCGCTCGGTGGCAAGACGGCTTGGATGGTTGCTCGACCGGTTCCGCGATGACCTCGATCTGGAGCCGCTGTGCGAAGTCGCACGCTCCGGCGGCGGCCACCCAACGCGACTTGTACGCTCAGACCCGGCACATGGCCCGATCGATCCACGCTGGAATCTCCAGATCAACGCCGACGTAGAGCCCGACCTTTGATCGACCGTCCTGCACTCGTAGCGTGGCGCTCGCACGCACCCTGGCCGAACCCGGTTCAGATCGAGCAGGATCTCCTGCTCTCCCGTCTCATGATTGAGATCGCCCGTGACGATCTACTCGGCCCAGAGCTCTCTATGCGTGGTGGAACTTGCCTTAACAAGCTCCACCTGCCAGCACCGCTGCGCTATTCCGAAGATCTTGACTACGTCCGCGCGACCCACACAGGCATCAAGCCCTACACGCAAGCACTCACTGCGATCGCCGACCGAGTAGGCCTCGTCGTCTCCAGTCGCTTGCGATCGGGCCAGATGGTCCATGTCTACCTCGACGGCCAGCCGACCGAAGGCATCGGCCGCATTCGCATCAAGATCGAGATGAACATCGCCGAGACGGCGTCGTTCCAGCCGCGGACGGCCGTGCGTCACGCAGTCGAAACGTCGTGGTGGAGCGGTAAAGCAGACATCCTTACCTTCCAGCCCAGCGAGCTGCTCGCAACCAAACTGCGCGCGCTCTATCAACGCAGCAAGGGCCGCGACCTCTTTGATCTCTGGCTGGGGCTTACCGTGTTGAAAGCCGATCCAGAGCAGATCGTCGCCGGCTTCGACCACTACATGGGTAACGCAACCTTCAGCTTCCCCGAGCTGCGCGACAACCTGGACGCCAAGCTCTCAAGGACCAGCTTCCGTCGCGACCTCGACGCTCTCGTGACTGAAGTTCCGCCCGGGTACGACCCTGACATAGCAGCTGACCTTGTGATGCGTGAGCTCGGCAGCCGTTTGCGCAACGCTCCGCCTGCTGATGAGATCGGCCCGTTGCGCCCATAGGGCTTCCACTAACGCAAAAACGGAGGAACGTCGATGTCGTCGTCGGAGATCTCCAACGACGAACGCTGACGATCATCGATCCGGGGGCTGCGATCCCGCCGCGTACGCCCCTCGGCGCGCGCGGCGCGTCCCGGCCGGTGGTCGAAGCCCGTGCCGATCACGGTCACGCGCACCTCGTCGGACATCGACTCGTCGATGACCGCGCCGAAGATGATGTTCGCGTTCGGGTCGGCCGCATTCTGGATGATCTCCGCGGCGTCGTTGACCTCGAACAGACCGAGATCCTTGCCGCCGGTGATGTTCAGCAGGATGCCGGTGGCGCCGTCGACGGACTCTTCCAGCAGCGGCGAGGAGATCGCGGCCTTGGCGGCGTCTCCGCAGCGGCTCTCGCCGCCCGCCGTGCCGATCCCCATCAGCGCGGAGCCGGCGTCGTGCATGATCGTGCGCACGTCGGCGAAGTCCAGATTGATCAGGCCGGGGATCGTGATCAGGTCGGTGATCCCCTGCACGCCCTGGCGCAGCACGTTGTCGGCCTCGCGGAACGCGTCGAGCATCGACGTGCGCCGCTCGACGACCGCGAGCAGCTTCTCGTTGGGGATCACGATCAGCGTGTCGACGACCTCGCGCAGGCGCTCGATGCCCTCGGCCGCCTGGCGGCCGCGCTGGGAGCCCTCGAAGTCGAACGGCCGCGTGACGACCCCGACGGTGAGGGCGCCGATCTCGTTCTTGGCGATGTCGGCGATCACCGGGGCGGCGCCGGTGCCCGTGCCACCGCCCTCGCCGGCGGTGACGAACACCATGTCCGCACCCTTCAGCGTCTCCTTGATGTCGTCGCGCGACTCCGATGCCGCGGCCAGGCCCACATCGGGGTTGGCGCCGGCGCCGAGACCCTTGGTCGACTCGTGACCGATGTTCAGCTTTACGTCGGCGTCGCACATGGCCAGCGCCTGCGCGTCGGTGTTGGCGGCGATGAACTCCACTCCGCGCAGGCCCGCGTCGACCATGCGACTGACCGCGTTCGTGCCGCCGCCGCCGACGCCCACGACCTTGATCACGGCCAGATAGCTGCCCGTGCTCGCCATGCTGCCACTACCTACGCTGCTCTCCATGATTGGGTTCCCGTCCGCAGCCTTCAGTAAGAGTTAAGGGTTCGATCGACATCGTCGTGCGACCCGCTGAATTGTGCACGTTATGCAGGGAACTTCGCCGTGTCAACGAAGACGTCCAATCTCGCAACAATCGTTGCAGATCCAGGAACTCTCGACCCGACCCCGAGACACTCTCTCTCCATGCCATCAACCTAAGGTCGAGAGTGAGATTGCGAAAATGTCTCCCTCAACCCCCCGCAACCGCGCTCGATACAGGCGTTTCGCCGCTCGCAGATGCGTTTGATTCCGATGACGGCGCGCTCGTCGCGCCGGCCGTGGCGGCGCCTCCGGAGCCCGTTTCCGCAGGGGTCGAGCCGGTCGAGCCGACTTCCGCCGACTTCCGGCCGGCCGGCGCCGCTTCGCTTCCTGTGCTCGCTTCCCCCCCGGCGCCCGCTCCGCCGCCTGTACTTGCTTCGCTTCCTGTACTCGCTCCGCCACTCGTGCTCGTTTCGCCACCAGTGCTCGCTTCGCCGCCACCGCCGCCGGCGCCGGTGTTGGAGCCACCCCCTACCGCCGCGTCCAGGCCCGCGGAGAGTTCGGCGGCGGTGCCCGGGTCGGAGCCGCTGGACGGTTCCGTTTCGGTGGAGCTACCGGGCCGAGTCGTGCCGGGCGCAAAGCCCGCGGCCGAGCGTTCGGGCAGGCGCACGTCGATGTAGGCGGCGCCCGCCGAGCTCGAGTCGGCGAGCACGCGCGCGAGCGACAGCCACTTGGCGTGGGGTCGCGTAGCGTCGCCGAAATAGGCGAGCAGACCACTGCGCAACACCACCGTCAGCCCCTTCGGCCCTGAGTACACGTGCGTGACGGCTCGCGCCAGCGGCGCGGGTGCGGCGCCCAGGATGGTCAGCGCCCCAAGCAGCGACGAGCCGCGAACACTTCGCCCCACCACCGGCAGCGTGGCTGTGGCGCCGGCGCCGGCTACGTTCACGAGCGGCAGGGCGCTCGACAAAAAGCTTGGGCCGAGCACCACCCCGTCGGCCGCCACGGCACTGCGGGCGCCCCAGAGAACTACCGCCGCGACGGGCGGCTGCTCGATCACTTCGATGCGCAGCCCATGGGGAAAGCTCGCCTGCGCTCGCACCGAGCGCACGATCGGGAACGCCGCAACCGCGGCGCGCAGCGCGGCGGGCTTGACGTCGAGGGTGCTCATGCCATGCGCAGCCCCGGTCAGTGCTGCTTCGATTGCCCCGACGTCGGCCCCGTGCGTCGCGACGAGCCCGCGCACCTGCACGTGCTCGACCGCGCTCAGCGAGGAGTGGCGTAGCAGCAGCCACAGCCCTCCCAGCAGCGGCATGACGATCAAGACCGCGAGCAGCGCGAATCGCAGCCATCGTCGTCTCCACACAGATGCGATGCCGGCACGGACGAGGCTCGCCGCGTTCTTCAGCGGGCGCGGGACGCCGAATATGGGATGCGCCGGTCTACGGACGAGATGACGCGATCCGGGCGCGGCGATCGAGCGAGCCATTCACAGGGTCTTCGACCTCCTCTCCCGAACCCCTACCAGGGAAACCGCACGTCCCCCAGTGTCTGCACCTCGGGCTCCAGGGCGACACCGAAGCGCTCCAGCACGCGGGCGCGGCCCTCGGCCATGACCGCGAGCACGTCGGCCGTGGTGGCGGCGCCGGTGTTCTCCACGAAGTTGGCGTGCTTGAGCGCAAGCCGAGCGCCGCCGACGGTCAGCCCGTTGCAGCCCGCCTCGGCCAGGAGCTGCCCGGCGGTGCGACCCTCGGCACGGGGGTCGTCGGGGTTGACGAACGTCGAGCCGAACGTCTTGATCCCCTGCGGCTGGGCCTCGTGGCGGCGGGTGCGCATATCGGCGAGCGTGGCCTTGACCGTGGTCACGTCGGATTCGGCGAGCCGCAGCGAGGCGCGCGCGACGATCTCCCCGGACGTGAGGCTGGAGCGACGGTAGCCGAACCCGAGCTGCTCCGGGGTACGACGCTCGGATCCCTCGGCCGTCACTACCTCGACCCACTCGAGCGTCCGCGCGAGCTCGCCGCCGTAGGCGTTGGCGTTCATCCGCACAGCGCCGCCCACGGTGCCGGGGATGTTCACGCCGAACTCGATCCCAGACAGGCCCGCCTGGGCCGCGCGGGCCGCAACCGCGGGCAGCCGCGCTCCGCCGCCGCAGACGATCCGCAGCGGCCCCTCGCGCTGGATCAGCGCGAGCTTGCGGTCGAGCTTGATCACCAGGCCGCGCACCCCGTCGTCGGCGATCAGCAGGTTCGAGCCCGAGCCGACGACCGCCACGGGCACGTTCGCGGCCCGCGCCCAGGCGAGCAGCTCGCGCAGCTGGGCGTTGCTTCCGGCGCGTGCGAACCAGTCGGCCTCGCCGCCGGTGCGGACCGTCGCCATGCGAGCGAGCGAGAACTCGCGCTCCACGATCGACGGCACCGTCGTGGGCGAGTCCCTGGACGCGGGCCTACGCGCCATCGCCGCTCACGATCAGCTTCCGGGCCAGCCCGTCGACATCGCCCGCGCCCATCACGACGCAGACGTCCCCCGCGCCCAGCAGCTCGCGCAGCACCGGCTCGGCATCGGCGAACGCGGGCAGCCAGTACACGGGCATACCCCGCCGCGCGTCGGCGGCGGCCTGCGCGATCAGCAGCCCGCTGACGCCGGGATGGTCCTGCGCGCGCTCGCGCGCCGGATACACGTCGAGCACGACCACGACGTCCGCCTCGGCCAGCGCCGCGCCGAACTCGCGCGCGAACATCTTCGTGCGCGAGTACAGATGGGGCTGGAACACCGCGATCAGCCGCTCGTGCGCAAGCGTACGAGCGGCCGCGAGCGTCGCCGCGACCTCGGTCGGGTGGTGGGCGTAGTCGTCATACACACGCGCGCCGCGCGCGGTCTGCCCCAGCGGCTGAAAGCGCCTTCCCGCGCCGTGAAAGCCGGCGAGCCCCGCGATCGCGCGCTCCTCGTCGGCCCCGGCGAGGCGGGCGGCCTCCAGCGCGGCGGTCGCGTTCAGCGCGTTGTGTGCGCCCGGCACCGTCAGCACGACTTCGTGCCCGTGCCAATCGAAGCCCGAGCCGCCGTCGGTGAGCGCCGGCGACGGCGTGTCGAAGCGCACGAGCTCCACCCCGGTTCCGCCGCTCGCGGCGGGCTCGGCCGCGGCGGCCTCCCCCGCCCTCCCGGTCCGGTCCGGCGCCGTCCGGCTCACCCCGCTCGCGTCCACCGCCGTCCCGGCCGGGACGAGCGCAAGCAGCTCCGGGCGATCCCACACGACGATCGCGGTACGCGCCCGCGCCAGGAACGCGCGGAACGCCTCGCGCAGCTCGGCCAGCGAACCGAACGTCGCGTGATGGTCGAGCTCGACGTTCGTGAGCACGGCGATCTCGACGCCGAGCGCGAGCATCGAGCGGTCGGACTCGTCCGCCTCGACGACAAGCCACTCGCCACTCCCGGTCCAGCTCGCGTTGGCCAGCCCGTCTCCCACCGAGCCGCCGACGAGCCAGCTCGGGTTGCAGACCGGCGGCGCGCAATGCCGACACGAGCATCGCGGAGGTCGTCGTCTTGCCGTGGGTGCCCGCGACCGCGATCGTGCGCCGCAGAGCGGTCAGCTCGGCCAGCAGCTCGGCACGCGGACGCTCCGGCAGTCCCCGCTGCCCGGGCCGCCGCCCGCTCCGGGTTCTCAGGCGGGATGGCACTGGAGTAGACGACCTCCACGCCTTCGCCGTCCGGCACGTTCGCCGCCGCGTGATCGCCGATTCGGGTTTGCAGCACGCCGTCGGCCGCCAGACGCTCGGAGTATGGGGAGGCATTCAGATCGGAGCCGCTGACCCGCGCTCCGAGGGCGTGCGCCGCGCGCGCGTATCCGCTCATCCCCGCACCGCCCACACCGATGAAGTGCAGCTGCCGTCCGCTCCACGGGTGCGTCGGCGCGGTCATGCGCGCTTCGCCTGACCCGCCGCCGCGAGCAGCTCGGATGCCACCTCGTGCGCGGCATCGGGCCGTGCCAGGCTCCGCGAAGCGTCCGCCATCGCCGCCAGGCGCGCGCGGTCGTCCAGCAGCGCCGTGACCTCGCGCGCGAGGCGCGCGCCGGTCAGCTCGGAGTCTGCGATCACGACCGCGGCGCCCGCCTCGGCCATCCAGCGCGCGTTGGCGGTCTGGTGATCGGCGGACGCGTGCGGATAGGGCACCAGGATCGCCGGCAGGCCGTATGCGGCGATCTCGAACACCGAGCCCCCGGAGCGCGCGATCACGAGATCGGCGGCCGCCAGCGCCTGACCGAACTCCGCCAGCGACAGGTACTCGCGCAGGTCATACCCGGGCGCCGGCTCGCGCCCGGCCAGCTCGGCATAGTCGCGTCGCCCCGCGATGTGCAGCACGCGCAGCGCCGCGCCCGGCGGCAAACGCCTCAACAGCGGCGAAATTGATCGAGCGCGCGCCGAGCGAGCCGCCGAACACGAGCACACACGTCTCCTCCTCGGCGACCCCCAACAGCGCGCGCGCATCCGTGCGGTCGGCGGCCGGCACGGGAATCGGCCGGCCCGTCACGCGGTAGCGGTCGCCGTCGCGGCCGGGGATCGGAAACGCCAGGCACACGCGCCGCGCGACGCGCGCGAGCAGGCGGTTGGTCGAGCCCGAGATGGCTGTCGGCCTCGGTCAGCACGAGCGGGACGCGCAGGCTCAGCGCGGCCAGACCGACGGGGCCGGCGACGTACCCGCCGCCGCCGAGCACGGCGTCTGGGTCGAGCTGCTTCAGCAATGCCCGTGCGCGCGGCACCGCGAGCGCTGCGCGCACGATCGCGCGAACGGCGCGCAGCGGGTTGGTGCGGCTCATGCCCTCCACCGAGATCGTATGCAGCTCATAGCCCGCCGCGGGCACGAGCTGAGCCTCGGCGCGAGTCCCCCCGACGAACACGACCTCCGCGCCGTCAGCCCGCAGCGCGTCCGCCACCGCCAGCGCCGGCGCCACGTGCCCGGCGGTCCCTCCCGCGGCTATCGCGATCTTCTCTCGTCACGGCCCCATCCTGCCTGTTTCTCGCGCGTGCCGGCCGCCGCGCGGCGTCGCCAGCGCGCGCGGGATGGCACCGCTCGCACGTGCGCGGTACCGCCCGCGGCGACGTTCAGCAGCAGGCCCATCCCGGCGAGCATCACGATCAGGCTGCTGGAGCCGTAGGAGACGAACGGCAGCGGCACTCCCGTCAGCGGCGCGAGCCCGAGCACGGCGAACACGTTGAGCAGCGCCTGGGAGACGATCAACGAGGTGACGCCGACGGCGATCAGCGCGCTGTGCAAGCTGCGCGCGGACTTCGCGACACGCAGGCCGGCATAGGCGATCAGTCCGTACAGGAACAGCAGCGCGCACACACCGACCACCCCCAGCTCCTCGGCGATGACGGCGAGGATGAAGTCGGTGGGAGCCTCCGGCAGGTAGAAGATCTTCTGCACAGACTGGCCCGGCCCGACGCCGAACAGGCCGCCGGAGCCGATCGCGATCTGGCCCTGGACGGCCTGGAAGCCGCTGCCCGAAGCGTGCGCCCAGGGATCCACGAACGACGTCAGCCGCGCGCGCGCGTACGGCCGCGCAACGGCATACAGCGCGACCAGGCCGAATGCCGTGCCGGCGATGATCGCCAGGTTGCGCGCCGGGATGCCCGCCGCCACGAGCAGCGCGGCGGTCGTGAACGCGATCGTCAGCGCGGTGCCGAGATCGGGCTCGGTGGCGACCAGCAGAGCACGCTCCGCCCACGACCACCAGCAGCGGTCGCGCCAGCTCGCGCAGATCGTGCACGCGCTTGGGGCGCCTGGCCAGCAGCGTCGCGGCGTACAGCACGAGCGCGAGCTTGAGCAGCTCCGAGGGCTGAAACTGCAGCTGGCCCGGGCCGATCCAGCGGCGCGCGCCGTTGATCGACACTCCCACATGAGGGACGTGCACGGCGAGCACGAGCGCGAACGACACGGCCAGCAGCGGCGCCACGAAGCTCTGCGCTTTGGCGATCCCGTCGCGCGCCAGCACGCGCATCACGATCAGCCCGACCGCGCCGTAGAGCACGAACTTGATCAGATACGCGCTGCCCGTCCCCTTGCCCTGCAGCAGCGCGGTCGCGGAGGTCGCGCTGTAGACCATCACCGCGCCGTACGCCAGCAGGCACATGGTGGCGGTGATCAGGATGCGATGCTCCAGCGAGTGTGGCCTCGCCTTCGTCTTGCCCTGCGTGCGCGCGCGAGTGGCCGTTCGTGGGCCGGGGGCGCCCGCGGGGCGGGCGCGCCGTGCTGCGGCTGATGGCATCCATGCCCACTTCGACGCCTGCACGCCGAAGCCTTTATCGCGTGACGCTCCACGCGGAGCCTCACCCAAGCATCTATCCCATGATGACCCACGCACCGCAACCTCGCCGAGGCCTCTATCGCGTGACGAGCTCCCGAAAGCGCTCGCCGCGGGCTTCGTAGTCGGTGAACTGGTCGAAGCTCGCGCAGGCCGGCGACAGCAGGATCACTTCTTCGGGGTGGGCGGCGGCGCTGGCCGCGGCCAGCGCGTGCTCGAGGTCGGCGCACTCCTGCACAGGCACGCTCGCGCCCGCCAGCGCAGCGGCGATCATAGGAGCGTCTTCGCCGATCAGATACACAGCTCGGCAGCTGCGCTGCACCGGGGCGCGCAGCGCGGAGAAATCCTGGCCCTTGGCCTGGCCGCCGAGGATCAGATGGACAATTCCCCCGGCAGGCCCGTCCAGGCCCGGGTCCGTCCCCGCAGCGGTCGCGAGCACGGGCGCCGTCTCACCGCCGGCCGGGAAGGCCTCGAGCGCGACCAGCGTGCTGGCGACGTTCGTCGCCTTGGAGTCGTTCACATACAGCACCCCGTCGCGACGGACGACCTCCTCCAGGCGATGCGCAACGCCGGCGAACGTGCGCAGACCGGCCCGCACCGCGTCGGGATCGATGCCACGCGCCAGGCACACCGCGGCGGCAGCCATCGCGTTCTGCACGTTGTGGCGCCCGCGCAGGCGGATCTCATCGGCCCGCATCAGCGCCTGCTCGTCCCACCACAGCTCGCCTGCGCTCAGCGAGAGCGCCGCGCCCGGGCCCTCGCCGAAGCACACTTGCCGCGCGCAGCCGGGGATGGGCGGGATCCCAAGCTCCGACCCGAGCCCCAGCGGCGCGACCGCGATGTCCTCGTTGCCCTGCCGCGCGAAGATCTGAAGCTTCGCGTCGCGGTAGGCGGCGAGGGTGCCGTGCCGGTCGAGGTGATCGGGGGCGATGTTCAGCAGGACGGCGGCCTCGGGCGCGAACACGAGCGTGTCCTCCAGCTGGAACGAGGAGGTCTCGCAGACGATCGTCACGTCGGAATCGACCTTGCCGACGAGGCCGCTGAGCGCGGCGCCCACGTTCCCGGCGACCGCCACGGGCAGACCGGCCTCGCGGTGGATGTGCCCGATCAGCTGCACCGTCGTCGTCTTGCCGTTGGTGCCCGTGACAGCGATCAGCTCGTTGTCCAACAGCCGCCACGCCAGCTCCAGCTCGCCGAGCACCGGCATGCCCCGTGCGAGCGCGGCAGCGATCGCGGGGGCCTCCCGAGGCACGCCCGGGCTCTTGACGACCGTCCCGACCCGATCCAGCAGCGAGACCCCGTCCTCGCCCGGATGCAGCTCCACACCGGCGTCAGCCAGCGCCCCCAGACCGTCGGGCGTGCCGGCGTCCACGCCGATCGCCCTCTCGCCGCGCTCGCTCAGCGCAAGCGCCGCAGCCACGCCTGAGCGGGCGAGGCCCACCACGAGGTAGGGCCCCTCAGGAAGATCCGGCCTGGGCTTCGGGGCTCGCGTCACGATCGGCAGTGGACGAGGATGGGGCCGCAGGACAGCGGCCGAGGATGGCGCCGCAAGACCGGGACGGGCGCGACCTCGAGCTCAACGGATGCTCTGGTGGTAGATGGTGAAGCCGATCGCGCAGAAGATCGAGGCGATGATCCAGAAGCGCAGGATGATCTTCGTCTCAGACCAGCCCTTCAGCTCGAAGTGGTGGTGAATCGGCGCCATCAGGAACACCCGGCGGCGGGTCGTCTGAAACGAGAACACCTGAATCGCGACCGACAGGGCCTCCAGCACGAAGATCCCCCCGAGCAGGATCAGCAGCACCTCGGTGTGCGTCATCACCGCGAGCCCGGCGATCGCGCCGCCTAGCCCGAGCGAGCCGGTGTCGCCCATGAAGATCGTGGCGGGGAACGCGTTGAACCACAGAAACCCGATGCACGCGCCGACCAGGCAGCCGGAGAGCATCGCCAGGTCGAAGTCTTCGGTGACGAACGCGATGCCGATGTAGGACAGCAGCACGATCGCCGCGCAGCCCGCGGCGAGCCCGTCGAGCCCGTCCGTGAGGTTGACGGCGCTGGTGGTGCCCGCGACCACGAGATAGATCAGCACGGGGTAGAACGGCCCGAGATCGATCGTGTAGTCGACGAAGCGCAGCCGCAGCTCGCTCGCGAGATGCGCCTCGTGGCTGGCGACGAACCACAGCCCCAGCGAGATCGCGATCGTGATCGCGAGCTTGGTGCGCGCGCGCAGGCCGAGCGAGCGGCGCCGCACGAGCTTGGTGTAGTCGTCGGCGAAGCCGAGCAGCGCGCACGCGATCATCGCGCCGAACACCCCAACCGAGCGCCAGTCGTAGTTGGTCAAGATCAGGAACGGAACGGAGACGGCGATGAAGACGATGATCCCGCCCATCGTCGGCGTCCCGGCCTTTTGATGGTGTCCCTCCGGGCCGTCCTCGCGGATGTGCTGGCCGAACTCGCGGCGGCGCAGGAACTCGATGAACTTGGGGCTCAGGAAAATGCAGATCAGCAGCGCGGCGGTGCCGCCGAAGAGGATGCGGCCCATTCAGCGCCTGCCCGACTGCGCGCGGTCGGCGCTCGCCTGAGCGCCGACCGGGGTGTCGGTGGACGTGTCCACCTGCTCGCGCCCCTGCAACGCCCGTCCGACGCGCTCCAGGCCGACGCCGCGCGAGCCCTTGACCAGAACCGTGTCGCCGGGAGCGAGCATCCCTGCCAGCAGCTCGGCCGCTGCCGGCGCGTCGGGCACGGAGTGGGCCTCGCGCGTGAACGCCGGGGCCATCTCGGCCGCGAGCGGACCGACGGTCACAAGCACGTCGACGCCACGCGCGGTCGCGTGGGCGCCGACCTCGCGGTGGAAGCGCAGCTCCTCGGGGCCGAGCTCGAGCATGTCGCCGAGCACCGCGACGCGCCGCCCGGAAGCGGTCTCTGAGAGGTCGTCGATCGCGGAGCGCATGGACATCGGGTTGGCGTTGTAGCAGTCGTCGATCAGCACGATCCCCTCAGACAGTCGTATGCGCTCACCGCGCAGTGCCGAGAAGCGGACATTAACCTCGCCGTCGGGCGTAACGCCGAGCGCACGGGCGGCCGCGACGGCCGCAAGCAGGTTGCCCAGGTTGTGAGCCTGCGCGAAGGACGGCCGCAGAGCGATCTCCTCGCCGCCGTGGCGGATCAGGACCCGCCCGTCGGGACGGCGCTCCGAGAGCGTGACATCGCCGCCGGGACCGAAGGTGACGGTGTGGATGTCCTCACGCAGGTGGGACTCCAGCAGCGGCTCGCCGGCGGGGACGATTGCGGTCGCGCCGGGCGCGAGGCCGGCGATCAGCTCGGCCTTGGCGGCCGCGATCGCCTCCAGCGAGCCGAGCAGCTGCAGATGGACGGGGCCGACGTTGACGATCGCGCCGACGTCGGGCTCGGCGATCGCCGTGAGCTGCGCGATCTGGCCGGGTCCCCGCATCGCCATCTCCAGCACGAGCGCCTCGGCGCCGGCGGGCGCGGCGAGGATCGCCAGGGGCAGGCCGATCGCGGTGTTGAAGTTCGCCGGGCTGCAGACCGTGCGCAGGTGGGGAGCGAGCAGCGTCGCGAGGATGTCCTTGGTCGAGGTCTTGCCCGTCGAGCCGGTGATCGCCACCACCCGCGCGCCGCCGTCCCGCAGCTCGCCCAGCCAGGAGCGGGCGAGCGCTTGCAAGCCCACGAGCGGATCGGGGTCGGCAAGGACCGCGCCGGAGTATCCACCGGCCCCGGCGGCCTCGGCGATGGCGGCCGCGGCCAGCGCATGCTCGGGTGACGCCAGCACGCCCCAGGCGCCCGCCTGCAGCGCCTGGGCGGCGTACTCCCCCCCGTCGGCGTGCTCGCCGCGCAGACCCACGAACAGATCGCCGGGGGCGACAGCGCGCGAGTCGATGCTCACGCGCAGGGGTCCGGGCGGCGCGATGTCCAGCCGGCCGCCGAGCCTGGCGCCGTCCTGCGGCCGGAAGACCAGGCGCGCCCCGGCGGCGCGCGCGACGCGGTCGACGTCCCAAGCCCTCACCGGCACGCCCCCGCAGCCGCAATCCGGGCGCCCAGGGCCTCACGCGCGACGGTCACGTCGTCGAAGGGCAGCTTGACCCCACCCGCGAGCTCCTGGCCCTGCTCGTGGCCCTTGCCGGCGATCACGACGACGTCGTCGGCCTCGGCCAGCGCAATGGCCCACCCGATCGCGGCCCGGCGATCGACCTCGACGCGCACCGATCTCTCAGAGGCGGGGGCGCCGGGCGCGATACCGGCCAGGATCTCCGCGACGATCGCCTCGGGCTCCTCCGAGCGCGGGTTGTCGGAGGTGACGACCGCGACATCCGCCAGTCGCGACGCGATCTCGCCCATCAGCGGGCGCTTGCCCCGGTCGCGGTCGCCGCCCGCCCCGAACACGCAGATGACGCGGCCGCGGGCGATGTCGCGCGCCGCGCGCAGGACGTTGTCGAGCGAGTCGGGCGTGTGGGCGTAGTCGACGAGCACGGCGAACTCCTGGCCGGCGTCGACCGGCTCAAAGCGCCCGGGGACGTGCACGCCACGCTCCAGCGCATCGACGAGCGTGTCGATGTCCGCCCCGAGCGCGTGCACGACCGCGAGCGCCCCGAGCGCGTTGGCGACGTTGAACCGTCCGGGCATCGGCAGCGCGACCTCGCGCCGGCCGATCTCCGATCGGCCCATGGGCACGTGCAGCGTGAAACGGCACCGGTCGAAGTCACAGCGCAGGTCGGTAGCGCGATAGTCGGCGTCGCAGGCGGCGTCATGGCCGCCGGCGTCGCCGAGGTCGTCAACGGCGAACGTGAGCGCCCCATCCACCTCCCCAGCCAGCCGCCGGCCATAGGGGTCGCCGACATTGATCACGCTCACGCCCGGCCGTGGGCCGCTCTCGGGCAGGAACAGCAACCGCTTGGCTTGGAAGTAGTCCTCCATCGTCGGGTGAAAGTCGAGGTGATCCTGGGTCAGGTTCGTGAACACGGCCGCGGCGAAGCGAATGCCGCCGGCGCGCCCCAGCTGGAGCGCGTGCGAGGAGACCTCCATCGCGCAAGCGCGATCGCCGGCGTCCAGCATCGCGCGGAAGTCGGCCTGCAGATCGATCGCCTCGGGCGTCGTGCGCTCGACAGGCCGCTCCCGACCGCCCACGATCGATGTGACCGTCCCCAGCAGGCCGGTCTGCTCACCGGCTGCCTGAAGCAGCGCCCGCGCAAGGAAGGCAGTGGTCGTCTTCCCGTTCGTGCCGGTGATCCCGATCGCCTTCAGCCTTGTGGTTGGATCGCCGTGAAAGCGTGCTGCCACGGGCCCCATCGCCGCGCGCACGGAGGACACCACGACCTCCGGCACACCCAGCCCCAGAGGCCGCTCGACGACCAGCGCCACCGCGCCATCCCGAACGGCCTGGGCGGCGAAGTCGTGACCGTCGCTGCGAAAGCCGGGCACACAGAAGAACAGCGTCCCGGGCGCGACCTTGCGGCTGTCGTAGGCGAGCCCGGCGATCTCGACGTCGATGTCCCCCCCGCCCGCTGAGCCGCTGACCGCGCCCACGCCGGCGACCAACTCGCCAAGCCTCATGGATTCAGCTCCCGCGATGGCACATCCCAAGTCTAGTTTCCGCCCCCGCCGGAGCCGCGAAGCCCTGCGCTCAGCCGACGGTCTGGGCGCCGATGGCGTGCTGGACGTCCTGGCCCTTGACGGTGAGGGTCCATTCGTTGGGTGCGCCTTTGGTGTGCCCCTCGCCTGTGTTGCAGATCAGGCCGAGCTTGTCCAGACGGGTCAGGAGCTTTGAGATCTGACCCTGGTCGTAGACGCCCGCGTGCTCTCCGATCTGACGGTTCGATGCCCCGGGGTGCTGGGCGATCGCCATAAGGACACGGACGGTGCGGTAGGTCAGGCGCATGTCCAGGTCACGCAGCGGGTTAGCTCTGGGGGGCTGGGCCTTGTGGAACTCGGGGACAGGGCGCTGCAGTTCGCGTCGCGCCGTGCCCTGGCCCAGATAGGGCATCACGATCATGCTCATCAACGGGTTGACCAGCCCGCTCAACGCCCCGACGGTCGCGGTCTGCTCGATCAGCCGCGCATGGATCACGCCGAAGACAGCGCCGACAATGCCCTCGCCCGTCAGCGGCGGGGCCTCCCTCCCGGGCTTCGTCTCAGAACGCCCTTGATCGACCGTGCCGATCAACGTCTCCAGCACGTTGGTGCGGCGCTCCAACGCAAGAGGACCCCCGCCGAGCGCGTCCACGACGAGCAGCTTGCCCAGGCCGGGCTCGTCTTCGAGGAAACCCAGCAACGCTATGAGACCCGCTCTGATCTGCTCGCGCCACGCATTCTCGGACTCATATGCGGGGACGACGACGCTCGCTGCGCGTTGCAGAGCATGATCGAACGCGGCCAGAAAACAATCCTCGCGATCCTCGAACAGCTCATAGAACGTGCGCCTGGAGATACCCGCCCGCGCCACCACATGCGCGACCGTGACATTACCCACACCACGCTCCCCACACACCTCCACCATCGCCGCAAGCACCCTCGCACGCTGAATCCCCACCACCTGCTCGCGCGCAGACTCCCGCGACCGACGGCCGCGACCAGAGACATCGTTGCGATCACGAACCCGAGCGCCCATTCCCGCCACACGCCGCCTCTTCGCGTGCCTTTCGCTAACTCCCGCCTTTCTTACCGCCATGCCCTTTCGCCTTCTTCTTGACCTTCTTTGCCTTCTTGGCGAGTGGCCAGGGGCATTGCAGCCCCTGGCTCTCACAGAACCGGACGTGAACGTCTCCATTCATACGGCTCCCACCATTCGGTCGCTGGCATGTGTGACGACGCGCCAGTGGGCAAAGAGCTTTGGCTCGCGTGCTGCCACGCGCTCCAGGAACTCCCATGCTCGCATGCGACGCCGCTTAAGTCGTTTGTACTTGCGCATCGCCCATCGCACCAGGTACTTGTCGATGCTTCTGAGCGATCTGGCCAACGTGGACGGGTTGAACCGCCCGTAGTAGTTGACCCATCCGTGCACGGTCTTGTTGATCTCTCGTGCTATCTCCGCGAGGGGTGTCCCGCTCCACATGTGAATCCTCCATCGCCTGATCGTTCGACGTATCCTCTTCGCGGCGTCATCACTGATCGCCGGGGTGAAATTGGTGAACAATTCACCCCGCCCGCGGGACTGCCGGGGACGAAACGTATAGCCAAGGAAGTCAAACCGCTCGTGCTCATAAGAGCCCGTGCGTTTGTTGTCCTTGCAGTACACGATGCGCGTCTTGCCCGGATTCAGCTCCAGGCCCAACGACACCATCCGCAGCGTGATCGCATCGAGCACGATCTGCGCTTGGTGCTCACTATGGCAGTGCGCGACGATATCGTCCGCATAACGCTCAAACGGGACAGTCGGGAACTCCCGTGCCATCCACGCATCAAACGCATAGTGCAAGAAGACATTCGCCAGCACCGGGGAAATCGCAGAACCTTGAGGGGTCCCGCGATCTCGCGCTAACACCGTGCCGTCCTCCTGTTGAATCGGAGCTTTCAGCCACCGCTCCACATAGAGGAGAATCCACCGCTGATCGGTGTGGGCAGCTACCGCCTTCAGCACAAGCTCATGGTCAAGCGAGTCGAAGAACGACCGGTAATCCAGATCGATCACCCAATCATATTTCCAACACCGTTCCCGGCAAACCCCAACCGCGTCCAACGCCGAGCATCCCGGTCGATAACCGTATGAATCCCGGTGGAAGTACGGCTCCACACCCGGCTCCAAATACCGTCTAACGACTGTTTGCGCGACCCTATCCGCGACAGTGGGCACACCAAGAGTCCTGACCCCTAGCGCATGCTCCTTCGGTATCTGCACCGCCCGCACCGCCGGCGGCATATACGACCCCGAGGACAACCGATTCCAGACCTTATAGAGATTCCCCTTAAGGTCCCTCTCAAAATCCTTTACCGACATCCCGTCAACACCAGCAGCGCCCTGGTTTGCCTTCACAGACTCCCAGGCCTCCAAAACAACCTTCTTAGAGATAACAAACGACTTCACCTGCGACTTCGACTCAACCATCAGCTCATCCCACACACTTCGTGGTTGACCGATAATCTCGCCTGAATGGCCCGTCCCCTTCGCTCCAGTCCCATTACAGGACCTTCCTCACTACTACGAGACGGTCCGTCCCTGTGCCCCACAACAGGAGTTCGCGCCTCGCGGTTTCGTCCGCTTGGCGCCCTCCCTGAAACAACCAGCTGCAAGCCAAAGGCCCCCGGCTGATCGCCCCGCAGAACGACAGGTTCCCATGTTCCATGCAAGAGCCTGACCCACGCTCGCGCCGCATACATGCCGGACACCGTCTGACCAATAAACAGGCACCCGCCAGACTCATCCCGAGGCAAAAGCAATGCCCCGGTTTTGATGTCATCTACTGCCTTTCGACAACTCACCTGCGGTTCACTCTCGTTCGCCTTCATTGGGTCACACCTGACGCGCTCAAAGACACGCCTTTTCCCACAACGCTCAGCACGAACGGCTCTTAACCGACGCACCTTGGGGTGGTTTGTGGCCTCCTCCTGCAAGGCGACCACGGAGGGCCTACCTCCATCTCCCGCACAGCACCGCATCGAAGAACCCACCATCACTTCTTCTTCTTCTTCTTGTGGGTCTTCTTGCGCTCATGGCGCACCACCTTCGGACACCCGGTGACACTGATCTTCGTGCTCTGACTGATCACCGCACCGTTCTGGGCGGTGATCGTCGTCGGCATGATCAGCGATTCCGGCACCGTCGTCCTAACCGACCTCGTCACGTGCTTGACATGACCATGCGCTCGCACCACCACACGCTTTCTGACCGTCTTGATCGTCGTTGGGGCGCACAGGCTGCCGTTCGCCGTCAGGATCGAGAACGGACCCTCCGGCGCGTTGAATTCAAACGCGCTGAACGGCGCATCAGGGGTCGTGTCGAAGTGGGAGTACGTGATGCCTTTCTTGATCTGCGTCTTGCCATCCACCACCAGCAGGACGCCTTCGCCTTGAAGGACCAGCTCCACGTCGGGGAACGCTGCTCCGCCGTGACTGACGAAGTACGCCGGTCCGGTCAACGGACTGTTCAGCAATGGGGTGTGGACCGTCACGGTCGCGATGTCAGACGCCGCGGGGCAACCTGCGGGGTTGGTGTTGAACTGCGCTTCGGTGCACGCTTTCTGCAATGTCGTCAACCGTGCCGGGAGGATCTTCGGGAACTGCAGATCGACCTTCGCGATGTTCGCCTGTCCGCTGGTGGGATAGGCGATCTTCACGTTCAGGCTGGCGCCATTGGCTTTGCTGGTCTTGCCCTGCGTGCTGACCGTGAACTGCGGTTTGAATGGCAGGTTCGCGCAATTCGCGGCCTGATAGCGACTGGACACGTTCGCCTGGGCGCCCTGCGCGCTGGTGAGCGTCGCACCGATCGCCTTTTCGGTGCAGCTGGTCGGGTTGAACGTGAAGTTGTTGGCCTGACCCACGGTCACGTTGACCGTCTGGACGCGTAGGGGGACACCGTCGATGCTTTGCGGCAGCGGGTCTGAGACGATCGTCGCTGCCGCAGTGTTCGGGTTGATGTAGATCGCGGCACGAACCACGATGTTCCCCAGGTTGTACGGGCCGGCCTTCGCCGGCACGACGACAGAGAGGCCGAACGGGGCGTTCTTGTACGGGCCGGTGAGGTACACGTTGCCCGACTGGTAGAAGGGGTGCGAGCCAGATCCCGCAGCCGCGGTGGCTGTGCCGATGTGCGATCCTGGTCTGACCGACCCGCATGTTCCCGCATTCGCTTCGTTTTCGGGGCATTGTTCGATGCCGGCGATCTTGCCCAGCAAGCCTTCGGGCATATTGACCGTGATCCCGGAGAGGTCCTGTTCACGGTCCTGACGGGAGAACGTCGTCGTGAACGCGCTGTACCCACCCGCCTGGTTGTTCGTGGTGCCTGCGCTGAACGCGGGAGCGAACTTGTTTTCACAGCCTGAGATGTTGAACGATGGTTCCTCGATCGCGTTAGGCCCGGATTCAGGTGCGCTCCATGGTTCGAGGTTCGCGTTGGTCGTGAACGTCCCACAGGTCTGCGGGTTCGCCAACGGCGCCCTTGGACCACCGTTGAACTTCAATCTCAGTTCGCTGAAGACGGCTACCTGCGGGGTCTTGATGAAGCTCGTGCGGACCTGGCCGGGTTGCAAACCGTGCGTCTGGCTGTATTGCCCGTTGCCACCGACTTCGACCTTGCCCCTCAGCTTGACATGAATACCAGTGTTTTCACTGCCGACTTCCATATACAGCGCGAAGACCCCGCCCGCTTCCGCCATTTCTTCCGTGCATTCGGGTTGACCCGAACCACCACACGCCGGCTGTGCGACAAACACAGTTCCCGTCAACGGTTCACCAAGCAACGGAGTAAGCACTTCGACTTTCCCAACGGTCGAGGCCGCCGGGCAAGCACCGGGACCAGGGGCCATTTCGTCGATCCCCAACTGGTTGACGCCCTTGAAGCCAAACTGCGCCGCAGAACACCCCTGCAACCCATCAGCAGCCGACGGAGAGACCGCCACACCCGGCGGGAGCGTCACGACCGCTGTCTTTAGCGGGGGTATCGCCAGCGTCCCAGGCGTCTCAGTCTGCGGAATACGCAGCACAGATTCATACCCAGAAGGTTCATCAGCCTGAGAATGCGCTTCTTCAGGCCCAAAAGTAAACGCCGACGGGCTGAAATGAAGCAGGTTACAGCCCGTCACCGCACTCGCCGTCGCGGGAGTGACCGTCCCACCCACAGGCCACTCATTACTCACCGCCGACAGCCAGTTCGCCCCGTTGACTTCGGGTTCGCCCTGCGGGGTAGCATTCGAGGCATACGACCCCGGTTCTTGCCAAGAATCCATGTGCACCGTACTGATCAGGGGCTCTGTCGAACAGTCAGATGGGTTTGTGAACATCGCGACCGGGTTGCTCCCCGTACCATCCCTCCCCGCGGGATCCCCGAAAAACGTCGCCGTGACGTTCGTCAACGTGACCTGGGGGATTTCTCTGGTGACCGCGCGCAGCACATACCCCGCCGGGGTCGGCGCGACACTCGCATAAATCGCATGCGTGGAGTCCAGCGTGTCAACGAACCCGAACTCCGCCGCCACACCATGTTCGGGGACCATGTTGAAGATCCCCGTGTTCGCGCTCGAGCCGCCTTCGGGCTGGGTGTTGATCTGCCCGACCTTCGCGCCCGGCGGACAGTGCACAAACGTCTCAAGCTGCGAGAACGTGCACTTCTCCGCGGCCTGCGCGTCACCCAACAACCCCATCGGCAAGTCAACGAGAATGTCCTTGACGTCGTGGACACTCGTCAACTGCAGGAACCCTTTCGGGCCGAACCTGACCATGTTCTTCAAATCGATCCGCGTCGAGAGCTCATACGGATGACCTCCCGCCTGCGTGTCCGGTGCGCCATTCGCGCCCGCAATATAAGTCACAAGGCTACTCGGGCCAAACGACAACGGTGCCAAGCCGACCTCCAGCGGTTCGCTGACCAACGCTTGCGGGGAATCGGGGCCCGTCACGGTCGTGGTCGCCGGCTGGCCACTCGGGGTGCCTTCCGCGACCGTCACGAACAACCGCAGCGCGAGAGCTTCATCAGGCACGAGCGTCCCCGGGAACGTGCACGTCACCAACACCGGTTCGCCTTCTTCCACGCAATCTTCCCCCGGCTGTTCTTCCGCGGCGATCTGGCTTTCGCCGAATTCACCGAAGTGGAACTGAGGCTGCACAAAAAACCTGTGCCTCGTGACGGAGAACCCCGACGGCAGCTGCTCCTTCAGCACGATCGGGCCTTCCGAAGGCGCGCCACCCGCGTTCACGGCCGTGACCTGGTAGCCATAGCAGCTCTTCGGAAAGCTGAGCTGTGTTTCATCGCAGCGGGCGGGGCTTTCCCCGACCGTGAACGAGCCCGCAATCGCGAACGTATGAAGCATCAACCCGCCAGCCGGCGCTTCATCAGCCAACGCCACACCCGAGAAACACCCCAACACCCCAACACATCCCGCCAAGACAGCAACCAGGACGACTGGGCGAACCAGCTTCAAACGAATAGGAATCCTCATGACTTAGCCCTCCGCTTGTCGCTGGCTTTCTTAGCCTTTTTGACTTTCCTACTCTTCTTCCTTGCGCACTTGCCGTGCTTCCTTACAAAGCCCTTCTTGCACTTCGCGGACTTCGCCTTCGGTTTAGGCTTGACCACCCCCGTCCGGGGAGGTGGGGCTAGGTTCCCCGCCCCGGAGAACGTCAAGCTGCTGCTGGGCGCCGAGAGCGCAGGCGGGACACTTGGCGAACCCTGACACGCTTCTCCTTCACACACGGACGCCGAGGATGACGGCGGCGTAACGCACGGCGCCGCAGCCGTGCAAATCCTCGCGTCATAATAATCACGCTGCGTATCGGTATCCTGCGACGTCAACGCATCGTCCGTCGCGAAGAACACATCCGCACCCGATTCGCTACTCCCGAGCAGCTGCGTGGAGCTGGGGATCCCCAGCACGACGCTCTTCGGCGAGGTGTCCCTGCCGTCTGAGATCAGCGACACCGTCCCGTCGTGATACTCATACACGTTCTCCGCGAACGCCTTCAACCCGGGGAAATACGGGACTTCGACTTCGTTCAGGGCACCCGCAGCCAACGCAACAGGGCTTTCAAAGAACACGTATTCCCCATCCGCGGACACCGTCGGGTTCGCCCGCGCCGGCCCAACCCCCAGATTGAACGCTGTATCGGCGGGCGCGATACCCGCATCCAGCGTCCCGGAGTTGCCATCATCGTTGAAACCGTGCTCGCCGATCGAGATACGCACCATCGCACCCGTCTGTGAGTCATAACGATAAACCTGCGCCGGCGGCGTCACGAAATTACCCCCCCTATCCGGGCGCGTGTCATCACCCGTCAACGCACCATGACTGAGGAACACCAAAAACCGGCCATCCGGCGTCACATTCGCAAGTTCAAGACCTTGCGTCCACTCGAACGCGTTCTTCGATTCATGAAACACGTTTTCGTCAGCCTGCGGGAGCGACGCGATGAACTTCAACGGCTGCCCTTCGACATGAACATAAAGATTGTTCGACCCGTCCTGCGCCACCTGCCCCTGAGCGTTGGAGCTTCCGGTAAGGACACCACGCGCGACGAAATACACGTGCGACCCATCCGGAGAGAGCGCCATCACCCCCTGCACACGCGGACCACCAGGTACTTTAGAGGTACCATCCGGATCGTCAACGTCTATGAGTTCACGATCTTGAGCTTCAGGTTCTTTCAGGTCGCCCGTAGCACACGGCTCCGCGCACACCGACTCATACAAATTACAGCCAGCACCACCCGCATTCTGACATTCCACGCCCGCCAGGCCCGTGCCCTGGCTCGCGTTATCCGTCAGCTGGCCCCTGCTCGTGAAGAGCACCCTCGAACCATCCCTGGAAGCACCAGCGAAAATCCCGCCCTGATCCGGCGCGGCCTGACAACCCACACCACAACTCGACGCCACCGGCCTTGAGATCGCGACCGTGTGCGCATCAGAACGTTCCCCATCCACACGCGCAAACAACTCTTCAGGCCCACCACACCCCGACGCTGTGAAAACCACCGTCCGGCCATCTTCAGAAAGCGACCCATACTGATCCACACCACCACTACCACCCCCGAGGCTGCCGAGGACTGTGCCACAGCCGCTGATCGGGGTGGTACTGCCCTCCCCACCCGTGACACCCACCGCAAACGGGTGAGCGCCCCCCGTACCGGCGTACTCATACAACGAGAATCCGCTTTCCAGTGCCCCATCCAGCGACCAGAGCCCTTTGCCGAAGTACACGACATGCGAGAAGCCCCTCGTCGCATCCATGCTTTCGTCGACTTTCTCGAAGGAGGCTTCGCGGCTTTCGGCGACGGGGCCGATGCTGGCCGGTTCGCCTTCGCCGCTACCCACATAGAAGCTATCCGGTCCTTCTCCCGCCGGGGGGGCTGGGGCGCCGAACAGCGCGGTATGCGTCACGGGATCAGCGGCATACAGCGAGCTCACTTCGAATTTGCTCAACGGCGGCGCGAGCGGATGAGTGACCCATCCTTCGCTGGTCCGCGCGAATTCATAGGGCTCACCCTCCTTCAGCCGGTCCGCGGTACACGACTGCGCGTTCGCGAAACACGGGATGCTGGGGATGATCATGTCCCGGCCGTCTGGCGCGATCTGCGCGGGCCACCCGCTGCCGCTACCGAAAGCGAACCCGACCAGCCCTGCGTTCTTGTGTGGGGGTGTTACGAGTTCGTATTGGCGGCCGTCGGGGAGCGTGCCCGCGGCGGTTTCGTCGATAAAGGTGTGATCCACGCCCGTTTCTGTGCCCGCAGCGTTGCTCGCGATCAGCCGCCAGTGGTAGGTCGTGTCCGGGGAGAGCCCTTCGGCGTGCCCGAGGACCGCCACCCCCGCACGCCCCGCCGGGAGTTTCACGTCCGGGGTCCGCCCCGTTTTATAGCCCGTGTCAGTGCCGTATTCCATGTGGTAGGTCGTTTCGCTGCCATTCGGGTTGATCACCGCCGTCAGATCAGCCGAGCTCGCGCCGATGTTCTTCGCGACTTCGCCTTCCAACGACGGCTTTATGGGGAGCGCGGTGAAGGTCACCTTGTTCCCGACCGACGTTTCGCCCGCTTCGTTGCGAGCGAGCAGACAGAAGGTGTAAATAGCGTTAGGGAGCAGGTCAGCGACCGGGGCCACCACTGCCTGCCCTTCGGCGCCGGTCATTGCTTCCTGTGCAGTCGCGAGACCGCCTTCGCATTCCGTGGCCGATTCTTGGTAGAGGAATTCATAGGACCCCGGGTTGCCGGTGCCGTGCGGATTCAGCACCCCTTCGAGCACCGCGGACTCCGTCGTGATCGACCCGGCGGGGCTCGTCGTCTGCGGCGCTTCTGGCGGGATCGCCGTCGTAAAGGACACCGCCGGGCTGACCGCGACTTCTTTGGTGCTCGCACTTTCAACACGCAAACACACCGCATACTCCGTGCCCGGGGTAAGACCGGACAACCCTTCAAAGACTTCTTCACGTTCAAAGCCAAACGACAAGCCAGGCACTTCAGGCGCCTGAGAACCACCTTCGCATTCCCCCGTAGTGGACGCTTTGTAGAGGAACACGTATGTGCCTTCTTCGCCCGCTTTCCCAGGGTTCAATACCCCATGCAGCGTCGCCGTCGTCGCCGCGACCGGGGATTCCACCGTCACTTCCGGGGCTTCCGGAGCGGCCGCGAACGCCGCAGCGCTCGTAAAGGCCGACAGCGCAAATGTCGTGATGGCAAGGACACAGGCAAGCGTCAACCTACGAGCGTTCATCAGGACATCTCCTCCTCGAGACAGACGGGACATGAAAGGAGCGCGGCGTGTATACAGCTACGCCTCCAGGCGCGCTGCAGACCGACTCGCAGTGGGCTTGCCGGCCGATCGTTACCGTGCAAGCGAGCGTTCGGTCTGACGCGACACTACGCGGACGGCAATTGTCAGAGTTGCCGTGGCAACAGTTGATGCTCCCCAGAGAGGGGGATGCAGCCCGACGGCCTCTAGCGGTTAAACCAGAAGGGCTAAGCGGGCTAGAGAGAGAGAGAGAGAGAGAGAGATGAGTCAGCGCTGCTGACGCATCTACCTACAGGCCCACCCGGGCGCACAGGCATTCTCATCACATTTGTCCCCAACGAACTCACGCGAAAACAGCTCCCTCACCGAAGCGATACAGGTCCCTCTCCCGAAAAGAACCCCTGCTGATCAATAGGCCCGGCCCCAAGAGCTAGACCCAAACCCGATCTATGTTCTGCACGACACAACCACTAGGGTTGCCATCACGAGAACAACATAGCCCCTGACGCGACAAATGTCAAGTCCCCTTCCGTCACACCCATGGACCGCCACCAAAAAGCGCGACCGATACGCCGGCGGCTGCGATGAGCGGCGCCGATGGCAAACAGATGAAAGAGCCCTGCTCACGGCTCACCCGCAAAAGCCCGCATCCGCCTCACGGCGGACCGCGGTTACAGGCCGCTAACCCGGCGGGATGCGCAGATAGGGCAGCGCGAAGCTCATGATCTGCCCGAACGCGGGTGCGGCGACCGTGCCTCCGAAGATCGAGCCGGCCTGCGGTTCGTCGACGATCACCGCGCACAGCAGTCGCGGGTCAGACGCCGGGGCGAAGCCCACGAACGAGGCTACATAGGCGCTTTTGGAGTATTCACCGGTCGCCGGGTCGATCTTGCTGGCCGTGCCCGTCTTGCCCGCCAGCTGATAGTCCGGGATCGACACCTCGCTGGCGGTTCCCCCCGGCGCGAGCACGCCCTGCAGCATCTTGCGCAGCTGCGCGGCCGTCGTCGGGGAGATCACGCGACGCCCGGCCGGCTCGCGCCGCGGACGGCCGTCGACGGCGCCGACGATCTGCGGCTGGCGCAGGATCCCGCCGTTGGCGATCGCCGCGTACGCGCTCACCATCTGCATCGGCGTCACCAGCTCGCCCTGGCCGATCGGCAGGTTGCCCATCGAGGAGCCCGAGTACTTCGCCAGCGCCAGCGTGACGCCCTGTTCCTCGCCCGGCAGTTCCACGCCCGTGCGCGCGCCGAACCCGAACCGCTGCACCCAGCCGTTGAAGCTCTGCGCCCCCTCCAGTTTGCCGATCTCGATCGCCCCCACGTTGCTGGACTGCGCGAGGATTTCCGCGGTGCTCAGCGTCTCGTCGGCGTGTTCGGTGTCGTCGTGGATCGTGCGGTCGGCGACCTGGATCTGGTCGGGGATGTTGAACCCGCTGGTCGGCGTGATCAGGCCCTGCTGCAGCGCGCCCGAGACCGTCACCGCCTTGAACGTCGAGCCCGGTTCGTAGTCGAACCCGACCGCCCTGTCCTCCAGCGCGCTCGCCGGCGACGAGCCCGGTTCGTTCGCGTTGACCTGCGGCCAGTTGGCGATCGCCAGCAGCCTGCCCGTGCGCGGGTCCATCACGATCGCGGTCGCGTCTTTGGGGCTGAACACCCGCCCGACCGCGCCCAGCACGTCTTCGGCGCGCTGCTGGATGTTCGCGTCGAGCGTCAGCGTCAGTGTCGCCCCCGGTCGCTCGGCGTGCACGTTGGTGATCGACACCGGCTGGCCGAGCGCGTCGCTGACGACCTGCCGCTCGCCCGCCCGGCCTCCCAGCAGCGCGCGCTGCGAGTACTCCAGGCCCGACAGCCCCTTGCCTTCGGCGCCGACGAACCCCAGCACCTGCGCCGCCAGCGTGCCCCGCGGGTACACCCTGCGCATCGCCGGCGCGCCCGACACCCCTTCGAGCTTCAGCGCCATCACCGCGCGTGCCTGCCTGGCCGGCAGCGCCCGCGCGAGATACACGAACCCCGTGCGCTCGCTCAGCTTGGCCAGCACCTGGGCCTGGGTCTGCCCGAGCAGGGGCGCCAGCTGCTGGGAGGCCTTCAGCGAGTCCTTGACCAGGTACGGCGTCGCCGAGATTTCCTGCGCGGGCTCGGACACCGCCAGGTCCACCCCGTTGCGGTCGGTGATCGTGCCCCGTTGCGCGGGTACCTTTTCAGTCGTCAGCTGCTGGGTCTGCGCGGCCTTGCGCAGCGTCCCGGCGCGGACCGTGCCCAGATACAGCGTCCTGACGGCCGCGAGCACGAGCAGCAGGAAGAACACCCCGAACATCACCCCGATCCGGCGCTGGACGGTGGCCACCGGCTATTCCCGCGAGCTCGCGGAGGTGGCTTCGGATTGCGTCGTTGCGGCCGGTTCGGCGGACGTCGTCGTTGCCGTCGGGGCTTCGGATCCTGTCGCTTCCGTCGGTTCG
The DNA here is from genome assembly GCA_963743645.1 of uncultured Solirubrobacterales bacterium. Classification (GTDB taxonomy): domain Bacteria; phylum Actinomycetota; class Thermoleophilia; order Solirubrobacterales; family Solirubrobacteraceae; genus Palsa-744. The sequence continues at coordinate 206,216 of CAVUQT010000004.1, read as the reverse complement.
GCGGACGTCGTGGTCGTCGCGGCTTCGGTCGAAGTCGACGCCGTCGCGGCTGCCGTCGCGGCTTCGGCAGGGGTCGACGACGTCGAAGTGCTCACGGGCGTGCTGGCCACCGCGGCCGCGCGGGTGATCACCGCCTCGCTCCCGGACCCGGGCGCCGACAGGAACCGCAGGGCGCCCGCCGGGATCAGCTGCATGCCCATGTGCGCGGCCTGCAGCTCGACCGTGTCCCCCGCGGCGACTTCCGAGTTTTCGACGCTCAGCGCGGAGTTTTCGCGCTGCAGCGCCGCCTCGTGCTCGAGCGCGCGCCCGATGCCCGCGTTCAGCTTCAGCAGCCCGAGCTGCATCGTCACGATCCCGATCAGCGCGAACGCCACGATCCCGATCCACGCGCGCCCGTGAATCAGCCGATCGAACAGCGGACGCGTCGCGGCGGTCGCGGGCCGCGCGGCTCGGCGTGCCGGCGCGGGTCCGGACACGCGCCGGGGGCGGCGCACGGGAGCCGGCGGCGTGCGCCCGGGATGGATCGCGGGCGCGACCCTCGCGGCGGCAGCGGCGGGGGGCGGCGTCATGCCATGCCCTCTGTCAGCTTGCGCGCGCCGCGCAGGCGCGCCGAGGACGAGCGCGGGTTGCTGGCGACCTCGCCCGCCGAGGGCATGATCGCGCGACGGGTCAGCAGCGCCGCCTCGGGCTCTCGCCCGCACGCGCACACGGGCAGGTCGGGCGGGCAGATGCAGCCCTGGGCGCGCTCGGCCAGGAAGCGCTTGACGCGACGGTCCTCCAGCGATTGAAAGCTGATCCCGGCCAGCACGCCGCGCTCGCGCAGCAGCCCCCAGGCGAGCGGCAGCGCCCGGTCGAGCTGCTCCAGCTCTTCGTTGACCGCGATCCGCAGGGCCTGGAACACGCGCTTGGCCGGATGGCCGCCGGCGAACCGCGCCGGCGTGGGAATCGCCGAGACGATCGTCTCGACCAGCTCCTGGGTCGTTTGAATCGCATCCTGCCCGTCCCGTGCGCGCCGGCGCACGATCGCGCGGGCGATCGCGCCGGAGTGGCGCTCCTCGCCGAAGTCGCGCAGCGTCCGCGCCAGCCGGCGCTCGTCCCAGGTGGCGACGATCTCGCGCGCGGTCAGCTCCTGGTCGGGGTCCATGCGCATGTCCAGCGGCGCCTGAAACGAATAGGAGAACCCGCGCTCGCGCGCGTCCACCTGCATCGAGGACATGCCCAGGTCGAAGTACACGACATCCGCGCACACGCCCTCGTCGGTCAGCTCCTCCAGCGCCTCGGCGTACCCCGCGCGGATGAACCGCACCGTGCACGCCACCTCGCTCGCCAGCTCCTCGTAGCGCTCACGCGCGTACGGATCGCGGTCGATCGCGATCAGCGTGCCCTCCGGCCCGAGGCGCTCGGCGATCAGCTGCGCGTGCCCGCCGCCGCCGAACGTGCAGTCGATCGCGGTCAGGGCGGGTGGGTCTCGATCCAGGTCGAGCATGTCGATCAGCTCGCCCGCGAGCACCGGGACGTGTGTGCTGGTGGTCATGTCAAGGGTCCGTATCACGATAGATGGTGGGTCGAGATGGTCGGCATCAGTCAGTCGTCCACGCGTGCGGTGATCTCCGCGACGCCGCCCAGCAGCGTCGGTCGATGGTCGTTCCAGCCGCCGCGATCCCACAGCTCCAGGCGGTCGCCCGCCCCGACGACGACGACCTCCTTCTGCAGGCCGGCGTGCTCGCCCAGAAAGCCCGGGACCATGATCCGTCCCGCCGCGTCGAGATCGGCGTCATGGGAGCTGCCGTAGAAGAACCGCTCCAGCTCGGTCAGCCGCGGCGACAAGGGCGGAAGCTCGGCCAGCGCACGCTGGGTGTAGCGCTCGTAGTCCTCCGGCCGCCACACCCCGACGCACGGCTGCAGGTCCACCGGCATCGCCAGCACCACGCCCTCGGACAGGGTCGCGCGGTAACGGGCCGGGACGGTCAGGCGGTTCTTCGCGTCCAGCGTATGGTCGAACGTGCCGCGGAAGGGGACCATGTCAGGGGCTCCAAGTAGTTACCGAGCCGGGGTGGAGGAGTGGGAGGAGCCCCTCCACCTCGGCTCGCTGCCGACAAGCTACCCCACTTTCCCCCACAACGCAACCCTAATTGCACATTTTTTCCCACAACGCATGCCGGACATCTTCAAACCCGGCAAAATGCCTGCTCGCGGCCATATCTCCGACGATCGCCGGGACCGCGCGCATGGCCGTCTTCTCTGCACGGCGCCTTGCAACCGGGGGTATCGCAACCCCCCTTGCAGATACGATCGCTACATGCGCACCCGGATCGCCCCCATCGCATGCGCCGTCGCCGCGCTCGCCGCAGCGCTCGCGGGCTGCGGCTCCAGCGACTCGACCGGCACGAGCGCCGACCCGGCCGGGGCCACCCCCAGCTCGGCGCCCGTATACGTGGGCGCGGTCGTGCGCCCGAGTGGCAGCCTCAAGACCGAAGCGCTCGCCGCCGGGCACAAGCTGACCAACCAGGCCAACCCGTACGGCCGCCTGCTCGGCGTGCTGCAGACGCCCGGCAGCCCGACGCTCGACTTCAGCCGCGACGTCGCGCCGTGGCTGGGCCCCAACGCCGGCCTGTTCTTCAGCTCGCTCGGCTCATCCGAAACGCTGGAGAACCTGCTCCAGCAGGGCCTGACCGGCGGGGGATCGGCCACGGAGTGGCCGTTCGCCGCGGGCACGGGCGCGGGCGGCGCCGGCGCGGGCGCCACTGCCGGGGGGGCGCAGGGCGCGATCGTGCTCGACACCAGCGACCTGGCTCGCGCCAAGACGTTCGTCTCCAGCGCGGCCACGCACGCGGGCGCGCACGCGAGCAGCTACCGGGGCGTCGCCTATCAGGTCACCTCCGGCGGGGACGCGTTCGCCGTCGTCGACCGCTTCGTCGTGCTCGGCACCGAATCGGGCGTGCACGCCGTGATCGACACGACTCAGGGCGGCTCCTCGCTGAAGAGCGCCTCGAGCTATTCCCAGCTGCAGTCGGTCGCCCCGTCGGGGGCGCTGGGCCACGTGTACGCGAGCCCCGCGGCGCTGACCGCCGCGCATGGCGGCGCGGGCACGCACGGAGGCTCAAGCGCGCAGGGACTGCCCGAGCTGCTGAGCGTGCTCGCCGGCCCGACGCGCCCGCTGAACGTCTCGCTCGTGCCGTCCTCGAGCTCGCTCGCGCTCGACGCCGACGTCGGCCCATCCCCGGCAGGGGCCACCGGCGCCCAGACGGGCGGCCTCGTCGCCGCGGCCGCGGCCGGCAACCAGGCGTTCGGCGCGCTGCCCGGAGAATCATGGCTGGCCGCGGGCCTCGGCAACGTCGGGGGGGCGCTCGGGGGCGGGCTGGAAGGGCTGCACGGCCTGCTCTCGCTGGCGAGCACGCTGGGCGGCTCCGCCGCGAGCGAAGGGGCCCTGTCCTCGCAGGTGACGCTCAGCGTGAAGGGCCTGCTCGAAGGGCTGCTCGTACCGTTGAACGTGCTCAGCTCCAGCACCGCGCAGGCCAGGCAGGACTACCTCAGCTGGATGGGCGATGCGGGGGTGTTCGCGAGCGGGACGGCCGTGCTCGAACTGAAGGCCGGCGTGGTGATCGACTCCAAGGACCCGGCGGCCTCGCGCGCCGCCGTCGGCAAGCTCGCGAGCGCCCTGAGCAAGTCCGGCGACGAAGCCACCCCGACTACGATCCCCGGCACCGAAGCGGCAGTCGAAGCCAAGATCACGGGCCTGCCGGTCACGCTCGTGATCGCCGACGGCCGCGGCTCCGACGGTCAGGCGAAGTTCGTGATGGGCCTCGGCGAGACATCGATCCAGGACGCCCTGAGCCCCTCCAGCACGATGTCCGGCTCCTCCTCCTACAGCGCCGCCCAGAGCGCGCTCGGCGAAGGCATCCAGCCGAGCATCGCCGTGGACTTCGCCACGCTGCTGAGCCTGCTCGAAGGGGTCGGCCTCAGCGAAGACCCGACCTTGTCGAAGTTCGTGCCCTACCTGCGCGCCTCCACCACACTGTCAGGCGGGGGCCACAGCCTGGGCGGCGGCATCGAACGGCTGCGGCTGGTGGTGGGCCTGCAGCCGGCCACGGCTGATCTCAGGCCCTCAGGCGGGCGCCGGCTCGGGCTCGCGCCGGGACATCTCGGCGGGCGCCGGCTCGGGTCGCGCTGGCGCCGGGACGGTTCTCCGTCTCGATGATCACCCGGCAGGGGCGCTTGCTGAGCAGATAGGCGGCGGTCGGACCGATCCGCTGCTCGCCGGCGGGCGCGTGGATGGTCGACCAGTAGATCACGTCCGAGCCGACCCGGATGGCTTCGTCGACGAGCGCCGCCCCCGGGTTGCGGGTGCGAATCAGGCCCGTATGGATCTTGATGCCGTCACGGCGCGCCTTGATGCGCGCGCTCTCCAGGACAGAGCGGCCCTGGGCCTCCTCCTCCTCCAGGCCGGCCTCCAGCGACAGCTGGCTGGGCACGGGCAGCACGAAGATCGCATACACGACGCCCTCTTCGCCGATCAGCTTCGACGCGCTCGACAGCGCGCTCGCGCTGACGTCCTCGCCGAAGATCGGCACGAGCGCGGTGCGATAGTCGAGCTCGTGAAAGTCGGGCGGGCGCTCCGCGCGCGCGATGCGATAGCTCTTGTACGGGTCCAGGCCCTGGCGATGGCGGTAGTAGAAGTAGCCGGCCATCCCGAACGAGCATCCAGGGGATGCCCACGACCCGCGCCTCGCTGTGAAAGATGACCACCGCGATCCACGCGCCGGCGGTGCCGATCCCGCCGATGACTGCCGTCATCGGGATCTCCGCGCCGCGGATGCGCACGCTCCAGGGCATCCGGTAGGGACGCTCGCGGTCGGGGTCTTTGATGCGCAGCGCGATCACCGCGGCATGGGCGGTCGTGAACGAGAGCATCGCGCCGAACGAGTACAGGTTGCCGAGCACGTTGGTGTTGCCGTACAGGATCAGCACGCCCGCCAGCGCTGAGAAGAACATCAGCGTGAACCACGGCGTGCGGAACTTGGGGTGCAGCTGCGAGAACAGGCTGGGCAGCTGGCGGTGCTCGGCCAGCGACCAGGACAGGCGCGAGATCCCGATCATGCCCGCATTGGTGGCGATGAACAGGATCGTCGCGGCGAGCAGCCCGACGTAGTATTCGGCCAGGTGCAGGACCGTCCCGTGCAGGCCCAACCGGGAGATGACCCCCAGCACCGGATCGTTCTGAAAGCGCCCGCCGAGCGCCGTGGCGTAGCCGGGGCTGGTGAAGTGTTCGCCCAGGGCCGGGCTGTAGCCGACCCCGTGGTGGACGACCGGCAGCGCCGACAGCGCGACGACCGAGATGCCGGCGTACACGCCCAGCACCGCCAGCACCACGAGGTTGACGGCCTTCGGCACCTGGCGGCCCGGGTCGCGCGACTCCTCGGCCATGTTCGCGACCGTCTCGATGCCGGTGTAGGCGAGCATCGCCAGCGACAGCGCGAAGATCAGTTCGTGCCAGCTGGGCGCGATGCCCAGGTGCACCTGGTCGATCAGCAGCGACGGGCTGAACACGAGCACCAGCCCGATGCAGACGAGCGCGATCTGCGTGCTCAGGTCGAGGATCGCCAGGACGAAGTTGAGCTTCGCCGACTCGCCAAGGCCGCGGATGTTCAATGCGGTCAGCAGGACGACGACGATCAGCCCGCCGACGATGTCGCCGGGGTTGTGGTCGAGTCCGTGCAGGCCCGGGAACGCGCTCAGGTAGTGGGGAACGAAGAACGCCGAGATCGCGATCGTGAGGATGTAGTCGAGGCTCAGCGCCCAGCCCGCGAAGAACGAGACGACATCGTTGAAGGCGTGCCGCGCGAACGACGAGGACCCCCCCGCTTCGGGAAACATCGCGGCGCCCTCGGCGTACGTTTTGGCCGTGAGCGCGAACAGCCCGCCGGCGAACACGAACACCAGCGGCGTGAGCCCGAGCGCGTGGGCGGCGACCAGCCCGAGCGCGTAGTAGATCGAGGAGCCCACGTTGCCATAGGCAGTGGCGAACAGGCCGGGAACGCCGACAGATCGGCGCAGTCCTCGCTCGGTCAGGCGTGCCATGGTGCGGAGCGTATAGCGGTGGTCGGCCTCGATGACAAACCGATAGGTCGAGCCGGGGCCGCATGCTTTTTCAAAAGGCTGATGTGATCGACCTGGCCGCACGCGGCCAGGTCCGACACCGCACATGTGCGGTGTCGTCGGAGGGCGCATGCGCCCTCCGCAACCATGCCGCATGCGGCATGGTTCGGAACCGTGCATGCACGGTTCCGCAGACGGCGCATGCGCCGTCTGAACTGCAAAATCCCATTCATCGCCACGGCCCGAGCAGGAACGCAGCATATGATCCCGACGACCCGGGGCCTCAACGACCTCCCGGCTTGATCTCATGGAACAGACATCGCGCCGCGGCAACTACGACTCGGGTGAGGACTTCGTCCTCGAATACGGCGAGCTGCGGTTCACGTTCAACGAAGAGGACTTCTCCGAGCGCTGCGAGCAGGCGGCGCTGAAGCTCGGCTTCGTCGGGGGACGGCTGGGCGCGGACGAGCTCGAAGACCTGGTCAACCTGGCGGTCAACGGCGAGGTCTACGATCCCGCCTCGGGACTGGGCGAGCACGTCAACGACTGCTGGCCCGAGCTGGTCGGACCGGCCGAGCGCTCGCTCGTGCACTGGCTGCGGCGGCTCGTGTTCAGAGGCGCCTGGCTGGACCAGCGGGTGAACGAGGGCGAGCTGGGAGTCGCGTTCGACGAAGCGACCGGCGGGTTCGTGTACGTGCAGCCCCAGCGCGACGACGAGCCGATCGAGCTCGCGCGCGAGCCGTCCTGGGGCCGCGTCGCGTATAGACGCTAGGACGTTGCCCTAGAAGCTGGCGGTTATCCCGCTTCGACGACGTCGGATGCTAGGTCGAGGATGCCCGCGCGCTCGCGCGGGCCTGGGCGATCGCCGTGGCGCCCTCCTCGCCGACGAGCAGCTCGGCGCGCAGGGTGCCGCTGGCGGTGAGATCCAGCGGCGGTCCGTCGCCGCCGGCGAGCGCCGGGTCGAGCGCGATGACGGTCGTCTCGCCGCCGAACGGGCTGGTGGCGGTCGCAAGGATCGTGAGCGACCCGCCGTCGCGCAGGTTGCGCGCGGCCGCGAGGACCTTGCGGGCCGCGTGCGGGTGCAGCCCGTCGAGGGTGTCGATCAGCACGAGCGCGTCGCCGCCGCGGGCGGCTGTGCGGGTGGCGGTCTCGATCGCGCGTTCGACCGCCTGGCCCTGGGTGTCGGCGGAGGCGGCGAAGCTGAGCGCCGCCGCGGGCGCGACAGGTCCCTCGCTCCACTCGGCGATCTCCTCCGGGCGGACGCCGGATAGCACGAGCGTGACCTCCAGCCCCTCGCGCCCGGCGAGCGCGCCGTGCAGGCGCTTGAGGATCTCGGTCTTGCCGGCGCGGGCGGGGCCGACGATGACCGCGCGCGAGCCGCGGCCGAAGGGAGTGAGCCACTCGATCGCCTGCAGCGTGGCGTCGCCGCCGTCGAGAGCCAGGCGCTCGCTCGGATAGGCAACGGGGCGCTCGTCGTAGCGGGCGCCCTCGGACACCTCGCCGGCGGGAGCGCCATTGATCGTCTCGACGCGAACCAGCGACGAGTAGCGCTCCGATCGCCGCGGCGTGCGCAGCGGCCCGGTGACGCGGTCGCCGGAGACGAGCTCGCAGCGGCGAACCTGAGCGGCGGAGATGTAAACGTCCTCGTCGGACGCCTCCGGCGGGTTGACGCGCAGGAACGCCGAGCCGTTGCCGAGCAGCTCCACCACGCCCTCGGCCGGCCGATCCTCCCTGGCCGTCCGCTCCTGCGCCGGCTGACGGCGCCCCTTGGCGCGACCCTCGGTCTCGGTGGGCGCAGCCTCCTCGCCGGCGTCGTCTCTGGCGGGCGCGCGCCGTGAGCGGCGCCTGCGCGAGGTTGGGCGTGGGCGATCCTCATCCGCGGCCGAGGTCTCCTCGGCGGACTCGCTCCCCTCGGCGGACTCGCTCCCCTCAGCCGACGCGCCATCCGTCGATGCGCCGTCCGCCGATGCGCCGTCGCGCGCGCCGTCGGCCGGTTCGCCGAGGATCGCGTCGATCAACTCGGCCTTGCGCATCCGGCGGAAGCCTTCCAGGCCGAGCTGGTCGGCGATCGCGTGCAGGTCGGCCAGGGGGCTGTCCTGAAGCTCGGAGCGTTCGAGTACTGCCATGGTGCGTCTCCTTCGTCTGGTGGATTGGGCGGTTGGCGTCCGGTCGCGTTGAGCAGCGACCGGCACCCGCATGTGATGGAGCCTAGCGCTCGTGTCGGCTAACGCTCGTAGCGAAGTTCCTCGGCGAGCGCCAGATCCCTGCGCGGCTCGAGCTCACCGGAGAGCGCCGCACGCACCGCCAGGAAGTCGGCGGCCGCGGCGATGTCGTGTACGCGAAAGACGTGAGCGCCGCGATCGAGGCCATGGGCCAGCGCGGCGAGCGTGCCCGCGAGACGCTCGCGCGGAGGCCTGCAGGTGAGCGCGCCGATGAAGTCCTTGCGCGAGATCGCCATCAGCAGCGGACGGCCGAGCACGTGCAGGCGATCTACGTCGGCGAGCAGGGCGATCGTCTGGGCGGGCGTCTTGGCGAAGTCGGGCCCGGGATCGAGGAGCAACTGCTCGAACGCGACCCCCGCCGTGAGCGCGAGCTCGATGCGAGCGCGCAGGAAGGCCAGCACCTCTACGACGACGTCGTCATACAGCTCCCGGTCCTGCAGGCGCTGCTTGGGCGCCGCGCGGGTGTGCATCAGCACGAGCGCGGCGCCTGTATCGGCGCAGACGGCGGCGAGATCCGGGTCGCGCAGACCGGAGACGTCGTTGACGATCGTGGCGCCCGCGTCGATCGCCGCGGCCGCGACCGGCGGCTTGTAGGTGTCGACTGAGACGGTCGTCATCCCCAGCTCGACGATCCGCGCGACGAGCGGGACTACGCGCTCGATCTCCTCCTCGACCGATACAGGCGGGACCCCGGTGCGAGCGGACTCTCCGCCCACATCGATGATGTCCGCGCCCGCGTCCACGAGCTCGCGCGCGAGCCGTACGCGCTGCTCGAGGGTTTGGGCAGCATCGTGGCCGTCGCTGAACGAGTCCGGCGAGGCGTTGACGACGCCCATCAGCAGCGGCCGCGGGCCGAGCTCGAAGGTGCGCTCACCGGCGTGCAGGACGAGCTCGGGAGCGCTGATGGGGACCTTCATGCGGACGGCATCCCCTCCGAGCGGACGCCGTCATGCGGACGAGCGTGGTCATCCGGGCGAGCATGGTCATCCGGGCGGATACCCTCGGCGTCGGCCTCGACGGCGAAGCGCTCGATCTCCTGGCCGGTGCGCTCCGGACTCCAGCCGAGCTCGCGCGCCAGCACGCCGGCCACGTGCTCGACCGGAAGCTCGTGGGCGGCCAGCAGCCCGAGGCGGGTGCGACGCAGCAGCACGTCGCCGATGCTCCGCGCCTGCTCGCGGCGGGCGGCGAGCACGACCTCGGCCAGCAGGTCCGGCAGGCCGGGGACGATCGGCTGGGCCAGCTCGCCGCGCTCGCTCGCGAGCGCGAGCACATCGTGCGCCGCGTAGCCATAGCGACCGGCCAGCGCGGCGTAGGACTCGCTCGGCACGCCCTCCACGCGCGGGAGCTCCTGCGCGGCGATCGCCTGTCCGAGCGGGATCTCATGGGTGTGGCAGGGGGCGTCGCGGGAGTCGCGATCGACGAGGCGGTCGACGGTCTGCTTGGCCATGCGCCGCCAGGTGGTGAGCTTGCCGCCGGTGATCGTGAGCATGCCCGAGGACGCCTCGTACAGCTCGGCCTTGCGCGAGATGTCGACCGACTTCTTCGGATCGCCGCTGGAGATCAGAGGTCGCACGCCCGCGTACGCCCCCGCGAGGTCGTGCGCGGCCAGGGCGGTCCCGAAGAACTCGTTGATCGCGCTCAGCAGATAGTCGACGTCCTCCGAGGACGGCCGCACGTGGTCGAGCTCGCCCTCGTAGTCGCGGTCGGTCGTGCCGACGAGCGTGCGTCCCAGCCAGGGCAGCGCGAAGATCGTGCGGCCGCCGCCCGCCGGCACGATCGCGCCTCCGACGAGTGGCAGATCCTCGTGGCGCAGGATCAGGTGCGTGCCACGGCTCGGCCTGATGATCGGGACCCGCCCGCCCAGCTCGGACTCCTGGTGGGACTCGGGCGCAGACGTTTGACCGGCCGAGTCGCCGACGGCCTCGGCGGACACGGTGGACGCTGCGTCAGCGGCGGGAGCGGCGGGAGCGGCGGGAGCGGCCAGCCGATCGGCCCAGACGCCCGTCGCGTTGACGACGTTCGCGGCGCGGACGTCGAGCTCCTCGCCGCTCTCGCGATCCAGCACGCGAACGCCGCGCGCGCGCCCGTCACGCTCCAGCAGGCTGAGCGCGTCCACGCGGTTGGCGCAGACCGCGCCGAAGCGCTCGGCCTCGCCGAGGACGGTCAGGACCAGGCGGACGTCATCGGTCTGGCAGTCGTAGAACAGATATCCGCTGGTCGGCTCGCGCCCGGCGAGCGCCGGCAGCAGCTCGGCGACCTCCTCACCCGAGATCACCCGATGGCGATCCGGGCTCCAGGACTCGCCCTCCTCCGGATGGCTGAGCTGACCGCCCTGCTCGCCGGCCGGCTTCCCGGCGGCCGCCCGCGCGCGCTTGCCCCGCCGCGAGCGCAGGCGATCCCGATCGACGGACATCACGTCGTACAGGTTCAGGCCCATCCCCATCAGCCGATCCGGGCGAGCGCCGTCGAAGGCCGGAACGACCAGTGGCAGCGGATGGACGAGGTGCGGCGCGAGCGCGACCATCAGCTGGCGCTCCAGCAGCGCCTCGCGCACGAGCGCGAGATCGAAGTTCTGCAGGTAGCGCAGGCCGCCGTGCACCAGCTTGCTGGAGCGGCTGGAGGTTCCGGCGGCGAAGTCGGCGCGCTCGACCAGAGCCACGCTGAAGCCACGCGTGGCGGCGTCGAGCGCCACGCCCGCGCCGGTAATGCCACCACCGACCACGACCAGGTCGAACTCGTTCTCGGCGAGGGCGGTCAGAGCCTGGGCGCGCGGAATCACGCATCGCAGTCTCGCAGAGCCGCCGACGACTCAATGGTGGGCGTGGCGCTTGCGCTTGTGTCCCGGCCGGCGTGCCGCGACCGCCCGGTGGCCCACATCGGAGGCGAGGAAGTGCACGATCGCGGGATCGGCGATCGACGTGTACACCCCGGCGAAGCCCGGCTGAGCGCAGCCGTCGCCGAAGTCGACGAGCCCGACGAGCACGTAGTCTCCGGGTGGGCGCGCGGGCCTGTCACGGTCGACGACGAGCGGGCCGCCGCTGTCGCCGTAGCAGGAGTCCGCGCGGGGCCTGGAGCTGCCCGCGCAGATCATGCGCGGTGTGATCGTCAGTTCGATCGTTGCGTACTCTTCGCGGCAGAGCGCTTCGGGGATGAGCGGCACGCCCACCGAGCGCAGCGCGAACGGATAGCTGGGACTGCCGGATGGCGCAGAAGTCGTGTCCCCCCAGCCGCTGACGGTGGCGATCACCGGCGGCGTCGCTTCCGGTTCGCCATAGCCCGCGGCGGCCGCGGGGTCGATCGGCAACGGCGCGATCGCGCCGGCGCCGTCTAGGCTCGGCGTCGAGCCGGACCACAGCGGTCGCGCGAGCGTGATCACGCCGATGTCGTAATCGTTGGTCACGGGGTTGTAGCTGGGGTCGATCGACACCGCGGCGACCGGATCGCGGACGCTGCCGGGATCGGTCTGGTCCAAGCGCGTGGCGCCCGCGAGCACCTCGATTTCCCTGGACACGCGCCCCCGGCCGTGACCTCCGCCGGCGAGGCAGTGCGCCGCGGTGATCACGTGCGTTGCGTCGACGATCACCCCGCCGCAGAAGAAGCCCGCGGCCGGCGAGCCCACCGCCGGGTCATACAGGGCGACCTGAAACGGAAACCCGGCGATCGACGCGCCGGCGCCGCCGACGATGCTCTGGACGGCACGAGGCGGCCTGGCGACCGCCGGTGCAGTGACCGGCCCCGATGCCGCCGCCCCTATCGCCGCTCCGACCAGGAGCGGCAGGCACGCGGAGTAGCACCGACATCGGTGGCCGGCCACTGACACAGCAGACCCCTCCCCAACACTGGAGTTTCAAGTTTGAAGCTGTTCCCCTCCTGTCAGTTGACCATAGAGTACAGCGAACTTTTATGCAACCCTTCTGTGTACTGAATCCATTGTGCGCTGGGTACAAACTTCCGCACAACAGTCAGACAAACGGGCCCAGCGCGACCGAATCGGCGGCTTGACAGAAGATGCCGGCTACGGCTACGGCTACGGCGCGGGCGCGGGCGGGCGCGGGGGCAGGGCGCGGGGGCCGCGGGGCGCAGGGGGGCGCGGGCGGCGGGGCGGTGACGGGCAGCGGAGGGTGCGTCAGAGCTGGGCGAGCTCGGCGGTGATCTCACTTACCGCGGACTTGGCGTCGCCGAACAGCATCGCCGTCTTGGGGTCGAAGTACAGCTCGTTCTCGATCCCGGCAAACCCGGGGTTCATCGAGCGCTTGATCACGATCACAGAACGGCTGTCGGCGACCTCGAGGATCGGCATGCCGTAGATCGGCGAAGACGGCGTGTTCTTGGCCGCCGGGTTGGTCACGTCATTGGCCCCGATCACGAGTGAGACGTCGGTCCGCTGAAACTCGGGGTTGGCGTCGTCCATCTCCTTGAGCTGGTCATACGGGACGTCGGCCTCGGCAAGCAGCACGTTCATGTGCCCGGGCATGCGACCCGCCACGGGGTGGATCGCGTAGCTGACATCGACCTGGCGCGCCTCGAGCTCCTTGGTCAGCTCGCGCACCGCGTGCTGTGCCTGGGCAACGGCCATGCCATAGCCGGGGACGACCACCACCCGACTGGCGTAGGCGAGCTGGATCGCGGCGTCGGCGGCGCTGGTGGAGCGCACCGTGCCGGCGTGCTCGCCGGCGCCCGTCGCCCCCGCGACGGCGCCACCGCCGCCAAACCCGCCGGCGACGATCGCCGGGATCGAGCGGTTCATCGCCGTGGCCATCAGGTTGGTCAGAATCGTGCCCGAGGCGCCGACGATCATGCCGGCGACGATCAGCGCGGGGTTGTTGAGCGCCATGCCGGTGGCGGCCGCGGACAGCCCGGTGAAGGCGTTCAGCAGCGAGATCACGACCGGCATGTCGGCCCCGCCGATCGGCAGCACCACCGCGTTTCCGAGCAGCGCTGCCACGAGCAGCATGCCGATGAACAGCACTTCGGAGCTCGCTCCCGCGATCAGGTCGATGCCGGCCGCCAGCGCGAGCACCAGCAGCACCAGGTTGACCGCCTGCTGGGCCGACCCGAACGAGATCGGGCGGCCCGGGATGATTTCCTGGAGCTTGCCGAACGCGATGTTCGACCCCCAGAAGGAGACCGAGCCGACGATCGCCGCGAACACCGAGAAGATCGCGACGTACGTCGGCACCCCGCCGACCTGGATCGAGGCGCCGCTCTGCAAGACCACGCCGTTGGCCAGTTCGTGACCGAAATGGACCGTGTGGGAGCCGTACGTGGAGCCGTAGTGGCGGAACTCCACCCAGGAGATCAGCGCGACCGCGCCGCCGCCGACGCCGTTGAACAGCGCGACCATCTGCGGCATCGCGGTCATCTTCACCTGGCGAGCCGCCGGCACCCCGACGGCCACACCGAGCGCGACACCGAGCGCGATCAGGCCCCAGTTGCCCTCGCCCGGATACAGCAGGGTCGCGACCACCGCGATCCCCATGCCGACCGCGGCGATGCGGTTGCCGCGCACCGCGGTCGTCGGTCCGGCCAGTCCGCGCAGGCCCTGGATGAACAGGGCAAACGCGATGATGTACAGGACATAGATGAAGCTTTCGCTCTGCACGAACGCGGTGGCCGGTATGAGGGCAACGGCGCTCACGACGACGACTCTCCTGCTCCCTTGTCCTCGGGCTCGTCGCGCGTCGCCGGTTTGGGCTTTGACTTGAACATCTCGAGCATGCGATCGGTCACGAGGAAGCCGCCGACGACGTTGATCGTGCCGAAGGCCACGGCGATCACGAGCAGCGCCTTGCTGAACGCGTCGAGCCCGGCGAGGCCGAACAGCAGCAGGCCGCCGAGCAGCACGATCCCGTGAATCGCGTTCGTGCCGGACATCAGCGGCGTGTGCAGCGTGTTGGGGACCTTCGAGATGACGACGAACCCGATGAAGCCGGCGAGCACGAGGATCGCGAGGTTGGTGGTGAGCGTGCTGGCAAGGATCATTGCGGCGCACCTCCACTCGGCGCATCGGCATCGGCGTCGGATTTCGTCTGGCCTGTGGCTGCGCCAGGCGTTGCGCTCGTAGCGACGCCGGGCACAGCTCCCGCGTCCTGCACTGCCGCCTTGGCTCCCGGGTGGACGATCTCGCCGTCACGCACGATGCACGCACCGGCGACGATCTCATCGTCGTAGTCGAGCTGCAGAGCGCCGTCCTCGCCGACGAACAGCTCCAGCAGCGCGAGCACGTTGCGCGCGAACAGCTGCGAGGCGTGCTCGGGCATGCGCGCGGGCAGGTTCAGGGGCGAGACGATCTTGACGTCATGCCTGACCGCCGTCTCCCCCGGCTCGGTCAGCTCACAGTTGCCGCCGGACTCGCCCGCGAGGTCGACGATCACCGACCCCGGCTTCATGCCCTGGACGGCCTCCGCGGTGACGAGCTTCGGCGCCGGACGGCCCGGGACCAGCGCGGTCGTGATCACGACGTCAAAGCCCTTGATCGCGTCGGTCAGCGCCTGCTGCTGGGTCGCGCGCTCCTGCGCTGTCAGCTCGCGCGCGTACCCGCCCTCGCCGCTGGCCTCCAACCCGAGATCCAGCCACTGCGCGCCAAGCGACTGCACCTGCTCGGCCACCTCGGGGCGCACGTCGTAACCGGTCGTGCGCGCACCCAGGCGCTTGGCCGTGGCCAGCGCCTGCAGCCCCGCTACCCCTGCGCCGAGCACGAGCACCTTGGCGGGCGGGATCGTGCCGGCGGCGGTCATCAGCATCGGGTAGAAGCGGCCCATGGTCTCAGCGCCGAGCAGCGCCGCCTCATAGCCGGAGACGTTGCTCTGCGAGGACAGCGCGTCCATCGACTGCGCGCGCGAGATCCGCGGGATCGCCTCCATCGCGAACGCCGTCGCGTGCGCATCGGCCAGCGCGCGGGTCGTCTGCGGGCTGGTCAGCGGCGCGAGGAAGCCGATCAGGATCGAGCCCGAGCCGAGGCCGCGGATCGCTTCGGGGTCCGGGGGGGCGATCGTCACGACCACGTCCGAGCCCCAGACCTGTGCGGCGTCGGCGGAGATCTCCGCGCCGGCGTCCTTGTACGCCGCGTCGGTCAGCAACGCGTCATCCCCGGCGCCACTCTGCACGACGACGTCAAGGCCCTTGGCCTTCAGCTTGCTTACGACCTCGGGAACGAGCGCCACACGATGCTCGCCCGCCGTGGTCTCCTTCGGAACACCGATCCGCATACGAGGTGCGAGAACGTATCCGATCCACCGGATGCGCGTCGTGGGGGTGTGCGAAACTCGATCGCAGATGACCGTCAATCTGACCCGCATCTACACGAAGCTCGGCGACTCCGGCGAGACGCACCTGGGAGACATGAGTCGTGTCTCCAAGCTGCACCCGCGCGTCGAGGCGTACGGCACGGTCGACGAGTTGAACTCCACGCTCGGCGTGGCGCTGCTGCAGCCGGGCCTGCCGGACAAGGTGACCGCGTGGCTGCAGCGCGTACAGAACGACCTGCTCGACCTCGGCGCGGACCTGTCGGTCCCCGGCGCGGCGCCGGACGCCGGCGAGCAGGCGGACACGGACTCGCGCCCGCGGCTGCGCGTCACCCCGCAGTACACCGAGTGGCTGGAGGGCGCGTGTGACGAGATCAATGCGACGCTCGCGCCGCTGCGCTCGTTCGTGATCCCCGGCGGGACTCCGGCCAGCGCGCAGTTGCACGTCTGCCGCACCGTGTGCCGTCGCGCCGAGCGGCGCGCGCTCGCCGTCGACGAGCAGGGAGGCAACCCCGAGGTCGTTCGCTATCTGAACCGGCTGTCAGACCTGCTGTTCATCCTTGCCCGCGCGACGAACAACGACGGGCGGGCGGGATCGGAGTCCGGGTCCGGGGCCGAGACGCTATGGGACCCCGGCGCGCACGGGTCCGGCCCGGCTTCTCAGCCTGCGTGATTGCGAGCGCGCCTCGGCGGCGCGCAGGCCGGCCACGGCCAGGGCCACCCACAGCGCGCCCACCAGATAGCCGCCCAGGACATCGCTGGGCAGATGCCAGGCGAGCAGCAGCAGCGCGAACCCGACTCCCGCCACGAACATCGCGCCCAGCGCGGCGGCGATTGGACGCAGACGCTCCGGGGCCACGAGCAGCACGCACAGGACAAGGGCCGTCGCCGCGGTCGCGTGACCGCTGGGCCATGACGCGGCATTGACCCAGCTGCCGCCGACCCAGGCATGCGGATGGGCGAGCAGCGGCTTGAGCGTCTCCGCGGTCAACGGCGCCAGACCCAGTACCAACCCCACCGCAAGCGCTACCCGTGGGCGTCCGCGGCTGAGCGCGACGACGATGAGCAGAACGCCCCAGAGCGTGTACAGCAGGGGATCGAGCATGTACAGCAGGGCGTTCGCCACATCATCCAGCCGCGGGCCGCCGAGCAGGGTGAAATCGTGCAGCGCCACCGCGTCTTTGACGTGCGTGGCCGGCACCAGCGCGGCCACAACCCACGTCAGCGCAAGCGCGACCAGACACACCCCCGCTATGCACAGAGGCGTGGCGGCACTCGGCTGGGGACTGCCACCGCGACGCCGGTCGGGCGCGTGGGCCGCCGATAGGTACATCGTGGACATCGGTTCCCACAGGTTAGGCGGACTGGTAAAGAAAGGCTGAACCGACGCCGATCTTGACCGCCGTCCATCGGCGCCGCGCCGACACGGCCGGTGCGTCAGAGCTCACGGCCCGACCGGGAAGGTCCGGCCCGCGAGCGCGATCAGCGCCTGGGCGGTCACCCATACGGGCGTCTGAGAGCCGGTGCGCGAGTAGCGGATGCTGCCGGCAGGCGCGAGCAGGCTTTCCAGGTAGCCGATCGGCGAGCGGCTGCCGCGGCGGCGGACCGTGTTGGGGCTGTGTCCGGCCGCGATCAGGCCCTGGATCGTCCAGGCGGTCGACTGAGCGTTGGATTCGCCGCCGTACTGCTGGGGAAAGCCGCCGTCCAGGTTTTGGGAGCGGATCAGGTAGGCAGCCGCGGCTCCCAGCACGCGGGTGTTGTGCGCGCCTGCATCCACGAGCGCCTGCAACGCCGCGCCGGTGTCGTCGACATCGCTGGACGAGCCATGCCCGCCGAAGCTGAAGCCGCCGTCAGAGCCCTGCTGGCGCTCGATCCAGCCCGCCGCTTCGCGGATCGCGGTGAAACCGGGGGAATGACCGGCCGCTCGCAGCGCGAAGATCGCAAACGCGGTGAGGTTGACCTGGTGTTCGAACGAGCTGTCGCCGTCGCGCGAGCGCAGCACTTCCGCTACGAGATCGCGTCCCGCGAACGAGTACGCCGAGGCGCCGCATGCGCGCGCGGCGAGAATCGTGCGCTCGGCGTCGCCGAGACCTCGCAGGGTCGAGGCTTCCGCGCGCAGCGCGTCCAGCACCGAGTGTCCTGCACGGCGCACGCTTGCCGGGTCCCGACCGGCGGACGCGAGGCCCATCGCGGCCCACGCGGTGTACAGCTCGCTGGAGCGCTGTCCGCGCGCGCCGCCGAAGCCGCCGTCGGGGTTCTGAGCGGAGCTCAGGAAAGCGAGCTCTGAAGACAGCGATGACGCGGAGTGCGCGTTGGCTGTGTATGCGCGTGCAACCGTGCCACCGAGGACCAGCGATCCGATCGCGACAGCCGCCACAGCGGCCGGTGGGACCGGCGAGGGTGGGTGGGATTCCCATTTCACGGTCATACGCTCGCGCGTGCGTGCGAGCAGCCGGGCCAGCTCGGGGCCGAACGCGAGCGCGAACAGCAGCGTGGCGATCACATCCGTGACGTCGAACGGCAGCGCCGTGCCCGCGATCGCGAGAAACGCGGCAGGGGTGTGGCTGGCGCCGATCGTCCAGGTGTAGACGTTCATGATCTCCTTGGCCCCGAGCGCCGCCAGCGCGCAGGCGAACGCGAGCGGCATTCGCGCCAGACGCCGTCCGCTCAGCCGTCCGAGCGCGGCGCCGGCGAGACCGACGAGACCCCACGCGGCCATCTGCCAAGGGGTGTAGGGGCCCTGGCCGAGCATGATGTTCGACGCGAGCATCCCGATCGCGCCGACGGTGAAGCCGGGGAGCGGCCCGAGCGCGTAGCCGACGACGAACGCGATCGCGGTGATCGGCTTGACGTCGGGCAGCGCGACGAACGCGTCGCGTCCGAGCGCGGCGACGGCCGCCAGCGTGGCCACGACCGCGACCATGCGCGCGGAGGGGCGCCGGCGCTCGTATGCCAGCCAGCCCGCCGCGAGCACCAGCCCGACGATCAGAAACGAGGCGAGCAGCCAGCTCACCGCAGCGCCTCCGGAACCATCCTGGCCGCATCCGCAGGCCGCTGATCCGAAGCCTGGGTGACGGCACGCGAGGCAGGCTGCGCTGCTGAGCCGATCACATCGGCGCGCGGGGCGATCGCGCGCGCGCGCGGCCAGCAGCTCGGCGCCCTGCTCGGGCAGCAGCGCACCATCGGCGCCACCGAGGATGCGTGCGGTCTCGGTGGCGAAATACCAGCCTCCCGCGAGCAGTTCCGGCGATGGCCCGTCGGCGATGACACGGCCATCGGCGAGCAGTACCGCGCGTCGCGCGCAGGATGCCGCGAACTCGGGGTCGTGGGTCGCCACGATCACCGCCAGACCGTCCTCGGCGCGGCGGCGCAGCTCCAGCGCGAGCAGGGCCTTGGCCTCGCGATCCATGCCGCGCGTGGGCTCGTCCAGCGCCAGCACCGCGGGAGGGCCGTCATCATCGTCGGGCGAGTCCCGGCCGTCGCCCGCGACGATCGCCAGCGCGAGTCGTTGACGCTCGCCCCCGGACAGATCGCGCGGGTTGCGTTGCGCCATGTGCGCCAGCCCGACAGATCCCAGCGCCGCCGGGGAGGTCTCCTGGAAGACGTGCTCGTGGACGAAGTAGTCGCCCGGGTTCTGCAACAGCAGCGCGACCCGCCCAGCGCGCTCGATCCGGCCGCGCGTGGGCGTGAGCAGTCCGGCGGCATGACGCAGGAGCGTGGACTTGCCGGCGCCGTTGCGACCCATCAGGGCGACGGTCTCGCCGGGATGCAGCGTCAGCTCGACGCCGCGCAGGATCGCGGGACCGTCGCGCAACTCATGCCAGACGCTGCGCATGCGCAGCGCCGGTGCATCCTCGCGCCGACCGCCCCGCCAGCCGGCGCGCGGGCCGCTGCGCCGGCCGATCTTCGCGGTGCGGTCCGGGGTCGTGACGGAGGCAGGGGCAGGGATGACGGCGGGCGAGGTGTGGTCATCCGCTGGCAGCAGCCGGTGCTCGCGCAGTGAGGCACGCGCCTGACGCACCCCGACTGGCAGCGGGCGCAGCCCGGCGAGCGTGAACAGCTTCGCTCCGGGCGTCTGCAGCGCGGGCTCCTCGTGCGCGGCCCACGCCAGGAAGGACGCGGGGTCGCCATCGTGCGCGACACGGCCCGAGCGCACGGCGATCACCCGGTCGGCCGCGGACAGGCAGCGCTCGAGCCGGTGCTCGGCGAGCAGGATGATCGTCTCCCACTCCTGGTTCAGCCGTCGCAGCAGCCCGATCAGCTCGTCGCCGGCGACGGGGTCGAGCTGGGAGGTGGGCTCGTCGAGCAGGACCACGGGCGGCCTGCCGGCGAGCGCTGCGCCGAGCGCGACACGTTGCTGCTCGCCGCCGGAGAGCTCGTGCACCGAGCGGTCCAGCAGCGCGTCGATCCCCAGCGCGAGCGCGACCTCCTCCACCCCACGCGCGACGGCGCCCGCGCCGTGGCCGCGACTCTCCAGCGACAGGGCCAGCTCGGAGCGCACGGAGCTCGTCACGAGCTGCGTCTCGGGGTCCTGGAACAGCGCCCCCGCGACGGCGCCCAGACGCGCCGGCGCGTGCTCACGCGTGTCCATGCCGGCGAGCGTCACCGTGCCGGCGAAGCGCCCTCCGTGAAAGTGCGGGACCAGGCCGCAGGCGGCGCGCAGCAGGGTCGACTTGCCGTGGCCGGACAGTCCCGCGAGCAGGCACAGCTCGCCGGGCTCGATGTCCAGGCTGACGTCGTCGAGCGCGGGCTCCTCGGCGCCCGGATAGTGGTAGGTGACGTGATCGAAGGACAGGATCGAGCTCATGGGTCTATGCCTCTGCGATCCACGAACGGCAGCAGGATGGCTGCGATCAGCGCGGCGCAGAGCGCGAGCGTTCCAGCCGATACGGGCATGTGGACGAGAGGGTACGCCTGAAATGAAGCCACTCCGCTGAGCCGGCCGAGAACGGCGAGCGCGAGGATCGCGACCGCCGAGCACGAGAACGCAATGTCATGGCGTGACCATGGGCGTGCGGAGGAGACGGAGCTTCGGGTGTGCGACGCGCCCACGCCAAACCCGAAGCGCGGCCGGCGTTGCGTGCGGGGCTCGCGCATCGGCCGACGGGCCGCGGCGAAGCCGCGCAGCTCGAGGGTCGCGGCGACGTCCATCGCGCGGTCGAGCGAGCCGCCGATGACGGCGCCGAGCAGCGCCACCCGTCCGCGAGCGCCGGCGGGAGCTCCGCCAGGACGCGTACGCTGGGCCTCGGCCAGGCGTTGCGAGTCGGCGGCGAGCAGCGGGATCATGCGCGTCGACAGCGAGGCGGTGAGCGCGGAGCGAAACGACAGCCGGCGAAACGCGCGCAGCAGCTCGTCGGGATCGACCGCCAGGCTCGCGAGCGTCGTGATCAGGATCAGGAGGGTGACCTTCAGCGCGATCACCGTCCCGTACACGACCGCCTCGACCGTGAGGTCGCCCTGGCCGAACGGGCCGAGGTCGCCGAGTCGCGCGAACACGGTCAGGCCGTCGCGCGAGACGAGCACGTTGATCGCGACGATCGGCACGGCCACGACCGCGGCGGTGCGCAGGGTGCGCGCCAGCGGGCGACCGATACGAGCTCCGAACCCCGCGCCCAGCACCGCCAGCGTCAGCGCGAGCAGGACGAGCGGATGGAACAGCACGAGCGCGGCCGCGGTCAGGGCGAGCGCCCACGCGGCGCCGACGCCGGCGCGGGCGGCGTGCAGCGGACTCGAGAGGCGGCGGTAGAAGAACGGCTGGGCTCCGGCGAGCATCGCGGTCATCCCCCCGAGGGCGTCGCAGCCGGCGCCGCCAGGGCGACACCGCCGGGCGCCAGGGCCAGCGCGAAGCGGCGTGCGAGCGTGGCCTGGTCGAATGCTTGCGCCGCCAGCTCGACACCCGCGGAGTCGGTGCCGGTGACGACCCAGACCGGCGCCTCTTCGGCGTAGCGCGTGGCCGCGACGAGCCCCGCGCCGGCGGACAGCGTGCGCGCCGGCGCGCCCTGTTCGTCGAGCACGGTGAGCACGGCGCCGGTCGCGGAGAAGCGCGCGTATACGCCGCTCGCGCGCGGACCGGACTCGATCTGGTGCGCGCCGGGGTCTGCGCTCATCGCGGCCCATGGCCCGACCAGCA
Source organism: uncultured Solirubrobacterales bacterium (assembly GCA_963743645.1). Classification (GTDB taxonomy): domain Bacteria; phylum Actinomycetota; class Thermoleophilia; order Solirubrobacterales; family Solirubrobacteraceae; genus Palsa-744. The sequence continues at coordinate 184,524 of CAVUQT010000004.1, read as the reverse complement.
CACGCAGCGTTTCCGGCTCGTCGCCCGGCCCGATCGCCGCGAGCGCAGCGGGCACGCCGAGCGCGCGCAGGCGCGAGCTGACCGTGCGGCAGGGGGTGCTGGAGATCGCAGCGCATTCGACGCGCACGGGCAGGCGCTTGCCGGCGATGCCGTTCTGAAACGGCTCGGGGAACGATCCGACGACCGCGGGCACGCTGTCGGTCTCACTCCAGTCGTGCAGGTCCCACCAGATGTGATCGCCGGGGTGCACGTTCGTCGCCGCCGCGCCCTGCGGCGCCTGGACGCCGTTGACGTAGTAGAACCAGTCGCGCGACTGCCCGTCCGTGGAGCCGCCGGAGAGCCCGTCGATGCTCTGCACGAAGCCGCCCCCGTAGCGGGTGGTGACGGTCGCGTTGCGCATCAGCAGGCTCATGACGGTCTCCTGGCCGCGCACCCGAGGCACGCTCGGAGAGAGCACGGTGTGCGCGCCGAAGTCGTGGGTGACGGTCAGGTTGATCGCGGTCGGCGCCGGGCCCGCGCCGAGGCCGCAGCCGGTCGCCACGAGGGCGACCGGCACAGCGATCAGACCGGCACAGGCCGCACGGCGCACCGTGGCGGCGCGCCGCGCACACCAACCCGCGATGCCTGGCTCACTTGACACGGAAGACGACGTGACTCACTCCTCCGACGAGCCCCGTCACATGTCCAGAGCTGTCAACCGCCTCGATGTCATACGTGTAGCGTCCCGCGGGAAGCCGAGCCGGCAGCAGATAGCTGAACGACTCGCTGCCTCCCACCGAGAAGAACAACGCGGCGCGGCATCCCGGCGCACGCACGAACTGCTCGCGGGCGCCGCTGAAGTCAAAGCAACGCCGGCCGACGCGGCGCTGCAGACGAATGCGGACCTGGCGCAGCGTTCCACCGGGCGCGACCGTGACCATTCCCCGCAAGACCCGCGGGGCGAAGCGATGGGAGTAGGTGTGTCCGCTCGCGACGCCGAGGATCTCGGCGATCACCCCGGTCGCGGGTGGCGATGAGACTTTCGTCGTGACCGATGGCGTGCTCGATCCGCCGGTCGAGCTCGTGGTGCCGCACGACCCGTCGTTGCCCGCGTGAACGCAGACGGCGAGCCCGTTCGAGCGCACCGAGTCGGGTTGGGTCGCCTTGAGCGTGACCGTCCCTGCGGGGGTGAGAGAGATCGCCGCGTTACCGCTCGAGTCGGTGAGCGGGCTGGAGGGAATCGTCGTCGTGACCCCTGCGCTGAGCACCCCGATCGCGGCGCCGGCGACAGGTTCACCGGTACGGCCGTCGGCGACGTGAACGGTGAACGGCGTTCCCGCGTTGACACTGGACGGACCCGACAGGCTCAGCAGGTGCGTGAGGTTGAAGTAGTTGTATGCCCACAGGACTTCACTGCCCGGCGCCAGCGCGATCTGGCACCCGCCGACGATCGCCGTGGTGTCGTTTACGGCGTATCCCCATGAAGGGAAAGTCGGAGCGCCGCCGTTCGCGTCGGGGCCGACCTGCGTGACGAAGAAGTCACCAGGTTCGCCGTTGGTCATCCCGCTGCCGAACCATTTTGCGTCAAACGTCAGGCCGCTCTGCAGGGCGGCGTCGTGCAGCGCGGTCGTCGGCGTGCCGGAGGCGCTGCCACCGTCCGGGAAGCCTTCCGACGGGCCGTTGGACGTGTAGTCACACGGGTGCGGACCTGTGCTTGACGGAGTTTCGATCGTCTCGGCCGATGTCGTGACAGGTCCTTCGAACAGGGTCGAGGACGAGCCCTCGACGCGCAGGTTGACGGTGATCGGGGCCGCGATGGCGGCCGTGGCGGAGATCGCGAGCGCGAGCAGGCAGACGGCCAACCCGGCGAGCGCCGGAGAGATACGACGAGATACGAACATGAGCCACCCCTTTCCACGAGGGCTTGTGGGCTTGCGGTCGGAGGCAGGTCTCCTGGCTCCCGGGCCTACCCCTCCGCGCCTTCCCGACCTGCCGGAGGCGGATCGGTGGCTGCGCGCCGTGCGGGCGCGCCGCGGTGGGCATCCCCGGTCACAGTGGCGGGTCCGCGCCGGATTCTCACCGGCTTCCCTTCACCACCGACCGTATTGGATGTCGCGCATCGTACTTCACCCGGGCGGGGCGATGCGGATTCGGGTTGATCGGGTGGAGCTGGCGCGACTTCCGCGGGTTGTGCGGAAGATGCGCGGTGACTAGGAGTGTTCGGCGTTCAGATCCTGATCGACATCGCCCAGCGCGGCCCGCTGGGGGGCGTCGAGGACGGGCTTGTCGGCGAGCAGCCGGCGAGCGTGGTCGAGGTCGTCCGAGCGTCCGAACGTGAGCGCGGCCACGACGCGGCCGTCCTGCAGGTACCAGTTCGTGAAGCTGCCCTGCTGCAGCGAGCCGCGCACGATCTCCTCGTCCCAGGTCGATGCGGGGCCGACGTACTCCAGCTCGCCGATGCCGGCCAGGACCGAGAAGAAGTACGGGACCTCGGTGTGGGGCACGTCGCCGCCGAGCATGTTCAGCGCAGCGGTCTTGCCGTGGTTGAACGCGACGTCCCAGTGCTCGATCCGCATCGGCCCACCGTGCAGCAGCGAGTCGTACTCGCACACGTCCCCCGCGGCGAACACTCCCGGCGTGGAGGTCTCCAGCCGTGCCGAGCACGCGATCCCGCCGCGCTCTCCGATCGCCAAGCCCGCGCGCTGGGCCAGCTGCGTGTCAGGCATCACACCCGCGCCGATCACGACCGCGCCGGCCGCCAGCTCCAGGCCGCCGCGCGTGATGACCCTGCCGACGCTATGTCCGTCATCGCCCGCCTGGAAGCGCTCGAGCTCGTCATCGCCGTACACGGTCACGCCGACGCCTTCCAGCCGGCTCTGGATGTAGCTGCCGACACGCTCGCCAAAGCCCCGTTGCAGCGTGAAGCGCTCCTGCATGACGATCGTGCAGCGCTTGCCGATCGCGGTCAGCGACGCGGCGACCTCGCAGCCGATGTAGGAGCCGCCGATCAGCACCACGTCCTGCGCGTCGGCCACGCCCGCGCGGATCGTGTCGGCGTTGCCGAGCGTACGCAGGTAGTGGATCTGCTCCAGCTCACACCCCGGCACGTTCAGCCGCCTGACGTTCGCCCCGGTCGCGATCAGCGCCTTGCCGAACTCGATCTCCTCTTTGGTCGAGAGCTTGGCCGTGCGCGCGTCGAGGTCCAGTGCTGTCACGCTCGTGCGCGTCAGCAGCTCGACGTCCTGCTCGCCCCACCACTCATCTGGCCGAAAGAACGCCTCCGAGCGCTCCTCCTCGCCACGCAGATACCCCTTCGAGCAATTCGGGCGGTTATACGGCGGGTCGGGCTCGCGCCCCACCAGCAGCACGCTCCCCTCGGCCCCTTCCTCGCGCAGCCAGCGCGCGCAGTTCGCGCTCGCCAGGCCCCCGCCGATCAGTAGATAGTCGACCTCGCGCTCGGCCACGCCTGCCAGGTTACAACCCACCGCGCGAGAGGAGGTCCGCCGCGGCGGACCTCCTCTGCACAGCACTCGACTTCCGGTTGCTCCCTAGAAGTCGGTGTAGGCCTGCCCCGAGTCCACGGCCGGGCGCCCGCTCTGATCGTGCGGGACGCTCACCGCCGCCGTGCCGGTGCATTCGCCGCCGAGGCCGTCGGAGACGGAGACGTGCAGCACGTACACCCGTCCGTCACCGAGCCCGCTGCGCTCGGCGCGGATCAGCGCCTGGTCGGAGGCCGGCCCGGGGAACGCGTCGGGCGAGGTGTCGCCGTCACCCAGCCCGTTCAGGGGCTCGTCCTGAGTGACGCCCGTGATCGTGGTGGTCAGCGGGTTGCCGTCGGGATCGGTCGCGCCGCTCACCGTGACCACGTGCAGCTTGTGGTTTGGCGGCCACAGCTGCGGGCCCGCGGTGAGCGCGGTGCAGACCGGGTTGTGGTTGACGGTCAACGTCGCCTGCGCCGAGTTGTTGGTGGGGTTGGAGTCGGGCCGTTCGCCCGTCACCGTCGCCGTGTTGGTGATCGACGATGGCGCTCCGTCGGCGATCGCCACGACGAACGACTTGCTCGCCGTTGCACCCGCCCCGAGCGTCCCGAATTCGCATGTGATGACGCTCGCCGCTTCCGTGCAGCCCGCATCGCCCGAGACGAAGCTCTCGCCCGCGGGCAGCGGATCGCTGGCCGCGACGTTGTTGTCGGGGTCTGTGCCGCTGTTTCTCGCCGTCAGGGTGTACGTGACGTTGTGTCCCTCGGTCACGAACGATGGCGAGACGGACTTCACCAGCGAGAGATCGGTCGGGCGCAGCGGCACCGTGATGGCCACCGACTGCTGAAAACCGGTCTCGCTGCTGCCGTTCAGCAGGAAGTCCACGTTGCACGTGAGGATCCCGCCGTCCGGCGCGTTGGGCGCCACGCTCAACGTCTCTTCGAAGGTGACGTCGGACCCGCTTTTGACCGTCTTGCTTGCGGCGTCGTAGGTCGCGGACAGACCCGGGTCGCAACTCGGCTGCGGCGTTACGGTGACCGGCAGGTTTTCGAGCCCTTCGAGGATCTTTTTCGAGACTTCTTCGGGCGAGCCTTCGGGCAGCACTTCGCCGCCGGTTTCATTGGCGACGAAGGTCGCCTGGCCCGTGGAGTCGAGCCCGGCTTCTTCGGTTTTCACCGGCACCGCGATGACCCTGATATGCGCCGCCTTGAGCGCTTCGACCGCTTCGCCCAGCGTGTGCCCGAGATCGGGATCGACTCCGTTGACGTCGCCGAACCAGACTACGACCCGGGTCGAGTCGCTGCGGTAGCTGACCGCGCCGGTGGCCAGCTGGTAGAGGGCGTTGACCTGCGATTCGGGCGCATCGCATCCGCCGGATGCAGGCGACCATTCGTTGACCGCGTTCTGGACCGCCGGCAGGCTCGTCGTGAGCGGCTGGCCCAGCCTGAAGGCGTACGGGTCCGGTGGGCAACCGCCGTCTTCGCTTTCTGGCCTGCCGTCCTTGTAGTCGGCGGCCGCGAACTCGGCCGTCGCCCCGGGCGGCTGCGCGGCGTTGACCGTGTTCATGATTTCCGTGACATGCGACTGCACGTTCGAGAGCGTCAGTTCCATCGACCCAGACGTGTCCGACAGGAAGACGATGTCCGGGTTGGGGGGAATCGGGGGCGTGTGAACCGTCTTCGTGATCGTCACACTCGAGCCCGATTCCAGCGTGTTGCTGTATGACGCCGGTTCGACGCCGGCTGCGGCTGCGATGCCTGTACTGAGTCCGAGTGCGAGCACCGTCGCGCTCGCCAGCGCACAGAGCTGCGCGCCTCGCTCTTTCATGAGCCTCACTGTTCCTACCTCCGTATAGTCAGATTTACGGCAGCCGATACGGATCAAGCCTTCCGATCCCCCACGGCCTGGCCGCGGATACGCGCTCGTACTCGCGCGGACACGTCTTCGCCAAGAGCCTGCTCGCCAAGTGCTCACCGGACCCGGGCGCGCGTGACGCTAACTCAAAATTCGAGCGGCGTGCGATGGAGTAGACGAATGTTGGAGCGCGGTGTCAATCGCGTCCACCATGCTCTTCGACAGCTTCTTGGCCGTCTTCTGGTTGAGTGGCGCACGCCTCATGCCATGACTACAGCCCCGGCGGGTGTCTGACCGACCAGTGCGCCCACGTCGGGATGTGGTCGAGGATGCGCCAGCGTGGACCGTCTTCGTCGCGGTTGGGGCCGACGTCGGTGCCGTTGTGGCTCGTATCTATGCGGAGTCCGGCGATCACGACGAACACGTGATCCGTCGGCGAGGTCGTCGCGTAGATCGTGACCCAGCGGCCGGGACCGGGCGCTCCCCAGTTGACATAGTCCTGGGCCAGCGGGTTGTCCCTGACGATTTCCGAGATCGGTCGCACGCCGGAGCGGTAGAGCACGTAGTTGAGCGTGCTCGAACAGTCCTCTTCGGTCGCGCCCCTGGGGTCCGGGTGACCGTCGGGGCCGTACGGCAGTTCTTGCAGCTCGTTGCCCGCGACCACCATCGCCTGCACCGTTGCCGGCACGCCCGCGGGCACCAGCGCCAGATGGCCGTCGCCGGGCGACAGCATCGCGCGTTCACCGGCGATGAACCGCACAGGCGTCGGGCTTTCGCCCACCAGGCGCGTGTCTGCGCCTTCAAGACCGCCTTCGCTTCCAGCCCCGCCTTCGGGCGAAGCCGCGGACACCGGCAGGGTGGGTGGGCCTCGATATCTCTCAGCCCAGCCTTCGACCTCCGCTACGTACCAGCCCGCGTGGTTGTAGGCGTATATCGCGGTCCTGTAGTCACCTGGCGCGCCCGACGCGCGCAGGTAGTTGGCGGTCGCATAGATCGCGTCGGCCGGGTCCCAGCGATCGACCCGGCCATCGTCGTCACCGTCCACCCCGTACGTCGCCCAGGTCGATCCGATGAACTGCATCGGCCCGCCGGCTCCGGCCGAGTTGGTCGACCCCTCGTGCGTGCACGACGGATCGGGGTCGCGCCCGTGATCGCACTCGACCTTGCCGATCCCCGCCAGGATCGCCCAGTCCAGCCCGTACCGCGCGGCGGCCGCCCGATACAGCCGTTGGTACGCAGGCGGTATTTCGCGCAGCGCCAGGGCGGACACGCCGGAGCCCGTCCCGCTCACACCAGGCGCCGCCTCGCTCATGCTCATGCCCCCGATCGACATCATCCACATCAGCGCGAGCAGCGCTCCGGCGACCATGACCAGCGCGACGGCGACCGGCGCGAGCTTCGTCACGGGCATGCCCGCCGCGCCCGCCACACGACCGATCGAGGTCCGGCCGATGACGTGCTCCGCGACGCGCACAGCCTGAGCGCCTGCCGTCCTCGAGGGGTCCCTGTCCGTCGTACGGTGCCCTGCGGGGGCGCGCGCGACAGTCGGCCGCTGGAGCGTTCTCGCGCTCACCGCCGATCCCTGCCCAGCTGGCGTTTGCGTCGCGCCGCCACCTCGCGCGCGTCATCCATCACGGGCGATCTCCTGCGTTGCTCATGGCTGCGCGCAGCTGCCGCGCCCTCGCGTTTCCATGTATCCAGCCGCGAGCCGCCCCCGGAAGGTCGGCTGTGGCCTTCAGAGCGCAATCGCTCGCCCAGCGCACGATCCAGCTCTTTGCCGGCTCTGTGCTTGTCCCGCCGACCCACCGAGCCCGCGCCCACCGCCATGTCCGCCGCCGCGCCGCCCAGCTCCCTGCGCGTGGCCAGCTCGCGATCGATCTGCGCCCGCGCCTCGCGCCGGCGTCGCGGGTCGAGCCCTTCATACTCTCCGCTTCCATGCCCCGCCAGCCCGGCCAGAGCCGCGTAATCCCGGCGCTCGCCGTTCCTGGCGGCCCGCCTCGCGGGTGGCAGCGCCGCCTGAGCATCCAGGAACCGAGCGCGCTCCTCGCGTTGCTCGCGCGTGTGGGTCTGACCGGTCTTGCGCTTCGCGCTCTCGCCGCCGGCGGCGATCCGCCGTGCCTGACCCAGCGAGTCCTCCTCGCGAGCGATCGCCCCGGCGATGCGCCGCTCGCGCGCACCGAGCTTCGCCGCTCTGCGCGTGTCGCCCGCGTCCATTGCCTGCCCGCGCGCACCCCGTACGCGCGCGAGCTGTGCGCGCATATCCGACAGCCGCGCCTGCGTCTCCGGGCCCGCGTCGACCCGGGCGCGCGCCTGGCCGTGCTCGCGCTCGAGACTGTTCGCGACCTGCGCGTCGGCCAGCTTCTTGGCGCGTTCACCCCCGGCCCGCGCCAGCTTGGTCCGGCGCTCGACGCTGGGCGCGGGGCGAGCCAGCTTGCGTTTGACCTGGCCCGCATGGCGCAACACCGAGCGTGGCGTGTCCAGCGCCTCCCGTGCGCGGCGCGCGAACGAATGGTGTTGTGCGCCCCGCTCGCCGCGAGCGAAGTCGAGCGCCTTATGGCGATGCAGATAGGCCATCCACCACAGCGATGAGATCAGCAGCCACTGGGTCAGCCACCCGAACACGTGCACGCTGGACAGCACCCGCTCGGCCATCAGCACCGAGCCCAGCAGAAACGAGAACACGAGCTTGGACGTCACCGCCCCCAGCAGCCGCGTCGCCCACATCCGAAACGCCGCGCGGCCACTTTCGCCAAGCGCCGGCGCCAGCACCGCCGCGGGGGTCAGCAGCAGGTACAGCAGGCTCATGATCGCCGCCCCCAGCAGACGCAGCGCGATGAACCCGAGCATCAGCAGCATCCCCAGCACGCCGAACGAGATGAACAGCAGCCCGATCACCCGCGCCCCGGTACCGCTCTGGGTGCGGAACTCCGCCTGCCGGGCCGTCGGCCCACGGCAGGGTTCGGTGTCGCCGCCGCACAGCACGTTGAACAGCGAGCCAGCTTCGTTGATCCCGTTCCGCGCCGCCTCGTTGGCCGCCAGCGCCAGGAACAGCTCTCCGTTCGTGCGAGCCCCTCGCAGCAGCGCCGGGCTCTGACCGGGGGCGCGCCTTGCGTCCGCCGCGATCCTCAGAGCCGCACCGTGAAGTCGCGGATCCAGGCGCGCGGGATTGCTGCACCAGCTCGACGTCGCCGAACTCCAGGTAGCACCACGGATCGTCGATCGCGGCGCTGAACACGTTCTGAGCGCTGTCCGCCAGCGTCCGCTCGGGATGATCCGGAGTGCCCGCCATGACGGCGCCCAGCGTGCCCAGGCTGGCCTCGTTGGCCCACCCGCCGAGCGCTCCGACGGTGCCCGTCGGGTTCATGATCACCCACATGCCGCCCGCCATCATCGCCGCCATCAGCAGCGTCTCGCCGAGCGTCTCGGCGACGCGGCGACGGATCGAGCCCGTGATACAGCGCCAGCACCGACGCGACCGCGAGCACGATCGCCATCCACGGCTGAGTGAACGTCGCCTGCGTCTCGCGCAGCCCTTGCGCGAGGCCGCTCATCGCCGGGCTGTTCAGCACGTCGATCGTGAAGCACCAGTCGAGCATCACGATCAGCCCGCGCACGACCGCGACCAGCATCGTCCACCGCGAGCTGGACCAGGTCCTGAACCATCGCAGCCTCATCGTTGCCCCACTTCGTCGCACCCGTGTTGATGTGCACGTCAAACGCGTAATCGCCGGTCGGCGCCCGGGCCCCCTCAAACCCCGACACCCGGCAGTCGCGCGCCGCCCGGCCGGACAGGTCGGCGTCCGCCGCGTCGCGACACAGCGGACTGTTCAGACCGTTGCCCGCCAGCGGATCTCCGCCACTGGGCGGCGCCGAAGCGGAGGCTTCTTCTTCGGGGCTGGCTACGATCCCCGCGCCCGCGCCGAGCGGTGGCTGGCTCGGCGCCTGCTTCGCGCGCGGCGCCGGGCGCATGTGTGACGGAGGCGAGTCGGCCTTGGGAGGCGAGTCTGCCGTGCGCTGCGCCCGATCGGCGTGGGCCACCGCTCCCGGCGATGCCCACACCACGATCGCGGTCACCACCAAAAGCGCCCGGCGCGTCGCCCTTGTCATATGGCCGGGGACACACACCCCAATTCGGATCGCTTCGTCGAATTGCCTACCACCCAAACCCGCATCGTGTGCCCGCGCTACCCACCTGCTCCCCTGCCATCCGCGTGGTCCCCAACCCGTGCTCACGCGCGTCCCGGGGTCGTCGAGAACGCCCGCAACAGCGCCGGCGCGACGACGTCTACCTGGATCGCCTCCACGCGCCCGTAGTGGTCGCGCAGCAGGCAGCGGCCCGCCTCCAGCTCGAGCAGGCTCTGGCGCATGCGCCGGTCCTCGGGGTCGAGCCCCAGCAGCGCAAGCGCGCGCGCCGCCTCGGCCTCCGAGCGCATTCCGAACACGAACGTCGCCCCGATCAGGTTCTCCAGCGACTCGCGCTCGCCCACCAGCGCGTCCGTCACCAGCTGCGTGCTGACGATCGGCACCGCCAGCTCCGAGCGGCCCATCCGCTGCAGCGAGGCCAGCAGCGCGCGTCCCACCGGATCCCCCAGCAGCCGCCAGCCCTCGTCGAAACTGAACAGCTTCAGCCGTCCCCGCTCGGAGCCCAGCAGCTGCATCGCGAACATCGCGATCAGCCGCACCACCTGCGCCCCGACCCGCTCGGCCTGGGAGTACTCCGAGCGGCGCATTCCCGGCTCGGGCCCCGGCAGGTCGCGGATCGGCAGGTAGGTCACCTGGCTGTGCCCGACCGGTGCGAGCTTGACGTGCGGATCGGCGAACCCCAGCTGTGTCAGCCCCGAGCGCGCATACACCGCCAGCGTCGCTCCGACCTTGGCGTCCGTCTCGTCGCCTTCGCTCAGCGCCCGCACGACCTCGTGACAGGTCGGCTCGCGCGCACGCCTGAGCACGCGATCGACCGCGCCCACGACCGCCGTCTCCCACGCCGGCTCGGCCCGGCTCGGCAGCAGGTCGCGCAGAAACGACACCGCCACGTCCTGGCGCAGGTGCTCGGGCGCGACCCTCAGCGGGTCGAGCACGCCGCGCAACGCCGGGTCGGGCCTCAGCGTCACGATCTCCGCGTGCGGCGCCACCTCCTCGAGCAGATGAAACCGGTGGTCGCCCTTGGGGTCGCAGTCGATGATGCGCGCGCCCTGCAGGAACCCCTCGTACTTGAGCTTCTGGTCGAGCGTCGTCTTGCCCGACCCCAGCGCCCCGACGCTGAGGATCGTCGTGTTGCGGTCGCCGTCCGATCCCTCCCTGAGGTTGAACCTGACCGGCTGCCTGGACCCGGACAGCGTGTGCCCGAGGTAGTACCCGCGGTCTGAGCCCACCTGGTGCGTGGCCGCCGGCATCATCGCCGCGACCTGCTCGGGCGTCAGGGTGTCGTCATACCCGGCGACCCTCGTGCGCTGTCCAGGCAGGTGCTGCGCGAACAGGCGCAGCTGATCGCCCAGCGGGCGGTGCAGGTGGATCTCCCCGTATGCGCGCCTGACCATCTCGACGCGTTCCTCCAGCTCCTCCTCGTCGCTCGCGCCCACCGCGATCGCAAGCGTCGCCCGCAGCAGCGGCGGTCTGCTGGAGGCCTGCAGGTAGGCGAGCAGGTCGCGCGCCTGCAGCGTGCGTTGATACCCCAGGTCGGACACTCCCTGGTCGCCGTCTGACTCCGCCCTGACGATCTGGTCGGCGTCCTGGATCCGCCGGCGCGCGATCCGCAACGCCAGGCCGTTCGGCAGGTAGCGCGCGTTCAGGGAGAGGTCTATCGCGAACGGCAGACTCTCGACGGGCGCGAACATCAGCTCGACCCGCGCACCCGGGAAGCTCACCCGCTCCGGCAGCGCGCCGAGGATGAGCTGCGCCTGCCAGCTCGTTCCCAGCTCGGACTCGACTCGCAGCCGCCTGCCCTCGTGCTCGACGTAGGAGTCCATCCAGCGCAGCACGTCCCCCTCCAGGGGCGCCAGCAGCGCCTCGCCGTTGCGCTCGAACATGAGTGCTCGGGGCTCGTGCAGGCCATCGACCCGCGGCTCGCCCAGGCCCCGGCAGAACGCCCGCCTGATCAGCCACTGCAGCTCCACGCCGCGCGCCTGCCTGACCGGCAGGTAATCCGCCAGTCGCGCGTGCGCCTGGTCGGCCCTGAGGCGCGCCCGCTCGAGCTCGGAGACCTTCAGCACACGCCGGTCGCGTGGCGAGATCGCGCGCTTGAGCTCGTTGAGCCACTCCTTGGGATTGCTTTCCGCGGCCTGGGACACGTAGGAGGCGACGTCTCGCTCCGGGTCTCGCAGGCTCACGAACAGGAACACCGCCGGTCTGGCCGTGCCGATGTCGTGCAGGCGGCGATGGTGTTCTTGCAAATAGACGTTGTTCGCGCGCGCGTGCGTACGCGCACGCGCGTGCACGGCGTTTGAGTCGACTTCACTCAGCACGGCGTTCGGGTCGACTTCACTCAGACCCGCCCCCTCCCAACCCGCCCCCTCCGGCGGGCTTGCCTGCGGCGTGCCCATATCCAGCTCGCGCACGTATCGCTCGAGCTCCCACCTGCGACCCACTCGTACGATCTGCAGGTCCGCCTCGATCGCCTCGATCGCGCCGAGCAGCTCGAGCAGGCGCGTGCGCTTGCCGTCTTCGGAGAGCCACTGGTACGAGCTCGCCTGCACCGCAAACGCCGCCCAGCCGTCGTCGAGCCCGTCGGCGAACACACAGTTCCCATACACACACGCGATCGGCGATCTCACGGCCGCTGCCTCACCCGCACCCTCAGGGTCGCCGCTGGCGCCAGCGCGATCACCTTGCCGCCGCCCTGCACGCCGTCCGCGGCGACACTCGCGTGTGCAGGCTCTCGCAGGGTCACCTGCGATCTGCCGATCGCATACCGGCTCGCCAGCCCGCGCGCACGGTTGGCGCGCCGGCGACCGTCACACACATGGGCAACCGTCACGAGCACCGCGCCCGGGCCCGTGTAGCGCAGGCCGCGCATGCGCGCGTCCGAGCCGTCCGGCAGCATCAGGATCCCCTCCGGGCGCCAGCATGCGCCGGGCTCTGCGCACAGCCCCGCCCAGCGGGCGCGCAGGCCCACCGATCGGCGCGGACTCATCCGGTAGCGCAACAGCGCCTGCGCCGCCAGGTGAAACGGCCGTCCCTCGATCCTGATCACGGTCAGCAGCGCCGCGCTCGCGACCGGGAGCGCCAGGTAGACCACGTACCACGGCAGCGCGCCCATCAGGATCGTCAGCGGCGGCACGTGCCCGAGGACCAGGGCCGTCGCGAGCAGCGCCAGGAAGTACACGAGCCCGCGCACCGGCACGCCTCCCGGATTCAGGCGCAGGCTGTCGATGCGATAGATACGCCGCTCGAGGTCGAACACGGCGCGATAGGAGCGAATCTCCATCAGACCGACCGTCAACGCGACCCGAACAGCGACGTGACCGTGTCCTGCAGCACGCTCACGCCAGTGGGGGTGGCCAGCAGCACACACACGATCCCGACCGCGAACACACCCGCGGCCTCCTTGAAGTCGCGCTTGAACGCAAGCACGATCGCCGCCACCGCGAACGCCAGCCCGATCAGGCTCATCGCGACCGCCCGGCCGGTGCTGCCCGCCTTTGCGGCAGCCGATTCCAGCGAGCTGCCGGTCTTTTCGGTCGTGGCCGACTGCGGCGCGCTCGCCGACCCCGACGGGAAGCCCGGTGCGGAGCCCGGTGGGGAGCTGGGCGTGGCGATGGCGCCCTGTGCGACGGGAGCTCCAGCAGCCAGGCACACTCCGGCGAGCAGCAGGATCGCGCCGGCGCGCGCCGTGCGGGACCCCGGAAGCTCGAGGCGATCAGAGACTTTCATGCGGCTCCTTTCGTTGATGTCACGTGTCGGGGTCCATCTGAATCGCGGCCACCTCCCAGCGGCCGGCCACCAGGGCGACGTCGAGCTCGTACGCGAGCGTGTACCTGGTGCCACGACGGTCCTGGGCCTGCACGACCGCGCTGACCGCACCGCCTCCTTCGAGCGACCAGTCCAGGCGCTGCAACGCCTGCAGGCTCAACGCCTGCGCCGGCAGCGAGACCCGCGCATCGCTCGTCAGGTCGGCCGCCAGCTCAGCGCCGGAGGCGGCCAGATAGTTGCGCAGCGCCCGTTCCACGACCGTCTGCAGCGCCTGGTCGGCGACTTCGCGCAGCCTGCCGCCGGCGCTGGCCGGTCCGGATGCCGGGGCTCCTACGAAAGCGGGATAGCCGGCCAGCGTCACGGCGCCGTCGCGGGCACGCACGACACCGACCGTGAGATAGACCACACCCGCGGTGTCGGTCTGGGCCGCGACCGTGTATACGCGTAGCGCACCGACCGCTGCGATCCGTTCCTGCACGATCTCGGTCCACTGCACCTGCTCCTCGCCGCCGGACGGCGGCTGCAGTCCTGCGCCGGGTTCCATGCCTGCGCCGACGAACGGCGCGAGCGCTCGCTGGTGGGCTTCGGGGTCGTCCGCTTCCCAGGTCAGATAGCGCCGTGCGAACAGCTGCGCGAACCCCTCCGCCGCGAGATCCGGCGGGGACACCGCCGGCCCTGCGCGCACCGGCGCCGGCGGGCGCGGGGGCGCGATCACGAAGCGGGCGCTGGCCAGCAGGCCCGCGACTGACGCCCCGCACAGCAGCAGCCGCGGCAGCTCGCGCGCGAGCCTGATCCGCCACAGCGGCTTTGCGCTGACCGTCACGCTCGCGCGCGTGTGCGCTGCTGGCGACCCGTACATGTCAGCTGCCGGCCACCCGTCCATGTCAGCGCTCGAACCCGAACTCGCTCTGCGCCCGCGGCCTCGCTTCGGCCTCGACGGGCGTGCTCTGCGCAGCGCTGGCCGCGGGCGAGGGTACATCCTGTGCCGGTTGCGGCTCAGACGGAGGTGTGTCCTGCACGGGCATATGAGCGCTCGCCGAGACCCTTGCTGCCGCCGTGCCCGTGCCGATGCCGGCGCCCGGACCGAGCGCCGTCGCGCTGTACGAGTCGGTCGACCGCCCGCCGGCGCCAGACGCACGCCACCCCGACGCACACGATCCCAACGCTCGCCTCCTTCACGCTCGTCCGCCCCACGCTCGCCGTCTCGATTCACCGCACCCCGACGCAGCGCGGCGCGCGCAGAGCCGGCCTCGAGACCTCGCGGCGCCGTCCGCGCCCGCAAAGGTGCGGTCGCCGCGACCTGCCGATCCAGCGAATGCGAGCGCAGGCCTACGAGTGCGACCGTTCCGCCGACCGTCCCCACCGCCCCGGTCAGCGCGGCCGCCCCGGCCAGGCGTCGCAGCCTGCGCTCGCGCGAGGCTCCTGCCGACCGAGCGCTCCGTCCCGCCGTCTGTGCGCGAGGTCTCGCCGGCGGGGCACTCGGTTGCGGCCGGAGCGCGTCCCAGCTGGCAAGCGCATCGGCCCCGGCCAGGTATTCGTCCTCGCCGTACACCCGATAGACCGCTCTGGGGTGACGGCGCAGAAGCGTCATCGCAGCTGCCCGTGCGGTCCAGCCGAGCAGGCGATCACGCGGGCGGCCGAAGGCCGAGATGGGGAGATACCCGGCCTCCGGCCGCTTGCGCGCGGATGGGCATCGCCGAGCGGTCGTCCGTCCAATCGACTGTCGGCGTCCCAGGGGACGCGCCTATGAGTGGGGGGAGATATGGTCATAGGAGGTCCCTGCCCCCTTACTCCGACACGTCTTCGAAAACGGGACACGGTCCCGTGAAAAGCTTTTCTGAGCGCCCTGAGTCCCTGCATCCACGGCAGACTCGGCCAGCAGGCGCCGCAGCCGAGCACGGGCGCGTTGTGCGACCTTGCGGTGCTTCTCCTGCGACCAGCCGAACCTGCGGCAGAACTCGCCCGAGCTCATCTGCAGCGCGATCTGGCAGGCCAGGACGAGGCGTTGATCGGGGCTCAGCGCATGCGCGGCCCGCTCGACAGATTGCAGATCGAAGCGCAACATCGCACGCCGCTCGACATCGGCGCGCGTGTCGGTGATCTCGACCTCCCCCAGCGAGAGCGCGCCGTCGAGCGTCGCCTGCGCCGGGCTGCGCCCGCGCAGCGCACGGCGACGGTCTCTGACCCGCGACACGAAACGCAGCTCGAGCATGTTGCGCAGGTGAGCCCTGCTCGAGAACCGCAGCTCTCCGCGACGAGCCTGTGCCACGAGCTCCACGGTTGCCTGGCTGTAGCAGTCCTCCAGGTCCTCCCACTGCAGCAGCCGGCGATGCACGGACAGCAGCAGCCCGCGCGCGGCCTGCGCCACCAGCGCGACCTCCTCGGCGGAGTCCAGCATGCGCGCCTGAAATCGGGTAGACACATGGGCATGTCGCTCCTGATCGTCCGCAGACCCCCCCTGCAATGAGCCTCACCGACCGCCTCCACGCGCTGGACCGCCTCCAGCAGCGCCACCCGCAGCTCAGCTTCCCCGCCGCGGTGATCAAGAAGTTCGGCGACGACGGCGCCGGCCAGCTCGCAGCGCTGATCGCCTATTACGGGTTCGTGTCGCTGTTTCCGCTGCTGCTCGTGCTCGTCACGGTGCTCGGCTTCGTGCTCGAAGGAGACCCCACGACGCAGGCCAGCGTCCTGCACTCGACACTCGGACAGTTCCCGATCATCGGCGATCAGCTCCAGAGCAACATCCACTCGCTGAAGGGCAGCGCCGGCGCGCTGGCCATCGGCGTGATCGGCCTGCTGCTCGGTGGCCTGGGCATCGTCGGCGCCACCCAGAACGCCTTCCAGCAGGTCTGGCACATCCCCCGCAAGCACCGGCCCAACTTCCTGGCCTGGCGCCTGCGCGGCATCGGCCTGCTCGCCGTGCTCGGCGTGCTGCTGGTCGTATCGACCGTCGCCGCGGGCTATGTGACCGCGCAGACGGCGGGCACGATCGCCGTGCTCGGCGGGGTGCTGCTCGCGCTGGCCTCAAACCTGCTGCTGTTCTTCGCCGCGTTCCGGTTCCTGAGCCCTGACGAGATACCGACCCGCGATCTGATCCCCGGGGTGATCGTCGCGGCCGTGCTGTGGCAGATCCTGCAGCACATCGGCGGCTATTACGTCGCCCACGTCGTCCGCCACGCCCAGGAGACCTCCGGCCTGTTCGCGTTCGTCCTCGGCCTGCTGGCCTGGCTGTACCTCGGCGGGCAGGTGACGCTGCTCGCGGCGGAGATCAACGTCGTGCGGGCGCGGCGGCTGTGGCCGCGCAGCTTCACCGCGCCGCTGCTGGACGCCGACAAGCGCGCGCTCACCTCTTCGGCGGAGACCGAGGAGCGCGTGGACGAGGAGAACGTCGAGGTCACGTTCGACCCGCCCGGGTAGGGGGCAGTTCAGGCAGGTGCATGCACCTGCCTGGGGAGGGTCGCATGCGACCCTCCCTGGCAACCGCGCATGCGCGGTTGCCCCGAGCGGCGCATGCGCCGCTCGGCGGGGGCGCGCATGCGCGCCCCCGAGGCGGACCTGCCCTCCTCATCAGCTTTCTACACGTCATGCGCGCCCTGAAAGTTCATGCGCGCCCCCGAGGCAGGTCTCATGCCCCGCCCGCCCGATTTCACCTGTGCGCTGTCCAGTTTTGGCTCTAGCAAGCCAGTATCCGGCATGACCTCGATGTACTTGCACATACAACGACCTCGCGCTATACTAACTAAACTTTCGTAAGCTCATATGGAGTCGTGCTCATGCCTTCATCTTCAGATCAGCCCCTAGCAAACCCATCCCAGCCGAAGCCCGTCCTGCGGCTGATCCCGCTCGAGGACACAGTCGTGTTCCCGAACATGGGCATCACGCTGACCGAGGACGTCGGTGACGACGAACGTGTCGTGCTGGTGCCGCGCCACGAGAACGAGTTCCTGGACGTCGGCACGATCGCCGAGGTGACCGAGCGGCTGCGGCTGCCCGGCGGCGGCCATGCCGTGGCCATCTCCGGCGAGCACCGCGCGCTGATCGGCGCCGCCCAGACGGGACCCGGCGGCGAGCTGCGCGTCGAGGTGGACGAGCGCCCGGACGAGGTGCCGGTGGACGGTCGCACACGCGAGCTGGAGCGCGAGTACCGCGCGACGGTCGAGGAGATCCTCGAGCTGCGCGGCGACGACGGGCGCATCGCCGCGTTCCTGCGCGCGATCGCCGAGCCCGGCGCGCTGGCGGACTCCGCCGGCTATTCGCCGAACCTCAGCTACGAGCAGAAGGTGCAGCTGCTGCGCACGCTCGACGTGACCGAGCGCCTGGAGCTGTCGGTCAAGCTGCAGCGCGAGAGCCTGGCCGAGCTGCAGATCCGCAAGCGCATCCGCGAGGACGTGCAGGAGGGCGCGGAGAAGCAGCAGCGCGAGTACTTCCTGCGCAAGCAGATGGAGTCGATCCGCAAGGAGCTCGACGAAGACGACGCCTCGGTCGCGGACGAGTACCGCACCAAGATCGAGGACGCCGGCATGCCCGAGGAGGTCAACGAGCAGGCCCTGAAGGAGCTCGGACGCCTGGAGCGCATGGGCGAGCAGACGGGCGAGTCGAGCATGATCCGCACCTACCTGGACTGGCTGATCGCGGTGCCGTGGAGCAAGCGCTCGGAGGAGCATCTCGATCCGGTCGCCGCGCGCGCGGTGCTGGACGCCGATCACGCCGGCCTGGAGGACGTCAAGGACCGCATCACCGAGTACCTGGCCGTGCGCAAGCTGCGCCAGGACCGCGGCATCGAGGCCGACCCCAAGTCGGGCGCGATCCTGACCCTGATCGGACCGCCCGGCACCGGCAAGACCTCGATCGGCGAGTCGATCGCCCGTGCCACCGGACGCG
This sequence comes from uncultured Solirubrobacterales bacterium, assembly GCA_963743645.1. Taxonomy (GTDB): domain Bacteria; phylum Actinomycetota; class Thermoleophilia; order Solirubrobacterales; family Solirubrobacteraceae; genus Palsa-744. The sequence continues at coordinate 166,423 of CAVUQT010000004.1, read as the reverse complement.
AGTTCGTGCGCATGTCGCTGGGCGGCGTGCGCGACGAGGCAGAGATCCGCGGGCACCGCCGCACGTACATCGGCGCGCTGCCCGGACGCCTGGTCAGAGCGCTGCGCGACGCCGGCACGATGAACCCGGTGATCCTGCTCGACGAGGTCGACAAGGTCGGCGCGGACTGGCGCGGGGACCCCTCCGCGGCGCTGCTCGAGGTCCTGGACCCCGCGCAGAACCACTCGTTCCGCGACCACTATCTCGACGTCGAGTTGGACCTCAGCCAGGTGATGTTCCTGGCCACGGCCAACGTCGCCGACACGATCCCCGGCCCGCTGCTGGACCGCATGGAGGTGATCCGCTTCGACGGGTACACCTCCGAGGAGAAGCTCGCCATCGCCAAGGGCTACCTGTGGCCGCGCCAGCGCGACCGCAACGGCCTGCGCAAGGACGAGGTGCAGATCTCCGACGAGGTGCTGCGCACGATCATCTCCGAGTACACGCGCGAGGCCGGCGTGCGAAACCTCGAGCGCGAGCTCGGCACGGTGCTGCGCAAGACCGCCACGAAGATCGCCTCGGCACAAAGCCAGGCCGAGGCCGACAGGCGCCCGAGAGCGAGGAGCAGGCCGAGCTCGTCGCCGAGGACACGACGTCCGCCGCGCAGAGCAACGGTCACGTCCCGACGCCGAGGAGCGAAGGCGGCGAAGAAAGCCAAAACAACCAAGAAGGCCAAGGCCGCCAAGGCCGAGCAGACGACCCCCGTGAAGATCGACCTGGAGACCGTGCGCGACGCGCTCGGACGCCAGAGGTTCTTCCAGGAGTCGGCCGCCGCGCACCGCCACGCCCGGTGTCGCCACCGGCCTGGCGGTGACCGGCACCGGTGGCGACGTGCTGTTCGTCGAGGCGACCAAGATGAAGACCGGCGACTCCGGCTCGGGTTCGGCACAGCCTGGTGCTGACCGGACAGCTCGGCGACGTAATGAAGGAGTCGGCCCAGATCGCGCTCTCCTACGTGCGCGGCCACGCCGAGGAGCTGGGCATCCCAAGCAGCGCGTTCGAGGGGCATAGCGAGTTCCACGTGCACGTCCCCGCCGGGGCGATCCCCAAGGACGGTCCGAGCGCGGGCGTGACGATGGTCACGGCGCTGGCGTCGCTGCTGAGCGGCAGGCCGGTCAAGCACACTGTGGGCATGACCGGCGAGGTCACGCTGCAGGGCCGGGTGCTGCCGATCGGCGGCCTCAAGCAGAAGGCGCTCGCCGCCCATGCCGCCGGGCTGACCGACGTGATCCTGCCCGAGCGCAACCGCGGCGATCTGGACGAGATCCCCGAGGAGGTTCGCGAGCAGATGGCGTTCCACCCGGTGATGACCGTCCAGGAGGTCCTGGACCGCGCGCTGGAGCCCGCGCGGTCGGGCTCCGACAAGGCCGCAGCTACGTCGGTCGCCTCCTAGGAGAGGTCGCCATGCCGCGTCTCCCGCAGGAGGTCCGTTCCAGTCGAGTTCGTGAAACGGACCTCCTGGAGCGGCGCTGGCAGCTGTCGATCATCTACGCGGCGCTCACCGGCGCGCTGCGCTTCAACGAGTTCGCCGAGGCCGTCGCCGGCATCTCCCCGCGGATGCTCTCCGAGCGCCTGCGCGATCTCGAGGCGGCCGGTCTGGTCGAGCGGACCGTGATCCCCTCCAGCCCGCCGACGGTCGAGTACCGCCTGACCGAGCGCGGGCGACGCCTTGGTCCGCTGATCGAGGCGATGCGTGCTTATGCGGAGGAGCCCGTGGGATAACCGCCCGCTGACGGAACCAATTGGTTGAGCCGCCTCAGTGACAGCCTCCGGACTGGCCCCGACAAGCGCGCCGCCCTCGCACGTCGCCGCATGAACCACGCGCTGGGGATTGCGCACACCGATCACACCCGCGATCCCGCCCAGCGCGACGAGCACAGCGGCGATCGCCAGCCCCAGGTGGAAGCTGTGCAGCGAGGCCGCTTCGGCGGCGCTCAGGACGGCGTGGGCCTGGCGCGGGGGCAACCCGTGGACGTCAGGCAGGCCGAGCGGCAGACGCTTGGCTTCGTGCACGGCCGCGGTCGCGGCCGGTCCGAGCCGGACGCCCGCCAGGTTGGTATCGAGAGATGTGGCAAACGCCGTGGCGATCGCCGCGCCCACGGCCGCCGTGCCGAGCAGGCCCGCGACCCGGGCGATGGCGTTGTTGACGGCCGAGGCGATCCCGGCCTGCGAGCGTTCCGCGCCTGCGAGCACCGCCGCGGTCAGCGGAGCGACCGTCATCGACAGGCCCAGCGAGAACACGAGCAGAGCGGGCAGCACGTCGGCGACGTAGTCGACATCCGTCCCCACGCGCTGGAACAGCAACAGGCCGACCGCCGCGATGAGGGGGCCGAGACCCATGAACAGGCGGGGCCCGTGACGATCCGCGAGCGCTCCAAACCGACGGGACAGAGCGAACATGACCAGCGTCACAGGCAGCGTCGCCAGCCCGCTCTGCAGCGGGGTGTACCCGCCGACCTGCTGCAGGAACAGGACCAGAAAGAAGAACAACACCGCCAGGCCGGCGTACATCGCGAACGTCTCGATGTTCCCCGCCGAGAAGTTGCGCCGCCGAAACAGGTCCAGCGGCAGCATCGGGTCGCGCGCACGCCACTCGTACAGCACGAACCCGACAAGCAGAGCAACCCCGGCGATCAGCGGCACGAGCACGCCCGGGCTGGACCATCCGAGGCGAGGCTGCTCGATCAGCGCGAACACGGGACCGCCGAGGCCGAGCGCGCACAGCGTGGCGCCCGGCACGTCGATCCGGCGACCGGACCGCTCGGGCCGTGCACCCCCCGCCGGCGACCCCGACGGCGTCGAGGCCTCCGATCGCGCGATTGCGACAGGACGGGTGGTCTTGGGGATCGCGACGAGGATCAGCGCCACGCAGGCGATCACGAACGGCACGTTGAGCAGAAAGATCCAGCGCCATGACCCGATCGCGAGCAGCTGACCACCCGCCAGCGGCCCGAGCACGGTCGCGATCCCACCCCACGCCGTCCAGCTGCCGATCGCGGGTCCGCGCTCGGACTCGTCGAACGTAGACACGATCACCGCCAGCGCGCTGGGCACGAGCAGCGCACCGGCCACGCCCTGCAGGGCGCGCGCGGCGATCAACACCTCGATCGTGGGCGCCAGCGCGCACAGCAGCGAGGTCACGCCGAACCCGCCCACGCCGAGCGCGAAGATGCGCCGCTCGCCGTACAGGTCCCCGAGCGAGCCTCCGATCAGGATCAGCGAGCCGAGCGTCAGCAGGTAGGCGTTCACCACCCACTGCTGCGCCGCCAGGCCGCCTCCCAGCGCGTCCTGGATGCTGGGCAGCGCGACGTTCACCGCGGTGCCGTCCAGCAGCGCGATGCCCGAGCCGAGGATGCATGCGATCAGCGTCAATCGCTTGCGCGCGGCGACGGTCTGGATGGCGGGCATCTCCAGAGCACGGTAGCTCTTCATTGGGATGAAGCTCTATCGGGAACCTGCCATGTGCTGCCTCGACACGGCGCCGATCATCGACATGGCACGGGCGCCGATCGGATAGCGTGGCCGTCGGTGGCCGACGCGACGAGCACGGAGTCTGAGCTTCACAAGCGGTGGACCGCGGTCGACCGGTACATCGCCGAGCTGCTCGTGCCCGAGGACGCGGCGCTGGAGGCAGCGCTGCAGGCCAGTGTCGCCGCGGGCCTGCCGCCGATCGCGGTCACACCGAGCCAGGGCAAGCTGCTGGAGCTGCTCGCGCGCGTGCAGGGCGCGCGAGCGATCCTCGAGCTGGGCACGCTCGGCGGCTACAGCACGATCTGGCTGGCACGGGCGCTGCCCGCCGGCGGTCGCCTGGTGACACTCGAGGCCGAGCCCCGCTTCGCGGAGCTGGCAAGGGCGAACATCGCCAACGCCGGCTATGCGGACGTGGTCGAGCAGCGGGTCGGCAAGGCGCTGGAGACCCTGCCCGAGCTGGTCGCCGAGGGAGCCGGTCCGTTCGACCTGATCTTCGTGGACGCCGACAAGGCGAACAACCCGGGCTACTTCGAATGGTCGCTGAAGCTCTCCCGGCCGGGCACGGTGATCGTGGTCGACAACGTCGTGCGCAACGGCGCGATCCTCGACCCCGACGCCGGCGATCCGTCGCTCGGCAACGAGGGAATCAGGGGCATACGTCGCTTCTTCGAGATGCTCGGGGCGGAGGAGCGGGTCAGCGCCACCGCGATCCAGACGGTCGGCGACAAGGGCTATGACGGGTTCGCGCTGGCGATCGTCGACAGATAGGCGGGTAAGCGGGAGGCGGGGCGGGCGGGAGGTGGAAGGCAGTAGGCGAGAGGCGGGAGGCAGTAGGCGAAAGGCGGGAGGCGAGAGGCGGAAGGCGGTAGGCGAGAGGCGGGAGGCGATCACCCAACCAAGGTCTACCCCGCGCCGTCGGCGATCCGTGTGTAGGCCGAGGCAAGGGTCGGCTCGAACTCGGCGAGAACATCGAGATGGCGCTGCGCCCACGCGATCGCCAGGCCCGGGAGCAGCCCGCCGTCGCCCGCGCGCTCGAGCACGACCGTTCTCCTCTTGCCCAGGCCCTCGTCCTCCGAATCTCCTCCAATCACGCCGTCCTCGGGCGGGGGCGAGGACGCATGGTGCGAGATCGAGGACCCGAGCGACTCGTACCATGCAACCCGAGCGTGTCGCTCCGCGTCGAACGCGTCGCGCGCTCGTGCCAGTCGCGGCTGCGCGTCCCCGACGGGCGCCAGCCGGACGAGCGCGCGCGGATCTTCGAGCAGCCCGGCGACTCGCCTCACGCGACTTGCGCCGGCGCTCAGCACCGCGAGAGAGCGCAGCGTTCCGCGCGCCGAGCTGCGATTGGCGAGGTAGTCGCGGACGGCCGTGTCCAGCAGCAGCGCGGAGTCCGACGCTTCGCGCTCGGCCACGCCGTTTCGCCCGGACGCGCCGTCGCCGAGCAGCGCCGTGACGGTCGCGTCCAGGTACTGAGCGGCATCGACATACGCCGTGCCGATCGCCCTGCGCAGGATCGCGGTCGCACCGCGCGGCCATAGGAGGACGCCCACCAACAGGCTCACCCCAGCTCCGATCGCAACGTCCTCGACGCGCACCAGCCCGACCTTCCAACCGGTCGGCTGGAGCAGGTTGAACAGGATGAGCACCACCAGCGTAAAGGCCGCCTGCCCGGCGGCGAACGACATCGCCTGCGGAGCGTATGCAGCCAGCAGCACGGCGAACGGCAACACCGCCCACAGCGCGCCATGATCGCTACCGACCGCGACCACGATCAGCCCGCCGACGACGATTCCCGCAAGCGTGCCCAGCAGCGCTGAGGCGACCGTCGAGCTCGTAGACAGCGCGTTGGACCGCAACACCGACATCGTGCCGAGCACGATCCAGAACGCGTCCTGCAGATTGGTTGCCCGCCCGATGAGCACCGCGAGCGCCAGCCCGACCGCGCCGCGCACGCTGTTGCGCAGCCACACCGAGCTTCTGCTCGCATGGGTCCGCGCCAGCCGGCCGGCCACGCCGACTCGCTCGCGAGACGTCCACCCCGATATACCCCCAGCGCTGTCCGCGCACGCCTGCTGGGCGTCTCTGCCGAGCTGCAGCGTGCCGAACGACAGCTCGCGCATGCGGTAGGCCTCGTCCAGCTCGAGCGTCGCCTCGGCCTCGTCACGATCCGGCTGCAGTCGCTCGAAGTGCGCCAGCTGAGCGCGCCCGAACGCGTCGTGCGCGCTGCTCAGGCGCGTTAGATCGAGCGTCTCCCTGCACGGCCCGCCGTCGAGTCGCGCCGCCACCTCGCGCAACGTCGCGGGCGCCGCCGCGGCGATCTCGGCGCGCTCGGTCGGGCACGGAGCGCCGGCCTCGCTCGACAGCGCGGGGACGCGACCGGCGACCCGACCCAGCCAGCCAAGATCCTCGATCAGACGCGCAAGGGCCGCCGTCGGCCCGGCCGTCCCGCTGGGGCGTTGGGCCATCGAGACGAAGCGATCGCGCACGGCGACGGTCGCCTCGTGCGCAGCCTGCGCGGCCGTCTCGGCGCCGGCCCGATCGCCGCGCGACCTCGCGTCGACAAGGTCCGCCAGCGAGCGTGCCGTATGCGCGGCTCCCTGACGCAGCGCGCTGCGCGGGCGCCCGGGCCAGAGCAGCAGGGTCGCGGGAATGCACAGCGCCCCAGCCAGGCCCCAGCCCGCGAGTCGTGTCGGGATCGCCGCCGCACCGGCGGGGACCATCACCGGCAGCACGAACGTGAGCATCGCGGCGGCATGCGCGGCCGCGACGTAGTCGTTGAGCACCCCCGCAAACAGGATGCCGAAGGCGACGAGCGCCATCGCGATCGTCGCCAGCCAAGTGGAGTGCGAGCACAGCGTCCCCAGCGCGATCAGCCCCGCGCCGACCGCCACCAGGAGCAGATACGCACGCAGTCGCGTCCGCCGGGAGCCGCCGAAATCGACGAACACGAGCAGCGCCATCGAGCCGAACGCCGCGAACAGGGCCATCTGCTTGGCGTCTATGACCACGAGTGACAGCGCAAACGCCAGCGGCATCACGATCGCCGCTCGAAGCGCGCTCTTGAGCACGAACATACCCGGGTCCGTTGCGCCCACGCGGGCGATCATAGGGCCGGTGGAGTCGATCAAGCGGGGCGCCGCTGGCCGTGTGGCTCGGCGCGGCAACGGGCGCCGTCTGCGCGTGGGCGGTTTCGTGGGCGGTCGGGTCCGCTCAGTGCCGTGACCGACCTATGAGCTGAGCGCCTCGTTGAACAGGTCCTTCCTGCCGCCCAATCCGCCTCAAATCACGGCGGCAAGGAGGCCGATTTAGGGGCTCAGCCATTCAGCCACCCCTCCGTGATAGGAGCCATCATCCACCTGCGGTCCTGGTAACGCTCCCTGAACGCGGACTGGCGAAGCGAGCGGCGACGGAGCGATGCAAGTAACGGCGGATGATTGAGGATGTCTCGCTCATGGGGCCACCTCCGGTGATGGGATTTCGACCGCGTGGTCCACGAAACTCCGGTCCGAGCGTCGATCCTGGCGAGCATGGACGAGTTCTTGGCTGGCTCCGCAGAGCGCCCCGGCTGGGCATAGCTCGGCGGCCACGGAGCGACGGGGGTTGCGGATCCCGGCAAACGCAATCAGACCTCCGCTGGCGACGAGTACGGCTGCGATCGTGTCCGCAACACGGAAGGCATGCACTGACGCGTCCTCGAAGGTCGCTCGTAGTAGAGCCCGCTCGCCGGGGGGCGCTCCCACCAGGCTGGGTGAGCCGAGAGGCTGCCGCTTGGCGCGGTTGATCGCCGCGCGGCTACCGGGACCGATCGCGGTCCGTCGTAGGGTCGCGTCGACGCGACCGGCAAACGCAAGCGAGACGACGGCTCCGAGCACAGCGACCGCAAATAGCTGGGCCACGCGCGAAAGCGTCGTATTCACCGCGGCCGCCACCCCTGCGTGATCCTCTTCCACGGCCCCAAGGACGGTGGCGGTCAACGGCGCGACAAGCATCGCGAGTCCCAACCCGAACACGAGCAATGCCGGCAAGACCTCGGCGACGTAATCGGCGCGCTGATCGACACGCGCCAAAAGCAAAAGGCCGCAGCCGGCAACGAGAGCGCCGACGCTTATCAGCACTCGCGACCCGACACGGTCGGCGAGTGCGCCGAAGCGGCGGGAGAGCGTGATCATGAGCAAGGTGACGGGCAAAAGCGCAAGCCCTGCCTGAACGGGGCTATAGCCGCTGACCTCCTGTAGGAACACGGGGAGCAGAAAGATCACACCCCCCAGCCCGAGGTAGGCGGTCAAGGTCGCCAGGTTTCCGATCGTGAAGTTACGCTCGCGAAACAGGCTCAATGGGAGCATCGGCGCCCGAGTCCGCGCCTCACGCCCTACAAACGCGATGCCTCCGAGAATCCCCACTGCGAGCGAGCCGATCACCAGGGTGCTCCATCCGCGAGCCGGCTCCTCGGTCACAGCGAACACCAAACCCGAGAGCGTGACCGCCGCCAGGAAGGCTCCAGGGAAGTCCAGACGCTCGGCGGACCCAGCGCTCTCCCCCGGAGGCACGCCACGAGCAGTCAGCGTCACGGTCACCAGTACGAGCGGTGCATTGAGCAGGAAGATAAGGCGCCAAGAGCCGGCAGCGATCAATACTCCCCCTATGAACGGCCCGATAACCCCGACGATCGAGCTGGCCGCGGTCCATGTTCCAATCGCCCTTGCCCGCTCGTCTTCGGGGAACACGTGGATTATCAGCGCCAATGCGGTGGGCGTCACCAGGGCCGCGCACACGCCCTGCATCGAGCGAAACACACATAGCTCGGGGATCGACGTCGCGACCGCGCAGAGAGCCGAAGTGACGCCGAAGCCGGCAACGCCAACCAAGAACACGCGCTTCTGACCGAATACATCGCCAAGCGAGCCGCCGATCAGCAACAGCGACCCGAGCGCCAGCAGGTACGCGTTCGTCACCCACTGCTGGCCCGCCAGGCCGCCGCCGAGGTCGCCTCGAATCGCCGGCAACGCGACGCTGGTTACAGTCGCGTCGAGGAACACGACGCTCGTACCGAGCACGGCCGCGAGCAGGGTCAGCTGCTTCTCACGCTGTGTGACCACTGGTCGGATGTCTGGCACATGCGCAGATTGGCACGTCACGAGCGCCACTCGCCTCGCGACCCGCACTTGGACGAATGGGTGTCAAGCGGGAGCGCTCATTTCGGTCGAAAGCGGGCGTCTCGGTCCTCAAGTCAGGCACCGTCGAATCAGACGACTCTCGATAGCGCCGACCGAGGATCGGCGGGCACCCGCTTGCCCAGGGCAAAGCGAAGCGCTCGCGTCGCCGCGTCTCAGGCTCGGTGCTCGGCCTAACGGAGAGTGCACGGCGTGACCGTGGTCGAGCCCCGCACCGACGAACGGGAGAAGCTGACGCAGCTCATGGATCTGCGCTTACGCAGCGCATCGAACGGGCGCTAGTCTCGCCGACTGAACCGATGCCGTCCTTAATACGTCTCCCGCCTGAGCGCTTCAGGGCACTCGCTGCGTTTCTCACGCTGCTTCGCCGGTGAGGAGCTCGAGTGCCCCGGTCAGGCTCTGCCGACGGCGATGTTTGTGGTCATCGGCATCCGCAGCCAGCCCTCGGCGGTAGCGTGCGGCGCAAGTCGCTCGGCGACCTCATCGCAGACGGCCTGCTGGGAGTGAGCAGACGCGGCGGCGAACACCGACGCGATTGGGCTGGCAGCGATATAGAGGCGGGCGAACTCAGGGTGCGATGCCCACGTGCACTCGATCGTTTCGTCGATGACCGCAACCTCGCGGAAGCCCGCGTCGGACATCAGTCCGGCCAGGGTGGTGCCGTCGCCGAGTGTGAACGGCGAGTGCATCATCTGTGCGGCCTCGGTGCTGACGTGCCGCCCGAGCGCGTCGGCGATCGCGCTGAACGGCGGCTCGATGTCCTTCCAGGTAGCAACCGCGACGTGTCCGCCGGGCTTCAGCACGCGTCGCATCTCGGCGAGCGCGGCCGCACGGTCAGGGAAGAACTGCAAGCCCTGCTGACACAGAGCGACGTCGAAATCCTCAGCGTCGAAGGGCAGTATCGTGGCGTCCGCCTGGGCGTAGTCGATCGGCGCGGCGTTCTCCTCAGCCGGATGTGAGCGCGCGATCGCGACCGTCGGCTCTCCGAGATCCACACCCGCCACCGATCCGCCCGCACCCGCAACGATCGCGGTCACGCGCGAGACGACGCCGGTGCCGCAGGCGACGTCGAGCACACGCGAACCCGGCCTCACACAGCCATGCTCGACAAGCCGCTTCGCGAACGGCGCGAACATCGCCGGCACGAGAAACTCCTGGTAGATCGCCGGTGCGCTCCCGCTTTGAATACCCCAGTCCATCGAGGCCATCAGTCGTCTCCTCTCATGGGATGACAGCACCGCAAGGCGCGCTCAGAGAAGCGTCGATGACCGCGACCATCGCGCCCTCCGCCAAGCGCGGGCGATGAGCGTGCGAAGCCGCGCCGGTCATTAGCGATGACACGGTAGGAGCGCGCGAGCCCATCAAACACCGGGACCCGGATGTCAGCATAGAAGCCGGTCCCGTGCACGAGCAACAGCGGCTGCTCGCTCCTCCTGATACAGGGCCACCCATTTACCATCTCACTCGCCATTACCGCACCACCGTATCGGACTCGCCATCCTCGGAGACACCGTCATCCTCGAACTGGCAGAGCTCAGTTAGCGCGACGCAACCACAGACCAGCCGCAACGACCGCCGGTCTACGCCGGCGATCACAGGTCACACGACCGGCGGCGCCTTGCACAGCCGGCTGGGGAGAGCCGCCGCCTGGGCGAGTATTCCGTTCCTTGAAGCGGTGATGGCTTGCGCTCTGCGTGAGATCCGAGCTTCGCCGCTGCGTCCGAGCGCGCTCCGCAATGGACGACGACCACTCGTCCGCGCTCCGACGCGCGAGACGCTCGCTGAGCCCTGGCGAAAGCAGCCGCGCCCCCGGCCCGACTAGGAGAGGCTGTCGGCGAAGACCTTCAGAGCCAGCAGGGCGCGCTCGTTCTCAACCGAACTTCGCCCAATATCAACGACTGGGCGATCTCCTTCGCCCATTATTGCAGACAAAGCGCTTTATCGGGGAGACAGGTTCGGGTTGGCTTTCCTATGCGGTTTTCGGCACCTTTGCGGTCTTTTGCGGTTCCGAATCACGATCCGTCCGGCGTGTCATCGAGCAGCGCCTTGGCCCAGCGGCAGGCGCTGTCGGCTGCGGCGACTGCGGCTGCGCGGTCAAGCGCGGCAGCGGGTTCGTCGTAGCGCAACGCGACCGCCCACGGCGTCAGCCAATCGACGCCGGCAAGCTCCTCGGGCAGCGGTGCGCGAGCGGCGGCTTGCTCGGCAAGCAGTTCGAGGTCGTGGCTGCGCGGGAGTTCGAGTTCGGTGAGAACGATCGCCACCTTGAGCGCCTTCTCGACCGCCTGTTGGGCGTGGAAGCCGACAGCGCCATCGGCAACGTCGTCGTGGTCGGCGAGCACCCGGCAGGCGTGCAGGTCTGCGTCAGCGAGTCGCAGCAGCGTCGCGGCGTACTCGACGTGCTCAGGACTTGGCGACAACGCGACCCTCGCGTAGCGCGCGCTCGACCATCGTGCCTCGAACCTTCGCGCGGCGCTGCGCAAGCGCCTCGTCGATCACGATCACGTCCACCGGAGCACCGAAGCCTCGCAGAGCTCGTCGCAGCCGGACGGACTCGGCGGCACGGTCGTCGACCTCGCGCTCGATGACGAGGAAGTCCAGATCGCTGCCGTCTCGCGCATCGCCGCGAGCGTGCGAGCCGAACAGGATCACGCGGGCGGGCGAGGACGCCGCGTCCAGCAGCGCCCGGCCAGCGCGCTCGATGAGTTCCTCGACTGCGACGCTGCTCATCAGCGGAGCGTCCTCGTAACTGCAGAATCCATTAGCTGGCTCCCACGGAGAGTCCGGCCAGACAACCTTGCGCCACGTGGACGGCTAGCTTTGAGGCGTGATCACGATACTTGACTTGGCGCATTGAATAGGCGTACGCGCTCGCGAGGATCTCCGCTTCGCCGGCGCTGACCTCGATGGCCCACGCACGGCAAGCGCGCAGGAAGCCTACTACGGGGCAGGCCTCGCAGTACGAGTCGAGATCCTTCCAGGCTTGCGCTTGCTCCACGGTGGGCCATGCGCCGAGACTTCCCGCGATTGCCGGGTGATAGAGCACGCTTAGCTCGAGTGTCACGGGATCGAGCGCGGCATTTGCTGAGATCACCTCGCCATAGTCGATTAGGGTCGGCTCACCTTGCCCGTTGACGAGCACGTTTAGCCCGTGCAAGTCGCCGTGGGAGCGAGTCTGATGCACCACGATTTCTATCTCTCGGTCATCGGGAAGCTCGGCCTCGGCCTCAAGGACTTCCTCGTCGGTGATTAGGTCGCGACGCATTTGAGCTAGCGTCCGGACAACCTCTGGCGACTCTTGCACCCACGCCTTCATCCGGGCGGCCAGCCTCGACGTTGCGGCAGCCGCAATCGGACTCCGCTTCTCCAAGAGCCCAAACATGCTGTCCGTGTATTCGTCCGCGAGTTGGTACACCAGCGCTCCACGCCTCCCTGCCCCCGCCTGAATGACGTCCAAAACATGGGCACCGAGGCCAACGGGCATTTTCGCCTCGATCGTGTGATAGCGATCAGCCTCCCTGATGACCCGGCCGAGAGCTCCGAGCTTGACGACGACGCTCCCGATCGCGTTGCTATCTGCATCTCGGTAGGAGACACGCAGCGTTCTACTGCCCGAAAGTCCCCCGGAGAGTGGCTCTATGTCTGCGTAGATGGCGCCGAGTCGTCGGCCATAGATGCGAAGCGCGCGGGCGTCACTGACCGACAGCTCAACGTCGCCCTCCATCTCCAAAGTGTCGAGGTTTTTGGTCCGGGCAATGTGCGTCTGCACAAGTTCGACAAACGCCGCAAGTTCCTCCTTGTCGCACGCCACGACGAGAGGCTCTTCCCTGCGGAGGCCGTAGATGTCGGCGCTACGGCTCATTTTCAGAAAGCCCTGAAGAATCTGTTGGCTGAGATTGCCGGACAGAATGATCACCGGCGTGCCGGGCGCCCGCTCCCTTATCAGGGCGAAAAGTCGGAGGCCTTCCTGGACGTCTGGATCTAGGTTACGATCGTCGGCTGGAAGCGCAAGATCACAGATAATCAGGTCGTATTCGTGGTCGGCAACAGCATCAGCCGCAGCCGTCACGTCGGCGACGACATCGATTACCGCGGCGTCTGAGTCAGGGCAGCAGCGCTTTTCGATGGACCTCGCCTCGGCGCGATCGTCCTCGACTAGCAAAAGGCGGCAGGCCGGTTTCACGCCTGAGTATCCGGCCAAGAAAGAATCACGGTGGTTCCGCCAAGGTCGTTCCGCTGCACGAGTACAGCGCCACCGAGAGAATGAATCGCCTCACTCGCCGTTGCGAGGCCATACCCGGGATGCCCTTCCTTAGTACTTACGCGGGTTCTCGGTGGCCTCGCGAGAAAGCTGGGGCGGCCCAGGCCCTCGATCGATGATCGTGGCGTGGACCCCGGCGGCCGAACTGCCCCAATTCAGTCGCACCGCTCGCCCATCGGTTGGGCCGGTTAGCAAGGTCGCCTCGGCCGCATTCACCAGTACATTATTCACTGCGAGGGACAGGAGCGCCCAGTCAGTGGTGACAGTAAACGGTGCCGGACCCGCGGCGAGTACAGGACACACATAGTTCTGCGTGATCGTCTCGGCGACCTCGCTTAGGCGCTCGCCGAGATCGAATTCGGTCAAGGTCGGCGCCTCGGTTGCACTAGCCAGCGTGCGCAGTCCTTTGCAGACGGCCTGCAAGAAGGCAAGTTCTCGAGCAGTCTCTGACCCGCCGAATCCAGCCCCAAGCTCGTCCCGCGCCGCAAGATCGAGCCGCCCGACAATCGCGGATACCTCATGTAGAACACGTCGAGCGCTCGTGTTGAGGCTTTGTCGCGCAAGCTCCGGCGGAATCCCCTCAAATGGCTGATCCCATGATGAGGCAGGCACGACGACGCCCTCGGCAAACGCCGGGCTGCCAGCTTCGAGGATCTCGATTAGCAGCCCTCGCACCCACGGGAGGTCCTCGCTTGTGAGCGCCTCTCTGACCTCAAGATCCAGGGCGGCGGGCAGCTCACCGCCAACGCCGAGAATAGCACGGGCAGCGCCTGCTCGAGCCGGCCCACTCTTGGACCTGAGATCAGCCTTCACCTTCTCGAGCTCATACCGGTCTGGCTGGTCATCTGTCATTGCTGTGCTGGCTGTAGAACGCGGCACGTTTCGCGAATGCCTCAGCGCCGCCCTCCATTAGAGTGGTGATCGATTGCACGACGTCGGGCTGCTCCAACGGGCCAGAAGTTGCGACGAAGCCGTGGCGTCCATCGGACTTAAGGACGATCACGTTCTGTGCGTCACCCAGCACTGGGACGTTCGCGTTGTGCGTTGCCACCAGAACTTGGCCGTCGACGACACGATCACGGATAGCTTGGACAAGCGTGTCGACAACAAATGCGTTGTCCAAGTGGTCCTCCGGCTGGTCAAGGACGATGGACTCGTGGGCCGCGGCGAGCAGTAGCGGCAACACCACGGTGCACCGCTGGCCCATTGAGAGCTGACGAGTCGGCTTGTATTCGGTGCCATCGAGCAGTGCGAAGTCGACGGAGTCCTCGAGCGGCGCGAGGAGCAGCGAAGCTACTTGCTTGCCTTGGAGGTGAGCTATAAGCCGAGCTGCTCGATCTTTGGTGATCTTCGCCGCGGTGGCGATACCGTCGCTATCCGAATCCTCGAGGCTTGTAAGGAGTTCGCGAGGACTTAGGTGTTCGGCGAGTGTTGCCGCCAGAGGTTTGTACTGCAGGTTGCTTCCTTGGAGCAGACTAACGAGGGCCGCCTCGTAGTCCGCGAGTTCGCCCGAGCGCTCGACACGTACCTCGATCCGGCCGTGAAACCGCCGAGTTGCCTCGGCAGCGGTGTCGGCTCGCAACTGGTACCGCGCCTTGGAGCGTTCTTCACCTTCGTCGAGCGCACGCTCACGTGCCGCGACGAGCTTCGCGATCTCTTCGTCAAGCTGCTTAACCCGCTTGAACTGGCCCTCGTGCTCCTTTAGCTGCTGGCGCAGAGCGCTGACCCGCCGACCGAGATCGCCTGCGCCCTTCTGGACCTCATCAAGCCGTTCAGCACGCTCAGTGAGTTGTGTCTGGAGCTTTCCCTGCTTTGCGTTTTCGCTGACACGCTCTTTTGCTAGCTTCCGCTTCAAGCCGTCAAGCTCCTTGAGCGCGGCATCCAACTGCCCGTGGACCGTTCGAATACCGTCGGCAAGCGCTGCCTCCAAAGCGGCTGAGCGCAGCCTTGGGAGCGACCGGTCGACCGCGGCACCTTTTATGTCTTTCCGCCAATCGTCGATCGATTCCTCGGCGATTCGGTAAGCCTCTGCTGCTGCCCGAACGTTTCCGAGTTCGTCGGACGCCTCGGCAATCTCTTTTTGGAGTGGCTTGGTCTTCGCCACGGCCTTAGCAAAGACAGCCTGCTCCTTCTCGGCCTCCTTGAGCTGGCGAGCCAGCTCGTCAGCACCCGCGGCACGAGTCGCGAGCTCGTCGCGCTCTTGCCGGAAGGACTCAAGGCGTCGCTGAAGCGTGGCCGTCTCCGCGGGGGTGTCAGCCAACGAGGCTCGCCGCCACGCGTCCGCATCGATGAGTCGATCAAGCATCTCGCGTCGACTCGGGGGGTTGAGGCCGATTGCCTCGATCTCGTTCTGGGATACGAGAAGGGGCGCAGCGTAGGGATGCGACGCGGATACGGCCGGCGCTTCGTCGAGGCCGCTGCGCGTGAAGACAAGCGGTCTTTCGCCGACGGTGCAGAAGACCGATACTGCGCCGTCAGCCAGCACCGCGAGCGCTTGACTGCGGGCAGCCTTCTCCGCGTCGCTAGTCATCGCGGAGATCCCGAGCCCGTAGCGAATCAACTCGAGAATCGACGTCTTCCCGGCGCCGCGGGCGCCGATGAGGACGTTGAGCCCGTCCGCAAATGGGAGCTTCAAGCCGTCGAGGAACCCGCCGCTTACCTCCAAGCGGTCAATTCTCATGGACCCGTCCTTGCATCGATCGCACGGGCGCAGAATACGGCGATTGTCGGTCGACGCTGGTCCAGAGGGGCGCTGGGAGTCCCTGAACGCTTGATATGCGCTCCTATGGCCCAGCCAGACCCAAGTGCTCTCGCTGGAGCCAGCGTCCTTCTGCGGTCCTCATCGCACGCCTTTGCGGTCCTTTTGCGGTCCTGCGTGCCACGAATAGCCGAGAACAGACGAGAACGACGTCCCGCGAGCCCCAGCGTTTTCGCGGGTTTTCCCGCCTGTTCGCGGCCGTTCGCAGTTCTAACGAAAATCGGGGAGTGAGGGTCGGCTTGGCTTTCCTAGGCCGTTTACGCGGCATCTGCGGTCTCTTTGCGGTCTCAATTCCGCCCGTATGCCCTCCAGACGGCCGTATGGGACTTCGACGGGTAGACCGAGTCCCCGCCGAATCCAGCCCGGCTCACACCGAGCAGGCACGACATCGGATAGCCGCCCTGGTCGACTCGGCCCTGTTCTGAAAGGCTCGGCCTGGTCGAGGGACAGGCCCCGGGGCCCGTCGGCGGTCATGGACAGGCTCCCGGCGTGGCGCTGAGCGCTGCACCGGAAGCCCGTCGCGGCGCTTTGTTGCGCCGCCCCTGCGCGAGGACTGGATGGGCTTCTAACGGCAATCTCCGCAAAGAAATCGCTGACTGAAGCCCGGTGTCATCCATGACGCGCAGAAGTCTGACAGTCACCGTTCTGGTCGAAAAAGTGAAATGTACACTCGACTACACAGAAGCCAACCTAGCCACGGCCTAAACACGCGACTAAGGCCGGCCGATGTGTAGAAGTTGTGAACGCCGCGGCGTGCTGCTGCCCCTATCTATCGGCTTTTCCCGCTCGGGGCTTGAAAGTCGGAACGAGACGCTGGCCATCCGGCCAGCCGCGGGCTAGACTTACGTTCATCTTCGCAAAGAAGTTTCGCTGGAAGCGTGTGTCAACCCTCAGGACGAAAGGGCCGTCGCTTGCACCTGTCGGGGTAACGCGTAACGGGTAGGGAAAGGAGTGCCTCAGGCGGGGCGCGACCGGGATGGTCGCTCGCTTCGTCTGGCCGCCCCTACCCGAACAGCCGCGCCCGCAGCCACGCACGCGACGAAAAGCCATGCCTCCCGGTGGCGAACGGGCACCGACGATCTCCTGGAAACGGCTCGGCAAGGCGCTCTCGACTGTCGGCGTCGTCCTCGCGGCGACCAGCGCGATCGCCTCCTCCGCACTGAAGGTCGCGGGCGTCCACCACCTCCCGCAGTACCTGGCGCTCGGCGTCCTGTTTTCGTCGCCCCTGTACCTCGGGCGACTCGTCGTGGAGGGGTTCGCGGGCTACCTCAAACTCCGCAGCCAGGACGAGCACGAGCGTCGCCTCACGCGTCTGTATCTGGCGAGCATCGTCCTGCTCGGGCTCTGGGTCGCGGTGGGGCTCGTCTTCTGGCGCTGGCACTCGGCCTTCTGGGAGATCGTGGCGATCGCTGTGCTCCTTGGCCTGGCCACCTGGAACGCGTGCCGGATCGTCGACGTGCTGCCCAAAACGGACTGCGAACGCGGCACCGAATGGCTGCGCGAACAGGACTGGTTCATCAAGTTCCGCGAAACCATCACCAAAGCCGGGCTGCTGCGCAAAGTCGAGAGATCGCTCGACAACATTACCGACCCGCACGAGACGAGTTCGTTCTTCGACCGGCTCTCGCTCGTCCTCGTCATCATCTTCGTCGCGCTCGTCCCCTCGGCCGGCGCAGAAGCAGTCCACGAACTGAAACCGCCCGAAACCGCGAGCTCGAGGAACACGGCCGCCACTGCCACGACCACGACGAGCACCAGATCGACCAGCACCACACCCACTAACACCAGGCCGACGACCACCACTACAACACCTAGGACGACCACGACGACCACCACGTTCTCCCCTCAGTCGGAACCGTCCTACGTTGAACAGTGCCCGAACAGCCTGAGCCACCTGACCGGCGGCGCGGACAGCGACGAGAGAATCGCCGTCGCTGAAAGCCTGCTGGCGCTCTGGGAGCTGGAAGGCGCAACGGAAGCGGGCTGCCCCGGCCGCGCGCGCCAGGTCCGCGGTCACCCAAGGATCTGGTACGCAGCCGGCAGCTGCGGCACAACGCCGCGAAGCCTCGGCGTGTACGTCCCCGGCCAGGGCTCGACAATGCAGTACCAGCAGGCTGCGGCCTTCGGCCTGAAGCTCGCGAAAGGCGGACGCCTCCTGAACGCCTCAGGCCGCGGCGAGTTCGACGGCGGCGACGTCTACGTCTTCGAAACGCCCCAGGGCACCTACAGCCTCTCCCGCCCACAGGCGGGCGCCGGGGAGATCAGCGAAAAACCCACGAACCTCTGGTGCGAACGCTTCAAGAGCAACAACACCGCCTACGTCCGCACCGACCCGAACGCGACCCGCGCTTGGCGCGAGGTCGACCAGAAGGGCCGCTTCACCTGGCCAGTGCTGCGCTCGAACGAGAAAGGCGACGCCCTCTACGACTTCATGAGCGCCGAGGAACTCTCGGTCCGCGTCGCCCGCGCGGTCTGCATTCAGGAACAGCCCTGCACGACCTGGCTCGGAGAAGAACCGCTGCCCGCCGCGATGACCGCGCCAGTCACAATCGGAGAACTACGCGACCTCGCAAACGGCGCAGACGAAGGCTAGCCAGCACCGCGTTGTGCACTCGCGGCCGGCCGCGCCTCGCCGTCCGCGAACGATGGCATCCTCTCAGGTCTCCCGGAGGCAGCGCTCGATAGCCACAACGACAGCAGCGCCATCGGCACAGCAAAGGACCTCATCGAGTCGGCCCGCGGGATCACGCTCGAGCGGGCTGGGCCGGAGCGTGTCGGCAAGGACGACCCCACCATCGCTGTTCAAACTCGCGGTCGAAACCGCGGGGCCAGCCGACGGGCCCTCCGTAAGCGGCCTCGGCCGTGGACTTGCGGCAACCGTCGAAAGAATTGCCGAGCTGCAGCAAGACTCCTTGTCGACCAGCGGCCGTGGCCCACGTCGGCGACTGCAACGGCGGGAACCAACGCTGAACGTCCGGCCTAAATGCCGCGGCTCCTCTCCTCGCTTGCGGTCCTTCCCCCGGTCGCTGCGGTCCTTCTGCGGTCCCGCGTGCCGAGAACAGGCGGGAACAGACGCGAATAGGCTTCCGCGATCCCCAGTGTTTTCGCGGCTTTCGCTCCTCTCCGTGGGATTCGTGAAAGGTTCTGAACCTGCGACTTTGCATCGGGGAGACAGGATTTGAACCTGCGACCGCCCGGCCCCCAGCCCAAACGCTGGGGTATCGCTCAGCTGATGAGGCCCGGATTCATTGGGTTTTCTGTCTCCCGATGCTCTTCAGTTTTGCTCAGTTTGTTCCCCGTTTCGTTCCCCGAACACCTGTTCGGGACCCTGGATCTGCCTGTCATTATCCGCCATCTGTAAACAGTTCCGCTGCGCGCCTGACCTGATCGATCCCGCCCTCGTGGAAGCTGCCCGTGCTAGCCCAGTCGCAGGCGCATCTCGCGGGCGTCGTCGACGAGACGATTGAACAGCGTGACCTCACGATGTGAGCTCTGGTCGGCGAGGAGTGCTTGCTCATCCTCGGTGGTGTTTGTGAGGATCGCGAAGCGCTCGCGCGCCTGGCGGCAGATCATCTCGCGATCTGCGTGCTGCTTGCGCGGTACGAGACCATTCAGGTCGCTCCAGCGAAAGTTGCCGGGCACCATCGCGGCGAGCAGGTCATCCGGGTCATAGGGCTTGTTGCGTCGCCGGTCTGTCCATGCCTTGAGCACGGCGACGCGACGTACGAGCTCGGAATCGAATGGCTTCTTCGACCACAAGTACAGGTCGTAGATGTCCTTGGCGCTTCCGCCCTGACGGCGGTTGCAGGCCATGATCTTCTCGCCGACCATCTCGTAGGCATCCAGTCCGTGCAGGGTCGGCGCGTCGAACTCCACGCGCGATAGATACTCCTGCTCAACCAGCTGCAGGTCGCGGGCCTCGAGGACAGGATTCAGCCGGTAAGAGATTTGCAGCTCGAAGCGGCCGGTGCCGCCGGCGTGTTGATACTCAACGGTTCCACTGAAATTCTCGTTTCCGTCCTCAGACCAGCGACTCTCAACGATCGCGAAGGCGATGCCATGAAACGGGCTGTGATCGACCAGGGCGGCCTCGGCGGACGCTTCAAAGCCGTTCTTGTGCGGCGCGTCCAAATCGATGTCTTGCGAGAAACGTCCTTCGCTGCCGAACAGACACTTCCGCAACGCCGTCCCTCCCTTGAACAGAAGCGGCCCGAGTGACCCGTCTGCCAATCGACCGACCAGCCGCGCCTGGTTGAGCAACCCGAGCGCGTAGTGAAGGACGATCTCCTGGTCAGCGACCTCCAGATCAACCTGCTGATTGTGTGCGTAGCGGCGCACCAGCTGTAGCGGGATCATCAGCGATGAAGCTCCTCACGCAACGCTTCCGCCGGAACGTTGACCACGACAGCCCACCTGCGGAGCGTCGGGCCCCGCCAGCCGTAGATGTCACCGTCGTCGAGCAGCATTGGGCGTGTCGGCAGCTCCTGCGATGCGAACTCGCCAAGCGCATCGGGGACCGGCTGGTCAATCACCTCCAGCAAGGCGGCCAACCGGCGAGCACCAGCCCGGCCGCGAGGATGCTCGCTGGCAAGGCAGACCAGCTCCGGCCACTGCACCTGCTCGAGCGCTCTATAGAGGATGCGTCCCAAGGCGATCACGCCCCCCATCCGCGAGGGACGGATTGCGCAGTCGATGAGTGTCCTCTCCACTCCGGCTATACGCACCTCGAAGCCGTGTACTGGCTTTGAGGCTGAGCCGGATAACGAGAAGTGCCGCTGAGGCACCAGCGTCAGCGGCAGATCAGCGAAGCGCACCGGCGTTCTGGTGCCGGAGCGCACACAGGCATGTACCGCTCCTGGACGATCCGGCGTCAGGCCAAGCTCATAGGCGGAGGAGCCGTAGCTCACGTAGTAGGACACCGCCCATGCCGCCAGTGCCGCCCAGGGATTGGCAAGCGCGATCCCGCCGCTCTCGGCCAGCAGTGGCTCATACGATCCCTGTGCCACGCGATGCAGCCATCCCTTGGAGGCCATCCGCCGCAACACGTCGCTCGCCCGCTCGCGCGAGAGGTGCATGCTCGTGGCCAAATCCGCGGCCGTGATCACCGCAGGACGTTCTTCCTCGAGCCAAGCCATCACTTGACTCTCGCGGCCACTCAGGGAACGACTGACTTGTTCGACTCCAGACGACATGCACAGAGTATAGCTGCTTTCGGCAGTCTTTGCCAAATACGGCCACACACTGTGCAACCCATGACCGATCCTCGGGTGAAGGGTCTACTCCTCGACATGCCCCTCTTCGTCAGAAGCCGGTACCTGCTCCTTCTCTGAACGCTCTGCCTCGGCCTTCGGCTCAAACGCTTCGTTGACCATCTGCACCTCGTGCTCTGACGGAGCGTAGTGCGTGTAGATCTGGGTGGTCTTGCTGTCCGCGTGCCCGAGAAACTCCTGGATCATCCGCATCGGCCGACCCGAGGCGGCCAGCCGCGTGCCGAAGGTGTGCCGCAGGTCGTGGAACCTGATCGGGTGGACTTTCGCGTCGACGCAGGCTTCCTGGAAGCGTTTGGTGACCTTCGAGCGATCAAGCGCGTTGCCGGTCTGCGGATGGCCGAACACGAGATCCTTATCGGCGCGGAACTCGGTCCGCTTTGACCAGCCATCGAGCTCCCTCGCCAGGCGATCGGCCATCGGCACGGAGCGTTTCGTCGACAGATCGGACTTCCCCTCTTCGGAGTGCTCGCCGCGCACGTACGTGTTCCGCGGCCGGATCCGCTCGGCGACCCAGTCGACGTGACGCCAGCGCAACCCAAGCAGCTCCGACTGCCGCAGCCCCGTCATCGCCGCGGCGAGGATCACCACGCGCAGGACCGGGCCGAGCACATCGGGTGGAGGCGGCGGCGACGGGCCACGCCGTCCTTTACGGGTCGGCTTCGGTTTGCGATAGACGACTTCGTCGGGTATCGCCCGCAGCACCGCGTCGAGCTCCTCGACCGTCAGGAACTGCAGGTCTGGAGCGACATCCCCGGAGCGTCGGCGACCTGGCTTCGTGGCGCGCCGTACAGGGTTCTCCTTGCACCAGTCTTCGTCGCTCGCGTGCTCGAACACGGAATGCAGAAAGCTCAAGACGTTTCGCACCGTCTTGGGTGCGAGGCCCTTCTTGAGCATCGCGGTCGCGACTCCTTCGACGTGCGCTCTGCTCACACCCGTGACGGGTAGCGATCCCAGTCTCGGCGAGATGTGCACTCGCTGCATCGACTCGCAGCCCTCTTGGTAGGACTTGCGGGCGCCTTCGAGCTTCTGCTTGCGCCGTAGCGAGTCGGCGGCCGTGTCCACGGTCGGGGTATCTGCGTCCCTCACCGGGCGCGGACGGTGCTCCTCCTCGCTCTGAATTTTTCGAAACTCGCGCTCGGCCTGGGCATCGGTGAGCCCCTCCCGGCTACCCGGTGTCCGTATCGCACCGATCTTGCGGTTCAGCAGTCGCCCGTCGAGCGTGCGCCAGCGACCGTAGTGCGAGCCGTGCTTCTCATACAGGTGCCCCGTGCCCACCTTGCGCTTGGAGCTCATCTTTACAGCCTCCTTCTTCGCTCTCGGGTGAACGTCGTGCAAGACGACTCGTGTTCGATCCCCGCCATCCACGCCTTCACTGCCGATCGCCGGTAGCGAACATAGCGCCCGAGCGGAACGTGGGGGATGTTGTTGGCGCGCGTCTGGGCGTAGACCCAGGCTGGCGTCATCCGCAGCCACCTCGCAACCTCGTCGGCGGTCAGGAGCTCGAAGGGGTCGCCCTCATCGAGCTCCGCGTCTACCTCACGTCCTGTCATTTGCTGTGTACTCATCGTGCTTCTCCTGTGTCCTGTCCTTCAGCGCGACCCATTCGCGCGTCTGGGGCAGATCCATCTGGCCCCGTAGCTGGGCCCGTCGCGGGCCTAGCGGTCTCCCAGGTCTCTGCGGTGCTTCTCCCATCCGTCCTTGACGTCGACGCGTCCGTCCTCGTGTTTGTCGAACACGGTGTCCCGGTTGCGGTCGAGGTGGGGGTAGACGTTCTTGACCGGTATTTCGAGGCCCGCGGCGATCTCTGCGGGCTTTGACCCGGGGTGCTCGGCGACGTAGACGGCGATTGCCTCCCACGAGACGCGCTTCTTGAGCGATCCCCCGCCTTCGAGTGCGGCCAATGCCTCCGTGGCCTGCTTGCGGGCTTGGACGAGATCGTCGTAGGGCTGGAGCTCTTCGTCGATCCGATCGATCTGTGCGGTGAGGTTCTGACGCAGCGCGTCGAGGCCCTCCTGCACGTCGTTGCTATCGGACACTTCGCGACCTCCGTCGGACGTTGTTGACATTCTATATTGAATCTTCTATATTGCATCTCCACCTAACTATACACATGGAGGATACAATGTCAAGAACAATATCGAATCGAGCAGACGACCGGGCCTTCGGCCCCCGGGACCAGCAGCTGACTCCACCGTGGGAACAGCAGCGCGGCTCCCGGTTCTGGCGGGTCGCGGGCTGGTTTCTGTTCGCGATCTTTCTGCACCGGTGGATTGACCCGCATGGCCCTGACGCGGTCGGCTGGAGCTTGCAGTTGCTGATCTTCGGCTGGGCTGCCAAAGCGGTCTACCGTGGCGTCCAGGAGGGCCGCATCCCTGTCCGTTGGCTCGTGCGCCTGGCCATCGAGGTCCGTTGGGGCGCGGCGATCTTCTTCGCGCGGCACGCGCCCATGTCCTTGATCAGGCCGCTCGAGCGCCGCCGGGTCAGGCGTGAGCGCCTGGAACCCGAGCCGTACGTCCCATCCGCCGCGGACGCGCGCCATGCGATCGCGTGTCTTGGCGGTGGCGCCTATCTCGGCGTTTACGAGGACGGGGAGTGGGCGACGGCGGAGCCCGAAAGCGGCACGATGGTGATCGGCCCACCGAGGCGGGGGAAGACGACCGCGGTGATCATCCCCACGATCCTCGGCGCCTCGGGGCCGCTGCTGAGCACCGCGACCAAGCCCGAGGTGATGGAATCGACGATGCGCGCTCGTGGCGAGATCGGTCAGTTGTGGTGGTTTGACCCCGCCGGCGAGGTGAGCCAGATGCCCGAGGGTGTGCGCCGCTTGCATTGGTCGCCGATCGCGGCCTCCACGACCTGGGACGACGCGCTGCTCACGGCCCATGCAATGACCGAGTGCACGCGAACCGGCGCTGGGACGCAAAACGACAGTCACTGGACCGAGCGCGCCGAAACGCTCCTCAGCCCGCTCCTGTATGCCGCCCATCTGATGGAGGGCTCGATCGAGGACGTGATGCGCTGGACCCACCATCACGACCTCGGGCCGAGCCTAGAGGTGCTCGCCGGCAGCGAGGACCCGATCGCCGCCGACGCCCTGATCGGCATCCAGCGGACCGACAGCCGCGAGCGCTCGAGCATCTTCAGCACCACCGCCGGCGTCCTCCGCGCCTACAAGAGCAACGGCGCGCGTCAGACCGCCAAGGACCCCAACTTCGACCCCGACGCGTTCGTCTGCTCCACGGACACGATCTACATCACCGCCCCCGACCACAAGCAGCGAGCCTGCGAGCCGCTGATCGTCGGGCTCGTCGAGGGAATTCGCCACCGTGTCTACCACCACGCGGCGATCGGCACCCCGGGCATCCGCCGCATGGTCTTCGAGCTCGACGAGTTCGGGAACGTCATCAAGCTGCCCAACATCCTCGAGCTCGCCTCCCAGGCCGGCGGCCAGGGACTCGACCTCGTGATCGTGATCCAGGACCTCGTCCAAATCGCAACCCGCTACGGCCAGCAGGTCGCCGAAGCATTCCTCAGCATGTTCCAGACCAAGTGTTTGTTGCCTGGCGTCAGCGACGTCAAGACCCTCGACGCGGTGTCCGCGGTGATCGGCGACTACGACCGCCAGGTCGTCTCCTCCTCCACCGGCCAGAGCCAGAGCGAGGACTTCCTCAGCGCCGTCGGCAACAACCAATCCTTCAACTACCAAACCCAACGCCAAAGACTCGTCACCCCAGCCGACATCGCCCAACTGCCAGAAGGCCACGCGCTCCTGCTGCGCGGCGCCGACCACGAACTGATCCGCCTCACCCGCTGGTTCGAGATGGACCCCTTCGCCAGCATCGGCGACCACCCCCGCTCACGCCTCACGGCGTAGCGTCGTCGAGCTGCTTAGCTCGACGAGTGAACCTGATGATCGGCGCGCGGGCGCTTCAACCGAAACCGGCCGATCTTGGGTGCATCCGCCTGCTTAGTGGAGCGCTCGATCAAGCTCTTAGCAGTGTTGGACTCGTCCTCTTCGAGGGGAAGCACTTGGGCGACGGCGCCATCAGGCACTCGAAAGGCGAGGTCTTTCGGATCAAGCCTGTCTATGCGCTCATCGAGGGTCTCGATATTGGTGTCCATGTCCCGCTCGTTCACAATCAGGGTTTCCCCAACGGTGACGACCCCAGACGGTTCCCCGAACTCGCCAAGGATCACCTTTCATCCCCATTGTACAGCGTCTCCTCGTCAGATCGGAGTCTTTGCCCGAGGACTTGAAAACGGCGGTCACGCTGAGCTGAGGATTGGCCAACGCCACAGCCCCTATCACCGGAACTTCGCTGATGGACTGATGCGGCCGAGTGCGACTGTCGATTAGGCGCACTCGCGTCGGAGTGATGGCGAGCGTAGCCACGACGACTGCCGTTGCGAGGCCCAAACCCAATGCTAGGGCCAGGCTCAACTGGGCTCTCCCCAGCCAAACCTGCTTGCGCTGATTGCCCAGTCGCCGCCTGGCAATGATGTCGACCAAGCTGGCGAGGAGCTCACCTTGGTTCTGTCGCGGATCGGCCTGCAGCTTGCCCGATGTAAGGAAGGCTTCGAACTCCGTCAAGCTGATGTCCGCGCCCTCGCGTCGTAGCAGCGAAGGGAGTGCGAGCACCACGGCCACCAAGAGCACGGCAATCGTGGCCACCAAAGCGAAGATCGCCAGAGTGTGCCCTTGGACTTCGTGGCTGAGCGTCACAACAACGGCCAGCGCCACTCCTCCGGTAGCGATGATCGCTGCGCCGCGCTCCGTCAATGTCTTACTTCGTTCTCCCTCTTCGGCGCAGACGATCCGCGCCTGCTCGAGGAACAACGCAAGATTCGAGCCGAGAGTCGCGGCGGGTTCGCCCGGTGCGTTCGGTTGCGGCACCGGCCGAGTATCGCCAACGGACCGGTCGTAGGAACCGAGGATTCGTTGTCGTGGTCTCGTAGGCGGTCGAACACGTGACCGACGCCACTAGCTGATCCACCTCATCCGCCCTTCGATACCGACCCATTCAACGGCCACGACGACCGCTACCTACCCCGCGCGGCCAGCCGCCGCTTCTACTTCAGCTTCGCTGAGTTCCGGCTCGACAGTATTCGAGGGGCGATACGGGAACGTGTAGAGCACCCGCGACGGGCTCGAGTTACTGTCGAAGTCGTAGACCGTCTCGCCGTTTTCGTGTCGTGGCACCGGCCACAAGAACGTCTGCGACTTCGCCATGGCCAGTACCCAAGCTTGCGCGACCGCTGGAGGCACGACCGTATACGGGACTGCAGCCTGATCGGTGCCCGTTTCCCGTCGGATCAGGATGTAAGTTCCGGCGCCCGGCGCCTGCAAAGGATAGAAATCGCCGCCGAAAACTGAATATCTCCGTATCCCACCGATAATCTTGAACCGGTGCACGAGCGCCTCGACGGGTCCAACTGCCGGAGCAAGGAAGAGGGCAGGACCGAACCGCCGGGAGTCGACCGCGATACTCAGCGGTCTAGTGCTGGTCGGATTAGTGCCTAGCGTGTAGGCGAACAGCCCCGAGGACGTGTTTGCGATATGCAGCTCGCCTGGACACCCGGCAATCGAGGTGCCAGGTGCTTCTGCAGCACGCGTTCCCGTGCCCCCCACATACAGCGCAGTTATGCCTGCCCGCATCCACTGCGGCCCTGTGCTGAGCAGCGGAGTCCGGCATTCGTCCATCAGGCTCGCGCCCCCGGACGTTTCAGCGGGCAACGGAGCGGAGCCACTCGGTCGCTGAATCGACAAAGACCCAGGCGTCGTTTGACTACCTTGAGGCCTCGTCGAGTTCTTGCGGGGCGACGACCGAGCCCCCTCGATCGTCTTCACCACTGAGCTGATTCCCTGTCCAACTAGCTCACCTCCTTCGACTGCCAGGACGACCGCCGTCCAGAGACTTAGCAAGAGCGCTACAGCTATCAGCACGACTGAGACCACACGCCGACCGTCCCGGTGGGGACTCACGGCGCGAGCTTTCAACCACCTAGCCGTCCGAATCTTCGCGGACTCGCTCAGTGGCGTGTTGTTGTGGATCTTTCGGTCGGCGTGGGTTGTGATCTGTCGGTCAAGCGACCGGGCGAACTTCGCGCCGAAGCGTGGCTGAGGAGGTTCGACTCCGAGGCGGCGCAGCCGCGTACAGATGTTTTCTTCCACCTTGGCGCGCCTGAATGCAACGAGCGCCAACGCGAGTACGACCAGCACCCCCTCCCAAGATCCCACGGAAACGATGAAGCCGACAACCGCGACGGCGACGGTAACCAAGACCCAGATCACATATTGCCCGAGAAGCCGGAGCATTTCCATATCCCGCAGCAGGAACACACGCCTCCAGATGACGCTGTCCCTAATGTCATAAAGCACGGCGATCACTGCGGCGACTGCGGCGACTCTGACGCCGACCGGTGTGTCGACGAACACCTTGATGAATGCGAACACAGCCGCGAAGAAGAAGAACAGCGCGAGCAGTCGGATCGCCATTTCTATGCCTACTTCCCCAGTTGAGCGCTTCTTTTGGACGGCTGGGGCTCGTCGCCCCGCGTTAGGACGGTCCTTCTGGACTTGCCCCGCGTGCTTCCGCTGCTGGCCACGGAGCTGCTTGCTTTTGGGCTGTTTTCTGTCGCGGCTCACCCCGTGCATCTCCGGGTCTTCTGCGCGGCGAGCAGCTGTACTGAGACGCCGACCGCAGCTGCTGCGTCCTGTATAGCGTCGCGACGCCGCGCCGCGGCCGAGCGACATTCCTGGGCGATCTGATACGGTTCCGCAATCATTTGGGTCCGATGCCGTGGTTCGTTGTCGTAGATCTAGCCGCGAACTGTCCTTGGTCGCCATGAGCTTCGGCGTCCGTCGTCCGCACATTCCCAGTCGGCCGGTCCGATCCCGTGATCAACCTGTGATCTGTGGGCACGATCGCTTCGACTCACCGGGTCGCACCTCGATGGCCGCGATCCGCAGGTAGATCTGAGCCCTCCTCCTGCGCGGCGGGCTGAGCACGAGCTGATCCGCCTCACCCGCTGGTTCGAGATGGACCCCTTCGCCAGCATCGGCGACCACCCCCGCTCACGCTTCGCGGCTTGATTTCCCCACCCCCCACCGGGATAATTCGACTATGGCTGAAGAGGACGCTCAGCCCCGGCGGCGGTGGGCACTCTTCGGCGTTCAGCGCGCCTATGTGGACGCGCTGGAAGCGAAGCACAGCGAGGCCCGTGCCGAGAACGCCGAGCTGACCTCGAGCCTCTCCTCCGCGCGTCTCGCCCTCGGCGAGTCCGCGGGCTGGTCAAAGCGATTGCCGGCCGGCTTGAGTGAGCTCTCCTCGCTCGCGGCGGGCGATTTGGTGGGCGAGGACGTGCAGGGGCGCCTCGGAGCGGCCGTTCTCGCGCTCGCGGGCGAGCATCTCTTGGCTCGTGTCGAGGTTTCCCTTGGCGAGCCCGCGGGCGAGCTCGATCGCGATACGAGTTGGAACGACAACGGCAGGCCGATCCGGACACTCGTGCGTCTGGGTGGTTGTGTCGTCGATTGCACCTGGCAGCCGGGCGTGGATGCGGGTCCCGATACGACCGGCGTGATCGAGGGTCTGTGCACCGCGGTCGTCTGCTCGCTGGCCGGTGTCACGGCTTCCCGTGTGCAGCGCGATCCCGTGACGCAGCTCGGCGATGAGCGCTCTCTGGCCCGGCATGAGGCGTTGCGAGCCCGCTTGCAGCAGCCGGCAGGGACCGTGGACGTCGTCTTTGATGAGAACAGCGCCGTGGAGTACCAGAAGCTTTTTGGCGGGATGGCGTGGGACGCGGCGCTCTCCCGCGTGGCCGCTGATCTGGATCAGATCGCGCGTGCGCATGGCGGCCAGGCCTACCAAGTCTCGCCGCCTCCCGACCAGGTCTCGGTGCTTGAGTTTCGGCTGCTCGTCGACGCGGGCGACGTCGACGCGGCCGCTGTCGCGGCGCAAGCGCAGCTGGCCGACTACGACGGGTTGAGCTGGCGCGTTGATGTCCCGTGATCATCGGGGCGGCCATCACGAACACCGCAACCAAAGCCCTCAGCGGGATCGACCACGACTACGCCGCCGTCTGCGGTGATCTCTCTTCGGGTTGGACGTTGTGTGCGACTGACAGGCTCGCGAAGGACCCGTCGCGTCTGCAGATCATCGGACGGCGCTATACCTACACCGCACAGCTGAACGACTACGTGCTGCCACCTGGGTTGTGCGTTTGCCGCCGCGATCCCTGCGTCTGTGAGGGAGAACACCTCACGCCCGGTGATGAGCCCGGCGTGTTGCTGATCGTCGGCGCGAGAGCGCGCAAGCCGTGGGATGACAGCGACGAGGACGTCCTGCGCCTCCCCCGCCACGACGAGACGTTCAAGCAGAGTCACGACCCACTCGACCGTGCGACGCTTGCGCTGCTGACCGAGCGTTGGGATCAGGCGCACCAGCGCCGCGCCGCCACGTTCTCGGGGCCGATCGGCCATTGGAAGAAGCTGAACGAGATCCGTTCGTTCGTCGCGCACGAGCAGGGATCGATCGTCCGTCTGGCCGAGCAGGCCTGGGACCCCGAGCGATTCGCTGAAGGCCAGCTGGTCCTGCTGACTCAGGGGCCGGCCGCGACCGCGTCGGCCGCGAGGGAATTCGTGTATCGCCTGCCGAATCTGGATGTGCCGCTGCTCGTCGAGGACGTCGGTGAACACGAGCTGATCATCAGCTGCGGCGATGAAGACCTGGTCCGGATCGAGCAGTACCTGCGCGCCGAGAAAAACCGGCCGCTGCGGTTGACGCTCGACACCGATGAAACGGACCGGAAGATCTCGTCCGAACGCAGGACGTTGCGTGCCGCCGAGACAGCGGATCGGCTTCGTGTGCTGATCGGCGATCCCTCCTTCGCGACCTCCACGCCGAACCGCAGGCTCGCGCCATGGTTCAACCCGGAGCTCGACCCGGGACAGCGACACGTGGTGCATGCGGCGCTCGCCGCGAATGAGATCCTCGCGGTGCAGGGACCACCCGGCACCGGCAAGACGACCGCGATCTGCGAGATCGTTCTGCAGCACCTCGATAAGGATCCCCACGCCAAGATCCTCCTCGCCGCGCAGACCCATCAGGCCGTGGACAACGTGCTCCTGCGGTTGACTGAAGCGAGCCCGGACCTGCCGATCGTGAGGCTCGGCAGCAAGTACACGATCGAACGTGCGAACGAGCAGATCCGCAAGCGCTACTGGATCGACAGCGCCGAACCGTGGTTCCCGCCGACGCAACGTCGCGCTGACTCCTATCGCCAGCTGGTGCACGCCAAGGCCGGCGCGGGTGACATGTCGCTCGATGACGTCATGAACCGGGTGCTCGACGTCCAGGCCGACTACCTCGCCTCGATCGGACCCCAGCTCCTACCCAACGAGCGCCTCGCCCGCTCGAGCGTGATCGCGGGCACCTGCGCGAGCGTGCAGAACAACCCCGGCGTCAGGGCGATGACGTTCGCGGTCGCGATCCTCGAGGAGGCCGGCAAGGCCACGCCACCCGAGGCGCTGATGGTCGCGCTGCGCTCGCACAAGACGATCTTCGTCGGCGATACCCGCCAGCTGCCACCGCACACCTGGGACGCCATGCAAACCGTGCTGTACGACCCGGAGAAGCTCACGACTGAGAACCCGCATCTCGAGGACAAGGCCGTGGAGATGCGCCGTGCGATCGAACAGCTCGGCGCGAGCCCCCGCGAGCGTCAAGCCGCCGGCGAGGAAACACTGTTCGGTCACTTCGCCGAACACCTCCACGGCAGCGAGCACGAGGTGACGCTGAATACCCAGTACCGGATGCTCCCGCCGATCGGCCAGCTCGTCTCAGAGGTCTTCTACGGCGACACCGGCGGCCTGAAACACGGCCGCCCGACCCCGATCGACCCGCGTGTGCAGGCATACGCGGGAGACATCCGCGTGAAGCTGATCGACATCCCCGGCGAGGAGGAAAAGGGACCGGATGGCAAGAGCAAGCGGCGCAGCGGAGAGGTGCAATTCATCCGCCGCGAGCTCAAGGCCCTCCAGCACCACGCGGAACACACCCCGCCGCTGCCGGACGGCCCGGAGCGTCTGGGTGTCGCCCTCATCACCCCCTACACCGCGCAGGCGAAGGAGCTCCGTAAACACATCGACCTCACCAACTACCCCAACCTCGCCGTGCGGGTCGGGATCGTCGACAGCTTCCAGGGCGACGAGGATCAGGTGGTGATTTTGAGCGTCGCCGGGACGGAAGCCGGCTTCCTGAAGACCCCGAACCGGATCAACGTCGCCGTCAGCCGCGCCCAGGACCTCCTGATCATCACGACCGCGCTGCACCAGGCGATGAACAACCGCATCGGCAAACCGCTCGGGAACGTCACCCGTTTCATCGACGAGCGCGTCAAACAGGGCGACCCCGCCTACCAGATCCAACGGCCCCCACAACCCAAACCGAACAGTACCGGCAGCGGCACGCGATGACCGTTCTCTGCGCGATCCCCGTCCAGATCCCCGTCCATCGCATCCGCGTGACGGCGAAATGCCTCGCGACAGGCGGACCGGTGCACACCGCCACCTTGCGGCTCATGGACTACTGGGGTGACAGCCCAGAAGAGATCGCCGAGGTCCTCGGGCTGCGCATCCCCTACGTAGAAGAGCTGATCGGCGACCTGGAGCGGGGCGGCGAGGAAGTCGAGCGAGAATTCGTCCTCTGGGTCGACAACGCCCGCAGTCGCATCCTCCCCCACACCGCGCTCACCGGAGTCGCGGTGAAGCCCATCAGGGGCGGACCACACACCTTCCAACTCGAACCGCCGCTCTCAAAGGACGGCCTAACGAGCATGGGGCTGCAGGCAGGCCTCTCCTGGGACCTCGGGCTCGAAGGATACGTCGAGGTGCTCGAGATCTCAGAGGTGCGCGCCGACATCCGCGACCCATCGCTCCCGCACGTCCTGCGACTCCCCGACACCCAGCTCGTGATCCGCTCCGGCCAAGCCGACGCCCACCCCTGGGAATACGCGGTCACCCAGCACGGCGTGCACGAGCCGCAGCTCACCGCGTGGGCGCAGACCAACTACGCCAAAGACCTCCTCGATCTCGTGCGCGACAGCGAGCTCCTCTCCCCCTACAAGCCACCCAGCCACCTCACCCAGCTGACCGAAGCCGGGTGGGAGCAGCTCGAGCCCCACCCCAAGCACCTGCGCCAGCGCGTCTCCGACGCGGCCGAAGATGCCCGCGAGCGGCTCGTACTGTGCGCCCCCGACCTGCGGTACGTCCCCAACTGGATCGAGCACACACTCCAACAGGTCTCCGAACGCGATATCGAGGTCGTCCTCTGCCCATCAAAGGCCGAGCACGTCCCACGCGATTGGCACTTCGACTTCACCACCGCACCGCTAGCCGATCAGCCACCCGTCCTGTCGCTCATCTCAGACGAGGACCACGCCGTCATCCACTCAGACCCCGCGGCGTGCCTGGACCGCGACGCCCTACCCATCCATCAGAGCCTCCATGCGACCAAGCAGCACACGGCGATCGGACGGCTGCTGGACAAGCTCCGCATCGCCCGCCTGCGACGCCGGCCACCCGCCCCCAAGCTCACCCCCCAAGTCATCGCCTCGATGCTCCGCCGAGAGCTCGAAAAGCTCCGGGGCGAACTACCCCAAACCGTGCAGGCCGACATCCAACCCGCCGACGAGCAGTTCGCGATCGAGACGCTCGACCGTCACCCCCCGCGCGAGCAACCAACCAAGGCCGCATGGAAGGCCGCGGCCGGGATCGCCTGGGAGCGCATCCTCATCGAGCGCGTCACTCACCTCGCGGCCCGACACGACGCGCTCACGGTCACCGCTGAGCGCTGGCAGCCACCCGGCGTGAAACTCGACCTCGACATGATCGTCCACGACCGGCAAAAGCAAGTCGTCTGGATCCTCGACGCCAAGAACGCCGAACACAACGACGACCAGATCGCCAAAATGCGCAGCCAGATCAGGCTGCTGGAGCGCAACCCCGAGCTCACCCACGGCTGCCCAACGATCATCGGCGTGATCGTCCACACCAAGCGCCAGCTCGACACCGCCGCCCAACCGACCGAGCATCGCGACATCCTCCGCTGCACCCTCCAAGGACTCAGCGACCTCCTCCTAGCCAAGCGCCTCCCGGGCAGCTAATGAAAGCTCCCAGGGCTCGAGTACCGCAGCATCACGCGGGAATCCCGACATAGAGCGTCCTTTCAATATCGCTTGGCGCCTACGGGGTTAGCTGTCGGGCTCGCGTACTCAGGCTCCGCCACTGTCGACAGGTTCAGATGCCAACCTTCGTCAAAGCCCATAATGGAGCCCCACCGAGACCTTCCAGGCCAGCGCCCGCGCCACCTGTGCCCCACCCGGCTGTCACTGACCTCGATCATCTTTGCCCGCATCGCCGTGTCGAGACCGCCGGTCAGGCTGCCACCTTCTGGGCAGCCAACCAGCGACGACCGGCAGGACGTACGCGTGTCCACTCATGGCCCGAGGGCTTCGAGAGGGAACGGTCCGCCCACCAGGCGACGATCGCGTCACCGCGCGCGTTCATACCGACTTCCGGAGATAGGACTGTGCGTGCCTTGGCAAGCAGAACACGAGCACCCCAGCGACCGCAACCGCCCACCGCATCGAGGAAGTCTTGGGCATCTAAGCATCGGCATTGGCTTCGCCGGCAGACGTGCGCGTGCGGCGGCCTGCGACTTGTGTGACCCAGCGATCGTATTCGGCACCCCAGTCACGACGCTGGTCGAGCCGGACGCGAGTGCCCTTCTTCATCGTGTCGATCAGCTTGGCAAGATCGTGCGCAACGTGGGCCGGCCAGCCTTGGATGATCGCGGCGATCCTCATTGCTTCCCGGTCGATCGGAATGGCCCCTAGAGCGAGGACGTTCAAGGCGGCCGCTGCGTAGGGCCTCTCTAGCCCGTTGTGTATGCCGTGGAGCTTGATGGATTTCAGCGCCTCCAACGCGACGGAACTCGCAGGGGGCGTGTCCGGGTCGATCGGCTGGCCGGAGGCAACGTCGATGGGCTTGTGTCTCGCCTCCCACCCCCGAAGTGCCAGACCCGTCGGCCAGTTCACGGCACAGACCGCGGGCGCACGCTCTATCCGCTCCATCTCCTTATCATCGGGCCAGAACGCGAGCACCGGACCGTTTGAGTAGGTTCCGCCCCTCGGCGTGACGCGGTGGACCACGATGCCCCACGCACTCGCACTCTGCCCGCTCACTACGGCACGGATCAGCTTCCGATCGGCGGCACGGCTGAGTTCTCGCTCGATCGCGTCGAGGTCCACCACGGTAGGCACCCACAGTGTGGCGGCGCCAGCACGACGCCCCTCGTCTGCGAGCCAGGCGAGCCCGATCTCGGCGGCGCCCTCCCCGGCCGGTATGTAGTACCGCTCGATGTTAGGCAAGCCAGTCGTGGCGCCGCAGTCTACGCGATTGGATCGACAGGAACGTCAACGATCCCGCGAGCGGACGCGCCCCGTAATCGACCCAGCGGGAACCTCGCTAGCGTTGGAGACGTGACCGAAGGGACGCAACTTCCCAGCATCGACAGGATCCAAAAACACGGGGGCGAACTCGTGGACTACGTGCGAAGCAACTTCCCGATGCGTTTCTATACAGGCGAGAAGTGGTGGTCAACATTCGCCGCCGCTTCTGTACTGCGAATGACCGACACCGTTGACCACATCACTTCTGAGCTAGGAACGATGAGCAATGGCGACTCCCTCACCCTCGTGCGCGCCGTTTACGAGCAAGGGGTCACTCTGTGTTGGATCGCGATCGACCCAGAGTCCCATCACGGGCGGTGGCGCGCGCACGCGCTGGCATCTGACTCGAAGCTCCGCGCCGATGTCGAGCGGTTCGGCGCCACGCTCGATCCGATCCCCGAACCAGACCAGTCAGCCGTCGGGCTTCCACGGATAGACCAACGCGCAGAAGCGTCCGATCGGCACTGGCACGAAAAAGTCGCAGGCCTGCACGCAGACACACATCTCTTTAGCTTCCGTGGCCTGTATGCAGCGCTATATCGCACTGCGAGCCGACCGGCTCATGCGTCGTATGGGGCAGTCGCGGAATACGTTGATGACGGGGGGCGACCCGTTGTGGTGCAGAGTCCCGTCTCGGAGGTGGGGCTAGCCATCCTCGCAGTTCCGCTACTAGGCATGACTCTCGCCGTACTGGCCTCCCGCATCCAGTGGATTGATGAGGACAGGGTGCGCGAAGTTGTCGGGCGCCTCGCGTGATGGGGAGTTAGCCGATTGCGGGTCCGTAGCGGAGCCTACAATTGCAGGATGCAAGCTCTCCTTATCGGCGGTCCGAACGACCATGAGGTCCGTAGCATCCCCGATCGACCGCCACCCCATATCGACGTCGAGGTTGATGTTGGGCCACCGTGGGAGCCAATTCCCCCAGGTGGGGAGTTCCCGCAGGCCGTATGGGAGACCCACCGCTACGTGCTCAGCAACGCAGACGGGAGTCCGACCGCGCCCGAGCCCCGAGCCCGCTACACGTACCTACACAACCTGCCCAAGGATTGATCGGTGGGGCAATATGAGGATGCCCGAACCGAAGCACACAACGCCCTGCAGGGGGTTGCGCGGAGGCGAGAAACCATTACCTACGGCCAGCTAGTAGCCCGTATTCATGCCTTGCAGCTCGATCCGCACGGGGGAGTTCTGGCGCAGATTCTCGACGAAATCTCGACCGAGGAACACAACCAGGGCCACGGGATGCTGTCCGCAATAGTCGTCCATGCAACCGATGACTACTTGCCAGGTCCCGGCTTCTTCAAGCTGGCCGACACGCTAGGGCTCGCTGCCTCCGACAAGATCGCATTCCACGCAGCAGAACTCCACCGCGTCCACGACGCCCACGTTCGGGCTTGACGACCAACGCCTGACGCGGCGAGGACGCGACTCTGTGCGCATCCTCGCGACCTAGCGCGTCTCGCGCGGCCCTTTCTCCGACTTCCCAACTTTCGTCATGGTGTCGGGGCGCGGGCGCGGCGCCGCAGGAGGCGGACTGCTGCTCGGAGGTTTGGGGTTGTCGGTCATGAGCGCGATCCTCTATCGCGGGGGGGACCGCCCGTACCAATGACGGAACGAAGCTTGTCCGGGGCAGGACGCGGGGGCGGCTTCGACGGTGACTCAGCCTTCGGCGTTGGCGGCTGGGGTTTCTTCTCGTCGGTCATTTGCCGCGATCGCTCTCTTTCAGTTCCCTCAGCAGGTCCGGCTTGGGCCGCTGCGGCTGGGGCTTAGGCGGGGAGGAGGCGGAGCCTGGGGTTTGTCGCTCATGATGCAATCCCAAGTGTAACCGCCTGCACCAGCAAGCCCACGATCCCCAGCGCCAGCAGCACGACGCCTATGTTCGACCACGTCGCCTTTGCATCTCCCGCCTTGCGATCAGATAGCGCCATTTCCTTCACCGTCTGTAGCCATGTTTCCCGCAGTTCCGGTGGTGGCGTGATGACCTTCGGCCTGTCTGCGTACCCGTCGATAGCGGTCTCG
Organism: uncultured Solirubrobacterales bacterium; assembly: GCA_963743645.1. GTDB lineage: Bacteria > Actinomycetota > Thermoleophilia > Solirubrobacterales > Solirubrobacteraceae > Palsa-744. The sequence continues at coordinate 129,928 of CAVUQT010000004.1, read as the reverse complement.
TCCAAATCCTCTGTGCCCGAGGGTCGCAGCACCCCGACGACGGCCGCCAGCACAGAGGCAGCAAATAGGGCTGCGGACGCGATGAATGCGTCGCGGATCACCCCGTGGGCCAACGGCGACGAGGGGAACCGCTGCTGAAGGAGTGGCCGTCCCAGCGTCAAGTTCAGCGTGAGCGCGGTCCCCGCGAAGCCCGCGATGCTGCCCGCCTTAGTGTCGAGGTGGCGGTTGCGGCCACGCTGCTCCTCAGCGATCTCGCCCATGATGGCGAGGCACTGAACGACGGACTCGTCGTTACCGAAGGTCTCGACCGTAGGCTCGGACCGCACGGTCATACGCCTTCGCCAAAAGCTCTCTCTGCGAGGACGACCTACTGTCGATCCGTTTGCTGAGCGTGCCATCGCATATCAGGCTACGGAGCGAAGCGGACGCACTACACGAACCTGTGTTCGCCCTGAGCCTTTCAGTTCCGAGGTGCGCCGAGTGCGAGGGCGTTTTCGCGCTCCTCACGGTCCGTGACGCCGTAGAGATCGAGCGCGATTTCATCGAGTTGGTCGCTCAGTGCCTTCGTTCGGCGGGCAGTCATGGATCGGTCGCTGGCTGAAATGGCGTCGCGGGCCTCCGCAGTCGCCTTCTCGATGCCCTTGACCAGCCGCACGATGTCGTCATGAGTCTGGCGCTCCCGAGCGTCCTCGAAGTTGATGCGGCGGATGGGCAGGTCACGGAGGCTGTTGTCAAACGCCTCCCACATGTCAGAGCCGGTGAGCTTTGCGAGCCCGCGGAAGCGGTAGGTGAGCAGGCGCGTGTTGAGCAGCCCGAGCAAATAGCGGATGTCCTCCTGCACGCCCGCGCGCTTGAACGCGACGGTCGTGTCCGTAAGTGTCAGCCACGAAAAGCTCTCGTCCAGGGCAAAGCGCAGATGGCTGGTTCGGTACGGGCAGACAAGCCGCGGCTGGTCGTAAAGGTCCGCGTGTAGAGGCCAGGTGAACTGCCACCACTCGCAGTTACCGCGCTTGAAGGCCGCTCGGCCGCGGAGCTTCTGCTCATTGGCGGGCAGGCGGAGGTACTTCTGGACCGGCTTGGGCAGCGAGCGGAAGTTCGGAACGTCCTCCAGGTAGAGCAGGAACTCGCCGCTGTCGGCGATGTAGAAACGGTCGATGTCGGAGTTCCGGGCGCGCGGCTTGAGCAGTTCCGGCGGCAGGTCGTGGTCCACCACGTCCGCTGCGCTCAGCTTGCCGAACACACCGTTGGCGCCGGTCTGCATTCCCTGCCCGAGCTCGCAGACCTGTATCAGCGGGTCACCGCGACCGTCGATGTGGGCGAATAACGCTGTCGCATAGGGGTTGTGGAAATGCCACGGCCGCTCGCTGAGCCTGACCTTTGGGCCGAACGCCTCGAACGGCGTCGTGTCGTTGCGCACGCCCTCGACGACTAGCGACGTGGCATAGCGGCCCGACGGAAGCCGGCGGACCTCAACCTCGTGCTCGCCATGCGGCTGCGTGGTGTCGAAGACGACGATGGAAGTTGCAATTCCAGCGTCGGCGAATACCATGAAACCGTCAAAGTCCTCCAGCCGTTCGAGGCGCGCGTTCGCGGCCAGCCAGCCACGGATGCGCTTGGCCTTGTCCGCCTCCAAGAAGGCGCGGGAGACGATGAAGCCCAGGCGGCGCTCCGCGAGGCCTGCGGCCCTACGCAGGAAGTAGTAGTAGATGTCGGTCTTGTCCAGCCACACGTCGCTGTAGGCGTTCTTCAAATAGGCTGGAATCGGGTGGCCAACCCCGTACTGCGCGTCGATGGAGAAGTACGGCGGGTTGCCGATGACGACGTCGAAGCCGCCATCGGCGAGGATCTTGCCGAATCCCTCCTGGTCGTCGTCCCACTTGAACGGATTGAGGCGGTGCTGTTCGGGAACGTCGAGCTCGCCGAGCGACTGCTGCTGGTAGAAGTCGGTGCTTACCAGCGAGTTGCCGCAGCGGACGTTCGCCGCCAGTGACGGGAGGATGGCGCCCGTCAGTTGCATTTGTCCGCGTAGCAACTCGGGGGAGCCACCTTCGAGCGACTTTAGATAGAGGCTCATGGTCGTGACCTCGACGGCGGCGGGATCTACGTCAACACCGAAAATGGAGTTGCACAGCAGCTAGTCTTGGCTGCGGTGGTCAGTCGCTCGACGCCCTGCTCGTCGGTGAAATGGAGTCGACGATCCACGGTTGGGTTATTCGTGTAGTACTCCTCGAAGTGGTGGATGAGTCGGTCGTAGGCGCCGAGCAGGAACGACCCGGAGCCACAAGCGGGGTCGAGGATGCGGAAGTTCTGTAGCTGCGCCGGGCGCTTGCGGGCAATGAGTGGGTCGATAGTGCTGCGGATGATCTCGTCCACGACCCATTGCGGGGTGTAGTAGACGCCGCCGGCCTTGCGCACCTCCGGCTTCAACTCGACATTGACGCTGCGGTCCGAGCGCAGCGTGATGATGCTGCCCAGCGCCCGCTCATAGATGCTGCCGAGAATCTCGACCCCTATCGCGTCAAAGCGGTAAGGCGACCACGGCGTGTAGAGCCCGCGGATGATGTCCTTGAACACCTTGGGGGTGACCGTCAGCCCGTCAGCTAGATCCGGGTCCAGCAGTCCGCCGTTGTAGGTCGCGCGCAGCGGCGCGAGTGCTCTGATGAACGCCGCGTAGGGGTCCTTCTCGTCCAGCAGCGTTCGCAGGTGCTCCTCGGCCTCAAGGCCGCGGTCCTCGCACACGCGGATGAAGACCAGGCGGTCGAGCGTCAGTTGTGTGCTCTCGTTGAGCTGCCAGACGTCGAGCTTGTGGTTATTCTTCGCCAAGTCGCGGGCGAGCACCTGCCGCCAACGCGTGAGGTCGGCGAGGAACACGACATCGACCGGGAGCTGCCCCCTCTCGACCGTGACCCGCTCGAATCGCATCAGCGAGCCGCCCACAACCGCATCGCGCGAGAACGTGTCCCAGAGCAGGTCCCAATTCTTGACGTACTCGTGGTAGCCGAGGCTGAACTCGGGTACAAGTCCGGTCTGCGGCTCTGCGAGAACCGGCTGGTAGCGGCAGTCGAAGGCGAGGAACTCCTCGAAGTCGGTCAAGAGCGCGACCGGAATATCCGCGTTCCAGCCGTAAGCCTTGACCTGGTAGATGGGGCGTGGACTGTTGATCTCGACAGATGGGCGCTTGGCCTCGACCAAGAAGCGGGTGCGGCTGCCGAGCCTGAAGGAGTAGTCGGGGCGCCGCAGTCCAACCGAGCCAGGGTCCTTCTTGGCGGCCAGTGCTTCGGCGACACGCTCATCCTCCTCCTCCTCGGCGAACGTCGTGTGCACTTGCTGGTGGCGGCCCCGCATCGATACCTCAAGCACGACATCCGCCGACGGGCCGCGCTTTTGCTCGTCTGTCACGTCCCATCCGAGCGCAGCGAAGAACGGGTCGATGAAGCGCTGTCGGGCGCTCGTCTCATCGAACTCGGGTGACTTGTAGTAGTCGAGGTGCTCCTTGAACTGTGCGCACAGCTCAGCGACAGCAGCCTTGCCAGCCTCACGGTCCTCAGCACGTTTCGGAGTCATAGCGACGGAAAGCTATCCCGCCTTGCAGACAGCGCGTGGCGGCGTGGGAGGCACGATCAGCGTCCGTCGTGCTCCCAAGAACAGCGCCGAAGTGGTCAGTCGCCGACCGTACCGGGTTGGGCCTGAGAGGCTCACGCCGCCCTATACAGGATCACTCTGAGCGCGAAGATCGGCGCTCCGAGGGCCACCACGATGCCCGGTCAACGGCATCCGTGGCCATCAATCGGCACCCTGCCAATCACTTCCCGAGTCCGTCGATGCTGCGCGACCTCATCTCGCTGGCGACCGCGGCACATGGGGCCGGGCTTTGAAACCGTCGTCTCCTACTGGCTCGGTCTCCTCTATCCCCGGGAACACTGTCGAGACCATCCAGTCCCGGACGGCGAGCGTGGCTTCCACATCGCCACGGTTGTACGCGAGCAGCCAATCCTGCGCGGCGGTATCGCCCGCGGTTGCCAGATCGTGCTTGATCATTGATTCCCCGCCGCCGGCATCCTCGACCTTCCATTGAAAGCCGGTCAGCGGCGCGGTCGTCTTGAGGCTGCTTGAGCCACCGGTTATGAGCTGGGCATCCCACTCCCGCAACACGTCGACCCACTCTGCAGACCTGATAAACGCGTCGAGCTCCTCCGCGACAGACTCCTCGGCGATCACGAGCCGTCGAAGGTAGGTGTTCTCGGCGGCGGCGTTGTAGCAGTACGCCGCAAACGTCATTCCGGCGTCGTGGCATTCCTGCCGGATTTGCATCAGCCATCGCCAGAACCGGAGCGAGTTCTCTGCCTCGCTATCCAGCGTCAGCGGCTCCCAAGTCACAAACGCTCGGTAGCCGGTCTTTGCGAAGCCCGTGTTGGAGCGATCGCTGACGTAGCTGCCCCACATGTAGCACCCGAGCTCGGTGTTCTCCATGTCGATGTCGACCTCGACATCGGCACGGGGAACAATGACCGCAGCGACACCGCGGCGGCGGTACGCTGGCGCGGGGCCGAGCGCGGCGCGCGCGAGATCGATGTGTGTCGGCAGCGCGCCTAGGCCGACGTCGGAGTACGACGCGGTGCGTGTACAGAGAGTCTGCAGGTCGTCGTGCGTCGCGATGCCCTCGCAAGCGAGCAGACTGAGAGCCTTTCCGCCCACGAGATCAGCAAGTTCGCCATCGGGCGCAGCCGCCATGAGCCTGGTGACGTCCACCCCACCGGCGACGAGTCGAGCGGTGCGTGGGTCGAGTTCTGCCAACTCGGCGCGGTTCATCACACCGTGATCGCGATGAATCTTCCACTGTGACCAGCCGATGCGGGGTAGCAGCGAGACATCGCCCGGCGGCTTCTCCAGCTGCGGCCTGCAGTAGTCCCACCACGGGCAGGAGCCGCATTCGGAGATCTTGACCGGCACCGTAAGCAGGTCAACCGATGGGTCGCGCTTGTGCTGCTCTGTCACGGCGACGATGTCGAGCCGAAAGGCGAACTCGAAGTCGTAGCGATCCATGGTGGAGCGCACCTTCGTGTTGGCGGTAGAGGATGGCGTTCTCCAGATCGGCGCGTCGAGGTCGTACCAAACGATGCGTTGCTCGGTGCCGATGATTCCGCCCCAGCGACCGTCGACCGCCTGCATGCCGATGGACTCGAGCATGCGCTGGTAGTGGGCGAGTTGCAGCAGGTCTTCTTCCCTCCTCCTGGCCACATACTGTTTGTCGAGGGTCGCGGCGTCGCGATCCAGTGCATCGAGGGAGGAGCAGAGTCCGGATAGCGGAGATCCTTTGCCGCTCGCTGGCTCGAGGTTTTGGTGCCACTTGATGTCAACGGGCCAATACCCGCCGCTGGGGGCAGCGATCAGGAGGTCGGGCCTGCCGACACGGCGGCCCACCAGGTCCGCAGGAAGCCGCGCGTTGAGGATCGGTGAAGAGCCGCCGCTCATGGCCGCGTTCGTTGCCGCCTCGAGCGCATCGGAGCTGTGTGCCTCGATGACGGCCGCTCGGGGATGCAGCCTGAGCACCTCGGTGACGATCTCGGCCTCGAATGCGTTCCCGCTTGCGAACAGCCGACGCATGAAGGGATCCGGTGGGAGCGGCTCGCCAGGCTGCAGCGTGTCGTTTTGGGCACGGACGGGGCACTGCTTGGCCACGTAGCCGCCTTGAAGCGGGACCTGGCTGACGTCAAAGCGCGCGGGCACCTTTTGATTGTCCCGGACACACGGCAGACGGCTCGGGCCTCGGCTTGCACATGACGGGCGGTCTCGCTGATCGGTGCCACCACCCGTCGTGTCCGGCGACTGCTTCAGCATTCCGATACCCGTCATGCCGCTGATCATCCATACAGCCGACATCCATCTCGATAGTCCGCTCGCGGGGCTACCGGAATACGAGGGGGCGCCGCATGCGGCGGCCCACCTCGCGACGCGCCGGGCGCTCACGAACATCGTTGACCTGGCGATCGACAAGAACGCCGACATGCTCATCATCGCCGGGGATCTCTATGACGGGGAGCTCCGGGACATCAACACCGCCCTGTTCCTGTGCTCCGAGCTGGCGCGGCTGCGGCGCGAGAACATCGAGGTGGTGATCGCGCACGGCAACCACGATGCCGAGTCGGTGATCACCCGCCGGCTGCCACTCCCCGAGGGCGTGAGAACGCTGCCAACGAAGAAGCCGGGCACCGAGACCTTTCCCGACCTCGGCATCGCCGTCCACGGCCAGGGCTACCCGAATAGAGAGGTTCTGACAGACCTCTCCGCTGCCTACCCGGAGCCGATCGAGGGACTCCTGAACGTCGGCGTGCTCCACACCGCACTCACAGGCCGAGACGGACACGCCTCGTACGCACCGTGCTCACAGGGAACGCTCGCCGCCCGCCGATACGACTACTGGGCGCTCGGACACGTACACACAGCCGATGTGGTCGGGGAAGACCCGTGGATCGTGTTTCCGGGCTGCCCTCAGGGTCGCGGATTCCGCGAGTGTGGGCCGAAGGGCGTGATGGTGATCGAGACTGACGGAGATCGCGTGACCTCCGTCGAGGCGCAGGCGGTCGACGTCGTGAGATGGGCCAACGTCACCGTCGATGTGACCGGCGCAGCGGAGCGCGAGGATGCACTCGCGCTCGTGCGCGAAGCGCTCACAGAGGCCCTCCCCTCCGCGGACGGCCGGATCCTTGCGTGCCGAGTCGCGGTCGAGGGAGCTTGCGACGCGCACCGCTCCCTCGGGGCATACCCCGTGCGGCTGACCGACGAGGTCCGCGCGGTCGCGCTCGACGTCGGCGCCGGAGAGATCTGGGTTGCCGGTGTCCAGTGCGCCACTCAGCCGGGCGTCGTCGCGGGTGACTTGAAGGCCCGTCGCGACCCAGTCGCTCGCCTGCTCGTGGACGCACGGGCCGCCGCCGCCGACACCGAACAGCTCACTGAGCGGATACCCGTCATCAGCGAACTCGCGGCACTGATGCCACCCGGAACTCTCGGCGACGGACACACCCCCGCGGACCCGCAGTGGGTAGCCGATCGTGTTGCCGGCGCCGAGCGACTTCTGATGGGACGCCTCGCCGGGAGTGAGGCGACATGAGGATCGCCGCGCTGGAGCTCGCCCCCTACGGACACCTCGCGAACGTCCGTCTCGAGTTCCGGGCACCCGAGGGCGGCCCAGGGCTGCATGTCCTGACAGGCCGCAACGGCGCCGGCAAGTCCACGTCGCTGCGCGCACTCGACGGCGCCCTGTTCGGTATCCAACGCCGCACACGCGACACACACACCCACCCAGGGCCTGCGCTGAAGGTCGCGGTGAGCCTGGAAGCGCCCGACGGCCGGCTGCTCAACGTCGAGCGACGCAAAAAAGACACGCAATCACTCTCCACGCCCGACGGGACCGTCGTCGACGAGGCGTTACTGCGCGAATCCCTCGGCGGCCTTCCGCCGGAGGAGTTCCGAGCCATGTTCCTACTCGACTGCGAGAAGCTCGAGAAGGGCAGCGACGACTTGGTCGCGGGACGCGGGCTGCTCGGCGAGGCACTCTTCGGCGCCGCCCTGGGCCTCGGGCAGGTCCACAAGGTTCTGGCGGAGCTCGACGCCGAAGCTGACGCGCTTTGGGTCAAGGGCGGCCAGCGCCTTCTGAACCGGCATCTGAAAGCGCTCAGCGAGGCACGCAAGGACGTCCGCGCAGGACGTCTCGCCCCGGACGCCTGGGTCGCGATGCGACGTGCACTGCAAGACGCCGAAGAGGAACTAACCGCGGTCAGAGACACACTGATGCAGCACACCGAAACGGTCATCCGCAGTGAGCGCCACGAACGTTGCCTGTCCCCGCTTGGCCGACGTCGGCTCACGCTTGAGCGCCTGGCAGCGCTGCCCGCCGTAGCCGAGGTCCCGGTGTCGCTACCGCAGGAAGTGCGCGATAGCGCCACCGCTCTGAAGGACGCCGAGCAGGACGCCCGCGATCTGGGGGAGGAACTGGCGGCGGTCGAGCTCGAGCTGGACGCGAACCCCGACCCCGGCGTGATCGCAGATAACGAGGACGCAGTCAACGCGCTTTACAAGCGGGCGGGCGAGATCAGCAAGGCGAGCACGGATCTCCCGCGTAGGGAGGCGGAGCTCGCCGCCCACGAGGACGACATTCGAGTCCTGTACGCCCGAGCCCGCCCGAGCGGCGAGGAGGTCGAGGCGCTCCGGGTCAGCGACTCCGAGCGTGCGCTCGTGGATGAGTACGCCACCGAACGACCCGCGCTCGACCGGGCTCACACCGACGCGAGAAGGGCCGTCGACCGGCTCAAACGGCGGATCGAGGAGCATCGGGACCTCGCGCCCGCGACGGCGAGCATGACCGCGGCGGCGAGCGACGCCCTCACGGCGATCGTGAACACCGCACGTGACGCCGGCGATCTCGATTCCGCCGTCCGTGACGCCCGCGAAAAGGTCACTGCCCTCCAGGCCACCGCCGAGCGTGAAAACGCCGCGATGACACATTGGGAAGGCACCGTAGAGGAGCTGGAGCGCCTGAAGGTCCCGTCGGCCGCGACTATCGCGCAGGTCGCAAAGCGGTTCGCGACGCTCGAGCGCGCCGAAGAGCGACTCGACGAGCGTGATGTCCAGATCTCAGAGCGAACCCGCGTACTGGCCGACGAGGACACGACGCTTCAGGAGGGCCCGGCCGCGCCGCTACGAAGCGAGATCTCAGCGGCACGACAGGTCCGCGACGAGGCCCTGAACGCCTTGATCGAGACGCCTTCACCGGAGGCGCGGCTCGGCGATGTCGTGTACGACGCCGTGCGGGGCGCCGACGAGCTCGCCGACAGCAGGGCCGAGCACGGGGAAGTCGCCGCGGCACGGGAGCACCTCGAGCGCGACCGCGCCACACTCGCGGACACTCGCGAGCAGGCGCGTCTCGACCGCGAGGCGCACGTGAAAGCTGCGGCCGACGTGCACGCAGAATGGGCGAAAGCCTGGGCGAGGCTCCCATGCGAGGCCGGCACCATGGAGGAGATGCGGCTATGGATCACCGCTCGCGAGAGGGTCCTCGCCAATGTTGCCGAGGCCCGCGAACAACAAGGTGTCGTTGAACGCAACGAACGGGCCGTGCAGATGCACATCTCGGCAATCGTGAGCGCGAGCGACGGGTCGCTGACCCAGACGGTGCCGCAGGAGACCCTCACGGCGACGCTGCGCGCCGCCCGAGACCGCGTTGCCGAGCTCGCCGTCGCTAGCCGCGACAGGGCCGAGCACGAGCGGGAGCAGATGAGGCTTCTCGAGGAACTCGCGACGGCGAGCGAGAACGCGACCGAGGCGACCGAAGCACGCGCCGCATGGGACACAGGCTGGAAGCGTGTCACCGACGCGTTGGGGCTCCCCGACGACGCGACCCCGGCGCAGGCGAAGGCGCAGTTGGCCTGCATCAATGAGCTCGTCGGCGTGCACGACGCCGCCGCGGTGCTGCGGCGGCGGATCGGCGCCATCGAGAAGGACCGGGAGGACTTCGAGCGCGACGCGCGTGATCTCGCCCGCGAGCTGGCGCCCGCGCTCAGCGAGCCGGACGCAATCACGATCGCCGACACCTTGCACGCCGAGGCGTCGAAGGCCCGCGGTGTTCGCGCGACGCGGGCTCAGCTTGAGCCACGCGCACTACAGCTCTCGATTCGACTCCAGGCGATCGAGGGCCGGGCCCAACACGCGCGAGACGCGCTCGGAATGCTCGCCGCACGAGCCGACGTCAGCGTCGTTGAGATCGAGGAGTTCTGTGAGACGGTCGAGGCTCGCGCTGAGCTACAGGTGCAGCTCGAAAACGCCGTCACTGAGATCGAGGCCGCCGGCGCCCAGGCTGCTGCGGAGCTCGACGCAGTACTCGCCGATGTCACACCGGAGTCACTCACGGCGAGCAGGGTCGACGCTGAAACCCAGGCTGGGGTCCTTGAGCTTCAGCGAGCAGAGCTCGAGCAGACGATCGGCCGGCTGCGCAGCGAACTAGAGCAGTCAGGCAGCGAGGAGGCGGCGCTCGCCACCGAGCGTGAGTCGCAGGCCCGCGCCGAAGCGGTCGACGGTTTTGAGCGCTACAGCGAGCTGCGCCTCGCGGCGCACGCCCTACGAACGGCGATGGAGCGTCACCGCCGCGAGCATCAAGGGCCTCTTCTCAAGCGGGCGGGCGAACTGTTCGCGGCGCTCAGCGCAAACAACATGACGGGATTGAGGGCGATCACCACCGAGCGTCAGCCCTACCTGATGGGTGTCCTGCCGGACGACCGGGAGGTGCCCGTCGAGGGTATGAGCGCAGGGCAGCGCCACCAGCTGTTCCTCGCGCTGCGCCTCGCCAGCCTTGAGCGTCATTTCGCGACCGGTGAGCCTATGCCACTCGTCCTGGACGATCTGCTCGTGCAGCTCGACGACACCAGCGCCCGCGCGGCCTTGGTGATCCTGGCGGAGATAGCCCGCACGACACAGGTGCTGTTCTTCACGCACCACGATCATCTGCTGGAGATGGCCCGCGAGACCGTCCCGGGAGACCTCCTCGTCGAGCATCAGATCGGCGCCGAAAGCCGATCGACGCTGCGGGCGGCCTGAGCCTCAGGCGGTGACCGTCGCCCTAGAGCTTGTGGCGCTCGATCTTGGCGCGCTCGTCGGCGAGAACCCGCTGCTGCTGCTCATCGAGGGCAAGGTGCAGGACAAAGGTTCGTCGGCGCCCGGCTGCCCGCTGCTTCGGAGCGCAGGCAAGGCACTGGCGGCGCCATGATCGAGCGCATCATCATCGAAAGCTACCGCCGCTTCGTCCGGCTCGACTTCGAGCCGAACAGAGGCATGAACATCATCGTTGGCGACAACGAGTCGGGGAAGTCAACGCTGCTCGAGGCGATCGCGCTAGCTCTCACCGGCAAGATCAACGGGAGGTGGGCGAGCGAGGAACTCAACCCGTTCTGGTTTCACCGCCCGACGGTGCTGGAGTTCTTCCGGACGTACGGGACCGACGAAGCCTGCGCTCCGCCGCAACTGCTGATCGAGCTGTACCTAAGTAATGATGTCGACGCGTTTCAGCATCTCAGGGGCGTGCACAACTCGCAGAGGACGGACTGTCCCGGGGTGACGCTGGGAGTCGCCCCGCTCGAGGAATACCGCGATGAGTTCAAGGCGTACATGGACGGCGACGCGCCTTCCGTACTACCCGTCGAGTTCTACGATGTCGACTGGCGCGCCTTCTCCGATGAGCGACTCAGCAGGAGGCCACGCGAGCTGGCGGCCTCCTACATAGACTCGCGAACTATCCGCTCAACCGCGGGTGTCGATCATCACACGCGCGAGATGGTCAGTGAGCACCTGGATAGCCGTGAGCGCGCTCAGATCTCGCTGGCTCATCGCAAATCGCGGCAGGAAATCACCGACGGCACGCTAGCGCCGATCAATGCACGAATCGCGGGCCACAGCGAAGGCCTCCACCACAACCCCATCGGTCTGCAGATGGACCAGTCGGCGCGAACCTCCTGGGAGACGGGGATTGTCCCTCAGGTCGACGAGATTCCGTTCGCCATGTCCGGACAGGGCCAGCAGGCGACGATCAAGATGTCGCTCGCGATGAGCCGGACGGCTAACGCCTCCACGTTCGTGCTGATCGAGGAGCCCGAGAACCACCTGTCCCACACCAACCTCTCGAGGCTGGTCGCGCGCATCGAGGCGCTGGCGGGCGAGGATCAGCAGTTGTTCATCGGGACGCACAGCTCGTTTGTGTTGAACCGTCTGGGCGTGGATCGGCTCGTCCTGCTCCACGACGGTGTGTCCGCGAAGCTCTCCCAGCTCGACGCCACAACGGTGGGCTACTTCCGCAAGCTCGCTGGCTATGACACCCTGCGACTGGCTCTCGCAGGAAAGGTCGCGCTAGTGGAGGGCCCCTCCGACGCGATCATCTTCGAACGCGCATTTCGCGATGCGCTCGGCAAGCTACCGCTCGAATGCGGGATCGACGTGATCTCGATGGGGGGACTGACGTTCAAGCGCGCCCTGGAGCTCTGCGCCGCCCTCGGCCGGGACGCGGCCGCGCTACAGGACAACGACGGCAGAACACCGCCGGAGATACAAGAACCCCTCGAAGCAGTCCTTGCTGACGGGAAGCGGGAGCTATTTGTCAGTGACCCCACGGCTGGCAAGACCCTTGAGCCACAACTGGTCCACGTCAATGCGGAGGAGGAGTTGCGCGGCGTCCTGGCACTCGGCGCGAGCACCGACCTCGAGCGATGGATGCGCAACAACAAGACCGAGGCGGCTCTGCGAATCTTCGACAGCGAGCAGACGATTACGATGCCCGCCTATATCGCGAGGGCGATCGAGTTCCTGTCGTGAAGCGTCTACGCCTGGCGGTCGCCGGCGGACGGAAGACACAGTCGATCATCGACGAATGCACATCTGCGTCAGGCGGGCGTCGGATCCTGGTGCTCACTTACACCCAGGCGAATCAGCAGGAGGTCGGCCGTCGCCTGGCTGGCGGTGCTCCGGTGGACGCGAGCGTCACTGTGCTTGGCTGGTTCAGTTTCCTCATGACCCATTGGGTGCGGCCCTATGTCCCGCGGCTCTTTTCCGACGCCCGTCTGCGTGGGCTCAACTTCGACGGTGACCCAGGGCAATACACAACCGGCCGGGCTCGCTTCCTCGACGGCGAGGGGCGAGCGTACAAGCGTCACCTGGCGCACCTCGCCGGAGATGTCAACGTGGCGTCCTCAGGCGCGGTGCTCGATCGGCTGAGCCGGCTCTACGACACGCTGTTCGTCGACGAGGTCCAAGATCTGAACGGCTATGACCTCGAGATCCTCGATGCGCTGATCGACTCGCCAATCTCGCTGACGCTCGTGGGTGACGTCCGCCAGGCCCTTCTGCTGACCAACCCTCGCGATCCAAAGAACAAGCAGTACAAGGGCGCCAAGATCAAGGACTGGCTAGACGAGCGCTGCACGTCAGGTCGGCTAAGCGTGACCCACGAGAGCCGTACGTGGCGCTGCAACCAGTCGATCGCAGACTTCGCCGATTCGATCTTCGACGAGAGCTGGGGCTTTCCACCGACGGAGTCGTGCAACGAGGAACTCACCGATCATGACGGTCTGTTTGCGGTCGCCCCGAAGGATGCGCCAGCGTACGCCGCAGCGCACGGAGCACTGTGCCTCCGACACAGCGCCGCCGTCGCCAGAGACGTCGACCTGCCGTTCATCAACATCGGCGTCGCCAAGGGGATGGACGTTGAGCGCGTGCTGATCTGGCCGACCGCACCGGTGGTGAGCTTCCTGCGAGACGGCAAGGGTCTTAAGACGACACCCTGCAGCTCGCTGTACGTCGCCGTCACGAGAGCCCGCGCGAGCGTTGCGTTTGTGGTCGAGGACCCCGGCAGTCTTCCATTGCCGGTTTGGAGTCCCGCGTAGTTCGTCCTTGAGTTGTCGGTCCTACGCGGCGCCTGTCTCTGCGTAGAGCCGTCGGACCTCGAGCAGCCACTTCGCTGGGATCTCCTCCTCCAGGCGATTCAGAAACGTCGCAGCCGCGTCGCCGGGGGCCGGGTGCCTCGGCGCTACGTTCTTGCGGATTCGACTGACCGCCTGAGATGATCTTGACGTGCTCAATCGTCTTGAGGCTCGTCACTTCCGGGTCATCTACTGCGCCAAGGGCTCTCCGGCGTGACGGCGGGTGCTCCGAATGCCGTGCACGAGGCGGCGGCTGAGGGTTTCGCTCGCGGGGCGGGCGCCTACGAGCGCGGTCGCCCGAGCTATCCCCCCGAGGCTCTGTCCTGGCTCGCCGAGCAACTGGGAATGGCGCCCGGTAGGCGGGTGCTGGATCTCGCTGCCGGCACCGGCAAGCTGACACGTCTGCTCATCGCCACCGGCGCGTCGCTCATCGCCGTTGAGCCGGTCGCCGAGATGCGCAGCGCCCTGGCCGGGCTGGCGCCCGGAGTCGATGTGAGAGCTGGTACCGCGGAGGCGATCCCGCTGCCAGACGCGAGCGTCGATGCGGTCGCCGTCGCGCAGGCGTTTCACTGGTTCGCAAGCGAGCAGGCGCTCGCGGAGATCGCTCGCGTCCTAACCCCCACAGGCCGCCTTGGGCTGGTCTGGAACCGCCGCGACCTCACGCTCCCACTACAGGCCGCGATCAGCGAGATCATCGAGCCACATCGCGGATCGACACCATCCTTCCTGACTGGGAACTGGCGAGAGGCTTTCCAGTACACACGGCTGTTCATCGGAACGGCCGAGAATCAAGTCCCCTACGAGCAGTCCCTCACCATCGATCAGCTCACCGACCGTGTGCTCTCGGTCAGCTTCATCGCGGCGCTCTCACCATCCGCGAGAGACGAGGTGGAGAGACAGGTGCGAGCGCTCGCGCAACGCCACGACGACAGACCACTTCGCCTCGACTACATCACCGAGCTCTACTCCTACGCGCGAGGAGCAGAGGCAGGCGGCGGGTCGAGCTTGTAGGGAGGCAGTTGACGCTCGCGAGCTGCGAGCCTCCTCGGACGAGACCGTCGCTCCCGACGAGTTCCTCGCGGGAACACGAAATTCCTATCACACCCCTCCCTGAGAGACCGGCTGACGCCTTCAAGCAATTGAGAGTCTCCCCTGACGGGGAGCACTGATTTCACATTATCAATTGCTTGACTCTCCTTCCGGGGTGTGATCAGCAGAGGGCACATTCGCAAGCTCACAACAGAAAGGTGAACTGCACGATGCGCCCCCACACATCCATACCAGGCCCAGCGACCCCCGAGCAGCTCGTGTATCTCTGGCTCCTCGCTCAGCAGACCGGCACGACGTTCAGCCCGGCGCAGACACGGCAGCAGGTGAGACGCGAAATCCAGTTGCTCATCGAGCTGAAGGAAAACCGTGAGAACTACCCCGCGCTCTCTCCACAGAGCGAGCCGTTCGAGCTCGGGCGCTACCAGACGCAGGCGGGCGAGCAGCGCGCGCTATACGGGGTCCTCATCGAAGGCAGGCCCCGGATCGTCGACGCGTCCGCCGCGGGTCCCGGGCGCATGTACACAGTCCAAGAGCAGCTCAGTGACAACCACGGCGACGAGGCGCTCGAGCAACTCGCCGCAGCTTACATCGCCCAGGCACAGCAGCTCGGGCGCATCCCGCTGGCTCCCCGGCAGCAGTAAGGTTCACACCCCAATTGGCTGCCGTGCCGCCCAGCCTGGACACGAACGCAGAAAAGGCAGCGGCGGTGTTGTCAGCATAAAACTGCCATACTGACAACCACTTCCATTATGGGCTGGGTAGCGGGATGGGGGCCGCGGCGTCAAGTCCTTGGCGCCCCTGCCATCGCTTGTGCTTCTACCTTGACCCCGCTAATCGGTCATCCGCAAGCGCATCACCTCTGGCGCCACAAACCAGGACCTAGTGCTCTTCGCTCCAGTGGCCGCTGCGCCGTTTGATGTAAGCCAGCGCATCCTGCAAGGGAATGCCGCGCTGGGCGGCGCCGAGCTCTGCCGCGTAACGCAGCGCGTCCTCACGCGAACCGTGACGCACCTCGGCGTCGATTGTTTGCTCACCGCGCTGTTGCGCGGCGGCGACCCGGTGATAACCATCGGTCAGCAGCAACCCGTCCCCGGTGTCAAAGACGACGACAGGTGGCAGCGCGTCGAGGTTCTGGGTGTAGCGTCCCACGCGCTCGCTGTCTAAGTAGGTGGCCCAATCAGCGCCGGAGCCGACGAGCACGTCGGCGATTCTCAACGTCGGCATACCTCACATCGTGCCACGTAACTCGTGCCTCGCGAACGAACAAAAACGACGCGGTCCCGGGCCACTTGAGGAACCCGCCCTGACTGACCCGAAGGCCCTTCGGTTTAGGTGGCGCGGCCTCACACCCCGGTGGCCTCGCTCTTTGCGGCACGGTTCCGCGTCGAGGAGCAACATAGGTAGCCCCGGCAGCGAGCACAAGTGCCCGGCCCCGGACCTTCCCCGAGTTTGCGAAGAAATGCGATTCAGGCGCCGGGCCAGTCCCTACCCCGTTACATCACACGACCCGGCCAGTAGGCAACCTCACCAGCGGACCCTCATGCGTACGGATGAGTCCTTGCTTTTCAGTGTGGTCGAGCTATGAGCTGTACCTGTTAGCTCACATTCACCTTCACCAGGCGGGAGGTGGCGCTCTCCAACCACGCCATGGAGCACGATAAACAGCAGACCCATGACGATCGCAAAGGCCGCCGGGACCCCAAAGATCACCGAGTCCGTCCCAGCCAAAAGGGCCGCGAGGGGAGCCGCCTCACCGAGTAGGAGCATGGCCGCGACCGCCCGCCCGAACATCCGGTCTTCGACCGTGTCGAACCTCTTGTCCCACAGCAAGCGTGTCTGGACCGCTAGAGCGAGAATCACGACAGCCAGCACCTGGCAGGAGATTTCCATGAAGTCGTGCGGGACATCTCTCTTGCCCCCGAGGTAAAACAACCCACCGAGGCCGAACGGGAAGGCTGGCACCCAAGCGAACTGCAAGATCGCCACCGCACGCTCACGCACAATGGCCAACCTCAACCGTGCTCGACGAGCGATCGACTCATCTCCGCGCTCAGGTACATCGTCCTGGTTGGCATCCGCTGGGCCTTCGGCAAAATGTGAGCTATCCGACATTGAGCGCACAGTAGAACTCGTGGCGGCGGACCTGCCCGCCGCCCTACAGCTCAAGCACTGCAAGGGCTACCGTGCGGTTCGCCGAGCGCTCCTGGCAGCTTGAAGATCAGCTGACCGACGACTTCGCCGTCATTACAACCCCCGCGCTGAGCTTCGTCCAAGGCCGGCGCCGCTGACGGCGGCGGCCTTACGCCAGCGAGTGCCGGTGCCACAGTGTCCGAGCCGACGTGGGACCGTGATCGCGATCTCGCCGTCGCGATCGATCAGCGACTTGGCATTGACGATCGTCACGCTCGGTCTTCAGATAGAACCACTCCTCATTCGCAAGCCGGCCGCCCGGCTTGGATGACCGTCACGTGCGGCGCCGATCTCCTCGCTTCAAGTTCGCGAACGGCAGCCTCCCGAACTCCGCGATGAACTCATCGAGCAGATCTGTCTCGACGCCGGCGTAGTCCGGCTCCTCTCGCCAGGCGAGCACGAGCTCACGCGGCGCCTCGATCTGCCAGAGCAACCTGCCGCCCCAATGACGGGCCTTGGCATCCTCGTCGGAGAAACGCAGCAGCTCTCCGATCCGCTCCCGCAACGACTTCGCCTTGCCGATATACAGCGTCGGCGTCCCCGGCACCCACTCCCGCTCCAGACGCTCCACCGGCACCGTCGGGTCCTGCCGCTTCCACCAGCCCCCGCCACTGCGCTCCAAGAACTTCGGCGTGCCGTCCCGTTCACGGAGCACCACGTACACCCCGCTTGCCACCGGGACCTCCTGCGGCTCCGGGCGGCCCAGCCGCGCAAGCGGCACGAAGCCACCGAACCCGCACCGCCGTAGATCGTCGATATCGAAGGCCATGCCGCCCGGCAAACTATGGCGCACAAGCCCGACCCAGCGGCAGCCGGTACGGTCTGCCGATGGCGCACCAGAGCGACTCGCTCGAGCAGCGCACCGCCGAGCCGCTGATCCTCGCTGGCGTGTCGAAGATCGTTGGCGTTGAGCTGGCGCCACGATCGCTGCGCCTAGACGCGGGAGCCCGCGTCGACGTGGATGGTGTAGCGCCAGACGAATCGGTGTTCGTCGAGGTCTTCGCGCATCAGGGGCGGCTCAAGGGAGCGCAGTTCCACAAGGTCGCCCGCGATGCGTTGAAGCTCATCACTCTGGGACGGAGCCGGGCTGGGAGCAAGCTCATCATCGCGTTCGGCGACCCAGATGCGGCAGCCTGCGTCACCGGGGCAAGCTGGCTTTCCGAGGCACTTAGCTCGTGGAAGATCGAGGTGCTCATCATCGATCTCGACGATCCCGTTCGAGCTGGCCTGCGAGATGCACAAGTGCGCCAGGTGATGGTCAACCCCTCGCCCGGTGGGTGAGGTAGCCAAAGAACGCCAGCACACTGCGTCTCTTAACCGCTTCGCTTGAAAACTACGGCTCCGTTGAGCCTGGTAGATAACGCACCTTCGGTGCTCAAAAAAGAACGTTACGGCCCTTCGGGCAGACCCTGAAAAAGCAAGTTAGGGCCCTTCGGGCCTGACCGGTGCCTGCTGGCGCAGTCACCTCCTCAAAGGCGCAGACTCTACGCACCAAAGGAGCTGAATCTTTAACTTTCTTACTCTGAGTTATTACCTTTATCTGTGAGTGTTTCACTGTTTCCAGGCCCCTTGACTTAATTTCTATGAGAGCTACGTTCGATGTGAGATGCAAACGACTCACAAGATCGAGGGGAGCTCCGCCGTCAGGTTCGCGCGCTACCTCCTCGCCGAAGCTTCGCGGGGTGACTACTACACCCACGACGGGCAGGGTGGCAAGTCGGCACCGACGCAGTGGCACGGTCCGGAGCACCTGTTGCGCCGCTTCGGGATCGACCCGGAGAAGGCAGTCGAAATGAAGCACTTGGGACCCCTGATGCAGGGCTTCGATCCCGTCACCGAGAAGCCGATCCGGCCGGCTGGATCGAACGGGACGAGGGTTGCCGGGATCGACCTGAGCTATGCGCCGCCGAAGGAAGTCTCCGCGCTGTGGGCGACTGTCGATCCCTACCGGCGTGCGCAGATCGAGGTCGCCCACCGCAAGGCGGTCAAGAGCACGCTGGAGCGCATCGAGAGGGAGGTTGCTGTGGTGCGACGCAAAAGCGGTCGAGTCACCCGCTTCGAGACGGCCAAAGGCCTGCTCGCCACGGAGGTCGTTCACACGACCAGCCGCCTCGGGAAGGACCAGGACGCTGATGGGATCCCCGACCCGCAACTGCACTCCCACATCGTGATCCTCGCCGCCGAACGACAGGACGGCACAATCGCCGCCGTCGAATCCAGACAGATCATGAAGGCCGCCCGCGAGAACGGCGCCTGGTACCGCAGCCAGCTCGCCGCCAACCTTCAGGAGCTCGGTGTCGGGATCGAACGGCGCCAGGGCAACAGCGAGCGCTACTTTGGCGTGAGGGGCGTCTCCAAGGAGCTATCCGAGCGCTGGTCGACTCGCACCCAGGAAGTCCACCGCGCCGCGAACCTCTTTCGTCAACGCTATGGCCGTGAGCCCGGGCCCCACGAACTCGACTCCTTCAGCCTCTCCACCCGCGGGTCCAAGACCGCCGCTTCTCCGGAGGAGGTCAATGCCGCCTGGCGCGCGCTCGGCGAGGAGCACAACCAGAGCGCGAAACGCTCCGAGGAAGCCTTCCACGACTGGGGACTCCACGCCGACCCGAATATCGACCCCGCCGAGGAGTTGCTCGTTGCCGTCACCAGCGAACGTTCGATGATCAACGCGGCCGAACTGCGAGCCAAGGCGTACGAGCTATCCGCAGGTGTATGCCGGCCCGCCGAGGCCGATCGGCTGATCGTTGAGTTGGAGCGCTCCGGTGACCTGCTGCGCTTGGAGGATGGCACCTACACGACCAAGCGTCTGCGCGAAATCGAGCAGGCCACGATCACGACCGCTCAGCGCCGGGCCGGCGACACTGTCGCCCCCGTCACCGACCGAGTCCTCGAGCAGGCACGCCTCCAGAAGGACCGCGAGCTCAAGGGCGCTCTCAGCCAGGAGCAGCGCGAAGCGCTCGAGACAATCACGGGACCCGGCGGCGTCGTGATCCTCGTAGGGCAGGCCGGGACGGGCAAGGGAGTGGTGCTCTCCGCCGCCACGGATGCTTGGCAGAAAGAAGGCTATGAGGTGATCGGCAGCGCCGTCCCGGGCGCGACCGCGATGCGTCTACAGGCGGACACCAAGTCCGACCAAGGCGTCACCGCCGACTCGCTGATCACCAGATTCGAACACGGACACCTCGACCTCGATCCCAACACCGTGATCGTGCTCGACGAGGGGGGGATGCTCGACAGCGAGCGCCTATCCAAGCTCGTCAGGCTCGCGGAGCAACACGGCGTCAAGCTCGTCCTCGCCGGCGACGCCGCGCAGCTGTCCTCGATCGGACCGGGTGGCCTGTTCAAGGAGCTGGAAGGCAAGGTCCCCACCGCGGAACTCACCGAGGTGCACCGCGCTCACCACCAGTGGGAGCGCGAAGCCTGGTCGGAGGTCAGAGAAGGCGAACCCGGGCCCGCACTCGCGCGCTACCGCGCCCACGATCGCCTCCACGTCTACGACACCCGCGCCGAGGCGACCCAGGCAATGGTCGACAACTGGGATCAGAACCGCCAGGGCCTGCCACCGGATCAGACCGTGATGATCACCGACTCCTCAAACGAAGAGCGCGACGAGATGAACGCCCTCGCCCAGGACCGTCGAGCGCAGGCGGGCGAACTCGGCCCAGACCGCGTCGCGCTGACCGGCAAGCCCTACGGGCTGGCGGCTGGCGACGAGGTCATCTTCACTGACAAATTCAGGATCAAACGCCTCAAACGCGTCGAGAACGGCATCACCGGCACCGTCATCCACGCCAACCCCAACGAGAACAAGGTCACGATCCAGACCCGCGAGCGCCCACCACGGAAGGTCGAGGTGGACACCCAGAAGTTCTCAGAGCTCTCGCTCGCCTACGCCGTGCACATCCGCAAGGGCCAGGGACTCACGTCTGAGACCTCCGGGATCCTCGCCGGCGGCTGGCAAACAGACAAGGAGCACATGTACGTCTCGCTCAGCCGCGCCCGCGAGCGCACCGACATCTACATAAGCCGCGAGGACCTCGGCGAGCAAGGCATGAACACAGGAGCAATCGAACGACTGGGAGAACGCATGGCACGCAGCCGCGCACAAGAGGCCACCATCACGAAGAACGTCGCGGAGCCCACCGCCGAACCCGAGCGGACCGCAGAGCCCGAGCGGACAGCAGAGCAACCGGCGCAGATCGAGCCCGCCACAGGGCCCAGACACGAGCGGGCCGTCGACCCCGCCGAGCCCGAGCGCTCAGCCAAGCCATCACAGGAACACGAGCCCCCGGCCCAGGCCACAGAGCCGACGGTCCAACAATCGGCCGAGATCCAATCGCCGTCCAACGCCAGTCGGGCAACCGGGAGCGAGATCGACAAGGTGCTCCAAGCGCGCCAGGGACGCCAGCTGGAGTGGCAGCACGCGATCGACGTAGACCGCAGCGGCGACGTCAACGAACAAGCCGAGGAACACCAGGCGATCGAAGACCTCGCCGAGTCCATGCGCAACCACGGAGCCAGCGAGGAGACGATCACCCAAGAGATCGCGAAGCTGACCGCCGGGCGCGAGCACGACCTACAACCCCACACCCAGGCCCTCAACGAACACGCGCGATACATCGACCAGGTCCTCGAGCAACAACGACAACGACTGCTCGACGAAGAGCTACAACACATCCAACGCAGCCAAGCCCAGACCAAAGAACCACGCACCGCGGAGGCCGACCGCAAGCATCAACGCGACCATCCAACCCAACTCGAACCCGGCGAGCAACAACACGACCAAGCCCAAGACGCCGACCGCGACCCCTACATCGAACAAGCCATCCAGGAGGAGCGAGACCGCCAGCAAGCCTGGGAGCACGGAACCGAGCCGGATCGGGATCGAGACATCCAACAGGCGATCCAGGACGAGCAAGAGCGTCAGGAGAACTGGGAGCACGGCATCGAGCCCGACCGCGACAATGATCGCGGGTTTGGGATCGAGTAGGTAGCTACGCGCTAAGAGAAAATGCTGGGGCCGATGGCCCCAGCATCTCGGACTTACTTTTGCTGGCTAGTAGTCGGCTGATTGTTGCTGGCCGTGGCCTGCTCGAGCGCGCGTTTTGTCTGGTCGGCCTGCGCCTGCGCCTGACGCTGAGCGTCGAGACCCTGCTCAATCGTCTCAACGATTGCGGGCGGATCAGGAGGAGGGGTCGGTATTGGCATCCGGAATCTCCTATTTCGCGGAACGGGCCAACGACGCTACTCCGACATAGCCGCAGTGTGTGTCATTTTTGTGACCGGTGCCGTTAGCTGGGCCACCGGTTCTTCTGGTACTCGTGAGCCTCCTGTCCGTCTAGCTCCTGAGTCGAGTTGTTGATTCGCACTAGGAATGCGGGCTTGCCGTTGCCGCCGGGCGGCGTGGCGAAGATCGGGCCTGCCGCGGGGCCGGTGTCGATGCGCGCAACGAACTTCCCGTCCACCTCGGCGATTCGAACTTCGAGCTCCGCGGCTGCTGCCTTTCCGAGGCCGTGGCTGATGGCGTCTGTTAGCCAGAGCTCCCAGGCGTCGCAGTCGGGCTTCTTGAGGAACGGGAAGTCCTCGTCGATGCCGACGATCTCGCCGGCATCGTCTACTCCGACCACGAGAGTGCCGCCATAGCTGTTCGTGAAGCCGGCGATCGTCTTGATCACTGACCACTCGATCCGTGGGTCCTTCTCGCCGGTGTGGAGGTTCTTGCGTCCGGTTGACTTGAACTCCAAGACCTTGCTCTCGCCTTGTGCGATCAGGGTGGCGAGGCTGTCTCGAATGAGCTCTGCTTCGCGCTGGGGATCAACGAAGGGGCTCTCGCTTTGATCTGCGCTGCGGTTCACTGGCTTGCCCATTGCTGCCTCGATCAGCTTAAGCAGGCGCTCGAAGCGCTGGTTGAAGAACGACGCGAAGTCGTCTTGACGCAACGCAACAGGATCGATCTCGTGCGAGCGTAGGATGGCATCGAGAGTCGTGGCAGAGGTCTTGTCCTTCCCTTCAATCGCGGCCAGGTACTCGCTTGGAGCGTGCCCACCGATCTGTCTGTTCGTATGGGCGTCGATGGCGGTCTTGTTGACCGCGCTGTTCGCGTAGCGCTCCTCGATTCCGTTGGAATCGCTCCACCGTTGGGGGAAGATGTGGTGGATATCGATTGCGTCGTCCACGTACGCGTGAATGTCGATCGTGTTCCCGGTTCGGAAGTCGCGTGCGCCTCGCTTCATCTGCAGCGCGTAGAGACCCTTATAGGCTGCGGCGTTGCGTGATCGCAAGGTCAGCAGCCGCTCGGCCTGGAACTGGGCATCTCGAATTGTGCGCGGCTCCTCACCCGCGTCGCGGATCCAGCTCACCACATCGGGTAGATCGAGTCCGAATCTGGTCTCGGTCGACCCGCCGTACATCTCCCCGAACACGCCGCACCAGTACCACTGGGCGAGCTGGGCACGCGTCCCGTGACCTTCCGCTTGCTTGTCCAGCACCGCCGATATTGCCGCCAGCGGGACGATCTGTGTGGCGTACGGGATGTCTCGCGCGCTGAAGACGTGCTCACTATGCAGAAACGGGACGACACGCTCGAGCGCCTGGGTGGCTACGTCGGCCCACTGCCTGTAGTCGGACAGCTCTAGCCGCAGGACATCTCGTCGCTTGCACGACACCCCCGGTGCCTTTTCGTCCCCGGGGTGAGCTTCGAGGTGCGCCTGCCGACGGGCATACGTCGCGAGCAGCGTCACGACCTGAATGAAGTCAGTCGCCGCGACCCTCTCTAGCACCGAGTGCCCGTCGAAGCGAGCCCGCCGAGCCTCCCAATCGTCGCGGAGATTGAAGTCGTCTGCTGCGTAGGTCGCCGTGAGGAGCTCGAACACGGTCAGCGACACGCCGCCTGTGTTGACCTTCTCAAAAACCTGGCAGACGGCCTCCTTCGGCGTGGAGCGGATGAGTTGGATGGTCGGCACCTGGTACTGAACGAAGGCGTTGATCACGCGTTCGCTAAAGGACTTCCAAGTCGCGAGACGATCCTCCGCGCTACCAGGTGCGTTCTGGAGATACTCCAGCTGCCACGAGGTCATCTCGCTGTAGTCCAGGACGATGCTGAGTGGGAACATGCCCGCGGCGATCTCAGCCTCCCTCGTGGAGACGTCCAGCAAGATTTCCCCTCGGAATGTCTTCAACAAGCCGTCAGCTGGCACACCAAGGATCGCGTCCTCCCGGTCCGCCGACGGATCAAGACAGCGGGCAATGTCCGCGTAGTACCGCCGGGACAGCCCCTTGCCGCGCTCGTCGCGGGTCGGTACAGGCTGTCCCGACTTCAGGGCAAGGTACAGCGAGGTCACTCGTTGCTGGCCGTCCAGCAACAGGAACTCCGGCTCGGCGGGCTTGTCGAGCACGACCCCCTCGAGCAACCTCGGCCGAAACCGGACGTCTGGATTGCCGGTCTGCAGAGTCATGACGGCACCAATCGGATACGACAGGGAGATCGAAGCCAGCAGGCTCGCTATGTGGTTGTCATCCCACACCCAGCTACGTTGGAAGTCAGGGAGCTGGAGCACGGCCGAGAATGCTTGGTCCAAGAGCTGCGAAAGCGGCATCTCATCACTCGTGAACTTCTTCTCCACCTCGCCTCCGCTTCATCGACGCCGGCACATCCAGCAAGCCTCTCATACCGGCAACCACCACCGCGCATTGAGAGCACGAAATGCCAACAACCATCACTGAGGTCGGCAGCAGGGCTGCCGACTGACACCATGGTGGGCTGGGTAGAGAGACCGGCGTCGCGGCGTCAAGGCCCAACCGCCGCCACGAGGCGTCCCAGGCAGGTCAGCCTTGACACCGCTCAGTGGCGACCCGCAGCATCTCAATCCAAGAGGAGGCCACGAACACAAGTCACTAACGACCTCTTGATGCCTCACGCTCTGCGAATAGGCTCGTTCGATGACCACAAAGGTCGGGCTCGACCTTCCCGAGCACTGCATCTTCTGCCGCATGCCATTTGGCCCCGACCGACCCCGCAGCGAGGAGCACATATGGCCCAGATGGATGCACAGTCTCCTACCCGAAAAGCAAGGGGCTCAGCGCCTATTCGACGCGACCGAGCTCCTCGAAAACCGCCCCTTCGGGAGGGTGCTGCACAAGCACTTCAAGCCCCGCGTCGTTTGCAGACCCTGCAACAACGAGTGGATGAGTGGCTTGGAGACCGCCACCAAGCCGATCCTGCGCCCGCTTATGCTCGGGGAGCCCCAGCACCTGGACCGCAGAAGCCAAACGATCCTCGCAACCTGGGCGTCCCTGAAGAACATGGTTGCCGAGTTCTCCAGTCCCGAGACGCGGGCCACCGGCTCCGCCGATCTAGATGATTGATTCCACGGTGTTAGGCGCAGTAGTTGACGAGTGCGCGTGTGGGGCGGCCGAGTTGGTGGTTGAGGGTGACGGCGGCGGCGAGGGTGAGTAGGCGTTGCACGATGCGCTCTCTGAGACCGGGGAGTGTTCTTGCGCCGTGGCGCTCCAGTGTCAGCAGGTCCTTGCAGGTCCAGAAGATCGACTCGATGCGTTGGCGGATCGGGGCGAGGTTGGGACCCGGGCCGGGCTCGTCTTTGCGGGCGGGTCTGAGGATCGTGGCGTCGAGTTCTGCTACGCCAGCAGCGAACGCTCGCCCGACATAACCCTTGTCACCGATCACGGTCTCTCCACCGATGCGCGGGGCGCGAGCGAGCAGTTTCAGCGCGACCTCGCGCTCATCCTGCTTGGGGGAAGTCAGCGCGAGCGCCCTTGGTGTGCCGTCGGGTGCGAAGAGTGCGTGCAGGCGAAAGCCCCAGAAGAAACGGGAGTGGGAGCTGCAGTAACCGTAGTCGGCGGCATCACCGAGCGCCGAGCGCTTGACCGTCTCGCGGCTGCGAGCGCACTCCACGGGAGTGGAGTCCACCAGCAGCGTCTGGCTGTGGAATCCCGGGCTCTGACTGGCGAACACGCCGATCAGCCACTCCAGCGTCTCGGCCAGACGCCGACGGCGCTTGAAGTAGCCGGGCTGGGCGGGGATCTTCAGAAACAGGTGGCGCAGGTGCTTGGAGGCGACCGCGAGGAAGCGCCGGTCGGAAGGGATACCCATGATCGCCTGGGCGACGCAGAGCGTTATGACCTCCGCGTCTGTGACGCTTCGTCTGGCGTTCTTCGGTCGATCGGGCAGGAGATCGTCTGCTGTGACGTAAACAGCGGTGAGCAACAGGTCGAGGTCGGCGTCCATCGAGGCCCCCTTCGGTCGGCGATGCTTATGAGCACCGCCGACTTCGACCCTGCTGCTCAGAAACCCCCCAAAACCACGACACCAGCCGTGGAATCAATCATCTAGAGCGGATGTACGTAAAGCAGCTCCCGCCGACGCGGGCGATCGTATGGATCGGAAAGCACGACGGAACCTTGTGGACCACCCGCTACATCCACCGGGGGATGCGCATCTCCCACGGCCCGGTGCAACCCGGCGGCGAACCTCCGCTGAACGGCCAGGCCACGACGTTCGCAGTCGGCCCGGTCATCTTCCATCTGCTCACCCTTCCAGATGGATTCGCATATGGCCCGCCGATCCCGGACGGCCCGATCACCATACGCATCAGGCAGATCTACCCAAGCACTCCGCCATTCGACTGGCCCTTTGGGCCAGCGCTCAGCGACAGCGACGCCTTCGACCTCGGGGACAAGATGACCGAGATGTACAAGCGCTTAGTGGAACGCGCCTAACAACTCGCCACCTAAACCTAAACCGGCGCGAAGGCCCTCGAATCAGAGGGTCCGCAACGCTCCTCCGTGAGCGTCCAAATGCAAGTTTCAAAATATCCTGTTCCCCGTTTGTTCCCCGTGGGGCATTTTTTGACGAACGAGCAGAAGGCAAAAAGTGCTGTTTTCCAGGTATTTTCTTGTATCGGGGAGACAGGATTTGAACCTGCGACCGCCCGGCCCCCAGCCGGGTGCGCTACCAGACTGCGCCACTCCCCGTGGCACTGCAAGCGGGCGACGGGAATCGAACCCGCCCTAGAACCTTGGAAGGGTTCTGTGCAGCCACAACACTTCGCCCGCAAAATCCGTAGTCATCCTACCGCCACCTGGACTCGTTGGGCTCGGCTCGTGTTAACCATATCCCTCACACCGGACCGCGCCCGCGGCGCTCCTCGGTCGGCACCTCGCCCCCGGCATCGGTCAGCCCCGGAGGCGGCCACGGACCGAACCAGTTGTCACGGGCGCCGTCCAGCGTGATCGTCGACCCGTTCAGCGCCCGCCCCAGCGGCGAGCACAGCAGCGCCATGAGCCACGCGTGCTCCTGCGGGCGGCCGAGCCGTCCCAGCGGGACCGAGCGTCCCATGCCGGCGCGCACCGTGTCCGGGTACTTGGCCATCGCCTCCGTGTCGAAGTGCCCGGCCGCGACCGCCGTCACGGCGATACCGCGATCCGCCCAGCGCGCGGCGAGCTCGCGCGTGAGCGCCTCGACCGCTGCCCTGGCCGCGCCCGAATGGGCCATGCCGGGCATCCCGTGGTGCGGGGACAGCGTCACGTTGACGATCATGCCCCCGTTGCCCTTGCCCTTGCCCTCGCCCTCACCCTCGGCGCCCATCCCGCGCGCCGCGGCAGCTTCGGCCATGTTCAGCATCCCCTCGACGTTCAACCGCCACACCGCTCGCCAGCCCTTAGCGACAATGCCCTCCGCGGGCGTAAAGTACTGGCCGCCCGCGTTGTTGACCAGCACGTCCAGCCTGCCATACCGCTCCAGCACGGTCTCGATCAGCCGTCGCGCCTCGACCGGCTCGCGCACGTCCCCCGCGATCCAGCCTGCCCTGCCCGCGCCGGCGGTCCCGCTCACGCCCGCGGGCGCGCCCGCATTCATCACCCCCTCCAGATCGGCGTCCACTCGCGTGCCACCTGTCCCGTCAGGCTCAGCGCCGATCGCCGCGCATATCTCGGCCGCCGCTCCTTCCAGCACCTCTGCCCGCCGTCCGGCGATCACAACGGCCCTCGCTCCGCACCGCGCGAGCTCGACCGCGGTCGCCTTTCCCAGCCCTGTCCCCCCGCCGGTCACCAGCGCCACCTTGCCGTGCAGCAGCTTCGGAGCGAACACCTGCGAGCGTGCCTCTGGCATACGCGCGATCATACGAGCGTGGCCGGTCCGTCCGTGAGGCGCGTGCGCTGGATCGCGGCGGGGCTCGTCGCGCTGCTCGCTGCCATCGGTCTCGGCGGGTACCTCTACGAGCGTCATCGCACCGGCAGCATCTACCACCCTCATGCACGCTTCATCGCGCAGCCATCCCCCACGCTGCCCGTGCGCGGCCCGGCACGGTCCTCGTGGCCGTTCTATGGCTACTCCAAGAACCACACCCGCTTCTTCCCCGCCCCCGCGCGCCTGTTCCCGCCGTTCAAGCGTCTGTGGGTGCGCAACGGCGGCTCGCTGCTCGAGTTTCCGCCCTCGCTGACCGGCGATCACATCTTTCAGCTCGCCGACGACGGTGTGCTGAGCGCGATCAACATCCACACCGGTCACACCTTCTGGCAGCGCCGCCTCGGCTCGCTGTCGGCATCCACGCCCGCAGCTGTGGGCGGCGTCGTGTACGCAACCGTGCTCGCACGCTCGCCTCACATCCGCAAGGGACGCGTCGTCGCGCTCGCATACGCCACCGGGCGCACGCTGTGGTCGCGCGATCTGCCCAGCCCGAGCGAGTCCTCTCCGCTCGTCGACCACGGCCATGTCTTCTTCGGCTCCCAGAACGGCACCGTCTATGCGCTGAACGCCCACAACGGCGATGTCGTCTGGGTCTATCACGCGGGCGGCGCCGTCAAGGCCAGCCCGACGCTGTCTGGGGGCATCCTCTACTTCGGCGACTACTCGGGCCACATCCAGGCGCTCGAAGAGCGCACCGGCAGGCGGCTGTGGGACAGCGGCTCCGGTGGCGCGCTGCTTGGGAGTGGAACGTTCTACTCGACGGCGGCAGTCATGTACGGGCGCGTGTTCCTCGGCAACACCGACGGGCGCGCCTACGCCTACGACGCGTTCACCGGCCATCTCGACTGGGCCGTCCAGACCGGCGCCTACGTG
This sequence comes from uncultured Solirubrobacterales bacterium, assembly GCA_963743645.1. Lineage (GTDB taxonomy): Bacteria > Actinomycetota > Thermoleophilia > Solirubrobacterales > Solirubrobacteraceae > Palsa-744. The sequence goes on along the minus strand of CAVUQT010000004.1, from coordinate 101,158 downwards.
TACGCCTCACCGGCGATCGCCAACGCGCCCGGCCTCGGCCCGACCGTCTATTCGGGCTCCTATGACGGCACGTTCTACGCGTTCAACGCCCGCACCGGCCACGTCGAGTGGCGCTTTCACCCCGGTGGACGCATCTCGGGATCCGCGACGATCGTCGGGCGGGTCGTGTACTTCGCCGATCTGGCAACCCACCACACGTACGGTCTTGGCATCTCCACCGGCCGGGTCGTGTTTCAGATGCACTCGGGCTCGTTCGACCCCGTGATCAGCGACGGGCAGAACATCTACCTGACCGGCTACACGGGCTTGTACGGTCTCGCGCCCAAGTAGCTCGCTCTCTGGTGCGACTGGGACTGGTTGGAGCGCCGCCGGCACATGTGCGCAGCACCCCGACCGATCGCCCCCAAAAGCCCGAACCCGGAGCCCCTCAACCGGTGCACGAGCCGCCCAGCCCGAGGGCCCGACTCAATGAGAGCCGCGCCGCGACCACGATCGGGCCGGGCTCCCGAGCACGTACGTACGTCCAGCCCCCCGGAGCGCTCGCCACGCAGGTCCGGCCCGAGACGACCGTGAAGTAGCGGGTGTAATGGATCCGCGCCAGCAGCGTTCCCCGCGAGCGGGCGTCCAGCGCGAACGTGTCGCTCCCAAGCGCCGTCAGCCGCCCCGGGCCCGCGAGCAGCGGCGTCGCGTCGCGCACTGCGTACACGCGCCAGTGCCTACTCGCGAACACCAGCCGCAGGTACGCCAGCCCCCGGCGGATCAACGTCCCCTCGCCCGCACTGGATGGGTCCAGCGGCACGTCGGGCAACGCGACGTACGCGACCGCCTGCTCGTCCAACCACTTGCGATACGCGCTCGCCGTCAGCCCGGACGCGAGCAGAGCCGAGTCATAGCGCACGTCCAGCTGCTTCTCCCAGCCCCGCGCGAGCGACACGCTCGGCGCGAGCAACGCGGCCTCCCAGTGCGAGCGCGTCAGCGGCACCTCGACCCGCTCCAGGCTCGCGTGACTGGACAGATAACGCTCGACCGGCGCGTAGTACGAGGCCCGCGTCGCTTGCGACCCCGCCACCGCGACCGTCTCGCGCACCGGCCCCCATACGACCCACACCACGATGACGCACAGCGCGACCGCCACGGGGATGACCGTGGATGTGGATGCGCGCACGCGCGCCCCCCTTTTGCGCCTGCCTCTTCGCCCCTTGCGCCTGCCCCCCCACCCTCTGCTCCTGACCCCCCGCCCGCGAGCCCGATCGCGGTCCTCGGCGAGCGCGCACAGCAGCAGCGGCCCTGCGAGCAGCACCCCGTAGCGCTCCACGTTGCTGCCCATCGGCGTACGCACGATCAAACACAGCGCGCACGCGATGAGATACACGATCGCCCCCACCCGCAATACCCGATTACGGCTCTCACCGCGCGGCAGAGCCCACAGGAACACGCCCACGACGAGCACCGTCGCCGCGAACGACGTCACGGGGTATGGCTCGTATCCGCCTTCGGGCCACAGCGCCCGCACCGGCACCACCACCAGCGCGACCGGCGCCCCGATCGCGAGCAGGACCATCGGAGCGCGCCGTGCCAGCGCGTACGACAGCCCCGCAAGCGCCAACAGCACGCCCGCCACGGGACTCGCCGCCGCACACACCGCCGCGAGCAGCGCTGCGACAACCATCCGCTCACGGGACAGCGCGCACGCACACGCCAGCGCGATGGTGACGCCGAGCGCGAATGTCAGTCGCCCGCTCCATACGTCCCCGACGGCTGCCACCGCGAACAGGCAGGCGCCCCATCGCACGCACAGCTCGCGACCGTACACGCCGAGCACGATCCGTTCGAACAGCAGCACCGACACGAGCACCGACACGACCGCAAGCACGCGCATCCCCACCAGCGACGCGAGCGGCGCGAACAGCAGGCTGTAGCCGGGCAGCGCATGGCCCGCGTACCAGTGCTCGTCGAACACCGCCATACCGGAGCGTTCGTACAGCCCGAGCCGGTACACCTGCGCCGCCAGGTCCGGTGTCCGCGGGTTCACCAGCAGCCACACGACCAGCAGCCCCGCGGCCAGGATCACGGCGACGGGCATGGCTCCCGAGACGAGCGAATAGGTCGGAGCCCGGGGTGCTACCCCACCAGGCTCCGACCCATGCCTGTTGAAACCGGCCAGCGGGCTTGAAGTAGCGTCGTCGATAATCGACACGCGCAGATCATGACGTCCACACGAGCTATACGAGCAGGCCTGGCCCTGACGACGATCGTCGCCGCGATCGCTGCCGGCTGTGGCACGACCGGACACCCGGGACCGATCGCCGCGCGCGAACTGGCCGAAGCGCAGACGTTCCCCTACTACCGGATCTACTGGGCCGGCCCACGCTTCGCCGGGCAGCCGCTCGTCGCCGCGGACGGGCGCAAGGGCTACAACAGCGCGGTCGGCGACAGCGTCTACTACGGCGATTGCGTTCGCAGCAAGGGCGTATTTGGGGGCGGCGGCTCGTGCACGCTGCCGCTGCAGGTGACGACGGTCATCTACAGGCTGCACTCCAACGCGGCGCTCGGTCCGCAGCGCAACATGGTGATCAGGGGAGTTCCGGCGACCGCGTACGACGGCGGGCGCTCGATGGAGCTGTACAGCGGCCGGGTCGCGATCGACATCTTCTCCGACACGTTCGCGCACGCGCGCGCCGCGGCACTTGCGCTGCGCCCGCTGAACGCATCCGGCTCGGCCACGGGCCAGCTGCCTCCGCCCGTCTACTGTCCCGGTCTGTCCGGGCCGCAGAACCGCGCGCTCCAGCACACGATGGCGCACCTGCCGGGGCGCGCCTGCCAGCAGGCCGCGTCGCAGGTCGCGTTCACGAACAGCCTGCGCATCGCTACGGCGGCGTCACAGGCGCAAGCGGACGCGCCAGCTCGCGACGGAGGCTGAAGAACGCCAGCGAGCCGATCAGCGCCGGTATCCACAGCGAGATCGCCCGGTAGGTGACGACCGCGGCGAGCACCAGCGAGCCCGGACGCACCCCGAACAGCAGCAGCATCCCGAACAGCCCGCCTTCGACCGCGATCAGGCCGGCGGGAATCGGCAGGGAGTTGGCGAGCATACCCACCAGGTATGCCATCGACACCGCCCAAAACGACGGCGCCGGGCCGTAGGCCAGCAGGCACGCGTACAGCGCGGCGACGTCAAACAGCCAGTACGCCACCGCCCCCAGCAGCCGCCAGTCGCGTCCCGCGCGGATCAGCTCCAGCGCGTCGAACACGCCGCCGCTCAGCGCCGTTAGCGCGACATACATGCGTCCGCGCGAGCGCAGCCTGCGGGCGTTGGCGCTGCGGCGCGCCCACTCGGCCAGCGCAAGTGTTCCCGCGATCGTCGCTGCGGCGGCCGCGGCGGGCAGCAGCGTGAGCAGCGGGTTGCGCGAGCCGGGCAGCAGGCCGAGCCACATCGGCACGCCGATGAGGACCGTCGCGCCGACGTTGACAGCGCTCGTGAGCACGAAGATCAGCACCGAGCGCTTGGCGATGCGCTGCACCGACACCCCCCTGCTGCGCAGGACCCACGCTCCGAGCGCGATCCCGGCGAGGCCGCTGACCGAGACGACCGAGTTGACCGCCAGCTCCGACAGCGACAGGCGCGAGACCAGGCGCCGGCCGAGCATCCCGAACACGAGCCCGAACAGCACGACATAGCCGGCGCAGGACAGCAGCTCGAACCCGACCCCGGCGGCCACCCATCCGGCGTGCGCGTCGCCGATGCGATCGGCTGCCGAGCGCAGCCCCGGGACGCTCAGCAGCAGGGCGGCAACGAGCGCGAAGAAGATCGCGAGACCGAGCAGGCTGTTGCGCAGGGTGCGCGACTGCGCGGACATCGCGGCCGACTCGGCGGAGGCGTCCGCCGAAACATCCTCTTCGTTTGGCTCGTTATCGACGATCGGTGGCACTCCCTCCGCTTTAATCACCGTATGACCGAGCAAGTCGCTCGCATACTCGTCGTCGACGACGAGCCCGCGGTGCAGAACGCACTGTCACGAGCGCTCACGCTAGAGCACTACGCAGTCGCGCAGGCGATGGATGGACAGCAGGCGCTCGAGCGCCTGGGGACAGACCCCTACGAGGTGGTGATCCTCGACGTGGCGATGCCGCGCGTGGACGGCCTCGAGGTATGCCGGCGACTGCGCGAAGGCGGCGACCGTACGCCCGTGCTGATGCTGACCGCGCGCGAGGAGATCGACGACCGTGTCGCCGGGCTGGACGCCGGCGCGGACGACTATCTGGTCAAGCCGTTCGCGCTGCGCGAGCTGCTCGCGCGCGTGCGTGCGCTGCTGCGCCGGGCAGGAGACGAGGACGACGACGAGCAGGAGCGCACGCTCTCATTCGAGGACCTGCGCCTGGACCGGCTGGCGCACGAAGCCTGGCGCGGCGAGCGGGTGCTGGCGCTGACGCGGACCGAGTTCCTGCTGCTGGAGATGTTCCTGCGCCACCCGCGCCAGGTGCTGACGCGATCGGCGATATTCGAGCACGTCTGGGGCTATGACTTCGGCGCGACCTCCAACTCGCTGGGCGTCTACATGGGCTACCTGCGCCGCAAGACCGAGGCCGCGGACGAGCCCCGGCTGCTGCACACGGTGCGCGGCGTCGGCTACGTGCTGCGCGCGCCATGAGCACAGGTGCCGTCAGCGGCCTTACCGTCAGCGGCCTTACCGTCAGCGGCCTTACCGTCAGCGTCGCTACCGACACCGCCTGGAGGGCGCCCGACGCCATCGCCGGAGCCGAAAGGCACCGCCGGGCAAGCCGGCGGCCGGAGGCGGGTGAGCTTTCGGCGGCGCATCACGCTCGTGTCCGCGGCCGCGGTGGCGATCGCTGTGGTGCTCGCCTCGATGCTCGTGTACCTGCTCACCTCCAACGAGCTGCACGGCCAGGTGGACGCGCAGCTGCGCAACCGCTCGGACAACCTGCGACTGATCGAGCGCCATCCCGCGCGCCGGCGCGGCGACCGCCTGCTGGACGCCCTGCAGAGCCGCAGCGCCTCGGCGCAGCAGCTGTTCGAAAACGGACCCCAGCCTCCGGGCAACGCGCTGGGCAACGTCTCGCCCCGGCCCAACCAGGTGCGCGGCTATCAGCAGCTGGTCAACTCCAGAGGAACCGTCCTGTTCAGGTCGGGCGCCAAGAACGTGACGCTGCCCGTCGACGCCCGCACCCGCGCTGCTGGCCGCGGGCCATGGCACGAGCTTCTTTCGCGACGCCACCGTCACCGGCGTCGAACTGCGCATCCTCGCTGAGTACCTCGCGCCCGGGCGCGTCGTGCAGTTCGCCCAGCCGCTGACCGAAGTGAACGAACTGCTGAGCCACCTGCGTCTGATCCTGGTGCTGCTCGCCCTCGGCGGGATCCTGCTGGCGGCGCTGCTGGGACGGCTCGTCGCGCGCACCGCGATGCTGCCGGTCAAGCGGCTGACGCGGGCAGCCGAGCACGTGGCCGAGACTCAGGACCTGTCCCGGCGCATCGCGCCGGCCGGCGAGGATGAGATCGGGCGGCTTGCCGTCAGCTTCAACGCGATGCTCGACGCGCTCGAGGTCTCGATGGGCGCGCTGGACGCTTCGGTGCACGCCCAGCGCCAGCTGGTCGCCGACGCCTCGCACGAGCTGCGCACGCCGGTCACGAGCCTGCGCACGAACATCGAGATCCTGCAGCACGCCGGCAACATGGACGGCGAGCAGCGCAGGCTTCTGCTGGATGACGTGGTCGAGCAGATCGAGGAGCTGACGCTGCTGATGAACGACCTGATCGACCTCGCCCGCGGCGAGGAACAGCGCACCGACGTCGAGGATGTGCGCCTGGACGTGGTCGTCAGCGAGGCGGTCGAGCGTGCCCGCCGTAACTCGCCGGCGACGCCGCTGCACATGACGCTTGCACCGGTGCTCGTCAGCGGCGTCGCGGCCCGCCTGGATCGGGCCGTGGTCAACCTGATCGACAACGCCGTCAAGTACAGCCCCGCGGGCGAGCCCGTCGAGATCGAGCTCCACGGCGGCGAGCTGACCGTGCGCGACCACGGACAGGGCATCCCGACTGAGGACATGCCGTACGTGTTCGACCGCTTCTATCGCGGCGCGGAGGCGCGCGGGCGTCCCGGCTCGGGGCTGGGCCTGGCAATCGTCAGGCAGGTCGTCACCCAGCATGGCGGCGTCGTCTCCGCCGAGCGCGCGCCGGGCGGGGGAACGCTGATGCGCGTGCGGCTGCCGGGCCTCGGCGGATGTCACTGCGCCCGGTCGACGTGCCGGACGGCACGATCGCGGAACAGGGCGGGCGAGAGGCCATAGCGGCGGCGGAAGGCGCGCGCGAAGTGTGACGAGCGATAGCCCACCAACCGCGCAACGTCGCTGACGGGGATCGCCCGCTGCTCGGCCAGCAGCTGTGCCGCGACCGACATCCGACGGGCGAACAGGTCCTCGTGAAAGGAATCCCCGAACTGCGCATACGCACGCTGCAGCTGCCGGGGCGAGGTGGAGATCGCACGGGCGACCGCGGCCAGGGTCAGCGGACGGCGGTAGTAGCGGGCGACGACCACCCGCCCGAGCAGGTACAGGCGACGATGCTCGCTCACGGTGTCAGGGCGCACACCCCCTTACCCGACCAACCCCGTCGAACGGGACACGCCCGCGCGAGGCCCTTCTTGCGCTCTACTCCTCGCCCAGCTCGAGCACCGCCAGGAACGCCTCCTGGGGGACCTCCACGCGGCCGACCTGCTTCATTCGCTTCTTGCCCTCCTTCTGCTTGGCCAGCAGCTTTTTCTTGCGGGTGATGTCACCGCCGTAGCAACCGGCGATCACGTCCTTGCGAAACGCCTTGACGGTCTCCCTGGCGATCACGTGCGAGCCGATCGCCGCCTGGATCGGCACGTCGTACTGCTGGCGCGGGATCCGCTTGCGCAGCTTCTCTGTCAGCGTACGTCCCATCTCGTACGCCTTGTCGCGATGGACGACCATCGACAGCGCGTCGACCGTGTCGCCCGCCAGCAGCACATCGAGCTTGACCAGGTCGGACTGCTTCATGCCGCTCAGCTCGTAGTCCAGCGAGGCATACCCTTTGGTGCGCGACTTCAGCTGGTCGAAGAAGTCCAGCACGATTTCCGCCAGTGGCAGCTCGTAGTTCAGCTGCACCCGCTCGGGTGAGAGGTAGTGCATCGCCGAATGCACGCCGCGGCGCTCCTGACAGAGCTCCATGACCGCGCCCACGAACTCTTTCGGCGCGATGATCGACGCCTGGATGAACGGCTCGCGGATCTCCTCGATCGTTCCCGGATCGGGCATGTCCGACGGGTTGTGCACCTCGAGCTCCTGCCCGTTGGTGAGCGTCAGGTCGAACTCCACCGAGGGCATCGTCGCGAGCAGCTCCAGGTCGTACTCGCGCTCCAGTCGCTCGCGCACGATGTCCATGTGCAGCAGGCCCAGAAAGCCGCAGCGAAACCCGAACCCGAGCGCGTCCGAGGTCTCCGGCTCCCACGACAGCGCCGCATCGTTGAGCACCAGCTTCTCCAGCGCGTCACGCAGGTCGGAGTAGTCGTCGGACTCGATCGGGAACAGCCCGCAGAAGACCATCGGCTTGACCTCGCGATATCCCGGCAGAGCCTCGGTCGCCTCTGCGCCGGCGTTACGGCTCCCGGGGCCGGACGTTCGCGTGCGTGTGGTCAGCGTGTCTCCCACGCGCAGCAGCGTGACGTCCTTCAGGCCCGTGATCAGATACCCGACCTCTCCAGCCGCCAGCTGGTCGGTCGGCATCATCTGCGGGCTGAACACGCCGATGTCGTCGATGTCCGCCTCCGTTCCCGTTGCCATCGCGCGGATCGCCTCGCCCTTCCTGAAGACGCCGTCGACCACCCTGATATACGCGATCACGCCGCGGTACTGGTCGAACTCGGAGTCGAAGATAAGCGCTCGCGCCGGGGCGTCCGGGTCGCCCGCGGGCGGTGGGACGCGCTTGATGAGCTCCTCCAGCACCTCCGGCACCCCCTGCCCCGTCTTGCCGCTGATGCGCAAGATCCCCTCCGGCGGCTCGCCGATCAGCTCGCTCACTTCACCTGCGACCCGCTCGGGCTCGGCCCCGGGCAGGTCGAGCTTGTTCAGACACGGAATCAACTCCAGCCCCGACTCGACCGCCAGGTAGGTGTTGGCCACCGTCTGGGCCTCCACCCCCTGCGCCGCGTCGACCACCAGCAGCGCTCCCTCGCATGCCGCGAGCGAGCGCGAGACCTCATACGTGAAGTCCACATGCCCCGGCGTGTCGATCAGGTGCAGCTGATACGTGTCACCGTCGGCCGCGGTGAAGAACACGCGCACGGCCTGGGCCTTGATCGTGATGCCGCGCTCACGCTCCAGATCCATCGAGTCGAGCACCTGCGCTCGCATCTCGCGCGGCGCGACCGTGTGCGTCAGCTCGAGGATGCGATCGGCCAGCGTCGACTTGCCGTGGTCGATGTGCGCGATGATCGAGAAGTTGCGGATGCGGGCCTGGTCCATGAGCGGCCAACTCTAGAGGGGCGCACGCTCCCAAGGCCAGGGTCCGTTCGGCGCCCGGCCCGAAAGCCTGACCGCTACCCCAGCCCGAAGCCCGACGCGCTAGCCTGCGTGGTCCGGCGGATCGCCAACTCGACTACGGGCCTTCGAGGCTCAACCGCGGCTACGCGCCGGCCTTACGGTCGGCGGCCTGTCCAGGTGTCGGGAGTGTCACGCCGCCCAGGCAAAGACACGCAGTCCTGGGACGTATGTAGTAAGCGGCGATCTATGTCGGGTGCAGCCGGGCGGGCTACTGGCTCGTCCGGCTCCATACCGCCACGGGCCTCTCAAGCGCCCCCCTCGATCGAGCGTCGGCCCGGGTCTGCTCCTGCTCGAACGAGCCCGGCGCCGGCTGCCGGGTAGGCCTACGCCCGCCCGAGCTGGGTGCGGATCAGGCGATGGACCTGGTGGGCCTCGGGGATGCGCATCGTCAGGACGGCGCGCATGTACACGAGCACTCCGGCCACGCCGGCCCCGCCGACGCTGACGATCTGGGCCACCAACGACGCGCCGAGCAGGTGGTCGAGGATCATCCACACGACCCACGACACGATCCCCAGCAACGTCGATGCGAGCAGTATCCGCGCGGTGATCATGATCGTCTGCTCGCCTTCCAGGTGGCCGTTGAACCCGATCCGCAGACGGTGGAGCTGAAGCGCGGTCATCACGGCGTTGGCCACGACCGTGCCGATAATCAGCCCGGCGATCCCCAGTGGCTTGTACAGGCCGATCGAGACCACAATGTCCACGATGATGTTCAGTGCAGCGAGCCTGGTCGGGATCCACGGGCGCTGGACGGAGAAGAACACGCGGGTCAGCAGCAGGTTCAGCCCCCCGAACGGCAGACTGAGCGCGAACCAGAACAGCGCTTCGGACACCAGATCCGTCGATTTCACATTAAAATGGCCACGTTCGAACACGAGTCGTACGATCGGCGTCGTCAACACGAGTATGAACACCGCCGAAGGAATCAGCAGCAGGTTGATCTGGCGCATCCCCACGCCAATCGTCCGGCGCATGTTCTGAACATCGTGCCTTGCGGCCATGCGGCTGAGGGTCGGGAACAGTACCGTCGCCACAGCGACGCTGAACAGGCCCTGCGGCAACATATAGATGCGAAACGCGTTGTCGATCGCGCGCGGCGCTTCTTCGGAGACGAGCGTGCCGAACACCGAGTTGATCAGCTGGTCGAGGTTAACGATGCCCAGGCCGATCGTGACCGGCAGCATCAGAGTGAACACCTGGCGGATGCGCGGGTCGTGCCAGTCGATCGACATCTGCAGGCGAAAATCGATCCGCCCGAGCGCCCCGAACACCATCAGCATCTGCACGAACGTCGCGATCAGGATCGCGATCGCGTACGCGTACAGCTGATCGCCGTCCTTATAGCCGCCTTGGAAATGGGGACGCAGGACGACGAGCAGCACGATGATCACGAGATTCCAGACGGCGGGCGAGATCGCGGGGATCGTGAAGTGTTCGTATGACTGCAGGATCCCGACTAGCAGGCCGATCAGGCCGATCAGCAACACGACCGGGAACAGGATCTGCGAGAGCCCGACCGTGAGCGCGTCGAGCGCGCCGTTGAACGTGGGACCCGTGAACAGCGGCATGATCACGCCCGCGGCGAGCACGAACACCGCCGTGACAGCCCCGAGGACGATCAGCATGATCCAGAACAGGGTCGAGGCGAGCCGGAACGCCTCGCGCTTGCGGCCCTGCTGCAGCAGGTCGGTGAACACCGGCACGAACGCCGCCGACAGCGCCGCGTTGGCGAACAGGTTGCTCACCAGGTTCGGGATCTGAAACGCGATCGTGAACGCCGAGGCCGGGCCCAACGTCCCGAAGAAGCTCGCAGCGACGACTTCGCGCGCGAGCCCGAGCACGCGCGATACGCCGGTCGCAATCGAGAAGATCACGGTGTTGCGCGCGACCCGTTCTCCCCCGCCGCTGACGCCCGCCCCATCCTCGCCGCCACCCCCACGATGCTCGGGCTCCGGTTGGCCGAGGCCGCCGAATTCCTCGCCGAAGCTCGCGTCGGGAATACCGATGACCTCGACGCGCGGATCGACCGGCGGGTCGACTGGGGCCGCCCAGCCAGCGTCGGGCATGCCTATGACATCGGCGAGCGCCTCGACCAGGTCATCTTCGGGAGCGTCGGAGATACCGGCAGCCTCATCGGAAAGATCCGGCTGAGGTCCTCCCGGGGGTTCGTCGGCTCCTGAGATCTCAGACAAGGCCGCTATAGTACGGCGCTCCACGGCGCGCGCGGGCAGTCTGGCCGCGCACTCGGGGCATTCGTCTATGGCCAACATTCATTCTCAGAAGAAGCGCATCCTGCGCACCGAGCGCGAGCGGCTGGAGAACCGCCGGTATACCTCGGCGATCAAGACCTACTTTCGGCGCCTGGAGTCCACGATGCAGAGTGGCGACACCGCCACGGCCGACACTGAGCATCGCGAGCTTGTGAGCACGATCGACAAGGCCGTCAAGCGCGGCGCGATGCACCCCAACACGGGCGCCCGCCGCAAGTCCCGCGCCGCCAGGTTGCGCGCCGGATCACCTTCCTAAGTAAGCCCCAGACGGTCAATAGGCATGCTGGCCGGGACGCAGGGAGCGTGGCGTGCTTGGCACGCAAGCGACCGAGGACGCCGCATCGCGCCGCCTAGTGGCCATCTGTGATCGACTCGATCGCGCGCAGCGCCAGCGTCTCTTCGTCCAGCCCCGACATCCGCGAACGGGCCTCCGGTATGGGTGAGCCCCCGCGCGTATCGATCTCCAGGTCCGCCAGAGCTGCGAGCGCGGCGCGTAACCGCTCGGGCTCGGTCTGGGCGACGTCCTTGACGAACCGCTCGGCGGCACGCGGCGGCATCCGCAGGCCGCGCCTGACCTCGGCGGCGGACTCGCCCGCCTGCAGGCGCAGCGCGATGACGAGCGCTTCGCGCAGACGCGAGGCCATCAGATAGGTCAGCCCGGCCAGTCGCTCGCCCTGCGAGCGCAGACGCATATACGTACGCGTGGCCTCCCGCCGGTCCGCGCCGACCAGCGCGTCGGCGAGCGTGTACGCGCGGTACTGCGCCGAGCGCGCCGCGCGCGCTTCGATCTCCTCGACGGTCACCCTGCCGGGCGCGTCCCGTTCCAGCGCAAGCTTCTCCAGCTCTCGCAGGAGCCGCTGCTGGCGCTCGCCGACCTGGCCGACCAGCGCCGTGGCCGCGGCCATGTCCAGCTCGATCACGCCCATGCCGGCCGCCTGAGTGCGAGTCCACTTGGGCAGGTCCCACGGCTTGACCGTCCCCTGCGCGACCACCTGCCCTCCCGCCCGCTTAACGGCCTCGTGGACCGCCGCGGGAGCCTTCGTCCGGCCCTCCTCGCGCGCGAACAGCGCCAGCGTCGTATCGGGCGGCATCGCCTCCAGCGCCGGTGCGAGCTGATCCTCGACCTCGGCCTGCTTCCAGCGCTCGACCCCATCCACCAGGATCACCCGCCGTCCGACCGTGAGCGTCATCGCCGCAAGCGCGCCTGCCACGCCCGCGGGCGACGCCGACTCTCCTTCCAGCGCCTCGACACTGTCCGCGCCGTCGTCGCGTTCGGCCAGGGCGCGCAGACCCGCACGGCGCTCGGCCACCGCACCGTGGTCGTCGCCGTGGATCAAATACGCGGGCTTCAGGTCGGCCATCGCCATGCGAGTGTATGCCGATGCGCCGACAATCCTTTCAGCAAGCGCTAGACGGCCCAGAGGCAAGTGAGGCAAGGACGCAGGGAGCGTGGCGTGCTGGCCGATCAGTCGATCTCATTAGATCGTCGATCGGTACGCGAGCGACTGAGGACGCCGCATCGCGCCGCCTATCGGTCGTCTAGCGCACGACGAGATTCAACTAGCTTGCCCGGCACCACTATCTCCTTGACGATCTGCTTGCCGTCCACATGCGCTTGCACGTTCGGCGCGGCACGACACAGCTCCTTGAGCTCATCCGGGCTGGCGTCGGATGCCGCCTGCACACGATCGCGCAGCTTGCCATTGACCTGACACACCAGCTCGTACACATCGCGCTCCAGCAGCTCCTGATCGGCCTGTGGCCAGGGCTGCTCCCACACCCGCTCGCCCGTCAGCCGCTCGTACACGTCCGCGCTGACGTGCGGCGCGAACGGGAACAGCAGCGATGCGGCCGTCGCCAGCGCGAACCGCTGGCCGGCCACGCTCGTGTCCTCGCGTAGGCGCGAACATTCGTTGAGCAGCTCCATCACCGCCGCGATCGCCGTGTTGAACGCGAACCGTCGAAGATCGCCGCTCACCTTGTCGATCGCCCAGTGCGCCTTGCGCAGAAGCTCAAGATCCTCACCCGACGGGTCTAATGCTGTGTCGGTCGGCGCCGACAAGGGCGGGTCCGCATGCTCTTGAAAAGCTGATGTTGTTCCGGTCGGCGCATGCGCCGACCGGCCGGGCTGCACATGTGCAGCCCGGGAGGGGTCGCATGCGACCCCTCCTGACCCGCCGCATGCGGCGGGTCATCCGCGGGGCGCGTGCGCCCCGCGGACCCCTTCTCAGCTGTCTCCGCCGCCAACCGCCATAGCCGGCTCAGGAACCGGTGCACTCCCTCCATGCCCTCATCCGACCAGTCCGCATCCTGGTCGGGCGGGCCGATGAACAGGATGTAACACCTGGCCGTATCCGCGCCGTAGCGCTCGACGATCGACGTGGGTGAGACGACATTGCCCCGGGACTTGCTCATCTTCGCGCCGTCCTTGGTGACCATCCCCTGGGTGAACAGCGCCCTGAACGGCTCCTGCGCATCGAGGTGGCCCAGGTCGGCGAGCGCCTTGGTGACGAACCGCGCGTACATCAGGTGCAGGATCGCGTGCTCGACGCCGCCGATGTACTGATCGACTGGCATCCACTCCGCCAGCACCGCCGGGTCCCAGGCCGCGCTGTCGTTGGACGCGTCGCAGTAGCGCAGGAAGTACCACGACGAGTCCACGAACGTATCCATCGTGTCCGTCTCCCGGCGCGCGTCGCCGTCGCACTCCGGACAGCTGGTGCGCACCCACTCCTCCGCGGCCGCCAGCGGCGAGCGCCCCCGGGGAGCGTAGTCCTCGATCTCCGGCAGCTCGACGGGGAGCTGATCCTCGGGCACGGGCACAGCGCCGCAGCGCTCGCAGTAGACGATCGGGATCGGGGTGCCCCAGTAGCGCTGGCGGGACACCAGCCAGTCGCGCAACCGGTAGTTGACCGACGCATGGCCCTTGCCGTCGCGGTCCAGCCACTGGACGATCGCGCTCAGGGCCTCGCGATTGCGCATTCCGTCGAACCGCGGATTGGAATTGACCAGCGGTCCGTCGCCTGTGTATGGCAGCCCCTGCTCGTCGCCTGCTCCCTCCTGCGGCGGGCTGGGCGGGCCTTCGATCACGCGGCGGATCGGCAGGTCGAACGCGCGCGCGAACGCGTAGTCGCGCTCGTCGTGCCCCGGCACCGCCATGATCGCGCCCGTCCCGTACTCCATCAGCACGTAATCGGCCACATACACCGGTATCTGCTCGCCGTTGACCGGATTGGTGACGGTCCTGCCCAGCGCCACGCCGGTCTTCGGCTTCTCGACGTTGCCCCGCTCCTCGCCGGACTCGGTGATCGCGTGGCTGACGTACTCGCGCACCTGCGACTCGTGCTCGGTGTTAGCAACCAGCCGCAGGACATCCGGATGCTCGGGGGCCATCACGAAGAACGTGGCGCCGAACAGCGTGTCCGGACGAGTGGTGAACACGGGGTAGTCGATCCCCAGCTCCTCACAGCGAAACGTCACCTCCGCTCCCTCGCTGCGCCCGATCCAGTTGCGCTGCATCGTCTTGACGTGCTCGGGCCAGTCGATCTCATCCAGATCGCCCAGCAGCCGCTCGGCGTAGTCGGTGATGCGCAAAAACCACTGCTCCAGCTGCCTGACTTCGACGGTCGCGCCGCAGCGCTCGCAGGTCCCGTCGGGTGACACTTGCTCGTTGGCCAGCACCGTCTGGTCGTGCGGACACCACTTGACCGCCGCCTCCTTGCGGTAGGCCAGGCCGGCGTCGAACAGCTGCAGGAATATCCACTGCGTCCAGCGGTAGTAGCTCGGTTCGTGCGTGGCCAGCTCGCGCGACCAGTCGATCGAGATGCCCCACGAGCGAAACTGGCGCTGAAACGAGGCGATCGAAGCGTCCGTCGACGCGCGTGGGTGCACCCCCGTCTTGATCGCATGGTTCTCCGCCGGCAGGCCGAACGAGTCATAGCCCATCGGGTGCAGCACGCGACGGCCGAGACGGCGATGGTAATGAGCGATCGCGTCGCCCACCGAGTACACCTTCAAGTGGCCGATGTGCGGCTCTCCGCTGGGGTACGGCAGCATCTCCAGCACGTACGAGCTCGCCTGCTCCCCCTCCTCCGAGCCGGATGCGCCCCGACCCGTCCCCGGCGTGGCGCCTTCGTTTGCGACCTCCCAGGTGTGCTCGCGAGCCCATACCGCCTGCCAGCGGGGCTCGATCTCCTGCGGGTCGTATCGCTCTTCAGCCATCTCCTCGGAGGTTATCGGTCGCTTCGGGGATCGATTCGCAGCCTGAATCGATCTATGCCCATCCCTGCACACGGACGTGCTGAGCCGACCGCTCATATCCCCGGCGTGTCTGCCAGGAGGACCTGCGTCTGAATGAGTCTGCGGTCGAACCTCAACGGCCGCCGAAGATGCGCAACAACGTGAGGAAGATGTTGATCACGTTGATGAACACACCGGTGGCAATCCAGATCACGTCGCGCTCGGTCGCCTTGCGACGGATGATCTGGAAGTAGATCGCCAGGTAGGCGCTGACGATCACGTAGATCGCGAGGTTCAGCAGGAAGCTTTCGCCGGAGCCGATCAGGATCAACACGATCGCGATCCCGAAGACTCCCAGCAGCGCGAAGAACAGCGGGCGCATCCAGCGGATCAGATCGCGCGAGGTGGCAAAGCCGTAGGAACCCATCACCCCGACCGTCAGCGCGGTGCCGCCGGCCGCCTGGTAGATCGCGCTCTGATCGACCGTCGCGTACTGGTTGATCACCGGCCCCAACCCGAGCCCGAGCAGCAGCGCGAGCGCGAACATCCAGGTCATCCCCGTCGAGCCTTCCCGCAGCCGCGGGACGAACATCTGCACGATCAGCATCCCGAACGCGGCGATCTCGAGGATCAACCCGGTGCCGTAGCTCAGATCGCGCCCGATGTAGCAGCCGGCCGCGAAGAAGGCCAGCGCGACCGCTACGAGGAACATCACCTGGCCGAGCAGGAACGTCGAGCTGGCTTCCCGATCGGCGGCGCGGGGCTCGAAGACGCTCAGCGCACTCTGCTTCGAGGTAGTGGTTGCGAACGGGTTGTCGGACGACATCTGGCAGTCTCTCCTTGGTCTCTTTGCGATTATCTCGCGACGCTATTACGTTAGCGCCCGTTCAGGAGGAGAAACGTGAATGAGCGCGCACCGCATCCACGATCTCCTCGGGAGCACTCGACGGTGAGCCTGCGTCGAACGGCGGCTGCGGGTCGTACTCGATGCCCAGCTGGATCGCCTGCGCCACCTCGTCACCCGCGATCCTGGCGGCCAGCCTCAGCGCCATGTCGATCCCCGCCGACACCCCCGCGGCCGTGACGATCTTCCCGTCGAACACAACCCGCTCGGACACGGGCTCGGCGCCCAGCTCACGCAGCTGCCCCAGCGCAAGCCAGTGGCTGGTCGCGCGCGCGCCCTCCAGCAACCCCGCCGCGGCGAGGATCAGCGAGCCGGTGCACACCGATGTCGTCCAGGTGCTCGTCGCGTGCACTTCTCGCAACCAGTCCAGGGCCGGACCGCCGGCGCGGGTCGCGACCTCACCGGGACCGCCCGGCACCAGCACGATGTCGGGCTCGCTCGCGTCCCGCAATGAGCCCTCGGCCACGAGCGTGAGTGCGCCGTTGTCCGTCTTGATCGGACCTGGCTCGACGGCGACGAACTTGGTGCTCGCGCCCGGCAACCGGCTCAGCACCTCATACGGGCCGATTGCGTCCAGCGCCGTCAGGCGGTCATACAGCAGGATGGCGATATCCATGGTGGGCTTCCCTTCGTGTGGTTGTTGTCTGATCGTGCTTGGCTGACGGCCTGAGTCGCGAGACGGCACCGGCTCGGCGGCCGCCCTCAGGTCAGGCCGCCAGGGCGCCCGGCGGCGCTCCCCCGTTCGGGTGATAGCGGCGGCGGTACTCCGCGGGGGCGACGCCCAGGCCGCGCACGAACGCGCGGCGCATCGTCTCGGCGGTGCCGAACCCGCAGGCCGCCGCGACGGTCGTGATCGGCTCCGAGCTGTCCTCCAGCGCGCGCCGGGCCGCCTCCAGGCGCACGCGTTCGACGTACCGGCCGGGTGTGATCCCGGTCTCGGCCGCGAACGCGCGCGCGAAGTTGCGCGGGCTCATATTGGCTCGCGCCGCGAGCGTCTCCACCGACAGGTCCCCGTTGACGTGCTCGACGACGAACCGCTGCACGTCGCGCAGCGGCTCGCGCTCGGGCTGCTGGGCTGCGAGGGTCGCGCTGAACTGCGACTGGTTGCCGGGCCGGCGCAGGAACAGCACGAGGTGACGCGCGATCGTCAGCGCCGCCTCGCGGTCGAGATCCTCCTCGACCAGCGCCAGCGCCAGGTCCATGCCCGCGGTGACGCCGGCCGAGGTCCAGACGTGACCGTCGCGCAGGTGTATCGGCTCGGGATCGACCTCCACCTCGGGATACCGCTTGGCGAGCTCCGCGGCCGCCGCCCAGTGCGTGGTCGCGCGGCGTCCATTCAGCAGACCCGCGGCCGCCAGCACGAACGCGCCGGTGCACACCGACGCCACACGGCGCGCCGACGGCGCGGCCTTGGCGATCCAGTCGAGCAGCGCCCTGTCGGTGCTCGCGTCGCCCGACCCGGCGCCGCCGGCGACGATCAGCGTGTCGATCGGCGTACGCACCTCGGCGAGGCTCGCCTCGGTGACGATCTGCAGGCCGCTCGAGGTGGTCAGCCGGCCGCCGTTCAGGCTGGCAACGGTGACGCGATAGCCCCGCTCCGCGCGCCCATCCGCGGCGATCAGCTGGTGGGCGCCGACGAACACCTCCATAGGCCCTGTGACGTCCAGGCTCTGCACCCCGGGGTACGCCACGATGACTATGTCCTTGGTTGTGGAGCGCTTGCCCATGGCCTGATCATGGCCCATCCGGCGTTTGTCCGCAAGGACATATTTCCAACTATTTCTGCCATACATGTCAGTCCCGTCTGCGCGGGTGTCGCACGCTGCGCACCGCGAGCTGCGTGCGGGTTTACGATGCCCGCATGCAGTCATCCGATGTCCTAGGCGGCGCTTCGGGACACGTCGCCGGCATCATCGAGGCGGCAGAACGCACCGCTGCGCAGCTGCGCGAGCAGGCGGAGGAGCGCGTCCGCGAGCGCATCGCCGAGGCCGATCGCGCCGCCGAGCACCGTGTCCAGGCTGCCGAGGATGAGGCTCA
The DNA here is from genome assembly GCA_963743645.1 of uncultured Solirubrobacterales bacterium. Lineage (GTDB taxonomy): Bacteria > Actinomycetota > Thermoleophilia > Solirubrobacterales > Solirubrobacteraceae > Palsa-744. The sequence goes on along the minus strand of CAVUQT010000004.1, from coordinate 83,128 downwards.
TGAGATCATCCAGGCCGCGCGCGCGCAGGCGGAAGCAGCCAGGAACGACGCGCTGGCAGGTGTCGGAGGGATCCACAGCGAAGCCGACGAGCGCCTGCTGGAGGCCGAGCGGGCCCGAGGCGAAGCCCACCAGGAGGCGCAGCAGATCGCCGCCGCCGCACGCACGGAGGCAGAGCACACGCTGACCGGCGCGCGCGCGGACGCCGCCGACGTGTTGACCCGGGCACAGGACGAGGCGACCCAAGCGCTTGCCATGGCCCGCGAGCAGGCGACCCAGCTGCTTGCGAACGCGCAGGAAGAGTCCGAGCAGGCGCTCACCGCGCTGCACCGTCAGGCGGACGGCCTCCTCGACGAGGCGCGCGCAGAGGCCGATCGCATACTCGGCAGCGCGCGTGCGGAGGCCCAGCGACTGAGCGCCACCGCCGGCGAGGAGCTCTCCGGGCGCCAGACCGAAGCGCACAAGCGCGCCCAGGAGGTCCGCGCGGTTGCGCGCGCCGAAGCCCGCGAGATCGTCAGCGAGGCCCACGCGGCCGCGCACGATGTCGTACGTGAGGGAACCCAGATGTCGCGCAACCTGCGCGAGCTGTCCTCGTCGCTGCGCACCAACGCCGAGCGCCTTTTGCGCGACGTGCGTCTTGCCCATGGCAGCATGACCGCGCGCCTGGATCAGGCCGGGCCGGGTCCGGAGGCGCAGCGCCGCGGGGACGAGCCCGGCGAGGACCTTGACGTTCCGGAGTTCATTCCTCCCGGGTGATGTTCTGCGTGGCGAACGGGCCACGTTTTATCTCAGCTCGTGGACAGGCTCGCATTGCACAGCCGATCGCAGCCTCCCAACTCGTGCCGAGGCGTTATACGATGTCCTTGACTAGGGGGCTATAGCTCAGCTGGGAGAGCGTCTGGCTGGCAGCCAGAAGGTCGTCGGTTCGAGCCCGACTAGCTCCATTTCGTCAGCTCTCCGTCGGGCCTAACGAAACTCGGCGAGCCCGCCAACAGCCTCCTGCGCGGCGGGCAGGAGGCTGTCTCCTGCGCGGCGGGCAGGCCACAGACGGCGCCCATGGTCCCTACGGGCGCCGTCTTCACCTCGCGAGTATGCCTACTTGACCTGAATGCGCCCCTGCATCCACGGATGGATGGCGCACACGAAGTTCAGGGTCGTCCCCGAGGGTGCGGTCACCTTGAATGTCACCGGGCCGCCGTGACCCTTCGGGCCGATGACCACCGAGTCGCCGGGCTGGTTGAAACCGGCTGGGCCGACGTTGACGAGCGGGATCGGTGGCGGACCCTGTTGTGGAGGCCCTTCCGGGTTCACGCCATGCGATTTCGCAATTTCGCCGCAGACACCGCAGTTTTCAATCTGCTTGAGCGAGCGCGGCAGCTGCGAGGGCTTGACGATCGACAGGGTGTGCGCGTCTTCGGTCGTGTTCGTCACCGTCACCGTTCCTCCCGAGCGGACGGTCACGGTGCCGCCGACGAAGTGCATGCTGTCCTTGATGTAAGCGTTGATCTTGACCGATTCGCCACCCTTGATGACCACTTTTGCCTTCGCCGGGCCTTTGCCGCCACCTGCGCCCAGAGCCGATCCGGCGAGGACGAGCAGAGCCGCGCCGATCGCCGCCGTTACGAGTGCGCGGCGCGAGTTCGATGTCTGCATGAATGCCTCCTTTTATCAACACAGCGCCCCTGGTGGGACGCCTGTGTAGCCCTCCAGGGAGCGCGCAGGGTACGCGGCCCCGTTAGACCCAACCCTATCCATCGCTGGGAATCGACGTCACGACCCGCGGCCAAACGACCGGCGTCCCGGCGATGCCCGTACGCCCCTCCCCCAGCTAAGTCGCGACCGGTTGCTCCGGTGTAAGCCCCTGGCGGCGCGCTCTCGCTCGATCTGCTGATGCGCGGAGCTGATCGCGACCGCGGCTTCATCGTCACGAGCCTGCACCTCCTCCCCCAGATGCCTCGTCTCGGCCTTCAACAGCGCCGCATGCGCGCGATCGCCCCGGAGGATTGCCTCGCCGAGCGCCGCCAGGCGGTCTTTGCGCGCGGCGTACAAGCGCTGCTGTCGACGGCGCACGCGAATCAGCGCACGCACGGCGCGAGACCAGGCCACCACCGAGACGCACGCCATCCGCGCTCTGATCTGCGCCCGCGCGGCCACCGCAAGCGCCCGGCATCCAAGGGGTGCATCCGACTCCCGCCCGACGGCCATGAGGAGCAACACTGCCAACACGAGCGCCAGCCCCACAAGGATGAACCCCGCGATCCACTCGTTGTCGGCCAAGAGCGCCAGCGCGATTCCCGCGGGAATCGCGCTGGGCGCGCACAACAGCAGCAGGGCGAGCAGGTCGGTGCCGCGTCGCATCGTGCGCTGGACACGGAGCGGCGATTCGGCTGCTGTCTCCACCGCGGGCTCGCTTCCCGCGATCCGGCTGCCACATCGAGGGCAGACTCCCGCCTGTTCTTCTGCCGCCGGGGCGTGGATCGAGGAGCCGCGGACATGGTCGACCTCGGTCATCCAAGGAGTGTTCCCCGAACCGCCGAGATTATTCGTCGGTGCCGGGCTGGCCCGTGCCGGCGGGGTTGCGGGCCGCCGAAGCGCCGGCGGCGCTTCAGCAGACGAGCACGACGAGGGTTGTAGCTATGGCGAGAAGCCTGCGCATTGAGATCCTCCAATCGTCGAGGTGGTGTCTTCTTGATGACGCTGAGAGCGTGCGATCCTTCCCATGCACCGGCGCGGTGAACCAGTTGCGCGTCTCAAGCTACTCAGGCGCTTGAGCGTTCACGAAACCGGTCCACCACTTCAAATCCGTGAAGCGACCTATGCTCTAGCCGGCGACCGGCAGCGCGTGAAACACGATCCGCCGGATCGTCGTCGTTGCCGTGAACTCGCCGGTGCTGCACTTCTTCGCCAGCGCGGTGATCTTGCCGATCAGCTTCACCCGATCGCCTTCCTTGAGATCGTCAAGTCCGACGCTGCCGTCTTTGTTGGTGTCCGCGAGACCGAACGTGACGTGGACTTTTTCTACCTTGTACGTCTTGGTGGTTCCCAGGTCGCCGGTCGCGTGGTGGTTGGCGTGCGTGACCTTGACCGTCACTTCGCCGCTGTAGGTGCCGTCGGCGTTCTTGGTCAGCGTCTGGCTGACGAGCGTCCCCGCCACCACATAGCCCACGTTGTGCGGCTTGCACTTGTGCGACTGGCCGGGATGGCTTGGCTTGTTGGGCGAGTTGTCAGAGCCGTTGGACTGACCGGAGTTGCCCGAGCCGTTGCCTTTGTGGCCTTGGCCATTTTTGCCGTTGTGGTCGCCGTGCGACGAGCGATTGGCCGAACCGGGGTTGTTCGTGTTGTTCGGTGTGGTGCTCGGAGCGTGAACGGTGCCCTGATTTGACGGCGCCTGGCTCGGCAGGGCCCAAGCGGGGGTGCTCATCAGGGCCGCCGCGGATGCGACGAGCAAGACCTTCTTGACAATCATCGATTGCCTCCTGGTGTCGGCTTCAGCGGTTATCTGTCGTATTTCTCCAAGCTCCGGTGCGCCGTCCGGCCCGATCACCGGTGTCGGAGCTCTGCCTTACACAACGCGACGGGCTCGCGAAGGTCAGGTCCAATCACGCACCGTGTGCGTGAGCGTGAGCGCCGGCCGCTTCCTGCTGAGCGCCCGAATTCCCCGAGACCGGCGCGCCCGGCGGTCCCTGAGGTTCGCCTCGGCTTTGATCGTGCTGGGGCTTTGGCTTCACCGGAGGGAGAGGCGCCCGCTTGTACTTGGAGCTGGCGCCGTGCTGCGGCCGTGAGGAGTTGGAATGAGGACTCCGCGTGTGGCCGGCTGAGGAGCGATGCAGGACCTTATGGCCCGCGGCGGCTGTCCTCCCACCGTGGTCTCGCGGGTGTGACAGGCCGTATCCCGTGCGCGGGCGATCGTTGGCGCCCGCCTGGGGTTCGATGCTCGGCCGAGCGCTCGCTGGCGGGCTGTTGTGAATGCTCACGGTCACGGTCGTGCCCGACGGCGGGACGATGGCCGTCCCGCCTCCTTTGGCCCCCGGAGTCGCAATCAGCGGCGAGTGCTCGTGACTCGCGACGATCGGCGTGCTCGCGCTAGCAAGCCCGGAGGGCGCGAGACGAGCGCCCTGACGAGCCGCTGAGTGGGAAGGCCCGTGCCGTCCGTGGAGGAGCGCGAGATGCGTGCCGCCGGCGACGGCCACCGTCAGGGCGCTCGCGCCTGCGAGCGCCTTCACGGTCAGTGACGCAGCCGCCGAGTTGCCGATCGCGGTCCCCGAGCCCACGGCCAAACCGCCCGTATGGCCGCCACCGACCCCGTGGGCGAGCAGCCGGCCGAGCAGCCCCGCGGCAACGGCGCCCGGCAGCGGCGGAGCGAGCGCGCGCAGATCGGCGCCGCGCGCGCAGATCGCGATCTGGAAGTCGCGGCAGCCCGCGCACTCGCGCAGGTGCCCGCGGAGCTTGCGCCCGCGGAGCACCCGCCGATCGCCGTCGGAGATGGCGCGGCGAACCTGCTCACACTCCATCGCGCGTCCCTCCGCGAAGTCGTACAGCGCGCGACGCGCTTCGAACAGCACCTGTTTGGTTGCCCCGGGCGAGGTCGCGAGCGCGCCGGCGATCTCCTCGATCGACAGACCGCTCAACTCGCGCATGACGAGGGCAGAGCGCTGGCGCACGGGCAGCGCCTGGAGGTCGACGATGAGCGTCGCCAGGCGCTCGCGGCCCTCCAGCGTGCGCTCCACGCCGCCGTCCGCCGGCTCCAGTTCCTCCGCGAGGGGCGTCGTGGGACGGCGCCGGCGCAGGACCGACACCGCCTCGTTGTGGGCGATCCGAAACAGCCACGGCCGCACGGCGAGATCGCGCTCCCGGGCGCGCAGCGCAACGAGCGCCCGCGTCATCGCGCTCTGCAGCGCGTCCTGGGCATCGTCCTCGTCGCGCACGATCGAGCGGCAGTAGCGATACAGCGCCTGATGGTGGCGCTGATAGAGCGCGGCGAACGCCCGCTCGCTGCCGTGCGAGACGAGCCGCGCGAGTCGCTCGTCGCTCGAGAACCGTCCTGCGAGAGCAAGCTCGGAGGGGCTTTGGATTGGGAGCGCAAGTTCGCCCATCGACCACACATCCACAACGTAGCTGGCAGCACAAGGTTAGGGCATAGCCGGGGACGCACCGCGAGCGAGGTGTAACGCTTAGGGGGCACGTCTGCAGCCTCGTCATGAACGTGGTGCGGACCTAGCTGTGACCTCGATCCAGGCGGGTAGCGCTGGTTCGATGTAACGGAGAGCGTGTCCAGCTAACCAGGGCGAAGCTGTGGCGCGGCCGTGCTTTGGCGACGTCGGTGGCGGTGAGCACTCGGGCGAAGGCACGCCAGCGCTACGACAAGCGCGTCGTCGTCTGGATGTACCGACGCGAGGCGCTGCTCGACGAGGTCGCGGCGCAACGGATCGAGCAATCAGACGGCCCTACTCGCGTTGGCCTTGTTCGCCTTCTCCTCGCCGCACCCCGGCGCAACAGTGCGTGTCAATGATCGCGCGCATACCAATCGCCAGCGAGCAGGACGGGTAGCATCCGACGAGAACGTGCTACGCGACGCCGCACTCTGGCTCCGACCCGCAGGCTGGCCGCTGCTGTCCGCGGCCGCGCGCCGCCGGACGTTGCTGCTCGCGTGGGCCGCGACCCTCGTCCAGGTCGTGTTCCTCGGCGGATGGATACTCGCCGGCGCTCTGGAACCCCACTACTCGGCGATCCGCCAGTACATCAGCGAACTCGGCCGAGACGGCGCAATCCACCCGTGGATCTTCACGGTCTTCGTCGGGATCTGGGGTTTGGGCTTCATCGCGCTCGCGGTTGCGGTCGTGCCGTCGCTGCGCACGCGGCCGTGGCCGCTGGCAATGCCGTTGTGCTTCGCGCTCGCCGGTGCATGCGCGATCCTCGTCGGACCGCTGCGCATGGACTGCTCAACCATCCTGAGCGCGGGGTGCAGGTCACACGAAGCCGCAGGCGGGAGATCCTGGCATTACGAAGCGCACATCTGGCTGAGCCTCGGCATCAAGGCCGCGCTGCTGGCATCGGGCTTCGTTTTCGCCCGCTCGGCGTGGCCGAGCCGGCTGGGAAGGCTCGTGTTGGGTGGTGCGCTCTTGCTGCTGGTCGCGGGGATCGTGACGTTCATCCTGCACGACTCGTTCACCGGCTACAAGGGACTCGAAGAGCGCCTGTGGGCGTTCGTCGCCCAGGTATGGGCATTGGTGTGCGCGGCGGTGCTGATCCTCGAGGCGACACTCACGCCAGACAGGCTGCAGGCGCACGAGGTTTCCATGCCGCGCGGTGCACCGGCCGAGCCCGCGGCGGTCGGCATCGATCCGGCGTAGTCCGCGCTGCATCTTTCGACGCGTGGACCCGCCTCCCGCCTGCGAACGGAGCTCGCGAAACTGGTCGCGTTCGAGCAGCGCGAGGGCGTCTTCGATGTGAGCTCCGAGCGTCGCTCGGATGGATATAGCGAGCTGCCCGTGCAACTGATCCAGACTGACTGAGACACATTCCACCGGGGACCGTCTATTCGCCAGCGCTGAGCGTCAATGTCCGCCCGCGACCAGTGCAAAGCGGTTCGCATTTGATTGGCGATGATCCCGCGCCCGTGACGACTGCCTGACTCGCCCTCCAGCTCGTCTCGTCAAGCGACATCCGCCCGCCGGGAGCCGCGCGCAGTGGTTCGCATTGAGTCTGGTTGGCTCCACTGCACCTGTCGGCGCGCAAGCCAACCATGCGCGAAGTGCCGCGCAAACCCCGCGGGGTAGAGTGCGAATGCGTGAAAAGCGCGACGCCGCTCAGACCGACCGTCCTGGGGGTCGTCCTGGTCATCCTGAGCGCATGGTCGAGCGCATGCGGCGGCGCCGGCGGGCTCGGGGCAGCGGGCCAGTTCACGCCGCGCACGCCCGGGACGCTCACGGTCGCGACCGCTCAGATCCCGGATCCGGGGTTCTGGTCGGGAACGGTGCAGCACCCCACGGGCGGGTTCGAGTACGGGCTTGCCCAGGCCCTGGCCGCACGGTTTGGACTGGCCAAGATCAAGGTGATCGAAGTGCCGTTCAGGCAGCTGGTGGCCGGGCATCTGGGCGGCGCGGACCTGGCCCTGTCGGACATCACGGTCACAGCAGAGCGCTCCAAGCACGTGGACTTCTCGACTCAGTATTTGAACGCTCCCCCGGCGATACTCGTGCGTCCCGGAACCGAAGTGCCCGACGTGCATTCCGCCCAGGGCCTGCGCTGGGCCGTTGAGACCGGGACGACGCTGCTGAGCGCGTTGGAAGAATCGATCGAACCCTCTACCGCACCGCAGATCCTCGACCATCAGCGCGAAGTGCTGCTGGCGCTGCGGATCGGGCGAGCCGACGCAGTGATGCTGGATCTCCCCGTCGCGCTGGCCTACGCGCGCGAATCTCCACACGCCTATGCGGTCGCCGCGCAACTGCCCAGCGAAGACGTGCTCGCGGCGGCTCTGCCCAAGGGGTCGGAAAACCTGGAAGCGGTCAACTCGGCGATGCGCGCGTTGAGCGCCGACGGCACGATCGAACGCCTGGGGCGAGAATGGCTGGACACCGACCTGCAGGGTGGCCACGCCGAAGGAGTGCCCGTCTTGAGGACCGACGAATGATGCTTCTGCGGGTGCACGGCGCGATGGCGGCGCTCGTGGACATCTCCTCGCCCAAGGGCGCGCCGTGGGAGTTCCTGGTCGTGTTCGCGACGTTGCTGCTCGGGCCGGTCCTGTTCCGACGAGCGGGTGTCCCCGGGATCATCGGCCTGCTGCTCGGCGGATATGTGATCGGTCCACACGGCCTGGGCCTGATCGGCTCGGGCAACGCCACGCTGCCCGACCTGGGCCAGCTCGGGCTGCTGTATTTGATGTTCGTCGCGGGAGTGGAGCTCGATCTCAACCTGCTGCGCCGATACCGGCGCTCGACGATCGTGTTCGGGCTGCTCACGTTCGCGTGTCCGATGACTCTCGGCACGATCGTCGGCCTCGCGCTGGGATGGGAAACGGAGGCCGCGCTGCTGCTCGGCTCGCTGCTGGCCTCACACACGCTGATCACCTACCCCACGGTGCGCGCGGCAGGCCTGGGGTCCGATCCGGCGGTCGCAACCGCCGTGGGGTCGACCGTGCTGACCGACACGCTCGCGCTGGTTGTGCTGGCGGTCGTCGCGGGCTCGGTCGGCGGGGGCCGCACGGGCATCGAAATCGCAGTGCAGATAGGGGTCGGGCTGATCGTGCTGATCGGCTTCAGCCTGCTAGTGGACGTGTCCGGAAGTGATGCGGCTCAAGCGGCGAGCGCCAGGGGCTGGGGTTCGTGGCGGGTGATCTTGTCGATGACGGCGTCGAGCTTGGTGCGGGTGAAGGTCCACTCGAATGGTCGCGCGAACGTGCGGTAGTGCTGCCCGAAGTCCATCAGGTGTCTGGCGAGTTCGGGCAGCGTCGCGAAGTCGTTGGGGGTCAGCGCCTTGCGCTGCACGATCGAGAAGTAAATCTCGATCTGGTTCAGCCAGGAGGCGTGGACGGGGAGGTGGATCAGCCTCGCGTTTGGGTATGCCTCGGCCATCCGCTTGACGGAGGTCTTGCAGGCGTGGCTGGAGCCGTTGTCCACGACCCAGTAGACGGTGCGGGCCGACCGGTAGGGCTCGACCTTCATTACCTGGTCCACGAGCCGGCCGAACGGGACGATCCCGGTCGTCTGCTCGATCCGGTCAAACAGGTTGGCGTGATGCACATCCCACGCAGCGAGGTAGGCGAGCGTTCCACCGCGCAGATACTCAAACTCGACCAGCCCGGGGCGCCCCGGGCCCGGGGCGATCGTCTCATGATGGCGGCCGAGCGCTTGCAGCTGGGTCTTCTCGTCGGCCGAGATCACGTACTCGTCGGGTCGCAGCCGCTTACCCTCGAAGGTGCGGGCGTAGAGGTCCAGCGCGCGGGCGGCCTTCTCGGCGAAATCGGGGTCGCGCGGGAAGATCCAGGAGCGTGTCTGCCACGGCTTGATTGCGTCTTCGTGCAGCCAGCGCCAGATCGTCGAGGCCGACGCCTCAGTGACGCCGCGCTCGATCACCAGACGGTGCAGCTCAACCCGGGAGAAGCGCGAGAGCGCCAGCTCGTGGATGCGCGGCAGCTCGCACGCGATCGCCTTGACCTCAGCGACCTGTTCCGGGGGGAAAACGACGCGGTCGACCCGACCGCGCTTGATCCTCAAGCCCATCCAGCCGTTCAGCGCAGAACCGGGATCTTCGCCGAGAAACGCTGTCGGGCGAGCAATCCAGCCGGGCGGCGATATCGATGTCCTGCATCCCCTCCGCCGCATACAGGATCACTCTCGCCCGCTGCACCACACGGAACGGCATCGTGACCGTGCAAGCCCGCCGCTCAAGCTCAGCACGCTCCTCCTCAGAGAGTTCGATCACATGCTGGCTGCTCCGGGGCACAACACACAATTCTGTGCTCCCGGCGCTATCCCTCCCGATAATCCGCAAGACTTGCGGACGCGTCCACTAGTGCTGCCGCTGCTTGCCGGCTGGGCGTTTCGGCTGCTGGGAGCAGAGCGCTCGGTGCGCTACATCGTGGCGATCACGGCATTCCTCTCCGCCGCGACGGTCGCGGAGCTGTTTGGCATCGAGGGCATCGTCGGGGCGTTCTTCGCCGGCCTTGCCCTGAACCGGCTGGTGCCCAACGAGGGTCAGCTGATGGACCGCATCGAGTTCTTTGGCGGCGCTGTGTTCATCCCGGTGTTCCTCGTCTCCGTAGGGTTGATCCTCGACCCGTCGGTGATGGTCAAGACAGAGACGCTCGAGCTCGCCGGGCTGTTCATCGCGGCGTGTCTCGGCGGCAAGGCGCTGGCCGCGCTGCTGTCGGCGCAGCTGCTGGGCTTTTCGCGACCCCAGGCGACACTGCTGTTCTCACTGAGCTCGGCGCAGGCGGCAGCGACGCTGGCGGCAACCGTGATCGGATTCCAGCTGGGCCTGTTCGACAGCTCGGTCGTCAACGCGGTGCTCGTCGTGATTCTCACGAGCGTGCTCGCGTCCACGGTTACCGCCACCCGCGCAAGCAACCGCATGCCTTCCGCCGAACACGGCCCGCGACCGATGGGCACGCGTGTCGTGGTCGGCGTGGGCGATCCCGAGCTGGCCCGTGGCGCGCTGTCGATCGCCCTGCGCATCGCCCGCGCGGACGGCGGCGTGGTCTACCCGGTGCTGGTCGTGCCGGAATCGGCGCCATTTGCGCCCAAAGCCGCGCGGGAGCGTCTCGGGCGGGTCGTCGCCGCAGCCGGAGTAGACGGCCTACCCACGACGATCGTCGATCGCTCCGTGCTGCACGGAGCTCTGCGAGCCGGAGCGGCGGAGGAAGCCACTCTCGTACTCGTCTCCGAGCCGGTTGACTCCGATCCTTCTCTGTCCGGGGATGCGGACGCCGGGCCCGCCGGGCGTTCACACACGCCGCCGGTCGCGGTCGTGCGCGGCAATGCCGACCGGCTCGGAGTCGTGCGCACCCACCTTCACGGCGAGGATGGCGACTCACTGTCGGTGGCCGCCGAGATGGCCCGGCGGGTTGCGGGCGGACCCGCGGATCGTCTCGACGAGGACGATCCCGACTGGTCTGAGCTGCTGGCGCCCGGCGACGTGACTTTTGTCTCCCCGGAGCTGGGAGCGGCGCTGTCGGAGCTCCCGCAGGCGGCGATGGTGGTCACGACGCTCGCCGAGACCGCGGTTGACGAGCAGGCCGTGCACGACATTTAGGGCTGGCTCGGGACTCTCGCTGTCCGATCGGCTCGGGACCCTCGCTGTCCGATCGCCACCGCCACGACGGCTATCCCGATGTCCGCACAGGTAGACCGGCTCTGTGCGACGGCCACGTGCCATAGCGAGTCCGCGATTCAGCCCCGGAAGCTTCGCCCGAACAGCCGCAAACCCGGCATACTGGGCACTACGTGAGCCTTGGACAGATCGACATGTCGAGCATCCGCACCACGGTCACGATGGGAGCCGCACGTACAGCCGTGATCGCCCTGACGATCTGCGCCGGGCTAAGCGCGTCCGCGCAGGCGCAGACCTTCGCCTCGATCGCGCCCTCCCTCTCCCCTGACCGGCTCGGCGCCAAGGCCGCCCTCACCTTCACCATCAGCTATGCGGGCGGCGAATCCGGTGTGCCTTCACCCGTGCGCCAGTCGGTCCTGCAATTCCCCGCCGGACTGAGCCTGGATATCCCCAACCTGCGCAGCTGCTCCATCGCGCGCCTGCGAGCCCGCGGCGCAAGCGGGTGCCCCACGCAATCTGAGATCGGCAGCGGGCACGCGCTCGCGGAGGTGCACGCAGGAACCGGGATCCTCACCGAGGACATCACGCTGTGGGCCTTTCTCGGCCCGCCGGACAACCTCCAGCCGACGTTCGAGATCCTCGCCCAGGGCTATACGCCACTCGACGAGCGCATGGTGCTCACCGGGGCGGTGCTCCCGGATCGGGCCCCCTACGGGGAAGAGCTCGTCATGTCCGTCCCTCCGATCCCCACGCTGGAACTGGAGCCCGACGCCTCGCTTGTCAGCTTCTCGCTTACGATTGGTGCGAGCATGCGCCACCGCAAGCACAACGCGAATACTGTCCTCATACCCTCGAGCTGCCCGACCGGCGGGTTCCCGTTCGCCGCCGAATTCACCTACGCCGACGGCTCCAGCGGCAGCGCTCTTGCCACGGCCGGGTGTCCGCTATGAGCAACCCGAGCAGCCACGAGCGGTCCAGCCTGAGCGGTCGATCACGGCCCAGCCCGAGCAGTCGATCGGCGAGGATCGTGGGCGTCGTGACAGCAGCAGCGATGTCTTGCGGCGCGCTGATGGCATTGGCGCCTCTCGGCCTCGGCGACCAGGCGAGGGTCGAGAGCGCCGCCCACAGCAATGGTCGGACGCCGGTCCCGTCCGCCCACGCCGCGGGAAGCTTCTCTCTGAACGAGAGCGGCCGGCTGCACATGACCAGCAAACATGGCTTCACGCTCAACGAGCAGGGCTCTGCCTCGGGCACGATCAAGGGCACGATCTACGTGCACCTGAGCGTCGTCTCGACCAACCGCGTGACGGCGGAAGTCAACATCTATCCGCGCGGAGGCTCGATCTCCGGCAACGGGACGGGCAACTACCTGAAGGGAAACGCGACAGCCAGCTTCTCCGGCTCGATGGCAATCAATCGTGGCAGCGGGAGCTACGCCCATGCTCATGGATCGGGCCTGAGCTTCAGCGGCACGATTCAACGATCGAATGACGCTGTCACCGTGCATGTGAGTGGCAGGGTGTCAGACTGACTCCGCTGATCGTCCTCGACGCATAACTGGGGAGATCGAGTGCTGGAGCTACGTGACCTCGTGAAGCACTACCCGGCCGTCGGCGGGGAGCCCGTGCGTGCGGTGGACGGCGTGTCGTTGAAGGTCGCGCCCGGTGAAACGGTCGCTCTGTACGGGCCAAGCGGGTCGGGGAAGACGACGCTGCTGTTGATGGCGGCGATGCTGCTGGAGCCCACGGCCGGCACAGTCCTGATCGGCGAGCGCGACGTGTCTTCCCTCTCCGAGCGTGAGGCCTCACACTTCAGGCTCTCCGAACTGGGTTTCATCCGTCAGAGCTTCGACCTGCTCCCAGGGGTCACCGCTGTCGACAATGCGGTGCTGAAGCTGCTCAAGACGAGGCGCTGGCGCGAGGCACAGCGCGAGATCGCACCCCTGCTCGAGCTCCTCGGGTTGGGTGAGCGCCTGCGCCATCGCGCCGAGACCCTCTCGATGGGCGAGCGCCAGCGCGTGATGATCGCCAGGGCGCTCTCCACCGAGCCCAGCCTGCTGCTCGCGGACGAGCCGACAGGAAGTCTCGATACTCAGCGCGGCCAGGAAGTGCTCGAGCTGCTGCAGGGACTGTGCCGCGAACGAGGAGTCGCATCGGTGCTCGTCAGCCATGACCCGATGGCGGCCCGCTACGCCGATCGTGTGTTTGCGCTGCGCGACGGCAAGCTCTCCACCTACGAGGCCGATCGGGCCTACGCACAGCCGGCCATGCAGGCCCCCACGGAGCGGGCCGGCGGATTGGCGGGCGACGGGCTGGCCGGCGCCGGTCCGGTGGGCGCCGCGCGGGCCGGCGCCGACGGCGAATGACGGAGGGTCGGCGATGAAACTGTCGAACGCCCTGCACCTGTACCGCGTGCGTCTACGCGCAAGATGGTTGCAGGAGTGCTTCGCGGTCGTGGGGATCGCCGCCGGGGTCGCGCTGCTGTTCGCCTCGCAGATCTCGAGCTCGAGCCTGCAGAACTCAGTCGCCCAGCTCTCGCGCGGGATCGTCGGCAACGCGACGCTGCAGCTCGTGGCGCGCGACCCGCATGGCTTTCAGGAAAGCACGCTGGGCCTGGTGCGCCACATTCCCGGCGTGCATGTCGCGGCGCCGCTGCTGGAAGCCGGCGCGAACGCGATCGGCCCGCGGGGCAGCGAGTCGGTCGAGCTCGTCGGAGCCGATTCGAGCCTGGCCGAGCTTGGTGGCACGCTCGTGCGTCACACTGCGCTCACACCGTTCGGAGGCTTTGGCGCAGTCGTGTTGCCCGCTCCTCTCTCGCATACCATCGGCGTAACCAAATTCGGCCGGGAAGTCACCCTCCAGCTCGCCGGACATACCGTCCAGGCTCCGCTCTACACCCAGCTTCACGAACGGCAGATCGGGCCGTTGATCTCCAGCCCGGTCGTGCTCGCGCCGCTGTTCTATGCACAGGAAATGACCGGCTTGCCGGCTCGCGTGAGCCGTATCCTCGTGCAGCCCGCGGCCGGCGCGGAACATCGCGTGAGAACGGCGCTGGAAGCGCTCGCCGGTGGGCGCTTGAACGTCGAGACGGTCGGCTACGACGAAACGCTGTTCGCCAAGGCCGCGGCGGCCAGCAATCAGTCGACAGCCCTGTTCGCCGCGATCAGCGCGATCGTCGGGTTTCTGTTCGCGTTCAACGCGATGCTGTTCACCGTCCCCCAGCGCCGTCGGCTGATCGTCGACCTGCGTCGCGACGGGTACACCCCTCAGACGGTGATCGCGGTGCTGCTCCTGGATGCCGTGATGCTCGGGCTCGTCGCCTGCCTGATCGGATTGGCGCTTGGCGAGGAGCTCTCGATCCACCTGTTTCACTCCAATCCAGCGTTCCTCTCTCTGGCCTTCGCGCTCGGCTCCGAGCGCGCGGTGAGCTTGCAGAGCGTCGCGGTCGCCACCGCGGGAGGGATGCTCGCCGCTATCGTTGCGGTGCTCAGCCCGCTGCGCGACATCCTCTCTCGCGATCCGCTCGCAGCGACCGGCCCGCGCGACGGTCCCCGCGCCGCCCACACCGGGGGGCGACTTGCGCTTGTCGGCCTGGCTTGTCTGGTTGCGGCCACGGCGATCCTGCTCGCTGCGCCGCAGGCGGCGATCCCCGGAATGGTCCTGCTGGTCGCAGCGCTGCTGCTGGAGCTGCCGATCGCGCTCGGCGCAACGCTCGTGCTCGTCAAGCGGTTCGCCTGCATGTTCACGAGCGCGATCCCGCACGTCGCGACGATGGAGCTGAGCGCGGCCCGCGCGCGAGCGGTGGCGATCGCGGCGACCGGCGCGATCGCAGTCTTCGGCAGTGTCGCGATCCAGGGCGCGCACGGCGACCTGCTCGCCGGCCTTGACAACGCCGCGCACGACATGAACGCGTTCACCGACGTGTGGGTCTCCCCTGCCGGGTCGTACAACCTGTTGAATACCGTCCCCTTCGCGCCGGTCGACCGGGCCAAGCTCGAACATGTGCCGGGAGTGCGCGCGGTGCGTATCTACCGCAGCGGCCTGCTCGACTACGGCGAACGCCGCCTGCTGGTGATCGCCCCACCGCGCCAAGCCACTCCGCTGCTGCCCGCGACCCAGCTCGTGCAGGGCAATCTGCGTCAGGCCACCGAACGGGTGCGCGCCGGCGGTTGGCTCATCCTCTCGCAGGCGATCGCCTCCGAACACCATCTGCACATCGGCCAGGCGTTCACGCTGCCGAGCCCCAACCCGATGACGTTCCGCGTCGCGGCGCTGTCCACCAACATCGGCTGGGCGCCCGGCGCGATCGTCATGAACGCATCCGACTATGCGCGGGCGTGGGGAAGCCAGGACGCGAGCGCCTACAACATCCTGCTTGCGCCGGGCATCTCGCCGACTCGTGGCGCGCACGAGATCGAACGCGTGCTGGGCTCTCCAACCGATACAGGGCTCGCCGTGCAGACCGCCGCGCAGCACGCCGCCCGGCAGAGCGCGCTCAGCCGTCAGGCCCTCGCGCGCCTCACCCAGATCGCCACGCTGATCCCGATCGCCGCAGTGCTCGCGATGGCCGCGGCGATGGGCGCCATGATCTGGCAGCGCCGCCCGCGCCTGGCCAAGCTCAAGCTCGAGGGGCTTCCCCGCATCGACCTGTGGTACACGATCCTGCTCGAGAGCCTGCTGCTGCTGGGCGTCGGCTGCCTGACCGGGGCGATCTTCGGACTCTACGGCCAGCAGCTGGCCGATCGTGCGCTGGCCGACACGGTCAACTTTCCGATCGTCTACTCCGTCACGGCAGTGACGGCGCTGAGCAGTCTCGCCCTCGTGACCGCAACCGCGCTCGCGATCCTCGCCATCCCCGGCTACCTTGCCGCGTCCGTGCCGGCAGCCCTTGCGCTGCAAGACTGAGGTTCACACGGAGTTGCGATGACCATGACCAGACGAGTTCCGAGAGGGGACGATAAATGTTGCGTGAGCTGCAACCGAGAGGGCTATAGCGGACGATGACAGGGGTCCTGTACGGGCTGGCGCGGTTCTGTGTGCGGCGTCGGTTTGTGGTTTTCGGCGTCTGGCTCGTGCTGGCGATCGCGCTGGTCGCGGTGTCCCACCAGCTGGGTGAAAACACCAACGACAACCTGTCACTGCCGGGAACCGACAGCCAGCGCGCTTCGGACACGCTCGCCAAGTCGTTCCCGGACCAGGCGAACGGCACGAGCCCGATCGTGCTGCACGCCTACAGCGGCAAGCTGACCGAACCCAAGTATGCGGGAGCCGTCAACGAAGCCGCGGCGGACGTCGCGAAGGACTCGAATGTCGCCTCGGTGGTCAACCCGCTCACGCCCCAGGGCGCCTCCGCGCTGAGCAAGGACCAGACCACCGGCTACCTGTCGGTCACGCTTGCCGTCCCCCCGGGCGAACTCTCCACCGACGAAGCACAGAAGATCATCGATGCCGCCGACCCCGCCAAGCAGGCCGGCCTGGAGGTGGAGACCGGCGGTCAGCTGGGCCAGAAGGTCTCCAAACCCTCCACCGAGTCGAGCGAGCTGATCGGGATCATCGCCGCGATGGTGATCCTGACGCTCGCCTTCGGGACGATCGTCTCGATGCTGCTGCCGATCCTCAACGCGATCCTCGCGCTGCTCACGTCGCTGGCGATCATCCGCCTGCTCGGCCATGTCATCACGGTCCCATCGGTGGCGCCGACGCTGGCCACGATGATCGGGCTGGGCGTCGGGATCGACTACGCGCTGTTCATCGTCACTCGCCATTTTCGCGGCTTGCAGGACGGGCTGGGCGTCGACGAGTCGATCGCCAGAGCCGCGGCCACCTCGGGCGGAGCCGTGTTCTTCGCCGGTGGGACGGTCACGATCGCGCTCGTCTCACTTGCCGTGGCCAATATCCCGCTGGTCACGACGATGGGCCTGATGGCGGCGATCGCCGTCGTGGTCGCGGTGCTCGCCGCGCTCACGCTGCTGCCGGCCGTGCTCGCGATCGCCGGGCCGCAGATCAACTCGCTGCGCGTGCGCAGCGCCCATCGCGACCTCCGCCCCGAGCATGACACGAAGGAGGGCCCGTGGTCGAAATGGGCCAACCAGATCGCCAAGCATCCTTTGATCGCGGGCTTGGCGGCGCTCGCGATCCTGCTGCCGCTGACGATTCCCCTGCTATCGATGAGCCTCGGCCAGCAGGACACCGCCGCGCTGTCAACCTCGACCACGGCGCGCAAAGCCTACGACCTGATCACCGACAGCTTCGGCCCGGGTGTCAACGGGCCACTGATCGTCGCGGTCTCGCTGGGCTCACCGGCGAAGGCCCCAGCATCTTCAGCCTCGAGCACCTCCACCCAAAGCGATCCGCGCACCGCCGACCCGCGCCTGCAGACACTGCAAAAGGACATCTCCTCCACACCGGGGGTCGCGACAATCACACCGGCCCAGCTCGACAAGGCGGGAACGACCGCCTACTTCAACGCGATCGCCACCACGGGCCCCGCGGAGAAAGCCACCGAAGAGCTCGTCGAACGGCTGCGTGCGAGCACGATTCCCGGCGCCGAGCAAGGCACGGACATGCAGGCAGACGTCGGTGGCAGCACCGCCGGCTACGTGGACCTCGCCTCGCGGATCTCTGAAAAGCTGCCGCTGCAGATCCTCGTCGTGATCGCGCTCAGCTTCGTGCTCTTGATCCTCGCGTTCCGCACCGTCGTGATCCCGGCGCAGGCGGCGGTCATGAACCTGCTGTCGATCGGCGCCTCCTACGGCGTGCTGACTGCGATCTTCCAGTACGGCTGGCTGAGCGGCGTGATCGGCCTGGAAGGTCCGGTTCCGATCGTCTCCTATGTGCCGCTGTTCATGTTCGCGGTCCTGTTCGGGCTGTCGATGGACTACGAGGTGTTCCTCGTCAGCCAGATCGAGGAGCACGTCCACGCCGGCGAGGACAACCGCAGCTCGGTGGTCTCGGGACTCGTCACCAGCGCGCGTGTGATTACGGCGGCGGCGGCGATCATGGTGTTCGTGTTCGGCAGCTTTGTGCTCAACGGGGACCCGACGATCAAGCAGTTCGGCGTAGGGCTCGCGGTCGCGGTCGTGCTCGACGCGACCGTCGTGCGCTGCCTGCTGGTACCCGCGGTGATGGTCTTGATGGGCGGCGTCAACTGGTGGATGCCACGGTGGCTGGACAGGGCCGTCCCGCATATGAGCATCGAGGGCGCCGAGTTCTTCCTGACACGCGACCAGCCGGCCACACCTGCGGCCGAGCCGGCTGCTGCTGCTGCTGCTGCGGGGGTGACTGGGCCGGAGCCATGAGCAGCGACCGGTAGGCGACAGGGCCCGTATATGCCCGGGTGAGGATCGGTGGCATCGCTAGGATGGGCGGTCTGTGAGCTTTGCCTCCGCCACTCCCCGTTCTGCGGCTCGCGCACAGGACGGTGGCACTCCGATCGCGATCCGGGCGCGGGAGCTGCGACGGACGTTCAAGGGTGGGATCGATGCCGTACGCGGGATCGATCTCGACGTGGCGGAGGGCGAGGTGTTCGGCTTTCTCGGCCCGAACGGCGCCGGCAAGACCACCACGGTGCGAATGCTCTGCACGCTGCTGCCTCCCACCTCCGGCAACGCCGAGGTCGTCGGAGTGGACGTATTCGACGACCCGGCCGCGGTACGCCGGCGGATCGGAGTCGCCCTGCAGGAGATCGGCTTGGACCCGTTGCAGACCGGCCGGGAGCTGCTCGAGCTGCAGTGCGGCCTGTACGGGATCACCGGCGCGGCCGCCCGGACCCGCACCCAGGAGCTGCTCGAGCTGGTGGGTCTGGTGGAAGCCGCGGAGCGAGCCACGAAGACCTACTCGGGCGGGATGAAGCGGCGGCTGGATCTGGCCAGCGCACTGGTGCACTCGCCCCCGGTGCTGTTCCTTGACGAGCCCACCACCGGCCTCGACCCGGCTTCGCGGGTGACCGTCTGGGAAGAGGTGCGACGTATCAACGAGCAGGGCGCCACCGTATTCCTGACCACCCAGTACCTGGAGGAGGCCGACCAGCTCTGCGATCGGGTGGCGATCATCGACAGGGGCCTGATCGTGGCTGAGGGCACGCCCGAGGAGCTCAAGTCACAGCTCGGCCACGACGTCGTGTCGGTGGCGCTGGACGGCGCCGACATCGACGCGACGAAAGCCGCTATCGGCGAGCTGGACGGCCTGGAGCGCGTGGTGGCCGAGCGCGACACCCTGGCCCTGTACCTGGAGGACGGACCCGGCTCGATCGCCGAGATAGTGCGGCGCCTTGATGGCAGGCAGATCCGTGTCGGCGCGATCTCGGTCGCGCGACCCTCGCTCGACGACGTGTTCCTGCAGGCCACCGGCCGGCGCCTGGAGGGCCAGGAGGAAAGTCGGGACGGGGAGGCTGAGGCCGCATGACCGAGGTCCTGCTGCTCGGCCGGCGCGCGGTGCGCGAAGTGATACGCCTTCCGGCGGCCACGATCCCCACGCTGTTCATCCCGCTGTTCTTCCTGGCGGTCAACATCGGCCAGATCTCCAAGACATTCCCCAGCACGACGCCATTCCTGCATGGGCAGGGGTACGTGGGCTTTCAGCTCCCGGTGTCGCTGATGTTCGCCGTGTGCACCGCCACCTCCGGCTTGGCGCTCGTCACCGAGATCGACCTGGGCTACTTCGACAAGCTGCTCGTCGCTCCGATCCGCCGCTCGTCGATCATCTTCGGGCGCCTCGCCGCCGATCTGGTGCGGGGACTGGCCGTCTCCACGCTCGTGCTGCTCGTCGCGTTGGCGTTCGGCATGGAGGTTCGAAGCGGCATCGCGGGAGCGATCGTGCTGGTCGTCCTGGCAGCCCTGTGGGGCGTCGCGTATGCGGGCATCGGCATGCTGATCGCGCTGCACACTCGCAATGTGCAGGCCACGAACGCAAGCTTTTTGATCTTCTTCCCGCTGCTCTTCCTGACCCCCAACTTCGTTCCGTTCGAACTGCTCACCCCGCTGATGGAGGCGCTGGCTAGAGCCAACCCCGTCAGCTATGTGATCGAAGGGCTGCGCTCGCTCGTGCTCGAAGGATGGGTGCCGCACAAGCTCGCCATCTGCTTCGGCGTGATCCTCGTCACCGGGATCGTCCTCACCTGGCTGTCGGTGCGCGCAATCGACAGCTACGACCGCTGACGGACTCGCCCTTCAGACTGACGGACTCGCCCTTCAGAGATGGCTCGCCCTTCGGGGACGACTCCGGCTCGTCCTCCGGGAATGGCTCCGGTCAGTCCTCCAGAGATGGCTCGTGCCTGCGGGATGAGACCACCTGCGGCGACGGTCCCACGGCGGACCATCCGTGGACTGACTCAGCCAGACGTAACCTCGACGCCGGCTTCTCGATGACGGCCTAGGGCACGGGTTCGCGCGCGAGTTGGTGACGGACCCGGTCGCGCACGTCGGCGTAGCGCAGCGCCTCGTATGCGATCAGCCCGGCCAGCAATGCAGCGAGGATCGCCAGCGTCACAAGCGCCGGCAACGCCGCCCCGGCGGGAAGCAGCGCGAGCAGTGCAAGCGCGCATATCAGCCGCCGCCCGTTGAGGGTGTGCATGTTGCGCAGACGAAACGCAACATGGGCGAGCAGATACATGGCCGCGCCGCCCAGCAGCGCCGCCGCCGAAACCAGCTTCAGCGGATCGTCGACATGCTCGATCGTCCGCTTCATCCCGACCGCGATCAGGGCAATGCCAGCGACCATGGGGAAGTGCAGATATGAGTAAGAGTCGCGCGCGATCTCGTTGCGCTCGCGCCCTTCCGGCGCTTTCGCCAGCCGCCGTCCCGCGACGATCGCGACGACGTCGAAGTACGCCCACCACAGGGCCGCGGCGATCACGATCCCCAATACCGCGGCCGTGACGACACCCGCGCCGATCACGGGTTTCGCGCCGACGCCGATCGCCACGATCGACTCGCCCAGCGCGATGATCACGATCGCCCCGTGGCGGTCGGCGAAATGACCGGGCACGAGCTTCCAGCCGTCGGCGCCGAACAGATATGGACCGCCCGCGTCGAGCACCAGCGCCAGTCCCCACAGCCCGAGCTGCAGCCCGCCGGAGGTAAACGCCGCGACGAGCAGCAGGCCGGCGCCGATCGCTGTGCTGGCGGCCAGGCCCAGCACCGAACGGCGCAGCTCGGCGTCATAGCGACTGGCGAGCATGAACAGCACGATGTGCGCCGTCCTCACCGCCGCGTAGGCGCACGCGAACAGCAGCGCCTCGGCCCCGAACGCGCCCGGCACGCACAGCGCGCAGACCAGGAACGCGGCCATCGCCGCGAACATCACCAGCCGCACCGTCCCCTCCTCCGGATCGACCACGCTCGTCAGCCACGCGTACCCGACCCACGACCACCACAGCACGCCGAGCACCAGCAGGCCCTTGAGCATCCCTTCCCAGGTCGGGGTGTTCGCGATCAGCGTCGTGCACTGCGTCAGCGCCAGCACGAACACGAGGTCGAAGAACAGCTCGAGCGGCGTCACCTGCTCGCCGTCGCGCAGTACGGCGCTTACGTTCAGATGCGAAAGACGGCTGGATGAGGGAGCAGTGCTCACCCAGCCATCTTCGCAGGGAGGCTTGTCACAGCCACCAGGAGCAGCCGCAGCGGGTTACTTCTTAGGGCACGGCGCCTTGTATGTGGTGGACACGGTTTCACCTGTGGCGAACGTGATTTCCGACTTCACCGGGAAACCGCCCCGCGGGCACTTCTTGGGCATCGTGCCGTAGGAGATCGTTTTCTTGCCCTTCTTGTAGGCTGCTCCGACCTTGATGTTGATCGATTCGGTCGACACCGCCGGCGCGCCCGGCACCGACTGGACCAGTTCGACGTCGCTGGTGAGCTCGGGTCCATAGGGGGCCTTCGCGTTGATGTAATGCCCCTTGGCGACCAGCAGCTGAGCCGAGATCGGCGACGCCGCGTTGGCGTAGAACTGCAGACCGCCTCCGGGCGCGAAGAACGCCTGCAATGTTGCGCTCTCTTTGACAAGTTCGCCGCCGATCGGATCGACGACGCCCGCGCTGCCTACCGGGCTCGCCTGTGACTTCTTTGGGCACCCGCTCGGGCCGATGTTTTCAAGCGTCGCCGGCTGGCATATCACGAACCCCTGCGGATGCAGCTTCGTGCCGGCTGGGAGAAAGAAATTGACGTGCGTGATCTGCGACGGAACGCCACCCGTCGATTCGGTGCCTTTGATTGTGAATTTCGCTTCCAGCGCCGCACCGGCGCCAAGTTTGTTGCCCGTGCCGGGAAACCCCTTGATCGGGACCGCTTTCGCGATCAGCGTGACCGTCGGGGCCGCCGCGGCGACGGCAGGCAGGGCGAAGGCGGCAAGGCCGAGCACGGCCAGGCAGGCGGACGTCCTACGCATGTGATGGGCGCATCCGAGTCTGCGCATGTGATGCCTCCTTGTATGTGTGACAGCCCGTGATCGCCGGACCGGGCACCGTGGAGGCGTCGCTGGAATCGGCGGGTATCGCTGTCGTCTACCTCATAGAACCCATCACGATCGCGCTAGTCGCGGTAATGCCCAGATCAGGGTCAAGTCGCGGTCAGGTGCTACTGACAGCGAGCTCGGGCGCCGCGCCCGGTCCGGGCTCCGCGCGCACGTCGCGCACGCCCAGCGGCTCGCCGCAGCGCGTGCATATGCGTCGCTCGCCCAGCTCCCCACCGCAGCCTCTGTGGCGGATGACGATCGGCGGTCCCTGTGGGGCGGCGTGGCGATCGCCCCAGTGCAGCAGCTCGACGATCACCGGCCATAGGTCCAGGCCCTTGTCGGTCAGGCGGTACTCATAGCGTGGGGGGTGCTCGCTGTAGAGGACCTTCGTCAGGATTCCCTCACCGACGAGCCGCTCCAACCTCGCCGCGAGCACGTTGCGCGCGACGCCGAGATGGCGCTGCAGCGCGTCGAAGCGGCGAACTTCCAGAAACACATCGCGCAGCACCAGGAACGTCCAGCGCTCACCGACCAGCTCCAGCGTGCGGGCGATCGAGCAGTTCTGGGTGCTGTAGTCGGACCCGAGCATCCCTCGGTCACGATACCACGACTTAGTTGCGTGATAAAACTCGATCGTGTAGGGTAACCCGCAGTGAGTCTTTTCATGCAACCGAGCCGGAAGGGGGCTCTGCCAGGGCCGGGAGAGCTCTCGAGTGGACTGCCGAGTCAGCCCGGCGTCCAACCAGGCGGTGCGGCCCGAGCACAGATGAGCATGCGGTCGGCGAGCCGCGCGTTGAATCCAGGCCGCGCGTTGAACCCAGGCCGCCCGTTGAACCGGTACCAGAGGAGCAGGTGATGGAGCGCAGATGGCAGGTGCTGCTGGTCGTCGTGGTCGGCGTGTTCATGGCCGGGCTGGACGTGTTCATCGTCAATATCGCATTCCCTGAGATCCACTCCGACTTCCCCGGCACGAGCCTCAGCTCGCTGTCGTGGATCCTGAACGCGTACACGATCGTGTTCGCCGCATTTTTGATCGTCGCGGGCCGCTGGTCGGACGGGTTCGGGCGCAAGCGCGCGTTCCTGCTGGGGGTGGGCCTGTTCGTCGCCGCCTCGGCAGCCTGTGCCGCGGCGCCCTCGATTCCCTTCCTCGTCGGCGCGCGCGCCGTCCAGGGCTTCGGCGCGGCGCTGCTGATGCCGGCCTCGCTCGGGCTGCTGCTGCCGGAGTTCCCGCCACAGCAGCGGCACATAGCGATCGGGGCGTGGGCCGCGATCGGCGGGATCGCCGCCGCCGCCGGGCCGCCTCTGGGCGGTCTGCTGGTCCAGGCCGGCTGGCGGTGGGTGTTCATCGTCAACGTCCCCGTCGGCATCGCCGGGCTGATCGCCGGCCGGCGTGTGCTGCGCGAGATCCGCCACCCCGACAGCGCCCGCCCCGATGTCCTCGGAGCGGTGCTGCTCACCGCCGGCGTCGCGCTGCTGACGGTTGCGATCGTGCAGGGCGGGGACTGGGGCTGGTCGAGCCCTGCGATCGTCACGCTGCTCGTGCTCGCCGTGCTGTCGATCGCGCTCCTGGCCCGGCGGATCGTTCGCCATCCCGCCCCGATCGTCGAGCCCGAGCTGCTCGCGGTGCGCGCGTTCAGCGCCGCCACGATCGGCTCGCTGCTGTTCTTCGCCGGGTTCGCCGGGATGCTGCTTGCCAGCGTGCTGTTCCTGACCGGCATCTGGCACGAGCCGATCCTCACGGCCGGTCTGATGATCACCCCGGGCCCGGCGATGGCCGCGCTCACCGCGGTGCCCGGCGCGCGCCTGGGCGCTCGCTTCGGCCCCGGTCGCGTCGGCGCGCTGGGCACGGTCCTGTTCGCACTCGGCGGGGTCTGGTGGCTCGGGCATCTGACCTCACAGCCGCACTACGCGTCAGACTTCCTGCCCGGCATGCTGATCGGCGGGCTCGGCGTCGGCCTGGTGATCCCCTCGCTGACGGGCGCGGTCGCAGCGACGCTGCCGCCCGCGCGCCTGGCGACCGGGATCGCGGTCCAGACAACCGGGCGCCAGCTCGGCTCGGCACTGGGGTTCGCGATCCTGATCGCCGTGCTCGGAACGCCCCACAGCGCCGCGGACTTCGACGATGGGTGGCGGTTCATGCTGCTGTCCAGCCTGCTTGCGGGCGTCTCGCTGGCCGCGGTCGGGCGGGTGCCGGCACGCGCCGACGCGACGGCGGACGCCCCCCAGCCCAGCCTTCACGGCGAGCAGCCAGACGAGCGTGCCGCCATCGAGGCGGCGACCTGAGCGGCCCCACCCGCGCGGTGTCGCAAACCGGACGGTCTGACCCCGCGCCACAACCTTATGGGCGGCCTGCCGGAGCTCCGGCAGGCCGCCCAGTACGATCAGCGTCGGAGCACGATCAGTGCAGCGACATGTTCGGCTCGCCCGCCGAGTTGAGACCTTTGCCGGAGATCGTGCACGCCCCTCCCTTCGGAGCGCCCGCGTTGTAGGCCTGGGTCAGGCAGTTGCGCAGGGCCAGCTGCGCCCAGTAGTTTGGGTGCAGGTCTTCCTGGATCTCATACGGTGGCAGGATCGCCGTGACGGTGCGGATCTGGTTGATCCACTCCGTTTTGTCGACCGCGCCCGGCTGCGTCCAGGAGGCCAGGCCCTGTTCCTCCAACAGCCCCACGCCGGTCTCGCACAGACGATGCCCGTTGAACGCCGCGGCGAGATCCATCGTCTTGACGTTGGGCAGGCCGGCTTCGGAAGCAGCCCCGAACACGGCGCCGTCGATCGTCGGCAGCATCATCGAGTTGGCGGCGTTGGCGTCGGCGTTCCACAGCCCGCAGCCGCCGACCGACTGGCGCGTGAGGCCCGACTCCGGGTAGCGGAAGCCCGAGCCGTTGGGGATCGGCGAGGGGTAGTCCTGCACGAGGATCGTGTACTGCGACGTGGCGTAGCCGGCGTTGGTCATCGCCAGCGCGACGTTCTGGATCGCGCCCCGGATCGCCGCCTGCTGCGTGGCGATGTTGCTCGCGGTGAAGTTTTCAGTCACCGAGGAGTCCGTGCTGCAGTGGTGCTGGAGCCACCACGGAGATGTGAGCCAGTCCAGGACGCAGTCCTGGACGATGCTGGCGAAGTTGAAGTTGTTCCCGCCGATCGACACCGCGACCAGCTTTACGTTGTGCGACGCGGCGAAGTGCTGCAGCATCAGCGCCTGCCCTTCGTGCCCGCCGGAGCTGTAGAAGTCCAGGCCCGGCTTGAAGTGTCCTTCGGAATCGGTGAACGTAGAGGTCTTCGCGCCCGAGCACGCCAGGTTCTCGCCGCTGACGCCGCCGCCGAGATAGACCTCGGCCGACTGCGAGCGATGGCAGGCCCCGATCAGTTCCGCGGTGTGGGTCGAGTTGTCGTAGTAGGCCGTTTCGCCGAGCGCGTCGATCTTCGACGGGCTGCCGTTCGTGTTCCCCGCCCATCGTCCGGCCTCGCCGGAGATGTAGGAGTCGCCGAGGCTCGCCACCCACGGCGAGCCTTCACCGGGGCCTTCGGCGCGCGCGATCGGCGCAGCCAGCGCGCCGAGGCCGCACGCGAGCGCGCCGGCCAGCAGCGTTGCGGCGATCAGGACGACGATGGCGCGAGCGGGTGTCGTGTTGCGGACAGTTGCCGTACAGGTCATCAGGTATCTCCCTCGTGCTGTGCGCCACGGTCATGCCGATCGCAGGCGCTGGGTGGATGTCGCCGCGACCCTACCTACACTGGAAAATCTAATCAACCGAAACTGGACGTATGTTGGAAACTGTTTCCAGCCTCACCAGTGATTCGGCTGACCGGCTACGCCCCGCCGGCAGCGCGCGCGGGGACCTCGCCCCAGAGCTGCTCGATGCGGTAGTACTCGCGCGTGGCCGGAGTGAATATGTGCACGACCACGTCGAGGTAGTCCATCAGGATCCAGTCGCCCTTGCTAAGCCCCTCGACCCGGCGCGGGAGCGTGCCGTGCTCGTGCTTGCACCCGGCGAGAATGCCGTCGTGGATCGCTTTGGTCTGGCGCTCGGTGTTGCCCGAGCAGACCAGGAAGTAGTCCGTGTACCCAAGCACGCCGCGCAGGTCCAGCTCGATTACGTCGCCGGCCTTCTTGTCGGCCGCGTACCGCACGATCTCGCCGAGCAGCTCCTCGGGATTCACGCCGCACCGCCGATCTCGGGCGCGGGCGCAGGCGCGGCGCGATACAGGCCGTGCTCGGCGATGTACCCCGCGACCGCCTGGCCCACCAGCTCGGTCACGGGCCGCCCGGCTGCGACCAGTTGACGTACCTCGGAGGAGGAGATCGCGATCTTGCCCATCCGCAGGCGTGCTGCTCGCGGCGCGGGGTGCAGCCCGACCAGCACCTCACTGGCGTCCTGTGGATCGAGCTCGTCGCGCTCGGCCACGGCCAGCCCGGCCAGCTCCAGCAGCCGCGCCGGTTCGCGCCAGCCGGGCAGCGTGCGCGCGGTGTCCGCTCCCACGATCAGCGTCAGCTCGGCGTCGGGATGGGTGTCATGGATGGCCTGCAGAGTATCCACCATGTAGGACGCTCCACCCCGTTCGATCTCCAGCGCCGATGCCTCCAGACCGGGCTCGTCGACGACCGCCAGACGGCACATCTGAAGGCGATGCTCCGGGCCAGGGTCCTCGCGCTCGGCGGGCTTGTTCGGGGCGATGTTCGCCGGCATCAGCAGCACCCGCTGCAGGCCCAGCTCCGAGCGCGCGTGGCGCGCCAGCGCGAGATGCCCCAGGTGAGGGGGGTTGAACGTCCCGCCGAGGATGCCCACGCGCGCCAAGGCCATCTCACGGACGGCGATGGGATGGGTGGAGGAGACTGCGGAGGATCGTGGCACTGACGCTGATCGAGACCGGTCGGCGGGCTCAGCCGCGGACGTGCCCGTCGCCCGTGACGAGGTACTTGACGGTGCACAGCTCCCGCAGCCCGATCGGTCCGCGCGCGTGCAGCTTCTGGGTCGAGTTGCCGATCTCCGCGCCCATCCCGAACTCGCCCCCGTCGGTGAACCGCGTCGAGGCGTTCACGTATACGCAGGCCGCGTCCACCCCCAGCTGGAACGCGCGCGCGGCATCGGTGTCGCGCGTGACGATCGCCTCCGAATGGCCCGATCCGTAGCGGCCGATGTGCTCGATCGCGTCTCCCACCGAGCCGACCACTCCGACCGCCAGGGTGAGCGCCAGGTACTCCGTGGCCCAATCCTCCTCGCTCGCCTCCTGCAGCGCAGGGGACACGATCGCGCGCGCGATCGCATCCGCCCGCAGGCTCACCCCGGCCGCGGCCAGCGATGCGAGGACCCGCGGCAGGAACGATTCGGCGACGGCCTCGTGCACGAGCAGCGTCTCGGCCGCGTTGCACACGCCCGGGCGTTGCGTCTTGGCGTTCAGCACGATCGCCTGGGCCTGGTCGAGATCGGCGCTCGCATCGACATATACGTGACAGTTGCCCGAGGCCGCGTAGATGACGGGCACGGTCGCCACTTCCTGCAGCGCGGCCTTCAGACCCTCGCCGCCGCGCGGGATGATCAGATCGACGGTGTCATCCTGGGTGGCAAGCTCCGCCAGCTCCTCGCGCCCGCCGCCCGCGACGAGGCTGACACACCCCTCGGGCAGCCCGGCTTCGACGACTGCCTCGGCGGCGATTCGCGCGAGCACGGCATTGGAGTGAGCCGCCGTGGAGGAGCCGCGCAGGACGATCGCGTTGCCCGACTTCAGGCATAGGGCGGTCGCATCGATCGTCACGTTCGGGCGGGCCTCGTATACGACCGCGATCACGCCCAGCGGGGCGCGCACTCGGCGCATGTCCAGCCCGTTGGGCAGGCGCCGGCCCTCGATGACCTCGCCGACCGGGTCTGGCAGGCCGACGATCTGCTCGACTGCGCGCGCGATCCCGCCGATCCGGTTCTCGTCCAGCGCCAGCCTGTCCAGCAGCGCATCGTTCAGACCCGCCTCCCGCCCGGACTGCATGTCGCGGGCGTTGGCGGTCAGGGTCTCGTCGGTGCGGGCGATCAGCGCGCGGGAGATCGCCATCAAAGCAGCGTCCTTGCGGACGGTATCGACCTGTGCCAGCTCGCGCGCGGCGCGCCTGGCCGAACGGCAGATGTCGGCCACCGATGTCGCGGTCGTGGTCACAGCCATCGGACAAGCATAGGCGAGCGTCAGTCCAGGACCAGGTAGTCCCGGTGGACGGCCTCGTCGCTCGCGCGCGGCAGGATCTGTTGCGCCACGGCCGTGTTCATCCCCTGTATCCGGCGCATCTCCTGGGCGGAGTAGTTGCAGATGCCCTTGCCCAGCGTCTGCGTCCGCTCACCGTCGTCGGCGTTTAGCTCGGCGATGTCCACCGCATCGCCCGCGTCGAACTCACCGAGTACTTCGACGACGCCCACGGGCAGCAGGCTCGCGCTGCCCTTGCGCAGCGCGCGGGTCGCTCCGGCATCGATCAGCAGCGTGCCGCGGGCGGGCTTGGCGTACTTCAGCCACAGCTTGAACGAGCTGTAACGCGCCTCGCGCGCGGGAAATCGAGTCCCCTCGCGCTCGCCCGCGAGCACAGCCTGCAGCGCCTCGGCGCGCAGCCCGTTGCAGATCACAGTCGAGATCCCCGCGGCGGTCGCCATGTCGGCCGCGACCACCTTCGAGCGCATCCCGCCCGATCCGAGCGGAGAGGTCGTGTGGCCGATCTCGAGCTCCTGCAGACCGGCGAAGTCGGTGACCTCCCGAACGATCGCCGCATCCGGGTACAGGCGCGGATCGGCGGTGAACAGACCATCGATGTCGGTCAGCAGGATCAGTTCGTCCGCGCCGATCAGCACCGCAACCTGGGCCGCGAGGAAGTCGTTGTCGCCGAAGGAGATCTCATCGGTGGCGGTCGTGTCGTTCTCGTTGATCACCGGCAGCACCCGCCAGGCCAGCAGCGTGGCGAGCGTCTGGCGCGCGTTCAGGTAGTGCGTGCGCGCGGACATGTCGAAAAACGTCAGCAGCAGTTGCGCGCTCGTGACGCCCCGCTCGCGCAGCAGCTCGTCGTAGACGCGATACAGCTTGCCCTGCCCGACGGCGCTCGCGGCCTGCAGCTCGCCGATGGCGCTCGGGCGCTGGGGCAGCCCCATCGTGCGCATCCCCCGCGCGATCGCCCCGCTGGTGACGAGGATCGCCTCATCACCAGCGCCGTGCAGCTCCGCGGCGGCATCGCACACGCGCGCGAGCGCGTCCTCGCGCAGCTCACCGTCGGCGTCAGCGACGACACTCGAGCCGAGCTTGATGACGACACGTTTCATGGCGTCACGCAGCGTAGACGGTCGCTATCGGGGTGGCATGCCGGTCAGGATGGGCGGTCTTTTGGGGCGAGCCCGGTGAAGGTCCCGATGCGGGCGCAGCGGCGCCCACCTTGTTCGGGCGGTCCCCATCGATCCCTCCGGTCCCGTTCAGGCCGGCGCGGGCGGGGACGGTGGACGGGGCGACTGTCAGCCCGGCGCGTTCAGGCCTGAGCGCTGACGCCGGCGAGCTATGTCCAGTGATTCGAGGTCGACCAGATCCTGTGGCCGGCCGGCGGCGCGCTTCATCGCGATCAGATCATCGATAGAGGCCACGAGCACCTCGATCCCGTCGACGTCCATCTTGCTCGCCCGTCGCCGCAGGGCGGGGTAGCCCGGAGAGCCGTCTGGATCAATGAGCAGATCGATCCCTCCGTCAGGCGTGATGAGAGTCAGGATCTGCGTCCGTCGGAGCGTGCGCCCATCCGGCACGAACGGCAGATCCTCATCGGCTTGGCGCAGCTTCGCCCCAAGCTCGATCAGCACCGCTCCGAGTCGGTCCAGGTTCTCCTGCCCGGAGGCGTAGCAGATGTCGAGATCCTTGGTGAATCGAGGGCTCGCTTGCAGGATCACCGCCACGCCACCGATAACGACGAAATCCACCTCACCCTCCGTCAGCCGCTGCAGCAGAGCATGCAGGCGGAACTCGGGGTTGGCCGACCAAAGCTCAGACGTGTTCACCGCGACTCCGTGCGCCGGCCAGCGACAGCATGCGCGCTTGGACGTACATGGTTTCGATGCCGTGGAGCCGCTCGGCCGGCGACAGTTGCAAGTGCTGGCGGATCAGGCTTTCATCCACGCCCGAGCGCCGTGGTGTTGCATCCAGCGTCAAACGATGCCCGGTCGCCCACAGCGCGCCGTCGAGAGTGTCCACGGTGGGATTTGCGCCCGGTCGCTCCAGCTTGGCCACGGCCGCCTGGCTGACTCGCAGTCGGCCGGCGAGTTGTGCTTGGGTGAGACCAGCTTTATGACGCGCTTGCTTGAGTAGTGAGGCCGATTCGGACATCTCATGATTATAACCCATAAGTTATGTTGTTACCAGCTATAGGCTATTCAGCCAGCTGCTACTCGCGGGCAGATGTGCATTGCTTTGTATTCAATCATGCTACGCCGACACTCCCGGATCAAGCTCAAACACGACACCAGCGATGCGTACCTCATCCCCCGCGACAAAGCCCTCGCGCTCGAGCGCGTCGAGCACGCCGATCTTGCGCAGGCGCCCCTCCAGGTAGGCGAGCGCGTCCTCGTTGTTTACGTCATACCGGCTGAGCAGCCGCTCGACCCCGCGGCCGCTCACCTCATAGGCGCCCTGGTCGAGACGTTCGACGGTGAAGCCGCGCCCGCCGGCGCGCCCGCCCGGGCGAAAGACCATGTGCTCGGCCAGCTCCTCATCATCTCCCCCGGCAGGCACGCCCGCCACGTGGCTGGCGGGCGTGGGCTCAGCGTCGGGCACGATCCGCAGCAGCAGCTCACCCAGCTCACGCACGCCCACGCCGATGGCGCTGGAGGTCGCTATCACGGGCACGCCCGGTCCAAGCCGGCGTTCCCACTCGGCCACAGCCTCCTGTGCGCGAGCTGGCGTGACAAGGTCGGCCTTGGACAGCGCGAGCACGCGGGGCAGGCGTGCCAGGCGCTCGTCATGGGCGGCCAGCTCGCGCTCGATCGTGGCGTGGTTTACGGCTGCGTCAGCGTCCGCGTCGGAGGACAGCTCCGGCGCGATGTCCAGCACGTGCACGAGCAGCCGCGTGCGCTCGACGTGCGCGAGAAAGTCGTGTCCCAGTCCGGCGCCGTCGCTGGCGCCCTCGATTAGCCCGGGGATGTCCGCCACCACCAGCTGGCGGCGCTCGAGCTCGTCTTCGAGCACTCCCAGCACGGGCGACAGGGTCGTGAACGGATAGCTGGCGATCTTCGGCGCCGCGCGCGTCATGCGCGAGAGCAGCGAGGACTTGCCGGCATTCGGCAGCCCGACCAGGCCGACGTCGGCCAGCAGTCTCAGCTGCAGCTCGATCCAGCCCTCCTCGCCGGGCAACCCGCGCTCGGCGAACCGCGGGGCCTGGCGCGTGGGGGTGGCAAACCGCTTGTTGCCGCGTCCCCCGGGGCCCC
Source organism: uncultured Solirubrobacterales bacterium (assembly GCA_963743645.1). Classification (GTDB taxonomy): domain Bacteria; phylum Actinomycetota; class Thermoleophilia; order Solirubrobacterales; family Solirubrobacteraceae; genus Palsa-744. The sequence goes on along the minus strand of CAVUQT010000004.1, from coordinate 51,494 downwards.
CGCGCGCGATCGTGGCACGCTGTCCACCGGCCAGCAGCTCCCAGCGGCGGCCCTGCAGATCGTCTGAGTCCTCGCCACGCGCCTCGGTGCCGGGCGGCACCCTGATCGTCAGGGTCTCACCGTCCGCGCCGTGCTTGAGCGCGCCTTCGCCGTGCCCGCCCCGTCCGGCGTGATACTGAGATCGGCGCCTGAACCCGTGCAGATCGCGCAGCGACTCGTCGCACACGAGCACTACCTCTCCCCCGCGCCCACCATCGCCGCCGTCGGGCCCGCCGCGCGGCACCTTCGCTTCGCGGCGAAAGCTCATGCAGCCGTCGCCGCCGGCTCCTGCCTGGACATGAATCCTCGCGCGGTCGTGCAGCATCGTCGAGCATCGTGACAGCCGGCGGGGCGGCCGTCAGCGCCTTGCAGCAGCCACCGGGCGACGCCCGGCTAGGCGCGCTGACCGTCGCCGGCCGGCAGCACGTTCACGACACGTCCGCGCCGGCCGGTGGTGAACTGCACTGTCCCAGCGGAGCGCGCGTACAGCGTGTCGTCCTTGCCGATGCCGACGCCGGCGCCCGGCTTGAATTTGGTGCCGCGCTGGCGCACGATGATCTCCCCGCCGGTGACCGTCTGGCCAGCGAACGTCTTCACGCCGAGCCGCTGCGCGTTGGAGTCGCGTCCGTTGCGGCTGGATCCGAGCCCCTTCTTATGCGCCATCGCCGGTCTCCTTGCTCTCAGCCTTTGGTTTGGCGGATGCTTTCTTGGCGGCGGCCGGCTTGGCTGCCGCGGGTTTGGCGACGGACGCTTTCGCCGGCGCGGCTTTCTCGCCGGCGGGCTTCGCGGTCGTCGGCGTGTCGGCCTCTTTGGCGGCTTTCGCGCGCGCCGCACCACCCAGCGTCAGCTCCGTGACCTCGATCCGCGTCAGCTCCTGGCGGTGCCCGGTGCGTCGCTTGTAGCCGCGCTTGGGCTTGAACTTGAACACGCGCAGCTTCTCGCCGCGCTCGTGCGCGATCACCTTCGCGGTGACCTTCACGTTCGCCAGCCCCGTCTTGTCGAACACGGCCTCGTCGGAGCGGTACAGGATCGGCTGCAGCGCGACGCTCTCGCCCTCGGCGACCGCAAGCCGCTCGACCAGCAGTCGCTGGCCGCGCTCGACGCGGTACTGCTTGCCACCTGTCTTGACGATCGCGTACATGTCTGGTTGAGCCGTGCCCTTTCCTACTCCGTGCCTGTCTCGGCCGACGCTCCCGCCTTGGCCTTGGCAGCCGAACGGCGTCGCCCGCCTCTGCGGCCACGACGCCGAGGCTTGGATTGTAGGCCATCCTCACCGCCGTCGGCCGCCTCCTCGTGCGGGGCATCCTGGGCATCCGCGGTCTCGAGTGGCACACGGTCGCGATCTGCGTCCCCGACCTCGGCGGGGTCGACCGCTGGCTCGGTTGCGTCGGCGGGCACCGGTGTGAGGTCCTGCGGCGTGAACTTGGCCCCGTCAGGCGCGGGCTTGGCCGAGTCCGGCTTGGGAGCGCGTTTTCTGGGCCTGCTGCTACGCCTGCTCGCCGGCGCGGGCGCACGCGGGGCGGGTGTGACGACCTCGCCGGACTCGTCCAGCAGCAGCGCGCTCGCGGCCGTGCGGCCCACCTGGTCGATGCGCACCATCCGCTTCTCGCCGACATGGGGTGCGGCGCCGGCGATCGAGATGATGTAGCCGTCGATTTTGGCGACCGCGTCGTCGACGTCGTACATGTGCGGCTCGACGATCTCGACCAGCACCTCGTCGCCTTGGCGGAATGGCAGCGCGCGCTCCTCGACCTCCTCGCGCGTGCCCACGAACGTGATCGCGAGATGGTCGAGCGTGAGTCCTTCCGAGCCCTCGAACAGGAACGACTTGCCCGTCTGCGCCTCCAGCGCGTGCAGCACGCGCGAGCCATGCCCGGTGAACTGGGTGCTCACCCGCGGGTTCATCTGCACCAGCAGCGCGTCCGCCTCGGGATGCTCGGCGGCGAGGTCGCGCAGCTTGCGCTCGAACTCGATCGCGATCGTCTCCTCGCTCTTGATCACGCCCTCGCCCTCGCACGTCGGGCACGGCCGGCTCATGATCTCGCGCACGCCCTCGGTCACGTTCTGGCGGGTCATCTCGACCAGGCCGAGCTTGGAGATCTCGGCGGTGAACGTCTTCGTGCGATCCTCGTCCAGCGTCTTGCGCAGCGTCTTCATGACAGCGTCGCGATTGCGCGCGCGGGCCATGTCGATGAAGTCGATCACGATGATCCCGCCGATGTCGCGCAGTCGCAGCTGGTTGACCACCTCGGCGGCGGCCTCGAGGTTGGTCTTCGTGATCGTGTCCTCCAGCGCCGCGCCTTTGCCGCGACCGATGAAGCTGCCGGAGTTGACGTCGATCACGGTCAGCGCCTCGGCGTAGTCGATCATCAGGTAGCCGCCGCTGGGCAGATCCACGCGCCGCGACATCACGCCTTCGATCGCCTTGTTCACGCCGTACGCCTCGAACAGGGGCGTGGTATCGGTCCCCTGCCCGTTCCACAGCTCGACCCGCTCGACCAGCTCGGGGGCGGTGCGCGCGAAGAACGACACGAGCCTGTGGTGCTGCTGCTCGTCGTCGACGATCGCCCGCTCGAAGTGGGCCGAGAAGATGTCGCGCACCACACGCACCGACAGGTCGGCCTCCTGGAAGACGAGATCCGGCGCCTGAGTCTCCTGCACACGTTTGACGAGCACCTCGTGCAGCTTGTGCAGGTACTTGAGCTCGCGCTCGAAGTCCTCGCGCTTGGCGCCATGCGCGGCGGTCCTGACGATCGCGCCGCCGCCTCCGAGGTCGAGCTTGGCCGTCTGACGGCGCAGGCGCTCGCGCTCCTTGTCCTCCAGGCGGCGGGATACGCCGATGCCCTCGCCGGTGGGGGCGTAGACCATGTAGCGGCCGGCGATCGTCAGCTCCATCGACAGGCGCGCGCCCTTGGTCTTCAGCGGGTCCTTGATCACCTGCACGACGATCTCCTGGCCAGGCTTGAGCAGCTCGGCGATCTTGCTGTTGCCGCCGCCGCGACCGCGCTTTGCGACCTCCACGCCGGGCAGCACGATCTCGTCGACGTGCAGAAACCCGTTCTTCTCCAGGCCGATGTCGACGAACGCGGCCTCCAGGCCGGGCAGGACGTTGTCGACCTTGCCCTTATAGATGTTGCCCACGATCGAGCGCCCGCCACGGCGCTCGATATACAGCTCAGCTATCCGGTAGCCGGCCCCCGGCTTGCCGTCGCCGCCTTTGCGCTGGCCACGGGTCGAGGAGGACTTCGCGGCGCCCGGTGCTCCGGTCGCCTCCAGCAGCGCGACGCGCGTCTCCGCGCGGTCGACGCTCACCAACACTTGCTTTTTCAATTTTTCGATCCAGTCTTATAATTAGCATATTTAGTAAAGTGGCACGCGGCCCTTCAGCGCAGCCGAGGCGCGCGCCCGGACGTAGATTGACTGCAGCAGACCTACGGCCAGAAGAGTTGTGATCACCGACGAACCGCCGTAACTCATCAGGGGCAGCGTGACGCCGGTGATGGGCATGATCCCGATGGTCATTCCCACGTTTACAAACACTTGAAACATCAGCATAGCCGCTACGCCGGCTGCCACGAGCGACCCAAACAGGTCCTTGGACATCGTCAGGATGCTCAGCGCGCGCCAGATCAGCAGCGCGTACAGGCACAGCACGAGCCCCGCACCGACGAACCCGTACTGCTCGCCGACGGCGGCGAACACGAAATCGGTGTGGTCCTCGGGCACGAAGTTCAAGCGAATCTGGGTGGCGTCGGCGCCGCGGCCGGTCTTCTGACCTGAGCCGATCGCTATCTTCGACTCCTCCTGCTGATAGCCCTCCTTTTGCGGGTCGGTCGAGGGATGCAGGAACGCGGTCAGCCGTTCGGTCTCGTATGCCTTGAGCACATGCACGCCAGCCGCCGGAGCGGCCACGAGCACGAACGTCAGCGACACAGCGACGAGCGCCAGCAGTCCGGCCAGCTGGCGTCCGGGCGTACCCGCCACGAGCAGCAGCACGAACGCGATCACCATGTAGACCATGCCCGAGCCGAGATCCGGCTGGGCGATCACGAACATGGCCGGCACCAGCGCCGCGAGCATCACCCGCGCGGTCGTGTCGCGCTCGCGCAGACGCCGCGCACGATCGACCACGAGGGCAGACAGCGCCAGGATCAACAGCACCTTGCCGAGCTCAGATGCCTGGAACGAGAAGAACGGCAGGCTGATCGCGCGCTGTGAGCCTTTGGCGGCGTGGCCGACGGCGAGCACCGCCAGGATGCTTGCCATCAGCAGCGCGTAGATCGCGTTTTTCAGAGATCGCAGGCGCGCGTAGTCCACGCGCGCGAGCACGAGCATCAGCAGCCCGCCGAGCACCAGGTAGACCGCCTGGCGGTCCACGTAGTAGCCGGGATCGCCGGGCACCACGTTGCGGGTGGCGGCGCCGAGCGTCATGACCGAGGCGATCGCGAGGCCGACCACGGCGAGCGTCAGCAGCGGATCCAGCGGCAGCCCGAGGTGCGGACGCGAGCTCGGCTCCGGCGCGCGCTCGGGCGTCTGGATCGGCGAGGGGCCGATCGGGAGGGTGCCCGATGGAGGGTTCATCGCGTGGTGGTGGTGGTGGTGGTGGTGGACGGGCTCATCGTGTGGCGGCGGTCATGATGATGGAAGGTCTCGTCGCATCGTGGACGGCGGGCGGGCTCAAAACGTTTTGGAGGCGCCGGAGACGAACTGCTCGGACTTGCCGAACCACCGCGAGGCGATCAGCCGGGCGATCGGCGCGGCGGTTTCGGCGCCGAAGCCGCCCTGTTCGACGGTCACGGCGATCACGATCGGGCGGTTGGGATCGCCCACGTAGCACATGTACCAGGACTGGTCTTCCTTGCCGGTGTGTTCTGCCGTGCCCGTCTTGCCGTAGACGGGATGCTGTGCCTGATCCCAGCCGGTCCACACGTCCGCGGAGGTGCCGCCCGGCTGGCTGGCGGCCTCGTGGATGCCCTCCATCACGAGGCTGAGGTCGGGGTAGCTCAGGTGCACGTGGCGCACCGGCGGAAAGCTCAGGGCCTGCACCAAGCCGCCGTCGGCTTCGTCGATCTCCATCCCCAGGTGAGGGCGCACGACCGTGCCGTAGCCGCCGTGCATGTACGCGTTGGCAAGCGTCGAGTACGCGACCGCCATCTGCAGGGGCGAGGTCAGCAGATCGCCCTGGCCGACCGCCAGATCCATGTTGTCGCCCACGCTCCAGGGCCTGACTTCGGCCACGATGTCGCACGTCCCGTGGTGCCGTTCGTGTTCGCACTTTTCCTGCAGATGATTCTGTTTGGCGCGCCAGGCAGGGTCGGGGATCGTGCCCTGGATCTCGCTCGGCAGATCGATCCCGGTCGCATGGCCGACGCCAAGCTCGCGGGCCATGTTCTGGATCACTTCGTGGTAGCGGTTGGCGAGCTCGCCCACTTCGAAGAAGTACGTATCCGAGGAGACCTTCAGCGCTTCGACGAGTCCCACGGGACCGTAGTCGGCCTTGCCGGCGTTGCAGAACTGCTCGGTGGAGACGTGGATGCACTGGCCGGCGCCCAGACCCTCGGAGGGATTGATGACCCCAGCTTCCAGCGCCCCCATCGCGGTGAACGGCTTGAACGTCGAGCCCGTCGGATAGGCGCCGTTGACCGCACGGTCGGTCAGCCGCGCGGGGGTTTCTTCGCCGCCGCCCGTCGCGCCGGCCTTGCCCTCCAACGCGGCGAATTCGCCCTTGGTGAGCGGTTTGGCGAACTTGTTCGGGTCAAAGCTCGGATAGGAGCCGATCGCGAGGATCTGCCCGTTGCGCGGGTCGATCGCGGTGAACGCGCCCGCGGTCGCCGGTTTGCCGCCCGCGCGGGCGTTTTCGATCCCTTCCAGCAGCGCTTTTTCGGCCTCGTGCTGCAAGCCGAAGTCGAGCGTGACCTTGAGGCTGTAGCCGGCCTTGGGGGGGGTCGGCTGCAGGCGGGTCGGCTCGGGATAGCCGGCGGAGTTGACCTGCACTCGCTGCACGCCGTCATCGCCGCGCAGGTAGCGGTCGTAGTAGTACTCCAAGCCTTCCTGGCCGACGATCGTCCCCTGTTTGACGCCCGTGAACGGGTGCAGCTTCAGCTCTCGTTCGTTGACCTGTCCGACATAGCCGAGCACCTGCGCCGCCATCTCCCCGTACGGGTAGGAGCGGATCGACACGGGCTGCTGGGTGACGCCGGGAAACTCGTTCTGGCGCTCGGCCAGCACCGTCAGGACGCCGCGCCCGGCGTCGGTCTTGATCGTCACCGGCGCATACGGCAACGCCGTGCGGCCCTTCACGACGAGCGCCTCGACATGTGCGGCGCTCATCCCCAGCAACGCCCCCAGCCGCCCGTACAGCGCCAGCCGGGGCCTGCCCGCCGGCGGCAGCGCGGAGGGCACGATCTGCACCGCGTTGGTCACGGTGCTCGCGGCGATGGCCTTGCCTTCGCGATCGAATATCTGCCCGCGCGGAGCGGCGATCGGCAGGTCGCGCACGCTGTTGACGGCCGCTTCCTGGACGTACCGTTCGCCCGTCAGCACCTGCAGGTACCACAGCCGGAAGAAGATCACCCCGAACATCACGACCGCGATCCCCCCGAGAATCGCCACGCGAAACGCCATCTGCGGCGATACCGGAGGCATCCGTGTCGAGCTGGAGGACGCGCCGTCCTGGGCGTCGCCGGGACGGAAGCGCTCGATCGCGCTCATCGCCGTCAGGTCCTCGACAGCGGGCTCAGGCCGCCGGTCGTGTACGCGCGGCGCCGGCGCCGTCGAGGGTCCTGGGGCAGGCCGCCGATCAAACAGCGACGCACGAGCATCCACATCGGCAGCGCCACGATCGTGTTGACGACGACGCCCAGCACGACCTGACGCAGCAGTTCCAGGCTGACGGGCGCATCGACACCGAGCATGAACTCCATCAGCGAGTAGCCCACCAGCGCTGCGGCCGTGGCTGCCGCGCCCACCAGCACCGGCGTCAGCGCCGCCTGCGGGTCGCGCAGCTCACGCAGCCGCCCGCACCCGTAGCCGACGAGGGTGAACACCAGCGAGGTCAGCCCGAGCGTCTGCACGAGGGCGAGATCGACCAGCAGGCCGACCGCGAAGCCGCTCACGGCGCCGAGCGTCGAGCCGCACAGCAGGCCGATGAACGCGACCAGCAGCGTCGACAGGTCGACCGTCACGCCGAACACGGGCACCTCCGAGACGACCCCGATCTGAAAGAACACGATCGCCACCGACAGCACGGCGATGCGCGCCACCAGCCCGTTCGATACGCCCTGGCCGCTCACCCGCCCACTCCACTGGCGGCGAGCTGCCCGGCGGTCCCGGCTTCGGTGCTCGGGTGCGCGCCGGCAGGGAGGCTGGACACGAGGCTGCTCAGCCGCGCCGGCTGCGTGCCCGCGGCAGCGGTCAGAACCTGCACGTCGTCGAGGTTGCGCAGGTTCGCGAGCGGGTGCACGTTGACCGACTCGTAGGCGCTTTCTTCGTCGACCGACGTCACCTGCCCGATCGGGATGCCGCGCGGGTAGAGCGAGTCGTCGGGGCTCGCCACGGTGCCGGAGGTGAACACGTATTCGCCCTTGGTGGCCGACGTGCCGGCATGCAGATACTGGAGCAGCAGATCATTGGGATCACCCACCTTGGGCTGGACGATGCCGGTCGCCGCGGACGAGCCGATGCGCGCGCTCACGCCCATCGAGCTGTCGGTGATGAGGCTGACCTGGGCCCCGTCGGAGGCGGCCAGCGTGACCTTGCCGACGAGGCCTTCGTCGTTGATCACCGGGTCTTCCACCTGCACGCCCGCCGCGGTGCCCTTGTCGATCGTGACCGTCGAGTACCAGATGTTCGGCGTTTTGCCCACGACCGTCGCCGTCACGGGTCGGTAGTCGGCCACGCTCAGCTGGTTGTCGAGGTGAAACATCCCCAACAGCTCGTGATAGGACTGCTGATCGATCCGCTCGGCGACGACTTCCCGGCGCAGTTTGTCGACCTGCTTGCGCAGTTCGGCATTCTGGCCTTTGGCGTGCAGCGTGTCGCCGAACCAGCCGAACAGGTCGCGCACCGGCTTCAGCGCCTTGTTGGCCCCGTCCTGGATCGGAGAGATGACGGTCAGAAAGCCACGCTGCACCGAGTGCAGGCGTCCACCGGGCGCCTCGCCGAAGTAGGCGGTCAGCAGGATCAGGGAGAGCACGACGAGCAGCGCAAGCACCACACGTCGACGCCGGACCGTCTTGTCATACACGAGTCAGGGCCTTCCGAAGCGTTCATTGCAGAGAGTACGCGCCGCCCACGATCGACGCTCCACGCCTCACCCCTTCAAACGAGGGCCCGGTCCGTGGATGAGATGCGACGCACGGGAGCGCAGGCGTGCTGGTTGCACGTCGAGCATCGCGTGTGGCGCAGATCGCCGCGGAACGGGGCCCCTCGTTCACCGGCGCCGCCGGTTGCGCGAGTTGCGGTTGGACCGATGGATCGCCTCGAACTCCTCCAGCGAGCGGCCCGAGCCGACCGCGACGCACGTGAGCGGGGACTCCGCCAAATGGGCGGGCATCTGCGTCTCCTCGCGCAGCCGCTCGTCCAGGCCCTGCAGCAGCGAGCCGCCCCCCGCGAGCATGATCCCGCGATCCATGATGTCCGAGGCCAGCTCCGGCGGAGTCCGGTCGAGCGTCTCCTTGACGGCGTCGACGATCTGACTGACCGGCTCCTCGAGCGCCTGGCGGATCTCCTCGCTGGTGAGCACGACCGTCTTGGGCAGCCCGGAGACCATGTCGCGCCCGCGGATCTCGGCCTGCAGCTCCTCGGACATCGCAGAGGCCGAGCCGATCTCGAGCTTGAGCTCCTCCGCCGTCTGCTGACCGATCAGCAGCTTGTACTCCTTCTTGGCGTAGTTGATGATCGCCTCGTCCATCTCGTCGCCACCCACGCGGATCGACTGGGACACCACGATCCCCCCGAGCGAGATCACGGCCACCTCGGAGGTGCCGCCGCCGATGTCCACGACCATCGAGCCCGTCGGCTCGCCCACGGGCAGCCCCGCGCCGATCGCCGCCGCCATCGGCTCCTCGATCAGATACGCGGTACGCGCTCCCGCCGACAGGCATGCCTCCTCCACCGCGCGCTTCTCCACGCCCGTCACACCCGACGGCACGCATACGACGACACGCGGGTGCGCCCAGCGGTTCTGATGGACCTTCTGGATGAAATGCCTGAGCATCTCCTCGGTCACATCGAAGTCGGCGATCACGCCGTCCTTGAGCGGGCGGATCGCCTGGATCGTGCCGGGCGTGCGGCCGAGCATGCGCTTGGCCTCGATCCCGACCGCGTGCACTTCGCCGGTGCGCGAGTCGATCGCCACCACGCTCGGCTCGGACAGCACGATCCCGCGCCCGCGTACGTATACGAGCGTGTTCGCCGTCCCCAGGTCGACCGCCATGTCGCGGCCGCCGAAGCCTGTCAGGTAGGTGAAGATGCTCATCGGTCAGGTTGACATGCGTCCGTTCGCGCACTGGCGCAAAGTCGGCTGCGGGGCGCGGATTTCGGCTTCGCTCCTCTGCTGAGCGCATGTCCGGCGGCCAGCGTGTGCCCGCTGGGCAGTCTAGCGGACGCCCCTCGCCGCCTTCCACACTTGCCAGCGGATTTGCAGGTTGTTCTCATGGTCGTGACGACCTGAGCAGCCTGTGTATCGGGCTTCGGGGTCCGTACGCCACTTCGCCTCAGGCCGCCAGCAGCTCAGGGCAGATGTCGAGCAGCGCCGCGACCGGCAGTCCGACGACGTTCTCGTAGTCACCATCGATCGCGCGCACGAGCGCCGCGCCCGCGCCCTGGATCGCATAGCCGCCTGCACGCCCTCGCCACTCGCCCCTCGCCACATACCAGTCCAACAGCGCCTCCCCGATCGCGCGAAACGTGACGGCCGTGCGAGCGATCGCCATGCGCTCCTCCCCATCGGGCATGAGCACCGCCAGGCCGCTGAGGACCTCGTGCGTGGCGCCCCCCAGAGCCCTCAGCGTCGCCCGCGCTGCGTCCTCGTCGGCGGGCTTGCCGTAGATCGCGCCGTCGAGTGCAACCAGCGTGTCGCATCCGAGCACCATCTCTGCGGCGCCCGGAGCCTGGGCCGCGCGGGCCTTGCGCAGAGCGTTCTCCGCAGCGACTCTTTCCGGATCGCCGCCCTCCAGCTCGGCCACGTGCGACGGGCGCACCGTGAACGGCACTCCCAGCTGCTCGAGGATCGCCCGCCGCTGCGGCGAGCTGGAAGCTAGGACGAGGGGAAGAACAGCGCCGCCTCGCGGGCCGCGGACTCGGGCGAGTCCGAGCCGTGCACCATGTTCTGACCCATCTCGATCGCGAAATCGCCACGGATCGAGCCGGTCGCGGCCTCCAGCGGGTTGGTCGCGCCGATCGTCTGGCGGGCCGCCTTGACAGCATCCACACCCTCCAGCACCATCGCCACGATCGGCCCCGAGGTGATGAACTGCACCAGCTCGCCGAAGAACGGCCGCTCGGCGTGCTCGGCGTAGTGGCGCTCGGCCAGCTCGCGGGTCACGGTCATGTGGCGCAGGGCGACGATCGTCAGTCCCTTGCGCTCGAAGCGGGCGATTATCTCGCCGGTCAGTCCTCGCGCGAACGCGTCGGGCTTGATTAGGATCAGGGTTCGCGTCACGACAGATGATGGGTTGATTGCGGGACGTGGGCCCTATAGGTGCGGTCCATGGGTTGCAGAGTTCCTTTGTCGTCGGGTTAGAACAGCTCGAGCACGCGGCGAGACGAATGCTCAGGAGGTCGGGCGCGGACGCCGTGCACGCCCGGTGCTCCGTGGCCGCGGCGAGGCAGGCTCCGGGGCCGCCACAGACCGTGTCCTGGCGGTGTCATCCTCGCCGGCGCCCGCGGCTGTGACTGCGGGCAGGCCATTCTCCGCTCGGTCGTCCTCGATGCCGAGCGTGGACTCGCGCCTCGGCGAGGGCTCGTCTTCGATCAGCAGGGCTTCCTCCTCGGTCGAGGCACGCCGTCGGCGTTTGCGCCGCGCGGGGACCGCGCCCGGCACCTCGGTCTCGCAGTACGGGCAGATCGTCCACGCCTGATCGAGCGGGCGCTGGCAGCTGACGCAGCGCTCCTTGAGCTTGCGCAGGCAGCTTGGGCAGCGGACGAAGTCGCGCTCGATCCGGTAGTCGCAGTGCGGGCACAGCGCATGATCGAGGTCGTGCAAGCGCGCCTCGGCCGCCTGCATCTCCAGTTCGCGCTCGCGCACGTCCTCCAGGTACTCGGGCGGGCGCAGGATCACATAGACGATCGTGCCCACGAACGGGAACAGCGAGGCCGCCGTCGCACAGCCGACCAGCATCGGGTCGAGGATGCGCCGGCGGGCGTCCGCGTAGGTCCAGTAGATCAGCGAGAAGTACAGCACGACGACGAACAGGATCAGCAGATCGATGGCCAGGTTCAGGCCGCTGCTTTCTATGCCGAAGTATGCGAGGGGGAGCATGGATTTGACCCTATGACGCGCTCACGAGCAGGACAGGCGGGCTGAGTTTAGAGTCTTTCTCGGCGGGAATGTGCATTTCTGGCTGCAACCGGCCCGTTTGTGGTCACAACCGGCGTGGATGTGGGGCGGCGACGAGCGTGCCGATCGGTGTTCCATCGGCGGCGCTGGGAGCGGCGGGCACTGCGAGCGCGCTCGTCTCACAGGAACAGCCTGCCGAATCCGTAGCCGGCGGCGAAGAACACGAGGATGACCAGGGCCACGATCAGCGCGACGGCGCCGATCATCGTGAGCACGGAGGGACCATCGTCATTCATCTGGCTCGACCTTGCGATACAGCCTGCCCCAGCAGCGTACCGGAGGTGTTCAGCAGGCGTAGCACCTCACCGACGAGGTAGACCGAGCCCGTGACGACGACGGCCCTGCCGTCCCTGTTTCCGTCCCCATCCCTGTCTCTGCCCCCTTCCCTGTCCCTATCCCTGCTCCTATCCCTGCCCCTGCCCCCATCCTTGCCCCTGTCCCTATCCCTGTCTCTGCCCCCGTCCCTGTCTCTGCCCCCGTCTCCATCTCCGCCTTCGGCCCAGCGGCGCGCATCGGCCAGCGCCCGTTCGGGATGGGCCTCGCACACCACGGAGTCGAACCCGAGCTGACGCGCGAGCGACTGCAGCGCCGCCGGCGAGAGCGCGCGGGGGCTGGGTGGCGCGGTGAACCAGGCGCGCTCGCACACCGGCAGGAGCGCCGCGAGCATGCCGGCGGCGTCCTTGTCCTCGAGCACACCCAGCACGAGCCCGATCGCACGACCGTCGAGAACCTCCGGCAGCGCCTGCACCAGCGCCGCGACCGCGTCAGGGTTGTGCGCGCCGTCGAGCACCGTCAGCGGGTGCCGGTCGATCACCTGCAGGCGTCCGGGCACGTCCGTGCCGGCAGCCGCGTCGCTCACCGCCTGCTCGTCGAGGGCGATCCCGGCATCGCGCAGATACGTCTCGGCGGCGGCGCGCGCCAGGGCGAAGTTGCGCCGCTGAAAAGCGCCTTTCGCGGCGAGCGGCACATTGGCGGCGGCGGGCTTGGCATCGACCCGCACGATCCGCGCCTCGCGCTCGCCCGCCACGCGCTCGGCCACCGTCAGCGCCTCCGCGGCGAGCCACGCTCCGAGCACGAGCGTGCCCCCCGGGCGCACGACCGCGAGCTTCTCCTCGGCGATGTCAGTCAGCGTCGGCCCCAGCCAGCGGGTGTGCTCGAGCCCGACGTTCGTCAGCACCGTCACCTGCGCGTCGATCACGCTGGTCGCGTCATAGCGCCCACCGAGCCCAGCCTCGATCACCGCCACCTGAACCTCTCGCCGGGCCATCTCCGCCAGCGCCGCCGCCGTCAGCAGTTCGAACTGCGTCACGTGGTCATCCTCCGCCAGCGTGCGGTTGACCAATCCCTCCGCGCCCGCTGCCCGCGCGATCGCGGCGGCAAACACATCGGACTGCAGGTCGCGCTCGCCGATCTGCACTCGTTCGCAGTAGGACACCAGGTGAGGGGATAAGTACGTGCCGGTGCGCAGCCCGTGACGCTCGAGGATCGCGGCGGTCATCCGTGTGGTCGAGGTCTTCCCGTTCGTCCCGAGCACGTGGATCGCGTCGTAGCGCTGCTGCGGCGATCCGAGCGCCGTCATCATCCGCCGCATCCGGTCCAGCCCGAAGCGCATCCCGAACAGCTCCAGCGAGTGCAGGTGGCGCTCGGCCTGAGCCTTCGTCCAGGGCGTCACGTGACCGCGGCCCGCAGGTTACGCGTCGGGGTGCTTGCGCAGGTAGTCGACGAACACGGGGCGCAGCGCCTCGCCCAGCTCGCCGTCGCCGCTGTGCAGCGCGTCTTTGATCAGGCCTTTGGAGGACTCGATGTCGAAGTCCGCCTCGCCGACATCTCCTGTGGCCGTCTCCGCCGCCGGGATCATCTGCAGCAGCGACCACAGGAACTTCATGTCCAGGTGCTTCTCGGCGCGGTGAACCGCGCGGTCGTGCAGCTCGTGCGTGGAGAGCGCGTCGAGATCCTCGATGATGTGACGGTCGGCCATGATCTTTCGACGCTCAGCTGCTCGCGGCTGCGGGCATCAGTGGCGCCTGCGCCGGCGCGCGCGCTTGATGTGTCTGAGCGCCATCAGCTCGCGGCCCATGCCTCTGACGTCGAGCTTGCGCGCCAGCTTGCGCAGCTCCAGGCGCTCCTTCGTGCTGAGGTTGCTCACCCGCCCGCGCGAGTCGCGCACGAGCTCGGTCAACCGCGCGCGCTCCTTCGCCGACAGCGCGGCCCAGCGTCTGCCTACGATCACGGTGCCCTGCAGCAGCGCCGCCCACGGCACCGCCTTCGCGCGACGCTTGAGCGTGGAGTCGGACTTGCTCGGCTCGGACTTCTTCAGCTTGACCACAGCGCGATGGTAGCGGTCGAACGTCCTCGGCGCAGGTCCCGGGCGACCGTGGGCCGTACGGCTATCGGCCTATCCTCGCGAGACCCAACCGCTATCCCCGCGAGACCCAACCGAGACCCGGCCGCGCCGACTGGCACGCTCTTAGAGACCGACCGAGACCCGACCACGCCAACTGCGCTCTTACGCGGACTCCTCGCGCAGCTCCGGCGCGTGGGCTGCGTCCTCGGGCGCGGCTTCGGTCACGAGCGTCGGGGTCAGACCTCGCTCGACGGTCTCCTTGGTCACGACGCACTTCTTCACGTCCCGGCGGGAGGGCAGCTCGAACTGGACCTCCAGCAGGATCTCCTCGATGATCGAGCGCAGGCCACGAGCGCCCGTTTCCCGCTCCAGGCCGCGCTCGGCGACGGCGGTGAGCGAGTCCTCGGAGAACACCAGCTCGATCCCGTCGAAGGAGAAGAAGCGCTGGAACTGCTTCACCAGCGCGTTGCGCGGCTCGGTCAGGATCGACACGAGATCGTCGCGCGTGAGCTGGTGAACCGCGCTCATCACCGGCAGCCTGCCGATGAACTCGGGGATCAGCCCGTACTCGATCAGGTCCTCGGGCAGGCACTGCTCGAACACTTCGCCCGTGTCGCGCTCGGCCTTGGCCTCGATCGCGGCGGCGAAGCCGATCCCGTTGTTGCCGATCCGCCGCTCGATCACCGCGTCGAGGTTGGCGAACGCTCCGCCGCAGATGAACAGCACGTTGGTGGTGTCGATCGTCAGGAACTCCTGGTGGGGGTGCTTGCGCCCGCCCTGAGGCGGCACCGAGGCCGACGTGCCCTCCAGGATCTTCAGCAGCGCCTGCTGGACGCCCTCGCCGGAGACATCGCGCGTGATCGAGGGGTTGTCGGCCTTGCGCGCGATCTTGTCGACCTCGTCGATGTAGATGATCCCCGTCTCGGCCTTCTTGACGTCGTAGTCGGCGGCCTGGATCAGCTTGAGCAGGATGTTCTCGACGTCCTCGCCCACATACCCCGCCTCGGTCAACGCGGTCGCGTCGGCGATCGCGAACGGCACGTTGAGGATCCGCGCGAGCGTCTGGGCCAGCAGCGTCTTGCCGCAGCCGGTCGGTCCGAGCAGCAGGATGTTCGACTTCTGCAGCTCGATCTCGTCCTCGCCCGAGGTCATCATCTGCACGCGCTTGTAATGGTTGTAGACGGCCACCGACAGCGTGCGCTTGGAAGCCTCCTGGCCGACGACGTACTCGTCCAGGACCTCGTAGATCTCACGTGGCTTGGGCAGGTTCTCCAGGTCGAACGTGGGCGGCGCGGACAGCTCCTCGTCGATGATCTCGTTGCACAGGTCGATGCACTCGTCGCAGATGTACACGCCCGGCCCGGCGATCAGCTTCTTGACCTGTCGCTGGGACTTGCCGCAGAAGCTGCACAGCAGCTGCTCGTTGGAGTCTGTGGGTCTGGCCATTTCAGTGTCTTCTCATATCTTGCTTAAGGGCGGTCGCTGGGCAGGTCAATTATGAAAGGGCCCGCCCACCCCGCGTGGCGTACCGATCGGAGATCGGCCAGCGCCGCTCAGCGATCCTTTAGTGCTCGGAGATCACGCGGTCGATAATTCCGTACTCCTTGGCCTCCTCGGAGCTCATGAAGTAGTCGCGCTCGGTGTCTTTGCGAACGTCCTCGAGCTGCTTGTGCGTGTGCTTGGCGATGATCTCGTCCAGGCGCTGGCGCACGTCGATGATCTCCTTGGCATGGATCTCGATGTCGGTCGCCTGTCCCTGAAAGCTCGAGCTCACCTGGTGGATCAGGATCTTGGCGTTGGGCAGCGCCATGCGCTTGCCGTGCGCGCCTCCTGCCAGCAGCAGCGCGCCCATCGACATCGCGATGCCGACGCAGATCGTCTGCACGTCGGGCTTGATGAACTGCATCGTGTCGTAGATCGCCAGGCCCGCGTAGACCGAGCCGCCCGGAGAGTTGATGTACACCGAGACGTCCTTCTCGGGGTCCTCTGACTCCAGATGCAGCAGCTGGGCGACGATCAGGTTGGCGATCTGGTCGTCCACGGGCGTGCCGAGGAAGATGATCCGCTCGTTGAGCAGACGGCTGTAGATGTCGAACGCGCGCTCGCCTCGCGAGGTCTGCTCGACGACCATTGGCACTAGTGGGCTCATTGTCCTCGCTTCAGTTTCTCATCGCCGGCTCGATTCCTTCAGGCTAGCGGCTTGGCGTCCATAGCTTCTCGCGTGCCTGCAGCCGCTCAGGCTCGTTCTCGGCGTCCTTCTCGGGCGTCCACAGCTTCTCGCGCGCGATCGCCTGATCGACGGGGATCGGCTTGGCTCGCTGCACGATCAGCTCGATCGCCTGGCGCGCCGCGAGATCTTCGCGCGCCTCCTCGATCCGCCCGGAGGCACGCAGCTGCGCGAGCACCTGCTCCGGAGCGATCCCCTCGCGCTCGCCGGTCGGCGTGAGCGCCTGCAGCAGGTCCTGCTCGGAGGGCTCGATCTTCTCCGCCGCGACGACCGCCGTGAGCACCGCCTCGCGGCGCAGCGCCTGCTCGGCCTCGGGGACCATCTCGGTGAGGATCTCCTCCTCGGCGCGGCCGGTTATCTGCAGGTAGGCCTCGCGTGAGATTCCTCGGTGGGAGAGCGTGTGCAGCATCCGCTCCCACATCTCCTTGGCGCGCGCCCGCGCGAGCTCCTGTGTGACGGGCACCCGTGCTCCGGCCACCGCCGCGTCCAGCGCCGCCTCGCGGAACTCCTCCTGCACGCGCTGCTCCTGCGCCTCCAGCAGGCGCTGGCCGATGTCCTCGCGCAGCTCGCCGACATCGTCGAAGCCCGCGTCCACGGCGAAGTCCTCATCCACGTCGGGCAGGCGCTTGGCCTTGACCTCCTTGACGGTGATCTCAAACGACGCTTCCCTGCCGGCCAGCTCCTGGTTGCCGTAGTCCACCGGGAAGCTCAACTCGATGTTGCGCGCATCCTCGCCGGCCCGCGCGCCGATCAGACCCTCCTCGAAGCCGGGGATCAGGTTGCCCCCGCCGAGCTCGACCAGCTGGTCGCGGCCGTCGCCGCCCTCGAACGGGACGAGCGTCGTCTCACCCGATGCGTCGTCGACGGCGGGCAGGCGCCCGACGTAGTCGACGACCACGAAGTCGCCCTCGGCCGCGGGACGCTCCACGGTCTCCAGGCGTGCCAGCCGCTCGCGCATTCCCTCGATCTCCTGCGCGACCTGCTCCTCGGCCACCTCGGGCTCGCGGCGTCCGACCTCGAGCCCGCTGTACTCGCCCAGCTCGGCCACGGGCAGCACGCCGATCTCGATCGAGAACTCGAGCGACCCTCCCTGCTCGGGCAGCTCGCCGAGATCGATCTTGGGATCGCCCACGGACACGATCTCCGACGCGCGGATCGCGTCGGCGTACCAGCCGCCCAGGCTGTCGCGCACGGCCTCGTCGAGCACCGCCTCGCGACCGACGCGCTGCATGACCAGCGGTGGGGGCACCTTGCCCTTGCGAAACCCTGCCAGCTTCAGCTCGCGACCGAGCCGGCGGGCGGTGCGCTGCACGCTCGCCTCGATCTCCGCAGGCGCGACCTGCACGTCCACCCGCACGCGCGACTCGGGCAGCTCGGTGACTGTCGTCTGGACGGGCGCCATTGCCGCCACGATACCGTGCCACTCGATGACCGCGGCCCCACCACGTCAGCCTGCGGGAGCGCGCGGCGCGCGCATCCCGGGCCCCGGCAGGCGCCTGGAGACGTGGCTGTGGACCGGCCCCGTCGGCCACCTCGTCGGCGGCGGGCTGGACTTCGGCCAGGCGCTCGCGCGCTACCTGCTCGCGCGCGTTCGCGGCCGACCTGTGCACTGAGGAACCGCTGCGCCCGGTCAACCGCCGACCCGCAGACCCCGACGTACCCTGCTCAATCTTGCGAGCGCCCTATTCCACGCGCGCGCCCCGCACGGGCGCCACGAGCTGTGACGCCGCGCGCGGGGGCTCGCCCAAACTATGCGGCGACCGCCGCGGGAGACCCGTCGAACGTCAGCGATACGCCGCTCGGCACAACCAGCACGGGGCAGGTCGCGATCTCGATCAGATGCGAGGCCGAGGAGCTGAGCGATACCCGTCCGTGCTCGGCGTCCGCGCGCGAGTCGATCACCAGCACGTCCGTCTGGTCGTCGGCGACCGGCACGACCTCCGCGCCGAACGCATTCGCGAGCGCCTGCGCGGTGGCCTGCGCGCCGCCGTTGCCACCGGCCTCGCCGACCGCGACGATGCGCTGCACGCGCTTGCTCTTCGCATCCGCGTCGGCCAGCCCCGCGGGGGCGATCGCGACGGCCACCGGGCCGCCCTCGAGCAGCCGCTGGGCGGAGTTGCCGATCGTGACGTGGCCGTTGGCGGTGTGCGAGTCCGAGCAGAACACGACCATCTGGGCGCCGATCTGTGCGGCGAGGGCCTGAAGACCCTCGGGGGTGGAGCGATCGGTCACCGCGTGGCGGCTGGCGAACGTGCCGTCGAACAGCGCGGCGCCACGGTCGAGCACTTCCTGGGCCTCCTCGTCGCTCACGGCCTCGTTGGTGTGACGGACGTAGCCGAGGGACACCTGCGCGCCGGCGCGCGCGAGCAGGCTGCCGAGCGCGACGGCGTCATCCTCGTTGGCGGTCCCGTCGTAGGAGACGATGATGCTGGTGGACATGGCGACTGCTCCTCTGTGTTCGTATGTGTTCGAAGTGGCTGCGCTGCGTGTCTGTGCTGCGAGGCGGTCCGCGGCTGTGATGGCGTCCCGCGCCACTGGTTTCGTGTTCATAGTGCCACTCTCCTTGCATAAGTACCAATGAAGTTCATTATTGCTGCGATAAGCTGTACTTATGCTTAATGTGAACCGGCTGCGAATCCTCAAGGAGGTCGCGCACCGGGGCTCGTTCTCGGCCGCGGCGGAGGCGCTCTCCTATACGCAGTCGGCCGTCTCTCAGCAGATCGCCGCGCTCGAGGCCGAGACGGGCATGACGCTGCTGGAGCGCCACCCGCGCGGGGTCAGCCTGACCGCGGCCGGCCAGACGCTGGTGGGCCATGCCGAGAGCGTGCTCGCCGACCTGGATGCCGCCGAAACCGCCCTGGCGGCGATCGCCGGCCTGCGCGGGGGCAGGTTGCGCATGGCCTCCTTCCCCACAGCCGGCGCGACGTTGATGCCGCTGGCGATCGCCACCTTCAGGGAACGCTACCCCGACGTCGAGCTGACCCTCGCCGAGGGCGAGCCCGAGCAGATCGCGCCGCGACTGCGCGCGGGCGAGCTGGATCTGGCGCTGCTGTTCGAGTTCGACGCGTCCGACCCCGACGGGTCCGGCGATCAGGCAGACGTGGATGCAGCGCCCGGCGGGCGGCTGACGCACGTGCAGCTGCTGGAGGACCCGCTGTATTTGGCCCTGCCCCGCGAGCATCGTCTCGCCGAGCGCCGGCGGCTGCGACTGGAGGACCTGCGCGGCGAAGCCTGGATCCAGACCTCCCAGTCGAGCCCGTGCGCGCGCCACGTCGTGCGCTGCTGCCATGCGGCCGGGTTCGAGCCGAGCGTGTCGTTTCAGAGCGACGACTACCAGACCATCCAGGGCCTGATCGCGGCCGGGGTCGGGGTGGCGCTGATCCCGGAGCTCGCCCTGTCGGTCATACGCGAGGACATCGTCATCCGCGCGCTCTCCCCTCGCCCCCCGGCGCGCCGGGTGATCGCGGCCACGGCCGCGGGCGCCCGCCTGCTGCCCGCGGCGCCGGCCATGCTCAGCGTGCTCGAACAGGTCGCCTCAGAGTACGTGGCGCTCGGGGCGCCCGTCCGATAGACGGGCGCCCTCTGCGCGTCTCTCCGGTGGCGCTAACGGTCAGCGGGCCGGATTGGCCAGGTACGCCTGGTTGACCAGCCTGCCCAGCACTTCATACCCCAGCGGCGACGGGTGAATATCGCCGTTGTCCGAGCTTCCACCGGGGTCTTCCGGGTTGCACATTTCGGTGTACTTGCAGATCGAGGCCTGCTCCCGCGCCGGCTTGTTGCCCCGGTTGAACACTCCGAACGGATTTGCGAACGTCACGTTCGGGAAGTGCGGCAGGATGTCGGCTTCGACCGCCGCGTTGAGGCCCTCCTGCAGTGCGTCGCTGCCGGGGAGTATCAGCGCGTCCGGGTTGTAGAAGCCGACCAGGACGATCGGCCCGGTGTAGTGGCCCCCGCCCGGTGAGGCGCTGTCCAGCACGCCCAGGATGTCACCGATGTTCGCGAGGATGTGCGGGACGGTGATCTTTTCCGAGCTTTCCTTGATGCAGCCGGCCACCGCCGCTGCGGGCGAAGCGCCATACTTGCTTTTGCCCGTATTGGTGAATTCTTCGGTGACTTCGATTTCACACTGCTTGATGGCCGCGAGCTCGTCGTTTGAGCCGATGTTCAGCGTGATCGCCTGCACCGGGTGCGCCGGATGGCCTTCTTTGAGAATGCTCAGGGCGTCTTCCAGCTGGGAGATCGACTGCCCGCCGACACTGAGCGAGTTGTGCAAGGGCAGGCCGTCCACGTTGAGATACGCGCAGGGGTGATAGTCGCCGAGCCCTTGCGGATTGTGCCCCGCCGGTTCTGTCGAGGTTTTCCCACCGAGGCCCGGGTTTTCGCCGATCAACCCGTTGGAGGTCTCTCCCGGGCAGGCGTCGTTGACGAGCGTCAGGCCCCGGCCGACCTCGGATTGTCTGGAGAGATCCTGGGCGAAGACGTTGGTGAATCCTTCTTCGAAGAACGACGGCGACTCGTTGGGAAAGTTTTCGTTGAACACCTGCTCGCTGTAGCCGAAGCTGATCGAGTCGCCGAGCGCCAGGTAGGTGCTGACGGGATGCGCGGGCTTGGCGCCGGCGGACGGCGCCAGCGCCAGGGCCCCGAGCGCGACGAGCGCGAGCACCAGCGCCGGCGGGCGCCCGATCGAACGAGTACAGGCACGGACTCTGCGACGGATCGCGACGGCGGGGCCTTCTGTGGCTGGCATCTCACATCCTCCTGGGTGTGCGTTGGCTCTGCCCGCGGCCCCCCTTGTCCCTCCACTACGGCACAACCATCTGACGGAATCAATCCACGCTACTCCTAGCGTTGACACCTGTCAACCGGTAGGCGACGCAGGACTGTCAACGAAACTTCGGCGGACGTAAGTCAGGCGCGCAAGAACTCGATCAGCAGCTCGCTGACGCGCTCGGGCGCCTCGTGCTGGACCCAGTGCGAAGCGTCGGGAATGCGCTCGACACGCACGTCCCGAACCCAGCGAGGGTCGGGCTCGGCCAGCTCTGAGCCGATGTAGCGGTCGCGCTCGCCCCAGATGACGAGCGTCGGCGCGGCGATCGGGGTCATCTCCGCCAGCGCCCGGCTCGGCCGGCGCAGCACGGAGGCGCGGTAGTAGTTGACCATCGCCGTGAGCGCCCCCGGCTGGGACCACGCCTCGACGTAACGGTCGAGATCCTCGTCGCTGAACGCCCCGCGCGCGCCGGCGCGCAGCGAGCGCTTGGCGAAGGAGAAATCCTCGCGCGCGAGCAGCCGCTCGGGCAGGACGGGAAGCAGGTAGAGGAACACGTACCAGCTCTTGCGCAGCTGCCTGGCGGTCCGCAGCGCCGCGAGCATGCGCGCGGGATGGGCCATGTTCAGGATCGCCAGCCGCCGGACCGCCTCGGGATGGCGCATGGCGGTCGCATACGCGACTCCCCCGCCCCAGTCGTGCCCGACGACGCCAGCGGAGCCGGCCCCGAAGTGGGCGATCAGCCCCGCGATGTCATCGGCGAGCGCATCCGTACGGTAGGCGCGCCGGCCGCGGGGCTTGTCCGAGAGGTTGTACCCGCGCAGGTCGGGCGCGACGACGTGCAGACCGGCGCCGGCGAGCGCGGGCAGCTGGCTGCGCCACGCGTACCAGAACTCGGGAAAGCCGTGCAGCAGCAGGACCAGCGGGCCATCGCTCGGGCCTGCCTCGACGTAGTGCAGGCGGACGCCTCCGACCTGTGCGTAGCCGTGGGCGAGCTCCGGTACGGCCGTCGCGTCTGGCATTGCCGGCGATCATACGACTTATCTTCAACCGGCTGACAGCGACGGGCATCCGTGTCTTAGGTCCGGATCGCCTGCTCGACCTCGTTCCCTTTTGGTGTGAGTGTCCAGGCGTTGGCTTCGCCTTTGGCGTGACCCTGAACGGTGTTCTCGATCAGGCCGAGATGATCCAGGCGCGCCAGCAGCTTTGAGATCTGGCCCTGGTCCTGCACTCCGGCGTGAGTTGCCACTTCGCGATTGCTGGCGCCGGGCTGGTCGGCTATTGCGGTGAGGACGCGCAGCGTGCGGTAGGTGAGGCGCATGCCCAGACCGTCGAGCGGGTCTTTCGCTGGTTTTATGGTCCCACGCTGGGCTTTGGGCATTGGTTGGGACAGCTCCCTGGCGGCCGCTGCAGGGCCCAGGTAGGGCAATACGATCATGCCCATCAAGGGGTTCAGCAGGTCGGTAAGGGGTGGGGCGTCGGGTGCGAGCATTCGCGCGTGGATCACCGACAGGACGGCGCCGACTACGCCCTCGGCGGTCAAAGGTGGCGGACTTTTGGTGGTCTTCGTCTGTGATCGTCCCTGGTCGATGAACGCGATCAGGGGACCGAGTCGACGCGTACGGCAGGACAGCACGTTGGGTCCGCAGCCCAACGCGTGCACTATTACAAGCGTTCCCGACACACGCTCATCCCCTGCGAACTGAAGCAGTCCCATCAGTCCGGCCCTTACCTGGTCACGCCAGCCAGCTTGCTCTGAGGCCGCGCTGCGGGCTACCTCGGTCGCTCGATCGATTGCCTCGTCGAAGACCGCCAAAAAGCAGTCTTCGCGATCGTCGAACAGGTCGTAGAACGTGCGGCGTGAGATACCCGCGCGAGCGGTTACCCGCGCCACGCTCATACCGCTGTAACCAACTTCACCCACCACATGCGCAGCGGCGGACAGTATGCGTGCACGCTGTATCTCGCTGACCTGGATCCTACCAGCGCGCCCGCCGACGCTCGAGGGTCGCCGCCCGCCGGGACGTGCACGCAGCGACGACGACGCCCCAATCCGACGAGGGTTATGTCGAACGGACATGGGAGTCCTCTTGCTCGCCACCGCCCCGCGCCTACTTCTTGCCTTTGCCTTTCTCGACGCCACGAGACTTCGCTTTCTTCTTGACCTTCTTCGCCTTCTTGACCTTCGGACACCCCGTCACCGCGATCTTCGTGCTCTGATTGATCACAGCACCGTTCTGAGCGGTGATTGTCGTCGGCATGATCAGCGATTCCGGCACTGTCGTCGTGACCGACCTCGTTACGTGCTTGACATGACCATGCGCTCGCACCGCCACGCGCTTTCTGACCGTCTTTGTCGTCGTCGGATCGCACAGGCTGCCGTTTGCCGTCAGGATCGAGAAAGGACCCTCGGGCGCATTGAATTCAAACGCGCTGAACGGCGCATCAGGGGTCGTATCGAAATGGGAGTAGGTGATGCCTTTCTTGATCTGCGTCTTGCCATCCACCACCAACAACACACCTTCGCCCTGCAACACCAGCTCCACGTCGGGGAACGCCGCTCCACCGTGACTGACGAAGTACGCCGGTCCCGTCAACGGACTGTTCAGCAGCGGGGTGTGCACCGTCACGGTCGCGATGTCAGACGCCACGGGACAACCTGCCGGGTTGGTGTTGAACTGCGCTTCGGTGCACGCTTTCTGCAGCGTCGTCAGGCGTGCTGGGAGGATCTTGGGGAACTGCAGATCGACCTTCGCGATGTTCGCCTGTCCGCTCGAGGGGTAGGCGATCTTCACGCTCAGGCTGGCGCCGTTGGCTTTGCTGGTCTTGCCCTGCGTACTGACCGTGAACTGCGGTTTGAACGGCAGGTTCGCGCAATTCGCGGCCTGATAGCGACTGGACACGTTCGCGCTCGTTCCCTGGGCGCTGGTCAGCGTTGCATCGATCGCCTTTTCGGTGCAGTTGGTCGGGTTGAACGTGAAGTTGTTTGCCTGACCCACCGTCACGTTGACCGTCTGCACCCTTAGTGGGACACCGTCGATGCTTTGCGGCAACGGGTCTGAGACGATCGTCGCAGCGGCAGTGTTCGGGTTGATGTAGATCGCGGCACGAACCACGATGCTCCCCAAGTTGTACGGGCCAGCCTTCGCAGGCACCACGACCGACAGGCCGAACGGGGCGTTCTTGTACGGGCCGGTGAGATACACGTTGCCGGACTGGTAGAACGGGTGCGAACCCGATCCCGCAGCCGCCGTGGCCGTCCCGATACGCGATCCCGGCCTGATCGAGCCGCATGTTCCTGCGTTCGCTTCGGCTTCGGGGCATTGTTCGATGCCGGCGATCTTGCCGAGCAATCCTTCGGGCATGTTGACCGTGACACCGGAAAGGTCCTGTTCGCGGTCCTGACGGGAGAACGTCGTCGTGAACGCGCTGTACCCGCCAGCCTGGTTGTTGACCGTGCCCGCACTGAAAGCGGGAACGAACTTGTTTTCACAGCCTGTGATGTTGAACGATGGTTGCTCGATCGCGTTGGGACCGGATTCTGGCGCGGACCATGGTTCGAGGTTCGCGTTGGTCGTGAACGTCCCGCACGTTTGCGGGTTCGCCAGCGGCGCCCGCGGACCACTGTTGAACTTCAGCCTCAGTTCGCTGAACACCGCTACCTGCGGGGTCTTGATGAAACTGGTCCGAATCTGACCGGGGACCAGACCGTGCGTCTGGCTGTACTGCCCGTTGCCGCCGACTTCGACCTTGCCCTTCAGCTTGACATGAATACCGCGATTTTCATTCTCGACTTCTATATAGATCGCGAAGACCCCGCCCGTTTCCGCCATTTCTTCAGAGCATTGCGGTTGGCCTGGACCGCCGCACTTCGGTTGCGCAACGAACACGCTGCCCGTCAATGGTTCTTCCAGCACCGGTGTGACCACTTCAACCTTCCCGACCTTCGAAGCAGCCGGGCAATGACCAGCACCGGCGCTTTCAAAGTTCATTCCTTCCGACCCCGATTCCTGACAGCCGACGAGGCCGTCAGCAGCCGACGGGGATACCGCCACACCCGGCGGGAGCGTCACAACCGCCGTCTTCAACGGGGGAGTCGCCAGCGTCCCGGGCGTCTCGTTTTGCGGAATCCGCAGCACAGATTCATAACCCGCAGGTTCATCAGCCTGAGAATGCCCTCCTTCAGGCCCAAAAGTAAACGCCGACGGATCGAAATGCAACTGGTCGCAACCAGTAATGCCCGCTGGTGCCGGCCTAACCGAGACTCCTTCAGGTAGCTTACTTGTCATCGATACCCAGTTCGCCCCGTTCACTTCAGGTTCGCCCTGCGGGGTCGCGTTCGAGGCATACGGCCCCGGTTCCTGCCAAGAATCCATACGCACCGTACTGATCAGAGGTTCCCTCGAGCAGTCAGACGGGTTCGTGAACATCGCGACCGGGCTGCTCCCCGTCCCATCCCTGCTCGTGGGATCCCCGAAGAACGTCGCCGTGGCGTTCGTCAACGGGATCTGCGGGATTTCCCTGGTGACCGCGCGCAGCACATACCCCGCCGCGGTCGGCGCGACACTCGCATAAATCGCATGCGTGGAGTTCAGCGCGTCAACGAACCCGAACTCCGCCGCCGCACCATGTTCGGGGACCATGTTGAAGATCGCCGTGTTCGCGCTCGTGAGGCTTTCCGGCTGGGTGTTGACCTGCCCGACCTTCGAGCCCGGCGGGCAGTGCACGAACGTCTCAAGCTGCGAGAACTTGCACTTTTCCGCGGCCTGCGCGTCACCCAACAGCCCCATCGGCAGATCCACGAGGATGTCCTTGACGTCGTGGACACTCGTCAACTGTAGGAACCCTTTCGGGCCGACCCTGACGACGTTCTTGAAATCGAGACGCGTCGAGAGCTCATACGGATGCCCCCCCGCCTGCGTTTCCGGCGCACCCTTCGCACCCGCGATATACGTCACGAGGCTACTCGGGCCAAACGACAACGGTGCGAAGCCGACCTCCAGCGGTTCGCTGACCGCCGCTTCCGGAGAGTCAGGACCCGACACGCTCGTCGTCGCCGGCTGGCCACCCGGGGCGCCTTCCGCGACCGTCACGAACAACCGCAGCACCAGAGCTTCATCCAGCGCGAGCGCCCCCGGAAACGTGCACGTCACCAACACCGGTTCGCCTTCTTCTTCGCAATCAGACCCCGGTAGTTCTGCCGCGGGGAGCTGGTTTTCACCGAATTCCCCGAAGCTAAACTGGGGCCGCACAAAGAACCTGTGCCTCGTGACAGAGAACCCCGCCGGCAGCTGCTCCTTGAGCACGATCGGGCCTTCCGCGGCAGCACCACCCGCGTTCACCGCCGTCACCTGATAGCCATAGCAGTCCTTCCGGTTTTCGAGCGGTGTTTCAGCGCAGCGGACGGGGCTTTCCCCGACCGTGAACGAGCCCGCCATCGCGAACGTATGAAGCGTCAACCCGCCAGCCGGCACTTCATCAGCCAAAGCCACACCATCATGAAGCCCAAACACCGCAACACATACAGTCAGGACAGCGACCAGGATGGCAGGGCGAACCAGCTTCAAACGAATAGGAATCCTCATGACTTAATCCTCCGCTTGTCGCTGGCTTTCTTGGCTTTCTTGGCTTTTTTCTTACTCTTACTTCTCATGCATTTGCCATGCCTCTCCACGAAGCCTTTCTTGCACTTCGCAGACTTCATTTTTGACTTAGGCTTGACCACCACCGGCGAGGGTGATAAGACAAGATTCCCAGCACCGGAGAACACCGAGCTGCTGGGCGCCGAAAGGGCCGGTGGAGCACCAGGTTCCCCCTGACACGCTTCGCCTTCACACACGGGTGGTGCCGACGGCGGCGTAAAGCACGGCTCCGCAGTCGTGCAAATCCTCGCGTCATAATAATCACGCTGCGTATCCGTATCCTGCGAGGTCAACGCATCATCCGTCGCGAAGAACACATCCGCACCCGATTCGCTACTCCCAAGCAGCCGCGTCGAGCTCGGGATCCCCAGGACGATGCTCTTCGGCGAGGTGTCCCTGCCGTCTGAGATCAACGACACCGTCCCGTCGTGATACTCATACACGTTCTCCGCGAACGCCTTCAACCCGGGGAAATACGGGACTTCGACTTCGTTCAGGGCACCCGCGGCCAACGCGACAGGGCTTTCAAAGAACACGTATTCCCCATCCGCGGAGACCGTCGGGTTCGCCCGCGCCGGCCCGACCCCCAGGTTGAACGCGACTTTGGCGGGCGCGATACCCGCATCCAGCGCCCCCGAGTTGCCGTCATCGTTGAAACCGTGCTCGCCGATCGAGATACGCACCATCACGCCAGTCTGTGAGTCATAACGATAAACCTGCGCCGGCGGCGTCGCGGAATTACCCCCCCTATCCGGGCGCGTGTCATCACCCGTCAACGCACCATGACTGAGGAACACCAAAAACCGGCCATCCGGCGTCACATTCGCAAGTTCAAGACCTTCAGTCCACTCAAACGCGTTCTCCGATTCCGGGAACACGTTTTCATCATCCTGGGGGAGTGTCGCGATGAACTTCAACGGCTGCCCATCGACATGAACATAAAGATTATTAGACCCGTCCTGCGCCACGTGCCCCTGGGCGTTGGTGCTTTCAGTCAGGACCCCGCGCGCGACGAAATACACGTGCGACCCATCCGGGGAGAGCGCCATCACTCCCTGCACACGCGGCCCACCCGTGCTCTTCGCGCCTTCCGAAACATCAACCAGCTCGCGTTCTTTAGCGTTGGGTTCTTCACCAGGCTGACCGCACGGCTCCGCGCACACCGACTCATACAAGTTACAGCCAGCCCCAGCCGCATTCTGACATTCCGCGCCAGCCCGACCGATGCTCTGGCTCGCGTTATCCGTCAACTGGCCCCTGCTCGTGAAGAGCACCCTCGAACCATCCCTGGACGCACCAGCGAAGGCCCCGCCCTGATCCGGCGCCGCCTGACAAGCCACACCACAACTCGACGCCACCGGCCTTGAGATCGCGACCGTGTGCGCATCAGAGCGTTCCCCATCCACACGCGCATACAGCTCTTCAGGCCCACCACACCCAGACGCTGTGAAAACCACCGTCCGGCCATCTTCAGAAAGCGCCCCATACTGATCCACACCACCACTACCACTCTGCCCGCCGCCGCCGAGGAATGTGCCACAGCCGCTGATCAGGCTCGTGCTGCCCTCCCCACCCGTGACACCCACCGCCAACGGATGAGCGCCCCCAGTACCGGCATACTCATACAACGAGGCTTCCGTTTCCAGTGCCCCATCAAGCGACCACAGTCTCGTGCCGAAGTAGACGACGTGCGAGAAGCCCCTCGTCGCATCCATCTGTCCTTTGAGTTTTTCGAACGCTACGTGGCTTTCGCCGACGGGGCCGATCGCGAGCGGTTCGCCTTCGCCGCTACCGATGTAGAAGTTATCCGGTCCGGCTCCCGCCGGGGGGGTCGGGGCACTGAACAGAGCGGTGTGCGTCACAGGGTCAGCGGACCACAGCGAGCTCTCTTCGAATTTGTTCAGGGGTGGCGCGAGCGGATGAGTGACCCACCCTTCGCTGGTCCGCGCGAATTCATAAGGCTCCCCCTGCCTTTCTCGAGCGGCGGTGCACGAATGTGTGTTTGCGAGGCATGGGATGCTGAGGACGATCATGTCCCGGCCGTCGGGGGCGATCTGCACGGGCCATCCGCTGCCGCTACCGAAGGCGAACCCAACGAGGCCCGCGTTCTTGTGTGGCGGGGTGACGAGTTCGTATTGGCGCCCGTCAGGGAGCGTGCCGGCGGCGGTTTCATCGATGAAGGTGTGATCCACGCCGGTTTCTGTGCCCGCGGTGTTGCTCGCGATCAGCCGCCAGTGGTAGGTGTGCGTCGCTGCCGAGAGGCCGGTGAGCGAGGCGGAGACTGCAACGGGTGTGTGCCCGGCGCCGAGTTCCGCGGCATCAGGATGTGTGCATGGGGCGGTGTGGCCGTAGCCGGTGTCGGTGCCGTACTGGAAGGTGCAGGTGGTGATCTGCGCGCCGTTCGGGTTGACCTTTGCGTTGAGTGTCGCCGTGGTTTCGGTGACGTTGGTCGCGGTTTCGGCTTCGAGGGTGGGCTTGATGGCGGTGGTGGTGAATGTCACGGGTGGGGTGCTGGTGGCGGTTTCGCCGGCTTCGTTGCGGGCGAGCAGGCAGAAGCTGTAGGTAGCGTTAGGGAGCAGGCCGGTGACGGGCGCTTCGACGGTTTGGCTTTCGCTGCCGCTCATCGCTTCGGGCGGTGTGGTCGATCCGCCCTGGCATTCGGGTTCTGATCCCGGTTCGACCTGGCGGTAGAGGAATTCGTAGTCGCCCGCGTTCCCCGTGCCGTGCGGGTTCAGGAGGCCGTGGAGCGTCGCGGTCGTTGACGTGAGCGGTTCCGCGCTGGCGGCTTCCGGGGCTTCGGGGGTGATCGCGGTCTCAAAAGACACCGCCGGGCTGACCGCGACTTCTTTGGTGCTCGTGCTTTCGATACGCAAACACACCGCGTACTCCGTGCCCGGGGTAAGACCGGACAGCCCTTCAGAGACTTCTTCACGTTCAAAGCCAAACGACAAGCCAGGCGACCCAGGCGCCTGAGAACCCCCTTCGCATTCCTCCGTAGTGGATTCTTTGTAGAGGAACACGTACGTGCCTTCTTCGCCCGCTTTCCCAGGATTCAAGACGCCATGCAGCGTCGCCGAGGTCGCCGCGACCGGAGCTTCCACCGTCACTTCCGGGGCTTCCGGGGCAGCCGCGAACGCCGCAGCGCTCATGAAAGCCAACATCGCACACGTAGCGATAACAAGGACAACGGCAAGCGTCAACCTACGAGCGTTCATCAGGGACATCTCCTCCTCGAGACAGACGGGACATGAGCGCTTGGTGATCAAGTCAAGCCTCCAGACGCGAGACAGACCACCGGTGCGCCACTACACGCGCGACGACGTACACAAGCTCCGGAGCGCATACGTGCACGAGAGCAGATGCGAACATCGGAACGCGCGCGACGCACTCGACGACGTACACAAGCGCCAGAGCGGGTGCGAACATCGGAACGCATGGCAGAAAAGAAGCGCGGCGTGTACTCAGCTACGCCTCCAGGCACGCTGAAGGCCACCGGTGCGCCGAAGCAAATACAAGCGCCAAAGCGGGTGCGAACATCGGAACGCATGGCAGAAAAGAAGCGCGGCGTGTACTCAGCTACGCCTCCAGGCACGCCGAAGGCCACCGGTGCGCCGAAGCAAATACAAGCGCCAAAGCGGGTGCGAACATCGGAACGCATGGCAGAAAAGAAGCGCGGCGTGTACTCAGCTACGCCTCCAGGCGCGCCGAAGGCCACCGGTGCGCCGAAGCAAATACAAGCGCCAAAGCGGGTGCGAACATCGGAACGCATGGCAGAAAAGAAGCGCGGCGTGTATACAGCTACGCCTCCAGGCACGCGACAGACCCACTCGCAGTGGGCTTGCCGGCCGACCGTTACCGTGAAAGCGAGCGTTCGGCCTGACGCGAAACTACGCGGACGGCGATCGTCATTGCTCGCACGGCAACAGTTGATGCTCCCCAGAGAGGGGGCTGCAGCCCGACGGCCTCTAGCGGTTAAACCAGAGGAGCTAAGCGGGCCAGAGAGAGAGAGAGAGAGAGATGAGTCAGCAGCGCTGACGCATCTACCTACAGGCCCACCCGGGCGCACAGACATTCTCATCACATTTGTCCCCAACGAACTCACGCGAAAACAGCTCCCTCACCGAAGCGATTCAGGTCCCTCTCCCGAAAAGAACCCCTGCTGATCAATAGGCCTGGCTACAAGAGCGAGACCCCAAACCCGATCTATGTTCTGCATGGCACCCATGGGGATGCCAACACGGAACCACTATATACCGATCCGGCAGTAAAAGTCAAGCCCCCCACCGGACCGGAGCCTCGCTCCGGTCCGAAACCCGCCCGGACCGAAGGCCATGATCTGCCCAGCCGGGCTCGCCGTCCGCGGCGGCTGTCATCGTGATCGTGATGGGCATTCTTCTGCTGATCGTTGGACTTCTGCTTGGCGCCGCGTGCGCTGTGGCGCTTGGGCGCCGTGGCGGGCGCGCGCGCGACGAGCAGCGACAGGCGCTGGAGCGCGAGCGGATGCGCGACGAGATGAAGGCGATCTCGCGTCGACGTGCTCGCGCAGACCGGCGACTCGCTCGCGCAGCGGCTGCCGACCAGCGCCGCGCCGAGGAGGAGCGCGCTGCCGGCGAGATGGCCCGGCGCGCGGAGGAGATCAAGGGGCTGGTCGCGCCCGTCCACGAGAAGCTCGGCAAGGTGGAGAGCGAGATCGGGCGGCTCGAGCGCGAGCGCGCGCAGGCCCAGGGCGAGCTGGCGGAGATGGTGCGCCAGCTGAACGACGGGCGTCGGCACGCTGCGCAAGGAGACCGGCAACCTCGTCTCCGCGCTGAAGCGCCCCGCCACGCGCGGCTCCTGGGGCGAGATCCAGCTGCGCAACGTGGTCGAGATGGCGGGGATGGTCGCCCACTGCGACTTCGTCGAGCAGAGCACGATCCACACCGACGACGGGCGCGCTGCGCCCCGACATGCTCGTGCGCCTGCCGGGCGGCAAGGTGATCGTGGTCGACTCCAAGGTCCCGCTCGACGCCTACCTGGCGGCGCTCGAGGCCACCAGGGCGATGGACAGCGCGAGCTGCAGCTCGCGCGCCACGCCAAGCCAGACGCGCGAGCACATCACCAAGCTCGCCGTCCAAGGGCTACCAGCACCAGTTCGACTCGACGCCCGAGTTCGTCGTGATGTTCGTGCCCTCCGACGGCATCTACCAGGCCGCGCTCGCCGAGGACCCGGCGCTGATCGAGTACGGGGTCCACCAGCAGGTGCTGATGGCCACCCCCACCACGCTGATCGGCCTGCTGTGCGCCGTGCACTACGGCTGGCGCCAGGAGCTGATCGCCGAGTCCGCGCGCGAGATCGCCGAGTCCGCGCGCGAGCTGCACCGCCGGCTCGGCCGCTTCGTCGAGCCGCTGGCCAAGGTCGGCCGCCAGCTCGACTCGGCCGTGGGCGCCTACAACGAGGCGGTCGGCTCGTTCGACCACCGCGTGATCCCCCAGGTACGGCGTATCGAGCAGGCGGGCGCCGCCTCCGAGCGCGAGATCGCCGCGCCCCCGCCGATCGAGACCACCGCGCGCGCCGTCACCGCGCGGCTGGAGCCCGAGCCCGAGCAGCCTCGCGCTCGAGCAGCTCCCGAGCGCTGCCGGCGATCGCGTCCGCGTCCGGCGCCGGTCGCGGCCGCCCGCTCCAGCGCGCCTCGGCCCCGTCCGGATCCGCGTCAGACCCCACCGGCGCGCAGCCAGCAGAACCAGCAGCGTGAGCGCGACCGGCACGGTCGCCGGCAGCTCGTCCACGAAGAAGAACAGCAGGTCGAACCCGAGCGCCAGCAGCGCCGTCAGCGCGGCGCGCGTACAGCTGCCAGCGCGCGGCCCACCGTCGGTCGCCAGCAGCCCCCCGAGCACGCCCGCGACGAACAGATCGCCGTAGCCCATCACCGCCGAGCCGAACACCGCGCTCTGCAGCCGCGGCAGCCCCGCCGCCGGATGCGCGGCGTTCAGCGCGTTGTTCGGGCTGCTGCAGCAGTTCGGAGACCACCAGCGCGGTGTCGGCGACCGCCATCGCCACGATCCCCGCCGCCAGCCACCGCGGCGGCGTCACCGCCGCCAGCAGCGCGCCCAGCGCCGCGCAGCTGAGCGCCGACAGGCACGAGCGCCGCCGCCTCCCCCGCCAGGCCGCCGCGGTCGGCCCACGCCAGCGCGAACAGCGGCACGACCAGCAGCGCCGGGCCGGACGGGGCGGGTCGGCATCCACGCCAGCCAGCCGAGCGCGAGCGCCGCGAGCACCGGCACGGCGACCAGCGCCAGATAGGTCAGGCCGTCCGCGCTGGCCCGTTCGGCCGCGCCGCGCGATCGAGCACGAAGCGCGATCACCGACAGCGGCGGGATCAGCGCCCAGCGGCGGCCTGTGCAGCCGCGCAGCCCGCCGGCGCCCACGCGCCGCGGGACCGCCACGAGCGCGCCCTGGGCGAGCGACAGCAGCGCGATCGAGATCCAAAGGGCAGCATCCGTCAACATAGATCGATCGCGCTCGAGACGATGGAATAGCATGGGCTTGTCGCAGCTGGACTCGACCCGCGCGAGCAGCCGACCGGCCGGCGCGCCGAGCACGTCCACGCGGCGCCGGCGCACGAGTCGCCGCAGCGTCCTGGCGCGTGCGACGGCCTTCTCGCTCGCGGACGCGTCGCCGGCGCCTGGCTGGCGCGCGCTGATCGCGCCGCCGTCACTGCTCGTCGCGGCGCTGCGGCTCGTGCGGCTGACACGGTGGCGGCCATCGCTCGCCGATGCACCGCAGCGCGCGGCCGCAGTCACCGAGCGCGCTGAGCGCGCCAGCGGCAGCTCGCAATGAGGCGAACAAGGCGATCGACCACGTCCTCTCCTACACCCCGGCGATCAGCGCGGGCGGGCCCAAGGGCAACGAGGTCGCGCTCACCTTCGACGACGGCCCCGGCCCCTACACCGCAGCAGCTCGTCGGCGAGCTCAACCGCCTGGACGTGCACGCGACCTTCTTCGCGATCGGCGAGGAGGAGCGCTACTTCTCCGCCGGCACGCTGCTCGAGCTGCGCTCGGGCGACGTCGTCGGCGACCACACCGAGACGCACCCGATGATGGCGTCGCTGTCGGCTCACGACCAGCACGAAGAGCTGTTCGAACAGATCGCCCGCATCGAACTGCTCGGCGGCCCGCGCCCGCGCCTGTTCCGCCCGCCCTACGGCTCGTTCAACGCCACCACCTTCAAGCTGCTGCACCGGCTGCACCTGCTGATGGTCCTGTGGTCGACCGACACCGCGCGACTACACCCTGCCGGGCGTGCAGGCGATCGTGCAGAGCGCGCTCGCGGGCGCCCATCCGGGCGCGATCATCCTCATGCACGACGCCGGCGGCGACCGCTCGGAGACGATCGCCGCGCTGCCCACGATCGTCGCCGGCCTGCGCAAGCGCGGCCTGCGCCCGGTCACGATCCCCCGGCTGATGCTCGACGACCCCCCGCCCCCGGGCCAGCCGCTGCCGACGAGCCTCGCCGGGCGACTGAGCGCCCGACCGGCGTACCGAGCGCGCCCCGGAGACCGAGCGCCCTACGGCGACCGAGCGAGCCCTACGATGTTCGATGTGAACGCGCCAGCCACGCAGGCGCCGCCGATCCTGCACCTCTCCACGGTGGTCGGCAGCCCGCTGCGCGACTCCGACGGCGAGCGGCTGGGCAAGGTCGAGGACGTGATCGTGCGCCTCGGCGGCGTCGGCTATCCGCCGATCACCGGCTTCCTGGTGACGGTCGCCGGACGCACCTCGTTCCTCGGCGCCGAGCGGGTCTCGGAGATCGGCGCCGACGGGGTGGTCCTGCGCAAGGCCAAGCTCGACCTGCGCCACTTCGAGCGCCGCCCCGAGGAGGTGCTGCTGAAGCGCGACGTGCTCGACCGCCAGCTGATCAACGTGCAGGGCGCCCGGCTGGTGCGCGCCAACGAGATCGAGCTCGCGCTGGTCGCCGGGTCCTGGCGCGTGGTCGGCGTCGACACCGGCCCCCGCGGCGGCCTGCGCCGCCTGCTGCCAAAGCGGCCTCGGCGCGCATATCGCCACCGGCGAGTTCCTGGACTGGGCCGGCGTCGAGCCGTTCGTCGGGCACGTGCCGACGGTGCGCCTGCGCGTCCCCCACCCCAAGCTCGCCAAGCTCCACCCCGCGCAGATCGCCGACCTCGTCGAGGCGGCCTCGCGGCGCGAGGGCGAGGAGATCATCCAGGCCGTCGGCGACGACGATCGCGAGCTCGAGGCCGACGTCTTCGAGGAGCTCGACGACCAGCACCAGCGCGAGTTCCTCGAGGACCGCCCCGACGCCCAGGTCGCCGAGATCCTCGCGCGCATGGCGCCCGACGACGCCGCCGACATCGTCGGCGAGCTCGACGAGGATCGGCGCGAGCCGCTGCTCGCGCTGCTGCCCGTCAGCCACCGCGTCAAGGTCCGCGCGCTGCTCGGCTACGACCCCGCCGAGGCCGGCGGGCTGATGAGCCCCGACTTCGTGCTGCTGCGCAACTCGACGGCGGCCGGCGACGCGCTGGAAGCGGTCCGCCACAGCAAGATCGCCCCCGAGCTGCTCGACGGCCGTGTTCGTCAGCGCCTCCGACGGCACGCTGGAGGGCAGCATCCCCGTGACCGCCCTGCTGCGCGCCGAGCCGGGGCGGCGGCTGGAGAAGCTGCGTCAAGCACGAGAGCCCCTGCCTGCGCCCGGACGCCTCCTTCGAGGAGGTCGCCCGGCTGATGGCCGACTACAACCTCACGTCGATCCCGGTCGTCGACGAGCACGAGCAGATGGTCGGCGTCGTGACCGTCGACGACGTGCTCGAGGCGATGCTCCCGCGCGGCTGGCGCCGGCGCTTCGGGCTGCTCGGCGAGGACTGACACCGCGGCAAGGACTGACACCGCGGCGAGGACCGATCCTCGCAAGAACCCACCCGGCAGAGGCTTCGCGGGCGCACGGCGAATAGACTGCGCGGCGTGAGCGCCCCCATCGGACAGTTCGATGGCGGTCCGAGTACCGCCCGTCATGCGTCGCATCCGCTCGGCCATCCGTGGCCGGCCGCGCCTGCCTGCCCGCCTGCACCCTAGACGCACCCGGCTGTTCATATTCCTGGGTCTGCTCGGTCCCGGCCTGATCGCCGCCAACGCCGGCAACGACGCCGGCGGGATCGCCACCTACTCCTCGGTGGGCGCCAAGTACGGCTACTCGCTGCTGTGGACGATCGTCCTGATCACGATCTCGCTCGCGATCGTGCAGATGCTCGCCGCACGCATGGGCGTCGTCACCGGCAAGGGCCTGGCCGAGCTGATCCGCGAGGAGTACGGAATCCGCTGGTCGGTGCTCGCGACGATCGCTGTCCTGATCGCGAATCTCGGCATCTGCATCTCGGACTTCGTCGGCGTCGGCGCCGCCCTCGGCCTGGCGGGCGTGCCGGTGCAGCTGTCCGTGCCGATCGCCGCACTCACCATCTGGGCGATCATCGTGCGCGGCTCCTACCGCTCGGCCGAGCGGATCTTCATCTGGCTGACGATCCCGTTCTTCGCCTATCCGATCGCCGCGATCCTCGCCCACCCGAACTGGCAGGCGGTCGGCCATGGACTCGTCACGCCCCAGATCCATGTCGAACCGGCGTTCCTGATCCTGCTGATCGCGACCGCCGGGACGACGATCACGCCCTACATGCAGCTCTACCTGCAGTCGGCCGTGGTCGAGCGCGGCGTGCGCGAGGAGGAGCTCGCCGCACGAGCAGCGCGAGGCGGTCGCGGGGTCGATCTTCGCCAACCTGATCGCGGCCTCGATCATCATCGCCACCGGCGCGACGCTGTACACCCACGGCATCCACAACATCGGCTCGGCCGCCGAAGCCGCCAGCGCGCTGAGCCCCTTCGCCGGGCAGCTACGCCGAGGCGCTGTTCGGCATCGGGCTGCTCGGCGCGAGTCTGCTCGCCTGCGCGATCCTGCCGATCGCCACGTCGTATGTGATCTCCGAGTCGCTCGGCTACGAGAAGGGCATCGGCCGCCGCCGCGAGGAGGCCCCGGTGTTCGTCGGCATCATCACCGCCATGATCGCGATCTCCACGGTCGTGGCGATCATCCCCGGGGTGCCGGTGATCTCCCTGCTCGTGGGCGTGCAGGTCGTCAACGGCCTGCTGCTGCCGATCAACCTGTTCTTCATCTGGCGGCTCTCGCGCTCGGCCCATGTGATGGGCAGCTTTCGCAGCGGTGGTCTGCTCGGCGCCGCCACGGGGATCACGGTCGTCGTGACCTCGACGCTCTCGGTCATCCTGGTCATTGTCACCCTCGGGGGGTTCTAGGATCTGCAACGCTCGGACCACCGAGCGGTGGCCGGAGCGCTGAACGCTCGCCCTGGACTTAAGCCATAGGATTCCCCGGCAATGACCCCCCTGGTACTCGTCGAAGAGCCCGCCCCGCACGTCGTCCAGCTCGCACTCAACCGCCCCGAGCAGCTCAACGCGATGACCGCCGAGCTGTGCGAGGCGACGCACGTCGAGCTGCGCCGGATCGCCATGGAGCGCTCCTGTCGCGCGGTGATCCTGACCGGCGCGGGGCGCGGCTTCTGCGCCGGCGTGGACCTGCACGGCTACGGCGCGGCGCCGGCCAACGACGAAAGCGATCTGCCGCGCGACCGCCTCGACAACCAGGAACACATGTCAAAGCTCGTGCTCGGCCTCCGAGCCCTGCCCCAGCCGGTGATCGCGGCCGTCAACGGCCCGGCCGCCGGCCTCGGCCTCGCGCTGAGCCTCGGCTGCGACATCCGCTACGCCAGCACCAAGGCGGTGTTCCGCGCGGCGTTCATCAACATCGCGCTGTCCAACTGCGACATGGGCACGAGCTGGCTGCTGCCACGGCTGATCGGCGCGTCGCGCTCGCACGAGCTGATGCTGACCGGGCGCAGGCTGAGCGCCGAGGAGGCGCTGCAGATCGGCCTCGTCGCCGAGGTCGTCGAGGAGGATCAGCTGCTCGGTCGCGCGCTCGAGGCGGCGCAGCAGATCGCGGCGCTCGCGCCGTGGGGCGTGCGCCTGACCAAGCGCGGAATGTGGGCGGCGCTCGAGATCCCCTCCGAGCAGGCGGCGGTCGAGTACGAGGATCGCCAGCAGATCATGGCGACGTTCAGCAATGCCGTGCCGGAGGCCGGCGGCGCGTTCCTGGAGAAGCGTCCGGCCAACTTCGCCGACTGATCGTGAGCGACCTGTTCGACATCTCCGGCAAGACCGCCCTGGCCACGGGCGGCTCGCGCGGCATCACAGGCTGCAAATAGCTCGGCTCAGCGCCATTCACTGCCCGTCCGGCTCGACCAGCAGCGCCGCCCCGATCGCGCCGCCGAGGTCGCCGAGCGCGGCGACGTGCACCTGCGGTGGCCGTGTGTCGGCGAACAGATGCGGCTGCATCGCCTCGGCGATGCGCTTGGCGTAGGTATCGCCGAGGCGGACGCCGAGCCCACCGCCGATGATCACGGCTTCGACGTCGAGCAGGTTCACGGCCGAGGCGATGCCGGCGCCGAGCGCGCGCACCGCGCGGTCGACGATCTCCGTGGCGAGCCGGTCGTGACGATCGAGAGCGCGCGCCCAGATCCCGCTCGTCAGGCGCTCGCGCTCGTGCTCGCGCATCAGCTTGAACAGGTCGGTCTTGTGATGGCCCTTCCCCTCGTAGAGCTTGCGCGCGTGCGCCTCCATCGCCGCCCGGCCGGCATAGGCCTCCACGCAGCCGCGGCGCCCGCAGGTGCAGCGCGCGCCGTTCATCTCCACGACCATGTGCCCGATCTCCCCCGCTCCGCCGCGCCCGGTCCACGGCTTGCCGTCGAGGATGACGCCCCCACCGACGCCGGTTCCCCAGAAGACGCCGAGCAGCGAGTCATACGGCCGCCCGGCGCCGAGCTCGAGCTCCGCGTCGGTAGCCACCTGCACATCGTTGCCGACGCGGATCGGGATCTCGCCCACTCCGAGCCCGTCCCGCAGGGTCTGCGCGAGCGCGAAGGTGCCTTCCCAATCGGGCAGGTTGCGCGCGCTGGTGACGTTCCCGTCCTCGATCGTCCCGGGCGAGCCCACCCCGATCCCCGCCAGCTCAGACGGCTCGATCTCGGCCGCCTTGGCCGCATCGCGCAGCGCCGCCTCCATCTCCACGGCCACGTCTCGCGGGCCGCCGCTCGTCGGCGTCGGACGGCGCGCGGACCCGAGCACGGTGTGGCCGTCGTCGACGACCACCGTCTGGATCTTCGTCCCGCCGAGATCGATCCCGCCGTAGGTGATCATCGGCGCCATCATCGCGTATCGCGGATCGCCCGTGCAGGCGCGCGGCCCGCGAGCGGCCCGTGAGCCCCCGCATTCGCCCGAAGCCCCCCCGCATTCGCCCGAAGCCCCCCCGCATTCGCCCGAAGCCTGCAGCACATAAAGAAGGACGGTCACAACATTTAGGCGAATTTATGGCCGCTTGCAGCCTTTCTTCGTACCCTCTTACGCGCTCGCCTCACCATCGAGCAAAGCGACATGACCACACGCACCAGAGCATCCTGGCTCGTCTACGTACTGGGGGCCCTGTGCGCCGGTGCGATCGTCGCTGCGGTTCTCGTCGTGGGACCCGCGTCGGGCAGCCAGACGACCGTGACCCGCACCGCCGTCGCCGCGGAGGGGGTCGTCCAGTCCACGGTGTCGGGCAGCGGCAACCTGCAGGCCGCCAGCCAGCTCGATCTCGGCTTCAAGACGAGCGGGGTGGTGAGCGAGATCTACGTCTCTCAGGGAGAGCACGTCAGCGAGGGCCGGCTGCTGGCCGAACTGAACCCGAAGAGCGCCGAAGTCGCGCTGGAACAATCCCGAGCGAGCTTGCAGGCCGCGATCGCGAATCTCGCGCAGGTCGAAGAAAACGATGGAGAAACCTCCTCGGGCTCGAACTCGGGCTCAGGGTCGGACTCGGGCTCAGGGTCGGACTCGGGATCGGGGTCGGGCAACTCGGGGTCGGGGTCGGGGTCGGGTGACTCGGGCAAAGCGACGACCGTATCCAGAGCGTCTGCGTCGTCCGAACCGTCAAAGCCGACCGAGAGCCAGGCCACCCGCGAAGCGAACATCGCCTCCGCGCGAGCCGCCGTGCAGAGCGACAAGCTGAGCGTCGAAGGCGACGAACAGGCGCTGGCCGATACGAGGCTGTACGCGCCCAAAAGCGGCATCGTTCCCGGCGACGCCCCCCTCACCCCGACGCCCCGGCCGAATCTGTGCGCGGAATCGACAATCTCTGGCGTCAGCACGGCCTCGGCCCGTAAAGCGATGCCCGGAGTCGGCGCAGCCGCGGGTCGTAGGTTACGCGGACGCCAGGGAGAAACTCGTGGCGGAGAAGAACGTATCAACTGATAGAAGTAACGAATGAATGCCAAGCGTCTAACCGTCGCCTCCTGTGGCTCGCAACCATGCTTGTCGCGGGCGTAGCAACACTAATCACGGGCTGCGGTTCAGGCCACCAGGGCGGAGAACCAACCGATGCGAGCCCAACACCGTCGAGCGACGGAGCCACGACGACGATGCCGCCCATCTTGAGCGGTGTCATGGCGGCCGCCACGACCGGGCACAGATACCTGCGCCGTCATGACTACCGGCGGCCTGCGCTGCTGGGGCGACAACACGGGAGGGCAACTTGGGATCGGGTCGACCGTCGGCACCTTGGCTCCGCCCGCTACTGACGTTCTGACCGGGTCAAGGCAGACACGCTCGGCAACATGACGGACGGGGCTGGTTTCCCGACCGGCGGCCACGTCTGCGCGCTGACGAACAGCGGGGGCGTGCGCTGCTGGGGCTCCAATACCTACGGCGAGCTTGGCGACGGCACGACAGACGGCCGTCTGACGCCGCCAACGGTCGACGTGCTCGACCGACGTGAAGGCGATTGCCGCGGGGAATGCGCACACCTGCGCGCTGACGAACGAAGGCGGCCTCCGCTGTTGGGGAGACAACCTCTACGGCCAGCTCGGCGATCCGACCGTATTCATTTCCGCACCCGAGCCCACCCACCCAGGATCTGCTTTCCAGCATCCAGGCGATCGCGACCGGCGATCAATACACCTGCGCCGTCACCGCCAGCGGGGGCGCGCGTTGCTGGGGGTATAATGGCACCGGACAACTGGGCGACGGCACCACAACTTCGACCACAGCCCGCCAACCCAGGAATTCCTCACCGGCGTACAGGCGATCGCGGCGGGGTACAACCATGCCTGCGCGCTGACGACCAGGGCGGCGTCCGTTGCTGGGGCGATAACGGCGCGGGAGAGCTGGGACGGGGGACGGAGGTGGGGTCAACGATTTCGTCATTCCGCCGTCCGACCATGATGTCCTCACCGGCGTGCAAGCGATCCCGGCGGGTGTCAATTTCACCTGCGCGCTGATGACCACGGGAGGTGTCCGTTGTTGGGGCTGGAACGTCGCCGGGCAACTCGGCGACGGCACGACGATCAACCGCACGCCCCGCCGACCGAGGATTTGCTGACGGGGTCAAGGCCATCAGCGCAGGGGCGTTCAAGGCCTGCGCGCTCCTCGAGAATGGCGATCTCCGTTGCTGGCCGAGCTAGCGGAGGTGGGCGCGGCGTTCACGCCGTTCCCGAACGGCCGTCCAACAGGTAACCTGCCCGACGTGAGATCTCTGGCTGTCAGCGTGGGCAGCGTTCACACTCATCGGTAGGGCGACCTCGGATCCGCTCGCCGCCAACGCACGGAGCTTTCTCTGGAGCACGCTCGCGCTCCTCGTCCTGCCGCACGCTTCTATCGCCAGCCGCCGCGGTTTTGCGCTCGCCTCGATCGCGGCGATCGCCGCGGCGGCGCTCCTCGGCGAGCACCTAACGCGCGCTTGCTGATCTGTGGCGCCGCCGTCTTGAGTGGCGTCGGACTGGTTTTGTCGGCCCGCTATCGGGGGCGATCATGAACGGGCTCTGCGATAGACTGGCCGGATGCTGACTCGATCCTTGCCGAACGGCCGCGGCGCTCGCCGTTGCGCTGGCCGCCACGCTGCCAGCGTCCCGCGCGTGAACTGCCGCAGCCGCGGACGCCGACCCACGTCGCCTGCGTCGGCGACAGCATCACCTACGGCTACATGGCCTCGTCGCCGAGCGCCAGCTATCCGTCGGTCCTGCAGAACCTGTTCGGCAGCTCGGTGAAGGTGATGAACTACGGGCACGACAGCGCGACGATGCTGTCGACGGGTGATCTGCCGTATCAGACCGTGACCGAGTACACCGCCGCCACCACCTTCGTGTCGGGCGCCGGGGCGACCGCCGTCGTCGACGTCATCATCATGCTCGGCACCAACGATTCGAAGTCCTACAACTGGATGACCAGCACCGGCACGCGCGCCCAGCAGTTCGTCACCGATTGCGGCGCCATGGTCGATCACTTCGCGTCGCTGGCGACCCACCCCGCCGTCTACCTGGCGTTCCCGCCGCGCGCCTTCGCCAACACCTACGGGATCAGCGGAACGATCCTCCACGATCAGATCCTGCCGCTCATCCAGCAGGTGGCGACGGCCAAGGGGGTGTCGATCATCGACATCGACACCCCGACGGCCTCGCTCTCGAATCTCTTTCCGGACGGCGTCCACCCGAACGACACCGGGTACGCGCTCATCGCCGGGTGGATGCACGACGGTCTCCTCTCCGCCGGCGGCACCGGCGGTCAAGGCGGAGCGGGCGGCGCTGCCGGCAAGAGTGGCGGCCAAGGTGGCAGCCAGGGTGGATCGACCGGCGCCGCCGGCGCGTCGGGCAGCGGCGGTCACGGCGGCGGCGCGCCGGGCGGAGCAGGCGGCGCCGGTGGTCGCGGCGGCGCGTCGGCGAGCGGCGGCAACGGGCAAGGTGGCGGAAGCGGCGGCGCGGGCGGAGCGCCGGCGAGCGGCGGTCGCGGGGGCAGCGGCCAAGGCGGGGACGGAAGCGGCGGCGCGTCGGCGAGCGGCGGCAGCGCGGGCACCGGCGAGGGCGGAAGCGGCGGCGCGACCGGTACATCCGGAAGCGGCGGCGCGGGCACCGGAACGTCCACCGGTGGAGCGGGCGGCGGGAGCGGTGGCGCGACCGGCGTCGCGGGAAGCGGCGGCGCGACCGGAACGTCCGGGAGCGGCTGCTCGTGCGACCTCGCCGCCGGCGGGCCGTCGGGCGGCGCTGGCCTGCTGCTCATGGCGCTGGCCCTCTTGGCACGCCGGCGCCGCGCTCGTCCGTCCCATTGATGAGGGCGGCGGTGGCGACGCTTCATTTCATCGGCGGCAAGCCGGGGGCCGGGAAGACGACGTTGGCGCGCGACGCCTCGAGCTTGCCGGCATCTGTCGTAATCGTGCGGCGGACCGTGCTTCGCGAGTCCGTCTCGACGGGCCGGTCTCTCCTTGCGCGCCCGGCGGCGACGGCGGCGCTCCCGCAGCGGCCTTGGCGGCAGCGTAGCTGAACGCCAGCGATCGATACCGCCACGGCGCCAGAAGACCAGGAGATGATCGTGATTCCTGTGTTCGTAGATGACGAAGTCGAGCTTCGAACCGAGCCGCCAAACGCGAAGATGTGTTCTAGATGAGGCGCAATGCAGCCCCGATGCGGTATCTTCGCCCACGTCGTTCGATGGCTCTCTCGCGTCGCCCGCTTGAGACCACTTCGGTCGACCAGACGCTGTTTCGGACGAAGCGCGAAACAGCTCCCGAGCGGAGGCGGAACCTGGCGTGTCACGACGACAGGGACGAATGGCGGGCCAGCTCGCTCGGCTTGGGGGGAGCGCGCGGCGAGCGGCAACCGCGCAGCCCAAGAGGAGCGGCCAGGCGCGCATGCAGCTCGAGCGGTGAAGTGACGTCCCTCAGTGGGCGAGCGTGGCTTCCCACGCCTTGCAGGCCTGGAGGTCGTCGACCGACTTCGCGGGCACGAGGTCGGTCACCGCGCCGCCCGGGATCTCCTCGCGGGCCGACAGCGCCACCCGCGCCGTCGCGCCCACACCTTCCACGACGGTCTGCCGCTGGATGAAGTAGCGGGCGCCCGCCTGCATGCGGAGCGCGTAGATCGTGGCCGGGAACGAGCCGGTGAGATAGATGCCGCCCGTCAAAGAGTAGTTGCTGTTGTCGCTCTGCCGGTCGAGCTCGACGACGTGACAACCGGGGAGCAGGTCGAACCGGCCGCCCAGGCCGCCCACCGTCGCGCCCGTCGATCTTGCCGATCGGACCGGTGAGCGTCCGCGACCTGATTGGGCGGCAGGCGCGTCGACTCGCTCGTTCGGGGTAGAGGGGAACGGCGGGCGGCTCGCTGGCCGAGACAGCCGAGCGCGAGCGTCGTCGAGACGAGCAACGAGCGAAACAGGAGCGAACCCGCGCGCGTCGTCATCCCTCTACGTTGCCCCGAAGGCATGGATGAGCGCAACCTGCTCGCCGGGGCCGTGGACGCCTTCGATCAGGATCCCTTCCACGTCGGCGGTCTTCGACGGGCCGGTACAGAAGATCACGTTCGGATCGTCGCCCAGCGCGGCGATGGCGCTGCCGACGTCGGGCAGGATGCGCGTCGGGCGCGACGACCGCGATGTGGATCCAGGGGGCCAGCGCGCCGAGGCGGCTGGAGGTGGTGGCGTCGTCGAGGATCAGCGAGCCGGTCTCGGCGATGGCGCCCGCAGGCGCGCGTGATGCCGAACTGGTAGTCGTCGATGCGCGCGCGCTCGAGCGTGGTCTCGAGGCGTGAGCCCGCTCGCCGAGCGCGGTCGCCAGCCAGCCGCGCGAGCGCGGGATCGCAGTAGCCGCGCGTCGCCCCTTGCTCCTTCAGCCAGGCCCCAGCGCCGCCGGGTCGGTGAAGGCTCGGCCGCGCACCGCCTCCAGCCGTTCGCGAAAGCGCACCACCGCGTCGCCGGGCGCGCGGGCGCCGAGCGAGAGCAGCGACGTCGGCCGGGTATTCGGGCAGCGGCTTCTTGTCGGCGACGCCCGCCAGCGCCGCCTTCACGCGCTCGAAGATCAGCTGGCGCGTCGTCGCTCACGGCTCGTCTTCACGCTTCGCGCCTCCGCTGCGTCATCCACGCGCGGAACGCGCCGCCGCGCCAGGGCGGCAGGACGTGGTTCTGCGCCCCAGACGCGCAAGGCGCGCGGGCGCAGCGGCCCGCGGGATGAGGCCGAGCAGCCGCCCGGCCCGCAAGGCGCGCCGCCAGGCCGCCGGCCGCGAGGCGAGGCGCGCGAACGCTTCATCGACGGCGCCGCGCCGGCCGGGCTTGCGCCCCGGCGCGCTTGCCGCGATCGCGCAGGCGCAGCAGCAGATCGGGGATCGGGATGTCGACCGGGCAGACCTCGTTGCAGGCGCCGCACAGGCTCGAGGCCCGCGGCAGATCCGGCAACGTCGCGGAACTCGCTCGCCCGCCAGCAGCG
Organism: uncultured Solirubrobacterales bacterium; assembly: GCA_963743645.1. Classification (GTDB taxonomy): domain Bacteria; phylum Actinomycetota; class Thermoleophilia; order Solirubrobacterales; family Solirubrobacteraceae; genus Palsa-744. Next base: position 6,588 of record CAVUQT010000004.1, on the reverse strand, counting down.
GCGTCAGCACCGCGCCGACCGGCCCGGAGTAGACGCCGCGGTAGGCGTGGCCGCTCGCCTGCCGGTAGACGGGGCAGACGTTGAGGCAGGCGCCGCAGCGGATGCAGCGCAGGATCTCGCGGCAGTCGCCGGCCAGGATCTCGCTGCGGCCGTCGTCGAGGAAGATGACGTGCATCTCCTCGGGGCCGTCGGGCTGCGCCGGCGCCGCGCGGGCCGGAGATGAATTCGGTGTAGACCGACAGCGGCTGCCCGGTCGCCGAGCGCGCCAGCAGGTTCAGGAAGCAGGCCGAGGTCGCGATCGCGCGGGACCAGCTTCTCGATCCCGACGAGCGCGATGTGGCAGCGGGTGGCGGCCAGGCAGAAGCGCGAGTTCCCCTCGTTGGTCACCAGCACCAGGCGGCCGCTCTCGGCGGAGACGAAGTTCGCGCCGGTGATGCCGACGTCGGCCTCCAGGTACTTGCGCCGCAGGTGCTCGCGCGCGCGGCGGGTGATCACCTCGGGCGTGTCGTCGTAGGCGCCGAGGCCGTGCCCCTCGAAGGTGCGCGCCACCTCGCGCCGGTCCTTGTGCATGATCGGCTTGACGATGTGGCTCGGCTTGTCGGCGTCGAGCTGCACGATGAACTCGCCGAGATCGGTCTCCAGCGACTCGACGCCGTGGCGCTCGAGGAACGCGCCCAGCTCGATCTCCTCGGTGGCCATGCTCTTGGTCTTGACCACCCGCTTGGCGCCGCGCGCCTCGCAGGATCGCCGAGCACCGTCCGGCAGGCCTCCTCGGCGTCGGCGGCGAAGTGCACCTTGGCGCCGTTCGCCTCCAGCTGGCCTCCGCGCGCTCGAGGTAGACGTCCAGGTGATCGAGCGTGTGCTGCTTGATCTCGCCGGCCAGGCGGCGCAGCGAATCGGGATCGGCGTAGTCGCGGGTCAGCACCTCGGTGCGCTTCTCGTGCCCGGCCTTGCTGCCGAGGCGCACGGCGCTGCGGCGCGCCTCGCTCTGCGCCGGCGGCGAAGCGATCGACCGGCTCGCCGCGTCGGCTCACGCGCGCGCCTCGCCGCTCGCGCTGGAGCGCGTCGCGCAGCACCTGCGCCAGGTGCAGCGTGCGCAGCGGCCGCCCGGTCCGGTCGGCCAGGCCGGCCGACGTGCATGAGGCAGCTCGAGTCGCCCGAGACCAGCACGTCCGGCGCCGCCGCCAGCACGTGGTCGATCTTGAGCGTCCCCATCGCCGCGCGAGATGTGCGGAAACGCGACCGAGAACGTCCCGCCGAACCCGCAGCACTGCTCGCCCTCGCCGATCTCGACCACCTCGACGCCCTCGATCGAGCGCAGCAGCGTCAGCGCCGCCTCGGCGTAGCGCCGTCCCGCGCGAGTGGCACGAGCGGTGAAACGCCGACGCCGCATCCCGAGCCGCCCCGGCCAGCGCGTGACGCCGAGGCCGCGCACCACGAAGTCGCCCAGCTCCCAGGTCCGCTGCGCGAGCGCGCCGACCGCGCGCGTCGGTCCGCCTCGCCCTCGAACAGCAAGCAGCGCCCCGTGCGACACCATGCGCGCGCACGAGCCCGACGGAACCACCACCGGCGCCGCGTCGCTGAACACGCGCAGGCCGTGGCGCGCGACGCTGCGCGCGGCCGGCCAGTCCCCGCTGTTGAACGCCGGCTGGCCACAACAGGTCTGGTCCTCGGGAAACGCTGACCTCGCACCCGAGGTGCTCCAGCACCTCGACGGTCGCCCGCGCCACGTCGTCGAAGAACGCGTCGGCAGAGACAGGTCGCCATCAGCTGGACGCGCGGCGCCTTCATCCCCGCCACCTTAACGAGCCCAGAAGCTGTCGCCGACCTTACTACGGTACGCAGAGGGTTATATTTGATCGCTCAAGCCACGATAGCTCCACGCAGCACTGATCGACTCGACCGAACCGACGGAGCGGTGGTGGACGACGTCGAGAAGCCGATCGTTTTGGACCTTTGATTCATTGAAACGCCTAGGATCTGGCCTGAACGCGAAGGAGATTCCCCGCTTCGGGGCCAGAAGGTCGACGCCTCAAGCGACCGAACCCTCGGCGCGTACCGGCGCAAGACAGATGCCGATCCTTCCGACGGCGATTGACGGATCGTAAAGCCATTCTGAAAGCGCCACCGCCGCGAAAATCCCAACGGCGGCGAATGATTGCCAAGGCGACACCCGACCCGAGTCGGATGGTGGGAGGGGGACGCAGGAGGTGTGGAGGCCTTCCACCACGCGATCGGCAATCGCTCAGGGCTCCGGTTTGGCAGGTGCATCCGAACGAAGAGCGCCACGGCTGTCCGGACACCGAAATTCGACCGTCCCCGGCCAGGAAATCCATCTCCGACGTGCCGACCCGGGAAGAGCGTCTGACCTTAGAATCTGGCTGCTTCGAGATGTGTTTCGCAGCCCAGCTCGATCTCGCACGTCTCCGACGTACATTCGGGGGAGGAGGAGACGCAAGGGAGGGTGATGCGGGGTCTCAGTTTCACCGCAATCTATGGGCCCCACGTCCGTCTACCTCACGTCGTGGCGTCAACCCGCGGACCGCGGGCCTACCACTATCCCCTCGGCAAACTTTGGAAGCCCGTCCGTGATCTAAACGAGGGGGCCTTGGAATCGACGAAGACGTGGGCGGTCGGTCTGACCCCCGGGTCATCGTCGAGGGTGCCGAGGGAAGTCCGATCTCCTTGTCGCCCAGGAAGGTGGCGAGGGTGGCGCCACAGACACGAAGAAGGTCCGCGTCTCACCGGGCGAGGACTGGTATCTCGAGACCAGCTCTTCGCCGGCGAGCCAACGGAAGGCCGCCGGTTTGACCGCCGAGCGGGTGCGAAACGCCGCGCCGGTCGCCTTTCGGCACATCGAACAGTGGCAATTCACCACCCTTCCGAACCCCCCATCCTCGACTTCGTATCTGACGCCACCGCAGAGGCAGCTTCCCTGACGCTCATCGCTGCCTCCGTCAAGGTCAATCGTAGCACCCGAGGACGTAGTCGACGTGCGCTGAGCGAACAAAGGTGGCGCTATCGGCAGAGAACGCGCACGCTCTCCCGATGGCGAAAACATGGGTCCCGAAGACGAGCGTCAAGTCCGCGAGGGCGTTCGCGAAGGCGATGCGCCCGCTCCTCCATCCGAAGAGCGGCGGCCGTCAGCATCCCCGTTCCCGCTGATGTGAACGTACGGCGCGCCCTCACGAGTCATTCTCGGTGGGGGGCGCGTCGGATAGCCCGTCCGGCCCGCTATTTCAGGCGGGGAAGAACGGCGAGCCAGTCAACTCCCATGCCGGGGCAGACGTCCCGTAACCCGGTGACGTTGAAGCTCCACAGCTCCTCGGGATTCGCGAGCGCTCCGCGGATTTCCCAGCCGAGGCGCTCACCGAGAGCTTCTGCATCGAGGCCCTCCGACCCCATTCGGCGTTGGAGGCCCTCCACGACGTCGCGAAGCTCCGCTACGTTCCGTCGGGCGCGTGTGTCCCTGACGAATATCGTCGCCGGTTCGAGCCCGAGCGTTCGACCAAGCACCTGAAGCTGAGCCAGCGACACGGTGGAGACGACGTCGTCGGGGTACGCTTCCAGGTCTTCGTACCAGCGCGCGGACAGTCCCATCGCCCTCGCCACCTCTTCGGCCGTCAGATGAGCTGCTCCCGCGCCGCCCGATCCGATTGCAAGTCGATTTGTCGGCCATCGCTCGTCCGCGTCAGACGGCCCCGACCTCGAAAACGTCCGACACTGGAAAACCGCCGAGCTTCGCGGCGGCAGCGATGTGGTTCGGCGCGTGAATCAGGAAGGCCATGACCCCCTCGGCGACCTCGGCCGGAGTGAACCGCTCGGGCGAAAGACCAGGGCGACGAGAAATGCGCCGTCGGAACGCCAGTCTGAAACATGGAATGCAAGATCCGCGGCTTGGTCGGCTGCCAAGTCGGGAAACGGGCGAGCCACACCCGCTCGCAAGGCCTCGCCGACCGATTGATGTAGGCGATCGGCAGCCTTCCCGAAATGCTGCTCGAAGATCGCCCGCACCTTCTCATCAATGGTTTCCGAAACGGTTTCTGACGAGTCTTTGGATCGCGCATTCCGCTTCGAAGGTGGTGGGTAGTCGAAGGCGAGGCCACCCGTTTTGACTCGCCCCATCCAAGGAAGTCGTTTCGCTTCTGGAGAGCCTCCTCATACGTATCCGCGTTACCGTCCAAATTACGCGGGCGTCCTGCGGCCTGAAGTGGTCGGACGTCGTATCGCCCTCATGGATGAACGTATACCAGCTCTCCGACGCCGAGTGCCACAACAGATACTTCATTCAGTCACCTTCGTCCGACCAACGATACTACCGTTCATCGGCGGGTCAGACGGTCACGAGGCCTTCCTCGTGCGCTCACGGCCAATACGTTCTGCCAAGTAGAGCTTCATGAGCGATTGGTAGGGAACGTCCTGTTTATTGGCGAGTACTTTCAGATCTTCCAGCATCGCAACAGGCAAGCGGAGGGAGATCGACATCGTCGACGGTTTCAGCGCGGGGAGGGTTGGCTGCACGGCCTTTTTCCAATCGAAGTAGTCGGCCGCATCGCGCGCGGCCCAGAAACGCCGCTCCTCGTCCTCACTGGAGAAGCTCGGAATGTTCTTCTTACCCTTTGGCATCCGTTTGCTCATAGATCCTCCGTTCTCGCCGACTCATGTCGCGCGGGGATCACGCGAATCAAAGTTCCGCGCACCGTAAAGATGATCATGAGCCGGCGCCCCTCAGTACCCCCGCCAGCTTGTGACGGCCATTCATTCCGCCGCTGCGATGCGCGAGGTGAACACGCCACCCGGGAAGCGACCGCCGTCGCCATTGAAGATCCATACGCACTTCTCAAGAACCATGATCCCCTTCTGCCGAACGATCACGCGTTCAGCGGCAGCGCGCAAGCGCCGTCCGCGGCAACGGAGGGATGGGCAGCTAACTTCACAGGTGATTCAGGTGATTCGAATGACCTCACCCTCCTGCCCCGTGATCTCTCGAATTCGCTCGAGCACCTCGGAGGCAACTCGCTCCGCGAGCTCCTCTGCGATATCGCCATGGAAGCAGATTGTATCCCCGGATCCTCGAAAGAGAATGAGACCTCGCATTCGCCGATCAGGATCGCCTGTTCGTCGGTCCCAACTGTTTTGTACGGCACCGTTTTCGGACGGTAGGCACCAGAACCAACCGGGAGGTCGAACCAGTCTCGATCCGTTCGTTTCACGATGAACTCGATCGTCTGAATCGGATTCTTGAGGATCTCGTCCCGGATCGTGTCGGCCAGCATCCGCGGGAGAGCTGGGGCCGCCGATCGCCTGCTGCAGCTGAGGGGTCATCACCGGCGCCGCGCGATCGTCCAGGTCGAGGGAAGCCGCACTCACAGCGAACGCTCCCGTCGGGACTGACCAGACCACACCTGGGACACTTCCGCACTCGCCCTCCACGTCGCGATAACGATCGCGCCGTTCAGCGGCGAACGCAAGATGGAGCGACGACCTGGGTCGACCGACGAAGCACTTACCAGAAGCGCCACCACGGTCGAGCCGGTCGTGTCCGCGTTTTGCGAGGAGGGTACCCCGGGATTGCGACGGAGCGCATCGACGGTGCTGGGCAGGCACGCTCGCAATCCCACGGCAAGTCGAGGCGTCGCATGATTCTACCGAGGACATCCGGATCACATACCGAGGGTGTCGAAGCCCCGATCACGACGAGATTGCGTGAGGAGCCGTCCGGGAAAAGACATTGCTCCCAGGCTTCCGGTTTCCCGTCTGGGCGGTTCCAAACATAGGGCCGACGATTGACGCCACCATAGTTCAGCGCGCGTACGACGACGCCGTTTGTGAAGTGTTGGTAGTAGAAGCTGAGGTACATCTCGTCCACCATGCCGACGTCGATCGCATCCGTCGAGAGATTGCTTGAAATCCTGGCAAGCATGCCCTCGGGGAGCGAGTTGTCGATCGTGATCCAGGGCTTATCGTCTGCAATGGCGACGGTGTATTCACAGGCATGATGCTCCGGCGAAGAGCCCAACCACTCCGCCTTCCACTCTTCGATGGACCGAATGACGTGGCTCCAGGCGGGTTCCGGATCGCCAGGAGCCCAAATGAAGGTTCCGCCATATACGCTCATCGGTTGGCCTCAAAATCAGCCGGCAGAAGCGCACCGACGACTAGGGGAGCGGCGCGGCCGACGGGCCAAACGTAAGCAGGACCGGTGATGCGTCCTTCGGTATCGACTTCGGCGGCATCGAAGCCATCGAATACGACGCGTCCATCACGGTCCTCGACCACCGAGCGGAAGCGGAGATCGGACCCTGAGCGTCGATCGCGCTCACGAGGCGCGCTGAGAGCCCGCGTGGATCAGCGAAGAACTCGTTCATCGCCGAGGCCAATCCCGCGCGACCGCGAATGACGCCGCCGCGCGACACGATCCGGCCTCGTCTGCGAAGCACGCGTCGATCAGGCGGGGCGGCTCGCGGCATCGGACTCCTGCCACGCCTTAACGTAAGTCTGCGCGGCGATCTCGCTTGGACTCGACATACCTCGAGTCTACCCATCAAGCAGGTCCCCAGCGAAAGGCTGATCCTCACGCTCGGGTCG
>CAVUQT010000003.1:0-45482 GCA_963743645.1 uncultured Solirubrobacterales bacterium | reverse complement strand
AGCCGTTCAGTCCTCCGGGCTTTCCATAACAAGGTCGGGTGGGTGGGCGGCGAACCTTGGGGGTGTGGAGCGGTCTGAGGCTGAGGCGATTTATGACTCGGGTCGTGAGGCGTGCGTTGAGTTCTTGATCGGGCTGATGGATCGGCAGCTGCGGTTGGAGGAGCGGCTGCGGGCGTTGGAGGCGAAGGCCGCGGCGAGTTCGCGCAACAGTTCCCTCGCCGCCGTCGACGGATGCTCCGAAGACGCGTCAGCAGCGTCGCGCGGAGGCGCGGGAGAAAGCCAAGGAGCTGCTCAGAAGGACGGGCAGCAGCGTAAGGCGGGCGGCAGCCTGGTCACCCGGCTCGGGGCGGGAGCTGTTGGGTGAGGATCAGATGCAGGAGATCGTTGACCATTACCCCGAGGAGTGCTCGGGGTGCGGGCGGGAGTTCACCGACAGTGAGAAGGTCCCGCGGTCACGGGCCGGGGCGCCATCAGGTTGCCGAGCTGCCACCGACCGCGGTGGTGTATGTCGAGCATCGCACTCATCGGTTGCGGTGCCCGGGATGCAAGAAGCGGACCCGCGCGACGCTCGGGGTCCTCGGCGAGTCGGCGTTCGGGCCGGCCTGCAAGCCGCGATCGTGGCGTTGACGGCACGTAACCGGATCTCGCGGCGGGACATGAGCGAGCTCGCTGGGAGCTGTTCGGGGTCCGGGTCTCGGTCGGCGCGATCGACGCGATCTGCCAGCGCACCTCGCGCTGCTCGCCGGCCCGCACGAGCGTCTGTGGCAGGGGTGCTGGGCTCTGGGGCGATCAACGTCGATGAGACCGGCTGGTTCCTGGCCGGTGAGAACCGCACGATGTGGACCGCCACGACCGCGCACGCGGCGATCTTCCGGATCGTCGAGGATCGCCACCGCGACCGGCTGATCGAGCTGCTCGGCCCCGACTTCCAGGGGATCGTGACCTCCGATCGCTGGTGGGCATATGACCTCCTGGACCCCGAGCAACGACAAGCCTGCTGGTCACACCTCCAGCGCGATTTCCGCTTCCACAGCGAGGGCCTGGCCGCCCAGCAGCATTTCGGGCAGGCCGGCCTCGAGCTCACCCGCCGGCTGTTCGAGGCCTGGCACGCCTACGCAGAGCACCAAGACCGTGACCGGCTCGCCTCGAGATGACACCGATCCAGACCGAGTTCCGCAAGTTGCTCGAGCATGCCGGCAAGGGAAGCAAACGCCACCGCCTGCACCGCCGGTTCGCGAACAACCTCCTGAAGCTCTGGCCCGCGCTCTGGACGTTCATCACCATCCCCGGCGTCACGCCGACCAACAACGCCGCCGAGCGAGCGCTCCGCGGACCGGTCATCCACCGCAAGCTCTCCCACGGCAACCAATCCGACGCCGGCGAACGGTTCACCGAACGCTCCCTCTCCGCCTCCGTCACCTGCCGCCTACAACACCGCTCCCTGCTCGCCTACCTGCGCGACCTCCACACCGCCCACCAAACCGGCGGCGCGCTCCCCGCCCTCCTCTGACCCCAAAACCAAGAGGACTGAACGGCTACCAAAACTCGCCGATTAGCAGGCGATTCCGAAAATGGGCCGTGCAGGAATCGAACCTGCAACCTTGGGCTTAAGAGGCCCCTGCTCTGCCGATTGAGCTAACGGCCCGTGAGGGCGCCGGCCCGAGGCCGGCCGGGCTCGATTCTAGCCCAGCAGCCCGCAGCCCGTCCCGTGGAAGGGCCAAGCGCGTGCGATCGCGCGTGGGCCACGCCCCTCAGAACACGATCGTGCGCCGCCCGTCGACGATCACGCGGTCGTCGAGGTGCAGCGACACAGCGCGGGCGAGCACGAGGCGCTCGATGTCGCGGCCGACGCGCTCGAGCTCCTCGGCGCTCTGGCGATGGTCCACGCGGACGACGTCCTGGTCGATGATCGGCCCGTCGTCGAGCTCGCTCGGTCACGTAGTGGGCGGTCGCGCCGATCAGCTTGACCCCGTGCTCGCGCGCCCGCCGGTAGGGGTTGGCGCCGGCGAACGCAGGCAGGAACGAGTGGTGGATGTTGATCGCCGGCATGCCCAGGCGCTCGAGGAAGTCGCCGCTGAGGATCTGCATGTAGCGCGCCAGCACCAGCAGGTCGGCGTTGCCCGCCAGCAGCTCGAGCATCGCCGCCTCGGCCTCGAGCTTGCCGCCCGCGCTGCACCGGCACGTGATGGAAGGGCACGCCCGGCGGCCTCAGTCTCCCGGCGCAGGTCGTGGTGGTTGGAGATCACCGCGACGATGTCCGCCGTCGAGCTCGCCTCGGCGCCAGCGCCACAGCAGGTCCACCAGGCAGTGGTCGTGGCGGGAGACGAGGATCGCGATCCGCCGGCGCTCGCCCCAGTAGCGGATCTCCCAGTCCATCTCGAAGCCTGCCGCCACCTCCGCGGCGAAGCGCGCCTCGAAGCGCTCCTGAGCTCCGGCGAGCCGCCACAGCGTCCAGCTCTCAGGAAGAACTCGGTGCGCATGAAGAAGCGCCCGCCGATCGCGTCGGAGGAGTACTGGTGGGAGGAGACGATGTTCGCGCCCTGCTCGAACAGGAAGCCCGACACCGCCGCGACGATTCCGGGCTGGTCCGCGCAGCCGATCAGCAGGCGCGCCGTGTAGCGCTGGTGATCCTGCTCGCCGGGCGCCTGGGCGGGCCAGACGCCTCGCTCCGGCTCACCCTCCGGGTGGGCTTCCGCGGCGCGGTGAGCCTCCCCGGACCGGGCACGCAAGCGCTCCGCGGGCTACTTCGTGGTCGTCGACAGCCCGCGCCGGTGCAGCGGCGCCCGTCGAGGTCGTGCCAGTGCCGTTTTCGCCCTGTGAGACGGTGGACTGCCCGCTGGCGGCGCCGCTGGGGTTCTTCTTGATTGCCGCGAGCTCGGTCTTCAGCTGCGCGCGCTGCGCGGCCGGCGCGAGGCGATCGCCTTTGCGGAGGCGAGGTCGCCGACGCGCGTGTTCTGCGCCTTGTAGGCGTACTGCGCGAGCGCCGCGTACAGCGCCGCGCTTGTCGGGCCTGGCGGCGACCACGATCTGCAGGACCTGGACCGCTTCGGCGGGCTCGTTGAGGCCTTCTTCGCCGAACACCCTGACCATCTCCTGCGCCAGTTCGGAGTTGGGCTTGGGCGGATTCAGCGCGACGTAGCTGTTCCAGGACTGGGCGGTCTGGGCGAACAGTTCCTTGCCCTTGCTCGTCAGCTGGTGTTCGTCGACGTAGGCTTCGCCGCCGGCTTCGTGCAGCTGCGCGAGGGTCAGTTTTTCCCACGCGCTCACGTTGGTCGGCTGCTGCTGGGTGAGCTTCTTGTATTTCTTGATCTGGGCCGAGAAGCTCGCGCTGTTCGAGCCTTCGTTGCCGATCAGGGCTCAGGAGCCCGCCGCCGCCGAGCCGGCGCCGACGCCGAAGCCGACGAGGCCCGACGCCGATCAGGAGGGCAAGGCCCAGGTAGATGACCTGGACCGTGCGGCGACGGCCGCGTCCTCGGAGGTCGAACAGCATCAGCTCAGCTCGGGGTCGAAGTGGTCGATGATCTGTTGCACGCTCGGCTCCGTCCTCTTCTCTGCGGGCGACCCGCCATCCGGTGCCTCCCCGGCGCCCGGGGTTTGCCCCTCGCGCTTGCGCGTCGCGGCGCTCGACAAACGACGCGAGCAGGATACTCGCCTCGTACAGCAAATACAGCGGCACGGTCTCGAGCAGCAGCGTGATCGCGTCTCCGGCAGGAACGCGGCGACCGCCGCGCACGCCAGGATCGCGTAGCGGCGGTTGTGGCGCAGCTGCTCGGGGTCACGATCCCGGCGCGCGTGGCGCCGAGGATCACGACCGGCACCTGGAACACGAGACCCATCGCGAGCAGCATCGTTGCGGCGAATTTGTAGTACTGGCTCGCCTGCACGAGCACGTTGAACTGGCTGCTGTTGAAGTTCTGGAAGAAGCGCACCGCCGCGGGCAGCACCACGAAGTAGCCGAACGCACCCCGGTCGCGAACAGGAACGGGACGCCGCGAGCAGGGGCAGCGCGATGCGTCTCTCATTCGGGCTGAACGCGGGCAGCACGAAGCCGTAGAGCTCGAACAGGATCAGCGGCAGCGAGAGCACCAGCGCGAATAGAGCGCGACCCTGAGCGTCGTCGTGAACGGCTCGCCGACCCCGAGCGTCACCGGCTTGTTGCCCTGCGGGTCGCGCGGGATCTTCGCGACGTCGGCCTGCAGCCGCGGGATCTCGGCGGCCAGCTGCGCGCGGGTCGCGGGCGGAGCCCGCTGGCGGGATCGGCCAGCGCGCGCGCGATCGACTGCGTGTCGCGCGCGACCTTCGAGCACGCCCTGCTGGGCAAGCGCGGTCTGCCCGAGCGGCCCGTTGCCCTTCTCGACCTGTTCTGGGTCTGCTTGTCCAGCGGCGATTGATGATTTCCAGCAGCGCGTGGTTCTGCCACAGGCACACGCCGAACGCGACCGCGAGCGCGATCGCGCTGACGATCAGGCGCGTGCGCAGCTCTTCGAGATGGTCCACGAGGCTGAGTCGATCTTCGTGGCCGATCGTGCGAATCGCGGTGGCCATTGCCCTCATGAACCTATCACCGCGCCCTGCGGGTTCGTGCCGAACCGTTTGAGAGTCCGGCCAAAACTCTTGGACATAGCCGCTCGCCGAGCTGTACGGCGGGCTAAAGGCGGGCGCGCGAGCGTCGATGACTCCAGAGCAAGCCATGTCACGACAACACCCCCATATCCACCATCACGTGCAGATGCCAGACGGCAAGCAGATCGAGGTCGTGTACCGCGACCACGCTGCAGCGCCGGCCGACCCTCCGCGATGCGACCGCCCCGGATCCGCTGCACGTCTGCTTCGCCTGCGCCGGAGAGCTCGTCTACCCGCTCGACTGGGTCGAAGAGGGCGCCCGGCACTGGCGCATCGTGATGCGCTGTCCCGATGCGAGGCCCGGCGCGAGGGCGTGTTCGGACAGGCGTTCGTGGAGCGCCTCGACGAAGAGCTCGACCGGGCCGCGGGCGCGCTGCTGAGCGATCTGAAGCAGATCACGCACGCGAACATGGCCGACGAGATCGAGTTCTTCGTGCGGGCGCTCGACGCGACCTGATCGTGCCCAGCGACTTTTAGCGCACGAGCCTCGGAGCTCTGAAACCGTGAGAGCGCTCAGCGTCAGCGCTCTACGATCGTGAGCGCCTCAGCGGTACGCTCTACGACCGCGTCGGCGACGAGGTCGAGCAGGCCGCGTCACGGCCGTCCGGCAGGCTTGCCGGCAACGCCGACTTGGCCTCGGCGACGATCGCCAGCGCCCGCTCGCGGGCCTCGTCGAGCGCGCCGGTGGCGGCGATCCGCTCGCACAGCCGCTCGGCCTGCTCGGGGCCGTCGCAGAGAGGCGAGATCGAACGCGGCGAGCTCGCTGGTCGCGCTCGCGCGCGAGGATCAGCGGGAGGGTGACTGTGCCGTCGAGCAGGTCCGTGCCGCGCGCCTTGCCGGTGCGCTCGACCGGGCCGGACACGTCGAGCACGTCGTCCAGCAGCTGAAAGGCGAGACCGATCCGCCGGGCGAACGCGCCGAGCGCGTCGGCGAGCGCCGGCGATGCCTTCGACGGCCACGAGCGCGCCCAGCCGGCAGGCCGCCTCGAACAGCGCCGCGGTCTTCAGTTCGCAGCGGCGCAGATATCGCTCGACCGCGACGTGCGCCGCGTAGGCGTCCTCGCGCTGCAGCAGCTCGCCTGCGGCGAGCGCCGAGCTGGCGTCGGAGAGGGCGCGCAGCTGGGCCGTCGTCGCCATTGCGCGCCAGCTCGGCGAAGGCGCGCGAGAACAGCAGGTCGCCTGTGGCGATCGCGAGCTCACGTCCTGCCACCGCGGCCACCGTCGGCCGGCCCCGTCGCAGCTGAGCGCCGTCGATCACATCGTCGTGCACGAGCGTCGCCGAGTGCACGAGCTCGACCGCAACGGCCGCTCGCACGAGGCTCTCCTCGCCCTCGACGGTCCGCGCCGGTCCGCCCGCGGACTCGGCCGCGAGCACGACCAGCAATGGGCGCAGCCGCTTGCCGCCGGCCAGGATGGTGGCGGTGGCGTGGGAGGCGAGCGGCGTCGCCGGCCTCGGCGGTCACCCGCTCGAGGTGCACCTCGGTGCGTGACCATACGCTCGCGCAGACCGTCGCCGCCGCGGCGCATGATCGTCTCGACGGCGTCCACGTCCGCGGCGCGTTTTCTGCGCCTGTCGGCGCTCGTGTCCGCGCGCTCGTCCCCGCGCTGCGGCAGCCGTGCCGCCCACCGCGCTCGTCATGACCTTTCCACGGGAACCGTGCCGGCGTGGATCGCGATGATCCCCCCGGCCGTGAGCAGGTAGGAGATGTCGCGCAGCCCGCGCGCTCCATCTCGGCGGCGAGCGCGGCGGGCGGGGGAAGCGCTTGACCGAGTTGGGCAGATAGGCGTACGCATCGGCGATCGTCGCGTTTGCGGTGGAGCCCCGCAGACGCGAGGCCAGCACGGCGACCGACCCCACCAGCCGCCCGAGCATCGGCACGAGCCGGTCGAACCACAGCCGGTAGAAGATCGACAGCGGAGGGCGGTGGGCGTGGTCATCTCCAGCACCACGACCCTCCCGCCCGGGCGCACGACCCGCGCCATCTCGGCCAGGCCCGGCGTCAGGTCGGAGAAGTTACGGGCTCCGAAGCCCACCGTGGCGGCGTCGAACGAGTCGTCCGCGTAGGGCAGCTCCAGCGCGTCCGCCCACTCGAAGCGCGGCATCACGCCCGCCCGGCTCCGCGGCCGCGGACTTCGCGCGCGCGCGGGCGAGCATCGCCTCGGAGAAGTCGCTGCCGACCACCTCGCCTCCGGGCGAGACGCGCCGGGCGAGCTCGATCGCCAGGTCGCCGGTGCCGGTCGCGACGTCGAGCACCCGGCTGCCCGGCCCAACCTGGGCGAGGTCGGCCGCGCGCGCGCGCCAGCGGTGGTGCAGGCCCGCCGTCATCGCTGTGTTCAGCAGGTCGTACACCCCCGCGATGCGGTCGAACATCGTCCGCACCTGGCCCGCCTCCAGCCGTCCGGCGAGGGCGCACGCGACGCCGTGTCGGATGGCGAAGAACCCCCTGTGTCGCTCGGCCCGGTGCCGATCGGAGATCGGCCGGCGCCGGCGCCTTGCTGAGCGGGCATCGCTAGGACGCTACTTCAGCTGCGACAGGAATTCGACGGCCGCTTTGAACTTCTGCGGCGGCAGGTTCTTGAACGACGGCATCGGCGCGGTCGGGTTCACGAGCGTGCGGGCGATCCCCTGGCGGGGCAGTCGCGAGGCGATGTGCGTGAGCTGCGGGCCGGGCCCGTCGTTGCCGTTGTCGCCGATCTTGTGGCAGGCCAGGCAGCCCGACTGGGCCACGACCAGCTTGCCGGCTTCGTATTCGGCGAGCGTCTGCCCGCCGGCCTGCAGCACGGCTTTGGGCGTGGCCATTTCGATCGCGGTTGGCGAGCCCGCGTTGGCCCCCTCGTAGGTGAGCAGCGCCATCGCGCCGATCACGAAGATGCCGGTCAGCATCGCGATCGGGCGACGCTCGGGGCGACGCTCGGGGCGACGGTCGTAGAACGGCAGCAGGAACAGCAGGATCATGCCGAGCGTCGGCACCCCGATCGTGGCCAGCGGCACGAGGCTCGGCGGCTTGACCACGCGCAGGACCTCGAACAGGAAGAAGAAGTACCACTCCGGACGGGGGACGTAGGTGGTCGTGGTCGGGTTGGCCTTGGAGCCGAGCTCGGCCCCGAGCACGAGCGACATCGTGATGATCACTGCCATCACCACGCACGCCATCGCCGCGTCCTTGGCGACCGCATACGGGAAGAACGGCTTGCCCTGAGACTTCAGGATCGCGTACTCGCGGAGGTACTCCTCCTTCTCGCTTCTGTTCATGCTCGCGCCTCGATCCGGCCAGCGCCTCTGACGACGCCGGACGCTCTCCCGGCGATGCCCATGATCGCGGTCGCGGCGCTCATGCGTCGGACTCGCGCAGCTCGGGATTCTTCTCGGCCTTCAGCCAAGGCGGGGCCGTCGTGCCGAGCTTGGCCACGAGGTACAGGTGCGCGCCGATCAGCGCGGCGATCAACCCGGGCAGTAGCAGCATGTGGATGGCATAGAACCGCGACAGCGTTGTCGCCCCGAATTCGGGGCCTCCGCGCAGGAAGTCGCTCAGGTACGGCCCGATCAGCGGGCCGGTGCCGTTGATGTTCACGCCCACGATCGTCGCCCAGTAGGCGCGCTGGTCGAACGGCAGCAGGTAACCGGTGAACGACATCACCATCGTCAGGATCAGCAGCACCACGCCGATCACCCAGTTGAGCTCGCGCGGGTACTTGTAGGCACCGAAGAAGAACGTGCGCCCCATGTGCAGGAACACGAGGATCACCATCACGCTCGAGCCCCACTTGTGCATGCCGCGCACGAACTGGCCGAGGAACACTTCGTTGGTCACGTGACGGATCGATTCGTACGCGCCGCCGGACGGGTCGGGACGGTAGTACATGGCCAGGAACACGCCCGTCACGGCCTGTGACAGAAACGCGAACATCGTGGCCGAGCCGAGCGTGTAGAACCAGTTGGTGCCCTTGGGCACCTTGCGGAACATCAGCCAGCGCGCGCCCCCGCTCAGCGAGGTGCGCTCGTCGACCCAGTCGACGACGCTGGTACCGGCCTCCCGGGCATGCTCGTGCGGCTTGGTCGCCTTGCCGTTGCCGTCCCCTGGCCGCGGCGGGGGGGCCTGGAGGGCTGACGGAATTGGGGGAGCGGGCAGCTTAGGCATGGACTGGCAGTCCTACAGTTTTTGGGCGCCGGGGCGCGATGGGTAGGCGTACTGGCCGATGCCGTCCAGCGGCTCGCCGGGGTCGCGCGGGGAGAAGCGCTGCAGCTCGCTGTTGACGCTGAAGCGCGGGCCGAGTTCGACTTCGCCGTTGCGGATGCGCGTGTAGAAGCGGTCGAGCGGGCGCACGGGAGGACCGCCGACGCGGCGTCCGAGCAGGTCATAGACGCCGCCGTGGCACGGGCAGATGAAGCGCTCGGCCGCGTCCACCCAGCGCACGGGGCAGCCGAGGTGCGCGCAGCGGCTGGAGATCGCGATGTAGGGGGTCTGGTGGTCGTAGGGGTCGGTGTCGATCGCGGCGTTGAACTTGCGCACGTACGCGGTCGACTTGCCGGCCTCACCGATGTTGGGGGTCAGCGTGATCACGACGGGCACATAGTTGATGTCCGTGAACATGTCCTCAGGCCCGACGCTTTCCCAGCGGTGGGGAGAGCTTTTGAAGATCGGCCCGATCGCGAAGCCGAGCGCGGGCAGCAGGAAAGCTGCCGCGGCAACGCCCCCGGCCGCCTGGCCGCCCACGGTCATGAACCGCCGGCGCGTGACCGTCTCGCCCTCGAACGCGCCGGGGAACTGTCTGTCAAGCGTGTACTTGGACTTGTGCTGGGCGTGCTTGTCTGGCACCGCCTCCAACAATATCGAGGCGCGTTGACTCAGGGCGACGCCGGGGCCTCGCCAGCGCTTGTGCGCATCGCCTCGATCGCCTGCGGGGCGCCGGCGAAGGCGAGTCGCTTGGCGTGCCTGTGGGCCTCGCTGGAACCCCACCCAACCGCGTGCGCGCCGGCCGCCCACACGACGTCGGCCAGCGCCGGCTCGCCGGTGGCCTGGGCGAGCGCGCTGAGCGTGATCGTGTCCGCGAGCTCGGCCACCGCCTCGGTGTCGCCGAGCGCGACCAGGCGGGCCAGGCCGAGCGCGTACAGCCTGTCGCCGGCGAGCAGGCCGAGGTCGGCCTCCGGCGGAGAGACCACGCGGGGGGCGCCATAGTGCAGGAGGTATCCCTCATAGATCGTCTCGACCAGCAGCTCGTACTCCTCGCGGGCGCCCTGCGCGCGCGGGCCCGCGGCGGCCGTCTGGGCGGGACCGTCCTCGCTGCGCGCGGGGGTGTCCGCGGCGAGCAGCGTAGCTATCAGCCCGCCCTGCTCGCGCAGCAGCGACGCCAGGCGCTCGAGCGCGCTGTCGCTGTCGCCGTCGCTGTCGCCGTCGCGACGATCGCTCACAGGAGAACCTGTGGGGGCTGGGTGATTGTGCTCATAGGGCAACCTCTGATCGCTGGTGGTGAGGTCGTTGCTCGTTTTCTCATCCGATGCCTTCAACGCTGACCGGCTCGTCGAGCATGGCGAACGCGACCGCGGCGGCTTGCACCGTATGGTCGATCTGCTCGGCCGTGTGCGCAAGCGAGGGAAACCACGCCTCGAACTGGGACGGCGGCGGGTAGACCCCGCGGGCGAGCAGCTCGCGACACCAGGCGGCGTACGCGTCGAGGTCGCAGCCCTGCGCGTCCTCGAACGAGACCACGGGACGCTCGCTGAAGAAGACCGTCACCAGCCCAGGCGCGCTCACGACCTGCACCGGATATCCGCCCGTCTCCGCAGCAGCGTCGCGCAGACCGTCGGCGAGCCGCTGCGTGAGCGCCCCCAGGCGCAGGTACGCAGGTTCGTCCAGCAACCTGAGCGTCGCCATGCCCGCCGCGACCGCGAGCGGGTTGCCGGACAGGGTGCCAGCCTGGTAGACCTCGCCGGCGGGGGCAAGCATGTTCATCAGCTCGGCTCTGCCGCCGAGCGCGGCGGCGGGCAGGCCGCCGCCGAGCACCTTGCCCAGGATCGTCAGATCCGCCGTGACGCCCGTCAGCTCCTGGGCGCCGCCGCGGGCGACGCGAAAGCCCGAGATGACCTCGTCGAGCACGAGCAGCGCGCCGGTCGCACTGGCGCGCTCGCGCAGCAGCTCCAAAAAGCCCGCACGGGGCGGGACGAGGCCCATGTTGGCAGGCAGCGGCTCGGCGATGATCGCCGCCAGCTCGTGAGCCTCGGTGGCCGCGCGCAGCGCGTCGGGGTCGTTCCATGCGACGAGGATCGCCTGGGCGGCCGTGCCGGCGGGTACGCCGGGGCTGGACGGCAGCGACTGGGTCGCCAGGCCCGAGCCGGCCTGCGCCAGCAGACCGTCGACGTGCCCGTGGTAGGCGCCCTCGAACTTGAGGATCTTCTCCCGGCCGGTGGCAGCGCGGGCGAGACGGATGGCGGTCATCGAAGCCTCGGTGCCCGAGGAGGTCATGCGCAGCATCTCCACGCCGTCCATCCGCCGGGCGACCTCGGCCGCGAGCTCGACCTCGCCGGGCGTGGGCGCGCCGAAGCTCGTGCCGCGTGCCGCGGCATGCGAGATCGCGGCCAGGATGTCCGGATGGGTGTGCCCGTGGATCAGCGGGCCCCACGAGCAGACGTAGTCGACGTAGCGGTTGCCGTCGACGTCGGTCACCTCGGCGCCCTCGGCGCGCGCGAGGAACACGGGGTCCCGTCCGATCGAGCGCATCGCGCGCACGGGCGAGTTGACCCCGCCGGGCATGACCTCCAAAGCGCGCCGGTACAGCGCCGCCGAGCGGGTATCGGTGAGCGCCGTCATCCTCGACTAGTGTCCTGAGTCATAAATTCGGTCAGTGTTTTGCCGGATGGATGGGCGTGATCTGACGTTCGACGGCATCGGTGAGTGTGCCGGTAGCACATGGCCGACGCCGGCGGGCGTCAGGCGCGTTCAGACGCCGGGAAACGCCAGCGAATTTATGACTCATGACACTACACGCCTGCGTGCTCGCGCTCCCAGGCGGTGAACTCGTCGGTGAAGTACAGCAGCCGGATCTTCTTGAACTCGGTCGAGGAGTACAGCGTCGCCCGCTCGTGGATGCCGGTGCGCTCGGCGATCGAGTCGAGCACGGCGTCGCACTCCTCCTTCGAACGCCCATGGGCCATCGTGAAGACCGAGTACGGCCAGTCCTTATAGGTGGGCCGCTGGTAGCAGTGGGAGATGCCGCGCACGGCCGCCATCCTGCAGCCGATGTCGAAGATCTGCTCGTCGGGCACCTTCCACACGCCCATGCCGTTGGCCGAGAAGCCGGCACGGCGGTGGTACAGGATCGCGGCGACGCGGCGCAGCAGGCCACGCTCCTGCATCCGCGCGAGATGGTCGAGCAGGCGCTCCTGCGCCATTCCCAGCTCGGCGGCCGCCGGCGCGAACGGTTCCTCGACCACCGGCATGTCGCCCTGCAGCGCGCGGATGACCGCGATGTCGAGCTCGTCGTAGGGCTGGGGCTCGAGCTCGATCGGCTCCTTGACCTCGGCCGCGCTCGACAGCGCGTCGGTGCCGCCCTCCATCTCGAGGTCCATGCGGATCTTGAACAGCCTCAGCGTCGGCAGCTGGCGCACCGACTCCGCGCCGGCCTCGCGTGCGAGCACCTCCAGCGTGCCCTCCAGGCCGAGCTTGGAGTCCGGCTCGGTGGCGATCGTGAACCACAGGTTGAACTCGTGGTTGCGCAGGTAGTTGTGCGAGACGCCCGGATGCTCGTTGATGACCTGGGCCGCGCGATGGGGATGCTCGGGGTCGACCTTCGCGGCGACCAGCATCGAGGAGTACCCGAGCGCGCGCGTGTCGAAGATCGGCGTGACCTGGCGGATGATGCGCTTATCCAGCAGGCGTTGCACGCGGTCCATGACCTCCCGCTCGCCCACCCCGCCCTGCTCGGCCACGTGCCGGTAGGGGCGCGGCGCGATCGGGAAGCTGCCCTGCATCAGGTTCAGCAGCTTGCGGTCGACCTCGTCGAGCGCGATCGCGGCGCCGTCCTTGCGGCTGCGGATCTTCGGCGGCGCCGTGGTCGGGCTGGTCGAATCCGCCACGTCGGCGAGCGGCGAGGCGACAGCTGGCTCGGGCTCGGTGCTCATGTCTGCTCTGCCAGCCATCCGGCCGCGTCCTTTGCGTGGTAGGTGACGATCGTGTCGGCGCCGGCTCGGCGCAGGGAGGTGAGTATCTCCAGCACGGCCGCGCGCTCGTCGATGTATCCGGCGGCCGCGGCAGCCTTGACCATCGCATACTCGCCGCTCACGTTGTACGCCGCCACCGGCATCCGCGTCGCGCGCTTGACCGCACGGATCAGGTCGCCGTAGGCCAGCGCCGGCTTGACCATCACCATGTCCGCGCCCTCCTGCACATCGAGCAGCGCCTCGCGCACGGCCTCGCGTCCGTTGGCCGGGTCCATCTGGTAGCCGCGGCGATCGCCGAACGCCGGGGTCGAGTCGGCGGCCTCGCGGAACGGCCCGTAGAAAGCGGAGGCGAACTTCGCCGAGTAGGCGAGGATCGGCGTCTCGGCAAAGCCCTCGCCGTCGAGCTCCTCCCTGATCGCACCGACACGCCCGTCCATCATGTCCGACGGAGCAACCAGGTCCGCGCCGGCACGCGCGTGGCTGACCGCCGTGCGCGCCAGCAGCTCGACGGTCGCGTCGTTGTCGACGCTCGGCGGGCCGGCACCCGGCCCGCCGTCGCGCAGCACGCCACAGTGCCCGTGGGCGGTGTACTCGCACAGGCACACGTCGGTCATCACCAGCAGGTCGGGCAGCGCCTGCTTGATCGCGCGCGTGGCAACCTGGACCACACCCTCGTCATCCCACGCACCCGACCCCTCCTCATCCTTTTCGGCCGGCAGCCCGAACAGCATCACCGCGGCGATCCCGAGCGCGCCCGCCGCGTGCGCCTCCTCGACGGCCGCCGACAGCGACAGGCGATCGACCCCGGGCATCGTCGCGATCGGCCACCGACCGGGTCTGCCGCCCGCGCCCGCGCCGGTCTGCCCGCCCGCCGGCTCGGCCTCGGTGACGAACAGCGGCAGCACCAGCTGCCCCGCGCCGACGTCTGTCTCGCGCACCAGCCCGCGCAAGCCGGCGCTGGCCCGCAGTCTGCGCATTCGCGTCTGTGGGAAGGCCATCGTCTCCAGGATACCCCTGCTCAATCCAGCCGTCGCAGACCCACGCGCGCGAGCGCTCCGAACAGCGCCGTCAGCCCGAGCAGATGCGCGACCGAGACGGCGAGCCCGGGCGATGCGCCGTTGACGGCGGCGTCGAGCGCCTGCAGGGCCGCCTTGAACGGGAACACGAACGACACGGCGGCGATCACACCGTACAGCCCTCGCGACACTGAGCCGGAGGGGACGAGCGCGAGGAACGCCAGCGGCAGCGACAGCAGGAAGGCGAGCAGCGAGGCGGCGCGCACCTCGCGCGCGAGCGCGCCGATCGCGATGCCCAGCGCGCCGAACCCGAGGGCGCCGAACGCGAGCGCGACCACCCACTGGCCGATGCGCGACCAGTCGAGGCTGACGAACGCTCCGATCCCGGCGAGCATCGCCAGGGCGAGCACGAACGCGCAGCCCGCGGCGAGCAGCAGCTTCTCGGCGAGCAGCCCCTCGCGCGAGACCAGCATCCCGCCGGGGCGGGCGCGGCTTGGGCTTGCATCCGCCCCGCGGACCGGGCGGGCCCCGCGGACCAGACGGGCCCCACGGGCCGGACGGGACCCGTGAGCCGGGCGGGACCCGCGGGCCAGGCGCGCGAGCGTGTGCTCCTCGCGCTCCAGCGCCACCCCGCCGGCTGCCAGCAGCACGCACACGAACATCAGCGACACGCTCACCGCGACCACGACCGCGAACGTGTTCAGAGGCGTGCGCCGGCCCTGGATGAGCGTGCTCTTGACCTGGATCGGCTGGCCGATCGTGGACAGCACGTTCTTCGAGAGGCTCAGGTTTCGGTTGGCGAATTCGGCGAACGCGTCGATCCGTTCCAGCTGCCGTCGTTCGGCGCCGGGCGGCAGGCGCGCGATCGTGCCGTGCAGCTCGGACGGGATCTGGTGCAGGCCGATCAGGTTCGCCGGCGCGCCAAGGATGCCGAGGTTGCCGCCCCTCAGCAGCAGGCCGATCGCCTGCGCGGCGGCGCGCTGGATCTGTTCGGAGAACCCGAGGTTCGCCTGGGCGAGCGCGGAGTTGAGCTGGGACTGGACGAGCGACTGCTCCAGCGCGTTGCCGTTGTATAGGACTTCGATGCTGCCCTGGCTGACGCCGGAGGCGATCCGGGCGGCGATGTCGCGCGGGATCACCACCGCGGCGAGCACGCGCCCGGACTTGATGTCGGCGATCGCCTGCTCGCGCGTGGGAACGTGCACGGGGGTGACCTGACTGAACAGCTGGTCGGCGTACTGGCTGACGGCGACGTGTTCGCTGCCGACGGCGATCGTCTGCCCGGGCGGCGTTTCGTCGACGATCGCCACCCGCGGCTTGCCCGGGCTGCGCGAGATCGCCAGGCCGATCAGCAGTGAGATCGCGATCGGGTACACGACCAGCACGCCCACCAGCAGCCGCGAGCGGCGTAGCAGGATCAGCAGGTCCTTTGCCAGCAGCGGCCTCATGATCGCCATGCCTGCGGGTCCGCGCCGGGATGGCCCACACCCTCAGACGGCGCCTGGTCCGCGCCGGCCTGGGACACACCCTCAGACGGCGCCTGTCCCGCCCGCTCCGCCGACCCCCGGACGGCGGTCACGAATGCCCCCGTGCCTTCAAGAACGCGACGAACGCTCCCTCGAAGTCCTGCTCGCCGCCGCCGTTGGCCGCGATCAGCTCCGCCGGAGCGCCGTCGAACAGCAGCTCGCCGTCGGCCAGCACGATCGCGCGCGTGGCGTACCGGCGCACCTCGCCGAGATGGTGCGTGGAGAACAGCACGGCCGTCCCACCCTGCGCGAGCGTGCCGACGAACTCCCACAGCCGTTCGCGCTGGCCCGGGTCCAGGGCGGAGCTGGGCTCGTCCAGGGCGAGCGCGGGCGGGTCGGCGATCAGGCCGAGGGCGACGTTCACGCGCTGGCGGTTGCCGCCCGACAGCCGTTCCACGCGCTCGCCGGCGCGCTCGCCCAGGCCGGTCTGCTCGAGCATCCGCGCCACCGCCGCGTCGGGGTCGGCCACTCCCTCCAGGCGGGCGAACAGCCGCAGGTTCTCCGCGACCGACAGCTTTGCGTACACGGCCGGCTGCTGCGGCGCCCAGCCGATCGCGGCGCCCGCGCCCGCGCCCTGCACCGTTCCCGCGCTCGGGCTCTGCACCCCCGCGAGGATCGACAGCAGCGTCGTCTTGCCCGCGCCGTTGGGACCGACGATCGCGACCAGCTCGCCGGCAGCGACATCGAAGCTGACCTCGCGCAGCGCCTCGCGCTCGCCGTAGCTCTTGGTCAGGCCGGCGACGCTGATCACATGGCTCACAGGAGACCGCGTGGGGTGCGATCCCACGGTTCGAGCTCGATGTGGCGGTTCAGGTAGACGACCGTCTCGCGCAGGATCGCGAGGATCGGCAGCGCGACCAGGGCGCCGACGATCCCATGCAGCTGCAGTCCGAGCAGCAGCGCGAATATCACGAGCAGCGGGTTGATCCGCAGGGTGTGCCCGAATACCTGCGGGGCGACGATGTGGCCCTCCAGCTGCTGCAGCCCGACGAACAGCAGCGTGACCCACAGCGCCACGATCGGGTCGGTGAACAGCGCGACGATCACGGCCGGGAGCGCTCCCAGGATCGGGCCGATGTAGGGGACCAGCTCCATCACCCCGTAAAACACCCCGAACGCCAGCGCGTACTTGCGTCCGTCGGGGAATATCCCGATCAGCCCGAACAGATACAGCGACAGCCCCGCGGAGGCGCCCATCAGCACGCTGAACAGCAGCTGGCCGCCGACGTAGCGGGAGACGGCGTGCTGGACCAGCATCGGGTAGTCGTCGGCGGGCGTGCCATCGCCGTCGGGCATCGCGCGGCGCACGAGCTTGCCGATGGTCTCGCCGTAGACGAGCATGTACACCGACAGGACGAACACGAGCACCAGGTCGAAGATCGCGCTCGCGGCTTCGGTCAGCAGGCTGCCGCCGAACGACGCCAGTTTGCCGGCGCTTTTGGCGACTTTGTCCTGGATGCTCTGCAGCGCGGTTTTGCCCTGCTTGACGAGGTGCAGGTGGATGCCGTGCCCTTCGAGTTCGCTCTGGAACGTGGCGATCCGTTTGTTCGCTTCGTTGACGATATGCGGCAGGTTGCTCGAGAACGTGCGCACCTGGTTTGAGATCGGGTTGGCCAGCAGAAAGCCGATCCCGACCAGCGTCAGGAAGAATGCGAGATACACGATCAGCACCGCCAGCCCGCGGGGGACCCGCGGGCGCTGCACGAACGAGACGGCGGGGTTGAGAATCAGCGCGATGACAGCGGCGATGACGAAGATCAACAGCACTTTCCCCGCCGCTTTCGCGAGCGCCCACAGCGCGAGCAGCGCCACCGGCAAGAGCACGAGCTGCACCCACCTGGGGATCACCGCGCGTGGGGGACCCGGAGGCGGCGACGCCGGCGAGGCGTCCGGCGCGAGCTCGCGCTCGATCTCGCTCGGCGACGCGGCCTCGGGCGCGCCGCCCTTCTCCACGCCGCTCATCTGCAAAGCCCTCCCGTCCGACATATCGGCGAAGTATGGCTGAGCGCCAGGAGGTCACCACGGAGGGCGAGCCGGATCGGTCGGGGGGCGACGAGACGTCGGGAGCGAGCATCCTGTTCGTCGGCGATCTCGTCGGGGGCGTGGGACGGCGCACGCTGCTGGAGTGCCTGCCGATCCTGCGCGAACGCTATGACCCGACGTTCGTGGTCGTCAACGGCGAGAACGTGGCCGGCGGGCTGGGGATCACGCCGAAGGCGGCGCGAGCGCTGTTCGCGGGCGGCGTTGATGCGATCACGCTCGGCAACCACACCTATCACCGCCGCGAGATCTATCCCTACCTGGACTCCGAGCCGCGAATCCTGCGGCCGGCCAACTTCCTGCGCATCCAGCCCGGCCACGGCACGTGCGTGATAGAGCACGACGGGCTGCGCCTGGGCGTGGTCAGCCTCAGCGGCAACCTGTACCTGCGCGCGGGCCGGTCGGCGTTCACCGAGATCGAGACCGCGCTCGGCGAGCTTCAGGATGTGGATCACATCCTGGTGGACATGCACGCCGAGGCGACGTCCGAGAAGATCGCGCTGGGGTGGATGCTGGATGGGCGCGTGACCGCGGTCGTGGGCACGCACACGCACGTGCCGACGGCGGACGGGCGCGTGCTGCCGGGCGGCACCGCGTACATCACCGACGTCGGCATGACCGGGCCGCGCGGGGGCGTGATCGGGGTCAAACGCGAGCAGGCGATCGAGTCGCTGCTGACGCAGATGCCCGTCCGGTTCGAAACCTCCGAGGAGGATCCGTGGCTGATGGGCGTGCTCATCCGCTGCTCGGCCACGCCGCGCTCGGCAGCCGCAATCGAGCAGATCCTGATGCCGCGCCCAGCCCCCCCGGCGCGGTACTGAGGTCCCGCGCGCCCCAGCCGGGGGCAGCGACATGGGCAGGGCTCGGTCGGGGACGGTCAGAGCCGGCGCCCAGCAGCGCGATCATCACCAGTCCGAAAAACCACGGTATGTACAGGTAGAACCAGTGTTCGACCCCGAGCTGCGTGGCGATCACGATCGCGGCGCACGCCGCCGCCAGCCCCACCAGGTCGGGGCGACGGGGGGCCACCGCCAGCGTCAGGGCGAGCACGATCGCGGCCACCTGCACGGCGGTCTGGACGTCGTGCAGGGCGGGTGGGGGCCCATACAATCCCCATACCGAGAACGGCGATCCGCGGTTTGACTGGTAGACGATCGTGCGCTGCAGGATCGTGTGCAGCGAATCGTGCGTGATCGCCGGGATCGAGACCACGAGGGCGGTGAGGACGAATGCGAGGACGAACAGCCCCAGCGCGCGGGGGCGGCGCCGCGCGGGGAGCTCGCGCAGGCCGTGCGTGGCCAGCACCGGCGCGAGCGCGAGCGGGGCGAGCTTGGCCAGCCCGGCGAGCGCCGCGAACACGCCACGCGCGGGCGGCGAGCTTGCGACCAGCAGCGACGCGAGGATCAGCACGGCCACGAGCGTGTCGTTGGAGTTGCTCTCCAGCGCGAACAGCGTGAACGGATAGGCCACCCACGCGTACGCCAGCGCGACGCCGAGCGTCGGTCCGCGGATGCGCCGGCCGAGCAGGAACATCAGCCCGAGCGCGAGCAGGTCGAACACGATCGCGGCGGCGTGCGCGGCCGGCAGGTCGTCCCACGTCCCGCTCCAGCCGAACGCCTGCTCGAACGGGATGTAGGACTCGTAGGCGACCGGGCCGTAGGTGTCGCCGTGTTCGTTGTCCTGCGGCCAGTGCCCGTACAGCGGCTGACCGCCGTCCACGACCTTGCTGGCGCCGATCACGCCCGCGTAGCCGACGTCGATCACGTTCGAGTCGGTCACGTTCAGGCCGATCCGAAAGCCGAGCAGGAACACGACCCCGAACGCGAGCCACGGCGTCGGGATCAGCAGTCGCAACGGACGCGGAGATCGAGAGCCCGCCCGCCCGCGCCGCAGCAGCCACAGCATCCGTCCGAGCAGATACACCAGCGGCGGGTACGTCAGCGGCACCGACGCATAGATGTTCGCGTGGTTGAAGAACGCCAGCGACACCGAGAACGACAGCAGCACGAGCAGGTCCAGGTGCAGCAGCGAGAACGGCCGGCGCGGGTCGACGAAGGGGAGCAGGAACAGCAGGCACAGCGGCAGCCAGATGTACAGCGCGTTGACGTGGCGCCCGAAGGCGCCCTTGTAGCCGCGCGCCATCGACCAGGCGACCTGAAACCCCGCCCACTGTTCGAGAACCCGCCCGGACGCGTCGGCGATGATCACCTGCCCGATCTCCTTGGCGCCTTTCCTGGAGAAGAAGCTCACCTGCCAGCGCACCGGGCCCTTCAGGTACGCGCCGCCGTAGGAGCCGGGGTATTTGGCGCGGACGGCCTTCATCTTCGGCAGCGCTTGCGCGGTCGCCAGCACCTGGTCGGCGGACAGGATGCGTCCGGCGGGCGGGATCTCCGAGGTGGGAACGGGCACCGGGTTTTCGGAGATCGTGGCCTGGGTGGTGCTTGTGGTGCTTGTGGCGGCGGTGGCCTTTGTCGACTCGGCGGCGTGGCCGAGGGTGGGAAGGCCACCGGACGCAGCGGGCGAGGACGGCTGCAGCAGCGACGCGCTCGACGTGCCCGCCGACGCCGGGGACGCGGCGGCGAGGGTGAGCAGAGCGATGACCAGCGCGGTCGAAAAGCGCACTCGCCGAGGGTAACGGGGGCAGCCGGAGCGCCGCGATGCTCAGCTGGCCTGGGCGCCGATGGCGTATTGCACGTCCTGGCCCTTGGTGGTGAGCGTCCACTCGTTGGGTGCTCCTTTGGCGTGCCCCTCGCCTGTGTTGTGGATCAGGCCGAGCTTGTGCAGACGGGTCAGGAGCTTTGAGATCTGGCCCTGGTCGTAGACGCCCGCGTGCTCTCCGATCTGGCGGTTCGATGCCCCGGGGTGCTGGGCGATCGTCAGCAGGACACGGACGGTGCGGTAGGTCAGGCGCATGTCCAGGTCGCGCAGGGGGTCAGCTCTGGGAGGTTGGGCCTTGCGGACCTTGGGGACCGAGCGCTGCAGCTCGCGTCGAGCTGTGCCCTGGCCCAGGTAGGGCATCACGATCATGCTCATCAGGGGGTTGACCAGGCCACTCAACACTCCCACCGTCGGGGAGGACCGCCCGTTTGAGGATCGCCCCGTCGCGGTGGCACGCCGCTCCAGCAAACGCGCATGAACAACCGAGAACACAGCGCCGACTATGCCCTCGCCCGTCAATGGCGGCGACGCCTCCTTCCCGGGCTTCGTCTCGGTACGGCCCCGATCGACCGTCTCGATCAGAGTTGCCAGCACGCTCGTGCGGCGCTCCAATGCAAGAGGACCCCCGCCGAGCGCGTCCACGACAAGCAGTTTGCCCAGGCCGGGCTCGTCTTCGAGGAAACCCAACAACGCCGTCAATCCCGCCCTGATCTGCTCACGCCACGCATTCCGGGACTCATACGCGGGCATCACCACGCTCGCAGCGCGCGCCAGCGCATGATCGAACGCGGCCAGAAAACAATCCTCGCGGTCCTCGAACAGCTCATAGAACGTGCGCCTGGAGATACCTGCCCGCGCCACCACATGCGCGACCGTGACATCACCCACACCACGCTCCCCACAGACCTCCACCATCGCCGCGAGCATCCTCGCACGCTGAATCAGCGCAAGATCGCCACCGGCAGGATCGGCACTTCGTCCGACCGGAAAAACCCGGCCGGGCCGAAGTTGGCCGACCTGCTCAGCTCCCCGCTTGACCGGCACTGCGCGACGCGAGGACGAACGCGCCCCACCGCCGTGGCGATCGCGAGGGGACGCCATGACCGCAGCCCCGGCCCTTACCCGAACCTGTCCGGTATCCCTAATGCTTCCCGGCCTTGCCTTTCTTGGCGCCATGATGTTTCGCCTTCTTCTTCACTGTCGCTTTCTTGGCGAGTGGCCAGGGGCATTGCAGCCCCTGGCTCTCACAGAACCGGACGTGAACGTCTCCATTCATACGGCTCCCACCATTCGGTCGCTGGCATGTGTGACGACGCGCCAGTGGGCAAAGAGCTTTGGCTCGCGTGCTGCCACGCGCTCCAGGAACTCCCATGCTCGCATGCGACGCCGCTTAAGTCGTTTGTACTTGCGCATCGCCCATCGCACCAGGTACTTGTCGATGCTTCTGAGCGATCTGGCCAACGTGGACGGGTTGAACCGCCCGTAGTAGTTGACCCATCCGTGCACGGTCTTGTTGATCTCTCGTGCTATCTCCGCGAGGGGTGTCCCGCTCCACATGTGAATCCTCCATCGCCTGATCGTTCGACGTATCCTCTTCGCGGCGTCATCACTGATCGCCGGGGTGAAATTGGTGAACAATTCACCCCGCCCGCGGGACTGCCGGGGACGAAACGTATAGCCAAGGAAGTCAAACCGCTCGTGCTCATAAGAGCCCGTGCGTTTGTTGTCCTTGCAGTACACGATGCGCGTCTTGCCCGGATTCAGCTCCAGGCCCAACGACACCATCCGCAGCGTGATCGCATCGAGCACGATCTGCGTTGTTCGATACCGGCGATCTTGCCCAGCAACCCTTCGGGCATGTTGACCGTGACACCGGAAAGATCCTGTTCGCGGTCCTGACGGGTGAACGTCGTCGTGAACGCGCTGTACCCGCCGGCCTGATTGTTGACCGTGCCCGCGCTGAACGACGGTGCGAACCTGTTTTCACAGCCTGAGATGTTGAACGACGGTTCCTCGATCGCGTTAGGCCCGGATTCAGGTGCGCTCCATGGTTCGAGGTTCGCGTTGGTCGTGAACGTCCCACAGGTCTGCGGGTTCGCCAACGGCGCCCTTGGACCACCGTTGAACTTCAATCTCAGTTCGCTGAAGACGGCTACCTGCGGGGTCTTGATGAAGCTCGTGCGGACCTGGCCGGGCTGCAAACCGTGCGTCTGGCTGTATTGCCCGTTGCCACCGACTTCGACCTTGCCCCTCAGCTTGACATGAATACCAGTGTTTTCACTGCCGACTTCCATATACAGCGCGAAGACCCCGCCCGCTTCCGCCATTTCTTCCGTGCATTCGGGTTGACCCGAACCACCACACGCCGGCTGTGCGACAAACACAGTTCCCGTCAACGGTTCACCAAGCAACGGAGTAAGCACTTCGACTTTCCCAACGGTCGAGGCCGCCGGGCAAGCACCGGGACCAGGGGCCATTTCGTCGATCCCCAACTGGTTGACGCCCTTGAAGCCAAACTGCGCCGCAGAACACCCCTGCAACCCATCAGCAGCCGACGGAGAGACCGCCACACCCGGCGGAAGCGTCACAACAGCAGTCTTGAGCGGGGGAGTCGCCAGCGTCCCGGGTGTCTCAGTCTGCGGAATACGCAGCACAGATTCATAACCAGAAGGTTCATCAGCCTGAGAATGCGCTTCTTCAGGCGCAAAAGTAAACGCCGACGGACTAAAGTGAAGCAGGTTACAGCCCGTCACCGCACTCGCCGTCGCGGGCGTGACCGTCCCACCCACAGGCCACTCATTACTCACCGCCGACAGCCAGTTCGCCCCGTTGACTTCGGGTTCGCCCTGCGGGGTCGCGTTCGAGGCATACGGCCCCGGTTCCTGCCAAGAATCCATACGCACCGTACTGATGAGAGGTTCCGTCGAGCAGTCAGACGGGTTCGTGAACATCGCGACCGGGCTGCTCCCCGTCCCATCCCGTGTCGCGGGATCCCCGAAGAACGTCGCCGTGGCGTTCGTCAACGTGACCTGCGGGACTTCCCTGGTGACCGCGCGCAGCACATACCCCGCCGGGGTCGGCGCGACACTCGCATAAATCGCATGCGTGGAGTCCAGCGTGTCAACGAACCCGAACTCCGCCGCCACACCATGTTCGGGAACCATGTTGAAGATCCCCGTGTTCGCGCTCGAGCCGCCTTCCGGCTGGGTGTTGACCTGCCCGACCTTCGAGCCCGGCGGGCAGTGCACGAACGTCTCAAGCTGCGAGAACTTGCACTTTTCCGCGGCCTGCGCGTCACCCAACAACCCCATCGGCAAGTCAACGAGAATGTCCTTGACGTCTTGGACACTCGTCAGTTGTAGGAACCCTTTCGGGCCGAACCTGACGACGTTCTTCAAATCGATACGCGTCGAGAGCTCATACGGATGCCCCCCCGCCTGCGTGTCCGGCGCACCCTTCGCACCCGCGATATAAGTCACGAGGCTACTCGGGCCAAACGACAACGGTGCGAAGCCGACCGCAAGCGGTTCGCTGACCGCCGCTTCCGGAGAGTCAGGGCCCGACACGGTCGTCGTCGCCGGCTGGCCACTCGGGGCGCCTTCCGCGACCGTCACAAACAGGCGCAGCGCGAGAGCTTCATCCGGCGCGAGCGTCCCCGGGAACGTGCACGTCACCAACACCGGTTCGCCTTCTTCCACGCAATCGGACCCCGGCTGTTCTTCCGCCGCGATCTGGACTTCGCCGAATTCACCGAAGTGAAACTGGGGCTGCACAAAGAACCTGTGCCTCGTGACGGAGAACCCCGACGGCAGCTGCTCCTTGAGCACAATCGGGCCTTCCGAGGCAGCACCACCCGCGTTCACGGCCGTGACCTGGTAGCCATAGCAGCTCTTCGGAAGGCTGAGCTGTGTTTCATCGCAGCGGGCAGGGCTTTCCCCGACCGTGAACGAGCCCGCCATCGCGAACGTATGAAGCATCAACCCGCCAGCCGGTGCTTCATCAGCCAACGCCACACCCGAGAAGCACCCAAACACCCCAACACATACAGTCAGGACAGCGACCAGGATGACTGGGCGAACCAGCTTCAAACGAATAGGGATCCTCATGACTTAATCCTCCGCTTGTCGCTGGCTTTCTTGGCTTTTTTGGCTTTTTTCTTACTCTTACTTCTCATGCATTTGCCATGCCTCTTCACGAAGCCTTTCTTGCACTTCGCAGACTTCATTTTTGACTTAGGCTTGACCACCACAGGCGAGGGTGATAAGACAAGATTCCCAGCACCGGAGAACACCGAGCTGCTGGGTGCCGAGAGGGCCGGTGGAGCACCAGGTTCCCCCTGACACGCTTCGCCTTCACACGCGGGTGGTGCCGACGGCGGCGTAAAGCACGGCTCTGAGACCGTGCAAATCCTCGCGTCATAATAATCACGCTGCGTATCGGTATCCTGCGACGTCAACGCATCGTCCGTCGCGAAGAACACATCCGCACCCGATTCGCTACTCCCGAGCAGCTGCGTGGAGCTGGGGATCCCCAGCACGACGCTCTTCGGCGAGGTGTCCCTGCCGTCTGAGATCAACGACACCGTCCCGTCGTGATACTCATACACGTTCTCCGCGAACGCCTTCAACCCCGGGAAATACGGGACTTCGACTTCGTTCAGGGCACCCGCGGCCAACGCGACCGGGCTTTCAAAGAACACGTATTCCCCATTAGCGGAGACCGTCGGGTTCGCCCGCGCCGGCCCAACCCCCAGATTGAACGCGACTTTGGCGGGCGCGATACCCGCATCGAGCGTCCCCGAGTTGCCATCATCGTTGAAACCGTGCTCGCCGATCGAGATACGCACCATCGCACCCGTCTGTGAGTCATAACGATAAACCTGCGCCGGCGGCGTCACGAAACTACCACCCCTATCCGGGCGCGTGTCATCACCCGTCAACGCACCATGACTGAGGAACACCAAAAACCGGCCATTCGGCGTCACATTCGCAAGTTCGATGCCTTGGGTCCACTCGAACGCGTTCTTCGATCCAGGGAACACGTTTTCGTCAGCCTGCGGGAGTGTCGCGATGAACCTCAACGGCTGCCCATCGACATGAACATAAAGATTATTCGACCCGTCCTGCGCCACCTGCCCCTGAGCGTTAGTGCTTCCGGTCAGGACACCACGCGCGACGAAATACACGTGCGACCCATCCGGAGAGAGCGCCATCACCCCCTGCACACGCGGCCCACCCGTCCCCTTCGCACCTTCAGAAACATCAACCACTTCGCGTTCTTTAGCGTTGGGTTCTTCACCCTGCTGACCGCACGGCTCCGCGCACACCGACTCATACAAATTACAGCCAGCCCCACCCGCATTCTGACACTCCACGCCCGCCAGGCCCGTGCCCTGGCTCGCGTTATCCGTCAGCTGGCCCCTGCTCGTGAAGAGCACCCTCGAACCATCCCTGGAAGCACCAGCGAAAATCCCGCTCTGATCCGGCGCGGCCTGACAACCCACACCACAACTCGACGCCACCGGCCTTGAGATCGCGACCGTGTGCGCATCAGAACGTTCCCCATCCACACGCGCATACAGCTCTTCAGGCCCACCACCACACCCCGCAGCGGTGAAAACCACCGTCCGGCCATCTTCAGAAAGCGACCCATACTGATCCACACCACCTTTACCACCCCCGATGCTGCCGAGGAATGTGCCACAGCCGCTGATCGGGGTGGTGCTGCCCTCCCCGCCCGTGACACCCACCGCAAACGGATGAGCGCCCCCCGTACCGGCGTACTCATACAACGAGAATCCGCTTTCCAGTGCCCCATCCAGCGACCAGAGCCCTTTGCCGAAGTACACGACGTGCGAGAAGCCCCTCGTCGCATCCATGCTTTCGTTGACTTTCTCGAAGGACGCTTCGCTGCTTTCGCCGACGGGGCCGATGCTGGCCGGTTCGCCTTCGCCGCTACCCACATAGAAGCTATCCGGTCCTTCTCCCGCCGGGGGGGCTGGGGCGCTGAACAGCGCGGTATGCGTCACGGGGTCAGCGGCATACAGCGAGCTCACTTCGAATTTGTTCAACGGCGGCGCGAGCGCATGAGTGACCCACCCTTCGCCGGTCCGCGCAAATTCATAGGGCTCACCCTGCTTCAGCCGGTCCGCGGTACACGACTGCGCGTTCGCGAAACATGGGATGCTGGGGATGATCATGTCCCGGCCGTCGGGCGCGATCTGCGCGGGCCATCCACTGCCGCTACCGAAGGCGAACCCGACTAGCCCTGCGTTCTTGTGCGGGGGGGTGACGAGTTCGTATTGGCGGCCGTCGGGGAGGGTGCCGGCGGCGGTTTCGTCGATGAAGGTGTGATCGACGCCCGTTTCTGTGCCCGCAGCGTTGCTCGCGATCAGCCGCCAGTGATAGGTCGTGTCCGGGGAGAGCCCTTCGGCGTGCCCGAGGACCGCCACCCCCGCACGCCCCGCCGGGAGTTTCACGTCCGGGGTCCGCCCCGTTTTGTAGCTCGTGTCGAGGCCGTATTCCATGTGGTAGGTCGTTTCGCTGCCATTCGGGTTGATCACCGCCGTCAGATCAGCCGAACTCGCCGCGATGTTCTTCGCGACTTCGCTTCCCAGCGATGGCTTCACTGGGAGTGCGGTGAAGGTCACCTTGTTCCCGACCGACGTTTCGCCCGCTTCGTTGCGGGCGAGCAGACAGAAGGTGTAAATAGCATTAGGGAGCAGGTCAGCGACCGGGGCCACCACTGCCTGCCCTTCGGCGCCGGTCATTGCTTCCTGTGCAGTCGCGAGACCGCCTTCGCATTCCGTGGTCGATTCTTGATAGAGGAATTCATAGGACCCCGGGTTGCCGGTGCCGTGCGGGTTCAGCACCCCTTCGAGCACCGCGGATTCCGTCGTGATCGACCCGGCGGGGATCGTCGTCTGCGGCGCTTCTGGCGGGATCGCCGTCGTGAAGGACACCGCCGGGCTGACCGCGACTTCTTTGGTGCTCGCACTTTCAACACGCAAACACACCGCGTACTCCGTCCCCGAAGTAAGACCGGACAACCCTTCAAAGACTTCTTCACGTTCAAAGCCAAACGACAAACCAGGCACTTCGGGCGCCTGAGAACCACCTTCGCATTCCCCCGTAGTGGACGCTTTGTAAAGGAACACGTACGTTCCTTCTTCACCCGCTTTCCCGGGGTTCAATACCCCATGCAGCGTCGCCGTGGTCGCCGCGACCGGGGATTCCACCGTCACTTCCGGGGCTTCCGGAGCAGCCGCGAACGCCACCGCACTCGTCAAGATCAACATCGCACACGTCGCGATGACAAGGACAACGGCAAGCATCAACCTACGAGCGTTCATCAGAACATCTCCTCCTCAAACAGGCGGGAGGGGATGACAAACGCCCCTCGGTTGTGGGCACCCGAGAGCGACAAACACCTTGTGGCGCTACGAGCGCGGGAGCTAAGAGCGATAGCGCGCCAACTTTGCGGCGCGAGGCCCGCTGGGACGGGCGACTGAGAGAGCAACCAAGAGATTCATCCCGAGCGCGGCCTATGGTGCTCCGCGCGCGTCGCATCCGAGACGCTTCACGACCAAAGGAGGATCTGGCATCATGCATGCTGTGGCAGCACCTGCGCACGTGACCCTCAGCGGCGACGTCGCCGGCGAGTATCTCGTCGAGGAACAGCGCCCCGACGGGCGCCTCGTGCTCGTACGCGACACCAGCATCACCGCAATCCGCAAGCGCCACGACTTGACGCCGGCAACGCTCGCAGAGTTCGAGGAGGAGTACGGGCCCATCCGGGCGCCCGACGGCGAGGGGTAGACCATGCCCCCCAAACGCGGCGCCGCCGCACAGGTCATCTTCGACGAGCACGCCTGGCGCGAAGATATGGCGCGCACCACCTCCAGTGGCCGAACCGTCGCTGAGGAGACTCGCTACGACTACGAACAAAACGGCTGCCCCATCGAGGATCTGCTCGCCTGTGACAGCGAAGCCCAGGATGGAACACGGTTGCCAGGTTGCGCGAAGGTCTACCTTCCACCCCCGACCGGCAAGTTCGGTCTGGTGTTCGAGATCGACCGCCAGGCAGGAAGCCTTGTACTTGGCTACCTCTCTTTTGGCATGCGTCATCAACCGAGGAGATCGCACGCGCAGACCGTCTACGAACTCGCTGATCAGCGATTGAATTCCGCAGACGAGACAATCCCGGGAACGGGAAATACCGCCCCCTGAGCACCGCTCAGAAAGGAGAGAATCGCCTGCTAGACGAGGGGCATTACTGGCGCAAGAGAGAGTCACTGTCATCCTGGCTCTCCCCGGCTGGCGGCGGTGGTGCTGTCCGGCCGGGGGTGTTGGGTGTCTCGGGCATAGGCGGCGAGCTGACTCCAAGTGAGAGAGTCGACCCCTCGGGGGCCTGACCAGTCTCTGTTGTGTCGCTCGCCGCCGCCCAAGAAGGACCGCTGGCTTGACCTGATAGGAGCGTGGCAAGACGCCCCAAGTGACTCGTGTCAGCCAGCGATCCGCCCAAACGACAGATCCAATGATGAATGGACGGTAAGAATGATCCTGATCGGAGCGGACGTACACAAGCACACCCACACCCTCGCCGCCATCAACACCCCCAACGGACAACTCCTGGACGACAAGACGATCCCCGCGAGCAAGAACGGGTTCATCGAGCTGACCGACTGGGCCCGCAGCCTGCCAGACCCCGAACGGGTATGGGCGATCGAGGACTGCCGGCACCTCACCGGCCCCCTCGAGCGGTTCCTCATAGCCACAGGGGAGCGCGTCCTGCGGATCCCGCCCAACCTGACCGCCAGAGAACGAGGCACCGAGCGAACCCGCGGGAAGTCCGACCCAATCGACGCGCGCGCGATCGCCAGAGCCGCACTCAGGGAGGGCATCGACACCCTCCCCGCCGCTCATCTGGACGAGGACTCCCTGGAGATCAAGCTGCTGCTCGATCATCGCGAGGACCTCACCAAAGCCTGCTCACAAGACCAACAACGACTGCGCTGGCACCTCCACGACCTCTGGCCAGACTTCAAGATCCCCGTGGGAGCACTCGACCGCACGGTGTGGCTGGAGCGGATCGCGCGCAAGCTATCCCGCGCCGAGCACTGCGCTCGCGTGCGGATCGCGCGCGAGCTCGTGCGCTCACTCAAACAACACACCCGACGAGCACGCCAACTAGCACACGAGATCACGACACTCGTCGAATCCAAGGCACCACAACTACTGCAGCTCACCGGCTGTGGAGCACTGACCGCAGCAAAGATCCTCGCCGAGACCGCAGGCATACAACGCTTCTCTTCCGACTCGAAGCTGGCACGCCTCGCGGGAGTGGCGCCAATACCCGCATCCTCCGGGAAAAACAACCGCCACCGCCTCGACCGCGGCGGCAACCGCCAACTCAACTGCGCACTACACCGAATCGCAGTCGTCCAAGGACGCACCCACCAACCAGCACGAACGTTCCTCGCCAAGAAGGAAACCGAGGGAAAGACACGCCGCGAAGCACTACGCGCCCTAAAGCGACACCTCGCACGCGCAGTCTGGCGCGCACTACAACAAGCCGCACAAGGCCAAGAGCCAACCAAGCCCCCAGCAAAACCCCTCCCTACAAGACCTAGACCAGAACCAGATTTAACTCCGGCCTTGACATAGGAGCAAGAGAGAGAGAGAGAGAGAGAGAGAGAGATGAGTCAGCACTGCTGACGCATCTACCTACAGGCCCACCCGGGCGCACAGGCATTCTCACCACATTTGTCCCCAACGAACTCACGCGAAAGCAGCTCCCTCACCGAAGCGATACAGGTCCCTCTCCCAAAAGAAACCCCTGCTGATCAATAGGCCCGGCTACAAGAGCTAGACCCAAACCCGATCTATGTTCTGTACGACACAACCACTAGGGTTGCCATTGCGAGAACAACATAGCTTCTCAGGGAGAAGTTGTCAACCCCCTGGTGTGAGGCGCCGTCGATACGCCGGCTGCTGCGGTAAGCGGCTTGGACCGCAAACGATGAAAAGGCCGGCTTACGGCTTACCCATAAACATGACCCGCCGTACGCCCCGCGCGGGGGCAGGTCAGGGGGCGTCCGCGATGAAGTGCCCGTTCACGAGCGCGGCGACGTCTCGGATCGCCCACTGGTCGGGCGGGGGATTGGACGCCCGCCCGCCCAGATCGACGCCGCACAGCACCAGCGGGGCCAGGGAGTCGCAGGCGTGCAGCGAGCCGTGCGAGCCGCCGCCCACGTGCGCGGCGCCGCCCCAGTCCACGAACTCGTACCCGGGCGCGGCGGACAGCAGGACCTCGCCCGAGGTGGGGCAGGTCAGGGCCGACCACAGGCGCGCCAGGGCGTCGGGGTAGGTGGGCGTCGCCAGCACGTTGTCGCCCCCGCGCACGGCCGCGTCGAGCACGGGCAGGGCGCCCTCGACGTGCCAGGCGATGCCCCGCGCGTCGTGCAGATCCCCGCCGGGGGCGAACCGCAGCTCGCCGTGGGTGGGGCTCACGACGACCCCCTCCGACGGCGCGTCGTGGGCGTCGCGGGCGAGCCAGGCGACCAGGTCCACGCCCTCGATCGCCAGCGCGCGGGCGACGACGGACGCGCGCATCGCGTCGCGGGTCTCGCCGGCGAGCGCGTAGACCATCGCGGCGCGCTGGGACGGGCACACGGCGATCTGCGGCTGCTCGCCATCACTGGACCGGGCGGCCCCTGCGCGCGAGCCGGTCAGGGCGCCGAGAACGCCCCCGCCGTCGGGCTGCAGGACCCCCAGCTGCGCCAGCTCGGCCTGGAGGTCGATCGTGTCCGTGACCAGCGCCTGGGAGTGGTCGGCCATCGCGATGAACGCGTGCTCGGCCAGGAACTCGTCGACCCCGCCCGCGGCCTCCATCACGCGCGCGAGCTGCACGTCGGCGGCCGCCAGCGAGGTCAGCTGGCCGTCGGGGCCGTGCTTGTGCGAGTACCAGTCGTTGTCGGGCAGCGACAGCAGCAGGAAGTCGAACAGGTCGTGCTCGACCATGTACTGCGACACGCAGCCGGAGTGGCGGTCGCGCACGCCCGGCATCCCGAGCGTCGAGCGACAGCCCGTGCGGCGCGAGGCGAACACGTCGGCGTAGAACAGCTCGCGCGGGCCCATCACCGGATGGCGCGCGAGCGTGCCGGCGAGCACGCGTGCAAGCGCCGTGTCGCGCTGGGGCTCGTGGCGGTGGCGCCCGCGGTACATCAGATACGTCGTCCCGGCGGTGCGCACGCCGGCGTCGTCGAGCGTCTCGAACACCGTCAGCGTCTCGCGCGCGAGGTGGGCGCGGTTCATGTTGTACACCGTGTCGGTCAGCTGCCTGGCGATCCCGAACCGCTGCGCCGCGCGCAGGCTGGAGCCGTACTCGACATAGCGCGACTCCTCCCGCGAGTACCAGTTCATGCCGGGGATGCGATGCTCGTCCTGGGCCGTGCCGGTGACGATCGAGGCGGCGCACACGGGCGTGACCGACGGGAACGCGGCGACGCAGTCCGGGATGTACGTGCCCCGCTGAAGCAGCGTCGCAAGCACGGGCGCGGCGCCGGACTCGGCGGCGGCGACGAGCGCCTCGGGCGCCATCGCGTCGATCACGCACAGCACGAGCTTGGGCGGCTTCGCGCTCACGGTCGGGGGCGGCAGCTCGGGGTTTTTCGGGTGGGTAAGCCGCCAGCCGGCCCTTGCATCGTTTGCGGTCCAAGCCGCTTACGGCAGGGGCTGGCGTATCGAGAGCGCTTCATCATCGGCGCAGGATGCGCAGACCCGCGTAGCGCTCGTCCCCGCCGCGCGCGCGACCGCGCCAGGCAAACCACGCGAGCAGCGCCACCGCGACGTAGCCGAGCGGGTGCAGGAGCGCGACCAGGGCGGCGAGCAGCAGCGAGGCGGCGTCGAGATACACGGTCAGCGCTTCGCGCGCGGCGCGGTCGGGCAGGCGCGTGCGCGCCCTGGCGATCACCGGACCCGACGCGCGCTGGGCCAGCACGACGGCGAGACCGCCGACCAGGCCTGGCCAAGCGGCGTCGCCATGCGCAGACAACGTACCGGCAAGCAGCAATATCCCTGCGCCCAGCCCAAGTCCCGCGATGGCCGAGGCGAGCACGTCTTGCCGTCGTCGTTCGCCCTCGAGCCCGAGAATGGCGAGCGCAGCGGCGAACGGGCGCGACGGCAGGCGCGCGGGCACGGGAGCGAGCGTGGGGGGAAGCCTGAACGTCAACTGCAGCACATAAGCGAGCACAAGCGCGATCGTCACGATCAGCAACCACCAGTCAGCTTGCAGAAAATGGAACCCGTGACCCGCAGGTCCGAACGTGACGCCGAGCGCCCCGGCAGACGCCAGCGCTCCGGACAGCAGCAGCGGCAGGAACGGGCGCAGCCCGCAGGCGGCGGCGAGGCCCAGTCCGAGTCCGATGTAGAAGAACGTGCCGTTCATGCGTGTGCGTGCAATCGAGCGTGTAAAGGCAGACATGCCGTGCGCTACCGTGCCATGGATGCCAGGGCGGGACGATAGACGACGCGGTCGGCCGGCAGCGCACGAGCTGGCGCGCTACGAGGCGCTGTTCGCCACGCGCACGCGCGGGATGAAAAGCTCGGCGATGCGCGAGATGATGGCGCTGACCGAACGGCCGGACGTGATCTCGCTCGCGGGCGGCCTGCCCGACACGAGCACGTTCGCACCCGAGCTGTACGCGAAGCTGATGTCCCAGGTCGCGGCCGAGTCCACCGCGCGCGCGCTGCAGTATGGCCCGACCGAGGGGATGGCGGCCGCCGTCGAGTGCATCGTCGAGGTGATGGCAGCGGAGGACACCGTCGTCGACCCGGCGAACGTGATCGTCACGACCGGCGGCCAGCAGGTGATCGACCTCGTCTGCAAGGCGCTGATCGACCCGGGCGACGTGATCGTCGCCGAGGCGCCCACCTACCCCGGCGCGGTGCCGACGTTCGGCGCCTACCAGGCGGATGTCGTGCAGATCGAGATGGACGCCGACGGGATGCCGATCGACGAGCTGGAGTCCGTGCTCGACCGGCTGGCCGGAGAAGGGCGGCGGCCGAAGTTCATCTACACCATCCCCAACTTCCAGAACCCGGGCGGGGTGACGATGTCCCTGCCGCGCCGGCGGCGGCTGGTCGAGGTCGCGCGCGAGCGTGAGCTGCTGGTGCTGGAGGACAACCCGTACGGGCTGCTGCGCTATGAGGGCGAGCCGCTGCCCACGCTGTACTCGCTGGACGCCTCGCTCGGGGCGATGGACGAAGGCCCGACCGCCCACGACGGGGTGTCCTCGGACCTGGTGATCTACCTGGGAACGTTCTCGAAGATCTTGTCACCGGGTCTGCGCCTCGGTTGGGCGGTCGCGCCGCCGGCAGTACTCGAGAAGCTGAACCTCGGCAAACAGGGCGCCGACCTGTGCAGCTCGCCGATGACCCAGCTGTTCGTGTCCGCCTACTTCGCCGAGCGGGGATCTGAATCCCACCCACCCCGACCCGCCTGGATCGAGTACGTCGAGCGCCTGCGGGACCTCTACCGGCGCCGGCGGGACGTGATGCTGGAGGCGTTGCAGGAGCACTTCGGCGGGCGCGCGAGCTGGACGCGTCCGCAGGGCGGCCTGTTCATCTGGGCGACCCTCGACGGCGTGGACACGACCGGCCTCATGGCGCGCAGCCAGGGCGTCGCGTTCGTGCCGGGGCGCTCGGCGTACATGGACGGGCGCAGCGGCGCCAACTCGATGCGGTTGAACTTCGCGGGCGTGCCGGACGAGGACATCCGCGAGGGCATCCGGCGGATCGGCGCGATCATGGGCCCCGACACGGAGCTGATGGGGGCGCTGACCGGCTCCGCACCCGCTGTCCAGCCCGACGCCGCACAGGCGAGCTCGCAGACGAGCGGCGAGAATGACGGCGGGCTGGCAGAGGTGCTCGAGCTGCCACGGCGCCCGGAGCAGGACGGAGCATCGCGCCACAGCCGGGATCGATGAGCGACGTGGCAGCCAGGAAGGTCGCGGTCCTCAAGGGCGGGGGCTCGCTGGAGCGCACCGTCTCGCTGCGCTCGGGGGCGCGGGCTCAGAGCGCGCTGCGCCAGCTGGGACACGAGGTGACGGCGATCGACGCCGGGCCGGATCTCGTGGCGCGGCTGCTCGAGCTGAAACCGGACGCGGCGTTCATCGCGCTGCACGGCAGCGATGGCGAGGACGGGACCGTGCAGGGGCTGCTGGAGGCGATCGGCGTTCCCTACACCGGCTCGGGGCCGGGGGCGTGCATGCGCTGCACCGACAAGGCGCTGGCCAAGTACCTGATGCGCGAGGCCGGCATCCCCACGCCGCAGTTCGTCGCGTTCAAAGAGAGCGCGATCAAAGACCTCGGGGTCGCGGCTGCGCTGGGAGGGCTGGAGCGGAGCATCGGGTTTCCGATGGTCGTCAAGCCCGCGAGCCAGGGCTCGGCGCTGGGCGTGAAGTTCGCAAGCTCGGCCGAGGAGCTGCCGGGGGCGATCGTGGGGGCGCTGTCGTATGACCGCAAGGTCGTGATCGAGCGCTACGTGCGCGGGCGCGACCTGGCGGTGTCGGTGCTCGACGCGCCGGCACCCGGCGAGCCGCCCGTGGCGCTGCCCGTGGTCGAGGCGATCCCGCGCGAAGAGGAGTTCTACAACTACGAGTCCCGCTATGAGATCGGCATGACGACGTTCGTCTGCCCGGCGCAGCTGCCCGCCGGGGTGACCGAGCGAGCGCAGGAGCTGGCGCTGCAGACGTATCGGCTGCTCGGATGCCACGGCGTCGCGCGGGTCGACCTTATGCTCGACGAGACCACCGACGAGCTGGCCGTGCTGGAGTGCAACGTCGTGCCCGGCCTGACCGAAACGAGCCTCTTGCCGCTGGCGGCGGACGCCGCGGAGATCTGGCTCGACCTGCTGGTGGGACGGATCCTCGACAGCGCCTTTACGCGCTAGGAGTCCCCCGCCGCAAAGTCCTCAGGGGTGACCTGGTCCAGGAACTCCTTGAACTTCTCGACCACGTCCTCGGACTCCTCGACGTCGTGCTCGAACTCGATCGCCGACTCGGCGATGACCTCCTCGGCGGCGAAGATCGGGGCGCCGGAGCGCACGGCGAGGGCGATCGCGTCGCTGGGGCGCGAGTCGATCTCCAGCTCGCGGCCGTTGACCGACAGGGTGATCGAGGCGAAGAACGTGTTCTCGCGCAGCTCGGTCACAGCGACCTGGGTGCACTTGGCGTCGAGCTCGCCCAGCACCTCACAGAGCAGATCGTGGGTCATCGGCCGCGGCGTGCCGGCGCCCTGCAGCTTCATCAGGATCGAGGCGGCCTCGGGATGGCCGATCCAGATCGGCAGGAACTTGTTGCCGTCGGCCGTCTTCAGCAGCACGATCGGCTGCTTGCCGACCATGTCGAAGCTGACGCCGTATATGACCATCTCCTGCAAGGGATCAAGATCCTCTGAGAGGGGTTAGTAGCAGCAGTTCCAGAGTATAGGTACCCGCCAGGGGCCCAATCGACAGGCGCGATACCGATTCACGGACCCCTTGGAGCAAGAACTACGCTGCCGAGCCGGTCGAGGGGCAAGCGAGGCAAGGAATCGAGTACCCACCCACCCTCCGTGGCGTACTACGTACGCGAGCGACCGAGGACGCAGCATTCGCGCAGTCCAGCGCCCGGCTCAGCCCCGGTGGCGGAAGCTCCAGAGCTTGTTACCGAGGAAGTTCAGCGGCGTCGACGCCGCGACGGCAAGCGCCTCGGCCGGCACCTTGGCGAGTCCGGCGCTCTCGACGAACAGGGTCAGCAGCAGAAACCCAAAGCCGGCCGCCACGAGGCTGACGGCGACGAAGCGGGTCGCCTGGAAGCGCACGCTGCCCGCGGCGGCATCGAACGTCCAGTGACGGTTGAGCAGGAAGTTGTTGGTCACCGCGACCAGCCAGGCCAGGACGAAGGCGATGCGGTAGTCGATCGCGAGCGCGTGCACGCACAGCGCATACACGCCGACGTTGACCACGAACCCGACGCCACCGACGAGACCGAAGCGGATCAGCTGCAGCCAGTTCGCCGGCCGGCGCATGCCGTGCAGGAGGCGGACGTGCGGGCGGATATCCACGGACGCCTGCCCGCTCGCGCGATGGACGTCCACGACGCTGGCGTCGTCGTGCATCCGCCCAGGGTAGCGGCACGCCAAGACCGATGCTCCCGCCGGCCCGCTCGTCTGCGAGGCCACAGCAAAGCCGGGAGGACGCAGGGCTGCTGCAACGAACAGGACAGCATGGGCGCTAGCCTGTTGCCGATGAGACCTCCTACGATCGCCATGCTCGGCTGCCTGGCGGCGGTGGCGCTCGCCGGCTGTGGAGAAGCGACCGTCGGCGGGCCGGCGGTGGGCGCGCCAGCCGGTGGGCACGGCTCGAAGACGAGCACGAAGAGCGCGAGCGCCGCAGGCGGCGCCTCGCCATACGTGGTCGCGGTCGCGGGCTCGGGCTCCGGGGACGCGGCGGGCACGTCGGGTGCGACGGGAGCGGGCGGGACAAAGGGAGCAAACGGAGCGACGGGGACCGCGGGAGCGAGCGGAGTCGCGCACGAGGTGGCCGATCCCGAAGAAGCCAAGAGCTTCCCCGCGACCGGCGCCGTCCACCACAAGGCGGCGGCGACACCCGCCAAGTCGGGCGAAGTGGCGGTCGCGGCGGGAGCGCCGTCGGACGCGGAAGTGCGCAAGGAGCTGCACCAGATGCACGCGGCGGAACAGAGCGCGCAGAAGGCCGAACACCAGGTGCTGACGCCCGTCGCGGGGGGCGAGTCGATCGGGGGCAACGGCACCCTTCCGATCCCGACAGGCGTGCCGGAAGTCATCCAGAAGGTGGTCGCGGGCGCCAATGCGATCACCGACTTCCCGTACGTGTTCGGCGGCGGGCACGGGTCGTTCGTGGACAACGCGTACGACTGCTCGGGCTCGGTCAGCTACGCGCTGGCGGCCGGTGGCCTGCTGAGCGAACCGGAGACCTCCGGCACGCTCGAGAGCTGGGGCGCGCCCGGGCCGGGGCGGTACATCACCGTGTATGCAAACGCCGGGCACACGTACATGTATGTGGACGGGATCCTGTATGACACCGCCGGGCGCAGCGGCCCGTACGCGTCGCGCTGGCAGGTCGGCGGGACCGACAACTCCGGCTATGTCGTACGCCACTGGCCGGGGCTGTAGGCGGAGCGAGGGCATGATCGCCGGGCTGGGCGTGCTCGTGGCGGGGCTCGTCGTCGCGCTGGACGGGGAAACGGCCGCCGAAACCGGGGGCAACGGGACCGCGATCGCGATCGTCTCGGCGGTGTCGCTCGTCGGCGGCTATCTGCTGCTGTACGCGCTGTGGCGGTACGTGTTCAGTGCCAAGGCGAAAGCCAAGCGCAGAGAACCGCCGGACCGCGTCTGAGCTGAAGCCGCACGGCGCCGAGTCCGCGCCCGAGCCCGAGCCCGAGCCCGAGCCCGAGAGATCGTGCAAGCGAGCCCAGGCGTCTGAAGCCGGGCAGAAGCGACCTTGGGTCAGACGGAGCCACCGGCCCAGCGTCCGTCTACGGACCCTGTTCGGCGTCAGTGCGTCAGGGTGATCTTGCT
This sequence comes from uncultured Solirubrobacterales bacterium, assembly GCA_963743645.1. Classification (GTDB taxonomy): domain Bacteria; phylum Actinomycetota; class Thermoleophilia; order Solirubrobacterales; family Solirubrobacteraceae; genus Palsa-744. The sequence continues at coordinate 7,865 of CAVUQT010000003.1, read as the reverse complement.
GAGGACCGTGGTGGTCGCGGCCGAGCCGTTGCGCAGGACCAGACGGAGCATCAGCGGGACCTTGTGCAGGCGCCGCAGGCGCGCGGCGGTGACCTTGCCGAACTGGATCTTGATCGTGCTGCGCCCGGCCTTGGTAGTCACGAGGATCGCTTTGGCGACCACCACCTGCGGGGGGGTGCCCTGGGGTAGGCCTGTGGCAACCGGCGGGTGCAGGCCCAGACGGTGGGCGATCGACGACGCGAGCAGCACCTCGAAGCGACCGGTGACCTGCTCGTTGACCGAGTAGCGGACGACGAGGCCGCCGCGCAGGGTCTTCGCCAGCGAGCTCGACAGGACGGCCTGGCTGGCCACGGGAGCGGAGAGCGCCGGCTTGGTCGTGGCGCCGCTCGCAGGCGAGGAGCCTGCGCCGGATGTCACACCGGCGCCGGGTGAGGGCGCAGGCGGGGGAGCGGGTGAGGGCGCAGGCGGGCCGTCGACGGTGATCGAGTGAATCACGCTCGCTTCGTTGCCCCCGACGTCGCGAACGGTCAGCTTCTACTTCATAGATGCCGCCGTATTTGTACGAATGAAAGACACTGGCCGCGCATGGGCTGAGCCATGGCGTTTCCGAGCAGGGCGGGGCGCCGGGCGCGAAGCCGGAGACTTCCGGTGAGCCGTCGCCGAAGTTCCAGGTGTAGGTGGCGTACGTGAGCTTTTCGGGACCGCCGTTGGGGAAGTCGACGGCGGCGTCCAGCTCGATATTTGACTCCAATCCGTTCAGGCCCACGGTTTCGCCCGCGTTGACCGGCGTGGGCGCGGTGAAGGACGGAGCGAGGTTCGTGTGGTTCAGGCACCTGCCGCTCGGTTGGTAGATTTTGAAGGCGGTGGCGTTGAAAGTGTCGTTGAGATAGTAGTTGTCCGTGCCGAGGGTCTGGTTGTAGAGCGTGCCGGCGATGTCGTCTTCATTCGCTGTCACGGACCCCCCGGTCACGAGAGCGAATACGTTGCGGCACTCGTCGACGACCTCGTTGTGATTTTTGTCCTGCCACGCATTGAGCAGCGGATCGGTAACGATGTCCTGCTGCTCGGACGCGATCTGAGTGATGATGATGTCGGCCAGGCCGACGTCACATCCGCCGTCGTAGGCGTTTGGGCAACTGGTCTGATCGGGGGAGCTCGCTTGGTTGGGCTCCTCCTGATGAGGCCCTTCGAGGGCTTCTCTTTTTTCTATCGTTTCTTTTTCTTCTTTTTTCGCCGCCGCGAATTCTTCCTGTTCCTTTTCGGTTCTTTTCTTCGCTTTCTCCTTTTCCTCGGCAAACGGTTTGCTGCTGGGGTCGAAACCGCCATCCTGGCAGTCAAATGCGGGCGTCTGGTTGCCGGCGCCCAGCAGTGGATCACCGATGCCTCCGGCGGTCCACGGGATCACGCCGTAGAGAATCGTGTTGCCGTCGCCGGTGGTCGGGCTGGTTGGGGTGATCGCCGCGTGATAGCTGCAGAAGCTGTTAGCCGAGGCGGAGTTGCTCGAGCAGTGAGACGCGCTCAGGCCTTCGTCGGCGCAGACCGTCACGCCCGGGGGCGTGAGCAGGTAGTAGATCGTGCCCATGCCCTTGGGGAGTTTTTCGCGTGATATAAAAGATTCGAGTTGTGCGCGAATCTGCTTGTCGCTGAGGCACGTAACCGCCGCGCCTTCCAAGAGTGGGTTCGGGTCTTCGCAACCGGCCAGCGAGGGGTACGGGGCTTTGTCGGCGTAGGAGCCGCGGAAAGCGGATTTATAGAAGGCGGGCCTGTTCGTCTTGTCGGTGTACTGCGTGTCGACCGAGAAAACGCTGGCCAGGGAACCGCTCGCCGTGCTCATGTTCTGGAAGAACTGATCGATCAGTTCCGTCCAAGGATCGAGGTAGCGATATGTGGGATCCCAGAAGATCGCGTAGATCGAGTTCTGGTGCAGGACCGGGCTGCCGCTCGCGTTGGCGAACGTTTGCGGTTCCAGTTCTTCATTTTCAGACAGATTGGCCGGCGCGCTGTGCCTCTGCACGCCGAATTTCGTTGCGCCGACCACGACGACGCGCGCCTGCGCCGGGCTGGCCGCGAACGTGAGCGCCGCGAGCGCTGGCGCGATCAGCGCGGCGGACAGGCGGAATGAGAAGGCCGGCCGCTGGTCACCCAGCAGCGGAAGACGGGAGGAGAGCTTCACGAGCCCATCATCGGCAGCGCGCGGCCGATGCCTTAGCGCGGTGGACGGCTTGCGCGATGCGGCCGCCGAGTCGCCGCAGTGAGGCACGGGCCCGAGATGGAGCCCAGGAGGCTCACCCGGGGGAGGGAGCTGCCGGCTGACGGGCGAGCGCGTCGGAGAGCTCGCGGCGCGAGGCGATCCCGAGCTTGCGGTAGGCGCTGGAGAGATGCCCCTTGACGGTCTGAGTCGTGATGAACAGCGACTGGGCAACCTCCTGGTTGCTGTGACCGGAGGCCGCCAGGCGCGCGACGCGAAGCTCACTCGGGGTGAGCGCGTCCACACCCGTCAGCCATGGTCTGCGTGGACGGGCGCCCGCCGCGAGCAGCTCCTCCTGGGCCAAGCTCGCCAGCGGCTCGGCGCGGCAGCGGTGGGCAAGCTCCAGCCCTTGTCGCAGAGGCTCACGCGCGCGGACTCGATGGCCCTGGCGGCGCAGATGGGCGCCCAGATCGAGCAGGACACGCGCGCGGTCGAGCAGTGCGGGGCTGTGCTCCAGCACGGCCCCCGCCTCGGACAGCAGGGCCTCGCGCTCGGCCACGAGCGCCAGCGGGGCGCTCGCGCGCAGCGCGATCCCGACGCCGCGCGGGACGCCGGCCCGCCGCGCCAGCGCAAGCTCATCCGCCACCAGCTGGCGGGCCTGCACGGGGGAGTCCTTGCGCAGCGCCAGCGCAAGCTCCGAGCGCCAGGGCGCGACGTTCGGGTTCGCCACCCCTATCACCTGGCACGCCTCTCCACATGCGCGAAGGTCCTCGATCGCGCCATGTACATCACCGCGCGCGAGGCGCACGAGCCCGCGTGCCTCCAGCAGGGTGACGCCGGCGGGTGTGCCGGCAAGCACCGCCGGCAACGGGATCGGCGCGAGCAGCTCGGCCGCCTCCTCGATGCGGCCCCGCTCGCGCAGGATCAGCGCGAGATAGCCGGCGGTGAAGGGAATCGTGAAGTGCAACCCCTGCTCGCGGGCCAGATCCAGCGCAGGCATGGCGTCCGCCTCGGCCTCCGCCAGCGCGCCGCGGCGCAGGTTGGCCAGCGCACGAAACGTCGAGCCAGCGAGGAAGCCCAGCACCGACCCGCGCGCCGCGGCGTCGCTGAGCATCGCGTCGGTGAGGGCGAGCGCGTCCTCGAGACGATCGATCAACACGAGCGAGTACGCCGCGTGCACCGCCTCGATCGCATCGGAGGACTCCCGCTCCAGGAAGCGGCCCCCGTCCAAGCCCCGTTCTATGAGCGGCAGGATCTCCGCGGGTGGGTGGCCGCCCCTGGCCAGCAGCAGCGCGAGGTTCAAACGCAGCGGTCGTGCGCCGTCGAGCTCCTGGCGGCTGCGATCCCGCAGATAGGAGAGGTCACGCCGCTGCTGGCCGACTCCGCTGGACACGGCCGTGCGCGCGTCCAGCGTCCCGAGCGTGAGCAGCCTGCCCTCCAAGCGCAGTGTCAGGTCGGGGTCCCGTCCCTCGATCTCGCGCATGGCCTGCTCGAGCTGTGCGAGCGCCTCGTCCCATTCGCCGGCGAAGAGCAGCCCATCGGACAGCAGCCAGCGCAGGCGGGCGCGTTGCACCGGATCCTCGCTGGAGTCGAGCGCCGCCAGCGCATGGTCGCCGGCGGCGGGACTGCGGATCAGCATCTCCGCGTGCGCAAGCTCGGCCAGCAGCGACGCTCGCTCGCTCGCTCGCGGAGGCTCTGAGAGAGCGCGCGTAAGGTAGGTGACGGCAGCGGGTGGCGCGCCGCGGCGGATGGCGGCCGCGGCGGCTGTGCGCAGGCTGCGAACGCTCTCGACGCAGCCCTCCGGGTCCGACAGCAGCAGGTGCGCCGCGACCGCCTCGGGGTCCGCGCCGTTCTCGGTCAGGACCGCGGCGGCTTTGGCATGCAGGCGCGCACGACCGCGGGCGGGCAGGGCGTCATAGACGGCGGTGCGCACCAGCGGATGCGCGAACGCGAGCGCCGGCCCCTCCACGAGCAGGCCCTCGCGGGCGAGCGCGTCCAGCGCGTAGGCCGCGCCGTCTAAGTCAAGCTCGGCCAGCGCGGCCACCTGGCGCAGCTCGGTGCGATCGCCAAGCACCGCGAGCGCCTGGGCCGCCGGGAGCGCAGCGGGCTGCACGCGCCCGATGCGGGCCAGAACACTTCGCCGCAGCGTCTCGGGCGCACGGTCGCCGATACTCTCGGCGGCCCGGGCGGTGGGCGCGACGCTCGCGCGTGCAAGCTCCCCCAGCAGCTCACACACAGCAAACGGGTTGCCGCCGGTGACCTCGTGCAGACACGCCGTGAAGCGTGCCTGCGGCGCGGTCCCCAGGGTTCGCTCGATCAGGGTCGCGACCGAGCGCTCACCGAGCGCTCCCACACGCAGCCGCGCGACCCGCGGATCGGACATCAGCGCGGGCAGCGGTCCGCCCGGCGCGTCGCGGTCATCGGCCCTGGCGGCGATCACAATCAGCAAAGCGAGGCCGTCGATGCGACGGCCCACGTAGGACAGCCACTCGAGCGTGGCGCGGTCGACCCAATGGGCGTCGTCGAGCGCGAGCAGCACGGGCTCTCGCTCGGCCAGCCCGGCGAGCAGCCAGTACAGACCGTGCAGAACCGTGAACGAGTCCTGCGGCGCATGCTCGGCGTCGATATCCAGCGCGCTCGCCGCAAGGCCCGCGGCGCCCTGGAGCAGGCGCCCGCGCTCTGCCGGCGCAAGCGCACGGACCGCGGGCTCGAGCAGCTGGCGGGCCGCTCCGAGCGCGAACTCGCTCTCCAGGTCGCTGCCTCGCGCGCGGCACACGTGCAGGCCGGCGCGCGCGGCGATCCTGCAGGTCTCGTCCAGCAGCGCCGTCTTGCCTTCCCCCGGCCCTCCGACGATCGCGATCATCGCGCCGCGATCGTCGAGCGCCCCAAGCGCCAGCTCACCGATGCGACCGAGCGTCGCGTCGCGCTCGAGCAGCTCTGACGCGGTCAAGCTCGGCAGCTGGCTGACCTGCACGCCGGATCCTCCATTACTGGTGGAACTCCTCCATCGCTGGACGTCTGTTCGATCGTGGACAAAGACCCTACCCGAGGTAGGGTGACAAGTCTGCGCAGCGCTGCGATGCTCGCAGATCATGCTCGGGCGATCGATCGTCAGCTCAAGGCTCTGCCGGGCCCTGGCGCTCGCCGGCGCTCTGATGCTGGCCGCCGTCCTGGCCATAGCCGCACCGGCGAAAGCCGCCACCGAAACGGTCATAGGCTTCGACGACCTCTCGGCTGGCACGCTTGTGACAAACCAGTACGAAGCGCAGGGGCTGAAGCTCGGCCATGCCGCGGACTTTGCACGCGTCTCGCCCGGCGCCGGCGACTGCGGCTCGCCCACCGTCCAGGGCGACGCGGTGAACCAACCTCCCTCGCTTCCCAACTACGCCGTCCTCGCCAGATGCCAGCAGAAACCCGGCGAAGCCAACTCCAGCGGCACCTACGGCGCCCTGCTGGAGCACCCGCGCGGGCCCCTGTCGGTGCAGGTGCGCGACCTCACCCCGGGGCCCGTCGTAGTCGAGGTCAGGGTCACCGCGTACGACGGCGAAGGCAACCAGGTCGCCGCGGGCGAAGGCGAAGCGGGAGTGAACTCGTGGAAGCCCGTCACGGTCGCCAACCCCACCAATGCCAAGATCAGCTACTTCGCCATCGCAACCACCAAAGCGAGCGAAGACACGATCGCAATCGACAGCCTCGGATTCGAAGAAGCGCACGAAGAACCAGGCAGCGGCCCCGGTGGGGGCGGTCCGGGCGGTCCCGGTGGAGGCGGATCCGCCGGAGGGAGCTCGGGCGGAGGCTCGGGCGCCACGCCCCCGGCGGCGGCGCTGACGCTGCAGACGCCGAATCCGCACCCGGGCGAAGCGCTGACGCTGAGCGGCGCCGGCTCACAGCCGGGCAGCGGCCGGATCATCTCCTACGGTTGGGACCTCAACGGCGACGGCAAGATCGACACGAGCACGGGCACGAACCCGGTCGCACATGTGATCCTGGCGCCAGGTGTGCACACGATCGGACTCACCGTGACCAACTCCAGCGGTCAGAGCTCGAACTCAAAACTCGGTGTGGCGATCCCTTCTCACATATCGCTGCCACCGCCGCCCGATGGTGGCGAAGGCCCGTGTGAACCGACGCTGGAAGAAGGCGACGCGAAGATCATCGCTGAATGCGTGCAAAAGCTGAGCGGCGGCGGATACGCGATCGAGTCCAAGCAACTCGACCTCAACGGGATGGTGCTGGCGCCGACCGGTGGTGGATACGGAGTGTTCAAGGTTCAGACGGTCAAAGACTACGCAATCGACGGCACCGCCACGCGGCTGTCAGGCTCGCCGGTGAACATCGAGCTGCTGAACACACCGATCGGCGACATGGTGCTCGGGGGACGGGATCTGGAAAGCGAACCGATCCAGCTTGGCGCACACAGTGCGCTCAACAGCTTGAAAATCCCTATAAACCACGGACTGCGGGCACCGCGAGCCCGTGCTGCCGACAAACCGTCGAAGACCCTGCTGATGGCGATCGGAGTCGGCAAGCAGTGTGAAGGCAAAGAAAGCAAGAAGGCGGGTTGCTGCCCCCCGAAAAACGCGCTGACGGCATGCGGAACCCTGCCGGGGGACTTTCCGCTGGAGGGTCAGATCGACGTCTATCTCACCAACAAAGGTCAGGCGCTGTTCGATGTGCAGGTCGGGCTGACCCTGAGCTCCGTCAAATTCGAAGCCACAGGCGCACTCGAGATCGAGGCCAACCTGGAAACGGGCATCGAACTGCAGTCGCTGCAGTTTGAAATACCCGAAGCGAGCCTGGCTCCGATATTCAAAGTCAAAAAAGCCTCGTTCGTCTACTACTTCCCCGAATACTATGAAGAATCAAAGCGTGACAGCTGGCAGGCCAAGGCAACGATCACGTTCGGAGAAGAAATAGCCGAACTGGAAGCTGAACTGGCCTTCAAAAAAGGTGAATTCCAGTCGGCCTCGATGAAGTTCACGGCCAACCCCGGCGTGCCGATCTATCCCGGCATCGCCCTCAACGAGATCGGGGCGTCGGTCAGCGTCAATCCCCTTTCCTTCGGCGGCAGCCTCGGCGCCAAGATCGCCGAACTGCTCGAGCTGGAACTGGCGTTCAAGTTCCGCGAAGCCACCTCGACGGAACTGGGCTTCTTCGGCGGCGAAGGCAAGCTCTCATACAACGACGACGACATCGCCACGCTCGCCGCCGACGTCTACTCCGACGGCTACGTCGACGCCCAGGTGACGTTCAATCTGCATTTCCCGTTCGACTCCAGCAACCCGGTCATCGAAGTCTCGGGCGGGGCGGGCTTCTGGGACGAACCCTCCAGTGGGCTGTGGCAGGCCAACGGCAACGTCTACCTGAAACTGTGGATCATCAGCGCGGAAGCGGCGGCGCTGATCAACAACCAGTATGCCGCCGGGTGCGTGCATGCTGGCGCGGAAGGGATCTTCGGGGGCGGTGTCCAGGGGCGCTACCGCTTCTCTGACGGCAACATCAGCGGTGGGCTGTACGGCAACGACAACTGCTCCGATCAACTGAAGCAGTACAGCCAGAAGCCGCTCAAAGAACACAAGGGCGGCTTCGTCAAAGGAGAATCCGCGCTCTTCTCGGCGCCCGCCGGCAGCTCGCTCATGCGCGGAATGGGCGCGCTTCGCGGCGCATCCGCGTCCGC
>CAVUQT010000002.1:0-47831 GCA_963743645.1 uncultured Solirubrobacterales bacterium | reverse complement strand
TCTTTTACTCCCAACGGGACCGACTGACCCCAAAAGAACCCCGTGGCCCCCACGGAGAACCCGGGCGGCAGATGGTCGCGCACGACAACCGGTTCGCCTTCCAGGACAGTGTTGCCCGCGTTGCGGACCGTCACCAGGTAGGTCTCACAGGCCCCGTTCGCGTTGGTGCTTGCACACGCGACGTTCTTGGCCTGTGAGAAGCCCTGCATCGGAGCGATCGTATGAATCGTCAAGCCGCCGGTCGCGGCCCGCGCCCCCGCGGGTGAAGCCGCGAGGCCCAGAAGCAGCACCGAGACGACGGCGAGGAGCACCTGGAAAACCCGCCGCTCAGGGCGCAGGCCCAGCGCAGGCTCGCGAGCGGCGGCACTCGTCGCCGGCTGGTGCGCCCCTGAACGGCGTGATGTCATTGCTGGACGCATCAGTTGCTCCTCCGTCTCTGGTTGACCTTCGATGTAGTGGTGGCGTTGTGTGCCCTCCTGGCGGAGAACGCTCTGCGCGCGGCGTGTTCGCAGGCCCTACGCCTTTTGCCGTGTTTCTTGCGGCACGCCTTCAAGGCTTTGGAAAGCTTCTGCGCGTTCGTCAACACCTTGGGTTTGGCGGGCGTGGTGGTGGGTGGCGGGGTGAGGTTCCCGGCGCCGTTGAAGGTCGAGCTCGACGGCGCGCCGAACGTCGGTGCTCCCCCGGCCGGCGCCTGGCAGGAGCCTTCCTGACACGACACCGGCGAAGCGGGCGCTTTCACACACGGTTCTGTGTTGCTACAGATGCGTGCGTCGTAGTAGTCGAGCTGGGTGTCGGTGTCTTCGGGCACGAGCGGGTCGCTGGTGGAGAAGAAGACATTCGCGCCTGAGGCATCCGCGCCCAGCAATTCAACACCTCTTGAGCCGTCACCGAAGGGTGCCGTAGCGATCAGCGACACGCTGCCGTCGTGGTACTCATAGATGTTCTCGGCGGTGCGTTTGTTGCCGACTTTGACTTCGTTGAGCGCCCCGGGCGCCAGCGCGACGGGACTTTCAAAAACCACAAACGAACCATCATCGGACATCGTCGGGTTAGCCACACCCGGACCGACCCCCAGCGCCCACCCACGCAACGCGAACACGATCCCGGCATCTTCGCTACCCGCATTACCGTCATCGTTGTAGCCGTTGCGCCCGATCGAGATGCGCACCAGCGCACCGGTCTGAGAGTCATAGCGGTATACCTGCGCCGGGCCTTCAGGACGCGTGTCATCCGCAGTCAATTTGCGATGGCTGAGAAACACGAGATAGCGCCCATCGGGTGTCACGTTCGCCAGTTCGATGCCCTGCGTCCACTCAAATCCTCTCTGCGCTCGGGAATTCGGGTTCATCAGAGTGCGGCAGGGTCGCGACGAAACGGAGCGGCTGGCCCTCGCTGTATGCGTAGAGGTTGTTCTGCCCGTCCTGCGCCTGTTCCTGATTCTGGTTTTCCTGTTCACCGGTCAACACGCCCCTCGCGACGAAGTAGACGTGTGTGCCGTCGGGGGAGATCGCCAAGACTCCCTGCACCCGCGGACCCCCTGTGCTCTTCGCGCCGGCCGAGAGGTCGATCAGCTCACGCCCGGCAGCCGCCGGTTCTTCACCCGGTGACCCACACGGGCTCGCACACACCGACTCATACAAATTACACCACTCCCGGCCGCCGTGGCACATGCGGGCCCGGCCGGCCCTTCGCCCTGGCTGGCGTCATCGCTCAACTGCTGCGTGCTCGTGAACACCACCCGCGAACCATCGTTTGACGCACCCTCAAAGGAGGCGCCCCAGGCGGTTCCGCCTGCGCCGCCGAACACGGGCCGCTCGGCTTCCCAGGCATCGGGCGTCAGAAACCGCACCGTATGCGCATCCGAACCTTCACCATCGACACGCTCATACAGCTCGTCCGCCGCGGGAACGGCACTGACCAGCTTCGACGCATTCCCACCAGCGCATTGTGGCCCACGGCGGTAAAGAATGCGGTGCGGCCATCGCCAGACAACGCCCCATATTCAGAGTTCAAGCACCACCCACGCCCCCGTTACCGGTGAGCGTGCCTGCAGCTGCTGACCCGGCTCGTGCTACCGGCACCACCACTCACCCCAACCAACGACGGCGCAGCATTACCCCCACCCGCATACTCATACACAGATTCTTCAGTTTCCGGCTGGCCGTCCAGCGACCAAAGCTTGAGCCCCCTGGAACAGCACGTGCGAGAAATCGCTTGTAGCAAGAAGCGGCACCGCTTGAGTCACTTTGGTCCCTGAGGCTTCCGCCCGTTCCTGGGGCCGACGCCTTCGGGGCCTTCGCCGATCGGGCCGATACCCGTGAACGACCCGTCGGCGTTACGCGAGTAGAACACGTCACTGCCTTCGGGCCCGGTCGGAGCACTGAACAGCGTGGTGTGCCGGTCAGCATTGACCGCCCACAACGTGTTGGCTTCGAAGTCTGCGGTCGACGGCGCGAGCGGGCGTGTCACCCACCCCTGGCTCGTGCGCGCGAATTCAAACGGCTCGCCCTGACGCACCCGATCCCCAGTGCACGATCCCCCACCGGCGAAGCACTGGGTGCTATGGGAGATCACATCCATCCCGTCTCGCGCGATCCTGCGCGGGCCAACCGCTGCCAGATCCGAACGCGGCGCCGATCAGCGCCCCGTTCTTCTGCGGCGGGGTGACCATTTCATACCGCCGCCCATCGGGCAGCCCAGCACCCGTCGTGTCATCGATGAAGGTGTGATCGACGCTGGTTGCGGTGCCCGCCGCGTTCGCGGCGAGCAGCCGCCAGTGATAGGTGACGTTCGCGGAAAGCCCGGTCAGCGCCACGGACACCGCGCACAGGGTCGTGGCCGGCGCCGAGTTCCGCGGCATCCGGGTGCACACACGGAACTGTGGGGCCGTAGCCGGTGTCGGTGCCGTATTCGAACGTGCAGGCGGTGATCTGCGCGCCGTTGGGATTGACGTTGCCGGCGAGGGTCGCCGTGGCTTCCGTGAGGTCCGTGGCGGCTTCGCCTGCGAGCGAGGGCTTGACCGCGTCTTCGGTTTCGAAGTGTTCGACCGTCGCGTCGGCGGTCTTTTCATGCGCCGCGTTTTCCGCGAGCGCACGGTAGAAATAGGTCGTCTTCAGGTGCAGGCCCGTGACCGCCGCCGTGGCGGTGACGGGGGCGCCACCCGCGCCCAGAGGCTGCGAACAGGGGACGACCGTGCCTTCGCCGGCCGCGACCTTCGCTTCTTCGGCCGAGTATTCGAAGCTGCACGTCGATTCCTGGTTGTTCGGGTTGACCGCTCGTTTCAAACGTCACGCCTTCCGGCGTGACCGCCGAGGCGGTCTCGCCTTCGATGCTCGGCGGGCCCGGCAGCGTCGTGAACTGCTGCTGAGGCGTCGTCGGGTCGATTTCCGAGCCGAACGGGTTCGAGGAGACCAGACAGACCGAGTAGGTCGCGCCCGGCTGCAGGCCGGTCGCTTCCGCTTCCACCACCTTCGGGCCCGTACCCGAGCCCGCGGGCGTGACCGTCGTCGCGTTCGCGCCCGCACAGTTTTCAGCGCCCTGGGCGTAGAGGAAGTGGTATTCGGCTTCCGCGCCCGGCGTTTCGGTCAGCGGGGTCAGCGTGCCGTGGAACGTCGCCGTCGTTGACGTGACGGCGGTCGCCGCTTCGGTCGTCGGGGTCGCGAGCGTCGTGAAGCCCGTTTCGGAGACCGTGCCGTCGGTCGTCCCCGTGGCGTTGGTCGCGACCACGCGGTAGAAGTAGGTCGTGTCCGGCAGCAGGGCACCTGTCGGGACGCTTGCGGTCTGGTCACCGAAGCCTTCAAGCGGGCCCGGCGCCTTCCACTTTCACGACCGTGCCCTGCAAGACACCGCCCGACTGTTCGGTTGAGTATTCGAAGGTGTAGGTCGTCGATTCGTTGTTCGGGTTGACCTGGGCTTCCAGGGTCGCGGCCGTGGAGGTGACGGCCGAGGTGGACTCGGCGTCGACGTTGGGGGCCGCCGCGGATGTTTTGAAGGCGACAGCCGGGCTCGGCGCAGACGGTTCGTTGAAGAACAGGCTGAACGCCGTCAGGCAGACCGCGTATTCCCTGTTCGGCTGCAGTTCGGTTAGCGGAACTTCGACGAGTTCTTTTTCCGCGCCGAACGCCGCGGCCGGCGCCAGCGGCGCGGCCGAGCCGCCCGCGCATTCCAACGATTCCGAGGGGGCGTAGGAGAACTGGTAGGAGCCCGGTTCACCCGCGGCGAGCGGGTTCAGGGTGCCGTTCAGGGTGGCGGTGGTCGCGGTCACGCGATGTGGCCGCGGTTGCTTCCGGGGTTTCCGGGGGGGCCGCCAACGCCGGGGTCGCGGCCGACGCCGACGCCGCCAGCGCCAGGGCGAGCGCGAAAGCACCGACCACCGGGCTACGCCTCGGCCTCACCGAGGCGTTCCGCGATGACGCGGCATGCCGCCAGGCAGATAGGTGGCGCGAATCGCTACGCAAGAAAGCTCTAGAGACCCTCCGCATCACCTACTCCTCCCGAATCTCCTGCGAGCGGCCTTTTCGCATGCGGATCGCTTCTTCTTGCTCCTGTCCTTCCTACAGGCCTTCAAGGCCTTTGAAAGCTTCTGGGCGCGCGTCAACGCCTTCGGCTTGCGGTTTCATCGCGGGCGGAGACGGTGTGAGGTTCCCGGCGCCGTTGAAGGTCGAGCTCGACGGCGCCCCGAACTTCGGCGCTCCCCCGGCCGGCGCCTGGCAGGAGCCTTCCTGACACGACACCGGCGAAGCGGGCGCTTTCACACACGGTTCCGTGTTGCTACAGATGCGTGCGTCGTAGTAGTCGAGCTGAGTGTCGGTGTCTTCGGCTACGAGCGGGCCGCTGGTCGAGAAGAACACATTCGCCCCCGAGGCATCCGCACCGAGCAACGTGACACCGCTCGATCCGCCGCCGATCGGAGCTGTCGCGATCAGCGACACGGTCCCGTCGTGGTACTCATAGATGTTCTCGGCGGTGCGCCCGTTGTTACCTTTCACTTCGTTGAGCGCCCCGGGGGCGAGTGCGACGGGGCTTTCAAAAAACACGAACGAGCCGTCATCGGACATCGTCGGGTTAGCGACACCCGGACCCACCCCGAGCGCCCAGCCAAGGTACGCGTACGCGATCCCGGCATCTTCGCTTCCCGAATTACCATTGTCGTTATACCCGTTGCGCCCGATCGAGATACGCACAAGCGCGCCCGTCTGAGAGTCATAGCGGTACACCTGCGCCGGGCCTTCAGGACGCGTGTCATCCGCAGTCAGTTTGCGATGACTGAGAAACACAAGATAGCGCCCGTCCGGTGTCACGTTCGCCAGTTCGATGCCGTGCGTCCACTCGGATGCTCTCTCGCGCGGAAATTGTTCATCAGACTGCGGTAGCGTCGCGACGAAACGCAGCGGCCGGCCCTCGCTGTAGGCGTACAGGTTGTTCTGCCCGTCCTGCGCCTGTTCGTGATTCTGGTTCTCCTGTTCACCGGTCAACACGCCCCTCGCGACGAAATACACGTGCGTCCCGTCGGGGGAGAGCGCCACGACACCCTGCACCCGCGGACCGCCCGTGCTCCTCGCGCCGGCCGAGAGGTCGATCAGCTCACGCCCACTCGCCGCCGGTTCTTCACCCGGCGACCCACACGGGCTCGCACACACCGACTCATACAAGTTACAGCCGCTTGCCGCCGCCGGGGCACATCTCGTCCCGGCCGGTCCTTCGGCCTGGCTGGCGTCATCACTCAACTGCTGCGTGCTCGTGAAGATCACCCGCGAACCATCAGTTGACGCACCCTCAAAGGAGGCGTCCTGCGGTTCCGCCTGCGCCGCCAAACACGGGCCGCTCGTGCAACTCCCAGGGGTCGGCGTCGAAACCAGCACCGTATGCGCATCCGAACCTTCACCATCGACACGCTCAAGCAACTCGTTCGCCGCGGGCGCACTAAGCCTGGATCCACCGCGGGATGACCTGGTTGTGGGTGATTGGTGTCGTTGGCGTGGTTTTCGGGTGCCGTGCTGGTGTTGGTCGGTGTGTGGGAGCGATGGCGTCCTTTTGGAGGCCCCTGGCAACGTGTTTTGGGCAGCACTGAGCCTTCGGTGTTGAGTGGCGGCTCAGCTGGTTCTCTGATCGCGGCGGTTTGCGCTCAGGTGAGTTCTGGGAGTCCGCGGATGCGGGCGAGCGCACTGGTGAAGTCGTGTTGCCATGGCCATCGAGCGGGAAGGTGAAGTGTCCATTGGCGTCCCGTGCGGGTCAGCCGGCCCGGGATCTGGAGCAGCCGGCGGCGCATGGTGCGCGCGACGCGCACGGTCTCGCCGGAGAGCCCGATCGCGCTGGTCCAGCGCAGCAGGTTGTGCGCGATGCAGGCGATCACTGTCCAGGCGCTGTTCGCGTTGAACTGGCCGGAGGGAAAGTGCGCGAGCGCCTGGTCTTTGAGGTCGCGGATCGTGAGCTCCACGACGGCGTGCTGGCGGTGCTCAGCCTCCACGACCCCCAACGCCTCGGTGCGGTTGGTGATGAACGGGAAATACCGCCAGTCCGGCCACAGCTCTGCTTGCGCGCCGATGAGTCGGGTGCGACGCACGACCAGCCGTCGTCCGTGAGTGGTCGTCTCAGCGATCTGCGCTTCGCCGTCTTGGGAGTAGTCCTCCAAGGGCTGCCACGCCGACTCCGGGATCTGTTTGATCGCGGCGGGAACCCAGAACTGCAGGCGCACACTGATCGAGTAGAGCCAGCCCGCCTGCTCGAGCCTCGCGATCAGCTTGCGGTTCCAGAACCCCGAGTCGGCCCTGAAAAGCTTCTCGCCGGCAGCGCCTGCTCGTTTGACGCGCGCGATTAGCTCCTCGGCGAAGCGCACAACGCCGCGCTGCGTATTCGCCTGTCCCTTGCGCAGCCGAACGTGCAGCACCTCGCCAGTGCCTGCGCGGCTCGCGAGCAGCGGGTGATACCCGCGCTGTTTGGTGTACCCGAAACCGACACCCTCCTTCTGGTTGCCGTAGGTCTGCCCGATGAAGCTGTCCACATCAACGATCAGCCGCTCGACGCCCGGGCCGGCACCCGCCCACCACGCGCGTGTCAACGACTCTGCGAGCACCCGGTCGAGCTGGCGCACATGCCCAAAAGTAAACGCCCGCAAAAACGTCCCCAACGTCGACGGTGCCGGCAGCCAGCCACCCAGCAATCGGCGCGTGCGGCCCGCCCGCAGCACATCACAATCATCAATGCAGTCAGCGCCTAGCAGCATCGCGAACACGAGCGCCATCACCTTCCTGCCAGCGTTCGTCGCGCCCGGCCGGTCACGACGAAGCCTCACGAACCGGCCCACGAGAGCCTCGATCCCGAGCCGCCCCGCGAGCGTCGCGACCAACGCGATCCCCGCGTCCGAAACCACACGATCATCGTCAAAAACAACCCGCACACCGTCCAGTCCGACCCGCTCGTCATCCTGCACCATACGAGTGACCTCCTGATCCCGGGCCGCGACAGCCTCAATCTGTCGCTACCAAGCCCGATTCAGGAGGTCATTCAACGCCCCAACCCGGACAACACCGGTGGATCCAGGCTAAGAGCTTGGGGACATTCCCCCCCGTGGTCGTGGCCCAAGGCGGTAACGAACGCGATGCGCCCGTCTGCAGAGAGCGCCCCATATTCCGAGTTGACAGTGCCACCCACCCCGCCGTTACCGGTGAGCGTCTTGCAGCTACTGACCCGGCTCGTGCTACCGGCACCACCACTCACCCCAACCAACGACGGCGCGGCATTACCCCCACCCGCATACTCATACACAGATTGTTCAGTTTCCAGCTGGCCGTCCAGCGACCAAAGGTCGGCCCCCTCGAACAGCACGTGCGACAAATCGCCTGTGGCAAGAATCGGGACGGTTGAGCCTAGTTGGCTTCCTGCGATTGCTCCTTCGAGGCCTTCGCTGATCGGCCCGATGCCGGTGAACGACCCGTCGGCGTTGCGCGCGTAGAACACGTCACTGCCTCCGGGCCCGGCGGGAGCGCTGAAGAGCGTGGTGTGCCGGTCAGCATCGACCGCCCACAACGTGTTGACTTCGAAATCCGCGGTCGATGGCGCGAGTGGGCGCGTCACCCACCCGTGGCTCGTGCGAGCGAATTCAAACGGCTCACCCTGGCGCAGCCGATCCCCGCTACACGAGCCTCCACCCGCAAAACACTGCGTGCTATGCGAAATCACATCCATACCGTCTCTCGCGATCCGCGGGGACCAACCGCTGTTCGATCCGAACGCGGCGCCGATCAGCGCACCGTTCTTCTGCGGCGGGGTGACCATTTCATACTGCCGGCCATCGGGCAGCCCGACACCCGTGGTGTCATCGATGAAGGTGTGATCCGCACCTGTTTCGCTGCCCGCCGCGTTCGTCGCGAGGAGCCGCCAGTGATAGGTGACGTTCGCGGAGAGCCCAGTCAGCGCCACGGACACCCGGACGGGGGTGTGGCCGGCGCCGATTTCCGCGGCATCCGGGTGCACACACGGAACCGTGTGCCCATAGCCGGTGTCGGTGCCGTATTCGAACGTGCAGGCGGTGATCTGCGCGCCGTTCGGATTCACGTTCGCGCCCAGCGTCGCCGTGGCTTCCGTCACTTCCGTGGCGGCTTCGCCTGCGAGCGAGGGCTTGACCGCGTCTTCGGTTTCGAAGTGTTCGACCGTCGCGTCGGCGGTCTTTTCATGCGCGGCGTTTTCCGCGAGCGCACGGTAGAAATAGGTCGTCTTCAGGTGCAGGCCCGTGACCGCCGCCGAGCCCGTGACCGGGGCGCCACCCGCGCCCAGCGGCTGCGAACACGGGACGACCGTGCCTTCGCCGGCCGCGACCTTCGCTTCTTCGGCCGAGTATTCGAAGCCGCACGTCGAAGCCTGGTTGTTCGGGTTGACCGTCGTTTCAAACGTCACGCCTTCCGCAGTGACCGCGGCCGCGGTCTCGCCTTCGATGCTCGGCGGGCCCGCCAGCGTCGTGAACTGCTGCTGAGGCGTCGTCGGGTCAGTTTCCGAGCCGAACGGGTTCGAGGAGACCAGGCAGACCGAGTAGGTCGCACCGGGCTGCAGACCGGTTGCTTCCGCTTCGACGGCCTTGGGGCCGGTACCCGAGCCCGCGGGGGTGACTGGTGTGGCGCTCGCGGCCGTGCAGTTTTCAGCGCCCTGGGCGTAGAGGAAGTGGTATTCGGCTTCCGCGCCCGTTTCGGTCAGGGGGGTCAGGGTGCCGTGGAACGTCGCCGTCGTTGACGTGACCCCCGTCGCCGCTTCGGTCGTCGGAGTTGCCACCGTCGTGAAGCCCGTTTCGGAGACCGTGCCGTCCGTTGTGCCGGTGGCGTTGCTCGCGACCACACGGTAGAAGTACGTGGTGTCGGGGAGCAGGGCTCCCGCCGGGACGCTCGCCGTCTGGTCGCCGAAGCCTTCAAGCGGACCGGCGCCTTCCACTTTCACGACCGTGCCTTCAAGGACACCGGCTTTGTGTTCCGTTGAGTATTCGAAGGCGTAGGTGGTCGTTTCGTTGTTCGGGTTGACCTGCGCTTCGAGGGTTGCCGCCGTGGAAGTGACGGCGCTGGTGGACTCGGCGTCGACGTTGGGGGCCGCGGCGGCTGTTTTGAAGGCGACGGCCGGGCTCGGCGCAGACGGTTCGTTGAAGAACAGGCTGAACGCAGTCAGGCAGACCGCGTATTCCCTGTTCGGCTGCAGTTCGGTCAGCGGAACTTCGACGAGTTCTTTTTCCGCGCCGAACGCCGCAGCCGGCGCCAGCGGCGCGACCGAGCCGCCCGCGCATTCCAGCGATTCGGAGGGGGCGTAGGAGAACTGGTAGGAGCCCGGTTCGCCCGCGGCCAGCGGGTTCAGGGTGCCGTTCAGGGTGGCGGTGGTCGCGGTTACGGATGTGGCCGCGGTTGCTTCCGGGGTTTCGGGGGGGGCGCCGGCGGCGACTGGCACCGAGACCACCAGGATGCCCGTCACAGCGCAAAGCGACACCAGACCCGACAGGGTCAGCCTACGAGCATTCACCGACACATCTCCTCCGAGCAATAGGGGATGACCCCTCGGTTACATGACCGTGCGCATGGACGCGCCTTCCTCTCCGACACCGAGACCCCATCAAAGCTCTATCCCTCTCCCTCAAACAAGATCCAACCCGAGAGCCTCACATCCCTTTCCCGAGGCTTGGTGGCAACTCTACCATTCTTCGAGTCTTGTTGTCAATGGCTATAGGAAACCACCGCCCCGATCGACGCACCCGCAAAGACCCGTAAACGGCACCGTTCCAGGGCTCAAGGCCCGATTCAGCCAGTTGACAACAGGAGATGTGCTCGGCCCGCGGCCGTAGCTAAGACCCGTCAGGCGAGGCGACTGTCAAGGCCCATCGAGACCCGGACGAGAGTTTCGTCCCAAGCAAGTCTTGACGCTCTTTGTCTTCATCGCTAAGCTCGTGACATGAGCGAGTTCGACCGATACGACTTCGCCGCGTCCATGGTGGTGGGCGCCATCGCGATGGCGACTCTCGCATTGGGCGCGCCCCTATGGGTGCCCGTGCTCATCTTTGCGAGTTGGATCACCGTGGGCGTGCTCCGCCACGTCGACTTCGACGACATGCTCCCGAACGAGAGTGAACGCCCCCGCCGCTTGATCGTGCTCCTCCGAGCCGTCGACGGCATACGGAGCTTCGGCTCACATCTGCGCCCCGGCTGGACCCGCAAGGAGCCTACGCGCCGTGGCACTTCTTGAACTTCTTGCCGCTCCCGCACCAGCACGGGTCGTTGCGGCCGACCTGGTGCTCGTCGTCGACCACGCGCTGCTCGACCACCGGGACCAGTTCCTGCTCGGCTTCGCCGCCATTCTCGGCGTAGGCCGCTTGCGCGCCCCCACCCTGGGCTCCTGCGGCCGCGGCTGCTGCCGCCAGCGCTCCAGACCCCGCCGCGCTGCGACCGCCCGAGTATGAGACGCGCCCCGCGCGCGTGGCGCTGCCCGACGCGGCAAAGGCTGGCTGTGAGGCTTCGCCGCCGCCGTTCTGGCCTTCGACGTTGACCTGGACGTTGAAGATCATGCGCGTGTAGTCCGCCCAGATGCTGTTCATCAGGTCGCCGAAAAGCTCAAACGCTTCGTTCTTGTATGCGACCAGCGGGTCGATCTGGGCGAAGCCGCGCAGGTGGATGCCTTCGCGCAGGTAGTCCATGTCGAACAGGTGCTCGCGCCAGCGCTCGTCGATGGTCTGCAGCAGCAGGAAGCGCTCCAGCGCGCCCATCAGCTCCTCGCCCAGCTCCGTCTCGCGCGCGTTGTAGCGCTCCAGCGCGAACTCGGTGACGCTGGCGGTCAGCGAGTCGCGGTCGGCCGTCTCGGGGTTCAGCTCCTCGTCAGCGAGGTCCAGCGGGAAGAACTGCCCGAGCGCGGTGAACAGGCCGTCCATGTCCCAGTCCTCCATGAAGTCCCCGGGCGTGTACTGGGTGATCGTGCGCTCCAGCACGTTGGCGACCTCCTGGCGGGCCTCCTCGCCGATGCTCTTGCCTTCGAGCACCTCGTTGCGATACGCGTAGATCACCCGGCGCTGCTCGTTCATCACGTCGTCGTACTCGAGCACGCGTTTGCGAATCAGGAAGTTCTGCTCCTCGACCTTCTTCTGGGCTTTCTCGATCTGCTTGGAGAGCATCCCCGCCTCGATCGGCTCCTCGTTGCCCTCCTCGTCGACCCCGCCCAGTTTGTCGAGGATGCGGTAGATGCGATCGCCCGCGAACAGCCTGACCAGATCGTCCTCGGCGGACAGGAAGAACCGCGACTCGCCCGGGTCGCCCTGGCGGCCGGAGCGCCCGCGCAGCTGGTTGTCGATGCGCCGGGACTCGTGGCGCTCGGTGCCGCAGATGAACAGGCCGCCCGCGGCCATCACCCGCTCGCGGTCGGCCTCCACGCGCCCCTCGACCTCCGGCAGCAGGGCGCTGAGCCGCTCGTCGTAGCCTTCGGCGTCGGGCGCGATCCCCTCCCGGGCGAGCTGCTGGCCCGCCAAGTGCTCGGGGTTGCCGCCGAGCTTGATGTCTACGCCGCGGCCGGCCATGTTCGTCGCGATCGTGACCGCGCCCACCTGGCCCGCCTCGGCGACGGTCTCCGCCTCGCGCGCGGCGTGCTCGGGCTTGGCGTTCAGGACGGAGTGCGCGATCCCGCGCTTGGTCAGCTGCTCGGACAGCAGCTCTGAGACCTCGACAGAGATCGTGCCGACGAGCACGGGCTGGCCGTTCTCGTTGCGCGCCGCGATCTCTTTGACGACCGCGTTCCACTTGCCGTCCTTGGTCTTGTAGACCTGATCGTTGCGGTCGTCGCGGACCATCGGCATGTTCGTCGGGATCTGCACGACCGGCAGCTCGTAGATCTTCATGAACTCGGTCGCCTCGGTCAGCGCGGTGCCGGTCATGCCCGCGAGCTTGTCGTACAGCCGGAAGAAGTTCTGGTAGGTGATCGTCGCCAGGGTCTGGTTCTCCTCCTGGATCGACACGCCCTCCTTCGCCTCGACCGCCTGGTGCAAACCCTCAGACCAGCGCCGCCCGTCGAGGATGCGCCCGGTGAACTCGTCGATGATCTTCACCTCGCCGTCGATCACCGCGTAGTCGACGTCGCGCTTGTACAGCGCCTCGGCGCGCAGCGACTGGATCAGGTGGTTGACCAGGTGGCCGTTCTCCGCCCGGTACAGATGGTCGATGCCGAGAAACCGCTCGGCCTTGGCGACGCCCTGCTCGGTGATCGACACCGTCTTGTGCTTCTCGTCGGCCTCGAAGTCGAAGTCGGCCATGAACTGCTTTTTCATCCGCGGGTCCATGCCTTCCGGCGTCTTGCCGGCGGTCAGCCGCGGCGCCAGGCGCGCGAACTTGACGTACAGGTCCGCGGCCTGTTCGGGCGCGCCGGAGATGATCAGCGGCGTGCGCGCCTCGTCGATCAGGATGTTGTCGACCTCGTCCACGATCGCAAAGAAGTGCCCGCGCTGGACCTTTTCGCCCAGGTCCTTGGCCATGTTGTCGCGCAGGTAGTCGAACCCCAGCTCCGAGTTGGTCCCGTACACGACGTCGCAGGCGTACGCGGCCTGCTTCTCCTCGTAGGGCTGCATGTTCGCCAGCACGCCGACGGTCACGCCGAGCGCCTCATAGATCGGGCTCATCCATTCGGCGTCGCGCCGGGCCAGATAGTCGTTGACGGTGACCAGGTGCACGCCCTTGCGTTCGGGTTGGGAGCCCGCCTGCTCGTCGTCCGGGCCCTCAGAGCCCTCGGGGATGCGATCCTCGGGGTTGCGATCGCGCACCGCCAGCGAGTTGAGCACGACCGCGAGCGTCGCGGTCAGCGTCTTGCCCTCGCCGGTCTTCATCTCGGCGATGCACCCGTCGTGCAGGACCATCGCGCCGATCAGCTGCACGTCGAAGTGGCGCATGCCCATCGTGCGCTTGCCCGTCTCGCGCACGATCGCAAAGCACTCCGGGAGCAGGTCCTCCAGAGACTCGCCCTCGGCTGCGCGCGCGCGCAGCTCGTCCATCCGCTCGCGCAGTTCCACGTCGGAGTCGTGTTCGAGCTCGGGCTCGAACGCGTTGATCAGCGCGACGCGCTTCTGGTAGGCCTTGAACTTCTTCGCCTCGCCCGCGTTCAGCGCGCGATCGAGCAGGGATGGGGACACATCTGTCAGGTTAGCGATTGAACGGTGGGCGCGGGAGCGGCCGCAGACCTCCTCGCCCGGGGCCCGCTCGGGACCGTTTGCCGGGGCCGGCTCAGCCCGCGGGCTGCTCGCCGATCTCCGATCGGTCGACCCTGGGCAGGGCGGTCTTGACCGCCGCCGCGTGCGCCTCGCGCCGGTGACGGCGTTTGACACGATGGCGCTTTACCTGGCGCGCGAGCTCCTCGACGACCAGCTTCAGCGAGTGGTCCATCTCGGGAGAGGCGTCGCGCGCGCGCAGCGTCACGCCCTTCAGATACAGCGTCGCCTCGGCGACCTCGCGGTCGGCGATCGAGGGGTTGCGCTCCTCGAAGATCTCGACCTCCAGGCGGGCCAGCTCGGAGACCTGCCGCGAGACCTTGCGCAGCCGGCGCTCCAGGCGCATGCGCAGCTCGTCGGTGACCGGGACGTTGCGACCCTTGATGTCGATCTGCATCACAGGCTCCCTTCGATGGATGGTCTGTCTCTGATGCTACGCCGCTCGATGGCGGATGTCCACCGGCCTTCTCGCAGGATGGTGAGACAATCGAGCGCGATCTCCACCGTCACGAACCCCAATCTGGCGTGGTCGCTGCAGCCGGGCGTGCTGATCGGCGTCGCGCTGGTCGGCGGCGCCTATCTGGCGCGCTGGCGAGCGGTGCGCGCGACCTCGCCCCGTCCCGGCGCCGACGCGCCCGTGTGGCGTCTGTTCTGCTTCGCCGGCTCGCTGGCGATCGCGCTGATCGCGCTCGTCTCGCCTGTGGACGCGCTCGCCGACCAGCTGTTCTTCATGCACATGATCCAGCACATGCTGCTGCTGGACCTCGTGCCGATTCTCGCGATCCTCGGCTTCACCAAGGTGATCCTGCGCCCGGTCACGCGGACCGTGCGCGAGCTGGAGCATCGCGCCGGCCCGCTGGCGCACCCCGCGTTCGCGGTCATGCTGTACGTGGGGGTGATCTGGGCCTGGCACGTGCCCGCCGCCTATGACCTCGCGGTCACCCACCCGACGGTGCACGTGCTCGAGCACACGAGCTTCCTGATCGCCGGCTCGCTGTACTGGTGGCACCTGCTGTCTCCGATCCGCGCCCGCATGCGCCTCGGCGGCATGGGCCCGGTCGCGTACATGGGCTCGACCAAGCTGTTCGTCGGCGCGCTCGGCATGGGCCTGGCGTTCGCGCCGGTCGCCCTCTACCCCTACTACGTCCATCACGCGCGCGTGTGGGGCGTCTCCGCGCTTGACGACCAGTCGATCGCCGGCATCATCATGGCCGTCGAGCAATCATTGGTGATGGGCATCGCCCTGGTCATCCTGTTCGTGCGCATGCTTGGCGAGTCTGAGCGCGAGCAGCTCAGGCGTGAGCGCTATGAGATAGCCTGACGCCCGCAGTCTGATGCTTGTTGTCTTAGCTCGAAGGCGGTCGTCGAGCAGAGAGATTGAAGCTGACTGTCCGAGGACGGCTACAGCCGATTGTCTGAGCTGGGGTTGACGCCGTCGCGGCGGCTTGCTACTATGACAACTGTCATAGTAGTCCTACTTTCCGCGGAGGGGCCCGTTCTACGGGCCTTTCCGTGTTAAGAAGACCCCGCATTCGCTACGCCATCCCACGCCGCCGGCCGGGCCCATGCACATCCCGACCGCATCGCCCTTTGCGGGAGGCCTGCAGGCCCACAGACCGCCGGGGCGCACAGACGATATGATGACGATTGTCGGAGGGGCGTCTACCCCTGAAGCGCCGGGCAGGGCCGTCTGCGCTGGGGAGGTACGTCGAGGGAGGGTCCGCTTCGGCGGGCCCTCCCTCGCATCGGTGGGCCCTCCTCTATCTCTGGCGCGGACGCAGGCTGGTCAAGATCCCCGCGTGACCTGAGATCGCGCCGATCAGGATCGACTCCGGCGCGACGGTGGTGCCCGGAAAGACGATCGTCTCGCGCAGCTGCGCGCGGTCCCCGACCGTGGCGCCGTCCCCGAGCACGATCGGCCCCATCAGGCGCACACCCGCCCCGATCGTCACATCCCGGCCGATCCAGGCGGGTCCTTCGACCTCTAAGTCCTCGGGCAGCGCCCGCTCGCCCGCGAGGACCACGCCCGGGGCGACCTCTGCCCCCTCGACCTCCAGGCGCAGCTCCCCGCGCAGGGCGTCGAACGTGCCCTGGCGCAGCTCTCCCAGCGAGCCGACGTCGTTCCAGTACTCGCGCACCTCGTGGATGTAGAACGGCACGTCGTTGGCCAGCAGCGCTGGGAACACGTCCTGCGCCCAATCCACGAACGGGCGCTCGGGGAAGTAGTCGAAGATCTCCGGCGTGAACACGTAGATGCCGCAGTTGCCGAGGTCCGACAGCGCCTCGTCGGGGCGTGGCTTCTCCTGGAAGCCGGTGATCCGCCCTTCGCGGTCGTGCAGCACGACGCCGAACTCGCGCGTGTCGGGCACCTTCTTGACGGCCAGCGTGGCGATCCCCCCCGCCTGGAGGTGGCGCTCCGCGAGCGCGGTCAGATCGATGTCGGTGAGCGCGTCGCCGGAGATCACCAGAAAGGAGTCCTCGCCGAAGAACTCCGCGCACGCGCGCACGCCCCCGGCGGTGCCGAGCAGCTCCGGCTCGTAGCGGTAGCTCACGCGCTCGCCGAAGTGCTCGCGGATCGAGTCGGGGAAGTAGTGCAGATTGGCGATCGTCTCCTCGAAGGAGTGCCGGTCGAGCAGGTCGAGGATGTGCCCCATCACGGGCCGGTCGAGCACGGGCACCATCGGCTTGGTGATCTCGTACGTCAGCGGGCGCAGCCGGGTACCCAGCCCGGCTGCGAGGACCATTGCTCTCATCGCGCGTGCAAGCTATCGGATCGCCCGTGCCAAATCTGCCCCGGCAGCGCGAACAGGCACCTTTTCAGGCCCCGCTCCGTTCGTCAGGCACGATCTCGGGGCCCGGCTAGTAGCGATAGTGGTCAGGCTTATACGGGCCCTCGACCGGAACGCCGATGTATGCGGCCTGCTCGGGGGTGAGCTGCGTGAGCTTCACGCCGAGAGCGTCCAGGTGCAGCCGGGCGACCTTCTCGTCGAGGTGCTTGGGCAGCACGTACACGCGCTTGTCGTAGTCCTCGTTCTTTGAGAACAGCTCGATCTGGGCGATCGTCTGGTTGGAGAACGAGTTGCTCATCACGAAGCTCGGATGTCCGGTCGCGTTGCCGAGGTTCAGCAGGCGCCCCTCGGACAGCATGATGATCGCGTGGCCGTCCGCGAACACCCACTTGTCGACCTGCGGCTTGATGTTCACGCGCTCGATCCCAGCGATCTGCGTGAGGCCGGCGATGTCGATCTCGTTGTCGAAGTGGCCGATGTTGCCGACGATCGCCTGGTGCTTCATGCGCTGCATCTGCCCGGCGGTGATGATGTCCTTGTTGCCGGTCGTGGTGATGAAGATGTCCGCGCTGTCGATGACGTCCTGCAGCGTCTTGACCTCATAGCCCTGCATCGCGGCCTGCAGCGCGCAGATCGGGTCGATCTCGGTGATCACCACACGGGCGCCCTGACCGCGCAGCGATTCGGCGCAGCCCTTGCCGACGTCGCCGAAGCCGCACACCACGGCGACCTTGCCGCCGATCATCACGTCGGTCGCGCGGTTGATGCCGTCGATCAGCGAGTGCCGGCAGCCGTACAGGTTGTCGAACTTCGACTTCGTCACCGAGTCGTTGACGTTGATCGCCGGAAACAGCAGCTCGCCTGACTCGACCATCTGGTACAGCCGGTGCACGCCCGTGGTCGTCTCCTCGGTCACGCCTTTGACGCTCTGGCCGAGCCTCGTCCAGCGCTGCGGATCCTCGGCCAGAGAACGGCTCAGCAGCGAGAGGATCACCCCGAGCTCCTCGGAGTCCGCGCTCGCCGGATCGGGCACGGCGCCGGCCGCCTCGTACTCGGTGCCCTTGTGCACGAGCAGAGTCGCGTCGCCGCCGTCGTCGAGGATCATGTTCGGACCGTCCTCGCCCGGCCAGCGGATCGCCTGCTCGGTGCACCACCAGTACTCCTGCAGCGTCTCGCCCTTCCACGCGAACACGGGGACTCCGCGAGGATCCTCGGGCGTGCCCTCGGGCCCCACCGCCACCGCGGCGGCGGCGTGATCCTGGGTCGAGAAGATGTTGCAGCTGCACCAGCGAACCTCCGCGCCGAGCGCGGTCAGCGTCTCGATCAGCACGGCCGTCTGGATCGTCATGTGCAGCGAGCCCATGATCCGCGCGCCTCGCAGCGGCTGGGCATCTGCGTACTCGCGGCGTATCGCCATCAGGCCGGGCATCTCGTGCTCGGCGAGCGTGATCTCCTTGCGGCCGAACTCCGCGAGGGAAAGATCGGCGACCTTGAAGTCGGTGTGAGTGAGTGTTGCGGCGGGGGTCATTGCGCCTCCTGTTCGGTCAGGTGAGCGCCCTTGCTACAGGGAGGCCGAGCGTGGCGAACCGTTGTCCGTCGCAGCGCTCCTCGGCCAGGCTCGACGCTATCACAACGGTTGGGCGCGGCTCAGCTCTCGCCGAGAGCTGTCTTCAGCTCCTCGATCGCTCGTACCGGCCCTGGATCGACGCCACGCAGCGCCGCCAGGTAGATCGACACGAGATCGCCCAGCAGCACGAGCGAGATCACGCGCTCGATCGTCGTTTGCCCGCGTGTCTCCAGATGGAAGCTCGCCGCCGCGCTGGGCGCGATCAGCCGCTCGGTGAGCGCCATCCGCTCCTTCACGCGCGGGTGGGCGTCGGAGTCGTCGAGGAACACCGCCGCGAACCGGCCCACCTCGCGCGCGCCTTCCCAGCCGACCAGCTCGTTGTGATCGAGCTCGGGCAGCTCGTGGGTGAAGCACGGCAGCTTGGAGTTCTCGTTGATCTGCGTCTTCCAGCGGTAGGCGATCGGGGTCGTCAGGCCGGCGCCGGCCACGACCGGGATCGTGCCGAGCAGGCCGCGGGCGATCGTCTTCGCCAGCGAGCCCTCGGGCGCGTCCGGGCCCCACTCGGCCACCAGCTGCTCGGTGTGCGAGGCGGCCACGTCGATCTCCGAGGTCAGCCGCGGGCCCGCGCCGCACAGCGCCGCGACCTCCAGCGCCGCGACCGTCATGTAGGCGACCGCCGCGCGCGGCTGAAAGCCCCCGGGCAGCGGGATCACGGGCACCCCGTCCGCGCGCGCCATCTCCGCCAGGCGTCCCCCCGTCGTCACAACCGTGCGTCTGGCGCCGAGCGCCCCCGCGGACTCATAGCAGGCGAGTGTCTCCTCGGTGTCGCCCGAGTAGCTCGCGCACAGCACCATCGTGTCCGGGGTCGTCCACGGCGGCAGGCCGTAGGCGCGCGTCACGAAGATCGGCCGCGAAGCGTGATCGCCCAGCGCCGCGCGAGCCAGCGCGCCGCCGATCGCCGAGCCGCCCATGCCCGCGACGACCAGCCCGGCCGACGTGTCCCAGTCCTGCATGATCGCCGACTCCACGCGCCAGGCCGCGTCGCGCAGGTGCTCGGGCAGGCCGAGCACGTCCTCCAGCTGGCCGGAGGTGTCCACGCGCGCAATCGACTCGCGCGAGAGCGTCGCGTGCTCATCCGCGGGCATGGCGATCGTCTGGCCTGATCCCAGGTCGCTCATCAGAACTTGACTGCTCCGTCGGGCAAAGTCACGCCCGGGAAGATACGCGCCCCGCGGGCGATCGTGTTGTCCGCCCCCACGGTCACGCCCTCGCCGAGCACGGCCCCGCCTTCGATACGGCTGCCGTCGCCGACGCGGCATCCGGCCGCGACGATGCAGTCGCGCAGCGTGCAGCCCGAGCCGATCTCCGCGCCGCTGAGGATGACCGAGCGCTCGACCGTGCTGCCCGGGCCGACGCGCACGTTCTCGCCGAGCACGACCAGGCTGCCGACGTGCGCGCCCGGGGCGACGTGCGCGCCGCGCTCGATCACCGCCGGGGGGATCGCCCGGCCGTGGATCTCGGCGCCCGCGTCGACCGCCAGCCAGCTCTCGCCGAGCCGGGCCCGCACCGCCGTGTCGACGTTGCCCTCGATGATGTCGAACGTCCCCTGCAGGTAGCGCTCGGGCGTGCCGATGTCCAGCCAGTAGGCGTCCGCCGGAAACCCGTACAGCCCGTCGCCGATCAGCAGCGGCCACACCTCACGCTCGATCGAGACGTTGCGGTCCGGCGGGACGAGCGCCAGGATCTCGCGCTCCAGCACGTAGGCGCCCGCGCTGATCAGGTTCGTGTCGATCCGGTCGGAGCTCGGCTTCTCCACGAAGTCCTTGACCGAGCGATCCTCGTGCAGGTGCACCAGCCCGTACGCGCTCGGATCGGCGACGGGAGCGAGCGCGAGCGTCGCCTTCGCGCCGGTGCGCTCGTGCTGGGCGATCTGGCCGGTCAGGTCGATGTCGGTGAGCACGTCGCCGTTGAGCATCAAAAACCGCTCGTCCAGCAGCCGCTCGGCGTACTTCAGCGCGCCCGCCGTGCCGCGCGGGTCGGGCTCCTCGACGAAGCGCAGCTTGATGCCCATGGCCGAGCCGTCGCCGAGCACGTTGCGTACGCTCGTCGCCAGGAACCCGCACGACATGATCACGTCGTCGATCCCGTGCGCCTTCAGCCACTCCAGCATGAACGCGATGAACGGCCTGTCCACGAGCGGCACGACCGGCTTGGGCACCGTTGAGGTCAGCGGGCGCAGGCGCGTGCCCTCGCCGCCGACCAGGATGACTGCCTGCATCAGATAACCACCTGGCTTCTACCGATCCCTTCGTAGGTGAGTCCCGCCGCGCGCACCGCGTCCGCATCGAGCGCGTTGCGCCCGTCGATCACGACGGTTCCGCGCATCGCCCGCGCGACCTCGCTCCAGTCGAGATCTATGAACTCGGGCCACTCGGTCACCAACACTACGGCGTCGGCCGCCGCAACGGCGTCCAGGGCGCCCGGCGCATAGTCCAGCTGGGGCATCAGCTCACGGGCCTCGGACTCGGCGATCGGGTCGAACGCTCGCACCAGCGCGCCCTCCGCCTGCAATCGCGCCGCCAGCACCAGCGAGGAGGCCCCGCGCATATCGTCGGTGTTCGGCTTGAACGCGAGCCCCAGCAGCGCCACGCGCTTGCCGGCGAGCTCGCCCAGGTGCCGTTGCAGCTTGGACACGACGCGGCGCTTCTGCAGCTCGTTGACCTCGATCACCGCGTTCAGCAGCTGGAAGTGATACCCCGAGTTGCCCGCGAGCAGCTTCAGCGCGCTCACATCCTTGGTGAAGCAGCTGCCGCCGTACCCGAGCCCGGCCTGCAGGAACTTCGGGCCGATACGCTCGTCCAGGCCCATCCCGCGCGCGACCTCGACCACGTCGGCGCCGAGCACCTCACAGACGTTGGCGATCTCGTTGACGAACGAGATCTTCGTCGCCAGGAACGCGTTTGCGGCGAGCTTGATCATCTCGGCGCTGGCGATGTCCGTGCGCACCAGCGGCGCGTCGAACGGCTCGTACAGCCCGGCCACCGCCTCACCCGCCCAGTCGCCGTCGTCGCCGATCACGATCCTGTCGGGGTTCAGGAAGTCCCTGACGGCCGACCCCTCCTTCAGGAACTCCGGGCACGACACGTAGCTGAACGCCGACTTGCCGCCCTCGCGGAAGATTCGCTTGATGTTCGCCCCCGTCCCACACGGGACCGTCGACTTCATCACCAGCGCGTGCCCGTCGCCGGCCGGCATCGAGTCGACCACCTGATGCACCGCTGAGAGGTCCGCGTCGCCCGAGTGCGTCGGCGGCGTGCCGACCGCTACGAACAGCAGCCGCGCGTGCTCCAGCGCCCCGCTCAGGTCGGTGGAGAAGTGCAGGCGATCGGTGTTATGAGCCAGCAGCTCCTCCAACCCCGGCTCATAGATCGGCACCTCGCCGCGTTGCAGCCGCGCGACCTTGTCGACGTCGATGTCCACGCACCACACCTCGCTGCCGAGCTCCGCGAAGCCCGCGGCGGTCACCAGCCCCACGTAGCCGGTGCCGATCACCCCGACCGGTTCGCGTTCAGTGCTCATCAGGCGCAGAAGGCTAGCCGTTGAGCGCCCGTGCCGGGTGACCGGCGAGTTAGCGCTCGACCGCGAGGAACGCCTCGTAGCGCCTGACGTCGCGCAGCGCGCGAGCCTGCTGCTCAGTGCCCTCCTCGGCGCCCTCGGCGGATCTGCGCGCCTCGGCGAGACGCGTCTGGAAGGTCTCGCGGTCGAGCGCCTCCGGCGCAATCGCTTCCTCCACCAGCACCAGTGCGCGATTGTCGGCGAACTGCAGGTAGCCCTCGGCCTGGGCGAAGCGCACGACGTCCGCCTCCGAGCGATACAGCCGCAGCTCGGCCGGTTCGAGCATCGCCAGCACCGGCTCGTGATTGGCCAGCACGCCGATCGACCCCACCGACGTGCGCGTGGAGAGCATCTCCACCTCCTCGGAGAACACCTCGCCCTCGGGCGTCAGCACTTCGACTGGAAAGGTCGTGCGCGCCATTACGACACCTCCGCGATGGCAGCCCCGTCAGGCATCAGTTGACCACGGTGCATGCACCGTGGTCCCGACGGGCGCATGCGCCCGTCGGCGGGGGCGCGCATGCGCGCCCCCGTTCCATCAGCTTTTAGAAGCATCGCACCACGCACGTATACGCGCATGCGCGCCCCCGATCCCCCGTCCTCACTCATTTCGCAGCCTCGACGACCTCGTCGATGGTTCCCTTCAAAAAGAACGCGCTCTCGGGCACCTCATCGTGCTTGCCTTCGATGATCTCCGCAAAGCCACGGATCGTCTCGGCGATCGGCACGTACGCGCCGGGCGTGCCGGTGAACTCTTCGGCCACGAAGAACGGCTGGGACAGGAACCGCTCGATCTTGCGCGCGCGCTGGACCGTGAGCTTGTCCTCGTCGGAGAGCTCGTCGATGCCGAGGATCGCGATGATGTCCTGCAGCTCCTTGTAGCGCTGCAGGATCTCCTTGACTTCGTTGGCCACGCGGAAGTGGTCCTCGCCGAGGATGTCCGCCTTGAGGATCGTCGAGGTCGAGTCCAGCGGGTCGACGGCCGGGTAGATGCCTTTTTCGGAGATCGCCCGCGACAGCGCGGTGGTCGCGTTCAGATGGGCGAACACCGACGCGGGAGCCGGGTCGGTGTAGTCGTCGGCCGGCACGTAGATCGCCTGGATCGAGGTGACCGAGCCGCTCTTGGTGGAGGTGATGCGCTCCTGCAGCTGGCCCATCTCGGTCTCCAGCGTCGGCTGGTAGCCGACCTGGGAGGGCATCCGCCCGAGCAGCGCCGAGACCTCCGAGCCGGCCTGCACGAAGCGGAAGATGTTGTCCACGAACAGCAGCACGTCCTGGCCCTGGTCGCGGAAGTATTCGGCCATCGTCAAGCCCGACAGCGCGACGCGCATACGGGCTCCGGGGGGCTCGTTCATCTGGCCGAACACGAGCATCGTCTTGTCGAGCACGCCCGACTCCTTCATCTCCAGCCACAGGTCGTTGCCCTCGCGCGAGCGCTCGCCCACGCCGCAGAACGCCGACAGCCCGCCGTGCTCCTTGGCCAGGTTGTGGATCAGCTCCTGGATCAGCACGGTCTTGCCGACGCCCGCGCCGCCGAACAGCCCGACCTTGCCGCCCTTGGCGTACGGAGCCAGCAGGTCGATGACCTTGATGCCGGTCTCGAACATCTCGGTCGTCGGGGTCAGGTCCTCGACGCGCGGCGCATCCTGGTGGATGCCGCGACGCGGCGTGTCCGCAGGAAGATCCTCGCCGAGGTCGATCGGCTCGCCGAGCAAGTTGAAGATGCGCCCCAGCGTCGCCTCCCCCACGGGCACCGTGATCGGAGCGCCGGTGTCGATCACCTCCAGGCCGCGAGCGAGACCATCGGTCGTGTCCATCGCCACCGCGCGCACGCGGTCGTCGCCCAGATGCTGCTGGACCTCGCACACCAGCACGGTCTCTTCGGCGCCCGGGCTGACGCCGGGGGCCTCCTCCTGCGCCGCGGCGACGGGGCGAGCAACGGTGATCGCATGGTTGATCTCGGGCAGGCGGTCGGGGAAGACGGCCTCGATCACGACGCCCTGGATCTCCTCGATGCGCCCGACGTTGCGCGCGGAGGCGTTGCCGTTCGTGGCCTTCTGAGGCTCGGTGGCGGTACTGGACTCCATGTGCTCAGTTCTCCCTTTTTCTGTCGGTCAAGTTTGTCGTGAAAGGTCTGGGTTGCAGCCGCGCGCCTGAGAGGGCCGAGGAGCAAGCAAGACAAGGACGCAGGGAGCGAAGTGTGCTCTGCTGGCCGAACCGGGGATTCGAGCCGGAGGCGAGTGTCTCCCGGTTTCGGTGAGCGACCGAGGACGCAGTATTGCGCAGCTCATCGGTCATCTCAGCTGAGGCCCTCGGCGCCGGCTACTACCTCCATGATCTCCTGCGTGATCTCGGCCTGACGGGCGCGGTTCATCTGCAGCGTGAGGTCGGTGATGATCTCGCCCGCGTTGTCGGATGCGCTGCGCATCGCGGTCATCTGGGCCCCGAAGAAGCCCGCGGTGGACTCCACGAGCGCTCGGTAGATCGAGATCTCCACGTAGTCTGGCACCAATCGCTTGAGGATCTCCTCGGGATCGGGCTCGTAGTCGACCAGCGCACGTGGCCCACCGCTCTGCGCCGCCTCATCGGCCTCGCCGGAATCCGGCTCGGCGGCGATCGTGGCGCTCGACAGCGGCAGCAGCGTCTCGCGCGTGACCTGCTGGGTGAGCGGGGAGATGTAGGCGTTGTAGACGATCTCCACGCGATCCAGCCGGCCGTCGATGTAGCCGGTGATCAGGTCGTCGGCGA
The DNA here is from genome assembly GCA_963743645.1 of uncultured Solirubrobacterales bacterium. GTDB lineage: Bacteria > Actinomycetota > Thermoleophilia > Solirubrobacterales > Solirubrobacteraceae > Palsa-744. The sequence continues at coordinate 23,413 of CAVUQT010000002.1, read as the reverse complement.
TCGAGCGGGCGTCGGCGTAGGCCGGTTTGTCGGAGAAGCCCGTGTAGCTGCCGCCGAGATCGCGCCCGCGGAAGGTCAGCGAGGAGACCCCGCGCCGCCCCGTGGCGAACCAGGCCGTCCGTACGCTCTCCTCGGCGTACTCGTCTGAGATGCGCACGCCCGCGCGGATGATCTGTGAGTTGAAGCCGCCCGCCAGCCCGCGGTCGCCGGTGATCAGCAGCAGGCCGACGTTGTCGGTGGACTCGTGCTCTGAGAGCAGTGGCAGCCGCGCCGCCTCGGCGCCCGCGGCCTGCGCCGCCTGACGGGTCATCCTGCGCAGCGCGTCGGCGTACGGGCGCAGCGCCGCGATCCGCTGCTCGGCGCGACGCAGGCGAGCGGCAGCGACCATCTCCATGGCACGCGTGATCTTCTGGATGTTCTTCACCGAGGAGATCCGGTTCTTGACGTCGCGCTGGGATGCCATGGCGATTTTGCGCGGCGCGGCCCTAGGCCGCCGCGGGCTCCTCCTGGCGTGAGGCGTCCTGAAGCTCGCCGGGCCGAGCGCTGCTCGGCGGCGCCTCGTCATCCAGCGGCAGGCCCTCCTCGTCGAGGTCATAGCCGAAGTCGCCGGCGAACGCGGCGACAGCGTCGCGTACGGCCTGCTGGGTCTCATCCGACCAGTCGCCACCGGCGATCTTCGCGCGCACGTCGCCGTGCTGGGAGTACATCCGTTCGGTCAGCTCGGCCAGGAACTCGCCCACGCGCTCGACGTACAGGCGGTCGAGGAAGCCGTTGGTCGCGGCGAAGATCTGCACCGTCTGATCCTCCACTGCGAGCGGCTCGCGCTCGTGCTGGTTGAGCGTCTTGACCAGCCGCTCGCCGCGCGCGAGCGTTTTCTGCGTGTCGGCGTCGAGATCTGAGCCGAACTGCGCGAAGGCCTCGAGGTCGCGGAACTGGGAGAGCTCGAGCTTGATCCGCCCGGCGACCTTCTTCATCGGGCCGATCTGCGCGTTGCCGCCGACGCGGGACACCGAGATGCCGACGTTGATGGCGGGACGCACGCCGGAGTTGAACAGCTTGGACTCCAGGAAGATCTGACCGTCGGTGATCGAGATCACGTTCGTGGGGATGTACGCGGAGACGTCGCCGGCCTGCGTCTCGATGATCGGCAGCGCCGTCAGCGAGCCGCCGCCGAGGTCTTCGTTGAGCTTGACCGCACGCTCCAGCAGCCGCGAGTGCAGGTAGAAGACGTCCCCGGGGTAGGCCTCGCGTCCGGGCGGGCGGCGCAGCAGCAGCGACATCTGCCGGTAGGCGTAGGCGTGCTTGGTCAGGTCGTCGTAGACGACCAGCGCGTGCCGGCCGTTGTAGAGGAAGTGCTCGCCCATCGCGCAGCCCGCATAGGGCGCCATGAACTTGATCGGCGCCGCCTCGTCGGCCGGCGCGGCGACGATGATCGTGTTCTCCAGCGCGCCGTGTTCGTCGAGCGTCTGCGCGAGCGCCACGACCGTGGACATGCGCTGGCCGATCGCCACGTACACCGACACGACGCCGGTGTCCTTGTTGTTGATGATCGCGTCGATCGCGATCGCCGTCTTGCCCGTCTGGCGGTCGCCGATGATCAGCTCTCGCTGGCCGCGGCCGATCGGGATCATCGCGTCGATCGCCTTCAGGCCGATCTGCATCGGTTCCTTGACCGGCTGGCGCTGGACGACGCCGGGCGCCTTGAACTCGGCCGGGCGGCGCTCGGAGGTGTCGATGTCGCCCTTGCCGTCGAGCGGGCGTCCGAGCGGGTCAACGATCCGCCCGAGCAGGGCCTCGCCGACGGGGATGTCGAGCAGGCGGCCGGTGCGCTTGACGGTGTCGCCCTCGGAGACGTGCTCCCACTCGCCGAACAGCACGGCGCCGACGTTGTCGGACTCGAGGTTCAGCGCCAGGCCGGTGACGCCATGAGGCAGCTCGAGCAACTCGAAGGACATGCAGTTCTCCAGCCCGTGCAGGCGTGCGATGCCGTCGGCGACCGACAGCACGGTCCCGACCTCGGTCAGCTCGGCGCTGCCGCCGTCCAGTCCCTCGATGCGGCTCTTCAGGATGCTTGTGATCTCGTCTGGGTTTATCTGCATGTCGTGTTCCTCTGTCGTGAGTCGATTGGGCGAGGGTCGTCGTGTGACTGCCGCTAGGAGGCTCCCTGGGCAACGTGTCTGCGCAGCTGCTCCAGTCGGTTGCGAATAGAGGCGTCGAGTATCGAGTTACCCACCCGCAGAACGACGCCACCGAGGATGTTGGGGTCGACATGCGCGGTCAGTTTCACCTTGCGCCCGGCGCGCTCGCCGATCCGCGCTCCGAGGCTCTCGGTCGTCGCCTGGTCGAGCTCGATCGCGCTCGTGATGTCGACGGGAAGCAGCTTGTTCTCCTGCTCCCACATGCGCTCGAACTGCTGGCGGGCGCGGAAGATCACCGGCATGCGGTGGTTTTCGATCAACAGGCGCAGGAAGTTCAGGAAGACCTCGTCGGCGCCGTCGAGGATGCGCTCAAGCGCGTCCTGCTTCTCTTTGGTCGAGAAGTAGGGCGAAAAGAAGAACACCGCCAGCTCGCGGTTCTCGTTCAACGCATCGGCGAACTGCCCGAGCTGCTCGCGCAGCTCGTCTAGCTTGCCCTGCTCGCGGGCGACCTCAAACAGCGAGCGTGCGTATACCTCGGCGAGCTCCTCCATCAGGGGCGCCCTTGCGGCCCGCTCGCCCGCGCCGGGATCGGCAATCCAGGCTCGAACGATGAGTCGAGATCTGCAAGCATCAGTGGCGAGCGGGCCGTCATATATCCCAATCTCAGTTGTTCGGCGCCGCGGAGGAGATCGTCGAGAAGTCCAGCTCGCTCAGCGCCTCCTCGACGAGGCGCTTCTGGTCGTCCGCGTCGAGGATCTTGCGCGTGACCTTCTCGGTGGCCATGATCGTCAGGTCGGCGACCTCTTTGCGGATGTCGTCGAGCGCGCGTTTGGTGGCCGCCTCGATGTCGCGCTCGGCGCGCTTGGCCGCTTCGGCGACGATCTCCTGACCGCGCTCCTTGGACTCGTGCTCGTGCGAGTCGGCCGTCTGGCGCGCACGCTGGACGATCTCTTCGGCCTGGGCCCTGGCCTCCTTCAGCCGCTCGCGGTATTCGGCGAGCAGCGCATCGGCTTCGGTGCGCGTGCGCTCTGCCGTGTCGATCGACTCTTCGATGCCCCGCTTGCGTCGTTCCAGCGCCTCTGAGATGCGCGGAAACGCGAGCCGCGAGAGCAGCAGCATCGTCAGGCCGAACACGAGCAGCGTCCACACCATCAGGCCGATGCCCGGCTTGATCAAGAAGCTTCCGTTTGACGCGAGCACTGGCATGGCGCTAGACGATGAACGCGGCCAGCAGGCCCGCCACCAAGCCGTAGAAGAAGCAGGCCTCGGTCAGAGCGAAGCCCAGCCACTGCAGCTGCGTGATCTCGTCGCGCATCTCCGGCTGGCGGGTGATCGCCTCGATCGCCTTACCGAAGATGATGCCGATGCCGACGCCGGCGCCGACGGCGCCGAGACCGCCACCGACACCGAGGCCGATCGACTTGCCGGCCTTGGCGGTTTCTTCGGTGGCGGCTGCCAGAAGGGTGATCAGGGCTATGTGCACGGCGATTGGCTCCTTTGGGGTTCGTTGAAGAATCGATTGGGGTTGCAGGGGCCGTTCATCCGCGGACCCTAGTGCTCTTCGGCGACCGCGCCGCCGAGGTAGATAGCGGTGAGCGTCGCAAAGATGAACGCCTGCAAGGCGGCGACCAGGCCGACCTCGAAGGCGAACAGCGCGATGCCGAACGGCAGCGTAAACCAGCCCAGCGCGGAGATGCCGAGGATCACGGCGAGCGCTCCCGCCATGAACAGGATGATCAGGTGGCCCGCCAGGATGTTGGCGAACAGACGAATCGTCAGCGACAGGATCCGCATCAGGTTCGAGAGCACCTCCAGAAAGAAGATCGCGACGGCCATCCCGCCGGTGACGCCGCCCGGGACCAGCCCTTTCAGATACCCGATCGGGCCCTTGGCGCGCACGCCTTCGACGGTGTAGGAGACGAACACGACCAGCGCGAGCACCAGCGGGATCGAGAGGTTCGCGGTCGCCGCGTACAGCGAGAACGAGGGAATCTGCAGCCCGAACACCGTTATCTCGTGCTCGGTGTTGGTCGGCAGCGGGATGTAGCCGACGAGGTTGGAGAACATGATGAACAAAAACAGGGCACCGATGAACGGAAACCACTTGGCGGCCATCTTCTCCTCCATCGCGCTGCCCGTGATGTTGTGACGCATCAGTTCGTACAGAAGCTCGACGGCGGCCTGAACCTTGTTCGGGCGCTGGTGCATGCGCCGCGCGATGTAGATCATGCTCGCGCAGGTCGCAACCGCGGCGATCACCAGATACAGGACCGCCTTGTTGATCGAGAAGATCCCGAGGTTGACCCAGTTGTCGAGCTTGAACTCGTTCTGCGGTTCAAAGCTCGTGTTGCGCGTGCCGTGCACGCCATAGATGAGCGCCAGCACGACCACCCCGCCGAGCCACACGCCCAGCAGGACGAGGAGCGTCTGCTTGGTGCTGAGTTTGCGTCGCGACCCCCCCCCTGCAGCGGCGCTCACGGCCCCACCGGCGCCCTGCGCGTCCGGAGGGGAGCCCTGCTCGTCATGGCTCATGATGGGCTGGGCCTCCCCTGCGTGGGCTGTCCCTGCAGTGGGCCCTCGCGCGTGATGAACGACATCACGAAGTACACGGTGAAAGCCGCCAGCACGAGCGCGGCCGCCATGATCCCATCATCCCTGCCCACGGCGACACGAGCGAGGATCACCGCCAGCGCGACCAGCCAGACCCGGCCCATCATGCCCGCCACCTGCAGGCCCGCCCTGACCTTCGGGTCGCCGACTCGCCGGGCGCGCTCGTGCACGAAGATCGTGCCCCCACGCGTCAGCAGCCACGCGCCGGCGCCGATCAGGTAACCGGCGATCGGCAGGTCCCCGACGAGCACGAACGGGGCTGTCGCGAGCACCAGGCACACGTCGAGATAGCGGAGGGTAACCACGTCAGCTCAGGCAGACCTTGGGCATCGTCATCTGTGGCACATCGTCCACAGGCGCCGGCGATGACACGGCGGCGTACCCAGCACGCGCACCTGCCAGCCGTACGGACAGGCGCGCCGCGCGAGGCGGCGCCGGCGCGCCATCAACTTCACACCCACACGCCGCCCGGGCGGGGCGTCGTCTGCCGAGAGATGACCCGCGGCGGGGTGCCTGGTGCGACGCACGATCGGTCGCTCCTCGGGCCGGCGCAGATCTCCGCCGGTCCGGGCTCCATCGCCGCCCTCTGCGGGCGCGCGATCGGGCGTGGCGTCATGGCCATCGAGCGCGGCGCTATGCCCATCCGCGGCGACGCGCTCATCGGCGCGGGGACCGGGCAGGGGTGAATCGCCGCGACGGCGGCCGGCCTCGACATAGCCTTCGTTGACCTCGAAATCTGGCATCTGTTCAAGCCTCCTGCAGACACGAAAATCCGCGCGCCCGATCGCGGCGGAAAGATGGTCCCGGCGCTTTTCGCTGCATTCAGCGCTTTTGGACCGTCTGCGGTGACTCGTTCAGTCTACCTGGTATTCGACTTCGTAACAAGTTTGTGACATGCGCCACGCGAGCTTGGCCGATTTTGCGGAGAAAGGTTGCGGGTTCGTCAAGAAATAGGTGGGGGGATTGGGGGGTCGGACCGTGGATGGGAGTCGCCGCACGCTGGCCGATCGGAGATCGCATCTGATCTCCGATCGGTAGACGTGCTGGTGGCACGGCGAGCATCGCGGGTGGCGACTAGCGCCGCGGAACGGCCGCACAAGACCGTCAGATATTTCTTGACGGGCCCCTGCTCTATCACCATCGCCAGCGCGAGCGTCGCGAGGCCGGCGAATATGTCCAGCACGTAGTGGTTTCCCGTCGCGAGCACCGCCAGGGCGGTCATGCACGGATACAGGATCGCCAGGCCGCGCACCCACATGCGCGTGGACAGCCGCCACAGCGCGACCGCGCACCACGCCGCCCAGGCCATGTGCAGCGAGGGCATCGCCGCCAGCTGGTTGGCGGCCGAGGCCAACGCGCCGGTGTGCCACGAGCCGAACGCGTGCGTGGAGGCCACGACGTCGCTGAACCCGTATCCCGTGAGCATGCGCGGGGGCGCCACCGGGTACAGCCAGAAGACCACGAACGCGATCACGTTCGTGAGCACCAGCACGTTGCGCAGCGGCCGGTACAGGTCGGCTCTGCGCACCCACAGCCAGCCCAGCAGGCCCAGCGTGACCACGAAGTGGGCGTTGTCGTAGTAGTCGGACACGACCAGCGCCAGCGTGTGGCGCCCCGCCAGCCAGCGGTCGAGCCCGCGCTCGGGGTCGATCCCCAGCGAACGCTCCAGCCCGAGCACGCTGACGGCGTGGCTCAGCGCGACGTGCAGGCGCAATGGGGCGAGGTTCGTGATCGCGTCATACACCCAGCACAGCCACACGATCACCAGCGCCTCGGTCCACCAGCGCGGACGCGTGGCCTGTGCCGGCGCGAACGCCGCGGCCGGAGCAGCCGCAACGGCAGAGCCGGTGCTTCTGTCGATCGAAACGGCGCTGGACAAGCGATTTATGTTATCCGGCGGACCCCCAGCTATCCAGCGGCCCCGCCAGCCGGGCTCGCCCGGACCCGAGAACGGTTCCCAGGGCGAGACAGAGCGCTCTCAGGGCGCGACCGGCTGCAGGCCGCGCTGCGCGAGCGCTTCCAGCACGCGCGGCAGCGCGGCGGCCGTGCGCCGCCAGGAGTCCGGGGAGGAATAGTCGTCGGCGTCGTGCAGCAGCAGCACCGCGCCCTCGCCGGCATCGCCCGTCACACGCTCGGCGATCGATGCGGGCGTCGCCCGCGCCTGCCAGTCCCTGCCCCAATGGCTCCACAGCAGCGTGCGCCAGCCACGTCCGCGAGCGAGCCGCAGGGCCGTCGCGTTGAGCACGCCGTATGGCGGCCGATACAGGCCGATCGCACAACCGGTGGCCGCCTCGATCGTGTCCTGCGCGCGTGCGATGTCCGCGCGCACCTGCCACGGCGCCAGCCGCAGCAGGTTGCGGTGACGGTCGCAGTGCAGGCCGATCCCGTGACCCGCGGCGAGGATCTCGCCCGCCAGCGCGGGGTTGCGCCGGACCTGCTCGCCGACCAAAAAGAACGTCGCCCGCGCGCCGGCGGCCGCGAGGATCTCGAGCACCGCCGGGGTGCCCTGTGCGTGCGGGCCGTCGTCGAAGGTGAGGGCGTATCCGCGCCCGCTGGCCGTGCGGTCCTCCACGCCCAGCGGACCGCGCAGCGCCGGCCAGGCGCCGGCGAGGCCGGGCAGCAGATAGCTGCCCATCGCCAATCCAGCCACCGCGCCCGCGGTCGCGCGGGCGCGAGTGCGATGATCGTGCGTGGACATGGTCGATCTTGTATTGGGCATCGGGGCTGCCGTGGGCGCGTCCGTCTTCTACAGCCTAGGGATCGCGCTGCAGGCGATGGACGCCAAGGAAGCGCCCCGCGAGGAGCACCTGCGCCTGGCGCTGGTCTGGGGGCTGGTCAGGCGCGGGCGCTGGATGCTGGGGACGGGCCTGTCGATTCTCGGCTGGCCGCTGCAGGTGCTTGCGCTGCTGCTCGCGCCGCTGGTCGTGGTGCAGCCCGCGCTCGCCACCGGTCTGCTCGTGCTGCTGTTCTTGGGGCAGCGAATGCTCGGCGAGCACGCCGGACGCCACGAGCACATCGCGATGACGGCGATCGTGATCGGCGTGATCGGCGCGGGCCTGTGCGCGCCGCCGCGCAGCACGAGCCACACCGGCGAGCGGCTGACGATCACGCTCGTGCTCCTCATCCTCGGCCTGGCGAGCCTGCTGCCCTACCTGCTGCGCGTCATCCGCCGCTCGCCCGCTTCTGTGACGATTGTCTGCGCCGGATTCGCCTTCGGCTGGAGCGGGATCGCGACCAAGCTCGCCTCCGACGATCTCTCCCACGGGCACCTGCTGGTGGCGGCCGCGTGGGGTCTGGCGACCGCGGCTGCCTCTGCCGTGGGCGTGCTCAGCGAGTCCAGCTCCCTGCAGGCACGCCCCGCGATCCAGGTGGCCCCGGTCGTGTTCGTGACTCAGACGATCGTGCCCGTCGCGCTGGCGCCGGTGCTGTTCGGCGAGCGCTTCTCGGACACCCCGCTCAACGGCGTCCCGCTGGGGCTCTCGCTCGCCCTGCTCGTGACCGGCGCCGCGGTGCTCGTACGCTCGCCGCTGCTGCTCGCCCTGATGGGAGGCGAGCCGATCAGCCATGCCAGCGGCTCCGCTCCCAGCCCGTCGCGGCCGAGCGAGGAGACGATCCGCTCCAGCCCCGCCACCGAGGCCGAGGACCCGTCGAGCGTCACCACCAGCACTTCGCCGGCGCGCGCCGGACGCTGAGGCAGCGCGCCGGTCGCGCTCAGGCGCAGCGCACCGCTCACCGGTTTGGCGCCGGTCGTGCGCGCGAGCAGGAGCTGACCGACGGTCAGCCCGCCCCGGGGCTGCAGGAAGTAGAAGCGACGACGCAGCCCGAGCGCGCGCTCCTGCGCGTGCAGCGTGCCGCGCGCTTTCACCCAGCGCAGCAGGGGCCCCGAGTCGGCGATCTCCGGCAGCAGTTCGTCGCCGAGCGCGCGCACACTGGCGATCGTCGCGCGCGCCGGCACCTTGCCTTCGTCCGCGAACGAGACGTGGATGTCCCTGCGTGCGAGCTCGGCGGCGACGAGCGCCTGCGCGGACGGGGGCACGCGCACGATCACGCCAACGTCGGGCTGGTCGGTCTTGACCTGCGCGAGCGGGTGCATGTGCAGGATCTTCGCCGCCAGCACGGTCACCTCGTCGGTCGACATCGTCCACATGCCCATCCCCAGCACGAGCACCAGCGGGGTGACGAACGCCGCCAGGCGCAGGCGCCACAGCGGGATCGGGATCACGCGCCGGGGCGCGTCGAGCACGAGGTCGGCCGCGGCCACCTGTGTGTCGAGGGGGGCCGCCTGCGCCGCCGGGGCGCTCTGCTCGACCAGCGCGACGGCGGGCGCGGCTTCGGCAAAGCTGGCTTGCACGTGCTCGCGCAGCTCGCTCGTGTCGTTGGCGAGTCGCAGCAGGTTCAGGTCGGCCATCGCGCGCGTGTTCAGCCGCGCGTGGCCGACTGGAAGCCCGTAGGAGACCACCGGCGTGCCCGCGGCCTTGGCCTCCAGGCAGGTGACGCCGCCGGTGGAGTGCACCAGCACATCGGCAGCTGCCAGCAGCTGTGGCATCTCTTCGGTGAACCCGTACACGTGCACGCGCGCCTGGCCGGCGAAATCGCTGGTCAGCTGCTCGCGCAGCTGGTCGTTGCGTCCCGCCAGGCAGACGATGCTGCTGATCTCCGGCACGCGCAGCAGCTCGCCCACGGCGCCGGTCACGTCGCCCACCCCCCAGCCGCCGCCGGAGACGACCACCATCCTGCCCGCCTCCGGCAGACCCAGCGCGCGGCGGGCCTGCAGCGGACAGCGTGGCTGGGAGAACTCGCCGGAGATCAGCGGGGTCACCAGCTGCGCGCTGCCCCTGCCGGCGATCCGCTCGACCGGGCTCATCGACTCCCCGTACATCACCAGGTGCATGTCGATGCCCGGCTGCGCCCAGAAGAACAGGCCGGTCAGGTCGGTGATCGTCGCCACGGCCGGGCACCCGACCGCGCCGGTGCGGCGCAGGCGCGCGAGCACGACCGTCACGGCCGGATATGTCGAGACGACCACGTCGGGGGCGTGCTCGGCGATCGTGCGTGCCAGCGGGCGCGACCCGAACATGCACAGCAGCCGCCGCGCCGCCCAGCGAATCGGCGGGACGTGCTCCAGCAGCCAGTACACGACCGTGTACGTCCACGGCATGAACTTCAGCTGTACCCTGTATCCGTCCTCGACGACCGGCTGCAGCAGCCGTCCCATCGCGGCCAGCCCGTCGATGACGGTCACCTCGGCCGGCTGCGCGGAGTCCTCGATCTGGTGCGCCAGCGCGCGCGCGGCGGCGGCGTGACCCTCGCCCACGTCGGCGGAGAGAATCAGAACGCGTCGCGGATCGTGCGCAGAGCGCGGACTGGATTTGCGTTGGCGGCGTCGCATGTGCCTGATCAAACCTTCGCCCGCGAGGCGGGCGGTCCTGCTCGGACGCGCGGGTCCGCGGCCGGATGCCCCCCGGTGAGCACGAGCGTTGTGACAGGGTACTGAGGGCTTCGGATGCCTGCGGGCTGGGTAGACGTGACTCGAAATAGGCGGTGCGGTCGGGGCGTTCATGGACCAAGCTGGGCGACGCGGGATGGCGAAGCGCATGCTGGTGGCACGTGCGAGCCGTCACGTGGCGATCCAGCGCAGTGTCCAGGGATGCATCCGGACGTGCCGATCTTTTCGAGACACGTCCCGAGACGTAACAATGGTCGGATCGAGGCCACGACTCCGATACCCGGCCGGACCCGGACCGCCGGCCGAGGGCCGGCGGACGCACCGAGCGAGGCCGTCACGGCGGCGCGCGAGCGGCCCTCGCGCGCGCTGCGCGCGCTGGGGACCGCAGGCCTGCTTGGCATCCTGGCGAGCGTCTTTCTGATCAGCGCCGGCGCGGCGAGCGGCCCCTCGCACTACGTGCCGGGCCGCAGCGGCGGCTGGCCGGGCTGGATGGCGGGACCGCTGCAAGGTCTTGGCATCGGCACGATCGGATCGGGCCGGTTTCAGACGCTCACCCTGATCATGTGCGCCGGCTATGCGGCGGTGCTGGTCGCGGCGCACGCGCGGGCGCTGTCGCTGCGGGCGATCGCTGTGGCGATCGTCGCCGCGAACCTGATCCTGCTGCTCGGCCCGCCGCTGATCTCCCAGGACGTGTTCGGCTATCTCGCGTTCGCCCGCATGGGCGTGTTGCACGGCCTCGACCCGTATACGCATGTCGCGTTCGAAACGCCGATCGACCCGGTGTATCCGTTCATCGGCTGGCCCTACCAGAACTCGCCCTACGGACCGCTGTTCACGCTCTCGAGCTACGCCACCGCGCCGCTGGGGCTGGCGGGCGGGCTGTGGGCGCTGAAGGCGGCCGCGGTCGCCGGGAGCCTCGCCGCCGTGGCGCTGACCGCGCGCGCGGCCGGCGCGCTGGGACGCTCGCGGCGCGCGGCCGCCGCGTTTCTGGGACTGAACCCGGTCATGCTCGAGCTGGCGGTCGGCGGAGCGCACAACGACACGCTCGTGCTGGCCTGCCTCGCCGGGGCGCTCGCGCTCACCGCGGGCGCCTCCCCGCGCTACCGCTCCGGCGCGCTTGCGCTGGCCGCGGGCGTGGGCGTCAAGGTCACGGCCGGGATCGTGCTGCCGTTCCTCGTGCTCGGGGCGGGCGGCGACGAGTCCAGCTGGCGCGAGCGCGCACGCGTCGCCGGCGCGGCGGTGCTCGGTCTCGCGCTGGTCGCAGGCATCGGGCTGATCGGGTTCGGCTCGCACGCGCTCGGATTTCTCGACGCCGTCGGCGAGCAGCAGCAGCTGGTGGCGGTGCACAGCATCCCCGCCGAGACGGCGCGCCTGCTCGGCCTGCACGGAACGCCGAGCTGGTGGCGCCACTGCTATGTGGTCGCGTTCCTGCTCGTGCTCGCTACGCGCTGTGGCGCACCGCGCGGGGCGCGGACTGGCGCGTGGCGGCCGGCTGGAGCACCCTGGCGCTGCTGCTGTCCACGGCCTGGCTGCTGCCCTGGTATGCGATCTGGCCGCTGCCCCTAGCCGCGGTCTGTGGCGATCGGCGCCTGCGCGCCGCCACGCTGATCGTCTGCGCCTACGCGATCCTGATCCACCTGCCGCTCGCCGACCCGCTGCTCAGCGCGCCCGCGGTCCACACCGAACCCCGCCACGGGCACGTCGGCGCGCTCGGGCGCTGAGGCGGCCTGCGCGGGCGAGGCGGGCGAGCGCGGAGGGCCGGCACGCTCGGGCGCTGAGACGGTCTGAAACTCGCCGGTCTCGAAGTCACGCACCACGTCGCGCTCGATCTCCGCGGGCGAGGCGTCCGGACGCAGCCGGCGCAGGCGGATCGCGTCCAGGCGGCGGAACTTGAAGATCTCCAGCACGTAGACGAGATAGACGCTGGCCGCCACGACGACCAGCCCGATGCGCGACCATGACCAGCGTCCAGCCGGTGTGCAGGTGGCCGCTGTGGTCTGCGTAGGGGACGAACCGCAGCGCCAGCGCCAGCCCCGCGAGCATCAGCGTCCACGCGTACAGATAGGCGATCGTGCGTCTGCTGGAGAAGCCGATGCGGGCCATGCGATGGTGGAAGTGCTCGCTGTCGGGCCGGTAGATCGGCTGCTTGTACTTCAGCCGCTTGAGCACCACGAACGTCGTGTCCAGGAACGGCACCGCGAGCAGGATCAGGGGCAGCACGAACGACACCACGGCCGTCGTCTTGACCGCCGCCTCGACCGCGATCACGCCCATCAGCAGGCCCAGCAGGTTCGCGCCGCAGTCGCCCATGAAGCTCGACGCCGGCGGGAAGTTGTAGATCAGGAAGCCGAGCGCCGCGCCGGCCGTGAGCGCGGCGAGCACGCCCGGCTGCTCGCGGCCCAGATCGAAGGCGATCACCGCCATCGCGGCGGCGATGATCGCGCACACTCCGGCCGTGCAGGCCGTCGACGCCGTCGGAGAAGTTGACCACGTTCATCATCGCCACGAGCCCGATCACGGTCAGCACGGGGCCCGCGTTCGTCACGCCGGCGTTGGGAAACGCCAGCTTGCCGGCGAACGGGCAGCGTGATCGCTTTGACCGCCACCCCGTAGTGCACGACGATCACCGCCGCCAGCACCTGTCCGACGAGCTTGACCGCGGGCGGGAGCTCGAAGCGGTCGTCGAGCGCGCCCACGAGCGTGATCAGAGCGGCGGCGAACAGCACGCCCTGCCACAGGCTGGTGCTCTTCGTAGTAGCCGCTCGGCAGCCACAGCAGCATCGCGACGAGCACGCCGGCGAAGATCGCCAGCCCTCCGAGCAGCGGAGTCGGGCGCTCGGACAGGCCGCGCTCGCGCGGTTCGTCGATCGCGCCGACCGCCCGGGCGAGCCGCATCGTGAGCGGCGTCAGCAGCGCGGTCACAGCCGCGGCAGTCAGGAAGGCGTACAGCGCGTCGAGCTCCGTCGGATGCGCCATCGCTCCGGCACAGCATCGCAGGCCCCGGGGTCGTATGTGCCCGGCCTCCGGGGCGGGCCTGCGCAGGCGCCCCATGCGCGCGGCGGGCGAGGCGAGCCTACGCGGCGGCGGGCAAGGCGAGCGACTCGTACAGCGGATAGCGCGCGACGATCGCCTGCACGCGCTCGGACAGCTCGCGGGCGCGCGACGCGAAGTCGGCGTCGAGCAGCGCCTGCGCGATGATCGCGCCGACCTCGGCGAAGTCCTCGTGCTGCAGCCCGCGCGTGGCCAGCGCGGGCGTGCCGATGCGCAGGCCGGAGGCCTCCATCGGCGGGCGCGGGTCGAACGGGACGGCGTTGCGGTTGACGGTGATGCCGATCTCGTGCAGCCGGTCCTCGGCCTGCCGGCCGCTCAGCTCGGGGCGCAGCGTCGCGCAGGTCGACGAGCACCAGGTGCACGTCGGTGCCGCCCGTGAGCACGTTCAGGCCCTCGCCGTCCGCCGTGCTCGGACCTCGCGTCGAGCAGCTGCTCGGCCAGCGCCTGCGCGCCGTCGACGGTGCGCCGCTGGCGCTCGGCGAACAGCTCGCTCGCGGCGATCCTCAGCGCCACCGCCTTGGCCGGCGATCACGTGCTCCAGCGGCCCGCCCTGCTGGCCGGGGAAGACGGCGGAGTCGATCTTCTTGGCGTGCTCCGGCCTTGCACAGGATGATCCCGGCGCGCGGGCCCGCCGAGCGTCTTGTGGGTCGTGGTCGTGACGACGTCGGCGCCGTACTCGACCGGGTTGGGGTGCAGGCCCGGCCGCGACGAGCCCGGCGAAGTGGGCCATGTCGACCATCAGCAGCGCTCCGACCTCGTCGGCGATCTCGCGGAAGCGCGCGAAGTCGAGCTGGCGCGGATAGGCCGACCAGCCGGCGAGCAGCAGCTTCGGGCGGCGCTCGCGCGCGATGCGCGCGACCTCGTCCATGTCGATCAGGCTGGTCTCGCGGTCGACCTCGTAGGCGGCGATGTCATACAGCCGCCCGGAGACGTTGATGCTTCATGCCGTGCGTGAGATGGCCGCCGTGGGCGAGCGACAGCCCCATGATCGTCTCGCCGGGCGCCAGCAGCGCGTGGTAGACGGCGGTGTTGGCCTGCGCGCCGGAGTGCGGCTGGACGTTGGCGTGCTCGGCGCCGAACAGCGCCTTGGCGCGGTCGATCGCGAGCTGCTCGGAGACGTCCACCCACTCGCAGCCGCCGTAGTAGCGGCGGCCGGGATAGCCCTCGGCGTACTTGTTGGTCAGCACCGAGCCCTGGCATTCGAGCACGGCCCGGGGGACGAAGTTCTCCGAGGCGATCATCTCGAGCGTGCGCTGCTGGCGCTCGAGCTCGCCGCGCAGCGCCTCGGCGACCTCGGGGTCGACCTCCTGCGAGCGGACGGTTGAAGTAGTCGGGGGCGAGGTCTGCGGACTGAGTCGGACATGGCGCTCTCCTTGGCAGGCGAGGACGGATGATGCCCAGGCGCGCGGCGCGTCGATCCGCCGCTCCCCGGTGGTCGATTCCACCTCTAGCGCCAGTCGCGGCGGCGTCATAGAGGCTAGCAGGAGCACGAGCAACCGCTCGATCTCGGCCTCGGCTCGAGCGCGCCCGGCGCGCACGATGCGCCACGTCGCCGCTGCGCTCGTAGTCGCGCAGGTCGAGCACGGTCGAGGCGACGCCCGGCAGCTCGCCGCCGTCGAGCACGAGATCGGCGCCGGCGCGGATCGCGGCGGGCACTCCTGCAGGCGCCGCGCGTCGGGCCCGCCCGAGAGGTTGGCGCTCGACTGCAGCAGCGGCGCTGCCAGCGAGCCGCAGCGCGGCGAGGCGGTCGGGCAGCAGCGGGACGCGCAGGCCGAGGACGCCGGAGCCGTCCGGTCCCGGCCCGCAGGCGAGCGGAAAGCGTCGCGCGCGGTTGGGCAGCAGCAGCGTCAGCGGCCCGGGCAGCAGCGCGCCGAAGCGCCGTGCGCTCGGCGCGACTCAGCTCTGGCAGCGCGCTCAGGGCGGCGTCCAGCGCGAAGAACATGACCGCGGCCGGGCGCGCGGCCGGGCGGCCCTTGAGCTCGTACAGCCGCCTCACCGCGCGCTCGCTGTCCGGGTCGCAGCCGAGCCCGTAGACGGTGTCGGTGGGAAACACGGCGACGCCCCCGCCGGCGAGCGCACTGCTGCAGAGCGCTCGAGCGTCGTCGCAGCGTGCAGCGCGCGTCGGCGCTCACGCGCGCTCGCCCACCACGCACGCGCTCGATCCCCGCCAGGTCGCGCTCGCGCGCACCGTCGGCGAAGCCGGCCGCGCGCATCAGCTCGGCCACCGCGGCCGCCTGGCCGGCGCCGACCTCCAGCGCGAGCAGCCGCACGCGCTGGCGCGCGCGCGAGCCTGGGCGATCAGCGCGCGGATCGCAGGCCAGCCCGTCCGGCCCGGCGAACAGCGCCGCGGCGGGCTCGTGGCGCAGGATCTCGGGCGCCAGCGTACGCGCGCTCGGACTCGGCGACGTAGGGCGGGTTGGAGAGGATCGCGTCGAACTCGTCCGGCACGCCCGCGAGCAGGTCGGCGTGCAGCCAGCGCGACCTCCAGCCCCAGCCGCTCGCCGTTGGCGCGCGCCAGCGCGAGCGCGTCCTCGCTGACGTCGCTGCCGGTCGACGTCGCAGGTCGGGGCGCTCGTCCTCCAGCGCCAGCGCGACCGCGCCGCTGCCGGTGCCGACGTCGAGCACGCGCGCGCCCGCTCGGCAGCGTCAGGCGCGACCTCGACCAGCAGCTCGGTCTCCGGCCGCGGCACCAGCGCGCGGCGGTCGACGGCCAGCTCGCAGACGGCGAAAGCCGCGGTGCCCGAGATGTAGGCGACCGGCTCGCGCTCGCACCGCGCGACGGCGCACGGCGTCCTGAAAGGCGCGCACGGCCGGCCCGTCGACGATCAGCTCGCGGTCGATCGAGCAGCCGCTCGCGCGATGACGCCGAGCACGTGCGCGAGCAGCACTTCGGCGTCCAGCCGGGGGGTTTCGCAGCCGCCGGCCGCGATCGCGGTGATCGCGCCCGTCGCAGCGCGTCGCGCGCGCGGAGTGCCGGCGGCGATCACGCCGCCGCCTGCGCCTGCAGGCGCGCGGCGCTTCTCGTCGGCCTGCAGCGCGGCGGTGAGCTCGTCGAGCTCGCCCTCGAGGACCTGGTCGAGGTTGTGCACGGTGAGCTTGATGCGGTGGTCGGTGACGCGCCGCTCGCCGTAGTTGTAGGTGCGGATCTTCTCCGCGCGGTCGCCCGTGCCGACCTGCGAGCGGCGGTCGGCGGCGAGCTCGGCCTGCTGCTCGGCCAGCGCGCGCTCGTACAGGCGCGCGCGCAGCACGCGCAGCGCCTTCTCGCGGTTCTGCAGCTGGGACTTCTCGTCCTGCATCGAGACGACGATCCCCGATGGGCTTGTGCGTGATGCGCACGGCCGAGTCGGTCGTGTTGACCGACTGCCCGCCCGGGCCCGGAGGAGCGGTAGACGTCGATCTGCAGGTCGTTGGGGTCGATCTGCACGTCCACGTCCTCGGCCTCGGGCAGCACGGCGACGGTCGCGGTCGAGGTGTGGATGCGCCCCTGGGACTCGGTCTGCGGGCACGCGCTGCACGCGGTGGGTGCCGCCCTCGAACTTGAACACCGAGTAGGCGCCGTCGCCCTTGATCGCGAACGTGTACTTGCCCTCGCCGATGTCCATCGGCTCGGTCGCGAAGCCGCGACGCTCGGCGTAGCGGGTCGAGCATCCGGTACAGGTCGCCCGCCCACAGCCCGGCCTCGTCGCCGCCGGCGCCGCCCTGGATTTCGACGATCACGTTCTTCTCGTCGTTGGGGTCGCGCTCGACCATCGCCAGGCGGATCTCCTCCTCGAGCTCCTCGATCCGCTCGCGCGCGCCGCTCAGCAGCTCGCGCAGCTCGGGGTCCTCGCCCTCCTCGGAGAGCAGCTCCTCCGCGCCGGCGGCGTCGTCGCGGGCGCGGCGCCACTGCGCGGCGAGCTTGGCGGCGGGCTCGAGCTGGCTGTAGGCGCGGCCGACCTCGGCGTAGCGCTCGCGGTCGGAGATCACCTCGGGGTCGGTCATCTGCGCGCCGAGCTCGGCAAAGCGCGTCTCGATCTGCTTGACGAGGTCTTCGATCATGCCAGGCCAGTCTAGGTGGCCTCACTCGCGCGGGGGATGCCGCGTGCCGGCGCGTGGCCCTACGCCACGACCTCCACGCCGACCAGGTCGGCGGCCGACAGCTCGCCGGGCGTCTCGCGCGCCAGCACCGCCTCGAGCGCGGCGATCGCTACCGCCAGCTGGTCGAGGTCGGGCTCGCGCGTGGTCAGCAGCTGCAGCTTCAGCCCGGGCCACATGACCGCCCGCACCCAGCCGCGGCGACGGTTGCGCCCGGCGAACTTGATCAGCTCGAAGGAGATGCCGGCGATCAGGGGCACGCCGAGGATGCGGGTCAGCACCAGCCAGTACCAGGCGGGCAGGCCGATCGGGGCGAACACGAAGATCGCCACGATCATCACGACCAGCAGGAAGCTGGTGCCGCAGCGCGGGTGCAGCCGCGAGAAGCGCTGGGCGTTCGTCGGGGTCAGCGGGAGACCGGCCTCGAAGCAGGAGATCGTCTTGTGCTCGGCGCCGTGGTACTCGAACACGCGCCGCAGGTCGCGTATGCGCGAGAGCAGGAGCATGTAGCCGAGGAAGATCGCGGTCCTGACGAGGCCCTCGATCACCCAGAACAGGACCGAGCTGTGCAGCTGGCCCTTGATCAGGCTGGTCAGGCCGACGGGGATCAGGAAGAACAGGACGATCGCGAACACGAGCGCGACGACGACCGTGCCCACCCACACCCCGCGGGGAATCTCCTGCGGTTCCTCGATCGCGCCCTCCTCGACCCCCTCAGCCGTCTCTTCGGGCGGGAGCTGCGCGTTGGCGGAGACCTCCAGCGCCCTGAAGCCGATCGCCAGCGACCCGCCGAGCGCGACGACGCCCCGGATGATCGGCAGGCGCAGCATGCGGTGGCGCTGCAGGGCCGAGGTCGAGCGGAAAGGCGCTGACCTCGATCTCGCCGAGCGCCGCCTCCTCGGGCGAGCGATGCGGGCTCGAGCAGCTGCTCGGGGGTGGGCTTGCGCACCGCGACCGCCCAGTTGGAGATGCCGCGCATCATCACGCCCTCGAGCACGGCCTGACCGCCGACGGGCGCGTCGCGCTGGGCGATCAGCTCGCCCATCCCTCGCGTTGACGGCGGGCTCAGGCTCGACCGGCGTCGTCGGGGGACCGGCCGCCAGCGAGGTGGACATCGGTCCGCTAGGAAGCCTTGGCCTGGGCGGAGCGCTGGCGGCCCTTGGCCATCCTGCGCTGGAAGCGCTCGACACGCCCGCCCGTGTCCACAGCTTCTGGCGACCCGTGTAGAACGGGTGGCAGTTGGAGCAGACCTCGACGTGCAGCTCCTCCTGCGTCGCGCGCGTGAGGAACTCGTTGCCGCAGGTGCAGCGCACGTGGGCCTGCACGTAGTTGGGGTGGATGCCTGTCTTCATCGTCGGATCATTCTAGCGGGGAAGCCGGGGCCGGAGGCGCGGGCGCCGGCTGCCAGCAGTGCTGGGTGCGCCGTTCGTCATGTCGCAGGACGCGTCCGTGGGGTCCCTGCCAGCGGAAGGTGATCAGCGCACGGTAGGCGGCCGGGGCGGACAGGTTGGTGACCTGTTCCAGGTGCCGGTAGGACCTGACGCCGGTGTCGGCGGTGCGCCAGACGCCGACTCCCGGGGCGAGCACCGGGTGATAGCCGGATTCCCCGGGCATCCGCTCGAGCAGTTCGATGCGCATCGACATGCGCGTCGCGCCGGGGATCATCGCCATTTCGCCGGCGAAGGTGGCGGAGCGTTCGGCCGGTTCGCTCGCGCTCAGGCACTGCACGAGTGACGCGGAGTCAAGCGATGTGCTCCCGTTGAGCGGCTGGTCGGACTGGGCGTTCGCGAGGCCCGCCAGGCCCATCCACAGCAGCGTCAGCACACAGGCAAACCCGGCGAGCAAGCGCCGCGCGTGGGTGGCGGTGATGGATGAGGACAAGTCCATGGCATCCATGTAACACAGTTTTTACACGCATGTTTCGGACTGCCCTGAGCGCGCGATCGGGGCGCTCGGTAGAGGACCGTCTCAAATACCGGGGAGATCACGGCCGGAGCGCCTGCTCGACGTCTGTTCCGCGCGGGGTGAGGGTCCAGGCGTTTGGCTCTCCGCGGGGCTGGCCGGCGCCGGCGTTGGCGATCAGGCCGAGGCGTTCCAGACGGCCGAGGAGCTTTGAGATCTGGCCCTGATCGTGCACGCCCGCGGTGTCCGCCACCTGGCGGTTTGACGCGCCGGGGTGCGCGGCTATCGCAGAGAGGACCAGCAACGTGCGATAGGTCAGGCGCATGTCAAGACCCTCCAGGGGGTCCTGCGAGGAGGGTTGCGGGGCGCGGGAGGGCTTGGGTGATCGGGAAGGCTTGGGGATGGCACGAGCGAGCTCTTTGGTTGCGGCGGCGCGTCCCAGATAGGGCAGCACGATCATTCCCATCAGCGGGTTCAACAGCTCGATCAGCGACTTTGTTTGGGAGCGCGCCCGGTGAGAGCGCGCTCGGGATGCAGAAGATCCGTTCGCTGGAAGGTTTGGGGCTTGTTCGAGCAGGCGTGCGTGGATCACGCTCAGCACAGCACCGACGACACCCTCTGCTGTCAGGGGCGGGGGACCATCCGTCTTTGCCTCCAGGCGTCCTTGATCGACTATCTCCCTGAGGGTGTCCAGTGTCTGCGCACGGCGCTGGAGGACTCTGGGCCCTCCTCCCAGCGCGTCCACCACCAGCAGCGATCCCAGCGCCGGCTCTTCTGCGAGGAACTGCAGCAGCGCGGACAGTCCCGCTCTGATGCGCTCACGCCAGCCCTGTTCTGACGCGACGGCGTCGTGTGCGAGCTGAGTTGCGCGGCCCAAGGCGTCGTCGAACAGGGCTAGGAAGCAGTCTTCGCGGTCCTCGAACAGCTCATAGAACGTGCGGCGTGAGACACCCGCACGAGCGGTGACACGCGCCACGCTCATCCCGCCATACCCAAGCTCGCCCACGACGTGCGCCGCGGCGCTCAGCATCCGGGCGCGTTGTATCTCTGTGACCCTTGTGCGAGGCGCGCTCTGCACCACAGACATCGGCACCCTCATCACCCCGCGCCCGCTACCTCTTGCCCGCACTGCCTTTCTTGCCATGACCCTTCGCCTTGCCCTTCTTCTTCGTTACCGCCTTCTTGACCTTCGGGCACCCGGTGACGCTGATCTTCGTGCTCTGATTGATCACCGCACCGTTCTGACCGGTGATCGTGGTGGGCATGATCAGCGATTCCGGCACCGTCGTCTTGACCGCCTTCGTGACGTGCTTGACATGACCGTGCGCTCGCACCGTCACACGCTTGCGGACCGTCTTTGTGGTTGTCGGCTCGCACAGGCTGCCGTTCGCGGTCAGGATCGAGAACGGACCCTCGGGCGCGTTGAATTCAAACGTCGTGAACGGGGCGTCGGGGGTCGTGTCGAAGTGGGAGTAGGTGATGCCTTTCTTGATCTGCGTCTTGCCATCAACCACCAGCAGGACACCTTCGCCTTGCAGCACCAGCTCGACATCCGGGAACGCTGCTCCGCCGTGACTGACGAAGTACGCAGGACCGGTCAGCGGGCTGTTCAAGAGCGTGGTGTGGACCGTCACGGTCGCGATGTCAGACGCCACGGGACAGCCTGCCGGGTTGGTGTTGAACTGCGCTTCGGTGCACGCTTTCTGCAGGGTCGTCAGGCGGGCTGGGAGGATCTTGGGGAACTGCAGGTCGACCTTGGCGATGTTCGCCTGTCCGCTTGAGGGGTAGGCGATCTTCACGTTCAGGCTGGCGCCGTTGGCTTTGCTGGTCTTGCCCTGCGTGCTGACCGTGAACTGCGGTTTGAACGGCAGGTTCGCGCAGTTCGCGGCCTGATAGGAGCTCGAGACCGCGACGTTGGCGCCCTGGGCGCCCTGGATCGAGCCCGTCACGTTCATCGGGCTGCAGTTGGTGGCGTTGAAGGTGAAGTGCGGGCGGTTGATCGTGACGTTCACCGTCCGGATGTCGGCCGGGAGCCCCGATTTGAGGCCTTCGATGCTGTTGACCATCGTCGGGAACGGGTCGGAGGCGACCGTGATCTGCCCGGTCGTCCGGTCGATCCTGATCGAGCTGCGCACCACCACGTTGCCGAGGTTGAACGGGCCGGCTACCGCGGGCACGACGACGCTCAGCCCGAACGGGCCGTTGTTGTAGGGGCCCGTCAGGTAAACGCGGCCGCCGTGGACCACGAACGGGTTCGGACCGACCCCCGAGCTGACCGTCGTTTCCCCGATCAGGCTTTCAGGGCCACACGTGCCGTTCGCGGCCTGCGGTTCGCCGCACTGCGCCACACCCCTGAGGCTCCCCAGCAGACCCGGCGGCGTCGTAACCGTCAACCCAGTCAGGTGCTGTTCACCGTCGTTCCTGGCGATCGTGACCGTCAACGGGCTGAACGCTCCCGCCTGGTTGTTCTGCGTCCCTGCGCTGAAGGACGGGCCGAACCCGAGGCTGCAGTTCGAGGCGATGTTGAAGCTGTCAGACGGGGTCGCGTCGGGGCCCGATTCGGGGGCCGACCAGGGCATCAGGTCCGAGGTCGTCGTGAACGTGCCGCAGGACTGGGGGGTCGCGAGGTCGGGGCTGAAGAAACGGAGCTTCAGCTCTGAGAACGGGATCTGCGGGTTTTCCTTGAAGACACCCGTGATCTGCCCCGTGACGGGGTCCGTTTTCAGTTCGCCGGGGACCTTCACGACCGTCCCCGTCGTCGGATCGTCGATCACGATGTAGCCCGCGAGCAGGCTCCCGAACGGGTTCTGATCCTGGGTCGCGAGGAACACCGAGCCGATCAGCGTCGAGCCGATCAACGGGCTGAGGACTTCGACCGAGCCGATCCTCGATGATTCCGGACAGGCGGGTTTGGCCGGGGTGAAGTTCGTAAGGCCCCCGTTCGCCAGCAGTTCGCCATGAGGACCATGCGTCCCGAGCCAGCCGATCTGCGCCTCCGAGCACGCCTGCAGGCCGTTCGCGGAGGCCGGGTTGACCGTCATGCCCGCCGGCATCGCGACCGTCGCGTCGCGCAACGGTGGCGTCGCGAGCGTCCCGGGAGTCTCCGTCTGCGGGACCTTCAAATCAAAGTTCAAGCCGGTCGCGGCATCCCCCGCGCTGGTGTCGGGCTGTGCGGACATCGTCGCGTTGAAACGCAACTGGCTGCAACCGGTGACCGGCGGCGACTCCCCGGCCGGGCTGCTCAACGACACCCAGCCGGCGGATTCGAGCAGCGGTTCGCCGAGCGGCGTGCCGTTGGAGTTGAACACACCCGGTTCCTGCCAGGAGTCCATATGCACAGTCGAGACACGCGGCCGGCCTGAGGAGCAGTCGGAGGGGTTGGTGAAGAAGGCGACCGGTGTCCCGCGCGTTTCGTCCTTCACGACAGGGTTGCCGTAGAACGTCACGGTCGCGTCGGTCAGGGAGATCGAGGGGACTTCCCGCGTATTCGCACGCAACACATACCCCGAGGGTGTCGGCGCGACCGTGGCATAGATCGCATGCGTCGCATGCAACGCGTCGAAGAACCCGAACTCGGCCGCCACACCCTGCTCAGGCACCATGTTATAGATCGCTGTGGCGGCTTCCGTGGGACCTTCCGGCTGGGTTCTGATCTGCCCCACCCGGGTGTCGATCGGACACGTGTTCGTGAGCTGCACGAAGGTACACTTCGGCGTCGCCTGCGCATCACCGACGAGCCCGATCGGCAGATCCACGACCACATCCTTCAAATCCTTGACGCTGTCCAGGTCGGTCGAGGTGCCTTCGGGCAGCGTCCGGACCACGGCGTTCAGGTCAAAGCGGGTGGTCATCTCGTACGGGTGATCGCCCGCCTGGTTGTCGGGCAGCCCATCTTCCCCGGCGATATATGAGTTGAAGTCGCTCGGCCCGAACGGCGAGACCGAGGAGTTCAGCAGCAGCGGCTCACTCGCGGAGGCTTCCACGCCGCCCGGCCCGGTCGCGGTGACCGTGTTCAGGAGCCCGCTCGGCGTGCCTTCTTCAACCACCACCGACATCCGCGCGTCGAGCACCGCATCGGGTTCGAACCCCGTCACCGGTTCACCGAGTTCGTTTTCCGCGCCGGAGAACGTGCACGTGACCGTCACACCCGAGGCAGGCACACCTTCCTGTTCACAAGCGCCCAATTCGTGCT
>CAVUQT010000001.1:0-26566 GCA_963743645.1 uncultured Solirubrobacterales bacterium | reverse complement strand
AGCCCCATTTCCGCTCCTGCTCCTTCTCCGGCAGAGACGTCACGTCGGCCGATGGGATGAGGCCGCCATGAGGAGGTAAGCTCGCACAAATCCGTCCATATCGCCGTCGAGCACCCGCTGGACGTCGCCCACCTCGAAGTTCGTGCGGTGGTCCTTCACGAGCGAGTAGGGGTGCATCACGTAGGAGCGGATCTGCGAGCCAAAGTTGACGTCCTGGGCTTCGCCCTTCTCGCGCGCGATCTCCTCGGCGCGCTCGCGCTCCCGCTTCTCCAGGATCTTGGCGCGCAGCATCGCCATCGCGGTCGCGCGGTTGGAGGACTGGGAGCGCTCGTTCTGGCACTGCACCACGATGCCCGTCGGCCGGTGGGTGACGCGCACGGCCGAGTCGGTCTTGTTGACGTGCTGACCGCCCGCGCCGGAGGCCCGGTAGGTGTCCACCTGCAGGTCGTCCTCGTCGATCTCGACCTCGCCGGAGGCCTCGGGCACGACCGGGGCGACCTCGACGCCGGCGAAGCTCGTGTGGCGGCGGTGGGCGGAGTCGAACGGGGACTGGCGCACGAGCCGGTGCACGCCGCGCTCGGCGCCGAACAACCCGTACGCGTTCTCGCCGGCGGCCCGGAACGTGGCGGACTTGATCCCCGTTTCCTCGCCCGCGCTCGCCTCCAGCAGCTCGACGGCGAACCCGCGCGACTCGGCCCAGCGCATCAGCATGCGCAGCACCATCTCGGCCCAGTCCTGCGCGTCGGTCCCGCCCGCACCGGCGTTGACGCTGACGAGCGCGTCGCCGGAGTCATAGCGCCCGGAGAACAGCCGCTGCTCCTCCAGGGCGGCCAGGCGCGACTCGACGGAGACGAACTGCTCGTCGATTTCCCCCTGGAGCGAGGAGTCCTCAGCGGCCATCTCGATCAGGCCGTCGAGGTCCTCGACGTCGGAGGCGAGCGTCGTGAACGTCTCCAGCCGCCTGGCGGCGCGCGAGTGCTCCGAGGACACCGACGCGGCCCGCTCGGAGTCATCCCAGAACCCGGGCGCCCCCATCTCGGATTCGAGCGCGGAGACGCGCTCGCTCAGCGCAGCCGGGTCAAAGATAATCCGCGAGGAGCTTCAACTGCTCATGAATCGCGGACAGACGCTGCGGGGACTCGGCCGGGGCATTGGTTGTCATATCTGCACGCTATCGCTATAACGACCAGAGCACCGGCACGTCGTAGGCCGCGATCTGCTCGTCATGGGTGACGAGCGTGAGACCCTCGCTCTGCGCCTGGGCGACGAGCATCCGATCGAACGGATCGCGATGGTGCGGGGGCAGGGCGCCGGCGATCAGGCCGTGCCGAGCGCTGACCGGCAATTCGGCGAACCCACGCTGCTCCATCGTTTCGAGCAGGTTGTCAGGGATGCTGAGCTTGCCCTGCGCACGCTTGATCGCCATCTCCCAGATCGAGGCCGCGCTGAAGAACAGCGGCACATCCGGATCGGCGATCGTCGCTTGCGCCCGAGCGCCGAGGCGCCGATCGCCCCCGCGCCACCATAGGATGGCATGGGTATCGAGCAGCAGCGAGTTCAATCCCTCATACCGAACAACCGCTCGATTTCCTCATCCGGCTCGTCGAAGTCGTCGCTGACCCAGATCTTTCCCTTGAGATCGCCCGGTTTGCGCGGTTTGCGCTTGGGGGCGTCGTAGCGGATCAGCTTCGCCACCGGCCGTGGCCCGCGGCGGATCACGATCTCCTCGCCCTCGCCGGCACGCTCGATCAGACGCGACAGTTGCGTTTTGGCCTCGGTTACGGTGACGGTTTCGGACATGCGTACACCATATCAAGACCTGGTTGACCTGGTCTTATCGACCTCGCCCAGGGTCAGCCCGACCGCAAGGCCAGCAGGACCTGCTCCCCGTAGGAGGTGAGCCGCCAGGCGTTGGCGTGCCCCGGCTCGTGGGGCTCCTTGACGAGCAGATTCAGGCCGGCGAGCCGCATCAGCAGCCGCGACGCCTGGCCCTCGTCGGCGATCTCCGCGCCGATCGCCACGGCGCGGTTGGACTCCCCGGGGTGCTCGGCGACGAACAGCAGGCAGCGGACGGTGCGGTAGGTGAGACGCATGTCCAGCCGTTCGAGGATGCGCCGGTTCGTACCACGGGTAAGCGCTGCCGGCGGGGGCGCGGGGAAGTCGGGCGCGGGGCGCGTGAGCTCTTCCCCGGCCGCGCGCGGGCCGAGGTAGGGGAGTGCGATCAGCGCCATCAGCTGCCCCAAGAGGTCGCTCAGCGGCCCCTCGCCGCCGAGCGACAGGCGCGTGTGGATCACGGAGAACGCGCCGCCGAGGATCGCCTCCGCGGTCAGCAGGGGCGGCTCGCAGGCGCTCCCCCGCGCCCGCGGCGCCCCGGAGCGCAGCGCGCCGGCCAGCCGCCGCATGACCGCCGCGCGGCGTTCGAGCACGAGCGTGCCCGCGCCCAGCGCCTCGACGACGCACACCCGCGCGAGCTGGGGCTCGGAGTCGAGGAGCACGAGCAGCGAGGCCAGCGCGGCGCGGATTCCGTCGCGCCACGACGACTCGCGCACATATGCCCCGGCGACCTGCTCGGAGGCCTGCTCCACGCCCCAGTCAAACGCGGCG
This sequence comes from uncultured Solirubrobacterales bacterium, assembly GCA_963743645.1. Lineage (GTDB taxonomy): Bacteria > Actinomycetota > Thermoleophilia > Solirubrobacterales > Solirubrobacteraceae > Palsa-744. The sequence continues at coordinate 23,962 of CAVUQT010000001.1, read as the reverse complement.
AGGAAGCAGTCCTCACGGCCGTCGAACAGGTCGTAGAACGTGCGCCGCGAAACCCCGGCCCGTTTGACGACGCGCCCCACGGCCGCGCCGAGGAACCCATGCTCGGAGGCGACCTCGACCATCGCGCTGACGATCCGTGCGCGCTGCATGCCGTCGACCTGCTCGCGCGGCAGGGAGTGTCTGCCGCCCCGAAGGCTGGTGATGGTCATCAGGGATGCGTCGTCCACACGGGACGGCCTGCGCGAACTGCTCCCCGGCCCCCCTCTCCTTGTCATGGCTTACTTCTTCTTCTTGAGAGGACCGTATTTCTTGTGCGCCGCGTGTTCGCAGCTCGCGCGCTTGGCCTTCGACTTGTCCTTGTGGCACGTCTTCAGCGCTTTGGCGAGCTTCTGCGCTCGGGTCAGCGCCTTGACCTTCGCGCAACCCGTCACGCCGATCTTGGTCGACTCGTTGATCTTCGCGCCGTTCTGGGCGAGGAATTCGGTCGGCATCGCGAGTTTCGAGGTGCATAAGTTCCCGTTCGCGGTCAGCGCTGAGAACTTGCCCTCCGGGAGGGTCAGTTCGAAGCTGCCGACCGGGGCGTCGGGGACGGTCTTGAACGTGCTGCTGGTGATCCCGGCTTTGCTGATGAACGTCGTCCCGACGAGGTCGATCCGTCACGCCGTAGCCCTGCAGCACCATGATCAGGCTCGGGAACGCTTCGCCGCCGTGGGAGACGAAGATCGCGGGGCCTTCCAGGGGGACGGGGATCAGCGGCGTGATCGCCTTGGCGTGCCCGATGAACGACGCCGCGGGACAGCCCGCGGGGTTGGCTTCGAACTGCGCGTTCGGTGCATGCCTTCTGCAACGTCGTCAAGCGAGAGGGCAGCTGCTTGGGGAGATCGACCTTGACCCGCGCGATGTTCGCCTGGGTACCCTGCGGTGCGCTGGGGTAGGTCAGCTTCACCGACAGGCTGGCGCCGTTCGCTTTGCTCGTCTTCCCTGACGTGGAGACCGCGAATTTCGGCGCGAACTTCAGGACCGCGCAGTTTGCCGACCTGGAACGGAACTTCGACGGGGGAACTCGCACCTTCGTCGCTCTGGATCGAACCAGTGATCTTCATCGGATCGCAGCTCGTCGGGTTGAACGTGAACCCCGGCCTGTTGATCAGGACGTTCACTTTCTTGATCTGCACCGGGATACCGTCGATCAGGTGCGGGATCGCATACCCTTCGTCTTCGTTGTTGGTCGTGACCGTCAACGCCGCAGTGCTCGGGTTGACTTCGATCTTCGCGCGCACGACCACACAATCACACGCCGGGTTCTGCGCCGGATTGGCGGTGTCGTGCTCCAGATCGAACGGGCCGGCCTTGACCGGGTTCACGATCGATAGGCCGAACGGGGCGCCATGATATTGCCCGGTGATGTAGACCTTGCCGCCGGTCACGCTCACCGGGTCGGACCCGACACCCGCACTGACCGTCGTTTCCCCGATCAGACTGTTCGACCCGCACGTACCGGCGTTCGCCTGCGCTTCGGGGCAGAGTTCCACGCCGGACAAGAGTCCCGAGAGGCCCGGGGGCATGTGCAGCGTCACCGAGGACATGTCCTGCTGGCCGTCTTCACGCCCGATAGTCGTGCTCAGCGCGCTGAACGCGCCCCCGTTGTTGTTGATCGTGCCACCCGTCAGCGACGGACCGAACGGCAGGCTCGCGCCAGGACAAGGACTCCCGTTCGGACCGGAGGTGATGCTGAACGTCGAGGACGACGATACAGCTTTGTTGCCCGACCACGGTACGAACGACGCGGTCGTTTCATAAGAACCGCAATGTGCCGGGGTCGTCAACGGGGCGCGTTCCCCACCGAAGAAGTGCAGTTCGGCGTCTTCAAACGGCTGCTGGGGACTGTTCTTGATGTACGTCACGATCTGGCCCGTAGCGCTTAGGCGCACTTCGCCCGGGAGCTTGACAAGCACACCAGACACGGGATCTTCAGCGACAATATATATCGCGACCAGGCTCCCGAACGGGTTTTCGTTCTGGGTGGCGAGATACACGAAGCCCTTCAACGGGTTCGGCAACAGCGGCGTATGGATCGTGACTTCACCGATCTTCGATGCGTTTGGACAGAAGTTCACACCCTGCTGAAACGGGTTCGGCAGTGCCGGCGTGAACGTCTCCGTGCTCAACCCCGGGTCCACTTCCGCGACGCCCGTGAACCCGACGAGCCCCTCCGAGCACGCCTGCAGTCCATCACCCCCAGCGGGATTGATCGCCACGCCTTCGGGCAACGCGACCGTGATGTACCTCACCGTCGACTCCGCATTGCCATTTGGAGTCAAAACCTCTTCCTGAGGCACGTGAACGTCGACGTTCAACCCCGTCGGACCGCTCCCCGATGTCACATCCGGGGTGACCTTGATTGAAGGTTCGAACGCAAGCTGGTTGCAACCATCGAGTGCGATCGACGGGTCAAGCGGATCGTGCAGCGTGTACTTCTTGCGTTCAGCTTGCTGCGATGGCTTGCCCGGACCGAACCATGAGTCGCCTTCGAGCGTCGCTTCGAACGGTTCGGTCGAGCCCTTCCCACACGACGTCGGCAGCGAAAGAAAAGGCGCACCGATTGTGTCTTTCGGGCATGCTTCCCGCAATTCGCCGAGACATTCACCCCGCGAGACATCATGACGCGGATCACCGGGCCAACCCCAGATAGCCACCTGAGCCGACAGGAACGTGGCCGTCTGCGTGATGTTGTTCGAGCTGACCGTTACGCCGTAGTCATTGCCAGTACGAACCGCGGTATCGAGGAACACTGGAATGCCTCCGTCACTGAACCCGAAGCGCGCCGGCTCACCTACCGCCGGAACCATGTTGAAGACAGGCCTCGCCTTTGTGGCGAATACCGGATTCGCAACCGTGACCACCGCTGCCCCTATCTGAGCGCCGACTGGGCATTTTTCTTGATTGAACTGCACTTCGCTACACTGTGGAAACGGCGACGGATTCCCGACCAAGCCCGGGGGGAGCTCCACTCGCAGATTCCTGGGAAGCGCGGGCTGAGCTACAAAGCCCATGGTCCCCTTCAATTCTTCAGCGCTCAATTCGCCATCGGTTTCTGCACCCGCGTTCAACACGACTGTAGTCGTCAATTGGAAAGGATGCAACCCCGCCTGCGTGGCTGGCAAGCCATCTGCTTTTTCCGGTATCGCTTCAAAGGTTTCTACGCCGAATGGCGTTGGTGGTTGAGGCCCTTCACCGACGGTCAGTCGACCATTGGCCGACACGCTTGGCGCTCCACCGCCGGACACGCTGATGCCGTTGGTGACCATGCCGGGTAGCAGTTCCTTTTCGTTCAACGTAACGTAAATGACTACTTCAAGCCGTTCATACGGTGGCAACTTGCCAGTAAAAGTACAGGTCACTTCGGAACCGGACACCGAGCATGCAGTCGGTTCGAACGGAGTCCCGAACTTAGACTCATTGCCTGCTGAGAAGTATGCCGAAGTCGCTTTGACACCTGTCGGCAGAGTGTCGGTTATCGTCACGGGCGTGCTTTCGCCATCCACTGCTTCGTCACCAAGATTGGTCGCCGAAACCACGACCGTCCCTTTACCGCCGGACGCCAGCACCGTTGGCCTCGAGCCCACGTTCACATGCCACCAGGGTGCCGGAACTTCAGCTGACGCCGCCGTCGCGACTACACCCAACACAACCGCCACCACGATTAACGCTCTAGCTATGCCGCCGCTAGCGTGGCATGACCCTTGCTTGAGGGCATGCCGGCTTGCGTCCATGCGATCAGCGAACTCCCTGGGCGCGGTCATCGGCTCGACCTCAGGTCGTGTCCGGCCGGTCTACCTCTTCCAGGCGTCGCCTTGGACGCGTACCGCCTACGCGCCTTGCGGTCGCATGCCTGCCGCTGCTTTCGTTTCTTCATTTTGTGGCACGCCCGGAGAGCGCGCGCGAGCTCCTGCGCGCGCGTCCCCCGCTTCGAGACAACTCCGCCCGATGAGATGAAGGTGATGTTTCCTGTGCCATTGAACGTTGCGCTTGAGGGTGCTCCATAGACCGCCGGCTGCGACACCGGAGCAGGCCTGCACGCGTCCACCGTCGTACACGGCGAAGGGACCACTCCTCCCGTAGAGCATGGCTCCGCCGTCGAGCACACGTGCGAGTCGTAGACGTCAAACGCAGTGTCCCTGTCTCCGGCGACCAGTGGCGCGGACGTCAAGAAGAAGACATCTTCGCCGCTTTCGCTGGCGTCGAGAAAGACAGATTCATCTCTCGAGTTCCCGGATGAGACGAGCCCCACACACCCTCCCTCGCGCGCCACATAGATCTGGCCGGCACTTGCTATGGCGGCGGTGCAATTGCCGACATCCACAGGCTCATACTCATATACATCTATCCGTCTATTCGTATCCTGAGGCACGAGTCCGTCGGAGCTGTCAAAGAAAACGCGGCCATCATCGGCGAGATATCGCGGCTGATATCGCGCCGTGTCTGTTTCCATGGCCGTCCACCCAGGAACGCTTCCAGCTAGCCACCGACCACTTTCATTTTCGCCTCGCGTGGCCCAGATACTCGTCTTATCGATGAGCAACCTTTCGCCTTCCCCACCGTTTGTAGAATCCAACACCCCGGCCGGCCGCTCACCCGTCGGATTACACGATACACACACCAACTGGCCAGTGGACCCAACAATAGGCGGCGCACTGTAAAGGTATATCTCCTCATCGGATACGCCGCTACTGACATCGACATTGTCGTAGCCAGTCAACTCTCTTTCAGACATAAACGTCAACTTTTGTCCATCTGGCGAAACCCTAGAAGTCACGTTCTGAAGAACCCCCTTTAGCGGTTCTTCACCATTGACTTCTGTCCCCCAGTCCGGGGCATCTTCGACAGCCAGGCGGGCCACAAACGCCGCCGGGTCCCACGTTTTTGCTGCTTCATCGTAATGCAGCATATAAAGATTTCTCTCTTTGGCTTCTTTGAGTTTACCCTTTCCTGCTTTTGCTTTTTCTCCTTGTGCATTCGGGGTTGCCGTCAATTCCCCTTCACCTACAAAATAAAGGTATGAGCTATTATCGCTGCCCGCCATCACGACGCCCTCTACATCGGCGTTTTCTCTTGGGTTAGTAACCTTGTTGTAGTGGGGATCGACCGTCAGATCCCTAAGTGTACACTTCAGTTCATTACCAACTTCAATCATTTCGCACTCATATAGATCTGGCCGGCCGGGCGCTGCTGAGGAGTTCCCGGTCAACTCTGCTTCGTCAGTGAAAAAGACCTTCGATCCATCCCCACTCGCAAACTGAAATTCAGCCTGGCCTTCACCTCCTGGTGCACTGGCTTCGGGTGCATCCAACTGGACGCTCTTCTCAATAGATACGGAGCGCATATAGAGGTGCCGTTTTCCGACAGAGAAGACGATCCGCATGCCGTCGTTTGAGATCGCGCCCCTAGCGTTATAAGAGTTGTCGTTCCCCAATGCTGTTTCGCTTGCCTGTTCACCCGTGGGCAGCATGCTCACGAGCTGCAACCTCCCTCCAGTCCACTCGTAGAGACCCCCGCTTGTCGACGGTTTCCCTTCGGGTGTCTTTTCCGTAAGGGGCACTTCGGGAGATGCAAGAAGTACGTGATTTACGTCAGGAGTCGCGCCCTCAAAGTGAACCTTTCCACCGAAGATCGTACCCAGCGGCACGTTAGCGTCTTCCTTTACCCTTGACGCGCACTCGCCGATCACCGGGCAGCCGGTGACAAGCGGGAGGTAGCCACCTTCGACGGCCGCTTCACCATACACCCCTTGTTCCAGCTTTTCAGGCGATAATGGCGCGTCGGCGCGCACGTAGACGGTCTTTTCCGACGCCCCGGGCGACAACGGCGCCGCTCCTTCTGAATTGGACCCTGTGGATCCCGATCCCAGGGGTTCTACAAGTCCGACCGACAATTCTGGGGAGAAGTACCTGTACTCCTGGCCGCTACCTGTTGAGACACCTGTTGCGACATCATGGGGTGTGGCGATATCCTGCGACAACCAGCCACCATGATCGCCCCGGACGGAGAGAACCTGAGTAACATTCGAGTTGCCCCCAGGACTTTCAACCGGTCCGATCGATAGATACGTGATCGCCCCACCGTTTTCTGCGGCCTGGATCACGCCCCCATGTTCTTCCGAGGGCTCGATGCTCGCGCCATCCTTTATCGCCGGAGAGACCAGTTCCCACCGCCTGCCGTCCGGCAATTCCAGCGCGCCCGCGGCCGGCTGTGTCATAAGCGATTGGTCCATGCCGTAGGCGACTTCGGGCGTCGGTTTCACCGAGTTGGTGGCGACCACCCGGAAGTGATATGGCGTGCCGGGCGTGAAATCTTGCGGATGAGCGTGCACGATGACGCCATTGTTGCCCGAGCCCGCGTCGCCTTCAGGTGTCGGCGGGGCGGGGAAGACCTTGCCATGCACGGCGGAGGAAGAGTATTCGTCTGTATCGTATTCAAAGCGGTACCCTGTCGCTTCGCCCTCCGGATTCACCTTTGCCCACAGCGTCGCGCTGGTTGCGGAGACTTCCGTGACCCACTCTTCTTCGATAACGGGCGCCGCAGCCAGCGCGGACGACGGAACGCCCAACAACGCAAGCGCCCACCCACACGCATACAACACACCGACGACACACAAACGACTAGACCGACGAGTGCTCATGAATACTCCGTTCCCTCCCGGAAGACCTTTGGTCCCCAAATTGGGGTGCGCGGAGCAATTCAGCCCCGCGCACGCTGTTTCTATGCCGCCGACTGGCGCCCTATGCCTTAACCTCGATCGCTTCTTCGCTGGAGATACTGAATGTATCTTCTATCGCCGTTTTTTCGAATTGCCCATGATTGAGAAGGTTGACCGCGCTTTCGAGGCTATGAACCGCTTCTTCGCCTTCAAAATGCGTTGGCAGCTGTTCACCCCGGCCTATTCCCTTCTGGAATACGAGCGTGAGTTCTGTTGTTTCTTCGTTGAGAGGTTTGATTTTGCCTATTACCGACCCTCTGAGCTTATAGACACCTTCTTTGCCGACTTTGCATTCCTCGATCAATCCTCCACCGGTCGGTTCGAGCAGCAAGCCGACGGTTTTGCCCGCCAGGTACCCGATCCTTCCAGAAAGCGCTGCAAATGCGATTTCACCTTCTTTGAGACCAGGACCAGTGCAGACTTCTTCCTGGATGATCGGTTTCAAATTAATGCGACATTTGGTGCCCCTTATAAAGATGTTCGATACTTCTTTAGGCGAGGTTATTTCTCCCGTCACCGAATAAGTACACGCTGGACCTCCGACGCCACTTTTGGATTCGATGATTCCGCCTCTCGCCGTAGCTTTGAACTTGACCGTATTGCTCAGCCCTTTCCCGCCTTTCTGAAATTCCGGCAAAGCCGCCGAAGCGGACGCCGAAGCGACCACCCCAACAGCCAACACAGCCACCAGCGCAACCAAGGCGCTCCTGAACATGGATCTCATCTAAAACAACTCCCTTTCGTCTCATTCAACGCCACGACCCCACCCCCAAAACGAGAGGCGGACCCACGACGCCGGTCTTGTTACCCAGCACGCCCAAGCGAGACCGCGAAACCGTCCCGCCCGAACGCACGCTCAAAAGCCCGGCACGCACACGGGCAAGACCAAGAGCCGCCGGGCGTCCCGGCCGCGACTGCGGCGCACTCATCTCTTCAGAGGTGCCCGAGCAACTCGACCGGGCGCCCGAGCGCGTCGTACGATCGTCGCCGCGCGGGTGGCAGACCGGACTTCCAGTCCCCCCACGAGCACACGGGCGACACCGGAGCAGCGACAAGCTCTTTGTGACGGCAGTCAAGTTCTATCCCTCTCCCTCGATAACCAACCCGACGCCCCGGCGCCTCATCTCCGGGACTTGCTGGCAACTCTAACACGATGCGAGTCCTGTTGTCAATGGCTATAGCAAACAGACACCAGAGCCCATCCCACCGCGACGGGCCCGCAAACAGCCCTGTTTCCCGGCTCAAGGCCCAGTCAAAAGCCGGTTGACAAAAGAAGATGCCCACCCATGCACGACCGGGGCGGGCGCCGTCAACCGGCGCAAATGTCAAGCCCGCGAGAGACCGGCGCAAGCGCGCCGAACGTCCGCGTGCCGTGTCCCTACAGCGTCCCTGGCGGCGCGAGCCAAACGCTCTCGAACGTCAGGCTCGTGCACTCCGCAAGAGTGTCGTAGTCGCCGTCGTAGTGCAGCACGCCCGCTTCGGCGCGATGCGCGCACGCGGCGATCATCACGTCCATCGGCGCGAGGCGGTGGTGGCCGACCTCTGCGAGCTCGCGCTGCGCCCGCAACGCCATGCGCTCCACCTCGCCATCGATCGCGATGCGGGGCGGCTTGTCGAATTTGGTCATCATCGATCGATACATAGCGGCCGATTGCGCGGAGTAGCCGGCCTCCAGCAGGAACGGCAGGCAGACCGCGATCTCGTCCCGGTCCATCCAGTCGCCGATCGCATGCGCACGATCCTCGGGCACGACGCCTTGGAGCAGGCGCGACCACGCCGAGTTGTCGAGCAGCAGCACGCTACTCGTCGTAGTTGGCGATCAGCCCGAGGTGCTTGACCTCTTCGGCCGCCGCGATGTCTACCATGCCAGGATTGCCATTGCGAATCCATTCGGCCAGCTCATGACGAGCCCGCCGTGCCTGCTCGGTGTCGCCCTCCTCGGGCAGCCGGCGCGCCTTCGCGCGCGCCCCCAGGATCATCAGCTCGGCGAAGTCGATCCGATCCCCGTTCAGCTTCGCGCGCAGCTCATCCAGCGCCTCCTGCACGGGCGGAGTCTCGGTGATCGTATGGCGCGGCCTGGTCGTCGGCACCGGGCCAAGTGTAGCACCGTGCCGCACCGGTAAGACCATGAGCCTCAGGACGGTCGTGGACCAAGCTGGGCGATCGGAGATTCCGTCAATCTCCGATCGGTAAGAGGACGCGAGGGAGCACTTTGGCGTACTACGTACGCGAGCGACCGAGGACGCAGCTATGCGCCGTGTCCACGATCGTCCTACGCGCCGTGGCAGCGCTTGAACTTCTTACCGCTGCCGCACCAGCAGGGATCGTTGCGGCCGACCTGGTGCTCCTCGTCGAGGACGCGCTGCTCGACCACGGGAGCGAGTTCGGGCTCGGCCGCGCCGCCGTTCTCCGCGTAGGCGCCCACCGACGACGCCTGCCCCCCGCCCTGTGCTCCAGCGGCCGCGGCGGCCGCCGCGAGCGCTCCGGCGCCGGCGGCGGACTGCCCGCCCGAGTATGAGACACGCCCCGCGCGCGTGGCGTTGCCCGACGCGGCAAACGCGGGCTGGGCGCCGTTGCCACCGCCGTTCTGAGCTTCGACGTTGACCTGGACGTTGAAGATCATGCGCGTGTAGTCCGTCCAGACGCTGTTCAGGAGGTCGCCGAACAGCGCGAAGGCTTCGTTCTTATATGCGACGAGCGGGTCGATCTGGGCGAAGCCGCGCAGGTGGATGCCCTCGCGCAGGTAGTCCATGTCGAACAGGTGCTCGCGCCAGCGCTCGTCGATGATCTGCAGCAAAAGGAACCGCTCCAGCGCGCCCATCAGCTCCTCGCCGAGCTCGGTCTCGCGCGCGTTGTAGCGGGTCAGGGCGAACTCGGTGACGCTGTCGATCAGCGACTCGCGATCGGCCGTCTCGGGGTCGAGGTTCTGCTCGGCCAGGTCGAGTGGGAAGAACTGGGCGAGCGCGGTGAACAGGCCGTCCATGTCCCAGTCCTCCATGAAGTCCCCGGGGGTGTACTGTGCGATCGTGCGCTCCAGCACGGCCGCGACTTCCTGGCGGGCCTCCTCGCCGATCGGCTTGCCCTCGAGCACCTCGTTGCGGTAGGCGTAGATGACGCGGCGCTGCTCGTTCATCACGTCGTCGTACTCGAGCACGCGTTTGCGGATCAGGAAGTTCTGCTCCTCGACCTTCTTCTGGGCTTTCTCGATCTGCTTGGAGAGCATCCCCGCCTCGATCGGTTCCTCGTTGCCCTCCTCGTCGATCCCGCCGAGTTTGTCGAGGATGCGATAGATGCGATCGCCGGCGAACAGCCTGACGAGATCGTCCTCGGCGGACAGGAAGAAGCGCGACTCGCCGGGATCGCCCTGGCGGCCGGAGCGCCCGCGCAGCTGGTTGTCGATGCGCCGAGACTCGTGGCGCTCGGTGCCGCAGATGAACAGGCCGCCCGCGGCCATCACCCGCCCGCGGTCGTCCTCCACGCGCGGCTCGATCTCCGGCAGCAGGGCGGCGAACCGCTCGTCGTAGCCTTCCGCCCCCGGCTCGATGCCCTCGCGGGCGAGCTGCTGGCGCGCGAGGTGCTCGGGGTTGCCGCCGAGCTTGATGTCCACGCCGCGGCCCGCCATGTTCGTCGCGATCGTGACCGCGCCCGGCTGGCCGGCCTCGGCGACGGTCTCGGCCTCGCGCGCGGCGTGCTCGGGCTTGGCATTCAGCACCGAATGCTCGATCCCGCGCTTTCTCAGACGCTCGGACAGGAGCTCTGAGACCTCGACCGAGATCGTGCCGACGAGTACCGGCTGATCGTTCTCGTTGCGCGCGGCGATCTCCCTGACGACGGCGCTCCACTTGCCGTCCTTGGTCTTGTAGACCTGATCGTTGCGGTCATCGCGCACCATCGGCATGTTCGTCGGGATCTGCACGACCGGCAGCTCGTAGATCTTCATGAACTCGGTCGCCTCGGTCAAGGCGGTGCCGGTCATGCCGGCGAGCTTGTCGTACAGCCGGAAGTAGTTCTGGTAGGTGATCGTCGCCAGCGTCTGGTTCTCCTCCTGGATCGACACCCCCTCCTTCGCCTCCACGGCCTGGTGCAGCCCCTCCGACCAGCGCCGGCCGTCGAGGATACGCCCGGTGAACTCGTCGATGATCTTGACCTCGCCGTCGATCACCGCGTAGTCGACGTCGCGCTTGTACAGCGACTCGGCCCGCAGCGACTGGATCAGGTGGTTGACGAGGTGGCCGTTCTCCGCGCGGTAGAGATGGTCGATGCCGAGAAACCGCTCCGCCTTGGCTACACCCTGCTCGGAGATCGAGACCGTCTTCTGCTTCTCCTCGATCTCGTAGTCGAAGTCCGCCATGAACTGCTTCTTGGAGCGCGGGTCCATGCCTTCGGGCGTCTTGCCGACGGTCAGCCGCGGCGCCAGGCGCGCGAACTTGACGTACAGGTCCGCGGCCTGTTCGGGGGCCCCGGAGATGATCAGCGGCGTGCGCGCCTCGTCTATCAGGATGTTGTCGACCTCGTCCACGATCGCGAAGAAGTGCCCGCGCTGGACCTTTTCGGCGAGGTCCTTGGCCATGTTGTCGCGCAGGTAGTCGAACCCGAGCTCCGAGTTGGTCCCGTAGACCACGTCGCAGGCGTAGGCGGCCTGCTTCTCCTCATACGGCTGCTGGTTTTGCAGCACGCCGACCGACACGCCGAGCGCCTCGTAGATCGGGCTCATCCATTCCGCGTCGCGCCGCGCCAGGTAGTCGTTGACCGTGACGAGATGCACGCCCTTGCGCGCCGGCGGGGCGTCGTCCGGATCGTCGGGATCGGGGTCGCGGACGGCCAGCGAGTTGAGCACGACGGCGAGCGTGGCGGTCAGCGTCTTGCCCTCGCCGGTCTTCATCTCGGCGATGCACCCGTCGTTGAGCACCATCGCGCCGATCAGCTGCACGTCGAAGTGGCGCATGCCCATCGTGCGCTTGCCCGTCTCGCGCACGAGGGCGAAGCACTCGGGCAGCAACTCGTCCAGGGACTCGCCCTCGGCGGCGCGCTCGCGCAGCGCGTCCATCCGCTCGCGCAGCTCGGAGTCGGAGTCGTGTTCGAGCTCGGCCTCGAACGCGTTGATCAGCGCGACGCGCTTCTGGTAGGACTTGAACTTCTTCGCCTCACCGGCGTTCAGCGCGCGATCCAGCAGGGATGGGGACACTCCCTCAGATTAGCGATTGCACCGTCGCACCGGGGGCGGCTCCGAACCCCCTGCTCAACCCGACCGGGGCAGCCCGGGCGAGGTGGCCCGCTCAACCCGCTGGCTGCTCGCCGATCCCCGGCGAGTCCACCTGGGGCAGGGCGGCCGTGACCGCGCTCGTGCGCGCCTCGCGACGGTGCCGGCGCTTGTCGCGATGGCGCTTGACCTGCCGCGCGAGCTCCTCGACGAGGAGCTTCAGCGAGTGATCCATCTCCGGAGAGGCGTCGCGCGCGCGCAGCGTCACGCCCTTCAGATACAGCGTCGCCTCGGCGACGTGACGGTCGGCGATCGAGGGGTTGCGCTCTTCATAGATCTCGACCTCCAGCCGGGCGAGCTCGGAGACCTGGCGCGAAACCTTGCGCAACCGGCGCTCCAGGCGCGCGCGCAGCTCGTCGGTGACCGGAACGTTGCGACCCTTGATGTCGATCTGCATCACAGGCTCCATTCGTATGAGTTCGAGTTCGCGCGACCGGGCCCACGGACTCGGTGCACGGAGATGACGGTCTGTCTCCGATCCTACGCCGCTCGGCGCCGGTTGTCTATCGGCTTATCCGCAGTGATGGCACGCCCGATGGCACGCGCCGTTCACTGATGGGACAATCGAGCGCGATCCCCGCCACCGTCGCCACCCCCAACCTGTCCTGGTCGCCGCAGCCCGGCGTGCTGATCGGCGTCGCGCTCCTCGGCGGCGCCTACCTGACGCGCTGGCGGCGCGTGCGCGCGACCTCGGCCCGCCCCGGCGCGGACGCGCCCGTGTGGCGGCTGTGCTGCTTCGCCGCCTCGCTGCTCGTGACCGTGATCGCGCTCGTCTCGCCCGTGGACGCGCTCGCCGATCAGCTGTTCCTGATGCACATGATCCAGCACATGCTGCTGCTGGACATCGTGCCGATCCTCGCGATCCTCGGGTTCACGAAGGTGATCCTGCGCCCCGTCACGCGGACCGTGCGCGATGTCGAGCGCGGCGCCGGCCCGCTCGCGCACCCCGCGTTCGCGGTGCTGCTGTACGTCGGGGTGATCTGGACCTGGCACGTGCCCGCGGCCTACGACTTCGCGGTCACCCACCCGACCGTGCACGTGCTCGAGCACACGACGTTCCTGATCGCCGGGGGGCTGTACTGGTGGCACCTGCTCTCGCCCATCCGCGCGCGCATGCGCCTCGGCGGCATGGGACCGGTCGCGTACATGGGCTCGACCAAGCTGTTCGTCGGCGCGCTCGGCATGGGCCTGGCGTTCGCGCCGGTCGCGCTCTACCCCTACTACGTGCATCACGCGCGCGTATGGGGCATCTCCGCGCTCGACGACCAGTCGATCGCCGGGATCATCATGGCCGTCGAGCAATCCCTGGTGATGGGCATCGCGCTGGTCGTGCTGTTCGTGCGGATGCTCGGCGAGTCCGAGCGCGAGCAGGTTCGGCGCGAGCGCTATGAGACCGTGCTATGATGACAGTTGTCAGAGGGCCATCTATCCGCTGAGCCAGGAGGGTCCCCCACGGCGGGGGCCCTCCTCAATTCTGGCGCGGACGCAGACTCTCCAGAATCCCCGCATGCCCAGAGATCGCGCCGATCAGGATCGACTCGCCCGCCACACGCGTGCCGGGGAATACGATCGTCTCGCGCAGCTGCGCGCGGTCGCCGATCGTGGCGCCGTCGCCGAGCACGACCGGGCCCATCAGACGCACGCCCGCGCCGATCGTGACGTCCCGGCCGATCCACGCGGGTCCCTCGACATCGGCGTCCTCAGGCAGTGTGCGCCCGCCGGAGACGACCACGCCCGGGGCGACCTCCTCGCCCTCGACCTCCAGGCGCAGCTCCCCGCGCAGCGCGTCGAACGTGCCCTGGCGCAGCTCGCCGAGCGAGCCGACGTCGTTCCAATATTCGCGCACCTCGTGGATGTAAAAAGGGACGTCGTTGGCGAGCAGCGTGGGGAACACGTCCTGCGCCCAGTCCACGAACGGGCGCTCGGGGAAGTAGTCGAAGATCTGCGGTGAGAACACGTAGATGCCGCAGTTGCCGAGGTCCGAGAGCGCCTCGTCCGGGCGGGGCTTCTCCTGAAAGCCGGTGATCCGTCCCTCGCGATCGTGCAGCACGACGCCGAACTCGCGCGTGTCGGGCACCTGCTTGACGGCCAGCGTCGCGATCGCGCCCGTCGCGCGGTGGCGCGCCGCGAGCGCCGTGAGGTCGATGTCGGTGAGCGCGTCGCCGGAGATCACCAGGAACGAGTCCTCGCCGAAGAACTCCGCGCACGCCCGCACGCCCCCGGCGGTGCCGAGCAGCTCCGGCTCGTAGCGGTAGGTCAGGCGCTCGCCGAAGTGCTCGCGGATCGAGTCGGGGAAGTAGTGGAGGTTGGCGATCGTCTCCTCGAACGAGTGCCGGTCGAGCAGATCGAGGATGTGCGCCATCACGGGCCGGTCGAGCACGGGCACCATCGGCTTGGTGATCTCATACGTCAGCGGGCGCAGCCTGGTGCCTAGACCTGCCGCGAGGACCATCGCTCTCATTGCGCGTGCAAGCTATCGAATCAGCCGCGCAGAGCCCGAGCCGCGCCCGGCAGGCGCAATCCCGGGCGCTGCGGCCTAATAGCGGTAGTGGTCGGGCTTGTAAGGCCCGCCGACGGGGATGCCGAGGTAGGCCGCCTGCTCGGCGCTCAGCTCGGTCAACCGCACGCCCAGCGCGTCGAGGTGCAGGCGCGCGACCTTCTCGTCGAGGTGCTTGGGCAGCACGTACACCCTGCGCTCGTAGGAGTCGTTCTTCGTGAACAGCTCGATCTGGGCGATCGTCTGGTTGGAGAACGAACTGCTCATCACGAACGACGGATGCCCGGTCGCGTTGCCGAGGTTCAGCAGACGACCCTCGGACAGCAGGATGATCGCGTGGCCGTCTGGAAACACCCACTCGTCCACCTGGGGCTTGATGTTGATCCGCTCGATCCCCTGCACCCGTGCGAGGCCGGCGATGTCGATCTCGTTGTCGAAGTGCCCGATGTTGCCGACGATCGCCTGGTGCTTCATGCGGGACATGTGCTCGGCGGTGATGATGTCGCGGTTGCCCGTGCACGTGACGAAGATGTCGCCTTCGCCGATCACTTCCTCCAGCGTCTTGACCCCGTAGCCCTGCATCGCGGCCTGCAGCGCGCAGATCGGGTCGATCTCGGTGACGACCACGCGTGCGCCCTGCCCGCGCAGCGACTCCGCGCAGCCCTTGCCGACGTCGCCGAACCCGCAGATGACCGCCATCTTGCCGGCGATCATCACGTCGGTGGCGCGGTTGATGCCGTCTACGAGCGAGTGCCGGCAGCCGTAGAGGTTGTCGAACTTGGACTTGGTCACCGAGTCGTTGACGTTGATCGCGGGGAACAGCAGGGTGCCCGCCACCGTCATCTCATACAGCCGGTGCACGCCCGTGGTCGTCTCCTCGGTGACGCCTTTGATGCCCTCGCCGATGCGCGTCCACCGCCGCGGGTCCTCCCCGAGCGAGCGCGTGAGCAGCGACAGGATCACCCCAAGCTCCTCGGAGTCGGCGCCCGCGGGGTCGGGAACCGCCCCGGCGCGCTCGTACTCGACGCCATTGTGCACGAGCAGCGTCGCGTCGCCGCCGTCGTCGAGGATCATGTTGGGGCCCGCCGCCCCCGGCGTACCATCCTCGCCCGGCCAGCGCAGGACCTGCTCGGTGCACCACCAGTACTCCTTGAGCGTCTCGCCCTTCCACGCGTACACCGGCACGCCGCGCGGATTCTCCGGCGAGCCGTCGGGACCGACCGCCACCGCCGCGGCGGCATGATCCTGGGTGGAGAAGATGTTGCAGCTGCACCAGCGGACCTCGGCGCCGAGCGCGGTCAGCGTCTCGATCAGCACGGCCGTCTGGATCGTCATGTGCAGCGAGCCGGTGATGCGCGCGCCACGCAGCGGCTGCTCGGCGGCGTACTCGCGGCGGATCGACATCAGGCCGGGCATCTCGTGCTCGGCGAGCGTGATCTCCTTGCGTCCGAACTCCGCGAGGGAGAGGTCGGCTACCTTGAAGTCGGTGTCCGTGGCGACGGCAGTAGGGGTCATTGCTGACATGACAAAGCCTCCTGTCTGGTCAGGTGAGCGCCCTTGCTGCAGAGGAAGGCCGAGCGTGGCGGATCGTGCCCGTCGCAGCGCTCCTCGGCCGACCTCGAAGGTATCACACCTCCTGCCGGGCTCAGCTCCGCTCGAGCGCGGCCTTGAGCTCGTCGATCGCCTTCACCGGACCCGGGTCGATCCCGCGCAGCGCCGCCAGGTAGATCGACACCAGGTCGCCCAGCAGCACGAGCGAGATCACGCGCTCGATCGTGGTCTGCCCGCGCGTCTCCAGATGGAAGCTCGCCGCGGCGTTGGGAGCGATCAGCCGCTCGGTGAGCGCCATCCGCTCCTTCACGCGCGGATGGGCGTCGGAGTCGTCGAGGAATACCGCCGCGAACCGCCCCACTTCGCGGGCGCCTTCCCAGCCGACGAGCTCGTTGTGGTCGAGCTCGGGCAGTTCGTGCATGAAGCAAGGCAGCTTTGCGTTCTCGTTGATCTGCGTCTTCCAGCGGTAGGCGACCGGGGTGGTCAGACCCGCGCCGGCTACTACCGGGATCGTGCCGAGCAGACCGCGGGCCACGGTCTTCGCCAGCGAGTCCTCGGGTGCATCGGGACCCCACTCGGCCACGAGCTGCTCGGTGTGGGAGGCGGCCACGTCGATCTCCGAGGTCAGCCGCGGCCCGGCTCCACACAGCGCCGCGACCTCCAGCGCCGCGACCGTCATGTAGGCGACGGCCGCACGCGGCTGAAAGCCCCCGGGCAGCGGTATCACCGGCACGCCGTCCGCGCGTGCCATCTCCGCCAGGCGTCCCCCCGTCGTCACAACCGTGCGCTGCGCCCCGAGCGCGCCCGCGGACTCGTAGCAGGCGAGCGTCTCCTCGGTGTCGCCCGAGTAGCTCGCGCACAGCACCATCGTGTCCGGGGTCGTCCACGGCGGCAATCCGTAGGCGCGGGTCACGAAGATCGGCCGCGAGGCGTGATCGCCCAGCGCCGCGCGCGCCAGCGCGCCGCCGATCGCCGAGCCGCCCATCCCGGCGACGACCAGTCCCGCCGAGGTGTCCCAGCCCTGCATGATCGCCGACTCCACCCGCCACGCCGCGTCGCGCAGGTGCTCGGGCAGGGCGAGCACGTCCTCCAGCTGGCCGGAGGGGTCCACGCGTGCGATCGCCTCGCGCGAGAGCGCTCCCGTCGCGGCTGTCGCGGCTGTCGCATCCGCGTGGGCGTCCGTCCGCGCGTCGGTGCTCGGCGGGGTGCTCATCAGAACTTGATCGCTGCGTCGGGAATGTTCACGCCCGGGAAGATACGCGCCCCTCGCGCAATCGTGTTGTCCGCCCCCACCGTCACACCCTCGCCGAGCACCGCCCCGCCTTCGATGCGGCTGCCCGCCCCAACGCGGCAGCCCGCCGCGACAATGCAGTCGCGCAGCGTGCAGCCCGGGCCGATCTCCGCCCCGCTGAGGATCACCGACCGCTCGACCGTCGAGCCGGGACCGACGCGCACGTTCTCGCCCAGCACGACCAGGCTGCCGACATGCGCACCCGGGGCGACGTGCGCGCCGCGCTCGATCACCGCCGGTGGGATCGCCCGACCGTGGATCTCGGCCCCCTCCGCGACCGCCAGCCAGCTATCGCCGAGCCGGGCGCGCACGGCGGTGTCGACGTTGCCCTCGATGATGTCGAACGTCCCCTGCAGGTAGCGCTCCGGCGTGCCGATGTCCAGCCAGTAGGCGTCCGCCGGGAACCCGTACAGGCCGGCGCCGATCAGGTGTGGCCACACCTCGCGCTCGATCGAGACGTTGCGATCGGGCGGGACGAGCTCCAGGATCTCGCGCTGCAGCACGTACGCGCCGGCGCTGATCAGGTTCGTATCGATCCGATCGGGGCTGGGCTTCTCCACGAAGTCCTTCACCGAACGGTCCTCGTGCAGGTGCACCAGCCCGTACGCGCTCGGGTCGGCGACGGGCGCCAGGGCCAGCGTCGCCTTCGCCCCGGTGCGCTCGTGCTGAGCGATCTGGCCGGTCAGATCGATGTCGGTGAGCACATCGCCGTTGAGCATCAAAAAGCGCTCGTCGAGCAGCCGCTCGGCGTACTTCAGCGCTCCGGCGGTGCCGCGCGGGTCGGGCTCCTCGACGAAGCGCAGATTGATCCCCATCGCCGAGCCGTCGCCGAGCACGTTGCGCACGGATGTCGCCAGAAACCCGCACGACATGATCACGTCGTCGATCCCATGTCCCTTCAACCACTCGAGCATGAAAGCGATGAACGGGCGGTCCACGAGCGGCACCACCGGCTTGGGCACGGTCGATGTCAGCGGGCGCAGGCGCGTGCCCTCGCCCCCCACGAGGATGACGGCCTGCATCAGCCTCGGCCGATCCCTTCATACGTGAGACCGGCGCCCCGGATCGCCTCGGGGTCGAGGGCATTGCGCCCATCGATCACGACGTCTCCGCGCATCGCCCGGGCGACCTCGCCCCAGTCGAGGTCTATGAACTCGGGCCACTCGGTCACGAGCACGACGGCGTCGGCGTCGGCGATCGCATCCTGAGCGCCCGGCGCGTAATCGAGCTGGGGCATCAGCTTGCGAGCCTCATCCTCGGCGATCGGGTCATACGCGCGCACGTGCGCGCCCTCGGCCTGCAACCGCGCCGCCAGCACGAGCGAGGAGGCGCCGCGCATGTCGTCGGTGTTCGGCTTGAACGCCAGCCCCAGCAGCGTCACGCGCTTGCCGGCCAACTCGCCGAGGTGGCGCTGCAACTTCGACACGACGCGACGCTTCTGCAACTCGTTGACCTCGATCACGGAGTTCAGCAGCTGGAAGTGATACCCCGAGTTGCCCGCCAGCAGCTTCAGCGCGCTCACATCCTTCGTGAAACAGCTGCCGCCATAGCCCAGCCCGGCCTGCAGGAACTTCGGGCCGATGCGGGCATCCAGTCCCATCCCCCGGGCGACCTCGACCACATCGGCGCCCAGCGCCTCGCAGACGTTGGCGATCTCATTGATGAACGAGATCTTCGTCGCCAGGAACGCGTTGGCGGCGAGCTTGATCATCTCCGCGCTGGCGATGTCAGTACGCACCAGCTCGCCCGTGCCCTGACCGCCGTAGGCGGGGCTCAGCAGCGGGCGATACAGCTCGACCGT
Source organism: uncultured Solirubrobacterales bacterium (assembly GCA_963743645.1). Taxonomy (GTDB): domain Bacteria; phylum Actinomycetota; class Thermoleophilia; order Solirubrobacterales; family Solirubrobacteraceae; genus Palsa-744. Next base: position 4,805 of record CAVUQT010000001.1, on the reverse strand, counting down.
CGCATCTCCCGCCCAGCCGCCGTCCTCCCCCACAACGACCCGGTCGGGATGCAGGAAGTCCTGCACGGCCGATCCCTCCTTGAGGAACTCAGGGCACGACACATAGCTGAACGCCGACTTGCCCGCATCGCGGAATATCCGCTTGATGTTCGCTCCCGTCCCGCACGGGACCGTTGACTTCATCACGAGCGCATGCTCCCCGGAGGCCGGCATCGAATCGACGACGCGATGCACCGCCGACAGATCAGCGTCGCCGGAGTGGGTCGGAGGCGTGCCGACCGCGACGAACAGCAGCCGCGCATGCTCCAGCGCCCCAGCTGGGTCGGTGGAGAAGTGCAACCGCTCGGAGTTGCGCGCCAGCAGCTCCTCCAGCCCGGGCTCATAGATCGGAACCTCGCCGCGCCCCAGGCGCGCGATCTTGTCAGCGTCGATGTCGACGCACCACACCTCGCTGCCGAGCTCCGCGAACCCCGCGGCGCTGACCAGACCGACATAGCCGGTGCCAATGACCCCGACGGGCTCGCGCTCAATGTTCATCTGGCGGGAAGGCTAACCGTCGGAGGTCCCGGACGCCTCGGTGGCCTCCTGGACCAAGACCAACGCGCGGTTCTCGGCGAACTGCAGGTATCCCTTGCCCTGGGCGAACCGCACGACGTCGGTCTCCGAGCGATACAGCCTCAGCTCCGTCTTCTCCAGCGTCGCCAGCATCGGCTCGTGGCCAGCCAGGATGCCGACCGAGCCCGAGGCGGTGCGCGTGGAGACCATCTCGACCTCCTCGTCGAACACCACACCCTCGGGGGTGAGCACTTCGACTGGGAACTTACTGCGCGCCATCACACCACCTCCGCGGTGTCGTCCCTGTCAAGCAGCGGTTGACCACGGTGCATGCACCGTGGTCCCGACGGGCGCATGCGCGCTCCCTTTCCCTTAATTGGATTTGGCACCGGCCACCACGTCATCGATAGTTCCCTTCAAGAAAAACGCGCTCTCGGGCACCTCGTCGTGCTTGCCCGCGATGATCTCCTCGAATCCCCTGATCGTCTCCGCGATCGGCACGTACGCGCCGGGAGTGCCCGTGAACTGTTCGGCCACGAAGAACGGCTGCGACAGAAACCGCTCGATCTTGCGGGCCCGCTGCACCGTCAGCTTGTCCTCGTCTGAGAGCTCGTCGATGCCGAGGATCGCGATGATGTCCTGCAGCTCCTTGTATCGCTGCAGGATCTCCTTGACCCGGTTGGCGACGCGAAAATGGTCCTCGCCGAGGATGTCGGGCTTGAGGATCGTCGAGTTAGAGTCCAGCGGGTCCACGGCCGGGTAGATCCCTTTTTCGGAGATCGCCCGCGACAGCGCGGTGGTCGCGTTCAGATGGGCGAACACCGAGGCCGGCGCCGGGTCGGTGTAATCGTCCGCGGGCACGTAGATAGCCTGCACCGACGTGACCGAGCCCTGCCGGGTCGAGGTGATCCGCTCCTGCAACTGGCCCATCTCTGTCTCCAGCGTCGGCTGATACCCAACCTGGGAGGGCATTCGCCCGAGCAGCGCCGAGACCTCCGAGCCGGCCTGCACGAAGCGGAAGATGTTGTCGATGAACAGCAGCACGTCCTGACCCTCGTCGCGGAAGTGTTCGGCCATCGTCAACCCCGACAGCGCGACGCGCATACGGGCCCCGGGCGGCTCGTTCATCTGCCCGAACACAAGCATCGTCTTGTCGAGGACGCCCGACTCCTTCATCTCCAGCCACAGGTCGTTGCCCTCGCGCGAGCGCTCGCCCACGCCACAGAACGCCGACAGCCCGCTGTGCTCCTTGGCGAGGTTGTGGATCAGCTCCTGGATCAGCACCGTCTTGCCGACGCCCGCGCCGCCGAACAGCCCGACCTTGCCGCCCTTGGCGTAGGGCGCGAGCAGGTCGATCACCTTGATGCCCGTCTCGAACATCTCCGTCGTCGGCGTCAGGTCCTCCACGCGCGGCGCGTCCTGATGGATCTGGCGGCGCTCGGTGTCCGCCGGCAGCTCCTCCCCGAGGTCGATCGGTTCGCCCAGCAGGTTGAATATCCGCCCCAGCGTCGCCTCCCCGACCGGCACCGTGATCGGACCGCCCGTGTCGATTACCTCCGTCCCGCGCGCCAGCCCGTCGGTCGTGTCCATCGCCACCGCGCGCACCCGATCGTCGCCGAGGTGCTGCTGGACCTCGCACACGAGCACCTCGCCGCCGGCCTCGGAGCTGATGCCAGGCGCCTCCTCGTCGGCCGCCGCGGCCGGCCGCGCGATGGTGATCGCGTGGTTGATCTCGGGCAGGCTGTCAGGGAACACGGCCTCGATGACGACGCCCTGGATCTCCTCGATGCGCCCGACGTTTGGCTTCGTGCTCGCGCCGCCCGACTCCGCGCCTGCGTCCGCGCGCTCGGGCGCGTCGGATGGGTCCATTGTCGTGCTTGTTGACATCAGTCTTCTCAATCTCCTGTTTGTCTGTTCAAAGCTCGTAGTCGCATGCGGCCAAAACGGCGGTTCGGAAGGGCGTTCTCCCTCTCTCTATTCGACGCAACTTGCTCGCCCGTGCTCTTATGTAGCTACACGTTGTCGAGGCGGGGGTGGGTTGGTGTTGTCTATTTTTTTGCCGCCTCATACGATGGTACACCGATTGCAATAATTTGAATTCGATGGTCTTTATTTATCTAGCTGACGTCTAACTTAGGTATATACCGCACTACGATCGCGCACCAACTCTTTTTTTTTGAAGTACATACCCCCATGCCATCTCACGTCACGCCAGACCCTCGGCGCCCGCCACGACCTCCATGATCTCCTGCGTGATCTCGGCCTGCCTGGCGCGGTTCATTTCGAGCGTCAGATCGGTGATGATCTCCCCGGCGTTCTCCGAGGCGTTGCGCATCGCCGTCATCTGCGCGCCGAAGAACCCGGCGGCCGACTCGACCAGCGCGCGATAGATCGACGTCTCGACATAGTCTGGCACGAGCCGCCTCAGGATCTCCTCCGCGTCGGGCTCGTACTCGACCAGCGCCCTGGGACCGGCGTCGGATCGACCGGTCGCCGATGATGACCGCGACCGCGACACCGATGCGGCCCGTGACCCAGATGCCGACCCCGACACAGATCTCGCCTGTGGCCCAGACGCCGACCCGGACACGGTCGCGTCGACGACATCCCCCGACGACTCTTCGCCTGCCTCGCCGGCGGCGTCCCGCTGTTCCTCGCCCGCGATAGTCGCACTGGACAGCGGTAGCAGCGTCTCGCGCGTGACCTCCTGCGTCAACGGCGAGATGTATGCGTTGTAGACGAGCTCCACACGATCGACCGCCCCCGTCGTATACGCCTCGATCAGCTCGCCCGCGATGTCGCGCGCGTCGGCGTAGGACGGTTTGTCGGTGAACCCCGTGTATGAGCCGCTGACCTCGCGACCGCGGAACGTCAGAGAGGACACGCCGCGGCGTCCAGTGGCATACCAGACGCTCTGAAGCCCCTGCTCGTCCAGCTCCGTGCCCGCGCGCATGCCCGCGCGGATCACCTGCGAGTTGAACCCGCCCGCCAACCCGCGGTCGCCGGTCACCAGCAGCAGCCCCACGGCCGACACCGTCTCGCGCTCGCCCAGCAGCTCCAGTCGCGACGCCTCCGCACCGGCGTCCAGCGCGGCCTGCCTGGTCATCCGCCGCAACGCGTCGGCGTACGGGCGCAGCGCCGCGATCCGCTGCTCGGCCCGGCGCAGCCGCGCGGCCGCGACCATCTCCATCGCGCGAGTGATCTTCTGGATGTTCTTGACCGAGCCGATCCGGTTCTTGACGTCGCGCTGCGAGGCCATGGCGATTCTCGAGGCGGCAGACTACGCCGCCTGGGCCTCCGGCTCGGGCGCCCGCTCGGAGGAGTTATCCCGCGCCGGCGGGAGGGGCGCGTCGTCCTCCAGCGGCTGGCCCTCCTCGTCGAGGTCGTACCCGAAGTCCTCGGCATATGCCCGCACCGCATCGCCCAGCGCCCGCTGTGTCTCATCCGACCAGTCGCCGCCGGCGATCTTCGTGCGCACGTCGGCGTGTTCGGAGTGCATCCGTTCGGTCAACCCGGTCAGGAACTCGGGCACGCGCTCGACGTTCAACCGGTCCAGGAATCCGTTCGTGGCCGCGTAGATCTGCGTGGTCTGATCCTCCACTGCCAGCGGCGCGCGCTCGTTCTGGTTGAGCATCCTGACGATCCGCTCTCCGCGCGCGAGCGTGCGCTGGGTGTCCGCATCGAGATCCGAGCCGAACTGCGCGAACGCCTCGAGATCGCGGTACTGGGAGAGCTCGAGCTTGATCCGCCCCGCGACCTTCTTCATCGGCCCGATCTGCGCGTTGCCGCCGACTCGCGAGACCGATATGCCGACGTTGATCGCGGGGCGCACGCCCGAGTTGAACAGCTTGGGCTCGAGAAATATCTGTCCGTCGGTGATCGAGATGACGTTCGTGGGAATGTACGCCGAGACGTCGCCGGCCTGCGTCTCGATCACCGGCAGCGCCGTGAGCGAGCCCCCGCCGAGATCGTCGTTGAGCTTGACAGCGCGCTCCAGCAGGCGCGAGTGCAGATAGAACACATCGCCCGGATACGCCTCCCTGCCAGGCGGGCGGCGCAGCAGCAGCGACATCTGCCGGTAGGCGTAGGCGTGCTTGGTCAGGTCGTCGTATACGCACAGCGCGTGGCGGCCGTTGTACAGGAAGTGCTCGCCCATCGCGCAGCCCGCGTAAGGCGCCATGAACTTGATCGGGGCCGCCTCGTCAGCCGATGCGGCGACGATGATCGTGTTCGCCAGCGCGTCGTTCTCC